>NZ_CP047410.1:0-2150064 GCF_013487845.1 Lactobacillus sp. 3B(2020) | reverse complement strand
AATTATTCCTCCTCACTGTGGATAATCATAAAACCAAACGATATTTTAGCATTTGTTTTAAAAGTTTTCCACAGGCGGTTAAAAAATATATCCCCAAAAAGCACAACGCTGTGTGGAATTTTTCCACAAGCCAGTGAATTTGAGGAAAAGTGAAGCTTGAATTTGAGTTATCCACAAGAAAATGGGGATATACACAACTCTTAATACTTACTGTTAAAGAAATTCAGGGAGTTTTACACATCCTTGTGGATAACTTAAAACACAAGGGTGTGTAAACTAAAAATCCTTTGGAAAAGACGGTGGAAAACTAAAAAACATTTGAAAATAAAAAACAACGCTGTGGATTATTTGGATAAAACTGTGGAAAACTAAAAAATTTTTTCCGCAGGATGAAGGTTTCTTCTACGGAAAAAGTGTGATATACTTCTACAGTATGTTTAAAGAGTTTGTCTTTTTGGACTTAAAGTAAAGAAATAAAAATGATTTACGAGGAGGTGCAAATCAATGAAGCGTACATTCCAACCAAAGAAGCGTCACCGCGCTCGTGTTCACGGCTTCCGCGCTCGGATGAGCACTAGCAACGGTCGCAAGGTATTAGCTCGCCGCCGTCAAAAGGGCCGCAAGGTATTATCTGCATAGTTTGAGGCCACTATTAAATTAGTGGCTTTTTTAAAAATTTTAGGGGGCAGGGCGTCTGCTAAGGCTATGACTGATAGCCGTCATGCGTCCAGCCTCTTTTTTAATACAAACGGGAGCAAAAAAATGCGAAAATCATATCGGGTTAAAAAGGAAAGCGAATTTCAACGGGTATTTGAAACACATCAATCTGTAGCGAACCGGAAATTCATTATCTACCAAATGGCCAAGCCCGGGCAGCCTCATTTCCGAGTTGGAATTTCAGTGGGAAAGAAAGTTGGAAATGCGGTTAATCGTAACTGGATTAAACGGCGAATTCGGCAGACTTTATTAGAAGTTAAGCCCCAATTAAAATCGGAAGTTGACTTTTTAGTTATTGCGCGACCAGCTGCTCACGGATTAGAAATGGCGGAAGTAAAAAAGAATTTAGTTCATGCTTTGAAAATGGCTAACCTATTAGTTGAGGAATAATAAAGATAAAGCGAGGATTGAAGTTTGAAAAAGCATACGAAAAAAGCCCTAAGTTTGTCGGGAATTGGGCTCTTAACGCTTATTTTAGCTGCCTGCTCAAATAAGCCGGTTACTAGTCATAGTACGGGAATTTGGGATCACTACATTGTGTATAATGGTTCGCAATTTATTTTGTGGCTTGCTAAGCACTTTGGTGGCTACGGAATGGGGATCATTATTTTTACGATCTTAGTCCGGGTTTTGATTTTGCCATTGATGCATTACCAAACAAAGTCGATGTTACGGATGCAAGAATTGCAACCCCAATTAAAGGCCTTGCAAAAAAAGTATCCTGGCCGGGATCGGGACTCGCTGCAGAAGATGCAAGTTGAACAACAAAAACTATACAAAGAAGCGGGGGTTAATCCATTTGCTTCAATGTTGCCGTTATTGGTTCAACTGCCAATTATGTGGGCTTTATACCAAGCTATCTGGCGGTCACCAGAATTAAAGACAGGGTCTTTCCTTTGGTTACAACTAGGACATACTGATCCTTACTTTGTTTTACCGATCTTAGCGGCCTTATTTACTTTTATTTCATCCTGGTTGTCGATGGCTTCTTTACCTGAAAAGAACAGTATGTCGACTACGATGACATATGTAATGCCGATTATGATCTTTGTAATGGCTTTAAACTTCTCAGCTGCTATTACCCTTTACTGGGTAGTTACCAATGCCTTCCAAGTTGTTCAAACGCTGTTGCTGCAAAATCCATTCAAGATCAAACGAGAACGGGAAGAAAAGCAACGAAAGGAACGGCGGCAAAAGAATAAGTTGGCCCATGCGAAGAAGAATGCTTACCGGGGTAAGAAGCGGTAAGATGGCAAGATTTGAAGGTAAAACGGTTGAGCAAGCAAAGGCCGCCGCTGCTATTCAGCTGGGATGTACCGTTGATAAGCTAACTTTTAAATTAATTCAAGCCCCTAAAAAGGGATGGTTGGGCTTATTTCGAAAGCCAGCAATTATTGAAGCAACCAAGCCAACAACCTTATCGGTGATCAAAAGTGATCATAAACCAGTTCAAACTCCCCTAAAGCCTAGTTCAAGGGATGAAGTGGAAACAGTTCAATCACTAACTGATAAGGAACGAGAACAGTTAGAAAACAAACGGCATTATGAAGCTAATTTGGCCAAAATGAAGACGGAAAGTTTAGCTTTGGTTGATTACCTAATTGATGTTTTTAAGCAACTGGGGGTCGAAGTTCAGCCCCAAATTACGCAACAAACCGTTCACGATTTAAAAATTGATCTAACGACGGCAGAACCTGGAAAAGTCGTTGGGTATCACGGGCGGCGGCTTAACGCCATGGAGATCGTGGCGACCACGTTCTTAATTTATCGTGGTGTTAAGGATCCGCAAGTATGGTTAAATGTTGGTGATTATCGGGAACGGCGGAAACGAGCGTTAACTAAGCTAGGTCAGCAAAGCGTTACCCGGGTAATCGCTAGTCACCAGGCTGTTTTTCTTGATCCAATGCCAGCTCGCGAACGGAAATTTCTTCACCAAATGCTTGAAAAAGAACCGTTAGTTAAGACATATTCTCACGGTCGCGAACCGCATCGGAGTATTGTGATTGCTCCTAAATAGCCCTAAAACGTAAGGCTTGACTTTTCCAAGGGACATTACTAAAATAACGGTGTTAAAAATAAATCGGATCAATTCGTTAGAGTAGTGAAAGTGCTTTGACCATGGTAACTGAGTAGTTCAGTTGGCTGGGGATGAGCGCTTTTTTTATTAGCAGAAAGGAAGATAATAGTGGCAAATTCAGAGTTTGATACGATTGCGGCTATTTCGACGCCGGCCGGCGAAGGTGGAATTTCGATAATCCGGATTAGTGGAAGTGATGCCCTACAGGTTGCTAATCAACTGGTTAAAGATCGGGACCTTACGAAGGTTGCTAGCCATACCATTAATTACGGTCATATTATCGATCCTGAGACGCAGGAAGAAGTTGACGAAGTGATGGTTTCGGTAATGTTAGCGCCGAAAACCTACACTAAAGAAGACGTTGTTGAAATTAATTGCCACGGGGGGTTACTAGCAACTAATCGGACCCTCCAATTAGTTTTGAGTCACGGAGCGCGGTTAGCGGAACCCGGGGAATTTACTAAGCGGGCCTTTTTGAACGGGCGGTTAGACCTTTCCCAAGCCGAAGCGGTAATGGACTTGATACGGGCAAAAACTGATCAATCAATGCAGGTTGCTTTGAACCAATTAGATGGTGACCTTTCCCGTTTAATTAAAAAGCTACGACAGGATATCTTAGATGTGCTAGCGCAAGTTGAAGTGAACATTGATTATCCAGAATATGATGCGGTCGAAGAGATGACTAGCCAAATGTTAAAAGAAAAGGCAACTGAAGTGCGACAACACTTAGTCGCTTTATTGCAATCGGCTAAACAAGGAAAGGTTTTACGGGACGGCTTAGCGACGGCGATTATTGGGCGGCCAAATGTTGGTAAGTCTAGTTTATTAAACACCTTGCTACATGAAGATAAGGCAATCGTTACTAGTGTAGCGGGAACAACCCGGGATGTGATCGAAGAATATGTCAACGTTAATGGGGTCCCCTTACGTTTGATTGATACTGCCGGAATTCGTAAAACCGATGATCAAGTTGAAAAAATTGGGGTTGAACGAAGTCGGCAGGCCTTAAACGCGGCGGATTTAGTTCTCTTGTTAATCGATGCTTCGCGGGAACTAACGGGAGAAGACCAACAATTGTTAGCGGCAACCGAAAAGAAGTCCCGAATTGTGATTTTAAATAAGACCGATTTACCGACTAAAGTTGATGCTAATCAATTAAAGGCAATGTTGGGTGATACACCATTAATTAAGACATCAATTACTGATCATACTGGGGTAGACCAACTGGGCGAAACAATTGCTCACCTCTTCTTTAATCAAGGAATTGAAAGTCATCAAGGGGATGTAATGGTAACAAACGCCCGGCATATTGGTTTATTACACCAAGCAAAGGAAGCCTTAGACGACGTTTTGAAGGGGTTAGCTGATGGGATGCCAGTTGATCTGGTCCAAATTGATATGACCCGGTGTTGGGATCTTTTAGGCGAAATTACCGGGGACAGTTACCAAGATGAGTTGTTAGATCAACTCTTCAGTCAATTCTGCTTAGGAAAGTAGGGAAATTATGCAAGTTTCAGAAGCAAAGCAATATGAAGCTGGAAGTTACGATGTCATTGTAGTTGGAGCTGGCCATGCTGGTAGCGAAGCAGCTTTAGCAGCGGCCCGGATGGGAAATAAGACCTTATTAGTAACCATTAGTTTGGAAATGGTCGCCTTTATGCCATGTAATCCTTCTTTGGGGGGACCAGCCAAGGGGATCGTAGTCCGTGAAATTGATGCCCTTGGGGGTGAAATGGGCCATAACATTGATAAGACCTATGTTCAAATGCGGATGTTAAACACCGGGAAGGGTCCGGCAGTCCGGGCATTGCGGGCGCAGGCTGATAAGCATGCTTACCACCGACAAATGAAGTTAACCATTGAAAAAGAACCTAACTTGACGCTTCGCCAAGCAACGGTTGATGATCTGATTGTTGAAGATGGTATATGCAAAGGGGTGATTACCAATACTGGGGCTCGGTACCATGCCAAAGCAGTTGTTTTAACGGTTGGGACGGCTGCTCGAGGCAAGATTATTATTGGGGAACTCCAATATGAATCAGGTCCAAACAATTCTAAGTCAGCAGTAAAACTTTCTGAAGCCTTAGAACGGCTTGGCTTTGAACTTGAACGGTTTAAGACCGGGACGCCACCACGGGTTAACGGAAATACAATTGACTATGCGGCAACCGAGGAACAACCGGGGGATGAAACGCCACACCACTTTAGTTTTGATACTCCGGATAGTGCCTACCTCCCAGTTAAGGATCAACTTTCTTGTTGGTTAACTTATACCAACCCAACGGTGCACCAAATTATTCGAGATAATCTTGATCGGGCCCCAATGTTCTCTGGGGTGATTGAAGGGGTTGGGCCACGTTATTGCCCATCAATTGAAGATAAGGTTGTTCGGTTTGCGGATAAGGACCGCCACCAACTCTTCTTAGAACCAGAAGGGCGTGATACTGACGAATACTACGTTGACGGTCTTTCAACTTCCTTCCCAGAAGAAATCCAACAAAAAATTTTGCACCAAATTAAGGGGCTAGAAAAGGTTGAAATGATGCGACCAGGGTACGCAATTGAATATGACGTGGTAGCCCCACATCAACTGCATCCAACTCTTGAAACCAAGTTGGTAAAGAATCTTTATACGGCCGGACAAACCAATGGTACTTCTGGCTATGAAGAAGCTGCGGGTCAAGGTTTAATTGCCGGGATTAACGCTGGTCGGCGGGCCCTTGGTAAGGAACCGTTTGTTTTAAAGCGTTCCGATGCCTACATTGGGGTTATGATTGATGACTTAGTTACGAAGGGAACGAAAGAACCATACCGACTTTTAACTAGTCGGGCCGAATACCGGTTGATTTTACGGCACGATAATGCCGATTTCCGTTTGATGGAAAAAGGGCATGAACTTGGTTTAGTTTCCGATGAGCGTCTGGCAAAGATGGAAGCGAAGAAGGCTACAGTAAGATCAGAAATTGATCGATTGGGTAACATCCGGATTAAGCCGGGTTCCGCCGCCAATGACTTTATCCAAGCTCATGGTGACCATGCCTTAAAGGATTCCTTAACGGCAGCGGCCTTCTTAAAGCGGCCGTATGTAACATATGATCGTTTAATGGACTTTATTGATGCACCAGCCAAACCACTTGATCGGCAAGCAAAGGAACAGGTTGAAATTCAACTGAAGTACGAAGGTTACATCAAGAAAGAAGAAGTTAAGGTTAACCGTTTAAAGCGGATGGAAGCGAAGAAGATTCCGGCTAACATCGACTACAGCCAAGTTGACGGTTTAGCAACCGAGGGCCGGCAAAAGTTGGAAAAGATTCGACCAGAGACCTTAGCCCAAGCTTCCCGGATTTCCGGGGTTAACCCGGCCGACTTGGCAATTTTGAGTGTCTACGTCCAGCAAGGTCACAAAAAGACGGAAACTAAAAAGTAGATACCAACTAAGAACCAGGTTAAAATATGCAAAGATCAAGTAAAGAATTGAAAAATTGATTGAAGCATATCTAAAAAACAGTTATGATTGGCTTTTAAGGGTTAACGTAAATTTGAGTGAATGGGAGTTGAAATTTAATGTGTGGAATCGTTACGTTTGTGGACAATGAAGCGCCACAAGTGAAGGATAGTTTAATCCAAACGATGATGAACCGAATTATTCACCGGGGGCCAGATGACTCCGGCCACTTTGTTGACGAAGGGGTTGCGATGGGATTCCGCCGGCTAAGTTTTGTGGATGTTAAGAGTGGGAATCAACCAATTTTTAACGAGAACGACTCAATGGCAATCACCTTTAATGGTGAAATCTATAATTTTAAGCCCCTTCGGGAAGAATTAATTAACTTGGGCCACCATTTCTCCACCCACGCTGATACAGAAGTTATTCTTCACGGGTATGAAGAATGGGGTGAAGATGTTACGAAGCGGTTGCGGGGGATGTTTGCTTTCTTGATTTGGGATCGGGAAAAGCAAGAACTCTTTGGGGCCCGGGATCACTTTGGCATCAAGCCACTTTACTACGGTAAAATGAATGGGACCTTCTTTGTGGGGTCAGAAATTAAGTCATTCCTTGACCACCCAAATTTTGAAAAACAATTAAATAAAAAGGCCTTAAAGCCATACATGACTTTCCAATACCCAGCAACAGACGAAACTTTCTTTAAGGGCATTTACAAGTTGCCGGAAGGCCACTTTTTCCACTACCGGGATGGAAAGTTCACCATGAAGCAATACTGGGATGCGGAATTCGATGCGGATGATGAAAGTTTTGATGAAGCCGTTGATAAGATTGAGGCGGCAGTCTCCGAATCCGTTAAGGCCCACTCTTTCGCTGACGATGGGATTAAGGTTGGTTCTTTCTTATCAGCCGGAGTTGATTCAAGTTACGTTACGGCGATGATGCGCCCAGACGAAACCTTCTCAATTGGGTTTGACCAAGGATATGATGAAACCAAACAAGCCCGGGAATTAGCGGCGAAATTAAACCTAAAGAACACCGATGCTAAGTTGACAAATGATGAAGCTTTCCATAAGTTCCCATTGATTCAATACTACTTAGATGAACCAGATTCTAATCCATCGGTAGTGCCATTGTACTTCTTGACGAAGCTCGCAAAGGATAATGGTTACAAGGCAATGTTGTCTGGGGAAGGGGCCGATGAACTATTTGCTGGTTATACAGCCTATGGTTACAATACTAACTCCAAGGCAATTAAGTGGATAACCGATCAATTAAAAAAGCTTCCAAAGGCTAAGCGGCAAAAGATTGCCGACTGGTTAAAACACCATAAGAACTTCCATGGTCGTTTACACATGTACAATAACCTAGCAGCCGCACGGGATTCCTTTATTGGGCAAGCCCGGGTCTTTACTCCTGAAGAAGCAGCGGATGTTTTGCAACCAGAATTTAATGATGCGCCAAGTGTTCAAGCAATTGTTGATAAGATTTACGACAAGATCGATAATCAAAACGTCCCCGAACTTTCCAAGAAACAATACTTGGATATTCACCAATGGATGCCAGGGGACATCTTATTGAAGGCTGACAAGATGAGTATGGCTAACTCCCTTGAACTTCGAGTGCCATTGTTAGATAAGGAAATGATGAAGGTTGCTGGCCACACCCCAGCCAAGTATTTGATGACTGATCAAGGAACGAAGTGGGCTTTCCGGATGGCAGCGAACCGCCACTTACCAGAAGAATGGGCAACGCGGGAAAAACTTGGTTTTCCAGTACCTGTTCGTGAATGGTTACGGCAAAAGGACTTCTACGAAGAAATTGTTGAAATTTTGAAGCAAGACTTCGTTAGTGAATTCTTTGATCAAGAAAAGATTTTGAAGATGGCCCAAGATAACTTTGAAGGTAAGACCGATGATCGACGGAAGATTTGGACGATCTACACCTTCCTAGTTTGGTACAAGCTTTACTTTATTGATAACTTTAACCCCCACGAAGAAGTTAACTTAGTTAAGGTTGGTGCTAAAGCCTAATTTAAATAAAGCCCTGCTAAGGTCGAAAGTCGAGTTAGCAGGGCTTATTTTATTGATTAAATGTTGTAAAATTAAAATTAGTGAATTTAACAAGCGGAGGAATTGATCCAATGAGTTTAACCCTAACGGAGGCCGTAGCTTTATTGAAAGAGCACGATCTCTTAGTTACAGTCGTTAATCAAAATGCAACCGAGTTTCAAGCGGTTGAGTATGATTCGCGGAAGGTAAAGACAGCTAACACCCTCTTTTTCTGTAAGGGGGTTGGTTTTCAACCTCGATATCTAGCTCTTGCCGTCGAAAAAGGGGCGGTTGCTTATGTCGCTATGCAAGCTTACGATCAGCCAGTAACTGGGATTATTGTCAAAGATGATCAAAAGGCAATGGCATTATTATCAGCGGCTTTTTACGATTATCCACAAAATGAACTTTTTGTGATTGGAATTACAGGTACCAAGGGGAAAACAACTACCGCTTACTTTACGACGAATGCTTTAGAAACGAGTACGGCAAAGAAGACCGCTTTAATTTCGACTTTAAATACGGTTTTAGGCCCCAAACCTAATCAAACCTTTAAGTCGAAGTTAACCACTCCCGAGTCGATGGATCTATTTGCGGATATGCGGGAAGCCGTTGATAACGGGATGAACCATTTAGTAATGGAAGTTTCCTCCCAGTCGTACTTAAAGAACCGGGTCTACGGATTAAAATTTGATGTTGGGATCTTCCTTAACATCAGCCCTGACCACATTGGCCGTAATGAACATCCAACCTTTGCAAACTATTTGTATTGCAAGGAACAATTGTTGGTAAACGCCAAGGTCTGCATCATTAACCGGGAAATTGAAGTTTTTGATCAATTACTCCAAGCAGCGAAGGCAACCACGGATCCAGATAAGATTTTTGTCTTTAGTCAAACCGAACAACCAGGAGTGGACTTTGTTTATCATTCGTTAGAAAGTAACCTGGCAGAATCAAAATTTGAATTACAAGCTAAGAGTCAAAAGGCCCAAGAATTGGCTTTAACTGGTGAATACGTAGCAAGTGTTCCCGGTGACTACAATGAAGGTAATGCCACGGCAGCGATTATTTCAGCTGGTTTAGCCGGGGCCACGGCACCAATGATTCAAGCGGCCTTAAAGCAGACTCACATTCCAGGTCGGATGGAAGTTTTACCAACTAAGGGCCACGGCACAGTTTACATTGACTACGCCCATGATTACGCCAGTGTAAAGCGGTTGGTGGCCTTTTTACGGGCCCAAACTCAAGCAAAAGAAGATCGAGTAATTGTCGTTCTTGGGGCAACTGGAGATAAAGGAATTTCTCGGCGACAAGGCTTTGGTAAGGCGCTTTCCGAAGAACGGGCTGATTACGTAATTTTGACCACTGATGATCCTGGATTCGAAGATCCGAAAGCAATTGCCGAAGAAATTGACCGCCATATTGATCATGATCAAGTTGGTCACGTTGAATATATTGCTGATCGGGCATCAGCGATTGAAAAGGCCATTACGATGAGCAAAAACGATATGGTAGTAATTGCTGGGAAAGGGGCTGATGCCTACCAAAAGGTTAAGGGTCAAGACCTACCTTACCCGAGTGACTTGGTAGTTGCTAAGCAAGTAATCGAAAAACTAGGAGCACAACCAAAAAAATAATGGTTAAATTAGGCTGATCAGGCTTATCATAAAAGATAAGTTAAAATGGACGAGGAGAAAACTTTATGAAAGCATTTAAACAGGTTATGAGCTGGGTTATCCCAGTGGTAATTGGATTATTAATTGCCTTTTTAATCCGGGCCTTTGTATTACAGCCAGTCCGGGTTGATGGACCGTCAATGCTCCCCAATTTACAAAACAATGAACGAGTCATCACTTGGAAACAAGCAAAGATCCACCGGGGAAGTGTGGTTGTCTTTGATGCTAATGGTGTTGACCCACAAGTTTCCCAGAAGACTTACTACGTTAAGCGGGTAATTGGCTTACCTGGGGATACGGTTGAAGCGAAGAATGGGAAACTCTATGTTAATGGCAAGTTAGTTCGGCAAAGCTATATTAATAAGTATCAGCGGAAAGAAGGAACTGGGAATTGGACGTTAAAGTCAATTTCCGTTCAGAATAGTTGGCTAAAGAATAGTGGCACAACCAAGGTGCCAGCTGGAGAATACTTTGTTCTTGGGGATCACCGGAGCGTTTCTAACGATAGTCGGTACTATGGTTTTGTTCCAAAGAGTAAGCTTCTTGGAGTTGTGCATGTTGGTTTCTGGTCAGGAAATCAGACTAAAAAGAGCAATGTTAATGATGAATGGAAGCATTATTTCCAAGCTAATTAGATAAGATCTGGAAAGGATAAGGAAGGCAGTATTGCCTTGACCGCATAGTTTCTGTGTAATATTCGGAGATGAAAGAGGGAGCCAGGAAGAAACTTTTGTTTCTTCCTGGCTCCCTCTTTTTAGGTAAGCGGTGAACAACTGCACGTATTGACAAAATAAAGAACGGACTAAGCAATTTCTTAGCCCGTTCTTTATTGCTATTTATGGCATGCTACTTGAACCTGTTTTGCCCAAGGCAAATAAGCCGTAAGATCCTCATCAATACGGTTAGGGAGATACTTGAATAGATATCTAAAATACTCCACCACATCTAGGTTATTCTCTTTAGCTGTTTCAACTAAGGAATAATAGACCGCACAAGCTTTAGCTCCAGCTACTGACTGAGCGAGTAAACTATTCTTGCGGATTATTGTTGAAAAACGAATTGATTGTTCAATGTCGTTATTACTTAATGGCACTTGACCATCTTCAAAAATCCGATATACTCGCTGCTCCAATTTTAAGGTACTTTCAATGTGGGTCTGCAACTTATTATTTGTCTTGTGAACTACCTGTTTGAGGAATTCAAAGAATTCATCAACCGCAGGTTTTAAGCGTAATATCCGTTGCTTTAACTTCTCCTCCTTGGTTTCGTACTCCAGCTGCTGTTCAATTTCAAAGATCTTACCAATCCTCTTTACTATTTGAATTGCTAATGACTTTTTCAGTATTTTCCTACTGTCCTTGATGATGTTAATAAACCACCGCCGAATGTGGACGAGACAAGCTCCAAATTTTATCTGCTCGTGTTTATCTTCGTTATAAGCGACATAGTCGTCACATTCGATAATTCCACGGTAATCATCACCGACTAACTCCTCAACCGTCTTTCCTTTCCGGCCGTGACGATAGTTAAACTGGATAATTGGATATTTACTGAACTCTTTGGTAGTTCTAATCACCCAGAGGTAGCCCCTCTGACTTGGTTCATCAAGTACTTTTATCGGTGTCTCATCCATATGAACCACCGGTTCTTTACGAATTTCCTTTGTCATTAGGTTAACCAGTGGTTCAAGGTACGTCTCTGATACTGAAATAACACTTCTGACAAGTGATGATTTATTTACTGGCAATCCCAGCCGTTCCCAAATCTTCTTTTGGCGATGAATTGGTACTGCCAGATTAAACTTATAATTAGCTACTTCAGCCAGAATACTACCAGATACTAAGCTATGGGGGAGTAATAATTGTGGTGTTTTACTACTTTTAATTACCGTTTCGCCAGTCTTCTTCTCGCATTCTTGACACTTATAAGTTTCCTGACAATGGTTAATACAACGAAGTTGTGGTGGAATAAGTTCGACTTCACGACTATTTACTCGCTTACCAATCTTGTTCATTTCGTGCTGACAAGTTGGACATTGGGTATCTTCGAGTGGGGTGAGCTCCTCAACTTGTGGTAAAGAGTCCAAAAAAGCAGCCCGTCCCTGAGAATTCTTTCGTTCCTGGTGACGCACTACCTTTTTCTTTTCAATAACTTCAATTTCAGTTACTTCAGTCTCCGTCAAGTCGATATCACTATCAACTAAGGCAGCTAACTGTTCATCATCAAATAGAGACCCTTGTCCTTTTACAACGGTCTCGAATTTTTCAGTTTTTTTTCCAAAAATCATCCGTTGCAGTTGACGGACCATTTCTTCAAGTTCTTCGTTTCGTTCCAAAGCCTTCTTTAACCGAGCTTTCAATTCCTGATTTTCTTTTTCTGCTGGAGTCATCGTGCGTCACCTCCTTAATATGATCTTCCAGCATTATATCAAAAATTTGGTGTAAGAAAAGCCCTGATTTAATAGAAAATTCCCGTCTTAGCGGGGCTCACGCTCCGTGGTGGAATCGGGTTTATCCCGACTAGTAATTCCTTAATTTGTCTCCTTGTCAGTAACTTAGCTTCTTGACCATGACGCGGCCAACGAAGGTGGCCATTTTCATACCTTTTATAGAGTAAAATGAAGCCTTCACCATCCCAGTACAATCCCTTAAAGCGATCACTCCGTGTTCCACAGAACAAAAATAGTGAATTATCGTAAATATCCAGCCCATAATTTTCTGCAACGATCATTGCTAAACCATCGATACCTTTCCGAAGGTCAGTTTTACCACAAACGAGGTAAACATGATCAGGGGCAGTCCAATTAACTAACATGGTCCAGCACCGTAGTAATGATTTTTGCCGCTAATTCGGAGTCGACTCCTTGAAAAAGAGTCAAGCGGATATGTTTAACGTTTAATTCTATCGATCGATGAGATCGTTTCAGCGGTTTAGTAGCCGGTGTGGCCTTACTTTTGAAAATTGTTTCTACAATGTCTTGTTTTTCTTCCATACAAAGATAACCCCCTAACTGAGATTTGATGTCTTCAGTATAGGGGGTTAGCCATATGATTAATAGACGTGTCGTTATTCACCGCTTACCTTTTTAGTATACGGTAACTACGGTTGGGAATTTAGTTTTCACGGGAGTAGTTAGCAATGTCTTGCAAGATTTCATCAAGGAAGGCTTGCTTGCTCATGCTAATTTGGTCTTGTTCACCGTACTTCCGAACAGAGACTGATTCATTAGCCATCTCATCATCCCCAACAACTAAAGTGTAAGGAACTTTTTGGGTTTGAGCTTCCCGAATCTTGTAACCCATCTTTTCGTTCCGGTGGTCAACCTTAACCCGAATATTAGCAGCCTTCATTTGAGCAGCTAATTTGTCGGCGTATTCACCGTGCTTGTCATCAGAAACCGGAATGATCGTTACTTGTTGTGGTGCTAGCCAAGTAGGGAAGGCTCCCTTGTAGATTTCCGTCAAGTAAGCGATGAACCGTTCCATCGTCCCGACAACTCCCCGGTGGATCATAACTGGCCGGTGTTGCTTACCGTCTTCCCCAACGTAGTGAAGGTCAAACCGTTCTGGCAACATGAAGTCTAATTGGATGGTGGACATCGTCTCTTCGTTACCAAGGGCCGTCTTAGTTTGAATATCAAGCTTTGGACCGTAGAAGGCAGCTTCCCCTTCAGCTTCGTAGTAATCAAGGCCAAGGTCGTCCATAGCACCCTTTAACATCTTTTGGGCTTGTTCCCACATTTCGTCATTAGCGTAGTACTTTTCCGTGTTCTTAGGGTCCCGGTAAGAAAGCCGGAAAGTGTAATCCGTAATGTCGAAGTCACGGTAAACACTCATGATCAACTTCAAGATCTTGGCAAATTCATCTTGAATTTGGTTCAAAGCAACGAAGGTGTGACCGTCGTTCAAGGTCATTTCACGAACCCGTTGCAAACCAGAAAGGGCCCCGGACTTTTCGTAACGGTGCATCATTCCAAGTTCAGCAATTCGAAGTGGGAGATCCCGGTAGGAACGAATGTGGTGCTTGTAAACTTGGATATGGGATGGGCAGTTCATTGGCCGTAATTCAAGCATTTCGCCGTCACCCATGTCCATTGGTGGGAACATGTCGTCGCGGTAGTGTTGCCAGTGACCAGATGTCTTGTAAGCATCTAAGTTCATCAAAACTGGGGTGTAAACGTGTTCGTAGTCGTCAGCGACTTCCCGGTCAATAATGTAACGTTCGATTGTCCGCCGAATGGTGGAACCCTTAGGCATCCAATATGGTAAACCAGCACCAACTTTAGGATCAACGAAGAAGAGGTCAAGTTGGTTCCCAATAACCCGGTGGTCACGTTCTTTAGCTTCTTGACGAGCTTTGAGATCAGCGTCAAGGTCATCGTTGTTGAAGAAGACCGTCCCGTAAATTCGTTGAAGCATTGGATTAGAGGACATCCCCTTCCAATAAGCTCCGGCAACGGATAAGAGCTTGTAGTGCTTAACTACGTTTGCGTAAACCAAGATCGGGGCATTAGCGATGATTGCAACATCACCCAGCTTGTACATGGCTACCTTGCCGTCTTGGGCGTGTTCCTTTAGGAGTTCGTTAGTAAATTGGTCGTCACCGGCAGTGGCTAAGGCATCATCCAAAGCAACTTCAGCAAATTCAACCTTTAAGCCATCCTTAGCAATTTGCTTCATAGCGGCTTCCAGACCAGCTAATTCGTCAGCGGAAACTTGTTGATCATCCTTGTCCGAGTCAACGTAGAATTGGTCGTCTTCGGCAACAGAAGCGCCAAGGCGAATCCAATCAAATTCTTTAATTAAAGCGGCTTTCAACATCAAAGCAGCCATTTGACGTAAGGCGGTAAGAGCTTTGTCATTGCCGTCCCGTTCAATTTTTTCAACTTGACCATCTGGGGTCATTACTGCAACTTGTGCCATGTATCAATCTCTCCTTTGATAAAAATAAAAAACGTCCCTCAGATCGATAAAACGATCTAAGGGACGTTGGTTAACAAAACTCAGCGTGGTTCCACCCAAATTTAAGGTTCACAAAAAACCTTCTCAATGGTGGATAACGGTCACGACCCGGAGCACCTTATTTCGGTGTCAAAGACGAAGGTGGTACTAGCAATGGTCCTAACGGTTCTTCCAGCCTAGGAACCGCTCCCTGAATAGGAATCCAAAACTAACATGTCCTTCAATTAATGCTGATTATAGCATTTTAAGCCTTAGTGTCAAGCGTTGATAATAAAAAGAGAGTAGGAAAAATTCTTGACGGTGACGTATTAAAAAGGACGGTCCTTATAGATAAGGTAACCAGAGAAAATTTACTGTCGTTCGTGAGCTTACGCAGATCATACCGCTTGTAAGAAAATCATACCTGATCGTAGTTGCTGAGTAACATTCGGAGATGAAAAAGAGGCCGGAAAGAAACTCATGTTTCTTCCCGGCCTCTCCCTACTTTCAATTAGTATTTCCTGGGAAATTAAACTGCTAATTCTTTCCCGTATTCATTATTGATAGTTTCAACAACATCCTTTGCATGCATATTGTCTTCAACGATTGTTTCACCGTCTCGAAGAGTATACTTACCATTTTCGTCAAGGTTATTGAAATCAACAGCTTTTCCATTTGCGTCCACAAAATCAAACTTTGAATTTTCAAAATTCTTTAAAGCATCTGCGTTAATTTCCATAAGTAATACGCTTCCTTTCAACCTTTATGATAACACTTATCGGTTAGAAAGTTAAATTTATTTGGTTGGACCAGCGCTAGTACTATTGGCGCCACTACTAGTTTGCGTACTATTGGCGTTTGATGGAGTGCTGTTGTTATTAGAATTATCATTGGTAGTTGTTGAGCTTGCTTGACTAGATTGTTTTTGTTGAGTGTCAGTGTTGTTAGTATTGCCATTATTGGTATTAGTGTTGGTCGTTGAATTGGTATTTGTTGATCGTTGAGTGGAATTATTACGAAGCTCGTAAGTTGATTGGATATCATCGGTTCCCGTTGACGAAGTTGTCGAACTACTTGAATGATGCTTGTGCTTCTTTTTACTACTTGAGCTGCTAGAAGAGCTCTTTTTATGTGAGGAGCTCGTTGAAACGGTTGAGTCACTGCTTGTGCTTACTGGATTTTGTTGCTTAATCAGGAAGGTGATAAAGAAAATTACTAGGGCAGCAACGGCGATACCTAAGACTGCTTTGTAAATTCGATGGTGACCTTTACCACCAGTAAATTTTAAGTGGTGCCTTTTATGTTTAGTGGTGGTAACAATCGTTGGTTGGCGATGATTGTTTTTGCGATTAGCCCGTTGCTCGTTTTCTTCCATCCGTAAAGCTGCCCGAGTACCTGGGACAGGCTGTTTTGAAGATGGAGTATCGCGATCATTAAAATGGAGAATTAACGGTTTCTTCTTTTTTTGTTGGCGGGCCCGTTTATGTTCCGGGCTATCGTAGAGGTCGACCCGGCTCAGACGTTTTTTTTCATTATCATTATTCAAGGTATTCACCTCTTTTTCATCAATTTAGTTGTTTCAATTATAGCATTATGCTTCCATAGTTGAAAAATTACGAGTATTTTTTTCAATTAAAGTTGACTAACTTCAAATTCTAATAAAGAAGGATGAAGATTTTTTGAAAAACCCCCTAGTTTTTCTTAAAAAGCTAGGAGATTTCAAAATTAAAGGAAAAATTACCAGCGATTTCTAAGACCGTTTTGTCATAATTTACTGAGTAATATCCAATTAAATTGAGGGATAAAATCTAATTGCCCGGAAGTTAGTCTACTTTGCGGTTGGTAATATGATCCGCCAAAAACATCATGCGCCTTGCCATATCGTTGATTATTACTACCGGTTAAAAGAAAAACGACCTTATCCAAAACTGAATAAGGTCGCAATGGTAGCTTGGATGGATAAGACCCTAAAATGCCTCTTAGCCATTGTCAAGCACCATGATCGATACCGTTATCGGTATCAGGGCTTAAGGTCCTTAGTTGAGGGTTAACCCTCTTCTTTAAAATAAAAGTTGGGGAATTTAAAGCTATTCCAGCCTATCTTTGATAGTAAAGTATTAATCGGTAGCGGCTTTAGTACTATCTTCCCAAGGATGAGCTTGATGTTCTTTAGCAAAGCGTTTGTTCCCATGGTAAAGTTCAACCACGGTCCAAGTTAAGAGGGCAATAATGATAATGATTGCTAGGTAAGCGAGGAGATCAGCGGTACCTTTTTTCCAAACGCCAAAGCCCTCGAACGTACTTGGGAGGTTCATTAGATTCAAGAAGGTTAAACCAATTACAGAGATCCACCCAAGCCACCTAGTCCAAGTAGCATTTTTAAATTCACCCATTTCTACTTCACTATTGGTCATCATTAAGAGTGGTAACATAGAGAATGGAAGAGCGAATGCCAAGAAAACTTGGGAATTTTCCATAAGCATATTAATAGCATAATGTTGCTGAAGTTCGGTTTCACCGGCCGTCATTCCTACACAAAGGAGAACAGGAATCACGGAGAGTAACCGAGTTACTAATCGCCGGGCCCAGAGGGGCATCCGCATGTGGACGAAACCTTCCATGATTACTTGCCCGGTTAGAGTACCAGTAATAGTAGAATTTTGTCCAGAAGCTAGCAGTGCTACCGCAAAGAGTGTCGAAAGCACCCCAGTCTTAGCAACAGCGATCAAGATACCATTGCTTAACATTGAAGTATTATTTAAGGCTTCATATAAACCAAAGAAAGAAGTGTCTTTGACCGCACCGTTCTTAAAGACCGCAACCCCCATAATTAACAGCAAGGCGTTAACGATGAAGGCAAGGGAAAGTTGAATATTAGAATCCCAAGTTGTAAATCGCACGGTTTGACGAATATCTTCAATTTTAGTGTGGTCTAGTTTCCGTGTCTGTGATATGGCGGAGTGAAGGTAGAGATTATGCGGCATAACGGTCGCTCCAATAATTCCTAACGAACCACTTAATGGTGAAATCCCGCCAACTACTGGACTGCTAGCTACTGCATGCGGGGTTGGTACTAAACCAGCCAAAGCGGCACCCCAGTCAGGCTTGGAAAGGATAACTTGATAAGCAAAGACAAATAGAATTACTAAAATTAGGCAAGCAACTAAAGCCTCAATTTTTCTGAATCCAATCTTGGTAAGTAGTAAGAGTACCAAGACATCGAGGACGGTAATGAAGACCGCAGTAATTAATGAGATATGGAACAATAAGTTCAAGGCGATTGCGGCCCCAATAACTTCGGCAATATCAGTAGCCATAATTGCTAGCTCAGTCATAATCCATAGGATAATTCCTAACGCCTTCCCGGTCCGCGCCCGAATGGCCTGAGCTAAGTCCATTTGGCTAACGATCCCAAGTTTGGCTGCCATGTTTTGTAGTAACATCGCGATCAAACTTGAAATCAGGATGGTCGTCATTAATGTATATTGGAAACTCTGCCCCCCAGTAATCGAAGTCGACCAATTACCAGGATCCATATAACCAACGGCAACTAAAGCCCCTGGTCCAGAGTATGCAAAGAGGGTTCGCCAGAAGCTTTTACCATGTGGTACTTCAACCGTTCCGTTAATTTCTTCCAAGGATTTCCCGTTGGCATGTTCAATTAACTTATGCTTCCGGCCTTGATTTTTTGTGTTATCCACGCCAAATCCACCTTTCTATTCTGAAATTATTCCTAAGTATAAGATTAACTTTCAAGGAACACCTTTGTTAGGTTAGCATAAAAAATAATATCTTGCAATAGAAAATGCCGTTTTTAAGCGTTTTGAAGCGAATAACTAATTTCTAAATAAAAGTAGGTTAGGATAGTTAAGGTTAACTATGATGATAAAATCACAAATTTAGAATAAAGGAAAGTAAAAAATCTTAGACTAGTATAAAGACTTACTATCGCTTATTTCAAAGGTCTTTACAAGTAATGAATTGACAAGAAAAAAATATGACAAGCGGTTGACATAAGAATTAAAATGAGTATACTTATAACCATCAAATGATATTTTTCACAAGGCGAGAGAGGAAGATAAAAATGAAAGCACTTGTTTTACAAGGAATTAAGGATTTAGCAGTTCAAGAATATGATGTTCCTGAAGTTAAGCCAGATGAAGTCTTAGTTCATACTGCCTTTGCTGGGATTTGTGGGACGGATAAGGCTTTGTACGCTGGGTTACCAGGGTCTGCTTCTGCTGTGCCACCGATTGTTTTGGGACACGAAAATTCAGGGGTAGTTGCAAAAGTTGGTTCTGCAGTTACGAATGTTAAGGTTGGTGACCGAGTAACGGTTGACCCAAACATCTATTGTGGTCAATGCAAGTACTGCCGGACGCAACGGCCTGAATTATGTGAACACCTTGATGCCGTAGGTGTTACCCGTGATGGTGGATTTGAAGAATACTTCACAGCCCCAGCTAAGGTTGTTTACCCAATTCCAGATAACGTTTCTTTGAAGGCCGCAGCGGTAATTGAACCAATTTCTTGTGCAATGCACGGGGTTGATCTCTTAGAAACTCACCCATACCAAAGTGCTTTAGTACTTGGTGATGGGTTTGAAGGTCAACTTTTTGCCCAAATTTTAAAGGCACGGGGAGTTCACGAAGTTACTTTGGCTGGTCGGTCTGACGAAAAGCTTGCTAACAACCGTGAACACTTTGGAGTAAAGACGATTAACACCACTAAGGAAGAAATTCCGGCCGACAGTTTTGACATTGTGGTTGAAGCTGTTGGTTTACCGGCAACTCAAGAACAAGCTTTAGCAGCCGCTGCTCGGGGCGCTCAAGTTTTGATGTTTGGAGTCGGTAACCCAGACGATAAGTTCTCAGTTAACACTTACGATGTTTTCCAAAAGCAATTAACAATTCAAGGGGCTTTCATTAACCCTTACACCTTCGAAGATTCAATTGCTTTATTGGCATCTGGCAAGGTTGACCCACTACCACTTTTCTCCCACGAACTTGATTTAGACGGGGTTGAAAAATTTGTTTCTGGTAAGTTAGGAAAGGTCTCCAAGGCCATTGTTAAGGTCGGGGGCGAAGAAGCCTAAACGTTTAAAAAATTAAATCAATCTCTAAATCTTAAAAAAGATGAGTTGCGAAATATCGCACTCATCTTTTTTTGGCTACAGTTGACACCGTGTCACTTCAAGTGTTAAAGTTAGGGAAAATGACACAGTGTCACCAAGGAGGATGGAAATGCCTAGTCAAACATTTGAGAACTTAAAAGTAGAAAAAAAGGACCGGATTCAAGCTGCGTTACTCCATGAATTTAGTACTTATGGCTTACCAGACGCTCAAGTTGCTCGGATTGTCAAGGAAGCACAGATTGCCCGGGGCGCTTTTTATAAATATTTTGGCGATTTAGAGGATGCTTATTGGTGGTTATGGCGGCAAGCACTTAATCAAATCCATTCAAAAGATGAATTAACGGGGCGGTTAGCTAAAACTCCGGCGGAATATACAGAACAAGTGCGCCGGTTTATTACACAAGGGGAAGCTAAGGGGCTGAAGGATTTAATAACTTTGCACTATACCGTAAATGAGGCTTATTTGCATAGTCAGCCGGTTATGCCACCACGGTTTAAGGCCGAGACATGGGCGGTGATGACGCTAACCCACCAAGCAGTGCGGGAATGTTTACTTGATGAGGAGGATGAAGAAGCGATTCTCCAACGTTTAGAAACGGTATTGAAAAAGTTATTAGGAGGAAAATAATTTGTTTTTAGCGCTTAATGAAATGAAGCATGAAAAGGTTCACTATGGCCTGATTGTTACGATGGTAACCTTAATTGCTTACCTAATCTTTATGTTACTTGGGCTAATGTTAGGTCTGGCAAAAGAAAACACAGCTGCAGTTGATAGTTGGCAAACTCAAACCGTAATTTTAAATAAGGGAGCCAATATCAATCTTAATCAATCAGTAATTCCAGCAAATGAACTCCCAAAATTAAAAGCTGGAGATTCATTGGTTGGGCAAAGTCCATTAGTAATTACCAAGAAAAATGGGGCGGATAAGCAAAGTGCCCAACTAATTGGGTTGAAGGCAAATCAAGCAATTGCTAAAAAGGTTACTTTGAGTGAAGGTCGTTGGTGGAAAAAAGCAAACGAAGTTGTTTTGGCAGATTCTTTAAAGAACAAGGGATACCATTTAAACCAAAAAATTAAGTTTAGTGGTCAAGCCAAGACTTACCGGGTTGTAGGGTTTGCTAAACAAAGTACCTTAAATGTGACCCCAATTGTCTACAGTCAATTAAGCGTTTGGCAACAACTTAAAGGCGGGAGGCAATTCGGAGCTAGCGCAATTTTTAGTACCCGGCAATTCAAGTATGAGCATGACAACCTAAAAAGTTATACCAAAGCTAAGTATGTCCAAAAATTACCAGGTTATAGCGCTCAAAATCAAACCTTTGCAGCGATGATTGGTTTCTTAATGGTAATTTCAATGGCGATTATTGGTGTCTTCTTATATATTTTAACGATGCAAAAACTCCCAAACTATGCAGTTTTACGGGCCCAAGGAATTTCAACGGGTACGTTAGTCCGAGCGACAGTTAGTCAAGCAATCCTATTAATGGCTGTTGGGGGCGTGTTAAGCCTGATCTTAACGGCTTTGACAAGTTTAACTTTGCCAGAAGCGATGCCATTTCTGATTAATTGGCCACTTGCGATTGGTTTGACTTTAGTAATGGTCATCCTTGGAACATTAAGTTCAGTGATTCCAGTGAAATTAATCCAACGTGTTCAGCCACTAGATGCATTAAATTAGGAGGGATTAAATGCCAGTAATTGAATTAAAACAAATCAGTAAGTTCTACGGTGAAGGTGTTGGCCGGGTTCAAGCGTTGAAAAAGGTTGATTTCCAAGCATCAACGGGTGAATTAAATCTCATAATTGGTCCTTCTGGTTCAGGGAAGAGTACCTTTTTGACAATCACCGGTGGTTTACAATCCCCTAGTGAAGGACAAGTCCTGATTAATGGAAAAGAGACAACCAAATTATCAAATAAAGAGCGCGACCGAATGCGGCTTGAAGAGATTGGCTTTGTCTTACAGTCCTACAACCTATTACCTTACTTAACCGTTCAACAGCAGTTTGAACTGGTTGATCGAGTAAAAAAACAGGGAAATCTTTTACAAGCGGAACTCCAACATTTACTAGAAGAACTGGGGATTAGCCAACTTGTTCATAAGTTTCCGGATCAGCTTTCAGGTGGTCAAAATCAACGGGTAGCAATTGCTCGGGCCTTGTATGCTAATCCACCAATTATCTTAGCTGATGAACCAACTGCGGCCTTAGACAGCGAACGAGTAAAAACTGTTGGTCAGTTATTTAAAGACTTAGCAACCAAGCGACAAAAGGCAGTAGTAGTGGTGACTCACGATCAACGGTTAATGCCATTCGCCGATCGGATTACTAAAATCGAAGATGGTCAATTGACCCAAGTTAAATAATAGGGTTTGATCATAGTTAGTAATCTTTGGAGATACAACGAGGTTGAGGATGGGGGAATCCCCAGCTTCAAGCTCGTTTTCTGGTTAATTATGTAAAATTCGCTAACTGGTCCTTAAGTCGGAAATCAACTATAATTTAGAGAGCTAACTATCATTAAAAAGCGGAGGCGACGAGATGGCATTATTAGAGTTAGCCGACATTCATAAGTCTTACTACCTAGGAAAAGAGGAATTTCCGGTTTTAAAAGGAATTGATTTACAGCTTGAACGAGGTGAATTTGTATCCATTCTCGGCGAATCCGGGGGTGGAAAAACGACCCTCATGAATATTATTGGGGGACTTGATCGCGAATTTGAAGGAATGGTTAAAGTTGAAGGCCAAATCTTAGATCACCAAAAAGAAAAACAATTAGACGAATACCGGCGGGCAATGGTCGGTTATATTTACCAATCGTATAATCTAATTCCCCATTTGACGGTGTTAGACAACGTGATGGTTTCACTAGAAATGACCACTTTAAGACCGGTCGAAAAAAAGCAACGAGCAATTCAATTACTAACCGAAGTGGGGCTTAGTGACCATATTAAAAAACACCCTCGTCAGCTATCTGGGGGCCAAAAACAACGGGTGGCGATTGCCCGGGCACTAGCTGCCGACCCGCAAATTATTATCGCTGACGAACCAACGGGAGCCCTTGATGCGCAAAATACCCAAGAAGTCTTGGAAATCTTGGACCGAATTGCCCAAGATGGAAAGTTGGTAATTGCCGTTACCCACTCCAACGAGGTTGCTAACCACGGGACGCGGATCGTTCGGTTAGCTGATGGAAAAATTGAAGCTGATGAACAGCTACGGTCATCTTACCCGGTCCAAGAAGGGAAAAGGCTAACGCCCCAGCCTTTACCGGCAATTTCAAGTTATCGGACGGCTTTTAAACACCTGATGTATAATTTCTGGCAAAATTCATTAATTATGCTTGGGGTTGGAATTGGGCTTTTTGCGGTGATCCTTTTTAGCGGAATTGGGAATGGGGTCAATGGTTATCTCCAAAATCAAATCAACAAGGTTGCTAATCCCGAAGTGATATCGGTGCTTAAGAATCAAACAGGGAAAAAGATGACTAATGAGCAGTTGCAATCATCAATTCAAAATATCGCAGCTAACCTTCAAGGCTCAACGATTAAGGAAAGTGATATTCATCGGATTGAGCAATTGAAGGGAGTTAAAAGAGTTGAAGAAGGTTACATTATTCCGGCTTACCAGTTAACTAATCAAGCTAAAGAACAAAGTGGTACGATGATGCAAACCTGGTCCTTAGCTGAGAAAAAGGACTTGTTAAAGGCTGGACACATGCCAAAAAATGGAGAGTTAGTCCTCAAAAAACAAGATGCAATTGAACTTTTTGGTAACCATTCAATGAAATCGTTTATCGGTAAGACTGTAAAGATGGAATTTCAGTGGGTTAATGCTCAGAAACAACCAATGATAATCAACCTTAACTTAAAGGTTGCTGGGATTACTGACGGAACGAGTAGTGCGACGGTGATTAATGCGCCAACTGTTCGCCAAGCTTTAAAACGGGCTAATGCAATTTCAGAACCAAATTTACTGGCAGTTAAAGTTAAGTCACTTGATCAAGTAAGTCATGTTGCTAACCAAATTAATAACTTACGGACGAATGGCAAACGAGTTGTTGGGGCAATTACCATTGGTTCAGTTCTTAAGCGGGTTAATACCTATGTTAAATTAGCTGCCAACATCTTAGCTGCAATTGCTGGAATTTCGCTATTGGTTTCTGCTTTGATGATTATTGTGACAATGTACATGTCAGTATCTGAGCGGACAAAGGAAATCGGAATTTTGCGGGCTTTAGGTGAACGGAAGAAGGATATTCGTCGCCTCTTTACTGCTGAATCATTATTAATTGGGCTTTTTGGGGCAGTTTTTGCCCTGGTTATTTCGTTGCTAGTAGCTTGGGGACTAAATGTCTCTTTAGCACATTTGATAAAATATCAAATCGTCCAAATTACCGTTGGAAACGTAATTTTTGCCTTTTTAGCAGCGATCATTATCTCTTTTTTGGCCGTAGTTTTGCCAGCCCGTCGAGCAGCGAATTTAAATCCGATTGAAGCCCTTGCGGAAGACTAGTTATTTTTGCTAAAACGGGTTAGGATAAGATGAAAAAAGTAAGCAGGAACGATTTGTAAAATTAATAAATATGCTAAGATAGAAACGGTAAAAAAGGGGTGCTAAATATGGGAAATAGAGATCGACGAAAATTAATTAAACAATTAATCACGGATTTTAAAATTAGTACGCAAGAGGAATTATTACAACGGTTAAAAGATGCAGGGGAAGAAGCGACCCAAGCAACGATTTCACGGGATTTGCATGCACTCAATGTTGCAAAAGTGAACGATGAAAATGGACATTCCTATTATATTCGCGTCGAAAATGCGGGGCCGAAGATTAATCAGCGGATGTATGAGATGATAAAAAATACGGTTGAATCGATTACTACGGTTCAATTTATTAATGTCATTAAGACAACCCCAAACTCAAATTACGCCACGATTTTAGCTGGACTATTTGACGACAGCCAGATGCCTGAAGTTACAGGGACTCTAGCGGGGAATGATACTTTCATTACAATTAGCCAGACTCCAGAAGAGGCAAAAAAGATTAATCAATTAGTGCAGAAGTATATGGAACATTAGCAAAACGAAAGAAATGGGCTGGTGCGACCGTCAGGGAAGCAACGGCCATTTAGTTACTGAGTAACCTTCGGAGATGCAAAGGAGGCCAGGAAAAAACGTGCGTTTCTTCCTGGCCTCTCTTTCTTTATTATCGTCCTAAATTAGAATTTTCAACGGCATCCGCAATTAGGGACATGATTTGGGGACTAGTTAATTGATAAACCATGTTTTTGCCATGTCGGCTTGCTGATACCAGATTTTTTTGTTTTAGTAATTTTAATTGATGAGAAACGGCGGATTGTTCCCATTCTAATGAAGCGCTGATTTCTGAAACAGTCATGCGACTTTGCATTAGTAAATATAGTAATTGTAATCGTTTGGGGTGACCGAGAACTTTAAATAGGGAACTAACTCGTTGGAGCTCTTCTTGGCGAAGTGATTGATAATTCACCATGGGATTACCCCCTTTAAAGAAATTTGTTAAAAAATGAAGTGGCTACACGAGGGAAGCTACTTCATTTTTTTGTTTTACCTTAGAGTGAGAGTTTTTGACCAACGTAAATTGTATAAGGCTGGCTAATATTATTTTGAGAAGCTAATTGTTGCCAATTAATTCCGAACCTAGTAGCAATGGCATAAAGGGTGTCACCGCTATTAACGGTATAAGAACTAGCAGTAGTAGTGTTATTGGTTTGGGTAGTAACATTTGAAGTTGTTGTACCACTAAGCTTTAAGGTTTGACCAACATAGATCATGTTAGGGTTTGAAATACCATTTGCACTTGCTAAGGCTTCATAAGTAGTACCGTGGGAACTAGCAATTCCGGAGAGGGTATCACCGTTTTTGACAGTGTAAGTACCCTGAGCAGAACTTGTCGTCGTCTTAGTAGTACTAGTTTGAGTAGCTGAAGAACTATTAGCAAGCTTTAAGGTTTGTCCAACGTAGATTAAGTTAGGGTTAGTTAAATTGTTTAAAGTTGCTAATTTTTCGTAAGTTGTGTGGTGGCTTGTAGCAATGCTTAATAAGGTATCGCCGGACTTAACCGTGTAAGTAGTCGCACTTTGACTACTTGAAGTTGAATTCGTGTTGGTCGTAGTCGTGGTAGCGCTTGACTTAACTTTAAGGACTTGACCAACATAAATTAAGTTTGGATTAGCAAGTTGGTTTAGTTTCGTTAAGGCTGAGGCAGTCGTACTGAATTGGTTAGCGATTCCGGAGAGGGTATCGCCAGACTTAACCGTATAAGTAGTCGCACTAGTTGAACTAGTAGTTGTTTGACTAGTTTGGCTAGTGGAAGTATTCGTAGAAGCACTGGCTTGGCGGACCAATAACCGTTGACCAACATAAATTAAGTTTGGATTAGCAAGATGATTCAGTTGGGTTAAAGTTTGAACCGTGGTACGGTGGTTGCTTGCAATCCCAGAAAGAGTATCGCCAGATTTTACGGTGTAGTAGTTAGTTCCCCCGGTTGAGGTTGAAGTTCCAGTTCCTTGGTCACTAGTATTGTAAGAAGTTCCATTACTGGTACTGTCGTTCTTAGTATTAACGGCAGTAGTACCAGAAAGCGCAATTGTGTCTAAGCGATCAAGGCCATAAGTTTGGATTAACTTAATTAAAGAACTTGCATAATTAGGATCAGTGGCATAACCATCAGCGCGAAGCTTGTTGGCAACACTTATATAGCTAGTGTCTCCTAACAAGTTACTGTAACGACTATTTTCGTTTAAGAAAGCCCCGTGGTCTTTGACTGATTCATCATTGTTAGCGTAGGAGCGGAAATTATCGTATACATAAACACTTCTTCCATTGTAGACTTCGCGTGTTTGCAAACGAATTGAATTACCGTTGTAACTTCCCTTGATCCCAAATAAGTTGTGAGCAGCGGTTGAAAGATAAGAGTTCCCCCAGCCACTTTCAAGGATGGCTTGGGCAACTGTAATTGAAGGTAATACCTTGTATGTCTGCCAACCATTAATTGCTCCTTGAGCGACACTTTCAATAAAGGCTTGACTTTTTGCGTTAGTTGAAAAAGTGATTGAATTCAGATCAACACTAGCTGAGGTAGGAGCCGTTGATGAAGAAGCGGCGGCTGATGAAGTGGCTACTTTTGATTCAGCCACGTTAGTGTTAGTAGCAACTTTAGAATCAGCAACGGCAGCTAAATTTAGGGTTGTTGTTTCGTTAGTTGCAGCACTACTTTCACTTACTTGCGAGCTGGCACTAGTTGCTGATGAAGTAGCTGAAACGGCGCTTGAAGTAGCCGCACTGCTAGCCGAAGTACTTTGACTGGCACTCGAAGCTGAACTCGTAGTGTTACTATTGTCACTTCCGTTAGCACTAGTTGTTTGGACTGCACTATCTGGATTAGCAGTTTGGTCATCAGCATGGGCAACAGCTCCCGTTGCTGTTAATAAGGTTAAAGCGCAAACGCTGGCGAATACCCATTTACGACCGCTCTTATACATTTTATAGTGCAGATTAGTAGTTTCATATTGAGTGTTCTTCATATTATAGGGTCCCCTCTGAATAAGTTCTTGCTTAATAATGATCATTTAAAAAATTAATATGTCTTTTAAAAGTTTAAGAAAATCATAAGGATATAACACTTTCAAACTAGCATGATTTTTTAAGAAAATCAACGAATTTTAATAGTCTTTTTTACGAAAATGACAAGATGCTATTAATTGTAAATTAAAAGAAAGGAAATATTTAATAACAATAAAAATTTTGGCTAAATTTAACCAATCTAAGTAGTTATCCGAGTTTTTAGCAAATTTTTTGGTGGTTTAGGTGAGATCCAAAAAAATCAAATTTCATTCTAGTCCCTAAAGGCTTGGTTATCTTACCTGGTTTTTAATGATTGCTCTAGCAATGAAGTTTTGAGATTGGTATACTGATGGTTAGTTGGAAATGACAACGCAAACATCGGGTTGTTAACAGGTTTCCTTAATAATTTTTGTAAGTGGAGTAGTGAAGATGGTAGCGAAGTTAAAAGATGTAGCTGAGCTAGCTGGGGTATCAGTTACAACAGTTTCCCGAGTGATTAATAATTATGGTTCCTTAAGTAAGAAGACAATCTATAAGGTTCATCAAGCAATGCGGGAATTAAATTACCAGCCAAATGCATTAGCCCGAGCGATGCAGGGGAAGCCATCGAACTTTATTGGTTTGATTTTTCCAAACTTAACAAATCCCTTTTATGCAGAATTAGTTAACGATCTTGAGTCACGATTATTCGCAAAGGGGTATAAAACGATTATTGCTTCCGCTGCCGAAAATGAGCAGATTGAACATGAATACTTGGGCATGCTGATGGCTAACCAAGTTGATGGGATTATTTCTGGTTCTCATAACCTGGGAATTGAAGAATATAAGCAAGTTGATGCTCCAATTGTTTCCTTTGACCGTTATTTAGCTGATGGAATTCCAATTGTTACTTCAGACAGCTATACCGGTGGGCGGTTGGCGGCTGACTATCTAGTTAATTGGGGATGTCAGAATCTAGCAGTCTTAATTGATGAAGATACCTCGTCTTCGCCAACGATTAATCGGGTACAAGGGGTGGTTGATTATATGAATGAACACGATTTTGAATACACCCCGCTAGACGTAAACGAAATTCAAATTGAAGATGTTTTTCCAGGAGATTTTGACGGGGTTTTAGCACCGGATGATGAATTTGCCTTACAAATTAAGAGTCTTGCCGAGCAAGCTGGTAAAGTTTTTGGTAAAGACTTCATTGTGACCGGATACAATGGCTCGCGCCTCGTCCAAAAGATTGCTCCGGAATTGCCAACGGTGGTGCGGCCGGTTGATGATTTAGCCGAAGAGTTAATCGATACTTTATTAAAAAGGATTACGGATCCATCTAAACCCTTGCCATCAAAGGAATTGCCAGTGATTTTTAAAAAGTAGTTAGACATAAAAATAAAGGGAGGGTGAGGAGAAACTTGAGTTTCTCCTCATCCTCCCTTTCATCTCCGAATGCTCCTTAGAAATTATGGTCAAGGTAATAACTAAGTGGGTATGGTCATCGAGAAGTTTTTTTCTAGCTTTTAATTATTTTTGTGAAGCCATAAACTTCCGTAACAAACCAGCTTCTTCCTCAGTTGCTTCACTGGCCTGTGACTTAATATCATGAACTCGTTCAACTGAAATTTGGCTTCCAAATGCCACTTGGTTGTCAATCATATCGTGGTCCTTTTCAAAGTTAATGATTTCCATTGAAAGGTTATTTGATTCATCCATTATAAATCCTCCAGTACGGTGTAAATTAGTAACTCGTTATATTTTACCCCATTGCAGAAGGCATTTTCAAAAAAATTAACCAAATGTGGTACAATTTAATGATGATAACAAGAAAAAGACTACTAAAAGGATGGTTAAAAGAATGACATGGAATTGGTTGGGCTGGCTCCTTTGGTTGGGAGCATTAGTCTACTTGTGTTGGGTAATCCACTATATTCGGGTTCACCAACTAATGTTAATTGCAAAAACTGGTAACCGCGTTAATAAAACCCTAATGGCTAAATATATTGGTTTCTTAATTATTGCCTTAATTTGGGTTGGTGGAATGTATTACATGACTTTTAATCGTAAGGTTGACTACACGGATCAAACAGTAGTAAAAATCAAAACTAATTACGCGCCATTGCAATTAATAGCAACGGAAAATGATTACTATTACGTGTTAGGAAACCGGAGTGAAGGTAGTCGGCATCATCTTGCGTCATATACCTATGCAACCGCAACTCATCGAAATACGGTTAGTTTGCACTATGCGACAGTAGTGACCGGGGATAATTTAATTCCAAATGATGCCCGTCAATATCCATGGAATCAAAAGCAATTAACAAATGAAGATAATAATTCTAGTCATGCCTTTGTTGCTGAAATGGATGTAACCTATCGGAATACGCTGATTAACGGAATTGGCCTGCGCGCTAATCGGCCAGCTGGTCAGTATACTTTAATTCGAATTCCGGCAACAAACTTCTTAAAGGAACAATAATAACTAGCCATGCGAAAATTGCATGATATAATTGTAAAGAATGCCACGGTTGTGTGATGACAACCACGGAAGAAATTACATTTAATGAAGGAGATAAAACAATGATTCAAACGATTGACTTGAAAAAAGGTATGGTTTTTGAACGTGATGGTAAGTTGCTTCGAGTTTTGCAAATTAACCACCACAAGCCGGGTAAGGGGAATACTTTGATGCAAATGGACATCCAAGATCTACGTTCTGGTTCAATTGTCCACACAACGATGCGGCCATCCGAAAAGGTTGAACAAGTTAATGTTGATAAGCGGAATGCCCAATATCTTTACGACGAAGGTAACACTTCTGTCTTCATGGACCTCGAAACTTACGAACAATACGAAATTGACCAAACTCAAATTACTAACGAAAAGAAGTACTTGGTCGAAAACATGGAAGTTTTGATGGAATTTGTTGGGAGTGAATTAGTTGGGGTCGAATTACCAGCTACGGTTACCCTTGAAGTTGTGGACACCCAACCTGAAATTAAAGGGGCAACCATCGATGGTGGTGGTAAGCCAGCTACCCTGAACACGGGTTTGGTTGTTAACGTCCCAGCCTTCATTAAGAATGGGGATAAGATCATTGTCAACACTGCTGATGGTGCTTACAAGTCTCGGGCATAGATTAGAGGAAAGCTTTTAGATACAAAAAACGCAAACTTTGGGGCTGGGAGAAACCCATGTTTCTTCCCAGCCCCTTTTTCATCTCCGAAGGTTACTCAGTAACTAAGGTCAAAGCAGTAGATGAATGGTAGTTGCTTCCCTGGCGGTCGCACCAACCGATTCAGCCTTGCATGGGCTCACAAACGCCAAACCAGTTGGCTGGTTCGCTCCAAATCACGGCCTTAGCGGATAAGTGCGAACGAAAGGCCGATTCTAATGAATCAACCTTCGTTCTTCTTATCCCAACCAGGCCGTCAAGGAGCTTTTTTCCCAACCTCTTAGGTTTGCGTTTTTTAAATCTTAATTATTTGCTTTTGAGGCTAGATATCATAGATCCCAACTTTATCAGCAATCACAATGCGACCAGCAAACTCTTCGCCGTCGGGGGTTGTAAGGCCAATTTTGGGGTATGCTAGGGTAACGGTTGAAGCGGCTTTAACAGCCACACCCATTGCTTCTCCAGTATCAGTATTTAAACCGGAAGGAATGTCAACTGCAACGACTGGAGCAGGTGCTTGGTTAATAGCTTCGATAACTTCCCGGTAATGGCCGGTAACTTCCCGATCAATCCCAATTCCAAAGATCGCATCAACAATTAATGTTGCGTCTTTAAGCGTGGCTAAATCAGTGGTTGCTGGAATTTGGTAGTAGGCACAGGTATGTTGTTGAACCCGATTTTCTTCGGATGCTTGTGCCGGTGGCATTACAAAGAGTAGTTTAACTGGGGTCCCGGCTAAGTGCAAAAGACGAGCAACGGCCAAGCCGTCACCACCATTATTTCCGTTACCAACAACAATTACGACTTGATGGCGTTTTTCCTTTGGTAAAGCTAAAATATGATCAGTGATTGCTAGTGCTGCCCGTTCCATTAGTACGAGGGCCGGAATCCCAACTTCATTAATGGTATGGTGATCAAGGGCACGCATTTCTTTTGCGGTTACAACTTTTGTCATCAGTTTCATCCCTTTCTAGATGTTGGTACTACTATCTTACCACGAAATAAAGCGGTTGCAGTTATTGGAATCGAGGTTGATTTAAATTGAGTAAGAAAAATCAGTATGATGTTTTAAAACTTTATGGTTTACCAGTTGAAATGGATAATTCTGGAAAGTATCAAATTAAATTTGACAACGAAGGATCCGCTAAGATCCACACTTGGCGAATCGGAAAACATACAAAGGGGAAATTTACCCATCCCGGGCAATTAATGCTCACCGAGAATAATTTAACGGTATTAATTCTTAAAGCAGAAGCAATGGCTTTTAAAGATCGTCATAGCGAAACCCCAATGCAAAGGTTCTTAACTGTTGAGGTCGCTTCTGATACTTTAAAACAAGGACAAGCTTTAATGGAGAAATAATTTGAAAACATTAGTAGTAATTGGCCATCCAGAATTGGCAGATTCAGAAACTCAACCCTTTTTAAAACAAGTTGGTAAAGACTGGGCGACTTTTCATGAACTTGAAGCACCATTTGATATTGCTACTGAACAGCAACTAATTTGGCAAGCCGAGCGGTTAATATTACAATTTCCGCTTTATTGGTACAGCGTGCCAGCATTGATGAAACAATGGCTGGATGAAGTGTTTGACGAAGAACTACTTGGTCCCCACCACGATCGATTAGTTAAAAAAGAACTTGGGGTCGTAGTTAGTTTAGGGAGACCAATTCGGGAATTTCAAAGTGGTCAAAGACAGGCTTTTACGATTGATGAATATCTCCGACCTCTACAAGGACTTGCTTTAGCAACGAAAATGAAGTGGTTATCGCCACTCGTAGTTAGTCAATTTGCTTACCAGAGCGATACAGCCCGCCAAAAATTAGCGGTAGCCTATCAGCAATATCTTAGCCTGCCACAACCAGTCCGGTTCAAAGACCGCGTGGCTTGGTTAACCAGACAACTGGCAACCATGCAAACTAATACTAAGGATACTGTAGCTCAGCAAGAGTTACAGCAACTAGCGGCGTTGCTTTCAATGAAGCAAGAACAATTAGACGATTTAAATGATAACTTACGATTAGTTCGAGAAACAGAAGGATATTGAATTATGGATGAGTGGACAGATCAAACCCTTAAGGATTTAGCAAAGCGCCTCCCTGGTTACCTTGATCAAGTGACATTGAGTGAATTAAGGCGGGTGTTGAAGGAGCAAGCCGAAAGAATTGATCGAGCAGAAGGCGAGCTTGATGGCCGAGCGTGGAGTAAACGGAATTGGTAAAGACGAACAATTATCGTTTAAAGAAAAGAAAAACACACCTTTGGTTGATGATTAGCGAAAAAAATTTAAATAAAGTTCCAGCTTTTCTTTACAAAGCTAAACGAATATTATAAGATAGTTTTTGTGATTTTGTTCGTAAAATAGAAAGGGAGAAAGATTGTGGCTTGGCTTAATCGCTATTTTGAATTGGATAAACTTAGTACAACCGTACGGAGAGAAATTTTAGCAGGAATTACAACCTTTATTTCCATGTCGTATATTCTCTTTGTAAATCCAAACGTTCTTGGAGCGGCTAAGATGGATACTGGAGCCGTTTTTACGGCGACAGCATTAGCAAGTGCTTTAGGATGTTTCTTGATGGGCTTTTTGGCTCGTTATCCGATCGCAACGGCTCCGGCACTTGGAATCAACGCTTTCTTCTCTTACTCAGTTGTAATTGGGATGGGAGTTAACTGGCAAACGGCGTTGTCAGGGGTATTCGTTGCCTCGTTAATTTTCCTTTTGATCACTATTTTTAAGCTTCGGGAAATGATTATCAATGCCATCCCGAGCGATTTAAAGTATGCTATTTCTAGTGGGATTGGTTTATTTATTGCTTTTCTTGGGCTTCACCAAGGGGGCCTAGTCGTTGCTAACAAGTCAACAGTAGTTGGCTTGGGATCCTTTACAACGCCAACAACGTGGTTAACCATTTTTGGCTTGATCATCACGGCAATTTTAATGATCCGGAAAGTTCCGGGAGCGATCTTTATCGGGATGTTTTTAACTTCGATTTTGGGGTTAGTAACGGGCTTGATTAAAATGCCAGCACACTTAGTTTCTGGTGCACCGAGTTTAGCCCCAACGTTTGGGGTTGCTGTTAAGCATGTTGGAGAAATCAGTACTCCACAAATGTGGGTTGTGGTCTTGACTTTCTTATTGGTAACCTTCTTTGATACTGCTGGGACCTTAGTTGGACTTGCCCAACAGGCAGGTTTCATGAAGAATAACCAAATGCCGCGGGTTGGGAAAGCTTTAATGTCAGACTCAACCGCGATGTTAGCAGGGTCATTACTAGGGACTTCACCAGTGGGGGCCTATGTTGAATCATCTGCCGGGATTGCAGTTGGTGGTCGTTCAGGATTAACCGCTGTTGTGACAGGAATTTGCTTCTTATTTGGAATGTTGTTCTCACCATTGTTAACGGTGGTCACGGACCAAGTAACAGCGCCGGCTTTGATCATTGTTGGAGTTTTGATGGCTCAATCATTGAAATATGTTGATTGGGGACATTTGGAGGTTGCTATTCCTTCATTCTTGATTGTTTTGGGAATGCCATTAACTTATAGTATTTCAGATGGGATGGCCTTAGGATTAATTACTTACCCAATTTGCATGATTGCAGCCAAGCGGGGTCGAGAAGTTCACCCGATTATGTATGGACTCTTCTTTATTTTTATTATCTTTATGTGGGTATTAACGGTCGGTTAGGGCTAAGAAATGGATTAGCCACGGTTTCGAGGAATATAAACAAACAAGTAGAGGCTGAGAAGAAACACGCGTTTCTTCTCAGCCTCTTTGTTATCTCCGAATGTTACTCAGTAACTACGGTCAAACCAGTTAGCTGGTTCGCTCCGAAGCACGGCCTTAGCGGATAAGGGCGAACGAAAGGACGATGCTAATAAATCAACCTTCGTCCTGTTTATTCCAACCAGACCGTTGAGGAGCTTTTCTTCCGCTCCCTTTTTGGCTTTTGAGGAGTTCTTGGGCGGTTTGAATGAGTTCATCATACTCGTAGATGTGTAAGATTTGATGAAGCTGTCGAAGTTGCCATGGCTTAACAGTGACGGGATGAATGAACGGAAAAAGTCGGAACGTAGTTGTGAAGTGTTGAAAGACGGTATTGGAGTGAAGCCGACGTTGTTCATTATACCGATGATTAAGATATTTTTTACGAGCAAACCGATTTAAGCTAGTCTGGTCCGGTAAAAACATAGTAGTATTTTGGCATTGCTGACGACAACGCGAAAATAGCCGATCTTTTTTTGCTTGTGGAGTATTAAAAAGGAGGACACCAGAGTTAAGATAATCAAATCCGTGCCAAGTTAAGTGATGATGAAAAAACCATTTTCCGTAATAATCTAAAACACCGGCTAGATCGTAGCCATGGAGATTCTGATAATATAATTCTGTAAAATCACGGCGACAAATAATATCGGTATCTAAATAAAGGAACCGTTCAGGGAGATTAGGCAGTAGGTCTAAGTATAAACGAAGCATACAATTAACAGTAAAAATCGAGTTTTGATTTGCAATGGGATAGGCTTGTCGTACTTGTTTAGTAAGGTCGACTAGTTTAAGATGACTACCAAAATTAGAAAGGTAATCGTTAATGGGATATAATTGGCGGTTGGTTAGTGGGCGGTAACGAGGATCAGCTTGAGCGGTAACGACAATAATGTTTAAGGGTTCTGAACTATGTTGGAGTAAGGATATGATAGCAATAGTAAGACCTTGAAGCATTTGATCATCACCGCAAAAAACAATATTACGCATGGCTTAATTAACTCCGATTGATTCATCCTGATATGACAGTGGTGCCAAAGGCTGTCCTCGCCATCCGGCAATGTCATTAGCTTCCCAAGTATAGGTTAACGGTTCATGATAAGCGGCTTCATAAGCTTGCTTTTTTTGTTGGTAATCACGATCTCTCATACGAAGGGAATTTTCTTTTGGAGATAGTTGGGGGTCGGGATAAATCGGGGGAAGAATGTGTACTCGGTATTTGGTTTGATAAAACTCAACGTTCTTAATTTGGGAAGTAGTTTTGATTTCGACAAAACAAGAAATAATTGGAACATTATTGGTAGCAGCGTAGTAGTATGCTCCGCGTTGAAGGGGGCGGGGCTTGCGATAGTTAAACCACATTTCTTGTTCTGGATATATTAAGATCCAGTGTCCTTCTTGAAGGACATTTTTGAGATATTGAGGGAAAGTACGCCCCATATAATCAATTGATGGGTAGCTAGAAATAATTGGCAGAATATCGTAATTCCAAAAGAGATAGCGAATTAGCCCTCGGTCGGCAAGGTTAGTATCCTGACTAACAATAAATAGTCTTTGGTGTCCTACTTGCCGGATGGCTTGGCGAACAGCGGTATTTTCTAGAGGATTAAAATGATTACTGGTAATAATAGCACCGCTATGAATGGCTCTTAAATTGTTTAGTCCGACGTATTCCGTCTGACGATTTAGCCAAGCAGAGGCCTGGTTAGCAAACCATCTGGCTAGTAAATTACGATAGTGGCCTTGCCATGAATGTTTGTTTTGCCAAAAAGCATTAACTAAAGTTTTGGATTCTTGGGGTGATAAGTAAGGGTCATTTTCGACCTTAGCATGAAAGTTACCAGTTAGAGTGGCCTGGTAGATTCGTTCGAGTACCGCTTGTTTTGAATTTCCATTCATCATAGAGGAGCCTCCTAAGAAATTAGGTTAAGCGACTTAACACTAGGCAGAGTATTTGCAAGTCTATCAGCATGGGCAAGTAGTTGGTGCAAAGCGATCTCTTCATGTTGGTGGTTATCCGAGGAAAAGGACCGTTGTTCTTGGAGAAGTTCATTCATCAATGTGGTTTGGGATGCGGCGTTCCAAAAGTATTGATCATAAGCAATATTCTGATAATGCCATGGCTTGTCAAAAAAGCAGTAGTGAATAATTGCTGGGTCATGAACAAGCGTGTCTTCAGGTCGGATCGGTGGCAGAGCATTCCAAGTAGCTGGTAGAGTCAGAATTCGTTGATAGCAGAGAATGTTGAGATAGTCTTGGTCCGGAGCGCAAAAAGGTAAGTGGTACGTATTGAGAAGGTTAGTGAATTGTTGAGTAAAATGTTCATCGCGCAATTGCGCCAGGTTCATTAGTAGCACGCCAGAATTAAAGTAGTGTTTTAATTTAAGGCCAAGGTAGTTGTGGACGTACCGAATTGTTTCAGGATATTTTTGAGCAACATGGTCTTGATGGGCAGCAAATAAATAATTTTCTAAGGGATAATCTAGCAGTTCACGAGGATCTCTCTGAATTATGGTATCGACATCGAGGTAAATTGCTCGGCGGTATTCAGGAAACATTTCCGGAATGAAAAGGCGATAGTAGATGGTAAGGGTTTCATAATCACCGCGTAAAGGAAGGTGTTCACGCTCAATGAATTGCAACCGTTTACGCATTGGAATCTAGATAGATCGTTAAGTTAGGGCGAGTCAATTGACGAAGTAATTGCTGATTATTGGGACTAAGCTTTTGGTATAAAATATGAACATGATAGTGGTCATTTGGATTAGCGTGATTAATTAACGAAGTGAGTGATACAATCAAATAGTGGGCATAATTATCATCGGTAGCGTAGAAAATTGGAACAATTGGTAAGCTAATGTTATTCATGGTAATATCTCCTTCAAAACGATTATTTATAATTTAATTATATAAAATTAAATTATTAAAAAGGACGACAAAAATGGTAATGCCGATCGATAAATGACAAGCAAGGACAAGCTGTCGTTCACATTGACGATAACTTATAAATTGGAGGAAAATTGGAGGGAAGAGGTATGGCTGATTTACGGACGCAGAGGACAAAAAAGGCAATTGTTGATGCTTTTGTGATGCTAGTTAATCAACATGGCTTTCTGACGGAAACTGTGACTGAAATCGCTAAAAGAGCAATGATTAATCGCCAGACTTTTTATAATTACTACGAGGATAAGTATGATTTAGCACGCCGATTAGCTGATGAAACACTAACAAAATTTGAAGCCATTTCTCGGGAACGACTCAAGTATTTGCGACAACAAAAATCGGTTATCTTACTTTTCCAAAGTGCTGTTGTTAAGGAAATGTTGGTTGATCGTGAACAAGTTTTGGCGCTCCTGAAAATTCGATCTGCACAAGCTAATTTTCGTGAACGATTACAATTACTAATGTCACAAGCTTTATTGGACATTGATGGAGAATTTTCATCACTAGAAATTAATGTTCTTAGCAATGTTTTTATTGAAATCTTTACCTATTGCTTTGAACATAATCGATTACCAACGGAAACTGAAGTCAAACATCTTCGAGCGGCCCTTAATAAGGTTCTGAGATAGATGATTTTATTTCACATGAAAACTTGACTATAATGAGATTACAATTTTATTTAGAATGGGGCGGAAATAATGAGTATAGATTTAACGGCTGTTAGTCAAGACTTATATGAAGCAGTAAACGGTGATTGGGTAGCACAAGCTAAGATTCCAGCTGATAAGCCCGCAACCGGTGGCTTCAATGATTTGGTTGATGAGATTGAAGAAACCTTAATGGCCGATTTAGACCAAATGGAAAAGAAAATGCCAACTGATGCTAAGCTAGCAGAAGCAGTTAAATTTTATACCTTAACGAAGGATTTTGCGCGGCGAGAAAAAGAAGGAACGGCTCCTTTGAAAGCGCGGTTAGGAGAACTTGAAAACCTACAAAACTATCAAAATGTACAGGAACACCTTGTTAACTGGGTACTTGAAGGTGACGCTTCACCGGTTAGCTTTGATGTTGATGCCAATATGAAAAATGCAACGGTAAATGCACTTTTTGCGGGTGCACCGGGATTGATTTTGCCAGATAAAACCTACTATGCTAAAGATAATCCTCAGGGACCACAATTATTAGCTCTTTGGAAACAAATGGTTTTGAAATTATTGGTGAAGCTCGGTTACCAAGAAGCAAAGGCTACAGAACTGATTGAAAAAGCAGTTGCTTTTGATGCTTTAATTGTCCCTCATGTTAAGAGTAGTGAAGAGACAGCAGACTACAGTAAGATGTACAATCCGCAAAGCTTTGCTGACTTTGTCGCCCATACTGATCAACTGGAATTAGGACAAGTGATTACAAGCTTAGTAGGTACAAAGCCAAGCCAAATTATTGTTACCGAACCAGCTTATTATGAAGCTTTAAACGATATTTTGACCGGCCATTTTGCCGAATTTAAGGCTTGGCTTGTGGTTAACCGGGTAACGGGGGAAGCTGGTTTCTTAAGTGATGACTTCCGGATTCTTGCCGGTGAATACGGTCGGGCACTTTCTGGAAATAAAGAAGCACCAAACCAACAAAAGTATGCTTATCGTCTTACGAATGGGATCTTTAGTCAAGTAGTCGGTGGTTATTATGCTCATAAATACTTTGGCGCTGAGGCTAAGGCTGACGTTGAACACATGGTTCACCAAATGATTACCGTTTATGAGGAACGTTTACAGAAAAATGATTGGCTGAGCCCAGCTACCCGGCAAAAAGCAATTACGAAGCTTGAACATTTGGGGGTTCAAGTCGGTTACCCAGATAAGATTCCGGCAATTTATGATCAACTAAAAGTCAACCCAGCTAAACCTTTATTGGAAAATTTAGTTGGTATGAGTAAAGTTGTTGCTAAGGATCAATTTGCCCATTTTGGTAAGCCGGTTGATCGGATGAAGTGGGAAATGAGCCCAGCCACGGTCAATGCTTATTTCCATCCATTTAAGAATATTATTGTTTTCCCGGCCGCTGTTCTTCAAGCACCTTTCTATAGTTTGAAACAAAGTAGTAGTCAAAATTATGGGGGGATTGGAGCCGTAATTGCTCACGAAATTTCCCATGCTTTTGATAACAATGGTTCCTTGTTTGACGAGTACGGGAATTTGAATAACTGGTGGACCAAAGAAGATGCGGCCCATTTTAAACAATTAGCGCAAGCGATGATTGATGAGTTTGATGGTTTACCGTTTGCTGGTCAAAAAGTAAATGGGAAGTTGACGGTTTCCGAAAATATTGCTGACGCTGGCGGCTTGAGTTGTGCCCTAAGTGCCGCTAAAAAAGAAGCAGGTTTTGATGCCCAGGCTTTCTTTATTAACTGGGCTCGGATTTGGCGGACGAAGGCTCGGAAAGAATATCAACAATTGTTGCTCTCGATTGATGTTCATGCACCCCAGAAGTTACGGGCAAATGTGCAAGTTAAGAATCTAGCTGATTTTTATGAAGCCTTCGATATCCAACCAAGTGACCCGATGTACTTGGCACCAGAAAAACGAGTTAATATTTGGTGATCATCATGGCTAAGTTTACGGTTAAACTTGGCGATATTACCAAGGAAAAAGTTGATGCAATTGTTAATGCGGCGAATACAACCTTACTGGGAGGCGGTGGCGTCGATGGCGCTATTCACCGGGCAGCTGGCCCAGCATTAAACGTTGCTTGTGCTCGTTTTCATGGTTGCCCGACTGGAGAAGCACGGATTACGCCGGGCTTTGAACTACCAGCTCACTACATTATTCATACACCTGGGCCAATTTGGCAGGGTGGTAACCATAATGAAGCAATTTTACTAGCTAATTCATATCGGAACAGTTTGAAATTAGCAATCAAAAATGGTTGCCAAACGGTCGCTTTTCCTTCAATTAGTACGGGTGTCTATGCTTATCCCCTAGAAGAAGCGGCTAAGGTTGCAGTGAAAACGATCAAAGCGGTATTAGAGCGGTACCCACAACTCGAAGTAACAATGGTTTGTTTCGATTTACAAACCTATCAAGCATACTTAGGTGCTATGAAGAGAAAGTAAAGAGAATGGAAAAAGCTCCTTGAAGCCTGGTTGGGATAAGCAGAACGAAGGTTGATCCATTAGAATCGTCCTTTCGTTCGCCCTTATCCGTTAAGGCCGTGTTTTAGAGCGAACCAGCCAACTGGTTTGGCGTTTGTGAGCCCATGCAAGGGTGCGACCGCTAGGGAAGCAACGGCCATTCAGCTACTGCTTTGACCGTGGTTGCTAAGTAACCTTCGGAGATGACAAAAAGGCCGGGAAGAAACTTCAGTTTCTCCCCGGCCTTTTTTGTTTCACATGAAACATCACTATTCTAAGCCAATTGATTTGGCATAAGCACTTTCTTGAGCGGTTACGCGTTGTCGTTCTTTTTCGTTGTACCACGGTGAAATGGTAAAGGCTAAAACATCATTAATTAGGTAAATAGAGCTATTAATTGCCATTGCTAGGGTTGCGGATCCCTGTCGAAATGAAACAAACCAGAGTACTAATTGGGCAAGCCCTGAAGCTAACCACCAGAAGTATTGGTTGTTAAACCGAAGGAAACAAATTACGCCGGCAGTTAAACTAATTGAGAAACTAATGGCGTCAATCCACGGCCGGGGATCATCAGTAAAACGGCCAATCAGGCTTCCTGATACTAGGTAAACCGCAATAGTTGCCAGAATTGCAATTGTCCAACTTTTGACAGTAAAGTGGCGGATCTTGGCCGCCATATTGACATTCCAGTTAGCAGAAAGAAGGACTGGAATATCCAGAGTAATGACATAGGCAAGTTGTTCAAGAATGCTAAGGTAGTTTTTAGCATTTAAACCTGCGATGATAAAACAGATTGCAGATAAAATTCCAAGCCAACCATTAACGGACTTAGCAGCGTTGATGGCTAATACGCATAGAACACCAAGGGTAGTTCCAATAAAAGTAATTACAGTCACCCAAGTGATGGGCGCGTTAACTAAGGTCATTAATTGGCATCCAAGACTAAAGTAAAATAGATAGTAGTTCTGCTTGGGCCAACCTTTTAATTGGTGGGTTAGGAAGTTAATATAATTTGTCATTCGTCATCATCCTCTTCGTCTCTTTTCTAGATCTTGTGTTTTAAACGAGTTAAATACAAGATATTGTGTCTGAAAGACAACGAAAACTAGTATAGCAGTTTAAGCTTAGAAAACAAGCGGATTTATGTTAATTAATCGAATGATATGTTGTTGAAGTTACTTCCTTAGTTTTAATGAAATCCTTTTCTTTTAAATTTGAAAAAGTTTTATGATTAATTTAGTCTTCTTAGTTAGCTAATCGAATGCTAAGAATCTTAACTTGATAATTACCATCAGGGGCAGGAACGGTAACGATTGCGCCTGCTTGTTGATGACTAATTGCATTACCAAGTGGTGAATCAAAAGCGAGCTTGTTAGCTTGGAGATTTGCTTCTTGGCGGCCAACTAATTGGTATTCGGTTTGACTATGATCATCTAAAAACTCAATTGTTACGAAGCTACCGAGATCAATTTTTTCGTCTTTTCGAGGATTGATAATCTGCGCATATTTGAGTTGTTTATCAAGATAGCGAAGGCGACTTTCCAAGTGACGTAAGTCCCGTTTAGCACTACTATATTCTGTATTTTCCGAAAGATCGCCTAAAGCGCGAGCGGCTTTTAGGCGAGCAATTAGCGTTGGGCGTTTTTGCTTTAGGGTTTCAATTTGGGCTTCAATTTCGTGATATCCGTCTGGGGTCATTTTCTGAAAATAAATTTCTGTCATTTTTTCACCTCAATTTGTTTTCACCATAATTATGGTAAGATGGAAGGCGAAAAACAAGTGGAAGGGAGAAAATCATGAGTGTTGAAGTACCAGAAAACATGGAAGAAGTCGCAATGAAGATTGCCCAACACCAAGTTCGTGGTGAACAATTGAGTGTTCAAAAAGTAATTGAAGATGCGGTAAAGGAAATTCTTCAGGCCTTTATGGATGAAGCTTTAGAAGGCCACTATGATGATGTTAAGCTTGAAGGCCAAACATTAGTCGTCTATGACTTTATGGGTGAAAAGGAAGGCCAAGTTACGCCAGAAAAAGACTGGGTAACGGATTTCCAAACGGATGCTGATGCGGTGATTGATCGCTTAGAGGAGGCGGTTGGAAAAATCGTGCGGGGACGATAAAATTTAGCTCCTTTGCTTGACCTTTCTTAAGGCTTTCGTTAGAATTAACTTATTATTTGTAAGTTTTTTAAAAATAAAGGAGGATTTTCCCGATGAAAAAATGGATGAAACGCTTGGAAATTGCAGTTGCCGGGGTATTGATGGTAGTGGGCTTGGCAGCGTGTGGTAAACAAGCTAATTCCAGTCAACCACAATTGGTTAAGAAGGGAACCATCACTGTTGGGATGGAAGGAACTTATGCTCCTTACTCCTACCGGGAAAACGGGAAATTAACTGGTTTTGAAGTCGAATTGGCACAAAAGCTTGGTAAGAAGATGGGGTACAAGGTAAAGATTGTCCCAACCAAGTGGGATTCATTAATTGCCGGAGTTGGTTCCAAAAAATTGGATATGGCAATTAACGACATTGCGATGACTCCTGACCGGAAAAAAGCTTATCTTTTCTCTGACCCTTACATTTACTCAAAGTCCGCTTTGATTATGAAGAAGGATAATACAACCATTAAGTCAATCAATGATATTAAAGGTAAGAAGATTGCTGCCGCCACTGGAACGGCAAATGCTGATAACGTTAAGAAGTTTAAGGGCCAAACTGTTGCTTCAAGTGACTTTTCGACTGCAATGAGTCTAATTCGGCAGGGACGAGTTGAAGCGGCTTTGAATTCTAAAGAAGCCTTTCTTTACTACCAAAAGTCAACTGGTGCAAGTGATTTGAAGTATGCTGAAGTACCAACTAACAAGATTCCGGAACAATCGATTGGGATTTTGATGGGTAAGAATAATAAAGGACTTCAAAAGAAGGTTAATAAGGCCTTGGCTGAATTACGGAAAGATGGAACGTTAAAGCAATTATCTGAAAAGTACTTTAATGGTAATATCACTAATAAGTAACTCAGATAAGGACTAGAATTGGGTCGTGGCAAAGGGGAACTTTTGTTACGGCCCTTTTGCAAATTAGAAAGGAATGCTTATGTGGGAAATTATTCGAAGTACCACCCCAGAAATTGTGTGGGCGGGAATTAAATATACTATTCCAATTGCGGTGATATCATTTGCAATTGGGTTAGTGATTGCAGCGATTACAGCTTTGATCCGAATCTCGAAGCCACGTGGAAATGGTTTAGTAAAGGGGATTTGGTACCTTGGTAAATTGATTTTCTCTTTTTATGTTTGGCTTTTCCGGTCAACACCATTACTAGTTCAATTGTTTATTGTTTTCTTTGGATTACCAAATATTGGTATTCAGTTTAATGCTTGGACGGCTGGAATTATTACCTTCTCCTTAAATACCGGAGCGTATGCTTCAGAAACGATTCGGGGAGCGATTAGTTCGCTACCAAGTTCACAGTGGGAAGCAGCCTATTCATTGGGAATGACGTATTCTCAGGTGCTTTTCTTAATCATCTTCCCCCAAGCGTTACGGGTGGCGCTACCACCACTTTCAAACTCATTTATTGGCCTAGTTAAGGATACTTCTTTGGCAAGCTCAATTACGATTTTAGAAATGTTCATGGTTAGTCAACAAATCGCTTCGCATAACTATCAACCATTACTAATGTATTCGATTGTAGCAGCGGTTTATGCCGTTTTCTGTACAATTTTAACAATCCTACAGCATCTGTTAGAAAAAAGGGCCAACCGGTATGAGGTTGCCGAGGGGGAATAAGGAATGATTAAGTTAACGAACGTTGATAAACAATACAAAGAACATCATGCATTGGATAATATTACTGTTGAATTTCCAGAAAAGGAAACGACGGTGATTTTAGGTCCATCGGGCGCTGGAAAATCAACGTTGTTACGGGCAATTAATCTTTTGGAACGCCCACAAAAGGGAATGATGACCATTGGTGATTTAACCGTTGATTTTAGTAATAATCTAAGCAATCATGAAATTTTAGCTTTACGTCGGAAAACAGCAATGGTTTTTCAGAGTTGGAACCTTTTCCCTCACTTAACGATCTTACGTAACATCACAGAAGGTCCAATTCATGTTCTGAAACAAAATAAGACGGTAGCTGAAAAGCACGCAATGGAGTTACTGGAACAAGTTGGGTTAGCTGATACGGCAAACCGGTATCCAAGTCAACTTTCCGGGGGGCAACAACAACGAATTTCGATTTGTCGGGCGCTGGCCATGAATCCTTACTACATTTTGTTTGATGAACCCACAAGCGCCTTAGACCCTGAACTTGAAGCCCAAGTCCTCCGGGTACTACAGGACCTAGCAAAAAGCCAACACTCAATGATTGTGGTAACTCATAACATGGAATTTGCCCGGCGGGTTGCCGATAAGATCGTTTTTGTTGAGGAAGGCCGGATCGAATTTGCTGGTACGAGTGATGAATTCTTTAACCGCCCAACCGAGCGGATTGCTAATTTCTTGGATGCCATGAAGTTCTGATTTTATAAAAGAGGAGTGAATGGGAAAAAGCTCTTTGACCGTAGTTGCTGAGTAACATTCGGAGATGAAAGTGACCTTCTGTGGTAAATCATAGTTATAGTCTAGTATGAATTCGGTTTGCCTTATGGTATAATTTCGATACATGGAAATCGCTCCTTTTTGTTTGTTTCGTGGTAATTACATCATATCAGGAGCGATTTCCTGTATACATAAAACCGGATGATGAATTATTCAAGAAATTCATCATCCGGTTTTTACTTTGGACTAGGAGTTTTTTCCCAACCTCCTCATCCTCTTTATAATTTAAAGTTTTCGCCGGACATCATAAGGCTTTGAAGCTTTGTGGTCGGCTGGAAGAGCATCCTTAGCATAAAAGATGGCGTACTCTTCGTCGTCTGGTCCCTTAGCAATTACGAGGTCATCAATGTGCTTTTCTTTTTTGTAAATTTGTCCTTTCCGTACCGCTTCATCATAATCATGAATGTTGGCGATTGAATCGCCGGGGTTAAAGAAAATACGATTATCCATCAAATCAGTCCTTTCATTAAGCTTGGCAAGGAAGTTCAAGTTTTGTCTTTACTAGGACATGCCCCTGGATGGCCCGGCGGAATTCGTTGAGCCAGTAACCATCTTGCAGTGGCAGCTTTGTATCAAGGGCATAGACAGTTAGGGTATAATTATGGGTTTTATCTGGTGGTTGGGGGCCATTGTACCCAACTTGGATATCAGCTTCCCGTGGCGCAAATTTGCTGACACTACTGTTTTTGCCCTGGATAAATTGCTTTCGTAATTCAGGATCAAAGCTGGCATTTTCTGGAATGATTTCCCATTTAACTGGAAGGTTAGCGGCTAACCAATGAATCCAAGTAAAGCCACAAACCGGAATTGAATCAAAATCCACAAAAGTTAAGGCTAATGACTTAGTACCAGTTGGCACATCCTTAATCTGGATGGGGAAGGAGCGGTTAGGCACTCCATGATAAATATCTGTAGCTGGTGCGTGCTTTGTGAAGCGGTCAGGCAGATGTTGATTTTTTAGCGCAACTGAAATTTCCATTTTGCCACCTCTTTCTGTTTACTTACTACCATTATAACCTATTGGGTAAACTTAACACGAAAATCCTGCAGGTCGGTTCTACTGAGTCCGAGAGTGGTCGTCAAGAATTCTTCTAAGCCTCCAAATTGATTATCAATCGTGTTAAAAGCCTCATTGAGATAATCGAGGTTAACCCCAGCGACCGCCCGAAAGTTCTGCAAGAAAAAGTCATTGCGGCCGGAAGCTTTAATTTGCTGAACCATTTTATCGATGATAGTTTTAGTAGTTTGGTTGGAAAGTAAATAGTCAGCCTGAATGGTTGCTTTTGGAACTCCAAGTGTGGCTAATAGAAGCGCAGCGGAAACGCCCGTCCGATCCTTCCCAGCGGTACAATGAAAAATTAAACTTTCATCATCGTTAAGGCTGAGAGCGATTTCGAACAACTTCTTGAAAGCTGCCTGACCACTAGGAAAAGTGATCATTTCATGATAAACATTTTTCATGTGGTGGTAACCAACGTTAGGTTCAACATCAGCCTTCGGGCCATAGCCAGCTAAACCTTTAGAAGAACGAGTTTTATCAGTGTCGAAAATGGGGTTAAAGTAATATTTGGTTTGGCTTGGGTAATGGTCTGGATCGGTTTTAACTTCTGCGGGGGAACGGAGATCGATGTCGGCGACTAAATTAAAATCCGTTAAAATCATTAAATCTTGCGAATCCAGATCTGCTAGTTTACCACTCCGGAGTAAGCGCCGCCATTTAACTTTTTTTCCACTGGTAGTTTGGTAACCACCTAAGTCCCGAAAGTTATAGCCCTTGGTGATTGGTAAAAGCCGATTCGTCATTAGTTTTCTCCTTCCAGTAAATTTTGAAGTGCATTTGCAAAATGTTTGCCAAGCGTAATTGATCCAGCTTGATCCGGATGAAGGCCATCGGTTGTTGAGGTTAACCAACCAGCCGTTTCGATAACCGGAAAGTTGAAGTCACGGCCCAACTGATGTAACTCCGAAGCAAAGGCTTGGGCAAAGGGAATTAAGATAGCGATTTGACCATTGAAATGTTTTTTTAGTTGGGAGAAGTAGGTTTGAGCAGCTAGCAAAAATTCATGCGAACTAAACTGCCGGTCATTCACCCCTAAATTAACGATGATCCACTGGCTAGTGGGTAAGGGGCAAGTGGCTTGGGTATCGATGTGGGTGAGCCAATGAATGGCTGGGGGAACTTGACCAGTTCCAGAACGAAGAAAGCCAGCTGCGGAGTAGGCAATCCGCCCAATGGGCATTTGTAGTTCTCTACTAGCAATCCCGATGTAATTACTTTCTGGATGATAGTCGATGCTCGCGTGCTTGCCACCAACCCAGCAACCGGCGGTAATTGAATCACCAATGACCGTAACTTGAGGAACAGTAACGATGGGTTGCCATTGTGCTTTGTCAGCAATTTCAATTCCGGTTAAGGCAAAGCCTTGGTGATTTTTCCAGACTTGATCTAAGTCACAATTACCACCGGTCATAATGGTAACAATTGCAGTTTCAGGAAGAGAAATGGTAAAGGGGTGGCCAGCGTAAAAGCTAGACCAATTACCATTATTAATTTTAATAACAAATTTAGCGTTAGGACTATACTGGTTAGCCCGGTTTTGACTTTTTATCGTAATTGACGGGCTTTGGTGAAGTTTAATGGTAAAAAAATTGCCGAGTAATGGGGTATACAAGCTTGGTTGATGTTCAAAAGTCCTTACTTGCCACCGACTTCCTGGATAGGTTGCGGTTATTAATTGCTTTGGACTTAAAGTTTTCATAATTTTACCTCCACTTTTTAATTATACCGTAAGACCAGTTAACATCACGAATTAGAAGAAATTTTCCAAAAAATGTAAGCGGTATCTTGACCAGGGTAAAAAAGGAGAGTAACATTATTTTAGTAAAGTTTTATTAAATTTAACCATGGAATTTTTGGAGGTTAATAAAATGAAGAAGGAAGAACTGCTCAAGAGCTATGAAGAAAATTTTCACACAGCAGGTCAAGATGTCTTTTTCTCACCAGGCCGGATTAATGTGATTGGGGAACATACCGATTACAATGGAGGTCGGGTTTTCCCATGCGCAATTAGCTTGGGGACTTACGCTGCTTATGGTCCCCGGGATGATGATGAAGTTCAATTGGCTTCCTTGAATATGGACGGTAAGATTGTTAGTTTCAAGCTTGACGATGACAAGCCAGAAACTGAAGACGATCGGAAGTGGACCAACTACTTCAAGGGAATGTTAGTATACCTTCGCCAAAGGGGATACCAGATTGACCACGGGTTTAACCTCTTAGTTCATGGGAATCTCCCTTATGGGGCAGGGCTTTCCTCTTCTGCTTCTATTGAAATGTTAATGGGGGAAGTTTTAAAGGAAGAATTTAAGCTTGATATTGAACAATTAGACCTTGTTAAGCTTGGTCAAAAAACGGAAAATGATTTCGTTGGTTTAAATTCCGGAATCATGGACCAATTTGCGGTTGGAATGGGAAAGAAGGATAATGCCATCTTCCTTGACTGCAATACTTTGGAATACAAATACATGCCGCTTGAACTTGGCGACTACGAGATTGTTATTATGAGTACAAATAAAAAGCACTCTTTGGCTGGTTCAGCTTATAATGAGCGGGTTGCCCAATGTCAAGAAGCTGTTAAGCGGCTCCAAACCAAGTTGGATATCCAAACCCTTGGGGAATTGGATTCCGAAACCTTTGATGAATACTCCTACTTAATTAATGATGATGTTTTGCTTCGCCGGGCTCGCCATGCTGTCTTTGAAAATGAACGGACAGTCAAGGCGACTGAAGCCATGAAGGCTGGGGACCTTGAAAAGCTTGGTCGTTTAATCAACGCTTCACACGTCTCTCTTCACTATGATTATGAAGTTTCGGGGATGGAATTGGATACCTTAGCTGAAGCTGCATGGCAACAACCAGGAGTTCTTGGTGCTCGGATGATTGGTGGGGGCTTCGCTGGAAGTGCCATTGCGATTGTTAAGAAGGATCAAGCTGAAAACTTGAAGGAAAAGGTTGGTAAGATCTACGAAGAAAAAGTGGGCTACGCGGCTAGCTTCTACGATGCTGAAATCGTGGATGGGCCACACAAGCTTTAATCTTGGCTACTAACCTAAAACGACGCAAATAACGCCTTCGCGCCACTGGTGGGTAGCGGTGGGCGTTATTTTTATTAGAGCGAGCAAAAAAGATAGTGAGGGGAATTTTAAACATGGGTGTAATTGCTGAATTCGCACAAGAAACAATTGATGCTGGCGCTTTTGAAGCATTAGACAAGGTTTACGTTGAAAATAAGATTCGGGCCTTAGTTGGGGATGAAGATGTTCCAGCCAAGGAAGGTAAGTTAGTTCCACAGCTTATTGAATTAGCGGTTAGTCGGGGTAAGATCGAAGATGGGCAAACGGCACGGGAAATCTTGAACGATCAACTTTACGATTTGATGACACCGCGGCCAAGTGTGATCAACCATGAATTTTGGCAAAAGCATATTGTCTCACCAGAAACGGCCACCGATTGGTTTTACAATCTTTGTACCAATAACGACTATGTTAAGGTTGACGCCATCAAGAAAAATGTGGTCTTTAATGAGAAGGTTAAAGATGGGAACGAGCTGGAAATTACAATTAACCTTTCGAAGCCTGAAAAAGATCCAAAGGCCATTGCGGCAGCGGCTCATGCAACTGCTAAGAAGTATCCACAATGCGCCCTTTGCCTTGAAAACGAGGGGTATTTGGGTCGGTTAGGTCAAGCAGCGCGGAGTAACCATCGGGTGATCCGGTTAAACGTTGGCGGGCAAAAATGGGGGATGCAATACTCACCATACGCCTACTTCAATGAACACTGTATCTTTCTGGACACTAAGCACGAACCGATGAAGATTGATCAACAGACTTTGATCAACTTGGTTGAAATTGAACGGCAATTCCCACACTACTTTGTTGGGAGTAACGCTGATTTGCCAATTGTTGGGGGTTCAATGTTAGCCCACGAACACTACCAAGGTGGCCGGCACACCTTTCCAATGATGAAGGCTAAAATTAAAAAACCGCTTCACTTCTCAGATTTTCCAGCGGTAAAAGCCGGGGTCGTTGATTGGCCGATGAGTGATATTCGTTTAACGAGTGAAGACACAATTCAATTAATTCAATTAGGAACTTACATCATGGATAAGTGGAACCACTATGATGACGAGAGTCTCCAAATTAAGGCCTTTGGAGTTGATGGCGAACGCCACCACACGGTTACACCGATTATGCACCGGGAAGGTACAGCTTATGTCTTGGACCTTGTTTTACGCGATAACAATACTAATGATGATTATCCACTAGGGATTTTCCACCCTCACGCTGAAAAATGGCACATTAAGAAAGAGAATATTGGTTTAATTGAAGTTATGGGGCGGGCAATCTTACCTGCCCGGTTGAAGAGCGAATTAAACGAAGTTAAGAAATTCTGGCTTGGGGAAGCTAATGAAATTACGGATGCTCATCTTCCATGGGCTAAAGAAGTTCAATCTCGGCGGGAAATTACTAAGGATAATGTGGAACAAGTTTTACACGAAGAAGTAGCCCAAGTCTTTGGGGATGTTTTAGCTGATGCTGGAGTCTTCAAGAATGATGAAGCTGGTCAAGCCGGTTGGGAACGTTTCTTGCAAATTCTCTAAACTTGTAAGACAATTGAAAAATATGATTTAGGTGTTCACGGGAGGTGTTATAGATGGCAGTAACATTACGGGATATCGCAAAGCGAGCAGACGTTTCTTTAGCAACGGTTTCGCGCGTTTTGAATGATGATCCGCAGTTAGCAGTGAGCGAAGAAACCCGGAAGCGGATTTTAACCATTGCGGAAGAGTTGTCATATACTAAACGCCGCCGCCGTGATAACGTTACCCGGCATAAAGTCGTGATTGTTCAGTGGTACCCGGAAATGCAAGAGCTAACGGATTTGTATTACCTGAATATCCGGATTAATGTCGAGAAAGAAGCCCAGGAGGCTGGCTTAGTTACGGAAACGGTGTTTGCCAATAATCTAGCCCAGATTCCAAAAGATACTGCGGGGATTATTGCCCTCGGGAAGTTTAGTGTTGCGCAATTAAAACGGATGCGAGCCGTTTCAAAAGAGCTAGTGGTAATTGACAGCGATGTCCTATCACAAGGGTATGGTTGCGTAGTTCCTGATTTTGAAGGGGGAATAACTCAGGCCACCCAAGCCTTATTAGCTCACTACCAGAGCGTTGGCATGATTGCTGGGCATGAAACAACCACAGATGGCAAGCCAGTTGTTGACGAGCGAGAAAGTGCCTTTAAAGCAGCGATGGGCTCACAGTTTAAGCCAGAATCGCTAAGAACGGGTGATTATTCGGAAGCGAGTGGTTATCAAGAAATGCAAGCCTTATTAGCTTTAGGACCGAAACAGCGGCCCCGGGCAGTGATTGTGGCTAATGATGTGATGACGGTTGGGGCCTTGCGAGCAATCCATGAAGCTAACTTAGCAATTCCAAATGAAATTGCGATTGTAACTTTCAACGATACCAGTGTAGCGCGTTATATGTATCCACCACTTTCCGCAATTCGGGTGCCAACTGAACAAATGGCCGCAATGGGGGTTGCTTTACTCCATCAACGTCTAACGGTTTCTGATCTTGCCCCTCAACGGGTTGTGGTCGGAACAAGCCTAGTTCAGCGTCAAAGTGCAGAACTGTAAGTTAGACCGATAATTTAGAAAGAGGTTGGGAAAAAAGCTCCTTGACGGCCTGGTTGGGATAAGAAGAGCGAAGGTTGATTCATTAGAATCGGCCTTTCGTTCGCACTTATCCGCTAAGGCCGTGCTTTTTGACCTTAGTTACTGAGTAACATTCGGAGATAAAAGAGAGGCCGGAAAGAAACTCATGTTTCTTCCCAGCCCCTCTTTTTATTAGTGTAGTGAGAACATTAAAAAGGGTGAGGTTAGGGAAAATTCCCAGTCTCACCCTTTTGTATCGCCGAATATTGTTCAGAAACCACGGTTGAGCAGTAACTAAGTGGACACTACCTTCCTTATGGTCGACCCGATCCTACTTATCTTGCATGGGTTTGCAAACGTCAAACACGTTAGTTCACCCTAAGACCGTTAAGAAAATTTTCTCCCAACCTATTCTTTAATCGCCTTAACCACGAAGAGGTGGGCATAGAAGTCAGCGGGATCCTTTTCTGGTTGGGTCCGATCCATTACCCGTGGTACAAAGTAACCAGCGTTCATTAATTCTGCCCCGGAGTAGGTTTCAGGGTCATCGTTAATGTGGTAATTCATTTCGGGGTTTAAGCCAGTGAAATAGTACCGAATATAAGCTGGGTTAGCACCATTGAGAATTTGGAACCGGGCCCCAATGGCTTCGGTCTGATCGTCATTCACGACTTCCCAGCCGTAAACGTTGTCACTAGTGTCGGGTGTTTCTAACCGGTAGAAGTTCCCAAATTGGAAGAGGGAGCGGTATTGCTTATAAAAGGCTACTTGTTTTTTGATCGTCGCTTGTTCTTCAGCACTTAACTTGGTGATGTCAAGTTCGTAACCAAAGTCACCGAAGTAAGCAACTTTAGCCCGAGTATCAATTGAAGTGATCCGGGCAACTTGGTCGTTTGGAACGGCAGAGACATGGGCTCCCCACATATTTGGCCGGTAGCCATAAGAAGTTCCGTCTTGAACTAGGATCCGCTCAATGGCATCAGTATCGTCACTAGCCCAAGCTTGAGGAGCATAGTACATCATACCGAGGTCGAAACGACCACCACCGGATGCACAAGATTCAAAGAGAACATTTGGATAAGCCGCTGTTAAGCGATCGTAGAGCTTGTAAACGCCGAGGATGTACCGGTGGGCAAATTCAAGTTGTTGATTGGCTGGGAGTGCTGCCCCATACATTTCCGTAATGCTTCGGTTCATGTCCCATTTGATGTAATCCAGTTTAGTAGTTTCGATTACGGCTGAAATCTTTTCAACCAAGTAGTCAACAACTTCTGGCCGGGTCATATCTAAAACAAATTGATGCCGCGCAGGGGTTGATGTCCGCCCTGGGGTAGCGATCATCCATTCAGGATGGTCAGAGTATAGTTGACTGTCAATAGAGATCATTTCGGGTTCAAACCAAAGTCCAAACTTTAAGCCAAGGTCGTGTACCTTTTGAGCAAAGCCGCCAATGCCATTGGTAAATTTCTTTTCATCAGTAAACCAATCACCGAGGCTAGAACGATCGTTATCCCGGTGACCAAACCAACCATCATCAAGGACAAACATTTCAATCCCGAGTTCCTTAGCTCGCTTAACAATTGGCATTAACTTGTCTTCAGTAAAGTCCATGAAGGTTGCTTCCCAGTTGTTAATCAAGATTGGTCGTTCTTGCTTAACAAAGTGCTGGTTAAGCAGGTGGTGGTCATAGAAGTGACCTAATTGTTGACTCAAGGCGTTCAAACCTTCGGTAGTGTAAGTAAGAACAGCTTCTGGAGTTTGGAAGCTCGTGTTGGCCTTCAAGTTCCAGCCAAATTCGGTTGGGTTAATTCCAACCATTATCCGAGCAGTGTCAAATTGATCAACTTCGATTTCGTCCTTAAAATTGCCGGAGTAAATAAAGTTAAATCCGTAAGCGGCCCCTTGATTATTATCAGTGTGAGGCCGAGCCAAGATAAAGAAAGGATTTTCTTGGTGACTTGAGTGAGCTCGAACCGATTCAATGCTTTGACTTCCTGGCCGTAAGTGATTCCGGTAAAGGTGCCGTTCCCGCGCCCATGAACCAGCAAATTGTAAGAAGTCGTAATCAGCATCTGGCAAGTCAAGTTGGGCGCTAGCTGCCCGATTAATAAAGACGTCATCACCATTATTTGTGAAGGTAGCACTCCGAACAATTACGTCTTCATCTTCAAAAACAGTGTAGTGTAAAGCTAATTCGATTTGAAGCAGTTTATCAATCAAAGTGATTGTCAGGGTTTGGCTGTCGTGGTGGTCGTCATCAAAACTAGATGGTTGGTCGACTAGGCGTTGCTTACCGTCAACTAATTGATAACTTTGGTACTTAAATTCACTAATCCGGGAACCATCAGCAGCTGTAATTTGGTAGGCCGGAACCCGGTAGTCACCCTTTCCGAGGCTAGCATATTCTTGTTTAATTAATTCGAGTTGAAAGTCAGTTTGTTGTTCATTAAGGGTGTTGGTACAATCGTGTTCTTCCATCCGAGTTAGGTTATCGTAGCTGGCCTTAACCGGAACGGTAGCACCGTAGTAAACTTGGCCAAGTTCGCCATTTTCTAAAACACGGAAGATATAACTGGTCTTTTTAGTTTGAAGGTGAAAAACTTTTGAACTTTCATTAACATGAATTGACATAACGATATTCCTTTCCTGGTAAAAAACGGACCCGGACAAGGATTAACTTGAGCGGATCCGTTCAGCGCTAACTAGTTTCTAAAGATACTAATTAATTATTTATTATCGATTTCAAGAATCTTTTCACCATGCTTAACGGTACCGGATTCTTTAGTGAACTTAAGCTCGTAGTCTGGTGTATCATCTGACTTCGTGAAGGCAACCATTACAGTATCATCGTGGCCAGCCTTAGTGATTGCTGGCGCCCAGAATTCAAGTAATTTGTCACCGGCCTTAACATGTTGTCCCTTTTCAACGTAGGAAACAAAACCAGTACCGTGCATTTGAATCGTATCAACCCCAACGTGGATCAATACTGGAACGCCATTAGCACTCCGAAGTCCAATTGCGTGACGGGTGGTTGGGAAGTCAGCAACAACTTCACCATCGAATGGGGCGAAGATTTGCCCATCGCTAGGCTTAATTGCAAATCCCTTACCCATTGAACCGTTAGCAAAGGCAGGGGCAGCAACAGCTGACAATGGTTCAATTTCACCGTCAACTGGAGCTTGGAATTGAATTGTTTCCGCCTTAACTTCGGCGATGGCTGCGGCTTCACTTTCACCTTCAAGGTGTTGGTGCCAAGTCTTTTCCAATTCTTCCACGATTTCAGCATGCATCTTTTCGTCCAACTTAACCTTGCGGATAAAGAATGTTGTCCCGATCAAGATCAAAGCAGCTGGAACTAAGAACATCATAGACTTGAAGATAATTACTCCATGAGTGGTAATGTCAGCGTAAGTGTGACCAGAAATCATGCCGGCCGCCGCCGCCGTGGAACCAACGAGCCCACCAGAGATAGCCCCACCGAACTTGTCGAGCAATGGCCGAACCGAAAGGATAACCCCTTCATCACGGTGCCCGATCTTTAATTGTCCGTATTCAACAGAGTCGGTGATGATCATCAAAACAACCAAGAAGATCAATGGTTGTGGCAACATGAAGATAACCCCACCGGTGATAACCATGGCAAGGGATTTACCAGCAAAACCAAAGATTACCAAACCAATTAACATAACTAAGATGGAGTATAAGAAGACCTTCCGGCGACTAAACTTCTTAGCTAAACCTGGGAAAAGGGAAACCGTAACGATCCCGATTAACCCGTTGATTAAAGCATAAATCGTGTAGGTTGCGGCGTGTCCTAAAATGTAGGTAAAGTAGTAAAGTTGGAAGGAATTCATCAAGGTTGCCCCAGTCGTGTAGAACACATACGTTAAGGCAATAGCCATCAATTGGTCATTTTTGATTAAAACTCCAATAACTTTCCGGAAAGTAGTCTTTTCGGTGTTCTTTCGGAGCTCGTTATCCTTTTCATGAGTGAAGACTCCAACACCGATCGCAGTTACCGCAGCGATGGTAGCAACGATAGCAGCAAAGGCAAACCAACCACGGCTGTCTCCTGAGCCGCCATTAGATTGAAGAGAGAAGAAGAGAACGATTGGCATAACGATAACCCCAACCAGTTGGCCCCCTAAAGTTGAACCAACCCGGGCAAACGTCGCCGTCTTTTCCCGTTCAGCTGAATCAAATGAGATGGCTGGAATCATACCCCAGAACGCAATATCGTTAAAGGAGTAGAAGATATCCATGGTAATGTAAAGAATTGCAAAAATGACTAAGTAAAGCCATGGACTCTTGTAAGTTAAACCACCCATGTCCGTGAAAAGAATTGCGATTGCGACAGCGGAAACGATTCCACCACCAACAACCCACGGTTTAAAGTGACCCCACTTAGTATCGGTGTTATCAATAACATTTCCAATAAATGGGTCAATAATTAATTCGACAATCCGTAGGATCATAATAATCATGGAGATGTAGTAGACCATTCGGGTCGCTTCACCGCCAGCGTTGCTACTGAATAAGTGTCCAGTAACAAACATCATGAAGTAAGTCGAGAGCATCCCATAAAACATATCGTGCCCAAAAGCACCAAATGAGTATGCAATCCGGGAACCCATCGTCTTACCTGAGCTACCTTCACTCATTAATTTGTACCTCCTCAAAATAAAGATATGCAAATACCGTTTACATTAAGCATTTTAAGCGCTTACACTAAATTGGTCAATGCTTTTTACTAAAAATTTTACTCGCTTTTTCTTAATGTTGAGAATTGATAATTATGTGATAAAAAATAATTCCCATCACCTATACCAATTTGATAAGGAAATGAGAATAAAAATGATAATATTTATTTTTTAAAAGCTCTAAATGATGTTTTAATTTTTAACATCAATATGATGATGTAAAATCGGTAAAAAATGTTTATCGGCCCAACCAATAATTGCACCTTGGGTGAGAATGTTATATAGGGTTCCCCAACCAAAAGAATATAGTTGGTGAGTAACAGCAAAGACGATTAAAACGATCAAAAGGGGTGGAACATTACTTAACCATTGAGAAGTAACTGGCGACCCATGGAGAAAGCGGAAACGAAGGATATATGGCATATCATCATTTGGATGCATGATTAGGTTTGCCCGTTGGTAGAGGGAAACGGCGCAGGCAACGCCGAAGAGACCGATTACGTCAAAAATAATTCGCCAACCAAGGCCAACGTTAGGAATACCAATTAAAACGAAGATGTGCTCGAAAAAGGCTAACAAATAGGAAAAGGGAGTAATGAATAGCAAATTACGAATTAAGCGAAAATAATCAAAGCGGCCAAGTAAAAGTAAGTTAACAAAGGCAACAATTACTCCTTCAAGGAAGAGAATGTTACCAAGAGAGAAATGAAGCCAACTACTTAAACTTACCGCGGAAGCTGTCCAAATAGCACTCCCTAAGTGGGTTGAAACTGTTAAGGCATTGAAGAAACTGTTGATTAAAATTGAAAGCACTAGAAATGATAAGCGCCCGTTAAAACTATTTGCCCGAGCAACCCGGGAGGATTGGGGTGAGATTGGCATTAAAGAAACTCCCTTCGAAAAATTAAAATCACTTTTACTCTACCACAGATTTAATTTTGGTTGCTAATAGTAGTGGAAAAATTCCCAGCCTCTTAAATTTAGTGACCTTAGTAATTTTTCCACCCACGATCGTATCTTTTTGTCCAAACCAGGCCGTTGAGAATTTTTTTGCCCCTGCTGTAAATGTATTGTTGGGATTTTTTTAGGAAAAGGATTAAAGCTTGGTTAAAAATGTAAAAGCATGTGGTAAAGTAGAATTATTAAACATTTAGCATGGAGGGAAAAGAATGAAGCATTACCGATTAAGTCGCCTCTCTTTAGGGTGGCAAATTATGATTGGCCTTATTGCTGGGATTATTGTTGGAGCGATGTTTTATAAAAATCAAGCAGCTATTACAATTCTCCAAAGCCTAGGGACAATCTTTTTGCGAATGATCCAAATGATCGTTATGCCAATTGTGATTTCTTGTTTAACAGTTGGGATAGCTAATATTGGTGATATTAAGAAGCTTGGGCGGATTGGGGGAAAAACGTTAATCTACTTCGAAGTTTTAACCACGATCGCAATTATCTTAGGGCTAATTGTCGGAAACCTTGCTCATCCAGGAAGCTTCATTGATATTCATAAGCTCCAGGCAACGAGTATTTCTTCTTACATGGCTAGTGCGAAGACGGCTTCTCATACCGGCTTTTGGGATACGCTCCTTGCGATTATTCCAACCAATATTTTTAAGTCAATCGCTGACGGCGATATGATGCCGGTAATCTTCTTCTGCGTCTTCTTTGGCCTCGGTTTAGCTGCTATTGGTGAACAGGCTAAACCGGTCATCAATTTCCTCAATACGGTTGCTGAAGTGATGTTTAAGGTCACTAACTGGGTAATGAAGTATGCGCCAATTGGGGTTTTTGGTTTAATTGGGATGACAATTGCCCAAATGGGATTAAGCGCGTTGTTACCACTTGGTTACTTTATTTTGATTGCTTACCTGACGATGGCCTTCTTCTGTGTGGTAGTGCTTGGAATTGTGGCCAAAATCTTCCATTTGCATTACTGGAAGACGATGAAGGTGATTGCAAGTGAGATTATTTTAGCCTTTTCAACGGCAAGTTCTGAAGTTACGCTTCCACGGCTGATTGATAAGACCCAAAAGATGGGGGTTGAACAAGGGATCACTTCCTTTGTTATCCCAACAGGGTATACCTTTAACCTTGATGGTTCAGCGATTTATCAATCTTTAGCAGCGCTTTTCTTGGCTCAAGCGTACGGCTTACACTTGACCTGGGCGCACCAATTTACTTTACTGGTCGTCTTAATGATTACCTCTAAAGGGATGGCTGGAGTACCAGGGGCCTCCTTTGTGGTCTTATTAGCTAGTGTTTCGACAATTGGGGTCCCAGTAGCTGGTTTGACCTTTATTGCCGGAATTGACCGGTTTGTCGACATGGGTCGGACGGCCGTTAACGTGGTTGGTAATTCAATTGCCACCCTTGTAATTGGGGAATCGGAAAAGGCCCTTGACCGCAATAAATATGAACATTATCTAGATAATTACATGAAAGCACAGGGATTAGATGACAACACAATTACCATTACGAAGTGAAGTTCCAGCAGAATTAACCTGGGACCTGACCCTTTTATATGCCGATGATGAAGCAATGCAAAAAGCCTTAAAGGCAACGGCAAAGAAAGCGCAACACCTGGCTACTTTTAAAGGGCAGATCACCACAGCTAAACAATTAGCAACGGTTTTGACCTTAGCTAAGGAAATCGACGAAGAATTAGAAAAAGAATATGTTTACGCCTTTTTACGGCGGGATAGTGATACAACGGACGCAACTGCTACAGCTTTGTTTGGGCAAGCCGCTCAAGTTGCAACGCAAATTGAAACTCAGTTGGCTTTTATTGATCCGGAAATTTTGGCATTAAGCGATGAACAATTAGCTGACTGGCAAGCGAATGAACCTGCTTTGGCTGAGTTTGAATTCCAATTAACCAGTTTGCAAAAACAAAAAGCCCACGTATTGGCTGGTGAACAAGAACGGCTCTTATCACGGTTGAATCACGCTTTAGATGGTGCCAGTGAGATTTACAACACCTTAAACGATGCGGATTTGGATTTTGGCAAGATTCGTGATGAAAATGGTAACTTAGTTCAATTAACGCATGGGAACCGGAGTCAATATACTGAATCAACGAATCGGAAGGTTCGTAAAGAAGCGGCCTTAGCTTATCAAAAGCCATATCATCAATTACGGCATACCTTTGCGGCCACCCTCAATAGTTTTATTGATAGTGAAAATGCCCTGGCAGAATTACGAAATTATCCTTCGGCCCGGGCGGCAGCACTTGGGCGTAACCAAATTGACGAAACGGTCTATGATAACTTAATTAAAACGGTTAATGCCCATCTTGACTTAGCGCATCGTTGGTATGCTTTAAAGAAGAAGTATCTCAAACTAGATCATTTCTATCAATATGACATTCCCACCCCACTGGCAGGAACGGATATCTTAAAAACTAGCTATGAAGATGGTAAAAAGATGGTCCTCAAGGCGATGCAAGTGCTTGGGGACGAATACGTTACCGGTTTAAAGGAAGAATTTGCGAACCGTTGGGTTGATGTTGCTGAAAACAAGGGGAAGCGGTCCGGCGGTTACCAAATTAGCGTTTATCAAGCTAATCCGTTTATCCTGTTAAACTGGACGGATAAGTTGTACTCAACCTTTGTTCTGGCTCATGAATCGGGCCATGCGATGCACTCGTGGTTTAGCCAACATCATCAACCGTCCGAATATGCCGATGCACCAATTTTTTTGGCCGAGGTAGCTTCGACATTTAATGAAAATATTTTAACGGATTGGTTACTGAAAAATTATGATGATCCAAAGGTCCAACTGTATGTACTTGAACAATCAATTGATGGTTTTATTGGGACGATTTACCGTCAAACTCAATTTGCGGAATTTGAACATCAGGCATACATGACTCAACAGGCAGGACAGACCTTAACTGCTGATTATTTGGACCAGGTAAATGAAAAGCTATTAAAGAAGTACTACGGTCCGGCAGTTGAATTAACAGGAACTTTAACGCAGAGTTGGGCCTACGTACCACACTTCTACATGAATTACTATGTTTATCAATACGCTACTTCTTGGGCGATTTCAACGAGTTTAGCGGCGTCAGTTCTTGCGGAAGAATCCGGAGCTAAGGAACGTTACTTAGCTTTCTTGTCAGCTGGTGGTTCAGCAACGCCAGCCCAAATTCTTAAGCAGGCCGGGATTGATATCACCAATACAGAATACCTTGAACGAGCCTTAAAGGTTTTTGAACATCGGCTTGACCAAGTTGAAGCTTTGCTAGCTAAGGTTGACAATGGCTCTGCAGTTAACTAAAATAAAAAACAATTAAATAGACTGGTTTAATTGCTCCCCGGGGTGATTAAAATTAACTAGCACCAACCATCTTTCTCTAGGGTATCCCAAGTTTGGGTATGAAAGATAGGGGGTGCTTTTTTGGAAAAAGGAGGATTTTCAATGAAAGTAAAGGTTAACCAGTTAGATGGACTAACTAATCGAGAATTCTTAGCGATTGCCAAAGAACGGGTAAGGGTCTTTGTTGTTGAACAGACGTGTTACTATCAGGAAATTGATGATGAAGATGCTACCGCTTATCATTTACGTTTGTTTGATGATCAAGATCATTTGGTCGGTTACACGCGAATGATGGACGAAGGGACATACGCCACTTTTGGTCGGGTCCTCGTTCCTAAAGCTAAACGAGGAAATGGCTATGGTCGGGTCCTTGTCCAAACTACAATTGAAAAAACAAAGCAATTATTTCCCGGGAAATCAATTATAATTGAAGCGCAAAACTATCTTTGCGATTTCTATGCTTCATTTGGTTTTCAAACGATTTCAGAGGTGTTTTTATTGGATGGTATTCCGCACGTTAAAATGCAACTAGACGGAGAAGTAAAGAATGAAAATGGCGATTAGGAAGGAAATCAACCATTATGTTTTACGAAATATTTTGGCGAACGTCGGTCTATCAACCTATGTAATTATTGATACCCTTTTTATTGCGCTTGCTGCTGGCTCGCTGGGCTTAACGGTTTTGAATCTCGCCTTACCGCTTTTTAATATTTTTAACGCTACCGGTTTATTACTGGGAGTTGGTGGAGCAACCTATTTCTCCTTAAATAAGGTTAAGAACCCCCAAAGAGTGCGGACGCTTTACAGTCAATTAATAATTTTTGCTTTGATTCTAGGGGTAATTGAGATTGGTTTAATTACTATCTTTTTAGATCCAGTGTTACATTTACTAGGAGCAAATCGTCAAACCCTAGCTCTGGGACGAACCTATGTGGGCTTCATGTGTTTTAGTGCCCCCTTATATATGTGTAATTACATCACGATTAATTTTGTTCGAAATGATGGTAATCCAAGCTTGACGATGATAGCAACCTTAACGGAAACGGTTTTTGTGATTATTATTGATTGGTTCTTTATTTTTAAACTAGGGTTACATATGGAAGGAGCGGCCTTGGCGGTAATCTTTTCACCACTCTGTAGCTTATTAGTTTTAAGCCAACACCTGCGATTTAAAAAGCGCCAACTTGAATGGCATTGGTGTCTCCCTAAGTGGCAGACATTGAAGACGGCAGCCCGGCTAGGGATTGCCCCCTTCTTGAACGAAATGAGTAGCGGGATTAGTGTCTATGTATTCAATTGGATGTTACTGTATCTAGCAGGTAACTATGCTGTAGCTGCTTATGGAGTCGTTGCTAATATTGCAATCGTTACCTTAGCAGCAGCGAACGGAGTGGCTTTAGGGGTGCAACCAATCGCCAGTCGAGAATTTGGTAAGCATGCAATGAAAAATGCCGTTATCGCCTTTAAGCACGGTCTGAGGTTAACGATTGGCTTAGCTTTAATCTTAATGATTAGCTTGATTATCTTTAAGCGGCCGGTTATCAATCTATTTAATACGGAACATCAACCCCAATTGTTATCGTATGCATTGGTCGGCATGCCAATTTACTTTACCAGTACGGTTTTTACAGCGGTTAATATCTTAATCATCATTTTTTTAACTGCTATTAACCAAGGAAGTACGTCTTTCCACCTTTCTTTGTTACGAGGATATGTGATTTTAATTCCATTAATTGTTATTCTTGCGCTTACCCTCGGGGTAAACGGAGTTTTTGCGGCGATGCCGATTAATGAGATCATCGTAATGGTTTTGGGTGGGGTTATCATGCGGAGTAAACTTCGAGAAATGCAAAGAAATTCTTTGTGAGCGAATTAAATATAAAAAGCGACTAGAGGGTGAAAAGCAGCTCCTCTAGTCGCTTAATTAGTATTAGCTCTCTTCTGGTTCATCAATTTCGGGATTATTAAAAGTAATTCCTCGGTGGTCAACACTTGTTGAGAAGACAATTTGTGTACTGGTTTTACCAAACCGTCGTTGTAAATCGTTAATAAATTCATCAAGGTCAGCAGTGGATTTAAAAGCTACTTCAAGGAGCTCAGAGTAATCACCAGTTACGCAGTTACATTCAATAATGTTCGGGACCTTTTTTACAAAGGGATAAAATTCACTTTTTTGCCGCGGTTCAAGTTGGATTTGAATAAACGCTTTTACGTGGTAATTAAGTTTTTCAAAGTTAACGCTAGCATGATAGCCAGTAATAATACCGCTCTTTTCCAACTTGGCAATTCTAGCGGCAATTGCAGGAGAAGAGATGAAGCAAGCTGCTGATAATTCTTTAAGTGAGGCCCGGGCATTTTCTTCGAGCATATTAATAATCTTGCGGTCGATTTGGTCCATGTAGAGATACTCCTTTTTCGAATCATTAGCCGATGAGTTAAACTACGACGATTGTAGAACAATTTGTAGGTTAAAGTCAACGACAACCGAAGAACGGAAACATTTTCATTGTTTTTCGTTCAGTTAAAGAGTGAGCAATATGGTACAATAACAATAAGAGTTGAGTGAATGGAGTGAAAAAGTATGGATCAAGAATACGAAAATATTCTCGTGCCGGTTGATGGATCAGCACAAGCAGAAATGGCTTTGCGGAAGGCCCTAGCAGTTGCTAGTCGGAATGGGGCGCACGTTGACCTTTTGAACGTCATTGATACCCGGGCAATGTCATATAATTTTGCTGGGATGTCTGACGGAAGCATTGCCTACCAATTGGTAGATAAGGCCCGTGAATACCTGCTCAGTTTACTTGAAAAGGCTAAGCAAGAAGGCTTTGATAACCTTGATATTCACATTCGGCTGGGTAACCCTAAGACGGTGATTTCTTTTGATTTTCCACGGGACCACAATAATGATTTGATTATGATGGGGGCAAGTGGGATGTCTCGGCTCCAACGGGCCATGGTTGGTTCTGTTACCTCATTCGTTAAGCGGAACGCAGCAATTGATGTCCTAGTTGTTCGGACGGATTTACAAGCTAAGCCAGAAGAATAGTTCAAAATAAATTATTAAAAATCGAGGTAGCGGAAATAGATTTTCTTCGCTACCTCGATTTTTTTATTAACGCGCCACTTTAATTAAGCGGGCCACGTTTTCTGCTGTTTGGGCAATATCATTAGGGGCATCTTTTAAGGCTTGATCAAGACTCTTAGCTCCAGCAGGAGTGGCAAAAATTGCATCGATTGCATCAGCCGAATATAAGCTGGCAACCCCTTTACCGACGTTACCGGTCAAGACGATTACGGGAGCATTTGGGGCAACTGCTTTAGTAGCTCTGGCAACCCCAAAAGGCGTTTTACCAAATTTGGTTTGAAAGTCAATACCACCTTCACCAGTAATTACGAAATCAGCTCCGCGAGCTTGCTCTGTTAGATGGGTTGCTTTAACTACAAGTTCAATTCCACGAGCCATCTCGGCTTGAGTAAAGGCAAGTAAACTGGCTCCTAGACCCCCAGCCGCACCGGCCCCGGGCACTTGTTCGATGTCAACACCAGTGAATTGCTTAATTACGGCAGCGTAGTGGTGTAGGTTAGCATCGAGGGTCGTAACCATTACTGAAGTGGCCCCTTTTTGTGGACCAAAGACAGGCGCGGCGCCATTCTCACCAGTTAAGGGGTTGGTAACGTCAGAAGCAATTTGGATGGTGGTGGTTTTAAGCCGAGAGTCAAGTTGGTCAAGGTTAATGGTTGCTAGTTGATCGAGTGCGCCACCACCAAAGCCAATTTCGTGTCCATCCTGATCAAGAAGTTGTGCTCCCAAGGCTTGAGCCATGCCAGCACCCCCATCGATGGTTGCGCTTCCGCCAAGGCCAATAATGATTTTTTGCACTTGGTGATTAAGGGCGTCTAAAATCAGTTCCCCGGTTCCAAAGGTCGTCGTTACTAAGGGATTAGCGGTTTGTTGATTAACAAATTGTAAACCGCTAGCTTGGGCCATTTCGATAACGGCAGTTTGCTGATTCCCAAGGATTCCGTATTGAGCATCGACCAGTTGGTTAAGGGGGTTGTGCACCTTAGTCGTAATTAACTGACCAGCAGTTGCATCGACTAATGATTGGACAGTTCCTTCGCCACCGTCCGCCATTGGAATGAGGATGTACTCGGCTTCAGGAAAAACTCGTTGTAGGCCAGTTTTAATAGCTTGAGCGGCTTCTTTTGCGGTTAAGCCACCTTTGAATGAATCAGGAGCAATTATAAATTTCATGTTGGGGATCCTTTCTGTTTAATGAGTTAAGTTTATTATAACGAATAACAGTAAAGATAAAGTTTCCAATTGACAGCAGGGAGCACTTCCAGTAAACTTACTATTAATAAGTAACGAAGGAGAGCTAAAATGCAAACATTTACGATGCAAATGAACATCATTTGTTGTCAGGGAGCGTCATTAACGACGGTCCCAGTTTTTGCATAGCGGAAGTCGCTCCGGTAGTTAATTAATTTGGGATTAATGTTAATGACGCCATCCTTTTCAGTCGAGGAGGGCGTCTTTTTTTGTAGAAAGGACTATTAAAATGATTTTTCACAGTGTTAATGAATTAATTGGACATACTCCATTGTTAGAATTGAGTTTACCAGTTCCAAACGGGAGTCGAATTTTAGCTAAGTTGGAGTACCTTAATCCAGGTGGGAGTATTAAGGATCGTTTGGGGCAAGTGCTGATCAAACATGGAATAATGAACGGAACGATTATTCCCGGAAAGACAACGATTATTGAGCCAACAGCAGGAAACACGGGGATTGGAATTGCTTTAGCAGCACTACAGTACAATTTACCAGTTAAGTTAGTGGTTCCTGCTAAGTTTAGTGCCGAAAAGCAAGCTTTAATGCGGGCCCTTGGAGCAGAAGTAATCAATACGCCGACGAAGGCAGGAATGCAGGGGGCAACAGCTAAAGCCTTGGAATTAGCAAACAAAATTCCCGGGGCATATGTTCCAAACCAATTTGTGAATCCCTTAAATCCAATTGCTTATCAACGAACCCTGGGGCCGGAAATTTTAGCTGACTTAGGGGCAGAACCATTAACAGCATTTGTGGCTGGTGCAGGAACTGGAGGAACTTTTGCCGGGACAGCAAAAACTTTACAAGCAGTGGTAACACCGTTATACACGGTGGCAGTAGAACCGGAGGGTTCGATTTTAAATGGTGGTTCTGAACATCCGCACCGGACGGAAGGAATTGGTGTGGAAGCTATCCCGCCATTTTTTGCGGATGTTAAAATTGATGAGGTGCAAACCATTAGTGATCAAGCCGCCTTTGGTGCGGTTAAGCAACTAGCTCGTGAACAAGGACTTTTAGTCGGTAGTTCAAGCGGAGCAGCACTAGTAGCTAGTATGAAGGTCGCTGAAAAATTGCCAGCTAATTCGACCATTGTGACTATTTTTCCAGACGGCAGTGATCGGTATTTGAGTGAAGGAATTTATGATTAGTATGTAAGAGGTTGGGAAAAAAGCTCCTTGACGGCCTGGTTGGGATAAGAAGGACGAAGGTTGATTCATTAGAATCGACCTTTCGTTCGCACTTATCCGCTAAGGCCGTGCTTTGGAGCGAACCAGCCAACTGGTTTGGCGTTTGTGAGCCCATGCAAGGCTGAATAGGTTGGTGCGACCGTCAGGGAAGCAACTGCCATTCAGCTACTGCTTTGACCTTAGTTACTGAGTAACATTCGGAGATGACAAAGAGGGTGGGAAGAAACTTGAGTTTCTTCCCACCCTCTTTTGATTTTCAACTCACGTTGATTATTGTTCTTCGTACCAAGTGTAGTGGAAGTTACCTTCCCGGTCAGTCCGTTCGTAAGTGTGAGCACCGAAGTAGTCCCGTTGTGCTTGAAGCAAGTTTGCAGGAAGAACTTCTGCCCGGTAGGAGTCGTAGTAGCTAATTGCCGCAGCAAAGGCAGGAACTGGAATACCAGCCTTAACAGAAAGGGCAACAACTTCCCGAATTGCCTTTTGGTACTTAGCAGTAATGTCCTTGAAGTAGTCATCCAAGAGTAAGTTCTTCAATTCAGGATCCTTTTCAAAGGCGTCCGTAATCTTTTGTAAGAATTGAGCCCGGATGATGCAACCTTCACGCCAGATTTGAGCTAATTGGCCGTATTGAAGGTTCCAGTCGTAACGTTCGGAGTCGATCCGCATTTGTTCGAATCCTTGAGCGTAAGACATAACCTTACCGAAGTAGAGGGCTTCACGAATCTTTTCGATGTATTCCTTCTTTTCGTCGTCAGAAAGGTTAACCTTTTCAACATCTTCAGGGAGAACCTTGCTTGCGGCAACCCGTTCGTCCTTCAACATGGAGATGTAACGAGCGTAAACAGCTTCCGTGATAACTGATTGTGGGGCACCACCATCGAGGGCAGTTTCAGAAGACCACTTACCAGTACCCTTGTTAGCACCACGGTCAAGAATTATGTCAACGATTGGCGTGTTCTTGTCGCCCAAGTCATCCTTCCGAGTAAGGATGTCAGCCGTGATTTCAACAAGGTAGGAATCCAATTCACCCTTGTTCCAGTCAGCGAAGATGTCAGCCATTTCGTCAACCGAAAGGCCAAGGACGTTGCGCATAACATTGTAGGCTTCGTCGATTAATTCTTCGTCCCCGTATTCAATCCCGTTGTGGACCATCTTTACGTAGTGGCCGGCACCGTTAGGGCCAATGTAGGTAACACATGGCTTACCGTCTTCAGCCTTAGCAGCGATTTGAGTAAGGATAGGAGCAACCAAGTCGTAAGCTTCCTTTTGGCCACCTGGCATCAAGGAAGGACCTTGGAGGGCACCAAGTTCACCACCGGAAACCCCCATACCGATGAAGTTAATACCGGACTTGTCCAACTTAGCGTTCCGAGCCATGGTGTCGTGGAAGTTCGTGTTCCCACCATCGATCAAAACGTCACCCTTGTCAAGCAATGGAATTAATTCATCGATAACGGCGTCAGTACCCTTACCAGCCTTAACCATCATGAGAATCCGCCGAGGCTTTTCCAAAGAGTTAACGAAGTCTTCGATCGTGTAACTTGGAACCAACTTCTTGTCGCTGTGGTCGCGCATCATTTCATCAGTCCGGTTGCGGTGACGGTTGTATACTCCAACCGTGAAACCACGACTTTCGATGTTGAGGGCAAGGTTCTTACCCATGACGGCAAGACCGATAACACCAATTTGTGCCTTTTGATCTGACATTGTGTTGTCACACTCCTTAATCTAAATAAACATATTACGGCCCCTATTATAGCAGATCAAAAATAAAACGGAAATATTTTTGATAATCGTTGAGCAAACTTATTTTTGCGGTAAGCGCTAACATTAAGACTGCCAAAGGATTTAGTTTTAGAAAAGACCCTTAAATTTTTTCTCGCAAAGAGCCCAAAAAATAAAAGGCAGGGGAAAAACGTGTGTTTCTCGCCTGCCTTTCTCGTCTCTTTGAATGTTATTTAGAAACTGAGGTCGCTAGATGGGTTTTCTGTCGACCACTTTTTACTTGTTCAACTTGTAAATCCAAGCCCGACCATCGCGAGCGAGAAGTTCGTCAGAAGCAGCTGGTCCCATTGAACCTGGGGCGTAGTTAGGGAATTGAGGTTCTTCAATATCCCAAAGCTTCCGAACAACATCAACGAACTTCCAAGCATAAGCAATTTCAGCCCATGAAGCAAAGTTAGTGTGGTTACCTTCCAAAGCATCGTGGAAAAGGCGTTCGTATGGTTCAGGAGCTTCCTTCTTTTCATCAGCTGATTGTAAGAACTTAAGGTCAACTGGTTCCGTCTTGAAGCCTTGACCGGCACTCTTAGCGTTAACCCGCAATGCAAAACCAGATTCTGGTTCAACATAGATCGTCAAAACATTACTCTTAAGTGATTGTTCTGATACCATCCGTGGGTTAGCAAAGATGTCAATTAATGGCTTCCGGAAGACAACATCAATCCGAGTAAACTTGTCAGCTAACTTCTTCCCAGTCCGAACGTAGAATGGCACACCAGACCAACGGTAGTTATCAAATAAAAGCTTAGCTGCTACAAAAGTTTCGGTTGATGAATCTGCTGGAACGCCATCAGCGTCACGGTAAGCTGGGGTGTTGTCACCGGCGGCGTATTGACCACGAACAAAGTTAGCGGCCGCTTCGGATGGGGTGTAAACCCGTAAGGAACGAAGGGCTTTGATCTTTTCAACCCGAACATCGCTGTCAGTAAAGGAAACAGGTTGTTCCATTGCCAATTGAGCAACCACTTGCATAATATGGTTTTGAACCATATCCCGCAGGGCCCCAGAATTATCGTAATAACCGGCCCGTTCTTCAACCCCAAGCTTTTCACTTAAGGTAACTTGGATGTTGTCGATGTAACGGTTGTTCCAAAGGGATTCAATGATGGTATTTCCAAACCGGAGGGCTTGAATGTTTTGAACCATTTCCTTCCCAAGGTAGTGGTCAATCCGGAAGATTTGGTTTTCGTTAAAGGTTTGTGACAATTCGTCGTTCAAAGCCTTAGCAGAAGCAAAATCACGCCCAAATGGCTTTTCCATGATCAAACGGTTGTAGCCTTCATCAGTCAAGAGGTTTTGCTTCTTGATGTTCATGGCAATCGTTCCAAAGAATTGTGGAGCAACTGACATGTAGAAGAGGCGGTTGCCTTGCGTGCCAAATTGTTTATCTAACTTAGCCAAACGTTCCTTAAGTACTGCGTAGTGTTCAGGCTTAGTAACGTCATGGGCTTGGTAGAAGAAGTGCTTCGTGAAGGCAGCAGCTTCGCCGTTCTTAGTTTCAGGAATATCCTTGATTGAATCCGCAACTAAAGCTTGGAATTCTTCGTCCGTCTTTTCCCGACGAGAAGTACCAAGCAAAGCAAAGTGTTCCGCAAGGTATCCCTTTTGGTAAAGCTTAAAAAGGGATGGGTAGAGCTTACGGTGGGCAAGGTCACCGGCAGCCCCAAATAAAGTAATCAAAGCAATGTTTTCCGTAGCCAATGTGTTCACTCCTCTAGAATTTAAATAAATTCGCTCTAACGGTAACAATTATATACTCTCTTGCCTAGCTCTGCACGAAAAACAGGGGTTAGAAACCCTAAAAACAAAAACTTTGAAGAATGGAAAGGCTGGAGTGAAACAATAATTGGCGGCAATTGTTAAACGTCAATCAAAATTGGTCTAGGTTAAAATTATTTTTCGATAATTTGATCATGTTGCTCGCTAAATAAGCCAAAAACTGTGAAGATGATTGAGATCAAGATCGTAACGATAATTGCTACTTGCCAGTTGCCAGCGGTTGCCTTCAAATTTCCAGTTAACCAAGGACCGATGGCAGCGAGTGAGTAACCAAGTGATTGAACCATCCCGGAAAGGGATCGAGTATCAGCCGGATTATTAGTCTTAAGCCCAAAGAGTGTCATGATCAAGCCAAAGGTCGAAGCTGTTCCTAAACCTAGTAGTAGGGCGATCAGAACATAGTAGGCTAAACTACTAGTTGGTAGAAGAAGACCAAGGTAACCTAAGATTGTGAGTAGCCCAGCAACAAAGACAATTTTCCCGCGTTTTTTAACTTTGGTTGCTAACATTGGAACGATAAAAGCAGTTGGCATTGAGAAAAGTTGGAAGAGCCCTGCTACTAAACTAGCGCTATTACTTGAAATACCATGATCCATAGCGATACTTGGAAGCCAGGCAACAGTGGTATAAAAAACGAATGAAGAAAGGCCAAAGTAGAGGAGTAAGTACCAAGCGCGGAGGTTGGTGTACATATTATGACCCTTTTCGAGCGCCATGGTTTGAGAGACTGGCTGACTTTTCTTTGCGGTGGGAAGCCATAAAATTAAGGTGATTGTGACTAGCAATGTCAAGATGATGATCCCAAATTGCCAACTGGTGGCGTGAGTGATTGGGGTAATCAAATAAGCTCCTAAGGCACTAAACATAGTGAGGGAAACATTGTAAAGGCTAGTCATCGGTCCAATCCGATCAGGCATTTTTTCCGTAATGATTGCAGGTAATAAAACATTAATAAAAGTGGTTGCAATCCCAATTAAGACGGTTCCAAGCATTAAGGCCGAAAGTGAAAAGATCCGTAAAATTGAACCTAAGATCAAAATTGCTAAGGCAAAAGCGATGGTAATTTCGTTGCCAAAACGCTGACTTAATCCTGGAACAAGTGAGGAAAGAAGGCCAAAACAGATTAAGGGGATGGTAGTTAAGATTCCCAACTCGGTTACTGGAATGTGAAAACTATTGGCAATTTCGTTTACAACAGATGGTAATGAAGTAAATGGTGACCGCATACAAGCTCCGAGGAGAAAGATACCAAGGACTAAGAAAAAGCCTTGACGTTTAGTTTGGTTCAAAGTCGTCATTCCTTTCGTACTAAAGTCACTATATTTTAGCACATATAACGTTTTACTAAAACCATAAATCAGAAGAGAAAGGATTGATTTTGGCCCTCGGATTTTGGAGAAATTGACGAAATCGTTACAAAATAATACAATAGTTGAGATCTTAAATCGGAGGAAAATGATGACGGCAAAATTATATCCGTTTTTAACTTTTGAAAATGCAAAGGAAGCAATGGCCTACTATGCGGAAGTTTTCGGGGCCAAAATTATTACTCATAACCCTCTTAGTGAAGCACAAGTAACCAGCTTAGGGTTAGAAGTTACCGATCTTGAAGAGACAACCGCACTAGGAGAATTTACGGTTGCCGGACAAAAAATTATCTGTGCGGATGCGACAATGAACAATCCACAGCCTTCATCTTTAGTGGCAATTTTATTGAATTTTGAGGGCGATGAAGGAGCTGCACGGGAATTTTTTAACCATTTGGCTAGCTCAGAAGAATTGCGGGTAACAATGCCATTTGGGCCACATCAGTATTATGGCCAGTTGGGACAAATTGTGGATCGTTATGGAATTACGTGGTTTGTAGTTACTGAGTAACGTTCGGAAATGCAAGAGGGGCTGAGAAGAAACGCGCGTTTCTTCTCAGCCCCTCTCTTTTACTTACTTTTCACTTTCAAATTCACTTGCCCGTTGTTTAAGAACACCATAAATTCGTTCGACATCTCGATCAGTTCCCCGGAGTTCATAGTCAGCGAGGAAAGGTACATTAAACTTGGCAGAATATTCACGAGCCGTTAGACAATATTGTTCGTTGAAGTTTTTGTTACCAGAGCCAACGATTCCCATACAAAGCTTAGTGTTATCGTTTTGTTCGACATATTCTCCCAAGGAATTAGTCATCATTTCGGTAAAGCCAGAATCGAAACCATTACCGCCATCGAGGTAAGTCGGAACGAAGATAAAGAAAGGTTGGGTTTCCTTAGCTGGTAAAGTTTGATCGGTAATTTCTTTTAGAGTAACTGCCGGATCAGCCTTATTGATAACGTGTTGTTGTTCAGCGTATGAAACCAAGCGCTTTAAAAAAGAGCGAGTGTTTCCTTCAATTGAAATGAAAAGAATGCTAAGATCGTTCATGTTAATTACCTCATTCAGTTAGTCTTCGATAATCTATTGTACGCGCTTTATTGAAAAATTAAAATGAAATAAGCTTTATTTTTACGAGGAAAGTTATCATGGTTGAAATTAAATTAATTGATGAATCGGTTACTGGTCTAGGAGAACAAATTGGCTCATTAGTCGAATGCAAACCAATTAATAATTGGAAAATTAATTTTTCACCTGACTTAGTTTTGGGATGGATTCCTAATTTTGATACTCCAGATTTGGGGGTTGAAAAATTAGTGGAGTGGGTTGACCAAGCATCTGCTAAAATTCAAAAAATTGTGATGTTGGCCCCGGCAGGAACCGCTGATGATGCTACGGTTGACCAGCTAGCAACTTGGTATGGGAAAAAAGGTCAGCAATTAATGCTCGATGGCCTTTATGCGGTTAAGATGGTGGATGAATTAGAATTTCCATATACTGTTATTCGCGTTTTACCGCTAACTAAGCAAAGAATTACGGGAAAAATTTATCAAGAAGGTCAATCGTTACTGGGTCAAGTTACGCCCCAAGATACCTTAGTGAAAGTTTTTGCTGAAGCTTTGACGACGGATAAATACTTAAACCAATCAATTGGAGTAGCTGATTAGAAATTTAACTAGTTTTAAAAACTAGTTAATAGATTGTTGGAACCAGCTAAGGTATAATTAAGAAAATAAAATTGAAGGGGGAAGTTAGCGTGGAACTTGAAAAGTATGAAGCTTGGCGGAAACGATTAGCTTCAAGCCAATTGCGTCGTTGGGAAGAACTGCCGGAATTAAATCTCTATATTGACCAGTTAATTGCAGTAATTAATGATCGTTGCGCTAGCTTGGGCGTAAGTCCCATTACTAAATCAATGATTAACAACTATGTTAAAAAAGGTGTCATTATGGCACCAGTAAAGAAGAAATACTCACGTTATCAAGTTGCTGCGGTAATGGTAATTGCCTTGCTAAAGAATATTTATCCGTTAACAGCAATTAAAGAAGCGCTAGACCAGTTAACGATTAACGATTACCCACAAGCAATGTATAACCGCTTTGTGGAACATTTTAATGCTCTCCTATTAGGTGAGACGGCTCCTCAAGGGCACGTTAACCCTGGCAATGATGAGTTATTACGACTAGCTGCCAAACCGCTTACCAACGGATGTTATCAACTAAGCTACTGGAAGAGATGAAGCGGCAACAACAACCCGTTGAAGTGAAAAAAGTTTAAAAAAGACGCTAGCGGGTGGCCCCGATTGAAGTCGTTGAATAATATTCCAAAAGCGGGTGGGAAGAAACTCAAGTTTCTTCCCACCCGCTTTTTTTATCTCCGAATGTTACTCAGTAACTAAGGTCAAAGCAGTAGCTGAATGGCAGTTGCTTCCCTACGGTCGCACCAACCGATTCAGCCTTGCATGGGCTCACAAACGCCAAACCAGTTGGCTGGTTCGCTCCAAATCACGGCCTTAGCGGATAAGTGCGAACGAAAGGCCGATTCTGATGAATCAACCTTCGTCCTTCTTATCCCAACCAGGCCGTCAAGGAGCTTTTTTTCCAACCTCTTTTTTCATTCTTTAATTTACATTCAGTTTAGTAACAGCGGGGGTCGTCTTAGCAATTACCTTTCCGTGGCGAATATTGTAGAGGACTTCAACATGTTCGTTAAGAGCGTTGTAGAAATCCCTTTGGTTTAAGAGAATGCAATCGCCAGGTTTGCCGACTTCAATCCCGTATTGGTCTTCGATGTGGAGAGTCCGAGCAGCGTTGGTCGTGACGAATTTATAAGAATCTTGGATTTGACCATAGCCCATTAAGTGAGCAATGTAGACGCCCATGGTAACGGCGTCGATCATATTACCATTCCCGAGCGGATTCCACGGATCCTTAACGTCGTCTTCCCCAAAGGAAACATTAATTCCCGCAGCGTTAAGTTCCTTCACCCGGGTAACTCCCCGCCGTTTAGGGTAAGTATCAAACCGGCCACCGAGGTGAACGTTAACTAATGGGTTAGCCACAAAATTGATACCACTCATCTTTAAGAGCCGGAAAAGTTTGTAGGTATAGGCATCATTGTAGCTACCCATGGCCGTAGTATGACTAGCTGTTACTCGCGAACCCATTTGTCGTTCGTAAGCTTCGGTAGCTAGGACTTCTAAGTTCCGAGAAGCGGGATCATCGATTTCATCACAGTGAACGTCGACTAACTTATCGTATTTATCAGCGAGAGCCATCAAGAAGTGTACGGATTGCCAACCATATTCAGTTGTGAATTCAAAGTGGGGAATCCCACCAACAACGTCAACCCCTTCTTTAACAGCTTGTTCCATCAGTTCCTTACCATGAGGGAAGCTCAAAATCCCTTCTTGGGGGAAGGCAACTAATTGGAGGTCAATGCTATCCTTCATTTCTTCCCGGAGCTCTAGTAGAGCTTCAGTTGCGATAAGGTGGGGATCAGTAACATCAACGTGACTCCGGACGTGCTGAATTCCATGGCCAATCATGTTTAACATGGTTGCTTTGGCTCGCTTCTTTACGTCGGCCTTAGTAAGGTCCTTTTTTCGTTCACTCCAAATACGGATACCGTCGAATAAGGTCCCAGTTTCATTCCATTCTGGTTCACCGGCGGTTAAAGTTGAGTCTAAGTGAACGTGAGAATCAATAAATGGTGGTAATAACAGCTTACCTTCCCCATCAATTACGGTTTCGCTAGGCTTGGCAGTGAGATTAGTCCCAATTTGGGAAAACTTCCCATTCTCAATTTGAACGTCGGTAACTTCCTTTGCGTTATTTACATGGACATTTTTAATTAACATGAGCTACTTCCTTTCTAAAAAACGCATCAGGACTGCATAGAGCAGGGCTGAGAATAACATGTCGATGAAGGTCATCCCCACAGTGTTCACAAAAATTGGTAATTGGTGACCTGCTAAGAAGATAGCGACCCCCGCAACAAAAGTGATAATGGCACTGAGGTTAAAACCACCTCGGTACCAGTATTCACCATTAATTTTACCAAATTCCGTCACGTGATAGTTACCATGGTTAATAAAGTAAAAATCAGTACAGATAATGGCGATCGTTGGACCAAGAACCATGGCAACGTAGTCAAGGAAGCTTTCAAAGGTAGTTAAGAAACTCCCGACAAACATTGGAATGAAGGTAACGAGAGTGGCTAAGGCCACAACGGTCCAGAGGGAGTACTTAAGGCGTAGCTTGGGAAAAATATTGGAAAGGGCTGATCCGGCTCCCAGTAAGTTAACCGCATTGGCCGTCATGGAAGTTAAGATAATGACGAGTAGAGCAATTACTCCAAGGCCAAGCTTGCTGGCAATGGTTGAAGGATCGGAGTTGTTGGCATCGTAAACGCCACTGGTAATTGCAATCCCAATCGTTGAGATTAAGCCAATAAAGGCAAACCAAACCACCCCAACCATGGCACCTAACCAGGGGGAGAGAATGGAATTGTGCTTGTCAGCAGTAAAACGGGTAAAGTCAGCTCCGGCGGTTACCCAGGCTAAGTTAAAGGCCGCCACGTAGTCGATGGCGGCGCCAGTTGCCATCTTTTGTTTGAGGGGAACTGACCAATGGGCAATTTGACTTAAAGAGACCGTTTTAAAGACCGCCGCAGATTCCCAAATTACAAAGATTAAAACCACGATAATGCCGATCCGTTCAATCATTTGGATCGAACGAGAACCGCTAGCAACACTGATAATGTGGAGGATACTCATAATGAGGATCCCAATAATAAGGCCCCACTCACCGTTTGGTTGGCCCCAAACTGGCCATTTAAAGAGATCGTGGAAGAGAAGACTGACGGATTGGGCAGCAATGAAAGTGTTAACGGCCGTCCAACCAATAAATTGGGTGATGTTAACCAGGGATGGAATGTAACTTCCCCGTTCCCCGAAAGAGGCCCGGGCGATGGTCATCGTCGAAACCCCGGTTTTATAACCAATGTAACCAACTAAACTTAAGAACAAGTAGGAGAGGGCTGATGAAAGGACCAAAACTTGCATTGCAACCGCAAACCCACAAGCAGCGATAACGCCACCAACAAACCAAGTTCCGTTATTAGCATTTGCGCCGACCCAAGTCGCAAACATATCCCAGCGGGTGGTGTGCCGGGCATTTAGGGGAATCGGCGTAATTTCACTCGAACTTTGTTTTTCAGCCATGATAACCTCCAGATATTAAAAAAGTCCTTCCCCCGATTGGGCAAGGACGGTAATTTTCTACTCTGGTAGTCTTAGTCTAGCTAAAGGTTACCAAGAAAGATTTACTGGTCATTTGCGCCTCACGGGACTGCATTAAATGCCAAACTGAATTTTAAATTGTAATGAGTATAGCGGTTTTAATGGGGGATGTCAATTGTCACCGTTTTACTTCGTGCTGGAGGCGATCCAATTCGAGATGATTAAAGCCGCTGTATTCAAACGTAAAGTGGTATTGCTGGCGAATCACATTTAAGACGGCGATGAGTTCATCAAATTCAAGGTCATTCAAAATGGCAATTGGCCAAGAGCGTTGCCAGTGGTGGGGGCGGCGAGAATTGAAAAACAGGTTATAACAATCATTCGGGGAATAGTAAGCTATTGCTATCCAGTAGCGGGTTTGGCGAGTCTGCTTAAAATGACGGGCAATTTGTTCACAGATCTTCTTACCGATTGGTTGGGGATTAAAACTATTCAAAACTCTGGCCCCCACTGTGACCACCAACTAGTTTTGATCGGGAAATAAAGGTACCCCCTTTTTCCAGGCTACTTGCTTTCATGATCGCCGTTTTGCCAAACTTTTGGCGAATTCTATCCATCGTGTCCTCAACGTCAATTGCCATGTTTGCGGCTCGACTTTGAAAGAGATTTAGTTGTTCGCCAAATCGTTCGCTAAGTCGACTAGCGCTAACGCTAATGTGGCGAACAGGCTGTCCTTGCCAATGTTGCTCAAAAAGTTCCAAAATTGGGAGGATTAGTTTTCGTTCATCAGCAGTTGAAACGTCGAGCTTCTTAGAGTGGGCAAACCCAGTTCGGCCATCTTCGTCGACGACACCTTTGGCATAACCAATCCCGAGGTAAACCCCGTTCGCCTGTTTATGCCGAGCCCGGAGGCGGGAAGCAACTTGGGCCGTGATTTCTTTGATAACCAATTCAATTTCCCCCTTCTTTACATAGTCCCGGGGAAGGACCTGGGAATTACCAATTGACCGGTCCCGTTTAAGGGGCTGATGACTCAATACAGTTCGGTCGATTCCCCAGGCAGTAGCGTATAAGCGGATACCCATTTGGCCCATTTCACTCTTGAGTAAATGAGGATCGGTATGAGCTAGTTGATACATACTGGTAATCCCAATTTTATTTAGGCGGGCGGCCATGCGGTGGTTAATGCCCCAGACATCCGTGATGTTTTCGATCTCCCAAATTTTCTGGGTAGCGGTGTTATTGGTAATGACCCCAATTCGTTCTTCATTATGCTTGGAATAAATATCTAAAGCGATTTTGGCTTGGAGAGGATTATTACCAACTCCAATGGTGGTAACCAGGTGCAAGCGTTCATAGACCGTCGCTTGAATTTTTTTAATTACCTTGTAAAGATTATTATCAGTTAACTTCCAAGAATGGGTGAGGTTGAGCAATGATTCATCAATTGAGTACGGCAGAATATCTTCGGGCGGGATGAACTGCTGATAGATGGCATTGACTTCGAGATTCTTTTTGATATAAAGGTTCATCCGGGGTGGAACGACTAACAGCCGGTCATCCGCGGGTAAATCTCGGGCCCGGTTGACATTATGCAAGTCAAAGAGTTCCTTAGCGGCGGGTGAGGAAGCTAAAATCAAGCCACTCCCCGTGTTATCAGCCTCAGACATGACGACTAAGGGGGTGGTGAGGGGGTCAAGGTTACGAGTAGTGCACTCTACTGTGGCGTAGAAAGACTTATTGTCGATCATTAAATAAACACCATGCGGTTCTTTTGAATAGTCCATGTACTCCACCACCCTAAACAAACGTTCTTGATAGTATTTTATAAGAGAACGAAAGTGAAAACAAGGGGGATGAATAAGCCGTATTACAGAGCGAGAAGTGTTAATGCTAAATTTTTTAAACCGGTTGGGTGCTGATTACTGGTTTGACTTTAGGAAACATCCCCGGTAGATATCGACTAGTCCATAAACTTTTAACAAGCAAGTTTCCAAAATTAGGTTACCGGTTTCTTTTTATTTCCTGGGCAATCATCCCCCAACAATGCTAGAATGGTAACCAGCATTATCGAGCGAAGGAGTTTTTTCATGAAACATCAAGCGACCCCCGTCCACGTTACCATTGGTGAACGGTTCCCCTTAACGATTAAAAAGTTAGGAATCGAAGGCCAAGGAATTGGGTATTTTAAGCATAAGGTTTGTTTTGTCCCCGGTGCCTTGCCGGGCGAAGTAATTGTGGCAGAAGTCACAAAAGTTCAAGAACGTTACCTAACCGCTAAGATCCACCGGCTTAAGCAACCAAGTAAAGAGCGAGTTACACCTAAGGATTCCGTTGCCGGGATTGCCGGGGGCTTTGAACTAGAACATCTTGCCTACCCTGCCCAACTTAAGTTTAAACGCCAAGTCGTCCTTGATAGCTTGGCAAAGTTTAAACCCCGGGGCTACAAATACTACCAGGTTAAACCAACCCTCCCGAGTCCCCAAACATACGGCTACCGTAATAAAGCCCAATTCCAAGTCCGGACCGTTGATGGCCATGTGGTGGCTGGCCTTTACCGGGCTAATAGTCATGAAGTAGTTGACCTCAAGGAATGTGCCATCCAAATACCGCAAACCATGACGGTGATGCGGTCGCTGGTAAAGTTCATCGAAGAATTACAAATTCCAACCTATGAGGAAAGTAACCACAGCGGAATTCTTAAAACGATCGCGATTCGAGAAACGACCACCGGTGAAACCCAAGTTACTTTTATTACTAACACCCCAAAGCTAATCAAAAAGCACCAACTTTTAACCCGAATTAAGGCTGAATTGCCAATGGTAACTTCAGTCATGCAAAATATTAATCCTGGTGATACGCCCTTGGTTTGGGGCGATCAAACCCTTAACTTAGCCGGTAAGGACTATGTTACCGAAAGTTTAATGGGCCTGGATTTCCAACTCTCAGCCCGCTCTTTCCTCCAACTTAATCCAATTCAAACTGAGACCTTATATGAGGAAACAGCCAAGGCCCTTGATCTAACTAAAACGGATACTTTAATTGATGCTTACGCTGGAATCGGGACAATCGGTCTTTCCTTTGCTAGCCAAGTTAAACAAGTTTTAGGAATGGAAACCATCCAAGCCGCCGTTGATGACGCTAATGAAAACGCCAAGTTGAATGGTATTAGTAATGCTCACTATGAATGTGGGGTAGCCGAAGAACTATTACCAAAGTGGCGGCAAGCGGGTCAACACTTCGATGCCTTAGTCGTCGATCCCCCACGGACAGGTTTAGACCAAAAGTTAATTGACACGATCTTGGCTGAGAAGCCGCGAAAATTTGCCTATGTTTCTTGTAACATGGCAACCTTAGCCCGAAATTTAGCTCGCTTAACGCCAACCTACCGGGTTGACTACATCCAACCCGTTGATATGCTACCGCAAACCCCACGGTGCGAAGCGGTGGTTAAATTAGTTCTAAATGAAGACTAAGCAGAATTAGTAAATGGATAGCAAAAAAGCAACCTGGTCAGTGCACCTAGGTTGCTTTTTGCTATTTATTCAGATGTTGTACCTTGAACTGTTGGAGATTATTCTCCGTTGGCTTAAGATTTTGCCAGTCTTTGGAAAGAAAGGCACTATTCATGTGGTAGTGGGGAGATGGTTGGGGATTATCCAAGAATGGTGAAATCCGCCTGTCAAAGTTGACCCAACCAGCCCAACCGATATGAATGGTATCGTTCATGAAGCCCGGTTTATTCCCGGCATGGGAGTAATCGATAATGTGGTTAAAGCCTTGCGATTGCAACTGGAACTTAATCTTATCAGCAGTCTGGTAGTACATGTGCATGTTTAAACCAGTCCGCTTTTCCCACTTAGCATTAACTGGGGTAATCATGAAAACGACGTTAGTATTGGTTTTCTTTAATTGATTTAAAACTACCTGTAAGTCCGCATATTCCGGACTTTGTAAGTAGGAGAAATGTTTCTGAGTACCGTCAATATGCTTAGCGTACCGGACTCGTTGATTGTAGAAGCTGTTAATAATCCCCAGGTTATTGTTACTTGAAGCTTTGGCATGGGCTTTAATAGCATGTTGGTAAAGGGCTTGGTAGTTATACGTCTTTGGCAATAACTTTTCCTTTGGCAAGATTCGCTTACCATAGTTGTCCTTTAAGAAGTAACCGGAGAAAAGGTCATCTTCATGGCTCAAGAGGGCAATCCGGACCTTTAAGTTTGCCTTTTCAAAACTGTTTAGGGCTTCACCCCGTTCAATTTTGTAGGCATAACTAGCGACCGTGCCGCTGTTTCCAAGAAGTTGACCGAGCCGCTTAGCCGTATACCGGTCATAAGGTGACTGCGGATTAGCTTGGTTTAACCAAACCAGGTTGGCATATGTCCCGTTATAGTACCGAAAGGCTGCGGGCATAACTCCTTTCTTAACAAACCATTGAGGTGAGATGACGAAAACAGCTTTGCCATTCTTCATTTGGGATGCCATCATGGTCATATTAAAGAGTTGCGGCAGGGATTGGGTTCCCCGGGAACCAAACATAAATGGCCGATAATGGTGGTAACGAGCCGCCATCGTAGCTGGATAGTACCGGTCCATCCGGTTAAATTCACTCGAACCAAAGAAGGGAACGTAGTGGTCCTTTTTATCACTTAAGGCTTGAACCTTTAGCGAGCGATTTTTAAAGACATTGGGACTTAACGAAACCGCCGCTTTTTGTAAGGTCGCTTGCGAATGCTCACTCTTCCAGGGAAGGGCGAATACCAATAGGGCTAATATCCCGGCGACAATGACTGGGCCAAAGATTGACCACAGTTGGTGTTTCTTAGTCATTTTGGAGTTCCTTCACCCGATCAACAATCTTATCAACGGTGTTCCAAGCATCCCGGTCAAATTCGGAAACTGGCACTTGAATATCAAATTCATCTTGTAAGGAGAGTAAGAATTGAACCGTGGCCATCGAATCAAGCATCCCATCAGCGTAAAGATCTGCTGAGTAGTCAGCGAAGTCAGCGGCGTCACGGCCAGTAGCTTGGGCTAAAAGTTCTTGAATTTGTTCTTGCATGATAAATTCCTCCAAATTTAAAAATTAATGTTTAGTGATGTCCTGGGAAGCCAAACCATAGCTTATCTAAGAAGCCACAGAAGACTAAGAAGGTTAAGACAACAAAGTTAAAAGTAACAAAACCAGCAATGAACTTGGTCAACTTCGTGGATTTAATCTTAAGGTGTTTCCGTTTGTAACGAAGCCACCAGTCGTCAACTACGAGGGCCAATCCATGCATGAAACCATAGAGAATGTAGTACCAGGTTACCCCATGCCAGAATCCCATTGTCAACATGTTAAGCATGTAAGCAACGGAGGAGAGGACATTCCGGTTCTTAAACCACTTTTTCTTAGTTGCCATAAAAACAAACCGCATGAAAATGTAGTCTCGGAACCAGAAAGAAAGGGTCATGTGCCACCGATTCCAGAACTCTTTGATGTTCTTGGAAAGGAAAGGCTTGTTAAAGTTCATCGGCGTTTCAACCCCCATCAAGTAGGAGACTGCCACGGCGAAGAAGGAGTAACCCGCAAAGTTAAAGTATAGGTGACCAGCATACATGTAAGCGACGCCGACCACCCACCAACTAAGGTGGGGAGCGTAGGCGAGTGCTCGTTGTTCCATGAAGGGATACCAAACTTGACCAAAGAAGTAGTCAATCACGAATTCATAAACGAACCCGATGAAGAGATATGGAATCGCCTTTCCAACTAAGCCGAGGTATTTTTCCCGGCTTGGGACTTTTTGGTAGTCCTTTGAGAAGCGCCGGTAGCGGTCAATTGGCCCCGAAGTAATGGTCGGCATGAAGGCCATAAAGCGGATAAACTTCCACCAATTTAGGTCTTTGACGACCCCATCCCGGGTTTCAATAATCGTTCCGGCCGCCCGGAAGGTTAGGTATGAAATCCCTAAGAAACCAAGCAAGGAGTTGTGACCAACCATTGCTGGTGAGAATTTAACGATAATAATTGGTAATAGTGATAAGAAAGTAATTAGGTAAAAGACCCAACTTGCATTTTGTTTTTGCCGGTAATGGAAATAACCAATTACAATTACGGTTTGGTAAACAATATACCCAATTAAGGAGAAAGCCTGTAAATAGCTTTGCCCATCAAACATCAAAAAGATAAAGATGAAGCTAATTAAGGCTTCATACCATTCAAACCGCTTGCCAAAGTACAAGCCAATGCCTAATGGCAGAATGGCGATTAGCAAGTAGATAAAGTAAGTTGGTGTTCCATATGCCGTAAAGTTAGGCATATCTTGAATCCATTGCAACATTACTTGTTAGCCTCCGCAATAATTTGCTTGACGGCAATCTTACCATTAGCGGACTTCGGAAAACTATCAACGTAAATAAACTGCGTTGGCATCATGTAGTCCATGATCTTTTCCTTCAAGCTTTGCCGGATGGCCTTGGTTAAATCAGCGTCCTTTTCAAAGTCGTTTGGTTCAGCAATCACATAAGCGATTAAGTGGGAAGCTTTCCCGTTTTTATCATATTTTGGAACAGCAACGGCTTGCTTAACCAGCGGACTTAGTTCGAGGCTTGAGCGCACTTCGTCCAGTTCAACCCGGAAACCGTGAAGCTTAATTTGGAAGTCCATCCGGCCGATGATATGACGAACCCCAGCTTCATCGATAAAGCCGGCATCCCCCGTCCGGTAAGATTGAACCCCGTTAACCTTAAAGAAGTTTTGAGCGGTCTTTGCCGGATTGTTAAGGTAACCCTTGGCAACACTATCCCCCGTAATGATGATTTCACCGTGTTCGCCAGGAGTAGTGATTTCATGATCTCCGTCCCAAATTGAAGTGGTAACGCCTGGCTTATCATAACCAATTGGGAGCCGCTTCATCGTTTCAGCCATTTCCTTGGTAATTTCACAACTAGTAATGGCAACGGCGGCTTCAGTTGGCCCGTATGTGTTGAAGACTTTGACGTCGGGGAACTTCGTAAAGAGCCGCTTAACGGTTGATGGGGTCAATTCTTCACCACAGAAAACCATGTGGGTGAGTTGGGGCATGTGTTCCGCATTAAATGCGGGACTCAAGAGTAACATATCCGCAAAGGATGGTGTCCCCACGAAAACGTTGAAATCAAGTTCCGGAAGGACCTTAAATAGTTGTCCAAAGTTTTGCACCACGTGGAGTGGTAAAGCTTTGATCGTTGAACCAGAAAGAAAACCATCTAACCAATAGAAGTGTGAAATGTCAAAGGAAAAAGGTGCTTGCCCTAAGTAGTTAGTTTGGGTAGGTAAGTTAAAGCGATTACCAAGCATCCAGTTAGCAAAGGATTGAATATTGTCGTGGGTTACTTCAACCCCTTTTGGTGAACCGGTCGTTCCTGAGGTAAAGAGAATGTAGAAAGTGTCATCTCCCTTAAGTTCATGGGTTAATCGGTAGTCTGCTGGGGTAGTAATAATCTTTGTGAATTCGTCCTTACTTAAAACTTGGCCGTCATAATCGACGTCATTGCTTGGAAAGTCATCAATTGCGACCACTAGGCGAGGGTTAGCCGTATTGATGATTGATTGGAGACGGGGGAGCGCCGTTCCGACTTCAACAGGAATATAAGCATGACCAGCCTTAGCGCCACCAAGGAAGCCAACTGGCATTTCAAATTGGTGGTCCCCATAATAAAGAATGGGGCTCTTGGCTGGTAAATCGGCTTGTTGGTCGAGCCAACTGGCAAATGCATTGGTGTAATTTAAAAGCTCTTGGTAAGTGTGCGTTATGCCTAATTCATTATAGGCAATCCGATCAAGGTTCATTTGAGCTACTTGATCGATGGTTTTAGTAATATTATTAACCATAGTCAATATCTCTTTCTCTGCTTAGAATTCGTTGTAAATAAATGGTGCTTGACCAATTCCAAAGTAACCATACATATAAATCAGTAACATCAAAATAATGAAGTACAGAATGGTTTTAATTACAAACGAAGCTATTGGATGGTCTTTTAGGGCCTTCATTCCATTAAGTGTCCTTTCAAAATAGTAAATCAGAATATCGCCTTTCAGTTTACCGCGATTCAAAAATTACGCGCATAAAATTCTTGAAATTTAACAAATGTTAAACTGTTTTCGAACGGGTTAAATTTTACAATGAAACATCGATGAGGGCAAGAAAAAGCTTATTATTACTATGTTTTTGTAAGTTGAACGATGGTTTTGAAGATTTAAAATTTCATGCTACTATGACTCGTTTGGAGAACATACATATGATAAAATCATAAATAGCAAAAGTTAGTTTTGGAAGGTGAGAAAAATGCGGTTTTTACATACTGCCGATTGGCATATTGGTAAGCGCCTAAACGGATTTGATCTCTTAGCAGATCAAATGGCGATGTTTAAGCAGATTGAAACGGTTGCAAAGAGGGATAAAGTAGATGCCATTGTGATTGCGGGGGACCTTTTCGACCGATCTGTGCCAAGTGAAGCAGCGGTCCAAGAACTCCGGAAGATGCTTAGTCAACTAAACTTAGCCGATCACTTTCCTTTGATAGCAATTAGTGGAAACCATGATTCGGCCCCCCGATTGGGGATGGCAAGTGAATGGTATCTTGCCAACGGTTTTCATTTAGTAACAGAATTTAAAGATGCTTTTCAGCCAGTGACGGTTGGTGATACCCAGTTTTTCTTATTACCTTTTTTTGGTTTACAAACAGCCCGGAATTATTTCCAGGATGAGCATTTAACTGACATTAACCAGATCATGGCCAAAGTGGTCGCTACCATGCAAGGACAATTTGACGCGGATAAACATCATGTTCTGGTAGCTCATTTCTTTGCGGCGGGGAGTCACCGGACGGCCGATTCAGAAACCTTAGCTGAAGTTGGTGGCTTAAGCGCAGTTGACACAAGCATATTAGCCCCGTTTGACTACGTTGCCTTAGGCCATTTGCATAATTACCGGGCTTTACTTGAAGATCGGATTAAGTACAGTGGTTCGCCATTAAAGCTGTCAGCTTCAGAAGCTGAGACGGAGAAAGGGGTTTGGATTGTTGATACTGAACCATTCAACGTACAGTGGCATCCGCTTCACCAATCACCCGAGATGGTTAAAAAGACCGGCTCCTTTGCGGAATTAACAGCACCGCAAGCTGTCGAACAAATCGATCCAGCTGATTACTACCTATTAACTTTAACCGACCAAGGCGATATTCCAGATGTCATGGCAAAATTAAGGGAGTACTATCCTAAGATCTTAAGTCTTAGTTGGACGCGAGAAAGCCATCGCCCGGTTACCCAGAAACTAAAGAAGTTAAATCAACTTGACCCGATGACCTTATTAGGTGACTTTTATCAGCAAACGACTGGTCATAAATTAACGGCCCAGCAACAAACTTGGGCCCAAACCGCTTTAAATAAGGTAGAGGAGGAAGACTAATGCGCCCCTTAACGCTTGAGTTAAAGAATTTTGGCCCGTATGACCACACGGTAGTAGATTTTCAAGAGTTTGCCAATGCTCCCTTATTCTTGGTTACGGGGAACACGGGAAGTGGCAAAACAACTTTATTTGATGCGATGGTTTTTGCCCTTTTTAACGAAACGACAAATAACCAAGAACGAAATGCAGCAGCCTTGCGGGCTGACTTTGCACCGGTTACGGAAGAAACCTGGGTTAAATTTACCTTTGAGCATGCAGGGGTAAATTATACGATCAATCGGCGGCCCAAACAGACAATTCAAAATAAGCGTGGAAAATTAATTGATCGGGGTTCCAAGGCGGACTTGACCTTTGAAAAGGATGGCGAGGTAACTGAGTTAACGCAAATTAAGGAAGTTGATAATTTTATTACTGATTTACTTCAATTGAATAAGGATCAGTTTAAGCAATTGGTCATGTTACCCCAGGGACAATTCCGGCAAGTCTTAGCTTCTTCAAGTAGTGAGAAGGAAAGCTTGTTAGAACAACTTTTTCAAACAAGCTTGTATCGCCAATGGACCGCAAGCCTAAAGCAACAGTTGAGCGAGCAAAATCAAGCAATGCAAGCCCAAGAGCAACAACTGCAAACCCTTAAGCAGAGCGAAAGTGAAGTTGATGATCAATTAGCGACGCCAGTGTGGTTAACGAAGGTCCAGGAACTGCAAACCCAGGCTCAAAGGGAATTAGAAAAAATTTTCCGGGAAATTAAAACTGGCCAAGAAAAGGTAGGTTTCGCTCAAGAGCAACTAACTGTTGCAAAAAACAAAACCCAAGCAGAAACTGAATTAGCCCAGTTAAGGCAAACGGCGGAAACATTAGTCAGGCAAGAACCAGAAATTAAAGCTAAGCAAGCAACAATTAGTCAATTGGTTTGGTACCAAGGGATCCAAGCTGATTTTTTGAAGTGGCAAGAAGCTCAGAAAAATTATGAGCAAGCAAAAGTAGCGCAACCGCAAGCTAAGGTAAGGTTAGATCAAATTCAAGCTGAAGTTGAGCAGGTTTCCCAAATCGCTACCCAATTGGCCCGCCAAACTACTACGATTGATCAACATCGGCAAACTAAATTGGCCTTAGAACAGAAGATTCCCGATTTTGAACAACGGGCAAGGTTAAAACAACAGGTTACAAGTCAAACTAATATGGTAACGGCTACGCAACAACGATTAACCGAACTTAACCAAGTCCAGAAAAGAAAGGAAAAACAGCAAGTTGAATGCCAAAACCAATTACCAGATCGCGATCAACTAACCAAAAAAGAAATCCAACTTAACCAATCCTTATCACAATTAGCAAATTGGCAAGCGGATCAAAAACAGTTAATGGCGACCCAGGTCGAGATCGAAAAAAGAGCGCAAGTTGTTAAACAAGCCGAGATCGCGGTCCAAAAGACTAACCAGAACCTTCAAGAAGCCAAAGCCAATTTGGCTCAGCAAAAAGATGGTTTTGCGCGGAACGTAATTGCTCGACTGGCTCAAGACCTGCTACCCGGGGAAGCATGCCCAGTTTGTGGGAGCTTAGATCATCCGCATGTAGCGGCCATTAAACCAACGGAAAAAGTAGTCACTGAAGAAGCCGTTCAAGAAGCCCAAAATCAAGTTGATCAAGCACTTAAAGTAGTTAGTCAGGCCCAAACGAATGCTGATCATGCCCAAGCCGATTTAGTGGCAACTAAGCAAACGATGATGGATCAATTAACGAAACTAGCAACTAGTTTGCAGGTTAAGAGCAAGCTAGCTGATGTTAAGCAAGCTTTAAAGACCCGGGCTGAAACTTTAACTAAGCAACAAGCAACGATTAAAGCAGAAAAACAAAAGTACCAAGCCCTTCAAACTGAGCTCACAAACATAGGTGACCAGTTAACGAGCCTAAGGGAGCAAATTGATCAACAAACCCATCAATTCCAAACGCTTAAGGAAGGTTTAGCCGGTCGGCAAGCCCAGTTGACAAGCTTGGATCAGCGGTTGGGGAGCCAGACCCTCGAAGAAGTCCAGACTCAGATTAAGGACTTAACAAAGAAGGTTACGGAGTTTGAACAGAAACAAGAAGCCAATCAACACCAGCAACAGGTTGCTAAGGAAGCCTTGGCAGTTGCTAAAACAGAATTGGGCCAACTGCAACAGCAAGCTAAGGATGCCAATCAGCAACGGCAAGAATTGCAGCAGAAATTGATCGCCGCGTTAGCAGAATTTAATCCTGACCTAGATTGGGAATTTTTAACGGGAGCGCAGAAACAAATTGGCCAACTTACTGATTTGCAAGCAGCGGTTAATCAGTATCAACAAGCCATTGCCGCAAATCAAGCCCAACAAAAACAGGTTCAAATTCGGCTCGAAAAAGTTACCACAGCGCTACCGATTGAATCGGCACAAAAAGCATTGGCAGAAGCGCAAAAGCAGTTAAACTTGTTGTTAGCTAACCAAGGCCAACAACAAGAACAGGTTAGTCGCCGCCAAACCCTAATTAAGAAGGTAACCCAAATTGTTGAGAACCAGGCCGATCAACTAGCCCGCCAAACGGAGTTAAATACCTTAGTTAAGGTCGTGACTGGAAATAGTGAAACTAAGTTAAGCCTTGAACGGTATGTTTTAAAGAGCTACTTCAGCCAAGTTTTGCAGGTTGCAAACGAATATCTTATTCGTTTATCCCAACAGCGATATGAATTTAAGCTTGATGATCAAGTTGGGCATGGTAATGGTCAAAAGTGGGCCGGCCTTGAAATTAATGTACATGATAATCATGTTGGCCGGGATCGGAGTGCCCGGACCCTTTCCGGTGGGGAAAGCTTTATTGCTTCACTTTCCTTAGCGCTTGGCCTTAGTGAAGTTATTCAACGGCAAGCTGGAGGAGTAAAAATTGAAGCCCTCTTCATTGATGAAGGGTTCGGTTCACTTGACCAAACTGCCTTACAAACGGCTTTGAATGCTTTACTTGAAATTCAGGGTTCCCGGATGATTGGAGTTATCAGCCACGTTACAGAATTAAAAGAACAGATTGGCGATCAATTAGTGGTAACTAGCCAAAATGGTCGAAGCGAAGTTTCCTATCGTCATGGAAATGAAATTTAGGTTTTCGGTTGAACTTAGGATTAAAACCGGCTAAAATAACTGTCAGATATTAAACACGGAACGTACTTTAAGTAGGCCTTTAGAGAGCTTCTGGGTGGTGAAAAGAAGTAGCTGAATTTCCGGTACGGTAAATGTGGGCGGGTAATGCCGCACGGTCAATGGCCGTTATCCATCTTTTGAGGGTGCTTTTTAAGCAAACTTGGGTGGTACCGCGGAACAGGAGTCATTTCGTCCCAATCATTTGGATGAATGGCTCCTTTTTTGATACCTAAGATATGATTTGGAGGAATTGCAATGTTAGATTTAAAGAAGATCCGGCGGCAACCAGATTGGTATAAGGAAAAGTTAGCAACCCGGGGCGTTAAGGCCGAAGAAATTGATGAAGTTTTGGCCCTTGATGCTAAGCGGCGGGAATTGTTGCAGAAGACCGAAACTTTGAAGGCGCAACGAAATGAAGCTTCCAAGAAGATTGGGGAAGCTAAGCGGAATGGCGAATCAGCGGATGAAGCAATTGCGGCTATGCAAAAAATTGGGGGCGACATTAAAGCGCTTGATGAACAAGTTGCGCAAAATGATGAAGTTTTATTCGATAAGATGTCGCGTCTACCAAACGTTCCTCATGAAGGGGTTCCGGTTAGCCTAACTGAAGAAGGGGCCAAAGAACTTCGGAAAGTCGGCGAAATCCGGCACTTTGACTTTGAACCAAAGCATCACTGGGACATTGGTGAACAACTTGGAATCTTGGACTTCGATCGGGCAGCTAAGGTTTCTGGGGCACGGTTCGTTTACTACATTGGTTTAGGGGCCCAATTGGAACGGGCCGTTTACAACTTCATGTTAGATGAACACATGAAGGAAGGCTACACGGAAGTCTTACCACCATACATTGTTAATGCGCACGCGATGTACGGGACGGGACAATTCCCTAAGTTTAAGGAAGATGTTTACCAAGTTAATGGGGAAGATATGACCTTGATTCCAACTGCTGAAGTACCATTAACAAACTACTTTGGGAACGAAGTCATCCCAACGGAAAAGCTTCCAATCTATGTAACAGCTTTAACGCCAAGTTTCCGGTCTGAAGCTGGCTCTGCTGGTCGGGATACCCGGGGATTGATTCGGATGCACCAATTTAACAAGGTAGAAATGGTTAAGTACACGAAGGCTGATCAATCATGGGATGAACTTGAAAAGATGACGGCTAATGCCGAAAATATCTTGAAGAAGCTCGGCTTGCCATACCACGTAATTACCCTAACGACGAGTGACATGAGTTTCACGGCTTCTGAAACTCATGACCTTGAACTTTGGATGCCAGCCCAAAACAAGTACCGGGAAGTATCTTCTTGCTCAAACTGCTTGGACTTCCAAGCTCGGCGTTTACACATGCAATACCGGGATGAAGATGGTAAGCTCCAATATGTGCATACCTTGAACGGGTCTGGACTTGCTGTTGGCCGGACAGTCGCCGCAATCTTGGAAAACTACCAAAACGAAGACGGTTCTGTTACGGTTCCGGAAGTCTTGGTTCCATACTTCCACGGGATTACTAAGATCACTAAGGAAAACGCGGTGCCATTTAACAACAAGTAAAGTTGGGTAGGACCATTAAAAAGTAAAAAGTCGGTTCACTGCTGGATCGGCTTTTTTTATTTAAATTATGATAAAATAAGTGTAAAAATAAAAGAACGGAGGAGGATTTTGGTGAAAGCGGCAGGATGGTTAAGAACCAGCTGTGGCGGACAGGGACGCTAGGGTTAGCAATTCAGCTGGTACGATTACTAATCATTTATGAAAGGAAAAATAATGCGTCCAAAAACAATGAAATTAAAGTGGCTTTTTGTCGCGAGTTTATTAAATAACACGGGTTCCGCGCTACTCTGGCCGTTGATTACCGTGTATGTCCACGACTATTTACACGAAACTATGACGGTTGCCGGAATCGTGATGTTCTTTATCTCAATGTCAATGATGGCCGGTAATTATGTTGGGGGCTGGTTGTTTGACCACTGGAAACCTTACCGAGCAGCGATGGTTACCGTTTTGGTGGCAACGATTGCTACCATAATATTAATTTTCTTCCACGGTTGGCCGATTTTTGCGATCCTGCTTTGTATTGTCAGTTTTGCAGATGGTTCTAGCTTGACGATCATTAACGCTTACGGAACTGCCGTAACTAGTAAGTCAACCCGCTATATTTTTAACGCTTTGTACATGGCAATGAACGTTGGGGTTGTAATTGGGACCTTGCTAGTTGGGGTCTTATTACCAATAAGTCCAACCTTAACTTTTACGGTGACGGCAGGCGCTTACGTGATCTTTAGTTTGGTGACGGTCGTAACCTTCAATGTTCCCGTTCAAAAAACAAAGAAACAAGTTCAAACTATTAGTAAGCAGAAGAAAAGTAGTCGGCAGGGCATTCATCTAGTTTATGCGCTTTGTTTATGTTTAATGACTGTATACCTTGCTTATTCGCTTTGGGAAACAGTGATGGCGGTGCGGATTACTGATATGGGAATTCCCTTCTTTGCCTACAGCTTATTGTGGACAATTAACGGCGCAATTATCGTAATTTTCCAACCGTTAGTGCCAAACCTAGCGAAGGTAATGTCAATTCGAACTCAGATTGAATTGGGGATTTTGATCTTTGCGGCTTCGTTTTTACTTCTGACCTTTGCCCGCACCTTTACCATGTTTGTGATTACCTTTGTGATCTTAACGATTGGGGAAATGACGGGAATTCCGGCAGTCCCAGCTTATATTGCTCAATTAACCGACCCCAGTGAAACGGGAAAGTACCAAGGAATGCCAAACATCGCTATGTCAATTGGCCGGGCAATTGGGCCGTTCCTCGGTGGCCTTGTAATTGATTGGTTTAATTACGAAGCCTTATTTATTTTTGCTTTTGGAATTATTACGGTAACCCTTGTCTACGTAGCGATTTACGCTCGACAAAAATTTGGAATTGCAAAACATTAAATTAAGTAGTTGCCAACTTGACTATCCCTATGGTAAGATTATTTTTGCTTAAATGATGACCCGTTGGTCAAGTTGGTTAAGACACCAGCCTTTCACGCTGGTAACATGGGTTCGAGTCCCGTACGGGTCATTGTCGCCTCACCGTTGATGCGGTGGGGCTTTTTTCGTATACCATATCACAGTGAGCTAATATATTGCCGGCTTCTTTAGTGATAAAGTAAAATGATTCTAAACTAAAAAGGAGGCGGCCAAATTGATAATTACGGTAAAGGAGCTTGATTATCAAGTCGATGACCATCAAATTTTACAGCAAATTAATCTTGAAGTAGCAAAAGGTGATTACCTGACGATTGCTGGTCCTTCGGGAAGTGGAAAAAGTACTTTTCTGAAGTTACTAGCTGGATTTTTAACCCCAAGTAAGGGTGAAATTAACTTCAAGGGGAAGCCCCAGAAGACTTATCCAATCCCAACTTACCGACAACAAGTTTCTTATTGTATCCAGCAACCTTTGCTGTTTGGGGAAACGGTAGCGGATAACTTTGCGTTTCCGTATGAAATTACCAACCAAGCAGTTGATCATGACCGGATTAACCACCTCCTTAAATCGGTTGATCTGCCAACGGACTATGTTGAGAAGGGGATAACTGAACTTTCTGGTGGGGAACGGCAACGGGTCGCCCTAGTAAGAAATCTTTTATTGGAACCAGCAGTCTTACTTTTAGATGAAGTTACTACTGGGTTAGATAAAGAATCAAAACAAATTGTCCTCAATTTACTAGAGGCGGAGCATCAACGGGGGAAAACTTTAATTAAAGTCACCCACGATAACGAAGAAATTGCTGCCGCAAGCCACTTACTCCACATGAAAGAAGGTCACTTGGTCAATGAGTAATAACCTTACCGTTTCAAACTTATCGTTAGTCATTGCTGCTTTAGGGATGTTGTTAGCGATTGGGATTAGTACGAAAGAAAAACTAGGTCTCCATAAAGATATTATTTATTCAGTTTGCCGGGCGATTATCCAATTGACCATCGTCGGGTATGTCCTAAAAGGAGTTTTCCACGTAGCGAATATCTGGTTAACCCTGGCCTTATCACTAATTATTATTGTGAACGCTTCGTGGAATTCTTACCAACGGAACGGTAAACAAAAGCAGGGCTTTTTATATTCTTTCGTGGCGATTTTTTGTAGCACCACTTTTACGATTGGTTTGTTGGTTCTTTCGGGTTCGATTAAGCCAATCGCCCAACAACTAGTCCCAATTACAGGGATGGTGGCGTCAAATTCAATGGTGGCAATCGGGTTAGCTTTCCGGTCAATGCGGACTCAGTATAAGCAACAGGAACAACAAGTCAACGAAATGTTGGCATTGGGGGCAACGGCCGCTCAAGCTTCAAAGGCTATTATCAGGGAAAGTATCAAAACGGCGATGCAACCAACGATTGATTCCGCTAAGACAGTTGGGTTAGTGGCCTTACCAGGGATGATGTCTGGGTTAATCTTTGCCGGCGTTGATCCGGTTTACGCCATCAAATATCAAATTATGGTGGTCTTTATGTTACTTTCGGCGACGAGTTTGGGTTCGGTAATTGCAATTTACTTATCCTACCGGAGTTACTTTACCGACCGACTACAACTAAAAGTGCCCCGCTAATTGAGAAAAATTATGATGTTCTGTGCTTAGAAGAGTAAACTCTTTTATTTCCCGGGAAATTCTGTGGTAAAATGGAAAACGAATTTCATTGAGAGTGGTCCTTTTTTAGTCCACTCTCTTTGCTTGCATAAAGTAAATATGAAGAGAGGATCTTTTTGTAATGGATAAAAAGGTAAGAGTTCGGTATGCACCTAGTCCAACGGGCTTCTTGCACATTGGGAATGCACAATCAGCACTATTTAACTACCTCTTCGCCCGTCACTTTGGGGGAACGATGGTACTGCGGATCGAAGACACTGACTTGGCCCGGAACGTTGACCATGGGGAAGAATCCCAAATGGAAAACCTTCACTGGTTAGGGATTGACTGGGATGAAGGTCCAAATAAGCCCAATCCAAAGTACGCTCCATACCACCAAACGGAACGGAACGACAAAGGAATTTACCAAAAGTACATCCAAGAACTGTTAGATAAGGGTATTGCTTACAAGGACTTCGCCACGGAAGAAGAATTGCAAGCAATGCGGGAACAACAAAAAGCTAACGGCGAAGCTCCGCACTATGATGGCCGTTGGTATGGTGCGTCTGAAGAAGACATTAAAGCTGCTGAAGCAAAGGGCTTGCAGCCAAGTATCCGGATCCACCTGCCCCAAAACCACGTATACGAATGGGATGACTGGGCATTAGGCCACATCGAATTTAACTCGGACAATTTGGGTGGCGACTTTGTTATCCAAAAGAGTAATGGTTTGCCAACCTACAACTTTGCCGTGGTAGTTGATGACCACTTGATGGAAATCACCGATGTTATTCGGGGGGCGGACCACATTTCTAACACGCCAAAGCAAATGGCAATTTACGAAGCATTGGGCTTTGACCACCCTCACTTCTGCCACATCTCATTAATCTTCAACCCAGCTACGGGGAAGAAGCTTTCTAAGCGGGATGCGAACACCTTGCAATTCATCAGCCAATACCATCGTCACGGTTACTTGAGCGAAGCCATTTTCAACTTCATCGCCTTCTTAGGTTGGTCACCAGTGGGTGAACAAGAAATCTTCTCCAAGGAAGAATTAATCAAGGCTTACGATCCTAAGCGGATGTCAAGTTCACCAGCTTACTTCGACCAGCGGAAGTTAGACTGGATCAACGCGCAATACATCAAGAAGATGGATGTTGATGAATTAGCTGACCGGGCGTTAACTTTGGTTCACGAAAATGACTCCGAAGAAGCTAACCAATTAGCTGACTTGAAGTTGGATGACGCCACTTTGAAGGACTTGTTGGTTAAGGTCATCAAGATCCACCAACGGGACGTTACTAAGTTGATCGAAGTCCTACACTATGCTTGGTTCTACGCAACGGTGCTTGACCAAGACTTGTCATACGACGATTTCAACGACCTTGACGCTGCAGAAACTAAGCAGGTCTTAGCCGGGATTAAGGCTGGGATTGAAGCCTTTGATGGGCAACCAACGGCCGCTGATTACAGTGCTTTAATTAAGCAAGTTGGTAAGGATACTGGCGTTAAGGGCCGGAAGCTGTACTTCCCATTAAACATTACCTTTACTGGGAAGAGTTCCGCTCCTGAAATTAACGAAATTATGGCCGTTTACCCAGCTGGCACAAACTTGACCTTATTAGACAAGGCAATGGCCGCTTTGAACTAGGGTTAGATAAAATAATTAAGAGAGGTCGGGAAGAAACTAGTGTTTCTTCCCGGCCTCTTGTCATCTCCGAAGGTTCTCAGTAACTATGGTCAAAACAGTAGCTGAATGGTAGTTGTAACGGTCACACCAACCGATAACCACCTAATAGCGGTAGCTAGTTATGATTGGAAATGATGTTTGGATTGGCGGTCAATTGATAATATTTCTAGGAGTTGCAATTGGAAATAAGATAGTCGTTGCCGCTGGGAGTGTTTTTACCAAGGATATTCCTGATAACAGCCAATTTTGGGGTCCCGGTCAAGGCGATTCGGTAGCGAAAGAATAAACTGGTAAATTGTTTTTAAAAGTATATCTAAAGTATGTCAAAAGTATGTTATAATTTGAAAAAGGAGGAGATTATTATGAGTAATACACCGACTACTATTCGTTTAGATGATGAATTAAAAGAAGCAGTTACCCCAATTCTTAATACTGTAGGGATGAGTTTAAATACTTATATTAATTTGGCGTTACGACAACTTGTCTTGCAAAAGAAGGTTCCCTTTGAAATCTTAACTGGACCAGTTTCAAAGATAAATGTGACTGGTGAGTTACCAAGAGATGGACAAGATTTACCAAAAGGAATTGGGGATGCTCTGTTGAAAATGGGGCGGTAGACATTAACTATTGAAGACCTAATAAAAAAGGTGGCCAACTTTGATCAAAAGTGGCTACCTTTTTCTGTTATCTAAAACTAATTTTACAAGTTAACATCCATCTTGAAAGTCAATTTGGAAAGGCCAATTCCTTGCGTAATTAACTTAGCAAGGAGTTGCTTGGTATCGTGTTCAACCTTGTCTAACATCTCAGTTTGGGCTTTGTTCAAGACAACAGTGGCTGCCTTAGCGTCCATGCCAGCCGTCTTTTCAGCCGTTTGGGCAACCCAGGTGTGGAAGTATTGCCGTAAGTTCTTGAGGTAATCAAGGTCCGCTTGGGCAAATTCGGCGTGGTGGGCTTCCACCATGACAGCTAGACGGTTGAAGAGCCAGTAGAAGCTTGGATTATCTAAGTCCAGTTCAACTGGAGTGTTTCGCATCCGGGCGTCGGCTTCGTCAGCGTTTCCAAAGAGGGGCAGGTATGGCGTGAAGGTAGGAACTCCCCCGAAAGTCATCCACATGATTGTTTGAGCATGTTCTGGCAAATTCGGGTTAATTTGTAAGACGTGGGAGTTCTGAGTCCGGTTAAGGGAAATTGGCCGGTAAAGATGCTTTTCTTGTTCCGTTCCCTCGTGACCTAGCGGATCATATGGCGTATTTTGGTAGTGACTGCTAAGGTAGTATTCAACGTCTTCCAAGGAGATTAGCCGGTCACTTTTCATTACGAAGGGCAGGTCAAAATCAGTCGGTTCAAACTTCAATTCTGGATTAAAAAGCTTGTGACCGTACCATTGCCGGGGAGTGTTGTAGTGTTGATCAAAAACGTCAGCGGTCCCAAAGATCCGGCGGAAGTTCCATCCTTTTCGATCAGGATTCAAGTGGTGATCGGCTACGAATGCTTGGATTCCATCGGACCACATGAAGTTGGCTGGATCGTCAAAGTTAACTTCTTGAATGGCAATCCGGTTTCCGGTCAAGGCATAACAATCGTCTGGGATCCGTTGGGCAACCCAGTGGTGACCAGTTACGATTTCCATGTACCAAACTTCATTTTTGTCAGCGAAGATGACCCCGTTACCTTCGGCGGAACCGTACTTGGCAACTTGTTGCCCGAGATATTGCACTCCTTCCTTAGCGGAATTGATAAACGGTAAGGTGAGGGCGACAATCACGTCTTCGTTGATCCCAGATTCAGTATTTAAGGGGTCAAAAGCTAAAACCCGTTCGTTAGCGTAAACACTTTCGGTAGCGGACATGGCAACGTTCTTTTCGTTAAAGCCGTTTTCGTCGTAAACCCCTTCCTTGGTTAATTCTACATTTGGAACCCCTTGGTAACGGTAACCATCGGCTGGCCGGTCACCAACAAAGTGGTTTAAGTATGACTTTACCTGGTTTGGGTGGTTATGGTAAGCCGGGTAAACGACATAGCGTTGCGGGGTTACTGGCAAAAAGGTGTCATCGTTGCGGGCGGCCATTACGGAGCCGTCAAGTGAAGCCTTTTTCCCAACTAAAATAGTGGTGCAAGATGAATGACGAGTTTCCATGTTAATTTCCTCTTTCTATATTGATAATTACTTTGATTTTAGGCGTTTTAAAGGGTAGAATCAACGGGTTTATCGGTGAAGTAGGTGGCGTAGGAACAGCAAAGCAACATAAACAAGTCCATTGACAACGAGCGCAAAGAGTAAGGCCCCATCCAACGGAGCCATAAGGGCGGATAGACTGGTTTTTAAGCTTGTAGGATCAGTGATTAGGGTCAAAACACCGCTGGCTACTAAGATCACGATTAATAAAGAAGTAAGTCCGGTTTGGGAATTTTCCAAATCAGCCCGCGAGAGGTCAAAACCGCCAATGGCAATGCTAACCATTACCAAGAACCAAACGATGGTGGCCCAGCCGTGGTTGACCTGGTCAATGGATTGGTTAAATAAGAAAGTATATATCCCAGGAACTAATAGTCGGGTTAAACCGAGCATTACGAGGGGGCAAAGCAAGACGGGGGCAATCCCGATGAAGACATTACCAGCTCGTTGGTAAAGACTGGCTTGGTTCCAAGTATGACTAACGTAGCCAAGACTTTGGTCAGTGGAGTCCTGACGGTTCGGAATTCGGATCAAGGCTACTTCCTTGATGTGATGGCCAAATAGCAGGGCAACCACTAAGTGACTGAGCTCATGAATGATAATTCCGAGGCCGCCAAAGATAATTTGAGCCCAGAAACCAGCCACTTGAACACTGAGAAATTTGTTTTGATGGCTAACCCTAGCGACTAGGGCGCCCAAAATCACCGGGATCCCGATCCCGTAGCCAAAAACTAGGCTTAAAATTTCTAGATAGGTTTGCATTTAGGCTTTTTGTAAATCAGCGAAGGTGGCGTGAACTAGGTTGGCAAGATCGTTAGCGTTAAGCTCAACCGACCGGCCAATTTGCCCGGACGAAACGAAGATCGTCGCTTCCTTTTGGGCATCAGTATCGATATAAATGGGGAAATGGTGCTTTTCGTAAATTCCCACTGGAGTGTTGGCGCCGTGGACATAACCAGTCGTTTTAACCAGTTTTTTTAAAGGCACCATCTCAACTTTCTTATTTCCCGAAACCCGGGCTAAGACTTTTTCATCGAGATGAGTATCAACAGGAACGACCCCAACGAGCGGACCAGTAGTTGGGCCTTCAAGAACTAAGGTCTTATAAATCCGGTGTTCATCAATTCCTTGGTGGTCGATCTTTAATGAACGAACGTCCCCATCTTGAACAGTTGGAAATTCAATTTGTTTGTAGGCAATTTTATTTTTATCAAGAATTTGTTCTACTTGGGTCTTCTTAAGCCGTGATTTTTTCTTACTCATAGAAATTGGGCTCCTTTTTAAGCAGATTTTACTATTCTGGAACGGTCCAATTATCAAAAAGTTCGTATCCAGTTGGTAATTATTTGATATACTAATAATGTTAAACGGAAATCGTGGGAATGTGAACCACAATTAAAGAAAGCTGAGGACAAACTTAGAATGGCAGATTTAGTGTACCGCTCCGTAATGCGCGATATAAAAGCCAAGATTTTACAAAATGCCTATCCGGGGATGCGCCTTCCAGACGAGCGGAGCCTTTCGGAAAGCTATCAAGTTAGCCGGAGTTCGATTAAGCGGGCCCTCGATGTTTTAGTCCAACAAGGGATTATTTTTAAAAAGCGGGGTGCGGGGACTTTTATTAACCCCCTGTACTTAAAGAATCGGGCAATGTTTCGCTATGAAGGGAGTAACCTGGGGATTACCGACAGTTTCCAACTAGACGGTAAAAAGCAAAGTATTAAGTTAATTAATTACCAAGTTATTCCAGCAAGTCCCGAACTTGCACAAGATCTTTTCTTGAGTGACGATGATTTTGTCTATAAAATCGAACGCCTGCGGTTGATTGATGACCAACCTTTTATGGTCGAAACTGGTTTTATTCCGATTAAAATTATTCCAACCCTTTCACCAGCGGTGGCGGAAAAATCAATTTTTAATTACCTCGAAGAAGCTAAATCAAAGACGGTTACCCGCTCCTTTATGACGATTACGGTTGAACCGTCAACACCGGAAGACCAAAAAGAAATGCAACTAACCCCCAATGAACCAGTCGGCGTAATGGAAGGGGTTTTCTTCTTAGACGATGGGACGCCGTTTGAAGTTTCTAATATGCGAGTTCATTATAAGTACATGCGTTACAACACTTTTGTTAGCTTAGGAAAGGATTAACCATGATAAAGGCAATTGCGACGGATATGGATGGGACCTTTTTAAATTCTCAAAGTGATTATGACCATTCGCGCTTCTTAAAGGTTTTTCAGGAACTTCAGGCCCGAGGAATTCAATTTATTGCGGCGAGTGGAAATCCAGTTTACCAACTCCAACGGACTTTTGCGGAAGTTAAGGATGACTTAGTATACGTAGCGGAAAACGGGGTTGAACTGATTGACCATCAAAAAGATGTTTTTGTCGGTCAATTAGATCCCCAAGCAGTTCAAAGTTTAGTGGCGGAGATTCAAGCGATTCCGCACACGAAAACGATTCTTTCTGGCCGGCACCAAGCTTATTGGCTAGGTGAGATCCCCGCTGATTTTCAAGCCATTGTGGAGCGTCACTATCCAGGTTGTCAGCCGATTCAAAGTTTAGCAGAAGTTAACGATCCCATTGCTAAGTTAATGTTTGAGGTTCCAAAAGAGCGAACTGAAGAATTGCGCCAGCAAATTAACCGGGACTATGCCGGGAAGTTAGCGGCGGTTTCCAGCGGTTATGGTAACTTAGATATTATTGTAGCCGGCATGGACAAAGCGGCTGGCTTACGACGGTACTTAGCCGATCATCGGCTAACGCCAGCTGAATTAATGGCCTTTGGGGATGGTCAAAATGACCTGACGATGTTGGAGTTAGCGGGTGAAAGTTATGCGATGGCAAATGGTATTGAGGCCGTCAAGGCAGTTGCCAAGCACCAAGCCTTATCCAACGATGAGAATGGTGTTTTAGTAGCGATTGAAAACTATTTAGCTCAGAATTATAAAGTTTAGCAATTGAAATCGATTGCTCTTTAAATACGACCAAGCTGGAGTTAATTTCTCTAATTCTTTTCTTAGAAATGGTTGAACTACATACGACTCTTGCGTTAAAGTAAGGAAACTAATCAAAGAGGAGAATTTAAAATGAGTAAGCAAGCTAAGGGAATTTTCTTGGCTGCGGTCGGAGCGATGATGTGGGGTGGCTCTGGTGCGGCAGCCCAATATTTATTTCATGATACCCCGTTAACAACCAATTGGTTAGTGGCCGTGCGGATGCTAGGAGCCGGGATCATTTTAACGCTAATTAGCTTGTTTCGGAATCCGCAAGGGGTAAAACGTCTTCTTACTCAGAAATGGTCTTTAATCCAGCTTGTAGCTTTTGCTATTTTTGGGACATTAAATTCGCAATTAACCTACTTTTTAGCTATTCGGTATAGTAATGCTCCCACAGCGACAGTGATTCAATACCTTCAACCAGTAATTATCATTATTTGGCTCGCTTTAGTTAATCAGCATTGGCCTCGGCGAATCGATGATATTTCAGTCGTACTCGCAATTTTGGGGACGTTTCTTTTGGTAACGGGTGGCCGCCTAGGAAGTTTGACTTTGACACCGATTGCCTTGTTCTGGGGCCTTTGGTGTGCAGTCGCGGCCGCTATTTACACGGTGATGCCGGTTAAGTTACTCAAAGAGTTTGACACCTTTGCGGTTTGTGGCCTGGCAATGCTAATTGGGGGCTTAATTATGTCGCCAGAATTATTCATTACCCATGTTCCGCACTTAACTACCGCTGACTGGGGGATGGTTGGTTACGTCGTTATTTTTGGGACAATGGCGGCTTATTCGATGTTCTTAGGGAGTCTGAACTTCATTTCCCCCACAACAACTGGGATTTTAGGCGCCTTTGAACCCTTGGTAGCGACAATTATCGCGGTTAGCTTTTTAGGAACAAAGTTAACAACGGCAATGGTGATTGGCTCGCTCCTCATCCTTGCCACCACCTTTCTGCAGGCTATTCCGGTTAAGAAGAACCCGTTAGCAAAATAAAAGACTTTGCCGAAATTTCGGTGATGATCAGTAAGACCGGTGCGGAGACTTAACGAGCTTATTCAAAAAGACGGGGCTGAAATTTCAGCCCCGTCTTTTTGAATATAAACTAATTACTTAGTTTTTTTCATCATTCACATTGTCTTCCATCTTCATGATTGCCCGTTCCTTAAAGACAAGGTAAACAAGTAAGCAGAAGGCAACGGCAGCAGCGATGTAGATAATCGTTGAGGAAGCGCCCCAACCGAAGCGGTCAACTAACAAACCAATCAAGGCTGTTGCCATGGTTTCCCCAAAGACGTATTGGAAGAAGCCCATGAACCCGGTCGACATCCCAACGGCGTAATTTGGTACCGCTTCGTTAACCATCAACCCAACCAGGGAAAGGGGAGCGTAAATCAAACTCCCCATGATGAAGAGAACGACCGTAATTACCGCTTTGCTGGTACTGGTAAAGTAAGTTACTAGGCAAACAATCAAAGCAATTACACAGACGAAACATACCAGGGAACGCCGCCCTTTAAGTAAGTCAGAAACTAACCCTAAGATAATTACCCCAGGAACGGCAGAAAGTTCGAAGATCCCAACTAACCACTTAGCCCATTCAACACTGAAGCCCTTAGTAGGTAAGTAGGAAGGAATCCAGGACATAACCCCATAACGAACAAGGTAGATGGACATGGAAGTTAAGGTAACGGCCCAAACAACCTTATTCGTTAAAATGTCGTGAAGTAAGATTTGCATAAAGGACTTATCAGAAAGCTCTTGGGCCGTTGATTGACCCTTTTCGTCTAATTCAACGTGACCGGAGTAAACGGCCATGTTGGGAAGCCCTTCACTTTCTGGCCGCTCAGCGTTGATCAATAACATTAAGGTAGCGATGATTGCTGAAACAACAGAGGCTGTGATGAAGACGGCCGTTAAGGAACCAGAGAAGAGAAAGGTTGCCAGTTGGATTGTTGCCACACAGGCAAAGGCCCCAGCGTTGTGGGCAGAGGACCATACGGAGAAGGCAACCCCACGGTGCTTCTTGGAGAACCAAAGACTAATTTCCCGTTGGCAGGCAGGTGCCCCCATTGCTTGAGTAAAGGAAATTAACAGCATTAAGAATAAAATAACATAGAAATTTCGTGTAAAGCCTAAGAAGGCATTGAATAAACAGGAAAGGTAAAGGCCAAAGGCTAAGAAGTTCTTAGTATTGGACTTATCAACCCAACCACCCATAAAGAGCTTGGCAACCCCATAACCAACCCCAAAGCAGGAAAGAATTAACCCAATTTGACCGACAGAAAAGCCATATTCTTTCATGATAGGCTTTTGTTCCGTCGTAAAGATTAACCGAATAATGTAATAAGAAAGGTAGGAAATACAGGTTGCAATTAAGACCCCGGTTTGTTTCCGCTTATAGACACTTTCGATCTTATCTTTAGGAACCAAGGTTTTGGCATCAGGGGATGGCTTTAGAAAATTAAACATAAATTACCACGTCCTTCTAACTAAACTAAGCATTAAAACGATTTGTAGCAAAGCAGAATTGGCTAATCGTTCAATATTTGAATAATTGCAAGAAATTGAAAATGAAATAAAAAACAAACAATCCCGATGACCATGTCCTTTTTTGCTCCGTTTTAATCCTAATATATCGTTGTAAACGCTGTCAACAGCAAACTTAAAGACTTGCGCCTGATCGGTATCACTGGATGGTAAAGGTAATATTTTTAGTCTTTCAGCCCGCCAACATCAGCTTTCAATTACGCTAAACTGCGGTTAACGGAATTTGCGATCGATTTTAGAAAAAACGGTGGTAAAATTTGTGGAAGCGTTTTATAATGGTCAATGTTAAACGTTTACCAAGACGAGGAGGAAATAACTAAATGTCTACTGATGTTAAAGGGATTGCTGCTAGTGATGGGTTTGGGATTGCCCCAGCTTACTTATTAGTTGATCCAGACTTAAGTTACGACAAGAAGCAGGTCGAAGATACTGCAGCGGAATATACGCGGGTTGAAAAGGCCTTCCAAGACTCCATTGATGAATTAAATAAGATCAAGGAAAACGCCAAGGGTCGCCTTGGTGACGAAGAACTTGAAGTCTTTGATGCTCACATTGCCATCCTTTCTGACCCAGAAATGATGAGCCAAATTAAGAATGACATTGAAGATAACCATACTGGGGCTGAAGAAGCAGTTGACAAAGTAATGACGAATTTTGCTGACATGTTGGCAGCCATGGTTGATAACAAGTACATGCAGGAACGGGCCGCTGATGTTAAGGATGTTGCTAAGCGAGCTTTGGCCCACTTACTTGGTAAGCAATTACCAAACATTGCTGGGATTGATCACCCAGTAGTTATTGTGGCTAAGGAAATCACGCCTTCCGATACCTCACAAATGGATGCTAAGTTTGTGAAGGGGATTGTAACGGACCTTGGTGGCCGGACGAGTCATGCTGCGATTATGTCTCGGACCTTACGGATTCCAGCCGTTGTCGGGTCCGAAAATATCACAACGGTTGCTAAGGACGGTCAAATGCTCATTGTTGACGGTCTTGATGGTGACGTTATTGTTGACCCCGATGATGCAACAGTTACGAAATACGAAACTAAGGCTACTAACTTTGAAAAGGAACGTGCTGAATGGGCAAAGCTAGTTGATGCGCCTTCCGTTTCAAAGGATGGTAAGGAATTTGAAATTGCCGCTAACATTGGGACCCCAGATGACGTTGCGGATGCGGTTAAGCAAGGGGCTGACGGCGTTGGTCTTTTCCGGTCAGAATTTCTTTATATGGACTCTGATCATATGCCTTCTGAAGATGAACAATTTGAAGCTTACAAGCAAGCTTTGGTTGGGATGAAGGGTAAGCCATTAGTTGTGCGGACGATGGATATTGGTGGCGACAAGCCATTGGATTACTTACCATTGCCAAAGGAAATGAACCCATTCTTAGGTTACCGGGCAATTCGGCTATGCTTAAATCAACCAGAAATCTTCAAGCCCCAATTGAAGGCTTTAATCCGAGCTTCTGAATTTGGCCCATTGAGCATTATGTTCCCAATGATTGGGACCTTAGCTGAATTACGGGCGGCTAAGGCCCTCTTCAACGAATGCAAGGCGGAATTGCAAAAAGATCACCCCGGCCTTGGTGACGACATTAAGCTTGGGATGATGATCGAAGTGCCATTGGCCGCAATTAACGCTGATAATATGGCTAAGGAAGTCGACTTCTTCAGTATTGGGACCAACGACTTGATCCAATACAACTTTGCGGCTGACCGGGGGAACGACAAGGTTTCTTACCTTTACCAACCACTTAATCCAGCCTTCTTAAGCTTGGTTAAACACGTTATCGACGCGGCTCACCGTCATGGAACCAAAGCTGCCATGTGTGGTGAAATGGCCGGTGACAAGTATGCTTTGCCGTTACTAATGGGAATGGGCTTGGATGAATACTCCATGAGTGCAACGTCCATTCTCCGGACCCGGAGTACGATGAAGAACTTAGACACTACGGAATGTGCAAAGTTAGTTGAAGAAGCTATCAACAACTGCGCCACTGATGTAGAAGTTAAGGACTTGGTTGAGACTAAGTTAGGCCTTTAATTTAAATTAGCGTTCACGATTAGTGGGCTCTCAAATCAATCACACACCAAGAGAGGGTGGGGAGAAACTCAAGTTTTTTCCCACCCTCTTTCCTACGATTAGTCAAGCGAAAAATTATTGAAAATAAGCATATACCAAATAAACCTGATCAAAATAAGGATTTAAAAATCAGGAAAAAGTGGTATATTAAAGAAGAGGGTTAATCCTCAACTAAGGGCCTTAAGCCCTGATACCGATAACGGTATCGATCATGGTGCTTGACAATGGCTAAGAGGTATTTTAGGGTCTTATCCATCCAAGCTACCGTTGCGACCTTATTCAGTTTTGGATAAGGCCGTTTTTCTTTTTATTCAAATATTTTCTTTAATGTGGTGTGGAGTTCTTGAAATTCTGCTTCATTGGGGAGTCGGTTGTGATCAATCACGTAGTCAAGCTCTCCTAAGGCAAGATAGGTGAGGGCTTGCTTAGTTAAAGCCGTCGTTGGTTGGTCAATAATCTTACTAAATAAAGGATCAATTCGCGTAATTAGAATTTGGTCAAAACTTTGAGGACCAGGATTGGTTTTCCTAAGCGTTAGGACTAATTGCCGATTATCAAGAATATATTGACTGATATACTTGTGCAGGCTGGCGATCCGTTGATGGAAGGGAAGATTCACCGCAAAGTCAGTCCGGTGAGTGAAAATAACATGGTCTAGGCCTTCGAAGAAGTTGGTTTGGAGGCTCGCCGCTAAATCATATTTGTCGGTATAATGATGATAAAAGGTTTGACGATTAATCATTGCAGTTGTTGCAATTTTAGTAACCGTGACTTGCTTAAAGCCAATCTGGTTGACTAACTCGATAAAAGCAGTTTGGATTAGGCGTTTGGTTCGCCGAATGCGTAAATCTGTCATGACCGTTCCTCCTTATGTCAATATTATAATTAGTGTTAGTATAAACGACAAATATGATAATAAAAGTCGAGTATCCCTACACTTGACTAAATTTTGCTTATTGTTTTGGTTGACTAGCATGACTACGATAGAGATACTAAGATTAATTGGTTTTGGGATATCGATAATAACTGATTGGCTAAGCAAATATCCGGTTCTTCATCTTGAGTTTAAAGCTAATTTTATTAGAGGACATTCGTCAAATACGACGAGGACTTCTCCCGATAAATACTAACAAACGATAAAAGCTCACGGCTCAAAACCTTCACTATTGAGCAGATTTGTGAAAATACTTTTTCCATCGTGATGATTTGATCACTAAGTAAACGATCATATGAATACTCTTTTTGGACAATTCCAACAATTAATCTTAGCTAGCGAGTGGGATTTAGGGTTGCGCCTTAACCCCACTCTTTTGATGTCAAGGGGATGATAAACAGATGGTAAATGAAGTTACCAAACTACTAGGAATTAAATATCCAATCATTCAGGGAGCGATGAACTGGTTGACCGATGCTAACTTTGTGGCTGCCGTTAGTAAGGCCGGAGCGTTAGGAATTTTGGGACCGAATGCTGGCCAAACTACAGTTACTAATGATCCACAAGTTTTAGCCAGTCGGATGCAAGAACAGGTTCAAGCGGTAAAGGAAATTACCACGGCGCCGTTTGGAATTACGCTTAACCTCCACCAAGATCGGACCGGGATCGCGGCAGTTGATGAATTAACAAATTTAGTTATTGATGAGCAAGTTCCGGTGGTGTTATTGACTTTAACAAATTGCAATGATGATTTTCAAACTGCTCGCCAACTAGTAAAGACCTTTCATCATCATCAAACAAAGGTCCTGGTGCGCACGCAGCATCCAACGGTAGCGGATGCCCAGTTAGCAGAACAAATGGAAGCAGATTTATATATTATTACCAGTTTTGATGAGGGGGGGGGTAATTTACCGGCGATAACCTTTGGTACCTTTGCTGGGGTAGTGGGAATCGCAGATCAAGTTGAAATTCCAATTGCTTGTGCTGGAGGGATTAGTGATGCTCGGGCGGTCCGCGCAGTCTGTGCTTTGGGGGCCCAAGCGGTATATGTAGGGACTTGTTTGATCCCTACCTGGGAAAATCCAGCGGCTAAAAAAGTTAAGCAATTGATTGTAGATTCAAAGATAGAAGATTTAACTTTGTACCGGACGACCCCAGCTTATTACCGATTATTGCCGACTGGTCTCCGAGATAAGCTTATCGAAAATGCCCGGATTCGTAATCTTGAACATGCTTTGCAAATCAATAGTACCCTGATGGATAATCAAAATGGACTACGGCGAGGAATGTTACAAGGGGACTTTGATAATGGTTATGTTACAGTTGGGACTGGGATTTCCCGGATCAATGAAATCATGACGGTAAAAGAAGTGATTCGACAACTAGCAAAGGGGTTTGCTTAAGCGAATGGAATCCCTTTTTATTTTTGCTTGACAGGTAAGTGAACGCTCACTATAATTTGGGTAAAAGGTGAGTGATTACTTACCTACCCGAAAAATAAGGAAGGTGCTTCAAGTGGATAAGATTAAATTAACGCACTTAAAAAAGACGTTTGGTACGCAAACAGTCCTAGCTGACGTTAGCTTGAATGTTAAGCCGGGGGAAATTGTTGGTTTGATTGGGCCTTCAGGTTCAGGAAAGACGACAACGATTAGTACCATGCTTGGGGTTGAAAAAGCAGATCGTGGAGAAGCGTTGGTATTAGACACCCAAATGCCTAATCGTGAAATTCTTGGCCGAATTGGCTATATGGCCCAAAGTGATGCACTTTATGAATCATTGACGGCACGAGAAAATTTAAAATTTTTCGGTGAAATGAAGGGGGTTCAACAAAAAGGATTAGCCAAGACGATCGAACACGTTAGTCAGGTGGTTGACCTTCAGGATGACCTTGACAAGCGAGTAAGCGGCTATTCTGGTGGGATGAAACGACGGCTTTCCTTAGCAATTGCCCTCCTTGGAGATCCTGAACTGTTGATTTTGGATGAACCAACGGTTGGGATTGACCCAGCGCTTCGTCGCCAAATTTGGCAGGAATTACAAGCAATTCGGGATCAGCAACGGAGTGTTTTGGTAACGACTCACGTGATGGATGAAGCCGAATTAACGGATCGGGTTGCCCTTTTGATTGGGGGCCGGATTGTTGAATTTGATCAGCCACAAGTACTTGAACAACGGTACCAAGTTACAAAGATTGAGGATGTCTTCCTAAAGGCGGAAGCGGAGGTAGAAAAATGAGAACGCTAGCAATTGCTAAACGGGTCCTAAAGGAATTAGTTCGGGATAAGCGAACCCTTGCCCTAATGTTTATCGCACCGGTTTTGATTATGTGGTTGATGAACGTAATGTTTTCAGCTAACAGCTCCACCAACGTTAAGTTGGCGACGGTGAATGTAAACACAACAGTAGTCACTAACCTGGATAAGGTTAAGCACGTTTCGGTGACGCAGCTGAGTAATCACCAAGCAAAGCAAAAGTTGGCAGACCACAAAGTCGATGGGATCATTCGCTACACTAATCATAAATATGATGTTACCTATGCCAACACCGATTCCAGTAAGACAGGTTTAACTAAGCAGGCCCTACGCTCGGCGATTACTGGCGAAACCATGACAACGATGACGACGACAATTCAAAAGTTACAGGCCCAACTTCCAGTAGCAGTACAAGCAAAAATGGGTCAGCAACACCAAGTAACCGCACCGCAAATTAAGAATCACTACCGTTATGGCGATGCTGATACTAATTTCTTTGCTAAGATTATCCCAATTCTAATGGGCTTCTTTATTTTCTTCTTCGTGTTCTTGATTTCTGGGATGGGCCTACTCAACGAACGAATTACGGGGACGCTAGGTCGGGTTTTGGCCACCCCCGTTCGGCGGAGTGAGATTGTTTTTGGTTACATGTTAAGTTATGGTTTATTAGCGGTTATTCAATCAACAGTTATTGTTTTAGCAACAATTTGGCTACTGAAGCTCCAAGTATCCGGAAGCATAATTAGCATTATTGCGATTAGCTTACTCTTTGCCTTAGTTGCGTTAGCTTTTGGAATTCTAATGTCGACCTTAGCTAATTCTGAGTTTCAAATGATGCAGTTTATTCCCCTAGTGGTAGTGCCGCAAATTTTCTTCTCCGGGATTATCCCCCTTGATTCAATGGCAGGTTGGGTTCAATACATTGGGAAAGTTTTACCGCTAACTTATACTGGCGATGCGTTGTCAAAGATCGTTTTACAAGGAACGTCCATTACCAAACTGGGGGGCGATATCTTGGCGCTTTGTATCTTCTTAGTGATTTTGGTATTCTTGAATATTATTGGTTTAAAACGTTATCGGAAAGTTTAGGTGATCAAAATGGCGGAAATTAGATCAGAATATGAGAAGGCACTGATGGAAGCCACAATGCCAGCGGGTAAAAGGAAAATTCTGCTTGCTGCTTTACAGCTTTTTGCTAAGCAAGGATTTGATCGAACCACGACCGCAGAAATTGCTAAAGAAGCTGGTGTTAGTGAAGGTTTAATTTACAAGTACTTTAAGTCAAAAGATAGCTTACTAGAAGAGATTTCCAAAAGCTTTTATGATCAATTTCGCAATACTTTTTTGGAAGGGGTGGGAGAATATGCCACGCTTGATGAATTAGTTACAGCGCTCATGCGGGATCGGTTAAATTTTGCTCGGGAAAATTTCGCTTTAATTAGGATAATTGGCCAAGAGGTATTTATGAATCCATCGTTTAGGACTGCGATAGTCAATGTGGCGGTAAACAACGGCCATATTAATAAATATATTGCCGAAATTAAAGCTAAGTATCCAGATGCCAACCCAGATTTGAATCCTGAATTATTGCTTCGAGGGGTATTAGGTCCCTTGGTTAGTTATGCTTTAATTACAAATTTATTCCACTTGAAGAGTGATGATGAGGACGGAAGCTTAACGAACCTCCATCGTCAATTAATGCTTGTTTTTAAAGGAAAATAGCTCTTAATTTGATTAATTAATGGGTACTTGACGACTGATCATTAAATAGTGTTAACTTAAGTGAGAGGCAAAAAGGGCCCACCTAGTTAAATAACTAGGGAGCCCTTTTAAATTTTTTTGGAATAGGGGAGATCTTTGCGATGAAGATGAATCGGACAGTGCGTGATTTTGAACGTGCCTTAACAGCACTGTTGGAGGAGCAACAATTTGAGAAGATTACGGTGAATGAAATTTGTGAAGAAGCCTTACTTCACCGGAGTAGTTTTTATCGGTATTTCCGGGATAAGTATGATCTGCTAGAACAAACGATTAAACATCGTTTGAATATTTTGGTTGAAAAGTCTGAAACTGAAGATGATTTAATTGAAGCCGTAGTTGATTCAGTCGCAACTCATAATGGGTTTTACAAAAATTTAACCCGGAGTGGGAGCCGGGATTCCTTGTATACGGAAGTTTTGCGGATTTATAGCGAAATTTTGATGGATATCAAAGAGAATGGTCCGAAAAATACGGTAATTTATAAGGCATTGAATACTACTAAGCAACCAAAACTGTTAGCTTATAGTTTAGGTGGGGCGATTATCGGTACTTTTTATTGGTGGCAAAATCAAAACTTTGATGTTCCAAAGGGTGAAGTAGTAAGCTTCTTTAAGGAAATTGTTGATATGTATTCGAAGGCTGATAAATAAAGCCTAACAACCTAAGATTAGTTCAAGAGAGGCTGGGAAAAAACTCCTAGTCCAAAGTAAAAACCGGATGATGAATTTCTTGAACAATTCATCATCCGGTTTTTATGTACACAGGAAATCGTTCCTGATATGATGTAATTACCACAAAAACAAACAAAAAGGAGCGATTTCCATGTATCAAAATTATACCATAGGGCAAACCGAATTCGTACTAAACTATAACTATGATTTACCACAGAATCATGTTGCGCGACTAATTAGTGCATTTGTCGACTCAATTCCACAGGAGGTTCTATTGGAAGAGTCGGTGGCGGCTACTGGCCGCCCTGCATCGCATCCAGCAATTATGCTTAAGATCCTCTTGTTTACCTACTCGCGTCAAACTTATTCTGGAAGAAAGATTGAAATGATGTTGGATGAGAGTCTACCAATGCGTTGGTTAGCCCATGACTATACTTATAGTTACCACACCATCAATAACTTTCGGAGCAGTCAGCACGCTAGTAATCTGATCAAGCGTGCTTTTGTCTACTTTACCATGGCTTTAACAGATCACGGCCTAATTCAAAATGATGCAGTTTTTATTGATGGAACCAAGGTCGAAGCTGATGCCAATAAATATTCATTTACTTGGCGTCGTGCAGTGGAAAAGTACCACGCTAAGTTAAGGGAAAAGACAAGTAAGATTTATGAGGAATTAGTGGAAAAACGAGTGGTGCAAGAAATGGCGCCAGAGCTGGTCACTTCTGCCGAAGGCATGAAAACAATGGAACAAGAACTCGGAGAGCAAATCACTAAATTAGATGAAGAGATTGAGCAAGAACCCAAAATCATCAAAGGTGGTTCAGTTAGGAAACGGCGTCGTCGTTTCCTAAAAAAACTTCGTCACCAGCTAAGCAACGACTTAATTCCTCGTGCCCAAAAGTATGAACATGCCGAAGATATCTTCCAAGGTCGCAATAGCTACTCCAAGACTGATCATGATGCGACTTTTATGTGTATGAAAGAAGATCCGATGATGAATCGGGAATTGAAACCTGGCTATAACTTACAAATTGCCACTCATAAGCAATTTGTTCTTGATTACGGATTATTTTCAAACCCAACTGATACAAGGACTTTAGTACCATTTCTTAAGCAATTTCATGCCTTAGGCTTCTTTAAACATATCGTCGCTGATGCAGGTTATGGTAGTGAATACAATTACACAACGATTCTTGATCAGTTTGAAAAGCAACCTATTATTCCCTATACAACTTATCAAAAGGAACAGAAGCGCAAGTTTAAAAACGACCCAACTAACTCACAAAATTGGCAGTATAACGCCGAAGATGATTACTATATTGATCATTTAGGGGTTCGTTTTAGCTTTTATCGGTATAGTGAGCAAATCGATAAATATGGTTTCAAACGTGATTTTAAAATCTATCGGGCAGATAAGCACCAGCCGTCAGCGCAATTGGATAAATTAGCGAAAACACCAGGTGGTCGGCAACGTTATATGAAGGTTAACCCGACCTGGAATTATTACAAAGCAAAAGTGAAAGCGACCCTCTCAAGTGACGAAGGTAAGGCGATTTATCGTCGACGGAAGTTCGACGTTGAGCCAGTCTTTGGTCACATGAAGAGGGATTTTGGCATACGCCGAACTCATTTGCGTGGTCAACGGGCTGTGGAAAATGACATTGGCCTAGCCCTGATGACATTAAACATAACGAAATTGGGACAATTAATTAACCGATGGAGGGCCAATTTCATAAACAATCGAAAATCCGGACTACAATTTTTGATCAAGGCAAAAATTATAGTCCGGATTTTAATGTTAGAGGGGCAAAAATTAATAGTTAATTCCCACCCTCTCTTTGTCATCTCCGAATGTTACTCAGTAACTAAGGTCAAAGCAGTAGCTGAATGGCAGTTGCTTCCCTAACGGTCGCACCAACCGATTCAGCCTTGCATGGGCTCACAAACGCCAAACCAGTTGGCTGGTTCGCTCCAAATCACGGCCTTAGCGGATAAGTGCGAACGAAAGGTCGATTCTAATGAATCAACCTTCGTCCTTCTTATCCCAACCAGGCCGTCAAGGAGCTTTTTTCCCAACCTCTTCTTTTTCATCTCTGAATATGACTCAAAGTGGCATTTGGCTTGCAAATCAACCTTCGTCCTTATCTTTTCTAGGCGTCGCGAAGTTTTTCCCAGCTTTCTTTAGTTATATCTAAGGTTTATCCAAGTTGTCGTTCCTTACTTCACGAATTGTTTCAGGTACTCATGGCTTGCCAATTGTTCAGCGCAATTACCTTGGTCTTTGAGGTTGATTTCGTAAATATCGGTGGCTTTTGGATTAAGGGTCGGCAATACTCGTTGCCAGTCAATCTTACCTTTACCGAGTTGAAGACTATCGTGGGTTTGGCCCATTGAATCGACTAAGTGGTAGTGGACAATAGCTGGCTTAACATGATTCAGGCTAGCGACTAGCTTGTCATTATTGCCGTGGACACTAATAAAAGCGTGGGAGACATCGCAAACTAGCCGGTAGTGATGATCCAGAATCGTTTGTTCAACTTCTGGGTCACCATAGAAAAAGATAGGTGAAATGGAATTTTCAAACATCACATTATCACCACCGATTGCTTGGAGCCGATCTAACATTTGGAAGTTAAGTTGTCGGGCACTGGCCAGGTCGGGATAGTAAGCCAGCATTTCGTCAAAGCCATGTTCACTATCGTAAGAACCATGAATTAAGGCTTGAATGCCGAGTTCCTGGGCAACTTCGATGAGGGTAACTGCGGTCCGGTGAACGAAGTCGTATAATTCAGGAAAAACTCTTTCTGGCGTGATGAGTTCAGTATGGTGGCCTTGAAACTTCATTGGTTGGTGAAGAATGATGTTCTGAATTCCCTGGCTTTGAACTAGGCCAATCATTTTTTTAAGGTGGTTAAGCCCTTCCGGAGTAAAGTCTGGAACGTCCGTGAAGAATTCAAAGACTTCGGGCCGGTGTCGTAGCCGATCCATAATTTGGGCGGGGTCAGAATTTGCTTTTAAACCAAGCATTGGAAACATAATCAAACCTTCTTTATGAGATTAATTTATCTTTATCATAAGCCTTTGCATGAGAAAGCAAAAGTCACGTGGACAAGAAATTGCTCTGAGTGGCTATTAGTATTGGACTAAGACGGGACCATGATCAGTTTGCACAAGATCACAATTAATTTTAAAGGTTGAAGCTACTTGCTCAGCGGTCAGGACTTCATCGGGAGTGCCCGTAGTAATTAATTGACCGTTCGCAAATAAGCAACAATAGTCACTATATCGCAAGGCTTGATTAAGGTCATGAAGGATCATGACGATAGTGAGGCCGGTCGATTGGTTAAGGGCTCTTAGTTGTGCTAAAAAACGAGCCTGGTAATGGAGATCGAGGTAAGTTGTAGGTTCATCCAAAAATAGGTATTGGGGATGTTGGTTAAGAGCTAAGGCTAACCAGACTCGTTGGGCTTGACCCCCAGATAATTGATTAACCAATTTAGTTGCTAGATCAGTGAGGTTGAGTTGTATTAGAATTGAGGCGGTATTTTCGTTATCGGGATCACTAAAAAGCGTTGATTGATAAGGAAGTCGGCCTAGCTGGACCAGATCTTTAACCGTTATTTCATCGTAAAGTTGGTGTTGCTGTTGAACGATGGCAATTTTTTGGGCACTCGTTTGGGCATCAAGTTCCCAAAGATCTTTATCATCCAAGAAAACAGTCCCGCTAGTCGGTCGTAATTGACGGGTTAGTAGCTGAAGAAGAGTCGATTTTCCGGAACCATTGGGCCCTATGAGGGTAGTGATTTGGTGTTCTGGAATGGTGATTTGTAAGTCTTGAATGAGGTTTGGTTGACCAGGGTAAGCAAAAGTTAGGTGTTCAGCTTTAAGCATTTTGCGGCCCCCCTTTCAAAATCCAAATCAAGGCTGGCCCCCCAATGATCGCTAAGAGCGCCGCAGCTGGTAACTCGCTTGGCCGGACGATCAAGCGACCAACCGTGTCGAAGAAGAGTAAGAGCCAACCGCCAGCAAGCATGATAAAGGGAAGAAGCCGGTTATAGTCATGACCAACTAGGCGGCGCCCAACGTGAGGAACGATAATACCGATAAAAGCTAAGACACCGATGCAGGCAGTTGCGGTGGTGGCCAAGAAAACCGCTACGAGAAGCAGTCCCCGCCGGAGGCGCTTTGGAGATTGCCCCAGGGAAATGAGTTGGGCATCGTCAACTTTGAGATAATTTCCCCACGGGGCTAAAATAACGGCTAAAACCAGGCCGCTTAAGCCTAAAACCGCGAGGGTTAAGGTACTCGTCCAGGTCACGGTCGCAAGGGAAGTACTGGCGGTTCCTGGCAGGGTTGGGATTAGGTTAACTAGGCCGGAAAACATTGCGTTAATAGCAACTCCGACTAAGATTAGCCGGTAAGGATCCATTTTGGGTTGGAAACGAACGAGAATTTCAAAAGCGACCAAACCACCAAGAAACGCCCAGGTAACTCGGTTTAAAAAGATCCCAGGAATTAAGAGGCCGCCAATTAATTGAAAAAAATTAGCGCCGGTGGCTACCCCCATAATTCCAGGGTCAGCAATCGGGTTTCGCAGCGCCGCTTGAAAGAAAGCCCCACTAACCGAAATGGTAGCGCCCGCTAAGAGGGCCGCTAAAATCCGGGGAAGGCGGATATTAAAAAGGGTATTTTGGTTCGTCGTGGTTAGATTCGTTAAACTAAAGTGACTAGCACCGTTGGTAAAGGCCAATCCTAAGGTTAAAACTAAGAAAATTAAAAGGCAGAGATAGGTTAGAGTTATTTTTTTCATTGTTATTTACTTGGGTAGAGCCATTGACTAACTTGCCGTAAAGCCTTTGGCGCTTCCATATTAGCTGAAGCGTTAAAGGTTGGTTGCTTTAAATCATATACCCGGTGATTTTTGACGGCGGGCATGTTCTTCCAAACCGGGTTTGTTTGGAATTCCTTCTTAAATTGTGGAATCGTGACTGATGGCATGGCGTGGGACAAACGGAGGATTACGTCTGGATGCTTGGTTGCTAAAGTTTCATTGCTTGGGGAAAGGTAAGTTTGACCTTTAGAAGTATAAACGTTTTTTCCGCCAGCACTGCGCACGAGGTCCCCAACGTAGGAGTGGTCCGTCGCAATTAAATAGCCAGCTCCTGGCATCCCCATTAAAACTAAGACCCGGGGATGCCGGCCATGTTGGCGGCCCTTAACTTGGCTAATTGCCTGGTTGATTAACTTAATTTGTTGGTTAGCTTGTCGGGTCCGGTAATATTCTTTCCCTAGCTGCTTTAAGGTCGTCTTTAATTGCCCAACCGTATCAAGTTTGAGGTAGGTAACCGGAACACTTTGGGCTTTAAATGATGAAGAATATTGATCTTTTAAGGTTGAAACTGCGTAAACCTTTGAGGGGTTTAAAGAAGCGATCTTTTCCACACTGGGTGACATGGGGCTACCAACATGGGTTACGTTTTTATAACGACTTGGTAGTTTTTGTGAAGTCGTTGGCACGCCAACTAAGTCAACATCCAACTTATCAAAAATTTCAGTAATAGCATCTGTGGTCGCGACGATCCGTTGGCTTTGGGCAACTTGTTTATTGACAAAGTAGCGAATTGCTACGGCACCACCGCCGATAATGACTAACAAACTAACAAGAATAATGATTAAGCGTTTGCGAGAATTCATAAAAGGCCTCCGAAAAAAAAGGTGATAAAGCAACACCGCTGATAATTCAAACGAACCAATCAGCGGTGAATTTTGGTTATTAATGCCGAGGGAGCTTCTTCTTTGCGTTAACGACAAAGTAGGTAGCGGCCGCAATGATAATGACCAAACCAAGACAACCGCCAATTAATACATAGTAGAACAACTTTTGGTTCCGGTCGTTAGCTGCTTGGGCTTGAACATTTTGCTCTAAGGTCTTTTTAGCAAGACGACTTTCCTTTTTACTAGCAGCTTGGGATTGGGACTTTGCTTGGGCGTTTAATTTTTTAAGCTTTTGTTGTAATTGGGGATCATTTGCCCCCGCAACACTTGCGGCTTGACTACTAGTTCCCGCGCTACTGGTTTGAGTACTCCCAACTTTAGCACTCTTCCCGTTTAGGGCTGGGAGTTGGCTAGTATCAAACTTGAAACTAATGTTGTGGTTGGCAGTATAGACATTGGGGATCGAAACGTAGATGGCACTTGAAATTACTCCGTTAAGTGATTTAGCGGTAAAGGAGTAAGTATAGTTATATCCACCATCACCTTGGGTTTTCGAAACGTTTTGGGGTGCTTGACCATTAATGCTATTGACAGTAACGGGCCATTGACCAAGGTTTGCGGCCGTGTGGATGGTCATGGTCACCACGTATTGGTTTCCAGAAACCGTTACTTGTGCCGGCCGAACGTAGTAGCTACTAGCCATTGAAGTTTCGTTCGTTCCGTATTTTAAGGCCTGGTAATTAACGTTAGCGGCGTTAGCTGAAGTAGCGGTAAACAGACCGAGGATGGTAAAAACCGCTACTAACAACCACCGATACCAGAATGACTTGGTTTTATTCATCGTAGTAATGTCCCTTCATTTTCTTCGTAAAGCGGTAGTTCCAAATCATCGTTCCACCGATGATTCCTAAACCAACAAGCATAAATAAGATCATGGTAGCGATGATTGGGTAATCGATCAGCGATGCTTGGACGCGGTGCTTAATCCCGTGGGGAACGGCATAACGGGCAAGCAACTTTTGGGCAGCTTTGAGGTCAAATGGTGTAATTGCAGCCGCGTTGACCGCTCCAGGAGTGCTGGTGATATTGCTGGTGATATCGCCACCAGTATTTCCGCTAATTGCGCCGTTAGCACCACCACCAAGGGCTGCAGTACCATTACCAGTACCGTAACCAGAAACGTTACCACCATTTTTAGCACCATGGAAGTCAAACCAAACTTGATAATTTTGAGCGGGCATATTTAAAATGGGCACGCCAACTAAGATTTGACCAGCTGTCCGTTGGTTTAAGGCGCTGGCGTTACTAATGTGGAAGGTATAAGTCCAGATATCCTTACCCCCGCTTAGGTGATGGCTTTTACTAGTAATGGGACCAGCGGCCATTGAAACCGGGGAGAAAGTTGCTGCTCCGTGGGCAGCTTGAATGGTCATCGTAACATCAAAGCCACTGGATCCGGTTTTAACAACGTGAGCGGTATGGGTATAGAAAGCATTGGCATCTGAAAGACCACTTTGGTCTTCCTTGTAAACAGCGTAACCAATGTCTTGGACTTGTTTGGTTGGATCGATAACGTTGCCGTTATTTTGGTTAGTAACAACTGTTGGGGAGGTTGAGGTTGAATTTTCACCTTTGAAGGCGGCTTGATCCCAGACTAGGTAGGCGGATTCATCCTGGTTACCTAAGATTGCTAACTTAAAGGTTGCGAGAACGCCCCCTTTTTCGTATTGAGCCTTGGTTAAGGTAACAGTGTAGTTAGCGGCATCGTCATGGCGGTTAGTTGGTGAAATTACGTGCCCGTTAATTGAAACCCCTTGATCGGCATTAAAGTATTGAAAACCAGAAATCAGGTGGAAGGTTAGTTGGTAATTATCGCCCACCGGTTTAACCGTAACTTGTTTGTCAAAGAATCCAGCGGCTTCGGAAGTCTTAGTAGTGTTATCTTTGTTTAAGACAGCGAGCGGCTTAGTAAAGGTCGTACTAGTTGCTTGGGAAGTTCCAGTTTGCGAACTGTTCGAATTTTTAGTGGATTGTGAGGAGGAGCTGGTGGCTACGGAACTAGTTGAGGAGGTCGAAGTGGAATTTGAGCTAGTGCTACTACTGGAGCTGGCTTGTGTAAGCTTGCTCATATCGACTTTTAAGTCAGCCTTTTCATTCATGGTATTTCCCATGATATTAAGGTTCATATCAACCGTATACTTTCCACTAGTATTCGGAAGATCGAAGGTAACAGTAGCCTGATTATTGGCTTGCTTTTGGATCTGGGCCGCTTGCCCGCCTTCAATTTGTAGCTTTTGAACGAAGTTGGCGCCCCTTGGCATTGTCAAAACTAATTGATATTGGCCATTATTGTTTTTAAGCGTGGCAGTTGAATCAAAAAAATTTGCCGCATCGGAACGGTCATTGGTCCCCTGCTTTAGGAAATTTGCCGTTGTTGAAACGGCAGTTGAATCATCGGCTTTGACTGCTACTAAAGGGATTAGATTGACGGCGGTTACCCCGTATGATCCAAGTAAGCCTAAAAGTGACACTGATGTAATCACTCGATAGGCAATTTTAACCCCGGACTTCACTAAAAACGCCTCCTTAGACTTTAAAGGATAAGATTATCTTAAGTTTAATCGTTTACTTACTTTATTTCAATAAAATTTCGCATTTATAGGTGATAATCCTAATCTTTCAATTGTTAGACTGCGATTTTAATCGAAAGATGACATAATTATCGCAAGTTAAAATTTTATAATCTTTAAATTTTTAGTTACTATGCGGAGGATGAACTATGCATAAGAAAAAATTAAGAAGGCGGCAGTTTTGGCGGCTTCGGTTGCTGGATTGGCTACTACTGCGGGCTTTGTTGCTAATCAGCCGACGATTCATGCTGGCACAACAAAAATTATTGCCATCAACCAATCTACCGATAAATAAAATATGGTAACGAGGGATCAAAATAAAGTGACGACTGCTCAGAGTGCGGTAGCGCAAGTTAGTTTTTTAAAGTCTGGCGATCAAGGTCAAAAAACTAATAAACCTTCAGAATTGAGTTGCATGTTTAGCGGTTCAACTGACATTAAAACTGATGAAACTGCGGTAAACGTAACCATTCTTTCGACCAACATGGCCCACATGATTAGTAACTTCCACTTAGAAAATGAAAACCTTGATTTTGTAAAAGCAAGCCAAGTTTCTACAAAGAGTACGGCAGATTGGCAAGTAAGCTTAGCTAAGAACGCGGACTTACCAACAGCTACAGCAACAAGCTATCTTCTTGGGATGACGATTAATACTGGGGTACCAGGAATGCTACGATGAACGAAAAGGCTTATCTCAAAATCATCTACCCCCAAAGGATTATGGAGGCAGTAGCGGAGATCCGGGCATACGAAGCGGCACTTTTGGCCGCTGATAAAGCAGCGGAGACCCTTACTAATGCAAAAAATGCGCTAGAAGTTGCCAATGAAGCATTGAGCAAAGCCCAAGGGGCCCTCAAAGCCGCTGAAGCCTTAGCAAAAGAAGCTTCCCAACCGACTGAACCGCAAAATGATAATAGCCAAACGCCGACGACACCTTCTGCAAATGGTGGTGAAACTACGCCGACAAAGAATAGTCGACCATCTGGTAATGATAAAGGGACTAGTCAATTATCCGTGAATAACGGAACCAAAACTGATAATCGGGTTCAGCCTACAATTACTACGGCATCAACTAAAAAGGTTGAGTTAGCTACGCCCAAAGCTGTTGTTACAACGCAAGCATCGACTACCAAAGGAGCTACATTACCACAAACTGGGAACGAAAAGTCTGGTTTAGCTTTACTAGGTTTAGCATTAATGAGCATGCTAGTCATGCCGGTTAAAAGGTTAGTGAAGTAATTACTAAATAAGTTAAAAATAAATAATAAATTGTAAAAACGGGGTTGGTGATAAAGGGTCAACCTCGTTTTTGATTTGAAATTGGTGCTTCAGATAGGGATACGATCTCAAACCTGACCAAACCGTTAAGCAATGTCAAATCATTTTATGACAAGGGGTTGACATAAAGTAAGTGAATCCCTATACTAATCAATCGTGAGTTTAATCACAAGAGAGGAAGGAATTATTCATTATGTCAGAAAAGATTTCTAAGGGACGCCAATTTTGGCAATCCGTATGGGTTGGAATTATTGCCGGAATGATTTCCGGAATGGTTAAGATTGGGTGGGAAAAGATTCTCCCACCCCGGACGTTAGCACGGGACGCTACGAATCCGCCGCAACATATGTTACAACAATTAGGAGCTTCCGCTAAGTTTACTCACACCTACGTGTACTATAATACGGATCAAAAGGTGTTCTGGGTTGCTTTAATTTTGCACTTTAGCTTCTCAATTTTCTTTGCTTGGTTATTCATCTACTTGGCCCAATTCGAAAAAACTAAGTGGATTGCGGCTTGGCAAGGAGCCCTTTATGGGATTATTATTTGGATTGCTTGGCACATCATTATTATGCCAGCCTTCGGAACTACCCCAGCTCCGTGGAACGAACCATTCGCAGAACATTTCTCCGAATTCTTCGGCCACATTGTTTGGGCTTGGGCAATTGCGGCAGTTTCCTACTTTATGATCGCAAAATCAAAGCATTCAGACCTTACTACTAAATATTTATAATGGCTATTAATTACAGGGATTCGACGAATGTCGGTTCCTGTTTTTGTTTTACATAAAATGGTTGACGTTGATCTTTAATCGGTAGTTTAATGTTAGTGAATGACAAAAAGTAAGTGGAGGTTTTAACAATGATTCATACTACAACCACAGATTTAATTGCTAACCACCGCACGATTCGGTCTTTTAAAGACCAAACCTTGTCACCAGAACAACTAGAAACCTTATATACGGCAGCAAGTCATACTTCGACGAGTATGTTTCTACAACAATTTAGTATTTTGCACGTTACGGATCCGGCCAAGCGAGCGGCAATCCGGGCGATTTCGGGTCAACAATATATTGGCGCAAACGGGGACCTGTTCGTATATATTGTTGACTTACACCGGAATCAACAAATCCGTCAACAACTGGGCTTTGATGATGGGCGTCTTCACACCTTTGATGTTTTTATGCAGGGGGTTGAAGATACGGTCTTGGCTTTGCAAAACACGGTAACAGCTGCTGAAAGTATGGGCCTTGGCGCCGTAATTTTGGGATCGGTTAACGATGATCCAGAGCAATTAGTGAAGGTGCTTAATTTACCAGCATTAACCTTCCCAATCTTAGGCCTGCAAGTTGGAGTGCCAAACCAAGAACCCCAATTAAAACCGCGGCTACCAATTAACCAAATTGCCTTTGAAAATGAATATCCAAGGGACTTTGATGTTCGTAGTTTGGCTGATTATGATGAAATCGTCCAAACTTACTATGATTTACGCAATGCTAATCGGCGGATTGATTCCTTTACTAAGCAAATTACGGGCAGTAAGTTAACCAAGCAGACCATTGAGCGCGATAAGTTAGCTGGGCTCCTAAAGCATCAAGGATTAGCCTTAGATTGGCAGTAATTTAGAAAGGAAAATAGTTATGACTTTAGAAAACGTAAATTCACCATTAAAGCTTAATAACGGGGTGGAAATTCCGTGTGTTGGTTACGGAACTTTCCGGACAGACCCAGCGGTAACCGCTCGAGCGGTAAAAGACGCCATTCAGGCTGGTTTCCGCCACATTGATACGGCAATGATTTACCATAATGAAGAAGGGGTTGGCCAAGGGATTAAGGCGTCTGGTGTTGACCGGAAGAACCTCTTTATTACGAGTAAGCTTTGGAATACGGATCGTGGTTACGAATCGACGAAGGAAGCTTTCCAAAAGAGTTTGGATCGTCTAGGCTTGGATTACCTCGACCTTTACTTGATTCACTGGCCAGCGAACGAAAAGCAATTTGGCCCGGAAGCCTCTAGGATTAATGCTGAAACTTGGCGGGCAATGGAAGAACTTTACGAAGCCGGCAAGATTCGGGCGATCGGGTTGAGTAATTTCATGCCGCACCACGTTGCTGAATTGATGAAGACGGCCAAGATTAAGCCAATGGTTGACCAAATTGAAGTTCACCCAGGTTGGTCACATAGCGAAGAAATTAAGAAGATTCAAGCGATGAATATCCAAGTTGAGGCTTGGGGACCGCTTGGGGGCCAAGGGGCCACTGTTTTGACTAATCCAACAATGGAAAAAATTGCGGCCGCCCATGGAAAAACCACGGCTCAAGTTAGTCTCCGTTGGGTAATCCAACAAGGCGTTTTGCCATTACCAAAGTCCGTCCACGTTAATCGGATAAAGGAAAACATGGACGTCTTTGATTTTGAATTGTCTGATGCTGAAATGGCTGAAATTTCAGCTTTGAAGGACCTTGGTGGGCAATGCAAGGATCCCGATGAAGTTGATTTCTAATGGTGATAGTTAATTAACCGCTAGGTAAGTAACTTTACTTAGTGGCTTTTTGCATCCAATCATGGAAACTAGGAGCAAGACATGAAAAAACTTTACTTTCTCTGTACGGGAAATTCATGCCGGAGTCAAATCGCTGAAGGGTATGCGAAAAAGTATTTCCCGGGAAATGAATTTGAAGTCCGGAGTGCGGGGACCCAGCCAGACCAACTCAATCTTTTAGCAGTTAAGGTTATGCAAGAAGATGGGGTGGACATTAGTCAGCAATATGCGAAAGCAATTGATCCAGCTTATCTTAAAGATATTACCTTGGTGGTGACGCTTTGTGGGGATGCCCGGGATCATTGTCCAACCTTACCAACTGGAGCCCAACACCTCCATTGGGCTTTACCTGATCCAGCTAAAGCGCAAGGATCGGCGGCTGAATGCTTAGTGGTTTTTCGTCAGGTTCGGGATGAAATTAAGCGCCGGATACTTAAATTGAAAGCGGAAATGACAAAGTAGAAAATGATTTAGGAAGAAACTATCAAGACCACTAATTTAAAGGTTGGAACGTAGCTAACACAACTTTGAGTGTAGATCGCTTGTTCACATATCGTGTAATAAGTAGTAGCCGACTGTAAGGCGGGGAGGGCCCACTTGATTACTGCCTTGGAGCGAGCCAGCCAACTGGTTTGGTGTTTGTGAGCCCATGCAAGGCTGAATCGGTTGGTGCGACCGTCAGGGAAGCAACTGCCTTTCAGCTACTGCCTTGACCGTCGTTGCTGAGTAACCTTCGGAGATGAAAAGAGAGGGGCTGGGAAGAAACGTGCGTTTCTTCCCAGCCCCTCTTGTGTTTTACATTTATTCAGAAAAGTTAATCCTCATCGTCAACCCGGGCTGGTTGTAAAGCGACCTGTGGTTGAGGTTTAACAAAGTGAACAGCTAAACCAAGAACTAAACCAACGAGAGCGGGAACTAACCAAGAAAGGCCAAGAGCTGATAGTGGTAGCATTGCCCGCAAACTAGCGACGCTTTGACCAAAAGTACTAGCGGAAACCACTTTCGGGAAGGAAACGACCATGTCACCAAGGGCGGGGACAACGGTGAAGAGAACGACAAAGAAGTAGATGCGACTGTCCCGGTTAAAGAAGTTTGAGAAAACGGATAAGAGGATCAAGACCATGGCTAAGGGGTAGAGGAACATTAACATTGGCGTGGACCAGGCGATGATTTGTTCCAACCCAAAGTTAGCTGTTACAAAGGATGCCAAGGTCGTCAAGGCTAACCAAGTGTGGTAAGAAACTTTGGGAAAGTGCTTGTGGAAGTCTTGGGCAAAGGCCGCAACTAATCCCACGGCGGTAGTTAAACAAGTAACCGTGATTAAGACAGCAAGGACTGCTTGACCAAAGGCACCACCATAGTAGTGAACAATTTGAGTAAAGGCAACCCCACCGTCAGCCGAAAGCTTAAAGTGACCGAGGGACATGGCCCCAGCGACAATTAAGAGAAGGTAGATTAATCCTACTCCGGTCATGGCTAATAAGCCGGCCTTAGCAACAACTTTTGAAACATCAGTACTCTTCTTTTGGCCCATTTGCCGAACAGCGGAAACTACCGTTACCCCGAAGGCTAAACCGGCGAGGGCATCCATTGTGTTGTAACCTTCCAAGAAGCCATTAACAACTGCACCGTGAGTGTAAGCAGCCGTTGATGTTGCATGCATTGGATTGCCCATTGGCATTAAGAAAGCAACCAAAAACATCAAGAATAACAGTGCTAAGAACATGGGATTCAAAACCTTCCCAACGTTAGCAAGAATGCTATTTTCGTGGTAAGAAAAAGCGAAGGTTAACCCAAAGAAGACAACGGAGAAGACTAACAGGGCTAATTGTTGGTAGTGGGCGGGCACAAATGGGGCGACCCCAACGGTGAAGGAAACAGTCGCTGTCCGTGGGGTCCCAAAGAGAGGACCGATCGTTGCGTGAATCAAAACCATAAAGGTTAAGGCAAAGCCAACTCCCAGTGGGCGCCCAACATCAAAGACCCCTTCGGAACGGGTAACCGCGATTGCCATGACGGAAAGTAGCGGCAATAAGACCCCGGTTACCAGGAAGCCTAAAGCGGCTGGCCCCCAATGCCCACCGGCTAATTGACCAAGGTGGAGTGGAAAAATCAAGTTCCCGGCCCCGAAGAAAAGACCAAAAAGTAACGAAGCGACAACGAAATATTCACGCCAAGTAAGCTTTCGTGAAGATAATGATTGCATATGTATTCCTCCTATCTTCGAACCCAATGAAAAAAGGCGTCCCGCAATTAGCTTGAACTAACTGCGGGACGCCTCAGCGCGGTACCACCCGTTATTATGGCAATATTACTACTGCCATCTTACTACGTACGGTCAGCAAACTGACGATACGCGTGCACGGTAATGGGTGCCACCACCGAACCTTGGCTGGCTCGGACTCGAAAGTGATTTTCAGTTTAAATCGTTCCTACCCCCTCGCACCAACCGGGGTTCGCTGCTGGTGAAATAAACTTACTCTTCTTTCTCATTGTGTTCGAATAATTTAAGTTAGTTTTAATCTTAGTTAATTTTTCTCTAATCGTCAACCTCAAAAGCGAATTTTATTTTATTTGTTGTAAGAAATGCTGATAAATCAATGTCTTTGGGTGGAAATAAATTTAAATCAAGGAAGAATATTTGCACTTAGAAGCAAAAGTGTTATACTTGCTACAAGTCAAAAATTAAAGAACGCTAAGAAAAGATGAGTAACTTTTGGCGCTAATCTCCAGCGAAGTGGAAATGATGGGAACCACGATTAGTTAAAAAGTGAAGATGGTCTAGGAGCGGATCGATTGGCGAATAATTAGCCAATTGCGGTTGGGCCCGTTAACTGCCCACAGAATGCTTAGTTCTGTTTGAGTGATAAGTACTAGGGTGGTACCGCACCGAGATTATCGGAGCCCCTTGAGCCGGTTGGTTCAAGGGACTCTTTTTTAGTGTTAGAAAGGATGATTAGGATGACAGCACCATTTAAGAATGATATTGTAGGGAGTTTTTTGCGGCCACAAGAATTAAAAGCAGCGCGGCAAAAGTATTTTACTGGTGAATTAGACCGGGATGCTTTAACGGCAGTTGAAGATCGCTTAATTACGGACTTGGTGCAAAAAGAAGTTGATAACGGGCTCCAAGCCGTTACCGATGGTGAATTTCGCCGGAGCTGGTGGCATTTAGATTTTCTTTGGGGCCTTAACGGAGTTGCTAAGTATGATGGGCATGAATCATACAAGTTTCATGGCAAGAAGACGCGGACTGATAATGCGGAATTAGCAGGGAAGGTAGCTTATAATCCAGACCATCCTTTCTTTGCCGCCTTTAAGTTCTTACACGGTCTGGCGCAAGAGCATGGGGTGGTTGCTAAACAAACGATTCCATCACCGACGATGCTTTTCCGTGATCATCGCTCTGACAACTGGCCAAAGTTTTATGATACCCGGGTAGATTACTTAACTGATCTCGCTAAGGCCTACCACCAAACCATTCAACACTTCTATGATTTAGGTTGTCGGTACCTTCAAATTGATGATACGACCTGGGCATTTTTGATTGCTAAACTCAATGATACGAAGGAGCAACCGGAGGAACACGCCAAATATGTTGCTTTATGTGAAGACGCGGTAACGGTAATCAATGGTGCTTTGGCTGGATTACCAGAAGATTTGACGGTTACAACCCACATTTGCCGGGGAAACTTCCGCTCAACCTTCTTATTTGCCGGTGGCTATGGACCAGTAGCGAAGTACCTTGGGCAACTTAATTACGATGGTTTCTTCTTGGAATACGACAATGACCGGTCCGGGGACTTTTCTCCCTTGGCGACGATTTGGAACCAACGGTCGAACATTACCTTGGTCCTTGGCTTAATTACTTCCAAGGAGGGGGCGCTTGAAAAGCCAGCTAAGTTGAAGGCGCGCTTAGAAGAGGCAAGTACTCACGTGCCGTTGACCAATCTTGCTTTGAGTCCGCAATGTGGGTTTGCTTCTACGGAAGAAGGAAACTTGTTAACTGAAGATCAAGAATGGGCCAAGGTCCGTCTGGTAAGGGAAGTTGCGGAAACAGTTTGGCCAGGAGCTTTTCAATAATTAGTGATTTCTCATAAAAAGTAAGCTCAGGTGGTTGACATTTGTCGATCAAACGACTAGGATTAAACTTAAATTAAAGATCAATGAAAAACAGGAGGAAACGAAATGGTTTGGGATTCCCAAATGCAAATGATGACGATGCCGTGTTGTTGTTCAAACAACCGGTTATTTGGGCATCCTCAAATTTCAGCGTTCCGAAGGGATCATTAGGTTAAAACCGATGATTTGAAAGCACTCGCTGTTCCATTGGGGATAGCGAGTGCTTTTTTTCTTTGAGAGGAGGAGAAGCTTTTGAGTTGGTCAGTGATTGTCCAGAGCTTACCGACGTTTGAAAAGGCGTTGTGGGTAACGATCTGGATGTCAGCAGTTGGGATTGCCTTAGCAGCCCTGGTTGGGTTAATCGTTAGCTTAGCCGAGTATTTCCGGGTTCCGGTTTTGCGGCAGGTCCTAACAGTTTATGCAGAAGTGGCGCGGAATACGCCGTTGTTGTTGCAATTATTCTTTCTTTACTATGCCTTTCCGGTATTAGGCTGGAAAATGTCAGCTACGGCCTGTGGGATTGTGGGCCTAACCTTTTTAGGTGGGGCCTACATGGCTGATGGCTTTACCGGGGGTTTTGAGGGGGTTAGCAAAACTCAGATTGAAAGTGGTAAAGCCTTGGGGATGAGCGATTGGCAGCTTGCTCGGTACGTGGTTTTCCCGCAAGGGTTAGCCTTGAGCGTACCGGCCTTTGCTGCTAACGTGATCTTCTTGATCAAAGAAACTTCAATCTTCTCCGTGGTGGCGATTCCAGAATTAACGAATACGGCTCTGGACTTAATTGGCTTGTACTATCGGAGCAACGAGTATTTGTTAGTTTTAGTTTTAGCCTATGCCGTAATTTTAATTCCAGTAATTCTGTTTTTAGATTGGCTTGAAAGGAGGGTTCGCCATGGCGCATTCGGGAATTAATGTCCTCTTTGCGGGACATAATTTTGCCCGGCTAATGGGCGGTTTATGGACCTCAGTTTGGATCGCCGCTTTGTCGATCCTCTTTGGCGGAATTTTAGGAATTCTTTTTGGCTTTTTACGGACCCGGTCAAACCGTTTAGTGAAACTGATCTTTCGCTTATATCTTGAATTCTTCCGGATTGTTCCAACCGTTGTGTTATTGTTTTTGGTTTACTATATTTTGCCACGACAATTTAATGTAAACTGGCCCGGAACCTGGATGGCGGTGCTAGCTTTCACGCTCTGGGTAGCTGCCGAGTACTCTGATATTGTGCGCGGCGCTTTGGAGTCAGTTCCAAAACACCAAATTGAAGCGGGGGAAGCTTTGGGGCTAAATGATCGTCAATTATTCTGGTACGTTTCTCTTCCACAAGCCTTTCAATTGGCTTTGCCCGGAACGATTAACTTGGCAACCCGGGTGATTAAAACCACTTCTTTATTGATGTTGATTAGCGTAATGGATGTGATCAATATTGGCCAACAAATCATCGAAGCGAATAACAACGAACATCCAACCACGGTTTTCTGGGTTTACGGGTTAATTTTTATCCTCTATTTTATCGTCGATTATCCTTTATCCTGGTGGGAACGACGGTTGCGAAAGAGTAGTAAGGAGGTTAAGTAATGGCAACTGAATTAATGCGGGTTGATCATTTAGACAAGTATTATGGTGACTGGCAGGCTCTGCATGATATTAACTTTTCGATTCACGAAGGAGAGGTAATTGCTTTAGTTGGGCCTTCGGGTTCCGGAAAAAGTACCTTGATTCGAACCCTAAATGGTTTGGAACCTTATCAAAAGGGGACGATCACTTTTGAAGGAAAAAAGGTAACCCCCGATAAGGTAAGCTGGCAAAAGCTACGCCAGAAAATTGGGATGGTTTTTCAGAGTTATGATTTGTTCCCGAACTTAACGGTGATGGGCAATATTCTCTTGGGACCAACCAAGGTTCAAAAACGAGATGAAGGCGAAGTGAAGGCAGAAGCCCAAAAGTTACTGGAACGGTTTGAATTAGCGGATCAAGCTGATGCCTATCCGCGGCAACTTTCTGGGGGACAAAAGCAACGAATCGCAATTATCCGGGCACTGATTATGCATCCCAAGTTGATGTTATTTGATGAAGTTACCGCCTCGCTTGACCCCGAAATGGTTCGGGGAGTCTTAAACATTATGCAAGAACTAGCCGAAAAGGACCACATGACAATGATCATTGTGACCCACGAGTTAACCTTTGCCGCTAAGGTGGCCGATCAGGTCCTGTTCCTTGAAGATGGCCGTCTCCGTGAAACCACTTCTGCCAAGCAATTCTTCACCAACCCCCAAACCGACCGGGCCAAAGAGTTCTTGGCAAGTATGGATTATTAAGAAAGCTGTTTTGCCAGGTTGAGGCGATGATAAGAATAAAATACTCGCTAAAGTCAACTTTAACTGGATTTGAGACCATGTACTTATCTAGAGCGTCAACCCTAGCAAAGCCGAATTGCGCAGAATGCTACCTCAAACAAGTTGCATATTCCACAAAGTAAATAATTTACAATTAAAACACTCATTATCTGAGGAGGAAAAATCATGAAATACCTTAAGCGAATTATCTTAGTTGTTGCGAGCCTAGTCCTTGCTTTATCTGGTCTTTGGGCAGGCTTAGCCGCCAACCAAACCCATGCCCAAGCGGCTGCCAATCAATCTTCGGTTGCTGCCATTAAGAAGCGGGGGGTAATTCGGATTGCTGTTTTTGGTGACCTCAAGCCATATGGTTGGGTGAACCAAGACGGTAAGCGGGTTGGTTACGACGTTTACTTAGCCCGTCAAATCGGGAAGGACCTTGGGGTTAAGGTCAAGTTTGTTCAGGTTAACGCTAACAACCGCGTGGACACTTTAAACTCTAACAAGGCCGACTTGGTCCTTGCTAACTTCACGGTTACTAAGGAACGGAAGCAAATCGTTGACTTCGCTAAGCCATACATGAAGGTTTCAGTGGGGGTCGTTTCCAAGAAGAGTCACCCAATTACTAAATTAAGTCAATTGAAGGGTAAGAAGTTAATCATTAACAAGGGGACGACGGCCGAAAACTACTTCACACAGCACCAAACTGGCGTTACCCAATTGAAGTTTGATTCCAAGACTCAACAATTTAACGCTTTGAAGCACGGCCGGGCACAAGCTTTAGCCGATGACAACTCTTACCTTTACGCTTGGGTTAAGAACAATCCATCTTACACGGTAAGTATTAAGCATCTTGGAGCCCAACAATCCATTTCACCAGCCGTTAAGAAGGGAAACAAGTCGCTTTTAAACTGGACGAACAAAGAAATCACTAAATTGAACAAGAACGGGTTCTTTGAAAAGGACTTTAACCAAGAATTGAAGCCATATTTCGGGAAAGAAGTTAAGGCTAACGATATTATTTTAGAAAAGTAAATGAAGTCAGGAGAAGGCCTTCTTCCTAGCCCCTAACGGAAAACCACCCATCTAGTCGGAGATGATTAGATGGGTGGTTTTTGCTTTAAGATTATGCAGTCATTTGGTAGAGGATGGGGAAAAAGCTCCTCCAGTTCCGCTTCAAAAGCGATCCTTGAGATAAGCTGACCGCCATGAATCTGGCTAACATCGTATGTTTACTTAAAATAATTAATTCCCATTGCGTCCTTAACCTCATCGAGGGTCTTAGCGGCAACCGCGTTAGCAGCGTCACTGCCAGCTTTTAACATGGCGTAAACAGCGGCGGGGTCCTTGGCAAATTCTTCCCGGCGTTGGCGAATTGGGGCAAGTTCGTTATTTAAGACTTCCAGCAAGTAACGCTTGATCTTCACGTCGCCTAAGCCACCGTGACGGTATTGGTCCTTTAATGCTTGAACCTTTGCTTTGTCCGGATCGAAGATGTCTAGGTAAGTGAAAACAACGTTACCTTCGACTTGACCTGGATCTTCAATGTGGATGTGGTTCGGGTCGGTGTACATTGACATGACCTTCTTTTTCAAGGTGGCTTCATCATCAGCGAGATAGATGGCGTTGCCCAAAGACTTACTCATTTTGGCGTTCCCATCCAGCCCAGGAATCCGGCCCTGGCCCTTTGGTGGGAAAACCCCTTGTGGTTCAACTAAGACATCCCCGTAGATGTTGTTAAAGGTCCGGACAATTTCCCGGGTTTGTTCAAGCATTGGTTCTTGGTCGTCACCAACGGGAACAAGTTCCGCCTTGAAAGCCGTGATATCAGCTGCTTGGCTAACTGGGTAGGTTAAAAAACCAGCGGGAATGGAGTGATTAAAGTTTTTTTGTTGGATTTCACTCTTAACCGTGGGGTTCCGTTCCAACCGGGAAACTGTAACTAAATTTAGGTAGTACATGTTTAATTCGGAAAGGGCCGGAATTTGGGATTGAACGTAGATCGTTGACTTTTTAGGATCCAAACCAACGGCTAAGTAGTCCAAGGCCACTTGTAAGAGGCTGTTTTGAACCTTTTCAGGATCACGAGCGTTATCAGTTAACGCTTGTTGGTCGGCAATCATGATGAAAGGCCGGTATTCGCCACTGTTTTGCATCTTAACCCGTTCTTTTAAAGAACCAACGTAGTGGCCAATGTGAAGCTTCCCGGTGGGCCGATCCCCGGTTAAAACAATTTTCTTTGCTGTCATAATAATCTTCCTTTCTAGGTAAACAAAAATCGCCCCGCGCTCGACTGAGCGTAGGACGACTGGACCGCGGTGCCACCTACTTTGCGAAATACTTCGCCACTTTATGCGGGGTGATTCAACTTTCGCCGTGGTCCACTTCGGTCTACCAGGCGGGTTTTTCAGCACAAGAACCCATCTCTGTTAGGTTGGCGACCTACTCTAACACGGTGCAATTAATTTTGATTATAACTTTTTAGCTTGGAAATGCAAGCCTTTAGTCGACCTTGGCTAGGGTGTAGTTCTTCTTCCCCCGCCGGATGATGACATATTTGCCATCAAAGTGATCAGCAGGGTTAATAGTAGCTTCTTCGTCAGTAACCTTTTCGCCGTTAACCCGGATGGCCCCGTTTTTTACGTCTTCGCGAGCTTGGCGCTTGGATGGTTCAATCTTGGTATCAACTAACCAGTCGATGATGTTCTTGGGTTCAGCACTAACTGCAACGGATGGAGTCCCTGCAAAGGCTTGTTCCACTTCATCAACGCTCAAGTCTTGGACGTTCCCTGAGAAGAGAAGTTGAGAAATCTTGATGGCTTGTTCCGTGGCAGCTTCCCCGTGAACGAAGGTGGTAACTTCGGCAGCTAACCGCTTTTGTGCTTCCCGCTTCCAAGGTTCGGTCTTTACTTTTTCAGCTAAGGCGTTAATTTCGTCTTGATTTAAGAAAGTAAAGTACTTCAAGTATTTGACGACGTCCCGGTCATCTTGGTTCAACCAGAATTGGTAGAACTCGTAAGGGGAGGTCTTCTTTTCGTCTAACCAAACGGCTCCCCCAGCGGTCTTGCCAAATTTGGTGCCGTCAGCCTTAAGCATCAATGGGATTGTTAAACCGTAAACTTCAGCGTCAGCCCCTTCCGTCTTGTGGATCAGGTCAATTCCGGAAGTGATGTTACCCCATTGGTCCGAACCTCCAATTTGAAGTTGGACGTCGTTGTGCTTGTAGAGGTGCAAGAAGTCAACTGCTTGGAGGATTTGGTAGGTGAATTCAGTAAAGGAAATTCCGGAAGCTAACCGACTAGCCACCACTTCTTTGTTTAGCATCGTGTTGATGTTAAAGAGCTTCCCAAAGTCCCGTAAGAAGTCAATCATTGAGAATTGACTTAACCAGTCGTAGTTATCAACAATGGTAAAGTTTTCGGTGCCAAAGAGCTTAACCATTTGGGCGGTTAAGGCCTGCTTGTTGTGTTCCAATTGGGATTCGGTTTGCAGGGTCCGTTCCGTCTTCCGGCCGGATGGGTCACCGATGGCCCCAGTTCCGCCACCGATGATGATGACGGGGTGGTGACCAGCTAATTGAAACCGCTTGAGCATCATAAAGGGAATTAAGTGCCCAATGTGGAGACTATCACCCGTTGGGTCCGTTCCGCAATAAAGGCTAATCTTTTTTTCGCTAGTTAACTTTTTGAGTCCTGCTTCATCCGTTACTTGGTTTAAGGCGCCGCGCCATTTTAATTCATCGACGATATTCATATTCAGATCCTCCGTTGATTTTGGCTTTCGGGTTAATAAAAAATCGTCCCATGACATTTAGCCATGGGACGATCTTAACCGTGGTACCACCCAACTTTGTACTTAACGTACCTCATTTTAACCCGATTCAATTTTAGCTTTTCGCTGTAATTCGTTAACTAGCTGTGCGGTAACTTCCAGCGCCGTTACCTCTCTTTGTCAGGGAACTAGCTAACTACTTCGACGAAAAATAGTTAAGCTCATTAAACAATGTTTGGGGCGGGGTGTCAAGAGAAAAAGAAGGAGTTTCCAGCGGGAATGGCGATCATTATTAAATATTGTTTTTTGCACCCAACAGATCTAAAAATCTGCGCAAGCTACGTCAAATTACGCCGGATCTCAGATCTGTGCGGTGCTAATTTTACTAAAATGATGAATTCAAGCTTTAAAATTTAAGCTTAATTAAATTAACTTTTTCTCCTAACTTAATTTAGAAAACACGATTAGAAATTGATTACAACTTTTTAATTTACGCAATCGTCTTATGATTGTGTCGAAAGTAAAATCATCGTGTTAGAGTATTAACCAATTATAAAAGTTAAAAAAGTTAAGTAAGGGAGTGGCGTGCAATGAGAAAACATTGGCTAATTAAATTGCTAATGAGTTTGGCGGTTCTAGTCGGCTTTGGATTGGTGATGGGTCGGCAGGAACCGATCCACGCTGCGAGCGAACCCACATATACAATTGGGACCGTTGATAGTTTTGAACCATTTGAAATTCCAAACAACCGGGGTACATACAATGGTAAAAACCCAGGAATTGAAATTGAAATGCTTCAGCAAATTGCCAAGCATGAAGGTTTTAAGTACCGCTTAAAGGTTATGAGTTTTGACGCAACCTTAACTGCCTTACAAGCAGGTCAAATTGATGCTTCCATGGGTGGGATGAGTGTCACTAACGAGCGGAAAGCTACGATTGATTTCACTAAGTCTTACTATGATTCTGGGGTTGTCATGGCCGTCGCAAGTAATAGTAACATTAAGTCGTTAAAGCAATTAAAGGGCAAGACCGTGGCCGTTAAGTCTGGGACCAGTGGTGCCATTTATGCTAAGTCGATTGCTAACAAGTATGGCTTTAAGATTAAGTACTACAAGACCGATAACACGATGTGGTCTGATGTGGCCAACGGGAACTCTGCTGCCACCTTTGATGATGAACCGGTACTGCGTTACGGAATCCGAAACGGGATGAAGTTAAGGGTTGTTACCAAGGCAGTTAACTCTCAACCAGTAGCTATGGGGATCAAGAAGGGCCAAAATCAAGAACTCCTTCACAAATTAAACGATGGGATTACTTGGATGCAAAAGACGGGCCGGATGCAAAAGCTGTTGGACAAGTACACGAAAGGTTCAGCTTCCAAGGCTGACTCCGCTAGTCAGCGGACGATTCCTGCTTTGATTAAGAACAACGCCGGTGCTTTGACTGCTGGGTTGGTTGAAACCTTGAAGTTAACGATCGTGGGGGCCTTTTTAGCTCTGGTCTTTGGGATTATTCTTGGGGTAATGGGAATTGCCGAAAACAAAGTTCTGACCGGGATTTCTTCAACTTTGATCTACATTTTCCGGGGGATGCCAATGATCGTTTTGGCCTTCTTCATTTACATTGGGATGCCAGGTTTGATCGGTCACAAGATTCCCCTCTTTACGGCTGGGGTAATTACCCTAATGCTTGATGAAGGGGCCTACGTTGGGGCGATCGTTAAGGGTGGCTTTGACGCTGTTGATCGTGGCCAATGGGAGGCCGCTCGTTCGTTGGGGCTTCCATACTCTAAGGCCTTAGTTAAGGTCATCATGCCACAAGGAATCAAGATCATGGTGCCATCCTTGGTTAACCAATTCATCATTACCTTAAAGGATACGTCAATTCTTTCCGCCATTGGGGTGATGGAATTGACCCAAACCGGGACGGTGATCATTTCCCGGAACCTCGAAGGATTCAAGATGTGGTTAATCATTGGGGTAATCTACATTGTCATCATTACCCTCTTAACCTGGTTATCCAACTACGTGCAAAGAAAGGTGGCCTAGCAAATGGATAAGCAATATAAAATTCAAGTTAAGGACCTCCACAAGAGCTACGGTGATAATGAAGTCTTGAAGGGAATTAACTTAAACGTCAAACCAAACGAAGTGGTCTGCATGATTGGGCCATCTGGGAGTGGAAAGAGTACCTTCTTGCGGTGTTTAAATCGCTTGGAAGAAACCAATAGTGGTCATGTCTATATTGACGGCTACGATATTGCTGATAAGAAAACAAATATCGACTTGGTGCGGCAAAACATTGGGATGGTGTTCCAACATTTTAACCTTTTCCCGAATATGTCAGTGGCCGAAAACATTATGTTGGCGCCGGTTCAACTCAAGAAAATGACTAAGGACGAAGCGCGCAAAGCGGCTTTACATTACTTAGATATTGTTGGCTTAAAGGAAAAAGCTGATGTAAACCCAACCACCTTATCTGGGGGGCAAAAGCAACGGGTGGCAATCGCCCGGGCCTTGGCCATGAAGCCGGATGTAATGCTCTTTGACGAACCTACAAGTGCCCTAGATCCGGAAATGGTTGGGGATGTCTTGGAAGTTATGCAAACTTTAGCTAAGCAAGGGATGACAATGGTCGTTGTAACCCACGAGATGGGCTTTGCCAAGCGGGTGGCCGACCGGGTAGTCTTCTTCCACGATGGGGTTATCCGAGAACAAGGAAAACCAGATGAAATTTTTGATCATCCACAACATGAAGACACCAAGAGTTTCTTGGATAAGGTGCTGAATGTTTAAATGCAGATTGATTCACTAGCATCGGCCTTTCTCACTAACTCATTTTCTCCCTTGACAACCCACCCTTTCTTAACTATAATCTAATCAAATTTTAATTTTACGTGATGATGAGAAGAGTAAGTTAAGGCCTTAAGCTCAGTGACCGCTGATGGTGCGAAGGCGGATTAAGTAATTAACTGAAGATGAGCTCGGAGCGTGGTCGTTGGGTCTGGTTAATGGGCTCAAAACCCGGTGGAACCCGATATCGTTCTAGGCATCTAAATGGTGCTGATAAGGCTAACTAGGTAATTAGTTAGTGAAAATGGGTGGTACCACGCATAGCGTCCCTGAACAGGTAACTGTTCGGGGGCGCTTTTTTGGTACCGGATTTTAGGAGGGATCAAAATGGCAGAATTTACAACCAATTTAGTTCACGGACCAGCCGTTAATGATAATCAAACCGGAGCGGTCGCAACGCCAGTGTATAAAGCAACAACTTATGCTTTCTCAGCAATTGGGGCACCCGTAAAGTACGACTATTCACGTTCTGGCAACCCGACGCGCTTGGCCGTCGAAAAGCAGCTTGCAACGCTTGAAGGTGGTGGGCAGGCCTTTACTTTTGCTTCGGGGATGGCCGCTATTCACGCGGCTTTAGCAATTTTTAAGGCCGGTGACCATATCATTGTTGGTAATCAAATTTATGGTGGGACCTTCCGACTATTTCATCAATTCTTTGAACGGTGGGGATTAACCTTCACTAGTGTTGATCTCCGCGACCCTGATCAATTGGCACAGGCAGTTCAGAAAAATACGAAGGCAATTTATTTTGAGCCGGTTACGAATCCCCTCCTTGAAGTTATTTCGGTCCGCCAAGTGGCAGACTTTGCTAAGGCCCATCATTTATTAACGTTGGTTGATAATACTTTCTTAAGCCCTGCGTTGATGCAACCACTAAAGCTAGGGGCTGACATTGTCATTCATTCCGCCACGAAATACTTAGCAGGTCACTCGGAGTTATCAGCTGGAGTAGTTGTGGCCAACGATCCTAAATTAGCGGACCAAGTTTACTTCATTCAAAATGCTTTAGGGGCGATCTTATCACCAGAGGGGGCTAATGAACTGGCGCGCGGGATCAAAACCCTGCAACTCCGGATCAATCAGCAACAAGCCAATGCCTGTCAATTAGTGCGTTTCTTAAAGTCACGTACGGAAGTCGATCGGGTTTATTATCCTGGGTTGCCAGACCAACCTGGCTATGCCACTCTTCAAACGGAAGCGAAAGGCGCTGGCGCCGTGGTCGCCTTTGAACTTACAGCGAGTCAAGATCCGATTAAATTCGTTAACCACTTGCGACTGTTCACCCGGGCGGTTAGTTTAGGCGCTGTCGAAAGTTTAGTTGAATTGCCAAGCAAAATGAGCCACGCTGAGTTATCACCAACTGAACAGCTAGCTGCGGGGATTAAACCCGGTTTAATTCGGCTAGCCGTCGGAATAGAAGATGCGAAGGATTTAATTACTGATCTAAGCCAAGCTTTTACAAAAGCTAACAAGAAGGGAGCATAATTATGCCAAAAGAAAACCTTACCTTTGATACTTTAGCTGCCCAAGCGGGAAGTCACGCTGATCCCAATGGGGCCGTTGCCTTTCCGTTGTATTTATCGTCAAACTATCGGCACCCAAGTTTACAAGCCGCCCGAAACTTTGATGCTACGACTGGCTACACTTATTCCCGGCTAGCCACCCCCAACCGGCGCGTGTTGGAAAAGACCTTAGCCCAACTGGAAGCTGGAACCCATGCTTTTGCTTTGAGTTCCGGGATGGCAGCCATTCAACTGGCTTTAAGTATTTTAAAAACGGGGGAGGAAGTCATTTCTTTGGATGACCTTTACGGAGGTGATTTCCGCTATTTCCGCTATCTGGAAAGCCATGCTGGAATTCATTTTAAACAATGGAATGGAGAAAAAGTAGCGGATCTAATAGCCCAAATTACTGCCAAAACCCGCTTGATTTGGTTAGAAACCCCATCGAATCCCACGATGAAACAATTAGATATTCAAACGATTGCCAATCAAGTTCATGCCAAAAATCCGCAGGTCCTCGTAGCGGTCGATAACACCTTCTTAACGCCGGTTTATCAACGGCCATTGACTTTAGGCGCTGATATTGTCGTCCATTCAGCTACGAAATATCTTTCTGGGCATAACGATTTACTTGGTGGGGTGTTGGTCTGTAAAGATGATGAACTCGCCAAAGAATATTATGATTACTACCTCACGACGGGTGATACGATGAGTACCTTTGATTCCTGGTTATTACTGCGTAGTTTGAAGACTTTGAGTGTACGGATGCAACGGCATACTAGTAACGCTCAAGCGGTGGTAGAGTACTTAAAACAAGCTCCCCAAGTAACGAAGGTTTTGTATCCCGGAAAAGGGGGGATGGTATCTTTTTATCTCCAAAGTGAAGCTCAAGTTGAACATCTTTTAAACCACGTGAAAGTCATTAGCTTTGCGGAAAGTTTGGGTGGAGTAGAAAGCTTAATTACGATTCCTTATTACCAAACCCATGCCGATGTTGCCGAGAATCAACGAGCCCGTCTCGGGATTACGCCGCAACTTCTGCGTCTCTCAGTTGGTTTAGAAGATCCCCAAGATTTGATCGCGGATTTGGAACAAGCGCTGAGCGAAAAATAAGTAAAGGACGCTATAAAAGATCACATTAATAAACGCGGCAAGCCAATTGCCTGGAAGTTAGGCTACTTTGCGGTTGGTAATATGATCCGCCAACAGCATCATGCGCCTTGCCATATCGTTGATTATTACTATCGTTTAAAAGAAGAGAGACCGGGAAGAAACATGAGTTTCTTTCCGGCTTCTTTTTTCATCTCCGAATGTTACTGAGTGACTAAGGTCAAAAAGCACGGCCTTAGTGGATAAGTGCGAACGAAAGGCCGATTCTAATGAATCAACCTTCGTTCTTCTTATCCCAACCAGGCCGTCAAGGAGCTTTTTTCCCAACCTCTTTTCACTGATTAATAGTAATTATAATCTTTCTGATTCAGCAACGACCCACGCTAGGGTAGGATCGTTCGCTTGATAGGTTGCTAGGGCTTGGGGGGTAATTGGTGGGGTAATTTGGGCAGGGGTTGTTTTGCCAACGATTAGGTAAGCGTGAGGTTGGTTTAATGGGGAGGCAAACTGAGCCGCTGGTAAACAAGGATTGTTGTGGTGATAATCGTTGCGAATAAAAGCTTGCAGATCAGCTAAGACACTATTGGCAGTTGCGGGTCCACCAGCACCGGGTCCAAGGTAAGTTGAGGTCCCAACGAGGTCACTATCGACAGTGATGGCGTTGGTAACTCCGTTTACTTGGGCGAGGGGATGGGTTGGCGTCAAAGCGAGCGGATAGACACCAGCATATAGGGTTCCGTTAACCATTTGAGCCTGAGCAACTAGTTTAATTTGCCGCTGAAAATGGTTGGCAACGTTAAAAATGCGTGGTGAAAGTTGATCAATTCCTTGCGGTGATAATTGTAGAAGTGTGAGTCGGGAGCGAAAAATTAAGCGAACAAGAATAATTAACTTATAGCTAGCATCGATGCCATTGAGGTCTTTGGTTGGGTTTGCTTCGGCATAGCCATTAATTTGGGCTTGCTTGAGGGCAGCTTGGTATGTTAAGCCTTGATTCTGAATAGCGGTGAGAATATAATTACTAGTTCCATTTAAGATGCCGCTGATCCCGGTGATGCGATCTGGAGCCAAGCTTTCTTGGATTGTTCGAATGATTGGAATTCCGCCAGCAACTGCTGCCTCATAGGCTAAAGCCCCGCCGTTATCGTGAGCTAGCCGACTAAGTTCATTACCAGAGGTCGCAATTAGATCTTTGTTTGCCGTAATAACTTGTTTTCCTAATTGGAGAGCCGTGGTCACAATTTTTTTGGCAACGGTGGTGCCGCCAATCAATTCGATTACAACGTCGACTTGGGGATCGTTCACTGCTCGGTGCCAGTCGGTAGTTAGACGAGTCGTAGTTGGTAAAGGCAACCCCAGGTGACGTTTGAGATGTTTAACAACAACCCAGTCTAATTGCCAGTCAGGAGCAATGGTGGCTAAGAGTTCGTTGAAAACCGCTTGACCGATTGTTCCTAGGCCAAGTAGAGCAAGATGTTTTTTCATTGCAATTCCTCCCTAAATTTGGAGCCAGTTGCGGTATAGCGTCTGGCTAGCGGTTTGCCAAGTATTAATGATTTGGTGATGTTGGTAATAATTGGTTGGGGGTAAAATTGACTGATGCTGGGCTTGATCACGCCGATATTCTTGATCCAAAGTCATTGTGGAATATTCAGGATGACCAGTAATGTAAACAGTGTGGTTATTGTGACTAGCAAGAACCATGGCGTCGAGTTGGGGATGACTGGCGATAACGTGCAGGTCAGCTGGTAAAACTGTTGGTAAAAGGAGTTTGCTGTGGCGTGATTGAGGCATTGGTAAGGCTTTAAGGCCTTGCAAGAGGGGATTCGATGTAGCGCACACTCCTTGATAAATGCCAAATAGCTTTTGCGAACAAGTAGTTTTGGGGATGCGATATTGGACATATAAGGCGGCTAAGGTAGCCCAGCATTCAAAGATTACCCGCTCACAGTGGGTTTGACTCCATTGGACTAAGTGGCAAAATTCATGCCAGTAATCAACGGCGAAAAAAGGTAGTTTTTCAACAGGTGCCCCAGTTACAATCAAGGCATCAAAGGAGCGCCCCCAGATCTGAGATAAGGGTTGATAAGTTTGTTTGATTAGGGAAGCATCAGTGTTTTTGAAATGATGGCTGCTTGGATAAGCAAAAGTGACCTGACAATTAAGGTTGGTATGTGCCAAAAGATTTAAAAATTGTAGTTCGGTAACTTGCTTAGTAGGCATTAAGTTAACGATTAAAATTTGGTAATTAGCCTCAGTTTTGACTGGCCAGAGTTGATGCCAGCGAGCTAAACCATTAGTTGGATAAACTGTCATAAAAAATTCCTCCTATATTGCAAACAAAAAAGCCTCCGTCCCTGGTTTGAACAACCAATGGGACGAAGACTTCGTGGTACCACCCAAATTTACCCGAAAAGGGCCTCAAGGGACAAACATCCCCGGCACGATATCGGGTGCAACCGGTAGTGGTAGCTAATTAACCCCACTACTTCCGATAAGCTCATCTTCACAACTTAAGTCCCGAAAACTCACACCACCTGTTTTCTCTCTGGAAGGGACGGCCATTGTTACTCTTCTTATCAATAGATTCTCATCTTAAATTAAGTTAACTCTAATTTAACCATCAGAAGAGTGAAAGTCAACCGCTAATTTTCGCCAATTGCGAATAATTTGGTCAACCATAAAAATGAGAATGATCCCAATAATTGTTTGACAATTGCGAGAAAGTCCGTATAATGGAAATCACATAGACAAAAGCGTGCACGCGTCTTGATGACCTAACAGAGAGCCAGGGAAGTTGAGAACTGGTGGTCATAATATGGCATTAAAGATTGAATTTGGGTGGTTCCAATATCGACCGAGAGGAGGTCTAATTTTAGACCTTAAACTTGGGTGGAACCGCGTTAATAAACGTCCCTAGCTAGTACAGCTAGGGACGTTTTTAGTTTGATTTAGAGAGGAGAGAATTATGGAAGAAAAGCAGGAGCGGCATTTGTCGCGTTCACTAAAGAGTCGGCATATTACGATGATTGCTATTGGTGGGGCGATCGGAACGGGATTGTTCTTAGGTTCCGGGAGTGCTATCCATGCGGCTGGCCCGTCGTTAATTTTAACTTACCTAATCGTTGGGATTTTTTGTTTTTTTATGATGCGGGCCTTAGGGGAATTATTACTTGCTGATCCAAGTAAGCATTCCTTTATCGATTCGGTTAAAGAATACATGGGAGATCGGATGGAATTTGTAGCTGGCTGGACGTATTGGTCCTGTTGGTTAACTTTAGCCATGGCCGATTTAACAGCGACTGGAATTTACTTACAGTACTGGTTCCCAAGCTTACCACGATGGGTCGGACCACTAATTATTCTGATGCTATTAATGTTGGTAAACATGATTAATGTGGGGTTGTTTGGGGAACTAGAAAGTTGGTTCTCGATGATTAAGGTCATAGCTATCCTAGCCTTGATTGTTGTCGGGTTGTTAATGGTAATTTTCCACACTAAGACTTCCAGTGGGACGGCCAGTTTGGCTAACTTAGTCAACTACGGTGGTTTCTTCCCTAAGGGCCCCGTTGGTTTTCTAATGTCCTTTCAAATGGCAACCTTCGCCTTTGTTGGGATTGAAATGGTGGGGTTAACAGCTGGTGAAACCGCTAATCCGAATGAAGATATTCCCAAGGCAATTAATACCTTGCCAATGCGAATTGGGCTCTTTTACGTTGGTTCGATGCTGGCGATTATGGCAGTATACCCATGGCATGATATTAAAATGACATCCAGTCCCTTTGTTCAGGTCTTTGCCGGGATTGGGATTACCGGTGCAGCCGGGATCCTAAATTTTGTCGTTTTAACCGCTGCAATGTCTGCCACCAATAGTTGTATTTTTTCAACTAGTCGGTCCCTTTACTCCCTATCGCAAGGGGGGAATGGTCCCAAGGCCTTCCAAAAGCTAAGCCGGCAAGCTGTCCCAGTAAATGCGATGCGTTTTTCATCCTTAATTCTGTTTATCGTGGTCATTTTAAACTATATAATTCCGGAAGGCGTCTTCAATGTAATTTCGGGAGTATCCACAATTAATTTCATTTTTGTTTGGATTATTATTCTGCTCTGCCACATTAAATACCGCAAGCAGGCACCGGCAGGAAATAACTTTGCAATGCCAGGTTTTCCTTTTACAAGTTGGCTGACTATTGCCTTTTTTGTGGCAATTATTATCGTTTTATTCTTTATTAAGGCGACGCGGTTATCGCTAATCATTTCGTTGATTTTCTTCGCAATCCTATTCTTGATTGCGCAAATTTGGAGAAAACAAGTAAAATAAAAGCCTTTTCATTTGCTTTCCGCTAAATGGTTATCATATAATAAAAATGTGGAAAGGATAAAGTCCGTTGTCAAGAAGAATCGCTTGTGTAAATCAAGCGAAAATCACCCCATAAAAACCAACCCATTTAAAATTCCTAAAGACTAATGTCGAGTGTCTATAATCTAAAGTAGGGCATTTACCCCTTAACATGCAAAATATTTAAGCTAGTAAATGTGTTAATTAAGAGATACGATAAATCAAATCAGTGGTCGCAACGGCTAATTAGTCTTTCCCAATTAACCACCTCGTTCGTGCCGTACGAGGTGGTTTTTTTGCAGAATTAGGCCCAAAATATGAAGGTAGCAGCGGTCTAATGACTAAAAATAAGTATTATCTGCAAAAATTTGATTGTTAGTGAATACAAAGATAAAAAAGTAAAATGTTTTACGTTAAAGGAAAATACTTAGCATGATTAGTAGTTAAATCGGAACAATTTCTCTATTGGAGTTGCAATTGTTTGTGTTATTTTAAAATATCACTAATAAGCAAAAATGGTCTAGATAAGTCCCCGCTAGAAAAAAAATTTTGGTAAGTTTGTGAAACCGTTATCTTTGGTGATGCGGTTTCATTTTCCAAGTAAAACGGTATATCGACGAACATTTTAGGAAAATGTTATAGTGATTTCACAAAGTTGGGAATTTTGGGTGGGTTTACAAGTTTGCCAACACCCGGTATATTTATTTCAGTAATAAGATTTTGCTAGCGCTTACACTGACAGAATCTTATGATTTGCATTTATTCTTGTATTTTTATAGAAAGGTGTTAGATCCATGTATCTTGCAATTAATATTCTTGGGTTAATCATCTTCTTGGGAGTGGCTTTCTTATTCTCCAAGAGGAAGAAAGAGATTAACTGGAAGGCCGTTGGTATCATGGTTGTCTTGAACTTAATTCTTGCTTGGTTCTTGACTAGTTCTCCAGCTGGTCGGGCCGGGGTTAAGGCAGCAGCTGATGGCTTCGCTTGGATTGTTAACGTCTCTGCAAAGGGGACTGTGTTTGCTCTTGGTGGTTGGTATGATGCCAAGAACCTCAACTTCATTTGTTCGGCTTTGATGCCAATCCTGATGATTGTTCCAATGTTTGATATCTTGACTTATATCGGATTATTACCTTGGATCATTAAGTGGATTGGGAAGGGTCTTTCCTTTATTACTGGTCAACCAAAGTTCGAATCTTTCTTTGCAGTTGAAATGATGTTCTTAGGAAACACTGAAGTGCTTGCCATCTCTGGGATGCAACTTCGGAAGATGAACAAGGAACGGAACTTAACAATTGCCATGATGTCCATGAGCTGTGTTACCGCATCAATTCTTGGGGCTTATATTGAAATGATGCCTGGTCAATATATTTTGACAGCCGTTCCAATTAACATTGTTAACGCTTTGATTGCGACAACCATTTTAAACCCAATTCACGTTTCAGAAGAAGAAGATACCATCGAAACGGTTAAGGCTAATGAAGATGGTAAGAAGGAACCATTCTTTAGCTTCCTTGGGGACTCCATCTTGGGCGCTGGTAAGCTGATTTTAATCATCATTGCTAACGTTGTTGCCTTTGTTGCTTTAGCTGCTTTGATTGATGCCATCTTGGCGCTCTTTGGGAAGCCATTTGCTGGGCAACCGCTCTCCTTGGAAAGCATCCTTGGGGTGATTATGTTCCCATTTGCTTGGTTGATGGGGTTACCACTCGACCAAGCCTGGGGCTTAGCCCAAGATATGGGGATGAAGTTAGTTACGAACGAATTCGTTGTTATGGGTAAGGTAACTGGTTCAATCATGCATTACCCAGAACACTACAAGGCTGTTTTGACAACCTTCGTAACTTCATTTGCTAACTTTGGAACGCTCGGAATGATTATCGGGGCCTTTAAAGGACTTGTTGGTAAGGAAGATAACGACTACATCGCACAAAATATTGGTTACCTTTTGCTGTCAGGGATCTTAGTATCACTGCTTTCAGCAGCCTTCGTTGGCCTCTTTGCTTGGTAGTCAATAAAAAGAGCGGTCGGGAGAAAACCTGCTTAACGGCCTAGAAAGGATAAGAAAAGCAAAGGTTGCTTTGCCAAAATCGTTTTGCGGTTTGAACTTATCCGCTAAGGCCGTAGTTTTCGACCGTAGTTTCCGAATAAGATTCGGGGATGTTAAAGAGGCTGGAGAGAAACCTGAATTTCTTCCCAGCCCTTTCTTTTTACCACTTAGTAAAAGCGTTTACAGCTAATTTAAGGAGGAATTATCATGACCATGAAAATTATTATGGACACTGACCCAGGGATTGATGACGCAGCGGCTTTAACGATGGCTATTAATGACCCTGCAATTGATTTGAAGTTGGTTACGGCAGTTGCGGGGAACGTTACCGTTGATAAGACGACGGCGAATGCCTTAAAGATTGTTCACTTCTTTGGTAAGGACAAGGAAATTCCAGTTGCCATGGGCGCTCAACAACCATTAATCAAGCCATTTGAAGATGCGGCCCGGATTCATGGGGCTTCCGGAATGGAAGGTTACGACTTTGGTGATGACTATGGTGAACCAATCAAGAAGTCAGCGGTTGAAGCTTTGCATGACGCAATCATGGCCGAAGATGAAGTGATTTTGGTGCCAACTGGCTCTTATACCAACATTGCCTTACTCTTTAGCCAATATCCAGAAGTTAAGTCGCACATCAAAAAGATTATTGCCATGGGTGGCTCCATTTCTGGTGGAAACATGACCAGTATTGCCGAATTTAACGTCTTCACTGACCCAGATGCGGCTAAGATTATGTATAATTCTGGGGTACCGATTGTTACGGTTGGCCTGGACGTAACCTTAAAGGCCTTGATTACGTCCGAAACCCTTAACGCTTTGAAGACAATGAATGAAACCGGGAAGATGTTGTACGGCTTGATTAGCCATTACAATGACGTTAGTGGTGATGGTCACCCAATGCACGATGTTAACACGATCTTCTACTTGCTTCACCCAGAAGCTTACACTACAAAGAAGTTATGGGTCGACATCCAAACTGATGGCCCCGCAATTGGTGGGATGGTCGCCGATATCCGGGGCGCTTATCATGATGGTAAGACGAATGCTGAAGTATGTGTCGATATTGATGCCGACGCCTTCAATAAGTGGTTCTTAGAAGAAGTCTCACATATGAAGTAGGACGAGAGAAAATCTGCTAATCTGCTAGAGCTTAATAATTAATTTAGGCTACCAATTTCTAATTTAGTGTCAAAGCAAACTTAGCTTTGGCATGAATTGGATTGGTAGCCTTTTTTGAGGGAAAATATTACCCGGGAAATACTGGGAATGGTTGAATTGAAGCGGAAAATAGGATAAAGTTAAAAAGAGCGTGAAACATTAATGTTCCACGGAAAGGACGAATAAAATGAAGCCAGAACAATTTCAAGCGGCCTTAGCCCAAATGGGGATTGATTTAAATGCTACCCAAATGGCCCAATTTGATCAATACTATCATTATTTAATTGAAGTTAATCAACACCTTAACTTAACCCGAATTACCGCCGAGGAAGATGTGTACTTAAAACACTTTTATGATTCAATCATGGGGGCGTTTGCGGAACCAAAGTTAAAAGAATTATCCCTTCGTTTATGCGATATTGGAGCGGGAGCTGGTTTTCCGTCATTACCATTAAAGATTGCTTTTCCACAATTAAAGGTAACGATTGTGGATTCGTTAAACAAACGAATCGACTTTTTACGGGAACTGGTTGGCAAGCTAGGATTGACGGAGGTTGAATTAGTTCATGCCCGGGCCGAAGATTTTAGCAATAAGCAAAGTGATTACCGGGAACAATTTGACTTGGTAACCGCGCGAGCAGTGGCGCGACTAAGTGTTTTGAGTGAGTTGTGTTTGCCAGCTGTCAAGGTTGGTGGTGAGTTCTTGGCTTATAAAGCTGCCGCTGCTGCCGAGGAGCTTCAAGACGCCCAAAAAGCAATTACCACTTTGGGTGGGAAGGTCAGTACAACAATGCAACTGGTTTTACCAACTAAACCAGAACCGGAACAACGAAACCTCATTCTGATTAACAAGGTAGCGGCAACACCGAAGAAATATCCACGGCGGCCTGGTTTACCAAGTAAAAAGCCATTAAAGTAGGGGGAGAAACATGGCATTTTCATTATTTAATTTCGGTTCAAAATCAACACCGGCCAAAAATCAGGTGGTTGAAATTCCACTCAAGCAAATTGAACCAAATCGGTATCAACCGCGACAAGTTTTCGATAAGCACGAAATTCAAGAACTTGCCCATACAATTGAAGAACACGGATTGTTACAACCGATTATTTTGCGGGAATATAAGGCAGCCAAGTACGAAATCATCGCTGGCGAGCGGCGTTTTCGCGCAATGCAACTGCTAGAATGGGAAAAGGCCCCGGCAATTGTTGAAAAGATGAGTGATAAGGAATCAGCTTCCTTAGCTTTAATTGAAAACTTGCAACGGGCCCAATTGAGTTCAGTTGAAGAAGCTCGGGCTTATAAGAAATTGATGGACTTGAATCACTTAACCCAGCAAACCTTGGCGAAAGGGGTTGGCAAAAGTCAGTCCACAGTCGCGAATAAACTGCGGTTATTAAACTTGATTGAACCGGTTCAAAACGCAATTCTTGACGGGATGATTACTGAACGTCACGGGCGGGCCCTCTTAGGTTTAACTGATGATGAGCAACGCAATATGTTAATGCGGATCGTCAACGAAAAGCTTAATGTTCGTCAGACTGAACAAGCAGTTGCTGAATTACAAGGCCAGGTCTTGCCAACGGATCAAGCAGCTAAATCAATTACTCCAGTAAAAGAAGAAGCCCCCTTAGCTAATGAAACGCCGGTGACCACGCCTAAGGAAGCGCCAACTACATCGCCTAAAGGGGTTAAAAAGAAAGCTTCGAAGAAAAAGGCAAAGATTAGTGTTAGTGATCCGCAAATTGCGATTAACACAATTAAAAAGTCGGTTAAGTTGGTGAAGGATAACGGCTTTAAAGCAACAGTCCGGCAAAAGAAACTTGCAGACGGCTATCAATTGACAATTACAGTGCGTCCACAAAATGATAGCAATAAATAGAATGGATGATAAGGAATGGCAAGAGGGAAAAAACGTTTACGCTTAAAGAAAAACATGGAAGCTTTGATGGCGAAAGAAGCCGCTGGGGAAGTGATTGAGGAGGTGGCCTTAAAAGAAATTCGCCCCAATCCATACCAACCCCGGCGGAGCTTTGATCAGGAAACGTTAGCCGAGTTAGCTGACTCAATTAAAAAATCGGGAGTTTTTCAACCGGTAATTTTACGGCAACCAGATCCAAAACTAGCGCGGTATGAATTAATTGCTGGTGAGCGACGTTTTCGGGCTTCCGAATTGGCTCACCAAAGGACAATTCCCGCAATCATTCGCCAGATGAATGATGCGGAGATGATGGAAGTTGCCGTTTTAGAAAACCTCCAACGAGAAGACTTAACGCCACTAGAAGAGGCTCAAGCTTACCAAACGTTAATTGAAAAATTGAACTTGACTCAGGCGGAAGTCGCTAGTCGCCTTGGCAAGTCGCGGCCGTATATCGCTAACTACCTCCGCTTATTGGGGCTTCCTGATACAGTTAAGGAGTTAGTGGCTAAGCGACAACTCTCAATGGGACAGGCTCGGACTTTGCTCGGCCTAAGGGATAAGTCGGCAGTGGTTACCTTAGCTAAGCGGGCCGTTAAGGAAAACTTAACGGTTCGGCAACTAGAAGAAATTGTGGCGAAGGAAAACGGACAGGTAAAACCGGTTAAGCAAGCTAAACCAGCGCCAAAGCTTAACCCTTATCTGCGAGAAGCAACTGACCAACTCCAACGGCGGTTTGGGACGAAGGTTTCCTTTAGCGGTAACCAACCTGATCACGGAAAAATTGAAATTCCGTACCAATCAACGGATGAGTTAAATCGGGTTTTGGAATTATTAGGGGTAAGTTTCGATTAATTATGGAGGGCTAAGCATGGTTGAATACGAATTAAACGATATTGTAATGATGAAAAAGCCGCATCCATGTGGGGTTAATCGCTGGAAGATTATCCGGGTTGGCGCAGACATGAAGATTGAATGCACGGGCTGTGGTCACATTGTAATGATGGATCGGTATCACTTTAACAAGCGGATTAAAAAGGTCCTCGAACCCGCTAATCAAGAAGCAAACGAAGCGCACTAAGAGAAAGGAACTAGAATTACTATGTCATTAACTGCAGGGATTGTTGGGCTTCCAAACGTCGGGAAGTCAACTTTATTTAACGCAATTACGAAGGCCGGAGCTGAAATGGCTAACTACCCCTTTGCCACAATCGAACCAAATGTGGGAATGGTGGAAGTTCCAGACAATCGGTTAGACCGGATTGATGAGCTGATTCCCGCCAAAAAGATTGTGCCAACGACCTTTGAATTTACTGATATTGCCGGGATTGTCAAAGGGGCGTCGAAAGGGGAAGGCCTTGGGAACAAGTTCCTTGAAAATATTCGACAAACAGATGCGATTGTTCACGTTGTGCGGGCCTTTGATGATGACGATATTACCCACGTAACGGGGAAGGTTGATCCGATTGATGATATTGATACCATCAACTTGGAATTGATCATGGCTGACTTGGAGGCCGTTAATAATCGCCTTGCTAAGGTTCAACGGGCCGCTAAAGGACGGGACAAGGATGCCTTAGCTGAATTAGCGGTCCTTGAAAAGTTGAAGCCAGTCCTTGAAGATGGTAAGAGTGCACGGACGATTGACTTTGATGATGATGAAAAGAAGATTGTGAAGGGCTTATTCCTCTTAACCACAAAACCAGTTCTTTATGTTGCTAATATTGGTGAAGAAGACATGGCTAATCCGGATGGTAATAAGTACATGGATGCCATTCGGGAACACGTTAACGGCGAAGGGGAAGTCATTGGAGTTTCGGCAGCTGCCGAAGAACAAATTGCTGAAATGGATGAAGCAGAAAAGCAGGACTTCCTGGAAATGGAAGGTGTTGAGGAACCGGGCTTGAATCGGTTGATTCGGGCGGCCTATAAGTTGCTAGGTCTTGAAACTTTCTTCACGGCTGGGGGTAAGGAAACCCGGGCTTGGACTTTCCGACGGGGAACGAAGGCTCCGCAAGCAGCCGGGATTATCCACTCTGACTTTGAACGGGGCTTTATCCGGGCTGAAGTAATGTCCTTTAGCGACCTAGATGAATATGGTTCGCCAGCTAAGGTCAAGGAAGCCGGAAAGCTTCGCCTAGAAGGAAAAGACTATGTCATGCAAGATGGAGACATTGTAGAATTCCGCTTTAATGTTTAATTTAGCGGTGATGGTTAATTAAGAGGAGTTTTTTATTGTGAGTGAACAAGGACGGAATGCGGCGGCTGGTGAACGGCAAAAGCAACATCAAAAGCAAGAACAACAAGCAACGGGCCGGGCTTTTCAAGAGTATGGTTTAACCCGGAAGAACGAAGAGTTTATGTTCCAATTGAATAAGCAGTTGGATGCTCAAGGAGCAACGGCCGAAAAGAAATCAGCATTGATCCAACAGACGATGGACGCTCTTTTGGAAGGCCAAAAGACGGCCAAGACGGCAAAGGGGATGTTTGGGACCCCAACGGCCTATGCCCATGAATTGCTTCATCCAAAGAAGGAAGTTGAGGCTAAGCAAGAAAATACCAATATTTGGATGTTGGCAGCGGATAATGCCTTGATGTTCTTTGCTATCTTTACGATTATGTTTGGGGTCCTTGCCTTTACGAGTCCCAAGGCCCTGGCCCCAGGTGGTCATAACGGAAACGCTGGGTTAACGGCAATTATTATCGTTGCCTTAGCTGGTGGGGCGCTCTTTGGTTGCTTAATGAAGTTGATTCGGCCTAAGGTTGACGCTAACGGCCGACTAGTTAAGCGATCACTTTGGTACCGGACAGCAGTGATTATTCTTGGATTAGTAACTTGGATTGCGGTTTACGGTTTAACGGCTTTAATGCCAAACGTGATTAACCCCGTACTTAACAAGTGGGTCTACGTTATCCTCGGATTAGCTGGTTTTGCTGGTGACCTTTACTTACGGTCGAAGTTTAATATTACCAATGCCCTCTTTGGGAGCCAACGGCGGCGGAATTAAATTGCGGGAAAGAGCGTCTATTTAGTGATGGGTTTGGCCTGGCTACGTTCCAACCTTTTAGACTGGTGGCGTAATTAGTTTCTTCCCAACCTCTTTCCCACATTTTCCTTGACGATTAGGTAAATTCCTAGTATCCTAGTCACAATTCAGATTTAAAATTCATAAGGGAGTGTAAGATTAATGTCAAACTGGGATACAAAGTTCGCAAAAAAGGGAATTACGTTTGATGACGTGTTATTGATTCCGGCGGAAAGCCATGTTTTACCGAACGAAGTTGACTTAAGTGTTCAATTGGCCAAGAACTTGAAGTTGAACTTACCGTTTATTAGTGCCGGGATGGATACGGTTACTGAAAGCTCAATGGCAATTGCTATGGCCTTACAAGGGGGCCTTGGCGTTATTCACAAGAACATGTCGATCCAAGCCCAAGCTGGTGAAGTTGCCAACGTTAAGGGCGTTTCCTTAAATGGAAACTTTGCTAAGGCAGCCGTTGATGATCAAAACCGTCTCTTGGTTGCAGCTGCAGTTGGGGTTACATCTGACACTTTTGAACGGGCTGAAGCATTATTTGAAGCCGGGGCTGATGCGATTGTTATCGATACGGCTCATGGCCACTCTGCTGGGGTATTACGGAAGATTAAGGAAATCCGTCAACATTACCCAACGCAAACTCTGATTGCTGGGAACGTCGCAACTGGTGATGCTACGCGTGCCCTCTTTGATGCCGGAGTTGATGTTGTCAAGGTTGGGATCGGTCCTGGTTCAATTTGTACCACGCGGGTAATTGCTGGGGTTGGGGTTCCTCAAATCACAGCAATTTACGATGCTGCTACGGCGGCTAAGGAATACGGTAAGCCAATCATTGCTGATGGTGGGATTAAGTACTCTGGTGACATTGTTAAAGCCATTGCTGCCGGTGGAAATGCCGTAATGTTGGGCTCAATGTTCTCTGGGACGACTGAAGCTCCAGGGGAAGTCTTTGAAGATAATGGTAAAAAGTACAAGTCCTACCGTGGTATGGGTTCTGTTGGGGCGATGGCGCAAGCGCATGGCTCTTCTGACCGTTACTTCCAAGGTGGCGTTAACGAAGCTAATAAGTTGGTTCCGGAAGGAATTGAAGCTCGGGTTGAATACAAGGGTGACGTTGCTGACATCATCTTCCAAATGGTTGGTGGCCTGCGGAGCGGCATGGGGTACTGCGGTGCTCCGGATATTCAATCCTTGATTGATAATGCTCAATTTGTACAAATTTCCAACGCTGGTTTGCGGGAATCACACCCTCATGATGTTCAAATCACTAAGGATGCCCCTAACTATAACAAGTAAGTCCCGTTAAGTGGAAAAGATCGAGCAAAAACATTCTCGATGGCTGGGTTGGAATCCAGCGCACCAAAGCTGATTACTAGCGGTCAATGTAAATTTAAGGACATCGTAATTATTCTGATGTTGTTAAAAAGGCAATGTTCACTTGATTATTGCTAGATCGTAGTTACTGAGTAACATTCGGAGATGACAAAGAAGGTGGGAAGAAGCTCAAGTTTCTTCCCACCTTCTTTATTATCTGCTTTAATATATTGGAAATTAATTTTGCCGGACCATTACTGAGATTTAAGCCAATTTGGCCCCGATTAGCTTCCATTTGGGACTGTCCCCAATGGGGTTCAAATCCGCGGATTAAAATTCTTTGAGGAATGTTAATTGGTTGAGCCACAACGTCAAAGCAATAGTGGCCCCGAATCTGGTAAAGATAAATGTTACCTGGTTGTCCATAAAACGATTCCGTATCAGCCGTCCGGCGCCCTTAAAGGCTTTCCTAATAGGTCTTGAGCAATTTGAGTGGACGGTCGGCCGGTAAAGAACTCTTGATAAGGGGTTAACATTTTATTTCCACCACCGGCGCATGAAGATTAGTGAAATTGCCATCAATATAATGGTAATGATGAGGGTGATTTGCCAAGCCCAGTCACCATTAGCAAAAGGAAGCGTTTTGACGTTTTGACCATAGAAACCCGAAACAATTGGGGGAATTGAAACGAGAATTGAAAAGATTGTTAATAACTTCATGGTTTGGTTTAGGTTTGAATCGAGGACTTTACTGTAGGCGTCAGAAACCCGTGCCGAAACGTCAGAAGTCATTTGCGCCATCTCTAAACCTTGCTGAGCTTCAATGATGACATCATCAAGTTCGTCTTGTTGGTCTTGACTCATTTGGGTGGCGAACCGCCGTTGAAATTCTTGAAGAAGGGAAACATTTCCTTGAAGGGAAGTTAAAATATAGACGAGTCCCGTTTCAATTTCCAAAAATTCGGAAATGGCTTTTCGCTCGGTACGCTCTTCCAAGCTTCGTTGGATTTGTTGGCGTTGAATATCAGCCCGCCGAATTGGTTGAAAGTAATTGGTCGAGAGCGTATAGAGAATTGGCAAAATAAAGTCAATCTGATCCGCAATTGCTCCCCGCGCCTTCATTTTACGAAGATGTTCGGCGATTAAACCATTTACAAAGTTAGTTTGAGCATTCGTAAAAGTTAGAACGTTGTTTTTAGTGAGCATAATCCCGATTGGTGCCGTTTGGGGAGCTGAAAGTTTGTGAGTAGGTACATAAACGTCAAAAATCAGTAGGGTTACGCCAGCATCCCGATCAATTTCAACCCGGGCCTTTTCGTAAGGGTCAATCGCATAATCTAACAGGGCCGGGGTAACTTCATATTTGTTATAAAGATCTTGTCGTTCCCGGGGGAGGGGCTCAAAGACGCTAACCCAGTGTCCCCGGGCATTAATTTTGACTGAACTTAACATTGAGCTCCACCTCCAAAAACAGTATCCTATAATTAATTCAACACTGATTTTTGTCAAAAGTAAAGTTCTAGCTTGGAAAATAATTTCCTGGGAAATAATAGGAGAGAAAAATGCAATGGCAACTAGATGTAGTGGTAGGTAAACACCAAGGAAAGCAACCACTTCGCCAATTACTAGAGCGAACTTGGCTTTTGCCCCATCGATTTGTCCATTATTTACGGATCCGACAAAATGTTTTGGTGAATGGCCAATATTATTCAATGAATCAAATGGTCGCAGTCGGTGATCGGATTCAACTAACCTTTTTAGGGGATGAATTTCGGACACCAACATCAAATTATATTCCGAATCGCAGCCCCCAATTATTAATTCTGTATGAAAATCGTGACCTTTTAGTAGTGAATAAGCCCGCCGGTCAGAAAACCCATCCCAATCAAAAGGGGGAAACGGGGACGTTAATGAATGAGGTTGCTGGGTACCTCCAAAAGCAACCGCAAGCCGCCGCTTATATGGTTCATCGAATTGACCAGGCTACGAGCGGAGCCGTAATCGTCGCCAAAAATCCAGTGGTGGTGCCGATTCTGGATCGCCAAATTAGTATCGGTAAAATTCACCGTGCTTACTTAGCAGTGGTCGAGGGCCAGTTTGATCAAAGTCAAGGGCAGTTTACGTGGCCAATTGGACGGGATTTAACCGATAAACGGAAGCGACAAGTGAATGGGCCCGGGGCGCAAACTGCTTTGACATATTATCAAGTAGTCGGGACTAATGGACAGCAGTCTTTAGTCCACCTTACTTTAGGGACTGGCCGAACCCATCAACTACGGGTCCATTTAGCTTACAGCGGTCATCCAATTATTGGTGATCCGCTTTATAACCCAGTTCAAGGTGGACAGCTGTTACTTCATGGGATTACCCAAAAGTTAGTTTTACCGTTTAGCAATCAAGTTTGTGAAATTCAGGCCCCAATCCCTACCGCTTTTCCGCATAATTTGGTAAAATTATGGCAATCAGATTAATAAAGGAGGATTTAATTGTCACTTTTACAACAGCTCTACGGGCCCTTTTTTGATTTTGAAAACTGGAAAATGGTGGTTACATCGGGACAGGATTGGCTGATTATACTGTCGTTAGTTATGATGGAATGCCTTTTGTCAGTTGATAATGCGGTGGTTTTAGCAGCCCAGACGCGGGTCTTGCCAACTTTACGGGAACAAGAAGAATCGCTTTTTTATGGGATTTGGGGTTCATATTTGTTCCGTTTTGTGGTGATTGGAATTGGAACTTACCTTATTCATTTTTGGGAGATCAAAGCTTTAGGGGCAGCTTACTTAATGTACATGTCCTACCGTTTCTTCCACGTAAAGTTTTTTGGTAAGAAACCAATTCATAAACAAAAAAAACAGCGCGTCGCTAGTAAATTAACTGGTCGGAAACGGTTTTGGGCCGTAGTAGCACAGATTGAGTTTACGGATATTGTTTTCTCAATTGACTCAGTATTAGCAGCCTTGGCAGTCTCAAGTAACCCGGTAATCGTTTTAATCGGGGGCTTAATTGGGATCTTGTGTATGCGGGGAATTGCAGAAGTGATTATGAAGCTAATGCGTAAAATTCCAGAATTGGAACCGATGGCTTATTTATTAATTGCGGTGATTGCCGTAAAGCTCTTCTTGACCGTGCCAGCGATTGATATTGAAATCTCGTCGGGGGCCTTTGGAACTTTTATTTTAGTAATTTTTGCCGCTACGATCGCAATTCACTTTTTACGGCGTAAGCCAAAGACAAAGGAGAAGTAAATGGCAATTGAAGCAACACCAGCAAATTTTGATGAACAATTGGGTGGACCAATGACCCTTGTTGATTTTTGGGCTGATTGGTGTGGACCGTGTAAGATCATGGCGCCCGTTCTTGAACAGTTAGAACAGGAATTTGGGGATCGGATAAAGTTTGTACAGTTCGATGTTGAACAGAGCGAGACGATTCCTCAACGCTATAAGGTGATGAGTATTCCAAGCTTAGTTCTCTTTAAAGATGGAGTTGCCAAGGAAAAAGTGACCGGTATTTACCCCAAAGAAAAGCTTGCCCACTACTTAAATCGGAAGCTAGCTGAAGAAAAGTAAAATAAAACTTGGTAAAGCGCTTGCGAGTGGGGCGAGATCATGGTATCTTTTAAAGTGAAATATTCGTAAAACCTTTTACGTTAGAAGCCAACTGCAGGAGGAAAATCATGACCAATCGAATCGCCGTTTTAGGAAGCATTAATGTTGATACTACTTACCATGTTACCCGGTTCCCACAACCTGGGGAGACAATCTCAGCTAACGATAAGAGTTCCGCTCCAGGTGGTAAGGGTGCTAACCAAGCGGTAGCAGCGGCGCGTTCTGGAGCGCAACTTTCCTTTATTGGGATGGTTGGCGAAGATAATGAAGGAAAGTTTATGCGTGAAGCCCTTCAAGAAGATGGTATTGATACTAAGTTCCTAAAGAATGATCCACGACATGGAACTGGGGCGGCTGTTATTACCCTAGATGCAAACGGGCAAAATGATATTATGGTCTACCCCGGGGCGAACTTTGGAATGGATGAAAGCCTTTTGGCCGGGACAGAAGACCTCCTTGAAAAGGTGGACTTTTTAATTGCCCAATTTGAAACGCCACAAGCGGTTACGGCAGCGGCTTTCAAATTAGCAAAGGAACACGGGGTAGTTACGATTTTAAACCCAGCACCAGCAAAGGAAATTTTACCGGAACTCTTGGCAGTTACGGACGTGGTAATTCCAAATGAATCCGAAAGTGAAGTTTTGACGGGGATTGCCGTTGATAGTGAAGAAGCAATGCTTAAGACGGCTGAATACTTTAAGGATCACGGCGTTGCTAACCTCTTAATCACTTTAGGTTCTCGAGGGGTATTTTATTCAACACCACACGGCCATGGTATCGTTCCGGCCTTTAAAGTTAAAGCGATTGACACCACGGCGGCCGGTGATACCTTTATTGGGGCCTTGACTTCCCAATTGAGTAAGGATTTGAGTAATGTTGCTGATGCCTTGGTATACGCTCAACGGGCTTCCAGTTTGACCGTTCAACGGATGGGGGCTATGCCATCAATTCCAACGGCGAGTGAAGTTCAAGCAGCACTTAATGATTAATCGATTGATATTAGAAATTCAAGAAAAATGATTTATCTTTTAATTTTTATTGTCGTTTTTGCAATTTCTTCGTATGTAACGGTTAAATTTCGCAAAAAAAAGTAACAATTTAAGTTCGCAAAAAAGCAGATCGGTTTATAACCGGTTTGCTTTTTTAATATATATCCTTAATTTTATTAAGTATGTGTATTAAAAGATTGGTTAGTTTCCCTCAAAGCTTGATTTATCAAGTGCCGGTGAATTTAACCAGTTTTAAAACCAAATACGTGAGGGTGTTGACAATCGTTTGATAAAAAAATTAAAATTACGAGGTATTAAATAATCGATTTGTAAGATTTAATAAAGTAAGTAAAAGGGTTTGGCAGATTGATTACTGGCAAAGCCTTTTTCCGGTAAGGGGAACAGTTAACGCTTTCCTTTTCGGCGGGAGTTAAGCAAATGGCATTCATAATGGAGTCAGCGTGGTCAAAATAAAGTAGTGGATTTGAAATTTAGGGATCACTGGATTGGAAATACTATATTGGGATGATTTTGAAATCATGATTAAGAAAACAGTTAAAATATTACTTTTATTCGGCGTTATTTTTGGGGGAAGTTGTTGTTTTAATATAATTAAAGCTTCCGCAGCCTCCGCTCATTTTTACAGCACCCTTCAAGTTGGCGAAAGATGGGGAGAAGATATTGGAAAATGGAATAATCGGACAGGGGAGTTTAAAGCCCACCAAGACGATTTAATCCGGTTAAACTATTTTAGTGACTGGAAGAACTATCCGATTGACGACTGGCACAAAAGTTATGATAACTTTAATCTCCACCAAGCTCGTTTTACGACTGACGATCGGAACGTATATGGTTGGGTCCGGATGCAGGATCCAAATAAGGTTGGGGCTCAAGGTGGATATGTGAAGATACAACCAAATGACTACATCATTAAGGTTAATGGGGAGTCATTTTCGATTAATCTCCTGGATCCTCAAACCGGTACGATCTTTAACCCATGGGGGCTAAATCGGGGAAAAGGGGTATACGTTGACGTCCAAGTTGTTGATTTGAACGGTAATAATTACTATACCAATACGATTAAGAATGGGGCCTATGTTTATGAAGGTTCAAATGGTATTCAGGAGATGACCTTTGCCGTTCCGTACCTGGCATTAGGAAAATATGGGGTTAAAACCAATCAATCAACCAAATGGAATTTTAATCAGCCCGGGCAATTGAATGACGGTCAGGGAATTACTAAAGTTGGTTTAAGTACTGGTCCATACTTTCTAGTTGTAATGGCAATCCTAAGCATCGGAATCGGTAGCAGTGGTATTTTCTTCTGGCAACGGAAACAACGGAAACATGAGTTGGTTACCTTGTAATGAACGAAGAAAGCGGTCAGAAATGGAGAGATCGTATCGCTAGATAAAAATTGAACTGCATCATTAGCCTTCACAGTTCAGATAGCGATTGGGGAAGTAGGTGGAGCTTTAGCAACTGCTCCATTGAAATTAAATGCAAAGGTTCTAGCGCTGGCCACGGTTACCAATTGATAATGGTAGTTATTTTAGCTAGAACTGATAGTGGGATTTTTAAATGGTAGAAATATTGGGGATTACAAAAGGAAGAGATAGATGCGATTAAGTGATCATATTTGGCGAGGCGTCCGTCGGCTAATCACGGGGGCCTTTTTCCTGTTGACGGGGTTAACGTTATACTATGCGCTACTTTCACAAAATTTTTTATTAGCGGCTGAGACGACTACCTGGGTCACCTTGGTAGTGTTAGCGGCTCTATGTCTATTAGTAGTGATTTTAATTACGGATAATCCAATCCGCCGGGGAATTAATTGGTATCGCCAAAAAACTGGTTGGTGGGGGATGCTCTTATTTGGTTTTTTGGTATTGATAGTTCAAGGGGGATTGATTTTAGCTACCCACCCAACGATTGGCTTTGATGCTTACATGGTTCACCGGGCCCTTGTCGATCCAACTGGGATTAATCAACGGGGATACTTTAGCCAAAACACAAATAATTTGCCGTTACTTTTGGCGGAAGTGGGCGTCTCAAAACTCTTGGGGAGTACGAGCTGGCTGACTCTTGACTGGGCAACTTTAGTTTTTGTTGATATTGCGGCTTTATTAAATGTAGTGACGGTCGCCCTAATTAATCCGCAACAAATTAAGACGATGTGGTACCTCCAAGGATTTGGATTATTGTTGTTCCCGAGTATTATCGTGCCTTATACCGATACCTGGGTTTTACCGTTGGTTTCATTAACCCTCGTTGGTTTAGTTGGTACCGCTAAGAAATGGGCAATTTGGTGGCGAAGTCTCTTTGCCTTGATTGCCGGAGTTGGAATGAGTTTGACTTATTTCATGAAGCCATCGGGGATCATTTTGGTAATTGGAATCGGGGCTGTAGTTATAATTGCTAGTTGTCGGCGCTTAACCTGGCAGCGGCTGGGAATGGGCATTTGGTTAATGCTCCTTTTGGCGGGGAGTGGTTATGCAACCTACCGTCAAGGAGTAACTTACCAAGATCATCAATCCTTTATTAAGATTAATCGGGAGCTTGAAGTCCCATCTATTCACTTCTTAAGTATTGGCCAAGGTCAACCCCGGGGAGAATATAGCACAAAAGAAGCGCTTGCAATGGCAAAGTTACCCAAGCGGGCTGATAAGGTTGCCTATTCTAAGAAGATGCTAAAGCAACACTTACAAGAAGATGGTTTCTGGGGTCACCTTTGGTTCTTAATCCAAAAGCAAGGTTACAATACGGCAGATGGGACCTTTGGTTGGTTAGGAGAAGGAACCTTTATGCATGCCGGTAAACCATCTTCAGATTGGCGCTGGCTCTTTCAGACTTTCCTTTATCCAAAGGGGGCTAACGTTGCAACTTTCCGTTTTGTTGCCCAAATTGCTTGGGTTGCCTTGTTAATTGTTCTAGTTGCTGGTTGGCAGGAAAAGGGGGTTATGGTAAATGGCTTCCGACTAACAATTTTAGGAACCTATGCCTTCTTGCTTCTATTTGAAGGGGTCCGAAGTCGTTATTTAATTCAAGTTTTACCGGAAATGTTGATTTTGGGGGCGCTCCTGTTACCAGCTGCCAAGCAACAAATTGCTCGCCTGTTAGTTGTAACTGGGCTGCGAAAGGAGCGTGAAGCAAAATGATTAATGGATGGATTATTCTAGGGACGATAGTCTGGCTTTATTTGCTTTCGGTCGTCAACCGAGCGCACTTACAAGCAATTCACTTTTGGCTCGGTAGTATTGGCCTCTTCTTAATCATGGCCTTTTCTGCGCGGGCTTACTTTGTTTGGCTTTTATCGGCAGTCGTGACTCAGGTTACTGGTTGGTGGGGCGACTTAACGGGTCTCTATACCAGTTCCTACATTAACGGGATGATCAGTATTAAAAATGCGCACGGCCTCGTGTTGCTCTTTGTCGATTATGAGTGTTCAGGGATTATTGAAACCATTGCTTACTTAAGTCTCTTATGGTTCTACCCGATGTATGAACGGGACCAAAAGATTAAATTGACCTTTATGGGAACCGGGTGGATTTTCTTAGCGAACGTTTTCCGCTTAGCCTTAATTGCTTCCATCTTGTATTATGCTGGAAGCGGGGCCTTCTTTATTGTTCACTCGGTCTTGGGGCGGATTATTTTCTATGTGCTTGTAATTATTCTCTACTACAACGTCTTTACACGGGTTCAGTTTGATCAAGCCGGTTCTCGCTTTAACTATGGAGGTAAGTAGGTATGTTGCGTGACATGTTTATCCAGATGGGGTTTTGGTCAACCTGGTTAATTATTCCGGCAATTTTTGAGTTAATTCCAGCGATCCGGGCTTGGTTTTGGAATCATTTTCGCCCAACTAAAGTCCCAACTGGGAAGCTTCCGGGGCGAATGCCACGGATTACAATCTTAGTTCCAATTTATAATTCGGCTAATATACTGGAAAATTGTTTGCGGTCAATTGCCGAGTCGACTTATCCGAATGAATTAATTAATGTTATTTGTGCTAACAATAAGAGTCGGGATAAAAGTCGTCAAGTGTTCCAACGGGCCCAAAGTGAACTAAAGGAACTTCAGCTTCAGTGGTTAGATGCAGAACAAGGAAAAGCCCGGGCTTTGAATACGGCGATCTATGCTAGTACTGGGGACTGTGTAATTACGATGGACAGCGATGGGACGCTCGAACCACATGCCTTGATGAATATTGTGCAAAACTTTGTGGCCCATCCGGAAGTCCAAGCGCAAACGGGGACGATTTTAAGTAATAAGTTTTTGATTAAGCAAGATCCAAACCACCGCTTAATTCACCTTAACGAATATCTTGAATACGCAATTGCCTTCTTAGCGGGACGGACGGTTGAATCAAAGGACGATCAAATTTTTACTATGTCGGGAGCTTTTTCGGCCTTTCGACGCGCTGCTTTGATGCAGTCACGCCTGTATAATGTTGATACGGTGGGCGAAGATACCGATATGACTTTCCAAGTCCGGTACTACCTTAAAGGCCGGGTGGCCCTCTGTCCGAATGCAATTTTTTATGTTGAACCAGCAGATGGTTGGAATGAGTTATACGTCCAACGTCAACGGTGGCAACGGGGGGAAATCGAAGTGGTTCGGCATTTTATGGGAAATTATTTGAATCTTAAAGAGATTTGGAAGAATTTCTTAGTTCGTCGATTAATTGTTGACCACACCGTATCCTTTCTAAAGGTGATTTGGCTCTTTGCCATGCTAGTTTTAGTGCCGTTTGGTTATTCACCGGTAATGTTGCTATACTCGGTAATTGCGATGTACATTTTGTATCTGTTCATCGCTGCCTTGAACTTCAGCAATGTTTTAAAGTACTTAGCCTTTAAACCTGAGGAACAAGCGTATGCTCGGAACCACTGGTGGCTGATTTTCACGATACCGGGATATAACTTTGTCATCAGCTTTTTCCGGGTTATGGGGGTAATCAATGCAATGCTAGCACCTGCTAAGTGGACGACTTTGAATTTGAATAAGGAAGGCCACGCCATCAAGCAAGTCCTTAGGCGAGATTTAGCGAAAGTTAGGTATCATGAGGAAAAAGAAGATTAAATTAAAGGAGGGAAGAAAAATGTCAAAACAAAAACAACACCGTTACCGGTTACGGTTTTACCTCAACGCAAGTCATGCTATGCGGTGGGATAATAATATTGGGGAAGCTCATCCGCACACTTGGGAATTGATTTGTGAAGTAAAAAAACTTGATGATCAAGCTTTCATCCGTTTTAATGATATTGAGGATGCCATCCAACGGGTGATTGAACCCCTGCAAGGACGGTTTTTGAATGAAATTCCTCCGTTTGATAAGAAAAATCCATCGTTGGAAAATATCGGGGATGTCTTTTTTGACCAAATTGATAGTCAATTGGCCAGTGTCAAATGTTCATTAACACAGTTAGAAGTTGGTGAGTCGCCAACTCGCTTTTTTCTGGTTCGAGAAAAGTAGCCTGGGGAGGAAAATAAATGGCGCAATTAACAGATCAGCTAGAAGTGTATTGTCAACCAATCTATGCAGTGCGAAGCTTGCAAGAGTACACGGTTAAGGATTATGAGATCTTATTGCGGCATCGGGGTGGACGACCACTGGAGACCCATGAAATTATCGCTTTAACTGGTAATCGTCGAACTCGGCACGAGTTGCGAGAGTGGTTGTTAGCTAATTTAGCAATCTTAGCCCAAACTCGACCAGAAATCATGGTAAATGTTAATCTTGATCCATGGCAATTTAAGTATCAAGATGTTTGGCAATATTTAACGGCCTTACGGCGGACAATTTCAAATGTCAGTATTGAAATTACTGAGCGAAACAACTTCCAAGCTGAGGATACTGAGCAGTTTGCCAGTTTGTTAGCACGGATTCAAGATCATGGTTTTCGGATTAGTTTGGATGATGTTGGATCCGGCTACAATAGTTTACAAACGGTGATTAACAACTCACCATACTTAGATCGGATTAAGTTCTCTTTATTAATTTTCCAAAATCGGGATCATTTAAATATGCTCCATTTTGCCCATGCATGGTATGAACTAGCTAGTTCCCGCGAATTAGAGTTGGTAGTTGAGGGGATGGAAGACCGTTTAACAGCTCAACAATTAGTAAAGCGGGGCTGTACTCTTCAACAAGGTTTTCTCTGGCAACGACCAATGCCATTAAAAAAGCTACTAGAGAGAAAGTAAGGGCCGCTGAATCTGGTAGGTAGTCTAAGTTTTGCAGTAAACTACTAACGATAATTTGGCTACTCAATCTTAATTGGTGGCTTTTGGTTATAGAATCGAATTCATTTTTATAGCCCTGCTGGAGCAGTAGTTAAATGGACATTCTCTTCCTGGTACGATCCTCTTCAGCTTGATATGAGCTTATAGAGAGGGTGGAAAGAAACTCAAGTTTCTTTCCACCCTCTTTGTCATCTCCGAATGTTACTCAGTAACTAAGGTCAAAAAGCGCGGCCTTAGCGGATAAGTGCGAACAAAAGGTCGATTCTAATGAATCAACCTTCGTTCTTCTTATCCCAACCAGGCCGTCAAGGAGCTTTTTTCCCAACCTTTTTAGTTCACTTTGGCGGTCAGGTAGTTAATAAAGTGTGGTAAACTAAAAGTTACCATTATTTTTAGTTTTTGATAAAATTGACAAAATCGGGTTAGAAAACTATCCCAGTAAGTGAGGAAAATTATGCGGCAACAAAAGATAAGCTTATTTTCCGGTGTCATGCTAGCTTTGAGTTCCTTGATTGGTTCAGGTTGGTTGTTTGGTTCCGGAGCCGCTGCCCGGGTGGCGGGACCAGCCGCCATCATTTCATGGATCATCGGGGCAGCAATTATGATTTTAATTGCGTTTAACTATGTTGAATTAGGGACGATGTTTCCTGAGTCCGGGGGAATGAGCCGGTTTGCCCAATATAGTCATGGCCCCTTACTAGGCTTTATTGCTGCTTGGGCTAACTGGGTTTCTTTGGTGACCCTTTTACCAATCGAAGCGGTCGCCTGTGTACAATATATGAGTACTTGGCCCTGGGCGTGGGCAAATTGGACGAAGCATTTCATGGCTAATGGGGCGATTACTACAGCAGGGCTGATGGTGGTCTTTTTGATCATGATCGTTTTTACCCTCATTAACTTCTGGTCGGTAAAATTATTGACGCACTTCACCAGTCTGGTGGCGGTTTTTAAACTCTTAATTCCTAGTTTAACGATCCTAACTTTAATCATTACGGGTTTTCATGCTGGTAATTTTGGTCATAACACCACAACTTTCATGCCATATGGGACGCGGGGAATCTTTGAAGCCGTAGCGGTTTCCGGAATTATTTTATCCTATGATGCCTTTCAAACCGTCATTAATATGGCTGGAGAAATGGTAAACCCACAGAAAAATATTTTTAAAGGGGTATGGATTTCGTTAACCATTACCGCCGTGATTTATATCTTACTTCAAGTAGCCTTTGTGAGTGCGGTTGATCCGGCTAGTTTAGCAAAATATGGCTGGCACGAGATTAATTACGCTTCCCCGTTTGCGGATCTGGCAATCTTGTTAGGTCTCCATTGGTTATCCTTGTTACTTTACTTGGATGCCTTTGTTTCCCCATTTGGGACCGGGGTGACCTTTGTGGCAACTTCTGCGCGGACCTTAGCGGCAATGACGCGGAATGGAAACGTTCCGGCTTGGGTTGGACGGATGAACCGGCGGTATATGATTCCCCGCTTTGCGATGGTTGCGGATTTAGGCTTAGCAATGGTCCTGGTTTACTTTTTCCGGGATTGGAGTAAGTTGGCAACGGTGGTTTCAATTTCAACCTTTGTTGCTTACGCGACCGGCCCGGTTACTGCGGTAGCCTTACGAAAACTTCGGCCTGACTTTAAGCGGCCCTTTAATTCGAAACACTTAGCTTGGGTCGCGCCACTCTCCTTTGTTTTAACCGACCTGGTAATTTACTGGGCAATGTGGCCCACTACAGTTGAAGTTATTGGGATCGTCTTACTTGGACTTCCAATCTATTTTTATTATGATTTACGTTACAACCACGTCCCAATGCGCCGGCAACTAAAGGGAGCTGGCTGGTTGTTAGTTAACCTGATATTTATTTCCGGAGTATCTTACCTCGGGAGTGCCGGCTTTGGCGGAAAGGATGTTTTAAAGTATCCGTATGATTTTATCGTGATCATCATCGCGGCCATCTTCTTCTACCTCTGGGCAGTTAATTCTCGGGTTAATGGACCGGATCTGGAAGTTGCTGCGCAGGTTAATCAGGATGTGAAAATTGAAAATGAATAAACAGGCCGAAAGAAAACCTGCTTAAACTAAAGAGAGTCCGGAAAGAAACAAGCGTTTCTTCCCGGACTCTCTTTCATCTCCGAATGTTACTCAGTAACTAAGGTCAAAAAGCACGGCCTTAGCGGATAAGTGCGAACGAAAGGCCGATTCTAATGAATCAACATTCGTTTTTCTTATCCCAACCAGGCCGTCAAGGAGCTTTTTTTCCAACCTCTCTTCTTACACAGTTTTTCCCAGTTCTTCGGCGATTTGGGGATAAAACCGCAAATCGGCATCTGGTTGATCGGGGACTTTAGCGGCCAAGATTTGGCCTCCAAAGGTCCAATCGAAGTGGGTGAAAATAGCCTTAAATTCGGACTTAATTTGATCAAAGTTTTCGTTAGGACTATCCGCAATTAGAATTGCAGTTTTATCTTTGCCAATTGCTCCGGGCCAAGTTACCAGATGGTCGATCACGGCTTTAAGTTGGGCCGTCATTCCGTAAAGGTAAACTGGGGTCGCAAAAACCAAGATATCGGCTTCGGAAATCGCCGTCATTAATTCTTTGGTCCGGGTTGATGGTGGAATAAAGTTACCATCTTCGTTGACCGTTAATGGTGGGAGGGGTTCTTGACCAACATCGAACTGTTTAACAGCTTGATTGGTTGCAGCGACCCCGTTTAAAAAATGTTGACACAGATTTTGCAATGCTCCCTTAGGTTGGGGACTTGCGGTAATCATCAAAATTGACAAGTGGATTTCCCCCTTCGATTTGGAATGTTAACTTTTTCGCTTAGACAACTTTATTGTAGCACTAATTTCCTCAGATTTACGGGAGGATGACTTGGAAATGTGTTATTATTAAGGACTAGACATTTGAAAATGGGAAGGGGAATATTTTGGCACTTTTAGATGTAAAAGGACTATCAATGAGTTTTGCTGATAAAAAACTTTATGATGATGCTAGCTTTCAGTTAGAAAAAGGTGAACACATGGGGGTGGTTGGCCAGAATGGGGCTGGCAAGTCAACGTTGATTAAGATTTTAATTGGCCAGGTGCTTCCAGTTGCTGGGAGTGTGCAGTGGCAAAAACACACCAAGATTGGTTACCTTGATCAGTACGTTGATATTCCGGGCCAAATCACCTTAGTTGATTTCTTACATACCGCTTTTGATGATTTGTACAAGGTCAATGATGAGCTTAATCAGTTATACGTCGACTATGCTAGCTCGGGGGATGACAAACTAATGGACCGAGCGGCCCGCCTGCAAGCAATCCTGGATGGAAACGATTTTTACGGAATTGATCTTGCCGTCGAACGAGTAATGGATGGGTTAGGTTTAACCGAACTCGGGGCTGAGCACCAAGTAGCGGCCATGAGTGGGGGTCAACGGTCGAAGGTCATTTTAGCCAAGTTACTTTTGGAAAAGCCTGATGTAATTTTACTCGACGAACCAACGAACTACTTGGATACGGCCCACATTGAATGGTTAATTGGCTACTTAAATGACTATCCGGGCGCAGCGATGATCATTTCTCACGACTATGATTTCTTAGAACGGGTTACCAATACGATTATTGACGTAGCTTTCGGCAAAATTACTAAGTACCGGGGAAGCTTTGAACAAGCCATGCGGCAAAAAGAAGAACACAAACTGGCTCAAGAACGGGAATACGAAAAACAGCGGGTTGTTATTGAAAAGGCGGAACGCTTTATCCGGAAAAATAAGGCCGGGTCAAAGTCAACTTTGGCAAAGTCCCGGGAAAAGATGCTGAAACGAATGGACCGGATTGATCCACCGGCCGATAATTTAAAGGCCCATTTTCACTTCCCGTATGAATCAACTGGGTCCGCCAATGCACTTCGGGTTGAACACCTTAGCGTGGGATATCGCCAACCGTTATTATCGCCAGTAACTTTCTCATTAACCGCAGGCGAAAAGCTCCTTCTAAGTGGCTTTAACGGGGTCGGAAAGTCGACGTTAATTAAGTCAATCCTTGGAAAAATTAAGTCACTTGGTGGGGAGGCGGAATTCTCACCTTCGGCCAAGATTGCTTACTTTGACCAGGACCTCTTGTGGGCCGATCCTAATCGGACACCCCTTCAAGAAATCCAGGATCACTTTCCAACAATGTTACCGAAAACCATCCGCCAAAAACTGGCAGCAGCCGGGATCAACGCGGCGAATACGATGAAACCCCTGCATCTCCTTTCGGGGGGTGAACAAACGAAGGTTAAATTGGCTTTGTTGGAATTAACGCCAGCTAATTTCCTAATCCTAGATGAACCAACGAACCACTTGGATGATGAAACAAAGGAAGCCTTGAAAGCATCCTTGCAGGCCTTTCCAGGAAATTTGATTTTGGTCAGTCACGAAGCTTCCTTTACGGATGGCTGGTTAGATAAAATTTTGAACGTTGAAAAATTATCGTTGAAGCAACAGGCTTAGGAGGGATTAATGATGGTACAAACACGGATTAAGGTTTTTTCCCATAATGACTTGGATGGTTTTGGCGGGCCTTTGTTATTGCAGGCTTTGCAACCAACAATGTTTAAGGATACGGAATTTGAAATCGAAAACATTGGGGCCGGCCAAATTGATGGGGCCCTAAGCCGTTGGTTTAAGGATCCAACGATGGGCCAGTTTTCCGATGTTTACATGATGGATATGACCCCGGACAGTGATTACACTTTCCAACAATTGGATGAAAAATTTGCCAACCACTGGTTAGTGTTTGACCACCACGAAACTGAAGCGGCCGCCCGGGAGAAGTATGCCGTTAACTCAATTACCCCGGCTAACCCCCAAATTAACCCCAGTGCCACCAGTTTGGTTTGGGATTGGATACAAACTCAACCTAATTTTGCAGCCGTGGCTCCTGACCGCCAAGCCGAGTTAGCGGAACTGGTGGAACTCATTCGGGCTTACGACACTTGGGACTGGCAAAATGATCCTGATATGACCAAAGAAGAACGTCAAGCAGCTGATGAATTGAACCAGCTGTTTTGGTTCTATCCTTTAGATCATTCGGCAGAATTTGTGCAAGCCGTTTTTGCGGTCGGTTGGCAAAAATACCGGACAGCTAACCAACTTTTAATCACGACCTTGAATGATCGGCGAGCGCACTATTTAAAGAGCCATTTAAAGGACGTGTTAACCGCTAAAATTGATGGTCATATTTGGGGCTTTGTTTATGCCAGTGATTACAAGTCCGAAATTGCCCATGCCCTTTTGGAAGCCCATCCGGATGTTGATGGGGCGATGGTAATTAGCCCAACGAGCGTTTCGCTCCGGAGTAACGGTAAGATTGACGTGGCTAAGTTTGCTGAAACCTACTTTAACGGTGGGGGCCACGCCGATGCCGCAGGTGGTCGTTTGAGTCTCAATATGGTTAAGATCGGGGAACAAGCCGTAATTGATGATCTTAAGAAATTAATCAAGCGCGAACAAACCGAATCTCAACCATCAACCACCTCGCTAGCTGACAACCTCGATCCCGAGATCGCTGCTAAGATGGCAAAGTTGTTTAAGTAGAAAAAGACTTTGCTGGGGTTGGGGCGGTGATCAGAATAAAACGACAAACTAGTTTTAAGGCTGTCAGCTTGTTTAGAGGTTAAAACAAGTGAGGTTGGGAAAAAAGCTCCTTGACGGCCTGGTTGGGATAAGAAGAACGAAGGTTGATTCATTAGAATCGACCTTTCGTTCGCACTTATCCGTTAAGGCCGTGCTTTTTGACCTTAGTTACTGAGTAACCTTCGGAGATGAAAAAGGGGCTGGGAAGAATGAGTTTCTTCCCAGCCCCTCTTTTTTTACTATGAGTGGCTTTTAACTAAATGTTTAATATTGCCAGAATTGGAAATGACCACCTTGGTGCCAGTTTGGATATTTTGGTAAAACCACTTAGCGTCAGCCACTGACAGGCGGACACAACCGTGGGAGTTTGCCCGTTTACCAAGTTGGTTGGCTTCCTTAGTAATGAAATTACCATTTTGATCGGTTGGTACTGAGTGAAAAAGGTAAATCCCGTGATCTTTCCAAGAAACCCAGTATTTAGCCCCTTCACCACTATTCTGATTATAGAAAAAGTCGCCCCGTTCGTCCTGAATTGTAAAGGTTCCTGTCGGGGTGCTATTTTCACCTTTTGAACCCGTTGAAGAAAGCATCGTGTATAGGATTTTGCCGTTATCAACGAGGTAAGTGCGTTCGGTCTTCTTTGAAACGAGTACCCATAATTTCGGGTGCTTTTTTACATTTGGATAGGCCTTTTTTTCTGATGGCCGTTGCCAAAATGGGGTGCTTTTTGCTTGAACTGGTAAGGTTGTCCCAAGACCAGCGAAACACAGCCCCAAAACTAGTAACAGTTTGAAAATGGTTTTCCGCATAGTAAGTTCCTTTCCCTCAAATTAACTTTAAGAGTATAGCACTTCTTTGTGGCGAAAACATTAATTTTTAGTTATTTTCCGGGGTGAAAGACCGACCAAAGCTGAAAGTTTGGACTAAGTTAAGTTCGCTGTCCAAGACGTTTAAGTCGGCATCCTTGCCAACCTCTAAGGTGCCTTTTTGGGTGAGGTTGAATTCCCGGGCTTGGTTCCCCGAAGACATCTTTACGGCGTCAGCAATTGAACAGCCAGTGAACTTAATGATGTTTTTGAAGGCATTAGGGAATTGAAGGACGGAACCAGCTAAGTGGCCGTTTTCAAGCCGAGCCTGCTGATCCTGAACGATTACCTTTTGACCCCCAAGTTCGGACACCCCTTCTGGCATTCCCTTTGCCCGCATCGAGTCGGTAACGAGTTCCATCTTATCGGCCCCCTTTAATTGATAAGCCAACTTGATCATGTCAGCGTAAACGTGGAAACCGTCGGCAATCATTTCGGTGTAAATGTTGTCTTCCAAAAGGGCATGACCAGTTACCCCTGGTTCCCGGTGCTTGAGTTCTCGTTGGGCATTGTACAAGTGGGTAACGTGGGTTGCTAAGGATTGCTTCATTTGGGCCCGAGTGGCGTTACTGTGACCAACGGAAAGAACAATCCCATGTGCTAGGCAGTAGCGTTCAAAAGCGGCACAATTAGCATTTTCGGGAGCGTAGGTGACGAGCTTGATCATCCCACCAGCTAAGTCGTTCCAGTGTTCAAAGGCTTCGAGATCAGGTCCTTCAATGTATTTTTCTGGTTGGGCCCCCTTAAAGAGTGGTGAAACAAATGGCCCTTCCAGGTGAATTCCTTGGATAACCGGGTTCTTAGTAGCGGCTTTTTTAATCCCAACCATGGCGTGGGCGATGTTTTCGTGGGATTGGGTCATCGTCGTCGCAAAGTAAGAAGTAACCCCTTCGTTAGCGGTCATTTTTTGGACCATTTGATCAATTTCATCGGCGTTACCGTCCATGGCATCAAAGCCATAACCCCCGTGGCTGTGGACGTCAATAAAACCAGGGACGATCGTTTGCCCTGCTAGATCGAATACTTGGTCGTCACTAACGAGGGGATGGTAATCGGCCATTGGTCCTACGGCTTGAATTTGTTGGTTGAAACGGAGGTAGCCATCCTCGATTTTTTCTGTTCCCGTGTAGATCGTAGCGTGTTTTACGACAGTTGTCATAGTTTTATACCTCAACTTTTGCTTAATCATTTTTATCATAGCCGGTATAGACCAACGACGCAAGTCTTTGACAAGTAAGGTAAAAAGTTATATTATTGGTATAGACCGATGACAAGAGAACGGGGGATTTTACGATGAAAATTATTACGGTTAAGGATCCACTAGCTGGTGGAAAGGCGGCTTTGGAAATTTTTAAGGCGGCGAAAGAACGGGGCGTTAAGACTTTTGGTTTAGCAACAGGGGGAACGCCAGAAACAACGTATGCCGAATTAGTTAAGAGTGATTTGGATTTTCAAGATTGTGTTTCGATTAATTTAGATGAATACGTTGGCCTGCCGGCTGACCATGACCAAAGCTATGCTTATTACATGCATGAACATCTTTTTAAAGCCAAACCGTTCGCCGCTTCTTACTTGCCAAATGGGATGGCAAGTGATTTGGCAACTGAATGTGCCCGTTATGACCAAATTATTGCTGATCATCATGTGGGTCTCCAATTACTGGGAATTGGGCGGAATGGTCACATTGGTTTTAACGAACCCGGCTCCCCCTTTGATGGGACAACCCATGAGGTAGCGTTGACTAAATCAACGATCGTTGCTAATGCCCGTTTCTTTGATCGGGAAGCGGATGTACCTAAGCAAGCGATCTCGATGGGGATTGGAAGTATTATGCAAGCAGATCAAATCTTGCTGGAGGCTTATGGTGAAAAGAAGGCTGATGCGGTTGCCAAGATGGTCCAAGGACCGATAACTGAAACCGTTCCAGCAAGTATTCTGCAACGCCATCCAGATGCGATTGTGATTGTCGACGAAGCAGCGGCTGCTAAGCTAAAGTAAAGGCTTTCGTTTTAATTTTTATTTCGCACCTGAACGCGGTAAAATGAAATTGTTGATAACCGTAATTTGGGGAGGAAAATTAAATGACCAAGTTAAACATTTATTTAGTCCGGCATGGACAAACCTATTACAACATTTACAATAAGCTTCAAGGCTGGTCAAACTCACCATTGACCGCAAAGGGAAAGCAAGATGCTAAGTTGGCAGGGGAAAAGGTCAAGGATATCCACTTTGATGCCGCCTTTTGTAGTGATTTACCACGGGCAATTGAAACCTGTCACACAATCTTGCAACTAAACGAAAAAGATTCCGTTAAGGAACCCCACATTAGTCCCTTCTTCCGGGAACAATTCTACGGGGTTTTTGAAGGAACGGAAATGGGCCAAGCTTGGTACTTAGCTGGGGCTCCTCATGGATGCAAGACTTTCAAGGATATTGTTACCAAGTATTCAATTGGTCAAGCTAAGGATTGGATGAAGGAAGCTGATCCATTCCACGATGCCGAAAATAATGAAGAATATTGGCACCGTATGGATCAGGGGATTGACTTGATTCGTCAGACGGACCTCCCTGATGAGGCCAACGTTTTGTGGGTTAGTCATGGGAATACCGTCTTAAGTTTGATGGAACGTTTTGGGGAAGGTAAGTACGATATTACGGTCCGGCCCAAGAATGGGAGTCTTTCTAAGCTAATCATGACGGATAGTGACTTGAAGGTTGAATTTTATGATAAGTAAAGTAAAAGAATAATATTAATAAAGAGAGGAGGCTGGGAATTAACTATTAATTTTTGCCCCTCTAACATTAAAATCCGGACTATAATTTTTGCCTTGATCAAAAATTGTAGTCCGGATTTTCGATTATTTATGAAATTGGCCCTCCATCGGTTAATTAATTGTCCCAATTTCGTTATGTTTAATGTCATCAGGGCCAGGCCAATGTCATTTTCCACAGCCCGTTGACCACGCAAGTGAGTTCGGCGTATGCCAAAATCCCTCTTCATGTGACCAAAGACTGGCTCAACGTCGAACTTCCGTCGACGATAAATCGCCTTACCTTCGTCACTTGAGAGGGTCGCTTTCACTTTTGCTTTGTAATAATTCCAGGTCGGGTTAACCTTCATATAACGTTGCCGACCACCTGGTGTTTTCGTTAATTTATCCAATTGCGCTGACGGCTGGTGCTTATCTGCCCGATAGATTTTAAAATCACGTTTGAAACCATATTTATCGATTTGCTCACTATACCGATAAAAGCTAAAACGAACCCCTAAATGATCAATATAGTAATCATCTTCGGCGTTATACTGCCAATTTTGTGAGTTAGTTGGGTCGTTTTTAAACTTGCGCTTCTGTTCCTTTTGATAAGTTGTATAGGGAATAATAGGTTGCTTTTCAAACTGATCAAGAATCGTTGTGTAATTGTATTCACTACCATAACCTGCATCAGCGACGATATGTTTAAAGAAGCCTAAGGCATGAAATTGCTTAAGAAATGGCACTAAAGTCCTTGTATCAGTTGGGTTTGAAAATAATCCGTAATCAAGAACAAATTGCTTATGAGTGGCAATTTGTAAGTTATAGCCAGGTTTCAATTCCCGATTCATCATCGGATCTTCTTTCATACACATAAAAGTCGCATCATGATCAGTCTTGGAGTAGCTATTGCGACCTTGGAAGATATCTTCGGCATGTTCATACTTTTGGGCACGAGGAATTAAGTCGTTGCTTAGCTGGTGGCGAAGTTTTTTTAGGAAACGACGACGCCGTTTCCTAACTGAACCACCTTTGATGATTTTGGGTTCTTGCTCAATCTCTTCATCTAATTTAGTGATTTGCTCTCCGAGTTCTTGTTCCATTGTTTTCATGCCTTCGGCAGAAGTGACCAGCTCTGGCGCCATTTCTTGCACCACTCGTTTTTCCACTAATTCCTCATAAATCTTACTTGTCTTTTCCCTTAACTTAGCGTGGTACTTTTCCACTGCACGACGCCAAGTAAATGAATATTTATTGGCATCAGCTTCGACCTTGGTTCCATCAATAAAAACTGCATCATTTTGAATTAGGCCGTGATCTGTTAAAGCCATGGTAAAGTAGACAAAAGCACGCTTGATCAGATTACTAGCGTGCTGACTGCTCCGAAAGTTATTGATGGTGTGGTAACTATAAGTATAGTCATGGGCTAACCAACGCATTGGTAGACTCTCATCCAACATCATTTCAATCTTTCTTCCAGAATAGGTTTGACGCGAGTAGGCAAACAAGAGGATCTTAAGCATAATTGCTGGATGCGATGCAGGGCGGCCAGTAGCCGCCACCGACTCTTCCAATAGAACCTCCTGTGGAATTGAGTCGACAAATGCACTAATTAGTCGCGCAATATGGTTCTTTGGTAAATCATAGTTATAGTTTAGTACGAATTCGGTTTGCCCTATGGTATAATTTTGATACATGGAAATCGCTCCTTTTTGTTTGTTTTCGTGATAATTACATCATATCAGGAGCAACTTCCTGTGTACATAAAAACCGGATGATGAATTGTTTAAGAAATTCATCATCCGGTTTTTACTTTGGACTAGGAGTTTTTTCCCAGCCTCCTCTTGCATCCCCGAATGTTACTCAGTAACTAAGGTCAAAGCAGTAGCTGAATGGCAGTTGCTTCCCTAACGGTCGCACCAACCGATTCAGCCTTGCATGGGCTCACAAACGCCAAACCAGTTGGCTGGTTCGCTCCAAATCACGGCCTTAGCGGATAAATGCGAACGAAAGACCGATTCTAATGAATCAACCTTCGTCCTTCTTATCCCAACCAGGCCGTCAAGGAGCTTTTTTCCCAACCTCTCCTATTAATAAAGATTTTGGGATCGAATAATCTTTAATTGCGTCGTAGAATTTCCCACATTTGCGCATGTTGCGCATTAAAAAAACGTGGTGGTTCTTGATCGAGAGCAAAATACTTGGTTCTTAGGGTTTCGCTAGGTTTAGGGGCTTGAGGAGCTTGCTTAGTTGCCTGGACGAGGTAAAAGGCGTTGATGGGTTGTACGACGTCGCCATTGGGATAAGTGTATTCATCATAGTCTTGTAAAGCTAAGAGCTTAACGGGTTTGATGTGGATTCCGGCATCTTCGAGGTATTCCCGTTGGACACACTTGGCATAACTTTCGCCGTATTCGAGGTAACCGCCGGGAAAGCCCCAGCCACCAGTATCGGCCCGCTCTTGTAAGAGAACGGCGCCTTGGTCATTAAGCAGGGCCCCTGAAGCACTATTTAAAATTAAACGCATATGGCCAACCTTTTGCCGTAAATCATGAATGTATGCCATGATAAAACCTCCAGTCGATGATTTACTCCTATTTTAGAACGGAAAAACGCTAGTCCTCAAAAAATTTTGGTAAGATAGAGGCATGACTAACTTTAAGGGGGTTATGACACTGTCTTCATGGAAAAAATTTACCGCTAATATTTCCTTGCATCGGGTAGTGGTACTGTTATTAATTATTGCGGTTCTTTATGCCGCCCGGGGGATGATGAATACCATCCTTTTGACTTTTATTTTTACTTATTTGGTTGTCCATTGGATCCGCTTAGTTCAGCGCTTTATTCCCAAATTACCGTCGATCGTGATTGTCTTGGTTACCTATATTTTGTTAATTCTTGGTCTCTATTACGTGGTCACCGATTACTTACCGATGATTGTTAATCAGATTGCTAAGATGGTTGATTCGCTGATTAAGTTCTACCAAAGTAACGATATGAATGGTGTTATGAAGTTGATTAATCACTACGTTTCAACTAGGACGATTATTTCCCAAGCTAAACACGGGGTGACACTTGCGGTGAATACCTTAACTTCGATTGGAACGCTAACGATTTCTTTTGTGATGTCTTTAATTCTTAGCTTCTTTTACACGATTGAACTGAAACAGATGAATGAATTCTCGCAACTTTTCTTGGAAAGTAAGTCCTTAGGGTGGTTCTTTAAGGATATTTACTACTTCGGAAAAAAGTTTGTGAATACCTTTGGGGTGGTTTTAGAAGCCCAATTCTTTATTGCTATCTGTAATACGGTCTTGACCTTAATTTGCCTAAGCTTCATGCATATGCCACAGATTTTTGCTTTAGGTTTAATGGTCTTTATCTTAAGTCTGGTTCCAGTGGCGGGGGTAATTATTTCGTTGATTCCATTAAGTATGGTGGCCTACTCAGTCGGTGGTTTTCGGTATGTGGTTTACATTATTATCATGATTTTGGTAATCCACGCTCTGGAAGCCTACGTCTTAAACCCGAAGTTCATGTCAAGTCGAACGGAATTACCAATTTTCTATACCTTTGTTGTGCTTTTGGTTTCTGAACATCTCTTTGGTACTTGGGGACTGATTGTTGGGGTGCCAATTTTTACTTTCCTTTTGGATATCTGTGATGTTAAGCAGATTCGAAAAGGGAGTGGGAATTCGCAAAAATAATTTAAATCGCTCACGGAAGGGAGAAGGCCCGCCAGCCGGCGATTTTTGATTTTAAGGGCTTAATTTTCGCGTATTTAGCGAAAATTAACTTGTCGAAGACCCTAAATTGACGTTATAATCGAACGGTAAAGTTAAAATTAGTTTTAAAGTTCGTCTTAGACCTAAGGAGGCCATTGAATGTTAACTGATATTGAAATTGCTGATCAAGCCCAAATGCTTCCAATTGAAGAAATTGCTGCCAAGGTTGGTTTGAAGAAAGACCAATTAGAACAATACGGACCATACAAAGCAAAGGTAACGACGCCAATTAAACCGGTTGAAGGTAAGAAACACAAATTAGTTTTGATTACGGCGATCAACCCAACGCCAGCTGGGGAAGGAAAGTCAACTGTTTTGGTTGGGTTAGCTGATGCCATGAACCAACTTGGTCACCAAACGACAATTGCCTTGCGGGAACCATCGATGGGCCCGGTTTTTGGAATTAAAGGTGGTGCCACTGGTGGTGGTTACAGTCAAGTTATTCCAATGGAAGATATTAACTTGCACTTTACGGGTGACCTCCATGCTTTGACAAGTGCTAACAACACCTTAGCCGCCTTAATTGATAACTACATCATGCGGGACAATGAATTAGATCTTGACCCGCGGCGGATTATCTGGCGCCGGGTAGAAGACGTTAATGACCGGGCCCTGCGGAACGTGGTGACTGGTCTGGGTGGAGTTATGCAAGGGATTCCACGGGAAACGGGCTTTGACATCACGGCGGCTTCTGAATTAATGGCTATTCTTTGCCTCTCAAAGGACTTAATGGACTTGAAACGCCGGGTTGGTCAAATCGTGGTTGGCTATACCCGGGCTAAGAAGCCAGTGACGGTTAAGGAATTAGGCTTTGCTGATGCCATCACGATTTTGTTAAAGGATGCGATTAAGCCGAACCTCGTGCAAACTTTGGACCACACGCCAGCTTTCGTTCACGGGGGACCATTTGCCAACATTGCTCATGGGTGTAACTCAGTCTTAGCGACCCAAACTTCTCTTGCTTTAAGTGATTACACAGTTACAGAAGCCGGTTTTGGGGCTGATCTGGGGGCTGAAAAGTTTCTTGACATTAAGCGCTTGACACTTGGTAAGACCCCAGATGCCGTTGTGGTTGTGGCCACCATTCGGGCTTTGAAGTACAACGGCGGGGTTGCTTTAGCTGATTTGAAGAACGAAGACCTGGATGCTTTGAAGTGGGGCTTTGTTAACTTAAAGCGTCACGTGCAAAATATTCAAAACTATGGTTTGCCAGTAGTGGTTGCAATTAATCACTTTGTTTCTGATACTGATGCCGAAGTTCAAACCTTAGCAGACCTCTGTGCTGAAATGGGGGTTAAGGCCGTTGTCGCTGATGCTTGGGCTAAGGGTGGTCAGGGGACCCAAGACCTGGCTAAGACCGTGGTTGAATTAGCTGATCAACCAGCCGACTTTAAACCACTTTACAGTCTTGATTTGCCAATTGCTGAAAAGGTTAAGGCCGTCGCTACTAAGATCTACGGAGCTAAGGATGTTGCCTTCTCTAAGAAAGCGGAAAAGCAATTAAAGGCATTTACCCAAAATGGTTGGGACGGTCTGCCAGTCTGCATCGCCAAGACCCAGTACTCTTTTAGTGATGATCAAACAGCGTTTGGAGCACCGAGTGACTTTACTTTCCATATCCGGGAATTTGTACCAAAGCTGGGGGCTGGTTTCATCGTCGCTCTTTCAGGAACGATGCTGACCATGCCGGGACTCGGTAAGACCCCGGCGGCGGTTAACATGACGATTGACGAAAATGGGGTTATTAAGGGCTTGTTCTAAAACCCTTAATAAATACTGAAGAAACAAAAAAGACGATTGCTCAGCAATCGTCTTTTTTGTTTCACATGAAACTACTACTTATCGGTTAACATGTAGCCCCTGGTCATTGGTAAACCAGTTCCGGAAGCGCCTTTGGTGATTAAGTATTGAACAACATCAATGTTCCCAGATTCAAAGGAAGCAGCACAAGCTTGGAGGTAGAGGTCCCACATCCGGGTAAAACGACGCCCTTTATCAGCTTGGATTTCTTCCCGGTGAGCATTGAAGTTGGTGTCCCAAATTTCAAGGGTCCGTTGATAATGCCGCCGAAGCATTTCAACATCGGTGACTTGCAAGTCGGCGTTAACAATGTGGTTAATGATTTCCGTCAGGCCAGGAATGTAACCACCTGGGAAAATGTACTTGTTAATCCAACCGTTATAAGCTCCACCTTGTTGCCGGGTAATTCCGTGAATTAAGGCAACCCCATTATCTTTGAGGTAGCGGGCAACGTCTTTGAAATAAAGGCCGAGGTTTTCTTCACCAACGTGTTCGAACATCCCAACTGAGGTGACATAGTCCCATTGTCGGTCACCAAGTTCCCGGTAGTCAACCAGTTTAACTTCAGCAACATCACTCAATCCTTCATCGAGGATCCGCTTTTGAACTAGGTTATATTGTTCTTCGGAGAGGGTAACCCCGGTGACCTTTAAGTTATATTCCTTGGCGGCAGTCAACATTAAGGTTCCCCAGCCACAACCAATATCAAGTAAGGTCTTACCCGGTTGAGGATTTAACTTTTGCAAGATATGGTGCACTTTAGCTACTTGGGCAGCGTAAAGATCATCAGTATTGCCGTTAGTAAAGTAGGCGCAAGAGTAAGTTAAAGTATCATCTAACCAAAGCTTGTAGAAATTATTTCCAACGTCATAGTGGCTTTGGATGTCAGTTTGACTTTCCTTTTCACCATGACTTTGCTTTGGCAAAAACCGCCGAAGTTTAGAATCGCGCATGAAACTGCCGGCTTGTTGATAAGCATCATTGATAATTGTTTGAATTGGCCGGTCACCGGTACCGGTGATTTCAATTTTCTTATCCATGTATGCCTCTCCAAGGGCAATTGAAGCATTTTGCGTTACCGCGCGAATGGGAAGCTTTTCGTTAAAGGTAATCGTTACTTGCGGTTCGCCTTTACCAAAAACCACGCTACTATCGTCCCAGAATACGACCTTAACTGGAACGCTGAAAGAACGCTTTAAAAGTTGCTTATAGAACGTTTTCTCTAACATTAAAATTTCCCTTTCTTATTTTAAAATAGTATTATTATACACCCTTAATTAGTAATAAAATCAACTCTATCTTGGAACGACTAGGCTAATCTGCCCAATTTTAAGCTAGCTAATTCAAAACGATGAGCCTTGACTATTGCGTTTCACGTAATATTAACGAACTTTATTCAGATTTATCTGTCAAAACATTCGTTATTTTCCTTGAGTTTACTAGAGAGCTCTGTTATCCTTAAAGAGAATTTGCAAACCTGAAGTACTAGAGGAGGCAATTATGAGTACAATTAGCGTTGTGATGGGAAGTAAGTCCGATTGGCCAACGGTTAAAAATGCTTGTGCAATCTTAGATCAATTTGGAGTAGATTACGAAAAGCATGTTATTTCAGCGCACCGGATGCCCAAGGAAATGTTCGCTTTTGCTCAAGAAGCTACCAGTAAGGGAATAAAGGTAATTATTGCTTGTGCCGGTGGGGCCGCTCACTTACCGGGAATGATCGCCGCTAATACTCCCTTGCCAGTAATTGGAATTCCTGGACAAACCAAGGCCTTAGGCGGGATGGACTCACTATTATCAATCGTCCAAATGCCAGCGGGAATTCCAGTTGCAACGACCGCAATTGGCGTTGCAGGGGCTAAGAATGCTGCCTTATTAGCGATCCAGATTCTTGGAACTACAAACCAAGCGCTTCAAGATAAAATTATTGCTTATCGTCAGGAAATGCATAATGCAGCGGTAGAAAGCGAGGCTGAACTTGACTAAGTTAATTCAACAAGGCCAAACGATTGGGATTATTGGTGGAGGCCAACTTGGCCAAATGCTGGCCCTTGATGCAAAACAAACGGGTATGAAAGTGATTATTTTAGATCCAACCCCTGATTGTCCTGCAGGGCAGTGTGCCGATGAACAAATTGTAGCGCCTTACGAAGATGTGGCAGCAATCCAAGAGCTGGCTGAAAAGAGCGATGTCCTGACCTACGAATTTGAGAATGTGGATTTAAACGCCTTGCAGCAAGTTTCATCAACAGCCTATGTTCCCCAGGGAACTAATTTGCTGTATGTCACAAAACATCGTCTGCGGGAAAAGACTTTTTTGCGGGAAGCGGGTTGTCAAACGGCACCCTTTGTACCAGTTAAAAATGAGGCGGAGCTCAAAGCGGGAGTGGAAAAGCTTGGTTTTCCCTGTGTTCTTAAAACCTGCCAAGGGGGTTATGATGGCCACGGACAGGAAGTTTTAAAGTCAGAGGCTGATTTTGACCGATGCACAGGAATTTTATCAACGCAAGATGCGATTCTTGAAGGTTGGGTGCCATTTAAACTTGAATGTTCAGTAATGGTGGCGCGGAATGAAAATGGTGAAGTGACAACCTTCCCAGTCGCTGAAAATATCCACCATAATGAGATTCTCCATATCTCAATTGTCCCGGCTCGGGTTAGTCCCGCAGTGAATGCAAAGGCGGAAGAAGCGGCTAAAAAGATCGCTGAAGCAATCGACTTACGCGGAATTTTAGGGGTGGAATTTTTTGTTGGTGAAGATGATGAAATCTACGTCAACGAACTCGCTCCCCGGCCGCATAATTCGGGTCACTATTCAATTGAAGCTTGCAACTTCTCCCAATTTGCTATTCATAACCGGGCTATTTGTAATTGGCCACTACCAAAGATTGAACTCTTAAAACCGGTAGTTATGGTAAACGTCTTAGGGCAACATGTTGCCCCACTTCGGGCTCAAATTACCCAGCACCCCAATTGGCACTTCCATGATTACGGAAAAGCCGAAGTTCGGGAAAATCGAAAGATGGGCCATGTGACCATTTTGACGGATGATGTTGAAGCAACGTTGGCTGAAATTGATGCGAGCGGCATTTGGCAAGATACCAAGTAAAAAGATAAAGAGAGGATTTAAAGCATGATTGATCGTTATACCCGTCCCGAAATGAAGCATATCTGGAGCGAAGAAAATAAGTATCGGGGTTGGCTTGAAGTTGAAATTGCAGCTGATGAAGCTTGGAGTAAGCTTGGCCATATTCCCGCCGAAGATGTTAAGAAGATTCGTGAAAACGCCAAGTTTGACGTTGAAGGAATCGCTGAAATTGAAGCCGTTACCCACCACGACGTAATTGCCTTTACCCGGGATGTATCTAAGTCTTTGGGGCCAGAACGAAAGTGGGTTCACTACGGTTTAACTAGTACCGATGTTGTTGATACGGCCCAAGGTTACCAACTTAAGCAAGCCAATGACATCTTACGCCAAGATATCAAGGACTTTATGGCAACGTTGGCAAAATTAGCTAAGCAATATAAGTACACGGTATGTATGGGACGGACTCATGGGATTCACGCCGAACCAACGACTTTTGGCTTGAAGCTGGCCCGGTGGTACTCTGAAATGAAGCGGGATCAAGAACGGTTTGAACATGCTGCTAAGGGGGTTGAAGCCGGTAAAATCTCTGGGGCGGTTGGTACCTTTGCGGAAGTTGATCCCTTCGTTGAAAAGTACGTCTGTGAAAAGCTTGGTTTACGGGCACAAGAAATTTCGACCCAAGTCTTGCCCCGCGACCTGCATGCTGAATACATCTCTGCGATTGCCTTAGTGGGGACGAGTCTTGAAAATATGGCGACGGAAATTCGATCCTTACAACGGACGGAAATCCACGAAGTTGAAGAACATTTTGCTAAGGGCCAAAAGGGCTCTTCAGCAATGCCACACAAGCGAAACCCAATTGGCTCGGAAAATATCACTGGTTGTGCGCGGGTCCTGCGCGGCAATGTAGTAACGGCAATGGAAGATGTTACCCTTTGGCATGAACGGGATATTTCCCACTCCAGTGCTGAACGAATGATTTTACCGGATTCAACATCGCTGTTAGATTACATGTTGCACCGCTTTGGCCGGATTTTAGCCAACTTAGATGTCTTCCCCGAACGGATGAAGCAAAATATGGATCAAACCTTAGGCTTGATTTACTCTGGGCGGGTGTTATTAAAGCTAGTTAACTCCGGGATGACGCGGGAAGCGGCTTATGACTTAATTCAACCGTACACAGCCAAATGCTGGGCCGAACATGTCCCTTACCGGCCATTGCTAGAAGCCGATCCAACGATCCAAAAACAACTTACGAAAGAAGACCTGGATGATGCCTTTGATTACCATTGGCACTTACGTCATGTTGATGATATTTTTGAACGGGTTGGTTTAGGGGATTAAGTAAACTAACTTCGGCAAATGCTTTTACTAGCGTCTAACAATTAAATTAAAAAAATCTCATGAAAAAGGGTTGACGGGTAACGAAATGTCTCGTATACTCGTTTCAACAATTAAAGATAGATGAGAAAAACACCGAGGGAACTCGTTCTGGTGCTTTGGTTAAGAGAGTCAACGGATGGTGAGAGTTGATCCAATAATCCAGCAACATATCATTCCTGAGTTACCGGCTGAATATAGTAAGCTAGGTTGGGTACCACCCATTATCGTGGTCGCGGATTCAATTGAGTCTGTAGTAAGATGATTCGTTGTTTCAACGGATTAAGTAGGATGGTACCGTGCGGAAGCGCTCCTATAATGACAGAGGTCATTGTAGGGGCGCTTTTTGGTTACCACTTAGGAATTGAGCCCAGAACACTCCATCACATATTTAACTTTCTTAATCGCTCACTAAAGCGAACATATCTCCCGGGTTTCTCAGTCGGTTGCTGGCCGCGATCTTTAATGACATATTTTACTTAAACAATTAATTTGGAGGTAATGACTATGACTCAATTAAATGCTCGTCAAAATGAATTTGCGGAAGCACTGTATCAAGCGTATGCCAATAATAAAGCCTTAAAGGAAAGTGATTGGCAAGACGTCGTTAATGATGATGAAACTGCCTACGCAGTGCAAGATAAGGTAATGGCGCTAAAGGGTCAACCAGTCGCTGGGTATAAGGTTTCCTTAACTAGTAAACAAACGCAAGATATGTTTGATGCTGATTCACCCCTCTATGGGCAACAGGTTGCAGATCATTTCTTAACGTCACCAGCGGATGTTAAGTTAGCCGACCTAAACGAGCCCCTGGTAGAAGTTGAATTGGCTTTCCGGGCAAAAGAAGATTTACATACCAATGATTCATTAGAAGAACTTTTACATAAGGTTACGGTTGCTGGCGCCTTAGAAGTCCCGGATGCCCGTTTTGTTGACTGGTTCCCAAGCTTAGGCAAGTATAATGTCATGTCTGACTGTGCGGTCGGTGGCTTGGTCGTTTACGGTCAAGAACGAGAAGCAGATGAATTCTTTAAGGATGTAGCCGCCGCTGCGAACGTCAAGGCTACCCTCTATAAGGATGGAGAAAAGCTCTCGGAAGGAACTTCCGCAGAAGTTCTTGGTAATCCCCTCGAATCCTTAAAGTGGCTAGTTGCTAAATTGGAAGCCCAAGGGAAAGGTTTCAAGCAGGGACAAATGGTATCTTCCGGAACTTTCGTCTTACCTCCACACTTGGAAGCTGGTAAGTGGGAAGTTAAGTTTGATTCTGGGCTTGGGGACGTGGTTGTTAACGCGAAGTAGGTGATCCCAATGAAAGTCCTAGTTGCTGGGGTTGGCGGAATGGGAAGCCGCTTCGCCCTTAAATTGGCCCAAGCCGGAAACGAGGTTGTCTTAGCCGAAACCTGGTCAAAACGACTGCAGTCCCTCCAGACGGATGGCCTTCAAGCTGATTTAGATGGTCAAGAAGTTCAATTAAAATTACCTGCTTACGCTCCCAAAGCTGTTCCACGTGAAACTGATTATGACTTAGTATTATTCCTAACGAAGAGTATGCAATTAGCTGACTTGGTTCAAATTTTGCTCCCGGCTTTTGGTCCCCACACCTATGCCCTCTGTTTAATGAATAGGATCGGCCATGAACAGACGCTAACTAAGTATCTGCCGCGAGAACGCGTACTATTAGGTAATACCATGTGGACTGCCCAGATGACGCGACCAGATCATGTTCACTTGGCTGATGATGGTTCTTGTGAACTGGGGAGTTTAACGGATGATCCGGACCAAGTTAAAATGGCGGTAACAACGGTGAACGTCTTTAGTCAAGCTGGCTTAAAAGCCCACTTATTAGAAGATCCAAGGTATTCAGTTTTCCGGAAGGGCTGTGTTAACGGGACCTTAAATACCCTTTGTACCTTATTAGAATGTAACGTGGCCGAATTCGGCCAAACAACGCCAGCTCATGAATTAGTGGTGAAGGTGGTTAAAGAATTTGCCATGGTCGGCGAAAAAGAAGGCCTTCACTTTGATGTTGCTGAAGCCGTAAGCCACGTCGAAGATTGTTATTCGGTCATTGGGGAACACTATCCTTCAATGTATCAAGACTTAGTTAAAAATAATCGGCCAACGGAGGTTGATTATATTAATGGCTACGTGGCTACTCATGCTAAACAATATGGTTTAGTAGCCCCGTTGTGTGAATTGTTAACAGGAGAAGTTCATGTGAAAGAGCAACTGCAAAACGCTAAAAATGATGTTTAAATAAGCGAGCAAACAAAGTTGATTTGCAATGGATGTACCAACTGTCCGCAAATTAATGTTTTTACCAAATTTCGAGCTATTAAGATCTAAAAAATAAAGCCGCTAATTTGAAGGTTAGGGCATCGCCAATCCTTAACCTCCATTAGTGGCTTTTTCGTTAGCGCTGAAGTTATTGTCCAGCCATGTCAAAATAGTAGCTGATTGCTAATTCGATTTTCGCTCGGATTTAAGCGGCGGCGTAACCGTATGCAGTGACGATTCGAGCAACGGTCACGACTGAGTAACCGCTAGGGTGCGCAAGGTCACGAAGTTAGTCATCAACTTCCTGCTTTCAGTACTAGCAATGATAAAAGGTGAAACGCATTCCACAGCAAGCAGAAATTATGCCTGGCTAGCCGCAACTAAATCGGGCTGATGGGTTAGGGCAGCGGCCCAGCCATCAGCAGAATTAGCCTTGGTTACGTACTTAGCAACGGCCTTAACTTTATCGCTGGCATTTCCCATAGCGATTGGTAAACCGACCATTTCTAACATCGGAAGATCATTTTCGCCATCACCAAAAGCAGCTGCTTCAGCGTTGGTTATCCCGGCCTGATCAAGAACGTATTGGACACCCCGGGATTTCTGCGCCTGTGCGTTGGTAATGTCAATAAAGGTAATTCCGTTTTCTGCGGCTGGTAATTGTAAACTTATGTTGGGAATGTTCAAGTTGGTGATCAAGTCGGCAACGGCTTGGGGATCAGTTTGTCCCGTCACCAAGAGGGTAATCTTGAGCAATTGCTGAGGATGATTGGCCAAAATATCTGTCGGATCACCAAACTGAGGGGCAAAGTCGGATCGTTCCGCTTGTAAATCAACCCCGTGGTCATGTTTGGGGGCAAACCAATGGGTAGCATCGTAAAAGTTAATACTTACTTCCGGGAAATGTTTTTGGACGGCTTGAATGATTTTTAGTCCACTCGTTTTTGACAAGGGAATCTCACTGCGGGATTCAATTTGGTGGTGGTTAACTTGGTAAATTAAAGCACCATTAAAGCCAATTTGCGGACCGGTTAAGCCGAGAGCTTCCACAAAGCGAAGCATGTCGGCAGCGGCCCGGGCAGAAACTAAGGTTAAGGGGAGGTCCGCCTGCTTAACCGCTTGAATCGTTGCGGGGGAAAGCTCTCCTTGGGGATTAAGCAGAGTACCATCCATATCGGTAAAGAGTTGTTTGATCATGAGGGTCACGTCCTTTGTTGGATAAATTACCTTTTCATTATACGCTAAGTTCAAAATTGATGAATAATTTGGAATAATAAATATTCCAAAAATATTAGTTAACTTTTAATTTAAAAAGCTTATTTATTGGATAATACCGTCAGTTATCAGTTATAGTATAAGTAAAGGGGGGATTATAATGACCCATAAACAAAAGTTGATGCTGTTAGGTGGGGTGGCTTTATTTGCCGCGGTTTGTCAATGGGGATTTGGTCAACCGCTCTGGGCCCAGATTATTAATACGGTCGCCGGGAGTATCATCGCTTTATCAATGTTAATCGAGATGGTTAAGAAACTGCGAACGGGTGACTATGGGGTCGACTTATTAGCGGTAACGGCAATTGTGGCCACGCTTGCGGTTAGTGAATACTGGGCCGCAATGGTAATTCTCTTAATGCTGATCGGCGGCGATACCCTAGAAGACTATGCTAATGCCAAGGCTCATAGTGAATTAAAGACCTTACTTGATAATAGCCCGCAGATTGGGCATGTTCGCCTTAACGGTAAGTTAGTTGACGTTTCCGTTGAAAAAATTATGGTGGACCAAGAAGTCGTAGTTCGCCCAGGCGAATTAGTTCCGGTTGACGGACGGGTAACTGAAGGTGAAAGTAGTGTCAATGAATCGTCTTTAACTGGTGAATCAAAACCGCTGGATAAGGGACCGGGGGATCAGCTCTTATCTGGTTCAATTAATGGGGACACAACCTTAACGATGAAGGTAGAGCGGACGGCTCAAGATAGTCAATACCAACAGTTAGTGGAGTTGATTAAGCAAGCCGATCAAACACCAGCTAATTTTGTCCGGTTGGCTGATCGGTATGCCTTACCGTTTACGATTGTCGCGTATGTAATTGCTGGTCTTGCCTGGTGGGTTGCCAAAGATCCGGTTCGCTTTGCCCAAGTGTTAGTGGTCGCTTCACCATGTCCATTAATTTTGGCTGCACCAGTCGCCTTTGTGTCGGGAATGAGTCGGTCATCCCATGCCGGGATTGTGGTTAAAACCGGAGCGGTGATTGAAAAACTAGCTACGGCAAAGACGGCGGCTTTTGATAAAACCGGAACCCTCACCCACGGAAACTTGACAGTTAGCCGAGTCGTTCCAGTTACTGGTGGGAAGGAGGATCAATTACTCCAACTGGTAGCAAGTGCGGAGCAGACTTCTGGCCACGTATTGGCCCAGTCAATTGTGACTAAGGCCCAGCAACAAGGCTTAACCCTTAGTGAACCAACGGCGATGAATGAAGTGACAGCGAAGGGGATCATCGCAACCGTAAATGGTCACGAAGTTAAAGTTGGAAAGAAAGCCTTCGTGACCGATGATCCACAGGTCAAATTAGTACCAACAACAGCAGTTTATGTTGCGGTTGATGGGAATTATTTTGGGCGGATTGAATTGGCTGACCAGGTCCGGCCAGAAGCAGCGCAAACCTTACAACGGTTAGTGAAAGCTGGGATTCAACATTTTATGATGGTTACTGGGGATCAACAAGTAATTGCTGATCGGATTGCCAAGGAAGTCGGGATTAAGCAAGTTTACGGTGATTTACTCCCCAAAGACAAAGTTGACCATTTGAACGACCTTGCCCCAGCCGAACGACCAAGTATTATGGTAGGGGATGGGGTTAATGATGCCCCGGTTCTTAAAGTCGCTGATGTTGGGATCGCCATGGGAGCTCACGGTTCAACGGCGGCCAGTGAATCCGCGGATGTCGTGATCTTGACCGATAACTTGGGAAAGATTGCTGATGCCGTGGAAATTGCGGAAGATACCCTTAAAATTGCTAAGCAGGCCGTTTGGATTGGCATTGCCGTTTGTACTGGTTTGATGTTAATTTGTTCGACCGGTTGGATTCCAACCATTATTGGGGCCCTGTTACAAGAAGTTGTTGATACTGTTTGTATCCTTTGGGGCCTCCGGGCAAAGCAGGGGTAAAATGATAGCAAGAAAACAAATAAGGCCACTCAATTGAAGGTTAGAACGGTAGCCGATATAACCTTCATTAGTGGCCTTTTCGTTATCGATGAATCTACGGTTGGTAGATCCAATTCGGCCTTGCCGAGGTCCGCTTATGAAACGCGTTCTAGTGCTAGTGAAGGAGTTAAAAGTTTGTCTTTAGAAAATCTTAACGTCTATTGGTCAACAATTGTCAAATCAACCGTTGAGACTGGCTAAAAATGGACCATTTTAGCGGGTGAATTTGCGTCGTTTTCGAAATTTTGATACGGTAATAGTAATGAAATCGAATGAAAACGAACAAAGGAGACGGTAATATCGAAGTAGTTAAACGAGAACTCAAGAATTTTAAAAAGGCGCCGTTTTTGAAATTACATGCCTTAATTTACATTGCGATTGTCCTCGGTCAGTTTGTTTGTGGTTATACTTTAGGGATTGCCGGTACCGCCTTTGGTAGTGCCCAAACCCAGCTGGGCTTTTCCAATACTTGGCTAGGTCTCCTCGGGGCCGGTGCTTTGATCGGTTTAGCTGGGAGTGCCCTCATGGGAAAGATCGCTGACCAATTTGGCCGAAAACAAATGTTAATGGCAAATATGTATGTCTTTACGATCCTTTCAATTCTCCAGTTCTTCTTTAACTCGCCGGCAGTGCTTTTTGGGCTTCGGATTGGGCTCGGGTTGATGATGGCGATTGATTATACCGTCGGGAATGCCCTCCTAATCGAATGGCTCCCGAAAGAAGAAGGACCCCAAAAACAAAGTAATCTACTACTATATTGGTCACTTGGTTTTGCCCTTTCATTCTTAATTGGGAATGTGAATATTGATTGGCACTGGTTGTTAGCTTCTTCGGCTATTGGCAGTTTATTAACGGCAGTCTTTCGCTCCATCATCAAAATTCCGGCCTCGCCAGCTTGGCTTGCTAGTCATGGAAAGCCCAAACGGGCCCAAAAAATTGTCCAACGGCGGTTAGGACCAAAGTGGGGGTTACCCAAGAAGTGGTTCCACGTGAAACCGGCGCAGGAAGTTTCCATCAAAATGCTCTTTAGTAAACAATACTGGCGAAATACGGTTGTGGGCAGTGCCTTTTATGCGACCCGAGCCTTTGCCTTTTTTGGGGTTAGTATTTTTCTTCCCGTCTTGTTAAAGAGTATGGGAGTTACCAACGCCTTTCTATCAGGGAGCTTATACAATCTAGCGTTAGTTGGCGGTTGTGTGATTGGTTTGCTAGTCTTCAACCATGTGGGCCGGCGGCCATTTCTCTTAGTTACCTTTGGGGTTTCGTCCCTCTGCCTCTTTGTGATGGCGCTCAGTTCGCATCTTGCTGGTAATCTGCTTTTGATAATCTTCACGGTCTTTGCGGTAACTTTATCAGCGTCCCTGTTACTGGATTACACATATACGACTGAATTATTTGATGTTAAAGTCCGGGCTACCGGGGTCGGATTTGTTATCATGATGAGTCGGGTTGGGGCCGCTGCCGGGACCTTCGTCTTACCCGTGGTTATTAGCGTTGCAGGGCCTGCCATAACAATGATGCTTTGTGGCGGGGTGTTACTCCTTGGGGCGGGAATCTGTTTCTTCTTGGCTCCGGAAACGAATCTGCAAACTGTAGCGGTAAGGACGACCGATTAAGCGAAGCCTTGCAAAGCAAAGTTTTGATCACGGTTAGTGAACTATTTAAAAAGTAAATATCAAAGTGCTAATTTGGATGCTCAAATGCAATCTAAGTTAGCACTTTTTTATTTTCCGAACAATTCACTGTTGATTATAAGGGTAAGGGATTAGATAAAACATTAAACCGAATGATGATAACTTAACATCTTTAATTATTCAGCTTTTTCTTGAAACTAAAATAACTTTCTGCTATTCTTTACTTGTAATTGCGAATTATATTGTCGTATTTTCATTTTAATGTTCGGATTTGATAAGGAGAAAGACTTTGGAAAAGCTTTTGTATGCCGGGAAGGCAAAAGAGATGTGGTCAACTGATGACCCTGAAGTATTGCGGGTTGTGTATTTGGATCAAGCAACGGCTTTGAATGGTAAAAAGAAAGATCATTTTGCCGGGAAGGGTCAAGCTGCTAAGGCGATTTCGGATTTAGTCTTCCATTATTTGATTGAACACGGGATTGAAACCCACTTTATTAAGCAACTTTCGCCAACGGAAGATTTAGTTAAGCGGTGCGAAATGGTACCTCTTGAATTTGTTACCCGGAATGTGGTTGCGGGTCATTTTGCTTCCCGTTATGGCTTAGAAGAAGGGCAAAGCCTGCCGCACCCCGTTCAAGAAACCTTTTACAAGTCAGATCAGTTAGACGATCCTTTTATTAATGCTTCCGCAACGACAGCGTTGGGGTTCGCCACTGATGAAGAACTGAAGCAAATGTGGAACCTTTGCCAACGAGTTGATGACTTGCTACTCCCCCTCTTTAAAAAGGCCGGCATGCAATTGGTTGACTTTAAGTTGGAATTCGGGCGCCTTAGTGATGGTCATATTATCTTGGCGGATGAATTTTCTCCTGATAATTGCCGTCTTTGGGATTTAGCAACCAAGGACCACTTGGACAAGGATGTTTACCGGCGCCACTTAGCTGATTTAACTACAACCTACGAAGCAGTTTTTCACCGTCTACAAGCTGTCATTAAGGAGGAAGCCTAATGCAAGTCCGGATTTTCGTTACCTATAAGCAATCAGTTTTTGATCCCCAAGGGGAAACGATTAAGGATGCTATCCATACCTTGGGTCACCAAGAAGTCGAAGCGGTAAAGGTAGGGAAGTTCTTTGATGTAACTTTTGCTCCTGATACTAAGGATGTTGAAGCCGCGGTCAAGGAAATCGCTGATCAACTATTGGTTAACTTTAATATGGAAACATACACCTACCAAGTGATGGAGGATGCAGAATGAAAATTGCCGTAATCGTTTTTCCAGGCTCCAATTGTGACCTTGATATTTACGAAGCCTTACACACGGTGTGTCAAGCCGATGTTGAGTACGTTCCCCATAAGGCAACGAGTCTTGCCGGCTTTGATGCTGTAATGATACCGGGTGGTTTTTCTTACGGTGACTACCTCCGGGCCGGAGCAATTGCGCGCTTTGCGCCAGTGATGAAGGAAGTTATTCGGCTAGCCAAGGAAGGAAAGCCAGTCTTTGGAACTTGCAACGGGTTCCAAATTCTAACGGAAGCCGGGCTCTTGCCAGGCGCCTTGAAGCGCAATGATAGTCAACAATTTGTCTGCAAGACGGTGCCTTTGGAAGTGGTTAATAATCAAACTATTTTCACCAAGCAATACGAAGCTCACGAACGGATTAACTTACCAATTGCCCATGCTGATGGTAGTTACTACGCTGATCAAGCCACTTTGGATGCTCTGGAAGCTAATCACCAGGTGGTTTTCCGTTACGCTGAAGAAAATCCAAATGGCAGTTTAAACAATATCGCCGGGATTACTAACCAAGCGGGAAATGTCTTAGGGATGATGCCCCACCCCGAACGGGCCGTGGAAGCTATTCTTGGTAATACCGATGGACTACGCTTATTCAAATCCTTGTTAACCTACGGCACGGTCAAGGCTTAATTCACGCATCAAGGGAGACGGAGGAAGATCATGAAAGCAGCAATGACACCGGAAGAAATTAAAGCCCAAAAGCCTTACTTGGACTGGAGTTTATCCGAACGCGAATACAACTACATTAGTGAAAAACTTCTGGGCCGGTTACCTAACTACACCGAAACGGGTTTGTACTCGGCCATGTGGAGTGAACACTGTTCATATAAGAAATCAAAGCCGGTTTTGCGGCTTTTCCCGAACAAGAACGCCCGGGTTTTACAAGGTCCTGGTGAAGGGGCCGGGGTTGTCGACATTGATGATGGCCAAGCGGTTGTTTTCAAGGCCGAAAGTCATAACCACCCGTCAACGGTTGAACCGTACCAAGGGGCAGCCACTGGGATTGGGGGGATCCTGCGGGACATTTTCTCCATGGGGGCGCGGCCAATTGCTTCCTTAGATTCCCTCCATTTTGGTGAACTTGATAACCCCACGATGAGGATGAAAGTCCAAAATACCGTTAAGGGGATTGGGGACTATGGTAACTGCATGGGGATTCCAACGGTGGCTGGGGAAACCACCTTTGATCCTTGTTACTCCGGAAACCTCTTAGTTAACGCCATGAGTGTTGGCCTGATGAACCAAAAGGACCTCCAAAAAGGGACGGCCAACGGGATTGGCAACGCCGTGATGTATGTTGGTGCTAAAACTGGTCGGGACGGAATCCACGGGGCCACCTTTGCCTCTGCCGATTTCTCCGATGAAAATGCCACTCAACGGTCAGCGGTGCAAGTTGGGGATCCCTTCATGGAAAAGCTCCTGATGGAAGCCTGCTTAGAGTTAATTGAAAAGCATCCCGATTGGTTAGTCGGGATCCAAGATATGGGCGCGGCCGGAATTGTTTCTTCCAGTGCTGAAATGGCCTCGGAAGGGCAGGCCGGAATGGACTTGGACCTTGACCTTGTTCCACAACGGGAACCAAACATGTCGGCTTACGAAATTATGCTTTCGGAATCCCAAGAGCGGATGCTTCTCTGTGTGGTTAAGGGACACGAAGCGGATGTCAAAAAGATCTTTGACTTCTACGATCTTGAAGCCGTCACGATTGGTCGGATCACGGCAGGTCATAACTATGTCCTTCACCATGATGGCCAAGTTGTTTGTGACATCCCAGTTTCCACTTTAACCGATGATGTTTTAGAAGAAGCAAGTGAAGAACGGGAACCCGCTCGGCTTCAAGCTGCCAAAGCCCAACACGCTTGGCAACCAACAATTCTGAATGCGGAAGCAACCCTTCGGCAACTCTTAGCTCAAAGTACGATTGCGGATAAATCAGCTTTCTACCAACAATATGATTCCCAGGTACGGACCTCAACCGTCTTTGGTCCTGGTTCCGATGCTGGGGTGATCCGGGTCCGGGGAACTAAGAAGGGCTTAGCCATGACGACCGATGGAAACGGCCGCTTTGTTTACCTTGATCCAGAGATTGGCGGAAAGTTAGCACTGACCGAAGCCGTTACTAATATCATTGCCACCGGTGCTCAACCCCTTGCCATCACCGACTGTTTAAACTACGGTGACCCGAACGACCCGGAAATCTTCTGGGAACTTCATCACTCCGTAATGGGAATGGCCGAAGCGTGCCGGGTTTACGATACGCCCGTCATTTCCGGGAATGTTTCCTTATATAACGAAAATAACGGCCAAGCCATTCACCCAACGCCAATGGTCGGCATGGTTGGTTTGATTAAAGATATCAACCATGTGATTCCTTCCTTTGCCCAAAATGCGGGTGATCAAGTTTATCTTGTGGGGCAAACGGGGAACGACTTTGCTGGTTCTGAACTGCAAAAGCTGATGCTTGGTGACATTAGCGGGGTCTTGAACGATATCGACTTAACTCAAGTCCAAGCTTATAGCCAACGCCTTTTGCGGGAAATGCAAGCTGGCCATGTTGCTTCAGCCCACGATTTAGCTGAAGGGGGCTTGGCAGTGGGCTTAGCCGAAACCTTATTTAACACTGATTTGGGGATGAACCTCGACTTAACCCACCTAACCGCCGCCCAACTTTTCGCCGAAACCGGCGGCCGGTTTATTGTGACCGTTCCAGCTGAAGCTACGCCTGATTTTGAAGCTGCCATGGGTTCAGATGCCCAAAAGGTTGGGGAAGTAACTGCCAGTCACTGGCTCCAAGCCCGTTATCAAGGTGGCGAACTAAACGCTGCAGTGGCAGAATTACAAACAGTTTGGAAGGAGGCTATTCCATGCCAGCTGAAGTCAAAAGCTTAAATGAAGAGTGTGGCGTCTTCGGGGTATTTGGCGCCCCCGATGCCAACCATTTAACTTACCTTGGCCTGCATACGCTCCAACACCGGGGCCAAGAGGGGGCCGGGATTGTTACTACGGATGGACAAGAAATGTACCAATACCGTAACCGAGGGCTACTAGCCCACGTTTTTCGGAACCAAGCCGATCTCGATGGCTTAGTTGGTGAAGCCGCCATTGGTCACGTTCGCTATGCGACAGCCGGTCGGCAAACTTTAGCTAACGTCCAACCCTTCCTCTTTAACTTTCACGATGGCGATGTTGCCTTAGCCCACAACGGAAACTTAACTAATGCGGTTACTCTCCGCCGGCAACTGGAGGATGAAGGTGCCGTTTTCCAATCCGACTCGGATTCCGAAATTTTAATTCACTTAATCCGCAAGCATATTAAGGCAGGCTTTATTCCAGCGTTAAAGCAAAGCCTGAATGAAGTCCATGGTGGGTTTGCCTTCCTCTTACTCCAAAAGGATCGCTTAATTGCGGCTTTAGACCCGAATGGGTTGCGACCCTTAGTGATTGGCCAAATGGAAAATGGCGCTTATGTGATTGCCAGTGAATCTTGTGCCTTAGATATTGTTGGGGCCAAGTTAATCCGGGATGTTCAACCCGGGGAAATAATCATTGTTGACCAGGATGGCCTCCATACTGACCGCTTTACGGACAAGACCCAGTTGGCAATTTGTTCAATGGAATTTGTTTACTTTGCCCGGCCGGACTCAATTATCCATGGAGTGACCGTTCACAATGCCCGCAAACAAATGGGGCGGCTTTTAGCACAAGAACACCCTGTGGATGCCGACATTGTAATTGGGGTGCCCAATTCATCGCTTTCGGCGGCTTCCGGGTACGCTGAAGGAAGTGGCTTACCCTATGAAATGGGCTTGATTAAGAGCCAATACGTTGCCCGGTCCTTTATTCAACCCACGCAAGCCTTACGGGAACGAGCCGTGGCCCTAAAGCTTTCGGCCGTGCGGGGGGTCGTCGCTGGTAAGCGAGTGGCGGTGGTGGATGACTCCATCGTCCGGGGAACGACCTCCCAAAAGATCGTTAAAATGCTTCGCGATGCGGGGGCTAAGGAAGTTCACCTTCTAATTGCTTCCCCACCATTCCGCTTCCCATGTTTCTACGGGATTGATATTTCGACCCGGTCCGAATTAATGGCGGCTCATTATTCGGTTGAAGAAATGCGGAAAAAGATTGGGGCTGATTCGCTCAACTTCCTGAGCGTGGAAAATTTGGTGAAGGCGATTAACTTGCCTGATACCGGGGATGCGCCATATCAAGGATTGACGGTTGCTTACTTTAACGGTGATTATCCAACGCCACTCTATGATTACGAAGCCAGCTATCTAGCTTCTTTCAATGCCCAAGAAAAACGGATGCGAAAGGAACAACTCAAATGAATCGTTATCAAGCCGCCGGTGTTGATGTAAATGCCGGTTACGAAATGGTCAAAAAGATTAAAGCGGACGTGGCTTCCACCAAGCGGCCCGGTGTAATGGGTGGGATTGGTAGTTTTGGTGGCCTCTTTGATTTAGGAAGCTTGAACTACCGCCATCCGGTGTTAGTGGCTGGAACTGACGGGGTCGGGACCAAATTAATGATTGCCCAGGCCCTAAACCAGCCGGCCACGGTTGGGATTGATTTGGTTGCCATGTGTGCCAACGATGTCTTGGCCCAAGGAGCGGAACCGCTTTTCTTCTTGGATTACATTGCCACGGGGAAAAATGAACCAACCAAAATGGCAGCCCTAGTCCAAGGAGTTACCGAAGGTTGTCGCCAAGCCGGCTGTGCCCTAATTGGAGGAGAAACGGCCGAAATGCCTGATATGTATGCGATCGAAGAATATGATTTAGCGGGGACTTTAACCGGGGTGGCAGAAAAAGGTCAGCTCCTAGATGGTAGTCAAGTCAGTGCTGGGGATATCTTGATTGGTTTACCATCTAGTGGGATCCATTCCAATGGTTTTTCCCTCGTCCGCCAAATCGTGAAGGAAGCTGGTTTGCAGTATACCGATCACGTTGACCAACTGGGTGATCAAACCTTGGGAGAAGCTTTATTAACCCCGACTAAGATTTACGTTAAGCCGGTTTTACCACTAGTTAAAGCTGGGTTAGTCCACGGAATTGCCCACATTACCGGGGGTGGTTTACCAGAAAACCTGCCACGGATGTATGGGGATGAACTGCAAGCTGTGGTGGACCCGGCCAAATGGGAGCGGCCCGTAATCTTTGACTGGTTAATTAAAACCGGCCACTTGAACCGAGAAGATGCCTTTGGGACCTTTAACATGGGGCTAGGTTTGATCTTAGCGGTAAAGCCGGATCAAGTAGCTACCGTTCAAGCCCAGTTGACCAAGCAGGGTGAAACAAACTTTGTTGTTGGGAAAATTCAATCTCGCCCAGCAGATGCGGATAAATTACAAATTCTGTAGTCTAGATAATAGGAAGGAAAAAGATGCGAGTTGCAGTTTTAGCGTCCGGTAACGGAACCAATTTCCAGGTCATTGCCGAACATTATCAGAATCATGATTTGCCAGGGGAGTTGGCCCTCCTCTTTTGTAACCACCCAACGGCGCCGGTAATGCAACGGGCGGAAAAGTTCAACGTTCCCGCCGAAGCCTTTACGGTTAAAGATTGTGGTAGTAAAGAAGCTTATGAAGCCCGCCTGCTAAAGCTTTTGCAGGCTTACCAGATTGATTTTATTGCCCTGGCTGGCTACTTACGGGTGGTTGGGTCAACGATTCTGGCAGCCTTTCCGAACCGGATTGTCAATTTGCATCCGGCTTTATTACCGAAGTACCCAGGCTTACATTCGATTGAACGGGCTTTTGATGCAGGCGAAAAGGAAACCGGGGTAACGGTGCATTATATCGATGCCGGTCTGGACTCTGGTCCCATCATTGCTCAACGCGCGGTACCAATTTTACCAACGGATACCGTTGAAAGTCTGGAAACGCGGGTACATGAAGTTGAACATCAACTTTACCCAACTGTTTTGAAACAAGTATTAACGTCATTGGAGGAGGAAAACTAATGCGTGCCTTAGTAAGTGTATCGGATAAGACTGGTTTAGTTCCATTTGTACAAGGATTAGTAGCGGCGGGCTTTGAAATTGTCTCAACTGGTGGGACCAAGCGGGTGTTGGATGAAGCTGGTGTCCCAACGATTGGAATTGAAGAAGTAACCGGCTTTCCAGAAATTTTAGATGGCCGAGTTAAGACTCTTCATCCTAAGGTCCATGCCGGCTTACTGGCCCGACGGAACCGGGAAGATGATATGGCTACTTTGGCAGAAAAGCACATCACCCCAATTGACCTGGTTTGTGTTAACCTTTATCCATTTAAGGAAACGATTGAAGACCAAACTAAGGACTTAGCTGATGCGATTGAAAATATTGATATCGGTGGTCCTTCGATGATCCGGGCAGCGGCCAAGAACTACCAAGATGTCACAGTTGTGGTTGACAATGCCGATTATGACCGGGTTTTGGCTGCGATTAAAGAAGATGGTCACACGAGCTTGGCTCTCCGGGCGGACCTAATGGCCAAGGCCTTCCGCCACACGGCTGCTTACGATGCCGTAATTGCCAACTACTTGACTAAGCGCTTGGCAACCACTGAAGCCCAAAGTTTAACCTTGACCTTTGATAAGGAAGCAACTTTGCGTTACGGGGAAAACAGTCACCAAAAGGCTACCCTTTACCGGGATGCGGTGCCAACAACCAACTTCTCTCTCCTGCAAGCAAAGCAACTTCATGGTAAGCAACTTTCCTACAACAACATCAAGGACGCTGATGCTGCAATGCGGACGATCCGGGAATTTAGTGAACCAACCGTCGTAGCGATGAAGCACATGAACCCATGTGGGATTGGGACGGGTGAAACCCTTGAAACCGCTTGGGACCGGGCTTACAAGGCCGACTCCGTTTCAATCTTTGGTGGAGTAATTGCCCTTAACCGACCGGTTGACTTAGCAACGGCGGAAAAGATGCACCAAATCTTCTTGGAAATCATCATTGCCCCAAGCTTTGATGATGACGCTTTGGCCGTCTTGGAAAAGAAGAAGAACGTCCGCTTACTCCAAGTTGACTTTGATGCTCCAGAAGAACCGGAACCAGAACTTGTTTCCGTGATGGGGGGCCTCTTAGTTCAAGACGAAGACGTCTTACCAGAAAAGACTAGCGACTGGACGGTTGCGACCGAAGTCCAACCAACCAAGGAACAACTAGCGGCAATGATGTTTGCTTGGCGCGCCGTTAAGCACGTCAAGTCTAACGCCATCGTGGTGGCTAATGGTGAACGGACCCTTGGAGTGGGGGCCGGTCAACCAAACCGGATTGACTCCTTGAAGATCGCCGTTAAGCACGCCGGTGAAGATGTCAAAGGGGCTGTGATGGCTTCTGATGCCTTCTTCCCATTTGATGACTGTGTTAAGTTCGCCGCTGAACACGGGATCAAGGCCATTGTCCAACCCGGTGGTTCCATCCGCGACCAAGAATCAATCGATGCTGCCAACGCCGCCGGGGTTGCCATGGTCTTTACCGGAGTACGGCATTTTAGACATTAGCAAAAAGCACTTTGCCGGGAATTTGCGATGATAAGCGAAAAGAACCGTGAAGCCGGGTTTAAGGTGCTACTTTGATTGAGAGTATGATTCATAAATGGAGCTAGATTACGTAAGATGTAGGCGAACAGGAGTAATACCTACGATCCGCAAAGCATCTAATATCAGAAAGGAAAGATCATGAGCGAAGGGAAAAATGTCTTAGTTATTGGTTCCGGTGGCCGGGAATTTGCGATTGCCAAGGCCCTCAAACAAAGTGAACATGTCAATCATGTTTACTGTGCTCCGGGCAACGTTGGGATGCCAACAGTCGGGGTGGAACCAGTTGCCATTGCAGAAAATGACTTTGCCGCTTTGATTAAGTTTGCTAAGGAACATCAAGTTACTTGGACCTTTGTGGGCCCAGAAACGGCTTTGGTCGATGGCATTGTTGACGAATTTCACCAAGCAGGATTAAAGATCTTTGGTCCTGATGCTCGGGCGGCCCAATTAGAAGGCTCGAAGGACTACGCCTTGAACTTTATGCAACAAGCTAAGGTACCAACGGCTAAGCATACGACTTATGATCAATTAAACGCGGCCCGGGAAGGGTTGGACCAATATGGCTTCCCAGTGGTAATTAAAGCAAACGGTCTTGAAGGGGGCAAAGGGGTCGTGATTGCGCCTGATCAAGCAAGTGCAGCCGTAACTCTTACCCAAATGTTTCAAGCCGGGCAAACCCGGGTAGTCTTAGAAGAATGCTTGCAAGGACCGGAATACTCTCTCTTTGTCCTCATTGAAAATGGTCAATACCGGATCTTGCCAATGGCCCAAGACCATAAGCGAGCTTATGATCAAGATAAGGGTCCTAATACGGGAGGAATGGGAGCTTACAGTCCGCTTCCACAATTGGCGGATGCCGATTATCAACGGATGATTGATGAAGTCGTTAAGCAGACAGTAAAGGGCCTCGTTGATGGTGGTTATCATTACCACGGAATTTTGTACATTGGTTTAATGTTGACGGCGGCTGGTCCGAAAGTGATTGAATATAATGTTCGCCTTGGCGATCCTGAAACTCAAGTGATTTTGCCGCGGTTAAAGACGGATCTTTTTGAATTGGTGGATGCCTGCTTGAACGATGAGGAACTCCCCCAAGTTGAAGTGCATGAACAAGCAGTTTTGGGGGTCGTCCTAGCGGCTAAAGGCTATCCAACTAATCCGGTTCACGGTCAAAATCTAGGAACTTTCCCTGCCAAACCGGGAATCACCATTGACTACGCGAACGTGGCTGGTGACTTAACTAAGCTCACTGGGGCTGGCGGACGCCTACTAATGGTAATTAGTGAAGCTGATGATTTAAAGACCGCCCAAGCGAATGTTTACACCTACATTAACCAATTAGATGTACCGGAGTGTGAATACCGACATGATATTGGGGATAAGGCATTAAAATAAACAGCCGAGCTTTTTAGAGCAAACTTAAAAATAGTAATAATAAAAAAGTGCTAGAAACCAACGTTTTCAGTAACGTGGCTTCTGGCACTTTTTTTAAGTTGCTTCACCTGATTGGTGGCTACCACTTGCAAAGTAAGTATACCAGTAGTTTGCATAATCAACACGTACTGGTTGATAAGTGACCGCAGGATGTTCAAAGTTAGCATTGAAAATCATCGCTAGGTTATATGCTGATTGAGTACCCCTTATGTACTGACTAGTAGTCATTGAGGTATTAGTAGTAATTAAAGCAGTATTGTGAATAATTGTCGGATTTGCATCATTGACTAAAAACGAATCATTTTTAGCTAACAGCCTGTTCACTAGGAGTTGATTCACTATTAGCTGGATTTGAGTTTACCTGAGCATTAGCGTTGATAAGGAAAAGGGCAGTCGGAGTTATTAACGCAGTCATAAATTTCTATTCTAACAAGAAATCAGATCCTTTGTTTAAGATTGAAAGAGCTCTCACAATGACTATAATAGTTTTTAGTTGAGAAACGTCAATACTTTTTCACATCTTTTCACAATTTTTTTAATAATACCCAGTAACATGTGTTGATTATAGGCAACGATGAGTTAAACTGGAGGTTGTTTATAAGGAAAAAGATTCGCAGAGGGATACAGATAATGAGTAAGAAAATTAGAATCTTCTATTGGTGCTTTTTTGCGACTGTCCTAATTACTTGCTTTAATCTAGAACGAAATCGGCTTCACATGAAAGTAGATGCCAATGTTCGCCAGGTAAAGGTCACCACTGCTAGCACACTAACCGCATCGTCGGCGCATATGCGAACGCCAATTGATTGGCGTAAATCTTCGGAAACGGTGTCCTATCCAGATTTGAGTAAAGTTAAAAACTTCTGGATTAAGGTGAGCTTAAAGCAAAATCGAACTTACTTATACGATGGCAATAAGCTAATTTATACGATGTATAGTACTGGTGGTATGTATAAAAAGAATCCGCAAACTGGAAAGCTAGAAAGTATGACCCCAACCGGAACTTTCTATGCCCAAGCGGAACGAGGAACTTCGTTTTTCAATAGTTCCCTCAATGAAGGGGCAAACTACTATGTTTCGTGGAAGGATCATGGAGTTTACCTTTTCCATAGTGTTCCTACCAAGGCCGGTGGAGCTTATAACGTAAAAGAGGCTGATAAACTGGGGAAGTCGACTGGTTCACATGGTTGTATCCGCCTGTCGATTCCGGATGCAAAATGGATGTCGGCTAATTTACCAGTGGGAACCAAAATTGTGATTGAAAACTAAGTAACCGTGACTTAGGGGAAAGTTGGTTACTTACGTTGGTATAGTTTTTAAACGATATTTGGAGCAAAAAAAGCGACTGGGAAGAAAATTTGAAAATTCTCCAGTCGCTTAGGTTGTTTAATTTATTAATCATCTGGACTTAAGTAATCTAGCAAGGCCTTAAAAAAGAGGCAGACGTTTAGCACGATAAAAAGCCGAAAGAAGATCCCGGCAGGGACAATGCGCAAATGGTGGTAAATCAAGTGAAAACAGTCATAGATTAGGATGATTAAAATATAGAGCAAGTTAGCCCGAAAAATATCCTTTGACCACTTATGATTGATTGTGTATTGCCAAATTTGATCAAGCCATTCTTTAATCATCATTAAGCTCCTAACTGTAGAGAATATTTGCTAAAACAATTGCGGCTAAGGCAAAGCCGATGGCAGAAAGGTAGGCATCACGCAAATTTTCACGCATTTAAAATTCACCATTCTTTCGTAATTATTGGTTTCGATTGAATATATTACACGTTTTGAAATTTTTTTCAAGTTATCGTCAAAGTGAGTGGGAATATAATTATGAAACGCTTTATTAAGTTTATGACAGTAATACTAGTAACAGTTTTGGTTAGTACCATTCCAGCCAACGCTTGCGCTGCTGAGCAAGCCAATTTTTCCAATGCGAAGGCCTCGCTAATTGCGGATGCTAAATCGGGGCAGGTCATTTATGAACAAAATGCGAAGCAAAAGTTGCCGGTTGCTTCGATTAGTAAGTTATTAACGGTAATGGTGATTGCCGATGAAGTACGAGATGGTCAATTAAAGTGGACCCAACCGATTAAGATTTCTGCGGCCGTGGGCAAAATTTCCAATAATTCAGAATACTCAAGTATTGGCTTGCAGACTGGCAAGTCATATCCACTAAACCAACTCATGGCGGTGGCCCTTGTTAAATCGGCTGATGGAGCGACCTTAGCCTTAGCGGGGGCGACGGGAGATAGCACTGCTAGCTTTAACCAAAAAATGCAAAAGAAGGCCCGCCAAATTGGGGTGAAGGATGCCACGATTGTTAATGCTGTTGGTCTTCGTAACGGGGATTTACTTAAGAGTCAACGGGTGGCCGGAGTGGCAAATAAAGCTGAAAATGCGATGTCGGCCCGAGATGTGGCTAAGATTGCCACTTACTTTGTAAATCATTATCCGCACTTGGTCGAAATTGCTGGCTTAACTTCAACCACGATCCAAGCAACGAATGGCAAAGCTAAGACGGTGAAGACCATTAATAAACTTCTAACTGGTGGTTATGCCGTTAATGGGGTTCAATACTTAGGTTTAAAGACCGGGACTTCTGATAAGGCGGGGGCTTGTTTAGTTTCAGCCGCTAAGTATCAAGGCCGGACCTTAATCACCGTAGTTTTACATGCCAACGGCGGGAATGATGATCGCTTCACCCAAACCCAAAAGATGTATCAAGCCTTAGTTGATGAGTATGGTGCTCCCCAACAATTGCACTTGACCAAGCGCTATCAGACGATTCCGATAAAACATGGTCTACCCCTGAAAGTTAGGGTAGCTGCTCCAGCATTAAAAATTTGGATCCGGGGTGATGCTAAGGCACCTTATCACGCCAAAGTTGATCTTAAAAATTCCCTTGCTAAAAATGGAAACTTGCTAGCACCAATAAAAAAGGGAACGACGATCGGAACGATTACGGTTAAGCCTAAGGGGATGGCGAGCTTAAACTCCTATGGCTTAAAAGCACCATTAGTTACTCAACAGACCGTTAACCATGCTAGTTGGTTGAAGATCGCTTGGTACCGGATGGTTCATTAAAATAAAAGTGAGGATGGGAAAAAAGCTCCTTGACGGCCTGGTTGGGATAAGAAGAACGAAGGTTGATTCATTAGAATTGGCCTTTCGTTCGCACTTATCCGCTAAGGCCGTGATTTGGAGCGAACCAGCCAACTGGTTTGGCGTTTGTGAGCCCATGCAAGGCTGAATAGGTTGGTGCGACCGTTAGGGAAGCAACTACCATTCAGCTACTGCTTTGACCTTAGTTACTGAGTAACATTCGGAGATGACAAAGAGGGTGGGAAGAAACTTAAGTTTCTTCCCACCCTCCTCGTAACAGCTTATTTTATTGGTAAAGGGTAATTTTCGTTCCTTGTAAAATTGGTTGGCAAGCCCGGTGATTTTCAGGGAACGTTACGTGTAATTGACTAAGACTAGCTGGGGTGATGGTTACTGGCATCGTTAAAACGAGCCATTGAACGTTGGGGCTTAGTGGCGGGGTGGTTAAAGAACCGACATAGGCAAAGTAAGGACTTGGCGAGGTAAAAAGTTGATTTAAGTCCTTACTCGTTGCCGTTTCAGCTAGTACTTTAGTCAAGTCAAAGCCAGCGGGATTAACTTCACCAAACCGAGCCAAGACGAGATTTTCGCCGTTGGGGCCTTGGAAGACAAAGTGCATTTCCATGGCGTGGGCCTTACCATTAATAAGGTGTTCGCTCCCGTCGTGGAAGTGAACTCGTTGGAATTGATAAGTCGTGCCATGCCAAGTTAAAGTTCCCGTACCGTAAAATTGATCCCCGTGAACTTGCATATCTTTTTTCAGCGGGGTAGTCCCGGTAAAGTTGATCGTAATTGGTACCTTACTGTGGCCTGCTGATGATATTGAAGTAGGGAGGTCAATTGGTGATTGTTGGCTCTTCGGTCCATCCCAGCTAGCTTGCTTTGCATAATCTAGATATTCCATTGTGAAAACCTCATTCGTTAGCCTTAATAATTAAATTATAGCATGCTTTTGTTAACGCTTTCACCAAAAATATTTAGCAAGTGGTCAAATTTGTCTTTGACGTAACTATAATAAGGAAACGCACTAAACTGCAACCAGTCTTCCATTAAATTTCAAGTAAGAAGCTGATCGCCGACCTAGTTAATGTTTTTCGGATTGTCGCCCCACCTAAAAGAACTTGATTACTACTGGTTAGCTATCCCTACTGTATCAGCGGGGAAACCATTGGCAGCTCGGTAGAGGGCATCTTCGAATTGACCCATTGAGATTGTGTTAGCAATCGCAAAGTTAAAGCCAAATTGTTGCTGGAAGTCGTTGACGGCTTTGGAAGCCCCGTGGTGGGCCTTGCTCTTTACTAAGATAACAATATCAGCGGACTTCAACTTATTCTTTAAGTAAGCCTTTTGAGTCTTAAAGCTGTCGACGATGGTTGGTTGTCCGCCGTAAAGGCGAATCATTTGTTCATAGCTTTCGTGTTCTTGACGGTTACCAACTAAAACGGCGACGGTTTGCCCGCTTAGATCAATGCCGGGGTAACGTTTCTCGGTTGGTTGACTGGCAGTAGCTTCCAGCTTTTTACTTGGACTTGTCTTTTTAGCTGGGGCTTTAGCTGCGGCCTTTTCTTCTTCCGTCGGATAAGTCCACCGAATCCGCATAGAATCAGGATCATCAGTAAACCAAGCAAGTTGGACAATCGAACCCTTCCCAGCAACGAGGTTATCTTCGGGGAGTAAGAAAGCGTACTTCTTCCCGTCAACCATTAATGGTTCGTTGTTAGAATTAAAGGTGACCCGGAGATGGCGCTTGTGCTTTTGAACGACCCCAAAGTCAAAGGTTTGAATCTTGGCGGCGTCATCAAATTTAAGGTCGCCGAGGTGATCAATTGTCCGGATGGCTTTGTGAATAAAGATATCGTTGGGCCGAATATCGGCTTTAACAATTGATCCGGATTGCAGATTAAACTTCCGCACCATTGTTTCGCTGATGTGACCAGCTTCTTGGCCATTTTCAGTTAACAGGTCGGCCCCGACGAGTTGCCGTTGAATAACGTATTGGCTCTTTTGGCTACTGAATGGGGCTCGCGGTTGCTTTGGTTGGGTTTTTGCTAAGGCTTCCGTCATTGGGTTGTTAGTTTCAACGGGAGTCGGGGTAGTTGGGGTTGGCTTGACTTCCTTTGCTTGTGGCTTGGGCGCTGGTTGGCTTGGCTTAACTTGGTTTTTAATTGTCATAAAGTTAGCCTTCAGTTGGTTTAACCGAGGTTGCAAAGCCCTTTGATCTGCTTCCGAAAGATCCTTTAGCAGTTTTGTCATTTGATTATTAAGGTGATCAAACTTGACAGCGGCGGTTTTTGGTTGGTTAACTAAGCCTTGTAAAACTGGTTCCAAGCCCTTAATTTTGTTTAAGGCATCGTATTGGTGTCCAGTTAAGGGAACCTTAGTTGCTGAAGCTGGCTTAACCGGGGTTGACTTAACATGGTTAAGGTTAATTTCCGGGTTAGTCCGTTCAACGTGGCGCTTAATTTTGAAGTGCCGCGGTTGGTTAGTAGAGTGCTTGCTTTCGTAGTGGGGATGTTCACCAGCAGTAATTAAGTTTAGAGCTGCTTGGAGAATTTGTTGCCCCCGGATAAGTTCAGCGGGGGTATCACCGATATTTTCTAGGATCGTCATTAAGTCTTGACGGTAATCGTACATCTTCTCGACCTCCTTTTTGGGTATCATAACAATTCTAACAGGTTTTAAGCTCCAGAGGTAGTGAGGAAACCTGCTTGTTGCCCTGAGTTATTGTGCAATTGGAAAAATAAATTATCAAAAAAGTCTTAACTGGAAAATCATGGTTGAATTAAAAGAAGACGCATATAATAGTAGAAAACGGGGTGAAAACATGAAAAAATTCTATCAGTGGGCCGATAAAATAGGAGCCCTCTTGCAAGTTTTAAGTCTGATCTGTATTTCTTTGTTGGGGTTGGCGTTGATCTATTTTATGGTTGATGAATTAATTACGGTGGTAAAAATAAGCACGGTCACAACGGCCACTAACTACTACCTTCTCCTAGAAGGGGTTGTAACCTTCTTCCTCTTTTTCGAATTTGTCGCAATGGTAATTAATATTCTGCGGAACGGCGGCCATATTTCCGTTAACTTTTTACTTGGTTTAGGCATTACCGCCCTCGTCCGGTGGCTAATTACCGAACACGAAAAGTCCCTTGACGATTTGATCGTTTCCCTCGCTGTCCTCGCCCTTGTGGGTAGTACAATTCTTTTGGCGAAGTTTGTGCATGAAGATTAAAAATGGTCCGGAGCCAAATGCAAGGCAGTCAGCTCAATTTGAGGACGATTTTCTGATAAAACCAGATTAGATGTAGGCGTCCGCATTCCTAGAGGATTGGGGTTAAATTTAGTTGCTTGCGCCAAACTAACTCCCGCTAGCGCGATAGATGCTGCGCAAGTTGCACAAGATCTCAGATCTGTACGGAGTCAGAATCCAGATTTGCCCAGATTTTAGTTTGATTTTCCGAAAATAAATGAAAATTTTCACTAACCACCCGGCTTGCTCTTGGCAAGGAAGGTAATCTGATTTAAAATAATTGAGTATGGTGAATTTAACCGAGTTATCTTAAGAAGAAAGAGGTCAATTGAACATGGCTAAATTAGTTTTGATTCGTCACGGACAAAGTGAATGGAACCTTTCTAACCAATTTACTGGTTGGGTCGATGTCGACTTAAGCGAAAAGGGGGTTGCCCAAGCTAAGGCCGCTGGGAAGGCATTGAAGGAACACGGAATTGAATTTGATTACGCCTACACTTCAGTTTTGAAGCGGGCAATCAAGACCCTTCACTACGCTTTGGAAGGTTGCGACCAACTTTGGATTCCTGAATTCAAGACTTGGCGTTTGAACGAACGTCACTACGGTGCTCTTCAAGGCCACAACAAGAAGAAGGCGGCTGAAAAGTACGGGGACGAACAAGTTCACATCTGGCGTCGTTCATACGATGTTTTGCCTCCATTGTTGAGTGCTGATGACGAAGGTTCAGCTGCTAAGGACCGTCGTTACGCTAACTTGGACCCACGGGCTATTCCTGGTGGTGAAAACTTGAAGGTTACTTTGGAACGGGTTATTCCTTTGTGGGAAGACGAAATTGCGCCAAAGCTTTTGGATGGTAAGAACGTTATCATCGCAGCTCACGGTAACTCATTACGGGCACTTTCCAAGTACATCGAACAAATTTCAGACGAAGACATCATGAACCTTGAAATGGCAACTGGCCAACCAGTGGTTTATGACTTCGATGAAAAGTTAAACGTTTTGAGCAAGGAAAAGTACGAAATTGACTAGTAGTCGGTAAGGTGAAACATCCAAGATTACGGCAAAAGCGAGAAGAAGCACAGCATTCTTCTCGCTTTTTGCATTCCTAAAGAAGACTTATTTAAGCTTTGTTTAAGAGCGTGCTCTTTTGTGATAGATTTGGTATCATGGAAAACATGTAAGATCTGAAAAAAGAGAATGTTGGGAGGAATTTGATTGAAACTTTTTAATCGGAGGCAAGCGTCTAAATTTAATTCAACCGCCAAGCTTGACGGCATTAGCATTAAGGATTTTGCTAAGAGCCTCAAGGGCATGGTTAGTCGGAAGGAATACATGATGACAATGTGGCCTTTTGCCGGCTACTTTATTATTTGGTTAGCCTTAACGGGGCTGGGCCTTTACTTTGCCTATATGATGTTGGCTTCCTTATCAATGAGTTTGATGTACATCATGTACGGGATGATGTCGATGACGTCATTACTCTTCACCTTATTAGAATTTCTGGTGGTACTTTTCTTAGTTGCTACGGTTGGTTTTCTTTTCATGTGCTTGGTGGTGGCCGTTCAATTTGGTTACCAAGACCGGATTAACGACGAAAACAAGCAATTGACGCCAAGTTCAATCTGGCAACGGTTTAAGCACACCCGCAAGAATCAACTGTTACGGTTATGCTTATACAGTGGCTTATTCATCTTCTTATGGCAGTTACCATTAAGGGTTGTTGCAACGATCTGGGCTTCTAATAAGATTGTAGTGATAACTTGCCAAATCATTAACTACGTCATCGTGATTTGGAAGGGACTGCAATATTCCCAAGCCGTTTATCTTTACCGTTACAAGCAACCAGCTTTCTTGGGGCAATCCATGCGTCATGCTTTAACGGTAAGCAAACGGTATATGGCTGGCTTTAAGTTTAACCTCTTGTTGGTTGAAATCCTCTTTACCTACTTACCAGTCCTAGTATGGGGGGCCTTAACCGGGGGCTTAGTTTACTACGGGGAATACACAGCAACCAACCCCTTAATTTGGATTGGCGCGGTGCTCTTCGTGCTTGGCTACGCGATGATGATGCCATACTTAACCATGGTTTCCGCCCTTTACTTTGAAAAGACGAAGGCTAAGATCAAGGTTGATGGTCTTTACGAGGATACCTTTAAGCCAGTTGAAGAATTGACAGGAGAAGCTTTCAAAGATTAATTATTAAGTTTGACCGCTAACGAGGTTTAAAGCCTGGTTGGCGGTTTTTTATTGTCTTAGGCTAGGGCAAAACCCTAATTTAAGCAATTATCGTTGACAAACGTAAACTGTAGGCTATACTAAGAATTGTAGTAAGATTTACGGTTGTAAACGAAAGGCGGAATTTGAGATGGCACATGGGTTAGCGATTGGAATTGGAATAATATTAGTAGCTTTTATCCTGTGGTGGTTCTTCGGGAAGCATCAAGTATCAACGGCGGAAGCAACGGTGGTTGAAGGCGCAAAGAAGCAAACTGCCGATGTCTTAGTCGACGGGGGTTACAAGCCAGAAGTCGTAACCTTAAAGCAAGGGGTTCCGGCTACGTTGAAGTTTACCCGGAAGGACCCATCAACTTGTTTGGACCGGGTCGTTTTCCCGGAATGGGGAATTAACCGTCCCCTTCCCGAAGGCAAGACCGAAGAAATTAAGATTGACACCTCCCAAGCCGGTGAATTTGAATGGGCTTGTGGAATGGATATGTTCCATGGAAAGGTAATTGTAAAATAAAGGAGGAATATATCATGGCTAAGCAAACAATTATTGTCGACGGTGGATACCAACCAAATACGGTGACTTTCAAGCAAGGAAAACCAGCTGAATTAACCTTTAAGCGGGTTAGTGATCGGGGATGTGTCCAAGTCGTTCAATCTAAGGACTTTGGTTTTAAAAAAGAATTACCCCTTAACGAAGAAGTTACCTTTAATATTGATACTAGCAAGCCTGGCGAATACGGCTTTGCTTGTGGGATGGACATGGTGAAAGGAAAAGTGGTGGTGGAATAATGACGGTTTTAACCCGCTTTATTATTTCGGTCGTTTTATCCTTACCACTACTCGCTAACATGATCTTGATGCCCTTTGGTGGGCACCTACCTGGTGGGGCGTGGACCCAATTAGTCTTAACCACGTTGATTATGTTGATTTCCGCGAAGCCCTTTATCCATACTTCTTGGGCCGCCTTCAAAAATCACCATGCTAATATGGATACCTTAGTGGCAATCGGGACGACAACTGCCTATGTTTATAGTCTCTTTGCGATGGCAACGAACCGGCCGGTTTTCTTTGAGAGTGCTGCTTTTGTGACGACCTTTGTCCTGTTAGGCCAAGTCTTTGAAGAACGGATGCGGAATAATGCCTCCGATGCAGTAGCTAAGCTGGGGAATTTGCAGGCAAAAACAGCCACGGTCATCAAGGATGGTCAACCAATCCGGATACCCCTAGCAGAAGTCCAAGTCGGTGATTTGATCCAGGTTAAACCGGGAGAAAAAATTGCTGTCGATGGGACCGTCGTTGACGGAACTTCGACCGTTAATGAAGCCATGGTAACGGGGGAAAGTATGCCAGTGACCAAGCAAGCTGGCGACAAGGTGATTGGGGCAACCATCAACCAGACCGGGACGTTAACCTTTAAGGCGGACAAGGTCGGTGATGATACCCTCTTAGCCCAAATTGTGGAACTAGTTAAGAAGGCCCAAAATAGTCACGCCCCAATTCAAAAGTTAACCGACCAAGTATCAGATATTTTTGTGCCGGTTGTCTTAATCGTTGCCATTTTAACTTTTGAAATTTGGTACAATTTCCTGTACGTTAGTTTTGCGACGGCATTAATTTACGCCGTAGCCGTAGTGGTCATTGCCTGTCCATGTGCCCTGGGGCTAGCGACCCCCACGGCCTTGATGGTTGGAACGGGGCGGAGTGCCAAGCTCGGGATTCTGATTAAAAACGGCGATGTCTTAGAAGCAGTTAATCGGGTTAAGACGGTGGCCTTTGATAAAACCGGGACGATTACCACTGGTCAACCCCAAGTGGTTGATGTGATTGGGGATCGGCAAGTAGTTCTTGGTTTAGCCGCTGCTTTGGAAGCTAAGTCGGAACATCCGTTAGCGCAAGCAATCTTAGCCGCCAACGATCGGTCAAGCGACTTAACGGTGACTAATTTTCAAGCTATTCAAGGTCAAGGAGTTACCGGGACGGTTAACGGTCAACCTACCTGGGTCGGGAGTCCAACCTTAATGGCCCAGCCTTTCCCGGAAAAATGGCAATCAGAAATGGACCGGTTAACGGGGGAAGCCAAAACGGTAGTTGCTGTTGGTCAAGGTGATCAGGTCTTAGGATTAATCGCCATCCAAGATACCCCCAAGGTAACTTCAAAAGAAGCCATTGCGGATCTAAAGCAACTTGGTCTCTCCACGGTAATGGTAACCGGGGATAACCAAGCCGTCGCTGAAGCCATCGCCAAGGAAGTCGGGATTGACCGGGTGGTGGCCAATGTCCTACCGGCAGATAAAGCCGCCGTAGTTGAAGACCTGCAAAAGCAAGGCTCAGTAGCTTTTGTGGGGGATGGAATTAACGATGCGCCCGCCTTAACCACCGCTGATGTTGGGATTGCGATGGGTTCTGGGACTGATATCGCGATTGATGCTGGCGGAATTGTCCTGGTTAAAAATGATCTTCGGGATGTCCCATTAGCCATTGAATTAAGCAAGAAGACCTTTAACCGGATTAAGCTCAACCTTTTCTGGGCCTTTATCTACAACGTGATTGGCCTACCAATCGCTGCTGGCCTCTTTGTTGGGGTCGGCCTCGCCTTAAGCCCTGAACTTGCGGGATTAGCAATGGCCTTTTCCTCCCTTTCGGTTGTAACTAGTTCAGTGCTCTTGAACCGGACTCCTCTGAAGACAGAGCGCCAAGTTGTGATGAATTAGCAGCGGGCGGGAATGGCCGTAGTTATTGAGTAACCTTCGGAAATGAAAGAAAGAGGCTGGGAAAAAACTCCTAGTCCAAAGTAAAAACCGGATGATGAATTTCTTAAACAATTCATCATCCGGTTTTTATGTACACAGGAAGTTGCTCCTGATATGATGTAATTATCACGAAAACAAACAAAAAGGAGCGATTTCCATGTATCAAAATTATACCATAGGGCAAACCGAATTCGTACTAAACTATAACTATGATTTACCAAAGAACCATATTGCGCGACTAATTAGTGCATTTGTCGACTCAATTCCACAGGAGGTTCTATTGGAAGAGTCGGTGGCGGCTACTGGCCGCCCTGCATCGCATCCAGCAATTATGCTTAAGATCCTCTTGTTTGCCTACTCGCGTCAAACCTATTCTGGAAGAAAGATTGAAATGATGTTGGATGAGAGTCTACCAATGCGTTGGTTAGCCCATGACTATACTTATAGTTACCACACCATCAATAACTTTCGGAGCAGTCAGCACGCTAGTAATCTGATCAAGCGTGCTTTTGTCTACTTTACCATGGCTTTAACAGATCACGGCCTAATTCAAAATGATGCAGTTTTTATTGATGGAACCAAGGTCGAAGCTGATGCCAATAAATATTCATTTACTTGGCGTCGTGCAGTGGAAAAGTACCACGCTAAGTTAAGGGAAAAGACAAGTAAGATTTATGAGGAATTAGTGGAAAAACGAGTGGTGCAAGAAATGGCGCCAGAGCTGGTCACTTCTGCCGAAGGCATGAAAACAATGGAACAAGAACTCGGAGAGCAAATCACTAAATTAGATGAAGAGATTGAGCAAGAACCCAAAATCATCAAAGGTGGTTCAGTTAGGAAACGGCGTCGTCGTTTCCTAAAAAAACTTCGCCACCAGCTAAGCAACGACTTAATTCCTCGTGCCCAAAAGTATGAACATGCCGAAGATATCTTCCAAGGTCGCAATAGCTACTCCAAGACTGATCATGATGCGACTTTTATGTGTATGAAAGAAGATCCGATGATGAATCGGGAATTGAAACCTGGCTATAACTTACAAATTGCCACTCATAAGCAATTTGTTCTTGATTACGGATTATTTTCAAACCCAACTGATACAAGGACTTTAGTGCCATTTCTTAAGCAATTTCATGCCTTAGGCTTCTTTAAACATATCGTCGCTGATGCAGGTTATGGTAGTGAATACAATTACACAACGATTCTTGATCAGTTTGAAAAGCAACCTATTATTCCCTATACAACTTATCAAAAGGAACAGAAGCGCAAGTTTAAAAACGACCCAACTAACTCACAAAATTGGCAGTATAACGCCGAAGATGATTACTATATTGATCATTTAGGGGTTCGTTTTAGCTTTTATCGGTATAGTGAGCAAATCGATAAATATGGTTTCAAACATGATTTTAAAATCTATCGGGCAGATAAGCACCAGCCGTCAGCGCAATTGGATAAATTAACGAAAACACCAGGTGGTCGGCAACGTTATATGAAGGTTAACCCGACCTGGAATTATTACAAAGCAAAAGTGAAAGCGACCCTCTCAAGTGACGAAGGTAAGGCGATTTATCGTCGACGGAAGTTCGACGTTGAGCCAGTCTTTGGTCACATGAAGAGGGATTTTGGCATACGCTGAACTCATTTGCGTGGTCAACGGGCTGTGGAAAATGACATTGGCCTAGCCCTGATGACATTAAACATAACGAAATTGGGACAATTAATTAACCGATGGAGGGCCAATTTCATTAATAATCGAAAATCCGGACTACAATTTTTGATCAAGGCAAAAATTATAGTCCGGATTTTAATGTTAGAGGGGCAAAAATTAATAGTTAATTCCCAGCCTCTTTGGTTTTTGCTTGGTTTTAGCATGAAGATGGCTATGCGCTGGCTAAGGACTCAGCCTTTGATTATTCCACTAAATATACAAGGGGACTTCTTGATCATAAAAGCCAAGGGGGATTGCGAGGTAAATTAAGATCCCCATGATTAGCAAATCGATACAGCCAGCACCCTCGCTCCCTGTCCCTGGAGGAGATTATAATGTGAAAAAAAACTCGGCTAGGTTTGGAGCGGTGATAAGGTCGGATGCTTATCGAAGCGCCAAACTCAGCCGAGCTAGAGCGGGCAAATTTTCCCCTAATCAAGGGTAATATGATCTTTCAAGGTTTGGTTAGCGACTTGGTTTAGCTTTCGCTTAGCCAATCGTTCATGATAAGTACTAATTAGGTAGTTTTCTTCATCATTCGCCCCAACGAGTTCAAATTCCGGGAAGGTGAAATCCTTATCGACAACGACATAGGTGTTAAAACCGGTATAACCTAAGAATTGTTCGCCAGTTTGGAGGCTTTGTCCAGTTACCTTAACGAAGACCTCGGCGGAACGGTTTCCCAGTCCAGTTAAGTAGGCAGTCATCTTTAAGGCGTCGTGCAGTTGGAAGGGGTGGTAAAAATGTATATCTTCCATGCCCACGGTAGCCACTTTTTTTAAGGAAAGGTGGGAGGCGATGATTGATGGTTCAGCATCCACAATTTCAAGCAGCCGCCCGCCAAAAAGGGTTTGGTGTTCATTTAAGTCACGGTTTAAAATCCGGTGAGTCGTAATTACGCGGTGATCATGTACATTATATTTAGTCATTGCAAATCCTCCTGTTATTTAGAAGACCTTCATATCTGTCCAATGGGTTGGTAAGTTATTGAAGTCATAATTGGCTAAACCAGCGGCGATCTTGTCTCCAGTAAACATGGCGGTGTGTGAACGAGCTAGCATCAAATTTAATTCATTATCAGGATGGAATTGTACTAAGACCACGGGGATGTTCCAGGCCCAAGCAGCGCCAACTTCAAAAATGGTGCCGCTATCTGGTTCGTAATTTTGCTCTTCGTATTTGTAGTCAGTGATTGCGACCACCACGTCTGCTTTTTTAACTTGGCGCATGTCAGTGCTAAAAACGGCATCTTGCCAATCGCGGGAACCAAATGCTAAATTTTCTTCTTGATGTTCTTGTGGATTATAAATTCCTTCCGGATCAATCGTGGGATTCTTTTTAAGGGCGGTAATTACTTTTTCAATTCGTGTTTTTTGTTCCGGTGAGAAAAACGGACTCGCTAGGTAAACCTTATTTTGATACATTTTTATCATTCCTTTTATTTGTTCTTGTTTCCATTATAGTAAATTCTTGCTTATTATCACCACCCGCTGGTCAAAAAATTAAAATTGTTAATGGTTAACCCAATCGTAAAGAAAGGGGTTGCAAAAATCTTGCGGTGGTAAAACTTTCAAAAAGGCCTTGCGTAAAAGATGATGTGCGTGTATAGTATTTAATCGTTGTCACCGCGATAAAAAGTTACGCGTTTGGTGGTCAACACAAGATTGTTAAAACTTCTTGTTGACAAGAAGTTGACAGTTTGGTAATATATAAGAGTTGTCGCTGAGCGATGATTCAAGAACTTCTCCAAAAAAGTTCTTGACAAGCTCTTGAGTGATTTGATACAATGATCAAGTCGCTGACTTATAGCGAACAACGGTAGACCTTTGAAAACTGAATAAAGTTTCGACGAATCAAATGTGTAGGGTCCTTGATCTTGATGATCGAGGCAAAACATTTGCGAAGTCAATTCGCTTAATTTATTTTTGAGAGCTATCTCAAATTCTTATTTTATATGAGAGTTTGATCCTGGCTCAGGATGAACGCCGGCGGTGTGCCTAATACATGCAAGTCGTACGCGTTGGCCCAACTGATTGATGATGCTTGCATCTGATTGACGTTGGTTTACCAACGAGTGGCGGACGGGTGAGTAACACGTAGGCAACCTGCCCAGAAGCGGGGGACAACATTTGGAAACAAGTGCTAATACCGCATAACAACATTAACCGCCTGGTTAATGTTTGAAAGATGGTTTCGGCTATCACTTCTGGATGGGCCTGCGGCGCATTAGCTTGTTGGTAAGGTAATGGCTTACCAAGGCAATGATGCGTAGCCGAGTTGAGAGACTGATCGGCCACAATGGAACTGAGACACGGTCCATACTCCTACGGGAGGCAGCAGTAGGGAATCTTCCACAATGGGCGCAAGCCTGATGGAGCAACACCGCGTGAGTGAAGAAGGGTTTCGGCTCGTAAAGCTCTGTTGTTGAAGAAGAACATGCTAGAGAGTAACTGTTCTAGTATTGACGGTATTCAACCAGAAAGTCACGGCTAACTACGTGCCAGCAGCCGCGGTAATACGTAGGTGGCAAGCGTTATCCGGATTTATTGGGCGTAAAGCGAGCGCAGGCGGTTTTCTAAGTCTGATGTGAAAGCCTTTGGCTTAACCGAAGAAGTGCATCGGAAACTGGATGACTTGAGTGCAGAAGAGGGCAGTGGAACTCCATGTGTAGCGGTGGAATGCGTAGATATATGGAAGAACACCAGTGGCGAAGGCGGCTGCCTGGTCTGCAACTGACGCTGAGGCTCGAAAGCATGGGTAGCGAACAGGATTAGATACCCTGGTAGTCCATGCCGTAAACGATGAGTGCTAGGTGTTGGAGGGTTTCCGCCCTTCAGTGCCGCAGCTAACGCATTAAGCACTCCGCCTGGGGAGTACGACCGCAAGATTGAAACTCAAAGGAATTGACGGGGGCCCGCACAAGCGGTGGAGCATGTGGTTTAATTCGAAGCTACGCGAAGAACCTTACCAGGTCTTGACATCTTGCGCCAACCCTAGAGATAGGGCGTTCCCTTCGGGGACGCAATGACAGGTGGTGCATGGTCGTCGTCAGCTCGTGTCGTGAGATGTTGGGTTAAGTCCCGCAACGAGCGCAACCCTTGTTACTAGTTGCCAGCATTTAGTTGGGCACTCTAGTGAGACTGCCGGTGACAAACCGGAGGAAGGTGGGGACGACGTCAGATCATCATGCCCCTTATGACCTGGGCTACACACGTGCTACAATGGACGGTACAACGAGTTGCGAACTCGCGAGGGCAAGCTAATCTCTTAAAACCGTTCTCAGTTCGGACTGCAGTCTGCAACTCGACTGCACGAAGTCGGAATCGCTAGTAATCGCGGATCAGCATGCCGCGGTGAATACGTTCCCGGGCCTTGTACACACCGCCCGTCACACCATGGGAGTTTGCAATGCCCAAAGTCGGTGGGGTAACCTTTTGGAGCCAGCCGCCTAAGGCAGGGCAGATGACTGGGGTGAAGTCGTAACAAGGTAGCCGTAGGAGAACCTGCGGCTGGATCACCTCCTTTCTAAGGAATTAATCGGAAACCTACACAGCGTTGAAACTTTGTTCAGTTTTGAGGGGTTTACCTCTCAAGCTTGTACTTTGAAAACTAAATAATATCTTTTCTAAATAATCAAGAAAACCGAGAACACCGCGTTATTTGAGTTTTTAACGAATATAATCGCTATCTCAATTAACTCGATTGATCGTCGATCAATCAGGTTAAGTTACAAAGGGCGCATGGTGAATGCCTTGGTACTAGGAGCCGATGAAGGACGGGACTAACACCGATATGCTTCGGGGAGTGGTAAGTACACTTTGATCCGGAGATTTCCGAATGGGGAAACCTAACTAACTTAGTCGTTAGTTGCTTGACTAGTGAATTCATAGCTAGTAAGCGGTAGACGCAGTGAACTGAAACATCTAAGTAGCTGCAGGAAGAGAAAGAAAAATCGATTTCCTGAGTAGCGGCGAGCGAAACGGAAAGAGCCCAAACCAACGAGCTTGCTTGTTGGGGTTGTAGGACTGAACGTTTGAGTTACCAAGGGGCAAGGTAGTCGAAGCAGTTGGGAAGCTGCACCAGAGATGGTGATAGTCCAGTAGACGAAACCTTACCCCCTCAGTTCAGGATCCTGAGTACGGCGGGACACGTGAAACCCCGTCGGAATCCGCGAGGACCATCTCGCAAGGCTAAATACTCCCTAGTGACCGATAGTGAACCAGTACCGTGAGGGAAAGGTGAAAAGCACCCCGGGAGGGGAGTGAAAGAGTTCCTGAAACCATGTGCCTACAAGCTGTCGGAGCCCGTTAATGGGTGATGGCGTGCCTCTTGCAGAATGAACCGGCGAGTCATGATTACGTGCAAGGTTAAGGTGGAAAAACCGGAGCCGTAGCGAAAGCGAGTCTGAAATGGGCGTACGAAGTACGTAGTTATGTACCCGAAACCAGGTGACCTACCCATGTCCAGGATGAAGGTGCGGTAAAACGCACTGGAGGTCCGAACCCGTGTCTGTTGAAAAAGGCTGGGATGAGGTGTGGGTAGCGGTGAAATTCCAAACGAACTTGGAGATAGCTGGTTCTCTCCGAAATCTCTTTAGGGGGAGCCTCGGAATTAAGAATCTTGGAGGTAGAGCACTGTTTGAACACGGGGCCCGTCATGGGTTACCAACTTCAGATAAACTCCGAATGCCATCGATTCATGTCCGGGAGTCAGACGATGAGTGATAAGATCCACCGTCGAAAGGGGAACAGCCCAGATCACCAGTTAAGGTCCCAAAATATATGCTAAGTGGAAAAGGATGTGGAGTTGCATAGACAACTAGGATGTTGGCTCAGAAGCAGCCATCATTTAAAGAGTGCGTAATAGCTCACTAGTCGAGTGATCCTGCGCCGAAAATGTACCGGGGCTAAGCATATTACCGAAACTGTGGATTCAACCGTTAGGTTGAGTGATAGGAGAGCGTTCTAAGGGCGATGAAGTTAGACCGTGAGGACTAGTGGAGCGCTTAGAAGTGAGAATGCCGGTATGAGTAGCGAAAGACAGGTGAGAATCCTGTCCACCGAATGACTAAGGTTTCCTGGGGAAGGCTCGTCCTCCCAGGGTAAGTCGGGACCTAAGGCGAGGCCGAAAGGCGTAGTCGATGGCTAACAGGTTGAGATTCCTGTACTAGTTAGTTGCGTTTGAATGATGGAGGGACGCAGAAGGCTAAACGATCCGGACGATTGGAAGTGTCCGGCCAAGCAGTAAGTTAGGGTTAGAGTTAAATGTTTTAATCCGGGTTAACAAGCTGTGATGGGGAGTGAAATTATAGTAGCGAAGTCGTTGATGTCACGCTGCCGAGAAAAGCTTCTAGTGAGTAACTAACTACCCGTACCGCAAACCGACACAGGTAGTCGAGGAGAGAATCCTAAGGTGAGCGAGTGAACTCTCGTTAAGGAACTCGGCAAAATGACCCCGTAACTTCGGGAGAAGGGGTGCTGGTCGCAAGACCAGCCGCAGTGAAAAGGCCCAGGCGACTGTTTATCAAAAACACAGGTTTCTGCAAAATCGTAAGATGAAGTATAGGGGCTGACGCCTGCCCGGTGCTGGAAGGTTAAAAGGAAGGGTTAGCTTCGGCGAAGCTCTGAATTGAAGCCCCAGTAAACGGCGGCCGTAACTATAACGGTCCTAAGGTAGCGAAATTCCTTGTCGGGTAAGTTCCGACCCGCACGAAAGGCGTAACGATCTGGGCACTGTCTCAACGAGAGACTCGGTGAAATTGAATTGCCTGTGAAGATGCAGGCTACCCGCGACAGGACGGAAAGACCCCATGGAGCTTTACTGTAGCTTGATATTGAGTGTTTGTATTGCTTGTACAGGATAGGTAGGAGCCATAGAAACCGGGACGCTAGTTTCGGTGGAGGCGTTGGTGGGATACTACCCTTGCACTATGACCACTCTAACCCGCACCACTCATCGTGGTGGGAGACAGTGTCAGGTGGGCAGTTTGACTGGGGCGGTCGCCTCCCAAAAGGTAACGGAGGCGCCCAAAGGTTCGCTCAGAATGGTTGGAAATCATTCGCAGAGTGTAAAGGCACAAGCGAGCTTGACTGCGAGACAGACAGGTCGAGCAGGGACGAAAGTCGGGCTTAGTGATCCGGTGGTTCCGTATGGAAGGGCCATCGCTCAACGGATAAAAGCTACCCTGGGGATAACAGGCTTATCTCCCCCAAGAGTCCACATCGACGGGGAGGTTTGGCACCTCGATGTCGGCTCATCGCATCCTGGGGCTGTAGTCGGTCCCAAGGGTTGGGCTGTTCGCCCATTAAAGCGGTACGCGAGCTGGGTTCAGAACGTCGTGAGACAGTTCGGTCCCTATCCGTCGCGGGCGTAGGAAATTTGAGAGGACCTGTCCTTAGTACGAGAGGACCGGGATGGACATACCGCTGGTGTACCAGTTGTTCCGCCAGGAGCACCGCTGGGTAGCTATGTATGGATGAGATAAACGCTGAAAGCATCTAAGTGTGAAACTCGCCTCAAGATGAGATTTCCCATTCCGTTAAGGAAGTAAGACCCCTCAGAGATGATGAGGTAGATAGGATGGAAGTGGAAGTGCGGTGACGCATGGAGCGGACCATTACTAATCGGTCGAGGACTTAACCAAGGTAAAAGGTGGTAAGGTTGCTTGAGGGGAAAGATATTGTTTAGTTTTGAAAGCACAAGCTTTCAGTCCTGAAAAGGATAGAGTGTGGTGATGATGGCTTGAAGGATACACCTGTTCCCATGCCGAACACAGAAGTTAAGCTTCAACGCGCCGAAAGTAGTTGGGGGATCGCTCCCTGTGAGGATAGGGCGTCGCCACGCAAATGTAAACGGCCTGCAGAAATTGCAGGCCGTTTTTTTAGTATTTGTGAGTCTTTTTAGTATTTGTGAGCCCATGCAAGGCTGAATCGGTTGGTGCGACCGTTAGGGAAGCAACTGCCATTCAGCTACTGCTTTGACCTTAGTTACTGAGTAACATTCGGAGATGAAAGAGGGGCTGGGAAGAAACGTGCGTTTCTGCTCACCCTCGTTAGTTATTCTTGTAAGCTTACTAGTTCTTTCAACGCCAACGGAAATTTACGAAAACCATCACTGGTGAGGTAGTGGCCACCGTGTTCTTGGCAGATTAATTTTGCTTCCAATTCGCTAGCAATCGTAATTGCCTGCCGGTAAGGGGCGATTGGATCGTCTTTGGCAGTAATCACAGTGGCTTTTGAAACCTTAGTTCGCAGATCGGCATAATCTGGACGGGGATTGGTGAAACCATCTAAGCTTGGATAAAGGGGAAGCGGTCGATCAAAAGCGCCAACTAGTAATAAGCGAACGTCCTGGATTTGATGGTGGGCAACAAAACGAAGGGCCGTAATGCAACCAAGACTATGAGCGACAATGGTAATCCCATCTTCAACGGGGATTTGGTCGTCAACGGCTTGATCCCAGGCTTGGGGATCCGGAGAAAAAGGATCTGGTAACCATAGCCGGTCTAATTTAATAGCCGATTTAGCGGCGTCCTCAAGCCAGGGAAACCAGTCATCATCACGGGTAGAAGTGCCATGGATTAAATATGCTTGTTTCATTTGGATCATCCTTTCTTGGTTTATTCCTACCTTACCATGGAATCAGGCCTTAAAATGCGGCTTTTTGAAAAAATTTGCCAAAAGGGGTAGGCAAAGGACTGAATATCTGATATAGTAGTGACTGTTGAGAAATTGCTGACTTAGCTCAGTTGGCAGAGCACGTCACTAGTAATGATGAGGTCGGAGGTTCGAATCCTCTAGTCAGCATAAATAACTGTTAGAAGGTGTCTAAGAACGTTGTTTAATGGCGTTCTTAGACACCTTTTTTTATTCGTTTTTACTAAAAGACAATCACGTTTGTCACACGCCACTGTAACACTGTCACACGTTTTAATTTTTAAGGAGCCTTTTTTATTGGTATTACAGTGTTTTCAGCGGTTTTTAGTGTGTGACACACAGAGTAGATACTAAAGAACTGACTACTGAGATGGATTTATCTTAGTAGTCAGTTTTATTTTGCTTTGATAATTTTTAAAATTCCCTCACTAATTATTTCTGCTCGTTGAGGATCTAACTTTAGTAGGTAGTCAAACAGTTCTTTCGTCTTTGGAATATCTGAATTATTAGCAAGTTGATGATTAATTTGAATGCGATCGTTGAGTTGATATGTTAAGAGCTCAACGACTGATAGTTTTAACGCATCGGCGATGTCAGTTAATTTACTCAAAGAGATATTATCTTTTTCTCGTCTTTCAAGTTGGGAGATAAAGTTGACTGAAGAGTTACTGAGTTCTGCTAGTTTTTCTTGGGTAAGTTTAAGATCTTTTCGCCGGGCCTTGATACGGAGCCCGATATTTATTTCTTTCATGACCGCCGTTCCTTAATTCGTGATTAAGTTAAGCGTATGGATTTTAAGTTCAAAATAGAACACACTAGTATGTGAAAAAACATTATATTATTGTATAATCACAACGTAGTGTTATTTATTGAACGAAAGGTTCCTACTTGGGAGGAAATTCTCACTTGAGGATTGTAATAGAAACACTAATTAGTATTTACGGAGGTTTAATCATGGAAGATTCTAAGAAGAAAATGTTAGTAGCGTCAGTTGCTTTCGGTGCTGCGACCGTCGTAACCGGTGCAACAACCAATGTTCACGCTGCAACTAGCGATAACCAAGCTACTAGCCAAGCAACAGCAACTGATGTCAAGGCCACGGTGGGCCAACGGGAAGCTGATTCAGCGGCTGCTCAACAAAAGTATACCGATGCGCAAACGTCCTTGAGCGATGCCCAAACATCAGCTTCAACGGCACAAGGTAATGTCGACACAGCCCAAAGCGCGGCTACTAATGCACAAAACGCGGTTAGTAATGCGCAAAAGAACTTAGACACCGCTAATCAACAAGTAGCTGACGCTAAGAACGTAATGAGCGACGCTAACCCAGCTGGTGAAGCAAAGGCTCAATCAGCAATTGATAGCCAAAAGCAAGCGGTAGCAGATGCTAACAAGGCAGTCGATCAAGCATCACAAGCGGTTGCGGATCAACAAAAGGCAGTCAACAGTGACCAAGCAGTTGCTAATTCTGCGCAACAAGTCGTTGACAACGCTACTAAGAACGTTGCTAGTGCGCAAGCAAGTGCCGACGCTGCTAAGAATGCTATCAGTGATGAAGCAACCAAGGCAGCCGTTTCAGCTCAACAAACAGCGCAAAACAATTTAACGAATGACCAAAACGATCTTAATTCTGCTCAATCTACGTTAGCAAAGCAAACGCAAACGGTCGCTAACGATCAAACTAACTTACAAAAGGCCCAAAGCGACCAAGCAAAAGCCCAAAGTGCCGCTGACCAAGCAAAAGCCTCTGCTAACCAAACTAGTCAAGCTTTAGCCGACGCTACGAAGGCTAAGGATGAAGCTCAAGCAGCGGTTGATGCCCTCCAAAATCAAACGGAAGTTAAGAACACAATTGTTCTACCGGCAGGGTACAAGGAAGCTTATGAAGCTTACAAACAAGCTAATGATGATACTATCGCTGAAGCAGATCAAAAACTGACTAAAGTAGCTGGCAATGGTTGGTCTATCAATCACTATCAATCAAACGCCGCTGACAAATTAATCTCTGTGGATTATAAAAACCTTACTTTTGATCAACAGAAAGAACTGTCAATCTATGCTGCACAATTAATTAACCAAATTCGCGAACAAATGGGGACGCAACCAATTGCAGTTTCGCCAAAGTCGGTAGAACTTGGCAATAAAGCTGTCGAAGAAGCATATAACGAACCTTCTTGGGATGCGTTCGGTGATCATATTAATGCAAATGGGACCGTTGATGGGAAGTCACATAACGAAGACGCTCTTCGCTCAATTAATACTTCAATGGGTGGGGACCAAATTCTTGAAAATATGGCAACTTCGTTGCGGACGTACTCCAATTACGATGAAGCTACCAACGCTTATTACGCAGTTCCAGTTGCCCCACAAACCATGGACAGTTTGAAGAGTCAAATTTACTTTGACATTGAATCAATGATGTTTCATGACGCTATGCAGGCTTGGTGGCACACAGATACATTCATCAATTTTGGTGCCACTATTCACAGTTTGAACAACGAAACGCTCGGTGTTGACTTTGACAAGTATGGATATTCTCACTTTATTATTGAAGGCCAAGATCCTTTAGCTTTATTCCCTAAAGACGATTCGGGATTCCGCCAAAACGAATACGACCTCAACCCAACTGATGACACTGCTGCTAAACTGATTAAGGCCCAACAAAGCCTTGCTGATAAGCAAAGTGCTTTAGATGATGCACAAAAGGCGGATGACGATGCCCAAAATGTGTTGAAGGAAGCTAACAGTCAATTACAAACCGCTAAGGATAAGACTAACCAAGCTCAAGGCCAACTTGATGCTGACCAAAAGATTGCTACTAACCTGCAAAACAAGGTAACGCAACTCAAGGGTAAGATCGCGGCTGACCAAAACTTGTTAGCTAAGGCTAACCAACAATTAGCTAATGCTCAAAAGGATCAAGCCGATAAGGTTAATGCCTTTAAGCAAGCTGAACAAGCTGTAACGGACGCTCAAAACGTCCTTGCTCAAGCTAACGCTAAGTTAGCTGACGCTAACAAGCAACTGGCTACTGATCAAGCTAAGTTGACTGCTTTGCAAAACGATCTGCAAGCCAAGCAACAAGCCGCTACGAATGCGCAAAAGGATCTCCAAGCAAAGGAAGATTACTTAGCGAAGTTGCAAAACGCTGAAACTAACTACCAAGCTGCTTTAGCTAATCAAAAGGACGCTCAAGCGAAGTACGATGCCGCTAACGCGGCTAACCAAACCGCTCAAACGAAGCTAGATGAAGCTAAGAGTGCTCTTGCTAAAGCAAACGCGGCGGTTACAGATGCACAAAAAGCGGTTGACGATGCTAAGGCTAACCTTTGGACTGATGCTAAGGTTTACGGTGACCAAGTTAAGGTTAGTGAAGTAACAATCAACGCTGGGCAAACAGCGACTGTTCCAACCTTAATTAATCAACTCCGGGGCGATGCCAAGGTTAAGGCAATGAACTTAATGGTCGCCTTACCTGACGCTGACGAAGCTACGGTTGAGCTTTGGGACGGCAAGTTGCCAGCTAACACGACCGTAACTTGGGCCGATGCAAACCAAGTTAAGCAAGACTCTCAAACTGCTGGTGACTACACTGAAAATGCGCTCGTAACGTTCCCTGATGGTTCTACGACTACGGTTGCAACAAAGTTGCATGTTCTGGCTGTTAAGGATAACAATGAACCAACTACACCAGATAACCCAGCTAAGCCGGACGATCCAGCTACACCGGATAACCCAACAACACCAACTACCCCAACAGATGACAATCAAAAGAAGCCATCTACTGATAACTCTCAAAACGGTGGCAAGACAACACCTTCAAACGACGGGCAAAAGCCATCTAATAACGATGACCAAGGTGATACAACTCAACCAACGGCACCTGTTGCTGGTAACCCTCAAAAGGGTGTTGACAACGGTGTGGTAGTTAATAATACTAAGACAACTGCCACGACGAAATTGCAAACTGTCGCTTCTAACAAGGGCGAAGCTAACAAGTTGCCACAAACAGGTAATGAAACCAACGCTCTCGGCGTTCTTGGGCTTGCAATGCTTGGGTTGACTGGGTTACTGGGGTTGACGGGTGTTAACCGGAAGGCTAAGCGAAACTAGGGGGAGTAATCATGAATATCAAGAAACTTGGGGCCATTGCCGTTACTGGGCTGGCAATATTTACATTGGCAGCTTGTGGCAATCAATCCAGCAATTCGTCATCTTCTTCAAGTTCTTCAAGCGTTAAGCAAACTAGGAAGATCAGTAACGAAGAATACGCAATCTACGCATTACTTTATAACAACACGGCAAGGGATATGCTCCCTTATAGATCGTCTGAAGGCAGAGCGAATAAAGGGGCCGGCGGTTTTAATCTGGGTGTTGACGGCTCGTCAGTTGCAATCAAAAAAATTAAAAATCATTATTTGATTTTTTACCGAGGCATGGAGCAAGCTGTTGTTACTATTGATGGCAATAAAGTTCACTATTACGATCAGTCACCATACAACCCTAAAGTCGACCCAACTGATGATGCGGCATGGGACCCAGGTAACCCAACGGAGCACACTGCAACTTTTAGCAAGAAAATTTTAAATAAGCTCTATGCGCATAACAACCAACCTAGTCTAAATCTAATTCCTAAGAATATTAACAAATGGAAACATAACGATGAAAATGCTGGGCGTGATAAAAGTAGCTCTGCGATATACCAAGATTATGGAGAGCAAATCGCTTACCCAACGTTTCCATTAGATAAATAAAGCATCAATAACGGATCTACAAAAATTGGTACTAATAGGGGTAAAATCCTAACAGTACCAATTTTTTATAGGATTTTATGTATAAAAAAGAAGATGGTTATCCCCCTGTCTCTTCAAAAGAAAGGACCTTCTTCATGAAAAAGTATATTAAAACAGATAACTTAATTAAATTTAGCTCGCTGATAGAGATTATCCAAGTTATCCCTAGCTAGTAACCAGTTCACCATCAATTTAAACAAATTACGCACGATGAAGTTTATTTATGATAATCATCTCCTTTAATAATTCTCTTGGTCGCCAAAAACCCGCATTTTAAGATTAAATTTAGGGACAAAAAAGGCACCGCCGAAGCGATGCCTTTTAATTAAGCGGGTAACGAGAATCGAACTCGCGACTTAACCTTGGGAAGGTTATGTTTTACCACTGAACTATACCCGCATGGGTGAATAACTCAACTCAATAATAATAGCATATTCAGTGGTATTTGACCATAGCTTTTTAAAAATTATTAGTCCAAGGTCACTTCGCCAGCCACGTCAGTCGCGAAAAATTCCTTCACTTGGCCGAGGTCCATCTCTTGGCCTAAAGCCCACATCAACTTGGTAATTGCGCTTTCTGAAGTCATATCGTGAGCACTAATGGCGCCTTCTAAAAGCGCTTGCCGGCCAACTTCGTACTTGGTGAGGTCACTTCGTTCGTACAAGCATTGGCTCGCAGCCACCACAGGGATATTTTGCCGACTTAATTGGCCAATTACTGCCGCCACGTTCCGCCGAATAAAGGTCATGCCACCAAGACCATATCCTTCAATCACGAAGCCGTGACAACCGCTTTTGGCCATTGCCAGCATAATCTGTGGATCAAAGCCAGGGAAGAGTTTGATTAAAGAAACGTTGAGATCTAGCTTGGTATTAAGCTGGCAAGGCTTGTTGTCACTTTTGCGGTGGGTCCGAATGTTAAACCCATCCGAAGTAACTTCCGCAACCGGTGGAAAATTGACACTTTCAAAGGCGTCAAAGTCAGTGGTCCGGACCTTAACTGCTCGGCAACCCCGCATGACTTTTCCGTTAAAAGCTAAGTAAATCCCGGGTTGGAGTTTGGCAGCGGCCGTAAAGGCGAGGGTTAAGTTTCGCGGCGCATCACTTAAAAGGACGCTCATTGGTACCTGACTCCCGGTTAAGACGACGGGAATTTCGATGTTTTGTAACATAAAGGTCAACATGGCTGCCGTGTAGGCCATCGTATCGGTCCCGTGCGAGATTACAATGCCATCGTAATCTTGGCGGTATTGATAAATATCTTCTGCCATCAAGCGCCATTCCTCCGGCTGGATGTTGGAGGAGTCTAAGGATAAGATGTCCTTAACGTCAATTTCATAGGGAAGATTGTGGAGCGTTTGGACCAAGTCTTCGCCAGATTCACCAGGGGCTAAGCCCGTATTAGAAGCAACCGAGGCGATTGTGCCCCCGGTGGACAATAAGAGGAGTTTTTTTGTGGCCATGCTTTCACCTGCTTTTTAATTTTGTCTTCATTATACGAGCCCGCCGGTGAAGGTCAAGCAAGGGGAATACACGTCACGAAAAAAAGTTGCGAAAGGCCTTGACGAAGCGAGTAAATCTGAGTAGAATAATGGTAATTAAATTAGAAAACGCTGAGAAAAGATGAGTAAGTTTGAAAGCCGATTAAGCGAGCTGGGGATGGTGTAAGCCAGCAAGGTGGCAGAACCGAAGATGGTCTTGGAGCGAAACGGTAAATGAACTTTAGTTTATCGCGGTTGGCACTCGATATCGTGGTCCAAGTATGGTAGTACTTGATAAGGGTTTAGTTGTGAGATTAAACCAAAGTTGGGTGGTAACACGCGCCAAGCGTCCCAGAAAACCAGAGCTGGTTTTCTGGGATTTTTTAATTTCCAGCAGCAATTAGGGGGTATTAAGAATGAAAAGACGGAAACAAACTAAGTGGTGGTGGCTTTTAGCGCTTGTGATCGTGGTTGTAATTGGGGCTGGCCTAAATTGGGTGGCAAAAGGGGGCAGTCAAAGCAAACAAACTATCACGGTCGGTTCCTTAGGGGCGGATGTGAAGGTTTGGCAACATATCGCAAATAGTTCAGCTGCTAAGCAAGCTGGTTTAAAGATTAAGGTGAAGTCCTTTACTGATCCGGTACAATTAAACCGGGGGACTGCGGATGGGGAAGTTGACGTCAATGCTTTCCAATCCTGGGCTTATCTGCAAAACTTTAACAAGGATAGTAAGCAAAAGCTGGTTGCCTTAGGGACGACCTACCTGGAACCAATGGGGATTTACTCTAAGAAGTACAAGAGCGTCAAGGATCTACCTGAAGGAGCGACCATTGCGATCGCCAACAACCCGGCAAATACGGCCCGGGGGTTGAAGCTCTTACAAAGTGCGGGGTTAATTACCTTAAAGAAGAGCTTTACGGCGACGAGTGGGACCAACAAAATTGCTTCCAATCCGCACCATTTTACCTTTAAGGAAATCGATGACACCACTGGTCCCCGAGTCATTGACTCCGTTGATGCCGTTTTGATCGGGAATACGATTGCCTTGGAAGGGCACCTAAACGTATTGAAGGATTCTATTTACCACGAAAAGGTTGATCAAAGCACCAAGGATAATGTTAACGTCCTCGCCACAGCTAAGAAGAACGCCAATAAAGCTGCTTATAAGAAGTTGGTTAAACTTTACCACTCCAAGGATACGCAAGACTATATTGCTAAGCAGTTCAAGGGGACCAAGGTTGAAGTTAACAAGCCAATTTCATATTTAGAAAAGTAGTAGTTGAATGGTAGTTACTCCCATTGATTACCTCCTGCTTGACTTGGCATGGGTTAACGACCAATGAGTTGTAACAATCAAGCCGCCGTCTTAAGTAACATGCTATGTAATCCAGATTTCCTGGGCCTTACGCACCAGATAAGGACTCAGCTTTGAATACAATTTCATTCGCTGACTAACTTTATCACCGCGTAATTCCCGGGAAATTTTGGTTTTGTGAACAATTATTCAAAAGTTGTCAATTTAAGGGCAAAAGAGACTGTGAAATTTTTCCAAAACAACCTCAGGGAATTACCTAAATTTTGGTCAAAATGGTTCTAAACTGGTTTGGAATTATTACTTTCCGATGAATAAAATCGCTTTAAATTAATAATTGATAATGGTCAAATAAAAAATATTTATAGTTCCATAAATATTCCAAATTTAAATAAACGCCTTGCAAATCGCTTCACAATATAGGAAAATGAGGGGGATGAATTAGACGTGTGATCGGAAAGGAAGTTACGACATGAAAAAGTACATTGCGATTCCTGGTACTAATCGGGCCGGATCTACCAACCGGCGGCTTTTACAATTTATTAAAGAGCATTTTAAGGACCAAGCTGACATTGAATTAATGGAAATTGGGGGCTTACCAGTATTCTACAAAACTCCAGACCGCTTCTTGCCAGCTGAAGTGCCTGCGATGGTCAAAAAGATCGAAGAAGCAGATGGGGTTTTGATCTCCACGCCCGAATATGATCACGGGGTACCAGCTGTCTTGATGAACGCCTTAAGCTGGTTATCATACGGGGTGCACCCCTTTGCGGATAAGCCAGTTATGATCACCGGGGCTTCTTACGGGATGCTCGGGACTTCCCGGGCCCAAGCCATGTTACGGCAAATGCTGGATGCTCCGGAATTGAGTGCCCGGATCATGCCAAGCTCCGAATACATGGTAGGTCACTCCCTCCAAGCCTTTGATGATAATGGCAACTTGAAGGAAGAAAACTTAGTTGATCGCCTAGATGGTTTATTCAATGACTTTGAAACTTTCGTTGATGTTAACAAAAACCTGGTTTACAACCGGGAACACGCAATGAATGATATCCGCAAGACGGATTTAAAGAACAAATAATAAGGAGGACATACGGATGAAGTTAGTTGGGATTGTCGGCTCAATCGCTGAAGAATCATACAACCGGAAGTTAATGATGTTTATCGCTAATCGTTTTAACAACTTGGCTGACATCGAGATCTTAAGCCTAAAAGACGTGCCAATGTTTAGCGAAGACAATGACCAAACCAACAGCATGGCGGTTCAATACCTCAAGCACCGGATTGAAGGTGCTGATGGGGTTATTATGGTTACCCCAGAACACAACCACACCACGACGGCGGTTTTGAAGTCCACCATTGAATGGCTCTCATACAAGATCCACCCATTAAAGGACAAGCCAGTTTTGATTTTAGGGGTATCATACTTTACCCAAGGCTCATCCCGGGCCCAATTAGACTTACGAGGAATCTTGGAAGCCCCTGGGGTTAACGCCTTAGTAATGCCCGGAAACGAATTTCTTTTGGGAAACGTGCGCGATGCTTTTGATGAAGATGACAACTTAAAGGATGGCCGGACAGTTAAGTTCTTAGGCGACATTTTGGGGCAATTTACGAAGTGGGTTTCCGTCTTGAAGGCTTTGAAGGGCCCTGAAGCCCCTGATGCTTGGAAAAACGAAGACTTGACGGCTTCCGGGAAGACCGATACCACTATCGAAGGGGTCGACATGGACGATCCAAAGTGGGTTGAAAAGGCTAGTGAAATTAAGCATGCCGCTTCCGGTAAGGACTACGTGAAGTTAGACTCTGGGGTTTTGACCGTCGACCAAATCAACTGGTTATTGAAGTCTATTCCGGCCGAATTAACTTACGTGGATGATAATAACCAATTTATCTACTATAACCACAAGAACCCTGACACGAAGATGTTCGCTAAGCGACGCCCCGACCAAACTGGGAATCCATTGAGTATGGTTCACCCCGATGTGCGGAATGTCTTTGACCACGTTAAGCAAGTGGTTCACACCTTACGGACGGGAAAGACGGACATGTTCCAATTAGCCGAACCAGTTGACCGGAAGAACGTTAAGTGGGTAGTTAACAACTACCAAGCCATTCACGATGAAGATGGTAACTACCGTGGAGTTAACGAAATTGTCTTAGACTTCTGGCCAATTGTGCAAAAGTACCTTGAAATGACGGGACAAAAGTTGGTTGACGATCCAAACAACAAGGTTGATACGGGCGCTTCCGCTTCTGTTAAGGAAGATGATCAACCAGCCAAGGCCGCACCGGCCCAACCAGCTGCTGATACTGGGGCTTCGGCTTCCGTTAGTGATGATGCTTCAGCCAGCCAGCCAGCTCCTACCCAGACACCAACCCAACCGGCTGATACGGGTGCTTCTGCCTCGGTTGAAGCTGACGATGCGCCAATGCCAGAAGTTGATACCACGGCAAGTGTTAGCGTGAGTGATAAGTAAGTTCCTAATTTAAAGACTAGCACTCCAACCCAACCGTGCGTTGTTATACCGGTATCGTAGTGAGAAGCAATCGGTGAATGGTAGTTGCGTTCACTCGTACCAACTTAATGCGTTTAAATTATTGATAAAGTTGAGGCTGGGAAAAAACTCCTAGTCCAAAGTAAAAACCGGATGATGAATTTCTTGAACAATTCATCATCCGGTTTTTATGTACACAGGAAATCGTTCCTGATATGATGTAATTACCACAAAAACAAACAAAAAGGAGCGATTTCCATGTATCAAAATTATACCATAGGGCAAACCGAATTCGTACTAAACTATAACTATGATTTACCACAGAATCATGTTGCGCGACTAATTAGTGCATTTGTCGACTCAATTCCACAGGAGGTTCTATTGGAAGAGTCGGTGGCGGCTACTGGCCGCCCTGTATCGCATCCAGCAATTATGCTTAAGATCCTCTTGTTTGCCTACTCGCGTCAAACTTATTCTGGAAGAAAGATTGAAATGATGTTGGATGAGAGTCTACCAATGCGTTGGTTAGCCCATGACTATACTTATAGTTACCACACCATCAATAACTTTCGGAGCAGTCAGCACGCTAGTAATCTGATCAAGCGTGCTTTTGTCTACTTTACCATGGCTTTAACAGATCACGGCCTAATTCAAAATGATGCAGTTTTTATTGATGGAACCAAGGTCGAAGCTGATGCCAATAAATATTCATTTACTTGGCGTCGTGCAGTGGAAAAGTACCACGCTAAGTTAAGGGAAAAGACAAGTAAGATTTATGAGGAATTAGTGGAAAAACGAGTGGTGCAAGAAATGGCGCCAGAGCTGGTCACTTCTGCCGAAGGCATGAAAACAATGGAACAAGAACTCGGAGAGCAAATCACTAAATTAGATGAAGAGATTGAGCAAGAACCCAAAATCATCAAAGGTGGTTCAGTTAGGAAACGGCGTCGTCGTTTCCTAAAAAAACTTCGTCACCAGCTAAGCAACGACTTAATTCCTCGTGCCCAAAAGTATGAACATGCCGAAGATATCTTCCAAGGTCGCAATAGCTACTCCAAGACTGATCATGATGCGACTTTTATGTGTATGAAAGAAGATCCGATGATGAATCGGGAATTGAAACCTGGCTATAACTTACAAATTGCCACTCATAAGCAATTTGTTCTTGATTACGGATTATTTTCAAACCCAACTGATACAAGGACTTTAGTACCATTTCTTAAGCAATTTCATGCCTTAGGCTTCTTTAAACATATCGTCGCTGATGCAGGTTATGGTAGTGAATACAATTACACAACGATTCTTGATCAGTTTGAAAAGCAACCTATTATTCCCTATACAACTTATCAAAAGGAACAGAAGCGCAAGTTTAAAAACGACCCAACTAACTCACAAAATTGGCAGTATAACGCCGAAGATGATTACTATATTGATCATTTAGGGGTTCGTTTTAGCTTTTATCGGTATAGTGAGCAAATCGATAAATATGGTTTCAAACGTGATTTTAAAATCTATCGGGCAGATAAGCACCAGCCGTCAGCGCAATTGGATAAATTAGCGAAAACACCAGGTGGTCGGCAACGTTATATGAAGGTTAACCCGACCTGGAATTATTACAAAGCAAAAGTGAAAGCGACCCTCTCAAGTGACGAAGGTAAGGCGATTTATCGTCGACGGAAGTTCGACGTTGAGCCAGTCTTTGGTCACATGAAGAGGGATTTTGGCATACGCCGAACTCATTTGCGTGGTCAACGGGCTGTGGAAAATGACATTGGCCTAGCCCTGATGACATTAAACATAACGAAATTGGGACAATTAATTAACCGATGGAGGGCCAATTTCATAAACAATCGAAAATCCGGACTACAATTTTTGATCAAGGCAAAAATTATAGTCCGGATTTTAATGTTAGAGGGGCAAAAATTAATAGTTAATTCCCACCCTCTTTTTCTTACTAAACCGCCAAGGAGCTTTTTCCCAGTCGCTAGTTAACAAAGCAACCAAAATCCGGGTCGCTAAACTCAGTGGTTCATTAATTCACTCTTGTTTTTTATCGTTTTTTAATTAAAATGGTTGACAAATGAGAAAATTCTAATTATGATAGTAACAATCAAATTGGTTAAACAGTGATCGACACAGCGAGAGAACGAGTAACGTTACTTGGACTGGAAAGAGAAGCTCGGGTTGGTGAAACGGGTTAAGACCAGTATCGTGAAGATCAGTCTTGAGTGCCCGGGTCCCACCCCTTATCGTGGAAATGAGAATTGGAAATTTCCAATTAAATCAAGGTGGTATCACGGCTTCGTCGTCCTTACAAACAACTCGTTTGTGGGGACTTTTTTCAACCATTTTGAAAAATACATAATTAGGGTAATTCAGAAAGGATGATTACAATGGCAAAAGCAAAAGCATCTGAATTGGATTGGAACAAATTAGGGTTTGGTTATCGTGACTTACCTTATCGTTGGCAAGATGAATACGTTGACGGTCATTGGCTTGGGGGTGGCTTAACTGCTGATTCCAACATGGTCTTAAATGAAGCGGCGCAAGTACTTCACTACGGCCAAGAAGTCTTTGAAGGTTTAAAGGCTTATCGAACCAAGGAAGGAAAGGTACAACTTTTCCGGCCAAGTGACAATGCCAAGCGGTTAAACAACTCCGCTGATCGCCTTTTAATGCCGCACTACCCCGAAGAAAAGTTCTTAGAAGCCGTTAAGGCCGTCGTCAAGGCTAATGAAGAATTTGTTCCTCCTTATGGGACTGGTGGTACTTTATATTTGCGGCCGTTTATGGTTGGGACACAACCACTCGTTGGGGTGACGCCGGCAGAAAACTTTGTCTTCCGCGTTTACGCTACTCCAGTTGGTGCTTACGTTAAGGGCTTGACCCCAATGCCATACGTCCTTTCTAAATACGACCGGGCGGCCCCAGCCGGGACTGGTCAAGCTAAGACCTCTGGTAACTACGCCGCAAGTCTTTTACCAGAAATGGAAGCCAAGAAGGCCGGTTACGCTGATGCCCTTTACTTGGATCCCAAGGAACACAAGTATGTCGATGAATTCTCTGGTGCCAACTTCTTTGGGGTTACCAAGGATGGTCAATTTGTTACCCCTAAGTCCAACTCCATCCTCCCTTCGATCACCAAGCGGTCGTTGCTTCAAGTGGCTGAAGATCTCGGCTTGAACCCCGTCGAAAAGCAATTAACCCTTGCTGACCTTGATAATTTGGCTGAAGCTGGCGCAATGGGGACGGCTGCGGTGATCTCCCCAGTTGGTTCCCTAACTGATCTTGATGGTAAGAAGCATGTCTTCTACTCTGAAACCGAAGTTGGTCCGGTTACCACCAAGCTTTACAACGCCCTGATGAACGTCCAACTTGGGGATGCTGAAGATACCCATGGTTGGGTCGTTCCAGTTGATTAAGCCCGCCGCAATCATTCGTCAAACTTCATAAAAACTCTCCGTTGCATAATTTCCTTCGATTGAGTAAATAATAACACCGAGCTTAAAATCAAAATAACCCTCCATACCGCATCCTTTAACGTGGGGATGCGGTTTTCTAGTGGTAGAGTGGTAGAATATAAACAAAAACCAAAGCAGGTGACACTGGTGAAACAAGAATCACTCTTTGCCCAACCGCTCCATACGCCGTTGGCAGACCGGGTCCGGCCTCGGAATTTAGGAGAGTTTGTCGGTCAAGAACACTTAGTGGGACCGGGAAAGATCTTGCGGGATTTGATTGACCGGGATCAACTCTCGTCAATGATTTTTTGGGGCCCACCAGGAGTGGGGAAGACGACCTTAGCTAAAATTATTGCCCAAAAAACCAAGGCCGAATTTGTGACTTACAGTGCGGTAACAAGCTCAATTAAGGACATTAAAGCCTTGATGAAGCAAGCCGAGGCTAACCGGGATTATGGCCAACGGACCGTGGTTTTTGTTGATGAATTTCACCGTTTTAATAAGGCCCAACAGGATGCCTTCTTACCATATGTCGAAAACGGGGCAATTATTTTAATTGGGGCAACGACGGAAAATCCGTCCTTTGAAATTAACGCCGCGCTCTTATCGCGGTGTCGGGTCTTTGTTTTAAAGGAATTGCAAGTCAAGGATATTCAAAAACTCCTTCACCAAGCCTTAAAGCGGGGGTTTACTTATCCGGTAGCAATTACTGATGAAATGGTGGATCAAATTGCTACTTTCGCCAACGGGGATGCCCGGGTGGCGCTCAATACCTTAGAAATGGTGGTTGAAAATAGTGATCGCCAAGCCGATGGCAAAGTAGTGGTCGCGAGTGATCTCTTAGATCAACTCTTAGCCGGGAAAGCCATTCGTTATGATAAAAATGGGGAAGAACACTACAATTTAATTTCTGCCTTACACAAAGCGATGCGGAACTCGGATGCCGACGCGGCGGTTTATTGGCTTAACCGGATGTTAGCGGGTGGGGAAGATCCCCTCTATATCGCCCGGCGGCTAGTGCGGTTTGCCAGTGAAGACATTGGCTTAGCCGATCCAAATGCCCTTAACTTAGCAATCAATGTCTATCAAGCTTGCCAATTTATTGGGATGCCGGAATGTAATGTCCATTTAACTGAAGCCGCAATTTATCTTAGTTTGGCGCCAAAGTCCAATGCCGTTTACCGGGCAGTGATGGATGTGCAAGCTGATATCAAAAAGACCCAGAATTTACCGGTCCCCCTCCAAATCCGCAATGCGCCAACTAAGTTAATGAAGGATTTAAATTACGGGAAGGGCTACCAATATGCCCACGATACCAAGGATAAAATTACCAGTATGCAAACGATGCCGGATCAATTAGTTGGGCATCATTATTACAAGCCGACGACCCAGGGGATGGAAGCCCAAGTTAAACAACGTTTTGAAGCAATCAAACGGTGGCATCAGCAACATGATCCCCACTAAGGGCTTGTTTTAAGGTCAAAAAATCGGTAAAGTAGAACTAGAATTTGAGCTGTGGCGGAGTTAATCGCTGGGGCTCTTTTTATTTATTGAGAGGTGTAAGATGAACGAGAAAAAGATGCAACTAAGCGACTATATGGCTTTGCTTTCAGTCGCCTTATTAACTTTTATTGGGATTATGGCGGAAACCGCCTTGAATGTCACTTTCCCGGAATTAGCCCGGGTTTTCAAAATTGCCCTTGATACCACGCAATGGCTAACAGCGGGCTACCTCTTAATGGTTACGATCATGATGGGGACGACCGCTTACTTATTAAAACGCTTTTCCACAAAGCACTTACAACTAGCAGCGGTGGTAGCTTTTATTATTGGGGATATTGGTTCGGCAATGGCACCAAGTTTTACGATTTTAATGCTAAGTCGGCTCCTCCAAGCCGTTGCGACGGGGATTGCAACGCCAACCCTCTTTCATTTGGTCTTTACCCAGGTGCCCCGAGAAAAATTGGGGATGATGACCGGAATGGCCGGGATGATTATTTCCTTTGCTCCAGCGCTGGGACCGACTTACGGGGGCTGGGTCTCAACGGCTATGAGCTGGCGGGCCTTGTTCTGGTTGTTATTACCGATCGCGGCCATTAGTTTATTGCTTGGTCAACATTACATTCCCGCTGGAGCAGGCACTAAGCAGGTTAGCTTTAACTTACCGAGTTTTATTGCCTTAGCGTTAGCGATGTTTACTTGGATTTATGCCTTTTCATTGATTGGCAATGTTGGGATTACGCCAAAATTTTATCTCCTAATGGGCCTCGCTTTAGTCCTCTTTGGGATTTTCGGTTGGTTAAATTTCCGCGGTGCGACTACCTTGATGGACTTACGCATCTTTAAGCATTACGAAATTAGTTTAAATGGGGTAACCTACTTTTCCCTGCAATTTATTAACATTGGGCTTTCAACGGTGATTCCGGTCTATGCCCAATATACTTTACACGCTAGTCCGTTAGTAGCGGGATTAATTTTACTTCCCGGGACGATATTGGGCGCGGTGATGTTACCAATTTCCGGGGCCTTAGCCGACCGGGTTGGGTTTGCAATGCCAGTGCTTACGGGGAGCTGTTTACTGACACTCGGCACGGCCAGTTTTCTCTTTTTCCAAGCCAAGTTAACGCCAGTCTGGATTGCCATTTTCTTTATACTTTTGCGGGCCGGTTTTAATATGACCTTCGCTAATACAATTTCAAATTCATCGACTAAGGTGCCAGTTCAAAGTGCTGCCGATGTCAGTTCAATTTTTAATGTCTTACAACAATTTGCCGGAGCAACCGGGGTGGTCTTCTTGGCTTCCTTAATGGCGCAATTTGAAAACCACGGAACTGGAAGCATGGCGATGCGGACTTACATGGGTGGTCACGTTGACTTTGTGATGGGCTTTATCTTAGCCTTAGTTGTTTTAGGCGCGAACCTCGTGAATTACCATTTCCAATATCACTTAGGGAAAAAGAAAGAGGCTTAAGATGCAAATTATTATTTCACCAGCCCGGAAGATGACCGTTGACGTTGATTCCTTACCATACCGGGATTTACCGCAGTTTTTACCCCAAGCTAAGGAAATCCTCGCCCAGCTAAAACAATTATCGATGGCGGAAATGAAGGCGGTTTGGCAATGTAGTGACCGCCTTGTCCGCATCAATTATGCTAAGTTGCAAGCATTTGACCTCGAGAAAAACTTAACCCCAGCCCTCTTAGCCTTTACTGGTTTGCAATACCAATCAATGGGAGCGGGGGTGCTGGATGATGCGGGGTGGGAGTATGTGCAAAAGCATCTCCGGATCTTGTCTGGCTTTTATGGGGTATTACGACCCTTAGATGGAATTGTTGACTACCGGTTGGGGATGGTGGATGCTGCTAAAATTAATGGGACCCCGGATCTTTATCATTATTGGGGAGATCGTTTAGCAAAAAGCCTGTATGCGGAAGGTAATTTGGTGTTGAATCTGGCCTCCCAAGAATATGCCAAAGCAATTCGTCCGTATGTAGCCGCAGATCAACAATTTGTGACCTGCGTTTTTGGTGAATTACAGCCAAACGGTAAGGTTAAGCAAAAGGCTACCCGGGCTAAGCAAGCGCGCGGGAGTATGGTAAGATACCTTGCGGAAAATCAAATTCAAACCTTGGAGGGGGTTAAAAAATTTAACCTTGCCGGCTACCGGTATTTACCGGACTTATCCCAAGCGGATGAGTTGGTGTTTGCGAATAATTAATTACTTATTTTAGAGTCAAAGAGGGTGAGACCGGGAAACAACATGTGTTCCTTTCCGGCCTCACCCTTTTTGAAAAGGGGCAGGAGGAGTTAAATTAGAAGTTGTAGTCTTGATCAGTCATAGTCTCAGCTTCCCCCATTAAGTATCCAGCTCCAACTTGACTAAAGAAGTCATGATTAGCGGTTTCAGTAGAAATGCCGTTCATTACAATTGGGTTGATATCTTCGATGGCCGCATGGTCAAAAATTGCATCAAATCCCATATTATTCATGGCCTTATTAGCGTTATATTTAACAAATTGTTTTACATCTGCGACAAAGGTTTCGCCTAAGGGAGCATAAACTTGGTCCGTAAATTTAAATTCGTTATCCAGTAAATCAGCTAGGAGATTATCCATCCATTTTCTGAATGTTTGTTGTTGAGCGGAAGTTAGCTCTTGAAAAGCTTTTTGAAATTTATATCCTAAGTAGGTTCCATGGACCGATTCGTCCCGAATAACGAGCTTAATGATTTCTGATAGGTTAGCCAATTGGTTTTGTCCACGGTACCATAGGGGCGTGAAAAAGTTGGAATAGTAGAGAATCCCTTCGAGAAATACACTAGCCACTTTCTTTTGGAGATTATTGCCGTTTTGATAAATTTCATTAATCCGCTTAACCTTGTATTGCATCCGCGGGTCATTATTCATCCATTGGTAAGTATCATCAATCGTTTGTTGATCATTAAGGGAGATCAAGATCGTACCATAACTTTTGGCGTGAATTGATTCCATCATCAAAAAGTCATTAATGACCCCAATTTCCTTGCGGGTTCGAGCATCCACCCGCATGACATTTACGCCTTCTTCAGATTGAAGGGTATCAAGAAGTGCCAAGCCGCCAACAACCTTATTAATAACGGCTTTTTCGTTTTCTGATAATTGGCGCCAATCGCCAAGATCGTGGGAAACGGGGACACGGGTATCGAGCCAAAATTGTGCCGTCGCTTTATCCCAAACATATTCATCGAATTCGTCTTCAATGATGTTCCAGTTGATGGTGTGATATGTCATAATTGTTATCCTCTCTAAAAATCATAATCATCGTTTTGCATTACTTCAATTGCGTCGCTATCTGTAATGTCAGCGACAGGCTCAACGGTGGCAACCTTTTGACGAATAAATTGTAATTTTTTAGCAAAATTAGACTTAGGGGAATTTAGATTATCCGCGGTTAAACCCATCATTTGATTAATCGTATTAACTTCATCCTGACAAACAGTTTGAAATTCTCCGTTGGTTGATGACGCTAAAAATTGTTGTTCTTGAGAAATCACACGGTCTTCAAATTGATAGATCCAATCAGTAAGTTCTACCTGCTGAGGCATCGGGAGCTGACTAAAACTCTTACGAAATTTGTAGCTAAGATAAGCAATAAAGATGGCTTGACCAGTCATAATGTTTTTAACCATTTGTTGAATACCCGTTAAAGAGGGATATTGGTTAATAACAGCTAAACGTCCATTTGTTAAGATAGTTTCGCTAATTAGAAAGGCCGCTCGCCGTTTAAGGCGGTCATCATCCGAGATTGCCTGTGTTAGTGCTGTAACCGATGCTTGAAGCCATTGATTATCATCTGCCCATTTGAAATAATTGGTTGCTGCGGTTTTCTCACCTAAGCCACGAAAAATGGTGGTTATCGCTTTAGAATGGACCGATTCCATGAAGGTGATCATGTTGATAACGGCCTCTTCTTGTTGCGTTAAATGACCATCACGGAGACTAGGGACGCCTAATTCAGACTGAAAAGCAAAATTTAAAGAAAGGGCAGCTAATTGTTGGCCAATCGTATTTTGATCAATTTGGGGCAGTTGATTCCAAGCGTTACGATCACCAAAAATGGGAACACGCGTATCAAGCCAAAAGTTATTGGTTAATTTAAGCCAGGTTTCTTGGTCGATATTGTCTTCATTTTCGTCCCAGTTAATTGCACGGTAGTATAAGTATGACATGGTTAATTTCTCCTTTAGATCATGCAGGCGCTACATTCATTCGCGGTTTTAATTTCATTATCTTCGGTAAAGGTACGAACATAGTAGAGGGTTTTAATGCCTTTTCGCCAGGCATAATTACGTAAGTGGTTTAAGTCGCGAGTGGTCATTTTGGGTTGTTCAGGATGTTTCCATTCGTACATGCCAGTTGGGAGGGTTGAACGCATAAACAAGGTTAGGCTCATCCCTTGATCAATATGGCGTTGGGCTACGGCATAAGTATCAATGATTTTGCGTTGGTCAAGATCATAAGCTGGGGTGTAGTAGGGTAAAGTTTGGTTTGACAAAAATGGAGCCGGATAAAAAATCGAGCCGACTTGATTTTCTTGCCGTTGTTCAACCAGTTGGGTAATCGGCTGTAGGGAAGCACTGGTTTCGTTAATATAAGAAATTGAACCAGTTGGTGCTACGGCCAAGCGGTTGCGGTGGAAAAGACCATCTTGCATGACGCGTTGCTTAAGTTGTTTCCAATCGGCGATAGTTGGGAGGTTAATTTTGGCAAAGATTGCTTGGTTTTTAGGGAATTTTAATTGGAATTCGTGATGCAGGTATTGGTCAAAATAAGTTCCATCCGCATAGTGGGATTTTTTAAAGTTATGGAAACTAGTACCGCGTTCTTTAGCAATCTTCCAACTCGCTAATAAAGAGTAATAATTTAAAGCAATAAAATAAGCTTCGACAAATTCCAAGGCTACCGGCGAACCATATTCAATTTGATTTACTGCTAAGGCGGTGTGGAGCCCCATTGCACCAAGACCAATCGTATGGTATAGCTGGTTTCCTTTCATGATACTTGGCACCTCTTGAATGTTGGTGGTTTCAGTAACACTTGTTAAAGCCCTTACGGCTAGTTCAACGGAATGGCCAAAATTAGGCGACTTAATCATATTCAGCATGTTGGTTGAACCTAAATTACAAGAAATATCAGTACCGACAGTTTGATAAGATAGATCGGGCTCTAATTTTGAGGGAGTTTGCGGTTGCAGGATCTCGCTACATAAGTTGCTCATAATGACTTTGCCATCAACCGGATTGTGGCGATTAACCGTGTCGATATTTAAAATATAAGGATAACCAGATTCTTGTTGCAGACGAGAAATTTCTTGTTCCAATTCACGAGCATTGATCGTGGTTTGTTTAATATCTGGATTGTTGACCAAGTTGTCATATTCTTTGGTAATATCAATATATGAGAACGGTTGCCCGTAGTATTTTTCAACATCGTAAGGGCTAAAGAGATGCATCGGTTGGTTGGTTTTCAGTAATTCATAGTATTTGTCCGGAACGACAAGTCCTAGCGATAAGGTTTTTACCCGAATTTTTTCATCAGCATTTTCTTTCTTAGTTGCTAAAAAGGCCAAAATATCAGGATGGAAAACATTTAAATATACAACCCCGGCTCCTTTACGCTGGCCCAGTTGATTTGAATAGCTAAAGGTATCTTCTAAAATCTTCATTACCGGAATTACCCCTGAAGAAGCATTGGCAATCTTTTTGATGGGATCACCAGCCGCTCGTAAATTGGAAAGGTTCACGCCAACTCCGCCACCTAGTCTTGATAATTGGAGGGCTGAATTAACGGTACGGCCAATTGACAACATTGAATCCTGGGTGTCAATTAAAAAGCAAGATACCATTTGTCCCCGGCGAGCTTTACCAGCGTTTAAGAAGGTTGGCGTAGCCGGTTGGTAACGTTGAGTGATCATTTCAGTCGCTAAGCCTTCGGCGAGTTGTTCATCACCGCGACCTAAGTAGAGGGCATTCGCTAAAACGCGATCGTTAAAATCTTCCAGGAAAGTTTGGCCATCGTTAGTCTTTAAGGCATATTGATTGTAGAATTTATAAGCTCCCATAAAGCTCCGGAAGCGAAAGTTATGGGCACGCAATTTTTGATCAAGTTGCTGAATGAATTGACGGGTGTACTGCGAAAAAACTTGACCATCTAAGTAATCGTGGTCCACTAACCAATCGATCCGTTGATCAATTGAAGTAAAGGTTTTGGTACGGGGAATAATTTCTTCAGTAAAATAAGCCTTTACAGCTTCTTGATCATATTGAACAGGAATTTGATCGTCTTGCGGAATGTTAACCAGGTTGTTTAAAGTAAAAAAATCTTTTGTCATTATTCGGCCTCCGTGCTTTTTTCTACGATTAAGTTGGCAATACGTTGAACGTCCTGTTCGCTCCCCCGTAATTCAAAATCCGTTAAGTAAGGGAACTTAAAGCGACGCGCATATTGTTTGGCGGTTAAGGCAAATTGGCGGTTAAAATTACGGTTACCGCTCCCAATAATGCCATAGCAACGATGATAATTATCAGCGTACCCCAGCCAATGACTCAAAATGGGCGAAAGAATTTCATGGCACCCATTCTGTCGTCCATTACCACCGTCCAAAAAGGCTGGGAGGATGGTGATAAAGGGATGCTCAAGCTTACGGAAATTAAAATTATCTTTTACGTTAAGTGAATGTACGATAATTCCTTGTTCTTTAAGATGATTAGTCAGTCGTTGAACGAAATTATGGGTGTTGCCACTTAAACTTATATACAATATATAGACGTTTTTAGTCATTAACAGCTCTCCTAACACAATATGTTGTGCCAAGAGTATATCAGAATTCTTGCCATCTTAAAAATTAGATTTTTCTAATATATCTTTTGATAACGAAACTAGAAAAAAGCGGAAAAACTGTCAATAAAGGAAGTCACTCAGCATTAAATTGATGGTAATCAACGCTAACATTAGAAAAATCTAATGTTTTTGAGTAACAAAATGATAAATTACTTACAATTAACTATCTTAAGATTAATAAAAGAGAGTAAAAACAATTGAGGATGGTTAAGAGCGAGCGTTTACCAGTTTGAACTAAAAATGGTTTAGAAAAAAATACCGAACGATGCTGAATTAAAAAATTCGGATCGCGCGGTATTTTTTATATCGTCAAAACTTGAAAGGAGCTAATGGCGTTGAAAATGTTATTAACAAGGTAGTGGGCTAATGCTAATCCTTACAAGTTGGTATATTAGACTGCTAGTAGGTAGAGGTTGGGAAAAAAGCTCCTTGACGGCCTGGTTGGGATAAGAAGAGCGAAGGTTGATTCATTAGAATCGGCCTTTCGTTCGCACTTATCCGTTAAGGCCGTACTTTGGAGCGAACCAGCCAACTGGTTTGGCGTTTGTGAGCCCATGCAAGGCTGAATAGGTTGGTGCGACCGTTAGGGAAGCAACTGCCATTCAGCTACTGCTTTGACCTTAGTTACTAAGTAACATTCGGAGATGACAAAGAGGCCGGAAAGAAACATTAGTTTCTTCCCGGCCTCCTTGTATGGAAGACCTAAAATATTTAGTTATAAATCAATATAATCTGGCTTCGTTAGGAAGTTTTCCGTCGATATTACCAACCCATCTCCTTAGCAGCAGCGGGAAGGGCGAGTTTACCGGCAGCGAGTTCAGCGAAGGCTTGATCAAAGATCTTAAAGACTTGATCAAGTTGTTCCTCGGTGATCACCAGTGGTGGTTGGAAACGAAGGATGTTTCCCCGTAGGCTAATGATGATTGCCCCAAGTTCGAAGACCCGGTAGATTAATTTCGTTGTTGCTTCTTCATCAGGTGCGCCCGTTGCGGGGTTAACGATATCAATCCCGCCATCTAGGCCGTACATCCGAACGCCACCGATGAACGGATACTTTTCCTTGGCGGCTTCAAAGTACGCTTTCGCCTTGGCGCCGAGCTTTTGCGAACGTGCTAGTAAGTGTTCTTTTTCGATAACATCAATCGTTGCTAAAGCCGCGGCACTGGTAACCGGATTTCCAGCAGTCGTGTAAACGTTGGCCGGAGCCCCTAGAGATTCCATAATCGCTTTGCGGCCAATGACGGCACTTAATGGTAAGCCGGAGGCGAGGGACTTCGCCGTTGAAATCATGTCGGGTTCAATTTCCGGGAAGTTTTGGATCGACCACCATTTCCCGGTCCGCCCCATACCTTGGTTAACTTCATCCACCGCAAAGAGAATGCCATGTTCTTTGGCAAAATCATAAATCTTTTGCATGAAGGCGGGAGGCATCATCGCAATTCCCCCGTCCCCTTGAATAGCTTCAATTACAATCACGGCCACTTCATCGGCCGGTAAGTAAGTTTCAAAGGGCTCTTTAAAAGCCTTAAAGTAACGATTAACGAAGTGTTCGTCACTTTCGTCAGCTTCTTGTTCCCACGGAGATGGGAATGGAACCTTAACCACCCCGGGCAACAGGGGACCTAACTTCCGGGTCATGTTTAAGCTTACCCCGGATAAGGTTAAAGATCCATACGTGGAGCCGTGATAAGCCCCGGTAAATGAGACTATGTATTGGCGCCCGGTATAGGCGCGAGCGAACTTAATGATCGCGTCGTTCGCATCGGAACCTGAGTTACCCCAGGCCACCTCTACCGGACCGGACATTGGAGCAATCGCTGCTAATCGCTTCGCGAGCTTAGCAGTCGTACTGTTGGCAAAGTAAGCTGGTGTGTACTGGGTTAGTTTGGCGGCTTGATCTTGGATGGCTTTGACCACGGTCGGGTGGGCGTGACCGGTATTAGTAGCCGAAGCGCTGGCCAAGAGATCAAGGTAGTGATTGCCTTCAACATCGGTTAGGACTGCTCCCTTCCCGTGATCAAGCACCACGTCGAAGTATTTAATACGGGCACAAGTCGCAAAAACATCATTTTCTTGAGCTAATAATTGATGATTACTTCCAGTCATGTTATTTCTCTCCCTTCTTAGCAAGGTATGAGTGACGAATTCCGTATGTGAAGTAGATGATTACCCCGAGGACGAACCAACCACCAGCATAGACCTTAGCTTGGACATCCAAACCCCAGAAAACGAAGAGGGAAGCTAAGAAGCCAAGTATTGGCATTACGGGGTAAAGGGGCATCTTGAAAGCAGGTTCTGGAATATCTTTTCCTTCCCGCTTCCGCAGGGCGTAGATCCCAAGGGAAACGAACATGAAGGCAATTAAAGTTCCGGCAGAAATCAATTGGGACAAGAAAGCAAATGGGAAGAAGGCTCCGATCAAAATAGCGATGATCGCTAAAGTCCATAAAGCCCGGTTAGGCCGGTTTCGAGCATCCAAATTACCAAGGAACTTTGGCAACATGCCATCCCGACCGAAGGAGTAGATCAACCGGGAACCAGCCATGGTCATTCCGATTAAAGCGGTGAACATTCCGAAGACGGCGATGGTTTGAACAACTGAGGCAACGGCTGGGTGACCAGCTGCCCGCAAGGCTAAACCAACTGGTTCGGCTGAGTTAGCATACTTGGTGTAATGCAATACCCCCATCAAGACGAGGGCCACGGCAACGAAGAGAACCACGGCGATTAACAATGATCCCAGGATCCCACGGGGCATCGTCTTTTGCGGATCTTTTGCTTCAGCAGAGTTAGCCGCGATTGAGTCAAATCCAATGTAGGACAGGAAAATCATCGAAACCCCAGCGTAGATCCCTTGCCAACCCCCAAAGGGCCCATTTGGCGTTGGGCGATACTTAGGAATAAATGGGGTGAAGTTAGCTGCCTTGATGGCCGTCATCCCAACAACAATGAACAAGAGAATTGCAAAGACCTTCAAGAGAACCAGGATATTTTCAACCCGGGCGGCTTGGGAAACCCCACGAGAAACTAGGTAGGCGACCAGGGCGATGACACAAAGGGAAATCAGGTCGACCACCCCACCATTAGTTCCAAATGCATTAGAGAGCGAGGCAGGTAACTTTAGGCCAAGTGGTGCAACTAGGGCCCGGAGGTTAGCCGAAAGCCCAGAACCAACAAAGGCGAGGGCAATAAAGTACTCAGCCAAGAGGGCCCAACCGGCAATCCAACCAAAGAATTCCCCGAAAACCACGTTAATCCACGAATAAGCAGATCCAGCAAATGGCATGGCAGCCGCCATTTCAGCATAAGCAAAGGCAACTAATCCTGCCACCACGGCAGCGACTAAGAAAGAAATCGCTACAGATGGACCAGTATGCATGGCAGCCACTTCCCCTGGCAGGGTAAAAATGGACGTGGAAACAATCGTCCCAACCCCGAGGGCCAAGAAATCTCGAACCCGCAGAGTTCGAATTAAATGACTATCCTTATCTTGATATACACTCGGGTTTTCTTTCCGAGTAATGGTTTGCCAAAGACTCATAATAATATCCTCCTTGAAAGCCAACCTATGTGACTTTCGCTTGTAAAATTGGTGATTATGTAAAATGTCATTTTCTCATCAATCTTTAATATAGTTTAGCAAGTCTTAAGAAAGCCGTCAATAAAAGAATTTGAACTTTTTTCTGGCAGGGGTTTCAAAGTTTGGTATTAAAAGAATCTCATTTTTAAAATTATGGACGGCTCTGAGAGGTTGAGGTTGGGAAAAAAGCTCAGCCCCATCCTCCCGCCGAATATTACACAGAAACTACGACCAAATACAAAAGGTGGCCGAAAAACTGGATGTGTTTCTCAGTCGCCGCGGGTTGTTTATATCATTGCCCTAAACCTGGCAAATTTTTCTATTCTTATTTTGGGGTAGCTTTCTTTTCGACTTTCTTTCCCATTTCCATTTGATCGTTGTATCCCCAGACCCAAGTAACGATAAAGGAAACGACAATGGGCTGCGATACTAGAAAGTAAGAAAGCATAGAAACTAGTTAATTGGGTTGGGTGAGCCGGGTTAAAGATCATTTGCAGATAACTTGGGAGGTGTTCTTTAAGCCAGTCGCCCAATTTTTAGCCAGCCAAGCCGCCAAAATCATTGGGAAGATGGAGTAAGTGTAGTTTAAGAATTGGAACTTAAAGCCCTTTCCCCAAGTAACTAATTGCGGATAGGTAAGGACACCCCCGATCACGGCAGCCACAATTGGATCCCCACCCAACCGTTTAGCCGCTGCATAACCAACTAAGACCGGCAAAAAGTAAAAGGCCGAGTCAGCCATGGCGCTAATGGAAAGATACATAACGGACTTTGTGTTTAATAGGGCCCCTAATTGAGGAAGTGTCAACAAGGCTAATAACCCTTTGATGATCCCGGAAGCCGCGATGACCCCCACGACCGGGCTCATGGAACCGGTAATAACCCCAATTAGGTTGTTAAAGGCTCGTGAAATTGGGCTTTTACCGTTATTAGCTGGGGTTTGATCTGCGGGAGCATCGGCCAAGTTAGGGGGTTGCTTCATCACGGCATCATAGACATCGGTGACTTCATTGCCGATTACGACTTGGTATTGGCCTTGGGCGTGCATAATGTCGATGACCGACAGCATGGCAAGGTAAGGCGGTTTCCAAGTTAATTGGTAATTACCCAACGGCGATTACCAAGTTGAGTTCGACAATTACGTTGCAACCATACGAAAATTTAGCTCTTAAGGGATAAGTATGCTACTTGATCAAGTTCCGCTGAAAATCATTCTGGTGATTAGCATGACAGCTAGCAAACTATTATAAAGTTAGTTTTTGCTTGCTGATGCCTATCACCGTGGGTTTTTAGGGGGCTTTTTTATTTGCATCGGTTGGGGTTGTCAAAGGGGCAAATTTATGTTTTAATACGTTTAAACATTTAAACGCAAAGGAGGGGGAATATGGAAAAAGAGCGAATCTTGGCAGCTTTTAATGCGGTGATGCCCGTGTTTGCGATCTTTCAGGATCAACGGCGCCAGGAATTAATGACCGAACTTTGTTGCAAGGGGGAGCTGACTGTAAACGAATTAACGGCCTTGGTTGCGCTTTCCCGTCCGGCGGTATCGCACCATTTAAAATTAATGCTAGATGCGGGAGTTATTACTGTCCGCCAAGTAGGGGTCGAACGCCGTTACCAACCAAACATGGCTCCAATCATCAAGCAACTTAAGACACTAACGGCCGCCTTGGAAGCTAATTAGGCCGTTTATTTTTTAGAGCTTTAGTTTAAAAGTTTAAACCTTTAATCGAAAGGATGATTAGATGCAAAGTATGCAAAAATTAAGGTTAAAAAATGGTTTAGTGATCAAAAATCGGGTGGCCAAGGCAGCTACCAGTGAAACAATGGGGGATCGTCGGGGAAATCCCCAAGCAGTGTTGCTGAATTACTATCGTAAATTAGTAACGGGTGGGAGTGGTTTGATCATTTCCGGGAACGTGATGGTTGACCGCACGGCCCGTGGCGAGATGGGCAATGTTATTGTTGATAAGCAAACTGATCCCCAATTACTAGCCAAGTGGGCCCAAATTGGGGAAAGTAATGGGAGCCATCTCTGGTTACAATTAAACCATCCGGGGCGGCAAGCCCCCAAAACAGTTAATAAGCAACCGGTGGCGCCGAGCGCGATTCCCCTAACCGGGCCGAATGCCTTTGCCTTTAATCCTCCGCGTGAATTAACTTTACCGGAGATTCAACAGATTGTTCAACGCTTTGTAACAGCGGCCATGATCGCCGAACAAGCTGGCTTTTCAGGAGTCGAAATTCATGCGGCTCACGGTTATCTGTTAAGTCAATTTCTATCACCAAAAGTTAATCACCGGACCGATCAGTATGGAGGAAGTTTAGCAAACCGGATGCGGATTATTACTGAAATCTATGATGGAATTCGCGCCCGTACCAAACCAAATTTTGCGGTTGCGATTAAGATTAACGCGGGTGATTTTACTCCAGGCGGATTTACGGCGACGGAATCGTTAGCAGTTATTCGTCAATTAGCCGCCCGGGGCATTGATTTAGTTGAAATCTCGGGGGGTTCTTACGAGAATCCTAAAATGATGGGGACAGGAAAGGGACCGCTGTTTGTGGAATACGCCCGGAAAGTTAAGGCCGCCGTGACGGTCCCTGTAATGGTTACGGGAGGTTTTAGGACGGCCAGCGGCATTGAAAAGGCCGTGGCCACCGGGGCGGCCGACCTGGTAGGATTAGCGCGGGCCTTAGTTTTGGAGCCTAATCTCCCAAATAAACTAGCAGTTGGCGCCTTTACGGCGGTAGCGATCCCCCATTTTTCGACAGGAAGTGCTAAACTTGATGCTAAAGTAGGCTCGTTGATCGGGTTAGCTTACTATGAGCAACAAATGCGGCGATTGGGAAGGCATCAGTCGGTTAAGCGCCCCAAAACAGCCTGGCCAATTTTAATGTATGCAATGCGATACCAAGGATTGGCTGCCTTGGTGCCCCAACGAGGAACGGAGATATGACCATGAAAAAAGTATTAGTCGTTGAGACAAACCAAGCTACCTATGGTGCCCGGAAGGAAGCCACCGGGTTATGGTTGGGAGAGACGACCGAATTTATTACCCAGTTGCAAGCTACAGGTTGGCAGGTTGATTATGTTAGTCCCCGGGGTGGCTATGTCCCAGTTGATCCGCGTAGTTTGAAGTACTTAGATGCTGCGGGTTGGCGGTGCTATCAAGATCCAGCCTTTCAAAAAGTGGCCCTAGCGCGGACGCAGGCTCCTGAACAAGTTGATCCCACAAAGTATACAGCGATCTATTTTGCTGGCGGGCATGGGGTCATGTGGGATTTTCCAACTAATCGTCAATTGCAGGTGATTGCAGAAGTCATTTATCAAAATGGCGGGTACGTTACTTCCGTCTGCCATGGGATTGCGGGCCTGTTTAACCTTAAACTGCCCAACGGAACCCCGTTAATTGCCGGCAAACGGGTGACCGGTTTTACAAGGGCGGAAGAAGTTTTAGCCGGTAAACGCCGGCTAGTGCCCTTCTTAAATCAAAACTTAGCCCAGCAAAAAGGAGCTAAGTTCGTCAAACGCCGTGCCTATGCCCAATTTGCAGTCACCGATGGCCGATTAATTACTGGGCAAAATCCTTTTTCAGCGACTGCGGTTGCTAAAAAACTCTTAGTGGCAATTAATCAGGAAGGGAGTAATTAAGATGACCGTAGCTTTAATTACTGGAGCAACTGGTGGTTTAGGCCGCGCTTTGGCCCATGAACATGCTAAGCGGGGTGGTGACCTTATTTTAGTTGGTCGGAACCAAATGAAACTAGCAAGTCTTAAGGCACAACTGCACGTGGCTTACCCGCTTGTATTAATTGAAACGATCCAAGCTGACTTTGCCAAGGGTGGTCAGGTTCAACAAGTCTTTGATGCTGTGCAAACGTTAGGCTGGCAAGTTGATTACTTAATTAATAATGCTGGTTTTGGCGGTCAGGGGAAATTTATTTCCCGGGAAAAGGAAGCTGATCTGACAATGTTGCGGGTTAATGCGGCAGTCCCAACAGCTTTCATGAAGCTCTTCTTACCATTAATGGTTAAGCAAGGTTATGGCCACGTTTTAAACGTCTCGTCTGCGGCCGCTTTTTTCCCAGGGCCGGAAATGGCAGAATATTATGCCACTAAAGCTTACTTAACCTCCTTAGGAAATGCCATTTGGCAAGAAATGAAAGCAACTAGGGTAACGGTCACAACCTTAATGCCGGGACCAATGGAAACTGGCTTTGCGACGGCCGGTGACTTAACCACCACGAAGCTTTTTAAACCGGGAACCGGTGCTGACCCAGCTTTAATTGCTAAGGTAGGTTACGAGGGGATGTTAGCTGGAAAATTAAATGTTGTGGCTGGTTTACCAAGCTGGGCCAAAGTTAGTGCCAAGCTTTACCCGCTTTTGCCAAAGCGCCTTGTCCTAAAGGTGATTGAGAATTTGCAGACGAAGAAAAAATAGCGAACAGAAAATAAAGACCACTAATTAAAGGTTAAAAGGTAGTTGACAGGAGTTGACTTGCCTGCCGTCCAACTTAACCTCATTAGTGGTCTTTTAATGATATTTAAATTTGTTACCTCACTTTTCCCAAATAAACTTAACCAATGCCCGGTCAACTTGCTTGTTTTCGTGTAGCTTACTGTGTTGCCCCATCTTACCCTTGATTTCGAGTTCTTGATAAGATTTAGCTCGGTTATTAAGTAGCCACCGGAGGGACTTTGAAGAAACGTTTGGCACCGTTCCATCGGAATTAGAGCCGTCCTCGAGGTTTCCGTAAATATTTAAGACTTTGATTTGTTGTGGGAAGGTATTCCGAAGGGTAATTAAACCGGCATACTCAGGTAACTGCTGCGAAGGTTCTCCAGTTTTAGGGTTGAGAGTAACCTTATTAGCACCTTTTTCAACTTCGAGGCCATTCCAGTGCCCGGCAATATCAACTAATTTTTGGATTTGCGGGAGCTTGGGATCAGCACCGTGATTCCGTAAATAGTAATATACCTGCAAGTTTCCCATTGAATGGGCAACGATATTAACCTTGGTGAAACCGAATTTCTTTTGCGTTGCGGCTAAAACATCAAAGACGTAGTTACTACTCTTTGAATAGCCGTCCGAAATTGATTTTTCACCGAGGTTGGTACTTTTGTTGTTGGCCAAATTAACTTCAATGATCGGATTTTTAGTTCCCCGCTTGATATTACCTTGCCAAGTAACCTTGCCGTTTTTAGCAACGTTTGCTCGGACAATGGTATTAGTTACCCCATGATCTTTTGCATAGTGGGTCATTTGCTGTTCCGCCCGGTAGGAACTCCCCCAACCATGGAAGAAAATAGTGGGGGTGGTTGAAGAAACGTAACTAGTGCTTTCTTTAACTTTTTGGGCATGACAAGCAGTCGCCAAACTAGTTGTAACTATGACCGCAACAACGACGGTTAACCAACGCCATAAGTTTCTCATTTTAAGTATCGCTCCTTAATTTACTTTTGCTAAAATAATCGCCCCATGGCCGGAAAAAAGTCAAGTCAAAGGGGTTGAAACTTGCTACTAAAGTCGTTAATGTATACTGAGTGTCATTAAACGGAATAAAAAACTTTTTATATCAAATTGGGAGGAGCTTTTATGCGCAAAGAGCAATTACGGGCAATCATTTTTGTGATGGTTGCTTTTATGTTGGGCTGTAACGAGTATGTGATCGTTGGGGTTTTGCCGGATGTGGCAAAGGAATACCACGTTTCCCTAGCTTCCCTTGGGTATGTGGTAACCATCTTCGCTTTCGTTTATGCTTTAACAACCCCATTAATTACTTCTTTAGCAAACCGTTGGCCCCGTCACCGGGTTCTTTTTACTTTAATTGTGATCTTTTTAATGGGAAATACTTGGACGGCGATGGCTACAAATTATTGGTCCTTAATTTTATCGCGGATGTTGACCGCCACGGTTGCCGGGGCGATTATCTCACTAGTCTTGGTAATTGCCTCCTTTGTGGCGCGACCGGAAAAACGAGCCAGTTTAGTTTCCTGGATCTTCGCTGGTTTTAGTATTGCTTCCGTTATTGGAGTACCGATTGGAACGCTAGTTAGTCAACATTTAACCTGGCATGATAGTTTCTGGTTAATTACTTGGTTGACCTTAATCGTGATGATCTTATTATTCTGGTTAGTTCCCCGGGATACTCCGCAAGTTAAGGGGCACATGGCGGATCAATTTGTGATCTTTAAGGATCGACGGGTTTTAGTCGGAATCTTTTTTATCGTGGCAGTTTGTGCGGCTGATTATACCTTCTATACCTATATTCGACCGTTGATTACGAATGTTTTAGGTTTTAATGATACTTGGCTAAATTGGCTTTTGCTTGTAATGGGGGTCTTCTTCATTATTGGGAATAAGTTTGGGGGCGTTTTGGCTAATAATGGTGGGGTTAAAAAGCTCCCTTGGATGTACGTTGCGATGACCATCCTCTTAGTTTTAATGGCCCCATCTTTTGGTTGGCCCTGGTTAACAATCGCCATTATCGCTTTGGTATGTATTGCTTTGGCCGGTTACGGAGCCTCAACTCAGTTAATGTTTTTAAATATTGCCGAAAAAGAATATCCTCAAGCCTTGGATTTAGCTTCATCGTTAAACTCGATTTTTGCCAATATTGGGATTTCCCTAGGATCCTTAACGGCAGCCGAAACGGTTCAATTCCTGGGTTTGACCAAGGTTGGTTATGTTGCTGCCATCTACGGGGTAATTGCCACGATTTTAGTTATTTTAGCGGCTAAGTGGCGGGATGTTAAGGTGAAATAGCTGAAAAAAGGAGCTAAGGAATAAGTTTCCCCCTAGCTCCTTTTTACGTCGTTTACTATAAGTTGAGCTCAAACCCCAACCGTTCGGGGTGAACCGGTTCGTTAACCTTGATTATTCCCCGGTACTCGAAGCCAGCTTGTTTGGCAATGGTTTGCATGGCCTGATTGAGATGGTAAGTATCAACACGGAAGTTGTGAATTCCTTGGCTAAGGCCAATGGTAATGGCGTTACTGAAAAGATACTTACTAAAGCCTTGCCCAAGATAATGCTCACTAATTGCTACCCGGTGTAAAGTGATGTATGGATCATTGGGTTTTATCCAAGCACCATCAATAGCTCCATAAGTTGGCTCTTCCCCGGGAATAATGGCAACATAGCCAGCAACTTCGTGATTAGCTCGGAGCACCCAACCATGGTGATTAATGATATCATTTTGAATACTATTTTCATTCGGGTAGCCGGTTTGCCATTGGGGTGAACCGGCTTTTTTAAGGCGAGCTTTAGCGTCGGCGATAATTTGACAAATTGCCTTTAGGTCGGTCATTTGCGCCTTGGTTAAATGTGGGATTGGCATCCAATCACTCCTTAGTAATTAAAATTATCGTACTGGTTTAGCTTAAATTTTTTAATTGCGTAGATCAACTTAGCTGCGTAATCCGGATCAGTAGCGTAGCCATTTTTCTGGAGTTCATAAGCCGCAGTTTGATAATTCTTGGCTTTGGTTACCCCTTTAAACCGATCATGATTATCGATGGTGCCATTTAAGATTAGTTTAGCATGAGCGTTAATTGAAGCTTGCCATGATTGGTAGACCGCAAAATACTGTTTAACCGTTTTGGTTTTGCCATTAATCGTCTCTTTTGTGTACATTTTGACGCGTTTTTGTTTGCCAGAAGCTTTCATCCCAAAGAGATTATTGTATTTGTAAGCAAGTTTAGCCCGCCCCCAGTCAGATTCAATACCGGCTTGGGCGATAATAATGCTAGCGGGGATGTGATACTTCTTTTGTTCGGCTTTAGCAGCCGGGGCAATTTCTTTTATAAACTGCTTAACCGTCATTTGAGTCGGATGAGATTCCATTTTGGGTTGGGGTTGTTGTTGACGGTTAACTAGGAAAATGGTTAACCCAGCTAACAGGCCAACCGCCACTAGGCCAATCATAATACTAAAAATCGTTTTGCGTTTCATGATAGTTCCTTTCTCGTAATCGGTTTAATTATACCGAGATTCGTGAGTAGCGAATAGATTAAATTAGCTTTGTAGGATTTTTCGAAGGTTTTCTTCACGAAAAATTAAAAAAATTCAATTTGGGGGTTGCAATTTCACGGAGCTTAGTTAAAATAAGATTAACAAATTTAAAAAACGATGAGAAAGACGAGTAGCCTTATTATTTCGGACAGTGACTCGGGGATGGTGTGAACCCGGGCGACCCTGGTAAAGTGAAAAACCCTTTCAAAGTTGCCACCCCAAACGTTTTGCGAAGTAGGCGTGGCCGTCACCGGAACGTTACCACCGGGAGAGTATGTTAGTACTCGATTTTGAGGTGGCCTGGGTATTACCCCCAGGCAACTAGGGTGGTACCGCGGAAAGAAGCCTTTCGTCCCTTGAGTTAGCAAGGGGTGAAAGGCTTTTATTTTTCATCCGGTTAAAAATGGAGGCAATCATTATGACTTTAATTTTACCTAAGGATTACGATGCTAAATTATCAATTCGTGAAACCGAAGATGCTATTCGTTATATCCGGGAAACCTTCCAGGATGAACTTTCCGCAGAATTAAACTTACAACGGATGTCCGCGCCGATGTTTGTCGATAAGGCTAGTGGGCTTAACGATGATTTGAACGGGGTGGAAGAACCAGTCCACTTTACGGCTAAAGATTTACCAGGCGAACGCATCGAGGTCGTTCACTCCTTAGCTAAATGGAAGCGGATGGCTTTAAAACGATACGGCTTTGGGATGCACGAAGGTCTTTACACTAACATGAACGCCATTCGTAAAGATGAAGATATGGATAACTTCCATTCCATCTATGTTGATCAATGGGACTGGGAAAAGGTAATTGCCAAAGAAGAACGAACGGAAGCAACTTTGAAAGCTACCGTTAAGCAGATTTTTAAGGTTATCAAGCACATGGAACACGAAGTTTGGTATAAGTATCCTCAGGCAGTCTACCATTTACCAGATGAGATCCACTTTGTAACAACGCAAGAATTAGAAGATCGTTGGCCAGCCTTAACGCCAATGGAGCGGGAAGATGCCATTGCAAAGGAATTAGGTTGTGTCTTTGTGATGAAGATTGGTGATAAGCTGAAGCGGTCTGGGAAACGCCATGATGGTCGTGCACCCGACTATGATGACTGGGCTTTGAACGGAGACATCATTTTCTGGTATGAACCGTTGCAATGTAAATTAGAAATCTCAAGCATGGGGATTCGGGTTTCTGAAGAATCCTTAACAGCTCAATTAAAGAAGGCTGGGGCTGAAGAACGAGCTAAATTACCATTCCATAAGGCTTTATTGGCTGGAGAACTACCATATACAATTGGTGGGGGGATTGGTCAATCTCGTTTATGCATGTTACTGCTTGGTAAGGCTCATGTGGGTGAAGTTCAAGCTAGTCTCTGGCCAGCGGAAATGCGTAAGCAATGTGAACAAGCTGGTATTCATTTGTTGTAAAATTTGTGGGTGCGGCAAACGAAGTGAAAAAATGAATCTTTCCTAAACAATATCGATGGGAGGCCGGGCAGAAACACACGTTTCTGCCCGGCCTCTTTGTCATCTCGTTGTTTTCAGGAAAACGGCTTTCCCTTATAATAATGAAGATATATAAAGGGAGGATTAACATGGAAGCGTGGCAAAGTGATGAGTTTCAAGCAGCGATTGTTAATGGCTTAGTTGACCAAAAATTAGGGCAGGCTAGTTTAAACTTTGGCCCGACATTGTTGGATAATCAAACGAGCCCAACTTGGGTCACCTTGCGTCATGAACTTTTAACTTGTCACCATTTTCGGTTTGCAGTGGCCTTCATTACTGATGCTATGGTTTCTAATCTGAAACCCATAATCCGGGAATTATCAGGTAAGGGAATTAAGGGCGAGATCCTGACTGCTACTTATTTAAACTTTAACCAGCCCAAGGTTTTTCAAGAATTAATGAAGTTACCGAATGTGACCGTCAAAATTGCGAGTGGGGATGGTTTTCACCAAAAGGGGTATTGGTTTGACCATGGTGATTATGCAACCCTCCTGGTCGGAAGCGCCAACTTAACGGCAAATGCGATGCTTGGACGAAACCAAGAATTAACCCTCCGACTTGATTCGCGAACGCAAGGAAGCTTTACTAATCAGTTTACCACGGCTTTTCAACACTTTTGGGAATCGGCCATCCCACTAACGGCAACTTGGTTAGCAGATTATGCGGCTCACTACCAACCACTTAGTGTCCCGAAGCCAAACTCAGTCGCCAAGCCAGTGATCCACCCCAATTCGATGCAAAAACAGGCCACAACTGAAATCGAAAAGCTTCGGCAAGCTGGTCAACCCCGGGCACTTGTGATTTCGGCAACGGGGACGGGAAAAACATACTTAGCTGCCTTTGCGGTCCAAGCAGCCCGGCCCCACCGCCTCCTTTTTGTTGCCCACCGGGAACAAATTCTCCAAAAAGCCAAGGCCAGTTTCCAGACCATTTTAGGTGGCCCAGCTAGTGATTACGGCCTTTACACGGGGCGTGAACATCAAATCGGGGCCAAATACCTCTTTGCGACTGTCCAAGCCTTGAGCCGGAACCTCGCAAATTTTGCTCCGACCGCCTTTGACTACCTAATCATTGATGAAGTTCATCACGCCGGGGCAGCAACTTACCAAACCTTAATGGATTATTTTCATCCGCAATTTTGTTTGGGGTTGACGGCGACGCCTGAGCGAACGGATGACACCAGTATCTTCGAACTCTTCAATTATCAAGTTGCCTACGAAATTCGTCTGCAAGCGGCCTTGGAAGCGGAGATGTTAGTCCCCTTCCACTACGTTGGGATTGCTGACTATCATTTTAAAGTCGCTAAGGATAATCAGCGGGTTATGAAGTACTTGGAACGTTTTAGTGACGGGGGTCATCATCAAGCGGATGTCCAGGCGGTCAAACTCTTAACGTCAGACGAACGGGTGGCTTACCTACTTGAGCAAACCGCATACTATGGTTATGCCGGGGAACAACTCCACGGCTTAATTTTTTGTGCCAGTGTACTTGAAGCGAACGAACTAGCCCAGGCGCTCAATCGCCATGGGCATCCAGCAGCAGCCCTAAGTGGGGAGGATTCAATTGCTCACCGCCAGCAATTGGTGGCCCAATTAACGGCGGGACAAGTGGAATATTTAGTGACGGTTGATATTTTTAATGAAGGAATTGATATCCCCTGTGTTAATCAGGTGGTTTTTTTGCGAAATACTAGCTCACCAATTGTCTATCAGCAACAACTCGGCCGTGGTCTGCGTAAGTTCCCAGGGAAGGATTATCTAATGGTCCTTGATTTTATTGGTAACTTTAAGCATAACTACCTCCTGCCCTTAGTCTTGACCGGGGATACAAGTGGCAATCTCGATGCTACCCGGACAACGATTAACGGCCAAACTTTAATTGGTCAGTCAACAATTAACTTTGAACCGGTGGCCAAATCGCGGGTTTTGGCGGCCTTAAACCAGGTCCATTTAACGGCTTTAAGCCGGCTGCGCCCCCAATACCGCGCTTTAAAGCAACGACTGGGCCAGATCCCATCGTTAATGGACTTTGTACGTTTTCAAGTGGCCGATCCATTGGTGATTTCAACCAGCGGGCCCGTGAAAAACTATCCCCAATTTTTGATAAAAATGGGTGAGACAATTGAACTTTCCGATTACCAGGATCGGGTCCTTACCTTTATTACGGCTGAACTTTTAAATGGCAAGCGCCGACAGGAATTATTGTTACTGCAAGCACTCCTACAAACCAACCAGGTGAGTGATCAACAATACCAAGCAATTTTAGCGAACGCTCATTGTTTACGGGATGAATTTACTTTACGTTCCGTGCGCAAAGTATTAGCCTTAACCTACTTTGCTTTGCGGGCCCGACCAACGCGGACGGATTATGGGGAGTTGCCGATTGTAACTTATCAAAATGGGAGTTATTACTGGGGAGACCAGGTAAGAAGGGAACTTCAAAAGCCGCAATTCAAAGCCTGGGTGACCGATTTAGTAGCCGTTGGTTTAGCCCTTGCCCAAGCTTACTTACCAGATCAAGCCTTTACTCCGGGTAAAAAATATACCCGGAAAGATGCGGTACGCTTGATTAATAACCCGAAGAATCTGAATGCTCAAATAGTCAGTGGTTACTACTTTACCAATGAAGCTAGTGGCCTCCATGAGGGAATCTTTTTTGTTTCCTATCATAAACGGCGCGGGATCCGCAAGGAAATTGACTACCAAAACGAATTTCTCGGTCACCAGGCGTTACGCTTTTTCCTAAACGGGAAGGATATCAGACCAGGGGCGAAGAATGTCCAACGCCTAATAAGTGGACGGGATCGCCTCCACCTCTTTGTGCAGCGATCCAACGCCACTGATCAGAAGAACTACTACTATTTAGGAACCTGTCACTACCAAACGGGAAGTTTGCAGAAGGTGACCTATGACAACCTTACCCGTTTAGCCATTAATCTGGAGTTTGATCGGCCAGTTAGTGATTATCTGTTGCAATTATTAATGGAGGATGACGATGATTAAAGATTGGTTGGATTTACTTTTAGGGGGTGGGGGGTTAATCTGCTTGATGATTTTGATTGCCAAATCACCAACCTTTGAAGTGTATGATGCACAACTTCACCAAAAGTTAGTCCGCAAAAACCAAAATTCCTTCTGGCGCTTTGTTGCTTGGATCAACCAGCCAATTTTAATGGTTGGCTGGTGTTTTTTATTAGCATTTGTTCAATTAGTGACAAATGGTTGGGGGAAGTTTTGTTGGGTTTTGGCCGGGCTCGGCTTTGCTAACGTGATCGGAATTATCATTAAAAACACCCTCCGCCGGGAACGCCCTAGAGGCCACCTAGCTCATGATGATGACTTTAGCTTTCCTAGTGGCCACGTTTTGGGGACAACGGTGATGGCTTTGATGCTTTGGCAACTTTATGGCTCGACACTTTGGTTAGCATTGACGTTAGTGATTTGGTGGAGCTTAGTTGCGCTTTGTCGCTTAACCCTACGGGCGCATTATCCTAGTGATGTTTTAGGTGCAACCTTACTAGCGATTAGTTGGTTGGGGGCTTTAAACCTAATTGTGGCTTTAATCTGGGGATGATTACGATTATAATGAAAAGAAACTAAGGGATAAAAGAGGTAAATTATGGACGCACAATTAATCCAGTTTCATATCACACCCCAATTAGACGCAGAAGAAAATGCCGGCTTACAATTGGGTGAAAATAGTGGCTTTAATCTTGAGTTTGTGGCTCTCAAAAAGTATGTGGCCGAAGATATGAAGGGGGTGCCCGTCTTTCGGCGAGAATACCGCCGGAAGTTAGCCCATGTGGTAGATCAATTTAACGAGTACTTCCAATGGCATGCCGATAAGGCTTCCAAGATGAAGCACTTCCGGGATAGCTTTGGGAAAATGGAGGATCTTAGCGACTCCGTAAAGTATTTGGTCAGCCTCTTAAAAAGCGAATTCATTGTTGCGGGTGAATTAGAATTAACCGAGGTGCGATTGACAGGAGAATTTTCCGTTTATGCATCTGGTAATGATAGTGAATTAAAACAACACGCGATGGAAGTAAAGAATGCCTCAATTGCACATTTTGTAACTAAACAGCAGGCACCAACGACCTCGATTTTACAAAATGAAAAGTTTGATGATTAATTGTTGTAAACCGATTAACAAATTAATAAAACTTTGTAAAAAACCCCTACAAAGTGTTTAATTCTAGTACAATGTATGAGTTGTCTAAAATTGAGTTGTGGGGGTTTTTATGATTTGGAAATTCTTTAAAACAAAGTGGCAAAGCGGAATCGCCAGCTTTTGTAGCTTGATTTTGCTGTTCGGCCTAGTAGTGGCACCACTCCGGGTGCAAGCCGCCAGTAAACCAATTAATGCGAAAGCCGCGGTAATGATTGACCAAAAGACGGGGCAAGTACTGTATGCCCAAAATGCCGAAAAATTATTGCCGGTGGCTTCAGTTACGAAGATTTTAACCCTACTAGTAATCGAGGATGATATTGCTCATCATCGCTTAAGTTGGGATCAAAAAATCAAAATTGACCACCAAGTAGCTAAGCTTTCTAATGACTGGCGCTTTTCCAATGTGGAGTTAGATGAAGGCCAATCATACACCGTGAAGGCTTTGGTTGAATCAATGATGATTGTTTCCGCAGACGGGAGTGCCGAAGCGTTGGCTCTGGCATCCGCTGGGAGCACCAAAGCTTTTAATCACAAGATGCAAAAAATGGCGCAAAAAGCTGGGGTTACCGATGCCAAAATTTACAATATGATTGGACTTTCTAATGGTGAATTAGGAAAATATGGGATTAAAGGCGTCAATAAAGATGCAGAAAATCTGTTTACTGCAACCGATATGGCAAAAATTTCCGCCTATCTCTTAAATCACTATCCAGATGTAACCAATCTTACTAAGCAAAAGTTTGTTACCTTTAAGATTGCTGAAGGCCGCGAATATCAAATGGTGAACATTAATGCCATGTTGCCCCAAAACGGAGTGGCTGCCAAAAATGGCGAAATTGATGGTTTGAAGACCGGGTTAACTGATAAGGCGGGAAACTGTTTTGTAGGTTCGGGGACCTTCAGTGGCCGCCGGGTAATTACGGTCGTCTTGCATGCCAATGGGCAGTTTAATAATCAATTCACCCAAACTCAAAAGATGATTGATATCGTACAAAATCGATCGCAGCCCGTTACGGTTAACAATATTAACCAGTTGAGTAAATCTGTAAGCCACATCAAGGTGGCCCACGGAAAGAATCAACATCAAGTAAGCGTTAAGCTTAAACCAACGGTGGTTTGGGTACCAAAGACGATGGTAAACCAAAAACATTGGCCAGCTAAGATTACGCTCCGGCAAAATATAGATAGTATCGCCCACCGGAAGGTCCGGGCTCCCGTTAAGCAAGGAGAACGGTTAGGGACGGTTGATTTGCAATTAAAGGGGATGCCAACCATGAAGCTTCCAATCTATGCCACGCAGAATGTTGCTAAGCGCGGGTTGTTTTAAAAAAGAAAAAGGGAAAAGCTTCTTGACGGCCTGGTTGGGATAAGAAGGACGAAGGTTGATTCATTAGAATCGACCTTTTTCTTTTTGATTAGCTAACACCTTGTAAAACAAAATTTTCTGGGAAAACTTTTAATTCTAAGAGGATTATGGCCGCTTTTCTTAGAAATCTTAACTGGTTTTCGAAACGAGATAAAGAAAATTAATTTTGTGAAGACTAAAAATGCCGACGATTCGGCATTTGAGTAAAGGGCAAAAAGTTAGGTGATAGCCAAAAGCAGAGTTGCTCATAATTTGCTTAGAATTGGTCATCTTTAACGTAAAATTCCTCATCAAAACATTATTGGATTATTATTGGTACTTTCCCCAAAAGCCTGTTACTATAGGGGTGTAGAAAAGATGAGGGTTCGAATGAGCCTACGAATTAAATAATAAAAGGAGTGTTCAATATGATGTCAACTATGAGTAACGTAATTGCAATTTTGGGGTTAGTAGCACTGATTATTGTTTCATTCTCGCACGGGATGCGGAACCGTTTAAGCTAATTATTAGCTTAACGGCCGGATTAAGCTAAATTAGTCGGTGAAAATTTACTTTGCTGATTTTCACCGGCTTTTTCTTTGCCTTATTAAACCATCTGAAGACCGGTTTATGAAGAACGTGGTTTCAAGCAAAGCTAGCCAGGTTTCTGATCATTCGTGAGCTGGCAGGATTGGGTTGAGCTGAAAGCGAGGTTGGGAAGTAACACGCGTTGCTTCCCAACCTCGCTTTTTAAATTAGATGTAAAAGGAGAATGTAAATTCCGGTCCCAGCAATTAAAGAAATGAAGGTTTGTCGCCATTTTAAGTGGATAATCACCGTGGCCAGCCCCGCCAAAATTTCAGGGAGACCATGATTTGCGCCTAGCCAATTGACATCTTTGAAGCAATAGACAACCAACATGGCCATAATTGCGCCAGGAAGGAATTCACCTAGTTCCTGGATAAAACGAGGTGGGGTTTGACCTTCGCGTTTAAAGAGCCAGAAGGGAAGGATGCGGGTCAAAAGATTAGCGATTGCGGCTAGGAAGATGGTGATTAAACGTTGAACTAAAGTCATCGCGATTACCGCCTTTCTTTTTGATGATTAACAATCGCAAACTCGATCACTAAGAGGACCAAGGTAGCAAGCAAAAAATAGGTTTTACCAACTACTAGTAGGCAAAGGATAGTGATGATGAGCCCACTAACCGTACTGAGGTGGCTACTTTCGCGTTTGAATTGATCAAGACAAAGAACAATAAAAAGGGCGGTCATGACAAATTCTAGACCGGCAATTTTTAGAGCAAAGGCAGTCCCGAGCAAGCTACCACTTAAAGCGCCGATGATCCAGTAACAATAATCAAATAGGGAAATTAGGGTGTAGACCCTTTGACGATCAACCCCGGTCGGAACGTGGACGGTATAGTTAACAGCAAAAGTTTCATCCGACAAGGTATAGATTTGGAAAAAATGAGCTAGTCCATGCCCTTCATAACGATTGAGCATTGAGATACTATAAAAGAACTGGCGAAACCCCACTACAAAAGTGATCATTAAAACGGTGAGGGGATTAAAATGTTGGGTTAGCATGGTAGCAATAACAAATTCAACCGAACCACCATAAATGGTGGCAGCCATTAATGGAGGATACCACCAGGCAAAATCCAAGTTATGCATGTAGAGCCCATAACCAAGGCCTAAAATTAAGTAGCCAAACATCACCGGAACCGAGGCCCGGAAGGCTACTGCAGAAGCAGAACGTGGCATAATTAATTCTCCATAATATTAAAATTTGATTAGATAATGGTTTGATTGTAATTGTTTGAAAAATAAAAAACAAGAGGGGAGCAGAGAATTTCCTTGATGATCTAAGCAAAACGGGGTGGGTTGGAAAAAGCTTTGCTAAGGCCGGGGGGGTGACCATAGTTGCCGAATAATCTGCGGAAATGAAAGAGCGACCAAGAAGAAACAAGCGTTTCTTCTTGGTCGCTCTGCTAGGCTCGTTTAATACTCAGCAAAGAAAGCTTCGGCTAGATTAAGAAGGCAACCGCAAATCTGACTAAAGTTGGCTTTAGCGTTTGCTTGCGCTCATCATCGTCAAATTTTTGGCGGCGACTTTTATTTCTCGCTTTCTAAAATTTTCAAAGCATCAGCCATTAGCTTTTTTTGGTCAGCTTCGGTGACTGGAAATTGAAGGTTAAGTTGCCTAATTCGCTTAACCATGATTTTGGCAACGATTAACCGACTGGTCCACTTATCATCAGCTGGGATAATGTACCAAGGATTTTCCTTACTTGAAGTTGCCCGAATGGCGTCTTGATAAGCCCTTTGGTAATCGTCCCAGTAACGGCGCTCTGCAATATCAGCTTTTTCAAATTTCCAGTTTTTTTCTGGTCGTTCGATCCGGGCCAAGAACCGTTGCTTTTGTTCCTCCTTAGAAATATGTAAGAAGAACTTCAAAATTACAAACCCGTTGTGTGTGAGGTAGGATTCGTAATTGTTAATATCGTGGTACCGTTGTTCAAATAACTCAGGGGTCACATCATCCAAGGTATCGATTCCTGGTAAATTTGCATTGACAATCAATTGGGGGTGAACCTTGGAAACTAGCACGTCTTCATAGTGAGACCGGTTCAGAATTCCAATTTCCCCCCGTTCAGGTAATTGATTAGTAATTCGCCAGAGAAAATCGTGGCTTAACTCAGTCGTTGAGGGCCGCTTAAAGTTAGCTACGCGTAAGCCCCCTGGATTAACTTGGGAAAAGACGTGACTGATCAAACTGTCTTTTCCGGCTGCATCCATGGCTTGTAAAACCACAATAATTCCGTAACGGCGGTCAGCGAAGAGTTTCCGTTGTTCCTGCTTGATTTTATCCATTGTGGTTGCTAATTCATTTTTGATCCCTTGACGATCCAGACCAGGATCAAAAGTGGTGGCTGCATTTTTGATTTTAAAATCCGCACCCGTGTTTTTAAATTGTTTTAAATCCATTGCGATGGCCTCCGCTTCAAGGTTAAACTAAACCTTATGAAATAATTAAGTGAGGAGAGATTTAGATGACAATTACGTCGTACGACTGGCAAAACGAGGCAACTATGCTTATACAAGCGATGGAAAAAGTTCCTGGCGTTTGGCTCGTCGAAAAACATCATTCTAACCATAGTGAGAGCATTTACCTCACTTTTGCGGTGGAGATGATGGTAAATACGATTCGGCTGGCTTTTCATCCAGCTTGGTATGGAAAAGTGGATACGATCGTCTTTTCTCAGTTTTCAAGTCGGCAAGCTCGTATCCGGGCGATGAAGCAATGTTTGCCCCGGCCTCATCACGGTATCGAAATTACATATCAAAAAATGGTGTTATTGGCCTTTGTTGCGAAAGCCAATGTTGGTCAAGGAGAACTATTACAAATCGCTGATGAAATCCGGTGGCAAAAGGCACTTGTGCCGGTTACCGTTACTCAGACCATTCATAGGTTAATTGCTGCTGGGATCCTCTGGATTAATCCCAAAGACCAACGAATTTTATTGACCCAAATTGGTCAGGCGATCTTAGCTCATTATGATGATTTTGCGGAAACGGATTATAAAAATCCGGTCTGGGATGAGAATCCACAAATTATGACCACAGCTGAATTATTCGTCCAACTTCTTACTTGAAGAATGATGATTTTGTTGATGAGAGTGGATAAAATTATCTTCTTGGGCAAAGAAGTTTAAGTAAGCAAAAAAATTTACCCGAAAACTTGCCTTGAACTTTTGCAAAATTGTTTGCCAGTGCATCTAAATCAACTCCTTTAATTTCTATTATACCGGTTTTAGAAAAACGTGAGTAGCAATTTAATGAGAACGCTTTAAACTGCAAAAGATTAGAAATTCTAATCAATTATTCAGGTAAGCATGTGGTAAAATATTTGGCGCTGACAGTTTTCAGAAAGGAGCCCTGAAATGAGAAAAACGGCGCGTGAAACACGTCAAAGCCGTCGTCAGTCACGTCGCTTCCAACAGTGGATAACTGGTGGATTTATTGGTGTTGCCCTCCTATTGGTTAGTTTAATTTCTTATACCAGTAAAAATCCTAACCAGGCGGCAAATTACCACCCCACGAAAGCAGTCACCAATCTTTTTTCAACGATGACTTTGGGTGATCAACTTCATAAAACATGGCGCCAACAGTTTAAAGCAACTGACGCTAACGTTGCGGTTGCAGTCTATTCTGCCAAGACCGGGCAGACCTACCGGGCAACCAATGCGCCAAAACATCAATTTTATACTGCTAGTACGGTCAAAGTGGCGATTTTAGCGGGGCTCTTGCAAAAAGAAAACGGTCAATTAAGCAGTCACGAAGATGAACTCGCAACCGCGATGATTGAAAATTCAAATAATGATGCCACAAATGAGTTATTTGAAAACTACATCGGGGGAAAGAGCGGGCTACAAAAGATATTCAATCATTTTGAAATGACTCATTCAATAGCTAGCAATTACTGGGGGCTAACAGTTACCACCCCAAGTGACCAGTTACGGTTGTTGAATAATATTTATTTTCATTCCGACCAATTATCGGCTAGTGAGCAAGCCTATATCCGTAATTTGATGGCGAATGTCGAAAGCGACCAACAGTGGGGGATTTCAGCTGGGAGCAGTAGCTATGGCCTAAAGAATGGTTGGCTGTCATATGGCAAACGAAAATGGATAATTAATAGTATCGGCTATATTAATGGCCCTGGTGATAATAACTACACCATCGCCGTTTATACCGATAATAATTCAAGTATGGCAACTGGGGAACAGGTGGTTGAAAAATTAGCTAAAGCAACTCGCCAAGTGATGGATCAAGCCAATCCTTAAATAAAAGACCAGCGGATCTTGGGGATTTTTTCTGAAAGCGGAGCACGATCCTTTTGAGGGCAAAATTAAATCAACCAATTTTGTGCAATAAATTCTATTATTTGTCCAAAAAAAGCGATTATTGTCGCATAGTTATCATATTATTAGCGCTGGCGAAAAATAAACATTATACTGTGGTTAATGGAAGGACTAGCCAACGAAGATGGGGGCATAAAAGATGTTATTGCGTCAACTAGACTATTTTATTAAAGTTGTGGATAACCAAAGTTTTACTAAGGCGGCGGACGCTGCTTTTATCTCCCAATCTGCGATTTCTCAACAGATTCGGGCGTTAGAGCAAGAGCTCGGAGTCAAATTATTGAAGCGCCATAACCGGAGTTTTTCGTTAACTAGTGCAGGTAATTATTTGTATCGACATGGCCCAGCGCTATTAGCCGCGGCTGACCAACTGAAGAAGGCCACGATTAATGTTGGTAAATATGAAGTTGGCGAGCTAACGATTGGTTATCCCAAAAATTATGATGGGGTTGAATTAGGCCGGGTGGTTGGCAGTTTTAGCCAACTGTTCCCCCAAATTCAGCTTAGTATTACGGCCGAAGATCATGTAGAAATGCTAAGAAAGCTACAAAATAAAGAACTTGATATTGCCTTTGTTGGCGATCGGCACGATCTGCCGGCAGAGTTTCATCAAGAATTACTTTCAAACGCGCGTTACTATATTGAAATCAGTAGTGAAAATCAAGTTGCTAACCAAATTTCGGTAACCTTAAATGACGTTGCTAATAAGCCATGTATTGTAGTTTGTTCCAAGGGGCAGGCGGCTGAAGAGGCTCGTTTTTATCGGGAAAAGTTAGGTGTTGATGGTGAATTTAAGTTTGTCGACAGTCTTGCGGAGGCCCAGATGTTGGTAGTAGCAAATCAGGGTTACCTTTTGGTAAATGAGGTTGGTCACTGGCAGCCAACCGGATCCTTGATTAACCGGGTTGCAGTAACTGAGGCAGATGGTCACATGATGGTTCAACCGTACTGTATTTTATGGCAAGAAGAGCAAATTAGCGCTGCTGTTGATGAATTTATTCAATTACTAATGAATCTTCTGCGGAATCCGGATTAGCGACCAGAGAAACTTTCGATAGCTTGGGTTTGTGTGTAATATTTAGAGATGAAAAAGAAAGAGGCTGGGAATTAACTATTAATTTTTGCCCCTCTAACATTAAAATCCGGACTATAATTTTTGCCTTGATCAAAAATTGTAGTCCGGATTTTCGATTATTTATGAAATTGGCCCTCCATCGGTTAATTAATTGTCCCAATTTCGTTATGTTTAATGTCATCAGGGCCAGGCCAATGTCATTTTCCACAGCCCGTTGACCACGCAAGTGAGTTCGGCGTATGCCAAAATCCCTCTTCATGTGACCAAAGACTGGCTCAACGTCGAACTTCCGTCGACGATAAATCGCCTTACCTTCGTCACTTGAGAGGGTCGCTTTCACTTTTGCTTTGTAATAATTCCAGGTCGGGTTAACCTTCATATAACGTTGCCGACCACCTGGTGTTTTCGTTAATTTATCCAATTGCGCTGACGGCTGGTGCTTATCTGCCCGATAGATTTTAAAATCACGTTTGAAACCATATTTATCGATTTGCTCACTATACCGATAAAAGCTAAAACGAACCCCTAAATGATCAATATAGTAATCATCTTCGGCGTTATACTGCCAATTTTGTGAGTTAGTTGGGTCGTTTTTAAACTTGCGCTTCTGTTCCTTTTGATAAGTTGTATAGGGAATAATAGGTTGCTTTTCAAACTGATCAAGAATCGTTGTGTAATTGTATTCACTACCATAACCTGCATCAGCGACGATATGTTTAAAGAAGCCTAAGGCATGAAATTGCTTAAGAAATGGCACTAAAGTCCTTGTATCAGTTGGGTTTGAAAATAATCCGTAATCAAGAACAAATTGCTTATGAGTGGCAATTTGTAAGTTATAGCCAGGTTTCAATTCCCGATTCATCATCGGATCTTCTTTCATACACATAAAAGTCGCATCATGATCAGTCTTGGAGTAGCTATTGCGACCTTGGAAGATATCTTCGGCATGTTCATACTTTTGGGCACGAGGAATTAAGTCGTTGCTTAGCTGGTGGCGAAGTTTTTTTAGGAAACGACGACGCCGTTTCCTAACTGAACCACCTTTGATGATTTTGGGTTCTTGCTCAATCTCTTCATCTAATTTAGTGATTTGCTCTCCGAGTTCTTGTTCCATTGTTTTCATGCCTTCGGCAGAAGTGACCAGCTCTGGCGCCATTTCTTGCACCACTCGTTTTTCCACTAATTCCTCATAAATCTTACTTGTCTTTTCCCTTAACTTAGCGTGGTACTTTTCCACTGCACGACGCCAAGTAAATGAATATTTATTGGCATCAGCTTCGACCTTGGTTCCATCAATAAAAACTGCATCATTTTGAATTAGGCCGTGATCTGTTAAAGCCATGGTAAAGTAGACAAAAGCACGCTTGATCAGATTACTAGCGTGCTGACTGCTCCGAAAGTTATTGATGGTGTGGTAACTATAAGTATAGTCATGGGCTAACCAACGCATTGGTAGACTCTCATCCAACATCATTTCAATCTTTCTTCCAGAATAAGTTTGACGCGAGTAGGTAAACAAGAGGATCTTAAGCATAATTGCTGGATGCGATGCAGGGCGGCCAGTAGCCGCCACCGACTCTTCCAATAGAACCTCCTGTGGAATTGAGTCGACAAATGCACTAATTAGTCGCGCAACATGATTCTGTGGTAAATCATAGTTATAGTTTAGTACGAATTCGGTTTGCCCTATGGTATAATTTTGATACATGGAAATCGCTCCTTTTTGTTTGTTTTTGTGGTAATTACATCATATCAGGAACGATTTCCTGTGTACATAAAAACCGGATGATGAATTGTTCAAGAAATTCATCATCCGGTTTTTACTTTGGACTAGGAGTTTTTTCCCAGCCTCTCTTTTTTTTTACTAAAATTCCTTATCCACGTTAATTATGGTAAACCATCATAATTGTGATAAAAATAAGTGCCCATCTTCCCAAAGGTATTTTTTAAATAATTAATTAACAAATGTTAGCGGTTCCAATATAATAGAAGAGGATTGTTATGTTGGTTTGGATTTTAGAAAAAGGAAGCGAAGCATATGACGCAAGTATATCTGTCAGCTAAATTACCGAAACTTGCTACTGACATGCTTGAAAGGGCCGGCTTATCTTACGATGTGTATGATGGGAAAGGCTTAATTACTAAGGAAGAATTATTGGCTCATGTAAATGACATTGAAGTCTTGATTACCCCGTTGTCCACGCCGGTTGATGCGGATGTAATTGCCGCAGCGAAGAACTTGAAGCTAATTGCTAACTTTGGGGCCGGCTTTAACAATATTGATGTTAAAGCTGCGCGGCAACGCGGGATTGATGTTACCAATACGCCATTGGTTTCCTCAACTTCAACAGCGGAAGTGGCCTGTGGGTTAATGCTTGCTCTTTCCCACCGAATCGTTGAAGGGGATAAACTTAACCGGACCAAGGGTTTTGATGGTTGGGCACCGCTCTTTTTCTTAGGTCATCAATTAGCTGGTAAAACTTTAGGGATTGTTGGTTTAGGCGATATTGGAAAAAACGTTGCGCAACGGATGGCCGCTTTTGACATGAAGGTTGTTTACACGCAACGGCACCAAGCGGATCCAGCAACGGAAGCTCATTACCACGCTACTTACGTTTCTTTGGATGAACTGTTGAAGGTTAGTGATGTAGTTAGCTTACATTGCCCATTGACCCCTGAAACCAAGCACATGCTGACGGCGCCACAGTTTAAGCTGATGAAGCAAAACGCCATCTTGATTAACGCTGCTCGGGGACCAGTGATTAGTGAAACTGACCTCTTAGAAGCTTTGAATAACCAGGAAATTGCTGGGGCGGCCCTTGATGTTTACGAAGCAGAGCCAAAATTTGCGGACGAATTTAAGAGTTTAGACAACGTTATTTTGACCCCGCACATTGGGAACGCCACGGTCGAAGCCCGGAATGATATGGCCAAGATCGTTACTAGTAACGCTATTGCTAAGATTAATGGGAAAGCACCGAAGTACGTGGTTAACTAAGACTTTTTTATAAAATAAGAAAATGACACTGCACAGATCTGGTGGATCTGTGCGGTGTCATTTTTGCAATTTGAACATTACTAGTTCAATTCGGAAAATTGGAAGTGGGTCTCTTTATCAACGCCCTTAGTAAAGCGTGTTGTACCAAGAAAATTGAAGTTAACTGGTAGCCTTGATCATGATAAACAAGGTTGAGGTTGTGAAGATTAGTGGTGAATAGCCAAGCGGTTAATTAAATGAAAAATAAATTCTAAGCTTGATGATTGTTTGTGAAGTGATTTCGGTGATCTGAATATAAAAAATAAATAAAATCATGTAGATCGATAAGAAAATAAAAAGAACACTTTGGAAGTAATTAGTATAAAAAACTTTGAAAAAGTTGTAGAATTAATCAGTAGGGTTTATCGACCTTTAATTGAATCAATGAAATTACTAGCGGGCGATTATTGTTTAGCAAAAGATCCATGATAATGTGAATTATTTTTGGAGTTGATATAAAATTAAGAATTACTTATTTAGTAAATAAATGGAGAGAATAAAATGACTGAACGGAAAGAACACTATAAGCTTTATAAAGCAAAGAAGCTCTGGGTAACAGCGATGCTCGCGACTGGGATTTTTATCGGTACTTCGGTCGCAACTGATCCAGTACATGCAGCAACATCAACTGATCAATCGATAACTTCAACCAGTAGTGCAAGTGAAGGGGGTAGTGCGGCCTCAAGTGCCACCAGCACGGCTAACTCATCTGCCAATAGTTCCGCAACTTCTAGCAGTGCGAGCCAAAGTGCGGCCTCTTCAGCAAGCAGTAGTGATCGGATAACGGTCAATACGAGTGACCTATTAAGTGGCAATGCTGCTCAGATAGCCACTAGTAAGAAACAAGTTGCTAGTGGTAATTGGACCTTTACTTCACCAATTAATTTTTCCAGTGAGGGGAGTACTAATGCAACTAGTGGTACATTAGACATTATCGGCGAAAAAGGTGATGTTTATACCCTAAAGATAACCGGAGATAATCTGGTAAGCCAGTTGTCACAATAGAAGGTGATACTGGGGATGCGGAGATTACGATTACTAACAATGCCACTACTAGTAACCCATTCAATGGAACGATAATTACCATTACTTTCAACGAATCCGCTCAATTAAGTGACTATTCTGTAAACTTAACCTACCTTTTTCAATCGGGATCGAATACACCGAATCAAAGTGGTTTTTATTATGGTAAGCAAGACTTAACTCTGAGCTTATCAGGAGTAGATGCCGATGGTAATTCACTTGGTGAAATCACCCAGACCGTGACGGTTGACAATACAATCCATCCTACAGTTGAGGTTAAACGGGTAACGGCTTCGTCAAAAACTTCAATTGTTAATAATGTTGACTATGAATATCAAGCCCAAATTAAAGGCTTACCGGGAAGCAATGATAGTCGTTTCCTCTCCCTTGCGGGGACAAACCCAATTACGGTCGATATTCCAATGCCAGCTGGCTTTGTCTTAAATGATTCGCTGACGAAGGCTAAAATGGATAGCCTTTGGGGGAGTGGTAATTACTCCTATACAACTGATGGGCAGACGATTAAAGTTACCTTTAATAATCCATCGACTACCTTTGTCACTAAATACTTTACGAGGAATCCATTAGCTTTTGACTTTGTGGGACATTATGTCGGTCAAACCGGGACGGTTACGGCTAGTGCAAATACTTCCTTCAATGCGAAATTTGGTTCAAATCAAGAAAGCTACAGTACGGCTACTAGTCAACCTGTAAGTGAAACGTTTGCGACGAGCGAAAAGGCTCAAGCTGGTGATTTAGTGATCTCTGGAGGGTATGTTGACAACGGGACGACTGAACATACAATCCAACTACACAACGATAAACATAAAACGCTGGGATCGTTTGGAATTAATAATCAAGGGGTAGCGGAAGTCGATAATCCAACTTTTACGATTACGATTCCGAGTCAGTTTGACGTACCTGCCAATACTTTAATTGTAAGTCGGGAAACTTTCGGCGATGACGCAAAGCTCCTAGATAACCTGAAGTACACCATTACTTACGCGGATGGTTCTGAAGCAACCTATGACTACGCAACGACACCGATTAGTAGTTTGCCGGCTAAAAATATCAGTAAGATTATCTTTACGCTACCAACGTTAAATCCAGGTGAAACTTATAAGTTTAGTTTGCCGGGTCAAGTTAATAGTACCGCTAAGGCTGGGGATGAAACTTCAATTAGCGGTGAAATTAAAACGATGGATGGTGGTGAAGGTAGTTTATCTCTAGCTCAACAGATTATTGACACTACCCCAACGACTAAAGAAGGGGTTTATGCTTATTCGTATCAGTCCATTAATGAATTTAGAATTGGTCAATATACAAATCGTGGAGCCCAAGCCGATATTACGGATCCAGTGATTTACTATGTTTTGCCAAAGGGATTCTTCTATAAAAATTATCAAGCAAAATGGACGGATGGTGACGCAAACTATACCCCAAAAATTACAACGTCAATGGTAAATGGGCAACAAGTTGTTAAATTAGACTTTACCGGAACTGGTTTTATTCTTAACCCAAAGTGGGGTGCTAATACTGCGATTGTGGCCTCAGCTGGTCAAGATACACCTGCCGGGACTTATACGGTTAAAGGATATATTTATAGTCCAGGAGTCCAATTTGATGGGATGACAGTAGCTACTAGTGATAATCAATACCTTGGGCAAGATAGTGCCACCCAACTTGATAGTCACTGGGGTTACGAAGGAGCTCGTACGTGGACAATTACGTCTTTAAGTATGATTAAGCCAAGTGCCGGGGTAGTTGAAAATGGTTTTGTGGTCGCTGATGATACCTTAAATGACCATGGCGATGGAACGGCTACCTTGGGGATGAACATTACTAATGATCAAAAAGTAGGTGCTATGGGTAGCTTTGTATATAAGGGCAAAATCCCTGATGGCATTATCATGACTGGTGCAGTAACCGGCTTGCCAAATGGTGTAACGGTGAAATATACTTTGCAGGACCCTGATTTGGCAAGTAATGAGACTGATAATTACGTAGATGCTAGTCAAATCACGGATTGGTCAAAAGTGAAGGGCTTGGCCTTATTCGGGACTGGTTTACCAGCTGGGCAAAATATGGGGTTAGTATCGATCCCGGTAAAGGTGGTTGATGTTCAAAACCAAGCGAATAAGACCTTTACTTTTAATGCTCGGTATTTCGATACCAATAACAGTACCACTGGTATTTCCGGAAAGGGGACTTTGAAAGTTGCCGGGCAAAGTACCCTAAAAACTCAGGTTCAATATACAGATGCCAATGGTAAGGTTCAGACAATCGCTTTAACTGGGACCAAAACTTACAACGACGGGGTCGATACTCCGAGTGAGAGAGACTTTCCAGTTGATTTAGCTAGCCTAAACGAGAGCGACCGGGCAACGTTACAAAAACTGTTGGATCAAAATTATACGATGCCAGAGTCAGTTTCGATGGGTAAGGTAAGTACCGATAGTCCGATGAGTGTTAGTGAGGATGGTCTTACTGTAACTTACGTTCTTGGCCACAAGACGGAAACGCAGACTGAAACAATTACGCGGACGACCCATTATCAAAAAGCTGATGGAACTAAGCTTGCAGATGATACGACCAGTACCATTAATATAGTAAAGAAGACTGATAAGGTTACTGGAAAGGCAACTTATACGGCAACTGATAGTAGTGATTCAACTAAGACCTATGATGTTACTGTGAATGATGATGGAACCATTTCTCTCACAATTCCTGGTGTAACCAGTGTTCCAGACGTTACGGGATATATGGCTAATTCTGATGATGTTACGAAGGCTAAAGCAGCGACTACTGAAAAGATCACCTTCACAGCAGATGGAAGTGAGTCGATTGAGGGTACTGTTACCTATAGTCCAAAGACCGAAAACGCTAACATTAATTTTGTGGATGTGACAAATAATTACACTACTTTAGAAACCGTTACTAGCCATGGGGACTTTGGTAGTGAAATTAACTTTATGTCCGCTAATGGTGATTCGGTTGATGCCATCGTAAAGTACTATGAGGGCTTAGGCTATGTACTTTCCAAGTATGAGAAGCAACCGTATAAAAACGGGGTTACTTACCAAGATAGTGATAGTAGTAATACTTTTTATCTGTACCTGGAACACGGAACTTATCAGGCAACTGACTATGTTACTAGGGATTGGTACTTTAAGAAGACCGATGAGAGTACTTTTGCAGACTTGCAATATACCTCATATGGTGTGACTGCCACAATTGATAAGGTAACAGGAAAAGTCATATCTACTGATAATACTGATATTGTGACAATTGATTCTGATGGGGTAGCAACGCTGCATTTCCCTGGAATCTCAGCAGATAAAATCCCGACAGAGACAGGGTATCACTGGAACGCTAAGTCTGCGGATGAAGTAGCTAATGCTGAAGAGAGCGTTCCAGTAAAATTGCACTTCAATAGTGACGGATCAACTCATATTGAATCTAATATCCAAAATACGATTTACTATGCTTTGGACCCAGAAGAAATCAAGATCCAAGTCTTTGATGAAACTATTGATCCAAACGATCAAAGTCCGTTAGATACTAGTGCAACTAAGCAGAAGACTGACTTTATGGGGAGCTACGATCAAGATGTGCCAACAACGGTTAATGATAGCGTTCAAAACTTGATTAAGTACTATCAAAGTCTTGGTTATAAGCTACAAGTTGATAGTTCCGGAAAGGAAATTCAACCAATCGTACCAACTAAGTACGATACTACAATTAATACCGGAACTACGGATAGTACTCCGCAGATTATCACCATCCGGTTAATCCATGATACTGAAACCCAAACCCAGACGATAACCCGGACGATTAATTACCAAACGACCGAAGCAGATGGGACGCATAATTCAGTTAGTGATCCTTATACTAATACGGTGACGGTTAATGCTGTTATTGATAAGGTTACGGGGGATGTTTTGAGCTATACTGCTAAGGACGCTCAAGGAAATACCGTTTCAGTAACGAAGGGTGAAAATAACACTTACTCCCTTGATGTTGCCGGGAATACTACCGTTCCAAGTAAGCTGGTTACACTGCTAATAGTGATCAAGTGGCGACTGCTCAAAAAGCAGAGGCCGTCACTAACCAAACTTTTAGTACAACTCCAGTAAGTTTAACTGAAACGGTAAATTACACGCCTAATGATCAAAAGCTCCAAATCCGAGTCTTCGATGACACGGTAGATGCAACTAAGAACATCGGGGCAGGAGATTCCGGACAAAAAGTTGACTACACAGGAAAGACAAATACCAGTTTTGATGAATCTACCTCGGTTAGTGCGCTCGAAAAGTACTATGAAGGCAAAGGATATATTCTTGATCCGAAGTACCCAAAGCCTACGACAACGGGGACGTACAATACCGATGACAATGATGTCCAATACATTGATATTCATTTAATTCACAATACTCACCAACAAAGTCAAACTGTTACCCGGACGATTAACTATGTCACAAAGACTAAGGATGCCGATGGTAACCCAATTCAAGTAGAAAAACCAACCACAGTAACAGTTACGGTCACAGCAACGATCGATGACGTAACAAAGGATGCAAGTGATTACACCGCTACGGACAGTAATGGCAAGAGTTATACGGTCACTAGGATTTCAACCGTTACTAACGGTGGTAGCAACCAGTACACGGTTACGCTTCCTGGTCAAACGACCTTACCAAAGAAGGCAGGTTACACGGCTGACCCAACAAATGCTGCGACTGCTAAAGGGGATCAAACTTACACCGTAACTTTAGATGAGACGACGAGTGAGCATCCTGAAACGGTGACCTACACGCCAAATGACCAAACTGGGAAGATTAGCTACGTTGATCCAGATGGCAAAGAAATTGGTAATACACCATTAAACGGGAAGACAGATAGTACCGTGAATGTGACGCCACAAATCCCAGCTGGTTGGGTCGAAGTGCCAGGACAAACGATTCCAACAACGACCACGGCCACTGCCGATGGAATTCCAACGGTTACGGTAAAGGTTCAACACAGTCAAGTTACAGTCCAACCAGATGATCCCAAGACGCCAAGCGACAAGTTACCAGATAACCTAGGGAAGAACTTCCCAAGTGGAGTTAGTGAAAGTGACTTGAATAAGACGATTACCCGGACGATTAACGTCACGAAACCGGATGGTACAAAGACGACTAAGACACAAACGGTCCACTTAACCCGAACGGCGACGGTCGATGAAGCAACTGGTAAAGTAACTTACAGTAACTGGACAACCGGAACATGGGATGCATATACGCCAGCTAACGTACCAGGCTACACGCCAAGTCAAGCTAGCGTTGATGAAGTAACGGTTACGGATAGCGATACGGATCAAACCGTTGATATCACCTACACGGCTAACTCGCAAAAGGCTACGATTAACTATGTTGATGATGACGATCACGGTAAAATTGTTCATACGACACCATTAAGTGGGAAGACCGATCAGACGGTCCCAGTTACAAACGAAATTCCAGCTGGTTACCAATTAGCTGACGGAAGTACCGTTCCTGATAGCCATACCTTTACACCGGGTGGGCCGGACACGATCACCGTGCACTTAGTTCACAAGCACGATCAAGGGAGTGAAACCCACCAAGCAACACGGACAATCACGGTTACAACACCGGACGGCAAGAGCCAAATAATTACCCAAACCGGGACGATTAAGCGGTCAACTGATACCGATGAAGTTACTAAGACGACGAAGTATGGTGATTGGAGTGTGGCAAACTGGTCAAAGTATGACGCCCCGGTTATTCCAGGTTACACGGCTAGTGTTAAGACGGTTGACGCAGGATCAATTACTCCTGATACTAAGGACAGCCAAGTTACGATCACCTACACGGCTAATCCGCAATCGACCACGATCCAATATGTCGACGACGATAATGGTGGCCAACAAGTGGGTGAGCTAACCACCTTAAGCGGGAAGACGGACCAAACCGTTACGCCAGAATACAATATTCCGGCTAACTATGAATATGTCAGCGGGAAGGAAGCTAGTTACACCTTTAAGGCTAGTGGTAATCAACCAATCGTGGTTCACTTGAAGCACCATCACACGACGACGCCGGACCAAAAGACGGTTACCCGGACGATTACGGTCACGACGCCAGATGGTAAGCAGACAACCACGACCCAAACGGCCACGAGTACGCGAACGATTGATACCGATGAAGTTACCGGTAAGCAAACCCCAGGCGCATGGCAACCAGCAACCTGGGACAAATTTACCACCCCAACGATTGATGGCTACGTGCCAACGGTCAGTCAGGTAGCGGCCAAGACGGTCACGGGCGATACGCCAGATGAACAGATCAACATCACTTACAGCGCTAACCCCCAAACCGCCACGGTAACCTACGTCGACGATGAAACCGGTAAGACCGTCCACGTGACGAGCCTCCATGGGGACACGGCTACAACGGTTTCGGTGCCAAACGAAGTGCCAGCTGGTTATGATTTGGTTGGCACCTTCCCAAGTAACTACACCTTTACCAGTGCTAGTCAACAAGGGTTAACCATTCACTTGACCCACCACAAGAGCACGGTACCAGAGACGAAGACGGTTACTCGGACCATCAAGTTACAAAATCCGGATGGGACGACCACCACGATTGCCCAAAAGGCTACGATTAGTCGTCAAGTTACGACCGATGCGGTTAATGGCAACCAAACCTTCACGCCGTGGACGACAGCGCTCTGGGCGAAGTTTGAAGTGCCAACCTTCAAGGGTTACACGCCAAGTCAGCTTACGGTTGCGCCGGTCACGGTCGATGGCAATAGCCAAGATGAAACGGTGACGATCACGTATGCCACCGATCCGGCCGCAATTGTTTACTTCTTAGATGAAGATCAATTGGATGCCAAGGGGCAACCAAGCCAAGTAGCTACGAGTGGTTACTTGAGCGGGAACTTCAATGGACCGATTACCGATCCAAACTACGCCCAGACCTTAGCAGACTTGCAAGCGAAGGGCTACTTGCTTGACGATCAAAAGTCAACTTACCCAACCCAGGATAAGTTTGATACCGATCCGAAGACGATTCAGACCTTCTACGTTTACCTCAAGCACCAGACCGTGACGACCTCGGAAAAGAAGACGGTTACCCGGACGATCAAGGTTAATAACCCAGACGGTACGACCAAGACGATTACGCAAGCCGTTACGATTGGCCGCCAAATCACAACCGATAAGGTCACGGGCAAGCAAACGGCTAGTGGCTGGAGTTCCGCAAACTGGACTGAATTTAAGGTACCAACAATTTCTGGTTACACGCCAAGTCAAACTACGGTGCCAGCAGTGACTGTTGATGGGTCGACAACTGACCAAACGGTAACGATCAATTACACGGCTAACCCCCAAACGGTCACGGTTAAGTACGTTGATGACACCACTGGAGCCACAATTAAGACCACGTCAATTCAAGGCGTCGCCGGTCAAACGGTTACAATCCCGGACGATGTGCCAAGTGGTTATCAAGTTGTCGGGCAACTACCAGGGAAGTACACCTTAACGTCCGATGATGGGCAGACGATTACCGTCCACTTAACTCACCAAATGACCACGGTACCAGAGAAAAAGACGGTTACCCGGACGATTACGATCATAAAGCCGGATGGTACCAGTCAAACGGTTACCCAAACGGCGACGATCACACGGCGAGTAACGACCGACCACGTTACCGGGGGACAAACCTTCACGCCGTGGAGTACGGCTGAATGGCCAGTGTTTAATTTGACCAACTTAGCGGTAATTCCAGGCTATACACCAATGGTGGTTAAGGGTTCAACCGCGCACGTAATGGTCGATGGCACAACCGAAGATACCCAAACTCAGATTGTCTATGTTGGTCAAACCCAAAGTACAACTATTCAATACGTGGATGATGAAACGGGGAAGGTCGTTCAAACTACCAACTTGTCAGGCAAGACTGGTGAAACGGTTACCCCAAGTTACCAAACGCCAAGTGGTTATGATCTCGTTGACCCAAGCCAAGCGGTCACAAGCTACACCTTTAAGGCCAGCGGTAATCAACCAATCATTATTCATTTAAAGCACCACAAGAGTACTATGCCAGAAACCAAGACAGTTACCCGGACGATCACGGTGATTAACCCAGATGGAACGACCAAGACGGTTACCCAAACGGCGACGATTACTCGTCAAGTCACAACGGATCAAGTCACCGGGGAGCAAACGGCAACTGACTGGACAACGGCTAAATGGCCAGCCTTCAATGTTCCAACGCTGGAGGGTTACACCGCAAAAGTTGATGGGGCGGTTGAAGCTGTGACGGTGGATGCAACAACAGCTGATCAAGTGGTGACGATCACTTACATCAAGCAAGCCACACCAAATCAGCCAAACAAGCCAAACAAGCCAAACAAGCCGGATCAGCCAACGGTTAATCCAACACCAAGTCAGCCAACGAGTGGCGCACCAGTTAAGCCAAACAGCAGTGGTCAATCAGCACAAGGCGCTTTAAGACCAACTGCGGCTACTAATAATGATCCAGCAGCAACCACTAAAACGGCCCGGTTGCCACAAACGGGGAATGATAATTCAATGGCTATGCTGAGCCTTGGATTTGCATCCTTGGTAGCAACCCTTGGGTTAGTAATTGCGAAGAAACGCGAAGATCAGAAATAGTTTTCGCGCTTGAAAATAAAAATCAGGGTTAAGTAGAAGGGATTGCTTCGACTTGGCCCTGATTTTTTTGAGCAAATATTTTGTTACTTTTAGTAAGCAAAAAGTATAATCAAGATAGTAAAAGAAGGGAGCGATTAGATGAAATTAACAGTTACACCAGCTGCGCAAAAGCGGTTAGCTAAGTATCTTGATGCTGGTAGTCCCAAGCGCTTAATCTTGGATTTTGACGATGGGGTTGGTCCTTTTTCTGATATTGGTGACTGTTCCCTCGGTGTTAACTTCAAGCTGATTTTGTTAGATGCCGACAAGGAGTTGCCAAAGGATTTTGATGCCCACTTTGCTTCCAATTTGGGGGATGTGTACTATAAGGGTTACACTAAGTCCCAATACGCCGAACACATGAAACTAGATTTTGAGCCTAACTACTTTACGATGCCTCTCAAGTCCGATTTTGAAACGTTATGTGACAATGTTGAAGTCGTTGACCTAACTACCCGCGAGCTCACGCATGCCCCCGCTGGGACGCATGACTGTTAGGTGAATGGATTATCTTTATTAGCTTTTCTGTTCCATGATAAAAAGGTTGGGAAAAAAGTTCCTTGACGGCTTGGTTGGGATAAGAAGAACGAAGGTTGATTCATTAGAATCGACCTTTCGTTCGCACTTATCCGCTAAGGCCGTGCTTTGGAGCGAACCAGCCAACTGGTGCCCATGCAAGGCTGAATCGGTTGGTGCGACCGTTAGGGAAGCAACTGCCATTCAGCTACTGCTTTGACCTTAGTTACTGAGTAACCTTCGGAGATGACAAAGAGGCCGGAAAGAAACATTAGTTTCTTCCCGGCCTCTTGTTTGTTTTGCTTTTGTAAAGTTAAGTTAGTTTTTCAATTGCCGAATGCCTGGTAGACTCAGCATGATAATAAAGCTTAGCAAGTAGAGGGCGGCTAGGCAACCCATGGTAACGGCGAGTGTGTAATGGTCCATCAGCAAGCCGATTACCACGGAGGAGAAGCCCCCGATGGCCCGGCCGACGTTCATAATCATACTATTAGCCGTTGACCGAATGGCAGTTGGGTAAAGGCGACTAATAACTGCACCGTAACCGCCAAACATCCCGTTGGAGAAGAACCCGATTAAAGCTCCAGCTAAGATTAAGGCTAGGGAAGTCTTAGCAAACAAGATTGAGAACATTACTAAGGCCGAACCAGGTAAGAAAATACCGAAGGCCCAACGGGGACCAAATTGATCCATCACCGTTCCAAAGACGACCATTCCCAAACTCATTCCCAAAATCGTGGCGATCATCCAAAGCGAGGACCCGGAAACGGAAAGTCCTTGTTGCTTTTGGACGATGGATGGCAACCAGTTCATTAACCCAAAGTAGCCGGCGATTTGGACAATTGTCATCACCATTAAACCGAGAGTTTGAATCGCTAACTTTGGGCTAGCGAAGAGACGACTAATCGAAATCTTTTCGTGGTTCACCTTAGCTTTAGCATGGGCGTTGATGAAGGTCGCACTTTCACTTAGATGCCGGCGAATAAAGTAAGTCAAAATTACTGGAATTACCCCGAGTAAGAAGAGAGCGTTCCAACCAAATTTTGGAATAATCACGGTAGCGGCGAGGGCAGCGAAGATCGCGCCGACTTGACCACCGATTGCGGCGACTGAAGTTAAGCGCCCAATTCGATTAGCGGCAAAGTTTTCAGCAATTAGCGCCATCCCAACACCATACTCACCGCCGGCGCCAATGCCCGCTAAGAAGCGGAAAAGGTAAATCAGTGGTAAAGAGTGAGCAAAGAACATGGCGGCGGTGGCGAAGGCAAAAATAAAAATCGTGTAAGAGAATGTCTTAACACGACCGATACGATCACCAACAAGGCCAAACACCGCACCGCCCGCTAACATTCCCAGGTTAGTAATTGAACCAATCCAACCAGCCGCAGCGCTTGAAATATGCAAGTCTGCGATCATTGGGGCTAGGGCAAACGAGAGAAACATGATATCCATGTTTTCCAATGAGAAACCAGCCGCTGTTGAAGCGATCACCCAGTGCTCATTATTCGTTTGTGTTAAACGTTGACTACTTGTCTGTTCCATTATTTAATTCCTCCAAAATGAAGGCTCACGGGCCTTCTTTATTTTGTTAGGGGTGATTATGGCAGATTGAGAACGAAAATGCAAGCCAAGTGATCAACTATTCCGATTAATCTAAAGCTATTTTTCAAATTGGTCTACCAAGACGATATGAAAATAAATACATATAAAAAACAAATCACTAAGTTTTTTGTGCTAGCGGTTGCACAAGTTTTAATCACTTTATCTCTAATTGGTATAGATAGTGGTAAAACTATAAACTAATGAGGTTATTGAATTATTATCTAGAATAGATGATGGTATTCTCACATTGGTATAGTCAGATTTTAAAGTGGAAAAACCCAAAAGATAATTGACCGCGTGACTTTATTCAAGCATGATATTAACCATGATTATTAAATCATTACAAATTGGTATAGTTAAAATAAAGAATTAAAAATAATGAAAAAGGAGTAATTTTTGTGAAACAAAATCAAATTCAAATTTACGCTGATGGGGCGGACTTAACCGCGATGCGAGAAATGGCAAAATTACCTGAAGTTACAGGTTTTACGACTAACCCGACCTTGATGAAACGGGCGGGGGTAACGGATTATTTAAGTTTTGCCCAAACGGTCTTAACGGAGTTTCCTACCATGCCGGTCTCATTTGAAGTCTTTGCGGCAGATGAGGCGGGGATGGCCGCAGAAGCTAAATTTCTTAGCCAGTTAGGGCCAAACGTCTATGTCAAGGTACCGATTTTGAGTTTAGATGGGACACCCCATTTGAATCTAATTCGCTCGTTATCCGCAGCCGGGGTCAAACTTAATATCACCGCAGTAACAACGAAGGAACAAGTTCGCTGGGCCCTAAACGCGCTAGATGCGAAAACCCCAGCGATTATTTCGCTTTTTGTGGGGCGAGTAGCCGATATTGGAGAAGATCCAACGGATTTTGTCGTTTGTAGCTCAACGATGGCCTTTCGTTACCCCAATGTCCAATTACTGTGGGCTTCAACACGGGAAGTGGATAATATTCGTCAGGCCCAACAATTAGGTTTGGATATTATTACCGTTCCGCCAGCGATTTTAAAGAAGTGGTATGCACGGCGAGATCTTAGTGCGGCTGATGTTGCTTTGGACACCGTTCGGGGTTTTGCGGCTGATATTGCCCAGTTAGGATACCAAGTTCTCCCAGCAAAGCGAAAGGAGGCCTAAAGATGGTTAACCAAGATCAAATTGCCGTCAATGCTTTACGGATGTTAGGGGTGGATATGATTAGCCGGGCTAAGAGTGGTCATCCGGGGATTACCCTAGGAGCGGCGCCAATCGCTTACACCCTTTTTGAAAAGGTAATGCAGTTTAATCCGGCTGATCCCGCCTGGTTTAACCGGGACCGCTTTGTTTTATCGGCTGGGCATGGGTCGGCTTTACTATATGCTTTGTTACACCTTAACGAATTTCAATTGTCGCTGGATGATTTAAAGGCTTTCCGGCAATTAGGTTCCAAAACTCCGGGTCATCCCGAAGCTGGTTGGACGCCCGGGGTAGATGCTTCCACTGGACCTTTGGGGCAAGGAATTGGGATGGCCGTCGGCATGGCAATGGCTGAACGGCACCTAGCAGCGCTTTATAATCGGCCTGGATATTATTTGATTGATCATTACACCTATGCCTTGGTTGGGGATGGTGACCTGATGGAAGGGGTAAGTCAAGAAGCAATTAATTTGGCTGGTAATTACCAACTCGGAAAACTAATTGTTTTGCACGATGCCAATCATATTTCCTTAGATGGTCCGTTAAGTGATGCTAGTTGCGAAAATCAAGCCCAACGCTTTTGTGCTGCGGGTTGGGATTACTTAGAAGTTGAGGCTGGCGATACAAATCTCCAGGGGATTGAACAAGCGATTAAAAAAGCGCAAACAACGGCTAAACCAACTTTAATTGCCGTTCAAACCACTCTGGGTTATGGATCACCCCTGGCAGGTGATCACCAGGTCCATGGGGCACCGCTAAACACGACCGATCGTGAGGCGTTAGCAAAGTTTCTTGATTGGCCGGGGCAACCTTTTGAAATTCCGGCAACTGTTCGCCAAATTTTTGCGGAAGCCGTGGCGAAAAAACAAGCTAGCTACGAAAAGTGGCAACACTTGTTTGCTAAGTATCAACGTCGCTTCCCCCAAGCAGCGCGTGAGTTAACCCAAGCTACGTTAGCCATTAATGGGGTACAAAGTAACTATCAACCTGGTGAATGGGTAGCGACCCGCCAAGCCAGTGCTGAAAACTTACAACAAGTTGCCAGTGCTAATCCCCAATTCTGGGGTGGGGCAGCCGATTTGGCAAGTTCAAATAAAACTAAACTTACCACAGGGGGCCGTTTTACCGCAGCCACTCCGCAAGGAAAAAACGTTAGCTTTGGGGTCCGGGAATTTGGCATGGCAACGGCCCTTAATGGAATCAACCTTCATGGTGGTAGTCGCGCCTTCGGAAGCACCTTTTTAGTTTTTAGTGACTATTTCCGGGCGGCGGTGCGGTTAGCCGCTTTAATGAAATTGCCAACAATTTTTATTGGGAGTCATGATTCAATTGCGGTTGGTGAAGACGGTCCAACCCATGAGCCAGTGGAACAGCTAGCTAGTTTTCGCGCCATGCCAAACTTGGATGTGATCCGCCCAGCAGATGCCAATGAAACCGCCGCAGCTTGGCGGATGATGGCAAAGACGAAGCATCGGCCATCGCTCTTGGTGACTTCCCGGCAGGCTTTGCCAGTTTTGAATGAAACCATTGAGGCTCCCATTGAACGGGGCGGGTACATCTTAGCGGAGGCAAAAAAACAAATACCAGATGGGATTTTGCTTGCGGCTGGTTCTGAGGTGCATTTAGCTTTAGCAGCGAAACGGGAGTTAATGAAAGATAACATCGATGTCCGAGTGGTTTCGATACCCTGCCAAAACCGTTTTGATGAACAACCGTTGGCTTATCAAGAGCAGATCTTACCATCACAAATTGAAAACCGGGTGGCAATTGAAATGGGAGCAAGTCAAGCCTGGGATAAGTACGTTGGGTTAAAAGGGAAAATATTAGGGGTTGATCGCTTTGGCCTCAGTGGGGATGGAACTGAATTGACCAAGGCCTATGGTTTTACCGTCGAGAAAATTGTAGCCACCGTTCGTGAATTGCCAGGCATGCTTACCCAAGGGGTGGCGACGTCCGTAACTTTGATCATCCCCGCTACCTTGCCAGTTTTATTTAACGCTTCTTGCCATTTGATTAGACTTTAACGCGAAAAAACCAGTGATTCCGAAGTTTGTTGGTTCACTGGTTTATTTCTGTTTATAATGAGAAGTAATGAAAGGAAGCGGACAAGATGAGTGAAACAATTCCAGCAACTATGCGGGCTTGGCAGGTAACAACGCCGGGACCAGTCGAAAATAATCCAGCGCCATTGTCCTTAGTTACTAAACCAACTCCGGCACCAAAAATGGGAGAAGTTTTAGTTAAAGTTTTAGCTTGTGGAGTGTGCCATACTGACTTACACGTGACGGAAGGGGACTTACCGGTTCACCGTGAACATGTTACTCCAGGTCATGAAATTGTTGGACAGGTCGTCAAAATTGGTGAAGGTGCGCACCGGTTTCGGTTAGGGGACCGGATCGGAATCCCGTGGTTTCGCCATGCTTGTGGGGTTTGTCGCTTCTGCCGGTCCGGAAAAGAGAATCTTTGTCCCCATTCGGTTTACACGGGTTGGGATTACGATGGCGGTTACGCTGAATACACGACCGTCCCGGAAGGCTTTGCCTATCGGTTGCCGGATCAATTTGACGCTGTCACGGCCGCCCCATTACTTTGCGCCGGCATTATCGGCTACCGCTCCTATTGCCGGGCTAATATTCCGGCTGGTGGAACCCTTGGCCTCTATGGTTTTGGGGGATCCGCTCATTTGGCGGCCCAGTTAGCCATTAAGCAAGGGATTGAAGTTCACGTCTTTACCCGGGGAAAGGATGCCCAAAAATTTGCCTTAGCGTTGGGCTGTACTTCGGCGCAGGGGGCCTATGATCAGTCACCAGTCCCATTAGATTCTTCGATTCTCTTTTCACCGGCAGGGCAAATGGTTCCCAATGCTTTAGCCAACCTAGCACCTGGCGGGACTTTAGCTTTGGCCGGAATTCACTTATCTGATGTGCCGGTACTTAACTATCAGCAACATCTTTTCCACGAAAAGGTTGTTACTAGCGTGGAAAGTAATACCCGGCGAGATGGGGAAGAATTTTTAACTTTAGCAGCTCGGCTTGGCATCAAAGCGCAAGTCACGACTTACCCCTTTGAAGAAGCTTTAACGGCACTAAGGCGGGTAAAGCAAGGTAACCTGGATGGGGCCTGTGTATTGACTTTTGATTAGTTAGTGGACCATGCTAAAATAAAAAGACAAACTAACTAGAAGAGGAGCAATTAAGATGGCATATCCGCAATTAACTTTGGACCAAGTTAAGGGTCCTAAAGCAATCATTAAAACTTCAATGGGGGAAATTGAAATCCAACTCTTTCCAACCCAAGCCCCTAAGACGGTAAAGAACTTCGTTGAATTAGCCAAGCAGGGTTACTACAACAATGTTACTTTCCATCGGGTAATTCCGGATTTTATGGTCCAAACGGGGGATCCAACGGCAACCGGGGCTGGTGGTGAAAGTATCTATGGCCATCCTTTTGAAGATGAATTTTCGAAAGAACTTTTTAACATCAAAGGGGCTGTTTCGATGGCCAATGCTGGTCCTAATACCAACGGAAGCCAATTTTTCATTGTTACTAACCGGAATTTAACCACTAACTTGGTCGGCCAAATGCAAGCCGCTGGTTACCCTGCTGAGATAATTGAAGCTTACAAGCAAGGGGGAACACCTTGGTTGGATTTCCACCACACCGTCTTTGGTCAAGTTACGAACGGCTTGGAGGTTGCAGTTGCGATTAGCAAAGTAAAACGAAATAACCAAGATCGGCCAGAAGCAGATGTAACGATCAACGCAATTGAAATTAATTAATAAGAGCTGACTAACGAAGGTTGGTTCTTGATAGATAAAGGTTAAGCAGTAAATACTTAAGCCACCAATCTAAAAGGTTAGAACGTAGCCGGATAACGATGATTCGGAAGTTAAACCTTGATTGGTGGCTTTTTTGCTAGCTAATTAAATTGACTTCCGGTTTTGCCGACAGGCCGATGCAAAGATTTTCTCCCAACCGCTTACTTTGCCGCCTGCAAGAGTTCATCCCATAAGGCTTGTTTAGTTGAGTTCATTGGGGTGGTTGTCCGGCTAACGGAAGAAACCATAAAAACCGGGGCGTCGGGGTCGGTTAAAGGAACCCGGACGACATCATCGGAGTCAAGGACGGCTAAATCTGTTAAATAGGCGATCCCAAGGTTATCAGCGACCATCGACTTGAGAATATGGACATCATTTGTTTGATAACTAATTTGAGGGCGGAAGTGGTTTTGCTGGGTTAGAGTGCGGAAGGCTTGTTGATGAATGAATTCAGCTTCCTTAGCGAGGGCGAGAAAGGCTTCGTTTTTAAGGGCCGCAAAGTTAATCCCAATGTCTTTTTTAGCAGCAAGGGGATGATGCTTGGAAACGATAATATTAATTGGGAAAGTGGCTAAAATTTGTGACCGGAGGCGGGGATAGTTGATCGGTTTAATCGAACCGAGCAGGGCCATATCAAGGTCACCTCGTTGCACCATTTTAAGTAAGTGGGCGGACCCGTATTCATAGGTTTCTAACTGTTGCATAATTCCCTTTTTCATTAATCCTGGTGAGAGTGGCGGAAAGTAGTAATTACCGATAATTGGGGGGAGGCCAAAGCGAATTTTTCCTTCTTGAGATGAAATAATTTCTTTTCGGGCAACTTCGATTTCAGTTAAAATTGCTTGGGCGTGCATATAAAATTGTTCGCCGGCAGTAGTAATCCGTAGTTCCCGGTGAGATTGGTCACGAATAAAGAAAGGAGCGTTAAATTCTTTTTCCAACCGTTTAATGGCCATGGTAATGGTGGGTTGGCTAACGCTAAAAAGTTCGGCAACTTTAGAAAAATTTTTTTCTTCTACTAGCGAGCAATAATATTTAATGTCTTTGATATTCATTGCAAAATGCCTTTCTAATCGATTTTTGAATCCTCATATTAATTCTAATTATACTACTGTTAATGTTTGACTATCATTATATTTTGGCACTAGACTGAAGATGTTTTTAAACTTGTGAGATTTGAAAAGGGAGATTTCTGATGTCAAAAGCAATTGAAATTTTAAATAATCCATATGTAAATAAAGGAACGGCTTTTACCTTGGATGAACGGAAAGAACTCGGTTTGATCGGGGCTTTGCCACCAAAAGTGCGGACGTTGGAAGAACAAGCTGAAGAAACCTACGACCAATTTAAGACCAAGGCCAAGGGGATTGAACAACGAGAATTCTTAATGGAAGTCTTCAACACCAACCGGACGCTGTTCTTCTACTTGATGGGCCAACACATTGTGGAATTTATGCCAATTGTCTATGATCCAGTTATTGCCGATTCAATCGAAAACTACAGTAAACTTTTCATCCAACCGCAACAAGCGGCTTTCCTTTCCATTGACGATCCAACGGATGTTAAGGAACGTCTCGCTAATGCTGCTGGTGGGCGGGATATTAAGTTGATTGTGGTTACTGACGGGGAAGGAATCCTCGGCATTGGTGATTGGGGAGTCAATGGGGTTGACATTGCGGTTGGAAAGTTAATGGTTTACACTGCCGCCGCGGGAATTAATCCGGCCCAAGTTTTGCCAGTTGGCATTGATGCTGGTACGAATAACGAAGCTCTTTTGAATGATCCGGAATACCTTGGACTCAAGCACAAGCGGGTTACGGGGGACAAGTACTATGATTTGGTTGATAATTTTGTAAAAGCTGCCAAAGACCTCTTCCCCGATGCTTTACTACATTTTGAAGACTTTGGCCGGAGTAACGCTGCTAACATTTTAAACAAGTATAAGGATGACATGGCGATCTTTAACGATGATATCCAAGGAACGGGGATCATTTGCTTAGCTGGGGTCCTGGGAGCATTGAATATCTCCAAACAAAAGCTAGCTGACCAAAAGTTCTTGACCTTTGGGGCCGGAACTGCCGGGATGGGAATTGCCAAGATGTTGTATGATGAAATGGTTCGGCAAGGGGTGGAACCGGCTGAAGCCAAGAAGCACTTCTACTTGGTTGATGTCCAAGGGTTGCTCTTTGATGACACTGAAGGCTTGACGCCGGAACAAAAGCAATTTACCCATCAACGGAGTGAATTTGCTAACGCTGATGAATTAACGGACTTGTTAAAGATCGTTAAGGCCGTTCAACCAACGGTGATGATTGGGACTTCTAAGCAACCAGGTGCCTTTACCGAAGCGGTTGTTAAGGAAATGGCTGCCCACACGGAACGGCCAATTATCTTCCCAATTTCTAACCCAACGAAGTTAATTGAAGCCATGCCAGCTGATATTTTGAAGTGGACGAACGGGAAAGCCTTAACCGCTGCCGGGATTCCAGTAGCTGACGTTGATCTTGATGGCGTTCACTATCAAATTGGCCAAGCTAACAATGCTTTGGTTTACCCAGGGGTTGGCTTTGGGGCCATCGCTGCTAAGGCTAAGACCGTTAACGAAAAGATGCTTGCCGCTGCTGCTCACGCTTTAGGTGGAATTGTTGATCCAGACCAACCAGGCGCAGCGGTCTTACCACCAGTGGCTAAGTTACAAGACTTTACCACGAAGGTTGCTGAAGTGGTTGCTCAATCGGCTATTGATCAAGGCCTCGCCGATCCATCCATTACCGATGCCAAGCAGGCCGTTGCTGATTTGAAGTGGGTAGCGCGTTATTAAGAGGCTTTGCCGAAGATTCTGTGATGATAAGCTAGATCGGCAGTTTATCTTGAAGAGAATTTTTGCATAGCTAGATTGCGTGAAACACGCCGTTGGACATTCTAGACACTAATGAAACTAGAAAACGTAAATCAGCTTTGGAATTTTATCCGGGTGGTTTACGTTTTTTATTATGTAGTTTTTCTTAAATGTTATAATCATGATTAAATAGCGGAAAGAAAGTGATGACTTGAAAAGCAAATTTAATCCATTGACGGCGGTTGATCAGAAAGCATATTTGGTCGGTAGCTACCACTATAATTGGCATCCTGCTCTAGAATTAATTTGGGTTTTAAGTGGACAAGTAATGGTGAATGTTGATGGACAAAAATCCTCCTTAAAACCAGATGATCTAATTCTGGTAAATTCCAACCAAGGGCACGCGACTTTTGCTCAACAGGTTCCGAGTATTGTTTTACGGACCCAATTGGATCCGCAAATCTACTTCGCCAATGGTTTAAAAGTTGAAAATGGCCAGTTTATTCTGAATTCAAGTCTCTTTCCCCGGGGACTAGTTTATCCGCAGATTCGGCGTTTGTTAGCCCAGCTTTACTTAGAAGGCCCGCAAAACCAATTTCGCCGGACAGCCCTAACTTTTGAATTGGCCGATTATATGTATTCTAATTGCTACCAAGAGGGGCATCAGGATCAAAGTCTAACGACTACGAGTCAGGATGAAGTTTTGCAGCAAGCGACTCGCTTTTTAGCGGACCATTATCAAAAGAAAATTACCTTAACTCAGATTGCAGAAAAATGCGGCTATTCAACGGCCTATTTATCGCGGCGGTTTAAAGTCCAATGTCAAGTTGGTTTTCATGAGTACTTAACCCGGCTTCGCTTGCAACATGCGGTAGTTAGTCTAAAGGATGATGATTTACGAATTTTAGATGTTGCCTTACAAAATGGGTTTAACGATGTTAAAGCTTTTAATGTGGCCTTTAAAAAGCACTTTGGAATCACACCTTCAGAATATCGGCATCAATTGACGAGTAAACAAGCTGATGTTGATATTACTTTTCAAAGTGCCCTTTCATCAACACAATCTCAAGCGGTTAAAGTCCATCTCAAAGCAATCTTAAAGGAAAAACAGCAATCACAATTGACCTGCATCAATTGTGATTTTCGCCAAAATGCCGATAACTATCAAAAGCTGAAACATCAACTTAGTGATTTATTATCAAATTACCGCTGAATAGCAAAAAACGGGATGGTTAATAATTTAACTTTTTAAAGTCAATATTTTAAAATTTGTCTCTATTATTCTGTAAAGTCGCTGATTACTAGTGAAATTATTTTTACTAGTAATTGGAGGCTTTTTTATTTGCTGGGAAACTAGTTTTGTGATCATAGTCATAAACCTCCCAATTTTTGCAATGCCAACTGGGGTGAAAAAATCGATAATAAGAATCGTAAAGGGGGATCTAAAGATGGAAAAATTTAAGTATGTTGAACCACAATTTAGCGAGCAAGCCACTGAGCTCCGGGACTTAATGGTTAAATATATTCAAATGGTTAGCCGTCGTTTACCAGATGACGTTGCTGGCAAACTTCAAGAATTGTCGAAGATCGAAGTTGATCCATTACAACACTTGGTTTATGAAACGATGATGGAAAACCAACAATTGGCAGCGGACTTGAACCGGCCAAGTTGTCAAGATACCGGGACAATGCAATTTTTTATTAAGGTTGGAACTAAATTTCCCCTTTTAGATGAATTGTCAGATGTTTTGGTTAGTGCTACTTACCGGGCTACTAAGACGATCCCATTGCGACACAATGCGGTCCAAACTTTTGATGAATATAACACTAATCAAAACGTGGGGACTGGGATTCCAGCAATCTTTACTGAATTAGTACCACATTCTGATAAGTTACAAGTTTATGTTTACTTAGCTGGTGGTGGTTGTACCTTACCAGGTGCCGCTAAGGTCTTAATGCCAGGTGAAGGTTATGAAGGGGTTGTTCGGTTTGTCATGGATCGGATGACAACTTATGGAGTTAACGCTTGTCCACCATTGTTAGTTGGGATCGGAATCGCAACTTCCGTTGAAACGGCTGCTATCCAATCTAAATATGCTTTGTTACGGCGGATTGATTCCTACAATAAGAATCCACGGGCTGCTAAGATGGAACATTTGCTTGAAGATGGAATTAATGACTTAGGCTTGGGACCACAAGGGTTTGGAGGCAAAAAGTCAGTTCTGGGGGTTAACATTATTAATACTGCGCGGCACCCATCAACGATTGGAGTAGCCATCAGTACAGGTTGTTGGTCTCATCGGCGAGGATTAATCAAGTTTGATAACCAGTTGAAATACGAATTGCCATTGAACAAAGGGGTTGAACTATAATGCGTGAATTTCATTTAACGACGCCAATTAAAGATAAAGATATTAAGAATATCCGTATTGGGGATATCGTCTACCTTAGTGGAACAATGGTAACAGCTCGTGATGAAGCTCACCGGCGAGTTGTTGAGGAAAAACTGGAGTTACCAGTTGATATTAAGAACAAGGCTATTTTACATGCTGGTCCAATAGTTAAGACTTTGGACAATGGGGAACACCAAATGATTGCGGTTGGTCCAACAACGAGTATGCGGATGGAAATGTTTGAAGAAGAGTTCGTTCACAAAACCGGGGTAAAGCTGATTATCGGTAAGGGAAGTATGGGCATTAAAACGGCCAGAGCATGCAAGGAATATGGAGCTTTACAGCTAGTTTACCCAGCTGGTAATGCGGTTTACGCAGCTAAACACGTTGAAAAAATCACAGATGAGAAATGGCCAGACTTGGGGATGCCAGAAGCACTTTGGGTATGCAAGGTTAAAGACTTTGGCCCATTGGTTGTCACTATTGATACCACTGGTGCTAACTTTTTTGATGCTAAGAAGAGGGAATTCAACAAACGTAAGGAAGTTATCATCAAGCGAATTAATGAACAAGTTAGGTTCATTAAGTGAGTATAAAAATGTTCTAAGTTATTTTTTTGAGTTAAAACTTATTAAGTATCTCTTTTAAAGGTATAAATATGATTTAAGTACGTCTAGAATACATTTTTTATCAAGCAAAAGTGCCACTTATTTTAATTAATTGAAATAAGTGGTTAACTTTTTAAAATTATGAAAAAATTGAACAGAAATAGGGAATGCTCTAATTAAACTTAATTTTTTAATTAATTGAAAATATTTGATGTATTTTAAATAATTTAAAACTGATTTGGGCTATAATGGTCGGTGTAAATTAATGAGGTTATTCACAAGCTGGCTTTACCGCGGAAAAACGATCAACTTTGTCAACCAGACATTGTCCTTTTAGGGATTAATGTGAATATTTACACGTGCTTATTCTATTTATTTAGTTAGTTTTAATTTGGAGAAAAATATGGAACTTGAAAAAATAGACTATAAGAAATTCATATGGCCAGTAGTAATTGGGTTAATTATCTGGTTTACCACCCCAATTCGTCCAAGTGGGGTTTCGACACAAGCCTGGCAAATGCTAGCCCTATTCGTGGCGACAATCGTTGGCTGTATTACCCAACCTTTAGGAATCGCTGGGGTAACCTTAATTGGTTTTGCTTTAACGGTTGGTTTGGGCTTCGTGCCAATGAAGGTTGCCTTAACGGCTTTTAGCAATTCAGCTGCTTGGCTAATTGCTATGGCCTTCTTACTTTCTCGAGGAATTATTAAAACTGGTCTTGGACAACGGATTGCTTTACTGTTTGTTCGTTGGTTTGGTAAAAAAACTCTTGGCTTAGCCTATGCGATTGCGGGGATTGATTTGATCACCGCTCCTGCGACGCCAAGTAATACGGCCCGGGCAGGAGGGATCGTTTTCCCACTAATCCAATCCCTGGCCGAAACATTTAAATCAACACCGGAAAAGGGGACCCAAGATAAGATTGGTTCTTATTTAGTATTCACTGAATTTCACGCCAATACAATCACGTCTGCTCTCTTCATGACGGCGATGGCTCCAAATCTGGTAGCGGTTCAAATGGCTGATAAATTAGGTGTCCACATTACGTGGATTGGCTGGTTTATTGCGGCATCGGTTCCTAGTATTTTAGCCTTCATTATAGTTCCGTGGCTAATTTATAAGATGTTCCCACCAAAGATTAAGGAAACACCAAATGCTAAGGAATGGGCTGATAGTGAATTAGCAAAGATGGGGAAGATGAAACTGTCCGAAAAGATCATGTCATTTGCCTTTATCTTAACGTTGGTTCTCTGGATGCTAACTAGTGTTACTGGCATGGATGCAACCTTTATTGCCTTGATGGCGATTGACATTTTGTTAGTTACGGGGGTGCTATCTGTTCAAGACGTTTTGAAGGAAAAAGGTGCTTGGAACGTGTTGATCTGGTTGTCAGTCTTGGTTTACATGGCCGGACTACTCACCCAGTTTGGTTTAATCAAATGGCTTTCCGATGCTATTGCTCACGAAATGCATGGAATTGGTTGGTTAACAGTTCTAATTGTCCTAGGAATTGTACTATTTTATACCCACTACTTCTTTGCTAGTGCAACTGCCCATGTTACAGCAATGTTTGCTCCTTTCCTTGGGGTAGCCATATCTGCTGGGGCACCACACTATTTAGCAGCAATGTTTTTAGCCATGATCTCAGCAGTAATGGCTTCAACAACTCACTACGCAAATGGTCCTGCTTCAATTTTAGCTACTTCCGGTTATGTTAAGCAGGGAACTTGGTGGAAGTTGAACTTTATTTTAGGGATCTTTTACATTTTAGTAATTAGTGTTATTGGAATTTTATGGCTAAAGCTAATTGGATTAAACTAAACAAAACATCATGAATCTCAAAAGGCGTTACCAACTTTGTCCGGTTGATAACGCCTTTGTTATTTTAACTACTTTAACTCATTTAAAATTCGAATCGCGGTTGCTTCATTGATTACAAGATCGGTAAAAAAACCACCTCGCAAGGCTCCTAAAGTAGCCTTGTACTTACTTTTTCCCTGGACAATCCCAAATCTTCGTGGAATGTTTTTTATTTTTTCCAATGATAGAGAAAGGGTTTTGTCAGAAGCTTGATTCAAAAAATTCCCATTAATGTCATAGGGACGACCAAAAATCATACCAGCCACATTTTCTAAATTAACGTTTGGAAAAATAGCAGTTTCGTGTTCATGCCAGAGGGGGATGGAATGAACTGATTCGATGGTGCCAATTCCGCACAACAGTAAGTCGGTCTTTTCGGCGACTCGTAAAGCCCGACTAATAGAAGGTTCCTTGATAAAGCCTTCTCTAATTTTATCATTAATAATATATAACGGTCCGGGGATCGTATAGTATTGGGCGTTGTATTTAGAAGCGGCCCGTTGAACCATTCGCATTGAACCAGTTGAAGAACGGTACTTCATGTTTTCACCCATGAATTGAACAAAACGTAAGTCGTCACGCTCGACTTTAACAAAATGATCGATTACCTCAAAAACCGTTTCTCCCCAAGCTAAGGCAACGAATTTACAGTGCTGAATGATTGCTTGGACTTGAGTAGCAGCAAATGCAGCGATTCGATCATCACGTTTAGCCAAATTTTCAGGATCTTGGATTACATAAAGATGATCAATATTAAACTTTTCTTTTAATTTCTGCTCAAGTTCAACGCTACGTTCATAATTTGAATGAATTGTAATTTCGACAATTCCATTTGTTAGCGCTTCATCTAAATATTTAAGGATGAGGTAGCGACTTAGCGAATACTTTTCAACCATCTTATTAATTGGCATCTTACTGAAATAATAATCTTGAGCCAGATTTCCAAGTAATAAAGAATGTTCAGCGTTCATTCTATGTACTCCTTTTTAGAGAAATAAGTATGATTTTTAGGTTTATTAGTTTTAATTGTATCGATTTTTGTAGAGCTAGACAAGCGAATTATTTTTTGAATAATTTAAAAAATAAGCCAACTATTTTAATTTCTTTAAAAAGTGTTATAGTTGACAAGGAGAGATTTGGAGGTAATAAAATGGAACAGGAAACGATACTTTCTTTACATGCTAATAATCGTGGTGTGTTAGGAATTTCGCCTAAATTAGAAGTGAAAAATAAGGAAGAACTTGGAGAAGCTTATACCCCTGGAGTAGCAGTTATTTCCAAGTTAATTGAAAAGTATCCAGAACTACGCGCTAAGTATACGATGAGCGGCAAGCTTGTTGCTTTAGTTACTGATGGCTCAGCAGTCCTTGGTTTGGGGAATATTGGCCCTGGTGGTGGTCTTCCCGTTGTTGAAGGTAAAGCTCTACTCTACAAAGATTTAGCTGGAGTCGACGCTTTACCACTAACTGTTAATCAAGTCTCACCAGATGAGTTGGTTGAGACGCTTAAAAATGTTAGTCAATCTTTTGCTGGTTTCCATTTGGAAGATATTGCAGCTCCACGGTGCTTCGAAATCGAAGAAAAGCTGGCCAAGGCCGTTAATATTCCGGTCTACCATGATGATCAAGAAGGAACCGCCATTGTCGTTCTAGCTGGATTAATTAATGCTGCTAAACTGGTAGGTAAATCATTAACTGACTTAAAGGTTGTTTTAAATGGGGTTGGTGCCTCTGGGGTTGCAACTGCCCGGTTATTACTTAGCGTTGGAATTAAAAATCTAACTTTGATTGACATTGATGGTCCGGTTTACCCTGACTCTAAGAATTACAATCATTACCAAACAGACCTAGCTGCTCAATCAACAGATCAAACGCGATATGCTTCTTTGGATGAAGCAATTGTCGGCAAGGATGTCTTTATCGGCTTGTCAGATGCGGATGTACTTAATGGTGATCAAGTCAAGAAGATGGCTTCTAATCCAATTATCTTTGCTTTGGCTAATCCAAAACCAGAAATTGATCCAGAAATAGCTAAAACAGCTGGCGCAAAAGTGATTGCGACCGGATCAAGCCAGTATCCAAACCAAGTTAACAATATATTAGCTTTCCCCGGTCTCTTTAAAGGCTTGCTAGCTACAGGCTTAAAGCGGGTTGATTTAGCTTTAGAAAAAGCCGTTGCTGAAGGGTTAGCATCAATGGTTAAGCAACCAACGGTTGATAGGATTGTACCAGGTGTCTTTGATGACGGGGTTGTTGACAACGTTGCCAAAGCGGTTCAAAAATTTGCTCAAGGGAAAAAGTAATGCAAATTAAGGAGTTTAACATTCGTATGCCACGCTATCGGAAACGGTGGCAAAGCTTTATGGAGAAAAACGGTATTACTGGTTTTGCACCGTCTGACGTAGGAGCGGTTGAGAAAACCTATGTCTGGTTTGCCGATGATGGTGATATAGCCGCGAGCGGTTCAATTGCTGGTAACGTTTTAAAGTATGTCGCAGTTTGCAGTAAGTACAAAAATGGCGGATCCTTATTTAATGAAGTCGTTTCCCATTTAGTAAGTGAAGAAGCAAGTCGGGGGCGTTTCCACCTCTTCGTCTTTACCAAGCCAAAGTACGTTACTAGTTTTGGTTATGTGGGGTTTAAGCCACTAGGACAAACTGATCAAGCAGCCTTACTAGAAACTGGCACTCCAGGAATTCAAGATTTTTTACAGCAATTGCCAAAGTTCGATTCTGGGATAACTGGAGCAATTGTGATGAATGCTAACCCCTTTACTAAAGGGCATCGGGCTTTAGTGGAAAGGGCTAGTCAGGAATGTGATCACGTTTATTTATTCGTGGTGCAAGCAGAACGATCACTTTTTACATTCCAAGAACGGTTTGCCTTAGTTAAAGCTGGTGTTAAGGATCTAACGAATGTTGTCGTTGTACCGGGTGGTGAATACATGGTTTCTTCGGCCACTTTTCCGGCCTATTTCTTAAAGTCAGACCAAGATATTGGTCAGTATCAAGCAAAACTGGATGCGGCAATTTTCTTAAAATCAATTGCCGCTCCCCTCAATATCACGCGTCGTTATTTAGGTGAAGAACCAAATTCCAAAACGACAGCCAGTTACAATCAAATGTTACAAGCCGTTTTACCACCAAAAGTTACCGTCGAAATTATGCCACGGAAAACATTTAATGGTGAGGTTATTTCAGCAACGAAGGTGCGGCAGGCAATCACTGAAGGTCGCCAGGAACTCATTGAGCAGTTTCTTCCAGTGTCCACCGCTGAATTTGTGAAAGCTCATTTCACAGAATTGAAGAATCGTATTTCAACAGAAGGGAAGTAAGTAAGCATGGAAATTAAGCAAACTGCCTTGGCAGGAACTTTGGAATCTTCAGATATCCAAATTACCTTAAGTCAAGGAAATGAGGGAATCCAAATTGATCTGGATTCTTCTGTTGAAGCCCTTTATGGACCTCAAATCAAGAAAGTAATTACCGATACCTTAGCGGCATATGGTATTGAAAATGCCAAGGTTAAGGCGGTTGACAAAGGTGCTCTTGATTGTGTAATTAAGGCGCGTACGATGGCAGCTGCTCAACGGGCACTTGGGACGGTTGACAAACCAAACTGGGAGGTATTGTAATCATGGAAGAACGTTTACGGCGGACAATGATGTTTGTCCCAGGTAACAACGCTGGGATGGTCAAGGATGCCGGAATTTACGGGGCCGATTCAATTATGTTCGACCTTGAAGATTCGGTTTCAATGGACCAAAAAGATGCAGCACGGATGTTGGTTTACGAAGCTTTGCAAACGCAAGATTATGGGGATGCGGAGCTTGTTGTCCGGGTTAACGGGATTGATACCCCATACTTCCGGAATGATGTTTTTGCTATGGTTAAAGCTGGGATCCAAGTTGTCCGGTTGCCAAAGGTTGAGTCCGCTCAAATGATGCTGGATTTAGTAAAGGTGGTCGAAGAAGCCGAAAAGAAATTCGACATTCCAGTTGGGACTACTCATGTTATGGCTGCCATTGAAAGTGCACGGGGAGTAATGAAGGCCTTAGAAATTGCCGAAAGTACGGACCGAATGATCGGGTTAGCCCTTTCAGCTGAAGACTACACAACGGATATGAAGACCCACCGTTATCCAGATGGAGCAGAGCTCGAATTTGCTCGGAACATGATTTTGCATGCTGCTAGAGCCGCTGGAATTGCCGCCTTCGATACGGTCTTCACTAACATGAACGATATTGAAGGTTTCCAACGTGAAACGGAACACATTCACCAACTTGGGTTTGATGGTAAGTCCTTGGTTAACCCACGGCAAATTGATTGGGTTAACAAGGTTTACGAACCAAGCAAGGCGGAAATTGAAAATGCCTTGGATGTTGAAGCAGCCATTGAAGAAGCTCACGAAAAGGGTTCAGGGGTTATTTCCATGAACGGTCAAATGGTTGACCGGCCAGTTGTTCTCCGGGCTCAACGGGTAATTCGCTTAGCTAAGGCATCAGGTTTGATTAATGAGGATGGTGAATACATTGAAGAATAATGCAGGACGGGAGATTCCCGAAGAATTCTTAAACGATCGGAAAGCATTTGAAAGCACAGAAATTGGACATCCTGAAATTCAACGGACAGCCCCTAAAGTTCGGGTTTCCACTGGGGATGACAAGGTAGTTGAATCAATTGAAGACGTTGTTAAGGCAACCGTTAAAGATGGGATGACGATTTCCTTCCACCACCACTTACGGGAAGGTGACTTTATCTTTAACAAGGTGATGGATTGCATCATTAACTTAGGAATTAAGGACTTAACTTTGGCTCCATCTTCATTAACCAACACAATGAATGATAAGGTAGTTGAAGCCATTAAAGCAGGAACCATTACTAACATTACTTCTTCGGGGATGCGGGGAAGCCTTGGGGAAGCTGTTTCGCATGGTTTGCTTAAGAACCCAGTAATTTTCCGGTCTCACGGTAATCGGGCCCGGTCAATTGAAAATGGTGAAATTAAGATTGACGTTGCTTTCTTAGGGGTCCCAAATGCTGACCGCTTAGGGAACGCCAATGGGATGACCGGGGATGCTGCCTTTGGATCTCTTGGCTACGCTTTGATGGATGCCAACTACGCTAACAAGGTGGTTCTCTTAACTGATAACCTAGTTGATTATCCAAACACGCCAGCTTCTATTAAGCAAACTCAAGTTGACTACGTGGTTAAGGTTGACCAAGTTGGAGACCCTGACCGGATTGGAACTGGGGCAACCCGTTTTACAAAGAATCCAAAGGATTTGAAGATTGCCAAGATGGTTAACGACGTAATTATTCATTCACCATACTTTAAGCAAGGTTTCTCCTTCCAAACTGGTTCCGGTGGTTCTGCTTTGGCCGTTGCCCGCTTCTTGCGGCAATCAATGATTGATAACCACATCACTGCTTCATTTGCCCTTGGTGGAATTACTAAGCCAATTGTTGACTTGCTTGAAGAAGGGCTCGTTCAAAAAGTGATGGACGTGCAAGACTTTGACAAGGGTGCGGCTACTTCCATGAAGGAAAACAAGAACCAACAAGAAATTGATGCTTCATGGTATGCTGACCCTGAAAACAAAGGAGCCATGGTTGATCAACTTGATATCGCCATCCTTTCTGCTCTTGAAATTGACACTAACTTTAATGTTAATGTTATGACAGGTTCTAACGGGGTTATCCGGGGGGCTATTGGTGGTCACCAAGACGCTGCTACTTCTAAGATGACAATTATCTGTGCTCCATTAACGCGGGGGCGGATTGCTACAGTGGTTCCAGCGGTAAGTACAGTGGTTACCCCAGGTGACTCAATTGATGTCTTGGTAACGGAAGCTGGGATTGCAGTTAACCCAAAGCGGCAAGATTTAGTTGAAGCCTTCAAGAAGGTTCCTGGATTACCATTAGTATCAATTGAAGAACTCCAACAACGGGCTGAAAAGATTGTCGGTAAGCCTCAACCACTACAATTTACTGATCGGACAGTTGCCTTAGTAACTTATCGTGACGGTAGTTTAATTGATGTTATCAAGCAAGTTAAGGATTAAGCAAAAATAACCCTCTCAATAAACCAAATCAAAATAGAATTAATGAGGCTAGTTTGAACCATGACTAGCCTCATTTTATACATATGCGTAAAATTAAGTTATAAAAAGAGTGAGGTAATAATATGGCAGCCCAAATTTTTGCAAATGGCGAGCAGGTTGATATTCCGACAGTATTGATGAATCGTGATCGACGGGTAGCAATACAAAATAAACTGCTAAAGGAAATACCTGATGCGGCCGTAGTAGCGGCTAAATTAAATATTCCGGGACCAATAAAAAATAATGAAATAATTCAGACTTTCTTTACTACTGAGTTAAATAATTTTGAAGCCTGGCTTTTGAAACGGGGCCTTACCTTTTTGGTAAAAGGTGAATGGTTAGACGCAGTTACTGGTCCAGAACGCTTTTATTTCATTTTTGCATCCGGGTTAACTGTTAAAAAAGTAACGACTGAGTTTGAAGAATCTACGAGTTTTCGGCGATTATTTGATCTTGATGTTTTAGTTCAAGAAAATGAGCAACCACGTTCTTTATCCCGAACTGAGATTGATTACCCAGTGCGGACCTGTTTAATTTGTGGCCGACCAGCGAAGGAATGCGGGCGAGCCCGAGCTCACACGGTTGACGAGCTCCAGACAAGGGTCGCTGAATTAATCAATTTAGCTAGTCAGCAAGCAGAAAAGCAACGTCTCGTAAATCACTTAGTTACTAATGGCTTACGAGCTTTAACGTATGAAGTAGTTACTTGGCCAAAACCGGGCTTAGTTGATCCGGTTGAGCATGCTGCCCATCCGGATATGGATGCCTACCTATTCATGGATAGTAGTGTTGCGCTTCGGACCTATTTAGAGCAGTGTGCTCAGGCTGGGATCAATTTTAAGGGAGATCAGCTCGAATTACTATTTAAAGAAATTCGCCGCTTTGGGGTTACCGCCGAGCAAGTCATGTTTTCTGCAACTAGGGGAGTCAATACTCATAAAGGGGCGATCTTTTCCCTTGGCATCCTTACGGCAGCCTATGCAACTACCGTGGCTAAGCAGGGAACGATAACGGACGAAGCCCTTCGATCAACGGTTCGTCAAATGCTGCAAAATCTTGTTAAACAAGACTTTAACAACCTAAAGCAAAAGGCAATCCTCACAGCCGGAGAAAAAGAATACTTAAAATATGGGGTTGCTGGGATTCGGGGCGAAGCGATGGCGGCCTACCCAACCGTTTTTGAAAGGGGGCTCTCGGTTTTTCGGCAAGCAAAAGGTACATTGGACGAGCGAATTTTAACGACTTTTGTTAATTTAGCCTTGCATACTGAAGACACCACTTTAATTAAACGGGCTGGCACCCCGAAGATTTTAGCTGAAAAGGATCAAGTATTCAGTGAACTTCAAAAAATAGGGGTTAATACACCAACAGGAAGAAAACGACTTCAAGAGATTCAAGCGGATTTTTCAAATCGTCATTTAAGTCTTGGTGGGACAGCGGATTTGTTAATCATTACGATTTTTCTGGGTTTAATGGAGGAAAAGTAAATGCATATTCAAACGCGAGATCAAAAAGAACTTAATTACTATCATTATGGTAAAGGACAACCGCTGATTTTTATCCATGGTTTTGGTGGTTATCAGCAAATTTGGCACTTGCAAATTGATTTCTTTGTTAGACAGGGATTTGAAGTTTGGACCTATGATCAACGGGACCATGGGGCTTCGAGTAGGGATGAACAGCTTACCTCAATGGACACATTAATTGATGATTTGGCAGATTTTATCCAAAGACTCAAAATTAAAGATCCAGTTTTAATTGGTCATTCGATGGGGGCTAGTGTTAGCTATGGCTTTTTAAAGCGTCATCCTGAAATTCCAGTTAAAGCAGTGGTAGGGGTTGACCAATCACCAAAAATGTTAAATACCCCTAGTTGGCACTTTGGCTATATGGATATTACCCGTGCTAATTATCGGACTGTTCTTGCTAGTCATGGTAACGTGCGGGAAACCCTCAACGGGGTAGATAAGCGTCTTTTATGGGAATTAAATCCAGTCAAGGACCAATTTCCGTTTATACGCACCGAACATCTCCCGTTACTTTATGATCATGCTAAACGGGATTGGCGAAAAACACTTTTAGCGACTAAAGTTCCGGTGCTTCTAATCACAGCCAATCAAAGTCCATACTTTAACCCGGAGTTTGCTGAAGTCTTGGCAAAGGAAAATTCGAAAATTCAAACACAACGAGTTGATCAAACAGGGCATGTCATCATGGGGGAACAGCCAATGGCCTTTAATCAATGTTTGTTAACGTATCTAGAAAATCTTTAATTATTTTAAAAAGTGTGGAAATTTCTTCAGTTTTTAAAATAAAACACTCTGAATATGGTATAATAATAGAAAGTTATTAAAATCACAAAAAGGGATGGAATTAAATAATGATACGTCAAAATAACAAAGTTGTATTGGTTGGGGATGGAGCTGTTGGGTCAGCCTTTGCTTTCTCCTTACTACAACGGACAACGACCCTTGATGAACTAGTGATAGTTGATCGAAAGCCAGAACTAGCCATTGGTGATTCACTTGATTTGGAAGATGTAACTTGCTTCGATTATCCAACCAATGTGCATACAGGAACCTATTTTGACGCTCGGGATGCAACAATTGTAGTAATTACAGCTGGTGTTCCCCGGAAAGAAGGGGAAACTCGTCTAGACTTAATTAACAAGAACGAAAAGATTTTACGGTCGATTTTGGAACCAATTATGGCTTCCGGATTTGATGGGATCTTTGTCATTTCAGCTAATCCAGTTGACATCTTAACTACGTTAACCCAGAAGATCACGGGCTTTCCAAAGAAACGTGTCATTGGGACTGGGACTTCCTTAGATACCGCACGGTTACGAGTCCTCTTAGCTCAAAAGAATCATGTCCCAGTTTCGGAAGTTAATGCTTACGTGATGGGAGAACATGGTGACACCTCATTTGTTAACTTTGAAGAAGCTAAATTGGGCTCTAAGCAACTCACTCGAGTAATGCCGATGGATGAAGAAGATAAGAAAAATATCTTGATGGCAGTTCGGAAAAAGGGTGGCGAGATTATCAAGCACAAAGGGGCTACTTATTACGGGGTAGCCCGTTGCTTAAGTCAGATTTGTGAAGCAATTTTGACAAACCGAGATTTATCCTTACCAGTTTCTGCTCCAGTTACCGGTTTCTACGGGATTGAAAATAATCTTTATATTGGAACACCAGCAATCATTAATCGTTCAGGTATTCAACACGTTATCGAGACGAAGCTTTCCGAGAGTGAATTAGCGCAATTCCAAGCATCAGCTACTAAGATGCAAAAAGTTTTAGACTCCTTAGAGTCAAGTGAAAACTAAAAAAAGTCGGCTTTCCCTTCTCAACAGCTTAAAAGAAGGGAATGACCATTTGGTAACTATTTTCGATCGTAGCTTCCGAGTAACATTCAGAGATTAAAGAAAGGCCGGGGAGAAACAAGCGTTTCTTCCCGGCTTCCTCTTTGTTATCTCCGAATGTTACTCAGTAACTAAGGTCAAAGCAGTAGCTGAATGGCAGTTGCTTCCCTAACGGTCGCACCAACCGATTCAGCCTTGCATGGGCTCACAAACGCCAAACCAGTTGGCTGGTTCGCTCCAAATCACGGCTTTAGCGGATAAGTACGAACGAAAGGTCGATTCTAATGAATCAACCTTCGTCTTTTTTATCCCAACCAGGCCGTCAAGGAGATTTTTTTCCAACCTCTTCCTCTTTACTTAATAATGAATGGTAGATGTGAACGTTTTAGTTATTAACTAAAACATTATTAGTAATCTGAGAATTAGTAGATTATACAGAATGAACAAAGTCGACTACGTTCCGTCCAACTACATGACCATCTTTTAGTTCTTGGATCATATCGTTAATTTCATCTAAACGCCGGGTATGAACAATTGGGTGAACTTTACCTTCGGCCCCAAATTGGAAACATTCGGCAAGGTCAGCCCGGGTCCCTACAAGTGAACCAGCAACGATAATTCCGTCGAGGACTGTCTTAGCAATATTAAGTTTCATATCACCTTGAGGTAAGGCAATTGCAACTAACTTGCCACCTGGCCGGAGGGAATAGACAGCTTGGTTAAAGGCAGATGGGGCAACGGCAGTTACCAAAGCAGCGTGGACTCCACCAGTTTTAGCCTGGATTTGTTCAGCAACGTTACCATCATGCCAGTCGACCAACACTTCGGCCCCATTTTCTTTAGCCGCTTGTAGCTTATCTGCTTTGCCATCAACAACGGCAACGTGAGCGTTGAAAACATTGTGGGCAAATTGGACAGCGAGGTTACCTAAACCACCAGCCCCAACAATTGAAACCCATTGACCAGGTTTAATTCCGGCGACCTTTAGGCCTTTGTAAACCGTAACCCCGGCACATGTAAGAGAGGAGGCTTCGACTGGATCTAAGCCTTCGGGAACTTTAACGGCGTAGTCGGCCTTTACAATGCATTGTTCCGCCATTGCGCCGTCAACATTGTAACCAGCATTAAGGACATGGCGACAGAAGGTTTCGCGTCCGGTCAAACAGTATTCACAGTGACCGCATCCCTGGTAGAACCAAGCGATGGATACCCGATCACCAACTTTTAAGCTCGTTACTCCTGGAGCAACTTTTGAAACCCGGCCGATGCCTTCGTGACCAATAATTCGATTGGGTTCTTCCCCAAATTCGCCTGCAGCAACGTGCAGATCAGTATGGCAGAGACCACAATATTCCATATCAACTAAAGCTTCCCCAGGGCGGAGGTCCCGAAGTGTTACGTCTTTAACATCTACGTATCCGTCAGCTGGCGTATGCATAACAGCTGCTTTCATAGTATCCTCCCCTTCAAAAAAGACAAAACAACTTTACGCCCTTAGCATACCACTAAATATAACTAATGTTTTATTTATTTGCTGAAAAGTTTAATGAAATTTGCATTAATTCTCTTGTTAGCGGGTTAAAACTTGATTTGATTGATAAATTAAAGAAAGTAGTAATTAAAGAACTTTATTCGAATTGGAAATTCAAACCTTATTCTTTCATTTTTTTGAGTCATTTTTGAAAATTTCAGTATAATAGAGGCTAGTTATACGAAAGGGAGAAAAAAGAAAAATGGCGGATGAAGAAGTGAATCATTACCATCATCATATGGCAATTCCGTGGCATGACTTTGTGACCGATGATAACGTTACTCCAGCCCGGTATGCAAATTTAGTAGAACGAGCAAGCATTGTTGGGCGGATAGGTTTGATGATGTTAGCTTGCGGAACTGGAGCTTGGCGGGTTCGTAATTCCATGAACGTGGCGGCCCAAACCTTAGGAATTACTTGTTCAGCTGATATTGGTTTAGTTTCGATTGAATACACCTGTATGGATAAACACCGGAGTTATACCCAAGCGCTCTCGATCCCAAGTACGGGAGTCAATACGGCCCGTTTGAATGCCTTAGAAAACTATATGAAAAAATTTGAAAAGAACGGGAAAAACTGGACGACTGGTGAGATTCATAAGGAATTAAACCGAATCGAACACATCGGGGGCTTATACGCTCCGTGGATGGTAGGGTTAGCAGCAGCTTTAGCTTGTAGCGCCTTCGTTTTCTTGCTGGGTGGGGGCCCAGTGGAAATGCTTTGTTCCTTTTTTGGCGCTGGTATGGGGAACTATGTCCGCCGGAAGATGGGTGACAAATCAATTACCTTGTTTGCGGGGATCGCGGTGGCAGTTGCCGTGGCCTGTTTATGTTACGACCTCTTATTTAACGTGGTAATTTATTTATTCCACGTTAATTCGCACCATGAAGCCGGCTATATTGGGGCGATGCTGTTTGTAATTCCGGGATTTCCATTTATCACGAGTGGATTGGACTTATCGAAGCTTGATATGCGTTCAGGCTTGGAACGAGGTGCCTTTGCCCTCGTTGTGATTACCGTGGCAACGCTTGTTGGATGGGTCGTAGCGATGGTCGTTAATCTTCAGCCAGAAGACTTTATTCCGTTGGCGCTATCACCAATGACGTACTTAGTTCTCCGGTTAATTGCTTCCTTCTGTGGGGTGTTTGGCTTTTCAATCATGTTTAATAGTAGTATTAAAATGGCCGCAACAGCTGGCATTATTGGGGCCTTCGCTAATACTTTACGCTTGGAAATGGTTGACCTCTTGCATGTTCCAGCTGGTCCAGCTGCTTTTGCCGGAGCCCTTTTAGCGGGGTTATTAGCCTCACTTGCCCGGAATCGGGTTGGGTACCCCCGGATTGCCATTACGGTCCCATCAATTGTGATTATGGTTCCAGGCTTGTATATGTACTCGGCGGTTTACAATATCGGGCTTAATTCCCTCAGCGTTGGGGGAATGTGGGCTGCTAAAGCCGCTTTAATCGTTGTTTTCTTACCATTAGGACTAATCGCTGCCCGGATTATTGCCGATCCAAAGTGGCGGTACAAGAGTTAAGATGCAAATTCAATATCCAAAAACACTGGTGGCCCAAGTCCAAGCGGCCACAAAACAAAAGCGCCTGGAAGGTTTTGTTCCAGGGGAAGGGGCAGCTCATCCCCAAGTCATGTTGGTCGGAGAAGCGCCCGGGCGGACTGAAATTAAAACGGGGCATCCCTTTGTCGGGGCTTCCGGAAAAGAATTGACGAAGCTGTTGGCCCTTGCCGGATTAACCAGGGAAGAGGTTTATATTACTAGCGTTGTCCGGAGTCGGCCTTTTTCAATTCGCCAGGTAATGGATAAAATGACTGGTCAAATGATTGAAAAACGGCCCAATCGCACTCCAACTAAACGGGAAGTAGCCGCCTTTGCACCTTTGTTTGACTGGGAATTAACGACCATTAATCCAGAAGTAATCATTCCCTTGGGAAATACAGCTTTACAACGTCTGCTGGGGAAAACCGCTTTAATTGGTGATTTGCACGGTCAAATCCTCGAACAACCAGTTTTAACGATGATTAATGGAAAATATTCCCCGGGAAATAAATGCTATATCATTGTCCCGATGTATCATCCGGCCGCCTACCTCTATGCCCGGCGACTTGAACCTACGATCAAAGCAGATTGGCAAGGGTTCGGTCAGTGGCTAAATCGTAATTTGAAGGAGAAATCGTTATGAAAACAGCTCATCGTCCTTTAATTACCTTTGCGCTCCTTCTTTCTAATATTATGGCGGGGATGGACGGAACAATTGTCAATACCGCTTTACCAGCCATTACTAGTGACCTTCATGGTTTGCAATATACTGGGTGGATTGTTGCGACCTTCTTATTTGGGATGTCTGTCGCAACTCCTTTTTGGAGTAAGTATGGGGAACACAAAGGTAATCGAGTGGCCTATGTGATGGCCACTTCGCTCTTTGCAATTGGGGCCCTTTTCCAAGCTCTAGCCCCGTCAATTATCTGGTTTATTATCGCGCGGATGGTGATGGGAATCGGTGCCGGCGGGATGAACACGATTCCCTTCATTGTTTTTGCCAACCTCTATCCAGATTTAAAGCAACGCTCTCAAGTTGTCGGCTTGGCCAGTGCTTGTTTTGGGACGGCTTCGATCATCGGCCCCTTACTTGGGGGGTGGATCGTTGATAATTTAACTTGGCACTGGGTCTTTTACGTTAACTTGCCAGTTGCTTTAATCGCAATTGTGATTATCGGTGGTTTCTATCGTGGCCCCAAAGTAGCGGCTGGACGGCAAATTGATTATCTTGGGGGGAGTCTTTTAATTGCCGGCTTAGGGTTAATTCTGTTTGCTATCCAATTAATTGGGATTGTTAACGGCTGGCTCGACTTTACCTTCTTTATGGTGGGGGCCTTGTTAATTATTTGGATGTATCGGGTTGATCGGGTAGCTGAAGATCCAATCATTCCCAGTCGACTCTTTCAAAATCATGAACTAGTCACCGATCTAATTCTTTTTGTGATTATTTGGGGCTCCTTTATTGCTTTTATTACCTACATTCCCATGTGGGCACAGGGAATTTTAGGACTCTCGGCCTTAGTTGGAGGCTTAACCCAAATTCCGGGAGCAATCACTAATTTCTTGGGCTCTGAGATGGTCCCGTATGTCCAACAAAAGATTAGTAAGTACGGTTTGGTCGCAATCGGGGTATTAACCATATTAATTGCCATTGCGGGCCTCTTAATCTTTGGCCAGAGGACCCCATTCTGGGTTTTATTAATTCTCGGATCCTTTGAAGGCTTTGGGGTCGGTTTGATCTTTAATGTTTTGCAAGTAAGCGTCCAAACCGATGTGGAACTAAGTGATGTCCCGATTGCGACTTCCTTGGCCTACCTAGTTCGAATCTTAAGCCAAACCTTGATGTCGGCGATCTATGGGGTTATCTTAAACCTCGCTTTAACCCAAGGGGTGCGGCAACATCATCAGATTACGCTTAAAATGTTAAACCAGTTAAGCAATGCTAAAACTGCTTGGCACTTACCAAGGACTCAATTACCGCTAATGCGGCAAATTTTGTATCATGGGTACCATAATATTATGGTGGCCGCCTTTGTTTTGATCGTAATTGCGCTCATTTTAGTGGTAATTGTGATGATCAAACATGGGTGGTTGAGAAAGAAAAGTGCACCCGTTGCCCGGACGTGATACGATGTTGGCAAAGGAATGGTAAATTATGAAGAAAACGTACCAATTTGACCAGCAAACTTTGCGGGCGATGGCTAAGAATTTAAAAAATAGCGTGATTGAGCTAACGCAGTGTGGTGATCATTTGTCACGACAAGCAACCATGGTTGGCTTAGGCCTGCAGTTGTCTGGCCTCAAGCGGCAATTAGCGGATCCGCAAAAGCGCGAAGCTTTATTACAAGCCGCTTCGAAGACGAAGTTGATGGTACCGCAAAATATAACTTTAGTTAGCGAAGTTCAAGAACGTAACTTTAGTGGTCGCCAAGGAGTAGTATTGAATCCCCAGGCTAATCCACGGACAGTGGTCTTAGCTTTATATGGTGGTGCCCTAGTTTTACCACCATCAAAGGAACATTGGCAGTTTTACGACCGCCTTGCGCAAGGTAGTGGCGCGGAGATTATTATCCCGGACTATCCTCATTTACCAACCGGGACGGTCGACCAAGCAGTGGCCTACTTACAGCAGGTCTATGAGAGTATGTATAACCAGACACCAGCCAGTGAAATCACCGTTCTTGGGGATTCAGCTGGCGGTGGATTGGCTACGGCACTGGTTGAAGGGCTTACTAAACAGGGGCTACCTGTCCCGGGACACTTAGTTTTACTTTCGCCGTGGTTAGACTTTAGTTTACAAAATCCGGCTTTAAAGTCATATAATCAAGCAGATTTAGTTTTAGATCGGGCCGGGTTACAAATCTTTGGCAAGCAGTTTGTTGGCGATTTACACACGAATGATTACCGGGCTAACCCCCTAAAAGGGCCAGTTAAAGGTTTACGAGATGTGCACCTTTTTGTTGGTACTAAGGAATTGATGTGTTTAGACACGATTGAATTTGCTAATCGCCTTGCCCAAGCTAAGGTCTCAGCAAACTTAGTGATTGGGCGGGGCTTATACCATGCCTATCCACTTTATTCAACCCCGGAAGGGAAGGCGGCGTTAGAAGAGATTACCAAAGTTGTGAAAGGAGCTTGCAAATGACAAAAGTAGCTGTTGTTTTTGCTGATGGATGTGAAGAAATTGAAGCTTTAACTCCCGTTGATGTAATGCGGCGGTTAGGGATCGAAGTAACGATGGTGGGTTTAGACAAGCTCCATATTATGGGAGCCCATGAGATTCCGTTGGAGATGCAGACCACGATTAGCCTAGCGTTACTAGATTATGATGCAGTTGTCTTTCCGGGTGGTTCAACTGGCGCTGCCAATCTACGAGAAAGTAATGAATTGATGGAAATCATGCGAAAACGACAAGCGAACGGTCAGTGGAATGCTGCAATGTGTGCAGCTCCATTAGCTTTTGCTCGGTATGGCCTTTTAGATGGTCATCAATTTACTTGCTTCCCAGGGATTGAAAAAGAAATTGCTCATACTAACCCCACTGCAATCTTCTCACCAGCGATTACAGTGGTGGATGAAGCGGGGCATTTAATTACAAGCCGTGGTCCCGCAACCGCAATGGCCTTCGCCTTTAAGATTGCCCAAGTGCTCGGAGTTGCCACCACCGATATGCAAGATGACATGCTCTATACTTATTTGAAGCAGGAAATATAATAACAAGCTGTGTTTAAAATTTAGTGATAATCAACAAGACCGGCGTGAAAACAGGCTTTAGCCAATTTTCACGCCGGTCAGTTTATTTTCATCGCCGAATGTTACTCAGCAACTACGGTCAAAGTAGGAGCTGAATGGCAGTTGCTTCCCTGGCGGTTGCACTAACCGATTCAGCCTTGCATGGGCTCACAAACGCCAAACAAGTGCTCCAAAGTACGGCCTTAGCGGATAAGAACGAAAGGCCAATGCTAATGAACCAACCTTCTTTCTGCTTATCCTAATCAGGCTGTTACGGAGTTTTTTCATCCGCTCTCTTCAAATTATCAAGCGAGCCTGCTTACTTTTTCCACCACAACATCCAATCAAGGACTGGCTTAGGTTTAGTTTGATCGACCCGTTGGTTAACAACCGCAACGACAGCGATCATAGCGGCGATTAAGGAACCTTGCTTAAAGTAAACGGTGTACTTTGGTCGCCACAGGGAGGCGTATTTTTCTTTGTACCGCCGTAAACCTTGGAAGGAATAGAGTTCAGAACCGTATTCATAAATGAAATGGGCAATTTTTTCAGCGTTGAAGGCATATTGAGAATGGCCAACATTGGCGAGGGGCGCCATTCCAAGGTCAAAATACTGATAATCATTGGCTTGGCCATATTCAAACATGGAGATAAAGATTTTATCCATGATCCCCGAGGGGGCATTCTTAGTGTGCCGCATCAGGTCAATGGTTAAAATCTCTTTCCCCCCTGTTGGCATGAAGGTTGCGAAGGCCACCATCGCACCATTAGCGTCCTTAACGACCCCGACGGGAGCGGTGTTTAGGTAATCGGGATCAAAGTAGCCTAGCGAGAAGCCTTTTTCAACTTGGTTCCCTAACCACTCATCTGAAATTACTTTTAACTTTGCCATCGTTACTTGATTGAACGGTGGTTGGAGGATTTCAAAGGTATAGCCTTCACGATCAAACTTATGCATTAAGGCCCGTTGGGAACGTTGCTTCTTCCCGACCAGGGTAAAGTCAGCTAATTTTACCATTCCATCTTCTCCGGTCTTTAAGAAGTCAAAGCCGTATTCGTGAAGGAGGAGAGTCATTTCTTCGCCAACTTCATAGAAAACAAGTTGGTAGCCAAAGCGATCAGCATCAACCATAAACTGGTGGACCGCATCGCGCCAAACTTCCCGATTACCCACGGGGTCGCCCATAACCACTAGCCGGCCATTTTTAGCTTGATACATAAAGAAAAGTTGATCTTTACCATCGGCTTTGTAGTAGTAAATATTTTTGTCACCTAAGAAGGCTAAATGGCAAGTTTCGTTACCCCCATATTCATTAATAATTGCTTGCACCCGATCAGTAGCTAAGGGTTGTCGAATGCCAAAAGGATCGCTCCCGCGCATAAAGTAGCGGATAATAAGAATCATGAGCAATAAACCTAACAGCATGCCAATGAAGCCAGAAAGCCAAATTTTTTCTCCCGGGAAGAAGAAAAAGGTCGGGACCTTGTGCTTACCAGCGTAATTAGGAGAATTAAAAAGGCCAACTAAGGAGTAAAGGATCAGACTTCCCGCATAGATAGAGCCGTCAAAAATCAATTTACCAATTGAGTATTGAAGCTTTTCTCGGTAAATTGTGTTCCGCATTAAAATCATCAATAGCAATAAAACAACTAGGTAGATTGCCAATGACGGTGTCCCAAGGTTTATGAAGGTGTTAATAATCCCAATTAACAAGAGGATCACCGTTGGCCAGTAAGCTGTTTTAACTTTAGCTTGGATTCCCCGCGCACAAGCTAACATGGCAATCGCAAAGAGAATGGTTGTCAGTTGATGTAAGAAGAAAAAAGTAAAGGGGTAAAAACGTTGTAAAAACTGGTTTGATTCAGTTAAATCTGGAACCGAAGCTGCAAGAAGCATAAAGATCCCAGAAACGTACATGAAGACGGTGATAATAATTTGGGAGCCCTGCCGGATCATGGCGGCCGGAATGTGGTCAAAAAAATCATTGATCCGGTCAAATAAATAGTGAATGAAGAAGACGAGGGCCAAAAAGAGGGGAACGATATAGTAGAATACCCGGAATAAAAGGAGCCAAACAATTGCCGATGACCGAGGCACCCCTAACAAAGAGAGTTCAAGAAGCATGATGACATCAAAAGAGCCGATCGCTCCCGGTAACATCGAAACGACCCCAAGAACCTGGGCAACAACATACAAGGGGAAAACCGCCCAATAGTTTGCATGAATACCAGTTACCATGCCGACCAAGATAAAGAAGCCGGCCACAAATAACCATTCAAAGGTTGAGGTTAAAGAGACGAAAAATTTAAAACGCAAGGACATCTCACTAAAAAGTTTGCTTGCTTGCCGGTGAGTTAACCAAAGTACCAGCGGAAAGTATAAGCCACCCCCAACAAGCCAGATTGCATAACGATTAAAGTGGCCACCTTGGTGGAAGCCAAACATAATAATCAATGCTAACCAACAAAGCAAGGAAAGCCCAGCTAATAAGAAGACTGCAATTTTAGCAATTGCTCCAATAATTTGACTTCGACTAGCTTGTTTTCCATAAAATTGAGCCCGGAGAGTCGCTCCTAACAAGCCACCAAAACCAGCGACGTTAGTTAGGGTATTAGTAATCCAACCACTCCGAAAAATGTAAAACCGGTTAAATTTACCTGGCAAGAGGTGGGTAATAGCAATGTCATAACCCGTCATTGGTAAGATCGCAACTAGGCCCCCGAAAGTTAAGAGGAGAAGTGTACTAAGGGGGAGGGTAGTTAGTTCTGCATCAACTGCTCCCCAATCAACAGTTTTAAAAAAGTTTCCCAACGTAATCACGACGAAGAGGATGACTGAGGTAATAAAAATAAGCTTTAAGATCCGGGCATAATGTTGCCAAAAACGTTCTGCAGTTTGCCAAAAGGTTTGCATAGCTACCCCCAAATTGAAGTATAGTAAGAAAAAAACGATGTATTCCTTTCTAAGTTACATTTTTTTCGAAAATTTAGCAAGAAATCATGAAAATAGTTGACGATTGAAGTGAGTTCCGGTATATTATTACTTGTGCTTTATTGGTCCATTGGTCTAGTTGGTTTAGGACGCATCCCTGTCACGGATGAGATCGCGGGTTCGAGTCCCGCATGGACCGCTAATTAAAGAGCCCGGAAGGAAGTAGTTGTTTCTTTCCGGGTTTTCTTGTATCAGAAAATGGAGGAAAATATGGAAAATACTTGGTATTACCACGGGACTGAGCCAATCAAGATTAAACGGTATCTCCAAAGTTTGGGGATGGGGCACCGATTATTTAACGATATTAAAAATGGGGCTGGGGTATTGATGGTTGACCATCGTGAGGTGCGGCCAACGACGAAGATCTTGCCTAACCAACCTTTAACGATTAAGGTCGACCCGGAACCAGTTGATCCAACGGTTGCGGTGTCTGACGGTCCCTTGACGATTGTCTATGAAGACGCAAATTGGTTGGTAGTTAATAAGCCAGCTGGTTTATCCTCTGTGCCTGGACCAACCGAACAAAATGATACTGTCCTTAATCGGGTAAAAGGAAACTTGATTCAAAAAGGTGCTGAAGACCAACGCCCCCATTTAATTACCCGGCTCGATCGCTTTACTAGTGGCCTAATGTTAGTTGCAAAGCATCGGGTGGCGTCTAGTATGATTAGTCAACAGGTGCAAACCCACCAGGTTAAGAAGGAGTACTTGGCAATCGTCAGTGGTCATTTGCCACTTGAGCATGGTATGATCAATCAACCAATTGCCCGGATTAAGGATCAAATTTCCCGGGAAATAAGCCCAGATGGTCAACCCGCTAAAACGGAATACTGGGTGGAAGAAACCAAAGCTAACCATAGCCTGGTTCGCTTACGCCTCCATTCTGGCCGGACCCACCAAATTCGGGTTCATTTAAGTTGGCTAGGGAACCCCTTAGTGGGGGATCACCTGTATGGTGGTGAATTAGACCGGGTAGAACACCAGGCCTTACACGCAACTAGGCTGGAATTTATGGATCCCTTTACGGAAAAAGAACTTTCATTTAAGGCAGATTTGCCCCAAGCTTTACAAGAATTATGGGATCAACTAAACTAAAAACAGATAAATTGTAACTGGAGTGCCCGTGGGCCGGGCTGAGATGCGTGCAAACACGTGGATCCTTGGAACCTGTGAGTTAGAACTCGCGTAGGGACGTTACGGAAGGCGTTATCCGGCGAGGATAGCGCCTTTTTTCGTCCGGAAAGGAAGCAAAATGAAGTTTACTGATACCCTTAAAACAACCATTATGGCTTGTCACGACCAGAGTGTCCACCATCCCTTTATTCAGCAGCTTGTGGATGGGAGCTTACCTAAGGAAACTTTTCGGTATTACTTATGCCAAGATCACCAATACTTGCGTAATTTCCAGCATCTCCATGAATTAGTCGCCAAACATTTACCGGCTGATGATGCTAAGTTATTGCTTAGTTTGGGTGCCGGAGAAGATCAAGCCCGCCAAGCATTGCACCAAGCATTACAGATTACTTTAGCCGAACTTGATCAAACTAATCCGGCACCAACGAACTATGCTTATATTACTCACATGTACTATCAATTAACAAAGTTTGGGGTTGCAGTGGCAACAGCTGGCTTGTTGCCGTGTTATTGGCTTTATAATGAAGTTGGCAAAGGGCTTGCCCAAAAACAAAGTCCAGATCCAATCTATCAAGCTTTCTTTGATAGTTATGGTGGGGAGGATTTTACGACGAGTACAACCCAAATGCGGGCAATCGTTGATCGGCTAGCCTTACAAGTTGATCAACCAACGCAAGCTTTGATGCGAGGAGCCTTTGCGAAGTCTTGCTACTATGAGGTTCATTTCTGGCAAATGGCTTTGACAAAGGAAAATTGGTAATAAGAAAGGTTGGGAAAAAAGCTCCTTGACGGCCTGGTTGGGATAAGAAGGACGAAGGTTGATTCATTAGAATCGACCTTTCGTTCGCACTTATCCGCTAAGGCCGTGCTTTGGAGCGAACCAGCCAACTGGTTTGGCGTTTGTGAGCCCATGCAAGGCTGAATCGGTTGGTGCGACCGTAGGGAAGCAACTGCCATTCAGCTACTGCTTTGACCTTAGTTACTGAGTAACATTCGGAGATGCAAGAGAAACCGGAGAGAAACTGAAGGTTTTTCCGGTCTTTTTTTGACTATCGTTGATACTGTTCGTTGTTTTCAAAGACTAGTTCTGGTTCGCGACCAGTCCGGGCAAAGCGATTTAGTTGGTTAATTTGATTCATTTCGGCATTTGAAAGTTCAAAGTCATAAAGATCCGCATTTGCTTGAATTCGTTCATGATGGGATGATTTAGGGATGATTGCTACGCCGCCTTGTAAGTGCCAGCGTAGGATGACTTGAGCAACCGATTTGTGATGGTGCTCAGCAATCGCCTTTAGGACTGGGGTATCTTGATATTTTCCCCGGGCTAATGGCGACCAGGCTTGGGTAACAATCCCGTGGTTCCGGTGATAATTCAAGAGGGCGAGTTGATTTAAGCCAGGGTGCCGTTCGACTTGGTTAACAACTGGGCGTTCGTTAGCTTGGGTGGCTAAAAGTTCGAGATGAGCAATTCCAAAGTTAGAAACCCCAATTGACCTGGTCAAACCTTGTTTTTTCATATCTTCAAAAGCCCGCCAGGTTTCAAAGAAGTGATTTTGAATTGGCCAGTGAACCAAAAGCAGATCAACGTAATCGAGTTGCAGCTTTTTCAGAGATTCCTTAACTGAGTCAATGGCAGTTTGATAGCCTTGATTCTTTTCTGCCACCTTGGTGGTTATAAAGTATTGATCCCGCGGAGCCCCTAAGCTCTTGATGGCATTACCAAGGACGGTTTCATTTTCATAAAGCTGTGCCGTATCAATTAGCCGGTAGCCAGTCTCGTAGGCTGCTTGAATGGCTTGAGTCATAGCCGCTTGATCAGTTAACTTATATGTTCCTAACCCTTCCTGTGGCATTTTATTACCATCCGCAAGAGTTAACCAATGATCTTGAATGGTTGTCATTATAGTTCCTCCAATTAATTTGATGCTTTTAGTATACAACAATAGAAAGAGGCTGGGAAAAAACTCCTAGTCCAAAGTAAAAACCGGATGATGAATTTCTTAAACAATTCATCATCCGGTTTTTATGTACACAGGAAGTTGCTCCTGATATGATGTAATTATCACGAAAACAAACAAAAAGGAGCGATTTCCATGTATCAAAATTATACCATAGGGCAAACCGAATTCGTACTAAACTATAACTATGATTTACCAAAGAACCATATTGCGCGACTAATTAGTGCATTTGTCGACTCAATTCCACAGGAGGTTCTATTGGAAGAGTCGGTGGCGGCTACTGGCCGCCCTGCATCGCATCCAGCAATTATGCTTAAGATCCTCTTGTTTGCCTACTCGCGTCAAACCTATTCTGGAAGAAAGATTGAAATGATGTTGGATGAGAGTCTACCAATGCGTTGGTTAGCCCATGACTATACTTATAGTTACCACACCATCAATAACTTTCGGAGCAGTCAGCACGCTAGTAATCTGATCAAGCGTGCTTTTGTCTACTTTACCATGGCTTTAACAGATCACGGCCTAATTCAAAATGATGCAGTTTTTATTGATGGAACCAAGGTCGAAGCTGATGCCAATAAATATTCATTTACTTGGCGTCGTGCAGTGGAAAAGTACCACGCTAAGTTAAGGGAAAAGACAAGTAAGATTTATGAGGAATTAGTGGAAAAACGAGTGGTGCAAGAAATGGCGCCAGAGCTGGTCACTTCTGCCGAAGGCATGAAAACAATGGAACAAGAACTCGGAGAGCAAATCACTAAATTAGATGAAGAGATTGAGCAAGAACCCAAAATCATCAAAGGTGGTTCAGTTAGGAAACGGCGTCGTCGTTTCCTAAAAAAACTTCGCCACCAGCTAAGCAACGACTTAATTCCTCGTGCCCAAAAGTATGAACATGCCGAAGATATCTTCCAAGGTCGCAATAGCTACTCCAAGACTGATCATGATGCGACTTTTATGTGTATGAAAGAAGATCCGATGATGAATCGGGAATTGAAACCTGGCTATAACTTACAAATTGCCACTCATAAGCAATTTGTTCTTGATTACGGATTATTTTCAAACCCAACTGATACAAGGACTTTAGTGCCATTTCTTAAGCAATTTCATGCCTTAGGCTTCTTTAAACATATCGTCGCTGATGCAGGTTATGGTAGTGAATACAATTACACAACGATTCTTGATCAGTTTGAAAAGCAACCTATTATTCCCCATACAACTTATCAAAAGGAACAGAAGCGCAAGTTTAAAAACGACCCAACTAACTCACAAAATTGGCAGTATAACGCCGAAGATGATTACTATATTGATCATTTAGGGGTTCGTTTTAGCTTTTATCGGTATAGTGAGCAAATCGATAAATATGGTTTCAAACGTGATTTTAAAATCTATCGGGCAGATAAGCACCAGCCGTCAGCGCAATTGGATAAATTAACGAAAACACCAGGTGGTCGGCAACGTTATATGAAGGTTAACCCGACCTGGAATTATTACAAAGCAAAAGTGAAAGCGACCCTCTCAAGTGACGAAGGTAAGGCGATTTATCGTCGACGGAAGTTCGACGTTGAGCCAGTCTTTGGTCACATGAAGAGGGATTTTGGCATACGCCGAACTCACTTGCGTGGTCAACGGGCTGTGGAAAATGACATTGGCCTGGCCCTGATGACATTAAACATAACGAAATTGGGACAATTAATTAACCGATGGAGGGCCAATTTCATAAATAATCGAAAATCCGGACTACAATTTTTGATCAAGGCAAAAATTATAGTCCGGATTTTAATGTTAGAGGGGCAAAAATTAATAGTTAATTCCCAGCCTCTTTGATTTTCAAATATTGTTTATTGGCCGTGAAAAAGTTTTGCTCCCGATGCTACTTAACTAGTTGTTCAATTGCCCGGGCCTTAGCTTCATTCGTTAATTGAATTTGGAGCTTACCTTGGTCGGCAGTTGACATCTGGGGGTTCTTTTTCATCGCTTGCATTAATCCGGCTTTAACTTGACTCGCAACCATTTGCTTTAGTTTCATTTGCGTAGCGGGTTGCTTTAAAGCGGTTTGTAACTTTGCCGCTTGGTTAGTGCTTAAGACGGACCAAGTTGGATTAATTTCGAAACGGTAATCAATGGACTTAGTTTCGTTGTTGTCGCCTAAGATGCCAAACATCGCTTTGGATAAAGCACTGTCGTAAACATATTGATGCTTTTTAATCACTAGCTTTGGTTGTGATTTGGTAGTGACCACCTTGGACTTGGCCTGGGAATCAATCCAAGTATGCTTTGCCTTGGTTTGGTGAATATCAGTTTTGTAGATGTAAATCTTTTCTGATCCCGTGCCTAGTTGCTTATATAATAAGAGGTTAGCTTTGTTGCTAGTGGAAGCTAGCGACATGGTTTCGGTTCGAGTTTTAACCTTCATTCCTAAGTGGTTAACGTCGTGTAAAGCGAAAACCGTTACGGAAAGGACCAGCACAATCAATGAGATAATCGACCAGAAGGTATGGCCCTTCTTTTCTACATAAACCGCTCCGAAAAGGTAGAAACAAACGGCACTTAAAATTACTAATAAGATAATCATCGTTTAGTCCTCCTTTCCAACGTTAATGTTTACAGTTTGGGCGGTATTACCCTTCTTTAAGAAGTAAGTCAAAGCCAAGGCGATTACGGCGAAGAGGGCAGAAACCCCAAAAGCAGCGTGGAAACCACCTAAAGCGGCGTTAATTGCATGATCTTTGTAAACTAGTGGACTAGTTGTTAGGAGATGATGGGTTGGCTTCATAGCGTCTTGGACGTTGGTCAAGACGGTCGTCATGATGGCCGTCCCAATTGAACTCATGACTTGGCGGAAGGTGTTGTTAACTGCTGTCCCGTGAGACATTTCGTCAAGTGGTAAGACGTTCATCCCAGAAGTCGTGACTGGCATGAAGACCATTGAAACCCCAAAAAGTCGAATGGCATAAAAGACAACGATGGACAGAATTGGAGTTTGTTGCGTCAAGGTTAAAAATGGTACCGTCCCGATTAAGAGAAGGGCCAACCCAACAACGGCCAACCGCCGGGCCCCATATTTATCAAAGAGCCGACCAGTGAGGGGTTGCATAAATCCTAACATAAGGGCCCCTGGTAAAAGCATTAGCCCAGAATGGAAGGCTGTTTCACCCCGAACATTTTGGATGTAAGTAGGTAAAAGCATTTCTACCCCAATCATCGCTAAGTTAACCGTGGAAGAAAGAACCGCCGCAATCGCAAATTCAGGATGCTTGAAGACCCGGATATCCAAGAAGGGATCATCAAGTTTCAATTGCCGGTGGGTAAATAAGATGATAAAGATAATCCCAACGATTATAAAGCTAAGGACCAAAGTGTCTCCCCAGCCCCGACTAGATGCTTCAGAAACCCCGTAAAGTAAGCCCCCAAAACCAATCGTTGAGGTAATGATGGACCAAACATCCATTGGTTGTTGGTGGACATGCAAAACTGGCTTCATCACGATGAAGGCCAAAATTAAAATAATGGCAATAAATGGAATAATGATTCCAAAGAGATCACGCCAGGAATAGTTGTCAACGATAATTCCGGAAAGGGTTGGACCAACCGCTGGGGCTAACCCCATCGCGATCCCAACCATCCCCATGGCGCTCCCTCGTTGTTCGGGTGGGAAGACTGAGAGCATGATTGTTTGGTTAAGCGGCATTGTAATCCCAACCGCGAGGGCTTGGATAATCCGTCCAACAATTAGAATTGCAAAAGTGGGGGCGAAGAATGAAACCACTGTTCCTAATAGGAAAACAGCCATGGCACCGATGTACATCATCCGTGAGTTAAACTTGTTAATTAACCAAGCGGAAACTGGAATCATAATTCCGTTAGTTAACATAAAGGAAGTAGTTAGCCACTGAACGGTCGCAGTGGAAACGTCAAAGGACTTCATGATTGCCGGGTAGGCCGTTGCTAAAAACGTCCCGGTTAACATGGTAAAGAAGGAACCAATCGTTAAAACCGTGACCAGCAAAGTCCGGTTATAAGGGTTCCCGTGAATGTCCAAAATTGCGTCTTTGGACGACATTTAGACCCCTTCTTTCTTTTTATAAGTAAATTTAAACAGGAATTAATGTAACTCTTTCTTACCTTTTTGTCAAATAATTTGACAAAAACATCAAAAAATGTAACACTACCTATTGTGAACTAAAAAGATTTAGTAGAATGTTTTTCAAAGGAGGCGCCGTTGTGCGGGCATTACCAAATATCTTTAAAGAAGCCATGGCCCAAATCCAAATTCCTCTCTCTGAGGTTTCTCGGGTTACCGGGGTTTCGCCGCGACAAATACGGTATTGGGAAGCAAAGGGCTTTTTGACATCGCACCAAGCGCAAAAAAATCAAAGCCATAAATTTAATTTTTTTACTTTGACCAAGGTCTTGGAAATTAAAGAATATCTCGACCAAGGTTTTACCCTTCAAGCAGCTGTCGAAAAACAAAAGGGCCGGCGAAATATTACTCTGAGTATTCACCGGTTTATTGCTGAGCGGTTGCTCGCTACCGAAGAAGAGGGTAAGACGGTTGAGATTAACTTAGGACCTTTAGATAATGATGAAACGAAGGTTGTAGTGGCGAAAGTCGAAGCTGGTCAGCCGGTAAAAATAATTTTGAAAAAACATCGACCTTTAGATTAACGAAAACGCTCCCGGAGTGCTATTCTAGAATTATAGAAATGAAGAGGATGGGAGAAACTCATGGTAGCATATCAATCATTATCTGCAGAAGCACAGGATCGGGCACAACAAGGTTTTATGACTTTTTACATTGCTCACTTTAAACGCGATGACTTGGAAATTTTAACTGAATTGGGTTCCGATAGTGAGATGGCAATGATCAATCACGTTTTACGGAAGTACAACTTTTTGACGGTTGATCGCTTGGTGAAAATTAGTCAACGATTGACGCAAGCTATTTTTATTAACTTATTGGAAAAGACAGAGATGGAATTTGATGCCAACGGGGTCCCAGCGGAAAGTTGGGAAACTTGGATGGCTAAGCGGCACGCAGTTTTGCGGACGTTCTAGAAGCGGTAAGAAGAAAAAACTGCGATGACTGCAAGCAAGGCAATATCCACTTGGTCTCTGTCTTGGTCATAGTTTCTAAGCAACATGCAGAGGTGACAGCGGGGCTGGGAAGAAACATGAGTTTCTTCTCAGCCCCGTTTTCCTATTCTCACGCATGATTAATGGACGATTCCTTTTACAATGTGCTAAAATATTCTCAGATTACTCTGAACGTATAAAATAACGAGCCCTATTGGTTATCAAAACCGGCGGGTTAGCTTGATAATCGATACCATGATTATCAAAAAAGATAATATTTAACCCAAAATTATCACTAACTTTGTTGGGGAGTGACAGGACCGTTATCGAAATAAAATAAAGGAAAAGAAAGGGACTTATGACAAAACTAAATATTAAGAATAACGAAGTGGCCTTCTATGCAGTGGGGGGCCTTGGCGAAATTGGAAAGAATATGTACTGTGTTCAATTCCAAGACGAAATTGTAATTATTGATTGCGGGGTACTTTTCCCTGAAGATGAACTTCTCGGAGTGGATTATGTAATCCAAAACTATGATTACTTAGTTGAAAATAAGGATAAAATTAAGGCAATTTTTATCACCCACGGTCACGAAGACCACATTGGCGGGTTGCCTTTCTTCTTACAAAAGGTAAATGTACCAATTTATGCAGGACCATTTGCAATGTCTTTAATCAAGGGCAAACTCGATGAAAAGCACCTTTTGCGGGATGCAGAACTCCACGAAGTTAACGAATTTGATACGGTGCATTTTAAGAAACTTTGGGTTAGTTTTTTCCGGACAACGCACTCGATTCCCGATACTCTAGGGGTAGCGGTCCACACACCACAAGGGACCATTGTGCAAACTGGAGACTTCAAGTTTGACTTGACTCCGGTTGGTAACCTACCAGCACCAAACTTCCAGCAAATGGCTAAGTTAGGTGAAGATGGGGTTCTCCTTTTGACATCGGACTCTACGAACGCCGAACGACCACAATTTACGAAGTCAGAACGGTGGGTTGATATTCATATTCGGCGGATCTTTGAACGGATTAAGGGCCGAATCATCTTTGCATCCTTTGCCTCCAATGTTTACCGGCTTCGTGAAGCTAGTGATGCTGCTGTTAAACAAGGCCGGAAGATTGCCGTCTTTGGGCGGAGTATGGAAAACGCTATTGCAGCTGGACAAGCGCTTGGTTACTTGAAGATTCCAGAAGATTCCTTAATTGATCCAAACGAAATTAACTCCTATCCACCGGAACAAGTAATGATCATGTGTACTGGGTCACAGGGGGAACCAATGGCGGCCCTCTCCCGGATTGCTAACGGGACCCACCGGCAAATTAGTATTCAACCGGGCGATACGGTTGTCTTCTCTTCCAACCCAATTCCTGGAAATACGACCTCAGTTAATGCCTTAATTAACAAGTTAGAAGAAGGTGGCGCCGAAGTTATTCACGGTTATGTTAACAACATCCATACTTCTGGTCACGGGGGCCAAATTGATGAAGAATTAATGTTACGCTTGATGAAGCCGAAGTTCTTCGCACCGGTTCACGGTGAATATCGAATGCAAAAGATTCATACTAAGTTAGCTGAACTAACGGGGGTTCCACGGGAAAATTCCTTTATTTTGGCAAATGGAGATGTTTTAGCACTCACTAAAGATACTTGCCGGATTGCTGACCACATTGATTCCATGGGAGATGTCTACATTGATGGACGCGATGTTGATGATGCCGTTGGGAGCCCCGAAATTAGGGAACGGCGCCTTCTTTCTGAAGAAGGGGTGGTAACAGCAATTGCGGTCGTCGACTTAAAGGACTTCCAGATCGTTGCAGGGCCGGACATTGTTTCGCGGGGCTTTGTTTACATGCATGAATCCCAAGAATTAATTAAGGCCGCAAATCACGAAGTCTTCTGGGCTATCCTAAATACCTTTAAAAACCACAAGAAAGTTGATCGACGCGCTATTAACCGGACGATTGTTTCTCGACTTCAACGTTTACTCTATGAACGGACAGGGCGGCGGCCAGTTATTATCCCAATGGTGACGATTTTAAATGCGAATAGTCAACCAAAGAGTGATGACCACGATGAACATCCTAAGAATGAACATCGGGCTCACCGGAGTCGAAGTAACCATCGGAAGCACAAGTTGGCGCCTAAAGAAGCGGTTGGGGCTAAGTAAAAAGTTTAGGTAAAAGCCTTTCTACCCTCGTCTTTCCTTATCTTAATCGGGAGAAAATTCTATAATAGAAACGATAAAAAGGGGGACTTACTAATGAAAAAAGTAGCAATTATTGGTGCTTCTGGAATGGCTGGTCGGGAAATTTATCGGCTAGCAGATCAAGAAAATGACTGGATCGTCACGGGGATTGTCCGGGATGATCAAAAAGCCCATAAAGTTTTAGGCCGAACTGCGCATTTGTTTGTTGCTGATGTTTTGGCAATGCCCATCGAACAATTAACCGGGTTTGATGTCATTGTGGATGCCTTCGGGACAGCGCCGGTTTACGCTGGTCAGCAAGTTACTTTAGCTAAGAAATTAGTTGAAGTCGCTCACCAATCGCATGCCAAGTTAATCTTTATTTTGGGAGCCGGAAGTCTTCATACTGGTGAAGATCACCACCTAGTAATGGAAGATTTGGCCAAGACACCAAATGCGGAAACCTGGATTAATACGCCCCGGCAACAAAAGCGAGAACTCGATTTCTTGCGGGGCGTTGATAACGTTGATTGGCTTGGCATTTCGCCATCGATAACCTTTAAGGCTGGCCCGGCCACGGATTATGAGCTTGGTCAGGATGATTTATTAGGAACAACGCCGGATAAATCAGTCACTACGGCTGGGACAATGGCCAAATTGATTGTTAGTGAAATTAAGGCTCCGGCTCATCACGGGCGGATTACGGTGGTTAATAAGGCATAGCTTGGGAAGATTAGATAAGTTCCAACATTGACAATTACTAGCCTTATTATAAAATAATGAGTAAACATCAGAGGATTATGCAAAAAGGCATAGTTGGATAAGATGATTATCCAGCTATGCCTTTTAGATTAGGAGGAAGATTATGATTGGAACGCTTGTAAATACCGGGGCAATTTTAATCGGGACTTCAATTGGATGCTTACTAAAAGGGGGGATTAATAAAAAGTACGAGGGCGCTCTCTTTACGGCAATGGGCTTGGCGGCACTTGGAATTGGACTGGAAAATGCGATTAATAATTTACCTAAAAGCCATTATCCAGTTCTTTTTATCGTTAGCCTGGCAATCGGTGCTGTTCTTGGGACTTCCTGGCAAGTTGACGCTCATTTTAACCAATTGGTTGCCAGTCGTGGTGGTAAATCACAACTGAGTAAAGGCTTAGCAACTGGTATTTTACTCTATTGTATTGGAGCTTTATCGATCGTGGGGCCGGTGATGGCGGCTGTTAAGGGTGATCAGACGATGCTCTTTACTAATGCGACGCTCGATTTGGTTAGCTCAATGGTCTTTGGGGCTAGTTTTGGTTGGGGGATGTTGTTTTGCGCCCCCGTTTTATTCTGTTGGCAGGGTGGAATTTACATCGTGGCTAAGTTTTTCTCAGCTGACTTTTTTAGTGCTTCCTTAGTTACGGAAATTTCGATTGTGGGGGGCTTTTTGATTGCAACAACTGGGATTTCGCTACTAAAATTGCGTGATATTAAGACCTTAGACTTTTTACCGTCCCTCTTAGTGCCAGTTTTATTTTTCTTAGTTAAGGACCTTATTAGGTATTTCTAAGATGATGATCGGAAAGCTTTGGTGCTGATTTTATTTTCGGGATCCCTTTTTTCAAACCCGGGAGTTTGGTACCATAAATATTGAATAAGTATTGACTGGAGGAAACATGATGTCTGGAACAGACTATCTCCAAATTTGGTATCGGGCACAGATTTCAATTGCCCTTTTCTGTGTGCTAGTGATTGGCGGTTGGGAAATTTATCACCAATTGCCATATGTTGGTTGGTTGGCAGTGATGGCACTAGTCCTCATCTTTGCCTGGCTGGATGAAGGTTTGGATTTACCACCGTGGTTGACAGCAATTAACCGGTGGCTTCAATGCATTGTGCAACCAATTATTTTGATCGTGGTTTGGTCAATTATGACCCGGGAAATAATTGTCCGGCTTCAATTACCAGCCCGGGGAGTAATGGTGATCACGATGGCTTACTTTATTGTCATGTTTGCCCCAATGGCGGGAATTGTAGGCGGTAAGTTAAAGACGTCGGTTGCCCGGATTCTTTATCCAGCCTGGTGGTTTGTAATTGTTGTTACTTTAGTTGGGAGTATTTACCCTGCTAAGTTTACGGGCCCACGGACCTTTGCCCTCATTTTAACTACTGGAGCCTTAGGGGCAGTGGCTTTCTTCTTGATGATAGTTGCCTCAATGCGGGCTTGGCATTTATCCTGGCCTGGGATTAACCCGAAATTTGGCCGGGGCTTTAGTTGGCTAAGTTTAATTATTTTATTGGGCCTTGGATGTCTCTTTATTTTTATTAATTCGTTCTCAAATGGCAATCGTTGGAGCAATATTTTAACTAGTTATGACCTACATTTGCCCTATGCTACACGGGAGTACCTCTTAACGGCTTTCGAAGCCGGCGTAGCCGAAGAAACACTTTGTCGGTTTGCATTCTTAGGGGTCTTGCTCTCCGTTTTCCGAAATTCCCGGAACCAAGCTTTATGGGCAATTTTAGTAAGTTCATTTTTGTTCGGGCTCTTACATTTTGGTAATGCCCTGGTCCAACCGTTTATGATTACCCTCTTACAAGCTATTTCAGCAATGGCATTGGGTCTTTACTTTGCGGTGGTCTATCTATATACCGGCCAATTATGGTTGTCGATGTTAATGCATTTCTTGTTAGATTGGCTGGCCTTTTCGGCGAGTGGCTCGGTTGTTATGACGGGTTCACCAACGATTGTCGATTGGTACTTGCTTACTGTTGAAGTTCTCTTCTTCGGGGGCGTAACGGCATGGATGATGTTTGGTGATCGTCGGCAAGTAATTGATCGGCATGCGCGCCGCTTTGCTGGGGATGAGCAACGTTTTAATTTCCGATTGGATTTTTAGTAGTATCTAGTAAAAGAATAAAAAGCGAGAGGTTGGGAAGAAATTTTGTTTCTTCCCAGCCTCTCGTCTTTTTTATTTCGATCGTTATTTCTGCATCATTCTACATTTCCATGCCCATCTTCTTGTAGGAGTCCATTCCACCAAGCCAAAGATGATCCATGTCAACGCCCCGTTCTTTAGCAAAGGCCATCATTAGATCCATATGGTTAAGGAGCGGATATTCTTTGTTTGGATCAGCCGGATCAACAACCTTCAATTGGGCCATCATCCCGCCGTCTTCGTGTTCAATGATGTGGCAGTGATACATGAAGACTCCGGCAACATCAAACCAGACCTTAATCCGAACGTGCTCACCAGGATTAATAGCGACTGTGTCTTTGAGTCCGGTTTCGGTTGGGAGCGGAGCGTGACCATCCCGGGAGATTACTTTAAAGGTGGTTCCATGCATATGGTAAGGGTGGATCATGCCGGGTTTACCGTTTGTGTTGTAAATATCCCAGATTTGAACTTGGCCCTTTTGCATCGTGTAATCAATCCGATCCATTTGGAACTTTTTTCCGTTCATTGCTACCATTTCGTCCATTCCGTCAAGAGTAACGTGGTGAATTGGTAATCCTGGGGTAACTTCGGGGTTGGGAACATCAAAGAGCTTAGTTGGGAGTTCTTGATGATTAGGCTTAAATTCGTGAATCCGGAATTGGACCAGTGGAGTTTGATCCGTGTAAAGAGTAACAACATCGCCAGGTTTGCAATCACCAAAGTCAACAATAACTTCGGCCCGTTCAGCACAGGTTAACATCAATTTAGTTAGCTTAATCGGCTGGGGCAATAGACTAAGATCGCCCGCAATTTGAGTCATAATTCGATTATCATCGAAGTGTAATCGCCATTCCCGCCGGTTGGCCCCGTTAAGGAAGCGGAGGCGAAGTTTTTGGGTGGTAACATCAAAATAAGGGTTAATTGTCCCGTTAATCATTGGAGTTGGACCAGCCACTCCATCAGGGTCGTAATCGGCCCGATAATCCCATTGATTATTTTCGTGGAACCGCCGGTCTTGGAGAATAAGTGGAATATCATCAACCCCATAATTTCGTGGCAGGGGCAATTTGGCTTCATGTTGGTCAGTAACAATTGCTCCCGTAGCCAGACCATGCCAAACTTGCGCCGCTGTTTCCGGACAGGGGTGAGCATGAAGCCAAGTGAAGGCCGCTGGTTGATTAATCTTAAAACTGACATCCCGACTTTGCCCAGGATATACAGGAGCGTGACAACCGCCGTCTTCAATTGGTCCTGGAATTGCTAAGCCATGCCAGTGAAAAGTTGTTAGTTCGGGTAAGTGATTTACCAGATGTAAGTGGTAGGTCTTTCCGCGTTCGTAGTGAATGATTGGCCCTAATAAGCTTCCGTTGTAACCCCAGGTCTTTGTTTTTTTCCCAGGGAGTAATTGAGTCTCACCAGCTTGGGCCGTTAAGGTATACCAAGTTTCGTTGGCAGTTTGTTTGTCTGGTTTCAAAAGGGGCGGAATTGTTAGCGGTTTGGTAGGCGCATCAGCGACTTTAAGCGGGACGTAGCCACCGTCGTGATAGTCGTAGGCACTTTCGTCATAGAAGTAATGATCAATTGTCGTCATAAAAATGCCTCCTAAAATTATATTTCGCATTAACTATAACGCGGTTTTATAATTTTCACTAGGTAGAATTACAAATTAATAAAATAAGTTTAGGACAAGCTAAAAATATTCTTTACAATTGGTAATTCTGGAGTAGTATAGAAAATGAAGCAAAACAGGCTTGAGTACTGGATACAAGAGAGGAGAAAAATTAATGTTTGAAATTAAGCCAAAAAGATTTCATCGTATTTTGGTTGGGGTTGACGATGCACCGGATGCCCGGGCTGCTTTTTCATACGCTGTTGATAAGGCGAAGCGTGATGGTTCTGAATTAGGGATTGTTTCAATTTATGAGACGAGCGAAGTAAATGTTTATCAGATTTTAGATCGTGATTTTACTCACTCTAGTCGGGATGAAATGGAAAACCGAATTGATCAATATACTCAGGCAGCAATCGATTATGGGATTGATCCTAAGAAGATCACGGCGATTGTGGACCAGGGAGAACGCCCGGCGGAGCGAATTTGTAATCACGTGATTCCAGAATATGAACCAGATCTTTTAATTATTGGGTCAATTGGTAAAAAAGGAAGTCGGAAGACAGTTGGTTCGCAAGCTTCCTACATGGTTAAACATTCAGGAACCTCGGTTTTTGTAATTCAAACGGCTGATGAATCTCAAAAGTAAGTAGACATCGTTTCGCCTTTTGATATACCCAACTAAATATTGAAAATGGGACAACGAAGTCATTGATGATCGTTGTCTTTTTATTTAAATTCTAAATATATAATGATTCTAAGTAATATTGGAATATTGAACGTAAATGCTTGATTTAATTTTCTTCCAGTTTATAATGATTATAAATAAAGAAGAGGGGAATAATTATGGCAAAGAAAATGTCACTTGCACAAAAGGTGAATGTTATTCGAGCTAGTGTTATGGGGGCGAATGATGGCATTATTTCAGTAGCTGGAATCGTTATTGGGGTTGCAGCCGCAACTAACAATGCTTATGCAATTCTAATTGCTGGGCTTTCCGGTAGTTTAGCCGGAATGATTTCCATGTGTATGGGGGAGTATGTTTCGGTAAGTACCCAAAAAGATTCGCAACAACGCGCAATTTTAAATGAACAACAACGAATTAAAGAGAATTTCCAAGCTGAATTTGACTACGTTAAGGGGAAATATCTTGCTCAAGGAATTGCGCCGGCCTTAGCTTATCAAGCCACCCAGGAATTGATGGCTGATGATCCCTTAAATACGGCAGTTCAAGAACGCTATGGCTTTAATCCCAAAGATTTTACCAATCCGTATGCCGCTGCGATAGCTTCATTTATTTCCTTCCCCCTAGGCTCAATTTTACCAATGGTGGCAGTTACGCTGACTCCACCTAAGGTCCGGATTTTAGGAACAATGGTTGCGGTCTTAGTTGCTCTGTTAATTACGGGCTACTTAGCCGCAGTTCTTGGAGATAACCCCAAGCGCGGAAAAGCGATGCTTCGTAATGTGGCTGCTGGTTTATTAACGATGGGAGTAACCTTCTTAATTGGGCAACTCTTCCGCGCTTATTGAGCATTAAAAGGAGGAAGTAAACGTGACGAACGTAAAAGTAAAGCGGGTTGATAAAACAACGCAAACAATGGAGGAAAAGCTAAATGTTTTGCGGGCTGGCGTTTTAGGCTCAAACGATGGAATCTTGACCGTTGTGGGGGTTTTGGTTTCGGTTGCTGCTGCCACAACAAATCATTTCACCATCTTTATTGCTGGCTTATCAGATTTATTGGCCTGTGCCTTTTCAATGGCGGCTGGTGAATATGCATCCGTTTCAGCCCAAAAGGAGACTGAAAAAGCAGCAGTTGCTAAAGAAGCAGCCCTTTTAAAAACAAATTGGCACGGTCAAATGCAAACCGTTAAAGACTTCTATGTTCAACGGGGAGTTCAACCTGATACGGCCGAGGCAATTGCTAAAGACCTCTTACAAAAAAAGCCGTTAGCCACGGTGGTTCGGGTAAAATATGATATTGAACTTGGTCACTACTTAAACCCGTGGGATGCTTCTTTTGCCTCCCTTTTTTCGGCAGCCTTAGGTGGTTTACTACCTTTAATGGCGATGACCTTTGTTAACGGGAACTTAAAATGGTATGCAACGATCTTGGCGGTTGCCGTTACTTCTGCTTTGACGGGATACTTATCAGCTAGACTCGGTGACGGTTTGACCCGCCGGGCAGTGATTCGGAATATAATCATTGGGTTAATTACGATTGCTATCCACTATGGAGTCGGTAAGTTATTCTAGAAAATTTTAACGTCGTTGCTGAATAACATGCGGCGATAAAAGTGAGGCTAAGCGATATTTCGGGGGTTTAGCCATCCTAGTTACATTGCGAGGTTGGGGCTGGGAAGAAACTCATGTTTCTTCCTAGCCCCTTTTTTATCTCCGAATGTTACTCAGTAACTAAGGTCAAAAAGCACGGCCTTAGCGGATAAGTGCGAACGAAAGGCCGATTCTGATGAATCAACCTTCGTCCTTCTTATCCCAACCAGGCCGTCAAGGAGCTTTTTTCCCAACCTCGGCCTCGTTTCTTTTTTCTTATTTTGCCGGATCGTTTAGAATTTTTAACAAACTCATTTTTGGGGTTGCTTTTTTGCCTAGTTAGTTATATAGTTAGTCACACAAGTAATTAACCAACCAACAAAATGGTTGAGGTGGTGAGAAAATGCATTTTGAATTTGATCAATCCGCACCGTTATACCAACAACTTGCGGACCAACTTGCGGAAATGATTTTTACTGGAATTTTTAAGGAGGGTGAACAAGTGCCATCAACAACGCAACTTTCTCAAGAACTAAATATGAATCCAGCAACGATCTTAAAGGGGATGAATCAGCTGGTTGATCAGCATTTACTAGAGAAACGGCGGGGGCGGGGGATGTTTGTCCTCCCCGGGGCCAAAAAACAGCTAGCTCATCAACACCGGGAAGCTTTTTATCAGGATTATGTTGCTAGTTTAGTTACTGAAGCACAACGTTTAGGAATCGACGAAGAACAGCTATTAGCACTAATTAAACGGGGGTACCAAAATGGAAAAGCTTAAGGTGCAGACAATTACGAAACGTTATGGTCGCAAAGTAATTCTTGATGCAGTGAGTTTTGAGTTACAACCTGCAAAGATCTACGGTTTGTTGGGTCGCAATGGGGCAGGAAAGAGTACCTTACTAAATATCATAACTAATCGGATTTTCGCCAACCAAGGACAAGTCATGCTTGGTGAGCAAAATGTGAATAATAATCAAGCTAGCCTCGGCCAATTTTATTTGATGAGTGAAGCTGAGCTTAACTTGAAGCATACGAAGATTAAGGATTTGTTTAATGGGGCAGAATTAGCCTATGGTAATTTTGATTTTAAAAATGCCCGGCGAATGTTAACTGCTTTTAAAATCAGTGAAGATCAAACTTTAGCCAAACTTTCAACGGGATTAAAAACGGCCGCTAAGTTAACAGTCGCTTTGAATGTCAATGCAGATTATATTTTTCTTGATGAACCAACCTTGGGATTAGACGCAAATCACCGTGAACTGTTCTATCAAGAATTAATGCGGACATATGGAGAACGGCCCCGGACTTTTGTAATTTCAACGCACTTAATTAATGAAGTCCAACAACTTTTAGAAAATGTGATTATCTTAGATCAGGGCAAAATCATAGTCGATGAACCAGTGATTGATTTGTTAGCGAAGGCCTATGAAATTAGTGGACCGGCTAACTTAGTTGATCAATATACGCACGGTTTAAAAATCTTAACGAGTCATAATTTTAGTCGGATTAAGACTGTTACGGTTGTTGAAAAACTAGCTGAACAACGTATCTTACCAGATCAGGTTAAGGTTGATCATCTTGACTTGCAAAAAACTTTTACAGCATTAACGGATGGAGGGAATGAAGGTGAATAAACGAATTAGCGGCTTAATGAACTGGAGCATGCGATTATCAGTTTGGAGCTTATTGATTGTGGTCGGGGTCGACTTGGCTTTCTGGGCGTTAAGGATTATCTTGAAACTCTTAACCCGAAGTCACATGAGTCTCACTGGCGAATTAACAAATTTTGTTGTGAATTTTGGAATATCAATTGAGATTTGGGGCGTCGTTTTACCTTTATTTATCGCTTACCCATTATTTAAATGGGGAATCCAATATGGTTATTCTCGCTGGAACATTTGGCTAGCTAATACCGCTTCCTTAGTAATTTGGATAGTCGTAATTTGGCTGGCTCATCTTTTGAAGAACGTTGTTGATTACCAACAAATGGGACTGCATCATGCAACGGACGGTTTAGGTTGGGATTTAGTTGCTGTGATTGAAGGAGTTTTAACCTTGGCAGCGATCGGAGCTGGTTTTGCCCTCTTAAATCGGCGGTGGAAATGGATTGTTGGAATTGGCGGGCCGATCTTAGCATTCTTTATCCTTGGGAGTTTAATTCGTTTAATCTTTGTCACGTTTGATTCCCAAAGTTTAGCTAACTTCTTTGCGGTCTTAAGTTTCAATTGGATGGGAGTGCTATATGGTTTCCTTCTTATCTGGGCCTGCTTAATGTTTGGCTTGATCTATCTTTTCTTTATGCGGATGCAATTACGACGTGATTAAACAAAAGTCAAAAAGGCCATAATTAAGAAATGTTGACTGGCGCTCGCAAAATTCTCTAGCTAATGGTTGATTCCGTTTACTTATCTAACAAGATCGTCTAGCAGTTTTCTTGCTGACTCATTTTTGAAGTTAGGCTCGCCAAATATGAGGTTTTAGTGGTATGATAATATCAGTTTATTCCGATCGAAGCTTAGAAAAAAGATAGAAAGAGGGTTTCGGGCGACAAGATGACGCCGATGAAAGAAGACTATTTAAAAATTATTTTTGAACTTGGTGGAATGAAAAAACAAGTTTCAAATAAACAAATTTCATTAGGCCTTGGGATTGCTGCTGGTTCAGTAACAGAAATGATTACTAAGTTAGATGAAGAGGGCTTAGTTACCCATCAACCATATGCCGGGATTCAGTTAACGGAACATGGTTTTAAAGTGGCAGCTGAATTAGTTCGTAAGCATCGCCTTTGGGAAACTTTTTTGGTTGATAAACTAGGGTATAGTGTGGCCGATGTTCATCCTGAAGCCGAAGTCCTGGAACACGAAACAAGTGACCGCCTAGCAACGGCGTTAGATGACTTTTTAGGCCATCCCGAAAGTTGTCCTCATGGTGGTATGATTCCCAATGCAGCTGGCGAATTTAAAAACGTTAGTCATCGTCTCTTATCTGATGCTAAAGATGGTGAGATAATCACAATCGAACGGTTCTTGGATAATCACGAATTACTAACTTATCTTAGTGAGTTAGGCATTCAACTCCATGATCGTTTTGAAGTTATCAAGCACGAGCCTTTTGAAGGCCCATTGGTGGTTAAGCAACTCAGTGACCAGAAAACGATCAGTATTTCTTTTAAAGCCTCACATAATATTTTTATTAATGAAGTAAAGTCTTAAATTTTTGGTAAAAGCGGATGAAGAGCGAGTAACAACATGAAAATGTGGTATACTCATTCCCAGTGAAATCTAGCTTAGGAGATTGAAATGTTAATTCAAAATGATGCAAAAAGGTGGCAACGCCTCCTCGTTAGTGCGGTCCTATTTATTGTAATTGCCGCAATGGTTTATAAAAGTACCATGTTAATCGGCACTCTTGATTCGGTTTTACAAACCCTCTTTACCAATAATCATCCTAACGCAACTGGGGGGATGAAGGTTGTGATGACCCTAATTTCCTTTATTGGGAGCCCAAAGATGGATCTAGTCTGGGCTTTCATCATTGCCTTCTTACTTTGGGGATTTAAGTATAAAATTCCGGCTCTTTGGACTTTGGGAGTTATTCTTGGGGGCGATGTTTTAGGAGCGATTGTCAAACATGTGATTAAGCGGGCGCGGCCAGCACAACATATGGCAGCCGACAATGGTTTTTCTTTCCCAAGTGGTCACGTTTTAGGTGGTTTTTTAATTGCCGGGATTTTAATGTTAGTTGTCGTGCCGATTATTCAAAGTGAATCCCTGCGAGTGATTTGCCAAATATTGTTAGTTTTTTATGTTGCTTTATTGGCAATCTCCCGGGTTTACTTATATGCTCATTTTCCAACCGACACAATTGGTGCAATGCTCTTAGCATATGCTTGGCTTCAGATTGCAGAATATCTGTATGTAATCTTTGCGCCGATATTAAGTCGTTGGAAGTTTGTAAGTAATTCATACGTTTAATCAATTGAGGTTAGCGAAGGATGGAAGTCCAAACTAGCCTCTTTTTAATTGAAAATAGCAAAGATCATTAGATTCTTTATACTAGCAGAGAGATATGGGCACAAAAAGTAAATTATTTCCTGGGAAATATGGGGTGGATAAAATGAGTACAATTAAGGATGTCGCCAAGGCAGCCCAGGTTTCGGTTTCGACAGCTTCGCGGGCGTTAAATGATAATCCACGGATCAGTGATGCGACTATTGCCAAGGTAAAGGCAATTGCCGAACAATTAAACTACCAACCAAATAGTTCAGCCAAGGCCCTCTCAAAGGGGGAAGTCAATATTGTGGGAGTAGTTTTTCCGGTTACAAATGAAACAGCGCCGGCAAATCCTTTTCAACTTGATATTATTCGGGGAGCAAACACGGAACTAGTGGATAAAAACTATGTCTTGGCAACTGCAATTTGTCAGGATAAGGCTAGCCTGCTAAAAAACGTTCAGGCGATGGTTGAACAATCCAAAGTTCATAATTTTTTGATTCTTTATGCTGAAGAGAAAGATCCGATAGCCGATTATCTTCGAAAAACCGGCCAAAACTTTGTGGTGGTTGGTCAGCCAACGCAAACAACCGACCGTTACATCAACAACGATAATATCTTAGCGGGAAGGAAAGCAACTAGTTACCTTTTAGAGCATAAGCAAGCCACGGCTCCAATTTTAGTTCGTTCCGCCAAAAAATGGCAGTATGAACAGGATCGCGAAATTGGGTATCAAGAAGCAATGTTGGCTAAGGGGTTAACACCGCTAGTGTACGAATTAGAAAAAAACGATCCCAAAGCGTTTTTTCGCGAACATCCTACGGTTGACGCAATCATTTCCGTGGATGACATTAATCTTTTGCGCTTCTATAACCAACTTACAACGATTAACTGGCCAACTAACTTACCAGCAATCTGTTTTAATCGGAGCCGCTTGCTCAGCCTAGCTAGCCCAACGGCAATTAAGGTTGATATGATGCCGCGGAAATTAGGAGCTAAAGCGGTTCAGTTATTATTCAATCGTAAAACGCAAAGCCAATTAGTTGGTTTTAAGATTATTGATTAGTAAACGAAAAAGTTAAAGAAAAATTTTGATCAGGGTTTAATTCCTAAATGCCTAGTGCATCGGGGGATTAAACCCTTTTTAAGTGATAACTTTTGTGCAACCGGTTGCAAAAAAAGTTGCGCAAACGGTTGCACAAATTGGAGAGCTCTGGTATATTGATACTTGAAAAGATTTATGAAGCGCTTACACGAATCTCTTGCAATTATTTTCTAGATGCTAATAGTTCTTGGTTAAACAAGAAGAAGGAGATTGAAGATATGAGTGAAAAGTCATCAGCAGGGTTACCAGCCTTGTCTAAGAGCATGATTTGGATGATCAACTTCGGGTTCTTGGGGGTTCAAACTGCCTTTACCCTTCAAAGTTCTCAAATGTCACGAATCTTTCAAACCATCGGAGCTGACCCTAACAATTTAGGATGGTTCTTTATTTTGCCACCACTAGCTGGTCTAATTGTGCAACCAATCGTTGGTTACTATTCTGACCGGACTTGGGCACCGAAACTTGGGGGGCGGCGCTTACCTTATTTGATTTTAGGGACTTTAGTTGCCGTAATTGTGATGTTACTGTTGCCAAACTCAGGTAGTTTTGGCTTCGGGTATGGCTCTTTAGCGGCGCTTTGGTTTGGGGCGATTACCGTCGCTTTCTTGGATCTTTCTTCCAACGTAGCTATGCAACCATTTAAGATGATGGTTGGGGATATGGTTAATGATGATCAAAAGAGTTATGCTTACGGGATCCAAAGTTTCTTATCCAACACCGGGGCAGTTTTAGCTGCGATCTTCCCATTCCTTTTGACTTGGTTGGGTGTTGCTAATACCGCTAAAAAAGGGGTTGTGCCACAATCCGTAGTTGTTTCTTTCTATGTTGGGGCCGCTTTGTTAATTATTACGAGTGCCTTTACGGTTTTCCGGGTTAAAGAATATGATCCAGCTACTTACGCTCGTTACCACGGAATTGAAGAAAGTGATAACACGGAAGGAGGTAACTGGTTTACCCTCCTTAAGCAAGCACCAAAGGCCTTCTGGACTGTTACCTTAGTTCAATTCTTCTGTTGGTTTGCGTTCCAATACCTCTGGACTTATTCAGCTGGAGCAATCGCCAAGAACGTTTGGAACACGACCAATGCAACTTCGGCTGCTTACCAAGCGGCCGGTAACTGGTACGGGGTTTTAGCTGCCGTTCAATCAATTGCTGCCGTGGTATGTTCATACATCTTGGCCAAGGTACCAAACAAGTACCACAAAGCTGGTTACGCAACGACTCTTTTGCTTGGGGCCCTTGGATTTATTTCTGTCTTCTTCATTCACTCACAAGGGGCTTTGATCATTTCATTCGTCTTAGTTGGGATTGCTTGGGCCGGAATGAACACTTACCCATTAACGATCGTTACTAACGCCCTTTCCGGGAAGCACATGGGGACTTACTTAGGCCTCTTTAATGGATCAATTTGTTTACCACAAATCGTGGCTTCCCTTGCAAGTTTTGCTCTCTTCCCATTACTTGGTAGTTCCCAAGTAAACATGTTCTTACTTGCCGGGATTGTCTTGGCATGTGGGGCATTGAGTGTTACGACGATTAAGGAAACTTTTGCTGAATAATTTACCTGCTTAGTGAGAAAGGAATTTTACCAATGAAACAAACTTTTGATATTGCACCATGGCACGTAAAAACAAGTACCTGGTCACCAGAAGATAAGCGACTCCAAGAATCAATGACCAGTTTAGCCAACGAAAATCTTGGGATGCGGGGTTTCTTTGAAGAAGGTTACTCCGCAGACAAGATGGAAGGGGTTTACCTTGGCGGGGTTTGGTTCCCTGACAAGACCCGGGTTGGTTGGTGGAAAAATGGTTATCCAAAGTACTTTGGAAAGATGATCAATGCTGTCAACTTCTTGAAGTTACCAATCGCGGTCAATGGTGAAGCGCTTGATTTGGCTAAGCAAACACCAACTGACTTTAGTCTCGATTTAGATATGAAGCACGGGACCTTTACCCGGACCTTCAACGTTGAAATTGGTGGCGCTAAGTTACATTTCGAATTTGTCCGCTTTGTCAGTGCAGTACAAAAGGAATTAGTTGGTCAACAAGTAACGATTAAGAACCTTTCTGATCAAGCGGTTAAGGTAACGGTAACGAGTGCGATTAATGGTGACGTCTACAATGAAGATGCTAACTACGATGAACAATTCTGGGATATTTTGGATCATACCGCTAACGACAATCATGCCCTGTTAGTTTCTAAGACTAAGCCAAATGATTTTGGAACCCCACAATTTACGGTGGCAATGAAGACGACTACCAAGACCACGCTCAGTCACTTAAAGGACCAAGTCAGTGAAAAAGAAGTTGCCAATATCTTTGAAGCTGACTTGGCTGCTGGGGAAAGCACGATTGTTGAAAAGCGGACAGTGGTTGCAACTTCCCGTGATTTTGATACTCAAGAAGCTTTGGTTAACCGGGTTGATGAATTGAGTGCCCAATTGGATGTCCGGAGCTTTGCGGATCTTTTAAAGGATCACGAAGCTGAATGGCAAGCTCGGTGGGACAAGTCGGATGTGAAGATTAATGGGGATGAAGGGGCCCAACAAGGGATTCGTTTCAACCTCTTCCAACTCTTCTCAACTTACTACGGAAATGATTACCGGCTTAACATTAGTCCAAAGGGCTTTACTGGTGAAAAGTACGGTGGGGCAACTTACTGGGATACTGAAGCATACTGTTTACCAGTTTACCTAGGGGTTTCCAACGCCGAAGTTTCCCGGAATTTATTGATGTACCGGTATAACCAATTAGATGGGGCTTACGTCAATGCAAAGGAACAAGGCTTAGCTGGGGCCTTATACCCAATGGTGACCTTCAATGGGATTGAGTGCCACAACGAATGGGAAATTACTTTTGAAGAAATTCACCGGAATGGTGACATTGCTTATGCCATCTATAATTACACTAACTACACCGGTGACAAGTCCTATGTTCTTCACGAAGGGGTAAAGGTCTTAACCGAAATCTCACGGTTCTGGGCTGACCGGGTTCACTACTCTCAACGGGCAAACAAGTACATGCTCCACGGGGTTACCGGTCCCGACGAATACGATAACAACGTAAACAACGACTGGTACACGAACCTTCTTTGTCAGTGGACTTTGAAGTACACCCTTGAAGTACTTGAAGAAGTTGACGAGGAAGTCGCAGCCGACTTAGCCGTTAGTGAAGATGAAAAGCGGAAGTGGAAGTCGATTGTTGATAATATGTACCTTCCTTACGACGAAGAACGGCGGATCTTCCCTGAAAACGACGGCTTTATGGATAAGGATCTAGTTCCAGTGGGCGAAATTCCAAGTGATCAATTACCATTGAACCAAAACTGGTCATGGGATAAGATCTTACGGTCACCTTACGTTAAGCAAGGGGACGTTATTCAAGGAATTTGGGACTTTATGGATGACTTTACCCCAGAAGAAAAGAAGCGGAACTTCGATTTCTATGAACAATTTACGGTTCACGAATCAAGTCTGTCAGCTTCCGTTTACTCAGTCATCGCTGCTGATATTGGTTACGAAGACAAGGCCGTTGAAATGTACGAACGGTCTGCACGGCTAGACCTTGATAACTACAACAACGATACGGCTGACGGGCTCCACATTACTTCGATGACTGGGAGCTGGATTGACATTGTTCAAGGATTTGCGGGGATGCGGGTTCGTGATGGTAAGCTTTCCTACAAACCATTCTTACCAAAGAAGTGGGATTCCTACCAATTCCGGCAACAATTCCGCGGTCGGGTTATTGAAATTACCGTTGACCAAAATGGGGCTAAGGCCGAATTGATTAGTGGGGAACCATTAGTCATCGAAATGGCTGGTAAGGACCTTGAATTAAAGTAGACAAAATTTCTGAATAAAAAACAGGGCGGAGAAATAACTTTCTTGGCCCTGTTTGAATCTTGGAGGAAAACAAATGAAATTTGAAGAATTAAAAGGATTTGCTTTTGACTTAGATGGGGTAATTGCGGATACAGCAAAATTCCACAGCCAAGCTTGGCATCAAACTGCTGATAAAGTTGGTACCACTTGGACACCAGAATTACAAGAAGCCTTAAAAGGGGTTAGCCGGATGGACTCCTTAGAAATGATTCTAAAAGCTGGTGGCCACGAAAATGACTACACCCAAGCCGAAAAAGAAGCTTTGGCCGCGGAAAAGAACGAAAACTATGGCAAATTAATTGCTACTTTAACTCCTGATGATATTTTACCGGGGATGAAGGCTTTCTTAGATGAATTAGTTGCCAACAGCTACAAGCTTTCCTTGGCTTCCGCTTCAAAGAATGCCCCGAAGATTTTAAAGTACCTTGGGCTTACTGATTACTTTGTGGGAATTGTAGATCCAGCAACCTTGCATGCCGGGAAACCCGATCCCGAAATTTTTGCCCGGGCCGCTGAAATTCTTGATTTACCTGCTAACCAAGTCGCCGGTTTAGAAGATTCTAGTGCTGGGATTGAATCAATTAATGGGGCCGGAGAACTTTCAATTGGGATCGGTTCTCAATTGAAAGCCGCTAAGGTCATCTTTAACAGTACCGCTGAAGTTAGCCTCGCTAATATTAAGGCGGCACTGGCGGAATAATCGTTTCAACACTTACTTATTTGTGATATTTTGCAGATAGGGAAAAACTCCTTGATGGCCTGGTTGGGATAAGCAGAACGCAGGTTGATTCATTAGCATCGACCTTGCGTTCGCCCTGATCTGCTAAGGCCGTGCTTTTTGACCTTAGTTACTGAGTAACATTCGGAGATGATAAAGAGGGTGAGAAGAAGCCTCGCGTTTCTTCTCACCCTCTTTTTTCATCTCAAATTTCCAGTCGAGGTAGTGACTAATTATTAACTGAATTTAAAATTGATGATGATCTGATTTCATCCATTCGCAAGCCATGTCAACCCAGTGGGCAACGTGGGGTTGGTTACCTTCTGGATGATGAGCAACCAAGCCGTTGGCGATGTCCATGCCGTGAGGACCATGCTCAAATAAATGAATTTCCTGGGAAATATTTTGGGCTTGTTGAGCGAGAAAATAATTTAAACTGTTTTGGACAGGAACGATTGGATCGTCAACTGTTGCCCAAATAAAAGTTGGCCGGTTAGTAGCAGTGACGTGATGACTAGCGCTAAAGAAGGCGGGATCATCTGTCCATTGATTGCGAGTCGTTTGGTCAGTTGGAAAGCCGGCATCAAAATCAATAACGGGATATCCTAAAACAAGGTCAGTGAAACTGAGGTCACTTGCAGAATAGCCACTTGCCTTGGTGAGCCATTCACTATCCCAATAGTCGTTGTAAAGGCCGGCGATTTGTCCCCCAGCGGAAAAGGCCATTAGGTGAAGGCGATTGTTTAGGTGCCATTCAGACTGGTGAAGCTTGATTTGGTGAACAGCTTCCGCAACATCAAGTACTGGGGCCGGATAAAGGGGCGTTTGTTGACTAACAAAGGTGTAGCGGAGAATGAAAACCGCATAGCCTTTAGCTGAGAACGCTAACGCTGTCTTTTCGGTCTCTTCTTCGGGAATATGAGTCATTGAACCACCTGGAATGATCAAAAGGGGTTCGAAGACTTGAACTTCACTATTAGGAGTTGGGGTTTGTAAGTATGCCGTCATGGTTGCTTGGGTTGCTCGCTTGGCGCTCTTGAGGGATTGAGTTAAAATTTCCATATTAACACTTCTTTCAAAAATTTTATCTGGGGGCATTATAGTGCAGAATCAAGTTCAAGAAAAGGGATGCTGGTTAACTCCGGATGATCTTCTTAAAGTGCAAGCGTTACTTAGTGACCAGGCATTGGCACTGGCAGCGGGGATAACCTTGGTTGCGGACCGCAACGTCCAAGTTTGGGCATTAAATAATTGGCTTAGCCAACAGCGACTTTGGGGGATCTGGCGCGGAAATGATTTAATCGGCCTAATCTCTGCCTTTCCATTTAATGAAAAGCAAACGGAATTAGGATATTTACTTCGTCAAAATGAGTGGCACAAAGGAATTATGGGACGTGCAGTTGCGGACTTTCTTAAAGCTAATCCAGATGATCATTGGTTTGCTAGGGTTGAACCACAAAACGTGGCCTCTCAACGGATTTTGGTTAAGTGTGGCTTTCAACAAATTGCTAAGTCGGCAACTTGGCTTGAGTATCAGCGGTGATCAGGAAGGGATCCCTTTGCTTGCATAAAAAACAGATCCCCGTTATAATAAATAAGATTATTTAAGAAGAGGTTGCATCCTTCAAGAGTAAACCGACCGAGGTAAGCAAGTACCGAAAGGCGGTGGAAAGGGAATGGTGCCGAAACCAAGCGTTCCTTGCTAAGCGATTGGTTGGGCCGACGTTTAAGAGACGCCGGACTGTCGCGAAAGTCGCGGAGCGCTTCTACGATCGTACTAATTAATAGTGGGGTTGACCGAGCGTTTGGTGGTTAGCCCCTTTTCTTATACAATTATTCAAGATTAATTTAGGAGGAATTAGTTATGGATGGAAATGGTGAAGGACAAATTAAGCGGTCCCTCCAAACCCGTCACTTAACCATGATTGCCCTTGGGGGCTCGATTGGGACGGGACTCTTCATCGCTTCGGGTTCCGCAATTACAACTGCCGGACCTGGGGGTGCTTTGCTTGCTTATGCGGTTATGGGGGTAATGGTCTACTTCCTGATGACCAGTTTAGCCGAAATGGCGACCTACATTCCCTTAACGGGATCATTTGCCGCTTATGCTGGTAAATTTGTTAGTCCGGCAATGGGATTTGCTCTCGGCTGGAATTATTGGTTTAACGGGGCAATTACCGTACCGGTTGAAATCACGACTGTTGGGATTGTTATGAACTTCTGGTTCCCACACGTGCCGGCCTGGATGTTTAGTGGGGCAATTTTCTTAGTTATCTTCGTGATTAATTACCTTTCAGTTCGTTCCTACGGGGAAACCGAGTTCTGGTTAGCTTTAATTAAGGTCTTGGCCGTGGTTGCCTTCTTAATTGTTGGGGTCCTTGTGATCTTTGGAATTATGGGTGGTAAGGCCCCAATTGGAATGCGGAACTTTACCTATAAGGATGCACCATTTGTCCATGGGTTCCCAGGAATTATTACAGTTTTCCTAGTTGCCGGGTTCTCATTTCAAGGGACAGAAATGATTGGGATTGCAGCTGGGGAATCAGCTCATCCAGAAAAGTCCGTTCCAGAAGCCATTAAGTCAACTTTCTGGCGGATCCTGTTGTTCTACATTTTGACGATTTTTGTGATTGCCGTTATTTTGCCATATACCAACAAGAACTTGTTGAGTGCCGATGTTCAAGACGTCGTTACGAGTCCATTTACCTTGATTTTCCAACGGGCCGGTCTCGCTGCCGCAGCTAGCGTGATGAACGCGGTGATCTTGGTTGCGGTTATCTCATCAGCTAATTCCTGGATGTATGCTTCAACCCGGATGCTTTATTCCCAAGCGCGGGAAGGCTTCGCTTGGAGGATTTTTGGAATTGTTAACAAGCGGGGAATTCCAATCTATGGTTTGCTTGGAACGACGGTGGTCGGCGTACTTGTTTGGCTAACTCAATTTATTGGGCCAGAAGCCTACAACTATCTTGTAGCTGCTTCCGGTTTGTGTGGTTTCATCGCTTGGTTTGGGATCGCAATTAGTCACTATCGCTTTCGGCGGGCTTTCATTGCTCAAGGACATGATTTGAGTGAATTAAAGTACCACGCTTTGCTCTTCCCCTTCGGGCCAATCTTTGCCTTCATCCTTTGTATCATCGTAATTGCTGGGCAAAATATTGATGCCTTTGTTAAGCTTGATTGGTCAAACATCTTGATCACCTACATGAGTTTACCGATTGTTGTGATCTTGTTCTTCTACTACAAGCTTCGTTACGGTTCTAAGTTGATCCCACTAGAAGAAGTTGATCTTTCCCGGAGCACAAAAGGTGAACAGTACGAAAATAAAGAAGAAGAGTAACCATAAAAAAGTTGTTCTAAAGCTAATTAGAAGTTGTGAAGATAGGGAATCTAATTTTCACAGCTTCTTTTTTGTAGAGAAGCGTGTATAATGAAAAACGTTGCTTTAAGCTCGAATTGGATATAAGAGAGGAAGAAAACCATGATTGTACTTGCCGGAACCATTGGCGCTGGAAAGACTAGTTTAACGCAATTACTTGCCGATCATTTGGGGACCAAGGCTTACTTTGAATCAGTTGATGATAACCCGATTTTACCTTTATTTTATAAGGATCCGCAAAAGTATGGCTTTCTCTTACAGATTTACTTTTTAAACCGCCGGCTTGAAGAAATCAAGGCTGCTTCTTTGCAGAAGTTAAGTGTTCTGGACCGATCAATTTTTGAAGATGACTTGATGTTTCGGATGAACGCTGATTTAGGGCGAGCCACTGAAACCGAAGCGGATATCTATGCTTCGCTTTTGAAGAATATGATGGAAGAATTACCAAACCAACAAACGGAGAAGAAACCGGATTTATTAATTCATATTCAAGTTTCTTTTCCAACGATGCTAGAACGGATTAAGAAGCGGGGCCGGGCTTACGAGCAAATTGAGACTGATCCAGCCCTGTACAATTATTACCAAGAATTGAACCATCGTTACGCAAGTTGGTATGATCAGTATCAAGAAAGTCCAAAGATGTTAATCAATGGGGATCAATACAACTTTGTGGAAGATCCCAAGGCCGCCCAAACGGTGTTAGAAATGATTGATGAAAAATTATCAGCATTAAATTTAAAATAGAGTTTGACAATTTGAAGTAAAAGGCTTAAACTGTAATAGTTGGTTTAAGCCAATACGGAGGATTAGCTCAGTTGGGAGAGCGTCTGCCTTACAAGCAGAGGGTCACAGGTTCGAGCCCTGTATCCTCCATTTTTTTATAATTATATGCGGATATGGCGGAACTGGCAGACGCGCAAGATTTAGGTTCTTGTGTCCTTGTGGCGTGGAGGTTCGAATCCTCTTATCCGCATCTTGAGGAGGGTGGGAAGAAACTCAAGTTTCTTCCCACCCTTTCTTGCATCTCCGAATGTTACTCAGTAACTAAGGTCAAAGCAGTAGCTGAATGGCAGTTGCTTCCCTAACGGTCGCACCAACCGATTCAGCCTTGCATGGGCTCACAAACGCCAAACCAGTTGGCTGGTTCGCTCCAAATCACGGCCTTAGCGGATAAGTGCGAACGAAAGGTCGATTCTAATGAATCAACCTTCGTCCTTCTTATCCCGACCAGGCCGTCAAGGAGCTTTTTTCCCAACCTCTTTCTTTTTACTAAAAAAGCATTACCTGAATAGAGATAAACCGTTTTGCCTAACTAGCCAAACTTTTTTAGTAAAATGGGAAATTAATGTTGACAGAAATGAGGTGCTCCTGTATTATATATAGATGTTGAGAGGATAACTTCTTAATCGTAGGTTAATCAAATGCGGAAGTAGTTCAGTGGTAGAACATCACCTTGCCATGGTGGGGGTCGCGGGTTCGAATCCCGTCTTCCGCTTTTTAATTATTTTGCACCCATAGCGCAATTGGATAGAGTGTCTGACTACGAATCAGAAGGTTGAAGGTTCGACTCCTTCTGGGTGCATCGACATCGGAAATTAGCTCAGCTTGGTAGAGCACTGCGTTCGGGACGCAGGGGTCGCAAGTTCAAATCTTGTATTTCCGATAAATACGTACGGATGAGTTCAGCAACCAAAAGCGTTGTTGAGCTCTTTTTTATTTCTCTCTGATGCCATGCGGTAGAATAGCAGTAGTATTATATTCGGAAACGAGTGATAATTATGAAACGCTTCGTTAACTTAATCAGTTTAGCATTTTTAAGTTGGGGGTTATTGAATGTCCCGGATAGTCAGGCTTCGGTAACGAGTCCTTTAGACGGCGTCAACGCTTTTTCAACGGCTACTGATGATATTACCGATTTACCAGACTCACCCCAAGCCCAACGTGCTGCTGCCAAACAACTTACGATTCCGAGTAGTTCGCCAATTCCCTTAGAAGGTTATCGTTGGCCGAGTCGACAAATTACGGTGTACATGGCCACTCAGGATCATCAGGTGCAAGCAGCCTTTCGAGAGGCGGTCAAAAAGTGGAATCAAACTAAGGCCGTCCATTTACACTGGATTAAAAGTCGGCAACGAGCAGAAGTAATTGTGACTGATGGGGATCTCCAAACAACTGGAAATAGTAATGTCGGTTACGTTACCAGTCAATTAGGATCCACCGAAACCCAATTTAATCCCGATACCCATGCCATGATCCGAGCTAAATCAACGCTGGATGCGGCCAAATTGCGATACGTAAACCGGCAGTATCGGGATCACGTTGCGGAACATGAATTAGGGCATGCTTTAGGTCTTGCCCATGCCCCTGAAGATTATCAGAGTGTAATGATTCCCCGGAATATTCGAAGGGGGATTAGTAAATTAGATCGGCAAGCAATTCGAAATTTATACGGGCTTAATTAGTTAAGGAGATCGTGGTTTCCTTGCAATCGTTTTCTCAATTCACAATCTCGTGCTATAATTAAAGCATTCATGACTTTGAGGTTGTGAAATTCGATAAAGGGTGTGGAATTTATGGCAAGTGTAAAAGATGGTTGGCATAAGGTCTTAGGTCATGATGTTTACGTTGAAGATGGTGGAGTGACCCATGGTAAACGAGTTACCGAAGATGGGCAAACCCTTGCTATTTACCCATACCGCCGGGAAGAGATTGGCGGTGACCAAGCCTTTTGGTTAACGACGGGTGTCTCCTTATCAACGCTTCGTCGAGGGCTTCAAACAGGTCTGTATTCCTTAGCTTAGGTGGTTACAAATGGAACAATTACAAGCGGAATTAGTAGCCCGTTACCAAGCAATTGCCCAAGAAAATCGGGAAGTTGTCCTCGCTGGTGGGTATCCCGATCTGCACGTTGATGATGATTGGCAAAATCAACGAGTAGGCCTAACTTTAGTGGTACCATTGCCAGTGCATTGGACCCGGAATCTTGGTTTTGCCATGGCGAAACTAAAGGAATTTGAACCAGAGCAGTATTATTATCCGGCAAAAGATCTGCACTTAACCGTAATCGATTTAGTTGCCGGAAAGGTTAACCAACAATTAACTGATTTCCCACTCGCAAAAATTAAAGCCACCTTGGCCAAAAGTTTAACCCAAGCGAAGGCCTTTGATTGGGAGCTAAGAGGATTAGTCGCTACGGATGGAGCTGTGATTGCTTGTGGTTATTATTCACCAGAATTAATGGCTTTACGAAAACAAGTGCGTGAAACTTTTAAAGCTGCCGGAACCCCGGTGAGTGAACACCGCCCGGCCTTTACGGCGCATGTTACGGTTGCCCGTTATCGGAAATTGTTAAGTGACCCGGGAGCCTTTTTGGGGATGGTTGATAACCTCAGAAATATCGGCTTTGGGGCAACCAAGGTACAAACTGTGAACTTGGTTTGGCATGATTGGTACAATCACCACCAAGAAGTGTTAGCAACGTATCATTTACAATAAAACGACCAGGAGAAAAATCTCGTTGGTCGTTTTTGTGTTTCTAAGGATGCTGATATGATTAGCAAAATTCTTGTTTTAGGGAGGAGTTCAAGCAGGTTCCTTTTGGAACTAATATCCTAATTGCTGTACCCAAGCCTTTAATTGGGCAATACTAAAATTATTAACCCGTTTAGCTGGTTTAACGTCACTCTTCGGCAGAAGTTGTTTAATGATTGCTTCACCGCGTTCAGGGGAACTAGAACCGGAAGTAGCAAATGGTACCACTACTTTGCCAGCTAAGGTTTGATGGGCCAAGAAATCATGGATGACCATTGGTGGAACTCCCCACCAGGTTGGATATCCAAGAAAGAGCACGTTGAAGTCAGGTAAAGTTAGTGGCTTAGCAGTTGGTGGCGTTGCCTGACCACTTTGTTCGCGGTTTGCCCGTGAGTTATCATTTTGCCAGTTGAGGTCAGCGTTGGTATATGGAACGGTAGCTTCAATTGCAAGGGGAGTTACCTTTAAAACTTGCCCTAAGCGTTCAGCTGCTTGTTTAGTTGTGCCAGTTTCTGAAAAATAAGCAATTGCAAATTTCATTTTTCCACCTCCAAATAGTTATCTTTATTATAATTCTGATCGTTAATTTTGATAAATGCTCATTTTATTGGTTTGTTGATACTGAAAATGCATGGTAGTAAAGATGATATAATAAGAATTGAATTTTAAGATGGGGTGGAGACAATGATTGAAATAAATAAGCACCGTTATTCATTCCCAAAGCTCTTAACCTTTGGCTTCATTATGGTAATCGCAATTGGGACGCTCTTATTACTTTTACCAATAGCGACACGGCCGGGACTACATACTTCTTTTATGACGGCTTTTTTTACCTCTACGAGTGCTACCTGTGTGACGGGCTTAACCTTAGTTGATACAGCTACGCACTGGGCGCCCTTTGGCCAGTTAGTGATTGCTGTTTTAATGGAAGTTGGGGGACTGGGGTTTATGACCTTTGCGGTTATGACGTCCTTATTAATTCGACGTCAATTAAAGATGTCGACTCGGTTTTTAGTTCAGGAGTCTTTAAACCTCGATAATGTCTCCCAAATTCAAGTGGTGACTTTGATTATTAAATTGTCCATCCTGATTCAACTATTGGGGACGGGACTCCTTTACCTTGACTTTGGTCGCCGCTATGGATGGTGGCATGGTTTATGGTTGAGTCTTTTCCATTCAATTTCGGCTTTTTGTAACGCTGGTTTTGATCTCTTTGGGAATTCCCTAGCCAACTTTAAAAATGACCCCTATTTATTGACTGTCTTTGCAATTTTAATTATTGCTGGGTCATTTGGGTTCTTAGTCTGGCAAGATATTTTGCAGTATCGGAAGGTTCATCGGATGTCCTTGCATACGAACCTAGCCTTGCGGACGGGGGCCATTATCATGGCTTTATCGGTCATTGTCTACTTATTAACTGAACGGAATTTAAGTCAGTTCCATGATGAGATGTCTTGGGGGATGCGCTTAATCAATTCGATTTTTATGGCGATTACGCCACGGACAGCCGGTTTGACGACCTTTTCCTATACTGAGCTTTCGGCTGCTGGATTATCATATACGATCCTCTTAATGTTTATCGGCGGGACGCCAGGATCAACAGCTGGGGGAATTAAGACCACCACGATTGGCTTATTAACTTTACAAGCGATTGCCACCTTACGGGGGCATCGGGATCCAACACTAGCGCACCGGCGTTTTCGGCAAGATAATGTTTTTCGGGCCCTGACTTTGTTATTTGTGGCCTTGGCAATCATCGCGATCGCAATTTTAATTTTGGCAGAAACCCAGGATTTGCCAAAGCATAATTCCTTGACTTATGTCACCTTTGAAGTAATGGCGGCCTTTGGGACGACCGGAATTTCCTTAGGAATTACTGCCAAGTTGAATTTACTTGGAAAATTAATCATTATGGCCTTGATGTTTATTGGCCGGGTTGGGATCTACACGGTAATGTTCTCCATCTTCAATGCCCAACCTAAGCAACCAAGTTATCGTTATCCAGAAGAAGGTGTTTTAATTGGCTAAAAAAGAAAGTTTTGCGGTAATCGGGTTAGGTCAATTTGGTTCCGCAATTTGTAAATCATTAGTCCGGGCCGGACAAGAAGTGATGGCAATTGATTCCAACGAAAGCGTCGTAAATGATTTCGCTGATATGGTGATGAGAGCAGTGATTGCCGATGCCCAGGATGAGGATGCAATGAAAGAACTTGACCTCGGTCACTTTGATCATGTCTACATTTCAATTGGTAAAAATATTGAAGCCAGTATCATGGCAACTCTGATTGCTAAGGATCTTGGTGCTAAGGATGTCGTCTGTCGGGCCGAAAACCGAAACCATGCACGGGTACTCGAACGGATTGGGGCCGATTTGGTCGTCCGTCCGGAACATGATTTGGCGGAACGGTTAGTCTTTTCGCGTTTGCATCCATCGGTAATTGATTACGTTCAAATTAGTCGGGATACAACTTTAGCAGAAGTAATTGTTAATAACGCGGCCTTCTATGATAAAACCCTGGATGAATTAGATTTCCGGAATCGGTATCACGTTAACGTAATCTTAGTTGTTAATGCCCAAGACAAAATCAACCAGATGCCAAGAGGGACTGATAAGATTCAGCGAGGCGACCGAATCACCGTCGTTGGGCCGCTTAATGCCATTGAGAAGTTAAATGATTTGTTGAAAGGCTAAAAGGCTTTCCCAGGGAAACCGGATTACGCGGAACGTTGCCGTAAGAGGAGCAGGGGAAGAAAGTCGTAGCCTTAAGCCAGGTAACGTGGTGGAACTTCTGCGGAGTCGCAAAGCTCAGTCTTAATGTAAGTTCACTTGTTTGCTAACATTAATTTCACTACCGTCGGCATGGTTGCCTAATAAATCTGATCATCCACTAAAAGCCACCAATCAAGGTTTACTAGCTAAATTGTCGTTAGGAGCTTGTCTGCTGACGATAAGGCCAAGCTTTGAAATCACCATTCTGAACGCCAGTGAAGAATAGTAGTTCAAAGTTGGTTCGGCTACGTTTTAGCCCTTAGATTGGTGGCTTAATTAGTTTTTTCCGAACCTCGTTTTTTGCCAAACTTATTTAACTCTTTCACGAATCAAGCTTAAGATTTTTAAGAAATTTAAATCTTTTTTGTTTTGTTTTTTGTCTTTAAAAATCACCCTAATTAACACTCAACTTTGAAAAGTTGACACAAAAGGATTTTAAGGATAGCTATAAATAAAATTTATCGTGAATGTTAATTTTGACTATACTCTTTTTGGTGGTTTAGGATATAACCAACAAATGTGTAAAAGTTCACAAGTTGGATTAGAATGAAAATTCGGAGGGAAAAATCATGCCAGAATTTCGTACAGAATCAGATACTTTAGGTCCAGTTCAAATTCCCGTAAGTGCTTTATGGGGGCCGCAAACTGAGCGGAGTCGGAACAACTTCCCAACTGGTCAATTTATGCCATTAGCGATCATCCGGGCTTTGCTTAATATTAAGAAGGCAGCGGCGCAAGCTAACATGGAATCAAACCAAATCAGCGAAGAAAAGGGTAACTTGATTGTTAAGGCAATTGATGAATTGCTTGCTTTAAGTGACGAAGATTTACGTAAGGACTTCCCATTGAAGGTTTACCAAACTGGTTCTGGGACGCAAACCAACATGAACACCAACGAAGTAGTTGCAAATAAGTGTAAGCAACTTAACCCTAACGTTGAAATTTTGCCAAATGACGACGTTAATAAGGGGCAAAGTTCAAACGATACTTTCCCAACGGCAATGAACATCGTGGCAGTTGAAGCAATTGATAAGTTGGAACCAGCAGTTCAACACTTGATCGATGAATTAAAGGTTAAGCAAGAAAAATATTGGCACACCGTTAAGGTTGGGCGGACGCACTTGCAAGACGCTACGCCATTAACTTTTGGGCAAGAAATCTCTGGTTATGTTTCCGCTTTGGAACACGACTTAAACTACCTTAAGACCTTGACCCCAACGTTACTTGAATTAGCTATCGGGGGGACGGCTGTTGGAACTGGTTTGAACGCTGCTCCTGGAATGCCAGAAAAGATTGCTGAAAAGATGAGCGCTGTTTATGGTCATCAATTTACTGCCAAGACTAACAAGTTCTATGGTCTTTCGCACCACTCTGGTCTAGACGTAGTTCACGGAGCTTTGAAAACCTTGGCTGCTGACATGTTTAAGATTGCCCAAGATATTCGCTTCTTGGCTTCCGGTCCACGGGCAGGTTATGGCGAATTAAATATCCCAGCTAATGAACCAGGTTCGTCCATCATGCCAGGGAAGGTTAACCCAACCCAAGCTGAAGCCGTTACGATGGCTGCTATGCGGGTCTTCGGGAACGATGTTGTCGTTGGCATGTCTTCATCGCAAGGGAACTTTGAAATGAACGTCTTTAAGCCAGTTTTGATCGATGCTTTCCTTGAATCGGCTGACCTTTTGACGGGAACAATCAAGGGCTTTGCGGACAAGATGATTCACGGTTTGACGGTTAACGAAGACCGGATGAAGGAACTCTTGGACAACTCGTTGATGACGGTTACGGCTCTTTCACCCCACATTGGTTACCACGACAGTGCCAAGATTGCCCAAGCCGCTGATAAGGCTGGAAGTACTTTGAAGGAAGCTGCTTTGCAATCTGGCAAGGTCACGGAAGAACAATATGATGAATGGATGGACATGCTTAAGATGACTAACGTTGACCGGAAAGACTAAGCGGAAATAAAATTGATCGTTGTTTATTAACAGAATTTGCGATACGATAGGTCACCGTTGTCATAAAGATAAGTATCCAATGGAAAAGCGGCGGATTAAGTCCGCCATTTTCTATGTAAATAAAAAAGGAGAATAAACATGGCAGATTTTCAACCATTATCAGCAAGTCAATTAGCTGATAGTTATGATGCAGTTATCATCGGTTCAGGTGGAACCGGGTTATCAGCTGCAATTCAAGCTACCGAACTTGGTTTAAAGGTAGCCGTCCTCGAAAAGGAAACAGCCCTTGGAGGAAACACTAACCGGGCTTCTTCCGGGATGAATGCCGCTGAAACCAACGTTCAACTTCACCACGGAGTAATTGATAACGTGGCAGATTTCTTTCATGAAACCTACAAAGACGGTGGGAAGTTAAACGACAAGGATATGTTAGGCTACTTCGTTTACCACTCAGCTCCGGCAATTGATTGGTTAGCTGACCACGGCATCAAGTTGGATGACATTACCATTACCGGGGGAATGTCAAAGAAGCGGACGCACCGCCCAGCTTCAATGGCGCCAATTGGTGGGTTCTTAGTTAAGAGCCTTTTACGGGTTATCGCTGAAGAAAAGATTCCGGTCTTTAACGAAACAAAAGTTACCAAGTTAAGCCAAGCCGAAGACGGCCGGGTTAATGGGGTCGAAGTTGAAGCTAATGGGACGAAAAAGCACATTGCTGCTAAGGCAGTTATCTTAGCAACTGGTGGATTCGGTGCTTCTAAGGATTATATGAAACGGTTCCGGCCAGATCTTTTGGATTACAAGACAACTAACCAACCAGGCGCTACTGGAGACGGTTTAAAACTTGGGGAGCAAGTTGGGGCTGAATTAATGCAAATGAACTTAATCCAAGTTCATCCAACTGTGCAACAAGATAATCCGCACGTTTACTTGATTGGGGAAGCTGTTCGCGGTGAAGGGGCCATCTTGATTAATGGAGAAGGCAAGCGGTTTGTTAACGAGCTGAACACCCGGAAGATTGTTTCTAACGCCATTACGGCCTTACCAGAACACAGTGCTTACTTGATTTTGGATCAAGGGATTCGCGATCACGTTAAGGCTATTGAATTCTATGACCAAGTCGGCTTAGTTGTTCATGGTGACACGATCGAAGACCTTGCGAAGAAAATCAAGGTTGACCCAGCTAATTTACAAGCGACGGTTACTACCTGGAATGAAGCGGTTAAGAATCAAAAGGACACAGAATTTAACCGGACGACCGGGATGGACCGGGGGATTGAAAAACCAGGTTTCTTTGCAATTCATATTGCACCTGCTATCCACTACACGATGGGGGGCTTGCACATTAACACCAAGACGCAAGTTCTTGATGGTAATGGGGACGTTATTAAAGGTCTCTTTGCCGCCGGTGAAGTTGCTGGGGGACTCCACGGTAACAACCGGGTTGGGGGTAACTCGATTGCCGAAACGATTATTTTCGGGCGGCAAGCTGGACAACAGGTTACCCTTTACACGCAAAGTTTAAATTAGTTACTTTAAGCTTAAATCTGACTAGGCTTGGACACCCTAGTTTGATTTTAAAACAACAAATTTGAAGAGAGATTCATGATGAAAACATTAGAGAAAGTTAACTATAAGGGCTTTATCTGGCCCGTAATCATTGGTGTACTGTTATGGCTCGCCACGCCAATTAAGCCAGCAGCCGTTCCCGTTGCTGGTTGGCACATGTTGGCCCTTTTTGTGGCCACAATTATTGCTTGTATTACACGACCTTTACCAATCGGTGGGGTATCAATCGTTGCTTTTGCTTTAACGGTTTTGACTAAGACGGTACCATTAGACAAGGCAATTGTCGGTTTTGGGAATGCTGCCATTTGGATGATTGCGATGGCCTTCTTCATTGCCCGGGGGTTCATTAAAACTGGCCTTGGTCGCCGGATAGCTTTGAATTTCGTTAAGGCCTTTGGGAAGCGGACGTTAGGATTGGCCTACTCCTTGATTGGGGTCGACTTAATTCTGGCGCCTGCTACACCAAGTAACACGGCCCGTGCCGGTGGGGTGCTCTACCCAATTATCGAATCTTTATCCCAATCATTTGGTTCTAAACCAGATGATGGGACGGAGCGGAAAATTGGGTCCTTCTTGATCTTTGCTGAATATCATGGGGACATGATCACAGCGGCTATGTTTATGACCGCCATGGCTGGTAATCCATTGGCTCAAACTCTTGCCAAGAGTAATGGGGTTAATATTACCTGGATTGGTTGGTTCTTAGCTGCCTTAGTTCCAGGGATTATTTCATTAATCGTTGTTCCATGGTTGATCTACAAGATGTATCCACCGGAAATTAAGGAAACGCCAAATGCTAAGGAATGGGCCCAGGGTGAACTTGATAAGATGGGGCCGATGTCATTACCAGAAAAGTTAATGGCGGTTATCTTTGTTATCGCCTTAATTCTTTGGATTACAGGGAGCTTTATTGGCATTGATGCAACCTTAGCTGCCTTTATCGCCTTAGCGCTACTCCTACTTTGTGGGGTGCTTTCTTGGCAAGATGTTTTGCATGAAACAGGGGCTTGGAACACTCTGACTTGGTTCTCTGTTTTGGTTATGATGGCCGGTTCTTTGACAACGTTAGGCTTTATTCCTTGGTTGAGTAAGACGGTTGGCGCTTCACTTCATGGAGTTAATTGGTTCCTAGCCTTGGTAATCTTGATCGTGGCTTTCTTCTACTCCCACTATCTTTTTGCCAGCTCGACGGCCCACATTACGGCAATGTACTCGGCCTTCCTTGCCGTTGCCATTTCCGTTCATGTACCAGCGATGTTAGCAGCATTGCTGATGGCCTTCTTTGGCAACTTGATGGCTTCAACCACGCACTACGCTTCTGGTCCAGCCCCAGTCCTCTTTGGGTCTGGTTATGTTCCACAAAATAAGTGGTGGTCACTCAACTTTGTCCTGGGGATCTTCTATTTAGTTGTTTGGATCGGAATTGGTTCGCTTTGGATGAAAGTCTTGGGGATGTGGTAAAAGAAAAAAGGTACCACAATCGTACGATAATAAGTTAAAAGAACCGTAAAACTGGCTTTAGTTAGGTTTTGCGGTTTACGCTTATCTAGTGTACAGATCCCGTAAATGGAGCTAATCTAACCGAGAACTGTTTAAGCGCGCCTGGATTGCGTGCGAGGTAGCCTCGGGACAATATAAACAAAGTCGCTTAACTTCAATTTTAGAGTTAGGTGGCTTTGTTTTTTAATTTCACAAATAACTAATTGAATTAAAAATAAATAAGTTAAATGTGAAGATGAGGAGCAATTAATTTACTGGTAACTGGGCCATTTTAATTTGGAAAATGGTTGAAAAATTAAGCTCTACTGATTTAAAAATTGTTTACTTTTAGTATAAAAATGAGTATTTGTACACTAACCAAATGGTTTTATTTACTTGATTTGTAAAACGTTTTATCGTATAGTGTTCTCAGCCTCAGATGTACAGTTAAATGAAACCAAGCATACTCCGACAGCTCTGAGGTTAGGGCGAAGTAACTGTTAGGCAGTACTTTTAGATCCAGTGTAGTGCTAAGGGTACTACAAGGGCCATTGTACAATCGGCTAGGCATGATGAAGGCAATTAAAAGTTTTGAAAGAGTAACTATGTCTACTTTCTGAATCTAGGCTAAACGGATCGTGTTCAGTATATTAATCGTGATCAAACAAAACCAGAAATTAAATTTACTTAGCCGTTAGTTAGAGGAATCGTTCCCTCCTCTCAAGGTGGCTCAAGAAGGTGAGGGTGGGAATTAACTATTAATTTTTGCCCCTCTAACATTAAAATCCGGACTATAATTTTTGCCTTGATCAAAAATTGTAGTCCGGATTTTCGATTGTTTATGAAATTGGCCCTCCATCGGTTAATTAATTGTCCCAATTTCGTTATGTTTAATGTCATCAGGGCTAGGCCAATGTCATTTTCCACAGCCCGTTGACCACGCAAATGAGTTCGGCGTATGCCAAAATCCCTCTTCATGTGACCAAAGACTGGCTCAACGTCGAACTTCCGTCGACGATAAATCGCCTTACCTTCGTCACTTGAGAGGGTCGCTTTCACTTTTGCTTTGTAATAATTCCAGGTCGGGTTAACCTTCATATAACGTTGCCGACCACCTGGTGTTTTCGCTAATTTATCCAATTGCGCTGACGGCTGGTGCTTATCTGCCCGATAGATTTTAAAATCACGTTTGAAACCATATTTATCGATTTGCTCACTATACCGATAAAAGCTAAAACGAACCCCTAAATGATCAATATAGTAATCATCTTCGGCGTTATACTGCCAATTTTGTGAGTTAGTTGGGTCGTTTTTAAACTTGCGCTTCTGTTCCTTTTGATAAGTTGTATAGGGAATAATAGGTTGCTTTTCAAACTGATCAAGAATCGTTGTGTAATTGTATTCACTACCATAACCTGCATCAGCGACGATATGTTTAAAGAAGCCTAAGGCATGAAATTGCTTAAGAAATGGTACTAAAGTCCTTGTATCAGTTGGGTTTGAAAATAATCCGTAATCAAGAACAAATTGCTTATGAGTGGCAATTTGTAAGTTATAGCCAGGTTTCAATTCCCGATTCATCATCGGATCTTCTTTCATACACATAAAAGTCGCATCATGATCAGTCTTGGAGTAGCTATTGCGACCTTGGAAGATATCTTCGGCATGTTCATACTTTTGGGCACGAGGAATTAAGTCGTTGCTTAGCTGGTGACGAAGTTTTTTTAGGAAACGACGACGCCGTTTCCTAACTGAACCACCTTTGATGATTTTGGGTTCTTGCTCAATCTCTTCATCTAATTTAGTGATTTGCTCTCCGAGTTCTTGTTCCATTGTTTTCATGCCTTCGGCAGAAGTGACCAGCTCTGGCGCCATTTCTTGCACCACTCGTTTTTCCACTAATTCCTCATAAATCTTACTTGTCTTTTCCCTTAACTTAGCGTGGTACTTTTCCACTGCACGACGCCAAGTAAATGAATATTTATTGGCATCAGCTTCGACCTTGGTTCCATCAATAAAAACTGCATCATTTTGAATTAGGCCGTGATCTGTTAAAGCCATGGTAAAGTAGACAAAAGCACGCTTGATCAGATTACTAGCGTGCTGACTGCTCCGAAAGTTATTGATGGTGTGGTAACTATAAGTATAGTCATGGGCTAACCAACGCATTGGTAGACTCTCATCCAACATCATTTCAATCTTTCTTCCAGAATAAGTTTGACGCGAGTAGGCAAACAAGAGGATCTTAAGCATAATTGCTGGATGCGATACAGGGCGGCCAGTAGCCGCCACCGACTCTTCCAATAGAACCTCCTGTGGAATTGAGTCGACAAATGCACTAATTAGTCGCGCAACATGATTCTGTGGTAAATCATAGTTATAGTTTAGTACGAATTCGGTTTGCCCTATGGTATAATTTTGATACATGGAAATCGCTCCTTTTTGTTTGTTTTTGTGGTAATTACATCATATCAGGAACGATTTCCTGTGTACATAAAAACCGGATGATGAATTGTTCAAGAAATTCATCATCCGGTTTTTACTTTGGACTAGGAGTTTTTTCCCAGCCTCACCTTCTTTGCCATCTCCGAATGTTACTCAGCAACTAAGGTCAAAGCAGTAGCTGAATGGCAGTTGCTTCCCTGGCGGTCGCACCAGCCGATTCAGCCTTGCATGGGCTCACAAACGCCAAACCAGTTGGCTGGTTCGCTCCAAATCACGGCCTTAGTGGATAAGTGCGAACGAAAGGTCGATTCTATGAATCAACCTTCGTCCTTCTTATCCCAACCAGGCCGTCAAGGAGCTTTTTTCCCAACCTCTTTTTGCTAAATTATGGTGAAATTAATCCGTAGAATTTTGGGCCTCACGTTGGATTGGTTGCCTGGATGGGCGAAAATTGGATAAAGAAAAGCGATCGCAGACAGCACTACACTGTAAACGATTGCTTTTAATTTGCGGTTAGAGGAGAATTACTATTTTTTCAAGTTATTATTTTTAATGTTGAGAGCTTTTTCGACCCGACGCTGATCTAGTTTTTTAACCAGATAAAGGACTGGTAGGCCGACAATGACCACCCCAATAAAGAGGATAACGCCTGCAGGGTCATTAATGACTTCACTGATGAGGACAAAGATCCCACCGGCAATGGCGATGATCGGAATCCAGGGATAAAGTGGAGTTGAGAATGGCCGTTGATTACCATTTCGTTTTCTTAAAATAAAGATTCCGAAGAAGGCTAAAGTATAGAAACAATAAACGGTAAAGACACAGAGGTCCGATAACCGATCAGGGTTAAAAAACAGCATTAAAATGGTTGCTAAAACGATGATGAATAAGGTAGCGACAACTGGCGCTTTGGCTTTAGGAGTTAAGTAGGCAAGATAACGGGAGAATGGTAGGTCCCGGCGCTTAGCCATGGCGTAAACGATCCGGGGGAAGGTCAGCATTTTTCCGTTAATTGTTCCCATCATCGAAATAATAATCCCGGCTGAAAGAAGCTTTCCACCAATTTGCCCGAAAGCCGCGGTAGCCAGGTAAGCCGTTGTGTTTTCACCAAGAGTGTGAATTTGGCTAGCTGGTAAGAAACGTAAAACAGCAACCGTAATTAAGGTATAGATTACTAAAACGGCTGTAATTCCAACGATAATTGCTTGGGGGAGAACCTTTTGGGGATGCTTAATTTCACCACCTAAATTGGCAATTAAAATCCAACCGTCGTAACCAAAAAGGGTGGCTAACACGGCAACCCCAAAGTTACCACTAGCAGTGTGGATTTCTCCGACAGTTTGACCAAGGGCATTGTTGTGGCCCCAAAAAAGGCCAAAAATGATAATTGCTGCAATGGGAACTAACTTTCCGATTGTAGTTACCACGGCAAAGGCCGCCCCAACCTTATTCTCAAACATATTCATAAAGCCGATCGCAAGAATTGTAACAACTGCCAAAGGAACCCGCCATTCATTACCGAGACCAAAGAAGTTTGTCATCAGAATACTCATAAAACCAGCAACCGAAGCGATAATAGCTGGTCCATAAACAATTACTTGCATCCAGCCAGCTAAAAAGCCCCAGACTCGACCATAAAGTTCTTCGATATATACGTAAAGGCCACCGGTGTAAGGCATCTGAGCACCAATTTCAGCAATTGTTAATCCAGCGGTAAGGGTTAAAATCCCCCCCACAATCCAAGCTAAAATCGCCATGGTTGAATTCCCGGCACTGTCGAGAACTGATCCTTGTTTAAAGAAGATCCCCGAACCAATGATTGTCCCAACAACGATGGAAAGGGCTGATCCTAATCCTAATGCTCGTTTCATTTCTTCTCTGGGTGGTTGCTTTTCCATTTTTATTCCTCCTACTTTGCAAATAAAAACCGGGTCCACCTACCACCAAACTTGGTGGTCAAGTGAACCCGGTTATTTGACACTTATTATTGAATGCCAAATCACTCAACCAGCCAAGCGCTAGTTGAGGAGGAAGAGACACTTAAAATGTTGAATAATGGTCTAATCATTTTAATATCCTCCTTGGCATTTTAATGACTTCATAGTAACCGATTGGAAAATTAATTGCAAGCATTTATCATAATTTTCTAATGTTTCGGAAATTTGAAAATTTAGGGGATTGAGCCTTTACAATTTTAAATATGTTAGGTATACTATTGAAGTTGATTTAAATATGACTCTGCCTAAGACTCAGGTGGCGTGACGCCTTAATATCCTGCCGAGGAAGAACTAAATTCCTTCTCTATGTCTGCGGTCATAGGGATTTTTTTATAAATCCAATCACAAATTTTCAGCTAGGAGGTGAAACTGATGAGTGAAGCAAGTATTGCAAAGAAGGCAGAAGCTGTAAAGAACGTCAACGAAATGTTGATGGCAGCTGAATCTGCTATTGTTGTGGACTACCGTGGTTTGACGGTGGCAGAAGTTACTGACTTACGGAAGCAACTTCGGGATGCTGACGTTAAGATGGTAGTTATTAAGAACAAGATCTTGCAACGGGCTGTTGAAGGTACGGACTACGAAGCATTAAATGATGTTTTTGTTGGCCCTACTGCTGTTGCCTTCTCAAACGAAGATCCAATTGCCCCAGCTAAGGTTTTAAAGAAGTTTGCTGACGACCACGATGCCTTGGAAATTAAGGGTGGTTTCGTTGAAAAGGCTGTTAAGACGCTTGACGAAATTAACGTTTACGCAACGATGCCAGGCCGGGAAGAACTTCTTTCCATGTTGGCTTCTGCATTGCAAGACCCAATGCGCAAGATCGCACGGGCCGTCAAGGCAATCGCCGACAAGGAAGACGAAGCTGCTTAAGCTACGTCGCTTAATTGTTAAATATCAAGCACTATTAAGTGCATAAAAAAGACCATTATATATTGGAGGATTTAATCATGGCTTTTGATAAGGATGCTATCATCGCTTCTCTTAAGGAAGCATCAATTTCTGACCTTAACGACCTTGTTAAGGCAATCGAAGACGAATTCGACGTTTCTGCTGCTGCTCCAGTTGCAGTTGCCGGTGCTGCCGGTGACGGTGCAGCTGCTAAGGACAGCTTTACTGTAGAACTTACTTCTGCAGGTTCTGCTAAGGTTAAGGTTATCAAGGCAGTTAAGGACATCACTGGTCTTGGCTTGAAGGACGCTAAGGACCTTGTTGATGGTGCTCCATCTGCTATCAAGGAAGACGTTAAGGAAGACGAAGCTAACGACATCAAGGAAAAGCTTGAAGCCGCTGGTGCTACTGTTACCCTTAAGTAGTCCATACCCAATTTGGGAAAACGGTGATTACGCATTGCGTAGTCACCGTTTTTTTTGGAGAAAATCAAAATGCAAGTTACCGAAAAAGGGTCTACAATATTTGGTACTGATAGGAGTAAAATCCTAGCAGTACCAATTTTTTTGATTTAGGGGATTTTATGTATAAAAAAAGAAGACGGCTGTCCCCCGTCTCTCAAAAAAGAAAGGACCGTCTCCATGAATGAGTATATCAAAAATCTAACGGGATTAACAGACAACTTGATTAAATTTAGCCCCAAATTCAAGGATAGTGAGCGGATAAAGGTGATTCAAGCTGTCCCCAGCTCACAATCAGTTCACCATCAATTTGAACGAATGACGCACAATGAAGTTTATTTACGACAATCATATCCTTCAGCTTGTCCACATTGTGGGCGTTTAATGCGAAAGAATGGTTTTAAAACTGTTTATTTGAAAGGACTCGACATTGCGGGGTTGCCCACAATTCTAGTAGTTGAAAAGCAGAAATACATTTGTCCGCGACAGGAAGGGGGTCCCGAATTAACTACTGACCTTGCACGGATTCACGGAATTGATAAGAATCATCAGATTCTTGATAAAGTGAAACAACAGGCGCTTCTGGCCCTAACAGAAAAACGCTCCGTTAAAGATATTTCTGCCAACCTGCACATTTCCGAAGGAACAGTAAATCGGCTTTTCCCGCAACTAGCTCCTCAGTTTAAGGCGAATTATAAATTTTTACCACCAGTAATTGCTTTTGATGACTTTAGTTCCGGTAAATTCGCCGCAACTCAAATGAGTATGGCACTGATGAACCCGCAAACACATGAATTACTGGATATTATTGAGTCAAGAAATAGCTACGCGCTTAGGAAGTATTTCTATCGGTATGACTTTCATGCCCGAGCTAAAGTCAAGCTTGTCATTGTCGACTTGTATCAGCCATATCGGACGATTGTCCGTGATCTATTTCCAAATGCCCTTATTGTCGCCGACCGATTTCATATCATTGCCCAAGCATACCGGGCAGTAAATCAAATCCGGATTCAAACGATGAAGGCAGTTAAGGAGTCTAACCCTGCTTTATCAAGAGCGCTTAAGCGTTATTGGCGCTATGTGCTAAAAGATCGGACAGATCTTGATTGGTAAAGTTTTCGGCGCTACCGCGTCTTTGGCGGTGCGCAGTTAACCGAAGTAGAATTAACTGATCGTTTAACAAATGCCAGTGAGGAACTCCTAGGAGCTTACAACTATTACCAAGCCTTACTTCACGCCATGTACAATCGTAATATTAAGAGCTTAGAAGCACTATTAACGATAAAGTTGACTGCCTTACCACAACCTTTGCGCAAGACCCAAAGAACCTTACGTAACCATCAGAACGAAATTAAGCGTAGCTTTGAAACTTTCTATAGTAATGGGCCTCTCGAAGGAACTAATAACCTCATCAAAGTAATTAAACGTATCGCCTTTGGCTATCGAAGTTTCTACAACTTCCGTTTAAGAATTCTCTTAGTCGCCAAGAACCCACATTTTAAGATTAAATTGAGGGACAAAAAAGGCCACCCACGTTGAGCAGCCTAAACTAGACCAATTTAGCCTTAAAAATTCTATCAGTACCAGTTGACGAAGAGCCCCGAAAAATGGCTTCCTTTTGGATCATTTACAACGTATGTCCGCATTGTGGGATTAGATGAAGGAAGAACGCCCTTAATACTACTTCATGGTGGACCAGGTTCCACACATAACTATTTCGAACTCTTGGATGAGCTTGCAACTAAGAGCCATCGGCAATTGATTATGTACGATCAAATTGGCTGTGGAAATTCTTCGATCCCGGATGATCATCCAGAATATTATAATGCGCAAACTTGGGTAAACGAATTAATCAATCTACGAACAAAGCTACATTTAAATCATTTCCACTTATTAGGACAATCTTGGGGTGGGATGTTAGCAATTATGTATCTTTGTGATTTCCAACCCGAAGGAATTGAAAGCCTAATTCTTTCAAGCACCCTTGCTTCAGCGCAAACCTGGGGTAAGCAGGTTCATCAACTTATCAAAACCTTATCAAAATCTCAACAAGCAGCCATTCAAAAAGCGGAAGCCCAAAACATTTATACAGGTCGTGATTATCAGGAGGCAAATCAAGCGTTGATGACCAAATATGCAATGGAGCCAGTTAACGCTTCGATGCCTGACCCACTAAAGCGACCAAAGCATGGCGGCCTCCTGGCTTACCAAACTGCATGGGGCCCAAACGAGTTTACCCCGTTAGGTAATCTAAGAAATTATGATTATGTTGATCAGCTTAAGACAGTTCAAGTACCAACTTTAATTATTAATGGGGACCACGATCTGTGTACTCCTGAAGTTGCCAAAGAAATGGTACAGGCAATTTCTGGGGCGAAGTGGATTCAAGTTAAAAATGCACGTCACATGGTATTTTATGATCAACCGGCTGAGTACCAGCAACTATTGCTGGATTGGTTGGCGGATAAAACATAATAAAAGTCGTGGTCGGAAAAAATTCCTAACCACGACTTTTTAGTTTTCCGCACTCAATTCCCAATTACCATAGAAGAGGGCTTTTTTAAGGTCTTCAGCCGACATTGGTTGGTCGTCGTCAAAGCCATCAAATTGATGAATAGATTCAAGGGCAGCAGTTTGGTAATGCTTGGCCCGCCGGAGCGCGTAATTTTCAAGTGAACCATCCTGAGCGTAATTAAGCAACTTTGCGCTTGGGGTGGTTAAGGGGTTTTCGACCCGGTCAGTTAGATCGGATAAAATTTCTTGATATTCGGGTCCAAGTTGGAGTTGATTAGCAAACCGATCTAAACTCCGTAAAAAGGCAAGTGCTTTACTTTGATAATGGCAAATCGTGTTCGGTTCTTCAGTTGAAACCACTTCGTTCATTTGATTAGCAGTTTCTAAAGCCCGGTCAACTTCATTTACCCGTAAACCTGGATTCATGATGAAGTAGGAAGCAAGCAAGCGGATAAACCGGAGAGTATCAGTCCGAATACCAACTGAACTACTTGGATCGAGGTCGAGCATTCGCAATTCTAAATATTGCACCCCGGTTTTAGGTAATTCCTTAAGGTTTTTATTGCCTTTAAATCGTACTGCCCCGTGGAATTCGTAATCAGAAATTAAAATGCCTTGTTTAACTCCTTTTTCAATTGCATCCACATAATCCTGGACATTAGTAAAGCGACCGCTAAATTTAGTCCCAAACCCATGGGAGCTTTGACGAATACTCCGTAAGGCATGTTTCGGTTCTTGACCAGGTTCAAAATAGTTTTTTTCAGCAAGGGGACTCGCTCCAAAGAGATATGTAATTAACCAACGGTAACGTAAGAAACCTTGAGCAACGACGGCGTATAAATAATTTTGAACTGCTACCCGATCTTTAAAGTCGGTTGGGAAATGTTCCAAAACAAGGTCGATCACTTCAGGGTTAATACTGAGATTGATATGTGCGCCACAGGGGGTTCCTTCCGAATATCCATGGCGTTTGGTCCATTCTTTTAAATAAGCTTCTTTAGCGGGCCCCATTTTAGCAAATTGTAAGGTACTCTTATCTTTTGGAAGTTTTGGGGGCATAGAAAGGGGCCAAAGTAATTCACCAGGTGCTAGCGCCGAGCGTAAAGCATTATTGATTCCATATAGATAATGCATTGCGTCTAAGGAGTGATGTGCAGGTGGGGTCACAACCTCAGACATGGTTTCCAGGTAGTCATTAGTGATCCAAGGATTGGTCTTTTCATCACCAATTGAAGCTGGATAAGGTTCGGAACTTAGATTGCCGGTTTCATCAACCCGTTGCATTTCAATTTCTAACCCCATCGTAAAATTAGAGGTTTTGGCAACTACTCCATGGTTGAAGATTAATTGCCCAATTCGACTGAACATAGTCTTCACTCCTTTATGAGAAATATTTAATTTTCGTCTAATTCTAGTACTAACAACGCGGATGTTCAAGTAAAAATTAGAATAGGGATTAATACTAATTTTGGCCTTGGGCACGTTGAATCAGATCAGTAAAAAGGTGTTGGGATTCTGGATAATGTTTAAACATATTTTCTGGATGCCATTGAACAGCTAAGATTTGATCATTTGTGGTTGACTCTAAGGCCTCAACAACGTCGTCATCAGCCCTTGCAACCGCTCGAAGGCTTGGAGCAACCTCTTTAATAATTTGGTGATGACGGGAATTAACATAGGGACGATCACCCATTAGGTTGTGGAGTCGTGTTCCACGTGAAACGGTTATATGGTGAGACGGAAAATTTCCAGGTGCATCTTGGGAGTGCTTAAGCACCGTAGCAGGATTTTCTGAAAGATCTTGGTAAAGCGTCCCTCCAAGAGCAACGTTAATAACTTGAAGCCCCCGGCAGATTCCAAAGACTGCCTTACCCGCTTTGAGAGTTTCTTTTAGTAATTCAATTTCAAATAGGTCTCGTTTGCGATATGTAACCCCTAATTTTTGATGCGGTTCTTCATCATAGAAGGTTGGATCAACGTCTGCTCCGCCAGCGAAAATTACCCCATCGAAAAGGTCGAGGTAATCAGGGACAAATTTTGGATTAACGCTTGGTAAAATAACGGGGACTCCACCAGACTTGACAACGGCTTCAATGATTGGCTTTGGGGCAAAAGGGGCCATCCGTTCATTGATGATATTCGTGGCTTCAGTTAAAGTATCAGCAGGGACGGCAATTTTAGGGTGCATAGCTTTTCCTCCTTAAGTAAATTAAATGTTTTAATGAATCTATCATATAATTCTAATTTAAGCAATAAAAAAACGCAATCAGAAGGCAATTTTCTGATCGCGTTTTTCTAGATGGAGTTTAAGCTAAGGTTCCCATTGGATCCCATGGTGCTAAGACTTGCGGCTCTTGGGCTTGAGCGGCCTTGAGTTCATCCGACAGATACTTCTTATTAATCACAATTTGGTAACAGTATTCATCCATCCACTCGTCGCTCATTACGAAGTAACCCTTCGTTCCGACTTTATTACCCCATGAGTTTTCAACCTTCCACTTAGTTGGTTGGTCGTTAACGAGGTCAACCCCTGTTAAAACCATGGCGTGGTTCATCATTGATTCTCCGTAGTCAAGGGCATCTGCTTTGCTCATCTTTAATTCAGTATTAAAGAGGGCTTCGTAGTTGTAAGTGTTGAGAGCCATTAAACCTAGCTTGGTTTCTGAATATTTTGAAACATTTGAACCAAACCAAACACTTTCGCCGCCCTTAAGTTGCTTGATTGCTAAGGCCTTAAATTCGTCCATTGGGAGGTTAAGGTGCTTGATTGGCCGTCCCCCAACAACGTTGCCGAGCATTTCAATCGTGTAAGTTTGGTGATACTTTTTATCAGCTGTTGGGGCTTGGATGATTGAAATGTAGTCATCAAGGTTCCAACCGACATACTTCTTAAAGAAAGTTTGTGGGGTAAGGTTTGCTTCTCGGTGGAATTCATGGTCCTTCTTGGTCCGGTATTCAAAGTCAAAGCTTTGAACTGGTTCGCCAAAACTCATTGCTAGCATCCGATAAACCCGGTTAAGCATTTCCTTGCGAGTTTGGTTAATTCGTTCGTCTTCAACCCCATAATCGTTAACTAACTTACGAAGAATAACAGCATCGTGCCGTAATTGATTATTTAAGACTTCGTTAATTTCCCGTGACTTGGAAGAATTGTAAGTTTCGGGCATTGCGGATTGAGGAACGACCCCGTACTTCTCAATCAAAGCACAAAGCATATCCCATTGGCCCCCGTCTTGTTGTGGAGTTGTCATTAACCAAGCAACTTTCCGGTCATCGTGGGGGAGTTCAGCAGTATTGATTACGTTTTTGTAGAAGTAATTGGCCTTTTCAAACTTATCCCAGAAAAATTGGTAAGATTGGGAAAGTTCAAAGTTCTCTGGCAAATTGAACTTGGCTTGCATTTCATGCCGCATCGTATTTAAAGCCGCAAACATCCAGCAACGACCAGATTGCTTTTGATCACTTACTTCACCAGTAGAAAGGTCAATGGAGAAGTGGGGGTCATTATCAGCTTGAGCATGCCAGTCAAAACTAGCATTTCGAATTCCGTTTTTGGTAACTGCCCGTTCAAGCACTTGGTTTAATGGTTGCTTTTCATAATCTGCTTGAAAAGCTTGAACATCATCATTTGTGATTTTAAAAGTCATTCAAAAGCCTCCCTATTAATTAATACGATTATTATAAGCGGTGAAACTTAATATGGAAAGTTTGTGAGCCGATCCTTTTCGGTGATTGTGCGGATAACCCGCCCTGGGTTACCAACCACTAGAGAATTTTCAGGAACAGATTTGGTAACGATTGTTCCAGCGCCAATCACGCTTCCGGCACCAATGGTTACTCCTGGAAGGACCGTCACGTTACCTGCTAACCAGCAATTATCACCAATTGTGATTGCTGCGCCGTATTCGTAGTCACCTAAGCGGCCATTAGGCTGTTGGCGAAGGATGCGTTGTTCGGCGACAAGGGGATGAAGAGCGGTTAAAAGACTAACGTTTGGGCCAATCATTACGTTATTGCCAATTGTGACGGGACAAGTATCTAAAACGGTAAAGTTGAAGTTAGCGTAGAAGTTATCACCAATGGTAGTAAACCGACCATAATCAAATTGAATCGGACCTTGAAGGTAAATGTTCTTCCCATGATTTGGGATTAATTGATCTAAAATCGCTTGCCGTTGTTTAGTTTCAGTATCGTAGGTTTTGTTATAATCCTGGCTTAAGCGGTGACCCTCACGAGAGTAGCGGTAAAGTTCTTCCGTATCTGGGGTATAGGGCTTGCCTTCAAGCATTTGGCGAGTGTTTGCTTCCATTATGTTTTCCTCCTCAAAATTCTCTTTTATTATCATAAAGGAAACGTTTCCATAAGAAAAGAAATTTGATAAATAAAATACCCCCAGAGTTGATTTCCAACTCTGGGGGTACACGTCAGACTTTCTTCCCAACCGCTAAATTACTTTACTTGTAAAACTTCAGGACCATTTTGGCGACCCACGATTACCGTGTCAACCCGGTTTAAGAACAATCCATGTTCAACTACGCCAACCGTGTGAATTAAATCTTCAGCTAGTGCTTTTGGATCTACAATTTCGCCAACTTTGAGGTCAATAATCAAATTGTGTTCATCAGTTCGGTACTTTTCACCATCCGTCATTCGCCATTTAGGATGATAACCTTGCTTTTCAAAGTAATTAAAGACATGTTGAGCTCCGAACGGGATTACTTCAACCGGAACCCCGAAGTTACCAATCCGGGGCACCATCTTTGATTCATCAACGATCCACATCCGCTTAGTGGAAGCATTATTGACGATCTTTTCCCAAAGAAGGGCACCACCGCCGCCTTTGATTCCGTTGAAGTCAGTATCAATTTCATCGGCTCCATCAATGCAAAGGTCGATGTGATCAACATCATCAAGGTCCTTAATCGTAATTCCGAGGCCTTCAGCTTGAGCGGTTGTCCGGTTAGAAGTAGTTACCCCAACAATCTTTAAACCTTCTTCTTGAACTCGTTTACCTAAAGCATCAACCATATAACGAACCGTTGAGCCAGTTCCGAGACCTACAATCATCCCATCTTGGATGTACTTAACAGCTTCTTGACCCACAAGGGCCTTTAATTCATTTTGATCCATTCTGATTTTCCTTCCTTAGAAACGATCTTCTGGTAGTAAAAGATGCTGATATTCCGGATGTTTTTTAAAACTCATTTTGGCGTATGGGCACATTAATTTAACGGTTAATCCGACTTGATCAGCATATTCAACGAAGGCTACCATCAATTTACCAGCAATCCCTTGCCCCCGATAATCAGGGTTTACAAAGACTCGTTCCAAGACAACTCGGTTGGCATCCTCATCAACCATTGGGTAATCAATTTGCCCAATTAAGGTGCCATCCGTTTCGGTGGCAATTAATTTCTCTTTTTCTGTCGTAATTTGCATGGCTCAACCCCCTAATGGAAAAACGTTTTACTACTCGTTAATATTTTCTAAGGTTCATGCTCAATTGTCAAGCAACGATCAACAATTTGTAATCGCTATCATTAGTTTAAAGCTAATTTTGCCTTCGCGCAACGATAGTTAAAATTTCGTTGTCATTGAACGGTTTGTTAGTGCTTGCTTACTTGGTTATGGTAAAATAAAAAAAGTATTCTAAAAATCAGAAGTTTAAAATACGTGTTTATTCTTAGCGTGAAGGGAAGAGTAAAAATCGTGAAACAACGCGGATTTGAGGTAGTTAGTCACAAGGCTAACCAAGACATAAATTTACCACAACGCCAAACCAAGCAGGCGGCGGGGTATGATTTTGAAGCAAGCGAAGACTTTGAATTGCCTTCAATTTGGAAGCACCATTTCTTAACCGGTTTAAAGATCTTATTGCATAAGCAAACTTTGACTGAGGACGAATTTACGCTAGCCGATAAACCATTAAAGCCCTACCTAGTTCCCACGGGGATTAAGGCTTATATGCAACCAAATGAAGTGTTAATGCTTTTTAATCGGTCTAGTGGTCCTTTGAAACGACGCTTAGTCTTGCCAAATGGCGTGGGAATCATTGACGCTGATTACTATAACAATGCTAAAAATGAAGGTGAAATTTTTGTCCAATTAATTAACTTCGGCCTTAAAGATTACCACATTAAAAAGGGAGAACGGATTGCCCAAGGGATTTTCGTTCCATATTTAGTGGCGGATGATGAAATTGCTCCTCAAGCTGACCGAACCGGTGGCTTTGGTTCGACGAAGTAACATAAAAGTTTTTTCCAGGGGTTACGCGATGATTAGGACAATCTGCCGATGAAACCGGCCAAGTCGGCTTCAAGGTTGAGGACTTAGCTAGAGTGCTATCCTGTATCTAAACGAAGATTTTAAAAGGGAGGAATTAAATGGCAAAAGCACGAACCCATTATGTTTGTCAGAACTGTGGGTACTCATCGCCCCGTTTCTTGGGGCGATGCCCAAATTGTGGAAAATGGAATACTCTGGTTGAAGAAGTTGAACAAGGTCAATCGGTAAATAAAGTTCAACCAACAACGACTTTAACCGGCATTGTTGCTAAGCCACAGAAAATCAACGAAATTGATACTCGAAAAACACCTCGGGTAAAAACAAAACTAAACGAATTAAACCGGGTTCTAGGGGGCGGAATTGTCCCTGGGTCCTTAGTGTTAATTGGTGGGGATCCAGGAATTGGAAAGTCAACTTTACTGCTACAAGTTTCCGGTCAATTAAGTACGGAGGGGCGTTCTGTTCTCTATGTATCAGGGGAAGAAAGTGCTTCCCAGATTAAAATGCGGGCTCAACGCCTTGAAGTAGCAGGAGATAATTTCTACATTTATCCAGAAACAAATATGGATAGTATTCGGGCAACAATTGATAGTTTAAATCCTGAATATGTAGTGATCGACTCGGTGCAAACAATGCAGGCTACCGATGTTACTTCAGCAATCGGGAGTGTTTCGCAAATTCGGGCGGTAACGGCACAATTAATGCAGATTGCTAAGGGGAAAAATATTACGGTATTTGTTGTTGGTCATGTTACCAAGGGTGGGGTCCTTGCCGGGCCTAAAATTTTGGAACATATGGTAGATACAGTACTGTATTTTGAGGGGGATCTCCATCATACTTACCGGATTTTGCGGGCTGTTAAAAATCGGTTTGGTTCTACCAATGAACTCGGCATTTTTGAAATGGATAATGATGGTTTAAAAGAGGTTGCTAATCCATCGGAGATCTTCTTGGAGGAACGGTTACAAGATGCCACTGGGTCAGCGGTGGTGGTTTCCCTTGAAGGTACGCGGCCAATTTTAGTTGAAATTCAAGCTTTGATTACCCCGACCGTTTTTGGAAATGCGCAACGTACGGCAACGGGCTTAAATCGGAACCGGGTTTCCTTGATTATGGCGGTACTCGAAAAACGAGCAAATCTCTTACTTCAAAACCAAGATGCCTACTTAAAGGCAGCAGGAGGTGTCAAACTCGATGAGCCAGCGATTGATTTGGCGATTGCCGTTGCGATCGCTTCTTCTTATCGTGATCGCGGAACTCAACCAACGGATGCCTTTGTTGGCGAACTAGGTTTAACTGGGGAAGTACGTCGGGTTAACCGGATTGAACAACGGGTTGCCGAGGCAGCTAAGCTCGGGTTTAAACGGATTTTTGTCCCGAAAAATAATTTACAAGGTTGGAAAACCCCGGATAATATTGAGGTAATCGGGGTGACTACCATTAGTGAAACTCTGAAGTTAGCCTTGGGTAGATAAGAGAAAGGAGGATTGAAATGAAAAGAAGAACAAATTTTATCCGGCTACTCTTTATTTTAGTGGGGATGGCAATTGGATATTACTACTTACCACCAATGTGGGCGACGTTAGGGATTAAGCCTTCTTTGGTTATCTTACCTGTCATTGTTGACATTTTACTTGGAGCAATTATATTTTGGTTATTATCACTTGCATTGATGGGTTGGATTTTACGGATTGTCCACCAAGTTGAAACAACATTAGCGAAAAAGAGTCCCTTATATCTAATTATGGGGGCAATCACCACCATTCTAGGGTTGGTATTAGCTTCGTTGATTTCTATTCCACTCTGGCGATTACGGATTCCAGTGTTAAACAATGTTTTACCAATTATTTTAATGGTCACTTTTTCTTACTTTGGGTTTGTCTTGGGGACAACCCGACTTGATGAGTGGCGTAAACTTTTGTTTAGTCGGCGCGACAAGGCCAAAGATGGGGCAATCATTAATCGCCAAGATGATAATTACCATCATTACAAAATTTTGGATACGAATATTTTGATTGATGGTCGGATTTATGACTTAGTAAAAACTGGCTTTCTTGAAGGCACTTTATTGGTTCCGAACTTTGTTTTATACGAGTTACAATACATTGCTGACTCAGTTGAAAGCATTAAGCGAGTCCGGGGCCGGCGCGGATTAGATATTCTAAATAAGCTACGGGAAGAAAAAATAGTCCCAGTTGAAATGTATGATGGTGATTTTGAGGATATTCCGGAAGTTGATAGTAAGTTAATTGCCCTTGCTAAAAAAGTTGACGGGGTAATCGTAACAAATGATTGGAATCTAAATAAGGTGATCCAGTTCCAAAACGTTCAAGTTTTAAACATTAACAACTTAGCTAAATCATTACGACCACGGGTAGTTCCCGGAGAAAAACTCCGAGTTAAAGTGGTTAAAAAGGGAACAGAGCGCCAACAAGGGGTTGCTTATCTTGATGATGGGACCATGGTTGTTGTTGAAGATGGTCGTTACTTTATGAACCAAGAATTGATTGTTGAGGTAACAAGCGCTCTCCAAACAGATGCTGGACGAATGATCTTTGCCCGACCACCACATCAAGGAATTGAAGATAAGACAGATTAGTTGATATTGGGAGACATTCTTGGCCAAACTAGTCAACTTGCTTGGCGTTTGTGAGCCCATGCAAGGCTGAATCGGTTGGTGCGACCGTCAGGGAAGCAACTGCCATTCAGCTACCGCTTTGACCATAGTTACTGAGTAACCTTCGGAGACGAAAGAGGTTGGGAAAAAAGCTCCTTGACGGCCTGGTTGGGATAAGAAGGACGAAGGTTGATTCATAGAATCGACCTTTCGTTCGCACTTATCCACTAAGGCCGTGCTTTTTGACCTTAGTTACTGAGTAACATTCGGAGATGACAAAGAAAGGCTGGGGAGAAACATGAGTTTCTTCCCAGCCTTTTCCTTTTCTAATCAAAAAGAGGCTGGCACAGCCAGCCTCAAGGAGTACTACGAATATCTTGGGGGAGATTTCGTAATTAATCTATTTTTCGGTTACTATTTGGGAGGAGTAATTGAAAAATAATAGGTTTCGGTTAATCGTGATAAGACATCTCCTTACCACGGTTCTTATAGTAACAGTCGAGTGTGAAGAAAATATGATGAAAGCCTAAAGTTACCAGTAAGAGCGGCAAAATAATTTACCATGCAGAAGCCGAGCCAACTTGTGGTAAGATTGAGATATTGATCTTGGTGAAAGGAAATAGGACGATGCTAAAAATATACAACACCTTAACGCGGCAAAAAGAAGCCTTTAAGCCAATTACCCCCGGAGTAGTGAATATGTATGTTTGTGGACCAACTGTTTATAATTACATCCATATCGGGAATGCGCGGAGTGTCGTTGCTTTTGATACTGTTCGGCGGTATCTAGAATTTAAAGGCTATCAGGTTAACTATGTTTCTAATTTTACTGATGTCGATGATAAGATGATTAAAGCCGCCAATGAACAGGGGATTACCGTTCCTGAATTAGCTGACAAGTATATTCAAGCTTTTATGGAAGATACAAAAGCACTTAACGTCGAAGATGCCACGATGCATCCCCGGGCAACGGAAAACATTGCGGAAATTATTCAAGTAGTTCAAACGTTGATTGAAAAGGGATATGCTTACGAAGCTGATGGTGATGTTTATTATCGGGCGCGGAAATTCAAACGTTATGGGGCTCTTTCTGGTCAATCCTTAGATGACCTTGAAGTTGGGGCGAGTGAGCACGTTAGCCAAGATGAAGTTGATAAAAAAGAAGATCCGCTTGATTTTGCTCTTTGGAAGGCTGCTAAGCCAGGCGAAATTAATTGGGAGTCACCATGGGGACCGGGGCGGCCAGGTTGGCATATTGAATGTTCCGTAATGTCGACCAAATACTTGGCGAATACGATTGATATTCATGCTGGTGGGCAAGATTTAACCTTTCCACACCATGAAAATGAAATTGCCCAAATTGAACCAGTAACTGGTCAACCATTTGTTCACTATTGGATGCACAATGGTTTCGTGACCATTGGAAAAGAAAATGAAAAGATGAGTAAGTCCTTGCATAATTTTATAACGGTGCATGATTTGCTAAAAACGGTTGATGGGCAAGTACTACGTTTCTTTATGGCAACCACGCAATATCGGCGGCCAATCCAATATAGTGACGAACAACTTCAAGATGCGGCCAATAACTTAAAACATTTGCAAAACACTTTTACGAATTTGAGTTACCGGCAAGAAGATGCAGAGGCAGGAAGTGATCCCGCTGTCTCAGACCAAGTTGCTAAGTTCAAAGCCCAATTTGTTACGGCAATGGATGATGATATTAACGTTCAAAACGGGATTACAGTGGTTTATGATCTTGCAAAGTATGCTAACTTATATACCCAAGCTAAAACAGTAAAGCAAGAAGCAATTGATACTTTAAAAAATTTGTTAATCCAATTAACAACAGTTTTTGGCGTTAAATTGCAAACGGAAAAAATTAACGATACAGAAATCGAAATGTTAATTGAACAACGTAATCAGGCACGGAAAGCTAAAAATTTTGCCTTAAGTGATAAGATTCGGGATGATTTAAAGGCTCAGGGAATTATCTTAGAAGATACCCCACAAGGCACACGGTACAGAAAGGAATAAAATGGCAGTAGATTATCGACAACTAAACGGGATTGCTCTAGCGTACTTAGGAGATGCGGTTTATGAAGTGTTTATTCGTGAGCACTTACTAGCGAAGGGGATGGCTAAGCCAAACCGACTTCAGCACGTGGCGACTAATTATGTTTCGGCCAAGGCACAAGCAGCTCTAATTGAAAAGATGCAAGAGGAAGACCTTTTAAATCTGGAAGAATGGGGTTACTTCAAGCGGGGGCGAAATGCTAATAGTTACACGCATGCCAAAAATACGAATGTGCTGACTTACCGGATGTCAACTGGCTTTGAAGCCTTAATTGGCTATCTTCAATTAGCAGGAAAAAGGGAACGTTTGACTGAAATCGTGCAGTGGTGCATTATGCATGTCGAAAAGGGGGATTTAAGCCGTGCCAAGTAAACAACCGGAATTTATTATTGGGCGTCATCCAGCTGTAGCGGCCTTAAAATCAGATCAAGAAATTAATAAGGTCTTTATTCAAAAAGATTTACGTTCGGATGCAATTGCTTCAGTTATTAAGTTAGCGCGGGAACGGCGACTCGTGATTTCAATGGTTCCCAAGACTAAGCTCGATCAAATGACAAATAACGAAAATCACCAAGGGGTTGCACTAGCTGTCGCGGCTTATAAATACGCAACAATTGACGATTTGTTTGCCCGGGCGACTGAACGAGATGAAGCACCATTCTTTTTAATCTTGGATGAATTGGCTGATCCGCACAATTTAGGTTCGATTTTACGGACTGCAGATGCGGCGGGTGTCCACGGTATTATTATCCCAAGACGCCGTTCAGTCGGCTTAACGAGTGTGGTGGCTAAAACTTCAACCGGGGCGATCGAACACGTTCCGGTTGCTCGGGTAACCAACTTAGTCCAAACTGCCAAAGAATTACAAGCCCGGGGATTATGGTTGTTTGGGACTGATATGCAAGGAACTGATTACCGACGCTGGGATGCTAAGGGTCCGGTTGCCTTAGTGATTGGAAACGAAGGTAAAGGGATTTCTAGTTTACTAAAAAAGACTTGCGATGAAATGCTGACGATCCCGATGATTGGCCATGTTCAAAGCTTAAATGCAAGTGTTGCCGCTAGTCTGCTCATTTATCAAGGATTTAATTCTCGTCACCCACTAGGTTAATTTAAAAATTTTTTCAATTTACTTTTGGCGGTAACTAATTTCTGCACTGAGAAATTATTCAAAAGTTTAAAAACGTTCTGTGGACACACTAACTAATTGGTGTGCCCTTTTTTTGTATATTCAGTATAAAAATTAGTTTTACTCCTAAATTTATATTGCTTATTATCTAATTAATTGATAAAAAACGTTGTTGAAAAAGATAGTTAAAAATGATAACTTATTTTTGCTGATAAGTATTTGAATTGTTAATGATAAATTAATTACTGTAATTTGATCATGATAGTGAATTGCTACTAGCTTACTATTTTAAAATTAAGCAGTTATTTGAATTAGTTTAACAATCAAGTTTTAAACGGTAAAATGCTCAAAAGGGGAGAGATTGATAAGACTAATGAAAAAACCAGAAAAGAAAATTTCCGAGCAAAAGTTAATTTATATGGTTCGGAACCATCATGACGATGCCAGTTTTGAAATGCTTTTTCGCCGGTACCTGCCAATGGTTCATAAACTCCGACGGAAATACACTGGCTTGACAATTAGTTATGAAGATTGGCATCAAGAAGCAGGAATTACTTTGTTTAAGTGTTTGAAGACTTACGATGAAATTGCGGGAGCTTTTGCAACTTACTACCGAAAGATGCTTTTAAATCGATTAAATGATCTTTACCGGAGTCAGCAAACCCAGAAGCGAATGGTGAATACAAAAACCTTTTCTTTGGACCAAATGCCGATGGCTGATCAAATTGAAGATGAGCGGGTTGCAAGTGATAAAGTAGTACGATTCCGCATTGCACTAAATAAATTAACCACTGAATGTTCGAAATTTGAGTTACTTTGTTTCTTAAAGGTTTGTAATGGAATGTCACTTGAAGAAGTAGCAGCCGAACTCCAGAAAGATCCACGCTCAGTTTACTCGGCAATTTGGCGGGTTGAACGTAAGTTTTTGCGAATTCTTGACCAAGAGTGGGATTAAAGAAGCAAGAGACATTCTTGTTCTTCCTATGCAATTATGCTAGAGTAATTCTGAATGGAGGTGGCCGTTATGGCTAACCATAAAGTTGGATTAGAATGCTCAGTCTGCGGTTCACGTAATTATTCAGTCAATGTTAGTACTAATCAGCGTGAACAACGCTTAGAACTAAAAAAATTTTGTAAACATTGTCAAAAAGTAACTGTTCACCGGCAGACACGTTAAGGGGAGGTAGCTATGCACTTAATTCAGTTTTCCAAGAATGTCGTTAAAGAAATGCATCGCATTGTTTGGCCAACTGCAAAAGAAAATCGGCGTGATACAGCGGTCGTTCTTTCAATTACGATCTTCTTTATTCTGTTTTTCGCCCTCTTTGATTGGTTGATCCAAATGGGACTTTTGGCTTTTGTAGGTTAGATTTGATTGGTCAAAGTCTACAAGGTCTGGTATAATGTCTTCTTAGGAAGTTTCCGTCTTAGGGCGGGCTTTTTTATTTTGCTTAAATATTAAGACTTCTAAACGAAAATAAGGAGAAAATCGTGGAATCACAAGAAAAACGTTGGTACGTTTTGCACACGTACTCTGGATACGAAAACCGGGTCAAAAGTAACTTGGAATCTCGGGCCCAATCAATGGGAATGGAAGACTACATTTTCCGGGTAATTGTGCCGGAAGAAACGGTTCACCAAGTTAAGGATGGGAAAAGTAAGGATATTGAAGAAAAGGTTTTCCCAGGTTACGTTTTAGTTGAAATGGTAATGACTGACCGGGCCTGGTACATTGCCCGGAATACGCCAGGAGTAACCGGATTTCTTGGTTCTCACGGTGGTGGGTCAAAGCCAACACCATTACAACCAGAAGAAGTTAATCGGATTTTGAGTTGGATGGATGACGAAGCTCCTGAACGGACTGATATTAATGTTGCAGTTGGTGACCACGTTAAGGTTATTGCTGGTTCATTTGCTAACTTAAGTGGGGTTGTAACTGAAGTTGACCATGAACACATGAAGTTGAAGGCTGAGATCGAAATGCTTGGTCGGCAAACTACGGTTGAACTTGGTTTTGACCAAATTGCAGCGGTTGAATAAATTTAAGTTGTATTTCTAGGATAGATGTGGTAGTTTTATAAGGTATGCTATCAACATACTGTGGGAGGGGCAAATTCTTATCCCCCATCATTACCACAACACGGACTAAGGAGGTTTTGTCTCGTGGCAAAGAAAGTAGCAAACATTGTCAAGTTACAAATTCCTGCTGGTGCAGCAACACCTGCTCCACCGGTAGGTCCTGCCCTTGGGCAAGCAGGGATTAACATTATGGGCTTCACGAAGGAATTCAACGCCCGGACTGCTGATCAAAAAGGAATGTTAATTCCAGTTGTGATCACGGTTTACGAAGACCGTTCCTTCGAATTTATCACCAAGACGCCACCTGCTGCTGTCTTGCTGAAGAAGGCCGCTGGTGTTGAACACGGTTCCGGTGAACCTAACACGAAGAAGGTTGCTTCTGTAACCAAGGCACAAGTTAAGGAAATCGCCGAAACTAAGATGCAAGATCTAAACGCCGCTGACGTAGAAGCAGCTATGCGCATGATCGAAGGTACTGCCCGGAGCATGGGCTTCACTGTTGAAGACTAGGCTCTAGCAGACCGGGCACTTTTTGAAAAAAAAGTTGTCCCCGTGGGAGGAGACTTCCGCTAGACCACATTTGCAAGGAGGATACATCAAGATGGCTAAAACTCGTGGTAAGAAGTACCAAGACGCGTTGAAGAAGGTTGAAGCTAAGAAGCAATACGCCTTAACTGACGCAGTTAAATTAGTAAAAGATATTGATTTTGCAAACTTCGACGCAACGGTTGAAGTTGCATTTAACTTAAACGTTGACACTAAGCAAGCGGACCAACAATTACGGGGTGCCGTAGTTCTGCCTAACGGAACTGGTAAGGACCAAACGGTTATCGTATTTGCCAAGGGTGAAAACGCTAAGGCTGCTCAAGAAGCCGGTGCGGACTTTGTTGGTGACCAAGACTTAGTTGAAAAGATCCAAGACGGTTGGCTTGACTTTGACGTTGCAATCGCTACCCCAGACATGATGCCACAAGTTGGTCGTTTGGGTCGGGTCTTAGGGCCTAAAGGTTTAATGCCAAACCCTAAGACTGGTACGGTTACGATGGACGTAGCTAAGGCCGTTTCTGAATCAAAGGCTGGTAAGGTTACTTACCGGACTGACCGGGATGGAAACGTTGCTGTTCCATTCGGTAAAGTTTCCTTTGATGCTGACAAGTTAGTTGAAAACTTAAAGACGATTGAAGACATCATTATTAAGTCACGGCCAGCTGCTGTGCGTGGGACTTACATCAAGCACGCTTCAATTGCTTCAACTTTTGGCCCAAGTGTTACCTTGGACTTAACTGACTTCTCGTCAGCACGGTAATCAAAGTAAACGCTGAAAGTTAAAAGACTGGGCATTCGCCTGGTCTTTTTTTACATAGCAGGTAAAATGCTAATGGTAAAAGATATCGTTATCATGACCTGTGATAGAAAGAGGAAAAGTAAATGGAATATCTGTTGGGAATCGATGTAGGAACCGTCCGGACAAAAGGAATTTTGTACGACAGCAAATTGCAACCGAAGAAAAGTTTTCGCGAAACGTATCCTTTATATCGGGATGCAAAAGGAATGGCTGAACAAGAGCCCGCTGAGGTTTTAGCAGCGGTCGAAAAGGTAATTAATCAAGCCTATCAAGAAGTACAACGAAATAATTGTGATTTGCTAGCCATCGCTTTTTCAAGTGAAAATCAAAGTTTATTGCTGTTGGATGAAAATTTTCAACCAATCAGTCGGATCTTAACCTGGGCAGATACGCGAGCTCGGTTGGTAGCGAGTCGGGTAAAACGAAATCTGATTGCCCGGGAACTTTACATGGATACTGGGACGCCAATTCATCCAATGTCACCATTTACAAAATTACTCTGGTTGAAAGAAGACCAACCAGAACGGTTGAAAGCTACCGCCTATGTTGCTGATATTAAGTCATATCTTTTTCACCATTTTTTTGGCGAATTCAAGATTGATATTTCGGTAGCTTCTTGTTCGGGAATGTGGAATATTAATACCCGGACTTGGGATCGTCAGGCTCTAGAAATGACAGGAATTAGTACGAGTCAACTACCGGAAATTGTTGAGAGTACTACCCAAGCAATTGGTCTGACGACGAGGGCTCAAAAAGAATTACACGTTCCGGTACAGACACCATTTGTATATGGTGCTTTCGGAGGGGCCTCCTCAAATATTGGAATGGGGGCGGTTGATGCTTCCACGGCAGCGATTGCAATTGGGACTTCAGCCGCTGTCCGCGTCATCACGGATTCACCAGTTATTGATCCACATCAACGCCTTTTTTGTTACACTTTGGATAATGAACACTGGGTTGTTGGGGGACCGTTAAATAATGGTGGTGATGTTTATCAATGGGCAGTTAATCACTTAGTTGACGCTAAAGCGGTTACAAATGAAAAAAAGACGCCATTTCAATTAGCAAATCAAATTATCGAAGGTGTTCCAGCTGGTTCGCACGGTTTAATTTTCCATCCTTTCTTGGGGGGAGAGCGGGCGCCGATCTGGGATGCTAATGCTCGAGGTTCATTCTTCGGCTTGAACTTACTGCATACTCGGGCGGATATGCTACGTTCAGTGATGGAAGGGATTACCATGAATGTCGGCAGTGTCTTTGAAGTTGTTCGCGATCTAGTCGGTGATCCAGAAAAAATAATGGCATCTGGTGGCTTTACTGATTCCGAAGTATGGCGCCAAATGTTAGCTGATGTAATTGGCTTTCCAGTTGGGGTAGCCATGGCCCATGGTGGCTGTTGCCTTGGGGCAGCAACAATTGCCCTCAAGAGCCTAGGACGGATTGATGATTATGCTGAAGTAAAGGGGATGCTTAGTCAGCCTGAGGTTTATGATCCAGATGACATGGCGGCTTATACTTATCAAAAGTACCAGCCGCTTTTCAACCAAGTTGAACATCTTTTAACCCCAGCTTACGAAGCGATTTCCCAATTACAAGAGAAATAAGGAGGTTGGGAAAAAAGCTCCTTGACGGCCTGGTTGGGATAAGAAGAACGAAGGTTGATTCATTAGAATCGACCTTTCGTTCGCACTTATCCGCTAAGGCCGTGATTTGGAGCGAACCAGCCAATTGGTTTGGCGTTTGTGAGCCCATGCAAGGCTGAATCGGTTGGTGCGACCGTTAGGGAAGCAACTGCCATTCAGCTACTGCTTTGACCTTAGTTACTGAGTAACATTCGGAGATGAAAGAACAAGAGGGTGGGAAGAAACTTGAGTTTCTTCCCACCCTCTTCTCATACGGTTGTTGCTATTGCAATTCCCTTTGCCACTTCTGATGACCACGATAGATCCAGAATGGTAAGACTGAAACAATCAAACACATTAGTGCCAAAATTACCACGTAAGTAACCCGTAAATGTTGAGGCGTCCCTTGGGCCGGAATAAAGGTAATGAAGAAAGCAACGAAAGTAATAACAAAAGCAAGGCAAGCAAAGGCGATGCTGAGATTCGGCCGCTGGGTCATCCGATATGCCCGATGAAGGTCTTCATGACGAAGCTTCAGAATGATATATGCCCAAAGCATAATCATGTACACCATTAGGTATTGAGCAGTCGTCGCTGCGAGAGCAACGTTAAAAGCAAAATCAGCATTTTGGCCACTCGTAAAGGTGATTAAAAGGGCAGTCAAAGTGACAATACTGGATTGAAGGACCATGATCCGGAAGGGAATCCCGTGTTTAGTTGCCTTCGCGAAGAAGCCAGGAAGAAACCCTTCACGGGCGGCCTCATATAACCCTTGATTAGGGCCGGCAATCCAATTGCCGAGTTCACCTAGAATTCCGCAGGCGAGCATTAAACCAATAATTTTTTCAAGCTCGTTTCCGGGAAGACCGATTGAACTTAAGAGGCGACCATAAGTATGAACGAAGCCGGTACTATTTTGGATATGAGCTGCTGGCACCGTCATTGCAATTGACATACTTCCTAGCAAATCCAAACTAATCGCAGTTATGACGAGGGCTACCATTACTTTTGGATATTGCTTAGGCTTAGCGAGGTTTTTAACGTGTGGCGCTGAAGCTTCTCCACCACAGAAAGCTAAAATAAAAGGAACAAAAGCAACTAAAGTCGATCCATTAACATGGTGTGGGAAAATGGTATGGAAGTTAATGTGCACATAAACCGGGTTACCTTGAATCAGGTAAACTGCCACGACCAAAACTAGGAGTAAAACTGGTGTCACAATTCCTAACGCAAATAACCACTCAGCAATTTTCCCGACTCGTTTGGCTCCTAAGAGTTGGCTAAAGGTTGCGCCCCAGAGAAGGATCATCATTAAACCAAACCGAATAATTGGGGTGGTATTAAACCATGGAGTGTTTAAGGCAATTGACAAGGCTCCGATGATGACATACATCATTAGGTCCATCCCGGCAGTAATGTGGATCCACTGGTAAAACATGGCGGTAAAGCCGGCCTTTTCGCCAAGGGTATTTTTAACCCAAGTAAAGATGCCCCCTTTTTGCCAGCCATCAATAGAGGCCATTTCCCCGGCTGCTTGTGTGACCGGTAAAAACCAAATTAAGCCGGCCAATAGTAGGTGAAAAAGGGCAGTTGCACCAGTTTTACCGAAGGGGGCAAACTCATCGATCGAAATTACCATCGAGCTGGTCATCGCAAAGAGCTTCAGCCCAGTTAATTGGTTATAGTGCTGGTTAGCAAGATCATTTTCTGCTGAATTTGACATATTAAACTCCTAAATTCTAAATTTGTGAAGACAATCTAAATGGTCAACTTTGCCATTATACCAATAAAATGACCTTCCGGCGGTGAAAATTATTTTAAGGATAAAAAAGTTACCCTAAACGACTTAGTGAAAAACAAATCAATCGCCAAAAAAACTATACCAATTTCGAAAACTGTGTTGATTTAAGGCTTTATTTATTTGATTAAATTATGATTAGCAAAAAATATAATGATAATGTTCAAAAATTCACTTGAAAAATTTTGGAAGTAACAGTACCATAATAATCGTAGAAAGTTTATTAGATTAACAAAGGAGATATGTTCCATGAAGGCTGCAGTTATTAATGATCCAGTAGATGGTTACGTTACTGTTAAAGATGTCACATTACGTGATTTAAAGCCAGGTGAAGCCCTGGTTGATATGGAATACTGTGGGTTATGTCACACTGACTTGCACTGTGCTGCCGGTGACTTTGGTGACAAGCCAGGTCGAATTATCGGTCACGAAGGGGTTGGTCGTGTATCAAAGGTTGCCCCTGGGGTTACGAGCTTAAAGGTTGGTGATCGGGTATCGATTGCTTGGTTCTTTAAGGGCTGTGGCCATTGTGAATACTGCTTGACTGGTCGGGAAACGCTTTGTCGCGACGTTTTGAACGCTGGTTACACCGCCGATGGGGCAATGGCCGAACAATGTATTGTTCCGGCTGATTACGCAGTTAAGGTTCCCGAAGGGCTTGATCCAGTTGAAGCTACTTCCTTAACTTGTGCTGGGGTTACAATGTACAAAGCTTTGAAGGTTGCTGATATCAAGCCTGGTCAATGGGTATCCATCGTTGGTGCTGGTGGTTTAGGTAACCTGGGGATTCAATTTGCCCACAATGTCTTTGGGGCTCATGTTATCGCTGTCGATGGTAATGAAGACAAGCTTCAAGCTGCTAAGGAAAACGGGGCTGAAATCTGCATTAATCGTCATGATGACAATGTCGATGAACAAATTCAAGCAAAGGTTGGCGGTGTTCATGCCGCAGTTGTTACGGCTGTTACTACGGCTGCCTTTGACCAAGCTGTTAACTCCCTTCGTCCAGATGGGAAGTTAGTTGCCGTTGCGCTTCCACAAGGAGACATGAACTTGAACATTGCTAAGACAGTGCTTGACGGAATTATCGTCGCTGGTTCCCTAGTTGGGACGCGGCAAGACTTGGCTGAATGTTTCCAATTTGGTGCTGAAGGCAAGGTTCACCCAATCGTTAAGACGCGGAAGCTTTCTGAAATCAACGATATGATCCAAGAATTGAAGGATAACAAAGTTGTTGGTCGGAACGTTGTTGACTTTGTTCACTAATCTAAACAAATAACGTTAATCAATAATGAAGATAGGGTGGGAAGAAATTCGAGTTTCTTCCCACCCTATTTTTTTATCTCCGAATTGTTGCAACTAAGGTCAAAGCAGTAGCTGAATGCTAGTTACTTCCCTAATGCACCTACTGATTCAACCTTGCATGGGCTCACGAACGCCAAACCAGTTGGCTGGTTCGCTCCAAATCACGGCTTTAGCGAATCAGGGCGAACGAAAGGCCGATGCTAATGAGTCAACCTACGTTCTTTTTATCCCAACCAGGCCATCGACAAGCCTTGTTCCCATTCTTTTATCTTTATTATTGATGATCCACAATTTCTTTTAAGAAACGGGCAATTATTGCTAATTCCGTTGGTTGGTATTCCTTTGCAATTTTTACTTGTAAATCACGATAGAGGTTTTGATGCATCGCTTGGTGTAATTTAGCCAATTGTAACCCGGTCGTTGTTAATTGATAATAGATGCTTTTTTGATTATTTGGATGACGTTGGCTAGTTACGAGATGAAGATTAACAAGGTGCTTGGCTGCTCGGGTCGTCCCACTCCGGCTAACTCCGATCCTTGCAGCCAGTTCAGTACCGTTAAGCTCTTTGGCAGTACTAAGCTGATCAAGAATGTGATAACCTACGATTGCGATTTGGGGAATTAAAGCCGCTTGTTCATCATCTATTGCGTGGGCTAACATCCATGTTTGAGCCTCACTTAGATCGGTTTTCCGTTGATTACGTAAGGTAGCGATTAGAATCGTAATTTCCTGAATTTTCGGGTCCATTTTAAATCCTTTCGGCAATTTTTTCGGCTTGATCAAAACAATAACTTAAGATCTTTTCGCCGTCTGCATTTCCCCAGTCTAACCCTTCAACAAAGATTTGGTGGTAACTATTTTCTTGAATCCCAAATAAACTCATTATCGTTTTAAGGTACATTGATCCTAGATCGAGCTTTGCTTGAGGGATACCAGTGTATTGATCACCACTAGCTTGAATATGAACGACTGACTTATCTTTTAGGAGACCAACTGGACCAGCTGAAGTGTATTTGAAGGTTTTATGGGGGACAGCAATTAGGTCAATGTACTGTTTCAACTCGGCAGGTAGGAAAAGGTTGTACATTGGATTAGTGAAAACATATTTGTCAGCTGCCAAAAACTCGTTTAACCACGCTTGATGTTCTTGAAAATTAATTTCTTCGTCTATCGCTAAGGGCGCATGTTGACGTTGCTTTTCTCGAATAGTCAACGTAGTAGTGTTAAGTGGGGGCACCGGCTTTGTGAAAAGATCTCGAATAATAATTTTATCACTCGGGTGGATTTGCTGATAGTGATTTAAAAAGTGCCGTTGAACTTGAAGGGAATAGCTTTTGGAAACGTGGGGATGCGCTTGAACCACTAATAAAGTTGCCATAATTAATAACCTCACTTTAAATTATTGTTGCTTAGTAACAAAACATGGATGATTGTAATCTGATTATTGTTGCGAGTCAACAATAATTTATCTTTCTTAAAATTTAGTACCAATCCAAGCAAAATCCGGGAAAAGTCAGTAAAATGTGGTATTATTAAGGTCAAGATTAGTCAAGAAGGGAGCTGAAATCAGTGGAAGAACGGAGTATCTCAGACGTGATTGAGGCTTATTTGAAATCCATCTTAGGTAACGATCCGCAAATTGAAATTCGCCGGGCGGAAATTGCGGATCATTTTGATGTTGTTCCCTCACAAATTAATTATGTGATTAAGACGCGGTTTAATCTTCAAAATGGTTACTTAGTTCAAAGTAAGCGTGGCGGTGGCGGATATATTCGAATCGAACGGGTTAACTTGCTTGCCGATGAAGATGTTCTTCAAATGGTGATTGATAATATTGGTGAAGCAATTAGTGAAAAGGATGCTATTAAAATTATTAATACCCTCTATGAAGAAAAATTAATCTCCCATCGTGAAGGGGATTTAATGTTGGTAGCAATTGATAAGGCAACCCTTAAACAGCCGACGCACCAAGCGGAAGATCAGTTGCGGGCGCGGATTTTAGTTGCGCTTTTGACGCGGCTTCGCTATGAATAATAAAGGGGATATCAATGGACGATAACTTTTACACACCAAATGCGCGGGCGGTGCTAGATTTAGCCCGGGAACAGGCAGTTTACTTTAAACATCAAGCAATTGGAACGGAACACCTACTATTAGCCCTTAGCATAGAAAATAGTGGCGTGGCAGCGGAAGTTCTTAACCAATTCAATATTTCGAGTGATGATGTCCGCGCTGAAATTGAGCGGTTTACGGGCTATGGAACTTTGGGTTCATCAAACCTTGATGAATATTTACCGGCTTCACCGAAGTTACGGGTTATTTTGCGATTGGCAACCCAATTAGCACACCAAATGAACGCAAATCGCGTTGGAACTGAGCATTTACTTCTGGCCCTTTTGAGCGATGAAACAATTTTATCATCGCGCATTTTAACCAATTTAGATGTTAATATTCAACAAGCTCGCCGGACCTTGGTTCATAAATTAGGCAAAGCTGCTTCGCAAGCAATGAACCAGCGGGGGTCACGCCGGGCCACTTCAGCCACGCCAACTCTTGATAAGCTGGGGCGTGACTTAACTAATCGGGCTACTGCTGATGACTTAGAAACGGTCGTTGGTCGGGATAAAGAAATTAAGCGGATGATTCAGCTTCTTAGCCGGAAGACGAAAAATAATCCAGTTTTGGTTGGTGAGCCAGGAGTTGGGAAAACCGCAATCGTTGAAGGCTTAGCCCAACGGATTATCAAGAAACAAGTTCCCGATAATTTAATCAATAAACGTTTGGTTGCCTTAGATATGGGGACCCTCGTTGCTGGAACTAAATTCCGGGGTGAGTTTGAAGAACGATTAAAAAAGGTCCTGACAGAAATTTATCAAAGTGGGGATGTGATCCTCTTTGTTGATGAATTACACACGGTAGTTGGTGCTGGGGGAGCAGAAGGTGCCCTTGACGCATCGAATATTTTAAAGCCCGCGCTTGCCCGGGGGGAACTCCAGTTGATTGGGGCAACTACTTTAGATGAGTATCAAAAATACATCGAAAAGGATGCGGCTTTGGAGCGGCGGTTTGCCAAGGTGATGGTTGAAGAACCAACTAAGGAACAAACCGAAGCGATCCTGAAAGGAATCCGGCCGGCGTATGAAGAACACCATCATTTGAAGATTACTGATGATGCTTTAAGGGCAGCTGTTGAACTTTCAACGCGTTATATTGCTGACCGTTTTCTTCCTGATAAGGCAATTGATCTTGTTGATGAAGCTTCTGCGATGGTGCGGATTGATGCTGATCGGCTTGATGATCAGACCCAATCGTTAATCCATGAATTGAGCAACCTTCGCCAAGCAAAAGAAGCAGCAATTGAAGAACAAAACTTTGATCGGGCAGCTAGTTTGCGCCAAGATGAACTGAACTTAAAAGCCGACCTTAATGAACGCTTAGCTAAGCAAAAGGCCAAGTTAAATGCTAAGCAACCAAAAGTAAGTGCAGAAGATATTGCCGTTGTTGTAGCAGATTGGACAGGGGTACCGGTAACCCAACTTAAGCGGAAAGAAGAAGACCGTTTAGTTAATCTTGAAAAGATCCTTCACCAACGGGTAATCGGCCAGGATGAGGCAGTGAGTGCAATTTCTCGGGCGATCCGCCGGTCACGGAGTGGTTTGAAAGATCCGCGGCGCCCAATTGGTTCCTTTATGTTCCTTGGTCCAACCGGGGTTGGAAAGACCGAACTAGCCAAGGCGCTAGCGGCAACGGTTTTTGGTTCTGAAGACAACTTAATTCGGATCGATATGTCTGAATACCAGGAACGGTATAGTACGAGTCGCTTAGTTGGAGCGGCTCCTGGATACGTTGGTTATGAAGAAGGGGGCCAGTTAACCGAAAAGGTTCGTCAACATCCATACTCCGTTGTCCTCCTTGATGAAGCGGAAAAAGCTAATCCTGAAGTCTTCAACTTACTGTTACAAGTTCTTGATGACGGTTATTTAACTGACGCTAAGGGCCGGAAAGTTGACTTTAAGAATACGATCTTGATCATGACTTCAAACCTTGGAGCGACCCAACTTCAAGATGAAAAGACGGTCGGCTTTGGCAATCAGCCAGCAAGTGATGATTATGGAGCGATGAAGGCGACGATTAATCAACAATTGAAACTTCATTACCGGCCGGAATTCTTAAACCGAATTGATGAAACGATCGTTTTCCATTCATTATCAAAGGAAAACTTACATCAAATTGTCAAGTTAATGACTAAGCAACTGGTTAGTCGCCTATCCCAACAAGCGATTGATCTTCGATTAACCCCTGCAGCAATTGATCTAATTGCAGCGAAAGGTTATCAACCAGCATACGGTGCTCGACCAATAAGAAGAGCCATTCAAACGCTAGTCGAAGACCCCTTAAGTCTACAACTTTTGGATCATGAAATTAAACCTGGTGAAAAGGTTACCATCGGGGCTAGAAAGGGAAAGTTAACTTTTACTGCTCAAAATAAAAGATCGTAATTCAATTCTTTATAATCTTAATTAAAATCCATATAAGCGAACCCTCAACTTTAAAAATTAAATTTGGGGGTCGTTTTTTTTTTTTTTTTATAAGTTTTATTGGTGGCGTGGCGTTTAACGATTGACAAATGATAGCGGTAGATAAATAATAATTAATGCTGTGGGAGTATGTTAAATCGAGATAATCGATTTTTTGCATAGAATAGGAGCGTTTAAAAAATGAGACGAGCTGAACAATTGGCCAAAACACGAAATGCGATCTTAACGACGGCAACAAAATTATTTTTGGAACATGGTTTTGCTGGAACGTCAACCCGGGATATTGCTAAGCAAATTGGGATTACCCAACCCGCTTTGTATCATCATTTTACAGATAAGGAAGAACTCTACCTTACAGTTCTGACTGAACTTTGTGGAAAGGTCCGTCAAGAAACCAACAAGGTTTTACGGAAAACAGACCTTACCCCTGAAGAACGGCTTTACCGGATTGCAAAAGTTTACTTGAAGTACCATCCATTAAATATCTATGCTCAATATCAAGCGGCATTACGGCAATTGACGCCAAGTGCACAACATAAGTTGAACATGATTTTTACGATGGATTATCTTGAACCGTTATCTGAATACTTTAAGTTGCCAGATGTTAAACTTCGACCGGATTTAATGCCAAAGGAAGCTGCTGAACTGCTGATTGCAAGTTTAGCTCCCTTGTTTGGGACATTCCAAAAAATCGGAGGTCGGTCATTAAATGCCGAACAACGCCAACGGTTGATTATTGATGCTATTATCACTGGACTGACTGATCAAGCCCACCAAGATGATCGCAAATAGATAAGCAAAAGCAGTTGCTTGGAAGGGAGAGCCGAGCAATTGCTTTTTCTTTCCATATAATGAATCTTTTTCTTGACTATTGAATTTAATTAGTGTACTTTATTCACTGTATGTAATTGTGATTTCAATGCGACTGGCGATCTCTTGTCCGTCAGCCACTTTATAAAAAACCAAAGGCAATTTTTTAGGTTGCTTTTGGATTTTTTTTGCTCAAAAGTAGGCTTTTGGACGAAATGTAATCAAAATGTAACATTGAATCACCCAACAAACTTAGAGAGGTGAATAGTTTGGCCGGACATTTAGTGAAATACGGTAAGCACCGTACTCGTCGTAGTTATTCCCGGATCAAGGAAGTCCTTGATCTCCCGAACTTGATTGAAATTCAAACTGATTCTTACAATTGGTTCATGGATAAAGGTTTGCGTGAAATGTTTGATGACATCATGCCAATCGATGATTTCCAAGGCAAGCTTTCTTTGGAGTTCGTTGATTACCAACTCCTAGAACCAAAGTATACTGTTGATGAAGCTCGTGAACACGACGCTAATTATTCTGCGCCCCTACATGTTACTTTGCGGTTAACTAACCACGAAACTGGTGAAATCAAGTCCCAAGATGTTTTCTTTGGTGATTTCCCATTAATGACCAAGCAAGGGACCTTTATTATTAACGGTGCTGAACGGGTTATTGTTTCCCAATTGGTTCGTTCCCCAGGGGTTTACTACAACTCAGAAACGGACAAAAATGGTCGGCCAAACTACGGAGCTAACTTCATTCCGAACCGTGGGGCTTGGCTTGAGTACGAAACTGATGCAAAGGGGATTTCCTATGTCCGGATTGACCGGACACGGAAGCTTCCAATGACAGAATTAGTTCGTGCTCTTGGGTTCGGTTCTGATGATGAAATTATCGATATCCTTGGCGGAAATAGTGATTCCTTAGCAGCTACAATTGATAAGGACGTTCACAAGAACCCTGAGGATTCCCGGGTTGAAGAAGCTTTGAAGGATATTTACGAACGGCTTCGTCCTGGTGAACCAAAGACGGCTGACTCTGCGCGTAGTCTTTTAAATGCTCGCTTCTTCGATCCAAAGCGTTACGATATGGCACCAGTTGGTCGTTACAAGACCAACAAGAAGTTGAACATGCGTTACCGTTTACTTGGCTTGACTTTGGCGGAAACTTTGGCTGATCCCGAGACTGGCGAAATTCTTGCCCAAAAAGGTGACGTTGTAACGAAGGAAGTTTTGAAGAAGTTGGAACCAGCTTTGGCTCAAGACGACTTCAAGATGATTACTTACACCCCATCTGACGAAGCGGTTGTTACGGAACCGGTTAAGCTTCAAAAGATCTTGGTTTACTCCAAGAATGATCCTGAACGGATTGTGCCAATCGTTGCTAATGGTCACATTCCATTGGAACTTAAGCACATCCAACCAGCTGATATCATCGCTTCCGTTAACTACTTCTTCAACTTACAAGACGGAATCGGATCAACCGATGATATTGACCACTTGGGGAACCGGCGGATTCGTTCCGTTGGAGAATTACTCCAAAACCAATTCCGGATTGGGTTAGCTCGGATGGAACGGGTTGTTCGCGAACGGATGTCAATTCAAGATATTAACACCGTTACCCCACAACAATTAATCAACATTCGGCCAGTTGTTGCTGCCATTAAGGAATTCTTTGGATCTTCTCAACTTTCTCAATTTATGGACCAAACGAACCCACTTGGGGAATTGAACCACAAGCGGCGGCTGTCTGCTTTAGGACCCGGTGGTTTAACCCGGGACCGGGCCGGATATGAAGTGCGGGACGTACACTACACCCACTATGGCCGGATGTGTCCAATTGAAACACCAGAAGGTCCAAACATTGGGTTGATCAATAACCTTTCCACTTATGCTCGGGTTAATAAGTACGGCTTTATTGAAACGCCATACCGGCGGGTTTCATGGGAAACACACAAGGTTACTGATAAGATCGACTACTTAACTGCCGATGAAGAAGATAACTACATCATTGCCCAAGCCAACACGAAGTTAAACGAAGATGGTTCCTTCGCTGAAGAAGAAATTATGTGCCGTGATAAGGAAGACTACATCACAACTTCCGCTGAAAACGTTGACTACATGGACGTTTCCCCTAAGCAAGTAGTTTCGGTTGCTTCTGCATGTATTCCATTCTTGGAAAATGATGACTCTAACCGGGCCTTGATGGGGGCTAATATGCAACGGCAAGCAGTTCCTTTGATTGACCCTCACGCTGCTTTAATCGGGACGGGGATTGAATACAAGGCTGCTCACGACTCTGGGGTTGCTTTGATTGCTAAGAATCCTGGGACAGTTGAATACGTTGATGCTCGCCAGATTCGGATTCGTCAAGAAGACGGCACGCTTGATACTTACAAGCTAATGAAGTTCCGGCGTTCAAACGGTGGTAAGAACTATAATCAACGGCCAATCGTTAAGGTCGGGGATGCAATTGATGCTGATGAAGTAATTGCCGACGGTCCAGCAATGGATCAAGGGGAATTAGCGCTTGGCCAAAACCCATTGATCGCTTTCATGACTTGGCAAGGGTACAACTTCGAAGATGCCATCGCCATTTCCGAACGATTAGTTAAGGATGACGTTTACACATCTATTCACATTGAATCATATGAATCTGAAGCACGGGAAACTAAGCTCGGACCAGAAGAAATGACTCGTGAATTGCCTAATGTTGGGGCTGATGCTTTGAAGAACCTTGATGAGACTGGAGTTATTCGGATTGGTTCTGAAGTTCACGATGGTGACATCCTAGTTGGTAAGGTTACGCCAAAAGGAGTAACTGAATTATCTGCTGAAGAACGACTCTTACACGCTATCTTTGGTGAAAAGTCACGTGAAGTTCGGGACACGTCACTTCGGGTGCCACACGGTGGTGGCGGAATCATCCAAGACGTTAAGATCTTCACTCGTGAAAACGGGGACGAACTAGCCCCTGGAGTTAACAAGATGGTGCGGGTTTACATCGCCCAAAAGCGGAAGCTTCAAGTCGGTGATAAGATGTCCGGTCGGCACGGTAACAAGGGGACGGTTTCCATTGTTATTCCAGAAGAAGATATGCCATTTATGCCAGATGGGACCCCAATCGACATCATGTTGAGTCCAATGGGTGTGCCATCCCGGATGAATATCGGTCAAGTTATTGAACTTCACTTGGGGATGGCTGCTCGTCAACTTGGTATCCACATTGCGACGCCAGTCTTTGATGGGGCAACTGATAAGGATGTTTGGGAAGCCGTTAAAGAAGCTGGCTTGCCATCAGACGGGAAGACGATTCTTTATGATGGTCGGACTGGTGAACCATTCGAAAACCGGATTGCTGTTGGGGTCATGAACTACCTTAAGCTGGCCCACATGGCTGATGACAAGATTCACGCTCGTTCAATTGGACCTTACTCCTTAGTTACGCAACAACCACTTGGTGGGAAGGCTCAATTTGGTGGTCAGCGTTTTGGTGAAATGGAAGTTTGGGCCCTTGAAGCATACGGGGCCGCTTACACCCTTCAAGAAATTTTAACTTACAAGTCTGATGACGTGGTTGGTCGGGTTAATACTTACGATGCCATCATCAACGGTGAACGGATTCCAAAGCCAGGGGTTCCAGAATCATTCCGGGTCTTGGTTAAGGAATTACAATCCCTTGGGTTAGATATGAAGGTCTTAGATGGCGACCACAAGGAAGTTCAACTTAAGAACGAAGATGAAGAAGTAATTGACGTACGCAAGCGCGCTCAAGCTAACCGTCAAAACAATGATGAAGTAAAGCCAGCTCAAACTACGCCAAATGAAGTTAATGCTGACTAAAGAATAAGGAGGATTGCCCTTTGATTGACGTCAATAAATTTGAAAGTATGCAGATCGCTTTGGCATCACCAAATAAGATTCGTTCATGGTCTTATGGGGAAGTTAAGAAGCCAGAAACGATCAACTACCGGACGCTAAAGCCAGAAAAGGAAGGGCTGTTTGACGAACGGATCTTTGGGCCAACCAAGGACTATGAATGTGCTTGTGGAAAGTACAAGCGGGTTCGTTTCAAGGGTTTGGTCTGTGATCGTTGTGGGGTCGAAGTGACTACCGCTAAGGTTCGGCGGGAACGGATGGGTCACATCGAATTAGCAGCTCCTGTTTCACACATTTGGTACTTTAAGGGAATTCCATCACGGATGGGATTAATTCTGGACATGAGCCCACGGGCCTTGGAAGAAGTAATTTACTTTGCTTCTTACGTTGTCCTTGATCCGGGTGACACGCCACTTGAAAAGAAACAACTTCTTTCTGAACCGGAATACCGGGAAAAGAAGGCTGAATATGGCGACCGTTTCATTGCTCAAATGGGGGCTGAAGCGATCCAAAAGTTGTTGAAAGATGTCGACATGGAAAAAGAAGCAGCCGAATTGAAGGCAACGCTGAAGGAAGCTACGGGTCAAAAACGGACGCGTGCCGTTCGGCGGCTTGATATTTTGGAAGCCTTCATTAAGTCTGGAAACAAGCCAGAATGGATGGTAATGGACGTAATTCCAGTTATGCCACCTGACTTGCGGCCAATGGTCCAACTTGAAGGGGGACGGTTTGCAACTTCTGACTTGAACGATCTTTACCGGCGGGTAATTAACCGGAACAACCGGTTGAAGCGATTGCTTGAATTAAATGCCCCTGGAATCATTGTTCAAAACGAAAAGCGGATGCTTCAAGAAGCCGTTGATGCCTTGATTGACAATGGTCGGCGGGGTCGTCCAGTCGCTGGTCCTGGTAACCGACCATTGAAGTCCTTGTCACACCTCCTTAAAGGTAAGCAAGGGCGGTTCCGGCAAAACTTGCTTGGGAAGCGGGTTGACTACTCCGGTCGTTCCGTTATCGATGTTGGTCCATCTTTAAAGATGAGCCAAATGGGATTACCAATTCAAATGGCTTTGGAATTGTTCAAGCCGTTCATTATGCATGAGCTGACAAAGCGGAACTTGGTAACGAACGTTAAGGCGGCTAAGCGCTTAATTGATAAGCAAGACGATAAGGTCTTCGATGTTCTTGAAGATGTTATCAAGGAACACCCCGTACTTTTAAACCGGGCACCTACTTTGCACCGGTTAGGGATCCAAGCTTTTGAACCAATCCTGGTTTCTGGTAAGTCAATGCGGTTGCACCCACTTGTTTGTGCGGCCTACAATGCCGACTTTGATGGTGACCAGATGGCTATCCACGTGCCATTGTCTGATGAAGCCCAAGCTGAAGCGCGGCTTTTGATGTTGGCTGCTCACCACATTCTGAGTCCGCGGGACGGAGAACCAATCGTGGCTCCATCTCAGGATATGGTTATTGGTAACTACTACATGACCACGGAAGACAAGGCGCGTGAAGGTGAAGGGATGATCTTTGCTGATGCTGCCGAAGCTGAAATGGCCTACAAGGATGGTTACGTAGCTCTTCAAACCCGGGTTGGGATCAAGACGGCTTCGTACAAGAATAAGCCATTCACTGATAACCAACGGGAAAAGATCATGGTAACGAGTGTTGGGAAGATCCTCTTCAACAACATCATGCCAGCTGATTACCCTTACATTAATGAACCAACAGATGATAACCTTCAAAACGGGGTTCCTGACAAGTACTTCTTGGATAAGGGACAAGATATTCACGAATACCTTGCCAACGCACCACTTGTGCCACCATTTAAGAAAGGGTTCTTATCTGACATCATTGCTGAAGTTTACAAGCGTTACAAGGTAACGATTACTTCTGAACTTTTGGATAAGATGAAGGACCTTGGTTACTACGAATCAACCATTTCCGGGTTAACGGTGGGGGTTGTTGATATCACTGACTTGAAGGAAAAGCCAGGGATCATCGAAAATGCTCACAAACAAGTTGCCATGGTTACGAAGCAATTCCGGCGTGGTCTGATTACCGATAACGAGCGGTATGAACGGGTTATTGCCATCTGGAACGATGCTAAGGATGAAGTTCAAGAAAAACTGATTGAACACATGGATATCCACAACCCAATCAACATGATGTCTGACTCCGGTGCGCGGGGGAACATTTCTAACTTTACTCAGTTGGCCGGGATGCGTGGTTTAATGGCTTCCCCATCTGGGAAGATCATGGAATTGCCAATTCTTTCTAACTTCCGGGAAGGACTTTCCGTTTTGGAAATGTTCATTTCTTCTCACGGAGCGCGGAAAGGGATGACCGATACGGCCTTGAAGACTGCCAACTCAGGTTACTTGACTCGGCGGTTAGTTGATGTTGCTCAAGATGTAATTGTTCGGGAAGAAGACTGTGGGACTGACCGTGGTTTGGAAGTTACGGCTATTACGAACGGTAACGAAATGATCGAACCATTGTACGATCGAATCCTTGGTCGTTACACGATGAAGTCTGTCTTTGATCCAGAAACTGGGGAAAAGATCGTTGGCAAGAATGTCTTACTTGACGAAGAAATGGCCCAAAAGATCGTTGATGCTGGTGTTAAGAAGGTTACGATTCGTTCTGCCTTTACTTGCAACACGGAACACGGGGTTTGTGAACGGTGCTACGGCCGGAACGCTGCTACTGGTGACCAAGTTGAAGCCGGTGAAGCAATTGGGACGATCGCTGCCCAATCAATTGGTGAACCTGGGACGCAATTGACATTACGGAACTTCCACACTGGTGGGGTTGCCGGTAACGACGATATTACCCAAGGGTTACCACGGGTTCAGGAAATTGTGGAAGCCCGGAATCCTAAAGGGAAAGCAACTATTTCAGAAGTTACTGGGGAAATTGAATCAATTGAAGAAAACCCAGCTGAACAAACGAAAGACATCACCGTTAAGGGTGAAAACGACACGCGGACGTACACCTTACCAATTACTTCCCGGCTTCGGGTTACGGAAGGTGACTTTATCCACCGTGGTTCGGCCCTGAATGAAGGGTCAATTGATCCAAAGGAATTAATTCGGGTTCGTGACGTTCTTTCAACTGAAACTTACCTCTTAGCCGAAGTTCAAAAGGTTTACCGGATGCAAGGGATTGATCTGCTTGATAAGCACGTTGAAATCATGATTCGGCAAATGATGCGGAAGGTTCGGGTCATGGATCCAGGTGATACTGATGTCTTACCTGGTGAATTAATGGACATTAACCAATTCCGGGACGCTAATTACCAAACCTTGGTTGAGGGGAAGGTTCCAGCAACCGCTCGGCCTGTTATCCTCGGGATTACCAAGGCGGCCCTTGAAACGAACAGTTTCTTGTCGGCAGCTTCCTTCCAAGAAACAACGCGGGTTCTTACCGATGCTGCTATTCGTGGTAAGGAAGACCCACTGGTTGGTTTGAAGGAAAATGTTATCATCGGGAAGATCATTCCAGCTGGTACTGGAATGGGTACTTACCGGAACATCAAGCCAAAGGAAGTTACGGTTAACAAGCCAAGTAGCGAAGCGGCATATGCAATGCCAAGTGCTTCAATCCGTGAAATGGAAGCACAAATGAAGCAGGACGAGAACTAACGGTCGGAAGAAAAAACTTTTTGCCAGAAGTTTTGTCCTATTGAAAAGAGGCTGGGTTACCAGCCTCTTTTCTGTGTACATAATTAATTGGGGGAGAGAAGATGCGTAAGTATTTGGTAGAGGTTCCAGAAGATGTAGCTAAGCGCCTTGAACGAAGTGGTGCAACTTCAATGCACATTGATAATCAATTGTTGGTAATTCGACCGGATGATAGTACGGCCCTAATTCCGCAATTACACTTTCGAAGTTTTGGAACATTAGCCGTCCTCTTTACCTTGGTCTTCTTAGCATTCATTAAATGGGGGACGAAGGCACCGTTTGTTTTACCATGGACGGGTGAATATTCGATTAGTAGCTCCATTGCTCTTTTAAGTATGGTTAGTGGGGTAGTATCCTTTGCAGCAGCCTTTATTCGCCAAAAAATTACCAAACAAGGACCGGCACGAAATTTTACTTGGCGAAGTTTACTCCCACTCGTGGTGGCTTGTGCAATGATTATTGCCATTATTGCCCTTGGTTTAGGTTGGTTAATTGATCAGCTATTTCCAGGTTTGGGGTTGGACCAGTATACGACCACCGTGTTAGTTTTTGTTAGTTTGTGTATTGTTAACTATTTGTTAATCAACCTTGCTTATACCCTTTCACCAGGAGTAGTCATTAACTTAATGACGATTATGATCATTGGAGGTGTGGGGGTTGCAATGTTAACCAATTCAAGTAAGGATTGGTGGCGTTATAATTTCAGCTTTCTGGGTACTCATGATAGTGAAAGTGCTTGGCAGTTTAATATCACCTTGATCTTTGCAGGAATGTTAATGGCAACCTTGGTGGACTATCTCTTTGTTAACCTGGCTAAGCAGTATCGTAATTGGAAAGTAACCTCGCTCCGGTGGCTCTTGTTGGCTTTAGCAGCTAACATTGCCGGGATTGGCCTGTTCCCCAATGATCCTAAGTACCACTGGTTGCATGATCAAATCGCAATGTGGTTAGTTTACCTCCTTTGGATTTTAATTGTTATTGTTCGCTGGTGTCTCCCCAAAGTTACTACTCAATTCTTGAAGGTTTCCTACGCAATTGGTGGGGTGATTGTCCTTGATTACTTTATGTTTAAAGTGGTGCGTTACTTATCATTAACCGCCTTTGAACTGTTTGCTTTTATCTTAGCTTTTGCTTGGGTTTTACTACTTTTTCAATATATTGAAAGTCTTTTACCAAGTGGAAAAGAGATCGTGCCAGTCAAGCTCGTACCAATTAAAAAGCAAAATCAGTAAATTTGAAAATTGTTTAATGTTTTTTATAATTTTTAGAAGGTTTTATTATTTAAAAGTGACCATAAAATGACTAATTTCATCGCGATTACAGGATCAATTAATTTGTAAAAATTTGTAAGTTTTTAGTAACTCCCAAGTAAATTCTTACGGCTATATTAAGAAAGTGAACTAAGGAAAAAGGTTCACAAAAAATAAGTTGGGAGTTGATGATAATTAAAGTTAAGCAAGTTGCATTAGCAACAACCATTGGCTTGGCCGGAGCAATGTTATTGACCTCTGCCAAAGCTAATGCCGATACAATCACAATTCAAAGTGGTGACACAGTTTGGGGACTTTCCCAAAAGTACGATGTTTCAATGGGTGAAATCATTCAAGCTAATCACCTTCAAAATCCAAATTTAATTTATGCGGGGGATTCTTTATATATCCCAACGTCGGCTGCTAAGTCGGCAACATCGGCAGCTCGTACGCCAGTAAGTGCAAATTCAGCGATTGCTAGCCAAGCAAGCGTAGCTAGTTCAGCATCTTCACAGGCCCCAGTAACGACCAGTGCAAGTGCTGTTATCAGTAGTTCGACTAGTGCTTCAGCAAATGTTACTAGCGCCACAAATACTACGAGTGCCGCTACAACGACCAGTGCTAATAGTATTAGCAGTAGTGCTGCTACTAGTTCAGCAACAAGTGATAATTCCGCAAACAATGTTTTATCAACGAACAGTGTTGCTTTACGAACGAATAGTTCATTAAGCGCAGCTAGTTCAACAACGACGGCTACTTCAACCAGTACGCCAGTTGCATCTTCAGATGCCACAAGCAGTGCTACAACGTCAACCGTTAGTTCATCTGCGACAACGAGTACGACGAGTTCAACGACCACTAGTGCGTCAACGTCTACAAATGGCTTAACGACTTATTCCGTAAGTGAAGCTGTTGCCCGGGCTCAATCCGTAATTGGGACACCATATGTTTATGGTGGTAACACGACGAGTGGTTTCGACTGCTCAGGATTAGTTCAATGGTCATATGGCCTTTCAAGCAGTTACCGGACGACTTACCAACAACAAGCATTAGGGACGCACCATTACGATATTGCTAATGCCCCAGCAGGAGCAATCTATTTCTGGGGTTCTGACAGTGCGCCATATCATGATGCGATTGCACTTGGAAACGGAAGTTACATTGCGGCACCAGATGTTGGTCAAACCGTTAAAACAGAAACAATTAGCGAATTTACGCCAAGTTACTATGTGGTAATTGGTGAATAAAATTGCCCAGGTCAACACAGCTAATTTGGTTGGTGTCTACTAGATAGTTTGATGTGGCAAAGGGAAGAGGAGGAGGTTGGGAAAAAAGCTCCTTGACGGCCTGGTTGGGATAAGAAGGACGAAGGTTGATTCATTAGAATCGACCTTTCGTTCGCACTTATCCGCTAAGGCCGTGCTTTTGGACCTTAGTTACTGAGTAACATTCCGAGATGAAAGTCCAGGATGGTAAAATTCATCCTGAACTAATCTTAGGTTGTTTAAATTTGTTTAATCCGGCTCCACTAAGAAAGCTTCCTCTAGATAAGAGTAAGCTTTCTGGTGGAGCCTTTTAACTTTCCTTAGAATTATCTTTTTCCGGCTTCGTGGAGTTCAGTTAAATGCTGGAAAATACTCCGACTTGAGACTAGCTAAAGTTTCAGTTAACCTTTGCAAAGTGTAGGTAAATAAGGTCTTTGGTTACATCCGGGCCAATCCGGTTTTTGGGAGTGTACTCCGGATAAGAACTTAGCTTCATGCCTTTCTGATTGTTCTCACCATCGTTAGTTCCTTGAAAAAGCCGATTATGTTACCCAACCAAAATTAATTAGTGTAATTGTGAGAATTAGCCCACCAACTAGATAGGGGATTAGGGGCAAAGCTTGCTTTTGCCAAAGTCGGCGGTTCGTCAAACTAAGGGCACAAGCAAGAAGAATTGTTAAACAAGCGGCTTGACTCCCCAAGCAAATGGTCAAAAGAAAGAGAAATTCACCGTCGCCAAGGCCGATGCCCGGGAAAAAACCAATTATCAAAAAGAGAAAGGCTATTAAGAGGTCAAATAACCAGATATGGGGATGCGGGACTAAGAAGGCTAAGGGGATGAGAGTTGGTAAAATCGTTGGGTAGATCCATTGTTCATACCAGTCAGTGGTAGTGAGAACTAACAAGCCACATACTAAGATTGTGGTTAAAAGAAGCGTTTGCCATGAGAGGGGCAAAAATAGAAAATAAAGCCAGCCACAGAAAATTTCAGTTACCGTTTGAAAGGGGCTGATCCAAGAATGGCACCACCAACATCGTCCCCGCTGAATTAACCAGCCAATAATTGGGATTAATTGCCAGGAAGCTAAGCGCTGATGACAGGTATCACAAATCGAAAAGGCAGGGTAAGTTTTACTCTTACTTAAAAGATGCCGAGACACCATTGTCGTGATAAAAGAAGCCAGACAAGCTCCCCAAAGAAATTCCGTTAAAATGATTAACATCAAAGTTCTGCTATATAAAATGTGAACAAATATAATCATGAATTAGATTTGATTATATTTGAGAAAGAATTATATAGTTTTCCTTTCTTAATTTTATTTACTACCGTCAACATTAGTATTCCCATATCCCAACAAGGGGGGTAATGACATTGACTAACTCTGATAGCTTTAGGGTGTAGCCCACCCATTAGTATTATTTATGCTAAAGCTAAAAGATTCTGAACCGCATTTTCATCACGATCCATGACTGCACCACACTCATAACAAATATATTCATTATGTTTGGTATGATGTAACTTGTTGCCATCAAGACCAACTTTATCTGTGCCAGTCTTGATAAAACCACATTGAGAACACCGTTGGGTGCTAGGATAGAATTGATCTGCCAATCGTAATTCTTTACCATACCATTGGCATTTATAAGTTAAAGCCTGTCTGAAATAGCCAAACAACGACCGTTGTAAACCTTTAGACGCAACATGGCTCATCTGCATTTGTTTCACCGCTAAATCTTCAATCACGACTTTGTCATAATCAGTAACTAGCTTAATGGTAAACTTTTGAATAATATCATGCTGAATGTTGGCAACACGCCGATAATCACGCTGTAACTTGGCTCTCGTCTTAGCATAATTATTCGATTGGGTTGCTTTCTTTCCATTGACAGTGCGCTTTCTAGCTAACTGACGTTGATAATGCATAATGCGTTTATAGAGCTTCTTTAAATGATCGGGTAGAGTATTAACTTTACCTTCGGTATAGTTAAAATGACCGACGTTAATATCAACCGCTGTTTTCTTACCAGTTTTACTTTTCTTGGCTATTTCAACTTCTAACGGTAAACTAGCCCAGTATTTACCATTTTCACGAAATACTGAAACAACTTTTAGATCACCCTTTAATGATTTTGCACCAACCATTTTAATGTCAGCCCAATCATTAACTCCGTGGGGTTTATCCAATCTCAATTTGCCATTAATAATTTTGGCACGATCAGTTTTAAAGCCCTGCCTAGGCGCTTTCTTAGATTTAAAACGAGGTTTACCCCAGTCTGGTTGAGCTTTATCAAAGAAATTCTTCCAAGCTTTACCCAAATCGGAAATTGCTAGTTGTAAGCACCGTGCTGAAAGCGCATATTGCCAGTCAACCTTCTCTGCCACTAGAATATTACGTACTTTTCTTTCACTAGGACGCAATTTTTTGTTGTCCATAATTAGAGATTCATAATACATATCATTCCATAAAGCCAGCCCTTGGTTCCAACAATAGCGACGATAGTCGCATAGTTCATCGAGATGCTTTTTCATCATCTGATTTGGATATAGCCTTACCTTCTCCGTGCGTATCACTTGTTTCACCACCTTTCAAAGTCTTATCAGCTACTAGCTTACGTTTATATTTTCGCAAACCATCTAGACGGCAAGAGAATACATGAATAATACTTACTAAATCATCTACTAATTCTTGATTAGGACTTGTATCTGGGTTGTTTATAACTACGATTAGTGTTGGCATAGCTGTTCAAACCAGTCATATCCGAAACGAACAAAACGATCCTTATAAGTAATGTAAATTGTCTTAATTTTGTCATCCATTACCTCTTGTAGTAATTGATTCCATTTCTTACGCTTGTAATTCAATCCACTGCCAATATCAGTTATAACTTCATCAAGAATTACACCTTTGGCATTCACAAACTGACGAATAAAGGCAATTTGATCTTTTAAGTCGTCCTTTTGCCCGTAGGTAGAAACCCTAGCATAGGCTACTGTTTTGCGATCCTGTACATTTTCGGACATCCCAATATATTGCAAGTATTGTTCTTCTGTATAATATCTTCGATTGGTTGGTGTTCGATGAGCTTTTAGAATTCCTTTATTATCCCAACGTTGGAGAGTTAGCACTGTAACCCCCAATTTTTCAGCCATATCTTTTGGCTTTAATATTTTAGACATAATACTCGCCCCATATTCTTCTTTCTGCGAGTATTATGTCACATTTGATTATAATTGACTATATTTAATTTAACTGTTATCTCCTCCTTAGATTAGAATTAGGCGGTTGAATCCTCTAATATATATATACGGATTTTTTGCCGAAAAATTAGCGCATCACCCAAACTTTTGTTGACTTTTTTTGCTAAGCATGTTAATTTAACAAAGGTGCTTTTTTAGCAACGGAGGGTCTGTCGGTGGGCAGACAAATGTCCCAGCGATAGCACAGAAAGAAATAATATCCAAGCACTTTTTTTATTCTCAAAAAAGAACCGCCTGGATATGTGGACTTAAAAAATTAGGAAGGGGAAAAATAATGCCTACAATTAACCAATTGGTTCGTAAGGGCCGGAAGAGCCACAAGGGTAAGTCAAAGTCACCAGCTCTTGGCTACGTCTACAACAGTTTCAAGAAGGAAGAAATCAAGGATCCATCTCCACAAAAACGTGGGGTTGCAACCCGTGTTGGGACGATGACACCAAAGAAGCCTAACTCTGCTTTGCGAAAGTACGCCCGTGTTCGTCTCTCTAACTTGATCGAAGTTACGGCATACATCCCAGGGATTGGCCACAACTTGCAAGAACACTCAGTTGTCTTGATCCGTGGGGGCCGTGTTAAGGACTTGCCTGGGGTTCGTTACCACATTATTCGTGGTACGCTCGATACTGCCGGGGTTGAAGGCCGGATGCAAAGCCGTTCCAAGTACGGTGCTAAGAAGCCTAAGAAGTAAACAAGACTTTATCAATAAGGAGGGATTAAGCAATGCCGCGTAAAGGACACATTGCAAAGCCAGAAGTATTACCAGATCCAATTTACAATTCAAAGCTGGTAACGAGTATGATCAACCACTTGATGCTTGATGGTAAGCGGGGAACTGCTTCCAAGATTTTGTACCAAGCATTTGAAATGATCAAGGAACAAACTGGGAACGACCCAGTTGAAGTTTTTGAACAAGCTATGGAAAACGTCCAACCTGCCTTGGAAGTTAAGGCACGGCGGATTGGTGGTTCTAACTACCAAGTTCCAATCGAAGTACGCCCAGACCGGCAACGGACCTTGGCGCTTCGTTGGTTAACTCAATACGCACGCCTTCGTGGAGAACACACGATGGTTCAACGGTTGGCAAACGAAATCATTGATGCTTCAAACAATACGGGTGCTTCCATCAAGAAGAAGGAAGACACTTTGCGGATGGCTGAAGCTAACCGTGCATTTGCACACTACCGCTGGTAATTTCTTGAGGACAGTCGCCTGACTGTGTTCAAATGTAAAGGGGCGACGCAGAAAATTTTTCGTCACCCCTTTTTCTAAAATTAAGACCAAATTTGAAGGGAGATTAATTTCAAGATGGCTAACAAACGTGAATACCCACTTGCAAAGACCCGGAACATCGGTATCATGGCCCACATCGACGCTGGGAAGACTACCGCAACGGAACGGATTCTCTACTACACTGGTAAAATTCACAAGATTGGTGAAACCCACGATGGGGCTTCCCAAATGGACTGGATGGATGAAGAAAAGGAACGTGGGATCACGATCACTTCCGCCGCTACTACGGCCGTATGGAAGGATCACCGGATTAACATCATCGACACCCCAGGACACGTGGACTTCACTGTCGAAGTTGAACGGGCCCTGCGGGTGCTTGACGGTGCCGTTACGGTGCTTGATGCCCAAGCCGGGGTTGAACCACAAACGGAAACGGTTTGGCGGCAAGCTGACGACTTCAACGTTCCACGGATCGTCTTCGCTAACAAGATGGATAAGTTAGGGGCAAACTTTGACTACTCCGTTCAAACGATCAAGGACCGTTTGAACGTTACTCCATTGCCAATTCAAATGCCAATTGGTGCTGAAGATGACTTCGTTGGTTTAGTTGACTTGATCGAAATGAAGGCTTACATTTACGACGAAGATAAGCTTGGTGAAAACTGGGATACGGTTGATATTCCAGACGACTTGAAGGAAGAAGCCCAAAAGCGTCATGATGCAATGATTGAAACGTTAGCTGATGTTAACGACGATATCATGGAAAAGTACCTTGAAGGTGACGAAATCTCAGTTGACGAAATCAAGGCGGCTATTCGGAAGGCTACTTTGGATATTGAACTCTTCCCTGTTTTAGCAGGTTCTGCTTACAAGGATAAAGGGATCCAAATGATGCTTGACGCCGTTATTGACTTCTTGCCATCTCCACTTGATGTTAAGCCATTTGTCGCTACTGATGAAGATGGAAACGAAGTTGAATTGACGGCCGGTGATGACAAGCCGTTCGCTGCTTTGGCCTTCAAGATTGCTACTGATCCATTCGTTGGACGGTTGACTTTCTTACGGGTTTACACTGGTTCTCTTCAATCTGGTTCTTATGTGCTTAATGCAACTAAGGGTAAGCGGGAACGGATTGGTCGTTTGCTTCAAATGCACTCTAACCAACAACAAGAAATCCCAGAAGTCTTCTCTGGTGATATTGCCGCTGCGATCGGTTTGAAGAACACTACAACTGGGGATTCCTTAACTGACCCTGATCACCCACTTCAACTTGAATCTATGGACTTCCCAGAACCTGTTATCCAAGTTTCAGTTGAACCTAAGTCCAAGAATGACCAAGACAAGATGGACAAGGGACTACAAAAGTTAGCTGAAGAAGACCCAACCTTCAAGGCTGAAACGAACCCTGAAACTGGTGAAACTTTGATCGCCGGGATGGGTGAATTGCACTTGGACATCATCGTTGAACGGCTTCGTCGTGAATTCCACGCCGAAGTTACGGTTGGTAAGCCACAAGTTTCTTACCGTGAAGCATTTACGAAGCAAGTTTCTGCACAAGGTAAGTTCGTTCGTCAATCTGGTGGTAAGGGTCAATACGGGGACGTATGGATTGAATTTACGCCACTTAAAGAAGGGGAAGGCTTCCAATTCGAAGACGCTATTGTCGGTGGGGTTGTTCCTCGTGAATACATCCCAGCTGTTGAACAAGGTTTGAAGGAAGCAATGGCTAACGGGGTGCTAGCTGGTTATCCATTGGTTGACTTGAAGGCTAAGCTTTACGATGGTTCATACCACGAAGTCGACTCTTCTGAAGCAGCCTTCAAGGTTGCTGCTTCCTTAGCCCTTAAGAACGCTGCTCCTAAGGGTGAAGCTGTTATTCTTGAACCAATCATGAAGGTTGATATCGTTGCCCCTGAAGACAACCTTGGTGATGTGATGGGTCACGTTACTGCACGGCGTGGTTCAATCGACGGGATGGAAGAACGTGGGAACGCTCAACTCGTTCACGCCTTCGTTCCACTTTCCGAAATGTTTGGTTACGCTACGACCCTTCGTTCCGCTACGCAAGGTCGTGGTACCTTCACGATGACCTTTGACCACTACTCAGCAGTGCCAAAGTCTATCCAAGAAGAAATCATCGAAAAGAACGGTGGCAACAAGTAATTTCCGATTACTTAGTTACCAAAAATAAAAAGGCCAGGAGACGTCCTGGCCTTTTTAGTACATAAAATTAGAAAAACAAGTAAACTAGCATTCGTTTGGTTATGGAAGGTTGGTTTTGAAGCTTGGCGAGGGTTTGCTTTGCTTCACTTAAATTATTAGTGATGATTCCATCAACGTGGTAAAAGTACATTTCCCTAATCCCCCACTTTGTATCTACGGTCCAAGCAAAAACTAATTGTTTTAGTTGGTGGGTTTGGCGAATAAAGTGGGGATTTAAGGTTGAATATTCCATATCTTCACCAACCTCTGAAAGTGGATTAGTTATGGTGTAGGGCTGAAGGTAGAGGAGTTTTAACTGTGGATTAAGCTGATGTAACTTTTGAATGACTCGATAATCCAATGAATGAACATAGGCATGGTGACGAATTAAAGTTTGACCATATAAGCGATTGAAATGGTTAACCATTGTGGTTGAATCGGCCGGAGTAGTTTTGATTTCAACGATTAAAGGGACGTGAAGTTGATCAGCCACCTTCAAATAGTGAGAAAAACTGACTAATTTTCCGGAATGACCGTGCTCATGAACTCGGAGCTTAGTTAATTCACGGAGGGTTAATTGGTGGGGCCGTTTATTGATCCCAGTTAGGTGCTTTAAATTTTCATCGTGCACCACGATAAACTGATGATCCCGGGTTTCGTGGATATCCATTTCGATCGCGGTTGGGTGATCATGCCGTGTTTTCTTTAATGCTGCTAAGGTATTTTGCACCGCATTATTAGCATTAGTTCCCCGGTGGGAAATTACCATTGGACGCCGGAGTGGTTGGAAATACCACTGAGCCTCAGTGAATGCAAGCCCGAGAAAAAGTAGTGATAATCCCCCGCCTAACACCCAACCCTTTTGCCGACGTGGTCTTTGGGTTTGGAGAACTTGATCAACAAACCATCCACCACTAAGCGTGAGGATTATTAGATGTCCCCATTGGATCAGTGCCAGGGTTAAGCTTGGTGTGGGGTGCCAGCTTGCTTGGATGGCGAGCCCGATTAAAGTGATGAGCACGCTAAAACCACTTGCTAAAATGCTAATTCGCCAAGTGGCTTGCCAAACAACCGGCGCCTTAGTTCGACTATGTTGCCAAGCTGTTTTAAAAGCCATTCGCTGATTGATTTGATACCAAATGGTTGGTAAGAACCGAATGGTAAGACTAAGGCAGACAAGGTTAGTAATGACTCCTAAAATCAAAAAGGTGGGTTTTCGGAAAAGAAAATCTAAAAGAATTTCCGGTAAGCGAAGTTCGACAAAGAGTGGCGTTTTAAAGATTAGGCTTACCCAGGGGGCTAAGGCTAAAATGAGAATCACAGTCTCTAACACTAATGGACCGCCAAGTAAGCGGTAGTGTTTTAGCCATTGCCGCAGGCTTGTTTTCCACGTAAAGGAGCCATCAGTAATCGCTTTAGCGGCGATAACGATACTAATTAGCTCGCTTGTAAAAAGGCCTAGGACGACAAACAGCTCAATAATTAGCAAGATGACGATTATTAACCGATGAGTAATTAACCACGTTGTGTTAGTAAGCGAAACAAAAGGGATGCTGGCGGCCTTTAAAAGGGGCGTCGTTATTTGCCAAACTAAGGGCAAAAACAGGTAGTGATTGAGGAGCTCCCATAAAAAGCCGAGGGCAACGAGAGGACCCCACGATTTTAATCTTGAAATCATGATTGTTTGGCATCAAATTGTTCAAGCTCTTCCGCGGCCGTTGTCCAATCGGTTTCAACTTGGTCAAGCTGAGTAGAAACCGTATCAAGTTGCTTTTGGAGATCGCTTAATTTGGCAATATCAGTAGCAATGTCCGGTTGACTCATTGCTTCTTCAATCTGGGCTTGTTGCTCACTGAGTTCGTTCATCTGCTCTTCTAAGCTGTCAACTTGGCGTTGGAGCTTCCGCCGGGCCCGTTGAGTTTCCTTACTTTGTTGGTAGGAAGTTTGTTTTTTTGACCCCCTTGGACGCACAGAATTTTCATTAGTCATCGTTGAGGCTTGATTAGTAGTTGGCTTAGCGATTGCGGCGAGGTAATCATCATAATTACCCTCGTAGGCGGTCATCTTATCCTTGGTAACGGCAAGAACATCAGTTGCTATTTGGTTGATAAAGTACCGATCATGGGAGATAAAAAGGACCGTCCCTGGGAATTCATTAATGGCGGTTTCAAGTACTTGGCGACTATCAATATCCAAGTGGTTCGTTGGTTCATCAAGGATTAAGAAGTTAATCGGCTTAAAGGACAACTTGGTTAATTCCAGCCGTGCTTTTTGGCCCCCAGAAAGGTCCTTAACCAATTTGAAGACGTCATCACCAACAAAGAGAAAACTCCCTAATAAGGAGCGAATATCGGTTTCGGGAACTTCGGGATGGTCATCCCAGACTTCGTTTAAAACGGTTTTCTCGGGATGGAGTTGTTGCTGTTCCTGGTCGTAGTAACCGATTTGAAGATTAACGCCAAATTTTACTTCCCCGCTAATCGCTGGTAACTTATGGAGTAAAGTTTTAAGCAGGGTTGATTTTCCAATTCCATTTGGCCCGATAATACCGATCCGTTGCCCTTTTTGTTCCTTAAAACTGAAGGGACCAGCGATGGCTTGTTCATGATAGCCAATTTTGAGATCCTTAACGGCTAAAACGTCATTTCCACTGGGTTCGCCGTATTCAAAGCTAAAGTGGATTGAACGGTCATCACTAACCGGTCGTTCAAGGCGATCTATTTTTTCGAGTTGTTTCCGGCGGGCTTGAGCTCGCTTGGTTGTTGAGGCGCGAACGATGTTGCGGTTAACAAAATCTTCAAGTGCCGCAATCTTCTTTTGTTGTTGCTCATAGTGTTTCATTTCCGCTTTAATCCGTTCGGCCTTATGTTGCATAAAAGCGGTGTAATTCCCGGTGTAGTGGGTCAAAGTTTGATTGTCAAGATCATAAACTTCATTGACTACCTTGTCTAAGAAGTACCGGTCGTGGGAAACAATTAACAAGGCCCCCGCATAACTCTTGAGGTAATCTTCTAGCCAAGTTAAAACGCCCATATCAAGGTGGTTAGTTGGTTCGTCGAGAATCAGTAAGTTTGGGGCTTGGAGTAAGATCTTGGCTAAGGCAAGCTTAGTTTTTTGCCCCCCAGAAAGGGAATTGACCGGCATTTCATACATACTTTCGGGGAAACCAAAGCCAGTTAAGACCCCACGCATCTTTGATTCAATGGCAAATCCGTCTTGCTTTTTAAAGGTAGTTTGCAAGCGGTCGTAATTATTTAAAATTTCTTGATACCGCGGAGTTGTTGAATCAACTTCAGCAAGTTGCTCTTCCAAGTGATGGATGGTTTTTTCCATTTGGTGAAGTGGAGCAAAAACACTGTCTAATTCGGCCCAAATGGTATTTTGACTATCCAGCCCCTGATCTTGGGCGAGGTAACCAATGGTGACGTTTTTAGCGACGGCAAGGGTGCCTTCATCCGGTTCCGTAATCTGGGCTAAGATCTTTAAGAGGGTCGTTTTACCAGCTCCGTTGCGACCAACAAGAGCGACCCGGGCATGATCAGTAATTTGCAGATTGATATTGTGAAATAAAACGTCCGCGCCAAATCGGCGGAGGACGTCATTAGTTTGCATTAATAACATGGGTTTAACCTATCTTTCCTTTAAACGAATATTATTGTCCACTGATGATTCTACCATGCTTTTTCGGATCAAAAAAATAACTTTTATTGCAATAAGGTTCACAAAGCTAAAGGGAATTGCTAGAATAAGTTATATGGAAAATTCACAAGTTGGAAGTTGAGGAGGAAAAAAACATGCCATCTCGGAAAATTCCGCGGGCGACAGCCAAGCGTCTGCCGGTTTATTACCGTTATCTAAACGTCTTGTTAAACGCAAATAAAAAACGGGTTTCATCAACCGAATTATCAGAAGCAGTCCAAGTTGATTCAGCGACGATTCGGCGGGACTTTTCTTACTTTGGTGAACTGGGCAAGCGTGGTTACGGCTATGATGTCGAAAGTTTATTAAAGTTTTTCCGTGGAATTCTAAACCAAGATAAATTAACGAGTGTAGCTCTTGTTGGGGTCGGGAGTTTGGGTAGTGCATTGATGAACTATAACTTCCATCAAAGCACGAATTTACGAATTAGTGCCGCTTTTGATCCAAAGCCAGAATTAGCCAATACGATTAAGAGTGGAATTCCAGTTTACCCGGCTTCAGAGTTAAAAAAGCAAATCAAAGAGCAGCAAATTGATGCGGTTATTTTGACGGTGCCTGGTGACAAATCTCAAGCGGTAACTGATGAATTAGTTGCTGCTGGGGTACACGGGATTTTAAACTTTACCCCGGTGCGGTTGTCAGTGCCGAAGAATGTGCAAGTTCAAAATATTGATTTAACCAATGAATTGCAGACCTTGATCTACTTTATTGAAACAAATAAGGTAAATGAATAGTTAAATTATTAACTCTGAGTGGGTGTGACTCAGGAAAACTTTTCGTTAGCGCTGTGCCAGGTATTTGGTGCAGTTTTTTAGTTAGGCTTTAGCAAATTTTAAATTGAGCTACCATTTTATGCTGAAATTGTTTATAATTTATTAGTGTTGTTTTTCTACATATGAGGATAGCGCAAATTAGTTATTCAAATGATGAAATGAATAAAAAGGTAATACTCTTTGGTTAAATGGGAGATAAACTAAGGGGAAACCGGTTAATCTAAGTTTGTTTTAGGGAGTACAGGGGAATGATTTCAAAAGCACAATATCAAGAAGCAAATTACCAATATCAACGGATGCGGGGGCTGAATCTTGATTTGGCGCTTGATGCCGTTTCAAATTCAGCTCGTTTTAAGATCAAGTGGTTTAGTCGCGCATCTGAAGAAGAACAAAATGAAATTGCAGTGCTGTTGAAAAACTTGATCGTCGATGGGCCAATGGAGGCCCCACGGCTATTATCTCGTTATAATCCAAATACGCAGGAATGGCAATTAACGGCTGAACAAACACTGCGGTTACGCGTTTTGTACAACCAAGGTGAACTTCAGCACCTTAACCAACAATGGCAGGCTGCTAAGAAAGTCTTAGATGAATATGCCAAAGACAGCCATCACCGATCGACAGTGATTACTAATCATGATCGGTCGAATCAGCAGTCTTTGATCGTTAATTTGGGTTAGAATAAGTGGTGTAGACTAGGGAGGAATTCTTTTTCTTTCTAGTCTTTTTTATTTTTAAATGCGATGCAAAACCAGGTTTTAAGCAGAGTAGTTCTCCCATTCCGCTTTTAAAAAAGTCAAAAAAGGTCAAACTTTTTTGTTGCAATCTGACTAAACCGTGATATAGTAGAAAATGTAATTAGCACTAGAGAACATTAAGTGCTAACACTGCATCGTGTTGAGTGCTAACTTTACTTAAAATAAAAAATATATTTGGAGGGATTAACGTGTTAAAGCCATTAGGAGATCGCGTAGTTCTGAAAGCTGAAGAAGAAGAAAAGACGGTTGGTGGGATTGTCTTAGCATCTAACGCTAAGGATAAGCCAACTACTGGTAAGGTAATTACCGTTGGGGCAGGCCGGACTTTGGACAACGGTCAAGTAGTTGCCGTTAGTGTTAAGGAAGGCGATAAGGTTTTATTTGATAAGTATGCCGGCCGCGAAGTTGAATATGACGGTGAAAAGTACTTAGTTGTTCATGAGAAGGATTTAGTTGCGGTTATTGACTAAGTTTTTCGTTTAAAAATTAAGCTTGGATAAAATTGATGAGGTGAGAATTAATGGCAAAGGAATTAAAGTTTGCTGAAGATGCACGGGGTGCAATGCTTCGCGGAGTTGATAAGTTAGCTGACACGGTTAAGACCACCATTGGTCCGAAGGGTCGGAATGTGGTTTTGGAACAAAGCTATGGTTCTCCAACGATCACTAACGATGGGGTTACGATCGCCAAGAATATTGAACTTGAAGACCACTTCGAAAACATGGGAGCTAAGTTAGTTTCTGAAGTTGCTTCTAAAACTAATGACATTGCTGGTGATGGAACGACGACTGCTACGGTTTTGACCCAAGCAATTGTTAACGAAGGAATGAAGAACGTCACTGCCGGTGCTAACCCAGTTGGAATTCGTCGTGGGATTGAAAAGGCTACGAATGCCGCTGTTGAAGAATTAAAGACGATGAGCCACGACGTTAAGACCAAGGATGACATCGCCCAAATCGCTTCTATTTCTGCTGCTAACCAAGAAGTTGGGAAGTTGATTGCCGATGCCATGGAAAAGGTTGGTAACGATGGGGTTATCACTATCGAAGATTCTCGTGGGGTCGACACCAGTGTTGACGTCGTTGAAGGGATGAGCTTTGACCGTGGTTACATGTCTCAATACATGGTTACTGACAATGATAAGATGGAAGCCGACTTGGACAACCCATACGTTTTGATCACGGACAAGAAGATTTCAAACATCCAAGATATCTTGCCATTACTTCAATCAGTTGTTCAAGAAGGTCGGGCTCTTTTGATCATCGCTGATGATATTACTGGTGAAGCTTTGCCAACTCTTGTTCTGAACAAGATTCGGGGAACTTTCAACGTGGTTGCTGTTAAGGCTCCTGGCTTTGGTGACCGGCGGAAGGCTCAACTTGAAGATATCGCTGTTTTGACTGGTGGGACAGTTATTTCTGACGACCTTGGGATGCAACTCAAGGACGCTACGATTGACCAACTTGGTTCTGCCAACAAGGTAACGGTTACGAAGGATAGTACGACAATTGTTGACGGTAGTGGCGACAAGGCTGCCATTGCTGACCGGGTTGAACAAATCAAGAAGGCTATCTCTGAAACGACTTCTGACTTTGATAAGGAAAAGCTTCAAGAACGGCTTGCTAAGTTAGCTGGTGGGGTTGCTGTTGTTAAGGTTGGTGCCGCTACGGAAACTGAATTGAAGGAACGGAAGTATCGGATCGAAGATGCTTTGAACGCTACCCGGGCTGCTGTCCAAGAAGGATTCGTTCCTGGTGGTGGTACGGCCCTTGTTAACGTAATTCCAGCCCTCGAAAAGCTTGAAAACGAATCAACGGGTGATGAACAAACTGGGGTTAAGATTGTTAAGGCTGCTTTGGAAGCACCAGTTCGCCAAATTGCTGAAAATGCTGGGGTTGAAGGTTCTGTGGTTATCAACCAATTAAAGAACGAAAAGCCAGGTATTGGTTACAACGCCGCTGATGGTAAGTACGAAGATATGGTTGAAGCCGGAATTGTTGACCCAACCAAGGTTACCCGTTCAGCTCTTCAAAATGCTGCTTCTGTTTCTGCCCTCTTGTTGACGACGGAAGCTGTTGTAGCAGACAAGCCTGAACCAAAGAGTGATGCACCTGTAAACCCAGCTGCCGGTGCCGGCATGGGTGGAATGATGTAGTAGGTTTTGCCGAAAAGTCTGTGAGGATGAGCATGACTGGTATAGAGGCCGGGAAGAAACTAATGTTTCTTTCCGGCCTCTTTTGCATCTCCGAAGGTTACTCAGTAACTAAGGTCAAAGCAGTAGCTGAATGGCAGTTGCTTCCCCAACGGTCGCACCAACCGATTCAGCCTTGCATGGGCTCACAAACGCCAAACCAGTTGGCTGGTTCGCTCCAAAGCACGGCCTTAGCGGATAAGTGCGAACGAAAGGTCGATTCTAATGAATCAACCTTCGTTCTTCTTATCCCAACCAGGCCGTCAAGGAGCTTTTTTCCATCCTCTTTAATTTTATGGTACTAGTTATTTCTATCCGTTTTCGCACGGGAATGAGACATTTCATCCATAAAAACTTGTCTTTTGAATAGGGATTGCGTTACAATTTAGCAATGGCCCCACGTTGTACTAGATGATAACGTGGGGTTGAAATCTTGAAAAGAGAAATTTAAATTAATATAGGAGAGAAATCATGTGGCGGTATCTTAAACGCGTTTTGATTGGGAAACCGTTGAAGACCCTCGATGAAGGTCAAGCCCACCTTACTAAGTTTAAGGCCCTTGCCTTACTATCGTCAGACGCTTTATCGTCGGTCGCCTACGGTACAGAACAGATTACGACTGTTTTAGTTACCCTTTCAGCAGCGGCAATTTGGTATTCGTTACCGATTGCGGCGGTTGTTTTGATCCTTTTGTTGGCGATTACCTTATCGTACCGACAAATTATTAATGCCTACCCAAGTGGTGGGGGTGCCTACGTGGTTGCAACTAAGAACTGGGGGAGTAACGGTGGTTTGATCGCTGGGGGCTCACTATTAGTTGACTATATGTTGACCGTGGCGGTTTCCACGACTTCTGGAACTGAAGCCATAACTTCGGCTATTCCAAGCCTGTACAAGTATTCAGTTGCAATCTCAATCATTATTGTTTTCTTGATCATGTTTTTGAACCTCCGGGGGATGAGCGAGAGTGCTAATTTCTTAACCATTCCGGTTTACTTCTTCGTGGTTATGATTTCAGTCATGATTATTTGGGGCTTTTATAACATTTTCACTGGGCACGTTACTTATCATGCAACAGCCGATTTTGGTCAACCAGTTGCCGGGATTTCACTAGTCCTTTTGATTCGGGCTTTCTCAGCTGGTTCAGCTTCTTTGACTGGGGTTGAAGCAATTAGTAATGCAGTGCCAAACTTTAATGAACCAAAAGAAAAAAATGCGGCTAATACGTTAGCCATTATGAGTTTAATCTTGGCGGCTTTCTTCGCCGGGATTACCTTCATGTCTTTCTACTTTGGGATTATTCCAAATCCCCGGGCAACGGTTTTATCTCAAATTGCAGCCACGGTCTTTGGTGGTCATGGAATCGGCTTTTATCTTTTGCAATTAGCGACGGCGATGATCTTAGCGGTCGCTGCTAACACTGGGTTCTCAGCCTTTCCAATTTTGGCATACAACATGGCCAAGGATAAGTTCCTTCCCCATGCCTTTATGGATCGAGGGGATCGGCTTGGCTATTCCAACGGGATTATCATTTTAGCCGTAGGCGCAGCGATCTTAATCGTTATTTTCCATGGACAAACGAACCTCTTAATTCCACTTTATGCGGTTGGGGTTTTCGTCCCATTTACCCTTTCACAATCAGGGATGATTATCCACTGGTTCCGGGAACGAGAAGGAGTTTGGCTTGGTAAGGCAACGATCAACTTGGTGGGGGCCTTAATTTCCTTGGCCTTAGTGATCTTCTTGTTCTGGCAACATTTTAACAATGTTTGGCCATACTTAATCATTATGCCAGTGCTGATGTACTTATTCCATAAGATTCACAGCCACTACATCAAGGTTGGTCAACAGTTACGAGTTGCTGAAAAGACGAAGGTTCAACTTCACGATTATGATGGAGCGACTGTAATTGTTTTAGTTGGTAACGTAACCCGAGTGACCCGGGGAGCAATTAATTATGCTCGTTCGATTGGGGACTACGTAATTGCGATGCACGTTTCCTTTGACGAAAATCCGGGTAAGGAACACAAGACGGCAAATGAATTTAAGGCGGAATACCCCGATGTTCGGTTTGTGGATATCCACTCCTCCTATCGGTCGATTGCCACGCCAACGCTCCGGTTCGTTGATGTGATTGCTAAGCGAGCGGAAGCTAAGAATTACTCAACGACCGTCTTAGTTCCACAATTTGTCCCGAAGCACCCATGGCAATTGGTTTTGCATAACCAGTCGGCATTACGCTTGCGCACACTATTAAATAGTCGGGAAAACATCATTGTTTCAACTTATAACTATCACTTGCACGAATAAGAGGTTTAAATTCAGTGCCTCTTAATTTCCCGGGAAATTAAGGAGAGGTTAATGCTTAACCGAAAAGTTATTGCGGCGATTATGGCCCTGTTAGGAATCATTTTGATGGCTTCTTTTTCCATTCAAAGCGAATGGTTTCATTCGGGGATTCTTGGAATTCTCGGAAGTGGCTGTGTGATTAGTGCCTACTTAATCTTAAATTGGAAACAGTGGCAAGCTAAAGATCACCGGGTTCGCTCGGTTACCTATACTTTACTAGCTCTTTGTTTAATCCTAATCTTTCTAAGATTTGGCGAGGCCTTGATATAAAAAAACGCGAAAAGTTAAATTGGGGTGTTAGAAATACTTCCTCCATGCTTAGCTTTTCGTGTTTTTTAATTGAAAATTGGCTAGTTGGCTAGCTAAAATAAGTGCGGAATGGGTTTGGACCAATTACTTAGCTGACTAGCCCAAGCAGTTAGCAAGTCCCAAGACAAACGAACGGATTTCATATTCAACGGTTAACAACGCCGAAATTGCGCCAATTTTGTGAGTCAAAATTTGATTAGTAGCGGAAAGCTGCTTATTTGACAGCTGAGACTGGGAATTTGTCCTAATAATTAAAGGTTATCTTTATCAAATGGAAGGTAAACTTAGTGTTAAACTTAATTCTGAAGAACTAACGGTGGTTAAACGGTCATTAATGCAAATGGTGAAGGAAGATGACAATGAGTAAGACAATTAAAGTAGCACCTCGAGTGATTGCAGCCATTGTGGCTACGGGGTTATTAACGTTTAGTGGGATTATTGTCGAGACGTCAATGAATATCGCCTTTCCGACTTTAATGCGGGACTTTAACGTACCTACCGACCAGGTTCAGTGGATGACTTCGGCTTACTTATTGGTGATTGCCATTATTGTTCCAACGTCAGCGTATTTAAAACAGTCCTATCCGATGAAGCGCTTATTTGTAGTTGCTAATTTACTCTTTTTAAGTGGGATTTTTATCGACGGGTTAGCCATAAATTTCTCAATGTTACTCGTTGGCCGGGTAGTGCAAGGACTAGGGACCGGGATTGCCCTCCCGTTAATGTTTAACATTATTTTGGAACAAGTCCCCAAGGAACGCCTTGGCTTAATGATGGGAATCGGTAACTTAATCCCGGGAATTGGACCGGCTTTAGGGCCAACTTTTGGAGGAATTGTTGTGACCCAGCTTGGTTGGCGAGCCGTTTTCTTTAGTTTAGTTCCGGTCCTAGTCGTTTCTCTCGTCTTAGGAATTTGGGGTATCCAACAATCAAGTGCGCTTGAACAAACCCAGTTAGATTGGGGAAGCTTATTGCTGATTATTTTACTGTTTGTTGGTTTTGTCACTGGTTTTGTCAATTTAACGAATAATGCCTTTTTAAGCTGGCAAGTTGGGGGAATGTTACTTCTGGGGTGTTTAGGTTTAATGGGTTTGCTTAGTCATACCTTCCGAATCGAACGGCCACTTTTGGATTTGCGCTTGTTTAAGCATCAGCGCTTTAGCCGCTTAATCTTAATGTTCTTTTTAACTCAGATGTGTTCGCTTGGCTTAGCCTTCTTGTTGCCTAATTATATCCAGTTAGCAAATCATCAATCTGCCTTTTTAGCTGGGGTAATCGTTTTGCCCGCTGGTTTGGGCGGCGCTTTAGCCGCTCCAATCGGTGGCCGTTTGTTAGATCGCAAGGGACCGTTTTTGCCGATTGTAAGTGGCGAAAGTTTAATGTTGCTATCTTTGGTTGGCTTACTAAGCCTAGGAGCAGTTAAAACTAGTTGGGCTATCGGATTGGTCTACATTCTTTATATGGCCGGAATGGGGATGTCGATGGGGTGCATCATGACGACTTCCTTAAGTGGTTTAGACCACCAAAGCCAGGCCCAAGGGAATGCGATCTTAAATACCCTCCAGCAATTTGCTGGATCAATGGGGACTTCCTTAGTTGCGATGATCGTTGCTCAAGCCCAACTTAATCATTCAAGCCAACTTGGAACCCAAATTGGGACCCTTCACGGTTATTGGCTACTTATCATCAGCAGTGTCATCATTCTCGGAACAGGTTTGGTGACTTTACGAAAAACAAACTAAAGTCGAGAAAATAGGCCACTAATTTGAAGGTTGATGTTTTAACCTTTAAATTAGTGGCCTAAATTATTTTTAATTAACCTCAACCTCATGAAAACTCAGCTCACCTTTATGGATTGTGAGTTGGTTATTAAAGCGGTTAGTAAGTTCAGTAATGTAATGCTCAGCATCGGCTTCATCGACGTAAACATGAATGATGACGTGAGTACCATAGTCTGGAGTAGCTTGAGCTAGCGTTTCTTGATTGAGGTAGTAGTTGACCTGGTCATAAAGCGAGTAAGGAGTAGTGATGTCGAGGGTTACTTGTTGGATCCGTTTGATGATCCCGGCTTGATGGATTGCCCCAGTGGTGGTGTTGCTATAAGCCCGGATTAATCCACCAGCGCCAAGCTTAATTCCGCCAAAGTACCGGGTAACAACGGCACAGACATCGTGGAGATGTTCCATTTTTAAGGCTTCTAAGATGGGAACCCCAGCCGTGCCGCTCGGCTCCCCGTTATCACTTTCGCGTTGGATCTGGTCTTGATCACCCAGCAAGTAGGCAAAACAATTGTGGTTAGCCTTCCGGTTGGCTTTGCTAGTTTCGGCGATAAAAGCTTGCGCTTCGGCTTCACTTTTAATTCGGGTTAATGAACAGATAAAACGGGACTTTTTAATTACCACTTCATAGGTTGTTCCCGTTTTAATGGTGAGATAGGGAAAATTTTCTGACATTTTTTTGCTCCTTAAAAAATGTAATTTCAATTTTTTTACGTATATATAAAGTAGGGAGGTGAATAAATGGAAAAGGAACTTTTGTATGGACGGCGAGAATTAGTTCCCATTATCCAGGTTGCCAAAGATTTAACTGCGGTTTCGGTCCTACCAACTATGGAAATTAAGGGCGGAATGATCCGCTGTTGTCGCTGTAATCATCAATTTGCCAAGGATCAAGTGGCCTTACCAAACCAACAGTATTATTGCCCGGCTTGTATTAATCTCGGCCGGGTTTCAACATTATGTAAATTTTACCATGTTGCTGAACCAAATCAATTTAACCCGCCAGTAACAATTTTGAAGTGGCAGGGGGAGTTATCACCACTCCAAGTTAAGGCGGCTGAAACGGTGAAGGCGAAAATGGCGGCTCATGCTCATCACTTATTGTGGGCGGTAACTGGGGCGGGCAAGACAGAAATGACCTATCCCGCGATTGCCCAAGCGTTAGCGAAAAAAGAACGGGTGGCGATTGCTTCACCACGGATCGATGTTTGCCGAGAACTTTATCCCCGATTTAAACGAGATTTTAATGTTGAAATTGCCTTATTGTACGGTGGTATGGAAGAACCATATACTTATCGGCAATTAACAATTTGTACCACTCACCAGTTGTTACGTTTTTACCACGCCTTTGATCTTTTAATTGTGGACGAAGTTGATGCTTTTCCGTATGCGATGAACCCAGAGTTATTATTTGCAACTCAGCAAGCTATTAAGCCGAAGGGAGGGCTTTTGTTAATGACGGCTACTCCGGATCAACGCTTGCTCCAACGGGTTCGAAAAAAAGAACTATCGATTAGTTATCTACCACTCCGTTATCATCGCCATCTTTTACCGGAAATCCACCCAGTCATAGTTGGTAATTGGCGGAAACGGGTTACTAAGGGGAACTTGCCAACGAGCCTAATTACCTGGATCAAGCGGCGACTGAATGAAAAACGAGAATTTCTCTTCTTTGTTCCTCACATTGCGGATCTATCGGGGGTGGCAGCAATTTTGCGGCAACGGTTTAAAAATATTCGTTTTACTACGGTTCATGCTGCTGATCCGGACCGGGCCGCTAAGGTAATGCAGATGCGACGCCACGAATTGGATTTTCTGATTACCACCACGATCTTAGAGCGGGGAGTAACCTTCCCGGCAATTGATTTATTAGTGTTGGGGGCTGATGATCCGATCTTTTCACCAGCAGCTTTGGTGCAAATTGCAGGACGGGTTGGGCGGTCACCCCAACGACCAACTGGAAACATAACTTTCTTTATTGGTGCTTATGCGAAAAATGTTACTCAAGCAATCCACCAAATTAAATTAGTAAATCAAAAGGGGCGCCGCTTGCAATGAAAAACTGTTTACTATGTAATCGTCGCTTAAATTGGCAACCTAGTTTTAAGGCCCTCTTGCTGTTAGGCGACATTCAAGTACCACTGGTTTGTCAAACCTGCCGAGCAAGTTTTCAAACTTGGCAGGGCCCTCATTGTGTCGGTTGTGGGCGAACTAGTCCGAGTGGTAAATTGTGTACGGACTGCCAACGTTGGCAACAACAAGGGACCCCAATGATCGAAGTTACAACCTGTTATCAATATAATTCGGCGATGCATGACTTTATGCAACGTTATAAATTTCACGGTGATTATCGCTTACGGCAGGTTTTTCGGACGCAACTGACGCAACGGGCAAAGCAGTTAGGTGATTATTTTGTGCCGGTCCCGGTGAGCCAGATGACGATGCTCACGCGGGGCTTTAACCAAGTCGCGGGGCTGCTAGATTTAAAGCTTACGCCATTACTGTCAGTGAAAGCGAAAACCAAACAAGCCCAGTCAACCAAGACGCGGGCCGAACGGTTAGCCACCAAGCAGCCCTTTGAAATTACAAAAGGGATTTCGCTACCGCAAGGTCCAATAGTCTTGATTGATGATATTTACACTACCGGGCGAACCTTTCATCACGCGATTGAGGCCTTGCACGCAGCCGGGTGTCAAGACATTAAAGGCTTGGTTTTAGCCGCGGCAAGATTAAATAATTAAAATGAACCAAAAATCGATAAAAATTGAAAAATTTGCTAATTTTTACGCTTTGAAACGAATTTTCTAAGAAAAAGAAAACGATTCCGATAAGCATTGTATATTTTAATTTATTCCTCTATAATATAGGTAAGATATCAAGGAAAGGGCTTTCTTGATATTAACAAGCCTAGTTGCTTGTGCTGAAAGGAGAGAGGTACAATGCTACAATTTAATATTCGCGGAGAAAACGTTGACTTAACTGATGCGATCCGTGACTATGTTGTAAAACGGATCAGTAAGTTAGAAAAATACTTTGAGGACAACGTTGAAGCGACTGCCCACGTCAACTTGAAGGTGTACACTAACAAGCAATTTAAGGTGGAAGTAACGATTCCACTTCCATACTTAACTCTTCGGGCAGAAGAAACTTCCAACGATATGTATGCAAGCATTGACTTGGTGACCGATAAACTTGAACGGCAAATCCGGAAGTACAAGACGAAGGTAAATCGTAAAGCTCGTGAAAAGGGCTTCAAGGGACTTGAATTCGTCGCAACTCAAGAAGAAGAACCAACTTCGCCTACTGATTCCTTAAAGATTGTGCGGACGAAGCAAATCTCTTTGAAACCAATGGACTCAGAAGAAGCTGTGCTTCAAATGGATATGTTGGGCCATGATTTCTTTGTCTTTGAAGATTCTGAAACCAACGGTACTAGCATTGTTTACCGTCGTAAGGACGGCCGGTATGGTTTGATTGAAATTAACTAAATTGTGTGATGAACATTTCGTTAGCGTTTGAAATGTAAATCGTCAATCCGGAAAGGAACCCGCGGGTTGCTTTCCGGATTTTTCGTTTCCTACTACCTATAAAAGCTTGTATAATGGATAGAGTAATCTTTGCAGCAAGGAGGAAAAAATGTAAAATGAGCTATCAGGCTTTGTACCGGGTATGGCGCCCCCAACGGTTTAGTGACGTTGTTGGGCAAGAGCTAGTGGTTACGACTTTAAAAAATGCCATTATCACTAATCAAATTAGTCACGCCTACCTCTTTGCCGGCCCCCGCGGAACTGGGAAAACGTCGGCGGCTAAGATTTTTGCCAAGGCTGTTAACTGTCATCATCAAGTTAATGGTGAACCTTGTAATGAATGCGAAACTTGTCAGGCTATTACTAATGGTCAACTAAACGATGTCATTGAAATTGACGCGGCTTCTAATAACGGAGTTGAAGAAATTCGAGACATTCGCGATAAGGCTAAGTATGCACCAACCCAGGCGGACTACAAGGTTTATATTATTGATGAAGTGCATATGCTTTCGACGGGGGCTTTTAATGCCTTGTTAAAGACCTTGGAAGAACCCCCGGCCAACGTGATTTTTATTCTGGCAACGACGGAACCGCATAAGATTCCACTAACGATTATTTCCCGGGTCCAGCGCTTTGATTTTCGGCGAATTAGCCCCCAAGATGCTTTTAACCGGATGAAGTTTATCCTCGATCAAAAGCAATTGCAATATGATGAAAAAGCCCTCTGGGTCATTGCTAATGCGGCCGAAGGGGGGATGCGGGATGCACTAAGTATCCTAGATCAAGTGCTCTCCTTTAGCGATAATCAGGTGGAATTAAAAGATGCCCTCTTAGTTACTGGGAGCGTTACTAAACAGCTGTTAAAAAAGTACTTTTTACAAGTAGCCGCTGGTAAGAGTGCGCAGGCGCTTACGACAATGGGAGAAATATTGGACCAAGGAAAAGATGGCCAACGCTTTATCGAAGACCTGATTTCCTTTATCCGGGATGTGCTCTTATACCAAGAGTCGCCGGAGCTCCTGCATGTCGAAGCTACCGGGTTAACTACCGAAGACTTTGATGAATTGATCAAGGCGGCAGATGCTCAAACCTTGTATTCAATGATCGATACCTTAAATGATATTCAAGAAGAAATGCGGTTTACGACCCACCCAGATGTCTATTTGGAAGTCTTAACGGTCCGGTTGAGTCAACAAAAAGCACCAACTCAAGCGAATGCCAAGGTTGATAACCAAGTTGTCAACCAACTACAACAAGAAGTTGTGACTTTGCAAAAGCAAATACAAGATTTACTGAAACGCTCAACTGTGCCAGCAATGCGGCGGCAACAGCCAGTTGTCCAGCCAAAAACGACTCCGCAAAGTCATTTCCGTTTGAACTTGGAACAGGTTTACCAAGTCCTTGATCATGCCACAAAAGGAGATCTTACTAACCTCCGTGACTTATGGGGAGACGCTTTAAGCTTACTTGATTCAGCTCAAAGTTCCTTAATCCGGATGGCGAAGCCAGTGGCGGCAAGTCCATCCGGAGTGGTCGTCGCTTATGAAAACGCCTTTCTGCTAGAGCAAGCTGCCGGTGGTAGTCTCGCTGAAAGTCTGGGAAAGGCGCTGGAACAAGTTAGCGGGACGCACCGGACCGTCGCCTTCGTGCCGAGTGAGCGATGGCCCAAAATTCGGCAGGATTTCTTAACCTCACGGGGATATTATGATAAGAAGGCAGCGGTGGCCCCGGCTGAAAAGCCAAAAACGCCGGCTGATCCCATTGTTGCCCAGGCTCACCGCCTTTTCGGGACTGATGGGGTTAAAGTTGAAGACAATTAATAAATAAAGGATGGTAAAAAAATATGATGCGCGGAATGAACATGCAACAAATGATGAAGCAAGCCCAAAAGATGCAAAAGAAAATGATGGAAGAACAAGCTGAAATTGCGGCGCAATCATTCACTGGGGTGGCCCCCGATGACATGGTCAAGGCTACTTTTAGTGGGGACAAGAAGTTGACTGACTTACAAATTAAGCCGGAAGCGATTGATCCTGATGATCCAGATATGTTAAGTGACTTGATTGTCGCTGCCGTTAACGATGGCTTGGCAAAGTTGGACCAAGCAACCCAAGCTAAGCTCGGTAAGTACACGAAGGGCTTAGGTCTCTAATGCAGTATCCAGAACCAATTGCGAAGCTGATTGCTTCTTACATGAAACTCCCCGGAATTGGTGAAAAAACGGCAACCCGTTTGGCCTTCTTTACCCTGGGGATGGAAGATGATGACGTTAAAGAATTTGCGCAATCTTTGGAAGCCGTCAAGCGGGATCTTCATTATTGTTCAGTGTGTGGCAATATTACCGAAGATGATCCTTGCCCAATTTGTAAGGATGCTTCCCGAGATCAAACGACGATCCTAGTAGTTGAACGCTCCCGCGATATCATGGCGATGGAACGAATGAACGAATACCATGGTTTGTATCACGTCCTTCATGGGACGATCTCACCAAGCGCCGGGACGGGGCCGATGGATATTAATATTCCATCCTTGATTGAACGGTTAAAGCAGTACACTGAGGTCAACGAAGTGATTGTGGCTACAAACGCTTCATTAGATGGGGAAACTACCGCCCAATATTTAGCCAAGTTGATTAAGCCGGCCAAGATTAAGGTTACGCGGCTGGCCCACGGACTTTCAGCCGGTTCAGATATTGATTACACTGATGAAGTTACCCTCTTTAAGGCAGTTCAAGGTAGAACGGAGATGTAAGAATGGCTTTGTTTACACGTCATCACCATATTAAGCAGGAGACCGATCAAGACCTCCTACAATTGATTTACGCTACCAAAGCCAGCTGGGACCATGCCAAGGAAACAGCCCGGGCGGTTTATGAAAGCCAAGTTGATACGGAGTTAGTTGAGCGTACCAAACTCCAAGAACAAAAGTACCTGTATTTATATGATAAAGCTCGGCAACGTCATTTGCATGGGCAATTGAACGATGGCGTAATTCAAAATTAGGTGATCAGCATGGCAGAGAAAGGAATTTTTATTTCGTTTGAAGGACCAGATGGTGCTGGCAAGACGACGGTTATGACGGCGGTGGCGGATTACTTTAAGCAAAAGCTCGGGGTTGACCAAGTCTTAGAAACGCGCGAGCCAGGAGGAACTCGGATTTCAGAACAAATCCGCGATGTCCTCTTTGATGATCAAAATACGAACATGGATCCCCGAACGGAAGCTTTACTCTTCGCGGCCGCTCGACGGCAATTAGTGGTTCAAAAGCTAAAGCCATTTTTAGCAGCGGGGAAGCTGATCCTGGCTGACCGGTACGTTGATAGTTCAGTGGCCTACCAAGGAGCGGGCCGGCATCTTGGAGTCGACCAGATCTGGGATTTAAACCAGTATGCGATCGATGGATGCTTACCGCAACTAACGATCTATCTTGATCTACCGGTCCAAGTGGGAATTGAGCGGATTACTAAGTTTCGGGCCGATCAGGTTAATCGCCTGGATAAAGAAACGCTAACTTTCCATGAAGCGGTCCACCAGGCTTTCGACCAACTAGCAACCCGACATCCCCAACGGATCGTTAAGATTGATGCCACCCAGCCCAAAGAAAAGGTAATTCAAACGGTTTTAAAAACGATTAATGACCGTTTCTTTTAAGAAGCAAGGAGGCTACAAAAATGAAAATGTTGATGGCAATTGTCCAACCAAAAGATGCAACCAAGGTCCAAACGGGTCTAGCTAAAGCTAAGATTGGAGCCACTAAACTTCAATCAACCGGGGGCTTTCTGCGCGAAGGAAATACAACCTTTATGATCGTTGTTGATGACGAGCGGGTTGATGAAGCCCTTGCTGTTATCAAGGAGAATGCTCAAACCCGGGAACAATTTGTCGCCCCATCGGCTTATATCGATAATGCGGCTAATTCGGTCCCCATGAACGTTCAAGTTGGTGGGGCAACGGTCTTTGTCCTGCCCGTCGATCAATTTATCCATTTTTAACGCAAACTTACTAAAGCTGAAAGGAGGGGGCCATGGTTTTTCAAGCGGAAGTTCTACAACCCCAAATGGTTGCGCGCTTTAAGCAAATTATTGACCAAGGTGAATTAGCCCACGCCTACTTATTAGTTGGCCAAAGTGGGGCCGGAAAAAAGGCCTTAGCTCAGTGGCTGGCCCTCCGCTTATTCTGTCAGCACGTTCAAGATGGTGAACCGGATGGAAGCTGTCCGGAGTGTGAACGGATTTTATCTGGCAACCACCCGGATGTAGTAGTAGCAAAAGCAGAAGGCCGTCAAATCAAAGTTGACCAGGTCCGGCACTTAAAAGCCGAATTTACTAAAACGGGGATGGAAGGCCAGACCAAGGTTTTCTTGATTGAAGATGCTGAAAAATTAACGGTCAGTGCAGCTAATAGTCTACTCAAGTTTATTGAAGAACCTGGTCCAGGGGTCTATATTCTGATGTTAACGACTAATAAGAATGCTGTCTTGCCAACGATCCAATCGCGGACGCAAGTTCTTGATTTATTTCCCCTTAGTCATGAGGCGGTTGATCAAAACCTAAAGGCTGCTGGGGTGCCTGACTATCTCCGGCCAGTAATGTTGGGGATAACGACGGATCCGGACCTAGCCAAAAGTTTAATTGCCGATGACTGGTTTGCCAAAGCGGTTAAGGCAGTTTGGGGCTGGTTTAAGCTCCTCGCCCAAGGAAACCCAATGGCTTTCGTTAACGTCACAACTACGCTAGTCCCATTAATGAATGATCGTCAGCAAGCCGTGGTGATGTTGGATTTAATCACCATGCTTTGGCGGGATGGGCTGATGCTCCAAAATGATTTGGCAGATCATTTACATTACCGCCAGTGGGAGCCAGAATTAGAACAACTAGTCGGACAATTAACTCACCAGCAGATTTTGCAAGCGAGTGAATTAACCTTAGAGTGTCGGAAACTACTTGATCAAAATTTAAGTTTTCAGACAGTTGCTGAGCAATTAACCTTGCGTCAACTGGCTGTCATTAATTTGGAAGGGAGGATGCATCGTGGTTGATCGCCTTGATAAAAGCGATATTTATGAACGGTTTGCGGAAGTAACGCGGCAAACGAAAGATCTGGTTGAAAGTATGGAGGTTCTCTCAGAAAAACTGAGTTTAGTGCTTGCGGAAAATGCGAAGTTGGCAATCGAAAACGATCACCTTCATGAAGTGATTAAGCAACAACACCGGGAGCAAAAGAAAGAGGGCCTTTCGGACTCACGAAAGATGCTCCAACGGCTTTATCAAGAAGGCTTCCACGTTTGCAATGATATGTATGGTAAGCGGCTGGAAGAAAATGAAGCTTGTACTTTTTGCTTAGATGCTATTTATGGTCGCCACCAGGTAAAGTGAGGGTAAAAATGCAACGAGTACGAAGTTTTCAAACAACTGATACTGGAACCCTTTACCTAGTCCCAACCCCAATTGGCAATCTAGGAGATATAACTTTTCGGGCCCTGGATATCTTTAAAGCAGTTGACCTAATTGCGGCTGAGGATACTCGCCACACCCAGCAGTTATTAAATCACTTTGAGATTAAGCAACGCTTGGTTAGTCTCCATGAACATAACTACGAACAACGGGTTCCCCAACTAATTGCTGACCTCCAAAAGGGGTTGGACGTTGCTCAATGTAGTGATGCGGGGATGCCATCCATTTCTGATCCGGGGAAAGAATTAGTAGCCGCCGCAACCCAAGCGGGGATCCCAGTGGTGGCTTTACCGGGACCTAATGCGGGCTTAACGGCCTTAATTGCCTCGGGGTTAGTGCCGCAACCCTTTACTTTCTATGGCTTCTTAGAGCGTAAGCACCAACAACAGGTTACCGCCTTGTTAAAGCTTAAACAACGTCCGGAAACTTTGATCTTTTATGAGGCTCCCCACCGGCTAAAGAAGACTCTACAATCAATGGTAGAGGCCTTTGGGGAAGAGCGACGGGTCGTTTTAGCCCGGGAATTAACCAAACGGTACGAAGAATACCTTCGGGGTACCCTGGGGGAGGCCTTGGCTTGGGCGGAAACCGAAACCGTTCGTGGAGAATTTGTCGTTCTCGTTGCCGGAAATGACCACCCGGATAAAGCACCAGCTGCCCAAGGAGCGGCAGACCCAATCCAGCAAATCAACGCGGAAGTTGCCAGGGGGCTATCGACAAATGCGGCCATTAAATTAGTGGCCAAACAACGGGGGCTTAAACGCCAAGAACTTTATCGGCAGTATCACGGGTTGAATGATTGATTTGCAAGGGGGAAGTCTGATGATTGCGAGTTACGAAATGAAACACCAAGTGCCATACTATGAATGCGACGCTACGGGCCACCAAACGCTTGCTATGTTATTTCGCCTCCTAATTCTAGCTTCTGAGGATCATAGCGACGCTTTGGGAGTTGGAACCGCCAAGATTAAGGAATATGATGGCGGTTGGGTAATTATCAATTATGCGGGCGATGTGGACCGTTTACCACGGGAAAACGAAACAGTAACGATTAAGACTTACGTGGAAGCTTATAATCGTTTTTTTGTTGTTCGGACCTTTGAAGTTTATGATGCTGACGGTAAGCAATTAGTGAAGGTAAAGGGGATGTTTGCCTTTATGAACCTAACGACCCGGAAAGTAGCAAGCATTCCAGAACCCCTTATTGTTCCTTATCAGAGTGAAGAAAGTCGCCGCTTACCAAAGGTTGCCCGGCCGCAATTAATGGCGAATGACCTAGCTTGGGAGAGGTTAGATTACCGGGTACGGTTCTTTGATATCGACCTAAATAACCACGTTAACAACGCGGTCTACTTTGATTGGTTACTAGATCCGCTCGGTGGGGAATTTTTGCGTCATCACCGCCTAGTTAATCTAAAAATGAAGTATGACCATGAAGTCCGGGCCGGTGAAAAGGTTGATAGTCAATTCATTAAAATTGAAGAAAAGAACCAAATCATCACTCATCACCAAATTCAATGCCAAGGAAAAATTGCGGCGGAAGCGGAATTTGAGTGGAAATTGGTATAGTAGCCTAAGGAGCAAACTAGCCAACTGGTTTGGCCTTTGTAATCCTATGCAAGGCTGAATCGGTTAGTACGACCGTTAGGGAAGTAACCGCCATGCCGTTCCTGTATAATATTCAGCGATGAAAGCAAGAGAGGGGCTGGGGAGAAACTCGTGTTTCTTCCCAGCCCCTCTTCATCCCCGAAGGTTACTCAGTACTAAGATCAAAAAGCACGGCCTTAGCGGATCAGGGCGAATGAAAGGTCGATTTTAATGAATCAACTTCGTTTTGCTTATCCCAACCAGGCCGTCAAGGAGCTTTTTTCCCATCTTCCTCTCGTTTTTATTTTAGATCTTCACTAATCAAATCAAGTTCAATCGTGGCACATTCATGGTCGAGTTGTGGACGATCCTTATTTTCGGCGTGGGCCTTAATTAAATCAAGTTCTTTTTGAATGTTTTTTTCGAAACGTTGCATTGTGTAAATCCTCCATTAATGATCGTATTAACTTATTATTGGTAAGTCGATTTATATACTTATTAAATCTGATATGACACTATCATAATCAAAATTGGTATAGTTAGCAAGCCCTTTTAATATTACATTTTTGACAAGGGTTTATCAATCGTGGTCTAGTAGGGATAAAGTGGTAAAATTAAAAAGTGGCTGTTAAAGGTTGATTTTTTGGCTAGATTTAGTTACAATCGGAATGTTGATTATTGACGATAGAAAAAAGGAGGCAGATAGCATGCGTAAAGCACATCCACATGGTGTACAAGGCCGTCGCCCAGTTGCTCCAAAGTACAAGCGGGCATTGAAGGAAAAGAAAATCGAAGAAATTCGTAAGTGGGCCAAGGAAAAGCCAGCTGACGAAAAGTAAATTTATCGATAATCAATTGCTAGTTAAGTTTTCTGAGAATGTTCAGAAGAATACTTGCAATTTGGTTATCAATCAGGTATTATAATACCTGTTGATAACGCGCCCTTAGTGTAATGGATCGCACGTGAGATTCCGGTTCTCGAGATCGGGGTTCGACTCCCCGGGGGCGCATTTGTTATATATAAATATATTTCGCTGCCCCAGTGGCGGAATTGGCAGACGCGCAACGTTCAGGTCGTTGTATGGGTAACCATGTACAGGTTCGAATCCTGTTTGGGGCATTAGACAACGAAAGAAGAGGTTAGGAAGAAGCACAAGTTTCTTTCTAACCTCTTTTTTTCATCCCCTAGTTTTATTTGCTAAGTTTGTAAAGGGGGTGATAGTTTGACCAATGCGATTTTGCGGATGGTAAAAGTTGCTTTTGACTTAGAAGTGTTATTGTCAAAGTAATATCTTTGGTGTAAAATAACAACGTTAGGGCGATCGATGGTATCGCTAGTAACAAATGAAAATTATGCAAAAAAGGCTAGTAATTTAGGGCCTGTTTATGTATAATAGTTAATGCTGATGCGCCCTTAGTGTAATGGATCGCACGTGAGATTCCGGTTCTCGAGATCGGGGTTCGACTCCCCGGGGGCGCATAATTAAACAGGATGAAGTAAAAGCTTCATCCTGTTTTTTCGTATATCGAAAATTTTTCCCGCGATGGATAAGCAGGTTGCGGGTAAAAAACTTGGGATGATGTGGTTCGCGGCACCTTGTGCGCAATCTGGTCTTATTTAGCATCAGAGAATTTTCAACGCAGCTTTTTCAATCAAAAGACCCAGCACTAAAGGGGAATGCTGGGTCAAGAGGAAAGGGGTTATTGGGTAATTTGAGTGTGAGTATCTGTATGGGTGTAATGCAGGGGATAATTTCTTTATTGCGCTTCGTAAACGAGGTGTTGGTTAACAAATTCGGTAAAGCCGATTTCACTCAATTCACGGCCGTAACCGGAGTGCTTAACCCCACCAAATGGAATTTCAGGTAAGGATGCCCAACCATCGTTGATCCAGGACATTCCTGTTTCAATCTTGGCAGCCACTTCACGGGCGTGCTTTACTTCACCAAAGACGGTGTTTCCAAGGCCATAGCTAGAGTTATTAGCTAACGCAATGGCTTCGTCTTCGGTCTTGTAAGTGTAGACTTCTGCTACTGGACCGAAGAGTTCTTGATCGAAAATGGGGTTGTTTTCGTCAATGTCAGTCAAAATAGTCGGTGGGAAGAATTGACCTGGTAAGTCAACTGGTTCGTGTTGGTAAGCTAAGGTTGCCCCACCGGCAATGGCGTCAGCAACTTGCTTTTCAAGCTTTTCCTTGGCCTTCTTGGAAGAAAGCGGAGCTAAGGTTGTGGAACGATCCAGTGGATCACCCATCTTAACGTTTGAGAAGACTTCCTTAACCATGGCAATAAATTGATCTTTCATGTCTTCTGGAACGAGGAACCGCTTGGAAGAAGTACATACTTGACCGGCGTTAAAGAGCCGTGCAAATTGAATCGTTGCCTGCAACTTGTCCAGATCAGCGTCGTTCAGAACAATAAAGGCATCGTTCCCACCAAGCTCCATCGTACTCTTCTTGAGGTGCTTTGCGGCTTCGGTAGCAACGGCTTTGCCACCTCGTTCAGAACCAGTTAAGCAAACGCCGGCGATGCGCGGATCCGCGATGATGTCGGCAACTTGGTCGTAGGAAATGAAGAGGTTGGTCAAGCTACCTGCTGGTGCCCCTGCTTCAGCAACCAAGTCACAGAAGGCTTGAGCAGAAGTTGGACAGTTGGCAGCATCCTTTAAGAGCATTGGATTTCCAACTAAGAAGTTTGGAATAAAGACCCGGGCGATTTGGTAGAATGGGAAGTTCCATGGTTCGACCGCCATCAATGCCCCGAGGGATTGCTTCAAAACATAAGCATTCCCAGACGCCGTGTAGATTGGCTTGGGTTGTAAGAACTCGTTGGCTTTGTCAACGTAGTAGTCACAAAAGGAAGCGCAAAGGTCAACTTCGGCTTCAGCTTCACCAATTAACTTTCCCATGTCGCGGACCATTAGTTCAGCGAGTTCCGTCCGGCGTTCCCGAAGTAATTCCCCCAAGCGAATGATCACGGCTTTCCGGGCTTCTAAGTCGTTGTCTTGCCGCCATAACTTGTAAAGGGCGTGGGCTTTGACTAAGGTTTGTTCAATTTCTTCGTTGGTCGTGTTTTCATATTCGTGTTCAACTTCATTGGTATATGGGTTTACAGTTTTGTATGCCATTTGTGCATTCCTACCTTTCGAAATTGGTTGATTATTGACTATGGCTATATTGTAACCGCTTTTTTAAATTTCACAAGTGCTTTGGTAATTAAAGATTAAATACACAATAGTTGTTAATTGGTATTGTTGTGATTGGTTGTGAAAAAAGTTGATTCTGACCGTTATTTCACAATAATTAACGCACAAAGTTGAGTAAATCATGTAACCAAAATTGATTGAGAACAATTAAAAACCCTGTTATTTTCACCGCTGAAGTTTGTGAAAATAAAAAAATAATAGCAAGGCTTTTGAACAGTCCTGCAAGATACAAAAAAAGCCGAAGCTAAATTCAGAAAACGAATTTGCTCCGGTTAATTTAGCTATTTAAATTGATAGCTCAGTTTGGCTGTTTGCTTAAAATGGGACCCGCGCTTCAATTGCTAAAGCAACTTCCATTGGTGAAAGAAGGTTGGTATCGATTGTGTAATTAGCGCAGGCTTGGTAGGCCTGGTGGCGTTGCTTTTTTAGGGCTTCAATTCCAGCTTGATCAAGCCCCTTGGCAAGCGGTCGGTTTTGGGTGTTGCCAAGCCGGGAGAGGGTTTCCTTAGCGTTAGCTCGCAGGTGGATAATCGGGACAGCGGAGTTTTGTAAGAGTGCCTGATTATCAGCACGTAATGGCGTTCCGCCACCAGTTGCCAAGATTCCTGGTTGATCAATTACGGTCGCTAAGACTTGGTGCTCTAGCTTTCGGAAGTAGGTTTCACCGTGAGTCGCAAAGATTGCGGGGATCGTTTGGCCCGCCGCTTCTTCGATGGCTTGGTCGAGATCAATTACCGGGAGACCATGACGTTGTCCGAGGAGCTTACCAACGGTGGATTTACCGCTTCCCATAAAGCCGATTAAAATTAGTTTCATCCTAATCCCCCCGATCAATAATTTCGTAGTGTGGTGCTAAAACGGTGGCGGCTGTTTTGACTTCAGCTGCGGTCCGAAAGGTCAATTGAAGAATGCCGTCAATTTCATCCCGGACTTCTAAAAGTTGGATGTTAATTAAGGACAAGTGGTGGTTGGCCAAAAGATGAGTGACCTTAGCGATTGCGCCAACCTCATCCGATAAGTTTAAAAAGAGATCGTAGAAAGGCGCCCGAGCTGGTTGATTGAGTTTTTCTCGACTAACCTTAGCTTGATTGAAGAATTGGTGGATGGCGGTTTGATCTCCAGCTCCAATTGCTTGATCAATCTGGTGTAACTGGTCGATAAAACCGGTAAGTTGTTGGCGGATGATGGATCCGTTTGCCTGTAAGATCGCTGTCCACATGGTCGGATCTGCCGCCGCAATCCGGGTCACTGACTTAAAGCCCCCGGCCGCAAGCCGCATCCCTAAGGGTTGGGTCTTAAACCGCTGATTAGTTTGGTTAACTAAGGCTGCCGCAATGATATGGGGGAGGTGGCTAATCTGGCTTACAATTTGGTCATGCTCTTGGGGCGTGACCGTTAACCACTTAACATGGGTGGCACTAAAGAGGTCCTGGATTTGTTTAGTTGCTTTTAGATGGCCGTTTGGGACCTGAAAGTAAAACGCATTTTCAAATAGGTCGGGTCGGCCCGCTTGGACACCACTTTTATGGGAACCAGCCATTGGGTGGCCGCCGACAAAGGCAACCCCCTGAGCTAATAATGGTTGGGCCGCCTTAATCACGGTTGACTTGGTACTACCGACGTCGGTGATAATCACCCCGGGTTTCAAGTTTAACTTGGCAAGGGTTTTTAAGTCAGCTTCGATTTGACTAACGGGACTGGCTAAAACAATAAAATCAGCTCGTTCTACCTGGTCAAAACCGATCGTGGCTTGGTCGATAATCCCGTGATCTAAGGCATAGGCGGTTGTCCCGGCTTGTGGATCACTGGCCAAAATCTCCATCTTTGGATGGGCTAACCGGATTGCTTGGGCCAAGGAACTGCCAATTAAACCTAGGCCTTTGAAAAAGACAGTTATCATGCTTAAGCCTTCTTTCTAAACCTTGCTAGATCAGTAAAGAATTCCGGATAGGAAACTGCCACCGCGTCCGCGTGTCCTAACGCTAGAGGCCGGTCGGCTTTGAGGGCCGCAATCGCCAGCATCATCCCGATCCGGTGGTCACCGTGACTATCGAGCTGGGTGTTTTTGATTGTCCAGTGAGGACGCCCGGTAATGATCATTCCATCGGGAAGTTCGGTAACTTGAACGCCAAGTTTTCGAAGTTCAGCACTCACGGTCGCAATCCGGTCGGTTTCTTTGACCCGGAGTTCACTAGCTCCAGTAATCTTACTGGTGCCCTGCGCGCAGGCCGCCAAAAGCGCGACCAGGGGAAGCTCATCGATGACAGCCGGAATATCAACGGGTCCCAAGTTAATTGGCTTTAAGGAACTACTTTGAATGGTTAAGTCGCCAATTGGTTCGCTAGCACTAGGGTATTCAGTAACGGTAAGCTGAGCCCCCATCTGCTGGAGAACGTTCAAGATCCCGGTCCGCGTTGGGTTGAGGTTGACTCCGGTAAGGGTGATTTGGGAATGGGGAACGATTGCTCCCGCGACTAAGAAGAAGGCCGCTGAGGAAATATCCCCTGGCACCGTAACGGTTTGTCCCTGTAAGTGGGGTGCGGGATGAACGGTAATTGTCCGCTGGTCACTTGCTGTAGTTATGTCAGCGCCAAATTGGCGTAACATTAACTCGGTGTGGTTCCGGGTTGGAAGTTTTTCGATGATCGTAGATGGCCCATCGGCTTGGAGAGCGGCGAGGATTAAGGCGCTCTTAACCTGAGCGGAAGCTACTTGTAATTCAACCGTAGCGGGGTGGAGGATCTGACCAGTGATTGTGGCGGGTAAGGTCCCCGCTGGACTTAATCGGACTTGACCGCCAAAAGCCTTCAAAGGTTCGGTTACCCGTTTCATTGGCCGTTTTTGTAGGGAAGCATCCCCAATCATTTGACTTGCAAAGGGCCGTCCTGCTAAGAGTCCCATCATCAAGCGGGTAGTCGTTCCCGAGTTTCCCATTTGCAGGGGATGATTAGTGGCGTGGAGCCCAGCCCAGCCTTGTCCATGGATTAAGACTTCATCTTGAGCTTGTTCGATCTGTACTCCCAGCTTCCGGAAGGCTTGGAGCGTCCGGAGGCAGTCTTCACCGGCTAAAAAGTGGTGGATCTGGGTCGCGCCCTGACTAATGGCGCCGAGCATAACCGCCCGGTGGGAAATACTTTTGTCACCTGGGATGGCGAGGGTCCCGGCAAGACCGGTCGGGGCAGGTAAAAGTTGGGTCATTGGCTGTGTCCTTTCGTTGGTAAAATTTGGTACACACTCCAAAGCATCGGGGTGTGAATTGCTTTCAAAATGGTAATTTCCGGGTCAGCTGGTAAAAGGTTCTGACTAGTTAAGACGTATTCGCCGTTCAGTAAAAATTGGTTAGCCGCTACAACCTTGCTGGAACAGGCTTTAATTTGAATCTCCGGGGGCAATAATTGTCTTAATAAATCAGCCGTTGCCGGATGGCTATAGGCCAGTTTTGTCGTCCGGCCTTGATAGTGGGCGACTGCCATCGGTGCCAGTTCAAAAACAAAGCCGTCAACTAACTGGAGTTGGTTTAAGCTTCGATAATGAAGTTGCCCCCAACTGAGGCCAGTCGGGCTTTGATAGGCCGCCGGAATTAAGAGATAATCACCGGCCAAGTGATTGAGTTGATCATAAATCGCCGTAAAGCTAGGGTGGAGTTGGACCGTAAATTGGGGATGGGTGTTTAAATACGCCGCCGCGGCGTGAGCACTGTCAGTTGCCGCTGGGCCAAGAGTATGCAAGATCATTGGTTCATTTCCATGCGCCAAGCTTTGACTTGGTCTTGTAAGCGGGCGAGGTTGTCGCCTTCAAAAGCCTCCAGGATGGCCTTGGCAAGTTCAATTGCCACCACGTTTTCAACGACTAAAGCGGCCGGAACAATTGCCGTGGTGTCAGACCGTTCGACGTTGGCTTTCATGACTTCCTTCGTTTGGACGTCAACGGTTTGCAGGGCCTTATAGAGGGTCGGAATCGGCTTCATCGCCGCATTCACGACTAATGGCATCCCATTAGTCATCCCCCCTTCAAAGCCACCGAGGTGGTCGGAAAGCCGGTGGTAGCCAGTTTTTTGATCAAAGGCAATCGGATCCATGACTTGACTCCCGGGGCGGGTAGCAGCTTCAAAACCATCCCCGATGGCAACCCCCTTCATGGCGTTAATCCCCATCACGGCGCCGGCAATTTTGGCATCTAATTTAGTGTCCCAGCTAACGTAAGAACCTAAACCAACGGGGACATTTTCCGCGATCACCTTGATCAAACCACCCAGAGTGTCACCGGCCCCCCGGGTATCATCAATTAACTGGTGAATGGTATCGACCTTGTCGGGATCAGTAATCCGCAGGTCATTGGCGGCGGTGACCGCCTTGATTTCTGCGACGCTTTTTAGGGGTTGCTCTGCTGGCACGGGGCCAATCTGGCGGACGTAACCAACGATTTGAATGTCCAGAGCGGCTAAGAGTTGTTCACAGACGTTGCCAATGGCGACCCGCATGGCAGTTTCGCGGGCTGAGGACCGTTCCAAGACGTTGCGCATATCGTTATGGCGGTACTTGAGGCCCCCGACTAAGTCAGCGTGACCTGGGCGGGGCCGGGTCACTTTCCGGGTCGTGTTTTCCGGCGTAGCGGGAGCTGTTGGGTCCATGATCGCACTCCAATGGGCGTGGTCGCGGTTGTGGATGACTAAGGTAATCGGTGAACCCAAGGTTACCCCGTGACGGACCCCACCGAGGATTTCGACTTGGTCATGTTCGATCTTTTGGCGGTTACCCCGGCCGTAGCCCCGTTGGCGATCAGCTAAGGCGGCGTTAATTTGGTCGACGTCAAGGGTTAAGCCGGCCGGAATCCCTTCGATAATTCCCGTGAGTTGAGGGCCGTGTGATTCGCCGGCAGTAAGATAAGTAAATGTCATGACTTCCTCCCATTATTGTCGTTCTAAGGCCCGTGATTGGGCCATAATCGTTTTAAAAACTTGTTGCAAGGGTTCTTTTAATGATGGATCTGCCTTCCCAACTTGAGCAAGGATTTCGGCTTCCCGTTGCGGATCGCAAACCGGTAACTGGGTAGTTTGTTTGAGATTGCCCACCTCAGTCACTAGGTTAAAGCGTTGAATTAACAACTGTTCTAATTGCTGGTTAATGGTGTCAATTTCGTGGCGGAGTTGGTTTAAATCAGCCATCTTAATCCCTCCTTACTTTGTCTGGTGCAAACCGGCCAAGCCAATCACGATTACCGTACCAACCAGGCCAACGATTAAGTCACCTGAGAAGGCGAGGGCAATACTTTGGGCAGATAAGAGCCCGGTAATTAGTGGAACCGTAAAGGAAGCAATACTGCCGAAGAAGTAAAAGGCGCCAGTGATCATTCCGTGGTGACTGGGGAAAAGCTTCATGAAGACCGTTAATCCGGTTTGCATGGCCCCGCCAGCCGCCGCAAACCCAAAGATAAGACTAGCCAGGTTAGCTAACCAAACGATCCGGCCGGCAAAAACCAAAATCGCTAACGCAACCACGGCCGTTAAGTTCAAAGTGATCAAAAGCTTTAGTTCGCTAACGGCACGGTTTAAGAGAATAAAGAGAATAATCACTCCGGTGATGGAACCGATACTGTAGAGGGATAAGATAAAGTGAGCCGCCGTTTCGCCGAAGTGAAGTTGTTGCTGGGCAAAGAGGGTGATCCATTGGGTAAACCAGATCATCAAGGCCATTGAGGTGTAGCCGTAACCGAGTAATAAGATTGTAGCGACAACTTTTTTAAATCCTCGTGGACCGTGACTAGTTTGACTAACGGCTTGGTTAAGTTGCTTTAGTTCGGCGTGGTTAGGAAAACGAACGGTTAAGACGTTGATGAAATTTAAAACGATGATGGTAGCCATCACAATGAAGGACCAGCCAAACCACCATTCGTGATTTGCTAGGGTCGCAACTAAGATGGGGAGGATAAATTCCCCGAGGGACATGAACCCCTTCAGTAAAATTGTGCCATCACCTCTCCCATGGTTGATTTCAACTAAAGTCGTGTAGGTTCCGGCATCGAGCGCTGAGTTGGCGATGCCGGCAAGGATGGCGAGACCGTAAGCGACGGGGATGGAAGGGCTCATCACCATCCCAACGGCAAAGACTAGGTAACACAACATCCCGATGACGACGAAGAGTTTCCGACTTAAAAGGTCGGCTAAACTCCCAGTGATTAGGTAAGCAATTAAACGACCAACCCCAATCCCGGAAATCACGAAGGAGACGGTCTTCAATGGCACGTTCCAACTATTTCCGAGGGCGGTCATGTTTTGGGCAAGGATGATAATCCCAAACCCGTGAATTAAGTAATTTAAGTAAAGAGTAAGTGATAAACGCCATTTATTGATATTCACAGTCGTTTGACTCCCTGGGGCAATTTCCATTATGGACCTCCTAAATTAATTATCACGAGGGAAACGAAAAAAACCAACTAGCATGCTTTGGGGGACGCAATCTAGTTGGTTTTCAAGTTAATATTGATTGGAGTAAATGCTACTCACTAACTTGACCCTGCTAGATTAGTACCTAGCAGAAGTCGTTAAAAGATGACTTTGCTTCGGTACGAACGCCCGCGTCCGTACCGAAATGGCCGGACGATTACTTAAAATAAGCAAAGCCAAAATAGAAACTCGTCATCGTTAGATTAAGTAACATTCTTAAAACTCCCTTCGAAATTTGTTGGTTATATTAAAACATTCTCATTTGGTGATGTCAAGAAGAAGATTAAAAAAGAGAAGCTGGAAAATTGGACGCGGGAAGTAATTATGATTGCCAGAATTCCTCGGCGAGGCGTTCACCTTGATCGATTTTAGCCCACTGTTGGTCAATCGTTAGTTCATTGCCTTCGTCACAAGAGGCAAATCCACACTGATGAGAGAGATAGAGCCGATTCTTATCCAGAATAGTGGCTGCCCGATTAAGAAGACGACGAACCCGATCTTCATCATCAAGTTCAGCTTGTTTACTTGAAAGTAGACCAAGGACCACTTCTACTTCTGGTCGATTTTGAAGGACTTTGAGGGCCGCCAGATCCCCGGCCCGTTCATCATCCCACTCCAAGAAGAAACGATCGTAGTGTTGTTCACCGAGAAATTTCTTGGCGATGGTCGTATAGGAGCCGCCGGCAGCGTGACGGGAGGCGTAGTTGCCCCGACAATTATGGGTCCATACTTTTAGACCAAGTTGGTGGCCATAGTCGGCAACCGCATTGTTAATCGTAATGAACTCATCGGCAAGGCCGGCAACCTTGTTGTCATCCCCCTTAAAGAAGGATTGTTGATTATCGGAAGCAAAGAGTTCCCAAAGGCAGTCGTCAAATTGAATGATTTCGCCCCCGGCAGCTTTATATTCAGTTAAAAATTCCTTATAAGCGTTAATTAAGCCATCGCGAAGGTCGGCTGCTGTCTGATAGACTTGGTCGTCTCCATAGAGATGATCAAAGATGGATAATTCGGTATAAGCGTGGGCGGCACCCCAAACGGTTGTTTTAATCGTTTGGTTAGGGGCGAGTGCTTTAAGTTCTTTGAAGATATCAATAAAATGGTGCCCCTTACCTGAAAGGGGAGCGGTGATGCGGACACCGATGTCTTTACGGGTTTCATAGGCGGATCCATCATGATCTTCAAAGGTGTATCCGTGGTCAGCAATGTAGCGTTCCACTCCCTGAAGGCCCCAGATAAAATCAAGGTGCCACATTGACTTGGAGTATTCGCCATCGGTAATGACCGAAATGCCGTGATCAAGTTGATCCTTAACGACTTGTTTAATCGCAGCCGTTTCAGTTGCTTGATAACCAGGAAAGTCATCATAAAATGGATAGGTAATGTCATCCCGTTTTTCGATGGCGCGTTTGTACTTCAATAATTCAGGGGTCCGCAGTAGTGATCCTACCAGTTGAAATCGATTAGTTGCCATGTTTTTTCCTCCTCGTGCTTTAAGTTGACATTAGTATAACAAGGCTAGTTGATTTTAGATAATACTTATTAACTTGATGGTATAATAGGCATTACTTATAAGAAGGGGGAATCCGCGTGCGAATTCAACAATTACAATACTTTGAAAAGATTGCCGCAACTGGCTCGATGAACGAAGCGGCCAAACAGCTGTATATCAGCCAACCATCACTTTCTCAAGCAATGAAGGAGTTGGAAAAGGAGTACCAGGTGCAATTATTGTACCGGTCTAAGGTAGGAATTACGCTAACTGATGCGGGACGGGAATTCCTCAATTATGCCCGGGGAGTTTTAGACCAAGTTTCCTTGTTAGACGAACGTTTTGGGACGAAAACGACCCATAAGCAAATTTTTTCCGTTTCTGGGCAACATTATGCCTTTGTAGTCCATGCTTTTGTGGAATTAGTAAAGAAGATTGGTAAAGAAGAATATAATTTTACCCTGCGGGAGACCCAAACTGAAAACGTCCTTAATGATATCCAAAATTTAAGGAGTGAGGTGGGGATAATCTACCTAAATCCTTTTAATGCAACGGTAATGCACCGTTTGATCAGTGAACGAAATCTCGAATTTATACCGCTTTTTTACGCTAAGCCCCACGTCTTTGTTAGTCGGGATAATCCACTGACTAAAAAAGCCTCACTAACGATTAGTGATTTGGAAGACTACCCTTACCTTTCGTATGAACAGGGGGAAACGAATTCCTTTTACTTCAGTGAAGAAATCCAATCAACGCTCAAGCATAAAAAGTGGATTCAAATTTCAGATCGGGCCACCATCTTTAACTTAATGGCCGGTTTAAACGGCTACACAATCAGTTCAGGGATTATTTCGGCTGATCTGAATGATGATAAGATCGTGGCGATTCCCCTTGAAGTGGATGATTATATGGAATTAGGTTACCTAAAACGTAAACAAATTGAGCTATCACCGATTGGTCGGGATTATATCAACCTCTTAAAGCAACATATTAAAAACTTTGGCTTTTCAATTATTGGTGAGGCAGATGAAACAACTAGGTAAAAGCTAGAATGTAATTAATTGTAAAAACAAGACCAGATAGATCTAAAAATCTGCGCAAGATTAACACAAATTGCGCAGATTTTTAGATCTGTTAGGTGTCATTTGGGATGTTTTGAAGATTTCGGTTTGATTTTGTAGCTAATGGTTGATAGTTCGGTAATGAAAGCACCTACATTTTTCGGGTGGGGGCTGCTATACTTAACAAAAAATGGGAGGAAATTTATGAGTAAGCAAATTTACGTTGTTGGCGCAACGATTTTAAATGAGAAATATCAAGTCTTAGCTTCCAAGCGAGCAGATGACCGAATTTTAGGGACGCTTTGGGAATTTCCGGGTGGCAAAATTGAACCAGGCGAAACCCCAGAGCAAGCGTTGACCCGGGAGTTACGCGAAGAATTTAACGACCAGATTACGGTCGGTCCAGCTGTTGGTCCAACTTCAGTTTACGAATATGACTTTGGGACAGTCCATCTAACGGTCTTTTATGCCCATCTTGAAAGTCACCACTTTGATTTAGTAGCTCACAGTGAATTGCGGTGGTGTGATCAAGCAAAACTAGGTGAATTAACTTGGGCTGGTGCCGATGCCCCAATTGCAAAGTTAGTTAGTCAAGCCAACTTAAAGGAGATTTCGTTTTGAGTACTAATCAACACCAGGATTTTGACTATGGGCAGTTAAGTAGCCTGGCGTCAGCGATCCAAAAAGAAACCGGCATGGCCCGCGAAGTTGCCGGGGCAGTTTTAAATGGTTACGTTAATAGTGATCAATTTCCGGCAGCAGCTAAGTACGCACCACGGCTTTTGACCAATCAATTTGGTAATCAGATTTACGATCAAATCAAAACCGAATTGGAAGAATGCCAAAGTTTTACGTTTGCCGTTGCTTTTATCACGGATGCGATGTTATCAAATCTCAAGCCAATCTTCTTACGGTTAGCCAATCATGGAGTGCAGGGGCGACTATTAACTTCAACTTATCTTTGTTTTAACAGTCCCAAAGTTTTCCACGAACTGTTAAAAATTCCGAATCTAGAAGTTCGTCTTGCTGATGTAGATGGGTTCCATCAAAAAGGCTACATTTATGAAAAAGAGGACTACCAAACGATCATTATTGGGAGTGCTAACTTAACGGAAAAAGCCCTAATGAAGAACCAAAATTATGAGTGGAGCTTGCAAATTTCATCCTTGGATAATGGAGAGATTGTTCACCAAGTCAGTGAAAATGTGGAAACGGAATGGCGAGCAGCGCAGGCATTGACAGAAGAATGGATTGAGCTGTACGCCAGTAAATACGCAGAAGCAAAGCCTGCTTTAAAGCAGATCCATTCGGGCCATGTGATTGTTGATCGGCCAGGGGAGCAAACGATTAAGCCCAATCAAATGCAGCGGGATGCCTTAGGACAGATTCAAAATCTGCGGAACCATGGGGCTGATCGGGGATTAGTGGTTTCAGCAACCGGGACGGGGAAAACTTACTTAGCTGCTTTTGACGTTCAGAATTACCGCCCCAAGCGGATGCTTTTTATTGCTCACCGGGAACAGATTTTGAATAAATCTCGCCAAAGTTTTCAACGGATTCTTGGTGGTCCGGATCAAGACTTTGGTTTGTTTACCGGAAATCACCATGAAACGGATGCCAAATACGTCTTTGCCACTAACCAAACCTTAGCTAAGGAAGCTAATTTAAAGCAGTTTAAGCCGGATCAATTTGATTACATTTTAATTGATGAGGTCCACCACGTGGGGGCTAGTACCTACCAGCGGATTTTGAATTACTTTAAGCCGCAGTTCTTCTTGGGGATGACGGCAACGCCAGAGCGGAATGATGACTTTAACGTCTTTGAACTCTTTCATTATCAAATTGCTTATGAAATTCGCCTGCAAGATGCCTTGCTGGAAAAAATGCTGTGTCCTTTCCACTATGTAGGGGTCCATGATTTTGAGTTCAAAAACGATGCCGATAATGAATTAATCAATCAATATAATGCGGCTTTAGCGAAGAATAAATCAACGAATGACCTTGAACAACGAGCGTTAAGCCTTTTAAGTAGTCAAGAGCGGGTTAAGTATATTCTGCAAGCCACGGATTACTACGGTTATTCGGGGGATGTTTTACATGGGCTGGTTTTCTGTTCAAACCGGCAAGAAGCCAAAGAAATTGCCGCTAAATTTACGCAGCAAGGTCATCCGGCTAAAGCTTTGACTGGCGAAGACTCGCAAACAATCCGGGAAGCGGTGGTAGCGGAATTGGAAGCTGGTAAGATTGACTACATCGTGACAGTTGATATTTTTAACGAAGGGATCGACATTCCCTGCGTTAATCAGGTCGTTTTCTTGCGAAATACCAATTCCAGCATTATCTATACTCAGCAGTTAGGGCGGGGGTTGCGAAAAGCATCAAATAAAGATTACGTGGAAATTATCGACTTTATCGGGAACTATCAAAATAATTACCTGATTCCAATTGCTTTGACGGGAGATAATTCTGCTTCTAAGGATAATGCACGAGGAACAATCAACACGGAACCGACGATCGGCCTTTCCACGATTGCCTTTGACGAAGTGGCTAAGGAGAAAATCTATGAATCCTTACGCCAAGTTAAATTAGATGAAATGCAACGCTTGAAGGGAATCTACCAAAACATTAAGCAACGGGTGGGGCGGATTCCACGCTTAGAAGATTTTTATCGATTCGATTCAGTAGATCCGGAAATTTTAGCTAATAAGCAAAAAAATTATGCTCGCTTCTTGCAAAAGATGAAAGAAGATGTCGTAGTTACTGATCAAGAAGATAAATGGTTAACTTTCTTAGCTGCTGAACTGCTGAACGGAAAACGACTCTATGAATTGACCTTGTTAGAACTTCTTTTGGATCAGCAAACGGTAACTGGCAAGGAACTTCTTAGTCTTCTAAAGGCCCGCGGTGCTTATCTCAAAGACTGGTCACTCTGGTCAATGCGGCAAGTGTTGAGTCTCCAGTTCTTCAGTGAAAAGGCCGCCCCAAATCGTGCGGGGTATGGTGGTGAATCCTTGATTAACTGGGATGAAGAAAGTGATACCTATACCTTAAATGTTCACTTGCAAAAAGCGTTAAAAACGAATGAATGGTTTGCCAAACTTTGGCGTGATGGGGTCACGACCGGTATTCTCCGATCAAAGCGCTACTTGGGTGCGACTCCCTTCAAGTTAGGAGAGAAGTATACTCGGAAGGATACTTTACGACTGACTGGCTATAAGCAAAATCTCACCCCATTAAACATTGGTGGCTATTACTTTACCGATCGGGAAGGGTTAATCTTCATGACCTATGACAAAGCGGAGAATATCCAAAAGTCGATTGATTATGAGGACCGCCTGTTAGATGATCAACACTTACATTATTATTCCAAAAACAATCGTCGCTTGGATAGTAGTGAGATCAAAAAGTTTCAGTCGGGTAATTATGAATTACAACTCTTTGTTCAAAAATCTGGGGCAGACGATAACAAGACTTTTTATTACCTGGGAACGATGAAGTATAACCCAGGATCGGCGCGGCAAGAAGAAATTGCTGGGAAGCCGATTGTTTCGATGAATTTTACTTTGGCTCATCCGGTTGAACACAACCTGTACGAATTATTTACTAAGGGGAATTAATAATAATGGCAATGGAACGAGAATACTTTCTTGCATGTAATTATTTAATTCATGCAGTCAGTGGTAAATGGAAGCCTTCAATTATTTGCTCTCTGGACTTAGAACCGAAACGTTTTGGTGAACTCAGAACCTATTTTAAAAAACTTTACGGAGTGACTGCATCAGAAAAGGTCTTAGCAGAACAATTAAATCAACTAATTAACGACAAAATGGTTAAACGAACTAGTTACCCAACAGTACCGCCGAAAAACAATTTACTCATTAACTGCTAATGGAAAAAGAATGAAAAATATATTAATAGAAATGTCAGAATTTAGTGAGCAACTTATTAATTCAGGAACCATTTCTGATGTTAAGTATAAGTATGGAACTCAGAATATGTTAGGAATAACAATGGTTCCTCAAGGAAGCATTAAGAATTTTAAATCAAAAAAATAAAGCGGATGAGAAACAGACTAACATTAGTAGTGAAGTTGACATGTCGAGAGCTTTTTTGTCCTTAGGAGCAACTTTACTAGATAACCACGTTTTGTTCGAAATGTTGATTTTTAGCTTTTGCATAGGAAATGGAAAATCCCCCGAAAGAATTGAACTTCAAACAGAGGATTAATAATTAATGCGATGCATATTTTGAATTGATGTTAGTAGTAGAAGTTTCTCGACGGCTTGGAAGCAGAAAGGTTGGTTCGTTAGAATGGTTGTTGGTGTTTGTGAGCTCACACAAGAACAAACAGGATTGTGCTAATTTGTATTGCCTTGACCGTAATTCTTAATAATATTTGGAGATGCAAGAGGGCGGGAAGAAACTTGATTTTCTTCCCGCCCTTAGCTTTTCATTTAATTATTCTTTAGTTTCAGAATTCTTAGGATAGTGAATTTCAGACCAACCACCAAAACCGTTATGCAGAGAACGAATATTTTCCTCACCAGGAATAGAAATTCCGGTATTTTCTGATGAATAGTTGTCAATTAGTCCCTGGGTCATATGGTTTTTGTTAACTTGCTCGATACTTAATTCAGTAACAATATCTTTCTCATCGTTATGCATTAGTTTCTCAGCAAAAAGCGGATCAATAATATTTTCACGACCAACAGCAATAAGATCAGCTAAAGCAATGGCAGATTCTGCTTTTGCTTTACTATTAATACCACCGACGATAATTTCCTTTGCGCCATTTAGGTAAGGCTTAAATAGTGTAGCAAATGGTTTATTTGAATCCTTATACTTACTGTCAGCTATATCTCTATCTAGTAACATTGCATCTCCAGGCTTAGCATCGTAATGAGGCATTGATAAATGGATATAGTCAAGCTCAAATTGCTTCGTGATAGCATCAATTAACTTTGTTGATTCGTGCCAGGTATAACCAATGTTTGTACCATGAATTTCTTCCGGACTAATCCGGTAACCGACGATAAAATCTTTAGGAGCATACTTTTTAACGGTATTCATAACTGATTCTACAACGGCTAATGGAAAGTTAAAACGTTTTTCTAATGATCCACCCCAGTGATCATCTCGACGATTAGAAAATGCAGAAACAAATTGTTGAATTAAATAATGATTAGCACCGTGTATTTCCACACCGTCAAAGCCTGCATCAATTGAACGTTTGGTTGCCTTACCAAAATCAGAAATAATGTCCTTAATTTGTTCATCACTTAACTCATGAATTTTGTATGGAAGAAATGATAGGTCAAGAGCACTTGGCGCATAAACCGGTTTACCCTGGATAGCACGATAATTAGCCTCACGTCCAGTATGGGCAATCTGCATAATAGCTTTATTACCAGAGTGTTTAATCGCTGTTGCAACTTTTGTTAACTGGGGAATGAACTTATCATCATAAACTGCTAGTTGTTCTCTTCCTCGTTTCCAAGTTAGTGCGGGGCCACCATTTTCACTAACATACATATATTCAGTGATTATCATACCGCCTGACTTAGAATGAGCATTGTAGTAATCAATCGTTTCCTGTGTTGCATAGCCATCTTTACCATTACTTGTTAGCATTGGCGGTTGAACAAAACGATTTTTAACGGTTGCTCCGTGACGGAAAGTTAGGGGTTCATCATAGTTTGCCATATTTGTAATCTCCTTTTATAAAATGCTTACAAATATATGATATGCATTTGTGATCGCTTACACAATTAGGCACTTTTTTGTTAGTAGCTTACCTAAAAGTAAGTAATTATTTTAAAGCTTTTGCTACCTTGTGGAGATGGTAGTAAGAATTTTGTCGTAAGGAAATGGAAACTTAATTTATTAAATGACTATGAATCAATGCAGTTTCTAATTCAGCTTGAGAATGAATATGATTTAACTGATTCATCCAACTATCATTTTGAATATGATGCATGAGAGCGCCTAATACTTTAAGGTGCTTTTTTTGATCGATTGGAGCTAGACCGATAATTAACTTAATTTGTTTATGCGAATTTCCAATATAGAAAGGATGTCTGAAGAGGGTATAGGTAAAGCCAAGCTTATTAACACCAGCGTTTGGGGCTGCATGGGCCAGAAATATTCCTTTCCCAATTGCCATATAGTCCCCATGCTCTTCAGTTAATTGGATAATTTTTGATACATAGCTAGGTTCAATTGACGAATTATTAATTAGTGGATTCATTGCTAACCAAGTTGCATTCTTCCATTCAACTTCTTGTTCAATATAGGTTGCAAAACTATTGTCAAAAATAGTTGGAGTAATCTTTTCAGATTGGGGTGACATTTGGTAGAAATAGCCTTTGAGCGCTTTTTCTAAACCTGGATAGTCGACAATCCGAACGTAATTAGAAATAACATCAATTACTGCATCTACCGTAATTGAAGGATGTGATGAAATAGCTTGTTCAGAAATCAAGCCGACCTTAACTAACCACCCGTCAACTCGTTGCCAATCTGTTCTGGTCGGCATTACGGGCATTGTGATTAAGGGGCGAGCGGTTTCGATACGATTAGTCAATTTAACCGTACTAATAATTAAGCGGACATTATTTATCGAGGCATTTTCATATTGGAAACTGTTGAATGGACCTAGGAAGTTAACCGATGGATAGCGTCGTCGTAACTGGGTAATTAATAGTTGAGAAGTACCAATTCCGCTTGAACAAATTACCATCACACCGTCATCACTGTCGATGGGGAGATTTAAATTTTGGATAGCTCCACTAAAATAAACCGTAATGAGGGCTAGCTCATCATCTGAAAGTGGACGTTGCGTAAAATCGATAAAGGGTTGGACGGCAGTCCGAGTGATTTCAAATGATTCACGGTAATTTTTCTTAATTTGATTTAGTAACGGGTTGTGGTATTTAATATCGTATTTTGCTCGATAATAAGTAGAAACCATATGAATTAGCAAATCATGAGATAGTTTACTATCACCTATAGGAAGCTCTGTTCCCGAAACTTGGTTAAACCGTTGAATCATCTTTTGCGTGATTGGCTTTAACTGTTTAATGAGGGGATTATTCCAATTAATATGTTGAAAAGCCTGAGTATTGATAATTTCAGCTAGGAAGGTCGCTTCACTACGGGATGTTACCTTTTCATCACTTAAGAAACTATTAGCCCAGGTAAACGCAAGACTAGTATCTCCGTTTGTAGAATTTTGAAGTTGAAAATCTGGATAGTTAATAATTCTTTCAAGTAACCATTTAATATAGAGTGTCATTGATCGAAAAGCATCATTAACTAAAGTATTTCCAGTTATTTTTTCTAAGAGTTTTAGTTGCTTTTCAATTTTAAGGTCTGTTTTAAAAGTGAGATAAGCGTCTATTAAATTAAAAATTTCCATGAGGTTAGTAAATACCCACCGTCGTTTAACAACTTCAGGACCAATGATTTTCTTTCCAATTGATGTATTTACTAAATGTAAATCATGTGGAAGAGTTTCTGAGACTATCTTTAAGTCATTAATTGTAGTGTTTCGACTGACATTAAAGAATTGATTACATTTATTAATTGAAGTTGCGGGGCGACTGATTAGAAGCCACTTAATTAAAGTGTAACGATCATTTTTGCTAAGTTGCTTTGAAAATCTTCCATGAAGTAACAATTCGTTAAAGGTAGTGAACTTGAGTGATGCACTCTGTAATTTTTTTAGCGCAATAAGCGTGTCATTAGGAAGTAGATAGCCAAGGTTGCGAATATTGATAATCCCATCAAGTTCTTCTTTAGCAAGGGCATCATTAATGGCATTGAGGGTATAAAAAATAGTTCGCCGCGATACATTAAGAGTGTTCCTTAGGGTTGATAAAGAAACACCGTGGGGATTTTGCATTAGTAGTTCTAATAGTTGGTAGCCATGTTTATTTTTTATCTGAAGCATAATTTACACCTCTTTTGATTTATATATCTTAGTTAAATTTTTGCACTTTAGCAAGTGTCTGGTTTGCACTTGTGATAAAAAATGCAAATCGATATGATTTAACCATAATCATAAGTTAATTAGAAATGAGGTGAAAATTTGGCATTAGAATTATTGAATTCACAGATGATTCAGGTAATTGATGGGAAAGGACTAGATTGGAAAGAAGCAATCAGAAAGGCTGCCAATCCACTAGTTAAAAATGGAACGATTGGTATGGACTATGTTGAAAGTATGATTCAAGTTGTAACTGATAAAGGTCCTTACATTAACATTGGTCCAGAAATTGCACTAGCACATTCTAGGCCCCAGGGCAGTGTTACTAAGGTAGGATTGTCTTTGATGAAAACAAATCAACCAATCAACCTAGTTTCTGCAGAACATCCTGTTAAATTATGGTTTGTTTTAGCTGCTGTTGATAGCACAAGTCATCTATCTGTTATTCAGGAACTTTCGCAACTGTTAATGAATAAGGAAAATCTTAAACAGTTGTTAGAAGCTGAAACGGTAGATGATATTTTGGATGTCTTAAACGTACAGGAGGGATAAATTATGAGGTTTTTAGCGCTTTGTCAATCAGGTTTAGGTAGTTCATTTATGGTGCAAATGAACATTCAAAATCTTCTGCAAGAAGAAAATGTAGCTACAGAGATTTCCGTAGAACACTCTGATATTGGTAGTGCAACTGCTGACCAAGCAGATTACTTTTTCTTAGATCCAACCTTAAAGACTTCTGCAGGAAGTCTTCCGCAAGATAGATTGGTTATTTTGGAAAGTTTAGTGGATGCCGATGAACTAAAAGAGAAAGTTAATGCTGTTTTGGATCGTGAAGGAATTGCTCACGATTAATAAAATATTTGCCTTGATCATTCTTCCTGAATGTCTTTGGCAGTTAGGAGTATAAGTATGCAAGCAATTATAAATTTTTTCGTTAGTTTAGTTCAACAGCCTTCTTTGTTGGTTGGACTCTTAGCTGTTTTAGGGCTAATTCTACAAAAGAAAAAAGCTACCGACGTTGTTCAAGGTGGGGTTAAAACTTTTGCTGGGTTTTTGATCCTCACTGGTGGAGCAACGATCTTACAAAATGCATTGGTACCATTTGCAAAAATGTTTAAATTTGCTCTTCATGTTCAAGGGGTAGTCCCAAGTAATGAAGCTGTGGTGGCAATTGCACTTGTTAAATATGGGTCAATTACTGCGTTGATTATGTTTGTGGGGATGGTTGTCAACATCGCCCTTGCCCGTTTTACTAAATTTAAGTACATCTTCTTGACGGGGCAAGCAATGTTATACGTTTCCTGTTTAACTGCCGTAATCTTAGTTAGTGCAGGATTGGGAACTGGTTGGAAAACCATTATTCTTGGTGGACTTTTCGAAGGGACTCTCTTGACTGTTACGCCTGCTCTTTGTCAACCATTTATGCGTGAGATTACCCATGGTGATGCCGTCGCAATGGGGCATACTGGGAATATTGGATATGCCATTGCTGGTTGGATTGGTAAAATTTTCGGTAATAAGAAACACAGTACGGAAGATATCCAATTCCCTAAAGCATTAGGTTTTTTACGTGACTCAACAGTATCAATTACTTTAGTAATGGCAATTGTTTACATCTGTTTAGCAATTGCATCTGGTCCTCATTTTGTTGAAACTAAGTTAAGTGCCGGAACAAACTTCTTGGTATATGTAATTGTTCAAGCAGGTACATTTGCTGCCGGATTCGCAGTTGTTCTGCAAGGGGTACGGATGATTCTGGCTGAAATTGTACCCGCCTTCCAAGGGATTTCTAAGAAGCTGGTTCCAAATTCAAAGCCAGCCTTGGACGTACCAATTATCTTCCCATACGCACCAAACGCTGTTTTGCTTGGTTTCTTTGTATCATTTATCGTTGGTACTTTATCAATGTTCGTAATGATTGCCATGCATACTACCGTTATTATTCCTGGAGTTGTTGGCCATTTCTTCTGTGGAGCTGCGGCTGCAATTTATGGTAATTCAAAAGGTGGACGTCGTGGTGCAATCTTAGGGGCAACTGTTAATAGTTTGCTGATTTCCTGGTTACCACTTTATATCTTACCAATGTTAGGAAGTTTAAAGTTAGCCGCATCAACGTTCGCTGATACTGACTACTTAATTCCAGGAATTTTACTTGGGAAGTTAGGTAGCTTTGGTAACGTGGCAATTACAGTTGGTATTCTTGCATTTGTAGTTATCGTAATTTTAGTAAGTGCAATGATGAAGCAACCAGCTACTAAAGCTGAAGCTAAATAAAAAAGTTAGAAAATTAGCCTAATGGAGGTAAAAATGGAGAGACATGAAATTAGGGCAGTTAATGCACTGCGAATTTTAAGTGCAGATATGATTCAAAAAGCCAATAGTGGGCACCCTGGAGTGGCTATTGGGGCAGCTCCAATGGCGTTTGCACTTTGGGAAAAGGTCATGAATTTTAATCCTAATTTTGCTAATTGGATTAATCGAGATCGGTTCGTGCTTTCGGCTGGACATGGTTCTTCTTTGCTATATAGTTTGTTGTACTTCAACAAATTTGGGTTAACAGTGGATGACCTCAAAAGTTTCCGTCAATTAGATTCCAAACTACCCGGACATCCAGAAGTTGGCCATACTGCTGGGGTTGATGCAACCACTGGTCCATTGTCACAAGGGCTAGCAACTGCTGTTGGAATGGCGATGGCAGAGAAGCATTTAAGTGCTCTTTATAATCGGCCAGGTTTTAATGTGATTGATCACTATACGTATTCTATTATCGGGGACGGCGATCTAATGGAGGGCCTCAGTGAAGAAGCTCTTAATATTGCCGGAGATAAGAAATTAAATAAACTGATTGTCCTCTACGATTCCAATGATGTATCTCTAGACGGACCATTGAGTTTAAGTACAGATGAGAATGTAAAGTCTCGGGTAGAAGCTGCTGGTTGGGATTACTCATTAGTGGTAGATGGAAATACGAATATTGATGCGATTACGTTAGCCATTCAAAAAGCACAAAAGACTGATCGACCTTCTTTGATTGAAATTAAGACCACGATTGGATACGGAACACCGCAACAGGGAACGAATGCGGTACACGGATCAGCTTTAGGGGAAGAAAATCTTGCTAAAATGCGTGATTTCTTTGATTGGAAGTTAGCGCCCTTCGAATTTGATGATGAGATTTTCGAAACCTTTGATCAAGCAGTCGTAAATAAACGGGTAAATTACGATAATTGGTCAAAGATGTTTGCGGATTATTCAGCAGAATATCCTCAGGAAGCAGTGCGGTTAACTAGTCAAGAGCTGAACGTTGAAAGTCTGCATAATGAATACAAGGTAGGAGACCAAGTAGCAACACGTGTGGCTAGTCAGACAGTAATGAATCAGTTAGCGAAAGCGAATCCGCAATTCTGGGGTGGAGCAGCTGACTTAGCTTCGTCAAATAAGACGTATTTGAGCGATGGTGGGAACTTCACTTCAGAAACTCCAAAAGGAAAAAATGTTTACTTTGGGGTTCGTGAATTTGGGATGGCGACTGCAGTTAACGGGATTAACTTACATGGCGGTAGTCGTGCATTCGGAAGTACTTTCTTTGTCTTCTCAGATTATATGCGGGCGGCAGTCCGACTAGCTGCGATTATGAATTTGCCTTCAATTTTTATCGGTTCGCATGACTCGATTGCCGTTGGTGAAGATGGTCCAACCCACGAGCCGATTGAGCAGTTAACAAGTTTTCGTGCAATGCCAAATTTGAATGTAATTCGACCAGCAGATGCTAATGAAACAGTTCAAGCCTGGAAGTTAATCGGCCAAACAACGAACCGACCTAGTTTCTTAGTAACCTCCCGGCAAAAATTACCGGTATTAGCGGAAACAATTGACGCACCAATTGAAAAAGGTGCCTATGTGATTGTTGATTCTGATAAGGAAACGCCGGATGGGATTTTATTAGCTGCCGGTTCTGAAGTGTCACTAGCAATCAAAGCCAGAGAGTTACTATTAACTGAAGGAATTGATGTTAGAGTTGTATCAGTACCAGTGATGAATTTGTTTAATGATCAAAGTGATGATTACAAAGAAGCAGTCTTACCAGCCAACGTAACCAAGCGATTAGCAATTGAGATGGGAGCTAGCCTAAGTTGGTATCAATATGTTGGCTTAGATGGACGAGTTATGGGAATCGATAAATTCGGCCTTAGCGGAAAAGGCCCTGAAGTTATTGAACGATTTGGTTTTACACCAGAGAAGATAGCGGATCAGTTCAAAAAAATGATGTAACCACAATTTGAGGGGAAAATGATGTTATACACAGTTATACAAAAAACAGCCACGTTAATACGTGACTGTCACGGTTTACTAGTATTATTGCGAGTAATACAAGTAAATGGATTAATAGCGTTAACTTTGCCTGGAAAACAAATAAACGCTCCCCTCCATAATAGCATATTGTATTGAAATCTCTAACTTCCGGACAAATAAGTTAGAAAGTTCTTTTAAAATTGGGAAATCACTCCTCTAAATGAACCAAAAAATTTTATTTCCCAGGGAATACAAGAGGGTGGGAAGAAACTTGTGCTTCTTCCCACCCTCTTTGTCATCTCCGAATGTTACTCAGTAACTAAGGTCAAAGCAGTAGCCGAATGGCAGTTGCTTCCCTGGCGGTCGCACCAATCGATTCAGCCTTGCATGGGCTCACAAACGCCAAACCAGTTGGCTGGTTCGCTCCAAATCACGGCCTTAGTGGATAAGTGCGAACGAAAGGTCGATTCTATGAATCAACCTTCGTCCTTCTTATCCCAACTAGGCCGTCAAGGAGCTTTTTTCCCAACCTCTCTGTCCTTATTTTCCCCAAACTTCCTGGGCGATTTCTTGGATTAACTTAAGCTTGGCCCACTGTTGGTCGGAAGTTAAGATATTTCCTTCTTCGGTTGAAGCAAAGCCACATTGAGGACTTAAACATAACTTGTCAAGGGGATGGAACTTAGCGGCTTCATGGATCCGGTTAATAATCGTTTCCTTATCTTCAAGTTTGCCGGTCTTGGAAGTTACCAAACCTAAAACAACGTACTTATCATTAGGAACCTTAGTGAGCGGTTCAAAGCCACCGGCCCGTTTTGAATCATATTCAAGATAAAAAGCAGTAACATTTTCTTGAGCGAGCAGGGTATCAGCAACTGGTCCATAACCACCAGCGGCCGCCCAGGTTGAATGGTAATTTCCGCGGCAAACGTGGGTATTAATGGTTAAGTCGGCTGGCCAGTTGGCAAGGGTTGCGTTGTTGACTTTCAAAAAGCGTTCTTGGAGGGCTTGGAGTTCACTAACATCAGCTTTTGGATCTTTCTTTTTTAAATTAGCAAAGGCGTTGACCGAAATCCCCCAGGTACAATCATCCAATTGGAGGGTGCGACATCCAGCATCGTATAAGTCTTGGATTACTTGGCGGTAAGCCTTCACAACAGCACTATCGAAGTCTGCAAGATTTACGTAGAATTGCTTAACGTTTGCTTGATTTTCGGGTCGCAAGAATTCTTCTAAAAATTGAGCGGGGGCAGGAATCGTTTGTTTGACTTGGGTGCCTTTAGAAACATAGTCACGAACAAACTTAAAGTGTTCTACGAAGGGATGATGATCACCAGTCAAGGGACCCGTGATCTTAACGGTTTCGGGCCGCGTTTCCTCATCGGCAAAGTGATAGCCATGAGCAAGGGTGGCTTTTTCAACGCCTTGGAAGCCCCAGAAGAAATCTAAGTGCCACCAACTCCGACGAAATTCTCCATCAGTAACGGCTTTAAGTCCCGCTGCCTCTTCTTCCTTGATTAGCTTAATAATAGCTTGGTCTTCGACGGCAGTTAATTCTGCCTGTGAGATTTTACCCTGGGCAAATTTTTCCCGCGCAGCCTTAAGTTCAGCGGGCCGCAGAAAGCTGCCGACAATATCATAACGAAATGGTGAAGTTGTCCGGTTAGTAAATTCAGTCATAAGATTAACTCCCTTCTCAAATAAAAAATCCCTAGAACCAGCAAAAAATGTTGATTCTAGGGACGTTGATTAGCTTAATTACGTGTTGCCACCCTAATTCGATCTAGTCTCGCGGCTAAATCCTCAATAAGTACTCTGCAGAATACTTTGGTACGGTAACGGGTACCAAATCGCAAGTTGCTTGCAGATTGCTCACAACTTTAACCGCTCAGAGACCATCTTCATTGTTTTTCCCAATCCTGCTTCTCACCTAACGCAGTTCTCTGGAAAAGGGTAGCCCAACTACTCATCCCGTCATTGCGGTGGTTAAATTAATTTAATTGCCATCATACTATGGCTATATCTTAATTTTGTCAACATCAAATTTTAATTTAAGTCCCAAAAATAATTGGGGTTGCTACGCCACTGACTTTCGCGATCAATATTAATTGGGGAAATGATCCCTTAGACTATGGGGATTCAGGTGAGTTTGTTTAGGGGTTTGGCGATGAATTTGAAAGGCCATGGAGAGGCCATGGTTTGATTTTATTTATAATTTTGGAAGGCTTTGTTCACGTGCATTTGCTAACGTTTGTTATCTTAATAGTGTGAGCAAAATGGTTGGGCGGTGATAAGGTAACAATGACTTCCAGCTCTGTGCCGCATTATTTGCTTTTGGGGCATTGGGGATCAACTACATTTTTACAACTGGCTTTAATACTTTACCAGCCTTAAAATCTGCAATTGCTTGATTAAGTTCACTAAATTGATAAACTTTGATCATCTTGTCAAAGGCAAAGCGACCTTCTTGATAGTACTTGATCATCTCAGGAATAAATTTTTGTGGAATAGCATCGCCCTCGACTAAACCAGTAATCTTTTTAGACTCAGCAACAATATCGCTCATCATGTTGAGTGTAATATCGCCACCAATCCCTACGAGGACCGCTTCTCCAGCCGGGCACAAGATGTGGACACAGGTTTCAGCAACAGCAGAAACACCAGTTGTATCAAGACTATAGTTAACGCCGCCAGGAAGAATTTGATTAATAATTTCTTCTGGATCGACTTCTAAACTATTATAAACATCGGTTGCTCCGAACTCTTTAGCAAGCGCCAATTTATGTTCTTTACGGTCAAAAGCAATAATACGTTTTGCGCCAGCGATTTTAGCTCCTAAAACGGCTGACAAGCCAACTGGTCCCATCCCGAAGATTGCAATTGTATCGTCTACGGTCGGCTTAATGTAATTGAGGACTGTTCCAGCTCCAGTTTGAATACCACATCCTAGTGGCCCTAAGATATCTAAATTAATGTTATTAGGAACCCTAACCACGTTGTGTTCATCGGCAACAGCGTAGGTAGCAAATGACGATTGCCCGAAGTAAATGTTCAGGTCACCGTGTTTATCATGCATTCGATGAGTACCGTCGAAATTTGAGCCCGCAAAGTTTAATTCGTTGAACTTTTCACACATTCCGGGGTGACCAGCTTTACAGTTCCGACATTTACCACAGTAACTAAAAGATAGGATTACATGGTCACCGGGTTTTACGGAAGTAACATTGGAGCCAACCGCTTCTACAATTCCAGCCCCTTCGTGACCAAAGACGGCATTAAAGGGTGTTGTTAGGCCATCTTGACCAGCGATATCAGTATGACAAACCCCGGTTGCGGCAATCTTGATTAGGACTTCGTTTGCTTTAGGACTGTCTAATTCAACTTCTTCCAACTTAAAGTCTTCATGAGCGGCTTGAGCCACAGCGGCAGTAATTTTCATTTGTTATTCCTCCAAAGTCAAACTTTGTAAATTATTGAACAAATAAATTTTAGCATTAAGAAAAAATTACCGGTATGATCAATATCGTTGCCACCCGAAGTGTATAATTCGGGTAGGAGGGATATGATGAACATTCAAGCAATGAAACTGTTTTTACAAGTAGTTGAGTGGGGGAGCTTTCAAAAAGTGGCGGATCAAAATTTTATCAGTCAACGGGCTGTTTCCCAGCAAATTAAGAAATTAGAAGAAGAATTAGGGGTGTTGCTCTTTATTCGTAAACATAATCATATTCAGCTGACGGCTGCTGGGGAATATTTTCGGCAACGTTGTGAGTTAATAATCGATATGATGGAAGATACTGTGGGAAGAGTTAAAAATTATAAAGCTGTGGCTACTCGACAAATAAAAGTTGGTTATTTTTCACCGTTTGATGCAGCGTTAATTCGTGAACGGTTGCTAGCGCTTCCTTCAGAAACAGCCTTCACAATGGTTGAGGAAGGGATTGAGCATTTGACTTCTGATGTTATCATGGAAAATTTAGATTGTGCCATGATTATGGATGACTACGGGTTTAAACGTAACTTTGAAGAACTTGGCCTTTCAACGGTTACTTTGTTCGAAGATACGATGGGATTTGGAATTGGAAAACGATTAGGGATAGCTCCAGAGGTAAGTCTAAATGACATTAAAAGTTTACCAGTGATTTACTACAGCCCTGAAAATTCTAACTATCTAAAAGAAGCCTTTTTAGCTAGCTTAAATCGAGAAATGCATACTTTTGATGTTCAACGGGTCAATTCGTACGAGCAAATGCAGATGCTGGTTAGTTTAGGAGAAGCAGTTGCTTTTTACCCTATTAAATTAGCTAAACATTTCTCTAATCCAACTGAGCCAATTCAATATGTGATTCCTAAAGATTATCGTTCACGCCGATTTACGTTCAAGCTTTGCTATCGGTCAAAAATCAATAATCCAACTTTAAAGCAATTAGTAAAATTAATCATTGAGAGTTAACCGCTTGAGAATTTCCCGGGAAATAACAATACTCACCCCGATCTTTATCGCGATGAGTATTGTTAAAACTTATTTTTCTGGTTTTAAAGTAACTGGTTGCCCATAGGCATATCCTTGCCGCAGGGGGATGGCAAGCTGGTTGGCCAATTCAACTTGGATTGGCGTTTCAATCTTCCCAACGACGATTTTGACGTTTTTAGCTTGGGCTTGCCGTTGCCACTGGGCTAAGGTGATATCAATCCAGTGGTTTTCGGATTTCTTAAAAGCATCAATTCGGAACTTCAAGAAATCTACTCCAGGTAAGAACCTTTGGAGCTTTTGGTACATTTCTTTTGAGGAATCAATGTTTTCAATGGTGACTTGAATTTGGTGGTGATCCAGCGTTTTTAAAAGACGCTGTAAATGTCGTTGTTGGTACCGGGGAGTGTTAAGGAGATCCTTGGCATCAATTTCTACAGTGAGTTGTTGTTGATTAATAATCCCTAAAACCTACTTGAAAAAGTAGGCGGCCCGAAAATCGGTTAGTTGACTGACGGTCATATTTAAAGCCAGAATCTCAAGGTTAGCGGTGATGGCCGGGTCGATCTGGTGGATTGTGTGGACCATTTTACTAAGGGGAAAGTTAACTACGTTTTGGGGAAGTTGCCACCGTTGCGTTTGCTGGTTATATTCTCGCAAAAGTAGTTCAAGCCCAATCTTTTTACCCGATACATTGTGGATGGATTGGCCAAAGTAGGCGTACTGATTGGTAAACTCCCGTTCTTGATCGATGCCGCGTTTGTTTTGGTACCGATAGTGGGCTTCCAGACAGATTAAAATACAGATGACCGTAAAGATTAACCAAACTAAAAAAAGAAAATGAGCTAAATCAGCCATTTAAACCAGACCTTCTTTCCGGACTAATCCATTTCCCGCTCCCGTGACCAAGGATGGTTTTTACGGCTTTACCGAAAGTAGTGATAATCGTCAGTGGATTAATCATCCAGGTAAAGAGAAGATAGAGCGGAGAAAAAATGAGGTATTTCAATTTAGCCCCGTTAAAGTCGAGCAGCAGGGCAGCAAAGACTTGGAAGAGGCCAGCAATTAGCTGGAAAGTGACGAAGATCATACTCATCACAATTCCATGCCAGACCCGTTCGTAGTTACCGGTGAAGGCAAAGTTAGTCATTAATAGCATGAAAATGATGGTCGTGATCCAAAAGAAGAAGGACCAGATGATTGACAGGGTCGTGTCGACAAACATCGGTAAGACAAAGCGGTATTGCCAAGGATGACCGAGGACCTTTTTGAAGTTGGTTAACCAGACTTCGGTTCCCCCTTGGGCCCAACGTGTCCGTTGACGATAAAGATCGCGGAAGGTTTCAGGGACGTTCATGTGGAAGACAATGTCTGGGGCAAACTTTGGCGTCACGTTCATAAAAGTGTGGTCCCAAGCAATACTAATGTCTTCAGTGGCCCGGTCCTGGCGAAAACCACCGGCCGTAATCAAAAAGCTCTTCCGATACATTGTGTTGGCGCCACTGTAAGCGTACATCGTGTTGTTAATGGCGGTTTGGCTACGTTTAATAATGCCAACGATACTAGAGAATTCAACGGTTTGGGATTTACCCCAGAGACTGGTTCGATTATAGACGTCCATATTGGCGGTAATGGCCGCGTAGTTAATTCCCTGTGGCTGGGTGAAGTACTGCATGTACTTGGTTAAGGCATCGGGTTCGGGAAGGGTATCGGCATCGTTACTGAGGATGTATTCTCCCTTGGCAAAGAAGGTCCCGATGTTAAAGGCGTGGGCCTTTCCTTGGTTATCTTCAATGCGGATTACGCGTAGTTTAGGAAATTGAGTTTGAAGGCGGGCTAGGATGGTTGGCGTTTGATCGGTACTACCGTCGTCCATCACTAAGACTTCGTAGTTGTGGTAATGTAACTTCGTTAATAAATAAGTTAGGGTATCTTCGATCACGACGGCTTCGTTATGGGCTGGAATCATGATCGTGATAAAGGGCTCTTTTTTTAAAGGAGGCAAGTTTTTTAATTCGTCTTTTTCCCGGAAAAGGGCATAGGAAACCGCCCCGAAGAACCAGAACATCGCCCCGAGCACTGGATAAAGGCAAAGAATCAAGTTGATGATCAATCGGGCCGTCACCCATGGAGAAGTGGCATGAAAGGTAGTATTCATAATATTAGCGACCATCTTACTCACCTCCCTTTGGCTGGTGGATAGCTTGATTGAGTTCATCCTTGGCCAGGTTTTGAGCGGCTTTGACCGTGTAGTTGTGGACATTATGACGGCTTTCAGCAGGGCCAAAGCGGCCGGCCATAAAGGTTTCTGCCATTTCTAAGTCGGCTTGTTCTTCACTAGTATCAAAAAGCGGCCACTTGTCGACGAGCCCGTTCGAACGTTGAGTTTGGACATAGGCCATCGTTAAGCAGAAGACGATCGTGATTCCCAAGGCAAAGAGAAGGAGAATTATGAGAAAATTTAATTCCTGGAAGCCCTCGGCATAGTACCAGAAGTAGTGGCCATGACGACCGTCAGTGATATAGGCCCAGTAGGTAAGGCCGGTGATAATAATTGGAATCGCTAGCAAGCTCCAAACCAAAAGCACCACTAAGCTTTGGCGGACCTTTAAAAGCCAGTGACCCCGTTCGTAGAATTGATCATGGTAATTATGCATGCGAACTGCTATATAAAATGTGAACAAATATAATCATGAATTAGATTTGATTATATTTGAGAAAGAATTATATAGTTTTCCTTTCTTAATTTTATTTACTACCGTCAACATTAGTATTCCCATATCCCAACAAGGGGGGTAATGACATTGACTAACTCTGATAGCTTTAGGGTGTAGCCCACCCATTAGTATTATTTATGCTAAAGCTAAAAGATTCTGAACCGCATTTTCATCACGATCCATGACTGCACCACACTCATAACAAATATATTCATTATGTTTGGTATGATGTAACTTGTTGCCATCAAGACCAACTTTATCTGTGCCAGTCTTGATAAAACCACATTGAGAACACCGTTGGGTGCTAGGATAGAATTGATCTGCCAATCGTAATTCTTTACCATACCATTGGCATTTATAAGTTAAAACCTGTCTGAAATAACCAAACAACGACCGTTGTAAACCTTTAGACGCAACATGGCTCATCTGCATTTGTTTCACCGCTAAATCTTCAATCACGACTTTGTCATAATCAGTAACTAGCTTAATGGTAAACTTTTGAATAATATCATGCTGAATGTTGGCAACACGCCGATAATCACGCTGTAACTTGGCTCTCGTCTTAGCATAATTATTCGATTGAGTTGCTTTCTTTCCATTGACAGTGCGCTTTCTAGCTAACTGACGTTGATAATGCATAATGCGTTTATAGAGCTTCTTTAAATGATCGGGTAGAGTATTAACTTTACCTTCGGTATAGTTAAAATGACCGACGTTAATATCAACCGCTGTTTTCTTACCAGTTTTACTTTTCTTGGCTATTTCAACTTCTAACGGTAAACTAGCCCAGTATTTACCATTTTCACGAAATACTGAAACAACTTTTAGATCACCCTTTAATGATTTTGCACCAACCATTTTAATGTCAGCCCAATCATTAACTCCGTGGGGTTTATCCAATCTCAATTTGCCATTAATAATTTTGGCACGATCAGTTTTAAAGCCCTGTCTAGGCGCTTTCTTAGATTTAAAACGAGGTTTACCCCAGTCTGGTTGAGCTTTATCAAAGAAATTCTTCCAAGCTTTACCCAAATCGGAAATTGCTAGTTGTAAGCACCGTGCTGAAAGCGCATATTGCCAGTCAGCCTTCTCTGCCACTAGAATATTACGTACTTTTCTTTCACTAGGACGCAATTTTTTGTTGTCCATAATTAGAGATTCATCATACATATCATTCCATAAAGCCAGCCCTTGGTTCCAACAATAGCGACGATAGTCGCATAGTTCATCGAGATGCTTTTTCATCATCTGATTTGGATATAGCCTTACCTTCTCCGTGCGTATCACTTGTTTCACCATCTTTCAAAGTCTTATCAGCTACTAGCTTACGTTTATATTTTCGCAAACCATATAGACGGTAAGAGAATACATGAATAATACTTACTAAATCATCTACTAATTCTTGATTAGGACTTGTATCTGGGTTGTTTATAACTACGATTAGTGTGCCGTGTTGTTGGCATAGCTGTTCAAACCAGTCATATCCGAAACGAACAAAACGATCCTTATAAGTAATGTAAATTGTCTTAATTTTGTCATCCATTACCTCTTGTAGTAATTGATTCCATTTCTTACGCTTGTAATTCAATCCACTACCAATATCAGTTATAACTTCATCAAGAATTACACCTTTGGCATTCACAAACTGACGAATAAAGGCAATTTGATCTTTTAAGTCGTCCTTTTGCCCGTAGGTAGAAACCCTAGCATAGGCTACTGTTTTGCGATCCTGTACATTTTCGGACATCCCAATATATTGCAAGTATTGTTCTTCTGTATAATATCTTCGATTGGTTGGTGTTCGATAAGCTTTTAGAATTCCTTTATTATCCCAACGTTGGAGAGTTAGTACTGTAACCCCCAATTTTTCAGCCATATCTTTTGGCTTTAATATTTTAGACATAATACTCGCCCCACATTCTTCTTTCTGCGAGTATTATATCACATTTGATTATAATTGACTATATTTAATCTAACTGTTATCTCCTCCCTTCAATAAATGGTAAAAATTTTCAGCTTTTCCATTATAGCAGTTGAAAGCGGATTAATTAGCTTTTTTGCGAGAAAGTAAAATAATTGATTCTTGATGATCATGATCTTTGCGATCAGGAACCATGTGGATTAAAGCCTAAAATATTAAGCTAACTTTATCGTTTTTTAGGTTTTAATGTGGTTGATGAACCCGTATAGATAATTGCTATTAATTTTCTGGGTGAAGAAAGTGGTTTAGCCACAGTTTTTAGCCATAAATTTTCAACTTTCTAATTAAATCGTGATATAATATCATCGAGTACATGAAGTATTCGTAATGAGGCTGGTGACTTTGCGACGTATTCTTATAGTAGACCATGCAGTAATTTGCTAGGGATGCGCTAAAAAGTACGTTGCAAGATGATCAGCTCCTTTTGAAGAATCACAGCACCGAGGGCTTTTCGGTGCACTTACATATAACAACGTAGAGGTTGGGAAAAAAGCTCCTTGACGGCCTGGTTGGGATAAGAAGAGCGAAGGTTGATTCATTAGAATCGACCTTTCGTTCGCACTTATCCACTAAGGCCGTGCTTTTTGACCTTAGTTACTGAGTAACATTCGGAGATGAAAGAAGAGAGGCTGGGAAAAAACTCCTAGTCCAAAGTAAAAACCGGATGATGAATTTCTTAAACAATTCATCATCCGGTTTTTATGTACACAGGAAGTTGCTCCTGATATGATGTAATTATCACGAAAACAAACAAAAAGGAGCGATTTCCATGTATCAAAATTATACCATAGGGCAAACCGAATTCGTACTAAACTATAACTATGATTTACCAAAGAACCATATTGCGCGACTAATTAGTGCATTTGTCGACTCAATTCCACAGGAGGTTCTATTGGAAGAGTCGGTGGCGGCTACTGGCCGCCCTGCATCGCATCCAGCAATTATGCTTAAGATCCTCTTGTTTGCCTACTCGCGTCAAACCTATTCTGGAAGAAAGATTGAAATGATGTTGGATGAGAGTCTACCAATGCGTTGGTTAGCCCATGACTATACTTATAGTTACCACACCATCAATAACTTTCGGAGCAGTCAGCACGCTAGTAATCTGATCAAGCGTGCTTTTGTCTACTTTACCATGGCTTTAACAGATCACGGCCTAATTCAAAATGATGCAGTTTTTATTGATGGAACCAAGGTCGAAGCTGATGCCAATAAATATTCATTTACTTGGCGTCGTGCAGTGGAAAAGTACCACGCTAAGTTAAGGGAAAAGACAAGTAAGATTTATGAGGAATTAGTGGAAAAACGAGTGGTGCAAGAAATGGCGCCAGAGCTGGTCACTTCTGCCGAAGGCATGAAAACAATGGAACAAGAACTCGGAGAGCAAATCACTAAATTAGATGAAGAGATTGAGCAAGAACCCAAAATCATCAAAGGTGGTTCAGTTAGGAAACGGCGTCGTCGTTTCCTAAAAAAACTTCGCCACCAGCTAAGCAACGACTTAATTCCTCGTGCCCAAAAGTATGAACATGCCGAAGATATCTTCCAAGGTCGCAATAGCTACTCCAAGACTGATCATGATGCGACTTTTATGTGTATGAAAGAAGATCCGATGATGAATCGGGAATTGAAACCTGGCTATAACTTACAAATTGCCACTCATAAGCAATTTGTTCTTGATTACGGATTATTTTCAAACCCAACTGATACAAGGACTTTAGTGCCATTTCTTAAGCAATTTCATGCCTTAGGCTTCTTTAAACATATCGTCGCTGATGCAGGTTATGGTAGTGAATACAATTACACAACGATTCTTGATCAGTTTGAAAAGCAACCTATTATTCCCTATACAACTTATCAAAAGGAACAGAAGCGCAAGTTTAAAAACGACCCAACTAACTCACAAAATTGGCAGTATAACGCCGAAGATGATTACTATATTGATCATTTAGGGGTTCGTTTTAGCTTTTATCGGTATAGTGAGCAAATCGATAAATATGGTTTCAAACGTGATTTTAAAATCTATCGGGCAGATAAGCACCAGCCGTCAGCGCAATTGGATAAATTAACGAAAACACCAGGTGGTCGGCAACGTTATATGAAGGTTAACCCGACCTGGAATTATTACAAAGCAAAAGTGAAAGCGACCCTCTCAAGTGACGAAGGTAAGGCGATTTATCGTCGACGGAAGTTCGACGTTGAGCCAGTCTTTGGTCACATGAAGAGGGATTTTGGCATACGCCGAACTCACTTGCGTGGTCAACGGGCTGTGGAAAATGACATTGGCCTGGCCCTGATGACATTAAACATAACGAAATTGGGACAATTAATTAACCGATGGAGGGCCAATTTCATAAATAATCGAAAATCCGGACTACAATTTTTGATCAAGGCAAAAATTATAGTCCGGATTTTAATGTTAGAGGGGCAAAAATTAATAGTTAATTCCCAGCCTCTCTCGTTTTATTACTTTTACTATTTTATGTGGTTTAACAAAAATAAGGAATGTTGATTTATCGGGCTTTCTAGCACCAATCAACATCCCTTAATAGTTTAAAAATGGAGATGAGGGGAGTCGAACCCCTGTCCGAGCATATCGCCATCCTAACCTCTACGCTCATAGATTAACTACTTAAGCATTTAACCTACCAAAACGCCGCTAATCAAGGCAAACATGCTAGGCGAGCTGGGAAAATCTCTTTTGCTAACCACCAGCTGAAGCTAACAACGTAGTCCACTAATTAATGAAACCCGAAACCGCATCATGGACGAACCCGGTCCGGATTTACGTCCGCTTACCGGTTAGGCAGCGAGGGCGTATGATTGTGAATTATTGTTTGCAGTTATAATTTAAAAACTGAGCGTTTTTAGAAGCGCCACCTTCAAACGCAATTAGAACTCGACCTATACCCGTCGAATCCAAAAAACATCCCCAAAATAGGTTACAAACACTATACCATATTCTTAAAGTTTCTTTCAACTTTGCGGATTTCAAAGAAAAATCATGAAAGCTCGGTATAATTAAATAAAATCATGCAACGGAGGCCAAAAAGATGAAAATTTTGATGGTTGAAGACAATCAATCAGTCTGTGAAATGATGGGAATGTTCTTCAAAAAAGAAAACTGGGAAGCTGAATTTGCTTACGATGGTGAAGCAGCTGTCACCATGTACGAAGAAGGTAAGGATGAGATTGACATTATCCTTTTGGATTTGAATTTACCAAAAAAGGATGGGATGCAAGTTGCGGCCGATATTCGCCGAATCTCACCAACCGTGCCAATTATCATGTTAACGGCGCGGGATTCCGAATCCGACCAGGTATTGGGACTTGAAATGGGGGCAGATGATTACGTCACTAAACCATTCTCCCCAATTACTTTAGTAGCGCGGATTAAGGCACTTTACCGGCGAACTCAATTAGGGCAAATTACTCAGCGGGCTTCTAAGGTGGCATCCGACTTTGATGTCGAAACACCGCACTTCAAAATGAATAGTAAGACCCGGGAAGCCTACTTAAATGGTAAGTTAATTAATGATTTGACGCCAAAGGAATTCGATCTTTTGAAAGCCTTAGCCTCCAAGCCTAAGCAAGTTTTCACGCGGGAACAATTGCTTCAGTTGGTTTGGAACTATGAGTTTTATGGAGATGAACGAACGGTTGATGCCCACATTAAAAAGCTTCGTCAAAAGATGGAAAAGGTTGGCCCCAAGGTAATCCAAACTGTTTGGGGGGTTGGTTATAAGTTTGATGATTCTAACATCGAGGGGTAAAGTATGCGATTAGTTTGGCGCCAAATGTTGGGGATTTTGGTAGTCATTGTGGTATTATGCACCACCTTAACGATTTCTTTTATTGGGGTAACTAATCGTACCCTATACTTAAATACCTGGCGGCAGCTGTCCCAAAATGCGGATAGTTTAATTAATGATGATGAAATAATTTTTAATAAAAAAACTGGACAGATTATTGGTATCGAAAAAAGCCAAATTGATTCCAAGTCACGGATGCTAACGCGACAACACGTAAAATTTGCAATTTACGATGGAAAACATAAACTACGTTATACTAACGAAAAGGAGTACACCCCCACTATTAATAATAGTGAGTGGCAAAAATTAAAGCAGGGTAAGGCAATTCAGAAACGAACCTCCATAACCTCGTTTCATAAATCGACAGCAAAAGCAAATCATTCCAAACAACCAGAGCCGCCAGAGATGACCATGGTCATTAAACCCTATTTCTATAAGGGTAAGTTGGTAGCTGCCGTCACGATTGGCTCTTTTACTTCAACCATGCGGCAAAATATGCATCAAATTGTCAATGATTTGCTGGTTTCCTTTTTATTTGCAGTTTTGATTGCCTTGATCATTTCCTTCTTTGTTTCCCGGTCGCTAACTCAACGAATTGATGCGATGAACCGGGCAACCCGGCAAGTGGCCAAAGGAGACTACAACGTTCACCTTGAAAATCATCAAAAGGATGAACTGGATGAATTGAGTCATAATTTCAACGTCATGGCGCGGTCCCTCCAAGAATCACAAGAAGAAATTAAAGATCAAGAAGAGCGTCGGCAACAACTCCTGGCCAATGCGGCTCACGAAATGAGGACACCATTGACGACGATTAATGGGATTCTCGAAGGATTAGCTTACGATGTGATTCCAGAAGACGAGCAAAAGCACAGTATCGAGTTAATGCAGCAAGATACCAAGCGTTTAATTCGGTTGGTTAATGATAATTTGAGTTACGAAAAGATTCGGACCAACCAAATTTCCTTGGATCGGAAGATGTTTGATGCCGGTGCGGTAATCACAAATCTCCGGGATCAATTAGCTAAGAAGGCCCAGGAAAAGGGAGACGAACTGATCGTGACGGCTCCACCTGAGCTTAGGGTTTATGCTGATTACGACCGATTTGTTCAAATCCTTTTTAATATCATTCAAAATGCGATCCAATTTACCGACCATGGGAAGATCACAATTAGCGGGGAGCGGGTGACGCATGGGACCCAATTTAGTGTCCAAGATACGGGGATTGGTATGACCGAAGAGCAAATCAAGCATATTTGGGAACGGTTCTACAAAGCTGATCGTTCCCGGATGAATACCCGTTATGGTGAATCGGGAATTGGGATGGCAATCGTTCATCAATTAGTAACGCTACATGGCGGTAAAATTAAGGTCACATCAAAGTTAAATAAGGGTTCAACCTTTACCGTTTTCTTCCCTAGTCAGCAATATGCGCCGCATGCCGGAACGAAAAAATCCCATGAAAATAAGCATGAAAGCGATAAATAATTTGCAATTAATCTTGACTTCCGTTAAAATGTTAAACGTTTTCTAAAAAAGCATTGATTGGCGACAACCGGTGCTTTTTCTGTGCAGTCTTGTGTAAACGGTTTCGATACACGAGCAATTTGCCAGGCTGAGAGTAAAAAGAGATTTAGAGAGATTTGATATAGGAGAATTATTTTATGGCTTATTTAATTGCGTTAATTCCGGCCCTTGGTTGGGGCTTTATGCCGATTATTACCGGAAAGATTGGAGGTTCCTCAGCTAACCAAATCTTTGGGATTGGGGCTGGAGCTTCAATTATTGGGATTTTAGCCTTCTTAGTAATGCATCCACACGTTTCGGCAACTGCTTTTATTTTTTCCCTCGTTTGTGGGGCCCTTTGGTCAACGGGACAAGTTGGTCAGTTTGAGTCTTTTAAACGGATGGGAGTTTCTAAAACAATCCCGTTATCCACGGTTTTCCAATTAGTTGGTAATTCTATCATTGGGGTGCTGTTTTTGGGGCAATGGTCTGGAAGTAAGGCCTTGATGATTGGTTTCGTTGCCTTATTGATTGTGGTAATTGGTGCATTGTTGACTTCCGTTAGCGATGAGGCCGAAGGTAGCCAAAAGGTAACCGTTGGAAACTTCCTATTTTTATTGGTTACAACGATCGGATACTGGGTCTACTCCACATTTCCAAACTTACCACAAGTTAAGCATGAGGATCCGGTTGGTGTTTTCCTACCAGAAATGCTTGGGATTTTGGTTGGCGCGGCTATTTACTCAACCTTCGCAACCAAAGGTGCCAGTTGGAAACAAGCGGAAAACTACAAGAATATCCTTGGTGGGCTCTCCTGGGGGATCGCTGCGTTTGCTTATATTTTTGCGGCTCGGTAACTGGGAAGTAATACGGCCTTTATTTTCACGCAGTTAAACGTGATTATCGCTACCTTCGGGGGGATCTTACTCCTTCACGAACACAAGAGTGCTAAAGAAATGAAGTTTACCGTTGGCGGAATTGCGCTGATTGTGATTGGCAGTATCTGCACAATTTTTGCCTAATTAAAAAATTAAAGCAAGGAAACGCGTTCTTTTAAGAATGAGCTTCCTTGCTTTTTTTAAATTTTTATTGTTATTATTTGCACAATACGATATGATGGTTTAGTCATTTTTTTAAATGACTAAACAAAAGATGTTGCATAACTTAAATGGGATGTAACGAAAACGGGAGGATTTTATGTATAACTTGTACTACTCTGGAACTAATTTGTTGGTCCTTGGAGCAGCACTGTTAGTAACTTGGGGAATTACGTTTTTAGTCACTAAGCGATCCAAAAAGGAACGTACGAAGCAATTAATTAATAACTGGCAATACGCTATTCTAGCAATTATACTTTACGTTTTTTACGCTTTTGCATGGTTTACAACTGATGCAAATGTTTTAGCTGGTAATTTAATTGTCTTGGTAACGATTGTTAATTTAATTGGGATCAAGAAACCGGCTGTTTTTGAAAAGCGGGTAAATGAATGGGCGGTAGGACTTTCATTTATCTTAGCTGGGTTAATGATTGTTTTTGATTACTCAAGTTGGATATACATTGAGTATATTATCATCGGGATTCTTTGGATTTACTTCAAAATTTTCTATAAAAAAGAAATTAAGTTTAAGTATGGATTTCGTGGCTTAATGCTGGCAATTACAATTGTTGCGGGAATTATCCTTTATCTGTTTGGAAACTATGTAAATATTAATACTGCTCATATTCGGACAAATGATTATTCCGTTAAGTTAGGCAAACGTAGTGCTGTTGTAAGTGGATATGCAACTCCAAACTCAAAAGTCCGTACCTACCTTAACGGGAGTGAAGAGACTCCAGCAGAACATGCAGATAGTGATGGCTATTTTGAGTTTACTGCACAGACGCCCGGCAAATGGGTTGTTAAAGTTACCAAAAACGGAAAAACCGATAGTGATTATACTTATGTGAAAAAATCAGCAGCTTGGAAAAAGCATCAGGCTAAAATTGAAGCGGATAGAGTAATTCGACATTTTGAGGAATACTATCAAGAAGCTACTGAAGCTATTGATAATATTGGGGTCGATGAGTATAATACTTGGTCAAACGAAAATGATTCAGGAGTTGGTGGCAGTATAGATAGTACATTGGAAAATGTCCAAGAGAAACACAAGAAAGATTTGAATACTGCAAAATTAGATTTAATTTTGTTACAAAGTGAACTAAAGGTTTTAGAAGATAGTGGCAGTTCAGACTATGAAACTTATCATCAGTATTATAAAGATTTAAAGAAATTTTATATTATTACTGTCAACCCTCCTGCTGGAGATATTGATAACTTTGGGAATGAGTATCAAGATGCTCGTCTTACAGTGTTAGATGATATAGATGAATTTTAAGGTTAAACGTAGCGAGGAAAAATTCAAGCTACTTTTTTCATCTTCAGCAAATTCTTTCTTACAAAAGTATACTGTGCCAAAATAGGTAAGACGTCAAAGAAGTTGGCTAGCCCACTTAAAGGACGGTTTTTATCGATACGTCAGCCGGAGTAAATTTGCTATAAGCAAAGTTCACTCCGGCTTTTGCTTTCTCTCAGAACCGTCTAGAAATTTCTTAGCGGCGCCGGAGCTGTAGACAAGGGGATGGCGGCTGGATGATCAAATTCGGGGGATACAGATACCAAGTAATTTGGTTCATACCACCGTTTCCAGACAAACGGTGACTTTTTAGGATTACTTGATGCTTCTTGAATTTTTTTGAAGTTGAAGGCCTGCAAAGTGGTTGCTATTGCCAAACAAAATAAAAAAATAAGAATTAATCAAGTACCGATAGAAGAATGTTGAGAACGCTTTCTAAAATAGTTGTGGATGTAGTTGCAGTGTGTGTAAGTAATAGGGGGGATTCAAATGGATTCAACTGCGACACCACAAAAGCACCGTTGGCGGTTAAAGATGCCCGGTGCCTTTACAATTTTATTCTTCTTGACGGTGATTGCGGTCATGCTGACGTGGGTAGTGCCAACCGGGAGTTACTCCAAGCTTCAGTATACTAATAATCATTTACAAGTAACGAAACCTTCTGGAGCGAAGGAAAGTTTACCGGCAACGCAAGCGACCTTGGATAAGTTGAACGTTAAGATCGACATCCAACAATTTAAGTCCGGGGCGATTTCAAAGCCGGTTTCGATTCCAAATACCTACCAACGGCTCAAGCAACACCCAGCTAGCATTTATAGTATTTTTACCAGTATGGTTAATGGGACCATGCAGGCTGTTGACATTATGATTTTTATCTTCGTGCTTGGGGGAACTTTGTGTGGAATTGAAGAAGAAGCGGTAGCCTTCTACCCAATCCTCGTTCCGGTCTTTCTTGCGATGGGGTATGACTCAATTGTCTGTGTTGGGGCGATCTTCCTGGCTAGTTCGATTGGGACGACCTTCTCAACGATTAACCCCTTCTCAGTCGTCATTGCTTCCAACGCCGCCGGAACGAACTTTACCCAAGGTTTGATCGGCCGGGGTATTGGTTTAGTAGTGGCCGGAATCTTTGTGATCCTTTACCTTCACTGGTATGCGCGGAAGATCCAAAAAGATCCGAGTTCCTCTTATACTTATGAAGATCATGAATCCTTTGATGCCATGTGGTCAATGGAGAGTGATGCTGTTTCACCAGACTTTGATTGGAAAAAGAAGGTTACTTTAACCCTCTTTGCGGTGGCCTTTCCGCTAATGATCTGGGGCGTCATGGCCAAGGGCTGGGGTTTTCCTAATATGGCTGCTTCCTTCTTGACGATTGCGATTATCATCATTTTCTTGAACTGCTTTGGTAAAAATGGCCTGGGTGAAAAACGAGTTGTTGACGCCTTTACTAATGGTTCAGCCAGCCTGGTTGGAGTTTCAATGATCATCGGACTTGCCCGGGGGATCAATTTGGTTTTGAACAACGGGTACATTTCCGATACCATCCTGTATGAATCGACGAAGTTAGTCCAACACATGAGCGGTTCAATGTTTATTATCATGATGATGCTGATCTTTTTCGTTCTTGGTTTCATTGTGCCATCTTCATCTGGTTTAGCGGTACTCGCCATGCCAATCATGGCTCCGCTGGCCGATACGGTGCAGATTCCTCGTTATGTCGTGGTTACTGCTTATCAATTTGGACAGTATGCAATGCTCTTCTTAGCTCCAACTGGGTTAGTTATGGCGACCCTGCAAATGCTTGATATGAAGTACTCCCACTGGCTTCGCTTTGTTTGGCCAGTGGTGGTCTTTGTCCTCGTCTTTGGGGGTGCCCTCTTGGTTGGTGAAGTATTAATGAATTAGCAATCAGCGAAATAGATGAAGTCACTAACCTGGGTTGGTTAGTGGCTTTTTGATTTTAAAAATGAGTGAAAACGATTATGGTTTAAAACAAAAAAGGTTGGGAGAAAAATTCCCAACCTTTTTTGACAGATAGTTTGATTAGGCATTTGGTTGTTCTTGAATTTGTCCGACAAATAATGCCCCACAAGCAATTACAATTCCGGCTAATAAAAGCATTCCTGGCATAGACTTGCCAATTAGCGGGAAGATTGCAAAACTAGCAACCGAGGCAATAATTTGAGGTAAACAAATACTACAGTTGAATAGTCCCAAATATGCTCCTTCGTGTTTACCAGCGAGGGCTGTTGTTAGCAAAGCAAATGGAATAGAATTCATAGAAATCCAGCCAATTCCAATTAGAGCAAAGGAGAAAATGAGTAGCATCTTATCATGGATAAAGAAGATAGATATGAAGCCAAGTCCACCTAAGATTAAGCCTAAACGATACATTACCTTACGTTGGAACGGTTTAGTTTTGGATAAGACCATCCCCCATAGAACTGCAGCAATGGATTGAACGGCTGAAAGTACACCAAACCAATTACCAGCAGCTTGATAGCCGGATGTAGATGGATCGGTTACATTCCATACATTTTTAGCTATGGCACCAGTACCATAAGTCCAGAGATATTGAAATGCAAACCAGCAAAACATTTGAACCAAAGAAATTTGCCAAAAAGCTTTTGGTGCTGTTTTCAGTAAAGTAGCAAAACTTAGCTTTTTTTGATTGGCAGTAACGTCAACCCCGTGGTATTTAGCATATTCCTGAGGATTATATTCATGCACTTTAACCAAAGTAAAAATACTAGTTAAAAGGAGTACAACTGCACCAAGGTAGAAGGTCCAAATAACTGAGTGAGGGAGAGAACCCTTTTTAGCTGTATTGGCAACACCCAAGAATGTCATAATAAAAGGCATTAAAGTTGCAAGAATTCCTCCTAAATTGGAGAAAATTTGTTGCCAAGACCATGCAAAGTCTTTTTGATCTTCGTTAACCATGTCACCAATAATCATTTTAAATGGTTGCATGCAGACGTTGGAAGAAAGATCCATGAATAGGACGGCAATCGCTCCAAACCACAATGCTGCCAATGAGCCATAGCCAAATCCAAATGAACCAGCATTAGGTAGGAGAATTAAGACTAGCGCTGCAATTGGTGCACCAACTAATAGATAAGGCATCCGCCGTCCAAAGCGATTCCAGGTTAAATCAGAATATTTACCGACAAGTGGTTGAACGATCATGCCCATCAATGGAGGTAAAATGAAGAAAAAGCCAAGTTTAGTTGGATCGGCACCAATTGTTTGGAAAATACGTCCCATTTGAGAACTTTGTAAAGAGAATGCCATGTTAACGCCAAAAAAACCAAAGGTCATGGCAAAAAGAGTGCTTAAGGGAAGGTTAGGTAACCCAGTAGTAGTTTTATTGTCTTTCATGTTGCTACTCCTTTGAACTAAATTGATATATCTTTGCTTCATACGGGCGGAGCGTCTCTCCTTGATCATCTTCGTAGTTGCTCAATAGTAGCGTACCTTGACCCGCAGCATATTTACGAACGATGGTTGCTTTAGTGAAATTAGTAATTACTAACAAAGTTGTGTTCCCATCGCTACGAGTGTATGCAAAGACTTGATCGTCAGATTCATTCCCGCTGACTAGAGCAAAGTTACCTTCTGTCATTACTGGCAGGTTATGACGAAGCTGAATTAATTTTTGGTAATAGTAGAAGATTGATGTTGGGTCAGCGAGAGCTGCTTTTGCATTAATTTTTGGGTAGTTGGGGTTGACACTTATCCAAGGAGTAACATCAGAGAAGCCAGCATTCTTACTATCATCCCATTGCATCGGTGTCCGGGCATTGTCACGGGAATGGGCAGCTAAATACTTAAGCATTGTTGAATCGTCAACCAAATGTTCTTCTTCAACTAATTGATGGTAAGCATTCAGGCTCTCCAAGTCACGGTAATCAGATAGAGAATTGAATTTTGAATTAGTCATTCCTAATTCTTCACCGGCATAAATATATGGAGTTCCTTGAAGACAATGTAGCATTGTGGCAAGCATCTTAGCTGAGACAACACGATATTTTGGATCGTCGTTACCAAAGCGAGAAACGACTCGCGGCTGGTCATGATTATTCCAATAAAGTGAGTTCCAAGCTTTACCACTAAGTTGAGTTTGCCATTTAACAAAATTATTTCTTAATGCAGATAGGCTAACCTTTTTATCACTCCATTTTCCCAAAGTAGGGTTAGGATTAGCATCTAAACCAACATGTTCAAATTCAAAGACCATGTTTAATTCTGATTGATTGAGGTTAGCATACTTTTTAGCATCTTCCGTTGAAGCATTTGGAGTTTCACCAACCGTTACTAAATCATGCTTAGCCATAACGGCTTGATGCATTTCTTGAAGAAATTCGTGCACTCGATGACCATTAGAAATAATTGGTTCAACGTTTGCATATTCACCACCAGCTGGGATTTCACCATCTTGGTAAACAGCTGGTTTGGAAATTAAATTGATAACATCCATTCGGAATCCATCAACCCCAAGATCGGCCCACCAATTCATGATGTTGTATACTGAATGACGAACTGATTGGTTTTCCCAGTTCAGGTCGGGTTGCTTGGTTGCGAATAAGTGGAGGTAGTATTGTCCACTTTTTTCATCAAATTGCCAAGCTGAACCTGAAAAGTAAGATCCCCAGTTGGTTGGCGCGTGTCCGTCCACTGGATCACGCCAAATATAGTAATCGCGATAAGGATTTTCTTTTCCTTGCCGACTTTGTTTAAACCATTCGTTTTCGTCCGAAGAGTGATTAACTACTAGATCCATCATAATCTTTAGTTTTCGGTGATGGGCAGCTGTCAGCAATTCTTTGAAATCGTCCAGAGAGCCAAATGTTGGATCGATTGCTCGATAGTCACTAATGTCATAGCCGTTATCAATGTTTGGTGAGCGATAAATTGGATTGAGCCAGATAATGTCAGCACCAAGTTTTTTTATATAGTCAAGACGGTTAATAATGCCTTTTAAATCACCAATACCATCATGATTACTGTCTTGAAAGCTCCGTGGATAAACTTGATATACGACGGCGTTTTGCCACCATAATTTAGGTTTGTATGCCATGAATCATCATTCCTTAAAAAATAAAATAAATACTACTCAAACGTTTGCGTAAATTGTAAAATAATAAAAACGGTATTCAGTAACCGCTTTCACGATGAATTATATAACAATGATATTAAAAGTCAATGCTTTTTTGAAAGGAGGACTCTGATGGGCACAATCAAAGACATTGCTAAATTGGCACAAGTCACGCCTTCAACAGTTTCTCGAGTTTTAAACCATAGTGGTGGTTATAGTGAGAAAACACGTCGTCGAATTGAGAAAATAGCACGTGAACTTCACTATCAAAAAAATGAGGCTGCCGTAAATCTAGTAGCCCAAACTTCAAATCTGATCGGAGTAATTGTTACCAATGCAACTACAAGTTTTGCAGCTCCAATTATTGATAGTATTGAAGATTGGTCTTATCAACATGGAAGTCGAATTTTGCTAGCTCATTGCGGATTGAGTGATTCAGATCGATTGAAAGCATGTTTGAATTTGATGGTTGGGCGGCAAGTAGCAGGAATAATATCGATTTCTGTGCAGTTTGATAAAGAAAATTTAAAACTGCTCGACCAGTTAAAATTACCACTTGTTTCATTAGGGGTTAATGTTCCAAAGAGACCAACAATTTCTATCAATAATTATCAAGCAACGTTAGCTGGTACGCAGTATCTAATTGATCATGGGTATCAGAAAATTGCTTTAGTAGCAGTTGATCCTAATGATTCACAGACTGGGCAACAACGGATTAAGGGTTATCAAACAGAAATGAAGAAGGCCGGGTTAAAGCCATTGGTCATTGCTGGTGATTATTCTTTTTCCGCCGGTAAGAAGGCATTTAATAAATTTCTATCAAGTTCAGATCTTCCTGAGGCTATATTTGCTGCTAGTGATGATGCTGCCGCAGGTGTCATTTATGTTGCTCAAGAGAATGGTATTAAAATTCCTGAGCAATTGGCAGTTTTAGGCTTCGATAATTCTCAAATTTCCGGTATGGTATACCCTGGAATCACGACAATTGATCAACCATTTAAAGAGATGGGTAAATTAGCAATTGAAGTTTTAAATAGTCAAGATAACAGCTCAGTTAATCTGCCGTATCGGATCAAAGAGCGAGGATCAGTACCGAAACGGTAGATGGATTTTATTGAATTGCTGTGCAAGGGAATTTTCTGGACTTTTTTGTTTTTGGGCATCTTACAAATTTCTTCTTACAAAAAGTACACCGTGCTAAAATAGATAGGATAATTAGACGATTAGAGGGGGTATTCGGGCATGATCTATCGGCAAGCGGATCAGCAGTTTGATCTCGTTTCAGATTACCAACCAACGGGTGATCAGCCAGAAGCAATTGAACAATTAACCAGGGGAATTAAAAAGGGTGAACATGCCCAAATTCTCTTGGGGGCAACGGGGACCGGGAAGACCTTTACCATCTCCAATGTGATTAAAAACGTCAATAAACCAACTTTGATTCTTTCCCATAACAAGACCCTTGCTGGGCAGCTATATGGGGAAATGAAGAAGTTTTTTCCCCACAATGCGGTGGAGTATTTTGTTTCTTATTATGATTACTACCAACCGGAAGCCTACGTACCATCAAGTGATACCTATATTGAAAAGGACGCTTCAATTAACGATGAAATTGACCAACTTCGGCACTCGGCAACTTCATCGTTGTTAGAACGTAACGATGTGATTGTTGTCGCTTCAGTTTCTAGTATCTTTGGATTAGGGTCCCCGGCGGAATATCAAAACCACGTGGTATCTTTGCGGGTAGGGCAAGAAATCTCCCGTGACCGCTTGTTGCGGGAATTAGTAACGATTCAATTTGACCGCAATGATATTGATTTCCAACGGGGCCGCTTCCGGGTGCGCGGTGATGTGGTTGAAGTTTTCCCTGCTTCTCGGGAAGAGAAGGCTTTGCGGATTGAGTTTTTTGGGGATGAGATCGACCGCATTCGGGAAGTCGATGCCTTAACCGGTGAAGTATTTGGTGACTTAGAACATGTTTCGATCTTCCCGGCGACCCACTTCTTAACCAGTGATGAGATCATGGACTTAGCCTTGCCAGAAATTGAAGCCGACATGAATAAGCAGGTTGAAAAATTTACCAAAGAAGGTAAGCTCCTTGAAGCTGAACGGATTAAGCAACGGACAACCTATGATATTGAAATGATGCGAGAAATGGGTTACACCAACGGAATTGAAAATTATTCCCGGTATATGGATCGCCGGAAGCCAGGTGAACCACCGTACACCTTGCTTGATTTCTTTCCGAAGGATTTCTTATTAATCGTCGATGAATCGCACCAAACGATGCCCCAAGTCCGGGGGATGTACAACGGGGACCGGGCCCGGAAGCAACAATTGATTGACTACGGTTTCCGGCTTCCTTCGGCTTTAGATAACCGGCCACTGAAGTTAGCCGAGTTTGAAAAGCATGTTAACCAAGTAATTTATATGTCAGCCACGCCCGGACCATACGAAGAGGCCCAGACGGACCACGTTGTCCAACAAATTATTCGGCCAACCGGCTTGCTTGATCCAACAATTGAAGTCCGGCCAATCATGGGTCAAATTGATGATTTGGTAGGGGAGATTAACAAGCGGATCGAAAAACACGAACGGGTCCTTATCACTACCTTAACCAAGAAGATGTCAGAAGACTTATCCGACTACCTCAAAGACCTGGGTTTGAAGGTGAAGTATCTCCACTCTGATATCAAGACTTTAGAACGGACGCAGATTATTCGGGATCTGCGGCTCGGGAAATTTGACGTCCTGGTTGGGATCAACCTTTTACGGGAAGGGTTGGATATTCCAGAAGTTTCCTTAGTGGCGATTCTGGATGCCGACAAAGAAGGATTCTTGCGGAATGAGCGGTCCTTGATCCAAACGATTGGGCGGGCGGCCCGGAACGCAAATGGGGCGGTTATTATGTACGCTGACACGGTAACCGAATCAATGCAAAAGGCGATTGATGAAACTAAACGGCGGCGGAAAATCCAGGAAGCTTATAACAAGAAACATGGCATTACACCGAAGACGATTATTAAACCAATTCAAGAAGTGATCTCAGCGGTTAAGAAGGTTGAAGATGATGAAACAGATCAATCCGCTGAATTTACGGCCGACGACTTTGCCAAGTTAAAGGTTAGTGAACAAAAGCAGATGTTAGCCGAATTAACCGATCAGATGCGGTCGGCTGCTAAGCGCCTGGACTTTGAACAAGCGGCCACACTCCGGGATACGATCATGGAACTAACGGCGCAACAAAAAGGAAAGGGGAATAAAACTCGTGGCAAGTAATGAAAAGATCGTCATTAAGGGCGCCCGCGCTCACAACTTAAAAAACATTGACGTAACGATTCCCAAAAATAAGCTGGTGGTAATTACCGGTCTTTCAGGATCGGGGAAAAGTTCCTTGGCCTTTGATACGCTTTATGCGGAAGGCCAGCGTCGCTACGTGGAAAGCCTATCTGCCTATGCCCGCCAATTTTTAGGGCAAATGGATAAACCAGATGTTGATTCGATTGAAGGCTTATCACCAGCAATTTCCATTGACCAGAAAACCACTTCTCATAACCCGCGGTCAACCGTGGGGACGGTGACTGAAATTAACGATTTTCTCCGGCTGCTCTGGGCCCGGGTGGGAACCCCAATTTGTCCGAATGACCACATTCCAATTTCTAGTCAATCGCCAGAACAAATGGTTAACCGAGTCTTAGAACTACCCGAACGAACGAAGTTACAAATTCTTGCTCCAGTGGTCCGGGATAAAAAAGGAACCCAAAAGAAGACCTTTGACCAAATTAAAAAAGATGGTTTTGTCCGGGTTCAAGTTGATGGTGAGATTTATGATGTTGAGGAATTACCAGAACTTGATAAGAATAAGAAGCACCAGGTAAACGTTGTCGTTGACCGGATTGTGATCAAAGCCGGCGTCCGTTCACGGCTCTTTGATTCTTTTGAAGCGGCCCTTCGCCTTAGCAGTGGTTACGCGATTGCGGATGTAATTGGTGGGGATCCGCTCTTTTTCTCTGAACAATACGCTTGCCCAATTTGTGGTTTTACGGTTGGTGAACTTGAACCCCGGCTCTTCTCTTTCAATGCTCCAATTGGTGCTTGCCCAGCTTGTGAAGGGCTAGGTTCCAAATTAGAAGTCGATGAAGATCTCGTTATTCCAGATCGGGGAAAGACGCTCAACCAAGGGGCCTTAGAACCTTGGAATCCAATTTCTTCCAAGTACTATCCAGAAATGTTAGCTCAATTCTGCCAATCGGCTGGGATTGACATGGATACCCAATTTAAGAAGTTACCAAAGAAGCAACAGACCCAGCTACTTTACGGGAATGGTGATAAGTTATTCCACTTCCATTACGAAAACGATTTTGGTGGGGTCCGGGATGTGGATGTTCCTTTTGAAGGCGTCATTAACAACGTTAGTCGCCGTTACCGGGAAACTAATTCGGATTTTACCCGGGAACAAATGCGGAAGTACATGGCAGAATTACCATGTCCGGTTTGCCATGGGTACCGGTTAAATGACCGGGCTTTAGCGGTGAAGATTAACGATCAAAATATTGGGGAAGTTAGTGAACTACCAATCAGCAAGGAATTAACCTTCTTTAAGGGCCTTGATTTAAGCGAAGCGAAGGTAGAGATTGCCCGGCCTATTTTAAAGGAAATCATTGACCGCCTTACGTTCATGCAAAATGTCGGGGTTGATTATTTAACCCTTAGTCGAGCAGCGCGGACCCTCTCTGGTGGGGAAGCCCAGCGGATTCGGTTAGCGACCCAAATCGGTTCCAATCTTTCTGGGGTGATGTACGTCTTGGATGAACCATCAATTGGACTCCATCAACGGGATAATGACCGTTTGATTGCTTCCTTAAAGAAGATGCGTGACCTGGGGAATACCCTAATTGTTGTTGAACACGATGAAGATACGATGTTAGCAGCGGATTACATTGTCGACATTGGTCCCGGCGCTGGAGAAAAGGGTGGTCAAGTAATGGCCGCCGGGACCCCCAAGCAAATTATGCGGTCGCGGAAGTCCTTAACCGGGCAATTCTTATCCGGTAAGCAACAAATCGAAGTCCCTGCAACTCGGCGGCCTGGTAATGGAAAATTCATTACCTTAACTGGGGCGAGTGAAAATAACTTGAAGAATCTGACGGTCAAGTTCCCGCTAGGTGACTTTATTTGCGTGACCGGGGTTTCGGGCTCTGGGAAGTCAACCTTGGTTAACCAAATTTTGAAGCGGATTTTAGCGCAAAAGCTCAATCATAATTCAGAAAAGCCCGGGAAATACAAGTCAATCGCGGGACTAGAAAATATTGAAAAGATCATTGATATTGACCAGTCGCCAATTGGCCGGACCCCACGGAGTAACCCAGCAACCTACACTGGGGTTTTTGATGACATCCGTGACCTCTTTGCCCAAACTAATGCTGCTAAGGTCCGGGGTTACAGTAAGGGCCGCTTCAGTTTCAATGTTAAGGGGGGCCGCTGTGAAGCCTGTCATGGGGATGGAATTATCAAGATCGAGATGAACTTCTTACCTGACGTTTATGTACCATGTGAAGTTTGTCATGGGACCCGGTATAACTCCGAAACCCTAGAAGTCGAATACAAGGGAAAGAATATCGCGCAAATTCTTGATATGACGGTAAGTGAAGCCCTTGACTTCTTTAGCGCGATTCCAAAGATTCGTCGTAAGCTGCAAACAATTGAAGATGTTGGCCTTGGTTACGTTCGTCTTGGTCAACCAGCGACAACCCTTTCTGGTGGGGAAGCTCAACGGATGAAGTTGGCCAGTGAATTACACCGCCAATCGCATGGCAAGAGTTTCTACATTTTGGATGAACCAACGACCGGTCTTCACATGGCGGATATTCGGCGCTTATTAGCAGTCCTCCAACGGTTAGTTAATGCTGGCAATACCGTCTTGGTCATCGAACACGATCTTGACGTGGTGAAGTCTGCTGACTATCTTATTGACCTTGGTCCCGAAGGGGGCGAAGCCGGTGGTCAAATTGTTGCCACGGGGACTCCTGAAGAAGTTGCCCAAGTTGCTGAATCTTATACCGGTCAATACCTCAAGAAGATGTTGGAACGGGATAAGGAACGGGCAGAAGCAAAGTAGTAGCCAAACGCTTGGTTGCCCTATTTGATCTGTCAAAAATAAGTTGGCTAGTTTGCACAAACGTTCCTTAAATAAGAGCGGTTTTAACAAATTGGAAAGCAAGGATAGTTAAGGGAAAATTTAAAGGAAGATACAAATGAAAACAGTTGCGCTCGGGGGAAGTAAAATTCAAGCTTCCCAAATTGCTTTAGGGATTATGCGAATGGGCAATTTAGCCCAAGCGAAGTGTGATCAAGCTTTAGAAGCTGCTCTTGAAAATGAGATTAACTTTTTTGATTCAGCGGATATCTATGGGCGGGATCCAGAAATCGGCCGTGGGTCTTCGGAAGTCCATTTTGGTCAAGCTTTAAAGGATGTTGGGGTTGATCGAGAAAAAATCTTGATTCAATCTAAGGGAGGAATTTTTGCCGATGAAAATGATCATTTAACTCGCTACGAAGCTAGTAAGGAACATCTTTTAGCCTCAGTTGATGGGATTTTAAAGCGGCTTGGAATTGACTACTTAGATTTCTTCTTAATTCATCGGTTGGATGCTTTAGTAGATCCCGAAGCCGTGGCGGAAGCCTTTGATCAACTCAAGCAAAGTGGTAAGGTCCGTCACTTTGGTGTTTCAAACTGTCATCCTGGTCAAATTGAACTTTTGCAAGCAGCAAGTCATGAACCACTCTTAGTGGATCAACTCCAATTTGGTCTTGGCCATACCCAAATGATTGACGAAGGATTGAACGTTAATCGAGCTGAGGCTGACCACACCAACGGTTTGATGGAATACTTGCGCCTTCACCACATGACCTTACAAACTTGGTCCCCCTTCCAATACGGTACCTTTGCCGGAACCTTCATTGATCATCCGGACTTTCCTGAATTAAATCAGGAATTGGCAAAGTTAGCCGCTAAGTATCAAGTTTCGAAAAATGCGATTGCGCTTGCTTGGATTTTGCGCCATCCGGTAATGCCACAAGTCTTAATTGGCACGATGAACCCTAGCCATCTTCGCGATAGTGTAGCCGGTAGCGAAGTCACATTAACTCGTCAAGAATGGTATGATTTGTACTTGGCAGCTGGTCACGAATTACCTTAATTTGACAAAAATAATGAAAAGACACGCCCGGTATGTTATGATTGTCCAGTATGTTAAAAAAGGGGAGATTCTCCATGGAAAAGAAATTTGAAGTTGTGGTTATCACGGGAATGAGTGGGGCCGGAAAAACGGTCGCCGTTCATGCTTTTGAAGACCAAGGCTATTTCGTCATCGATAATATTTTGCCTAGCCTTGCGCTACAATTTATTAATGTGATTAAGCGATCGGGCGAATTTTCTAAGATGGCCATGGTCATGGATGCCCGTTCTAAGAGTTTTTATGAAGAAATGGCCCCTTGTTTGAATACTTTGCGGTCACAAGCTGATTTAAACGTTAAATTGTTATTCCTAGATGCTGACGATGTCAAGCTGGTTTCCCGGTACAAAGAAACCCGGCGGTCGCATCCCTTAGCTGAACATGATGGGGTACTAGCGGGGATTCAGCGTGAACGGCACTTAATGGCGAGCCTCAATAGCGAAGCCGACGTTAAAATTGATACGACGACCTTAACGCCCCGGAACTTAAGTTTGCGGATTGCTGATTACTTTGGGGATGGGAGTGGGCAAACCCCATTCTACGTCCAAGTTGAATCCTTTGGCTTTAAGTATGGGTTACCCTTGGATGCTGACATCGTAATGGATGTCCGCTTTTTACCAAACCCATTTTATTTACCAGAACTTAAGCATTTAACGGGAAATGATCAGCCAGTGCAAGAGTATGTGATGGCTTCTCCAATGGCCAAGGACTTTTATTCCCACTTACGTTCCTTATTAAACGTGGCCCTACCGGGTTACGTGAAGGAAGGTAAGTCGAGTTTGACGATTGCTATTGGCTGTACAGGAGGCCAGCACCGCTCAGTGACGATCGCCAACCAGTTGGCCGAAGATTTAAAGGCTGCTGGTTACCATACCTACATTGACCATCGGGATGTGGATAAAGCTAAATAAAAGGCTCTACCCGGAATTGTGCGTTGGTAAGAGTAAGCTAATTTATATCTAGCTAATCCCCAATCTCAAGGTTAATGGGATCAAAAAATGTGTGATTAATTTTGAAGCTATACAGAAAGAAATGATTTAAATGAGACATCGTCCAAGAGTTGTGGTGATCGGGGGTGGAACGGGACTTCCGGTCATTCTCCGCGGCTTGCGGGATAAAAACGTAGATATCACGGCAGTGGTAACTGTGGCTGATGATGGGGGGTCATCCGGAATTTTGCGGAATTACGTTAACGTGGTTCCTCCTGGTGATATTCGAAATGCCTTGGTAGCGTTAACTAATATTCCCAAAATCGAGCGCGATATTTTTCAATACCGGTTTGACAGTTCTGACCAGTTCTTAGCCGGCCATGCAATTGGTAACTTAATCATCACGGCGCTGGCCGAGATGAAGGGTGATATTTACCGAGCGGTCCAGGAATTAGCAGAAATGATGCAAATTAAGGGCCACATTTATCCGGTAACGAATGAGCCGTTGACCTTAAACGCTGAATTTACCGACGGCACAACTTTGAGCGGGGAATCAGAAATTACGGCAGCGCATAAGCAAATCAAGCGGGTTTGGGTAACGCCAACCAATGATGAAGACGGCCATCAACCAGCTGCGATGCGGGCTGTGATTGAGGCGATTTATGATGCTGATCAAATTGTCCTAGGACCTGGGAGTTTATTTACCAGTATTTTGCCAAACTTGGTAATTCCAAATGTTGGTAAGGCCGTTAAAGAATCGAAGGCTGAAGTGGTCTATATTTGTAACATCATGACCCAAAAAGGGGAAACCGACCACTTTTCAGACGCCGATCACGTCCGCGTCTTAAATAACCACCTCGGTGAAAACTTTGTGGATACAGTGTTAGTTAATATCCAGCCGGTTCCCGAAGATTACATTAACTTCCAGGAATGGAATGAAATTTCAGAACCAGTTAAGCATGACTTCGCCGGTCTACGTGACCAAGGTTGCCGGGTGATTTCGGCTAATTTCTTGCGGTTACGGGACAATGGGGCCTTCCACGACCGGGATAAGGTGGTCGAAGAACTTCTCAACCGGTTGCATGATGTTCACTAGTTTGACTGGAACCTAGCCACGCTTTCAAAGGAGGAAACTATGTCATACGCAAGTGAGGTAAAAAAAGAACTCACCGGCATTAAGGTGCATGCCGATAATGCCAAAGCTGAATTAATGGCCTTAATCCGGATGAATGGCTCGTTAGGAATTGCCAATCAACAGATGGTACTTTCGGTTCAAACGGAAAGTCCGGCAATTGCTCGGCGTATTTATTCTTTACTTAAAGAATTCTTTGCGGTTGAGTCTGAAATCGTGGTTCGCCGGAAAATGAAGCTTAAGAAAAACAACACTTACGTGGTACGGTTACGCCACCATGTGCAAACAATCTTGACGACCTTAGGAATCTTGGATGGTTTTAAGATTATGGAAAAGGTGCCAACGGGGATGTTGAAGAACGATTTAATGATCCAATCCTACCTCCGGGGAGCCTTTTTAGCCGGGGGATCGGTCAATAATCCAGAAACTTCTCGTTATCATTTGGAAATCTATTCGCTTTATGAAGAACATAACCAGATGATTGCGGATTTGATCAACCGCTTCGGTCTTAATGCCCGGACCACTAGTCGGCGGAGTGGCTACATTGTTTACCTCAAAGAAGCCGAAAAAATTGCCAATTTCTTACAACTAATCGGGGCAACTTCGAGCATGTTGGAATTTGAAAATATTCGGATTGTCCGTGATATGCGAAATTCGGTCAACCGACTTGTTAACTGTGAAAATGCCAATATGGATAAGGTGGCGACGGCTTCTAACAAACAAGTTGAAAATATCCGCTTGATCGAAGCAACGGTTGGGTTAAATAGTTTGCCTGATAAGTTACGGGAAATTGCCCAGACACGGCTTGACCACCAAGAAGTTAGTTTAAAGGAACTTGGGACCCTGGTACCGGGGGGACCAATTTCAAAATCAGGGGTCAATCATCGCCTCCGAAAATTGAATGCCTATGCGGAAAAAATTCGGACAGGAGCCTGATGAACCATTGCAATCATGATAGCGTTACCACTCGCAGAGCGGTGCGCTTTTTCTTATGTATCAACGGTTTGAGCGTTTGTACTTTTTTCACAAAATCACAAGAAATGCGACTTAAAAACTGTACTTTTTAGCCGAGCGTGTTAAAATAAGTTTTGTAAATTAATTATTTGTTTTCCTAAAAGGAGGAACTTACAGTATGACTGTTAAGATTGGTATCAACGGTTTTGGTCGGATCGGTCGTTTGGCTTTCCGTCGGATTCACGAATTACACTCTGATGCTATCGAAGTTGTTGCAATCAACGATTTAACAACGCCTTCAATGCTTGCTTACTTGCTTAAGTATGACTCTACTCATGGCAAGTTCCCAGGTGAAGTTTCCGCTTACGATGAAGGGATCATCGTTGATGGTAAGAAGTACCCTGTTTACGCAGAACGCGATGCTAAGAACATTCCTTGGGTTAAGAATGATGGTGTTGACTTCGTTCTTGAATGTACTGGGTTCTACACTTCTGCTGAAAAGTCCCAAGCTCACTTGGATGCCGGCGCAAAGCGGGTATTAATCTCTGCTCCTGCTGGTAACATCCCAACGGTTGTTCCTGGTGTTAACTTGGACACTTTGAAGTCAGATGACAAGATTGTTTCTGCAGGTTCATGCACGACCTCTTGCTTGGCTCCAATGGCTTACTTCTTGAACAAGAACTTCGGCCTTAAGGTTGGTACGATGACCACTGTTCACGCCTTCACTTCTACGCAAGCTATCCTTGATGGCCCTCGTGGTAAGAAGATGCGGAACAACCGGACTGCTTCTACCAACACGATTCCTCACTCTTCTGGTGCTGCTAAGGCTATTGGTCTTGTTATCCCAGAATTGAACGGTAAGCTTTCTGGTCACGCTCAACGGGTTGGTGTTGTTGACGGTTCCTTGACTGAACTTGTTTCTATTTTGGACAAGAAGGTTACGGTTGACGAAGTTAACGATGCTATGAAGAAGGCCACTGAAGGTAACGAAGCTTACGGTTACACTGAAGACCCAATCGTTTCCTCAGACATCATTGGCTCAACTTACGGTTCTGTCTTTGACCCATCTCAAACTGAAATCATGGAAGCCGAAGACGGTACGCAATTAGTTAAGACCGTTGCTTGGTACGACAACGAATACGGGTTCACTTCAAACATGATCCGGACCTTGATCCACTTCGCAACTCTTTAATTGCGAGTTGATCTTGACAATAGGTGGGAGGAGGCGACTCCGCCCACCTTTTTTAAAAAATTAAAATAAGAGAGGAGCTAGCTGAAATGGCTAAATTAACCGTTGAAGACCTTCAATTAGAAGGCAAAAAGGTATTGATGCGGGTTGACTTCAACGTTCCTGTTAAGGACGGTGTTGTTGGCGATGACAACCGGATCGTGGCTGCTTTGCCAACGATCAAGTACGTGATCGAACACAAGGGGAAGGCAATCTTGTTCTCCCACTTGGGTCGGGTTAAGAAGGAAGAAGACAAGCCCGGCCTTTCGATGCGGCCAGTTGCTGAAAAGCTTTCTAACCTTATGCAACAACCAGTTACGTTCGTTCCAGTAACGGAAGGTCCACAATTGGAAGAAGCAATTGATAAGATGAATGATGGGGACGTTTTGGTCGTTCAAAACACCCGTTACGAAGATGTTAAGGATGGCGAATACGTTAAGCGCGAATCTGGTAACGACCCTGAATTAGGCAAGTACTGGGCATCCTTAGGCGACGTCTTTGTTAATGATGCCTTCGGGACTGCTCACCGGAAGCACGCTTCTAACGTTGGAATTGCCACTAACATGCCTGGTAAGGCGGCTGCTGGTTTCTTAATGGAAAAGGAAATCAAGTTCTTAGGTGACGCGGTTGACAACCCTGTTCGTCCATTCGTCGCTATTCTTGGTGGGGCTAAGGTTTCCGACAAGATCGGGGTTATTAACAACCTCCTCGAAAAGGCTGACAAGATTATTGTTGGTGGGGGGATGGCCTACACTTTTGCTGCTGCTAAGGGTGAAAAGATTGGTAACTCCCTCGTTGAAAAGGACAAGATCGATGTTGCTAAGGAAATCTTGACGAAGGCTGGCGACAAGTTAGTTCTCCCTGTTGATAACGTAGTGGCTAACAAGTTTGCTAACGATGCTGACTCCAAGGTTGTAGAAGGCGATATTGAAGATGGTTGGATGGGCCTTGACGTTGGTCCTAAGACCGTTGACCTCTTTAAGAGTGTCCTTGCTGATGCGAAGACGGTTGTTTGGAACGGTCCAATGGGTGTCTTTGAAATGCCAAACTTTGCTAAGGGGACCTTGGAAGTTGGTAAGTTCTTAGGGACTTTGTCTGACGCTACGACGATTGTCGGTGGTGGGGACTCTACTGCGGCCGCTAAGCAACTTGGCATTGCCGATAAGCTTACGCACATCTCCACTGGTGGTGGGGCTTCCTTGACTTACTTGGAAGGCCAACCATTACCAGGGATCGTAGCATTATCTGAAAAGTAAAAAGAGGCCTTGGTACCTCAAACTTAGTTTCCGTGTCAAATACGGAGACAGCAAAAGGGACTGTTATGGAATTTATTCCATGACAGTCCCTTTTTTTGAGGCTGGGAAGAAACTCATGTTTCTTCCCAGCCGCTCTTGCATCCCCGAATGTTACTCAGTAACTAAGGTCAAAGCAGTAGCTGAATGGCAGTTGCTTCCCTACGGTCGCACCAACCTATTCAGCCTTGCATGGGCTCACAAACGCCAAACCAGTTGGCTGGTTCGCTCCAAAGCACGGCCTTAGCGGATAAGTGCGAACGAAAGGCCGATTCTAATGAATCAACCTTCGTTCTTCTTATCCCAACCAGGCCGTCAAGGAGCTTTTTTCCCAACCTCTATACCCGAACTTATAATTGCTATCTTTTTAAAATTATTCGATAATTGAGATACAGAAGGAGGGGATTACGTGCGAAAACCATTAGTTGTTGGAAATTGGAAAATGTATAAAACGATCACAGAGGCCGTTGACTATGTTGATCAAATTAAAGGGGCGTTGCCAACACCTGAAAAGGTTGAGGTTGAAATTGCTGTGCCAACTTTGTTTTTACAATCTCTAGTTGAACGAACTGCTACTAGCCCGTTAAAAATTGCGGCGGAAAATTGTTTCTATCATGATGAAGGGGCTTTTACGGGAGAGACCAGTCCGGTTGCCTTGCGTCAATTAGGAGTTAAACACGTTATTTTAGGTCACTCCGAACGCCGACGTTTGTTTTATGAAACGGATGAAGTGGTGAACCAAAAAGTGCATGCGGCTTTAAACGCTGGAATTTGTCCAATTTTATGTGTGGATGAAACGATGAAACGCGGTCAAAGCCATGGTCAGGTTGCCTGGATGGTTAGCCAAGTCATTGCTGGCCTTAAGGGGGTGAATGAAGATGAAATGGCCCGGGTCACAATTGCTTATGAACCAAGTTGGGCAATTGGGTCTGGAAAAGTTGCAGCGACCCCCAGCGAAGCCAATGAAGGTTGCTATCTAATCCGCCAAACCATCGCGGCTTTGTATAACGACCAAATTGCTAACCGGATCCGGGTTTTATACGGTGGGAGTGTTAATGAGACTAACTTAGTTGACTTGATGGCGCGGTCGGATATCGATGGGGTACTGATTGGGCGGGCGTCCTTGGATCCAACCAATTTCTTAAAATTAGTTTCGATTGTTAGCGCCAGTGAAGGAGGAAGCGATGCTTAAAAAAGTCTTAGTAGGAAATGGTTATACTGCCATTGATCATCACCAAATCAAGTTTTTACCACAAGCTTTAATTGAGATTGATACTAGTGGGGTGATCGATCGGGTCCTAGCACCAACGGCTCCTGACTACCAAGCGGCATATCAAGCCGCTCAACAAGCACACCTGCTAGAAAAAGTACCAGCCGATCAGGTTATCTTCCCTGGTTTTGTGGACCTCCATGTCCATGCACCCCAGTGGCCTCAAGCTGGTTTGGCCTTGGATAAGCCCTTGGCTGCTTGGTTAAATGATTATACTTTTCCCCTGGAAGCTAAATATCAGGATCTTGATTTTGCCCGTCAGGTTTACCATGAACTGGTTCATGAACTACTGGCCCAAGGAACCACGACCGTCCTCTTCTTTGGGACGATTCATCCGGAAGCTAATCTCGTCCTTGGTGAGGAGAGCCTTCATCAGGGGTTGCGCACCCTAATCGGTCGGGTGGCAATGGATAATCCAGATCAACCCCCCGTTTACTACCGGGATCCAAGTTCTCAAGCAGCCATCGTTGCAACGGAAACTTTTATTCATCAATTAAATGATCTTGGTAAAGGCAATCCCTTAGCCCCAATCCCGGTAATTACCCCGCGGTTTGTGCCATCCTGTACTGATGAAACTTTAGCAGGCTTAGGAAGCCTCGCCCGGAAATACGATCTCCCCGTCCAATCTCACGTGAGTGAAAGTAATTGGGAACACCAATACGCCATTGACCGTTTTGGTATCCATGATGCAGCGGTACTGGATCACTTTGGCCTTTTGACTTCTCGGACCGTTCTTGCTCACGCCACCCAATTGACGCCAGAAGATCAAGCCCTACTCCGTCAGCGCCAAACAGCAATTGCCCACTGTCCAATTTCGAATGCTTACTTTGGCAATGGGGTTCTCCCGGTTAATGATTTATTAGCAGCCAAGAATCGGGTTGGCTTAGGAACCGATATTTCAGGTGGCTATTCCCCAAGTCTTTACGATAATCTCCGCCATGCTGTTGCGCTTTCTCAGGTGCGTAACGATGGGATTAGTCGTGATGATGAAGGAATTGCAAATGCTCGGATTTCCATGGTAGCAGCTTTTTATCTTGCCACGGTTGGTGGGGCCGAAGCTTTGAATCTGCCAGTCGGTCGGATTCAAGCAGGTAAAATTGCTGATTTACAGGTGGTTAAGGATCGCTTTAAGCGGCCAACTGAGACCGCTCAAGAACGGTTTGAACGCATTCTTTACCAAACCCACCGCAGTGAAATTATGCAAGTCTACACGCAAGGAGACCGGGTTTATCAAGCTTAATGGGAAAATATTTGTTTAAGATTATGGAACCAAGCACGCTTTTGTTGAGCCTGGGAAACGTCCTGGGTAACTTCAACGCACCCAAGATATCCACCAGTTGTATCATGTAAAGCGTAAAAGGCGATGTTGACTGGATGATGATGGTAGGTGATCAGCAAAGAGATTGATTGGCGCTTGCCACTGTGCATTTGATCCAAGACAGTCTGAACGCGTTGTTTAGCATGTCCTGGATGAACTTCTAAAACGTGTTTCCCTAAATCGGCTTCGGTTCGCTTAAATAGCCGGTGTTGATTCATGGACGACCAGCGGATAATGTCATCTTGATCAATAAAATCAAATTCAACCGGAATCGTCTGAAAAATTGCCGTTAACTGTTCAAGAGTGAGCCTGCCACCTGGTAATTTTATATCGGTCATTTTAAATTCCTCCAACTCATTATTATCCTTTGTAATAATAATACCACTTAGATTATCTTTATTATAATCAACATAAAAATATTGAAAATTGATGAAAATGTTTGGGGCCATTAAGTAATAAACAAAAGTGGGGATTACTATTGATAACGCTTTCTAAAAAATAGCTGGTAAATATGACTTGTTTTAAGGTGAACAAAATAATACAATGTAAGTCGTAAGTTTAGATACTATGCAAACCATTCCAGAGGAGAGAAAAAAATGTCATTAATTACTGATATTTACGCTCGTGAAGTCCTCGACTCACGTGGTAACCCAACTGTTGAAGCTGAAGTTTACACCGAAGCCGGTGGTGTTGGCCGGGGGATTGTTCCTTCCGGTGCTTCAACTGGTGAACACGAAGCCGTTGAACTTCGTGACGGCGACAAGAACCGTTTCGGTGGCAAGGGCGTTTTGAAGGCCGTTGCTAACGTAAACAACGTGATCGCTAAGGAAATCGTTGGGATGGAAGTTACGGACCAAATTGCAATTGACAAGGCAATGATCAAGCTTGATGGTACTCCTAACAAGGGTAAGCTTGGTGCCAACGCAATTTTGGCTGTTTCCCTTGCTGCTGCCCGGGCAGCTGCAGATGAACTCCAAGTTCCTCTGTACAATTACCTTGGTGGGTTTAACGCACACTTATTGCCAACCCCAATGATGAACGTTATCAACGGTGGTGCCCACTCTGACAACAAGGTTGACTTCCAAGAATTCATGATCATGCCGGTTGGTGCTAAGAGTGTTCGGGAAGCTATTCGGATGGGTTCCGAAACTTTCCACGCCTTGAAGAAGGAATTGGAAGCTGCCGGGAAGGTAACTTCTGTTGGTGACGAAGGTGGTTTTGCTCCTGACTTTGCTAACAATGAAGAACCATTCCAATACTTGATCAAGGCAATTGAAGATGCTGGTTACAAGCCAGGTAAGGATGTTGCCATTGCCTTTGACGTGGCTGCTTCTGAACTTTGGAACGATGAAGACAAGAAGTACAAGCTTCGTTGGTCAACTGGTGAAGAATACACCACTGAAGAATGGATCGAATACCTTTCTGGTATCATCGCTAAGTACCCAGTTGTATCTGTTGAAGACCCAATTGATGAAAACAACTGGGATGACTGGGTAACTTTGACGAACAAGCTTGGTAAGAAGGTTCAATTGGTTGGTGACGACTTCTTCGTTACGAACACGGACTACCTTGCTAAGGGGATCAAGATGGGTGCCGCTAACTCCATCTTAATCAAGTTAAACCAAATCGGGACTTTGACGGAAACGGTTGAAGCGATCGAAATGGCTAAGGAAGCTGGTTACACGGCTATTGTTTCTCACCGTTCTGGTGAAACTGAAGACACGACGATTGCTGACTTGGTTGTTGCTACTAACGCCGGCCAAATCAAGACTGGTTCTATGAGCCGGACTGACCGTTTGGCTAAGTACAACCAATTGATGCGGATTGAAGATAACTTAGGTGACGTTGCTCAATACAAGGGGATCCACTCCTTCTACAACTTGAGTGAACAAGCACGCCAAGACATCGAAAACCGTTAATAGGTTAATAATTAAAAGTAAAAGAAGGCTTTCATTTTCAGATTCGAAGGTGAAAGTCTTCTTTTTGCTTTATTAAAATACAATGAGATTTAAATCATTGAATTTTTATTCTCTTTCTCTTATAATTCTAAGTGTTGTGAATTAAAAAAATTAACTTTATAGATCCTTGCACTATTGAAAAATAATTGAGGATTTATTAGTCAAGGTTAATGGGTTCTTATGAGGAGGAAAGAGAATGTCAGAGCATAAGCTTGGTGCCCCGGAGCTTAGTCGGACAATGACAAGCGGCCAAATGGAGATGATTTCCCTTGGGGGTGCCATCGGGGTTGGGCTTTTCATGGGCTCAACTTCATCCATTAAGTGGACAGGGCCTTCAGTTTTGTTGGCATATGCCTTTGTTGGCTTATTATTATACATTGTGATGCGTTCATTGGGAGAAATGATTTATCTCAATCCGGGGACGGGCTCCTTTGCTGATTATGCAACGGAATATGTTCATCCGATTGCCGGTTACCTTGCTAAATGGGCTAACGTTTTTGAATATATCGTGGTTGGGATGTCTGAAGTCGTGGCGGCTACCGAATACCTAAAGTACTGGTGGCCAAATATTTCGCCGATGATTTCTGGATTAATCATTATCGTATTCTTAGTTTTAGCTAATCTAGCAAGTGCTAAATCCTATGGATCTCTTGAATTTTGGTTTGCGATGATTAAAGTGGTTACGATCATCTTTATGATTATTTTGGGATTCCTAGTGATCTTCTTTGGCTTTGGTAACGGAGGGCATCCAACTGGTTTTTCTAACCTCTGGAGCCATGGCGGTTTCTTCACTGGTGGTATTAGTGGATTCTTCTTCTCAATGTCAATTATCGTTGGTTCTTACCAAGGGATTGAATTATTAGGGATCTCTGCTGGAGAAGTAGCAAACCCGCAAAAGGCGGTTGTAAAATCAGTTAAATCCGTGCTTTTCCGGATTTTGATTTTCTACATTGGGGCGATCTTCGTGATTGTTACCATTTATCCATGGAATCAGTTAAGTTCAATTGGTTCACCGTTTGTTTCTACCTTTGCTAAGGTTGGGATTACAGCTGCTGCTTCGATTATTAACTTTGTTGTTTTAACAGCAGCCCTCTCCGGGGCTAACTCCGGGATCTACTCTTCAAGTCGGATGTTATTTAAGTTAGCTCACGAAGGAGATGCCCCGGGAATCTTTGGTCGCTTGTCCAAGCGAATTGTTCCCGACGCTGCCATTCTCGGAATTTCCGGTGGGATTTTGATCGGGTTTGTGATTGATTTAATTGCGGCTGGCCAAAACAAGTCAATGTCTGATCTTTTCGTGGTTGTCTTTTCATCCTCAGTTCTTCCTGGGATGATTCCATGGTTCGTGATTCTCTTGGCAGAATTAAAGTTTCGCAAGCACAATCCTGACTTGATGAAGGATCATCCCTTTAAATTACCGCTTTACCCAATTTCAAACTACTTTGCCATCATTTCTTTAATTGTGATTGTTGGTTTTATGTTTGTTAACCCTGATACGCGGATTTCCGTTATAGTTGGGGCTGCAGTCTTAATCGTTGCCATCTTAATTTACGTAATTCGTTATCATGGTGATCTCCGAAAAGAAAATGTTAGATAAGTAGATTTAAATTGAGGGGCTGGGAAGAAACGTGCGTTTCTTCCCAGCCCCTCTTTTATCTCCGAATGTTACTCAGTAACTAAGGTCAAAGCAGTAGCTGAATGGCAGTTGCTTCCCTGACGGTCGCACCAACCGATTCAGCCTTGCATGGGCTCACAAACGCCAAACCAGTTGGCTGGTTCGCTCCAAATCACGGCCTTAGCGGATAAGTGCGAACGAAAGGCCGATTCTGATGAATCAGCCTTCGTCCTTCTTATCCCAACCAGGCCGTCAAGGAGCTTTTTTCCCAACCTCCCTCTTTGCGTTAAAATAAAAATGTTAGAAATTTATAGGAGGAAGAGTATGTTTGATACAATCCATCATGTTGCCATCATTGGAAGTGATTATGCCCGTTCAAAACACTTTTACGTTGACCAATTAGGTTTTAAAGTCATTCGGGAAAATTACCGGCCCGAACGCGATGATTATAAAATTGATCTCGCTTGTGGTATGACCGAGATCGAATTGTTTATTATTAAAGGGGCGCCTGAACGGCCAAACTATCCGGAAGCTCAAGGTCTCCGCCATCTTGCTTTCAAGGTTGCCGATGTAGATGCAACGGTCAAAAAACTCAATCAGCAAGGAATTAAGACCGAACCGGTCCGGTTAGATACCTTTACGGGGAAAAAGATGACCTTCTTTTTTGATCCGGACCACTTACCATTGGAAATCCATGAATAACAATTTTGACGTGTTTGGATTGATAAAAAATGGTAAACTCGGAAAGGATAATTTGATTGAGGTGATTTTTGATGGAACAACGACGGCGGTTATATAGTTTGAATTATAGTAATAGTCGTCAGATTATCCGGGCAATTTTAATTGGGTTAGTGACAGGGCTGGTAGTGAGTTTGTTTCGTTTAAGTATCCAGACGATACTGAAGTGGACGATTGAGGCCTTTAGATATTTTCATACTCATCCATTATGGTTAATTCCTTGGGCGATAGGAGCGATTATCCTAGCCCTAATTTTAGGCCATATGACCCAAAAAAACCCGAATATTAAAGGATCAGGGATTCCCCAGGTTGAAGGTCAGCTAATGGGCGAATTTGACGAAAAATGGTGGCCTGTTCTGTGGCGGAAATTCTTTGGGGGCATCTTAAGTATTGGGCCCGGACTTTTCCTTGGTCGGGAAGGTCCTTCGATTCAACTTGGGGCGACTGTCGGTCAGGGGATTGCAGAAACCAGCCAGGTAACAGCTGTTGAACGCCGAGTCGGCATTGCAAGTGGGGCAGCTGCTGGTTTATCAGCAGCCTTTAATGCTCCAATTGCTTCTTCGATGTTTATCCTAGAAGAGGTCTACCATAACTTTTCGCCACTCGTCTGGTTGTCGGTCTTTATCAGTGCCCTATGTTCCAACATGGTTTCAATGCAGTTCTTTGGTTTAAAGCCGGATTTGAATGTTCCGCACGAGAGTGTTTTTCCTTTAAACCAATACTGGCAATTAATTATTCTGGGGCTTTTACTCGGAGTTTTAGGCCGCCTTTACCAAGTTGTGATTTTACGGCTCGGAAAATGGACTCGGCAAGTAAAGTGGTTTAAACCGGCCTGGTATCCAGTGATTCCCTTCTTATTGATGATACCAATCGCTTGGTATTGGCCAGTTACCCTCGGTGGTGGTAATGGGCTGATTGTTGACCTAGCTCGGATGCAACCAGTCTTATTATGGCTCGCTTGGCTATTTGTCCTGCGTTTTGTTTTTTCGATGATTAGTTACGCCTCGGAATTACCTGGGGGAATCTTTTTACCGATTCTAACTTTAGGAGCGGTTTTTGGAGCGCTTTATAGTGCTGCCATGGCTAGTCTTGGTTTGTTGCCGATTCACTACCTTCCAAACTACGTCATCTACGCCATGGCTGGATACTTTGCTTGTATTTCAAAGGCGCCGTTTACCGCCATCCTCTTAATTACCGAGATGGTTGGGACGATGGCTCATTTAATGCCCCTTGCGGTAGTGGCAATTGTTGCCTACTTAGTTGATGACGTCATGGGGGGCCGGCCGATTTACTTTGCGATGTTTGAAAACTTTATTCATCAACGGCCACACGCTAAGTTAAAAGGAATGACCCAGATGACCACAACTATTTTTGAGGGCGCTAAGCTTGATGGAATGGCGGTAAAAAGCTTTGCTTGGCCTGAAGGAAGCTTGGTTTTAGCGATTTATCGGGGTGAAGAACAGTTAGTTCCTCACGGCAACACTAAGTTAAAAGTTGGTGATACGCTAGTGATCCAGTTAACTGGGGCTAATCATTTAACCAATCAAAAGCAAATTAATGAAGCTGCCCATGAAAGTTAAACTAAGAGTTATCAAGAGGCCGCTATCATCTATTAGAGATAAAAAGATTGTTAATTAAATATCAATATAAATCTTGACAAAAATGGCTGAAAACGCTAACATATAGTCACAAGGTATTAAGTATTTACCTTCTAATCAATTCTCTTTCTCTCTTATGCCGATCACCGTCCCCTTGGCGGTGATTTTTGGTTTATAATGAAAAAGATTTGGATGAAGGGGGAATTATGATGGCAGAACAACCATTGCTAGGAAATTTGGATATTATTGAAGAAATTACGCGTAACGATGGGACAACCTACTACGAAATCGGCAATATGGTCCATAATGGGCGGTCTGAATTGGCAGCCGAAAAAGGCTTTATTAAACAGGTCCGAATTCTAAAACTCAATATCCCACATTCCCAAAACGTTATTAAATATGAAAAGTACATTAATGAAAATTACCGGGTCCAACCGGAATCAATGGATCATTTTGAAGAATGGCAACGGACGCCGGAAATGGAAAAGATTGTGACCGCAATTTTAAAAGAGAACCACGTTGGGTGAAAAATAATTCTTTGGTAACTTTTTTTAATGGTGGAAGTTGATTATAATGGAGAGGTCTTTTAAGAGACCGCGGGAAAGCCTTCTCGGTGGTCTTACATTAAATAGATCGAGGAAAATTTATGAGAGAATATTCAAAATGGACCCCTAATAAACAGATCAGTCAACCGCCAAAGTTTGTGAGTGGGGTTGATGGTTTAAGAACCCTTGCGGTAATTGGCGTCATTATGTATCACTTATTACCAAACATCATGAAGGGGGGCTTCTTGGGAGTCCCACTTTTTTTGTTAATTACGGGCTATTTTGTAACCAACCAATTAACGCGTCAGTGGCAGGCTGGTCAACCCCTTAAATTACGTTCGTTTTATTGGCGTCGGTTTAAGCGACTTTACCCCCCGTTAGTGGGGATGCTTTTGTTTACTAGTGCTTATATCACTCTGTTTGCTCGAGAATCACTAGTCCATCTACGGATAATTATCCTGACTAATCTAACTTGGGTTTACAACTGGTGGGCAATCGGTCATGGTCAGTCATACTTTGATCGTTTCAACGGCGCTTCGCCGTTTACTCATTTGTGGACGCTTGGGGTAGAAGCCCAGTTCTACTTAATTTGGCCAGTTATCTTAATTTGGCTCCTAAAACGAGGTGGCCTTAAGCTCACGCGAAGGGTAACAATTGGCTTAGCGGTCTTGTCAATAATCCTGATGGCCGTTTTGTATCAGCCAACTAACCTGAACCGGGTCTATTATGGGACTGATACGCGGGCATTTTCGTTACTCTTTGGGAGTTGGTTAGCCCTAGTTTGGCCCCGGCAAAAGCTTAAAGTCACATTGTTGGCTAAAGAACGGTACCTCCTAAATGGAGCTGGTGCAATCAGTCTAATCCTTTTAATCATTAGTTTCTTTACAATTAATGGGGAAGTTGCTTCAACTTACCGTGGGATAATGGCACTAGATAGTCTGGTTGGTTTAGTTTTATTAGCCACGATTGTTCATCCGGGGGCGCAGGTTAATCAATGGTTGACTAATCCAGTTTTTCATTATATTGGCCAACGTTCCTACGAAATATATATCTATCAACTACCAGTAATGGTTTTTTATGAACGGCTCTTTCCAGTTGGCGATGCTCCTTGGTTAAATGCCTTAATTGAGCTCGGATTGGTCTTTGGGATTAGTGAATTGGCATATCGATTAGTCGAATCGCCGCTCAAAAGGAAGGCCCTTGGTCCGCATCGTAAGCAGTCACAGCCCCAAAAGAAATGGGTAACGTTGACGGTAATGGGCTTGATTACAGTAATTGCGGGCGTTGGGATCTTAGGTCCCCAACCGCAACCGGCAAAATCAAGTCTGCAAAAACAACTTCAACACAATAAGCAGGCCACTTCTGACCGCAATAAAAAAATTGCGGCTGGTAAAGTTCCTAAAGTTGATGTTAATAGCCCATCCTTAAAGCAAAAGTATCAGTTGAATTCAAAGCAATTAAAACAAGCGGGGGATTGGCGGATTACAGCAGTTGGCGATTCGGTGATGGTTGATGCTGCTAATGACTTACAAGAAGTAATGCCGCACGCTATGGTTCAGGCGAAAGTCGGGATGCAGGGGGCGGCTGGTTTAAATATTCTGAAGGATTTGGCGAATAAAAACCAACTGAGCCCAATTGTGGTTGTTAATTTAGGGACCAACGGGGCAATCTCTGATCAAGTAGCGGACGAGATCGTACAAACGGTTGGGGATCGGCAACTTTATTGGATTACCCCGCATGTACCAACTCGACCATGGCAAAAGGCAGTGGTTACCCAAATTAAGCGCGAAGCTAAGCAACACCCGAATGTCCATGTCGTTGATTGGAATACTAAGAGTAAAAACCATCATAATTGGTTTGGTAAAGACAACGTGCACATGAATGAAATCGGAAATGCACAGTTTACCCGACTACTGGTGACAACAATTATTAAAGAGGAAAAGTAAAATGATTAAAATGATTGCTTTAGATTTAGATAATACCTTGTTAAACAGTCAAAAGAAGATTAGCACAGTCAACGAAAAGATCTTAAAGCAACTCCATCAAGCGGGAGTCAAAGTGGTGCTCTGTACGGGGCGACCAATTAATGCGATTAGGGATTATCTGGATCAGCTGGAATTAAATCAACCTGATGACTACACAATCACCTTTAATGGGGGCTTGGTGATCAATAACCAAACCAAGGAACCCTTATTCTCGCTGGGAATGACTAAAGCTGATTTACAACCTGTCTACGACTATCTCAAGGCTAACCAATTACCAATGGACGTTTTAGACTTTGAACGAGTATATGAATTAACTGAATTGGGGCCATCACGATACCGGCAAACCGTTCAGGGAATTGAATTTGTGGATACAACGATGGATGCTCTTCCTAATGGTAACCACGTTTTTGCAAAGGCGGTTTTGGCAACCGCACCAGCTAAAGTAACGCTTGTAAAAGAAAAGATTCAGTTACCTGCTCATATTCGGGTCGTTCAATCCCAACCCCACATTCTCGAATTCTTGCCGGCTAAGGTTAATAAGATGCTTGGGTTAAATCATCTGTTGAGTAAATTAGGAATGCAGGTGGAAAATTTGATGACCTTTGGGGATGCAGACAATGATTTGGAAATGATTGCAGGTGCTGGTGACGGGGTCGTAATGGCAAATGGATTGCCCGAAGTAAAAGCAGTTGCTAACCATTTAACGGCTTCCAATGATGAAGACGGAGTCGCGCTTTACTTGAAAAAGACATTTGACATTAATTTGTAATAAAAGCCATAAAAAAGAGGATTCTGGAACCATTTTTTTCCAAACTAGGAAAAATCTGGTTAAATTCAGAATCTTTTTTTGTGGATTTGTGAAATTTTACGAGAAAAATTAGGCCAACCGAAAACCTTATTAGCTCGGGAATTTTAAGGTTAAATTAGTTTGTTCCGTTCATGATTATTACAAAAGATTACAAAAAAGGCGCTTGTTTCGGAGGAAAAGCAATTGCTCTGTGACACGCTAGTAACATTTAATCGGTATTATAGTAACCGTTGAAAGATTTGAACGAACAAATGTAAAGGATGGTTAAATTACCTTATGTTAAAGAAAAGTATGTTAACGACTGTCGCTACTCTTGGAATTGCAGCTTTTGGGATCGCCGCTGGAACTAGTGTTGCAAACGCCGACTCAATTTACACTGTACAAGCTGGGGATACGCTTTCTTCAATTTCCCAAAAGTTTGCCAAGGATAACAGCTTAGTTAACAAGCTGGCCCAAGACAATAACATCCAAGATGTCAACTTGATTTACGTTGGTCAAAAGCTTTTGATCAAGGACAATGGTCAAATCCAAGTGGCTAGTCAACAAGACGTTGCTAACAATCAAGCAGCAACTAACAACGCGGCTACTAACACGGCAACTACCAGTCAAGCATCAGCTACTACGGCTACTAACAACAGTAGCAGTTACACTTCAAGCGTTTCTGGTAGCGAAGCAGCTGCCAAGGCTTGGATTGCTGCACGTGAATCTGGTGGTAGCTACACTGCTCAAAACGGTCAATACTACGGTAAGTACCAACTTTCTTCATCTTACCTTGGTGGGGACTACTCCGCTGCTAACCAAGAACGGGTTGCTGACCAATATGTAGCTTCGCGTTACGGTTCTTGGACGGCTGCGCAAGCCTTCTGGCAAGCAAACGGCTGGTACTAAAATAAATGATCTCCAGGTATGTCGTGCTTTGGAGCGAACCAGCCAACTGGTTTGACCTTAGTTACTGAGTAACATTCGGAGATGACAAGGAGGTTGGGAAAAAAGCTCCTTGACGGCCTGGTTGGGATAAGAAGGGCGAAGGTTGATTCATTAGAATCGACCTTTCGTTCGCACTTATCCACTAAGGCCGTGCTTTTTGACCTTAGTTACTGAGTAACATTCGGAGATGACAAAGGGGCTAGGAAGAAACTCGTATTTCTTCCTAGCCCCTTTTTTTACATATAGTAGCTGGTAATAATCGCCGGAGTCCGGTTAGTGCATGATATAATTACTGCAAGAGGTGATTTAAATGGCTTTAGCTAAAACTCGTGAGCATGTTTTAAAGATTGCCAACCAACGGTACGCAACGAAAAAATACGATCCTAAAAAGCACATTAGTGATGAAGACTGGCAAACGATTCTTCAAGTTGGCCGGTTATCACCAAGTTCATTTGGTTATGAACCTTGGCGGTTTATTTTGTTAAAAGATGAAAAGCTCAAAGAAGCAATTCGCCCATTTTCCTGGGGAGCAATTAATAGCCTTGATGGGGCTGATAAAATCCTCTTAATTTTAGCCCGGAAGGATGTTACTTATGATGCGGACTACATCCAGCATTTAGTTGCGGAGGTCAAACATAAACCGTATTCACCAGATAGCCCACAATCTCAACATTTCAAGGTTTTTCAAGAACGGGATTTAAATATCCAAACCACCGAAGAACGGTTTGACTGGGCGGCTCGCCAAGCATACATTGCAATGGCAAATATGATGACGGCTGCAACCGAATTAGGAATTGATACCTGCCCAATTGAAGGGTTTAATTATCCACAAATGAATCAATTCTTAGCAGAACATCAAATTATGGATCCAAAGCATTGGCAGATTGCGGTTATGGTTAGTTTTGGTTACCGGGATCAACCAATTAAGCCCAAGGTCCGACAACCATTGGCGGATATTTACGAAGAGATTTAAAAAGCGAGAGGTTGGGAAAAAAGCTCCTTGACGGCCTGGTTGGGATAAGAAGAACGAAGGTTGATTCATTAGAATCGGCCTTTCGTTCGCACTTATCCGCTAAGGCCGTGCTTTTTGACCTTAGTTACTGAGTAACCTTCGGAGATGAAAAAGGGGAGGCTGGGAAAAAACTCCTAGTCCAAAGTAAAAACCGGATGATGAATTTCTTAAACAATTCATCATCCGGTTTTTATGTACACAGGAAGTTGCTCCTGATATGATGTAATTATCACGAAAACAAACAAAAAGGAGCGATTTCCATGTATCAAAATTATACCATAGGGCAAACCGAATTCGTACTAAACTATAACTATGATTTACCAAAGAACCATATTGCGCGACTAATTAGTGCATTTGTCGACTCAATTCCACAGGAGGTTCTATTGGAAGAGTCGGTGGCGGCTACTGGCCGCCCTGCATCGCATCCAGCAATTATGCTTAAGATCCTCTTGTTTGCCTACTCGCGTCAAACCTATTCTGGAAGAAAGATTGAAATGATGTTGGATGAGAGTCTACCAATGCGTTGGTTAGCCCATGACTATACTTATAGTTACCACACCATCAATAACTTTCGGAGCAGTCAGCACGCTAGTAATCTGATCAAGCGTGCTTTTGTCTACTTTACCATGGCTTTAACAGATCACGGCCTAATTCAAAATGATGCAGTTTTTATTGATGGAACCAAGGTCGAAGCTGATGCCAATAAATATTCATTTACTTGGCGTCGTGCAGTGGAAAAGTACCACGCTAAGTTAAGGGAAAAGACAAGTAAGATTTATGAGGAATTAGTGGAAAAACGAGTGGTGCAAGAAATGGCGCCAGAGCTGGTCACTTCTGCCGAAGGCATGAAAACAATGGAACAAGAACTCGGAGAGCAAATCACTAAATTAGATGAAGAGATTGAGCAAGAACCCAAAATCATCAAAGGTGGTTCAGTTAGGAAACGGCGTCGTCGTTTCCTAAAAAAACTTCGCCACCAGCTAAGCAACGACTTAATTCCTCGTGCCCAAAAGTATGAACATGCCGAAGATATCTTCCAAGGTCGCAATAGCTACTCCAAGACTGATCATGATGCGACTTTTATGTGTATGAAAGAAGATCCGATGATGAATCGGGAATTGAAACCTGGCTATAACTTACAAATTGCCACTCATAAGCAATTTGTTCTTGATTACGGATTATTTTCAAACCCAACTGATACAAGGACTTTAGTGCCATTTCTTAAGCAATTTCATGCCTTAGGCTTCTTTAAACATATCGTCGCTGATGCAGGTTATGGTAGTGAATACAATTACACAACGATTCTTGATCAGTTTGAAAAGCAACCTATTATTCCCTATACAACTTATCAAAAGGAACAGAAGCGCAAGTTTAAAAACGACCCAACTAACTCACAAAATTGGCAGTATAACGCCGAAGATGATTACTATATTGATCATTTAGGGGTTCGTTTTAGCTTTTATCGGTATAGTGAGCAAATCGATAAATATGGTTTCAAACGTGATTTTAAAATCTATCGGGCAGATAAGCACCAGCCGTCAGCGCAATTGGATAAATTAACGAAAACACCAGGTGGTCGGCAACGTTATATGAAGGTTAACCCGACCTGGAATTATTACAAAGCAAAAGTGAAAGCGACCCTCTCAAGTGACGAAGGTAAGGCGATTTATCGTCGACGGAAGTTCGACGTTGAGCCAGTCTTTGGTCACATGAAGAGGGATTTTGGCATACGCCGAACTCACTTGCGTGGTCAACGGGCTGTGGAAAATGACATTGGCCTGGCCCTGATGACATTAAACATAACGAAATTGGGACAATTAATTAACCGATGGAGGGCCAATTTCATAAATAATCGAAAATCCGGACTACAATTTTTGATCAAGGCAAAAATTATAGTCCGGATTTTAATGTTAGAGGGGCAAAAATTAATAGTTAATTCCCAGCCTCTCCTCTTCCTGCCCTCGCTTTCATACCCTTATGCTCTCTAAAAGAACAACTTTGCTCCGGCAATTACAAGGGCTAATAGGAGAACCGAAGAAATACCGGCCGCTAGGAGGGCTTCTTTTCCGCGCGTGAAAAGGACGTTGAAGTTAACATTCATCCCTAAAGCAGCCATGGCCATTCCGAGCAAAAGATAGGCTAATTTAACCAAGCTAGGGACGAAAGCGGCCAAGTCAGGAATAAAGGTTCCCATAACGCTGGCAAGGATAAAGCCCACCATGAACCAGGGAATTGGGACCGGTTGCTTTTTACTTGGGTTGTTTTGTTGGCTACTCCGATGGTACCAGATCCCAATAATAATAGCAGCTGGGGCTGATAAGAGGACCCGAGAAAGCTTAGTAATGATGGCGGTATCCAAACTAACCGGCCCACCAGCGCTTCCGGCGGCAACCGCGTGGGCGATTTCGTGAAGGCTTCCCCCGGTCATCACCCCAAATTGAACGGCCGTCATATGAATAAGGGGGCGGATCGAAATATCAATTAAGGTGAAAAGCGTCCCGAGGATTGCGACGATCGCAACGGCAACCACTTCATTTTCTTGATGGCGGAGATTAGTTGTGGGATCATTGCTTTCGTGAAGTTGGGACGAGATTCCCATGACGGCAGCGGCACCGCAAATTCCAGTTCCACTCGCAGTTAAGATGGCAAGGTGCTTATCAACACCAAACTTGCGTGCTAATTGATAGGTAACGGTGATTGTGAAGGTTACGACAACAACTGCTAAGGCAATCGTCTTAATCCCCGCTTGTGCTAAGGCAAGCAAATTTAATTTGAAGCCTAAGAGGATAATTCCGGCCCGTAAGAATTTATTGGCAATTAGACCAATTCCAGGACGACTATAGTCGAGAACTGGTCGCCCAACTTGCATCACCATCCCAAGTAAGAGGGAAATTACGAGGGCCCCAATCACTTTTAAATAGGGAAGACTAGCTAAGTAACTCCCAACTAGTGAACAGATTAAGGTTAAAATCGTGGCAGTAGCAAAACGACCACTCAAGATTTTTTTCAATTTTCTTCCTCCTAAATTTTAGTACATTCTAAATTTACCATGGTAGAATGATAAATAAAAATTATGATTTCTTTCTTAGGTATAAGAAAAAATTATCAAGGAGTAAAAGATGGATCACTTTCTCGATCGCCGGATTGAAACCTTAGCCATTGTGGCGCAAACCGGATCCCTTACGGCCGCGGCCAAGGCCTTATTCATTTCCCAACCAGCGGTTTCACAGCAATTAGCCAGTTTAGAAACCGACCTTAACCTACCATTGTTAAATCATCACGGGCGCCGAATTACTTTAACTCCGGTGGCTAAAGAATTAGTTTCGTATGCCAACCGGTTAGAACATGACAACCAAGCAGTATTAAATTACTTGCGAACTGGCCAAACTCCATCGCTAAAGTTGGGGGTTACGCGTTCATTAGCGGCCTTTCTCTTACCACAATTATTGAAGAAGATTGTTGCAAGTGACCATCAAGTGACGGTTACGATTGGGAATACAGCAGAATTATCAACGCAACTTTTAGCTGGTCAACTTTCCATGGCCTTAATTGAAGGTAATTTTGAACGACGTGAATTTACTGCGGAACCAATTGGGACGGCTGCTTTTGTGGGGGTAAGTAACCGTTTAATTAAGCGGCCAACCTTAGAAGCGATTTTTGACCAGCGATTGTTAGTCCGGGAGCCGGGGTCGGGAACCAGGGAGATTTTAACAACCTGGTTGGCGGCTCATAACGCCAATTTAAATGATTTTAAGCAGAGTTTGGCGCTCAGTAGCCCCTTAGCAATTATTGAAAGTGTCAAACAGGGGATTGGAATTAGTTTTATGTATCGGGCGTTGGTTGAGGAGGAACTTGATGAACAAAGGTTATTTGAAGTTGATTTACCTGGTTTTCCCTTGCAACACCCTTTAAATGTAATCTATTTAAAAGACAGCACCTTTGCGGCCGAGTTTCAGGAAATTAGCCAGCTCGCTAGTGAGGTGCTCCCAAAAAGCTAAAGGTGTTTACTTGGCAGGTAAGTTGGCATGCGGTAAGCTGAAAAAGTTAAGTTTGCATGGGGAGGTTGAAGATTTTGGGATTAAAATGGTCCCCGTTAATAATTGCAATGATCATTTTACTGAGTTGTTACGGCCACGTTGTCCGGCAGACTAACCGCAAGTTCTGGCAAAATGTGACTGTTTATTCGTGTTTTGTTTATTTACTCGTCCTTTGCTGGCTAGTCTTTACGCCTGTCGGACCCCAAATGCCGGATTCGTACAAATTACTGATGTATTTTCATGGGGTCCCTTATAATTTACGGCCCTTGCAAAATATTGATCCTGAGTTTGTGGCCAATATTTTTATGACTTTCCCATTAGGATGTTATGTCTATTGTTGGCGCCCCCGGCTTAAAAGCTGGAATTTACTCCTAATTGCCCTAACTCCCGGTTTGATCATTGAAAGCACTCAGTTTATTAGTGATCTTTTGGTTGGCAATCATCGGGTAGCTGATATTGATGACGTAATTACCAATACGCTTGGAGTATTGATAGGGTATGGTATTTTTTGGCTGTTGTCTAAGACTCCGGGCGAACGGTTATTAAATTATTTCCGGTTAGAAAAGTAAAACCACTAGCTTGGTTGCAGCAAACCTGTTGCAACAAGTTAGTGGTTTTATTTAGATTAAATCCAGTACCGTGGTTGTCATTTCCGCAGGAGCAATCGTTAATTGGGATTGTGGCTGATCAACGAAGAGCTCTTTGACTCCGGTGGTTAAAGGTTTTGTATCAAATTTAGCGAGCGCCTCGATGGCAGTTAGGCCACTAGGTGGATTCGTTTGCGAATTGATGGCGGTAAGCACTGTTTCTGGGAATTTATATGGGCTGGCGGTTGCCAAAATCACGCACGGGTGCTGGTCATTAGTTTGAGCTTGGTATTGCTGGGTAACGAAGGACCCAACCGCAGTATGGGGATCGATTAAATAATTAGCCTGCTCATAAACGCGCCGAATTTCAGCCAGCACTTGATTTGGGGTGGCATATCCAGCAGCAAAGGTTGCTTGTAACCATGCATGGACTTGCGGAGTTACTTGATAAGCGCCTTGGCTTTGGAGCTGTTGCATCAGCTTGTTAATAACTTCAGCATCTTGTTGATAGGCATCAAAGAGTAAGCGTTCCAGATTGGATGAAACTAAAATATCCATTGAAGGAGCGTTGGTAACCTGAAATTTTCGCTGCCGATCATAAGTCCCGGTTTGGAAAAAGTCGGTTAGAACATGGTTTACATTGGAAGCGCAAATCAATTTATGGATTGGTAAGCCAAGTTTTTTGGCATAGTAACCTGCTAAAATATCACCAAAATTACCGGTAGGAACGCTAAAATTAATTTTTTCGCCAACTTTGATTACTCCTTGGCGAACTAATTGGCCATAGGCGCTAAAATAATAAGTAATTTGGGGAATTAGCCGTCCAATATTCATTGAATTAGCTGAAGAAAATTGTTGCTTTTGCTGGGCGAGCTGTTGACGAATTTGGGGATTGTTAAAAATTTGTTTGACCCTTGTTTGAGCTTGATCAAAATTACCAGTAATCCCAACAACGTGAAGGTTAGCCCCCGTTTGACCTAACATTTGTAATTTTTGAATGGGACTGATCCCATCTTGCGGATAGAAGACTACTACTTGGGTCCCCAAGATGTTTTGAAAACCGCGGAGGGCAGCCGTACCGGTATCACCAGAAGTGGCGGTTAAAATAATTGTTTCGTTTGGATTACGGCCTTGTTCTTTGGCCAGACTCATTAGTTGAGGAAGGGCTTGCAGGGCAACATCTTTAAAGGCTAAGGTCGGTCCATGGAATAGTTCAAGGTAATAGTTACCAGCGATCTGTTTGGTTAGCGGGGTAATTGATGGCGTATCCCACTGAGAACCATAGGCTTTGGTGGCTGCTACCTCAAGACCACTTAGCTCATTAAAAAACCACCCGAAAACTTGTTGGGCGATTAATTGATAAGGTTGTTGAATTAAGGTTGCAAGGTCATAGTTAGGATGAGGAAAAGCAACGGGCACAAATAAGCCCCCATCTACAGCTAATCCCTGAATAATTGCTGCTAGCGCATCAGTAGCTTGCGCCGTGACGTCACGGGTACTTCGAAATTTCATAATCGGCTCCTTTCGTTGGTAACATTTTTATTTATTATACTTCAAATTAGATAATAATGTGTTATTATTTACAAAATGATTAGAAAATGATTAAAGGAAGGTGAACAAGATGGATGAAATAAAACTTGGGATGGTGGGTCTCGGAACCGTTGGGAGCGGTGTTTTAGCAATGGTGCAGAAACATGCCGCTAAAATTTCAGCAGTAACGGGTCGCCAATTAGTCGTTAAAACGGTGGTGGTTAAAAATCCCCAAAAACACCAGCAAGTTGCTGATCTAGTTCACCTTACAACCGAGCTTGATGATCTTTTAAATGATTCAGAAATAAAAATTGTCATCGAAGTAATGGGCGGGATTCATCCGGCTAAAGAGATCATTGAACAAATGCTACGAGCCCATAAACATGTTGTTTCTGCGAATAAGGACTTAATTGCTACGGCGGGGCAAGAATTAATCGCTTTAGCTAAGCAAAATCATTGTGATTTGATGTATGAAGCAAGTGTTGCCGGGGGAATTCCCATTCTACGGACCATTGCTGATAGTTTTGCGGCGGACCAAATTACTGAGGTCAAGGGAATCGTTAACGGAACTACAAATTATATATTGACGCAAATGAGTCAGAGCAATCGCTCGTACGAAGATGCCTTAAAGCAAGCCCAGAAATTAGGTTTTGCTGAGGCTGATCCCACAAATGATGTCCAAGGGAAAGATGCCGCTTATAAAATGGCGATCTTATCCCGGTTTGCTTTTGGGACGAATGTTGCGGTTGATCAGTTTAAAATCACGGGAATTGACCAAGTCGATCAAGTTGACGTTCAGCAGGCGGCAGCTTTTGGCTATACCTTGAAACTAGTTGGCATTGCCCGTTTAGTTGACCAACGGGTTTTTGTGGAAGTTGCACCGGCACTGGTTAATATCCATCATCCCTTAGCTCAAGTTAATAATGAAAATAATGCGGTGATGGTTACGGGAAGAGCAGTTGGTGATACTTTGTTTTATGGTCCTGGAGCTGGGGGCTTACCAACTGCTAATAGTGTCTTATCCGATATTACGACAGTCACGAAAAATATGATCTTGAAAACGAATGGGAATTCCTTCAATGGTTATTCTCACCCCTTACCATTTGCGGATGCAACGATGGTCAAGGACTGTTATTACCTCAGCTTAACTTTGCCAGACCAACCTGGAGAGATGCAAAAGCTAACCACCGTCATGGCGGAATTAAATGCTAGTTTTTCCCAAATCGTCCAAAAAGCGAGTGATCAGGGGGAAGCCCGGGTGATGATTATTACTCACCGCATGAGTAAAGCCCAACTTAATCAGTTGGAGCTTGCCTTGCAGGACTTAGGGACGATCCAGCTGCATTGTGCATACCGGGTAATTAATTAGGAGGCGGGAATTATGCAAATTCGGGTTCCTGCATCTTCGGCTAATTTTGGCCCGGGCTTTGATTCAATTGGGGTTGCTCTCAAGCAGTACTTAAATCTAGCGGTTTTAGAACCAACCACGACCTGGGAGGTTGAACATGACCTACCGCACATTCCGCACAATGAACAAAATTTGATCATTAAAGCGGCATTAATGGTTGAACCAACCTTACCGCCCCACCATTTATTGGTCCAAAGTAAAATTCCACTTGCCCATGGGCTCGGTTCTTCGTCGACAGCGATTGTGGCTGGGATTGAATTGGCCAACCAATTGGCGAGTTTAAAACTTACGTCAATGGAAAAGGTCCAAATAGCGGCCCAAATTGAAGGTCATCCGGACAACGTTGCTCCCGCGATCTTAGGAGGAGTGGTGATTGGAACTAGTTTAAAGGATCAATTCATAACTTATCAAGCGCCGACGCCACCCTTTACTTTTTTGGCGTATGTTCCGAAGAATAATTTAGCAACTAGTGTTTCCCGAGCAGTTTTACCATCCCAAATTGAACGATCAGTTGCCGTTCGCGGGAGTAGTATAGCGAACGCCTTAGTGGCGGCCTTGTTTAGTCGGCAATATGAAATGATTGGTTCATTGATTGAAGCCGACCAATTCCACGAAGCAGCGCGGGCAAAATTGGTCCCTGAATTAGCAATGATTCGTCAAATTGGCCATGAGGTTGGCGCCATTGCAACCTATTTGAGTGGGGCGGGACCAACGGTGATGACTTTAATTGCACCGCACTTGATGCCGGCTTTTCAAAATCGTTTACTGCAAGCAAATTTGACGGCGCCATTATTAGAATTAGCGGTTGATCAAAATGGGGTAATGGTTACGGTATAAGCTAAAATTTGCAAAAGAAAATTATCATTTTTAAAAGCGATCGCCAAATTTTTTTGCGGTCGTTTTTAGTTTGATTTCACAAAGTGATAACGAAGTGCTTTACTTTTAATATCAAGGAATTAAGCGAGATATTTTGAGGGTTCAAAGTAACAAAAAATCAATCTTTTGGATAAATTTTGTTAGAAAAATAATTTGACAACCAAAATACTTTTTGCATATAATTCGAGCATCGGATATTTTGATACTCGAAATACTTTTTGGAAGGTAGGTGACGAATGTGCCAGTAATGACTGCCCAGGAAGTGATGGATTTAATTCCGAACCGGTATCCCATCTGCTACATTGATGCGGTGGATGAGTTGGTCGCTGACCAAAAGGTAGTGGCAAGAAAGAACGTAACGATTAATGAACGCTTCTTCCAAGGCCATTTTCCAAACAATCCGGTTATGCCAGGGGTATTAATCATTGAAGCGCTTGCTCAAGCAGCCTCGATTCTCATTTTAAAATCCCCAAAGTTTTATAAGAAAACGGCATATCTCGGGGCAATTCATAACGCGCGCTTTCGCCAAATGGTCCGGCCGGGAGATGTTTTAACCTTGACGATTGAAATGGAAAAGGTGCGGTCAAACATGGGCCAAGTTGACGCGGTCGCAACGGTTGATGGTAAGCGGGTATGCACCGCTAAGCTGGTCTTCTTTGTTGCTGATCGGGAAGCAAAAATTTAGAAAAGTCGTTGTCAGGATTTGAAGTTTATGCGGCAATGTACGAACGGTTATCGCTTATAATGTATTTTGAATCATCAAATTATTTGGGTTATCAAAGAATTGAAAGGAGAATGCATATGAACGAGAACCGGGATTATCAAGAAATTAACCAGGCCTTGATCAAAACCTACGGAGGCATTATGTGGATTGAAGAGCATGAATTGCGAAAAAGTACTTTTTCGGATTTAACGATTAAGGAAATGCACGCAATTGATGCGATCAGTATGTATAACCACCAGACTGCTTCAGCGGTAGCGAAGAAGCTCCACTTAACTCCCGGGACCATGACGGCAACTGCTGATCGGTTAGTGAAAAAAGGTTACGTGAAGCGGGTTCGTGAAGATCAAGATCGCCGGGTTGTACGGTTATATTTAACCAAAAAGGGACGGGTGCTCTATCGGGCACATCGGGCTTTCCACAATATGATGGTGGCCAAGTTCCTTGATGGAATGAATGACCAAGAATTAAAGGTTGTCCGCAAAGCGCTTGCAAACCTAGAACAATTTGTAGAAGAACACGAGTAGCAGGATGAAAAGAAACCTAAAAATTGTTACTAGCGGTCAAGCCGTTCCTAAGCCTGTCGTTGCCAACCAAGACTTAACGGCTTGGTTGGATACTAGCGATGAATGGATTACCAGCCGAACTGGGATTAAAGAACGGCATTTAAGTGACGGGGAAAATACTGCCGATTTGGCGACCCGGGCGGCTAAACAAGCTCTTGAACGGGCAAAGTGGGATCCGGCTAGTCTAAACTTGATTATTGTTGCGACGATGACGCCGGAAGCTTTGATGCCGTCAACTGCGGCGACTGTTCAAGGACGGATCGGGGCAACCCAAGCGGCTGCCTTTGATCTTTCAGCTGCTTGCACCGGTTTTGTTGATGCTTTGACGGTTGCTAATCAGATGCTCCAAAATCCGCAGTTCCAACGAATTTTAGTGATTGGAGCCGAAACAATGTCAAAGATCATCGATTGGTATGATCGGACAACGGCTGTCCTCTTTGGGGATGGAGCTGGGGCAGTTCTGGTTGAAGCAACTAGTGAACCAATTGGGATTCTTGGGGTGGATCTAATGACAGATGGCCAACAAGGTCCGAAGTTAACGGCTGGACAAACTGTGGTTACCCAAAAGGCGCCCCATCCTTTGACTAGGCTTACCCCACTAAAAATGGATGGCCGGGCGGTGTACAAATTCGCTACCCATGAGGTGCCAGCTTCAATTAACCGAGCGTTAGCCCAGGCCCAAGTCCCTGTGACCGCAGTTGATCACTTTATACTCCACCAAGCTAACGCGCGAATTATTCGCCAGGTGGCCAAACGCCTTGGTCAACCGTTAGTAAAGTTTCCCCAAAATATTGATCACGTAGGGAATACTGCCGCTGCTAGTGAACCCTTACTTTTAGACGAAATTATTACAAAAGGCCAGCTTAAGCATGGTGAGACCATCGTTTTAAGTGGCTTTGGTGGGGGGCTTACGGCGGCCACGATCATTTTGAAATACTAATTAATTACTTAAAACACGAAAGGAATTTTAATTATGACTAAAGAAGAAATTTTTAACACTGTTCAAGATATTGCTGCTGAAGAACTTGACGTTGAAAAGGACAAGATCACCTTGGATGCTAAGATCAAGGATGACCTTAACGCCGATTCTCTTGATGTTTTTGAAATTATGAACGAATTAGAAGACAAGTTTGACATTGAATTAGATGTTGACGAAGGGGTTACGACGATCCAAGATGTTGTTGACTTTGTTGAAAAGCAATTAGCAGCTAAGTAATGAAATTCGGAATTTTATTTAGTGGCCAGGGCGCCCAGCGGCCGGGAATGGGGATCGACCTAATGGCGGATCCCCTTTTTGCTAGCACGATCAAGGAGGCCAGCGAAGCCGTCAAAATGGATCTCGTCCCCATTATGAAAAATGAAGCGGGTGCGCTTGATCAGACTAAAAACGTGCAACCAGCCTTGGTAGCTGTTAGTTATGGCCTTTACCGGATGTTAATGCGGGACCTTGATTTGCCAGTTGAAGGAATGATTGGCCTTTCCCTTGGTGAATACGCAGCCTTACTCGCCAGCCAAGGTTTGGAATTTCAGAGCGGAATGGCCCTTTTGGCCGATCGGGCCCGGTACATGCAAGCAGTTGCTGATAAAACCCCATCTGCGATGGCCGCACTCTTAAAGCCAGATGTTCAATCGGTTGAAGGAATTTGTGCGCAAATTACAGCTGAAGGGGATTTGGTGGCAATCGCTAATTACAACACCCCAAAGCAGGTAGTAATCGGTGGAACCGTTGCTGGCGTTAAGGCAGCAATTGAACAAATAAAGGTAACGAAAGCAGCCCGCCGGGCAATTGAACTTCCAGTTAGCGGGGCTTTCCATACGGCTATGTTTAACCCAGCACGGGATCAAATGGTTGAACGCTTGAAGACGATATCATGCCATGATCCACAAGTTCCGGTAATTAGTAATACGACGGAAGAACCCTTTGAGGCAGCTAGTATGAAAGCCATTCTGGCAAAGCAATTAGCGGTACCAACGCATTTTGGTGCAGGTTTAAAGAAGCTGGTAACGCTCGCAAATCTTGATGCTACTTTGGAACTAGGCCCTGGTAAAACCTTAACCAGTTTTGCCCAAGTAGTTGCACCAGATTTAAAGCACTATCACATTAGTAATTTAGCTGAATACCAAGCATTTATGACGGAGGTAGAAAATGGAACTGACGAATAAAGTCGCCTTAGTGACCGGGAGTACCCGGGGAATCGGCTTGGCAATTGCCAAAAATTTTCTTCAAGCCGGTGCCAAGGTGATCTTAAACGGCCGGGGTGAAAAACTAGCTCCGGAAGTAAAATCCCAATTGAATGGTGAATTTGCCTATATCAGTGGTGATTTAAGTTCACCCGCCGGTGCGCAAGACCTTGCTAAAGCAGCCCAAGAAAAGTTTGGCCCGATCCAAATTTTAGTCAACAATGCTGGCGTTAACCGGGATAAATTACTTTTGGGAATGAAACCCGCAGACTTTCATGCCGTTTTATCAACGGACTTAATGGGACCAATGATATTGACCCAAGCCCTTTTTAAACCAATGGTGAAGCAACGAACGGGTGTCATCATTAATCTTGCCAGTGTGGTTGGGTTACATGGTAATGCTGGCCAAGCTAATTACGCTGCCGCCAAGGCTGGTTTAGTCGGTTTTACCAAGACCGTGGCCCGTGAAGGGGCCTTGCGGGGAATCCGGGTTAACGCAATTGCGCCAGGAATGGTTGATAGTGCTATGACCCAAGCTTTGAGTGATAAGGTCAAGCATCAAATCTTAACGGAAATTCCATTACACCGCTTAGGACAACCGGACGAAATTGCTCAAACGGCCCGGTTCTTAGTTGAAAATGATTATGTAACTGGTCAAACGATCGTTGTTGACGGTGGAATGACGATGTAAGACAAGTTTAAAAAGAAGGAGTAACAAATGACACGAGTTGTAATTACTGGGATGGGTGCCATTGCCGCCAACGGAAATGGTTTTGAGGCCTTTACCCAAAACAGCTTAGCTGGCAAAGTCGGGATTAAGCCAATTTCAAAGTTTGATAGTTCGCAAACTGGGATCAGCGTTGCCGGGGAGATTGATGATTTTGATCCAGCCGCTGTAATTGGTAAGAAGGCGGCCAAGCGGATGGACCTTTACTCCCAATATGCAATGCAAACGGCGATGGAAGCCATGAAAATGGCCGGCATCACGGAAGAAAACACCAAGGCAGAAGATCTAGGGGTAATCTACGGTTCTGGAATTGGTGGTTTAACAACCATTCAAGAACAAATCATCAAGATGCACGATAAGGGACCCAAACGAGTATCACCGCTTTTCGTGCCAATGGCAATTGCCAACATGGCTGCCGGAAACTTGTCGATCCACTTTAACGCTAAGAATATTAGTACCACGATCGTTACGGCGTGCGCTAGTGCGACGAACGCCATTGGGGAAGCTTTCCGCCAAATTAAGGAAGAGCGGGCCCAAGTAATGATTACTGGTGGGGCCGAAGCTTCCGTAAACGAAATCGGGATTGCTGGTTTTGCTGCCCTAACTGCCCTATCAACGACGGAAAACCCAATGAAGGCTTCGCGGCCATTTGATAAAGATCGCAATGGATTTGTTCTTGGTGAAGGGGCTGGAACCCTGGTCCTTGAAGCATACGACCATGCTAAGGCGCGCGGTGCCAAGATCCTCGGTGAAGTGGTTGGTTACGGAACGACTTCAGATGCTTACCACATTACGTCGCCAGATCCAGCTGGGGTTGAAGCTGCCCGGGCAATGCGGCTAGCAATTGAAGAAGCCGGCATTGAACCAGCAGATATTGACTACGTTAACGCTCACGGGACGGCAACCCTTGCCAATGATGCGGGTGAATCCAAAGCAATTCGCCAAGTCTTTGGGGATCACGATGTTTTGGTAAGTTCGACCAAAGGGATGACTGGCCACCTCCTCGGGGCTGCTGGGGCAATCGAAGCCGTTTTAACAGCTGAAGCCCTGCGAAAGGGCGTTTTACCACCAAACACCGGTTGTGAAATTCAAGATCCAGAATGTCCAGTTGATTTAGTAAATAGTGAAAACCAAAACCACGAAAGTCATTACGCAATCAGTAATTCTTTCGGTTTTGGGGGTCACAATGCCGTACTTGCGCTTAAGCGTTGGGAGGAGGATTAGTTAAGGATGCAAGCTGAGACGCTCGAAAAAATTATGCAGGCCTTTGAAGATGGCGATACCCGGGAATTTGAGTTAAATGATGGTGATTTTCACCTTTACCTTAGTAAAAATAAGCATGTCCGGCCAAAGGAAACTAAAGTTTCAGAAGCTCCTACTATGCCAGCTGCAATGCCTACGCAACCAGCTGCTCAATCAGCGCAACCAACTACGCATAGTATTATGGCACCCTTAGTAGGAACAGTTTACCTCCAACCCAAACTGGGTGCTAAGCCTTACGTTCAGGTTGGTGATCAAGTTAAGGTTGGCCAAGTTGTTTGTGTAATCGAAGCGATGAAGATGATGACGGAAGTCAAGAGCAAAATTAACGGGACAGTTAAGCAAATTGCGGTTGAAGATGAACAATTAGTTGAAGTTGATCAACCACTTTTTGAAATTGAACCTGCTTAGAAAGGGGAACGAAATGTTAAAAGATTTAGACGTTACCCAAATTCAAAAAATCTTACCTCACCGGTATCCAATGCTTTTAATTGACCGGGTTGATGAAGTTGAACCGGGGCAATACGCAATTGCTCGGCGTAATGTCACCATTAATGAAACGGTCTTTAATGGCCACTTTCCAAATAATCCGGTCTTACCGGGGGCATTAATTGTTGAATCATTAGCCCAAACCGGTGCAGTTGCCTTGTTAAGCCAACCAGATTTTAGCGGCAAGACAGCTTATTTTGGTGGTATTAAGAGTGCTGAATTCCGGCGCGTTGTTCGGCCTGGCGACCAAATGCTTTTAAAAGTTGAGCTCGAAAAGGTGAAAGGGTCCATCGGTATCGGTAAGGCAGTTGCGACGGTTGATGGCCAGCGAGCTTGCACGGCAGAACTCACCTTTATGATTGGGTAGGTGAATTGAATGTTTAAGAAGGTCTTAGTCGCTAATCGGGGTGAGATTGCCGTACGGATTATTCGCACCCTGAAAGAAATGGGAATTACGGCCGTGGCAATCTACTCAACGGCTGATCGTGAGAGTCTCCACGTGCAGTTGGCAGACGAAGCGGTCTGTGTTGGGGGCCCGAAAGCCAAAGATTCCTACTTGAACATGAAAAATATTTTAGCGGCCGCAATTGGCACCGGAGCGGAGGCAATTCACCCAGGTTATGGTTTTTTATCTGAAAATGCCGAATTTGCCCGTTTATGTGAGTCCTGTGGGCTAACCTTTATTGGTCCTAAACCAGAAACCATTGATTTGATGGGCAATAAGGAACACGCTCGTGAACAAATGAAACAAGCCGGTGTCCCCGTTATTCCGGGGAGTGACGGGGATGTTAATTCGGTCGAGGCAGCCTGTCAAGTTGCTAGTCAACTCGGTTACCCAGTTTTGATTAAAGCCGCTGCTGGGGGTGGCGGCAAAGGAATTCGGCGGGTTGATAATGAAGCTGAATTGAAAGAAGCTTTTCCCCAAGCGCAACAAGAAGCTCTGGTTTCATTTCGTGATGGGCGGATGTACTTGGAAAAAATTCTGGAGCACGTTAAGCACATTGAAGTGCAAGTCTTTGGGGATGCCCAAGGAAATGCAGTCTATTTTCCTGAACGGGATTGTTCATTGCAACGAAGTAAGCAAAAGGTAATTGAGGAGAGCCCTTGCGTTTTGATCAGTCCAGCCGAACGAGCAAAATTAGGGGCGATTGCAATTAAGGCCGTCCGGGCGCTTCACTATTTGAATACCGGGACGTTAGAGTTCTTGATGGATCAAGATCATCATTTCTATTTCATGGAAATGAATACCCGTATCCAGGTGGAACATACCGTGACGGAAATGGTTACCGGGGTCGACCTCGTCCAATTGCAAATTGAAGTGGCGGCAGGAATGCCATTAAAGGTTAAGCAGGATCAATTGCTCCCCCATGGACATGCGATTGAATGTCGGATCAATGCCGAAGACCCGGTCAATAATTTCCGGCCAAGTACGGGGCAAGTTAAAGATCTTTACTTGCCAGTTGGCAATTTAGGGATGCGGATTGACACAGCCCTTTATCCGGGAGTAACGATTAGTCCATTTTATGATTCAATGATTGCCAAAGTGGTTGCCTTGGGGGCCACCCGGGAAGCTGCAATTGCTAAGGTGCGGCGGTTACTAAAGGAAATGGTTATTAAGGGGATTCATACTAATCAGGCTTTCCACTTACGGATTTTAGCTGACCCGGGCTTCTTGGCTGGGAAGGCAACGACTAATTATTTGGAGCAAGTGATTTTGCCGCGTTTACAGGGTGAAATTGAAACCAAAAAACGTAGCGGGCTTAGCCGTTTGACCGGTGAGTAAAGGAGAATACAATGAAACTTTACGAAAAATCAAATACGTTAAGTGAACGTCTGGTTAAGACAGATCCTCGGGCAGATGAACGAGTTCCGGATGGTATTTACCGGCGGTGCCCAATTTGTCAAACTGTTTTTACTGCTCAACAGATGGATGAATATCAAACTTGTCCAAATTGTGGTTATGGTTTTCGAATTAGTGCCCAAAAACGGTTGGGGTGGTTAGTTGATGATTTTAAGCCCTTGTTTAGCGATCTAAAGCCCGCGGACCCGCTTAAATTTCCTGGCTATCAAGAAAAGCTTGCTAAGGCGCAAGCGGCAACAGGCTTGAATGATTCAGTTTTAACGGGTAAAGCTAAGATTAAAGAGGTTGAATTTAACTTAGCAATTATGGATCCAACCTTTATCATGGGTTCGCTTGGTTCAACAACCGGTGAAAAATTAACCCGGTTAATTGAAGTGGCGACGCAGGCTAACCAGCCGGTTGTCATTTTTACAGCTTCTGGTGGGGCCCGGATGCAAGAAGGGATCCATTCCTTAATGCAAATGCAAAAAGTCAGCACGGCTTTAGCTGAACATCATCAAGCAGGTTTACTGTCAATTGTCGTCCTGACGGATCCGACCACTGGTGGGGTCACGGCAAGTTTTGCCATGCAAGCTGATCTTACTTTAGCCGAACCGCACGCCTTAGTTGGCTTTGCTGGGCGCCGAGTAATTGAGCAGACGACCCATGAGCAAATCGCCCATGATTTACAACAAGCAGAAAATGTTTTGCGGCATGGATTCATTGATCAAATTATTCCTCGTCAAGCTGAAAAGCAAACGCTACATCAATTATTACGGTTAGGGGGTCGGCAAAATGACTAATAAATTAACCGCGGCTGAAATTGTGGCCGCGGCCCGAAGTGATGATAAAATTACGGGCCGAGAGTTAATTGATGGCCTAATTACCGACTTTTTTGAACAACATGGGGACCGCTTAGGTGGTGATGATCCTGCAATTATTGGGGGTATGGGTTACTTTCATGGTCAACCAGTCACGGTAATCACAACCCACCGGGGGACTACGCCAGAAGAAAAAATGGCGACGCACTTTGGTTGTCCTAGTCCAAGTGGCTATCGCAAAGCCTTGCGGTTAATGAAGCAGGCGGCCCATTTTAACCGGCCAATCATTTGTTTTGTTAATACACCAGGGGCTTATCCTGGGCAAACAGCCGAAGAAAATGGTCAAGGAGCAGCCATTGCCCAAAACCTATTGACTATTAGTCAATTACCAGTTCCCATGATTACGGTAATATTGGGTGAAGGTGGTAGTGGAGGAGCCTTGGCTCTTTCAGCAGGGGATGAAGTTTGGATGCTCGAGCGGAGTACTTATTCAATTCTTTCACCAGAAGGCTTTGCTTCAATTTTATGGAAAGATAGCCGGCGGGCGGACGAAGCTGCTGACCTAATGCAGTTGACACCGCAAGCATTACTGAAGCAAAAGATCATCGAAGGGATTATTGACGAACCTGATGATCACCAGGAAGTTATCAGCAAAATTGATCCAATTTTAAATCAGCAGTTGCAACAATTAGAAACGCTGACGCCAACTGAATTAATTACGCGGCGCCATGAACGCTATCGGAAATTTTAACAGGGGGAACCATGGAAAATTTATTAGCAGGAAAAAAGATTTTGGTAATGGGGGTTGCTAACCAACGGTCAATCGCGTGGGGATGTGCTCGCGTAATGGCCGCTCAAGGAGCCAAAGTAATTTATACTTACCAAAACGAACGGTTGAAGAAGAGTGTGGCAAAGTTAGTTAACGATGACGACCGTTTAATTGAATGTGATGTGGCAAGTGACGAAAGCATTACAACGGCCTTTGCAACGATTAAAACCCGGTTTGGTCAATTAGATGGGCTCGTTCACGCTATTGCTTATGCAAAGAAGGAAGAATTAGGTGGCTCCATCACTAACGTATCTCGGGAAGGTTATGCCCTTGCCCAAGACATTTCTGCTTATTCCTTATTGGCAGTTGCTAAGGAAGCAGAAAAGCAAGCTCTTTTAAAGAACCCGGCAAGTATCGTGACCTTAACTTACTTTGGTTCAGAACGAGCAATCCCTAACTACAACGTTATGGGAGTTGCTAAGGCGGCTCTGGAAGCTAATGTCCGTTACTTAGCTCGTGACATGGGTGTTAACAAGATTCGGGTTAATGCCATTTCAGCTGGGGCGATGAAGACCTTAGCGGTTACTGGAATCAAGGGACATAGTGACCTTTTGAAAGAATCCCAAAACCGGACCACCGACGGCAAGAGCGTTACCCTAGATGAAATTGGGGGAACTTGCGCTTTCTTAATGAGTGATCTCAGTACTGGGGTTGTAGGCGACGTAATTTATGTAGATAAAGGGGTCCACTTAATTTAGCTAGTGAGACAAAAAGTGGCTGAACTTCAACCACTTTTTCTTTTATAGCTCTTGTAACCCCAATTTCATATTAAGGGTTACAAGCGAAGGGAGAGTTTGATTAAATGAAAATAAATTCAATTCAATTAATTACTACAACCGCAATTATGATGGCTTTGATTATTATCTTAGGAATTTTTCCGGGAATACCAGTTGGCTTTTTACCGGTACCAATTATCTTGCAAAACTTTGGGATTATGTTGGCTGGTGAGTTGTTAGGCCCGAAACGGGGGAGTTTAGCGGTTATATTATTCTTGGTTTTGGTTGCCCTTGGTTTTCCCTTCCTCTCAGGAGGAAATGGTGGCTTAGCGAGTTTTGTTGGGCCAACTGGTGGAGCGCTCTTAAGTTGGCTGGTGCCCCCCCTAATGATTGGGAGCGTGTTAAAATTAAGCTGGTGGAAAGTGAGCTGGTGGCGGGAATGGCTCGTCCTGCTCCTCTTTGGGGTCCTTTGGATTAACCTTTGTGAAGTTATTTGGTTAGCAACCCTTTTCCATTTTGGGATTATTAAGGCCTTACTTGCCGAAATGGTCTTTTTGCCTGGCGATATCTTAAAAGCGAGTTTGAGCGTAATGGTTGCCCGGCGATTACGAAAGATCTTGCCCCACCAGTTTAGTATGTAATTATGGAGGAATGCCAAATGGTGACCACACGAGAAAAAGTTCTTGCAGAATTTCTAAACCAACCCAATCGGGCGCTTACGGGGAGCGAATTAGCAACCCGGCTTCAAATTAGTCGGGAGAGTATTTGGAAAGCAATTCAAGCTTTACGAAAAAACGGTTTTGAGATTCAAGGTCAGCCAGCAAAGGGTTATATCTATCTTGGGACTAGCAAGTTGTCTGCGCCGGTAATTCAGACCGCTTGTCGAAAATTTCGTGGTCAAGTCCTAGTGTTTGATGAGCTTTCTTCAACCCAAGATCAAGCTAAAGCTGCTATTAGTCACCGGCAAGTTACCTTACCAGCTGTGTGGTTGGCCGAAAGCCAAACCGCTGGTTATGGTCGGCGTGGGCGTCAATTTTTTTCACCGGCAGCAACCGGTCTTTACTTCTCAGTTGCCTTTCAGCTCGCAGTTCCTTTACAAAATCCGGGCTTATTAACCACCGGGGTTGCCGAAGCCATTTGGCAAGTTTTACACTCCTTTTACCCGCAAGCTGACCTCCAGTTAAAGTGGGTTAACGATATCTATTGTAATGGTAAAAAAGCGGTTGGAATTTTAACCGAAGCGGTAACCGATTTGGAAACCCAATCCGCTCAAACGGTGGTAATTGGCTGTGGCATAAACCTTTCAACAACCAATTTTCCAACCGAATTAGCCCCTAAGGCCGGAAAATTAGGGGATTTGGTTGATCGTAATCAACTTGCGGCAGCCTTATTAGATGCAATTCAAATTAGAATTGGTGATTTTACGACTGGTGATTTTCTAACTAATTACCGCAAACATTCCTTGGTTTTAGGACGCCCGGTTGAACTCCGCGGAGCCCATGAAACGGTCCACGGAACGGCCACGCAAATTAATGATGATGGGGCGCTAGTAGTTATTACTCCCGAAGGAAGTCGTACCTTTGTCAGTGGGGAAGTGACAAAGGTGAATGTGAAATAAACTAAAAGAGGAGGTTGGGAAAAAAGCTCCTTGACGGCCTGGTTGGGATAAGAAGGACGAAGGTTGATTCATTAGAATCGGCCTTTCGTTCGCACTTATCCGCTAAGGCCGTGCTTTGGAGCGAACCAGCCAACTGGTTTGGCGTTTGTGAGCCCATGCAAGGCTGAATCGGTTGGTACGACCGTTAGGGAAGCAACTGCCATTCAGCTACTGCTTTGACCTTAGTTACTGAGTAACATTCGGAGATGACAAAGAGGGGCTAGGAAGAAACATGAGTTTCTTCCTAGCCCCTCGACTCTTGCTGGAAACTATTACTTTTTTGGTAAGGTGTCTAATCCGGATCCTTCAAAGATTTTCCGGAAGTAGTGTTTTGGAATTCTTGGAAGGCTTGTTCAATGGTCTGGTATTCAGTTTTGCTTAACTGAAGTTCCATTGCCTTGGCGTTAGCTTCGACTTGTGCTGCCCGCTTAGCTCCAGGAATAACGGCGCTGATGAGTGGGTTGGTGAGATACCAAGCGAGAACGACTTGAGCAACCGTAGCCTGATGGGCGTTTGCAATTGGCCGGATTTGGTCAACTGCTTGGCGGACTTGTCTAAACCGCGGTTCCTTAAAGTCGGCAATTTGGCTTCGAATATCATCATCTGGGAAGGTTACTAGGTGGTCATACTTCCCGGTTAAGAGTCCAGAAGCTAGTGGGAAGTAAGGTACAAAGCTAATTTGATTATCATGAAGATAATTTAACATGCCATCATTTAGGTGGTCTTGATGTAATAGGCTAAATTCATCTTCAACAACGTCAACGTAACCATCAGCATTCGCCTCTTTAATTTGGGCGAGGTTGAAATTGGAAACACCAATCGCCCGGATCTTACCTTCTTCCCGTAAGCGTTGTAAAGCTCCGACGGCTTCGGCTTTTGGCGTATCATGATCTGGGAAGTGAATGTAGTAAATGTCTAAGTAATCAGTTTGAAGCCGCTTTAAGCTATTTTCAACTTGTTGACGAAGGAAAGCGGGATCGTTATTGATAACTTCTTCACCAGTTGAGAAGTCGTGAGCGCCCTTCGTTGCAACTACTAAATCTTCCCGCCGGTGATTTTTAATGACCTGACCGACCAATTCCTCAGAATGACCTAAACCGTATACATAGGCGGTATCAAGCAAGTTGATGCCGCAGGCAATCGCTGCTTCCACCAGCTGTTTTCCATCTTCATCAGCTAATTGATGGAATAAGTTATACCCCCCAACGGCGTTAGTACCTAGCCCAAGCGGGTTAGCGACAACCTCAGATTTACCGAACTTAATTGTTTCCATTTTTCCACTCCTTCTTTATGAAAACGGTAACACATTAAGTTAATTATACTCGTTTTTAAGTTTGCTTGCCCTTATTTTTCTGTTTTTAAAAGCCGATATTTAGCTTTGGTTAATTGCTCAATTTTGCTTTCGTCACTAAGGTGTTTAATCGTTCGAGAAATGGTCTCGGGGGTGGTTCCCAAATAAGCGGCTAATTCAGCTAATTTAAAAGGGAGGGTAATGACGGAACTTTGTTGGTCCATTTTTTGATCATTAAAGTAAGCCATCACCCGTTCTTCAACCCGGGTTAATCCAAGGTAGTAAGTTTGGCGTTGTAGAGCATGGTTTTGATTAATCGTGAAGCGAAGGAGACGGTAAGCTAAGGTAGGTAACTTTGCTAACAAAGCTTTAAAATCAGCCATTTCGAGGTGACAAACTAGGCTATTTTGAGCAGCTGTTAAGTAGGTTGCCTGGTTAGTTTCACCAAAAAGCCATTCAGTTCCGGCGTAATCACCAGCGCTAATAATTTGGTTCACTTGTTTGGTGCCATCACTAGCCAAGGTTTCCATCCGTAATTTTCCCTTTGCCACGATAATTAACTGTGGTTTCGAAAGTGGGTCCAAAACGATTTCACCCCGGGGATGTTTGGCTTGCTTTAATAGAGCTTCAATCTGTTCTTGATCGGCTAGTGGAAGTTGATTAAAAAGGGGCACTAACTGGACACAAAGTTCTTTTGCCATTGGTGATCCTTCCCTTGTTGTTTGTTTAATCTTCATCATCGTCTTCTTCAGCGCTAGCTAAACCTTCATTAACGTTGTGGCCGAGAATTGTTTGTCCCCGCCGGATTTGGGCTTTTTGCCAACCGTACAATTCAACTAATAAGGCTGCTTGCGCATAGTGGTGTTCCTTTTGGGCCAATTCAATTGCCCGCGTAATAAACATTAATTGCGTGTCAAAATCTTGAATTAAGTCAAAGAGTTGGTCTCGGGCGGGCCTAAATTTATTCCCCAAGGATTCTTTTAACATTGTATATTCCAAGATTTGGTGGCTAGTAGTCGGGACTAAATCACCTTCATCGGCTAAGGCTTGGTTAAGGCGGTGGATAAAGTCAGCTTCCTTTGCTTGCCATTCTGGGCCGACTTGGGTTAAGAAAAGACTAACTCCACATTTTTTAACAAAGAGGGTGGCTTGTTCAATTTTAAGTTGGTGAAGCCACAAGTTTGCAATGACATGGCTAATCATTGCCCCGGCAGTTGGCGTATGGTGTTCTTGGTCAGCCCGATCTAGTTCGGCTTGGGTAAGTTTTTCGATATCAATCATTTTAAGCGAGCTCCTTTACTTTGAGATTAGTAACTGGGTAACCGAGTTGTTCGACGATCTTTTTTAATGCATTAGGATTTGCATCGTCAGTTGCCGTTAATTTAACTTTTCCGGCATTAAAAAGGACTTTACTGGAAGTAACGGTTGTTTGTTGATCTAGAGCCGTTTGAATCTTAGTTAAACAACTAGGACAGGTTAGTTGGTCAACAGCCATGGTGATTTTTTGCATGATGATCCCTCCATTTACTTTTTTTACTATTATCAAGTTAAAACTAATAAAAAACCTTGACGTGGATCAAAAGTGGCGTAATAAACGGAAACTATTTAGAATTACCACGAGGATACTAGCTTCGTGGATAAGCATTCCGGAAGCCATGTGGATATAACCTGTAAATAGGCCAATGAATAGTAACAAAACGGTTAACAAAGCAATGCTGATGTTTTCATTCATATTCCACATCGTAGCTTTAGCAATTCGATTTAAAATCGGTAAGCGAGAAAGATCTGAGGTTGGCAGGACAATGTCGGCCGTTTCAATTGCCGTATCGCTCCCGCTTCCCATGGCGATCCCCACTTTTGCTGTCGCTAATGCTGGACCATCATTAATCCCATCGCCGATAAAGGCCACTTTTTGACCCTTATCCTGGGTTGCTTGGATAAAATTAACCTTATCTTTAGGGAGTTGGTCCCCGTGAATGGCATCAAAATCAAGGCCAGCCACGGTTGCTTCCGCCACCGCTTGATGGTCACCAGTCAAGAGGGCGAGGTGGTAGTGGGGATGGAGTTGTTTAATGGCGGCTGGAGTTGTTTCCTTTAGTGGATCCATGATTTCGAGGGCGAGGGTCAATTGATTATCAACCGCCATTAAAACATGGGTGGTAGTTGGCGTAAGATTTGGTAAATTAGTGATGCCAGCCGCTTGAATTAGCTCTTCGTTTCCAACCAGCACGTGGTGGCCAGCAACCACAGCTTTAATTCCAGCTCCTTTGACGGTGGCAAGTTGTTCGGTTGGAAAGGGGGTAACCGAAGCAAAGTGGTGGACGATGGCTTTGGCGAGGGGATGGGTAGCCTCCGTTTCAACACTAACAAGATACTGAGTGTTAAGTTTTTCGTCGCCGGTTAAGTTAACGACTTTCGTAACCGCCGGATGACCGCTAGTAATCGTACCGGTTTTGTCAAAGGCAAGCCAGTTAACCTTACGGAAGGTTTCGAAAACCGTGGCTCCTTTGACCAAAATACCACTTTTGGCAGCAGTTCCAATTCCAGCAACAGTTGAAACGGGGACCCCAATCACTAAGGCCCCTGGGCAACCAAGCACTAAGACGGTAATGGCTAATTCGATTTGTCGACTAATAATGAAGACAATGAGGGCAATCACTAAGACAATCGGGGTATAGTACTTAGCAAATTGGTCAATTTTGCGTTGGGCTTGGGTTTGGCTATCTTGGGCCTCTTCAATTAATTCGATTAGTTGACCAAAAGTAGTATCTTCACCCACCCGACTAGCTTGAATTACTAAGGTCCCATCGGTTAAGTTAGTCCCCGCATAAGTTGAATTTCCAATTTTTTTAGCTTGGGGTTTGGCCTCGCCAGTGATCGGGGCTTCGTCAACATAGCCACTCCCCCTAACCACTTTACCATCGACTGGAATTTGATCCCCCGTCCTAACCAAGACATAATCATCTTCGTCGAGGTCGTCAATTGCCACTAGTTCACCTTTTCGGTCCTCGGGGCTCATAATCCGGTAAGCCGCTTTTGGAGCGAGTTGAACAAGTTCTTTAACGGATTGACGGGTTTTCTGTAAGGAAAGCTCCTCAAGTAGGTTCCCTAAAGAAAACAACCAAACGACGATCCCTGCCTCGCTGAACTCTTGGATGAAGAAAGCACCAATTACCGCAATTGTAACTAAGAGCTCAATTGAGACTAATTTAAATTTAAGGGCACTGGCCGCCCGAAGGAAGAGGGGAATTTCCCCAATTATTGCGACAAGAGCTAAAAGGGTATTAAACAGTAAGAAATTTTGCTGCCATTTAAATAGGTAAGCAATGATTAATAAGCCGGTCATGATTCCAAGAATTGTTTTTTGATGTTGTTGGTAAAAACGTTGGATTTTCATGTTGTAACCTCCATTCATAAGAACTAGTGTTAATTTTCAACTATTATATGGAGTTTACTCAAAGAAAAAATTGATCTTTATCAAAGTTTCCAAAACGATAAAAAATTAAAGTTGTCACTTTATAAACTAGTTAACGAATTTTAACTCCTCTCATTACATAGGTTGTAATTTATAATATAGATGTAATAAAAAATTATTCATTGGAGAGGAGTGGCGAAAGATGTTATTTCAAGTCTATGGTCATAGTGCTTTATGGCAGTTCTGTGGTTGGTTAATGGTTTTTGTTGCATTAATTCTCGCAAATGAAGTTGCCCGGCGCTCAAAAGCCGGCGGGATTTTCTTCTTTATAGTTTTACCAGCAATCTTAACTATTTATTTCATTGCGATTTATGTTGGGGCTGCTCATGGACAGAGTTGGGCCCTGCATAATCAGACTTATATCCATATGAATGGTTGGTTCCACTATGCTAAGTTGTATGCAGCAACTGCTGGGTGTATTGGCTTTATGATGCTGAAATACGATTGGTGGTTTGCAAAACAGCATTGGTTTAAATGTTTTCCCTTTGTAATTGTGGCCATCAATATCTTGATTGCGGTTGGAAGTGATTTTCAATCGGCTTTTAATGGCCTATCGCATTTAGCTCAAGGCCAATCTCAATGGTGGTTATCATCAGAAGGCGTTTGGCTCTATGGTGGTTGGTGGAACATTGCTAACGGCCTAGCTGGGATCTTAAATATTTTCTGTATGACAGGTTGGTGGGCAATTTATTCCTCGAAGAATCAGCAAGATATGTTATGGCCAGACATGACCTGGCTGTTTATCTTAGCTTATGATGTTTGGAACTTTGAATATACCTATGCAAATTTACCAACACATTCTTGGTATTGTGGGGTTGCCTTACTATTGGCCCCAACGTTTGCGGCTGCCTTTTGGAACAAAGGGGGCTGGATTCAAAACCGCGCCTACACGCTTTCAATTTGGTGTATGTTTGCTCAAGTCTTTCCACTTTTCCAAGACCAAGGAAAATTTGCAGTTCTCCCGGTCTTATATAAGGATGGTTTTATGAACCCAGCTGTTCACCCAAGTTCAGTTGATCCTGTTGCGATGGGCTTGATCGCAATCCTTGCTTTAGTAATTAACGTTGTCGTTTTAGCAATTATTTTGAAGCGCTCAAAGCAACTTGGGATTAACCCTTACACTCACGAAATCTTTGTTGGTACCAAGGATTATGATGAAGCAATGCGTCGGGCATAAAATATAGTAGCTTTTAATCATCTTGCGAGTAAAATCTCGGAAGATGATTTTTTATTTAAGCGAAGAAAATGAAAATCAAAAATTAATTTCAGAAAATCCTTGATCTAAAGCAGGCTTTCTTGTATGATAGTAAAAGTGCTGAACGACAGGGGCGAGAAAGCCACTCCCCCTACTGATTCAGTCAAGTTAGGCGATGAAGTGGAAGGTTGCGACACACCCGGCCGCTTTGCCACAGGATGTGGCGGTAATTTCCACGGAGCTAGTCAAATTTTAAATCTGACGAAGGAGGGAATACAATGGCAAAACAAAAGATTCGTATTCGTTTAAAGGCTTACGAACACCGCGTTTTGGATGAATCAGCAGACAAGATTGTTGAAACTGCAAAGCGGACTGGTGCTCAAATTTCAGGTCCTATCCCGTTACCAACTGAACGGACTCTCTACACGGTTATCCGTTCACCACACAAGTTTAAGAAGTCACGGGAACAATTCGAAATGCGCACCCACAAGCGGTTGATCGATATTATCGACCCAACCCCTAAGACAGTTGACGCTTTGATGAGGCTCGACTTGCCAAGTGGTGTTGATATCGAAATTAAGCTTTAATTTAAACGTATCTATCAAATAAAAATAAATCAAAATAAATTGGAGGTGTACTCATGACCAAAGGAATCTTAGGTAAAAAGGTCGGCATGACTCAAGTTTTTACTGACAACGGTGAATTGGTTCCAGTTACGGTAATCGACGTAACGCCAAACGTTGTGCTTCAAGTTAAGACAGTTGAAAACGATGGTTACAACGCAGTTCAACTTGGTTTTGATGACAAGCGCGAAATCTTGAGCAACAAGGCTGAACAAGGTCATGTAGCAAAAGCTAACACGAATCCTAAGCGCTTCATCGGTGAAATCCGCGACGCAGAATTAGGAGACGACATTAAAGTTGGTGACGAAATCAAGGCGGACGTATTCGCGGAAGGCGAAACGGTCGACGTTACGGGTGTCACTAAGGGTCATGGTTACCAAGGTAACATTCACAAGGATGGTCAACGGCGTGGTCCTATGGCTCACGGTTCTCGTTACCACCGGCGTCCTGGTTCCTTGGGTGCGATTATCAACCACGTCTTCAAGGGTAAGAAGTTGCCAGGTCGGATGGGTAACAACACTCGGACCATGCAACATTTGAAGGTTGTTAAGGTTGACCTTGAAAACAACGTTCTTTTAATCAAGGGTAACGTACCAGGCGCAAACAAGTCTTACGTAACGATTAAGAACTCTGTTAAGGCAAACACTAAGAAGAGCCTTAGCAAGCAACACAACAACTAAGAAAGGAGGAAGCTAAAATATGACTAGCGTTGCATTATACAACCAAGACGGTAGCCAAAACGGCACTGTTGAACTCAACGATGCAATCTTTGCTGTTGAAGTTAACCAACATGCTGAATTCGAAGCTATTCTTCGTCAACGTGCTTCCCTTCGTCAAGGGACTCACGCTGTAAAGAACCGTTCAGCTGTTCGCGGTGGTGGTAAGAAGCCATGGCGTCAAAAGGGTACCGGTCGTGCACGGCAAGGTTCTATCCGCGCTCCTCAATTCCGGGGTGGTGGAATTGTCTTTGGGCCTACGCCACGTTCATACAACTACCGGTTACCACGGAAGGTTCGTCAACTTGCTATTAAGTCTGCCTTAACTGAAAAGGTAGCTGATAACAACTTCGTAGTTGTTGACGGATTAAACTTTGATGCACCTAAGACGAAGGAATTCGCCGGTGTATTAAATAACTTAAACGTCAACGAAAAGACGCTGATCGTTGTAACTGATGACGACAAGTTTGCAGCACTTTCTGCACGGAACTTGACTAACGTTACGGTTGTTACCCCAGCTGGAGTTAACATCTTAAACGTAGTTGATGCTCAAAAGGTAGTCATCACTAAGTCAGCTCTTTCTCAAGTAGAGGAGGTGCTCGCATAATGGAAGCACGCGACATCATTTTACGTCCAGTTATCACGGAAGCATCAACTGCTGCCATGGACGCTAAGCGTTACACTTTTGACGTTGACTTACGAGCAACCAAGACGCAAGTTAAGAATGCGGTTGAAGAAATCTTCGACGTAAAGGTTGTTAAGGTTAACATCATGAATGTTAAGGGAAAGCAAAAGCGTCAAGGCCGTTACGTCGGTTACACTAAGCGTCGTCGTAAGGCAATCGTTACGCTTTCTGCTGACTCTAACGAAATCAAGTTGTTCAACGACGACAACGAATAATTTTAAAGGTTAGGAGGAAAACACAGTGGGAATTCGTAAGTACAAAGGTACCACTAATGGTCGCCGGAACATGAACGGCTACGACTTCGCTGAAATTACGAAGACGACGCCTGAAAAGTCTCTGTTAGCACCATTAAAGCACACTGCTGGTCGTAACAATTACGGTCACATGACTGTTCGTCACCGTGGTGGTGGTACGAAGCGTCAATACCGGATCATCGACTTTAAGCGGATCAAGGATGATGTTCCAGCAACGGTTAAGGCAATCGAATACGATCCAAACCGGACTGCAAACATTGCATTGATCGTTTATGCTGATGGAACAAAGTCATACATCTTAGCACCTAAGGGACTTAAGGTTGGGATGACGGTTCAATCTGGTTCTGATGCTGACATCAAGGTTGGTAACACTTTACCATTAAAGGATATTCCAGTTGGTACTGTTATCCACAACATTGAATTGAAGCCAGGTAAGGGTGGTCAATTAACTCGTGCCGCTGGGACTTCTGCTCAATTGCTTGGTAAGGAAGAAAAGTATGTCTTAGTTCGCCTTTCCTCTGGTGAAGTTCGGATGGTCTTGGCAGCTTGCCGGGCTACGATCGGTGCCATGGGTAATGATGAACACGCCCTCTTGATTAAGGGTAAGGCAGGTCGTTCACGCTACGCTGGTCAACGTCCACACGTTCGTGGTTCTGTTATGAACCCTAACGACCACCCTCACGGTGGTGGTGAAGGTAAGGCTCCAGTTGGTTTACCATCTCCATTATCTCCATGGGGTAAGAAGACTGTTGGTAAGAAGACTCGTTCACACAAGGCTCGTTCCAACAAGTTTATCGTTCGTGGTCGCAAGCGTGGTCCACACACCCGTTAATATTTAAACTTACCCGAGAGGAGGTACAAAAATGTCTCGTAGTTTGAAGAAGGGGCCGTTCGCTGATGCTCATCTACTTAAGAAGGTAGAAGCACAAGCCAACAGTGATAAGAAGACGGTCATCAAGACCTGGTCACGTCGCTCTACTATCTACCCAAGTTTTATTGGTTTAACTTTTGCTGTGTACGATGGTCGTAAGCACGTTCCAGTGTACGTTCAAGAAGACATGGTCGGTCACAAGCTTGGTGAATTTGTGCCAACGCGGACTTTCCATGGTCACGCATCCGACGACAAGAAGACTGCTAAGAAGTAAGGAGGGAATTGATAAATGGCTGAAAACATCACTTCAGCTAAGGCAACTGCCAAGATGGTACGGGTATCCGCACGTAAGGTTCGCCTTGTATTGGATACGATCCGCAACAAGTCAGTTGCTGAAGCCTTTGCTATTCTGAAGTTCACTCCTAACGGTGCAGCTTCAGACGTCGAAAAAGTATTAAAATCTGCTGTTGCAAACGCTGAAAACAACTTTGACCTAGATCGGGCTTCATTGGTTGTTAGCGAAGCCTTTGCCAACGAAGGACCAACCCTTAAGCGGTTCCGTCCTCGTGCCAAGGGTTCAGCTTCTCCAATCAACAAGCGGACTAGTCACATTACAGTGGTTGTTACAGAAAAATAGGAGGAATGAATAGTGGGTCAAAAGATTAATCCTAATGGTTTCCGTGTTGGGGTCATTCGTCCATGGACTGCTAAGTGGTACGCAGATAAGAACTACGCTGCTTACTTGAACGAAGACCTCCGGATCCGTAAATACATCGAAAAGCGACTTGCTGATGCCTCTGTGTCAACCATCGAAATTGAACGGGCTGCTAACCGCGTGAACGTTTCAATTCACACCGCACGGCCAGGTATGGTCATCGGTAAGGGTGGTTCAGAAGTTGAAGCACTTCGTTTGGAACTCAATAAGTTGACTGGCAAGCGGGTTCACATCAACGTTATTGAAATTAAGAAGCCTGACTTAGACGCTCACTTGGTTGGACTTAACGTTGCTGAACAACTTGAAAACCGGATTGCATTCCGGCGGGCAATGCGTGGAGCTATCCAACGTGCTATGCGTGCCGGTGCTAAGGGGATCAAGATTCAAGTTGCTGGTCGTTTAAATGGTGCCGACATGTCACGGATTGAATTATACTCAGAAGGTACAGTTCCATTGCACACGTTGCGCGCCGACATTGATTACTCATGGGACGAAGCACGGACTACTTACGGTCAACTTGGTATCAAGACTTGGATTTACCGTGGTGAAGTGCTCCCTGAAAAGAAGAATGGAGGGAAGTAAAACATGTTAGTACCAAAGCGTGTTAAGCACCGTAAGGTTCAACGTGGCCACATGCGTGGTGAAGCTAAGGGTGGCAAGACCGTTAGTTTCGGTGATTTTGGTCTGCAAGCGTTGGATTCCCACTGGATTTCTAACCGCCAAATTGAAGCAGCTCGTATTGCTATGACTCGTTACATGAAGCGTGGTGGTAAGGTTTGGATTAAGATCTTCCCACACCTCTCATACACTAGCAAAGGTGTTGGTGTCCGGATGGGTAATGGTAAGGGTGCTCCTGAAGGTTGGGTAGCCCCAGTCAAGCGTGGTAAAGTTATGTTCGAAGTTGCTGGGGTTCCTGAAGAAGTTGCCCGTGAAGCTCTTCGGCTCGCTGGCCAAAAGTTGCCAGTTCGCACAAAGATTTTAAAGCGTGAGGAAGTAGGTGGACAATCTAATGAAGACTAAAGATTACGTACAAGAACTGAATGGATTAACCACTGAGCAATTGCTTAACCGGGAAAAGGAACTCAAGGAACAATTGTTTAACTTACGTTTCCAATTAGCAACCGGTCAGTTGGAAAACACTGCAAGCCTTAAGAGCGTTCGCAAGAACATTGCACGGGTTAAGACGGTTCTTCGCCAACAAGAATTAAACAAATAAGAATACGAAAAGGAGGATTAGCGCATGAGTGACGAACGTAATGCACGTAAGGTGTACCAAGGTCGTGTCGTTTCAGACAAGATGGACAAGACAATTACCGTTGTAATTGACACTTACAAGAGTGCCCCAATTTACGGTAAGCGGGTTAAGTACTCTAAGAAGTTCTATGCCCACGATGAAAACAATGAAGCTCACGTAGGTGACACTGTTCAAATCATGGAAACGCGGCCATTATCCGCAAAGAAGCGTTTCCGTCTTGTTAAGGTTGTTGAAAAGGCCGTTATCCTTTAAGCCTTAACCACATTCGTATTCTTAATTCTTACTTAGAGATGGAAGGAGGACACTAACCGTGATTCAACAAGAAAGTCGGTTGAAGGTCGCTGATAACTCAGGTGCCCGTGAAATCCTGGTAATCAAGATTTTGGGTGGTTCCCGTGTCAAGACCGGTAATATTGGTGACATTATTGTTGCTACTGTAAAACAAGCAACACCAGGTGGCGTTGTCAAAAAGGGTGATGTTGTGAAGGCCGTTGTCGTTCGGACTAAGCATGGTCTTCACCGGAAAGATGGTTCTTACATCAAGTTTGATGAAAACGCTGCTGTTTTGATCAACAATGACAAGAGCCCTAAGGGTACCCGTATTTTTGGCCCAATCGCTCGTGAGTTACGTGATGACGACTTTATGAAGATCGTTTCACTTGCTCCAGAAGTACTTTAAGATTACCGAAAATAAGGAGGTGCACTACCACATGTTTTTAAAGACAGGTGACAAGGTTCGCGTCATTACCGGTAAGGATAAGGGCAAGGAAGGCACGATCAAGAAGACCTTTGCGAAGGAAAATCGTGTGATCGTTGAAGGTGTTAACATGATTAAGAAGCACCAAAAGCCAACTAGCATTAACCCTAACGGTGGCATCGTGGACACTGAAGCTCCAATTCAAGCTTCAAATGTGATGTTGATCGACCCATCTACGAACGAACCAACTCGAGTTGGTTTCCAAGTCGTTGATGGCAAGAAGGTTCGGATTGCCAAGAAGTCAGGCAAGCAAATTGACTAATTTTTCTGGGAAGGAGGAATATCCAGATTATGGAAAACCGTTTAAAGGCTAAGTATGAAAATGAAATTCGTCCTAGCTTAATTGAAAAGTTTAACTACTCTTCAGTTATGGCAGCCCCAAAGATCGATAAGATCGTTTTAAACATGGGGGTTGGTGACGCAACGCAAAACTCTAAGAACTTGGACGAAGCCGTTGAAGAATTAGGCTTGTTCTCAGGTCAAAAGCCATTAATTACTAAGGCAAAGAAATCTATCGCCGGCTTCCGTCTTCGTGAAGGAATGCAAATCGGTGCAAAGGTTACCCTTCGTGGTGAACGGATGTACGATTTCTTAGACAAGTTAATTAACGTTTCCTTACCACGGGTTCGTGACTTCCGTGGGGTTTCCAACAAGTCATTTGATGGCCGTGGGAACTACACCCTTGGGGTTCGGGAACAATTAATCTTCCCAGAAATTGATTATGATAATGTTAAGCGAGTTCGTGGGTTAGATATCGTCATTGTTACGACTGCTAACACTGATGAAGAATCACATGAATTGTTGGCACAACTCGGAATGCCATTCGCTAAGTAAAAAGGAGGTTCCACAATTGGCTAAAAAATCAATGATCGCTAAGTGCAACCGTCCAGCCAAGTTCTCAACCCAAAATTACACGCGTTGTGAACGTTGTGGCCGTCCGCACTCAGTTTACCGTAAATTCCACTTATGCCGGATTTGCTTACGTGAACTTGCCCATGATGGTCAAATTCCTGGGATGAAGAAGGCTAGTTGGTAAACAAATCAACGACAAAAGGAGGAAAATACACGATGTCTATGAGTGATCCAATTGCAGATTTCTTAACTCGTATTCGGAACGCTAACATGGCGCACCACGAATCAGTTGAAGCACCTGCATCAAAGATGAAGAAGGACATCGCAGAAATTTTGAAGCAAGAAGGCTTCATTCGCGATGTTGAATACGTAGATGACAACAAGCAAGGCATCATTCGTGTCTTCTTGAAGTACGGCAAGGACGGAGAACGCGTTATCTCTGGTTTGAAGCGGATTTCAAAGCCAGGTCTTCGTTCATACGTTAAGTCAGACGCTGTGCCAAAGGTCTTAAATGGTTTGGGTATTGCTATCATTTCAACTTCTAACGGAGTTGTTACTGATAAGGTAGCCCGTGCCAAGAAGATCGGTGGCGAAGTTATTGCTTACGTATGGTAATCAAATTTAATTGATAGGAGGTGTAAAGATGAGTCGTATTGGTTACAAGGAAATTGACTTACCTGAAAACGTTGAAGTATCTCAATCCGGTGATGTGGTTACGGTTAAGGGTCCTAAGGGTACACTTTCTCGTGAAATTTCACCATTGATCAAGATGAGTATTGAAGGTAATGTTATTAAGTTCGATCGTGACGGTGACGATAACAAGGTTCGTGCACTTCACGGAACTACGCGGGCTAATGTGAACAACATGGTTGAAGGTGTTGTTAATGGTTACAAGAAGACCATGAAGTTAGTCGGTGTTGGTTACCGGGCTCAATTTAAGGGTGACAAGTTGATTTTAACTGTTGGTTACTCAAACCCAGTTGAAATGGACAAGCCAGCTGATATTGATATTAAGGTTCCAGATAACACTACCATCGAAATCAGCGGGATTGATAAGCAAAAAGTTGGTGACTTTGCAGCGGAAGTTCGTGCCGTTCGTTCACCAGAACCTTACAAGGGTAAGGGGATTCGCTACGAAAACGAACACATCTCCCTTAAGGAAGGTAAGACTGGTAAGTAATCGTTACTTGCTAGCAAGTTAAATTAAGATATAGAAAATAAGAGGTGACAGTTGTGATTTCAAAACCAGATAAGAACAAGATCCGTCAACGCCGTCACATGCGCGTTCGCGGCAAAATCTCTGGTACTGCAGAGCGCCCACGTTTAAGTGTTTACCGTTCTAACAAAAACATTTACGCTCAATTAATTGATGACGTAAAGGGTGTGACGCTCGCAAGTGCCTCAACTTTAGACAGTGAAGTAAGTGGCAAGACTAAGTCTGAAAAGGCAGCTGGCGTCGGAGCATTAATTGCGAAGCGCGGAGTTGAAAAGAACATTTCAAACGTTGTCTTTGACCGTGGTGGTTATCTTTACCATGGTCGGGTTCAAGCATTAGCTGAAGCCGCTCGTGAAAACGGTCTACAATTCTAAGAAAAGGAGGAATAACCCGTAATGGCATCATCATCATTCATTGATCCAGCTAAGTTGGATCTAGACGATCAAGTTGTTTCCATCAACCGGATTACCAAGGTTGTTAAGGGTGGTCGTCGTTTGCGTTTTGCTGCATTAGTTGTTGTCGGCGACCACAACGGCCACGTTGGCTTTGGTACTGGTAAGGCTCAAGAAGTTCCTGAAGCAATTCGGAAGGCTTCTGCGGCTGCTCAAAAGAACTTGATTAAAGTGCCTACTGTAGGTACTACGATTCCTCATGAAGTAATCGGTACTTACGGTGGTGGTAAGATTTTGCTCAAGCCAGCTGTTGAAGGTTCCGGGGTTGCTGCCGGTGGTGCGGTTCGTAACGTTATGGAACTCGCCGGGATCGACGATGTTACTTCCAAGCGTCTTGGTAGCAACACGCCAATCAACGTTGTGCGGGCAACCTTCGAAGGTTTAAAGGCTTTGAAGAGCGCTGAAGAAGTTGCAAATCTCCGTGGCGTTTCAGTTGACCACTTGGCAGAATAATAGGAGGACAAATTATGGCTAAAGTTAAAGTTACTTTAATCCGCAGTGTTGCCCACCGCCAACCAACTCAACGTCGGACTGTTAAGGCGCTGGGCCTTGGCAAGCTTCACAGCTCCGTTATCCTCCCAGATAACGCTGCAACTCGCGGGGCAATCTTTAAGGTCGCTCACTTAGTTTCTGTTGAAGAAGTTAAGTAATTTAAACTTAAATAAGGAGGTGCCAAAAAAAATGAAGTTAAACGAACTACAACCTGCTGAAGGTTCTCGTTTTAAGCGGCTTCGTAAGGGTCGTGGTCTTTCATCTGGACATGGTTTTACGTCCGGTCGGGGGACTAAGGGTCAAAAGGCTCATGGTAAGACGCGTCTTGGCTTCGAAGGGGGCCAAATGCCACTCTATCGGCAAAAGCCAAAGCGTGGTTTTACTAGCATGAACCATAAGGACTACGCACTCATCAGCTTAACGACTTTAAACCGTTTTGACGACGGTGCTGAAGTTACGCCAGCTACTTTGAAGGAAGCCGGCATTGTTAAGAACGAAAAGAGTGGAATTAAGGTTCTTGGAAACGGACAACTCACCAAGAAGTTAACGGTCAAGGCTCACCAATTCTCTGCTTCTGCTAAGGCAGCCATTGAAGCAGCTGGTGGCACGGCTGAGGTGATTTAATGTTTTCAACCGCCAGAAATGCATTCAAGGTTAAAGATATCCGTTCGCGGATTCTTTTTACTTTGTTTGTGCTGGTTGTTTACCGGTTAGGTGCATCAATTACGGTTCCAGGGGTTAACGCCGCAGCGTTGGCGCAATTATCATCGTCAGGGTTAGCGTCAATCTTAAATACATTTAGTGGAGGCGGTCTCCAAAATTACTCATTGTTTGCAATGGGAGTTTCACCTTATATCACGGCACAAATTGTGGTTCAATTATTACAAATGGATATTGTACCGAAGTTTGTTGAGTGGAGTAAACAAGGTGAAGTGGGACGGCGAAAGCTAAATCAGGCAACTCGATGGTTAACCATTGTTTTGGGGTTTGTCCAATCAATCGGGATTACCGCTGGATTTAATGCACTAAGTACGATTAAGTTGGTGAACAATCCTGGGGTAGAAACCTATTTAACGATTGGTTTAATTCTGACGGCCGGAACGATGTTTGCCACCTGGATGGGTGACATGATTACTGAAAAAGGTCTGGGAAACGGGGTTTCCGTTTTGATCTTTGCGGGGATCATCGCTTCGATGCCTTCAGGAATTGAGCAACTTTGGAATGACCAAATTACTGGTGAATCCGGTACCGACCTCTGGATGGGGATTGGGTTTATTGCTCTCGTAGTAGTGGCGCTCTTGATTATTGTGGCGTTTGTTACCTGGGTTCAACAGGCTGAACGACGGTTGCCAATCCAATATACGCGTCGGACAACGACCTCACCTAAGAATAGTTACCTGCCGTTAAAATTAAATGTTTCTGGGGTTATCCCCGTGATCTTCGCTGGTTCCTTTATATCAACACCACAAACGATCTTGATGGCTTTCCAACGGACTCATAGTGGTGATACTTGGTATCAAGTGATGACCGACATTTTTAATTTACAATCGACGGCTGGAATTAGTCTTTATATTTTCCTAATTGTGATCTTTACTTTCTTCTATGCTTTTGTTCAAGTTAACCCTGAGAAGTTAGCAGAAAACCTACAAAAACAAGGGAGTTATATCACTGGGGTTTGGCCTGGTAAGGGAACTCAAGATTACGTATCGGCATTGTTGATGCGTTTGAGTACCGTCGGATCACTTTTCTTAGGATTAGTTTCATTGATTCCGTTGCTCGCAAGCAATATTTGGAACCTTAGCCAATCAATTGGTTTAGGGGGAACAAGTTTATTGATTGTTGTGCAAATCGCTTTGGATGTAAATCGGCAACTGAATGGGTTAACGATGAAGCGTGAATATATCGGCTTCATTCATGAACCAGAAGCTTAGGGGGAAAATCTTCATGAGTATGAACCTTGTATTGATGGGGCTCCCGGGTGCCGGCAAAGGGACCCAAGCCCAATATATTGTTAATGATTTTAACATTCCGCATATTTCAACCGGGGATATTTTCCGGGCTGCTATGAAAAACGAAACGCCAATGGGACTTCAAGCTAAGCAATTCATCGATAAGGGTGAATTGGTTCCTGATGAAGTTACTAACGGAATTGTAAAGGAACGCTTAGCCCAAGATGATGTCAAAGATGGCTTCATGTTGGATGGGTTCCCACGTAACTTGGCCCAAGCTGAAGCTTTAAACCAAATGCTTGATGCTGACGGTAAAAAGCTTGACGCGGTTATCAACATTCATGTTGATCCAGAAGTCTTAGTTGATCGTTTAAGTGGTCGTTTCATTTGCAGAAACTGTGGCGCAACTTATCATAAGTTGTACAATCAACCAAAAGTTGAAGGTACTTGTGATGTTTGTGGAGGCCACGAGTTTTATCAACGGGATGACGATAAACCAGCAACCGTTAAGAATCGGTTAGCAGTCAACATTAAACTCAACACTCCACTCATTGATTTCTATGAAAAGCAGGGCTGTCTGTACCAAATCAATGGTGAGCAAGATATCGATAAGGTTTACCAAGCCATTAAGGAAGTTTTGACGAACCTGTAAGCGAAAATAAGGTTAACCTTGCAACACAGGATAACCTGTGTTAAACTATGCAAGGTTTATCTAGCTCGCAGTGGGTAGCGGATTCCGCTTCCCACCTTTTTACGTAAATTCTGAGATACGGCAAGGAGGAACCGTGCAGTGGCAAAAGCCGATGTAATCGAAGTTGAGGGTAAGGTTACTGAAACTTTACCTAATGCAATGTTTAAAGTTGAATTGGAAAATGGGGTTGAAATTTTAGCTCACGTTTCTGGTAAGATCCGGATGCACTATATCAAGATCTTGCCTGGTGACCGGGTTAAGGTTGAAATGTCTCCATATGATCTGACCAAGGGCCGGATTACTTTCCGCTTCAAATAAATCTGGATTTTAGGAGGATTTTACAATGAAAGTACGTCCATCAGTAAAGAAGATGTGCGATAACTGCAAAATTGTCAAGCGTCGTGGCCGGGTTATGGTTATTTGCTCTAACCCTAAGCACAAGCAACGCCAAGGCAAGTAATTAATTATATAAAGGAGGTGCAATAATGGCTCGTATTGCAGGTGTCGACTTACCTCGTGACAAGCGAATCGTTGTCGGCTTAACTTACATTTTTGGAATTGGTGATTCTACTGCGCACAAGATTTTGGAAGCAGCTGGTGTTTCTGAAGACGTGCGGGTACGTGATCTTACGCCGGATCAAGAAGAAAAGATCCGGGCTCAAGTGGAAAACCTTAAGGTTGAAGGGGACCTTCGTCGTGAAGTTTCCTTGAACATCAAGCGGCTCCAAGAAATTGGATCATACCGTGGGATGCGTCACCGTCGTGGTTTACCAGTTCGTGGTCAACACACTAAGAACAACGCTCGGACCCGGAAGGGGAAGGCTGTTGCGATTGCCAACAAGAAGAAGTAATTATTAGTAAAGGAGGTTAGTTAGTTTATGGCAACCAAAAAGGGTACGCGCAAGCGTCGTGCAAAAAAGAATGTTGAAACTGGTGTTGCACACATTCACTCCACTTTTAACAACACTTTGATCATGATTACCGACGTTCAAGGTAACGCTGTAGCTTGGTCTTCAGCTGGTGTCTTGGGCTTCAAGGGTAGTCGGAAGTCAACGCCATTTGCTGCTCAAATGGCTTCAGAAGCTGCTGCTAAGCAAGCAATGGAACATGGTATGAAGACTGTTGAAGTTGAAGTTAAGGGTCCTGGTTCCGGTCGTGAATCTGCTATCCGTGCATTGCAAGCAACGGGGCTTGAAGTTACCGCAATTCGTGATGTAACTCCAGTGCCACACAACGGTTCTCGTCCTCCAAAGCGTCGTCGTGTTTAATTTGCATCACCGGCGATCTTTATGTCGACCAGATGCCTTTTTTATGAAATACGATCCGCGTTTGAAAGGGGTACAAGAGTAGAATGATCGAATTTGAAAAACCAAACATTCACAAAGTTGAAGAGACCGACAACTACGGTAAGTTCGTTGTTGAACCGTTAGAACGCGGTTATGGGACGACGCTTGGTAATTCTCTTCGGCGTGTAATGCTGGCTTCATTGCCAGGGGCGGCAATTACGAGTATTGACATTGATGGGGTGCTACATGAATTTAGTACCGTTGAAGGGGTAACCGAAGATGTTACTCAAATTGTCTTAAACTTAAAGAAAGTTGCTTTGAAGATCGAGTCTGAAGACGCTAAGAACCTTGAATTGGATGTTAAGGGTCCTGCAGAAGTTACTGCAGCTGACATCCAAGGTGATGGGGACGTAACGGTCTTAAACCCAGATCTCCACATCGCGACCGTTGCTGATGGGGCAGAACTACACATGCGGATGACTGCTGACACTGGTCGTGGTTACAATTCTGCTGATGTTAACAAGTCCCGGATGGATCTAGCAATTGGTGTTTTACCAATTGATTCAATCTATACTCCAATTGAACGGGTCAACTACACCGTTGAAAACACGCGGGTGGGTCAAAGTAATGATTACGATAAGTTAACCTTAGATGTTTGGACCGATGGTTCATTAACGCCAACTGAAGCAATCTCATTGGCGGCTAAGATTTTGACTTCTCACTTAACGATGTTTGTTAACCTCACGCAAGAAGCACAAGATGCTCAAGTGATGGTTGAACGGGAAGAAACGCACCAAGAAAAGGTTCTGGATAAGACGATTGAAGAACTTGATTTATCTGTTCGGTCTTATAACTGTCTGAAGCGTGCTGATATTCAAACTGTTAAGGACTTAACCGAAAAGACTGAAGCTGACATGATGAAAGTTCGTAACCTAGGTCAAAAGTCACTTGAAGAAATCAAGCTTAAATTAGCAGACCTTGGTGTTGGTTTTCGCCAAGAAGACTAATTAAATCAAAAATTTAAAGGAGGGACACTCATGAGTTACCGTAAATTAGGACGGACTAGTTCACAACGAAAGGCTTTATTACGCGATTTGACGACTGATTTGCTTGTTAATGGTTCAATCAAGACGACTGAAGCACGGGCGAAGGAAGTTCGGAAGACTGCGGACAAGATGATCACTTTGGCAAAGCGGGGCGATTTAGCTTCACGGCGTCAAGCAGCTGCTTTTGTACGGAATGTTGTCGCTGACGTTAAGGAAGATGGCGATGATGTAAAGGTACAATCTGCATTACAAAACCTTTTTGAAGAAATCGGTCCAAAGTACGCTGACCGTAACGGTGGTTACACTCGGATTCTCAAGACGATGCCACGTCGCGGGGACGGCGCACAAATGGTTATTCTTCAATTGGTTTAACAGCATAGTTAAATCTGCGTAATAAAATCACTACGGCTGATGGTATAGAGCGTTACGATGGTGGGGCAACCCTAGTCTAGCTTGAATGCGAGCAATCGTGCACCGCAGCTGTAAGTGATTTTTTTGTTTACATAAAAAACTAGGGTCCGGTTAAATTCTCTGGTAGAATAGGTACGTTACATTAGCGAGATGCGTACTTTTAAAACGGAATTAAATCAGAAGGAATTATCCATGAAAACTGCGATGATAAAGATTGAGAACTTAAATTTTAAGTATGCCCATCAAAATAAACTAACTCTAAATGATTTAACCCTACAGGTTCCAGCGGGGCAATGGCTAGCGATTGTTGGAAAAAACGGAAGTGGTAAATCGACCTTAGCTCGTTTAATTGACGGACTTCTTGAAACTCCCTCTAAGACGATTTGGGTGGATGGTTTAGAAGTTAATACTGAAAATATTGCTGCAATTCATCAAAAAATTGGTTTTGTTTTTCAAAACCCAGATAATCAATTTGTTGGAGCGACAGTGGCTGCTGATGTTGCTTTTGGATTAGAAAATCGACAAGTTTCAAGCAGTGAAATGCCCAAAATTATTGAACAGGCACTTACTTTGGTTAAGATGCAAGCTTTTCGTGATCGGGCCCCGGAGCAACTTTCGGGTGGTCAGAAACAACGGGTAGCAATTGCCGGAGCTTTAGCCTTAAAGCCGCAACTATTAGTTTTAGATGAAGCAACGAGTATGCTAGATCCGGAGGGACGCAAAGACGTACTCACCCAGTTAGCAAAGTTACGTGATCAAGGTGAATTAACGATCATTTCGATTACTCATGACCCTGATGAAGTGGCATTAGCCGATCAGGTTGCTGTCTTAGATCAAGGAAAAATTGTAAAGCAAGCTTCACCAGCAGTTGTGTTAAATGATCAAGCCTTAATTCAGAGAATTGGTTTAGTTCAACCCTTTAGTTTAATCCTCCGGGATCAACTAAAGGCTCGTGGAATAAAGGTGCCAACGAACTATCTAGGGAAGGGAGCACTCTATGAATGGATAAATCAGCAGTTAGCTACCAAGGCGTAAGTCTGTCATATGATGAAGGCATAACTTGGGCACTAAAAGACTTTTCAGCGACAATTCCTCAAGGAAAAATTACTGCCATTATTGGTCATACGGGAAGTGGTAAGTCCTCTTTAATGAATTTAACGGATGGTCTCCTTTTACCAACAGAGGGTGAATTGGTCGTAATGGGGCATCAACTAACTACCGCAACCAAACAAACGGCCCTCAATGAATTACGTCATTCTATTGGCTTTGTTTTTCAATTTCCGGAACACCAATTATTTGCGGATACAGTGTTAGCGGACGTGATGTTTGGTCCTTTAAATTTGGGGCTTAGTTCTCAGAAAGCGAAAGCTGCCGCTCAAACTGCACTCAGTGAGTTAGGGATTGGTCGTCCTTTCTATGAGCGATCTCCGTTTGAGCTATCAGGGGGGCAACAACGGCGGGTAGCAATTGCTGGTGTTTTAGCAATGAAGCCCAAATTATTAATCTTGGATGAACCAACGGCTGGTTTAGATCCAGACGGGCAACAAGAATTACTAGCCTTAATTAAAAAGCTAAAGCGGGCGGGACTAACGATTTTGCTAGTGACTCACCAAATGGAACAGGTTGCGGAATTAGCAGACCAAGTATTAGTGTTAGCAACCGGGAAATTGGTTTTTTCAGGCCGTCCACGGGAACTATTTGCGGATCCGCTACTCTTAGCAAAGCATCATTTAGTGGAACCGCAGGCGGTTACCTTTGCCCATCAATTAACGGAAACTTATCCGGAATTATTTGATCATTTTCCAATTACGCTAACGGAATTAGCTGATGCTCTAGCAGAGAAACTGAGGGGGCTGAATCATGAATAAGAAAGTGCTCTTTGGAATGTATTTGCCGGGGACTTCACTAATGCACCGTTTGGATCCGCGGTTAAAGATCATGGGATGCTTCTGGTTTGTAATTCTGGTCTTCTTTGCTAATAACCTTTTAACAAATGGTTTAATGCTGATTGCTTTACTAGGGATGGTCCTGTTAAGTCAAGTTGCCCTCAAGAAGTATTGGCTTGGGATTCGCCCCTTAATGTGGATAATATTGTTTACGGCAGTGATCCAGGCCTTTTTCTCGAGTGGTGGACATGTTTATTGGCAATGGGGGATTATTTCGTTAACTTCAGCGGGATTGGTTCAGGCTGGCTTTTTGATTTTGCGATTTTTTATTATCATTACAGCTTCAACAGTTGTCACAGTTACTACCACCCCATTAGCGATGGCAGATGGAATTGAAGCGTTAATGAAACCCCTAAAATATTTAAAGGTGCCGGTGAATCAAATTGCAATGATGCTTTCCATTGCCTTACGGTTTGTCCCGACAATTATGGATGAAGTTTCAATGATTATGAATGCTCAACGGGCACGGGGGATGGACTTTAACAGCGGATCACTGTTGACCAGAGCTAAACGCCTTGTTCCCGTGATGATTCCGCTATTTGTAGCTTCATTTAAGCGAGCAGAGGAGTTAGCTGTTGCGATGGAAGCGCGGGGGTATGATCCTAACCAACCGCGCACGAAGTATCGACAATTGAAGTGGCAAAAAAAAGATACCGGGGGGATGATTAGTCTCATCGTGCTAACTGGGATCTTATTTTTATTACGTCAACTTTAAACGAGGTAAAAAATGTATCGTTATAAAATTACTTTTGCTTATGATGGAACTAATTTTGCAGGCTTTCAGATCCAGCCACATCAACGAACGGTTGAACAAACTTTAAAAACAATCGTTAACCGGATGGCTAAAAACCCAACGCCACCGTTGAGTGTGATTGGTTCAGGCCGGACAGATGCGGGAGTCCATGCCTTAAATCAAGTGGCCCACTTCGACTTACCAACACTAATTCCAGAAAAATCAATGATGCGGGCTTTAAATAGTCAGTTACCGTTGGATATCATGGTTAAAAAAGTTGAATTAGTGGATCACTCATTTCATGCCCGTTTTAATGCTCATCGGAAACGGTATCGTTACCGGGTCCGTCAGGGAGAATTTGTGGATCCTTTCCGACGTAACTATACAGCGCACTATAAATATCCGGTTGATGTGGAAAAAATGAATATGGCGGCTCAAGATCTCCTAGGTGAACATGATTTTACCAGTTTTGTTGCTTCCGGATCACAAGCTAAAAGTAATGTCCGCACGATTTACGAGGCAAAAGTTTGGCGGGAAGAATCAAGCGGTGAAATCTGTTTTGACTTTGTCGGTAATGGTTTTTTGTACAATCAGGTCCGGATTATGGTGGCTCTTCTTTTAGAGATTGGGAATGGCCAACGACCAATAGCTGATGTCAAGCGGGTGATTGCGGCTAAGGACCGCCAAGAAGCCCGAATGACGGCACCGGCCGAAGGACTATATTTAGTGAACGTCGATTACGGCGAAAGTCAAGAAAAAGATTGACGATCTGTGGGATATAAAGTAAACTGTTAGTTGGTATTTCTTTTCCATTAATTACTCGGTACACAATTAATTGTAAAAGAAAGACAAAAATTGGAGGACTTAATCGTGAGAACGACATACATGGCAAAACCAGGTGAAGTTGACCGTAAATGGTACATCGTTGACGCCAAAGATATTCCTTTGGGTCGTTTGGCTTCTACTGTTGCATCAATTTTGCGCGGTAAGAACAAGCCAACTTTCACCCCACACGTTGATACTGGTGACAACGTTATTGTTATCAACGCTGCCGAAGTTAAGTTAACTGGTAAGAAGGCAAAGACTAAGATCTACTACCACCACTCCAACCACCCAGGTGGTTTGAAGCAACGGACGGCAGGAGATTTCCTTGCTAATGACCCTGAAAAGATGGTTGAAAAGACTATCAAGGGGATGCTTCCACACACCCCATTGGGTCGGAAGATGGGCATGAAGTTACATGTATATGCTGGTACTGACCACAAGCATGTTGCTCAAAAGCCTGAAGTACTTGACATCACTAACTTAATTTAAGGAGGGAACGGAATTGGCTCAAGAAGTACAATACAACGGTACTGGCCGTCGGAAGAACTCTACTGCACGGGTTCGCCTCGTGCCAGGTTCTGGTAAGATCACTATGAACGGTAAGGCAATCGAAAACTACATTCCGTTTGCCAACTTACGTGCCATCGTTAACCAACCATTTGATGTAACGAAAACTGAAGGTCAATATGACGTTTTAGTTAACGTTCGTGGTGGTGGGTTTGCTGGCCAAGCCGGAGCTACTCGTCACGGGATTGCTCGTGCATTGCTTGTAGTTGATCCAGATTTCCGTGATGCTTTGAAGAAGGCTGGTCTCTTAACGCGGGACCCACGGATGAAGGAACGGCGTAAGCCTGGTCTCAAGAAGGCCCGGAAGGCTTCCCAATTCAGCAAGCGTTAATATTTATATTATCGTTTACACCAAAAGCACCAGCTTCGGCTGGTGCTTTTTTTGTTTCAAGAAATAAATTAGTTTAACTAAAATTAAAGAAATAAATCATGAAATGCGTGAAAAAAATCTGAGGAATGCGGTAAGATTATATTAATAGCACAATAGGGAGGAAGTATTTTTGGCACGGAAACGCAAAAGCCATAAAAAGGGACGAAACTGGGGGCTTGCGATCCTCGCAATCCTTGTCATTTTTATGGCGGTTTACGTCGGTCATCATTTTTATGTCCGCTATCAACAAGAACAGATTATTAAAAAGGAACAGAATTCCAAGCGATTATTTATCCAAGCGATTGCGCCGGAATCTCAGGCAATGCAAAAGCAATATCATGTTTACGCTTCTATTACCATGGCGCAAGCGATTTTGGAATCGGATTGGGGCAGTAGTAAACTGGCGGCTGATTATCACAACCTTTTCGGAATTAAAGGTGAAGGTGAAAATTCTAAGGTTTTAAGTACCAAGGAATATACTAATGGTAAGTGGGTGGTAATTAAGGGTCGCTTCCGGGTTTATGATTCTTGGGCGGATTCGATTAAGGATCACACGCAGCTAATGGTAAAGGGAACCGCTTATAACCAACAAAATTATCAAGAGGTAATCAATGCAACTGATTACCAAACAGCTGCACGGGCCCTACAAAAGGCCGGCTATGCTACTGATCCGGACTATGCACAAAAGTTGATCAATGTGATTAAAACGTACAATTTAGACCAGTATGATCGTTAGAAGGTACTAAAAAGGAGGAGCTATTGATGGAAGAGCTTGTAGAACGGATTCGGGCAGTGGGGAAAGTTCTCCCCGGTAATGTTTTAAAAGTTGATGCCTTTTTGAACCATCAAGTTGATCCGGCGTTAATGCAACGGGTTGGTGAAGAATTTGCTAGCCGATTTAAAAATGCTGGGGTAACCAAAATCTGGACAGTTGAATCATCTGGAATTGCTCCTGCTTTGATGACGGGCTTAGCCCTCGGGGTTCCAGTTATCTTTGCCCGGAAGCATAAGAGTGTAACCTTAAAAGATGATTTATATACGGCTGAAGTATATTCATACACAAAGAAGGTTGCTAATAAGATCTCAATTGCAAAACAATATGTTGCTCCCGACGAAAAGGTGTTGATAATTGATGATTTTCTCGCTAATGGGCAAGCTGTGAATGGCTTACTCGAAATTGCCCATCAAGCTGGGGTTCAAGTAGTGGGGGCTGGAATCGTAATTGAAAAGGCCTTCCAACCTGGTCACCAAGAATTAGAAGCTAAGGGAATTCCGGTAGTTGCTTTAGCTAAGATTAAGTCCTTGTCAAACGGTAAAGTTGAATTTGAAGATGAGGAGGAACAATAATGGCGGGAACAGTTTTAGCGCCAGGTCAAACGTTAGGGATTATTGGCTTTGATCATAATGGGCTCGCAATGTTAAATACTGCTCATGAATTGGGACTGAAAGTGTATGCCTATGTTGATCAGCCCCATCCGGAGTTGACTAATCAAGCGGACTACACCATGGTTGGTAACTATCGCGATAAGGAGAAGTTAATGACCTTTGGAGAGGCCTGTGATGCGGTAATTTATGAAACGGCTAATATCGACGCAATTATCTTTAAGTACTTGAGTAAGTACACCTTAATTCCTCAAGGGATTGACCCCTTGGAAATTATGCAGGACCGGTTAATGGAACGGGCCTTTTTAGATCAAATCAATGTCAATATTGCCCCATACGTAACGGTGATCAGCCTAGAAGATGTTTATCAATCAATTGATTCGATTGGTTACCCGGCCGTCTTAAAGCCAATTCAACGCGGAATTGGCGAAGAATCAATGATTATCTGGAAAGAATCTGATATCGCCCGAGCAGCTAACTTTATGGTTGCCGGGACCTACTTATTAGAATCTTGGATTGATCACTCGGCTGAATATGCCATGACGGTAGCGGTAACTGGCAATCAGACGGTGATCTACCCGGTTGCGAAGATGCAATATACGGATGACCGAGAATTAGTCGGCGTTCAAGCTCCAATTAAGGTTGCGGATGATTTAGAGAAAGAAATGGAACGGATTAGCAAGGCAACCGTAAATCAATTAGGCTACCAAGGAATTTTAACCTTAGAATTCTATGTCACTGATTCGGGTAGTTTGTACGTTAAGGGGATTGAACCTGGGATCATTACTGCTGGAAATGTCTTCACGACCGCAGCTAACATTACCCCAGCCGCCCAACAAGTACGGATTATTTGTGGTATGCCAGCCCACCAGGTTTTCTCTAACCAACTAACAATCATGATGTTGACGCGTCCGGCCCAACTAAAAGCCGTTTTACGACAACGGATTTTGAAGGATAACTGGTCCTTTAACTTCTTTGTTCCGCAAAATCCAAAGCCTGATCAAGTTGTTGGGTTAACTTGGATTACCGGAACAGCCAACCAGTCATTACGATCGTTAAGTCAACAGGTGGAAGCAACTTCGGTTTGGGCTACTAAAGCAGATGCTGAACCAGAAGCTGAATAGTTAAATTACGGAATAAATTTTAACGTCATTGATCCCGATAAGGCTTACTTTTATCTGGGGTTGGTGGCGTTGTGCTGTTTAATTGAACAGGTGAAATTGTTATAATAGAAGCCGATTTAATTTTGAAAGGATGAGAGACGGCGTGGAAATGCAATCAGCCTTAGCAGGGATGAATGAACAACAAAAACAAGCGGTTTTAACAACGGAAGGCCCCTTGTTAGTAATGGCAGGTGCTGGGTCTGGAAAGACGCGGGTCTTAACGCACCGGATTGCCTACTTGATTGGAGAACAAAATGTTTTGCCATGGAAAATCTTAGCGATTACCTTTACTAATAAGGCCGCTAAGGAAATGCAAGAGCGGTTAACAACCCTGTTAGGACCTAGTGCCAATGATATTTGGGTTTCAACCTTCCACGCACTCTGTGTTCGAATTTTGCGGCGCCATATTGATAAGCTTGGCTTCAATACGGCCTTCACAATTGCCGATTCAGGGGAACAACGAACCTTAATGAAGCGGATTTTTAAAGACATGAATTTGGATCCCAAGAAGTTTGATGGTCGCAACTTCCTAAGTGCCATTTCAAATGCCAAAAATGCGATGTTGACGCCCGAACAATACCAAGCTAAATACAAGGATCCTTACCGGAAGTTAGTTGGGGAAGCTTACGTACGTTATCAAAAGGAACTTGAAGCTAACCAAACCCTTGATTTTGACGATTTGATCATGAAGACGATCGAACTTTTTAAGGCGGATCCGGAGACCCTGGAATTTTATCAAGATAAGTTCGAGTACATTCACGTTGATGAATATCAGGATACCAACGACGCACAATATGATCTGGTTCACATGTTAGCAGCTAAGTATGAAAATCTTTGCGTAGTTGGGGATGCTGATCAGAGTATTTATGGTTGGCGGGGAGCTAACATGAATAACATCCTGAATTTTGAAAAGGATTATCCCAAGGCCAAATCAATTATGTTGGAACAAAATTACCGCTCAACGCAAACGATTTTGGATGCAGCTAACCAGGTGATTGCCAACAACGTTAACCGGAAGGATAAGCGGTTATGGACGGCGAACGGCCGGGGAGAGAAGATCTCATACTACCGGGCTCAAAGCGAGCACGATGAGGCTTATTACGTTGTTAAACAAATTGAAAAGCAACGTAAAGAGCATGGTTATAATTATGGTGACTTTGCTATTCTGTACCGGACGAACGCGCAATCGCGGCTAATCGAAGAAACCTTCATGAAGAGTAGTATTCCTTACACGATGGTGGGGGGCCACAAGTTCTACGATCGGTTAGAAATTCGCGATATCTTAGCTTACTTAACGTTGGTAGCTAATCCAGATGATTCAATGAGTTTTGAACGGGTTGTTAATACGCCTAAACGGGGGATTGGAACGACTAGCCTTGATAAATTGCGGACCTTTGCAACCAGCATGGGCATGTCCTTAATGAAGGCGGCAGAAAACGTCACGATTACTAATGACCTTACCGCAAGTGCGAAAAATAAGCTGAGCGGTTTTGCAGCAGAAATGACGGCCATTCGCGATCAAGCTGATGACTTAAACTTAACTGATTTAACCGACTTGATCTTGGATAAGACGGGCTACCGAGCCAGTCTAGAGGCGACCGCTAATAAGGATTTACAAGCTCAATCGCGGTTGGAAAACTTGGAAGAATTTAAGTCGGTAACCCAAGAATTTGATAAGCAACATGGGGATGAAATTACAACTACCCAGGAAAAGCTAACCCAATTCTTAACGGATCTAGCCCTGGTTTCACCGCAAGATGATCTTGAAGATCAAGCTGATACGGTAACCTTGATGACGTTGCACGCTGCCAAGGGGTTGGAATTCCCAGTTGTCTTCTTAATCGGGATGGAAGAAGGTATCTTCCCACTTGCCCGGGCAAAAGAAAACCCAGAAGAAGAGGAAGAAGAACGACGGTTAGCCTACGTTGGGATTACTCGGGCAAAGCAAAAGTTGTACCTAACCAATGCCAACTCCCGGGTCCTTTATGGGCGGATCCAACGTAACCCCGTATCTGAATTCGTTGATGAAATTGATGATGACCTGCTTGATACTGATAGTCCAGCGCAACGGCAAAAAGTTCCGTTTGAACGGCCGCGGCAAGGCCACAGTTTTAAACGGGCAACGACGCCAACCTTTAAGGCCCGGCAAACCCATTCCACTAAGGAGATTGCTAATCAAGGGACTGGAGCTGAAAAGGGAGGCTGGCAAGCTGGTGACAAAGTTAAGCATCGGAAGTGGGGAATTGGAACTGTGGTCGCTGTTAGTGGAACTGGAACGGATATGGAATTAGACATTGCTTTCCCCAAAGAAGGGGTGCGGCGGCTACTAGCTTCTTTTGCGCCAATTGAGAAGGTTGAGGATTAACCATGAACGAAGAACAAGTACCAGTCAGTGAATTAACCGAAGCAGCGGCAAAAGCCGAACTGGGTCCTCTTCGGCAACAATTAACCCAGTGGGGAAAAGAATATTACGAACAAGACCAACCAAGTGTTGAAGATTATGTTTACGATCGGGCTTATCAACGATTAGTTCAAATTGAAAATCGGTTTCCCCAGTTAGTAACGCCGGATTCCCCAACGCAACGAGTCGGCGGGCAAGTGGCAGGACAACTTGCCAAAGTAAATCATGAAATTCCAATGCTCTCGATGGGGGATGTCTTTTCCTTAGAGGAACTAGCCGACTTTAATACCCGGCAGCAAGCTAGTTTGGCAGACCACGTTGAGTATAATTTGGAGCTAAAAATTGATGGCTTATCCCTTTCGTTAGTTTATGAAAACGGCAAATTAGTCCAAGGTTCAACCCGGGGAAACGGGCAAATTGGGGAAGACGTGACGGCCAACGTCATGACAATCAAGGATATTCCCAAGCAATTACCTGAACCTCTTTCGCTGGAATTTCGGGGTGAGTGTTACATGCCCAAAGAAGCTTTTTTAGCTTTGAACCAACAACGGGAGGCAGAGGGCCTACCAATCTTTGCAAATCCGCGGAATGCCGCTGCTGGTAGTCTGCGTCAACTTGATCCCAAAATTACGAAGCAACGCCAGCTTGCAACCTTCATGTATTATGTCCCTGACTTCCAAGCCTTAGGGGTAACTACCCAGGCCGAAGCTTTAAAGCGAATGCGGGAACTTGGTTTTCAAGTTAACGAAAACTCATTGGTGGCTAAGGATGAATCAGCAATTAATGACTATATTGCTGAGTACACTGCTAAGCGGGATGATTTACCATACGGAATTGATGGGATTGTTGAAAAGGTGAACGATTTGGCGACCCAAGTCGAACTCGGAAATACCGTTAAGGTTCCCCGGTGGGAAATTGCTTATAAGTTTCCACCAGAAGAGGCAGCTACTGTTGTGCGGGAGATTGAATGGACGGTTGGCCGAACCGGAAATGTTACTCCAACGGCAGTTATGGATCCAGTTCAATTAGCCGGGACAACGGTTTCACGGGCTTCTTTGCACAATCCCGATTATCTTGCTGAAAAGGAGATTCGGATCGGGGATACCGTTTTATTGCATAAGGCGGGAGATATTATCCCGGAAATTTCCCGGGTAATAATGGAAAAACGGCCTACCGAAAGTGAACCATATGTAGTTCCGACAACTTGTCCAGTTTGTGGATCGAAATTAGTCCACTTAGAGGATGAAGTTGCCCTGCGTTGTGTTAACCCGATGTGTCCAGCGCAAATTAAAGAAGGTTTAGCTCACTTCGCTTCCCGGAATGCCATGAATATTGATGGGCTAGGCCCAAAGATCATCGCTACCCTCTGGGAAAAGCAAATGGTGAAGAATGTAGCCGACCTTTACCGTCTTAATCACGATGAATTATTAACTTTACCTAAATTTGGTGAGAAATCAGTCCAAAACCTATTGACAGCGATCGATAATAGTCGGCATAATTCAGTCGAACGTTTGCTATTCGGCCTTGGGATTCGCCACGTCGGTGCCAAGGGAGCACAATTAATTGCGGAGCATTTTGGTAATTTAACAGCTGTAATGGCAGCAAGTGAAGCTGAAATTGCGGCAATCCCGGGAGTTGGCGCAATTATTGGTAACAGCGTAGCCACGTACTTCGCTAATGACGATGTGCAAGCCTTGATTGATCAGTTGGCTACGGTGGGGGTCAATTTTGAATACAAAGGGACGCAAGTAGTTACGGAAGGCCAATGGGTTGGTAAGCGAGTTGTTTTGACCGGAAAATTAAACGCCTTTACCCGAGGAGAAGCAACCGCTTGGCTTGAAGCCCATGGAGCAACAGTTACTGGGAGTGTTTCGAAGAAGACCGATCTGTTGATTGCTGGTGAAAAGGCAGGTAGTAAACTAACGAAGGCCAACGATTTGCAAGTTCCGGTTTGGGATGAACAACGGTTTGACCAAGCAATGAAGGAGGAAAACTAGACCGTGAAACTTAAAAAATTAGTAACCCTTGCGGCGGTCTTATCTATGGGCCTAGCATTAGCTGCCTGTGGAAACAAAAAAAGCAATGATTATTCAACCACGGGTAGTGCTACCGGGACTTACCAAGCGGTAATTAAGGATGGCCATTATCGAACAAGTAAGGCTCGGGGAGTCGCTGTTCAACAAAACGACAATACTTACAATCAAAAGAGTTTTGAAAATGGCTTGATAAACATTATCGCTAAGAAATTCTTCTCGACGAAGAGTTATATTTTCCAAGAAGGTCAATATTTAGATAGTGGTACCGTAACTAATTGGTTGGGACGGAAAACGGCTAAAAATCCAACGGGACTTAATCCAGCCGAGGGTAAGAAGAGTGATCCTAATCCGCTGTATGTTCAACAAATTGAAGAACAAGACTACATGCAACAAAGTGGGGGTTCTTTAAAGCTTAAAGGGGTCGTAATTGGGATTGGCATAAACTCCGAATATCAATACCAAAAGAAGACGGATGGCCCGTACTACACTAAGAATATTTCCAATGCAGAAGTGCAAAGCGAAGGTAAGGCTGCGGCCGCTAAAGTCCTTAAACGTCTCCGGGCAAAACCAGAACTTAAGAAGGTTCCGATCGTAATCGCATTGTACAAGCAAGCTGGTCAAGATAGTTTGGTTGGTGGAACCTTCTTTGCTTATACTAAGGCAAGTGGGAATAAAATTGGTTCTTGGACGGCCTTAAATTACAAGAATGCGGTCTTACCAAAAGCTAGCTCAGCAGCCAGTGCTAATTCAAATAGTACTGGGACAAGTGGCGCTTTCTCTAACTTTAAGAGCCAAATCCAAAACTTCTTCCCGAATATTAGTGGGGTAACTGCCCAAGCCCAATATAAGGACGGAACCTTGCAAGGAATGCACGTGACCGTGACAACCCAGTTCTATAGTCAAACGGAAATTAATAGCTTTACGGGCTACATTGTCCAGGCTGCCAAAAAATACTTGCCAAATGGGGTCCCGATCGACATTAAGATTCAATCTGATTCGGGCATTCAAGCAGTGGTCTACCGTGACTCTGGATCCTCTAAGTGGAATTCCCATGTGTTTGGTAGTTACTAATTAAAATGCATCTCCCAAAATTATAATGGACCGTGGAAATTAACGAGGTCAGATTTAAGGCCCGATCATTTATCTGGCGTGCGATTTTGGAAAGCCATGCCGGATTATGCGGGATGTAGGATGTACCCGAGGGGTAATTCATCAAAAATTAGCTATTCTCTTGTGGATTTCACATCGAGAATAGCTTTTTTAATATCAAACGAAATGGTTTTGCAAAATAAAACAAAAATTTCTGAGTAACTCACGGTAATTCTGAAAAGTACCGGCGGCATGTGATAAAATAAAACATTGTATAGAATTTGGAAAAGAGGTTAGGAGAATGGCTGAAAAGTTAGGCCGAGAAGCGGCCAAGCACGTTGCGGAATTAGCCAAGCTTTCATTTACAGATGAAGAGCTCGATCAATTTGTGCCACAACTAGAAGATACGATGCATTTGTTTGACGATCTTCAAAAGATGGATACGACGGGAGTTGAACCAATGTACTCCCCAACCCAAGAAGCAAACGTAATGCGAGAAGACGTTGCCGTACCAAGCGGGCAAAGAGATGCCCTCTTAGCCAATGCCCCCGAAACGGATAAGGGCTTGATCAAGGTACCAGCAATCATTGACGAAAGCGAGGATTAGAGAATGGCGTTTTATAATACCGACGTTGCTCAACTCCACGATGATCTCGTTAACAAGCGGGTTAGTGCAACTGAGTTGACGAAGGCGGCCTTTAAGCAAATTAAGGCGACTGACGACGACGTTAAGGCCTTTTTAGCACTTAACGAAGAAGCCGCTTTGGACCAAGCAGCTAAGCTTGATCAAGCAGGAATCGACCCTAACCAACCATTAGCGGGGATTCCATTGGCGGTTAAAGACAACATTGTTACCAAGGGGCTGACGACGACGGCCGCTTCAAAGATTTTGGCTAACTTTAAGCCCGTCTATGATGCCACGGTCGTGGAAAAGTTATTAGCTGCTGGGGCGATTAACGTTGGGAAGACTAACCTGGACGAATTTGCCATGGGGTCTTCGACGGAAAACTCGGCCTTTCAAACGACGCGGAATCCATGGGACTTAACCCGGGTTCCTGGTGGTTCTTCAGGTGGCTCCGCAGCAGCAGTTGCAGCAGGGGATGTTCTTGGAGCACTTGGAACGGATACGGGTGGTTCAATCCGGCAACCAGCATCCTTTAACGGGGTAGTTGGAATGAAGCCAACTTATGGACGAGTTTCCCGTTGGGGAGTGATTGCCTTTGCTTCTTCCTTTGACCAAGTTGGTTGGCTTTCCCAAAGTGTCAAGGATAACGCTTACTTAATGCAAGCGATCGCTGGGGCTGATAAGCGTGATATGACGAGTGCTAACCGGGAAGTGCCTAACTACGTCGCTAACTTGGCTAAGGCAGACGTCGAGGGGCTCCGGATTGCGGTGCCAAAGGAATACTTTGGTGACGGTATTGATGCTGATGTCCAAGAAGTCGTTAAAGCGGCGCTTGCCCATTATGAATCTTTGGGAGCAATCATCGATGAAGTTTCCTTACCACACACGAAGTATGGGATTCCGGCATACTACATTTTGGCTTCATCTGAAGCATCTTCTAATCTCCAACGGTACGACGGGATTCGTTACGGTTTCCGGGCAAATGATGTTAAGAACTTGGAAGACGTTTATGTCCGGACGCGGACCGAAGGCTTTGGCCCTGAAGTTAAGCGGCGGATCATGCTTGGGACCTTCTCCCTTTCTGCTGGTTCATACGATGCTTACTTCGCTAAGGCAGCTAAGGTTCGGCGGTTGATTACCGACGACTTTAACAAGATTTTGAAGGAACATGACGTTATCATGGGACCAACGGCGGTTTCCACGGCCTTTAAGATTGGCGCGGAAGTTACTGATCCGACCAAGATGTACATGAATGACTTATTAACGGTTACCACCAATATGGCTGGGCTGCCAGGGATGTCAGTACCGGCAGGCTTCTCCAAGGAAAATGGGATGCCAGTTGGGCTCCAAATCATTGGGAAGGCCTTTGATGAACAAACCGTTTACGATGCCGGTTATGTCTTTGAACAAACAACCGACTTCCACAAGCAAACGCCACGGTTAGGGGGTCAAAACTAAGATGAATTTTGAAACCACAATTGGGCTTGAAGTCCACGTTGAATTAAAAACTAACTCCAAGATCTACAGTCCATCACCGGTTGCTTATGGGTCAGACCCTAACGCCAATACCAACGTGATCGACTGGGGATACCCTGGGGGTTTACCTAGCCTAAACAAGGGCGTTGTCCGGGACGGGATCATGGCTGGTTTGGCTTTGCATGCCCAAATCACTAAGCACATGCACTTTGACCGGAAAAACTACTTTTATCCAGACAACCCCAAGGCTTACCAAATTACCCAATCCGAAACGCCAATTGCTCATGATGGTTGGGTTGAAATTGAAGTTAACGGTAAGAAAAAGAAGATTGGGATTGCTGAAATGCACATCGAAGAAGATGCCGGGAAGAACACCCACACGGGTCAATACTCCTACGTTGACTTGAACCGGCAAGGGACCCCATTGATTGAAATTGTTTCTAAGCCTGATATTGCTTCCCCTGAAGAAGCAGTGGCTTACTTGGAAGCTTTACGGCAACGGATCCAATTTACTGGGATTTCCGATGTGAAAATGGAAGAAGGTTCCATGCGGGTTGATACCAACATCTCTGTACGCCCATTTGGTTCCGATAAGTTTGGGACGAAGACGGAAATGAAGAATATCAACTCCTTCAATTACGTGCGTAACGCCCTTGAATTTGAAGAAAAGCGGCACCAAGCCGTGATCCTTTCTGGAGGGCAAATTGTCCAAGAAACCCGGCGGTACGATGAAGCTACTAAGGGGACGGTTTCAATGCGGACTAAGGAAGGAAGCGATGACTACCGTTACTTCCCAGAACCTGACTTACCACCACTGGACGTTTCGGATGATTGGATTAACGAAATTAAGGAAGCAATGCCCCAAATGCCTGGCGAACGGCGGGAACATTATGTTGAAGACCTCGGTTTAACTGACTACGATGCCATGGTCTTGACTCAAACCAAGGAAATGGCGGACTTCTTTGAAGCAGCTGTTGCCGATGGGGCCGATGCTAAGCGGGTTGCCAACTACTTGATGAACGATGTGAACTCTTACTTGAATGATGAACATATCGACTTACAAGATACGAAGTTGACCCCTACCCACCTTGCCGGGATGGTTAAGTTGATCGATGATGGGACGATTTCATCTAAGATGGCCAAGAAGGTCTTTGCCGGAATTATTGACGGGGAAGAACCAGCTGAATTTGCCAAGGCCCATGGATTAGTTCAAATTTCCGATCCAGCCGAATTGAAGCCAATTATTGACGGTGTTCTTGATAACAACGAACAATCAATCATCGACTTTAAGAATGGGAAGGACCGGGCTGTTGGTTTCTTGGTTGGTCAAATCATGAAGCAAACCCGTGGGAAGGCCAACCCGAAGATTGTTAACCAAATCTTGATGAAGGCTTTGAACGAACGTTAATTTACAGGGGGTTAGTAAATGCGTAAACGAGCACGAATTATCTATAACCCCACCTCTGGTCGGGAAGCCTTACGAAGTGATTTAGTCGATATTTTGGCCGTTTACGAACAGGCCGGTTATGAAACCAGCGCCTACGCAACGACGCCAGAACCCGACTCAGCTAAAAACGAGGCCACTCGGGCAGCCAAGGAGGGCTTTGATCTCATCGTGGCTGCTGGTGGGGATGGGACCTTAAACGAAGTTATCAATGGGATCGCTGGCCTGGAAAAACGGCCAACTTTAGCCGTAATTCCGGCGGGAACGACGAACGATTACGCCCGCGCTCTCCGGGTTCCCCGGGAAGATCCAATCGCGGCCGCCAAGTTGATTTTGAATCCCGATAACCGGTTTAAGATCGACATTGGAAAGGCGAACGAAAATTACTTTATGAATATTGCGGCCGGAGGCACCCTTACAGAATTAACCTATGAAGTGCCTTCACAAATGAAGTCACTTTTCGGTTACGCCGCCTACTTTGCGAAGGGGGCTGAATTACTTCCCCAAGTTAAGCCAGTCGAAATGAGCATCAAGTACGATGGTCATGAATTTCGGGGGAAGGCGTCCACCATCTTCTTAGCGTTGACGAACTCGGTTGGGGGCTTTGAACAGATCGTTCCTGATGCTTCTTTGGATGATGGAAACTTCTCTTTGATTATTGTTAAGGATAGTTCTCTCTTTGGGATGATGCAGTTAATGGCTAAAGCCTTGAAGGGAACGCACGTTGATGATCCACGGGTTATTTACGTCAAGGCTAAGGACGTTGTTGTGACCCCCCTCGATAAAGATGATCGCTTAATGATCAACCTCGATGGGGAATACGGTGGCGATGCCCCAATGCACTTCGTTAATTTGCACCAACACTTACAAGTGGTTGCTAACATGGACGAAATTCCGGATAATGCCTTAACGGCCGCCATGCAAAAGATGGAAGATGATTTTGTTCGTGAAATTGGTGGGATGAAAGACCCAGATCAAAAATAAACCAAAGAGGTCGTGGAGGATAAACTCCCAACCTCTTTTCTGTACATAAAAAATCAAGGAGGAACAACGATGAAGGTGCAACTACCAGTGCACAAAAATGAACAAAGGACCGGGACGGTAACTGATTTGACCTATGAAGGGAATGGGGTCGTTAAAGTTGATCACTACCCGATCTTTATCCCCAATGCCTTACCTGGCGAAGCGATTGAATATGTGGTCACAAAGGTCACCAAGAACTTTGCTTGGGGTCGGGTCTTGGCTTGGCAAAGCAAGAGTCCTGACCGGGTTGATTTAGCTGATCAACGCTACCTGCAAACGGGGATTGCACCCCTGGGGCACCTGGCATATCCAGCGCAATTACGCTTTAAGCAAAAGTTGATCCAAGATCTTTTGCAAAAGGCGCACTTGGATTTAGCAGTTAGTCCAACCATGGGAATGGCCAAGCCGTATCAATACCGGAATAAGGCCCAAGTACCCGTTAAGTTGGTCAAGGGACAACTTCAGACAGGTTTTTACCGGCGGGGTAGTCACCAGTTAGTGCCAATCGAAGACTTCTACATCCAAGATCCTGTAATTGACCAAACGATTTTAGTCGTGCGGGATGCCCTCCGGAAGTTTAAGCTTACGCCGTATGACGAAAAGACTGGCAAAGGAATTATCCGAACAGTAATGGTGCGGCGGGGTTACTACTCACATGAAGTCATGGTTGTTTTGATTACCAAGACGCAGCACTTGCCGTATGCCAAGGAACTTACAGCTACAATCAAAAAACAGGTACCAGAACTTAAGAGTTTGGTGCAAAATATTAATTCGAAGCCAACCAATAAGTTGCTGGGGGATGAAAACCGTCTGTTGTGGGGGCAAGCAACAATTGAAGATCGACTCCTTGGTATTGACTTTAAGATCTCCCCGTTGTCCTTTTACCAAGTTAACCCGCAACAAACCGAACGTCTTTACCAAACGGCGATTGATCAAGCCGGCTTGGATGGTCGTCAAACCGTAATTGATGCTTATTGTGGGATCGGAACGATTTCCTTGGCCGTAGCTAAGCACGCTAAGCAAGTTTATGGGGTTGAAATTGTCCCGGCTGCAATTGAAGATGCTAAGCAAAATGCTGCTTTAAATGGGATTACGAATGCCAAATTTGTTGTGGGTAAGGCTGAAGAACAAATGGCTAAGTGGCAAAAGGCGGGATTAAAGCCAGACGTGCTCATCGTTGATCCACCACGAAAAGGCTTAGCTGAAAGCCTGATTACTGCCGCCGGTCAAATGGCGCCAAAGAAGATTATTTATGTCTCCTGTAATCCCGCCACCCTCGTCCGTGATCTTCAACGCTTTGTGGAGCAGGGTTACCACGTCACCAAGCCAATCCAACCCGTCGACCAGTTTCCTCAGACAACGCACGTTGAGTCAGTAACCGTCCTAGAACGGACACAAAACGATTAAAATTTGCTGAAGGGTTGGTTGGCCCGCTGGCCTCGGATTGCGCTATCCTTTGACCGGTGCGGGATAGGCAGATAGTGTTCAAACGAGGATAATGAGTGATTTCTAACAAATTGAGTGGACGAAATCCAAAACTATGACAGTTAAAAAGTTAGAGTGCAACTTTTAGGAAGGAGGGTAACTGGGAATGGCCATAAACAGAATGGAAAAATTTGAAAATCTGATTATGATTGAAGTGCTAAAAGCGATGCAGACACTTGGCGGTCGGGTAACGCGCAAGGAAGTAAAACGTGAGATTCGCGATCACTCCGAAGTAATTTCAGAGGAGAAGGTCGATGAAGTTAAAAAGTCAAAGAAAACAGGCGCCCCATACCGCCCTTTTGATTATCGTTTTAATTTTGCGGTTAAACATTTGATTACGACTGGTTTTATTTTCACTGAAGATAATCGCAATCTTGAGCTATCAGAAAAAGGGCGGACGGTTAAGCTAGAAGATTTTGATCCGATCCGTGATGTGCGGGCAGTGCTATCCAAAGAATCAGCCGATGAAACTGATGTAGAAGAAGAGACTGAGATTGAAGAAGAACCCTGGAAAGCTGAATTGTTAGCAGCCTTAGCTAAGATGTCACCACAGAAGTTTGAGATGTTTAGTCGTGGCTTGCTAATTCACATGGGCGTTGACCTTGACGACAATATTGGCGTTCGTTATGTCGGCGACGGTGGCCTAGATGGCTTTGGCTACATTACTTCAGATGATTTTCGAACAACTCGGGTCGCCTTACAGGCCAAACGTTGGGACGGTAAAGTTTCGGCGCCAGAAATCGACAAATTCCGTGGGGCAATGGACAAGTACAATGCCGAATACGGAATCTTCATCACGACCTCAGACTTTACCCGTGAAGCCATGAAAACCGCTAAAGCCGGTACCCGGATAATTACGCTCATCAATGGGGACAAGATTTGTGACTTAGTGGCTAAGTACCATTACTATGTAGAGCCTGTGACAACTTACAAGCTGAAGAGCTTTTTTACGGACGACGAATAAAACCCTGATAATAGCTAAGCTACTACCAGGGCATTGTGTTAGAATTTATTTACAGGTTAATTTTTATTGAATCGCCATTTTGGAATTCTACTTCACAGTAGGTTTCCTGAATGGTGATTTTTTTGATTAGTTGTCGAACGAGGTGTTCATCAAACTCATTGAGTTGCTTACTATTGATATCAATGAAATTTTGTAGGTTAACATTTTTCTGAACGACCTCATTTTGACGATCAAGGGTTAATTGAAGTTCATCGCGTTGTTGCTGAATCCTATTGAACTCATCCGAAATTTTGTCATAATCCTTGGAATGGGTTGTCTGATTGATTAAAAGAATTTGTAGGCGGTCCAGTTCACGGTCTAATTTTGTTGCTTGTTCTTCATTTACTTGGTTAATCGCATGACGGATATTATTTTGGAGCTTGGCCTGGAATGTTTTGTTAGGTTCAATAATTTTATTAAAAGCTCTTAGGCAGACTTCTTTTAATTGTCGTTCAGAGATGGCGCGTCCATGGCAAGTCACAAGATCATGGTCATGGCCAGTCATACAAAGCCATTTTACGACTTGCCCGTTTTCGTCGGAGTAGTTATAGGCAACACGGTGATAAATATCTCCACAGCGGCCGCAGAATACTTTTAAGGAAAAGCAGGTGCGGTTATTGTAGTGCCTTGTTTTACCGCAGGGAACCTTGATTCCAGCCCGGCGACGCTTTCTTTCTTCTTGCACCCGGCGAAAGAGATCTTTAGGAATGATTGCCTCATGGTCGTCTTTGATATAGTACTGAGGCATAATCCCTTGGTTGCGAATTCGCTTTTTGGTTAAAAAGTCGATGGTGTATGACTTCTGTAAAAGAGCATCGCCGATATACTTTTCATTTTTGAGAATTGAAGCGATATTGGAATCGCCCCATTTAGTATTACCAGCACCGTTGGGGATGCCATCAGTGGTTAATCGCCGAGCGATTTGTTTACAAGAATATCCCTCCAAGTATTCGTAGTAGATGCGTTTTACTATTTTAGCTTGTTCGGGGTCAACAATTAGGTGTCCTTCTTCATCTTTGGTGTAGCCAAGGAACCAATTATGGTTAACCATGACTTTTCCTTGTTGATAGCGGTATTGTAAGCCGAGTTTAACGTTTTGCGATAAAGATTGGCTTTCTTGCTGAGCTAGGGAAGCCATGATTGTTAAAAGAACTTCCCCCTTGGCGTCAGTGGTTTTGATGTTTTCTTTTTCAAAGTAGACGGCGATATTCTTCTCTTTTAGTTGCCGAATGTAGTGAAGACAATCGAGAGTATTCCGGGCAAAACGGCTAATTGACTTGGTAATGATAAGGTCAATTTTGCCGGCCATGCAGTCTTCAATCATTTGGTTGAATTGCTCCCGCTTTTTGGTGTTGGTCCCAGAAATCCCATCATCGGCATAAACATTAACCAGATCCCAACCGTCATGGTTTAGGATGTAGTTGGTGTAATGGCTAACTTGGGTTTGGTAACTAGAGTTTTGTTCCTCGTATTCGGTACTTACCCGGCAATAGGCAGCTACCCTTAATTTGGGTATATCTTCCTCAAAGGGGACCGGCTTGCTACCGATATGGCGGCGGGCAGGAATGATTTTCATTTTTTTGTTGGGCATTTAAGATTCCTCACTTTCGATTAGCTGGTACAAGTATTCGGCTTGTTTAGCGGGAATATTGTACCGGTGATGTGATCGGTTCATTTTGAACTTAGTTTGGGGATAAAACTCTACCTGCTGTGTTGGTAAGTTGGTACGTCCTAAGTTTAGGGCTCGTTGATGAAGTTCAGTTTGGAGACGGTTAAAAATTTCCGGTGTTATCAACGGTGGATAGTATTTATCCCCAAGGTAGGTTTGATTAATTAAGATTCGTTTGATGGCACCGTGGAATTTAAAACCATTTTTTAAGGCGACATCTGTCAGGGAATCACCATTCAGATAGTCTTTAAAAATACTTTGAACGCGGGGGCCATTAACTGGGTCAACTTCAATCTTGCCATCTTTGATGTGGTAGCCAAAAGTAACGGTACTCATCGGCTTCAAATCCTTTCTGGTAGATTTAATCCACAGAACAAGTGGAAAACTAGATGTGAATTATCTTCAATTGTGATTTTTTCCACGGCTTCTTCAAATAATCGAGGATTAAACTCGGTTTGAATCGGGTGGCTATCTACGTAATTTAAAAGTTCACGAGTGGCAATAATCAGACTATCGTTTTTACCAATTGTGGAGCGGAGTTTACTCAGCTCTTGCCGGTATTGATTGGACTGGTCGATTAGTTTGGTCATCTTGGTCATCATTTCTTTGGGCTCGATCAAGTCTTGGGATAGCATCGTCATCAAGGTATCACGTTTTTCAGTATTGCTTAAAATAGCTGATTCTAATTCTTTAATCCGCTTATACTTGTGGTTTGCTGGTTGGTTTCGCAATGATTGAAGATAAGGCTGCAAAAGTTTCGTCCTACTGAAGATAAGTTTATTTATCATGGTCACAAAGGCGACTTCAATTTGGCGTTCATCAACTGGCTTAACCGGGCAAGACTTCTTTTCCTTAATATGAGTTTGGCAAGTCCAAGTTACCCGCTTAGCCTTCTTTTGGCGTTTAAATGTACCGCCGCAATGGCAGTTAAGTTTGCCGGAGAAAAGATATTTTTGCCGGTACTTTTGGCTACGTGTCTTGGTGTTGCGTTGCTTAGCTCTTTGCGTCAGCAAAGCCCGGGTCCGTTCAAATTCATCAAAGCTGATAATTGGCTCATGGTGGCCTTGATACCAGGTCATTGTCTCTTCATCGTAGTTGATGTGTCGGTTGAAGGCATCGTCGGTATAAGTCTTTTGCAAGCGCAGGTTGCCGGTATAAGATTCATTACGAAGCATAGTTCGAATGGTACTATCGCTCCATTTACCAACGGATGGCGCCGGAACGGTCAAGTTTTTAGCGATTGTTAGGCTGCTTTGACCATTTAAAAAGTCAGTAAAAATTTGTTTAACCACTTTAGCTTGGCTAGGAATAATTTCAAAGTTTCGGTCATAGCCATAGGGCGGAGTCGAAACTTTAAAATAGCCATTGGCCATCCGAGTTTGAATTGACCAGCGGTTGTTAGCGGCAATTGATTTTGATTCACTTTCCGCCATGCTACTAAGGACGGTTAAGATGAATTCATCGTCCATATTGCTGGTGTTCAGATTTTCCCGCTCAAAGATAATGGGGATATTGAGGTCCTTTAGCTGACGGACAATGTCCAAACAATCGGCAGCATTACGGGCAAGCCGGCTAATTGACTTGGTAATAACTAGGTCAATTTGGTGGGCTGCACAGTCCCTTAACAAGTGAAGCAACTCTGGCCGTTTATTCTTCTTAGTTCCAGAAATTCCTTCATCGTAGTAGATTCCTGCAAGTTCCCAGCCGGGATGGTTGCTAATGTAGTGTTGATAGTGTTCACGTTGAGCCTTAAGACTTTTTAACTGCTCGTCGGAACCGGTCGAAACCCGGCAATAAGCAGCAACCCGTTTTAGCTCCCGGCTGGGAATGAAATTTTGCATGATTTTTTTAGTTTCCATTGTTTTTTCCCTCCTTTCATCAGTCATGCATGTTAGCTCTGAGTTTTAGACACATCAACGAATTAAAGCTGTAATAAACCCAGTAATAGCGGGAAAGTTTGCCGGTTTTCTTGTTCGATTCGTTGGGCAATTTCAGGTGTGATTAGTCCTTGTTCTAATAGTTCTTTCGTGATTTCTTGTGCCTTTTGAAAAAGTAGTTCATTTTGAATTTGTTGATTAGTAAGGGTCATAGTTTTACCTCCTCACTGTTAGGACAGTTAGAGGCAAAAAATACAGCGGTTTTGGCAAAAAAATAAGGCCCACAGGCGAATGAGCCCATGGACCTTATATTTATAGCAGTTGATTGACGCGTCTTTGAACGGTAGTTGGATCATAGCCAGCCGCACGCAGTTTTTGACTACGTTGGGGGTCATTGCCCCATTTACCTTGAATGACTTCACGGGCCAAGGTGTCAATGGATTTTTGATTCAGCCTTTGATTTACGGCTGCTTGAATAGAGGAATAGTTATACCCAGCCGCAGAGAGGCGGTTCTTGCGGTCAGTGCCGTTACCCCATTTACCAGCTAAAACTTCAGCAACTATTTCATCTGTTGACTTTAAAGGCTTAGTATTGGCGCCATAGCCATTCAGGCCTTTTTTTCTGATGATAGCCGGATAGTCGATGTAGGAGTAGTCTAGGTCAACGTTACCGCTAATCCCGGCGATTGAACCATTAGAAGAGTATTGCCAAATCCCGCAGTTTCCGCTGTAGTTGAGACGGGGATTATATTCGGCAATCCACAAAGCATAACGACTAGCAACATCAGGAGAAATATAGTTTTGTAGCGGTGATCGTGAAATATAGAGTCCAGCATAGTAGCCATGGCTTTCAATCTCTGAACAAAATGCTTTAACCAATTCAGAACAAAAGTCTGTTCCTTGCTTAAATTGGCTCTTTTCTTCAAGGTCAAAGTAAATCGGGTAATCAAATTGTTTTCCGGCAATGGCGGTTAAGCAGGTATCGGCTTCTAGTTTTGCGTCGGTAGCGGAGTCCGCATATGAGAACCAATATGCCCCAACATTGAGTCCAGCGGCTTTGGCCCGACCGTAGTTTTGTTCAAAGTATGGATCCTTTTGGTGAATCGAATGGCCATATCCGGCATTAATAATCACGAAGTCAATCCTACTTGCTTTAACGGCATTAAAATTAATATTTTTTTGCCACAGTGAAACGTCAATTCCTTTATAAATTCCCATTTTCATCAATCCTTTTTATCCTTGTTGTTTTGGAGTTGTTCTAAGACATCTTTGAGTTGTTTGGGAAAGGGGAGTCCTAAGCGTCCAGCATTTTCTAAAAGGGAAATTCCTTCGTTGGAAATGTAGAAACAGATGGTGGCGGTTCGCAGTGGGGTGCCGTGCTTGAGTAAGTGCATATCGATGATATTTGCGAGACCAACCAAGATGAAAATAAGGACTTTCCGGTTTACGCCACGTAGGCCCACTTCACTGGAAAGCTTACGTTCACTAATCGCATATAGAATTCCCGTTATATAATCAGCAATTACAAAGGTAAGGAGAGCATACAGTAAGTCGTCCAAACCTCCGAGAAACCAGCCGATAAAGCCACCTAGGACTGCCCAATACATACTAATAATTTTCGTTTTGATCATATTGTCACTTCTTTTTTAAATCGTCTGGTGGAGTGGTTGAAGTTTCCATTGCTACCTTGCACTGTAGGTAGCGGTGCCGGTACTTCACATCATCTATGAACTTGATGTTGTACCAGTGGCCATTAAACCAAATTTCGGTTGATTCTTTAACGCCTTCGATATAGCGGAAGGTCATGGAGACTTCTCTTTCAACTTTAACCATTGCGGCGGTGTAGTACTCTGTCCCGTGAAGGTTTGATACATAAGCCCAAACTTCCGCTAATAAAACAGCCTTAGTCATTGGTTGGTAGGTATTGGGATTACGTCCGTAGGTAACTTTGTTATAGAGTCGGATGCGGTCGCGCATCTCACCAATATTTACAAGCTTTGAGTTATCTTCACCAGCTTTTTCCATCAAAAAGCCTCCTTCCGATAAGGTGTTAAAATTGCCCGTAAAAATTTGATCATGGCATCAAAATCAGCAGTTTCCCGGTATTCATATAGGTAAGCCACAGTATAAAAAATAGCGGTGCGAATATCATCGGGGACCACATCGTAGTCGCTAATTGGATGCCGCAGAATATTTTCAATCGTGGAAACTGCGGCTGCAATGAAATGGGTAATTAAATCATCCTCAGTGGTGCCATCAACCCGGAGGTAGGTTTTAATTTCTGCTAAGGTGGGTGTTTTGGTATTTGCTTCATCTCCCATTTACTCACTCCTATTTACCAGCGCCCATCTTCAAAGTTGTTAAAGCTTCAGGAAGAATGGTCTTGGCATCGACACGTTGGGAACCTAAGAAGCCAACTTGACCATTTACGGCGTACAATTCGTTGAGTCGTTTGAAGGTCCGTCCTTGGCGATCAGCAATCCAGTAGTAGGAAAAGTCACCAAATAGGACGGCTTTGTTACCGGTGGTCAAGTTAGGCATATATTGGCTTGTGTAAACTGGACAATTCAGAATCATATCTGGCGTTCCGGCTTGGATAGAAGGTTGCCAGATGTATTGATCGTTCTTGTCCTTTAACTTACGAATAGCCTTAACTGTGTCATCGTTCATCAAAAAGACAGCATTTTTACGGTAGGGTTCTTTAAGTGAGTAATAAAGGTCGATTAATTCATCAAAGGTAATTACCGTTGCCGAAGCGGTGGTAATGCCATCTTTGGCACCGTTAGTATCGTTAAGGATCCCAGTTGGGCGTCCTGTACCATTACCGGTTAAGAAGGCTTCTTCTTCAGCATCGCCCAAACGACGGGCAAACTCAGAAGAAATGTAGTTAGTTAAATCAAAAGCTGAGTCGTTCAGTAATTCTTCAGAAACTTTGATTAAAGTTCCCAGCTTGTGCGCACCAAGGGTTACTTGGCTGAAAGTAGCATTACTTTCGGTGTAGGCTGCTTCTTCGTCTAACCAAGCAGCGGTTCCTTCACTAGCAACAACTGGAATCTTATGGTCACCGCTGGAAGTTTGGATGACGTGGGAAATAGAGCGGAGGACATTTTCTTGGTGGAGTTTTTGAACGAGTTGCTTTTCAAATTCATCAGGAACTAAGTAACCCCCGTCTGCATCTGAACCTTCCTTTAAAGCATTCATGACATTGGCGGAGATATTTCCTCGCATCATGTTCCAGAATGATTGGTTGTATTGGTCTTTAGTGTTTGGTACTTTTCCAAGAGTTGGGGTATTAACAATGGCATTAGTGGTAGGTTGGTTGAGTTCGTTGTCGATGGTTACTTGTTTGGTAAGACGATCGATTTCCTTACCGAGAGCAACCACTTCTTTTTCCATTCGTTCGTATTGGGCATTATCTTCAGCCGATAAAATGTCTGACTTAGTTTGTTTTTCATCCAGAAAATCCTTCGCTTGTTTCCAAACTTTAGCCCGTTTTTCTTGTAATTCGATAATTTTGTTCATAGGTTTGTCCTCCTGAAATTTAGTGTTCTAATAAAGAAAGCCGCCTTTGCAGCGACTTTACAGAGATATTCGATTTTGTTTTGGGTTTAAGCTTATTGAGTAAAACTAGATCAGCCTGATGGTCTGAGTAGGTGTAACAATTAGTTGGTGGTTCATCAGGATTACCGAGCATTTCATCGGCAAATCCTAGTTGAATTGCCTTGTTGACGTTCATCCAGGTTTGATCATCCATCATTGCCGAGATTTTTTCACGTGGCAGACCGGTTTTAAGTTCATAGGCATTGATGATGCTTTCCTTAGTTTCATTGAGCAGTTGGATTGCTTTTTGCATATCACCAGCTTCACCCTTGGCTAGCGTAAGGGGATTATGAATCATTAACATCGCAGTCGGGGCCATTGAGACCGTTGTTCCAGCCATAGCAATTACCGAAGCTGCCGAAGCCGCAACGCCATCAATCTTGACGTTCACATCATCTCTATAGTTCATCAACATGGTGTAGATTTGACTAGTAGCAATGCAGTCACCGCCAGGCGAATTGATCCATAGTTCAATTGGCCCCTCACTTTCGTTGAGTTCATCTTGAAAGAGTTGGGGAGTGATTTCATCGTCTAACCAGCTTTCTTGGGCAATCGTACCGTTAATGGTTAATACCCGTTGGTTAGTCGGACCACTCCAGTTCCAAAAATGTTTCATTGGTTTGTTTCCTCGCTTTCATTTTTCTTGTCATAGAAACCGCCTGCTCTATCTAAGGGCAGCATGTTCCCGTTAACTAAGTACATGTCGCCACCTTGTTCACTAGAAATTTTGTTCAAATCCTCAAGCTCTCGGATGTCGTTGGCAGAAAGCCAGCCGTTTTGACGTCCAATCGCATAACCGTTCATGCGACTTTCATAATCGCCCCGTAAAAGCCCATCAACGTTGAATTTAACGAAGACCTTACCTTGTTCTTTAGGCGAGAGTAGTTGTTGATTCATGGCTTGTTCCCAACGGACGCACCAAGGATTTAAGGTGTATTCAACAAATTCTAGCGATTGCTGTTCAATGTTTGAAAAGGTAGACCGGTCTAAGTCTCCGATTAGGTGGGGTGGGATTCGAAAAATACGGGCAATTTCATCAATTTGAAACTTCCGGGTGTCCAAGAATTGGGCTTGATCAGGCGGAATCGACAGTTGCTGGAAGGTCATGCCTTCTTCAAGGACAGCAATGTTATGCTGGTTGCTTCCTTGAAATTGGGCATTCCAACTTTTACGTAATCGTTCCGGATCCTTGACCACATTTGGATGCTGCAAGATTCCGCTTGGGGTGGCATCGTTTTTAAAGAAAGTTTCTCCATATTGTTCGGCGGCCATTGATAAGCCAATTGCGTTTTTAGCCATGGCAATTGGGCTATAGCCAATCAAACCGTCAAAGCCTAGTCCCGAGATATGCAAAACTTCATCTTTTAGGAGAATAATTTGTTTGGCTTGGTTTTTAGCACCATATTCATCAAAGTCCTTTGTGTAGGTATAATACAGTTCACCATTTTGTGCCCGGTTGACGTCCATTTTGTTAGGCATCAACGGGTAGAGACCAGTAATCTCACCGCGTCCGTTGCGGATGATTTGGGCATAGGCATTGCCCCATAAAAGCAAATGGCTCATTAGTGTTTCACGAAAAACAAAACTGGTCATTTCTGGATTAGGGGAGTCATGCAATAAGAAATAGAGGGGATGCTTTAAATCCCTTTGCTTGCTACCTTCATCCCCATAGCGATAAACATGAAGGGGAAGTTGGGCCAAACTTTCTGCTAACACCCTGACGCAGGCATAAACGGCAGTATTTTGCATGGCGGTTCGTTCGGTGACATTTTGCCCGGACAAGGTACCGCCAAACAAAAACGACCAAGTACTGGATAGGGAGTTAGCTGGTGAAGCCTTATTTTTGTTGAATAGTTTGTTAAAGATACTCATAGGAATAATAACCCTCTTTCATCATAAATTGAGTCTTCCGTTTCGCCTTCATTGCGAATGGCCCGGTCAAGCGCCATAATGGTTGCTACCACGCCATCAATCTTTTCAGTTGATTTAGCTTTATCGGGTTTAATGTTGCCCGCCGGGTCGGTGCGGATGTAGATGTTATCCATCATCCAGCGCAAAACAGGGTGGCCACCGTGGGCAATTTTCTTTTCTAAGGTCAACTTCATCAATTCTTTAGTGGTTGGCGACATATCTTTAAATCCCTGGCCGAATGGGACAACTGTAAAGCCCATCCCTTCTAGGTTTTGGACCATTTGCACGGCCCCCCAGCGGTCAAAGGCGATTTCTTGGATATTGTATTTTTTGCCAAGATTATTTATGAATTGTTCAATATAGCCGTAGTGAATGACGTTACCCTCGGTTGTTTCAAGATAACCTTGCTGCTTCCAAATATCGTAGGGAACATGGTCGCGCCGGACACGTAGGTTAACATTATCTTCCGGAATCCAAAAGTGAGGGAGAATAGTGTAGCCTTCTGACTCATCTTCAGGCGGAAAGACTAAAACAAAGGCAGTAATATCAGTTGAAGAAGAAAGGTCTAAACCGCCGTAACAAACTCTGCCTTCAAGCGCTTGTTCATCAACAGGAAAAGCACAGGCATCCCATTTGTCCATTGGCATCCACCGGACTGATTGCTTAACCCACTGATTAAGTCGGAGCTGGCGAAAGGTATTTTCTTCAGCGGGGTTTTCCTTAGCGGAATTGAAAGCCGCCTTGACCTTATCGATTGAAACAGTAATCCCAAGTGAAGGATTGGCTTTCTTCCAAACACTAGGGTCGGTCCAATCATCACTTTCTTTGGAGCCGTAAATAACAGGATAAAAAGTCGGATCATGCTTGCGACCGTTCATAATATCGAGGGCCTTTTGGTGGACTTCATAACAGATCGAGTGGGTATCCGTTCCGGCGGTTGTGATTAAAAAGTAGAGGGGTTGCGTGCGGGCGTCTCCTGATCCTTTTGTCATCACGTCATAGAGTTTACGGTTAGGCTGGGTATGCAGCTCATCAAAAATCACGCCTGAAACGTTAAAGCCATGCTTGGAATAGGCATCGGCAGAAAGGACCTGATAGAAACTATTGGTTGGCTGATAGATAATCCGCTTTTGGGAAGCTAAGATTTTAACCCGTTTCTTCAAGGCTGGGTTCATTCGGACCATGTCAGCTGCCACATCAAAGACAATCGCGGCTTGTTGCCGGTCGGCCGCACAACCATAAACTTCGGCCCGTTCTTCTCCGTCAGCGCAACAAAGTAAAAGAGAAACGGCTGCGGCCAATTCCGACTTACCTTGTTTCTTAGGAATTTCAATATAGGCGGTGTTAAACTGCCGATAGCCATTAGGTTTTAAGGTGCCAAAGATGTCACGGATAATTTTTTCTTGCCAATCAATTAGTTCAAAGGGCTTGCCCGCCCAAGTTCCTTTGGTATGACAGAGACATTCGATAAAGGACACGGCAAAATCGGCAGCATCTTTGTTATAAGTGGAGTCTTTATCCATATATTTGGTGGGTTGGTAGTTTTCTAACTTGCGCAAATGATAATCACATCCTTTCTACGTAAAAAGGCACCAGTCCCTAAATAGGTCAGTGCCTTTGGTTATTATTCGAAGTTGCCGGTTAAGATGAAGTTAATGTAGTCGGCACGTCTTTCTTCTAAGAAGCACACCAGGTAGTGGCAGTTGTAGTAGTAGGCCAGGCGTTTAACGTTTGGAACATCAAACATATTAACTTCGCCGGTGTTGCGAATTTTATCAATTTCATTTCTGAGTTGGTCGTGTAATGCTAGTTCTCTTTTGATGCGGTCCATTTGATTACCTCCCTTAATATTTAGGCTTCTGTGTCTTTATCATTGTTCTTCTTAGGATCATGGAGGAAGGAGGCATTCCCGGAGAGATTCTTCAAAAGAATACGTCGGTCCGTTTTGTATTCCTTGCCGATAAAGCCGAGTTTTAATAAGAACCCGCGGAAGGAGTATCTTTCATTGCTGTATTCGCGGGGCCGGGAAGTCACTCTTTGCAACTTCATTGACAGTTTTACCAGTTTATCAAGGAAATGAGCGTAGGCTTTAGCTTCTTCCGGGGTGACCTTGCCAAACCAAGGGAAGCTAATTGTTTCATCGGTGATTTCAATCGGCAGGTCGTTAACTCCAAGTGCGTGTTTAATCAAGGTTGCCTTGGCTCTGACCAAGCGTTGAAGGTTGAGCAGGGCTAGTTCAGTAAATTTATTAACCGGGTAAGAAATAACCAGGTCACTTTCAGCTGTGGTTTGTTCAAAGCCCGCATTTTTAAGGGCAGTAATTAAGTCCTCGGGAACCGAGTAGCCACAAATTAGTTCGCCGTTGCGAGTCACCCGATATGGGCCAATTTGATAGGCAAAAGTTGGGGTGCCTTCATATTCAGCGGTCAAACCAGTGAATGCTTCAATTTCTCTAACTAGGGCTTTACGGCCATTACCTTGAACATTGTATTGTAGTAACATTTTAAATTTCCTCCTGTTCTTTGGTTACTACATACATCACTCTAAAGCCCTGTAATAGCAAGTTATTTCGCACTTTCTTTATCAGAAAGATTGAGTTGAGAATAAGGGATAGTTTGGCCGCCACGTTCAACGGTTACACCATCAGAAGTACCGGCTTGTTCCAAATACCGCTTAACAATCACATCGCAGAATTTTGGGTCAAGTTCAATCATGTAGCAAATCCGGTCGGTTTGTTCGCAAGCAATCAAGGTGGATCCTGAACCACCAAACGGATCGAGCACAGTACAATTACTCATGGTTGAATTGGTAATTGGATAGGCCAAGAGTGGAACTGGCTTCATGGTTGGGTGATCAGCATTTTGCTTGGGCCGGTCAAACTCCCAAATCGTTGATTCCTTACGGCCGGTGTACCACTCATGTTTACCTGACTTTTTCCAGCCATAAAGAATAGGCTCGTGTTGCCATTGGTAAGGTGAGCGGCCTAAAACTAGTGATTGCTTTTTCCAAATGCAACAGCCGGATAAATAAAAACCAGCATCTTGAAATGCTTTCCGGAAGTTTAAGCCTTCTGTATCGGCATGGAAAACATAGATGCTGGCATCATCGGCCATTGAATCATACATACAACGAAATGAATCTAGAAGAAACTGGTAAAAGTGATTATCATCTTGGTGGTCGTTTTTAATCTTACCGGCATTGCCCTGATAGTTAACATTATAGGGTGGGTCAGTTAAGACCAGGTTAACTTTATGATTACCGAGCAGTTTTTGGTAAGATTCAGGTTTAGTTGAATCACCGCATAGTAAGGTGTGCTTACCTAGGTGCCAAAGATCGCCTGTTTTACAGAAGGTCGGCTTTTCTAATTCACTGTCGATGTCAAAGTCATCGTCTTTGGCTTCCTCATCAGTTCCGAGTAAGTCGGTAATTTCATTTTCAGCAAAACCGGTTAGTGACACATCAAAGTCGGCAGCTTGCAGGTCAGTGATTAAGAGCCCTAATTTTTTATTATCCCAATCACCACTGATTTTATTAAGGGCAACATTAAGGGCTTTTTCCTTTTCTTCATCAAAGTCAATTACCACGCAGTCGACTTCCTTGATACCGTCTGCTTTAAGCACCTTTAAACGTTGATGGCCGCCGACAACATTACCGGTTCGATTATTCCAAATAATCGGCTCAACGTAACCAAATTCATCAAGCGAACGTTTTAGTTTTTCGTATTCAGGGTCACCGGGTTTTAAGTCCTTCCGAGGATTATATGTGGCAGGAATTAAATCCGTGAGTTTCTTTTTTGCAAATTCCATTAGTTCATTCCTTTCCGGGAGCGCAAGAGGCGTTCCATCACATCATCTTGGGGCGTGTTACCTTGATAAGTTGTCGCATTGTTTTCTTTAACAACCTGAAAGATTTGAAACCAAAGTTGGCTTGATTGCTTCATATAGTCCCGGCTCATTGAGACGTAAGGTGAAGCAATCGCATTCCCAGTTGTCGGGTGACGAGCGAGAAAACCGTATTCTGAAATGCATTCCTCGCATTGAATCCACCGACTAACGCTCATGGCATATTGTTCGATTAACTGGGTATTAACGAGATTTTCACAGCCCCGTTCCATCAACCACTTCCAGGTGTCTTCAAAAATCTCTGCGGCCTCCAGGTCTCTGCCATTTTTTTGTTTTGCTTTTAAATAATCCTTGACTGGTGGCATTTCTCGTCCCTCAATAGGAGTTGGGGTAGGCAAGTCGAGGACCTTACCAGTTTTGCCTTCCGCTAATTTATCGGCTAAGGCTTTAGGTTTTCGACCGGCACCAACCCGCGCGCCACCACGATTAGTTCCGTCCTTAGCCACGGTTAAAAATCATCTCCTTATTACATATATGCTAGCTGTCGGGGTAGGGGGTAATACCCTGTTTGAATTCGATTTTTTGTACGCGAAGGCCCACCCCCGTTCCCTTGGCGCTTGCCAAAAGCGATTTAGACCGCCCCTCCCGTCAGTAATGATAGGTTTGGAGTCGGTGGTGCCAGCGGTCGTCCATTTCAGCTGTGATCCTAGAATGGCATGGCTTGCAAAGTGACATCAGGTTGTCTTGGGCGTTGGTGCCACCTTGGGAGATAGGTAAGACGTGATGAACTTCAGTTGCTTGGGTGTAGCGCCCTGACCGCAGGCACATCTCGCAAAAAGGATGGAGTTGAATGTAGTGGTTGCGTGCCCGTTGCCAGGCGCGACCATAGCTTTTCTTAGTACGATCTGGGCGTTGGTACTTGTCGTAGTTTCTAGCAACCAACTTTGCATGTTCTTCGCAGTAGGTTTGGTGGGTTAACTTGCAACATCCGGGATAGCGACAGGGTTTCTTGGGTGAGTAGGGCATGATAGACCTCCTTTCTGAGTCCATAACAAAAGCCCAGCGGTTAGAAACCACCAGGCTTAGTTAGGAAATTCAATTTGTTTTACTACTCTACACTATCAGTATAGCACTGGGAATTAAGAAGTGTGTTCACGTTTTTACCTTCTTAATGGTGGCTACCATAGAGTAGGAGGGTCAAATGGTCCAGAGCTTTGTTCTTCTTGTTGTAGGCGGTGGTCTTAGCGATGAAGTACTTGTTCATCAAGACTGTAAGGCCGTGGTTGAGTGACTGATTGGGGATGCGGTAACAGGAATCTAGGACAAAGCGTTCCTCGTCGGTGAGCTGCTGCCAAGCGGGTTCAAACCAATCAAAGTAGTCGCGAGCAACTTGGTAGCGTTCGTTGACCTTATCTAGTTTAGTGATGCCAGAGATTAAGCGGGTTTCAGTTGCATTGTCATTACCAGTTCCATTAGGGATGCCACCAAGTTTTGGAGATTGTAGGTGGAGCATCTTTTCTTTAATTTTATGAACTTGGTTTTGATAGTCATTGATGATGAACTGCATGTCATTATAGTCTTTGAGCGCGGCGACAGTAGCTTCACGCTTGTCGAGATAGTTCCACATGATATTAGTCATTGGTTAACCACTCCTTTTAAGTTAGCTTTGACAGCATTGATTAAAGCTGTTTGCGTTTTATCTTTTCGCTTCAAGGCAGCAAGAATATCTTCATCAATCGTGCCTTGGGTGACGATGTGGTGGATGACGACCGGATTAGTTTGTCCTTGACGCCAGAGCCGAGCGTTGGTTTGTTGGTAAAGTTCCAGACTCCAAGTTAAGCCATACCAGATTAGAGTAGAGCCACCAGCTTGTAAATTTAAGCCATGCCCAGCCGATGCGGGATGAATTACACCGATAGTAATCTTTCCTTGGTTCCAGTCGGTAATGTCTTGGTTGCTTTTAACTTCTCGTACTTCAAAGCGTTGCTTGATTTTCTCCAGATCATGTTTGAACCAATAAGCAATCAATACTGGTTTACCGTTGGTAGCTTCAATCAAGTCTTCCAGCGTATCAAGTTTTCGTTCATGAATTACAACCTGATTTTTATCACTGTCATAAACAACTCCGTTAGCCATTTGCGAAAGCTTGTTAGAAAGGGAGGCTGCATTTAAAGCATCGATTTGTTTGTCTTGGGTAGCGACGACTAACTGTTCGCGCAAGGTATTGTAGACGACAGCTTCTTTATCAGAAAGTTGAACTTTGACGGTGTTTAACGTGAGCGGTGGCAACTTTAGGTAATCTTTGGACTTCATAGAGATGGTGATGTCACTAATTTGTTGGTAGATTTGTTGTTCTGCTCCAAGTTTAGGCTTGTAGGTAAAAATCATATGCTGGTTACGTTTGTCGGGGTCAAAGTAGGTAGTGCGATAGTGACTGATGTAGCGCCCTAAACGTTGCCCCATATCAAGGACCCGGAATTCAGCCCAGAGGTCCATCAAGCCATTTGATGATGGGGTTCCAGTTAAACCAACGATTCGTTTTACCCGAGGGCGAACTTTCTTGAGACATTTAAACCGTTGGGACTGATAGGATTTAAAACTAGATAGCTCATCAATGACAATCATATCGTAGCAAAAGGGAAAGCCAGACTCTTCAACTAACCACTTTAAGTTTTCACGATTAATGATGTGGAGATTGGCGTCTTTTTGGAGGGCAGCTAAACGTTGTTGCTTAGTTCCCGTTACTACTGAATAGGTAATCTGTTTTAAGTGGTCCCATTTCTTAATTTCAGCGGGCCAAGTATTTTTAGCCACTCGCAACGGGGCGACGACTAAAACCCGGTTAACTTCAAAACGGTTATAGATGAGGTCGTTGATGGCGGTCAGGGTAATTACGCTCTTACCCAGACCCATATCAAGTAAAATCGCTGCAACAGGGTGGTCAATGATAAAGTTGGTCGCATATTGCTGATATTCATGAGGATTGTATTTCATCCAGGATTCCTCCAATTTGATTTAAGTTGTCACAGCAATAGACTAGAAAACCTAGTTGCTGGAGTTGGTTGATTCGGTTGATTTGTAAAGGGCGGGGATGCTTGCCGGGTGCTTTCATCTCAACAAAGGCCAAGTGACCACCGGGTAAAAGGACAAGCCGGTCAGGAACACCGGCCATTGAAGGTGAGACAAACTTCAAGCATAGTCCGCCCCGTTTTTTACATGCTTTCACAAAGGAAGCTTCAATTTTGTTTTCACGCATACTTTTCTCCAAGTTAGGGAGGTGACATTAGGGCGACTGCCAGTAGTGATTATCACATCAAGGATTTAGCGGTGTTTATGACACCCCTGTCAGCCGTTTATCTATCCTTCCCTATACTATTTTTTTACTTTTTTCTCTTTATATACTTATTAGTAAAGAGGTGACAGAGGTGTCATAGAAAAGAAGAATGACCGTTGTTATCGGCTTTTTCACGTCTGATGAATGACACCTCAATGACGCCTCCTTAGGCTAGAAAATCAAAATCAGTGTTTTTCAAACGGACGCCAGTGATGAATCGTCCGTTGGTAGACCGCTTCCGCCCAAAGCCAGCAAACTTTAAGGCAGTATAAAAGTCGGCACTATTTCGGATGTATTCACCTTGACGTTGGCAATAAAGGCGGTATTCGTTGTAAAACTCACCCGATTTTTCAGAATAGTTTGGGTCAATTTCGCAACATTCTTCAAGAAAGTTTCCGAGCCAGTCATTTTCTGCGTGGTAAGCTTTAATGGCATCTTTGACGACTGGAGGTACGGTAGGTTGGAAGTTGGCGGCAATAATCTTTTGGGCGCCTTCGATGATCCATTGCATGACTGCTTCCCCGGCATTTTTGGTTAAGTAGTCGGTGTAGTTTTTGATATCACTTTTACCAGCAATTTTGGCCTTAAAGGGGATGACAATCAGCCGGCGCCAGATACCATCGTCGTTGCCCCCAACCTTAGGTAGGTAATTGGTATAAAGGACCAGAGTGTGGCTGGGGACAAAGGAGAAAGGTTTCATATATTTCTTTTCTGCGTAGATTTCATCGGTTGAGCAGAGCTGTTTAATGGTTGAGGTGTTGAGCCGTTTACCTTCTTCTAGTTCGGCTGAAATGATGAGTCGCTTACCCTTAACTTCAGCCATTTCGGGTTTGATATTACGGCGAACGCCAACGGTCAAGGCATCTGCGGACAGGTGGCCGGTATAAGAACCCATAACGTTAGCGATAGTATTCCAGAAGGTGGACTTCCCGTTACGCCCATCTCCATAAGCGATAATCAGGGCTTCTAAGAAAACTTGTCCGATTGCCACTAGACCAACTATTTCTTGGACATAATCAATCAATGCTTGGTCATTACAAAAGAATGTTTGCAAGGCCTCTTGCCAAGGGTCGGCTCCTTTGTTACTTGGGGAGAAGTCGGTCATCTTAGTAATCAGTTCTGAGGATTTGATGTCTTGTTTACCGGTGAGACCTTTTTTCAAGTTGTAGGGTCCAGCCGGGGTATTGAGTAGGAAAGGATCGGCGTCAAAGTCATTAATCTCACGGACAAGTTTAGGGCGCGAGTTACTCAAACAGCCGGCGATACCGCGCACGCTGCGTTCCTTAATCACAAAGTCACGAAATTGCTTAGCTGCTTCGTATTCTTCGTAGCTTTTGATCTGTTCCTCGCTAAAGGCTTGGTAAGCTTTGGCTTTACTCATGACCTTTAACATTTGGGCGACACCATTCTTTTTGATTTGGGTAGCTGCAGTGGCAACCAAACTATCCGCATAGGCCAGTTGTTTATCGGTGAAGCGTTGGACTTCGCCTAGGGCTAGGGCTTCCGATTCTTGCCAAACTTTACCATCAAACCACATGAAACCAGTTTGGTTGGTGTAAGTTACCCGATCCTGGCAGTAATTAGCAAAAGCATAGGTTTGACCAGTATCGGAGTAATCAGCTGGTTTGAGTTTTTCATCTTGTTGTCCGTATTGGGATGGTGGGATATAGCCGGGTTGCTTGGCTATGCGTGTCCCAAACTTAATGGCGCTTTGCCAAATGGTGCTAAGTTCCTGGTCAGCTAAAGGCGGATCACATTTAGCGACTTTATCCATAAAAGCCTGGTAAGCTTCATCAGTATTTCCAAGTCGCATAATGACCCGTCCGGCGAAATGGGAAAGGGTTGAGTTTCGGTTACCTTGGCTGATTGTAGTAGCGTGGTTAGCTTGACTAAAGAAGCGCTGGCTCATGATAAATTGGTCGACAGTTTCATTTTCTTCAACCCAGACAATTTCTTGGTTCGTTACGCCAAAAACAAAACGGGCAGCGTCTAAAGCATTCCCGTCAAAGTAAGGGAAGAAGTTTTGAATTTCGTGTTTAAGTTCAGCATAAGTTTGAGCATTAGTCATTTCCTTAATCGGAAAGTAAACATGAAATTTTGGTCGGGGTTCTTTACCATGCTTGGCTTTCATATGATTACGACTAAAGGTAATTGCATGAGCAACACCATCAAAGTACTTTTGAATATCTTCGGGCTTTATCCAAGCAGTAGTGTCATCGGAGTGGTCGTTGTCACAATCCATGACGAGACAGTCAGCTTTGATAAAGTTAGCAATGTTACGCTTATGATTTTTAAATTCAGCACAGGTATTATCGGTTTTAATGGCAGTTAGTAGATCCTGCCTTGATGAAATTACGACTTGATTTGGGTAGAGGGTGTTGGCTTGGTTACCAGCAGTGTTAGCGGTAAATAGAGTGAACTTCATTTAATAACCTCCAAAGATTCAGTAAAGTAGCGGACGGGTTGATCTTTCTTTTGGGCTTTTTTGATTTCCCATTTCATATCGCCAGTTAACTTACCAAAGGCCCAGATTTCAGAGCACTTGCGCATCCAGACAATATCCATAAAAACGGCGGCGTTTAGCTCGTTATAATTGCGTAAGTTGAGGAAACGGGGCAGGTAAAGTTGCGGGCAAATGGGGATGCCACCACATTCATAAACAAAGCGACAGTAGTTTTCAACTTGTCGGATGACCTTGCGATTGTTCATGACAACGGCAGTATAAGGAGCACAGATGTAAATTATCGGACGATAATTGGGATTAGCTTGGTCTTTTTGCAGATTTGCAATGACTTCCTTAGCGGGTGCTAATAAGTCATGCGGGATTTCAAGCGATAGTTCTGTTTTCATCAAAATCAGATCCTTTCATTTTTAATTGCGAGAACGTAAAAAACCTCCTCACTGTTAGGACAGTCAGGAGGGAAAAATAAAGTACTTTTGAAAAAAATTCCTAATCTTTTTTGTAAAAGTCGGTGACAAAACCAGCGGCATTTAGTTTTAGGTCATTAGCCCAGGTCGGAACCGTGGCCATTAGCTTTTCAATCTTTGAAAGTGAGGTACCTTTAGGGGCTTCAATTACGACTTCATCATGGATGTGCATAACAATCTGATAGCCGGCTTGAGTTAGATTTTGCATGGCATTGGCTAGCAGGTCACGACTGGTGGCTTGAACGATATTTTCTACAAGCTTAGCGCCGTAAGTTTCTAGGCGCTCCCATTTTTTAGTGGCGCCGATTCCTTCATAGGTAATTGATTCATTCCCAAAACGATTAGTTCCAATTTTGGGTTTGACATAGCAAATCCGGCGACCGGATGGCAGGAAGATAAAGAGGCATCCCGACTGGCATTTAAACTTAATGCCATGGGTCTCAGTATCCAATCTTTGTTTGATACAAGTCGTCGCGGCTTTATCAACGTCCCACCAAAACTGGACAATATTAGGACTAGCCTGACGCCACATGTTAACTAGGGGTTGGAGTTCATCTTCTTTAACTCCCATTTTCAGAGCCCCCATTGCTTTTAAGGCACCAACAGAGCCTCCATAACCTAGGGCGAGTTCAGCAATTTTACCTTTTTGGCGCAGGTGGCCATTTATCCCATGTTTAACCACCGGAACATGGAACATTTGGGTAGCCGATTCACAATAAATATCGCCATTCTTGGCAAAGACCTCTTGGCGCCATTGTTCTTTAGCCAGCCAAGCAATTACCCGGGCTTCAACAGCTGAAAAGTCAGCAACATAAAATTGACAGCCCGGTTTAGGAATAAAGGCAGTGCGGATCAGTTGGGATAAGACGTCTGGAACTGAATCGTAAAGTAGATTTAGCGATGCCTGATTATTAGAACGGACGAGATCGCGAGCTTCTTTGAGGTCGGACATAGAATTACGGGGAAGATTTTGAACTTGGACCAAGCGACCTGCCCAACGTCCGGTGCGGTTGGCGCCATAGAATTGTAGTAGTCCATGGGCTCGGCCATCGGAACAAAGCGCCGTTTGCATGGCCGTGTATTTCTTGACACTGGACTTGGAAAGTTGCTGGCGTAGTAACAGGACTTTACGGACGTCACCAGTTGCCGATTGAAGAGCGGAATCAACATCAGCTTTAGACAGTGAGGGAATGTCTAATCCTTGTTCGTGTAGCCAAGCCTTTAGTTGGGTCGGTGAATTAGGATTATCAAGGCCAGTTAGTTTCTGAGCTTCATCTAGGTATTGTTGGCGGAAACTTTGGTCGCAAGCAATTGCATTTTTGACAAGTACCTGGTCTAACATAATTCCGCAGTCATTGATTTCTTGGTCGAGCCAATAATTATGCCATTCTGATTCTTGGACCGGAAAGCGGGCGAGTTTTTGATTAATCTCAACTTCAACCTCAACGTCGCGTTGGTTATATTGCTTGAATTGTTGCCACTTAGCCGGATCGTGATAGGGCAAATTTCGCGTTCGTTGATGGTTAGCTTGCGTTGGTTTACAGGGAGTGCAGAAGTAGCGGACGAGATCTTTACCAGCTTCAAGTTTTTGCTTTTCCAAGCCTAGGACAGCTCCGACGCCTTTTAGCGAAAGGGGCAGCCCCAAAGTAGCAGCCCAGACCATAGAACAGTGCCAACCTTTTGGCTTTAGTCGTTTCCCAAGAAAGGAGGACAAGCAAACCCGTTCAAACTGGGCATTAAAGGCTGACTTGATGATTTCGGGCTTGGACAAGGCAGCGATAATTTCTTGGGGGATAGTTTCACCCTGGGTAAGGTCGACCACCTTAACCGGACCTTCATCGATGGCGTAGGAAAACAGGAGAAGCTGAAAGTCATCGCTAGTGGCGTACCGATAAACGCCAGCTTTTGCTAGACTGACCGATGAGTAGGTTTCAATATCAATGGAGATTAATTGCATAAGTGCTCCTTTCAAAAAACGGGCAGGGTTAAAGAACCCCACCCATTTAAAGTCTTAGGCTAAGAAATCATTATCGTCGTCTAAAGAGGTAAAGTCGTCACTGGCTGAAGACTTACCACCAAAGCGTTCACCATCGCGGACCTTTTGGACATTACCCAATCCGCAAGCTACGCCCCGGTTGCCGTTGACGTTGAAGGCGTAGAAGTTCAAAGATACTCGAGCGTACATGCCACTGTAAATTTCTTCAGGATCAAGAATTGGTTGCAGGTGGCGGTCGACAATTTGGGGCTTGGAAATGGAGTTAGCATTTAAGAAGTAGCTGTCTTGGTAGGCAGCATCATCACGTTCAACATCACCATCGCGTAAAGGCGTTTTGATAGCTTTCATGTTTGGCATCTTGCCACCAAACTTTTCTAAGTTGTTCTTTACAGCGTTTTGGATGGCTGCTTCAATTTGAGCGAGAGTCTTGGTGTCGGACTTGGGGATAATAATACTTGCTGAGTATTTTTCCTTTCCGCCACCAAGCGGAGCAGCCGGTTCCAGTAGGTGGACATAAGAAAGCCGGGTGTTTAAACCAGTAACAACTTTAGTTCCGTTAAAATTAGTATTTACCATAATGCTATACCTCCGTAAATTCATCTTGTGCATTAGTTGTGTCAACCGCTGGTCGCTTGTCGGAATTAGGGACAAGGGTTAGTTTGCCAGCCGGTTTGTAAATGTAGGGTCCCAGTAGTTCATCAAATTTCTTCTTTCCCATAACCTTTTCAAGTTTAGTAATAGGGAGTAGGGACTGCTGGTAAATATCAGTGAATCCATTAGCTTCTGCGACTTGAGCCACCTTAGCCTCATCTTTGTACTTTCTAATCGAACGACCTTCGACGACTTTAAAACCAGCCCATTGTTTACCATGATTGATGGTTAGATCTTGGGCATAGGCTTTAACTTGGTTGGCCCATTTGATTAGTTCATCAACGTTAGCGAGAACTTCTTCAATTTCGTCGTTGCTCATCAAATGGGGAGATTTGAGTTGCAGGTCTTGAAGCTTTTTGTATTGATCATAGCGAACCCGTAAGACCGCATTGCAATTTGAGAACTGCAGCCAAGGACCATACTTGATGACACCTTGACCATTAATGGCCAGTTCTGCTTTTTCTTTAAGTTCGGTCTTGGCCCAGTGAAGTAAGGTATCCGTTTCAAGTGACCAGGTCGATACGTTACCAATCCGAGGCTGAAAGATGGTCATCTTAATTGTGTCGGGGCGGTTGTAAAGCATGGAATAGTTGTTTAATGCTCCCAACGCGTAAAGCTTCATTTGCGGATTGTTTTCCGATGCTACTCGGACACCTTTACCATACTTAAAGTCGATGATGTGCATTAGTCCATCGGCAATGATGATACAGTCACCGGTCCCAAAACCATCAGGAACATATTTTGAAAAGTCTAACCGCTGTTCAATCAAGACAGTTGTTCCGGGATGGTTAAGCTTGGCCTTTTGGAATTCTTCCATTACATAAGAGCAGTAATCGTCAGTGTAAGCTTCCATGTCGTCATTATCAAAATCAGACGCCGGTCGTTTAACCTTTTGTCCCAGGGCCTTACGGAGTTTGTACTCACCTAAGGCATGGGCTGCGGTTCCTTCGGCTGCCATTGGGCTAGCGTCTATGGGAAAGAACTTTTCTAACTGCGGTAGTGGTGGAGCACTCAACCACCGGTGGGCACTAGAAGCTGAAAGAGTCGCATGAACTTGAGGGGATGCCATTATTGACCGACCCCCTGTGCTTCTAAAAAGAGGTCTTCATAATTTTTAGGGTCAACATCAGACAGCTTTTCAGCACCATAAGTCTTGAGTAATTTGCGGATTTCATCTGAGTGACCTTCACTGGCCTTTTTGGCTAATTCTTTACGAACATCTTCAAGCTTGATCTTTGGTTTTGCTGGTAGTTCGAAGTCAGGTTCTTCATTTTGAGCAGATTGTCCTTGTTCTAAGGCGATAACTAGCTCTTCAATCGTGTTGTTCAAGTTTTCTAAGTCATCTTTGAGGTTGACTAGTAGTTTAGTTAGACTCATGGTTAATTTCCTCCTTTAAAGGTTGAATTTGTAGTTGCTTTACGCTGTCATCAGGAGCGATAACCAACAAATGAGCTGGTGTGCCTAACAGCCAACGCAGCAGGCGTTCCCGAATAGTCACGCGTTTTAAGCTGACGGTCCCAGCTTGCGGGCGTTTGGAAACGGAGATGGAAACTTGATGTTCCATTTAAATCATTCCTTTCAAAATAAAATCAGTGGTAAGGTTTCGTACCTTCCACTGATAGGCCATTCGCGTCTAAAAATTAAACGAGTTTGACCAAAATTTTTTGATCTTTTTGAAGAGAGCTTGTTTATGGTTGCTAAAGTTTTGAACTGACACATTTAACCGAGCCGCTAGTTCCTTATCTTTAAGCCGTTCTTCATTATTAGTGAGGGCATCGTAAACAAGTTGTTGAGGCTTAGTTAATTTTGGATAGATGGCCATTAACTTTTGGTGATCTGCCTCCTGCTTTGATAAACGTTCTTGTTCGTCAAACTTATCTAAGTAGATAGTTTCTGGAGTCTGCACTTCAGCCGTCAGTTGTTGAAGTGGGTCTCCACCAGCAGAAATCAGCTTGTTGTCAGGGTCATAAGCATCCAGGGATACTTTGTGCCGAGTATTTTTGTGGTCGACGTTATATTGATCATGTTTAAGATCGAGGACAACCACAGCTTGGTCTGCTGTCAGGGTTACGATTCGCTTGCCCATATTTTCGAGGCAAACAACTACTGAACCGTCTTCGTGCTTAGAAACAATTTCAACATCTGAGTTGTTGAATGAATTATTTAACATAAAAAACCTCCGATTGGATCTGACTGACCCGAAACGAAGGATTTAAAGGCAAAAAAATACTGGAAAAGTATGCTAAACAATCCTTAACGAAATACTTCGTTACGGGCTGCAGCTGGCATACCTTCCAGTGGTAGTTAAGTTGCAAAAGTTATTAAATTGGTGATGACCTGGATGAGCTGTCTAGCTTTGACAGCGACCATCAATTAGGGAACAAAAGTTTCAGAATTGATTTTGTGAAACAACACAAAAATGATAAAATTAAGGATACAGTGTAATATCTGAAGTTCTTTATTTCCTATGACTTTATGATATGTGAAAGTGAAATTTAAATACTCCAGAAAGTTACGTTAAAACTCCAAAAAAAAGTCGGAGGTTTTGGGGCATTGGTAAGATTCGATTTTGCTGAATATGCATTGATTTTAAAAAGATACATGATACATAAAAATGCCCTCGAATTAATCGGAGCCTTATATGATTCAATAGTTGTACCGTTAGATTTAAAGAACGAAAAAGGACCGTATAAAGGAGAATCAATTAAAGTCTCGTCTGGTAGGGCTAGTGAATTAATGAACAGAAAAGTAAATCCGCATAAAAGCATTATTAGTCATTCGGGTGATCCTAGAGTTCAATCTAAAATTAATTCATATTTTGAAGACTTGGTGATTCCGCTATTAATGGGTAATAAGCTGGATGAACTATCTAATGCTCTAATCGGAACAATCAAGCATGATGCTGAAATTCCTGAGGATACAAAAAAACTTCTTGATGAGTCAAGAAGTTCAGAGCTATCAGAATTTTTAGCTGAGTGTTTTCTGTATGTGTTAACAGTGGATAATACTGGGAAACCAGCTAAGAGTTTAAAGTCTATAAAAAATATTCCGCAAAGTACGCTATCCTATGATCCTTCTGACCACAAGTTGCATATCGATAATATTGAAATACCACTTTCGGAAAATTTGGTTGTACCTGAGAATGTAGGTGAAGAAGAGTTACCGTACTTGACTGCCTTATGTGAAGCCTATAGTGATAAATTGGGGCAAACTATTACTGTTCAAAATATTAAATCTTGCTCAAGTGAACGTGTAAAAATGGATTTTGAAGATGAACGCAATTACTTCAATAGTGTTCAAAGTAGGATACGTGGCATACGTGATGTTTATGCTGATACGGATAAACAATATGAAGTTTTAAAGAAAGAAGCTTATGAAGGCATAAAGGAGACCTATTATGATGACTACGATAATGGCTTCAAAAGACTTATGGAAGTTTTGAAAAAGATTACAAGTACGACATTAGGTGCTTCTGACTTGATGAAAATTAGTAATTTAATTGGTAATGCTGAGAAGAAAGGGCTGTGTCATGTTCTGGTTAATGATGGGAAGATACAGACGTGGGTAGATATCGATGAATGGTAAGTTGTTTAACGGCCCAATGGAATTACTTCTGAGGGCTTTAATTATTTTGACAATAAAAAGTCCATTAAATGTTGATCATATTTCTATGATTGACTTTGTTAGCACTTATGGAAGATATTTTGGAATATCAGAAAATAATCTTCACGGTGATAATGAATTTGGTCTTCAGGAATTTTCATTAAGGCGAGAATTGATGAACGATGCAATCCGACAAGCTGTCCTTAAGGGTTTAATTGAAATCGTTGAGAATCAAGATGGATTTAGTTATAAATTATCTACTAATGGAACAAGGGTATATTCAGAAATTTCTAAGAGTATGTATGCTTTGGAATATTCTGAAAATGCTAAAAAGGCGGAAAATATAGTAGCCGTGAGCAACAAAGAGTTTATGGAAATGATAGATAACAAATTATGGGGTGGTAGTATTGTTTAACGGCTTATTTATAAAGTCAATCACAGCTTCTGGACCAAATGTTGAAACTTCTACAGTATCACTAAAAAATGGATTGAATATAATATCTGGACCTTCAAATACTGGGAAAACAGGTATAGTTCGCTGTATATTGTATGTTTTAAACAAACATTGGAAAACTGATGGAGAGAAATATTTTCCTTTTGCTGAAAAATATGGGTATAAAGAGGTTTCAGTTGAATTTGTTAATGATGATGGATATGCATTATTTACGCGTGGTATCGACGACAAAAACGTAAATATTAAGAGTAATATACCAGGAATAAAAAATGGCTTTATAGGTATCAGTAGCAAGAAGGAAAACCTAAATGATATTATCCTAAAGTTAATTGGAATTAATGAACGACATCAAGTTCCGAAAAATACAAAATACGCTACACAAAGTCTTACTTGGAATGGTGTATCTAGTCTTTGGTATCTTGACGAGGAGAGTATCACTCAGAGTAATCCAATTATGCTACCCGGGCAAGTAATTCAAAGAACAGCTTTTCTATCTTCGCTACTGTTTATGATAACGGGAAAAGAAATTGATATACCCGAGGGAATCAAGGATCCTAAAATTAGTAAGGCTAAGAAAGACGCTGTTAAATCGCAGTTAAAATTACAATTACAAGAAATCGGGGAAAAGACAAAAGAATTATCAGAAGCCCTGATTTCCTCTCCTATAAATAGTATCGAAGATAAATTTAATAATTTATTGGAAGAAATTAAAGAGGTAGAGAAAGCAGTATCTAATCAAATAAGTGAAATTAAGGAAGTCCAGAGTAATATTACAGAAATTAATCAAAAAGTAATAGATGCTACTGTCTATATTTCTAGATATGATGATTTAAAAACTCAATATATAGCAGACATAAAGCGACTTAGTTTCATTGTAGATGGTGAAAAGGCTGTTAATAGTATTCCTGAAAACAAAGAATGTCCTTTTTGCCACCATGAAATCACCTCTATAGAAGGTCATTCGCACATAGATGCGGCTAATGCGGAGCTGGGGAGAATATTAGAACAACTGGATGGGCTTAAAAAATCTACTGACAATGTTACGGATAAAAGAAAAAAGTTGTTGAGACAATTAGAATATCTAAAAGAAAAAAGAGACAGTTTAAATGATATTTTGAGGCGAGAGCTAAAACCTAAGTTAGAGAATTTAACCAATTTAAAAAAGGATTATCAGGGGTATATCAGCTTAAAAAGTCAACTAGATGTTTATCGTCAAATGAGCAGTGACTGGACTAATAGAATCATTGAAATTGAGAAAGATAGCAAAAAAATTCATCAATATCATCCTAAAGAACATTTTCCAGATAACTTTGCGAATGATATTAGTAGCTACGCACGCGATATATTAACAAGATGTAATTATGGGAACTTGAATTCTGTAATTTTCAATCTTGATACTTTTGAAATTGAAATAAATGGTAACGAAAAATCAGAAGTGAATGGGAAAGGATACAGATCATTTTTGAATACTGTAGTTAATTTGTCTTTCAGAAGGTATATGGCACTGAAATCAGTATATAAAACTGGAACAGTTATTATAGACACACCATTTTTAGGCCTAGATCAAGGTGAAGAGAATAATACCCCAGACGGATTAAAAAACGGGTTAATCCAGTACTTGAACAATTCTCAAAATGAAGGACAAGTGATTCTTATTGAAAATTCCGATGCAATGCCATCGATTGATAATTTCAAGCAAGACAATATTAATTTCATTAAGTTTACGAAAAATAAGGATAAAGGAAGATATGGTTTCTTATTGAATGTACCAAAATAATTAAGTGGAGATAGGTGAACAATAGATATGGCAACAAAGTCAAAAGAATTAAGTATTGAAGATAAGCTTTGGCAAACGGCTGATGCATTGCGTGGTAGCATGGACTCATCTGAATATCGAAATGTTGTTTTAGGGTTGATTTTCTTAAAATATGTTTCAGATTCGTTTGAAACCAAATATGAAGAGTTGATGAAATCAGATTATCCAGAAGATGCGGAAGATCCTGATATGTACTTATCAGAAAATATTTTCTGGGTTCCACAAGAAGCTCGCTGGTCATTAATTCAAAAGTCAGCAAAGACCCCACAAATTGGTGAAATTATTGATGGCGCTATGGATGCAATTGAGAAAAATAATGATTCATTACGTGGCGTTTTAAGTAAAAATTACTCTTCACCAGATTTAGATAAAACACGGTTAGGTGAAGTGGTCGACTTAATTTCAGATATTACCTTGGTTAACAAGCATGAAAAACATTCGGATGTGTTGGGAAGAGTATATGAATACTTCCTTAATCAATTTGCTTCTAGCGAAGGTAAAAAAGGTGGTGAATTCTATACCCCACAATCAATTGTGCGGACGCTCGTTGAGATGATTGAACCCTACAAAGGGAGAATCTATGACCCTTGTTGTGGTTCTGGAGGGATGTTTGTTCAATCGGATAAATTCGTTCAAGAACACCAAGGAAAGATTGGCGACTTATCTGTTTATGGTGAAGAGTCTAATCCGACTACTTGGAAATTAGCTAAGATGAACTTGGCAATTCGAGGGATTGATAATAATCTTGGACCACATCAAGGTGACACTTTTACTAATGATCTACACAAAGGTGAAAGATTTGATTTTATCTTAGCTAATCCACCATTTAACGTAAAAAATTGGAATGGTGACAAATTAAGAGAAGATGCTCGCTGGCAATATGGTGTTCCACCTGTTGGTAATGCCAACTATGCTTGGATTGAACATATTATTAGTAAATTAGCGCCTGACGGGAAAGCTGGATTCGTATTAGCTAACGGCGCTTTGTCGACATCTACGAAGGAAGAGTATGCTATCCGGAAAGCCATTCTCGAAGATGACAAGATTGATGCGATCGTTGCCTTACCGGATAAAATGTTCTATTCCACTGGCATCCCGGTTTCACTTTGGTTTATTGATATGAATAAGAAATCTGAGGATGAAAGAAATCGAAAAGGTGAAACTTTATTTATCGATGCACGTAATCTTGGTGAAATGATTGATCGCACTCACCGGGCATTCTCTAAGGAAGATATTAAAAAGGTAGCTGACACATACCATGCATATCGTGGTACCAATGATCAAGAGTACAAGAATGTTCCCGGATTTTGTAAGGTAGCTAAACTAGATGAAATTGCAAAAAATGATTACGTATTAACCCCTAGTAGGTACGTTGGCTTGGCAAAGCAACAAGATGATGGGGAACCATATGAAGTCAAGATGGCTCGTCTGACTGGAGAATTGAAAAAACAGTTTGAGGAGAGTAATAAACTCCAAGCTGAAATAAAAGATGTATTGAAGGAACTTGGATATGAGATTTGATAGTTTATGTAATATCTGTACAACCGTAACAGATTATGTAGCTAATGGTAGTTTTAAAGCATTAAAAGAAAACGTATCACATAAAAACGCTCAAGATGGTTATGCAATTTTAATTAGGTTAGCTGACTACAGGAATAAATTTAAAGGGCCCTTTGAATATATAGATAGACATGGTTATAACTTTCTCAGTAAAACTAAACTTTATGGTAATGAGATTATAATTTCAAATGTAGGCGCACATTTAGGCACTGTTTTCCGTACACCAACGCTTGGAACCCCCATGTCTCTCGGCCCTAATGCAATTTTATTAAAGACAAAATATATTGATGATTATTACTATTATTTTTTTACTAGTAAGAAAGGTCAGGCTTTACTTAAGACTATTGTTTCCGGAAGTGCACAGCCAAAGTTTAATAAAACCGATTTAAAAAAGCTTATAGTTCCTGTACCAAGTTTAGATGAACAAAATAAAATTTCTCGAAAGCTTTTAGCCATTGATAAAAAAATTCAAATAAATGAGCAAATAAATGATAATTTAGTGGCTTAAAAGTAGTGCTCTAATAACTCCTGTTTCAGCTTAGATAAGATAATATTTTCGTCTTCTAGGCTTCTTATCTTTGAAAATATTGGTTTCATCCGGCTATCAAATCTAGTCAATTCACAATCATCTGGTGCTTTAATGGTTAAAGAATTTAGATTTCTTTGTGATATTTTCTTTTGAACCGCTCCAGTAACTATTCCTTTAATATTTCTTTGTAGGAAGAACAAATAAAGCCATTCAGTTGAAACATTCTTTCCCTGTAAAACATGGGCATGGTTATTTGGCCAGAATCTACCATGTATATATTGCAAAATAGGGAATCCGTTCTGGTCTTGGACAGTTCCATCCTCTCCAAGTAATAGATATATCCCGTCGAAATTATACTTATTTATATAATCGTTAACAGATGTCGCACCTATATACCTATATTTCCCGGGAATCTGGCTTCGTTGCTTTTTGGAAAGTGGCTTCCTATTTCTGTCGTAATTTTTAATATAGGAACCAATTTCATCAGTGCCCTCATTTACATTAGGGAACATTTCCTTAAATATAGTTTTCGCCAACTCAAGCAAATTATCATTTAGCCATGAACCAACACTGTGTGGTGTAATAGTCTTAAAAACGGAGATTTAAACCATGCAGAAAATAGAGGTAGATCGAGTGGTCAGGGAAATGCTGCCATATTTAAACAATCAGCAGCTAATGAGGCTGAAAACGGTGTTAAGTAGCCTTACCGATACTACAATTAGAAACGAGATGGACGACAATGAGGTACTACTGGAGCGGTATTTTGCAGCTAAACGGACCGAGGGATGTTCTGAAAAGTCACTAAAGTACTATAAAGCGACCTTAACCAAAGTATTGGCTGCAATTGGTAAGAATGCCAAAGAGATCGTAACTGATGAACTAAGAGATTACTTAACCAACTATCAAGCAGTTCACGCGTCCAGCAAAGTGACGATTGATAACATCAGGCGCATTATGTCTAGTTTCTTTAGCTGGCTTGAAGATGAGGACTACATTGTCAAAAGTCCAGTACGGCGGATTCATAAGGTAAAGGTATCGACCACGGTAAAAGAAACTTATTCTGATGAAGAATTAGAAAAATTACGTGATAGTTGTACCCAAATGCGAGATTTAGCAATGATTGACTTCTTGGCTTCAACCGGAATCCGGGTTGGAGAATTGGTACTGCTAAATCGTGAAGATATTGATTTTCAAGAGCGCGAATGTGTGGTGTTTGGTAAGGGAAATAAAGAACGGATTGCCTACTTTGATGCCCGTTCAAAATTGCACTTGCAAAAATATCTGAATAGTAGAGACGACAGTGAACCAGCTTTATTTGTTTCGCTAAACAAAAACCGGACCAGGTTGACGATTGGCGGAGTGGAATCGCGGCTTAAAACATTAGGCCAGAAAGTAGGGATAGTGAGAGTCTATCCACACAAATTTAGGAGGACGCTTGCAACAACGGCAATTGATAAGGGAATGCCAATTGAGCAATTGCAGCAACTATTAGGACATAAGCGGATTGACACAACCTTGCATTACGCAATGGTTAAGCAGCAAAACGTGAAGATAGCACATCGAAAGTATATAGGGTGATTTAATGTGAAAGTAAGACTAGGTGAAGTTATTCAACTTAATCCACGAGAACAGTTACCTAAAGGAAAAGTAGCTAAAAAAATTGCTATGGATAATTTGAAACCATTTTCCAGAGAAATTGCTGGATATGAAATGGGTGCTTATAACGGTGGAACAAAATTTAGGAATGAAGATACATTGTTAGCCCGAATCACTCCTTGTCTGGAAAATGGAAAAACGGCATATGTAAATATATTAGATTCGGAAGAAGTTGCATTTGGATCTACGGAGTACTTTGTACTTAGGGCAAAGAAAGAGTTAATTGATCCACTTTATTTATATTATTTAAGTATTTCAAACGATTTTAGGAATGTTGCTATTAAGTCTATGACTGGTACATCAGGAAGACAGCGGGCCCAAAAAGAAGCTATTTTGAATTATGAATTTGATTTGCCAAGTTTGAGTGACCAGAGAAAAATAGCCCATATTATAGGTTGTTTAGACGACAAAAAAGTTTTGAATAACAGGATAAATGATAATTTAGACGCATTATTAACCACTATTTTTAATGATCATATGGAAAGAGCTAGTTTTGAGGAAGCAAGTCTAACAGATATTGCCACTTATAAGAACGGGCTTGCAATGCAAAAATATAGGCCTGAAAATCATAAGCAAAGTTTACCAGTGCTTAAGATCAAAGAACTAAATCAAGGCCATACTGACGACTCCTCAGATAGATGTTCAGCACATATTGATGAAAGTGTAATCGTTCATACAGGCGATATTATATTTTCGTGGTCTGGAACACTTCTCGTAAAAAACTGGTCAGGCAGAACCGCCGGTTTGAATCAGCACCTATTCAAAGTCACTTCAAAACATTATCCTGATTGGTTTATTTATGAATGGACTAAACACCATTTGTGTAAGTTTCAGGCGATCGCATCTGGTAAAGCAACAACTATGGGACATATTAAGAGAAGTGATTTAAAATCTTCGCAAGTCCTTATACCTAACAAGAATGAACTAGATATGTTAGATGCTAAAATGAACCCTTTTTACAACCAACGTATAGAACTTATTAAAGAGAATCAACGGCTAGTGGATCTTAAACAAACGTTACTGCAAAAATACTTCTAAGCCACTAAATTATCATTTACCGTACCAAGTAAAGAAAGGAGCGTGATTCGTTATCACAAAAGGATTTTTATTAGAAGCAGACGTTGAAAACCTTGCATTAGATACTTTAGAGCAAGTTGGTTACAAGGTTTATAAGAGCCCAAGTCCAACCGCACCACATCCAGAAATCGATGCGATGCGTGATAATAACCATACAGTAGCAATTTTAACTACCGTTGTTGAACAAACTATACGTCGACTGAATCCAGGATACCCGGACGAAATTTATCGCGAAGCTTTACGACAATTAACTCGTTTAGCAGATAATCCAGATTTAATGGTTAACAATCATTACTTCCACAAATTATTAATCGAAGGGATTCGTGTCAAAACGACAGTTAATGGTGAAAACCGGACTGAAGTACTATATCCTATTGATTTTAATCAGATTGAACGGAATAGTTTTATTGCGACCAATCAGTTCACTTTTAAAGGAAGCCATGAACGACGTCCTGATACGACAATCTTCGTTAACGGGTTACCAGTGGTCAATTTTGAGTTCAAGGATGCAAGTAACCCAAATGTAAGCATTACTAATGCTTATCGACAATTGCAGACTTACAAAGCAGAAATCCCAGATTATCTTAAATATAATGAAATTTTAGTTGCTTCGGATGGACTTAACTCACGAGCCGGATCATTAACTGCTGGATTTGACCGCTTTATGCGGTGGCGTGCACCTAAAAACATTTCAACAGGTGATGACCTAGAGTTAGAAGTTATGATTAAGTATATGTTGAGCCCGAAAGACTTACTTAATCTAATTGAGAACTTTATTATCTTTGAAACTGATGGAGATAGTACGATTAAGATTTTAGGTGCTTATCATCAGTACTACATGGTCAACAAAGCTGTTCAAGCGTCTAAACGAGCTCTTAATAATCCTGAAGATAAGCGAATTGGGGTAGTTTGGCATACAACTGGTTCGGGTAAAAGCTTATCAATGGTGTTCTTTTCCAGTATTGTGGCTAGAAAACTCAATAACCCAACATTGCTGGTGATCAATGACCGGAATGATTTAGATGACCAATTATTTGACACTTTTGCTACTGCCCATGAATTTCTTCGGCAAACACCGGAACACGCTGAATCGAGCGAAGAATTACGCAAGTTTATGGATAAGCAATCTGGAGGAATCGTCTTTTCTACCATTCAGAAGTTCTCACCTGACTTCGAACGTGGTGAAACTGAAATGCCAGTATTAACTAATCGGAGTGATGTAATTGTAATTGCTGATGAAGCCCACCGAACTCAATATGGGATGCGGGCTAAAATTACTGATAATGGTCTTCGCTATGGTTTTGCCAAGTACTTACGTGATGCTTTACCAAATGCATCATTTATTGGATTTACAGGAACACCAATTTCTACAGCTGATAAGTCTACTGTTGCAGTCTTTGGTAAGTATATTGATGTTTATGATATTACTCAAGCAGTTAATGATAAAGCAACTGTTAAAATTTACTATGAGAGTCATGTCTTCCCACTGAAGTTAAAAAAGGATGCCCAGGAAAAGTACCAACAACTGCTTAAAGAAGCTAACTTAAATGATGATCCAAATTTAGAAGAGAACGCTCGGCGTAATCGAGAGTTTTCGCGTCTTGAAGCTTTAGCGGGAGCTCAACCACGTCTGGAAAGTATTGCTAAGCATTTTGTCGAACACTTTGAGACTCGTCAAAAAGAAGCTTTTGGTAAGGCGATGATTGTTGAAATGTCACGTCGAAATGCTGTACGTCTTTATAACGAGATTGTAAAACTTCGCCCTGAGTGGGATAGCGATGACCTAGACAAAGGGAAAATCAAAGTTGTTATGACTTCTTCGGCTGCCGATGGTCCAGAAATGGCAAAATTCCAAACTAGTAAGTCTGAACGCCGGATTCTTCAAAAACGTATGAAGGATAATAATGACGAGTTACAGATTGTGATTGTAGTTGATATGTGGCTAACCGGATTTGATGTGCCATCGATGAACACAATGTATATTGATAAACCGATGAAGGGACACAATTTAATTCAAGCAATCGCACGGGTTAATCGTGTTTTCAAAGATAAGGATAGTGCACTTATTGTTGACTACATTGGAATTGCTGAAAATCTAAAGGATGCTTTAAATATTTATTCTACCGAGGATCAAGGCCAAGTTGGGGTTAACATGAAAAAGGCACTGGCTCTTTTAAAAGAGAAGTACGATATCATTACAAATGACTTCTTGTATGGTGTTGATTACTCAGACTTTGACTCCGAAGATGGGATAGTACGATTGAAGGTAACTCGTCGAGTAGCTAATGAAATTCTGCATGAGAATGATGAAACTCAAAAGAAGTTTCTAGATGTCGTTACAGAATTGCAAAAGGCATATGCTTTAACTTCAACACAACCAGAAGCTCAAGCTTACGGTAAAGAAATAGCATTTTTTAAGACGGTTAAAGTGTTTATTCAAAAGCTAAAGCAACCAGATGATCAACAAGCCGGAGATAGTGGACATGCTGATGTAGATTACCGAATGCAACAGTTGCTAGATCAATCTATCATTTCAGAGCCAAACGTTGATATTTATAATCAGTTAGGTATTGAAAGACAAAGCGTTGATTTGATTTCGGATGAATTCTTGCAACATGTGAATAATATGCAAGAAAAGGATGTGGCGATTGTTTTATTAGAAAAGTTGCTTAAAGGTAAAATTAAAGCAATGACTAGAACTAATAAAGTGACATCACAGAAATTTGAAGAGATGCTTAAGAAGTCAATTGATGAATATAACAAACGTGGAATTACTAGTGAACTTGTTATCCGTAAATTAATCGAAATGGCCAAAAACATTAATAAAGAGCAAGAGAAGGGGAAAGACCTCGGTTTAACCCCTGAGGAAGTTGCTTTCTATGATGCTTTGGCTGATCATGAAAAAGCGGTTCAAGTATTAGGGGAAGAAAAGCTTCACTTAATTGCGCAAGAATTAGTGAAATTGGTTAAAGAAGAATCTGGTGTGGACTGGGAAAAGCGTCGTAATATTCAGGCAAAGATGAGAGTTGCCGTTAAACATCTATTACGGAAATATGGTTATCCGCCTGATATTGCTCCTCAAGCTATTAATACCGTAGTTGAACAAGCAGAATTGATGGCATCAAATGATTGATAAGGAAGTTTATTTTTGAGGTTATTAATGAAAGTTGATAAATCAGAATTAAAAATTGTAGATTCTAGGAAAATTGGTCTTGTAATTAAAGTCGTTGAGGAAGAGTACCTACAGGACGCATTATCTGGTAAGTTATTCTTTGGTTCACTAGGTACTTATAGAGATGTTGAGAATGACAAAGGCGATAAAGTTATTGGTGATATGAATGAGGGACAGTTGTTTTCTAGATTCAAAGCATCTAAAACTATTATCAAATTAATTAACTGTAGGAAAAATGATAGTATGATTATTGAAATACCGATGGATATGCAGAAAGAGAATGTGACCCACAGATTTAAGATGAACACAGATAAGAACATCGGTATTTGTAGTTTTACTTATCTGAGTTTAGATGACTTTAAGGAATACCGTTATGAAAATGATCGTACTTATTTTGAACTGCGACAATCTGCAATGGATGATATAGATCAGTTTGTTAAGGCGAAGGAAAAGCTTACTGGACATAAATGTAAAATAGTTGTTTTTAAAAATGAGTTTTGGGATTGTTTGCATAAAAGTAGTAATTTAGATTTTGATTTTGTAGAATATTATGATTCTAAGAATCCTGAAGAAGTAATCAAACTTGAAAATAGAAAAAAACCTATGTATTTTTGTAAATCAAATAATTATAAATCTCAAAGGGAATTCCGAGTTGCAAAAGAACTGGGTAAAGAAAGTAAGGGTGAGATAGTTAATTTTAAATCTAAAGAAAATATTGGCATACAAGTTACCTTACCAGAATTAAAGAAATACGTGCTTATAGCAGAAGGATTAGTCAAATTAGATTAATTAATATGTCTTGAAAAGTATTATTAGGAATTTTTGACCATTTTCCTCAAACCGCCATAAACCAAATTGGCCCATCAGACACAAGTGTGTTCATGATGGGCCAATTGTGGATATTAGCGGTGGAAAGTTGAGAGATTGTAAGAACGTTGATTTGGTAACCTTTAGGCATGTCTTAGGCTTGACGGCAAGGTTGCCGGGACACGTTGAGAGCGTTACTTTGCTTGAGCGCGACTAGCAGGAGCGTGAAAGCTTAGAAACGCTCCACGCGATAGGTTCCCAAGAACGAGGAATGTGAGTGACGAGTGATTGGTTAGAACCGAACCGCCGAGAGTTTTACTTTGCTTGAGCGCGACTAGCAGGAGCGTGAAAGCTTAGAAACGCTCCACGCGATAGGTTCCCAAGAATGAGGAGCAAAGCGACGAGTGATTGGCTAGAACCGAACCGTCGAGAGTTTTACTTTGCTTGAGCGCGACTAACAGGAGCGTAAAAGCTTAGAAACGCTCCACGCGATAGGTTCCCAAGAACGAGGAATGTGAGTGACGAGTGATTGGTTAGAACCGAACCGCCGAGAGTTTTACTTTGCTTGAGCGCGACTAACAGGAGCGTGAAAGCTTAGAAACGCTCCACGCGATAGGTTCCCAAGAACGAGGAATGTGAGTGACGAGTGATTGGTTAGAACCGAACCGCCGAGAGTTTTACTTTGCTTGAGCGCGACTAACAGGAGCGTGAAAGCTTAGAAACGCTCCACGCGATAGGTTCCTAAGAACAATGAGGAATTGGCAATTCTTTACCCACAAATTAAGCAGTTCATATTGGATCATAACGGTCAATATCCAAGTAAAGAATCTAATGATGACTTGGAAGTCAAATATGCATATGCTTTAGCTAAGTTACGTGATCTAAGAGCACGGAGAAAGGCGGCAGAAAATGGCAAGTAGGCAATATCGAACCTTAGATGATATTTTTAGTGATCCAGAATTAGATGAAATCCTCAAGCCATTAGAAAAGAAGCCCAAGCTCAAGGCGATGGATCCGGATGTCCATTCTTTTGAAGAAGTACAGGACTGGGTTCGTGAACATGGCCGAAAGCCTGAAAATACGCGGTCAGATCTTACTGAACGACGAATGTTTCACCGATTGAAGGGGATGCAAAAGAAATATGATAAGCTGCATGACTATGATGAGCTGGGACTATTAGTGGCAGAGGATAAAAGTGTCTACAAACAATTAGCTGAAGAAGTTAAAAAAGACACCAATACTAAGTCCTTTAACACTCTAGATGATGTCCTGAATGATGATTCAATTTTATTTGATGATCTGGATAATATAGGATCTGACGAGCCAAAGTTTTTTGATACTGAGAAGGTTACTCGTAAGCAGGATAATAATCCAGACGCAGTTGCTCAACGTCAAAAGATGGACAACTTTGATGAGTATAAGCAAATGTTCCGAGCAGTCCAAAAGGATATTGCTAGTGGTCGACGTCAATTGCTACCTTTTAGGAACTATGAGATTTTGCTTCACCATTTTTATGTCCTACGGGGGCAACTTATTTATATTGAAGCATTTGGTGAAGATATCCAAAAGGATAATAAGAACGGTTCGTATAAAGATAAGCGAGTTCATGTTATTTATGAAAATGGAACTGAAAACAATGTTTTATTCAGGGGGCTAGGCTCATCACTTTATGGCCGTGGCGGTAAGATTGTTAGTGAACCTGAAAATGATGACATCAAGTTAACAGCTGATGATTACGAAACCGGCTATATTTACGTACTGAAATCATTAAGTAAGGATCCACAAATCTCAGAAATTAAATCACTTTACAAGATTGGCTTTACAGCTAGTAGCGTGAAGAAGCGAATTGCTAATGCTGAGAATGAACCAACTTATCTGTACGCCCCAGTAAAGCTAATTGAGCAATTCCAAGTGATCAATCTAGATCCTGAAGCCTTAGAAACTGCTATTCACCATACCTTAGCAAATTATCGTCTTGACGTAGATATTAAAGCACCAAATGGGAGAATGATTACTCCAAGAGAATGGTTTGTAGTAGATCTTCCAAAGGTTGAAGAGATTATTAACACGATTGTGGCGAGACTGCAAAGTGAACAATAGGTAGGAGGCTAGAATTCTGAAAGAAAATCAAGTTAACTCTATTGACGAGTATTTAAATTATCTTGATAAGTATAAGTCTTATAAAGAAGAAGGACAGCTTTTCTTTAGAGGACAGTTATCAAAATTTCCAAATATGATTCCATCAGTTGCCAGAGATAATAAAGTATTTACCAATGAATATCAGTATTACCAAAAATACGAGAATTTTCATAAGAGTGTTGTACAGAATTTAGCCAGAATGCAACATGATGGTAATCCTACTCGATTCCTGGATTTTACTACTGATCCCTTAGTTGCATTATTTTTTGCTACTCAGTCCAGTTTGAGGGAGGATGCCAGTGTATATTTATTTATTCGGCAGGCTTTTGATGCCAATAGTAAAGAGGTAAGGTTATCGGCGTTTATAGCCTCTCAAAAAGACCGTAATTTAAAGCAGTTGGTAAAAACATTTAATGAAGAAGAGAAAGAATCTATAAGTGTTGCAGAGGCAAAAATGATTTTAAGTCGTGGTATCTTTGTAAAACCTAACACGATAAAAGATCCTGATAACTTGAGAATGTTAAGGCAAGAGGGAACTTTTGCAATTCCAGGTAACTTGATAGAAAAAGAATATATTACTGAAATCTCCCCTTTTGAAAATGATTTATCATTTGAGGAAATAGTTATTCCTTTTGAGTATCAAGAAGAAATCAGAAAGGGATTAGTACGGCGAGGTTATACTAGAGAAAAACTATTAGGAGAAGCTGACAGAACAATAAAATATGATTGCTTATCTGAAAGTGATATCAGTCAAATTAATCCAAGGTATATTCAAAAGGCTTATTGCCAGTACTCCGTGACTGTTGAATCAAAAGAATTTATGACAGTTGGAGAAATGGAGCAGTTGGGATACAGGATTTCAAAAGATAGTAAAGCGGATTCTATCTGGATTTGGTTTAGAAGACCGGATAATGATAGTGGTAATAATATTTTAATCCAACACTGGTACAAGGAGAGCGTGAATAAGTACGATTGGAGTGGGAGTCAATATAAAGATCTTACTTTAGATGAGACAAAATGCGACTCTTACATTACTTACGAATACTTTAAAGCAAACTATTACCGTATCAATTATAAGCATTTACCTAATAATCCAAAGGCAAAGTTAGTTAATTTAGAAGTAGTGTATAAAAACTCAAAATTACTTTTAAAGACAAACTTGTTAAAGGGGACAAAATTGAGCCTGTCCTATAGGGTCAATGATAATGTTGAAAAGTCAGTAAAGTTGGAAGTATCTGAACCGGTAACATCTATTGACGTTCAAAGTTATAAAGAAGTTAGAAAGCTCGAAGTTGAAGTTATAATGATAGTCCCAATTTTACAAAACCAAAGCATAATAAAAAACTATGGTATTGATTTTGAAAAAATAAAGGGTGATTTTATTCAAAGAAATGAAAATGGACCATCCGTTGGCTATAAAAAGTTTGTATTCAATTGTGGTCTATAGCGAAGGTGATTGGAAATTAGCCAACTCCACTATCAAATATAAATGATGATTTATAAAAGCCTGCATCCCTTGCCATTAAGAAACTTAGCATGTTCGATTTGCCCAGAGCACTCACGGTACGTTGAGAGTATCACAGTATTATCAAGGAGCTGAAAGCGACGAAGAGAATACTAGTGATACTCCACGCGATAGGTTCCCAAGAACGAGGAATGTGAGTGACGAGTGATTGGTTAGAACCGAACCGCCGAGAGTGTTACTGTCCTAGAGAAAACCAACTAAGCCGCGTCATGGCGGGCTTAGCTAAAGATTTGAGTGTACCTTACTTGTGAAGACATTTTTCGCAAAGGGTACACTTTTTTTGATACCTTTTTTAAAAGAATGCTGACATATCAGTGTTTGTGGTACTTGAGTAGGCGATGTTCCCACTAGACAAACCCAGTGAAGATATACTGGGATACTAAAAGGCGTGTAAAGTGTTGGTATTACTGGGATTGAGTTAGTTTTTTGAAAATGGTATCGGAACCCCATTTTTCACAAAGTTTGGGTCGATTTTAGCCAAAAAAGGCTAATTTTAGCAGTTCATATTCCCACAGACTGATTGCGTGTGTTCCACAGACACATAGGAGAGTGAGGGAAAGTCCTAGAAAAATAGCTGAAAGCCTTGGTAGACATGGGATGGTACGGGTGGAGTGTGAGAAAATAATTGATTTTGAGAGTAAAGTAAAGCTCCCAACCTCAAAACTACTGAGACTAGGAGCTGCTTTTCTGTATCTTCAGGTTTAGCAGTCGATGGTGATTTCTTCACTGTCCATGAAAGTGAACTTGTAAGTCTTGTCGTTGATCTGGATTTTCTCAATGTATAAGCTGACTAACTTGGGCTCAAATTCCAGTAAGCCGACACGCGCAGTTGCTTGACATCATTGTGGTAACCTTTAATTTTAGTAATGGTCGACATGGCAAACCTCCTTTCATCAGTGTGGTATGTTAGCTCTGGAACGTTGATGTATCAACACTTTCAGGACTAAATAGCGGTGGAAAGGAATGCCTGTTCAATTCGTCGATTTTCTGAAATTGTGTAGTAGAAATCAGGCCTTTGTCCAGTAGATGTTGGATGATCTGCTTGGCTTGTCGATAATGCAGGTCATCGAGTAATCGCTTTTGCGTAATTGTTGTGTTAATCGGTGTCAGTGGTTGATGAGTTACTTCTTTAATTTGTTTGATCATCTTAATTACCTCCACTGATAAGCCAGTGGAAGCCAAAAAGTAAACCATAGCAAAAGAAAAAAGCTGACAGAAAACTGCCAGCTAAAAAGTTGAAAAATTCGAATAGATCAGATATGATTGTAAATGAAAAGAGAGCAACGAGTGGCGCCTCGTTACCCTCAAGCGTGATCTGGAATGATCGAGGTTGAGCTAGCCGTTATGGTTAGCTTTTTTTATTATCGCGTAGGCTTTAGCACAGTCGATGATCAACTGGCCGATTGCCACGATAACTATGGCGGCAGTGATGCCGAGTCCTCGATTCTTTCCAATTTAACATAGTCATCACCTCGCGTGTCTAGAAATGTTTGAGGGGTGATGAGACCATGTCCTTATCACTAAGCCTTCCATAATGGTAGCTAGTCATCACTTCCGGCCTGCTAATATTTTAGCATAGAAACAACCAAAAAGCCTACAGACCGTAGTCCACAGGCGAAAGTTACTTATCACCATCCTTATCGTGTAATTGTTGCAGAACACTCTTCAATTTGTCTGGAACTGGTAACCCTAAACGACTGATATTTTCACTGATCTCATCAATACTGTGGAGCTTAACCTAATTTTTAGCATCTTGACTTTGCACCTTTTCCTTTTGCTTTCTTAAATCCATAATCTGCTGGGTGAGACCATCGCAATCTTGGAGCTGGTTGGCTGTCTGAATTTATTTCATCTGCACTTCTTCAAGTTGCTTATCTAGTTGAGCAATGGTTGGCTCCTTAGAGTTCTTGATGACCTTCATGATGTTATCCTTAATTTGCTGACTAGCCAGCTTATGATTTTCAATTAGTTGATCAAAAGCATCCACGGTGGCTTCTTTGAGGAATGGTTCCTTGATATTCCAAAGTATACAGCGCCAACTAGTTTTGCTACGTCTAGTTCGACTGGCACAGCGCCAGACCGCTACTTTTTCTGGACGATACCATATATTTCTCTGCAGAATATCGCCACACTTGCCACAAAAGACTTTCTGGGAGAAGCAGTACTTGTCATTAATTCTTCGATACCGACAAGAGTATTGCTGTCCTGGAACGCGCAGAAAAATAGCCGGTGAATGCTGGTGTGACGGCATTTATAAGTAATTGGAAGTGTCCTTTTTCCTTTCTGGATGATGGAATTAGTACACTTTTTTGGTTCTTTATCAATCATTACCGATTAACAAAGAACCGTTTGTTTACTGTATACATCACTCTAAAAGAAAAGGTACAGATGCAAGGAATGAGGACAAAATAAAACGCCATGTTTGGATTACATGACGTTAATTACTATTATTTGTACTATGTTGTTTAATGATGTTAGCAACTTTTAGCATTTCATCCTCGGTATCATCAGCCAAGGTGATTTGCATTACTAATGCTTCACCTTCATCAGTCGTAAATTTTGTGTTATAACCATTCTTTTTCAGAAAAAGCAACGTTGTCAAGAAAGCAGTACGTTTATTTCCATCAGCAAAAATGTGCTTTTTAGTGATCTTTTGCATGATATAGGCAGCTTTTAACCAGATTGTCGGATAAAGGGTATGACCGTGAACTACTCGGCCATAAATGACCGAGCTTCCAGATCAAAAGGCAACAGTGTGCCTCTTGATCTGGAAATCGTTTAGGCAATGGAGAATCAAGTTACACTTGATTCTCGAACAGTTAAAACCGTTTCCGAAGGCTTTTCGCACCCGTTTTGCACGCTCAGGGTGATACGCCAAAGTCTCCTCTTGTAGCCTTTAAGGACGGCAAGGTTCTGTCCCGCCCGTGATGATATTAATTAATTTCAACTAGATATTCTGGCTTAATTGCTTTAGGGAGTCGTGTTTTAGCGACTCCTTTCTTTTTTGCGTCTTCAATTTCTTGTTGCCGTTCGCGATACTTGTAATGTTTCTTTGGATCGAGTGCCCAACTAAGAATATTCCAACTTGCGTTGAGATCCCGAATGATTTCTTTACCTGTCAGTTCAGAACGCCAGTAGCGTTCCACAACCTCATGTTTCTGGACATAATCAGTGCCGTATTCAACTTGACTTGTCTTGTAGGAATCAACCCTAAGCAGAGTTTTACCCTCGCGGTTGGCGACTTGCGTCAATAATTGGGCTAATTCGTAAGATTTAACTTTTGCTAAATGGCGGTTCTTACCGCGATTACCGGCTTTACTTAACGCCTTAGACTCACGACGCATTTCTTTAGCGTCGAGTTGCTCGATGGCTAGTAAGTCGTAATCATCAAAGAGTTGTTTAGCAATTTTACGGTAGGCTTCCGTTAGCAGATTCGTCCTTCGCACATTATAGTATCTAATTTGTTGGTTGAGATCAGCTAAGCGGCGGCACCGCTTGTTTAGGTGAGCGCTTAAAATATCTCGACGACTCTTGAGCCCGTTGATGATTGATTCATACTTATCAGCTAATGCCGACGCTCGTAAGGGCAGGTAAATTCGCTCGTCATTGGAAGTATGGAAGATTTTTTCGTCTTTCATGTTCCAATCAGCGCCAGCTTTTCTTGCTGGTTTAACCCGTTCAACTGTGGACTTTAGAACTAGCTGAAGCTCAAAAGTATCATCGCCTTTACGCTTAATCTTAGATGTGACAATCTTCTGGTTCTTTAGGTTCCGGATATCTTCTAATACTTGAACCACTCCATAATCTTGAAGCTTAATCCAGTGTGGTGACAGCACCTCGATTTGACCATTATCGGGCAAGGAAACCGTCTTATGACTAGCTTCATTCCGTAGGAATGTTAGTGATCCCTTACGGTACCAAGAGCGGTGTTTAGGATTGTTACCGTGCTTATTGTTACGGTAATCTTCTTTTTCTTGTTCGGTCATCATGGATGCTTTCTTGAGCACCTTTCGGTACTCGCCGAAATTAGTCAACATCGTTACTAAGAATTGATAAGCTGCTTGTGAGTGTAATCCGATTTTCTTAGCATTCCAACGTTTTAAATTATAGTATTCTTTTAAAAATCGCGGTAATATTTCATCCTTAATAATATAGTTCTTACCAGTACGAGTAGTTGGAAAAGTACGACCGAGATGCTTATAACCGTAGGTTCTTTCTAGGAATTTAAGCGCATAGTTGTGTAGTTCGTTTTCTACAGCCAAGTTACACATGTGTCTTTCAGTTAACTCTGCCGTAACAACTAGGTGGTACCGGCGAGTACGGACATATTCAGTTGTTTTAGGCAGTTTAAGCATTTAGCTCTCCTTTTTACGTTGGTCGTCAATATATTTAACTACAGCTTGCTCGTTTACGGCACCAATGCTTTCTACGTAATAACTAGGTGACCAAAGGTGGCGCCCCTTTTGTTTCCAATAGCTGGTCTGCAATTCTGGACATTTGCGAAATAATTGATATGCAGTGATCCCTTTTAACCAACGAACAATATTGGTGACAGATAGCTTAGGTGGTGCGCTAACCATTAAGTGAACGTGATCATCCTTGCCAATTTCAAGATGAGCAATTGTAAAGCCATACTCTTTAGCAATCTGATTAACTAACTCCTTAAACACTTGTTCAACATGTCCCTGCAAGACTTTGTTACGGTATTTAGTTCCCCAAACAATGTGGTAATTTAAGTTATATACGGAAGTTCTCCCATACGTAAGTTTATTTATATCTTTCATATCAGTAATTATACCACATATTTATCTACCCATGTGACCTAAAGGACAGAAAATTAGGGCAATTCATCACGTCCTTAAAAGAACGTGTTTCCTTGCCCGTTTTCAAAAAATTAAGCAAACGATCTGCGCAAGGTTTTTCCTTGAGCAGGTCGTTTTAAGTTTCGGGTTGATATAGCCGCCGTAAAATCTGGATAAAGTCAATTACCCGTTGGGAGGCCCCTTTCTTGACTACTAAGTAGTAGGGCATCCGAATAGTCGGTTGAAAGTTAAGCCAGGCGAAGTGAGGATCATCATCTTGGTAAAGGTCAGGGCTCAAGCAGACTGCTTGACCGGCGGCTATCCGGGTTAGCGTGGTGGCGTGATCGTGGCTAATCAGCGTTTTGATATCCTGGTTGCGGGTGACTTCGTCTTGTAGTGCTCGGAGTTCCCGGGAGCTACCACCACCAACTAAAAGAGTTCGCCCGCTTAGGTCGGCCGGCGTTACCGTTGTAAGTTTAGCTAGGGGATCATTCCTTTTTACAACCAGTTTTACCACGGTTTCGTAGAGGGGATAAGCCACCAACTGGCGCATATTTTTGATTTCTTGATTCCGAACCAGGAGAATGTCACTTTGCCCGGCTAAAAAATGATCCAAGCGGTTCACACTTTGGTCAAAGACGGGTTCAACGTAAACAGCTGAAGCTTGGTGACTGAAGATCTGCATTGCTTGGGGTAACTTTTTGATTGCGGAGCGGGTGAAGAGGCTGATCCGAATACTTTCTTGATAGGAGTTTGAAAAATTTTGACATTGTTCAATTAAGCGTTTTAGATCGGCATCAATTTCCCGTAACCCTTGGCAAAATTGCTTGCCAGCGTCGGTTAAGGAAATACTCCGTCCATTGCGGTTAAAAATTTGAAAGCCCAGTTCGGTTTCGAGATTTTTAATGTGATGGGAAAGGGTTGGTTGCGAGAGGTATAGGTTTTCGGCCGCCCGATTAAAATTAAGGGTTTTAGCGGCTTCGAGGGTACAGTTAATTTCTTGTTGGTTCATTTTTTGTCCTCTAATAGATATTATCAATTATAAATAGGATTTAAGTATTGGATATATCTATTATAGGCATTTATCATAATAATTGAAAGGAGCGAATCAACATGAACGTTTTAATTATCGGTGCGACCGGAACGATTGGTGGGACTGTCCGGGAACGCCTGTTACAAAATCCCCAAATTCACTTAACTTCGCTTGCTCGGCACGCTGATCGCTTAACGGAAGCTGTAAACGAGATCTTAGTTTCGGCGGATCTATTTGATGTAGCCCAGTTGGCGGAAGTCATAAAAGATCAAGACTTTGTTTTTGTGGCTGTTAGTGGTGATATGGTTGGCGCTGCTAAAGCAGTAGTTACGGCCATGGAAAAAACGGGTGTTAAACGCCTTGCCTTTATTTCTTCAATGGGAATTTACAACGAAGTTCCTGGTAAGGATCCCCAAGCACCAATCCCAGCCATCCTCCGGCCATACCGACAAGCAGCAGATTTAATTGAAAATTCCGCTCTTAACTATACAATAATTCGCCCCGGTTGGTTTACCCGGGGGCCGGTTGACTATCAAATTACCCATAAAGGCGAACCCTTTGGTGGTCACGATGTTTCCTTAAATAGTATTGCAAATCTGGTTAGCCGGTTAGTCCAGCAACCAACCTTGTATAACCAGGAAAGCATCGGGATTAATACCCCAAGTTAGTGAGGCAATTAGATAAAAAAACGTTACTTTGCGATACCACTTGCAGGATAACAAGCCGCCTTTCGATGAACTAGGTTGAATTTAAAGTTCCCTAACCCCGTCCGCAATCACTTACTTTTTGTGTTAATTTAACCTTAAATACAAACAAAGCGTTTTTTTAAATGCAAGAAGAAACAGTTTCAGGAGAAGTATTACAAAATGTACTCGGTAAAATTGAAAATACTCAGGCTTATAAAGCGGGAAACCGGGCGCAGTTTAGTCCGGTAAACCTTCAATTTGATCCAACTTCGCCCTTAGCTGGAAAGAAGATTGCTTTTCTTGGTCCTCGGTAACTTATGGCTTTGTCTCCCGTGGAGTATCTTTTGTTGACTACTTAGCGGCAAAAGATGGGGTGGTCGTAACTAAGTCCGCGATTTCTAAAACCACGCTTGCTGGCCAAGAAAGGGCAGGTTACTTAAGTCGACTCCCCAGAGATTTTAGTCAAGAGGATAAGGGCGACCTTTTTACTTTATCGTTTTCACCCACCAAACTAAGGCTTGGGCCATTAACTTTTGCTGGGTGGATCACTAATCGTGGCTTGGAGATCACCTTTTGGAGCCAGAATTACCGTGGTTACCTGCCGTGAATGGTTTTATTCATTTCCGTACCGCGCCCAGTATTCCGCAAGGTACTTAGTCGTTAAAGTTGTTGGCTGTTGAATTAGCTCGCTTGGACGGCCGGAGGCAACGATCTTACCACCCTTACTTCCACCACGGGGCCCGAGGTCGAGTAGGTAGTCGGCGTTAGCAATCAAATTTAGGTCGTGGGTAATGGTGATCATTGTTGCTCCCCGGTCCAAGAGTTCTTGCATCACATGGACTAAGGTTTTAACGTCTTCGGGGTGCAGGCCGATCGTTGGTTCATCAAAGACAAAGAGGGTCGTGGCTTGATTATGATTAAGGTGCTTAACCAGTTTTAACCGTTGAGCTTCCCCACCCGAAAGGCTTGGGGTGCTTTCACCTAGGTGAAGATAATCCATGCCGACTTCTTGGAGCAGGGTTAATTCTGCTTCAATCTGAGGAACGGCTTTAAAGACGGCTAAGGCTGCTTTAACGTCTAGCTTTAGGAGGTCAACAATTGAATAACCATGCCATTTAACGGCTTGGATGGCTTGGTTATACCGATCACCGTGGCAGGTTGGGCAAACTTGTTGCATATCCGGTAAGAATTGGATATCTAAAGTGACCATCCCCGCCCCGCCACAGGTCGGACACGCGCCTTGTTTATTATTGTAAGAAAAGTAACTGGCCGTATAGTGCTTTTCTTTTGCTAAAGCTTGCTTAGCAAATAATTTCCGCAGATTATCCATGATGCTAGTATAAGTGGCCACGGTTGAGCGAAGCGTCTTTCCAATTGGGGCCGCATCAACACTCACGACGTGTTTTAAGGGCGATTGCAAGTGCGTTAAACTGGCAGGTAAAGCTTGGTGGTGACCTTGGGCTTGAATCCCAGCGACCAGATTATCCAAGATCAAACTAGTTTTACCGGCCCCCGAGAAGCCAGTCACTGCCGTTAGTTGATTGACTGGGAGGTGGGCGTGAACGGCTTTAAGGTTATAGTAATTTTGAACGGTGAAGTCGATCGTCTTGTCAGCTGGTTGGCGAGTCGTTGACCGGGCCAGGAGCTTGGCTTGGCCATTGAGGTAGGGCGCAATGCGGGAATTGGCTTGGCCGATGATGGTTTGAGGGGTTCCTTGGGCAATTACCTGGCCGCCCGCTTCCCCCGATCCCGGGCCAATTTCAATAATCCAGTCAGCGGCCTTAATGATATCAACATTGTGATCAACGACCACCAGGGAGTTTCCTTGGGCTACTAATTCGTGAAAGACACTGAGCAGTCCCGTTATGTTATCCGGATGAAGACCAATCGAAGGTTCATCCAAAATGTAAAGCACTCCGGTCGTCGCTGTCCGCAGTGTCCGCGCTAATTGGATCCGTTGAAGTTCCCCAGTAGAGAGGGTATTCCCATTGCGCGACAAGGTAAGGTAGTCGAGTCCTAACTCTAATAGTGGCCGTAAGTCATCGTTAAATTCTTTGAAGAGGTTATTTGCTAGGGTCACCATATTGGCCGGTAAACTAGCTAAAACTTGCTTTTGCCACTGGGGGAGGGCGCCTAAGGTGAGGTCACTAACTTCCGCAATGTTCAAGCCCCCAGCCAGTTGGGTGAGTAATTCGGGGCGCAGACGGGTCCCATGACAAACTGGACAGGTGGAATAGTGGAAGAATTCGCTAATCCGCTTTTGGGCCCGTTCACTTTTACTGGACTTAGCGGAAGCCAAAACCGCTTGGTGGGCATTTTCGTACAAAGCGTTGAAATCGTGGAAAACCCGCCCGGTACTAGAGCGAAAATCAAGTTGATACTTCTTTTCCGGTCCATTTAAGACAAAATCTTTTTCCTTGGACGTTAATTCGCGGTAGGGGACGTTAATCCGAACGCCAGCCGCTTCGGCGACTGTCGGCATAAAGTTTCGCCCCGGGAGGTGCCAAGAAGCCACCGCCCCTTCGGCCAAGGTTAGGTTTTCATCTAAAATTAATTTACTTTCATCCAAATCCCGAACTTTCCCCGTTCCGTGGCAATTTGGGCAAGCTCCATCGGCATTAAAGGCAAAATCTTCGGCAGAAAACGCCATAAATTTAGTGCCACATTCCGGACAGGTAATTTGGCCCATGGCCGCGCCACTTTGACTCATTGCGTGGGCAATTTCTAGACTTGGCTTGATCCGGTGCCCGTTTGGACAGACAGGGGTTCCTAAGCGCGAAAAGATCAAGCGGATCATATTGAAAATTTCACTCATGGTCCCCACCGTTGCCCGTTCAGAGGGGATTTGGGGCCGTTGTTTTAGCGCGAGCGCAGCGGGAATATGCTTTACGCTAGTAACGTCTGCTTGAGCCCCTAACTTAATTCGCCGGCGGGTGTATGTTGATAGGGCTTCAAGGTACCGACGCGAACCCTCTTCGTATAAGATTCCCATTGCCAGTGAACTTTTCCCAGAACCTGACAATCCGGTGATTGCCACAAATTGATGGAGGGGAATATCAAGATCAACGTTTTTTAAGTTGTGGACTTTTGCTCCCCGGACTTCAATTTTGGTTGGTAACTTTTGCATTGCGAACTCCCTTCTTTAAACCTTAATGATATCTATATTATAAGCAGAAGTTATTGGGAGGTAAATTTACCGGAAATGGATTTAGGTTTAAGGTAAGAATTTTGATCAAGAGTCGGGGAAAACAGTAAAAAAGCGCCTAACCGATCTGGCTAGCCGCTTAATGATTAAACTTAATTAACCTACTTGCCGTTTAATACTTAATCCCAGCATTGAAAGTAAGCTTACACCAACGAGAGCGAGGATTCCGCGATTGCTTTGGTTACCTGTTTGTGGAAGTTGCTTTTGCTCGCTTTCCTTTTGGTTGTTAGTCCGAGCCACGCTAGAAGCAATCGTTACTTGACTAGTCGTCTTGGCTTGCTCAAGGTGTGACTTGGTACCGACTTCTGTATTTTCAGCAATAATTTCTTGTTGTTCAGGTGTTGTTTGTGTTTGGTCAGTGATATTTCCTTGAGTGGAAGGGTCTGTTTCTGCCTGTTCAGCCACTTGGGCATTAGTGAGGTAAACTTTTCGGTCTAATGCCGGTGTCTTGATTGGAGTTCCGGCTTTCGTCATTGAAGTAATGTAGTCGATGAAAGCTTCTGTGTCTTGACCAACGATCCCAACTAATTCCGTATCCTTAAAAGCTGAGAAACCATCCCCGCCGCCAGCTAAGAAATCGTTAATGACCACGTTATAAGATTGGTCATCGTTAATCGGCGTACCATCTGCTTTGTACATCTTAACTACCCGGTATGGTTGGTTAGTATCGTCTTGATCAGTGTAGGTGTACTTTAAGCCGGCAATTTGAAGATAGAATTTTTGATTCTCATCGTATTGTTGGTTTAAGGCCTGACGAATTTGCGCCCCGGTCATTTTAACGACTCGGAGAATGTTACCAAAGGGTTGGACGGCTTGGGCTGCTCCCCAGGTAATCGACTTATCTGGGTTAACCACGATATCAGCCCGAACCCCACCAGTATTGGTCATGGCAAAGTCAGCAGGAAGGCCGGCTTTCTTGGCTTCGTATAATTGACCATCAACTACAATCTCACCAGCCCCGTTTTCCATTGTCTTGGAATTGTTTAAACGACCAGTGATAGTTTGGTTAGTGGCGGCTTCCCCAATCTTTTTGTTGATAATGGTGGCCACCCGGGAGTTGGCATCTTCGACAATTGCTTGAACTTTTGGATCAGCTTTAGTCGTTGGATCATCAGTTTCGGAAAGTACCGGGTAAACGTGGGCAACCAAACTGTCGGAGATAAAATCGTTTGTGGCCGGATCAAGATAACCAATGATGTCGTCGTAAGCTTTCCCAGTGTAAATAGCCTGAACTAAGTGCGTTTGCCCAACGGTAGCATTAGCGTATTGATGAGAATGAGCAGCTAAATAAACGTCGACCGAGTTATTTGGATCGAGTTGGTTTACCTTTTGTAAAATATCAACCGCATCCCCCTTAGTTTCACCATTAGAAGATGCTACGGCGGTGTGAGCTAAGACTACAATCGCGTTAACTCCTTGGTTGCGGAGAATTTTTGCATATTTTACAATCGTTTCCGCTTCATCTAAAATATCATAATCTTTATAGTTATCGTACAGAGTGAGGATCGGAAGGGAAGTGGTTTCAATTCCAATAAAACCAACCTTTACGACTTGATTATCACTCGTATGAATTTCCTTAATTAAGTATGGTTGAAGCCCAAAAGGAACTTCACCGGTCGTTTTATCGACCACGTTAGCCGTAATAATGGAAATCCCACTTGGGGTGTGAGGATAAGCCATTTCGGCTTCGTTGTATTCCTTGGTTGGCGCTTGACCATTAACAATTCGTAAAAACTCTGGTAGCCCTTCATCAAACTCATGGTTACCAAGTGTTCCAATCGCTATTCCCATTGCTGAGAGGGCGTGCATGGTGGATTCATCTTGCAACAGCGCTGAGTTAGCTGGTGAGGCTCCGACAATATCACCAGCCTCAACCCGAATCGTGGTCCCAGTTGGGTTGGCCTGTTTAAAGTCATTTTCAGCCGCATTTAGGTAGGCTGCTAGTCGCGCTGCTGTCCCAGTATTTTGATAAGTTTTACCATCAATTTGCGCTTTTCCTCCAAGTTCTAAGCCCCCATGGAAATCATTAATTCCCAAAATTTGGATGGGGACTTTACCTTGATAATCCGCTGGGTTGGCCCAATCAGTAGTTTCACTTGGCTTAGCTGCTTGATCATGATTGGTAACTACAGTCACGGGATCAGTTGACTGAGCACTAGCAGTAGTTACCGTTGAAGTGGTAACTGTAGTTGGCTGGTTAGTGGCTGTTGACGCAATCGGTTGCGTATCTGCCTTGGCTGGATTAGCGAAGAGCGCTAGACCAACTAAGGCTGAGCCATAGAGTAAGATGGTTCGTGATTTTACGTTCGTCATAAGGAACCTCCAAAATATGAACTTAGCAGTTATCAACTACTAAAATATAGCAGATAAATAAAGCGCTTACAATAAATTTTGAAGAAAAAATGCTTAGAATATGAGATTATTGTGATAAATACTGATTAAACGTAAGTTAATGGTTAAATAAAATTAAGTCAAATAAATAATTGACAATTCTCAACAGATAAATTAAAATTTGGTTAACGAATTTCACAGATGACTCAAAGAAAGGAAGAATGATGATGGCTAATCAACAACGACAATTTAATCAATCTTCCCGGTCTTCAGCTTAGCTGGAGGCTGTCATTTGAGTTGGCCTCCAAGCAAAGTGGGGGCAAAAAAAAAAGTCCTCACTGCGGTGGGGGCTTTTTCTTTTTCTAACACGACGAAAGGAGTAATTTATGATGACGATTTATAACTTTGCAGCGGGGCCGGCAACTTTACCGGACCAAGTTTTAGCGCAAGTGCAAGCTGAGCTAACCAATTATCAGGGGACCGGGTTAAGTATTTTAGAGATTTCGCATCGCTCTGCGCAGTTTACCACTTTGCTTGCCCAGGCCAAACAACTATTACTCCAATTAATGAACTTAACGGAAAGGGAATATGAGGTGCTCTTCTTACAAGGTGGGGCCACCCTCCAATTTACGATGGTGCCCTTAAACCTGGCCAATAAATTTCACCGGGTAGCCTTCGTCAATTCAGGTCACTGGGCCGAACGGGCAATGGCTGAAGCTAAGTTAATCCCGGACTTAGCAGTTGAAGAAATTGCTACCAGTGCACCCCAATTTAATCATTTTCCCACCGTTGAGTTTACCGGCCCAGCCCAATATGACTATCTGCACTTAACGACCAACAATACGATTTACGGAACCAGTCTTAAGCAACTTCCTGCGGCTAATTTACCGTTAGTTGGTGACCTCTCTTCCAATTTTTTAGCCCAAGATTATCCCTTTGATCACTTTGATTTAATCTACGCGGGAGCGCAAAAAAACCTTGCTCCAGCCGGCTTAACCGTAGTGGTCGTTAAAAAGTCCTTACTATCCCAAATGCCAACTGCTTTACCAGCAATGTTGAGTTATCGAAAATTAGCCGCTAAGGATTCGACTCTCAATACACCACCAGTTTTCCAAATCTACGTCGCAAAGCTAGTCTTGGAATGGTTAGTAAGCCAAGGGGGCGTGAGCGCGATGGAAGCCATTAATCGGCAAAAAGCCCAGTTAATCTATGAGGCAATTGATCAAACTAATTTTTATCACAATCCGGTTCGGCCAGCCGATGGTTCGCTTACGAATATTCCGTTTACCACTGGGAACTCAGCGCTAGATCAAACCTTTATCACTACTGCTGAGCAAGCCGGCCTCAAAAATTTAAAGGGTCATCGTTTGACCGGAGGAATGCGGGCCAGCCTCTATAACGCTATGCCATTGGCAGGAGCCGTTGCCCTGCGGGACTTCATGTTGCAATTTGCGAAGGATCATGCGGAGGAAAAGTAATATGTATCAAATTAAAACTTTTAACGCCATCTCACCAGTTGGCTTAGCGACCTTTACGGCGGAATACCAAATTAACCAAAAAGATGCCCAGCCCGATGCCTATCTGATTCGCTCAGTTGATCTGCATGAGCATGATTTTCCACGGTCTCTCAAGGCGATTGGCCGTTGTGGTGCAGGCTATAATAATATCCCACTTGAACGGGCAAGTGAACAGGGGATTGCCGTTTTTAATACCCCCGGTGGTAATGCTAACGCCGTTAAGGAGTTAGTTTTAGCAATGATGATCTTAGCAAACCGCCAAGTTATCGCCGCCGCCAATTGGACTAACCAGGTTCAACCGGGCGCCGATATTACTTTAGAAGCTGCCAAAAGCCAATTTAACGGGCAAGAATTACTTGGGAAACGGTTAGCGGTGATTGGCCTGGGGCATGTTGGGTCATTGGTTGCCAATGCCGCCGTTAATTTAGGAATGGAAGTTATTGGTTATGACCCTTATCTTTCGGCCGATGCGGCTTGGCAATTGTCGCGGGAAATCCACCGGGCCCCAAGTTTAGCCGCAGTGGTTGACCAAGCTGATTTCATTACCGTCCATGTTCCCAAAAATGAGGAGACAACGGGGATGATTGATCAGGAGTTGATCAGCCAATTTAAGCCGACCGCCGTCCTGTTAAATTTTGCGCGTCACGGGATTGTGGACAACCAAGCAGTGATTGACGCTTTAAACACCAAGCGACTACGCTGGTATTCGACTGATTTTAGTGACGCTTTAATTCACGGCCATCCTCGAGTCACGATCTTACCTCACTTAGGCGGATCGACGGTTGAAGCCGAAGCTAATTGCGCCCGGATGGCCGCCAAAGCGGTGATGACCTACTTAACAACGGGGAACCTGATCAACAGTGTTAATTTACCAGCCCTCCAAACCCCCTTCGCCAGCCCAGAGCGGATTACTTTAATTCATCGGAATATCCCAAACATGTTAGGGCAGATCTCAAGTTTAATTGCCCAACATCAAATTAACATTGAAAACCTAGCTAACCGAGCGAAAGCTGACTTTGCCTATACGATTGTCGATGTCAGCGATTTTGCTAATCCGGATCAACAAGCCGCTTTAATTCAAGAACTTGCCCAAATTCCAGCCGTTAGTCGGGTTCGTTTAATTCACCAACCAAGAGGAGGAAACAAATGACTGAACTTTTAATTGTCCGCCACGGGCAAACTAGCTTAAATGTCAAAGGTATCAAGCAGGGGACGATCAATACTCCCGCAACCTATTTATCACCCGTCGGGAAGCAACAGGCGCAAATTCTCGCCGAAAAACTTGAGCTTAGCCAAACCAAGCAGCTGTTTGTCTCCCCCCTAACCCGGGCTCGGGAAACGGCCGCAATCTTGAATCAAGCTGCCCAATTACCAATTAAAATTGATGATCGCTTAAAAGAAATTTCTTATGGCGACTGGGACGGTCAGCTAAACCAGGAGTTGGAAGCCAAGTATCCCGAGCACTTTTATCACCGCATCCACGATGTCCGGCCATCATACGCTCAAGTTGCCCACGGTGAAAGCTTTACAGCCGTCCAAAGGCGGGTAGCAGCGTTTACCAATGACGTGGTTAGTGAATTTCCAACGGCCCAACTTTTAATTGTTGCCCACGGCTTTACGGTGCGTTCCTTTGCGGCTAATGTTGTCGGTTGCCAAGGGTTAGAAATTCTCGAACCCGCTAATTGTAGCGTAACTAAAATCGTGATTGATCCCCAGAACCGCGAGCAACACCTGGTTTACTATAATCGTTTGGCAGTTCCGGAGTTTTAGGCTTGTTAGGCGGACTAGCCAACTGGTTTAGCGTTGGTGAACCCCCAAGAGCAAACCGGATGGCGCCACTGCCAAGGGGATTAAATTATAATCAAGGTCACCAAGCAAGGTTGAATTGGTAAATCTTGGCTGCGTCTTAGAAAAACTCACCCCCAAGTGATGACGTGATGGATAGCAAAGCTGGTTAGTTGGATTGCCAATTAACCAGCTTTTTAGTATGCTGAAAGAAATTTTACTAACGAGGAAAATCCATGTACCTAGAAATCAAAGCTAAGTTTGAAGCCCTGGCGAATCCTGATCACGCGGTCCCGATGGCTAAATATATGCGGAATCAATTTAAATTTTATGGCATTAAGGCCCAACCGCGAAAAGCCGCGGAAAAAGAATTAATTAGGCAAGCCAAGCAGGCAAAAGTAATTAACTGGCAAAGTTTAGGCCAAATTTGGGATGATCCCCACCGGGAAATGCAGTACTTTGTGGCTGATTATTTGGTGGGGATGGCCCGCTTTTTAACCTATGAAGACCTCCCGCAAATGAAAAAATTCGTGACAACTAAACAATGGTGGGACACCATCGATACTTTGGTGAAGGTCTACGGGAAAGTTGGCCTTCAAGATGACCGGGTGGACAACTTAATGCTAACTTGGTCGACGGCTGCCGATTTTTGGCTTCGACGGGTGGCAATTGAATATCAATTATTACGGAAAACCAAAACGAAAACGGATCTTTTAGCAACCATTCTGGAGAATAACCTCGGGAGTGATGAATTCTTTATCAACAAAGCGATTGGTTGGGCGCTGCGAGATTATTCCAAAACCAATCCGGCCTGGGTCCAAGCATTTATTGAGAATCAGCAAGCCGGTTTGAGTCAATTGTCGATCCGGGAAGGCAGTAAGTATTTATAAGTAGGAGCGAGCGGCCTCTTTTGCATCTCCGAATGTTACTCAGTAACTAAGGTCAAAAAGCACGGCCTTAGTGGATAAGTGCGAACGAAAGGCCGATTCTAATGAATCAACCTTCGTTCTTCTTATCCCAACCAGGCCGTCAAGGAGCTTTTTTCCCAACCTCAGTCGCTTTAAGTTACTTGTGAAGATCTTCATCGAGAGTTGAAGAATACTTCCGTAAAAGGAAAATGTAGCAGAGTAAAGAAATAAACGCGGCAGCGGAAACGTACCAGTAGAAGGCGGCTTCGTGGCCGATGGAGCGGAGCCCTAAAGCAACATAGCTTACGGTTCCCCCAAAAATGGCGACGGTTAAGCCATATGGTAAGCCCACTCCCAAAGCGCGGATTTCACTCGGAAAGAGTTCGGCCTTGACGATGGCATTGATTGAGGTATAGCCGGAGACAATTACCACCCCTAGCGTCATTAAAGTAAAGGCGGCCCAGGCGTTGGTAACCTTAGATAAGACCGTAAATAGTGGAACGGTAGCGACGGTTCCGCCAACTCCGAAGAAGATTAGGAGTGGTCGGCGACCAATCTTATCCGAGAGGCCCCCAAAGAGTGGTTGGAGACAAATCATAATCAGGAGCGCGCCAAAGTTGATGAAGGTAACCACGTTTTTCGGTAAGCCCACCGTGTTAATCATATATTGTTGTAAATAAGTGGTGTAGGTATAAAAGGAAATTGTTCCGCCGAGGGTTAAACAAACCACGATGAAAACTTGTTTAGGATAATGCATCAGTAAGCGGAAAGTCCCGGCACGTTTATTTTGGCGGTTGGCCTTAAATTGGGTGGATTCATCCATCGTTAACCGGAGCCAAAGGACCACTAGAGCCCCGACGGCTCCAATAGCGAAGGGAATCCGCCACCCAAAGGCGGTAATTTGGGCATCAGTTAGGTTGTGTTGGAGCCCAATTTGGACGAGTAAAGCAAAAAGTTGACCGGCAATTAAGGTGACATATTGGAAAGAAGAATAAAAGCCCCGTTTGCCTTGAACTGCCATTTCCGCCATGTAAGCGGCTGAAGTTCCGTATTCACCACCCAAGGATAATCCTTGGACGAGCCGGGTAACCACCAAGATAATTGGTGACCAGATGCCAATTTGCGCATAGGTGGGAACTAGGGCAATCACTAAGGAGCCGAACGCCATGATCATGACCGAAACGGTGAGGGCTGTTCGCCGGCCATGCCGATCCGCTAAGCGCCCCATGATAAATGATCCAAGGGGCCGCATTAAGAAACCAATTGCAAAGACACCAGCGGTTGAAAGTAATTGTGCGGTCTGGTCACCAGCCGGGAAAAAGGCGGCCGAGAAGTAAATGGCAAAGGCCGCGTAAACGTACCAGTCAAACCATTCAATCATGTTTCCAAGCGAACCCTTAATGATATTAATGGCAATGCGCCGTTCACTCATCGGTTCCATGGTCATCACTAACTTTGGTTGTCGAATTGTTGCTTGCATGTAACTAACCCCCTTCGGTGAAATTCAAGTATGGGGCTATCATACGCGCTCAATAAGGATTAGTTAAGTTTATTCTAATTTTTCTCTAATGTTTAAGTTTACCAGGCTACCTAACTAAAATGTCGTGATTATCTACGTTCTTAGTTTAAATTAATTAAGTATCGTTTTGAAGTTAAGCTAGTTTAGTACCACTGATATTTAATAAAATTAATTTGCGGAAGTTAAAGGCAAAAGTGGATAGAAAAAACTTCGTAGTAGCCGGTGTAAGAAGTTAATAAACTGGTTATTTTCGATGTGGGAAAGTGGCTGGTTATTAAGCTTCATCATCCCAAATGGCATTAAAAATTACGGTAACAGATTGAATATTAATTGGCCTTTTTGAATTGCTTGCGTTTTTAGCTCGTGCTCCACAACCTACTATGAACCTTCAAGTAACGAGGCCACCATCAAAATCGCAAATATGCGTCTTATTTTTTGGCATTCTGTTGCAACCTTACTTGCCAAAATTATCAATTTAAAATCACGACTCTCTAGTTGATAAATAACGAAAAAAACTAAACAGGAGCTGTCACCTATAGATTTGGGGTGATAGCTCCTGTTATTAATGGGAGGTTTACTGTCCTTAATTGGTATTTGCATTCTAATTTACGGTATTTATTTGGAGGTTAGAACAGCAACTTCCCATGGTTGCATTTCTACTGTTGGCGTTTGCTTGGTGATCAAGTCATAGTAGCCCTTGGTGAATTCAACCGGTAAGGCTTGGACTTCATTTGAGAGGTTTAAGATGAAGGTTAATTTTTCACCGTCTGCTGTAATCCGCTGGGTAACTTCAACCTTGGTTGGTTTAGTAGTTAATCCATGAATCTGGGCTTCCAGTAAGACTTGATCCATGACAGTACTGAGACTTCTTGAATCAAGGCGAGTACCGACGTACCAAGCCAAGCCTTTACCGAATTGATTCTTAGTAATTGCTGGAGTACCAGCGTAGAATTCACTAGCGTATTGACCAATGACCTGGGCTCCTTGGGGATGAATGATGTCAGCTAAGAGGGATCCATTGAGGTTTTGACCAGCAAGATCAACCTTAACGCCTTGGTGTGGCGGGAAAGCGTCACTTTCTTCAACCCAAATCCCTAGCAGGTCCTTCAATGGACCAGGGTAGCCACCGAGGTAAACGTTGTCGTTTTCATCGACCATCCCTGCCATCATCGTTGTCAAGAAGTGACCGCCAGCTTTAACATATTGCTTCAGCCGGGCGGCTACTCCTGGTTTTAATAGGTAGAGGTATGGTGCGATAACCAGGGAATATTGGCTAAGATCATCATCGGTGCCGACAATATCAACCGGAATGTTTCGATCGTAAAGTTGTTGGTAATAATCCATCATCAAGGCCATGTAGTCGAGATCTTGGGTGATGCCAGCAACGTATTCCAGGGCCCAGTAGTTACTCCAATCAAAAAGCATAGCAACTTTGGCATGGTTCATACTTCCCTGTACCGTGGGCCCAATTTGTTTGAGAGTCTGGCCAAGTTTTTGAACTTCTTTGAAGGCTCGCGTGTCAGTCCGCCCACTGTGGCTAATGACAGCCCCATGGAACTTTTCAGAGCCTCCGACTGCTTGTTTTAATTGAAAGAACTGAACGGTGTCCGCTCCGTGGGCAACTGCTTGGAGCTCCGTTGCCGCCATTTGTCCCGGTCGTTTGAGGGGGCTATATGGTTGCCAGTTGACCTGACTTGGCGTTGATTCCATCAACATAAATGGCAGGTGCTTAAGGCTTCGCATCAAATCGTATAAAAAGGCGGGCCGAGAAGTTGGCATATCATAAGCTGGGTAAGAATCATAGGAAACAATATCTTGATCTTTTGCCCAAGCTTGGTAGTCAATCAACTTGTTTGGCGTACTGTGGAAGTTGGTCAAGATTGGGGTTTGGTGATCGTATTTTTCAATGATTGTCTTTTCCATCTTGTATTCGTCCAACATCATTTCCGATTGGAAACGAAGGTAGTCTAGTGACAAGCCAGCGACAATGGTATTGCTTCCTTCAGGACCCCAGGCATCCCCAAGCTCATTTGGCACAACGATTTCGTTCCAGTCAAAGATTTGGTGACTCCAAACGGTGTTGTTCCAAGCCTTATTCAAGGCTTCTAAAGTGCCATAACGATCTTTAAGCCATTTCCGAAAGCTAGCTTGGCATTGGTCGCAGTAACAAGTGCCCCCGTATTCATTATTGATGTGCCAAGCTACGATGTGGCGATTACCAACATAGTGGGCAGCAAGGTGATCAACGAGATCACTGGCTAAACGTCGAAAGGTTGGTGAAGTTGGACAGAAGTTATGGCGTTGACCAAACTTGTGCCGCCGTCCTTGGTAGTCGACCCGAGCGATATCCGGATATTTTTTGACCATCCAAGCGGGCATGGCAGCCGTTGAAGTCCCCATCACGATCTTAAATTCGGCGGCACTGAGTTCAGTGACAATTTGGTCAAGCTGGCTAAAGTCATATACTCCTTCAGCAGGATTTAGTGCAGCCCAGGAAAAGACGTTGATGGTAGCGGAGTTAATGGCGGCTTGTTTGAAAACCTCAATATCGTGGTGCCAGGTATCGGCAGGCCATTGGTCGGGGTTGTAGTCTCCACCATATAAGAAGGTTGGTAGATTGCGTTTGAACATATTAATTCTCCTTTGCGGCAATTTGCTCTTCGAGTTCTTTGACAACTTCATCGTGCTTCTTTTCAGTCAAGGTAACCTTGAAGAGCATAACTAAGATTGAACAAATGGCTAAGGCTAATGGGATGTAGAAGGCCAAACTATCGAAGGTATGAATATCCTTGGCGGTCATGCTGGCAGCCGTGGCAGAGCCAGTCATGTTTGCGGCCACGGCGATGTAACCAACTAATCCGTTGGAGATCGCCCCAGTTAGTTTGTCAATCATTGGCCGGACGGCAAGGACAACTGCTTCGTTCCGTTGCCCATTCTTTAATTGTCCGTATTCGATAGCATCGGTTAAGGTCAAAACCGTAACTAATTGGGCAAAGTTGATGTTGAAGAGGACTAATCCAACGTCCAACATAAAGATGTTATTCCGCAAGAAGAGGAAGATCAGGTAGGCAAAAAACATTGAAACTTGGCCGGCACAAAAGAGGACCTTCCGGGGGATGTACTTATTTAGGATTGGGAAGAGAGGACTGGTGCAGAAACCGATAATGGTGGCAATGACTCCAACAATCCAGAACTGTCCAGGTTTACCAAGGACGTACTTGTAAAGGTAGTAAAGCACTCCGTTGGTCATAACGTAGGCTAAGGAGTAAAGCAGGTAGGCTAAACTTGGCCAAAGAATTTGATCATTGTGAAAAATAGCTGAGAAAACTTGCCGTAAGGTCGTCTTGTCTTGAGCAGCTTGCCGAATAGAATTATCATTTTCCTTCGTCCCTAAGGCAACAACAATCGCACTTAAGAGGGCCAACAAGGAAAAGATGATTGCGAAGGCGAGCCAACCTTGACTGCCTTGTTCGTGCTTCCCAGTTGCGAGGAAGGTGAAGTAGGTGGTGATTGGTACTACGACAATTGTTAAACCGTTCCAGCCAATCGTGCCGGCGAAAGCGCCAAGCGAAGTGTAAACTCCCCGTTCCTTAGAATCTTCACTTAAAGCGGGAACCATTCCCCAGTAAGAAATATCGGAAAGGGAGTAGAAAACATCAAAGGTAATAAAGATAATCACAAAAAGAATTGCAAAGAGGGTGGCATTTAATTTGAAGATGCCAAAGATTCCAGTGAAGAGGATAACTAGTAGGATGGCACTGACAATATTTCCCCAAATAATCCAAGGCTTGAACTTACCCCATTTGGACTTGGTGTTATCAATAATGTTTCCTAACATCGGGTCAATTAAAAGTTCTAAGATTCTGACCCCAACAATTAATCCGGTGATTAGACTAATTAATTTGGTTGAGGTAGCTTTGTTAACGCCGGTAAACATGTCACTCGTAACAAAAATAATAAAATAAGTGCTCATTACGCCATAAAAGGCCGAGTGACCAAGGTTACCAAAGCAAAACGATAATTTTGAAACCCAGTGACCACCATGATGAGCGGTAGTTGGGGCTTGCTTAGCAGAAACTTGCATGGTTAATTCCTCCAATCGTTCATTGTAATCGCTTACATTTTCAATATAGAAGGATACCAAGCAAGTGTAAAGCTTTTTATAATTAAGTAAATTTCATTAAATTAATTGCGTAATTTATTTATTATTTTCTTTTGGAGGGATAAAACTCTTCCGCACTACTAATTGGGTATCGACCAGGGCATGGATGTGGGGTCGAGCTTCGTTAGCCGTTAAGGCCGTTTGGATAAGCTGGCAAGCGAGCTTACCCATGGCAAGTTGGTCAATGTGGTAGGTCGTTAAGGGAGCAGAAACGTATTGGGCAACTTCACTATCATTAATGCTAATTAAGGCGATGTCCCGGGGGACAAGAATACCGGCTTCGTTAAAAGCTTGCAGGATCCCGACACTGAGGGTATCAGAAGCAACAATGATGGCATCCGGCAAGTAATGGGGGAACCGTTGGAGAAACTTCTTACCTAAGCGATAGCCATTTTCAACGTTAAAGGGTCCCTGGGCAATGATTAGTTGATCGTCAACAACTAATTGGCGGAAGGTTTTTTCCCGGATATCTGGTTCTAGCTTGCCATTAACTAACAGGCCTTCACCACCAAGAAAGGCGATTGTTTGTTTGTCAGCCTGATGGAGTAATTGGTAGGCTGAACGAATGGTATAGGCTAAGTTTGGTTCAATTGAGTCAAAGTATTCGGGTGCCGGATTACTGTCAAGGTAAACGCCGATTGGAAAAGCGCGGTGAAGCATGGCCAGGTCGACATTTGATAAACCATCAGTCCCAACCCCAACAATGGCTTGAAGCTCTTGGGCGTGGTCCATTAAATCGCGCGGATTATCAAAGGAGATCAATCTGATCCCGGTATCTGCAAAAGCAGCATAAATCGCTTGATTAAGGGTAGTAAAGTAGTTATCAGCTAAGTGATCTTCAGAGTTAATACAATTTAAAAAGCCAACTTGAGCCACTAACTTGGGGTTAGCTTTATTTTGCCAATACCCCATTTCATGGGCGACTTGTAAAACGTGTTGCTTGGTTTCAGATGTGACAGACAAGGTAGGATCTTCGTTTAAAATCCGTGAAACCGTGGCTGGAGAGTAACCCGCAGCTTTGGCAATATCTTTAATTTTTATCTTCATTTTGATCACCATTAGTAAATTATTTACGATAATTATAGTATAGTTTATTACTAAAAATTGAAGTATAAATTTATCTGAAGATGATTGCAAAGGTGAGCATTGTTGTCTGTCAAGGATACAGTTCAGATAGAAAAATTATTTATGCGGCTTGAGCAACGCTCTATTGGTGAATTTTCCCATGGATGACTGGGGTGAGACATGAATTCTGATCAGCTAAGTAAACATTTGAATAACTACGATTACTTTGAATCGGTGTAACTGGCAACGCCCGAATTAGTCGGCTAAGTTCTGAAAAACTTTTTGTCGCTCTCGGTACTCTTTTATGATGCCGATACTTCAAATCAACAAGGTTGTGCTTTAGCTGTCGTTTAATTTCAAAGTAGTCACCTAGAAAGTGGCATTGGCGCATACGCACAACCTCCTTGATTAGTAAAATAGGTTTAGTATGAAGCTCATGATGCCGTTTACAATCAATGTTTTGCTACTTACAATTGAGATTGAGCTAAGTTCTCTATAACAAATTAGGATGGAAAGATACAATGACCTTCGAACAACTCTTATACGTCACTGAACTTGCTAATCAACATTCGCTTCAGAAAACCGCGATGATTTTGCACGTAAGTAAATCAGCTTTAAGCCATGCCGTTACTGAATTAGAAGGGGAATTAGGCTTAAAATTATTTGACCGGACTGCCAAGGGCTCTTTTCTAACGCCCCAAGGGCAAGAACTGTTACCGCAAATGCTGACTTTGTTAACGAACCGGTCGGATCTCAAGTTGGCTGCCCAAAGCCTCGCCCCGAATAACCAGGTCGAACAGTTGACTTTTGCTTATGGGAATACCTTACTGAAACCTTTTATTGATAACTATTTCAAACTTCGGCGCCAGTATCATGATCGTTTAACGATGACAATTGTTCAAAAACCAGCCCCGCGGATTATCCAAGCAATCCGTGATCATCAGATCGATTTTGGCTTTCTAGCCATTAATCAGGTTAACCAGAATGAACTTAATGGCCTCAAGTTTCTGCCAGTCCATCAGGGGCATCTAAAACTATTGATGGGAAAAGACAATCCCTTGCTCGCAAAAAGCAAACTGACCTTAGATGACCTTAAGTCCCAAAGATTTGCTCTTTTTAGTGATCCTTATAATGATCGGATCTTTGCGCACCTGCAGTACTTGTGTGGCCCTTTGCCAAAAATCTTAGAGACTGATGATGGGTGGGCGATCTACCGGGCGGTCCATGACCTAAACTGTGTCGGACTGGCCCGTGATTGGCAGGCTAAATGGTCCTCTTTTGATGGAATTAAAACCTTGCCGTCTCGCCAAATTGGAAACTTAATTGATGACCGCTTTGCGATTGGCTGGGTCACGCGTCAACAAGCTGTCACCAAGCCAATTCAGGATTACATTACGATGGTCAATCATGACATTGCCGGAAAATAATTGAAGGGTGAAAGCGAAATCTAGCATTTTGCCATATTCGACACCGTACAGATCTGGTGGATCTGTGCAGTGTCGTTTTTAGGATTTGGGCAAAATAAAAACTGCCAGGTGAAATCCTGACAGTTTGAATAAAAGATGCCTTTTACAGTTTTCCTTCTTCAATATCCTTTAAGTCCGACTTTGTCCCGTTATGAATAACACTGGCGTCCAGGGAACCAGACTTATGGAGAATAGCGATGGATTCTCTCCCTGGTAGATGTGGTTCCATCTTCATGTCGGAGAAGAGGTTAATAAGCCCAGGCGTCATCTTGGCAAGCTTGACTTGTTCTGGGGAAATCTTGGTGATGATGTCATCGCCGTGACCAGTCACGATCTTGTGAGCAAAGAGAGGATCAATAATTGAAGCCCGGCCAACCGCTACTAAGTCAGTATAGTTTAAAGCATCCTTGGCATCGGCTTCATTCATTACATTACCGACGATAATTTCTTTTTTTCCGTTCAAGACGGGTTGGAAGAGTTCGGCAAAGGTCTTGTCGGAATCCGCTGGCTTTTCATTGTAAGCTGGCAAGGAGAGATGGATGTAATCCAGGTCAAATTCAGTGGTTAAGGCTTGGATTAATTGAGTTGATTCATGCCAGGTGTAGCCAATTTCATCATGAATTTCTTCCGGTGAGATCCGGTAACCGACGATAAAGTCCTTTGGTGCTTCTGCCTTAACGACCCGCATGACTTCAGCAGTCACTTCCTTAGCGAAGTTCATCCGCTTGGCTAAGGAACCACCCCAGTGATCAGTCCGCTTGTTGGACCACTTGGAGAAAAATTCTTGGATCAAGTAGTGGTTGGCGCCGTGAATTTCAACCCCATCAAAGCCACATTTGATGGCCCGGAGCGTGGCTGCCCCGAAGTCCTTAATAATTTGACGGATTTGGGCATCACTTAGTTCATAAACGGGGTAGTCTAAGAAGCTAAAGTCAATAGCACTCGGAGCGTAAACCTTTTTGCCTAACTTTGGCAGGTAATTAGCTTCCCGCCCAGAGTGAACGATTTGGAGAAGGGCTTTATTACCGTCCTGCTTTAAGGTGGTCGCAAGCTTGGTCATTTGGGGGATGAACTTGTCATCGTAAATTGCCAATTGTTCCCGATCGTCTGCCCAACTCCGGGAAGGACCCCCATTTTCACTAACGCTGGTGTATTCGACGATTACCATTGCAGCCGAGTTTGACCGGGCGCCATAGTAGTCGAGGGTGTCTTGGGTAACAAAGCCATGATCACCACTGTTAGTTAACATTGGTGGTTGGACTAAACGAGAACTAAGCGTGGCACCATTGGGAAAAGTTACTTTGTCAGTTAATTGCTTCATTGTTATAACCTCCTTGAGTATCTGTGAAAAGTTTAACATGATCTTTAGTGGAGAGGTCATTCGAAAGTATAGAACGCAGGGTTCGATGATGTTGAACGCAGTAAAAAGAAGTCGGGAGGAAACCTTCGTGACAGTGAATTTTCCGATCTAAATCAGCTTGACGTCGCTAATTTTGTGGCGTATCACCAAGCTAACCGTCAAAAGTGGCGGAAAATTAGGGCTTGCAGATCCTTCAAAAAGCAGATGGGGAAAAGCGAAGTTAATAAGATTGAATTAAAAGAATCCGTAAAAAGGTAATTTTTATGTAAGCGGTTTATGGACAGCGAGGATATTTCTAGTAAAATGATATATGTTGATATTTGCATGTATCATTTATCGGTTAGTAGGCTAGCTGATATGGGGGAATAATTAATAGTAGGTGATGGGGATGTTAGATGTTGTTGGCTTTTGTATAATGTTGACTTGTTTGGGAGTTGCGGCATTGAAGGTTAACCAACCAAAGAAAACTGGGCAAGATGACGAAAAGTCGGAAAAAAACAGGGTAAATAAAGTCGCGGTCGCACCACCAAAAGCTGAGATTGAAGCTGAAGTCGGAGTAGCTAGTCGACTATCACAGACAAGTACGCAGCCAGAAATCAAACTGGAGGTCACGCCAGAAACAAAACAAAGCACGGTAATCCAAAAGGATCCAGTAACTGGTACCGCAGTTAAACGGGTTACCGTAACGAAAAAGGTAAAGTCGACCAAAAAGAAGCGATCAAAGCAACCAGTTCAAAGGAAAGTCAAGCAAAGTTCAAAACCTAAAAAAGTTGCACGGACCCATGTTCAAGGGCGTCAGCGGAAGAAAGGTGAATTGAAGGACTTATACCAATATGAAATGGATAGCAACTGCTTCTTAACCCGGTCGAATTTTACCAAGTGCGTTGCTCATGATCATAATTTATATGACATCGCCGGAATTGTTTCAATTGATATTGGAAAGAAATATCAAAAGGTACGCTTTCCGGCCGTTTACTGCCAGACTTGTGATAAGTTCTTTGTCTTGGAACGGGTCTACCAAAGGTTGAAAAAACGAGGCCGCTTACTCTGTAAGGTGGTAACGACTGATTTTTGGCTACCTAAGTATTTGAAAGTTGAAAATTCAAATGACGATAGCATTTATGGAAACCCTGAATCACACTTGCATATGTTAGGCTACAATGTCAATGCCCAATTAAATTTGAGCAAAGTTCAACGTCGGTCAATCTTACGTCAAATTATCATCAACGGTGATTTAACCCGGGGGGGAGATTTGCAACCACCTAATTTATTTGATTAATCGAAACCAAAATAATTCTAAATTCGATGTAGCAATTACTAAGTTGTTAGATGATTTGAAATATGTCGAAAACCTTGATTTTAATTACAGTCGAATCCGGGTGGATGAGTTGCGGATTAATCAGTATCACTAGTAAATTGTAATCAACCTTGATTTAACTTAAAATTACAATAAATCAAATTTTGCAATGGAGAAAAATATGAACGAACCAGAAGTCCTCATCAGTGAATTTTCTTATAATGAACAAGTTTTAGAAGAACTACAGGAAATTGATCCAACCACGAGTAAGGGAAAATTAGTACGGCGTTACCCAACCGTTTATGTGGTTAAGGATAAAGGAAAAGCGCGCTCTTATTCCGTTTATGTGGGGGAAACTAACAATATTGTTCACCGAACTTCCCAACATTTGCATGACGACCCGAAGAAGCGGGATGATTGGAAAAAACTATCTCATTCAAGGACAGCAAATATGTATGTAATTGCTAATAAGCACTTCAACAAGTCCCTAACCCTAGATATCGAAAATCGGCTAATGCTGTACTTGGGAAGTGTTGAAAACGTTAACGCGCTCTATAATCGACGGACGAATAGCCAAGATCAATATTACCCGGTTGAAGAAGCTGACCATATTTTTAAACAAATTTGGAATAAGCTTCATTATCGGGATGCCAAGTTATTTCCGGCAATGGACCTGTTGAAAGATTTAGCGATTTTCAAAGCTTCACCCTTCCATAAATTGACCGAAGAACAATTGGATGCTAAAAATTTAATTCTTGATCGGGTTGCCAGAGCGGTACCCCATAATCAACTTGGCCAGTTAATTTTGGTTGAAGGGGAAGCCGGGGCCGGAAAGACGGTTTTGTTAAGTAGCCTTTTTTATGATCTTTGTGATCCAGAAGCGAAGATTGATGCCCGATTGTTAGTTAATCATGACCAGCAACTCAAGGTTTATAAGAATGTCGCAACAAAGCTTGGCTTAGGAGAAGCAAAAGTTTCTAAGCCAACGATTTTCATTAATAGTGAAAAAGAGGAAGATAAACAAGTTGATGTCATCTTAGTAGACGAAGGTCATTTACTTTGGACGCAAGGAAAACAAGCCTATAAAGGTAAGAATCAACTGCGTGACTTACAAAAACGGGCCAAAGTAGTCATTTTAGTCTTTGATCCTAACCAAATTGTCCGGACTCAACAGGTACTTACCCATTCGCAAATTGCAGAACTTGAGGATGAGGCAAAACGGGAACGAAATCTAATTAAGTTAACTCACCAAATGCGGATTGATGCTTCACAAGCAACGGTCAATTGGATTGATGATTTTGGCAAGGGCCACGTTATTAATCCACTGCCAGTGGATGATAAATATGAAATTCAGATTTTCGATTCCCCACAAAAACTTGAAGCAGCGGTTAAAGCTAAAAATAGTGAAGATATCGAAAGTCACTATGCTAATGGGATTTCCCGGATTATTGCCACTTTTGACTGGAAGTTTTCGTCCGCTTCCAAACCGAAAGATGATCCGTACTGGATGGTCCGCGATGAAGAATTTAATTGGGAACTTCCATGGAATGAACAAATTAAGCCAAAGCACCGTTCTGTTAACTATAAAAAGCTCTCTTGGGCTGAACAGGTAGATACCATCGGTGAAGTTGGGTCAATTTATACCGTTCAGGGGTCTGATCTTAACTATGCTGGCCTGATCATTGGACCAAGTGTTGGTTTTGAAAATGGTAAGGTTATTTTCTATCCGGAAAAGCATGCCAATAAGGATGCCGTTCAAAATCGGACTTTAGCTGATGGCTCCAAGAAAAATTTTGCCAAGGAATTAATTCAAAACGAATTGAATGTTCTCTTGACACGAGGAGTTCACGGACTATATATTTATGCCGTTGATAAGAACTTACGGCAGAAATTATTGGAAGTTGCTAAAGAGCGGAAAACGTTTAAATAATTCTATAATTAAAACAGCTACAGGATTCATGCAACTGCATGTCCTGTAGCTGTTGTTGTTTAGTTCAGTAGCTTTTTAAAGACTGAGCGTCGGCGAAAAGAAACCTTAAATTCTTGACCAGATGTTAAAGTTACAACGCCCGCTTTAGCATTGTAACTTTTGACTTGACTAAGGTTAACCAAGGTATCGCGACTGATATAAACCAGTTCTGGATACTTTTGAGCAAAATCCTTTAGCTTTCCTGTGCATTCAATAATTTGATCATTACTCGTAATGGACAGCCAGTTTGCTTTATGCGAGTTTGTTTGGAGAAAGAGCACTTGTTCCAAAGGTAGGCGTTCAATTACGCCACGGACGCGTTCATAATTTAAAAACTGTTGGGAAGTATCTCCTAAGGAATTGATGTAGCCTCGATAAGCAGTATCAATGGTTTCTTGCAATCGGGTAGTTAATCCTTCAATACCATTATTCTTAGTGATGTAGTCTAAGGGAGCGATTCGCCGCTGAATTGTTAGTTTCAAAGCTTCGGCATCAGCCGTGATAAAAGCGATTTGGTTAAAGATAGAAAGATTTTTAATTTGTTCTGCTACATCGATCCCATCAAGAGTCGTTTTTAAGTCAATGTCGAGAAAGGCTAGATAAATTTTATCTTGATGAGCCTGAAGATAGGCAATTACTGCATTAGGGTCACCGGTAGCTAAGGCAATTTCAGCATCGTATTGTCGTGGCGTTACATTGATTAGAATGCGGTTGTTAACGATTTCCCTGATTTTTCGCTGTTGTTCAAGATTATCTTCTAAAATCAGAATTGATAGCATGTAGATCAACCTTTCTGTAATAGGAGCTCAAACGCTATGGTTTGGGAATCCTGTCTAATACTCAAAGAAAAATCGGAGTTGTGGTCAACAATTTCTTGGAGATTGGCTAAACCCAGACCGGCATGATTGGCCTTGTTAGTAATGCCAGGGACGAAAATTTGCTTGAGATTAAGTTGCTGACTAATGGTATTTTGCACGGTGATGGAACAAGCTCCATTCCCATAACGATTAACAATTAGGTTTAGTTGAGGGGATGGTTGGCTGATGCATGCTTGAAGCGCATTATCAAGTAAAATTCCTAAGCAACGTGTAAGATCAACTAAGTTACCGGGGATTTCCGTTAGTTCTTTATTGATTTCGACGGTGACTTTTACTCCCATGTGTTGGGCTTGAATTAGTTTTGGTAGTACCAAATATTTAAGGGGCTTAACCTTTAGATTAGCCAATGAAGTGAAGAGAGCATGAGTAGCGGAGTGAAGATCGTTATGGTAGTCTATGAGCTCTCTTAAATAACTTTTAGCCCCCACAATGTCGGCATCATGTAGATAACCATCTAAAGCTAAGAGACTATTTCGGTAATCGTGGCGATTCTTACGTAACGAAAGGTTTGCCGCTTCTAGTTGGTCAGTGTAAGCAAAGATTTGCTTGGTTTCCGCACTTCTAACTTTAGTTTCCGTTAGTTGATGGTTTTGGATGATCATCAGCATGAAATTAATAATTAATAAAACGAAGGTAAATAGGTAAACAAAAACAAAGATGATAAACGCTTTTCCCTCAATCTTCATTGAAGCAAGAATTAAGCTATAGTCAATAATCATGAGTCCCCACAGAATCCAACAAACGGTACGAAAAAATTGGAGATTTTTTGATAATTCAATTCGAATACCGTTGATAATTGGCTGATAGTTGCTCATTAATGAATATAACCCTAAACACAATAAGGCTTCCGGTACCAAACAAATTAAATTTAAGGTTAAATCGGAGAAGGGATAGATCATGGCAAAAGTCATACCTAAAAATTCACTAACTGGTGGGGCAGAAGCCATTGCTAAGTAAAGGCAAAAAATTCGATGAGTCCATTGAGATTTTACGCTAACAAAGAGCGTAAAAATTTGTACGATAATGATTACTAGTAATCCCCATTGATAACCAAAAATCAACGAACCACAAAGCGGAAGCAACTGGATATCTTTTTTGCGGGATGGAATTAAAATTAAGTACAAAAAGATGCTAAATAAAAACGGATTAAATACAAATTTTGAACATGCGAATAGTAAATTTATTGCCATTATTATCTCCTTCTAACGTTTAAATGATAATTTTTGACGTTGAGATAAAAATGAGTCACTAATACATTGTTAGCGTTATTTTTATATCGAAGATGAAATAACCTCGGTTAATTATAACTCAAAAGCAATAGCGGAGTATAACGGTTGACTTTTTAATTTTATAGTTAATACATTATCAAATGTGTAATCGACAGATAAGTAAATGTGGATGGTATTTTCTCAAACTATCGTTGTTGTTACTGAAACCACTAAGAGCAAAACCAGACTTACTAGAGTTTATGGGACGCCTAACCTTGAATATTAGACGCTGAAATAATAATTATCAGCTTACTGGTAAGGAATAATAAAATTTACTCGTAATCAACTAATTGAAAAAGTTAAGAGTGTAATTAGTCAGGTTATTTAATTTTGATGCTGATTCAGTTAGCTAATCAAGAGGGGAGGTTAAATATGCTAGAGCGCTTTGGAATTCTACCAAATAAAGCAACGGCACCTTGGTTTAAGTTTTTCCTATGTGTGGGTTTGATTTTGGTTGCAATTAGTCTCCTAATAAAAAGTGATCAATTAAAAGACCCAACTAATCCAGGTAATCAAGGATGGCCAAGCGTTAACTCAGCGAAACTTACCAATCGGCAGCAACCCTCTAAAATTGCTTTAGACTGGTTAAGAGAAGTTTTTATTCAACCGCGGGCGGACTATGTAGTTAATAAATCAATGTTACCGAAATAGATTTAACGGAGGAAGTATGTTACCAAAGGAATTATTAAAAACAAGTGCGATTCATAAATTAGGCTTGGCGCTGGCATTATATGCTTTATATATTGCTTTTTTCTTAATTGGTTTTCCAAAACCAATTGATAATGGAGTCCACATTCTAGTAGTTATTGTGGCGCTTTGTGCCATTATTCGTGAATTAGGTACTTTGCGAATTACGAATCAGCCCTTATTGATGGATAAACGACAAAAAATAATTTTCAGTTTTTTTCTAGTGTTTTTTGTTGGCCTATACGTTCTAGTGACCTTTCAAGGGATTAAGAATGTTATTAGCGTTTTTAATTCGCCTTTTCATAAAATAATTAATGTTGCGACCACGGCATTTTGCGCGGGATTCTTTGAAGAATATTTGGTCCGTGGCCTTATTTTAGCTGCATTAATGCAAATTCTGGCTAATAAGCGATTCGGCTATACCTTAGCCGGCTTTGGGGCAGCATTTATCTTTGGGCTCCTTCATTTATCCAATCTAACTTTTCAGTCACCTGCGGCAACGCTTCAACAGGTGCTTTATGCGACGGTCTTGGGTTTTACCTTTGCTTATTTACGAATTGCTACCAATCGCTTGTCTTTATGCATTGGCTTACATACTTTGATTGATTTCCAACCAAGTGTTAATCAAGGTGTAACCACAGTTCATTGGGGGAGTTTATTGATTGTTTTTGCACCATTATTACTTGCCACCTGGTATTGTTTGTGGCAAGCAGATCGCCAGAAAAACCATTCAAAATTTAAAGTTTAACAATCAGATCAGAGGTGAGACCAATGCATCAATATTTAATAACCGGTATGTACAATCCTAATTTTGGTGCCGAATTTCTCGTGATTAGTACTGATGAGTTCCGGGCTAAAAAGATTGTTCAAAAGCAAAAGCAGTTTTATAAGGTGTTCGTCAAATTATTGCCGACAAAATTAGCTAGTGAGTCGACTGAAAAGGTAATTTTATTGGGAAAATTAGCGGATTATACCCTACGCGGAAGAATGGAAGATCTTGAAGCTTTTGAACTGAAAAAAGCGACATAAGAGCAAACCGACTTTTGGCGACGACTATAGGGAAAAGGCGTGATTAAACGTTAATAAACTCCGCAAAAATTATGGGGGATGTGAAGGCCCTTCAAACGCTAGGGATGCTTTTTATTTTAATGAGGAGTATGGTATTCTTAAACTTAGGATAATTATAATGAAGAAATTCTTCTTTATATATTTATTTGAGTTTAGATATTAAGGAGTATGCATGTTTAAGTATAATTCGGCGATTATTGAACGCGACCTAGCTGCAGAAAAGCAACTTGGCATTCAAAACCTCCAGGTTAATGCTTATGAAGAAGAAGGGATGCTCGATCTTGTTGGTCAGATTGAAGCTACTGCGATCAAGCACCCCTTTATTTTGCGAGTTGAAGGTTATGATAAGCAAAATAAATTGGTGTTGACCGAAACAAATGATGGTTATGGTAATGAAGTCGTGACCAACATTATTTCAAACCAGACCTTCTTTAATGGTTACCCCTTTGAAATTTCGGCTTGGAACCTTGATGAAGTGATTCAAGTCAGCCGCCTAAAGGTTTTTCCTGTGGAGGTGTCCCATGCAAAATAATTTACCAATCCCAATTGATATTTTTGCTTACCAAGAAGGGGCTGCCTTACCGGATAAGCTCGTGGTTCGTGATCCAGAAGCGGAAACTGAATTTGGAATTAAGGTCTTAGTCTACCACCTTACCCGGGTAGCCGGTCTCAAGGATGGTTTTGCTGGGATCAACGTCTTTGGGAACATTATCTACGAAAAACGGCCGGAAAATAAGTTAATGTTTCTCATCGCTTATAACGAAGCGGGCGAAGTAATCGGTTTTGTAAGTGAAACCACCTTAAAGGCAGGGACTGACGAAAGTGAAATTGATGCCGACCTTTACTTCCCGGCGAGTGAGCGAGTAGCGCAGATCTTGATTCGTCCGGCACTGGATCCGGAGATCAATCGCGCAGCAGAAGACCGTTTCTGAAGCTGTGGGCGTGCTTGGAATTAAAATAAAACTAGTTCGTTACCAAAGCCAAACGAAAGCAGGTTACCCATGGAAAAAGCTGATTACATCAAAGCCTTAAATTTAAGTCCGCACGCGGAAGGTGGTTGGTATCGCCAAGTTTACCATAGTGACAAAACCCACTATGATTTAAAAGCCGGCGACCAACGTTATGAGTATACTTCCATCTATTTTCTCTTGGATGGGGGTTCACCGTCGCATTTACACCGGTTGCGTCACGATGAATTGTGGTACTTCCATGCCGGCTCAGCGATTGTGATTCACTGCTTCTTCCCCGATGGGACTTATCAAGCGGTCCAACTGGGTCCCGCCATTGCCAAGGGGCAACAAATGCAATTTAGGGTGCCGGCCGGGACAATCTTTGGTTCCGAAGTTTTAGAGCCAAAATCCTTTGGCCTGGTAAGTTGTGTGGTTGCCCCCGGATTTGATTACCATGACTTTGAACTTTTTACCCAAGCCCAATTATTACCGCAATATCCGGAGCAAGCGGCGGTGATTCGTCGGGTGTCGTATGAGCAGGTGCCGGAAGAATAGCGTAATGAAGTTTTGAAAAGCAAAAAGACCACTAATTCAAAGGTGTCGGGCCAAAGCCGTTGAACCTTTGATGTTAGTGGTCTTTGTTTTTTTATCTTAAATAATCTTCAGTAACTGCGGTCGCAAGCCATGGCCGTTAAGGGGGCTTGCTCTTTTAGCTAATCGACCATTTCATTTGCATGCTTGGCCACAAAGTCCCGTTGGATAAGGACGGAGATTAACATGGCCAGGGCGTCGATAACGACGAAGACGATCAGGGTAACGTAGTAGTTGTGTAATACTTGGTGGGTGTAGGATAAGAGGATTGGGCCAACCATCCCCGCGGCTGCCCAGGCGGTTAAGATGTAACCGTGGATGGCCCCGAGTTCCTTAGTGCCAAAGATATCGCCAAGGTAAGCAGGGATAACTGAAAAGCCGGCTCCGTAGCAAGACATCAAGAGGCAGAGCGCCATGGCGAAAATGAATGGAACCTTGAAGAATAAGAGGATGAACAGCATGATAATGTCTAAGACGAAGATCAAGCTGTAGGTTAATGGTCGCCCAATGTAGTCGGATAAAGTGGCCCAGGCCAGCCGCCCAAAGCCGTTGAAAAGCCCGATGATCCCAACCATCACGGCCGCCATCCCCGTGGTCATCGTCGTCATATCTTGGGCCATAGGGGAAGCGGCGGAAACCAGGCCAATCCCGGTCGTGATGTTAATAAAGAACATGAACCATAAATAGCCGAAGGTCCGGGTCTTCAACGCTTGGTTAGCCGTTAGTTCTTGACCAGTCAAGCTAACCCGTTGCGCCTTAGCAGCAATTGCCGCTGGGAGTTCATTGGGCCGGGGCTTCTTGATAAATTGGGCAGCGATGACCATCACGATGAAGTAGAAAGCTCCCAGGATGTAGAAGGTGGTGGCTAACCCAACCTTAGCCATCAAGTTTTGGGCAATGGGTCCAGTCAAGAGTGCCGCAAAGCCAAAGCCCATGATTGCTAACCCCGTAGCCAACCCGCGCTTGTCGGGGAACCACCGGATGATCGTAGAAACGGGCGTTACATATCCCGACCCGAGACCAAGGCCCCCGATCACGCCGTAAGCCAGGTACAAAAGCCAGAGTTGATGGGTTTGAACTGCCAGCCCCGTTAAAGCAATCCCAGAGCCGTAACAAATACCGGAGATTGTCCCGGTTACCGTTGGGCCAAATTTTTCAACTAAACGGCCTATGAAAGCGGCCGACATTCCCAGAAAGAAAATCGCTAAGCTAAAGGCAAATGAGACGGCGGTTTCTTGCCAGCCAGTTTGGGCGGCAATGGGCTTAGTGAAAACGCTCCAGGCGTAAACCCCACCGATCATTAAGTGTAAAACAACTCCGGCTAGGGCGACCCCATACCGATTCCTTGATTTTTCCATCGTGATTTAGGACTCCTCTCTCAAAAAAACGAACATTAAAAATTAAAACAGCCGATTGAAGGCGGTGATTAAAAACTAACACAAGTTTATCCGAACGACAACTAAATTTGCGGAAAAATATTGAAATAAAAACCGAACTTTATTTTTGAAAGGAAAATAAAAAGCGCTCAGGAGGGAATTACCTTCCTGAACGCGGGGTAAAATTATTTTTACCTTAATTCTTTTAAGCTCGGCCCAAAGATTTGTTCAATTGTGGCGGGATCATGGTGGTCAAAGAACTGACTGTGTCCTTGGTCAAGTTGGGCGATGGCGGCCATGTCATCGGTGCTGAGCTCAAAGTCAAAGACGTTGATGTTTTCCTTTTGCCGGGCATCGTGGACGGATTTTGCAACCACTACAATTCCCCGTTGGAGGAGATAGCGGAGGACCACTTGGCCGCTGGACTTCCCGTACTTTTCACCGATTTCAACAAGGGTCGGGTTGGTGAAAAGGTGGTTTTTGCCTTCCGCAAAGGGTGCCCAGGCTTCAACCGCGATGCCTTCATCTTGGTAAAACTTTACTTCGGCTGGCCGTTGGAACCAGGGGTTGATTTCAATTTGGTTAACAGCGGGTTTAACATGGTTACCAAGTTCCAAGTTTTTAACTTGGTCGGGCCAGAAGTTAGAGACCCCAATCGACTTGATCTTCCCAGCGGCCTGGGCATCTTCTAGGGCCCGCCAAGCACCGTAGACATCCCCATAAGCTTGGTGCAAAAGCATTAAATCCAGATAGTCAGTGTTTAATTCCTTTAAGTCCTGGTCAATGGCCGCTGCGGCCTTTTGGTAGGAGAAGTTACTTACCCAGAGTTTCGTGGTTAAGAAAATCTCGTCCCGGTTAACGTTACTATTTTGCATAGCTTTACCAACGGCAGTTTGATTTTGATAAGCTTCGGCGGTATCGATTAACCGGTAGCCGTTTGCTAAGGCTTGTTCAACGGCTTGTTGGGCCTGGTTAAGATCAGTGATTTGAAAGACCCCAAAGCCGAGTTGGGGCATGGTGTGGCCATCATTCAGTTTAAGCGTATTCATTATTTAGCCTCCTGTTCAGGGTGAACGTTGAAGTTATTTAGCAACATGTCCGCTACTCCCGGAGCATCGGGATTGTGCTTGCCATGGCCCTTGTCGAGACGCGCAATGGCATCCATTTCGTCGGAGGTGAGGGTGAAGTCAAAGATCGCCTGGTTACTGGACATCCGGGCTTCGTGAACTGACTTCGGGAAGACGATGATCCCAGTTTGGTATTCAAAATGCAGGATAATTTGGCCAACGTCTTTCCCATACTTAGTTGCGATGGCCTTTAAGACTGGCTCGTTAAAGAGGTCAGCGTTACCTTGGCCCAATGGCGACCAGGCTTCTAAGGTAATGTGGTGGTCAGCCATGAGCTGGCGAAGTTCACGTTGCTGGAAATAGGGGTTAAATTCAACCTGGTTAACGGCGGGAACGTGGTTGGCAAAGGCCGATGCCCACTTTTGCCAGAGGTCTGGCGTGAAGTTGGAGATTCCGATTGAACGAAGCTTACCCGCGGTTTGGGCTTCGCTTAAGGCTTGCCAAGCTTCGTCAACTTGACCATAAGGTTGGTGGAGAAGATAGAGATCAAGGTAGTCAAGTCCCATTTTTTCTAAGGTGGCGTCAATGGTTTGTTTGGCCGTTGCGTAAGCGTAGTCTTGGAGCCAGAGCTTAGAAGTAACCCAAATTTGATCGCGGGGAATGCCACTATCCTTGATTGCTTGGCCGACTTCGGCTTCGTTAAAGTACGCTTGAGCCGTATCGAGGTGGCGGTAGCCGAGTTTGAGCGCGGTTTTAACGGCTTGATAAGTCGACCCATCGGCTGGAATTTGGAAGGTCCCAAAGCCAAGGGCGGGGATTTCGTTACCATCGTTAAGTTTAAAAGTTGGTATCTTAGTCATAAAAATGCCTCCTAACAAGTTTTCCTAATCTTAGTGTAGTTGATTTAATGGGGGTTGAAAATTCAAACATAATCATGCTAGGATACGCTTAGCGTAAGGTGGTGAAAAAATGCTTGATAATTATCTCTTAGCAGAATTGGTGGCCTTTGCCCATACCGGGACGATTGCTCAAGCCGCCGATCGCCTGGGGGTTTCCCAACCAGCAATCACCCGGGGACTACATAAAATTGAAGCGGAGCTGGGGGTTCCCCTCTTTATTCGGCAACCCAATAAACTAACTTTAAACCCGACCGGGGAGTTTGCGGCCAAACAAGCAGCCAAGGTGTTAGCGACCAACCAAGCGTTAGTGACTGACATCCAGCACTTTGCCCAAAGTCAGGCGACGATTACCGTGGGCGCGGTTGCCCCAGGTCCGTTGATTGTTTTACGCCAAATCACGGCTTTTCCCGTTGAAATTAAGCCGGATTTTTTTACTGAAGATCAAGCTTTAATGGCGTTACAAAAGGGACAAGTCGCCTGTGTGGTCACCCAAAAACCAATCCAAAATCCCCAGGTCAAAGCGGAATTTTTAGGCACGGAAAGTTTACTAGTAAATCTCAATCGGTTTTCCCCCTTAGCTAGCCAAAAGCAAGTGACTTTTAAGCAACTCGCGGGCCTCAGCTTTATCGTGATTGACCAGATTGGGGTCTGGGCTAAATTAATTAAAAAGGCGATCCCCGATGCTAAATTCATCTACCAAAACCAGGATAATTTTTTGGCGATCGTGAATAATTCGATTTTTCCTTTTTTTACCACAAATTTAAGCCACTTTGACCGTCGACGGATTATTAAATTGGGGGATCGGGTACCAATTCCAATTCAGGATCAAAGTGCACACATGGACTTTTACGTTAACTACTTGAAGGTTGATGCCAAACGAGTAGCTCCGCTAATTGAAGCTTGGCGATTAAAGTGGACATAAAAGATTAACAGCAAGCCAAAATGTCAATCCCTTAAGCGCCAGGCCAAGCGCAAAATTGGCAAGTCATTTTTAATGGCAACTGGTTCCAAGCTCCGGTGATTTCCGGAGAACCAGGGGCCTAAAATTACTCCCATGTAGTAGCTATAGCCTACGTAGCTCCCCAGCAAAGCTTATTAGCGGTATCGCTAATAAGCTTTGTGAATATTAATTAAAAAATTAACTTACAATTTTTCTGTTAAGCGTACATATGAATTTCTTATCATTGGGTCAAAAGGGTGCGCTGACGGTAATAGTGGGAATATAATTGAAGCGAAGATACCAGTTTTTAATCGTCGAACGGGGAGTAAGTGATTAAGATGATTATTTGGACTATTCAGCCGTATGCGGTCTTCGAAAAGGTAATGACTGCTGGGGTTTTCTTTTGTGATCCGCAGAAATCACGTAAATTAACGGATGATGGGGGGAACTTTTTACAGGCCTATCAATGGATGATTAAGGAAATGCGACAACGGATTGGCGAGCCGCCAAAAGCCGGGGCTTACCCAATCTGGGCCTGGTACCGGAGCCGGGATTTCCGCCATCAGCGACCGGATTTTCGCTGGATTCGGGATTATGCCAATGAAGTTTGTATCGAACTTGAGTTGCCGGATAAGGCCGTTTTGCTAAGTGATTATGAAGGTTGGCACTTTGTCTTGAACAATTGGTACTACTCAGCAATGACGGGAAAAACACAATTGCACCAAGATGATTTGTGGTTAGCCAAAATTCCGCCGCTTGAACGGCCAGAACTGAAGGAAACTTCCTGGCAAAAGATTTTTGATATTACCCCACGACTAGGCAGGGACCAGAATGGCGAAATGGTCCAAGCTTGTTTTTGGGGGCTTTACAAGTCCCAAATCCGGAAGGTTTGGCACTTACAAGCCGGCAAGAAGGTTTCATTAATCTATGTTCAACCGCCAAGGGTGGGCGCTAAATAAGCCGAATTATTTTCATGCGGACGCTAATTGATCTACAATGTAAGCGTTAACATAAAATGGAGGCGATTAAATGCAAATCTCAATTATTGGTACCGGTAATATGGGAACCGCCATTGCCAAGAATTTTAAGGCAGCAGGTAATGAAGTCACGACGATCGGTCATGGCCAAGTTGCCAAAGAATTCGGTGAGCTGGTGGTCTTTGCCGTTCCGTTTGAGGCAGAAGCCGAGTTAGCAGATCAATATAAGCATTTGTTGGCCGGGAAGATTGTGGTCGACATTTCCAATCCGTTGAACTTTACCACTTGGGATGAACTCGAAGTCCCAAGTAATTCATCAGCCGCTGCTTTGCTCCAAAAGGAATTGCCAGCCGCCAAAGTTTTGAAGGCCTTCAACACGACCTTTGCGGGAACGTTAACTGCTGGCAAGGTGGGGACCACCCCGACGACGGTTTTGGTCGCTGGGGATGACGAGGAAGCCAAGCAAACTTTCATGAAAGCCCTTGATGGTAGTCCGCTCCGGGTAAAGGATGCCGGACTGCTAAAGCGCGCGCGTGAATTGGAGGCAATGGGCTTTTTACAAATGACCTTAGCTAATCGCAAACAGATCACCTGGATGGGTGGCTTTGGTGTGAATGCTTAGTTTTATTTTTAATGAAGCGGACGGGAGCCACCCTTTGCGGTGACCTGAATAAACGGAAAAGCATTGCGACTGTGGATGGAAAAAGCCCCATTCGCAGTCAATTTTTATTGACTAAAAGTGAATGATCATTTATTATTAGAAGCATTAGGAGGTGATGATTTGCGGACACGTGATCAGACTAAGGTTGATAAGATTAAGCAGGCGGTCTTAGATTTGACGAGTCAAGAAGGCCTTTTAGGTTGGAGCATCGCGAAGCTAGCCAAGCGGGCGGGGGTTTCTCCGGCAACGGTTTATATTTACTATCCCAATAAGGATGAAATGTTAAAGCAGTTGTACCGGGAGTATTCTCAAAAGGTCAATGACTATTTGACCGAGCGCGTTGATCAAACTGAAACGGGGTCGACCGAACTTCGCCAGTTGATGACGGCTTATTATGAATACATCAAGGCGTATCCGGCAACGTATTTATTTTTAGATCAGTTTGCCAATTTTCCGCCGTTAATGAGTCAACTCCCAGAAGCCAAAACGGGGTTTGCGGTGGAAAAGATTTTGGCACAGATGAAAGCGGACCAGAAGCTCCGAGATTATCACCTTGGTACCATGCTTGATTTAATTTTCTATCCCTTACGCGCGGTTGCTACCCAAACTCCAGCGAGCGAAGGCAACGCGGCCCAATTGGAAGAATTAATTCAAATGGTTCAACGAGCCATATTACGAGCGGAATCTTAACCTGCTTTTTATTTTCAGTTAAAAAGAATGAATATTCATTTAAAGGAGGAAGCATAATGAAGATTTTAGTGAGTGGAGCAAGCGGTCACTTAGGTCATCTAATTATTCGGAACCTTTTAGAGCGTGGCGTTTCAAAGGAACAAATTGTCGCCGGTGCGCGGCACACCAATCGGGCAAGGGATCTTGAAGCACAGGGAATTAAGGTAATTCCGTTTGATTACGACCAGCCAGCAACATTAGAAGCTGGCTTAAAGGGAATTACCCACTTCATGATGATCTCCGTTTCGCAAAATGATACCCCCGTGCATCAACATGATTTAGTAATCGAAGCGGCTGCTAAGGCAAACCTGGAAGTTTTAGTCTTTACCAGTATTTTTCGGGCCAAAGAAAGTAATTTGCCACTCGCGCCAATTATGAGAGCGGCCGAAGAAGAGATCGAAGCCCTGGGCATTCCGCACGTTTTTTTACGGGACAATGCCTATTTGGAAATGTATCTTAGTAATGTTATGCAGGCCATACAAACTGGTCAATTAGTTTCTTCAGCCGGCGACGCTAAGATCGCGGGGGTGAGTCGCTTTGATATTGCTGAGGCGGCAGCGATTGTTCTTACCCATCCTGAATACTACGGTCAAACCTTAGAATTAGCCGGAGATCAAGCCTTTACCTTTAAGGATTTGGCCCAGCTTGCCCAAACCTACCGGAAGGCGCCAGTTACGTACCAACCAATTACCTTAGCGCAAAGTCATCAAATGATGAAGCAAGCGGGTTTTCCTAAACATGACTTAGCGGTCATGGATCAGTTGGAAAAGGTTACAGCCTCAGGCGCCCTAAATACCGACGACCATACCCTAAGTGAAATCTTAGGCCATGCGACCTTAACGATCGATGATTTAGTGAAACGTTACTTAATGAGCTAGGAGGAAAAAGAATGCGGAAAGATTTAACTTTTAAAGCCCCTGCCGGGACCTTTGTTGGGTATGAAGACGAAGGAACAATTCAAATTAAAGGAATTCGCTATGCTGATTCCGTTCGCTATGATCGACCAGCCCTTTATCATTATGGATCTGGAAATCACCTCATGATGGCCAACGCTCCCTTTGGGATTCAAGCCCATTCGGTAGCCGAATACGACCTCCAAGGAACCCGGTACGAAGATTTTCCGCAAGTTGAAAACGACCAGTATCTTTCCATTACCCGGCCCCTAAATCAACAAATTGATGAAAAACTTCCTGTGATGGTTTGGTTCCATGGAGGGTCATACCGGAATGGTGGGGCTGACGGGCCAAGCTATGATCGAAAACTCCTAGTTAAGGAAAATGGCGTGATCGTGGTGGGTGTTAACTATCGGTTAGGAATTCTTGGTTTCTCGCGCGATCGGGAAGGGAACTATGCCAACAATGGTTTGCTCGACGCCATTACTAGCTTAAAGTGGCTCCAGGAAAATATCGCGGCCTTTGGGGGTGATCCCGATAACGTTACGATCTTTGGACAATCTGCCGGGGCTGATATGGTGCGGGGAATCATTTTGGCGAGCGGGACGGCTAATCTCTATCACCGGGCAATTATGCAAAGTGACCCGATTGGTTCGATGAAAAACCGGGAAAAGTTAGACGCTCAGGTCTTAGAGCTAATCAATCAGTATCCAATTGATGCCCCAACTAGCGAATTATTAAAGATTCAACTTGAAATTCAGGACAATATTACTGAAAAGGGCTTGGACAAGTTTCTGATTTTTGCGCCACACTATGGGGTTTACCCATTACCAAACGAAAATGAGATCCCCACTCGTTTAAAAGAAGTGGCCGCGGATCACAAACTATTAATTGGGGCGACGACCAGAGAAGCCGCCATCGTGCTTGGCACTAGCGAAAAATTAGCGGGGCTCCATGAAAAACGCTTAACGAAAAGGATTACCGAACGCTTCATCAAGAAGATGAGCCACGCAATCTTTATTGATCCAAGCCTTGAGTTTGCCCAGCAGTATGCCCAAGCGGGGGGAACGGTCTATCATTATGCCTTCTCCTGGTTGGACGATCAAAAGACGTTGGGAGCAATGCATATTGCGGACCTGGCACCGCTTTTTGGCCTTGGTCAAGCGGAAGGATTGCCGGTTGCGATGGGGTATACGCAAGCTCAAGTCGTTGAAGCTGGGCGGCCAATGCGGCAAATTTGGACCACCTTTGCGGCAAAGGGGATTATTAAGCAGTTTAAGATCAATCAGATGTTAACGATCGAACAACTATAAGGTTGGTTAAATGAGAAAATAAGTTAAGTCATCAGTCCTTGTAAGGTTGGAAAAAGAGCGAGGGCAAGAAGAAACTTGTGCTTCTTCCTGCCCTCGCTTTTTGGGTAGCTAAAAACTAACCGTTAGTGATGGGAAATTTACATTTGGTGAGTTAATACTTTCCCTTATTTACCACCGCAGGCCCGCTGATCACGCCAGGATTGATCGGAATTGCGGTATTTTTTCAAAATCAGATCGTTGGGGTTACCATCTGATCACCCTTTAGCCGGCTTGCCTTAGTAACCGGTTTCAAAAATGGCTGAATTGTTAAATTGAAGCGCCGAGTAAGTAGGCAATCAGCGTGGTTACCAAACCGACCACCAGGTTCCGGATGACCATCCGGGGAGTTGACACGTTTGCTTGATACGTACTAATTGTGGCATTCAAGGCCAATGCTAGTAACATCGCGCCTAAAGTGGTAATTACCCGCAAGGATCGGTCAGCCAAAGTCATGGCTAAAAGGGGAATCAATGCGCCAACGAAAAAGGATAAAAAGGAGCTGATTGCGGCATGGATTGGCATTAACAGGTCGGATTGCTTGAGGGTTTGGGGATGGCTTTCCATCGTTTTGAGTTGGATGTCGCGTTGAGCACTGACTGAAATCCATTCCCCACCAGCCATTGAACAAGCCCCGGAGATAGTCCCCATGAGGCCACTGATGAAAAGGGCCTTGCTGTTAAGGTTAGCCCCGGTTGCTCCGAGAACAATTCCTGAAATCGAAATAATCCCGTCGTTAGCTCCTAAGATACTAGCCCGGATGACATTAATACTATCCCAAAAACGGTGCGCTTTAATTTTGAAAACGTTAACGATACTCATATTAATTTGCTCCAAATAATTTACTACGTTCAAAGTAGCACAATCTAGCTTTTAAAAAAAGTCTAAATATAATATTTGAATATTCTTTTTTTAAATAGTAAAAAAATGAGTATCAATCCTAAGCAAGCAGCTAAGGATCAATTAGCTAAAACCATCCCTAAAAATAAGTAAAATCAAAGACCCGACCGATCGAGATCTGGTGCAATTAAAAAAGTAATTGCGCAGATTTGTGGATCTGTCGGGTCTTATTTATTCAAAATCGCAACCTATCGCATTTCTTTCAGCAATTGGTTAATTTGTTTTAACACGCCGTCGTGGTTGTTATCAAAATCAGTGATGTTCGCTGCTTGCATTTGGATCAGTGGGGCCGCGTTTTTCATGGCATAACTTTGCCGGGTCATGGTTAACATTCCTAGATCATTTTCGTTATCGCCAAAGGTGACTACGTGTTCAGGATTAATCCCATCCCGGTCAAGTAGTTTGATCAGGGCATTAGCTTTGGTAGCGCCGGCTTGACCAATTAGTTCGGTGTTAAAACCGGAAACTTCCATTAAGAGATTATCAGGTAAGATGCCGTCCAAGATTCGTTTGAATTGGGTTGGTGAAACTTCGGGGGCAAAACAAATCGCAATCTTGATAAAATGCTCATTAGGAAAAAGTTGCGTGACCTTGGTTAGATCATTGACCACTGTGACGTTTTCGTAAAAGATTTTGGTTTCCGCCAGGCTAGCGGGACTCATACTTTGGTCAACATAGGCAGTATCAATTCCGGCAACGATTAACTCACTAATGTGTTCAGCGGGGAAAGCTTTGGTGACTTCATGGAGAATGTAATTAATATCCTGCGGATCGATTGGGGTGTAGTCAGCTAAATGAGTACCTTCATGAATGACCGACCCGTTTTGGGAGATGAAGTCGAGTTGCTCTTCAAACCCCTTAAACTCCCGGGCAAGCCGGGGAAAGGATGACCCTGAGGCTAAGACAAATTTGACATCGTATTTTTGCATTTGTCGGAGGACTTTTTTGAAGAGATGGTGATTATAGGAATGTTGATCATTCAAAAAGGTTCCATCCATGTCGGTAACAATCATTTTAACGGTCATTTTTTCACTTCCTAATTGGTGCTTGGCTGATTAAAAGTTGGGGCAAAGGCAATTCCCGCCGTATTGAGAGCCTTTAGGGTGTCATTTAAAAGTTCGCTCGCTAACGTAGCCACTACGGCGGTATTAGCTTTGACACTCAGCTGATAGAAAAGTTGGCCCTTCACGGTTACTGGTCCAAGGATTGTAGCGCTTGCCCCTTGCCATTCTTTCCTTGCAAGATGGTTAGTAATTTCTTGGCTGATGATTTGGTTGACTTGATCAAGGGGGGCCGCTGGGGCCAATGGGAGATCAATGGTCTGGGTTAATTGGTGGCGAGAATAGTTTTTAACCGTCGTGATATTCCGGTTGGGGATGAAATTTAAGGTCCCGTCAGCACTTAAAATCTTGGTTGTCCGTAAGCCTAGAGCAGTGATCGTACCTTTGATTTGGCCAATTTCGACGACATCGCCAACGTCAAGCTGTTGTTCTAGTAAGAGGAAGAGCCCATTAACCATATCGGAAACAAACCCTTGTGCCCCAAGCCCTAAGGCGATGGAGAAGATCCCCGCACCGGCAATCAAGGTTCCTACTGGTACGCCGATCATCGAAAGTACTGCGTAGAGATAGAAGAGGTAGCAAGTATAACGAAAAATATTTAGCGTCAACATGTGGAAGGTGGCGGCGCGCCGATTACCTCCCAAGATTTCAATCCGTTTAGTTTGTTTAAACAGCGAATTAATGATGATTTTTCCAATCCATAAGATTAAAAAGAAAATGATGGTCGCTAAGATTAAACTGGCCAATTTATCAATAAAATTGCTAACCAGGTTTTGCCACCGTAATTTTGCGAGGGAGGAACTAATTTCTTTGATTTGGTTTTTTACCTGCGGGGTCATCGCCGCTGCCATTTTGATTACTCCTTTAAAGGAAATTTTTTTAAACAACTATAAATGTAGCGAAAGCAAGGAAAGAATGCAAATCTAATTGCGACGAAAGTGGTTCCATGCTATGCTAAATTAAAATCAAAGGGGGCATCAATGATGACAGTTGGACAATTAGCAGGAATGATTGCGGCCGTAGCCTTAGTAGTCTTGGTAATCGCGTTGGTTTGGTTCTTGGTCCAAGTCGTTAAGGCAATTCAGCAAGCAACTGCTAACCTTGCAGACTTAACCAAAGAAGCCACTGAGCTGAGCCACCAAGCTGATGGCATCTTGAAAAACACAAACGAATTATTGGAAGATATTAACGATAAAGCTGATAAAGTTGACCCGGCTTTCGTTGCGGTCGGTGAAGTTGGCCAAAGTGTTAGTGACTTAAACGATGCTTCACGGGATTTCATGGACCACCTTGCTCAACGGTGGGCTCGTCGCAACAAATGGACTACCAAATTAGGTGAAGCAGTAGCGGTTAGTTTATTTAATCGTTTGAAGAACCGAAAGAAGGAGAAGTAAAATGGCAAAACGTTTATTAACGACCTTAGTACTTGGTGGAGCGGCAGCGGCCACCGGTTGGCACTTCATGAATAGTGAAAAGAAAGCTGCGGTTAAGGCGCAAACCCGAAAGTATGTCGACAACGCTTTAGATGTAACCACTGATTACGTTTTAGAAGTTTTAGATATTACTGATGGTTTGATTGCGGATTACTCCGACCGGTTTGGTGGTCGCTTCATGGCGGTTAAAGAACAAGCCCAAGCTCAATCTGAAAAGTTGGCTAAGGCCGTTATGCCAAAGGGGTTCGACGAAAAGACCGCTGATCTGCGCGATGAATTAAAGGCCGCTAAGGAAGCCGAAAAAGCTGATGACATTGTAATTGATCAAACGGCGACGGCTGAAGAAACTAATGCAGAAGCTGGGGATGCTTCAGCTGATAACGAAGATGCATCATTAAGTAGTGAAAAATAGGCGGAAAAGTAAATATTTAAGCTACCAAAGCTAAAGAGAGGCTGAGAAGAAACACGATTTTCTTCTCAGCCTCTCTTTTATCTCCGAAGGTTACTCAGCAACTACGGTTTAGGTAGAGATAGCTGCCCAACCGACTGTGACAATTCATCAGGTTACTTACTTGACTGCCATAAACTCTTTCGAAGTGTGGGTAAATGGTTCACACCCATCTTCAGTGATGTGAACACAGTCTTCGATTCTCACGCCGGCAAAGCCAGGAATGTAAATCCCTGGTTCAATGGAGAAACACATGCCGGGTTCAAGGACGAGGTCATTGCCTTCCATGATTGAAGGAAATTCGTGTTCACTCATCCCCATCCCGTGGCCAAGCCGGTGGATAAAGTATTCACCGTAGCCAGCCTTGGTAATGATATCCCGCGCGATTTTATCTAGTTCGGCGGCAGTTATTCCAGGTTTAGCAGCTGCTTGCGCGGTTAATTGGGCTTCTAGGCAAACATCAAAGATTTCCCGTTGCCGATCAGAAATGTCGCCAATGGCAATCGTCCGGGAAGCGTCACTAATGTAGCCATCAAAGACGGTCCCAAGGTCAAAGAGAACCATGTCATGGTCTTGGATTACGCGGTCAGAAGTGGCACCATGCGGTTCCGCAGCGTGCGCCCCAGTTTGAACGAGGGTGTCGAAACTCATTTGCATAATTCCTTTTTGCTTTAAGGCGTATTCGAGTTCGGCCGCGACCGCTTGTTCCTTAACGCCAGGGTGAGCAGCCTTGAAACCAACTTCGAAGGCAAAGTCAGCCCATTTTCCCGCTTCGTTTAGCTTCGCAATCTCATCTGGTGATTTGATGAGACGCATCTTTTCAATGACTGGGGTTAAGTCAGTTTCAAATTTTGCCTTTGGGAAGTTATCTTGCAAAGCACGTAAGCGGGCCACGGTTAAGAAACCAAGCTCTGCTCCCCACTTAGTCGGGTTGGGAACCCGCTTTTTAACTTGTTGGGCAATCATTTCATAAGGATGTTCGTGGTCTAGGTAACCATAAACTGGGTTTGTCCAACCGGTCTCCTTGATGGCTTCAACTTCAAGGGCGGGAGCGAACAAGAATGGGTCTTGGTCCGGAAAGACCAGGAGGGCTAACACCCGTTCAACTGGGTCACTGTAAAACCCAGTTAAGTATTTAATGGTCATGGGGTCACTAATGTAAGCGACATCGAGCCCTAGTTGACTAATTAATTTACGCAATTGGCTTAATTTGTCCATTTAAAAAGGCCTCCTAGCTAGTTTGATTAAAAAACAATGAACATTTGGTAACAATTATATCACGATCGGGTGAATGATTTGCGCTTTCATGTGAACTTTGCTATATTGTTGAGTGCCAATGAAAACATATGTGAAAACATACCAGACTTAGCAGGAAGGGGAGTATTTAGTGATGAAGAAACAATCAGTAACTATTTACACAGTTGCACGGGAAGCACGGGTTTCAATGGCGACGGTTTCCCGGGTCGTTAATGGGAACCCAAACGTTAAACCCGAAACCCGGAAAAAGGTCCTCGAAGTAATTAAGGAATTGAACTACCGGCCCAATGCGGTTGCTCGTGGCTTGGCAAGTAAGAAGACCACGACGGTCGGGGTTGTTATTCCTTCAATTACCAATGATTATTTTGCGCGGCTAGCCCTTGGGATCGACGATATTGCTTCGATGTACAAGTACAATATGATTTTAACTAATTCCGACGCTGATGATGGCAAAGCCTTGCAAGTGGTACGGAGTATGATGGCCAAGCAAGTTGATGGGATTATTTTCATGGGACATGACATTACCCCGGACTTACAAACGGAATTTGAAAATTCCACGATTCCAGTGGTTGTCGCAGGCTCAATGACTAATGATCCTGAATTACCAACGGTGCGGATTGACTATCGGAAGGCTACTCAAGAAGCCACGACTTACCTCTTAGAACACGGCGCCAAAAAGACGGCGTTGGCAATTGGCTCCAAGGAAACTACGGTTAACAAGGACTTCCGGATTCCTGGATATCAAGCCGCTTTGGAAGCCGCTGGGCAAAGCTTGGATGAAAGCTTAATTTTTGAAGGTCATGATTCTTATAGTGAAGGTTATGCCCTGGCAGAAAAGGTCAAGGATGCTGGCGTTGATGCCATCTTCGCTAGTGATGATGGGATTGCGGCTGGCTTATTGAATGGTTTGACGGATTTAGGCGTTAAGGTACCAGCTGAATTCCAAATCATTACTGGGAATGATACTAAGTTGGCGGAGGTCACGCGGCCGATGTTAACCTCGATTACCCAACCGCTTTATGACCTTGGAGCGGTTTCCATGCGGTTATTGACTAAGTTGATGAATGGGGATCAAGAAGAAAGCGATCAACCAACGAAGATCGAAGGCTCAAGTGTGATCCTCAACCATGGCTTTGTCGAACGGCAAACCACGCGTTAAGCAAGATGGCAGAAACACAATTAACCCGAGAAGAATTAAGGCGGCAACGAGAAGCTAATACGCCTCCAAAGACAACGGCAACGGTTGAAAAACATCCTTGGCATCTTTGGAGATACCTGGTGGCGATCTTGGTCGCCCTTTTCTTCATGGTTGGGTTGTGGGCACACCAGACGGTTTTAAACGAATCGAAGGCCGAAGCAACCCTTACGAATACGACGGTTTTATCAACGGTCCAAAGTGAATTGAATAGTGGCTTAACTCAGTATGGCCTATCAGATTTAGTGACGACGAGTGATACGAAATCAATTTTGCATCAGCTAGTTACTGAGGTGTATGGAAATCAGAAGTTATCCCTTGACTTGTCCTCAATTACGGAGCGAGTTAGTAACGAAGCTAATTCCAGTCTTTCGGTTTATGGGGTCCAAATTCCGAGTCAGTTAACGAATGGCGTTGCCGGAACTGTTAATACGGCGATTAACAATCAATTGAATACGAGTCAATTGCAAAACTTTGAGCAAGGGCTTCAAGTGGCAAAGTTTGTTGACTGGGCGATCATGATTTTTACTGGATTATGGTTAGGGTTATTAGCAATCCGAGAATTGAAAAATCACTCCTTAAGGCGATATCTCAGTGTGGTAAGCCTGCTAAGTGGTATTTTAATGTTCATCTTGGTGGCAGGGGTTAACGGCTATCTTAAAACACTAAACTTTAGTAATGCGATTGCCAATAGCATCCTTACCGCTACCACCAATACAGTGACGCATACCGGCCAATTGATTGCCTTAATTGCGGTGATAATCGGCCTTAGCTTCCTGGTTTTAAACTTCATCTTTCGCCGGCGCCAGCGATCATAAGGAGGAAAGCTCGTCTGAGGGTTGAAATTAACGGTGGAAACTGTTAGAATTCAAATGTTTGTTATCAATTAAAAAGAAAAGAGGAGTTAGTAATGTCAGGACATTCAAAATGGCATAACATCCAAGGGCGGAAAAACGCCCAAGATGCTAAGCGTGGTAAGATTTTCCAAAAGATTTCACGTGACTTGTACCAAGCCGCTAAAGCAGGTGACCCGGATCCCGACAACAATCCTCAACTTCGGCTGGTGATGGAAAAGGCGCGGGCAGCTAACATGCCTAAGCAAAACATCCAACGGGCCATCGACAAGGCGACTGGTGCTGGTGGTGCCAACTTCGAAGAAATTACTTACGAAGGTTACGGTCCAGGTGGGGTTGCGGTAATGGTCTTCTGCCTTACTGACAACAAGAACCGGACGGCAGCTGCGATTCGGTCGGCCTTCACCCACTCTGGGGGCTCCCTGGGGGCTAACGGTTCAGTTTCCTACATGTTCAATCGGATGGGGTTAATTGAAATCCTCCGTGACGGTTTGGACAAGGATGAAGATGAAGTCTTGATGGATGCTTTGGACGCTGGGGCTGATGATATGAAGGCTTCAGATGACAAGTTCCAAATCTTCACTGATCCAAGTGCAATGCCATCCGTCCGGGACGCCCTACAAGAAAAGGGTTACGAACTTGATACTGCTGAAGTAACCATGATTCCGGAAAACAAGACTAAGGTTCCTGCTGACAAGGTTGGCCAATACCAACACTTGATTGATGAACTTGAAAACAACGATGACGTGGCTGACGTATACGAAGCCGCATACATCGAAGAATAATTGAATGATAACGTTAGTTGGGCAAGTCCGGACTAGTGGTGAAAGAGGTTAAGCTTTTAGCTTAGCCTCTTTTTTATTTTAAGTAACCCTATGAGGGATGAACCGTTCGTTTGCAGTTGTCTAATCAGTGCAGAGTGGAGAAATGAGTTGTAATTAAACTTACCTAGCCCCGCGAGTGACTATTTAGCGAAAAGAATTGCGGCCCAACCACAAGCAAATGATGAGCATGCGATTGAAATTGTGATTGAGCGTTGGCCAAAAGCGTAGTTGAGTTAGTGATGGTAAATTTTAGGCTAAAGGAGGGGGATGTTTTTGGATCTAGCTAGGTTTAATGAACATATTTAAATTTAATGTCTATTAATTATTTTAGATTAGGAATCTGATAATCCTTGTTAAATTAACGTTTAAAATATTTTTAAATAAATAAAAATTTTCACCCCCCCTTTACGTATCTATATAAGTAAAGGGGGAATTTTTTTGGACTTAGAACGAAATTTTACCAAAACCTTGACCGCTGCGATTGGTGAGCGGGTTTCGGATTTGTATTTGTTACCGCGGGATAGGGAATATCAGTTATGCCTTTTAAAGGCGGGTAAATTGGAGTTGGCTGCCCAATATTCATTGGCAGCGGGGCAACAGTTGATTTCGTATTTAAAATATCAAGCTGATATGGCGGTTAGTGAACATCGGCGACCACAAACGGGAGCCCTCCGATGGCCAGTTCCGGGCCAAGCACCGATTGATTTTCGTTTGTCAACGGTTGGTGATTACCGGGGTCGTGAATCCTTAGTCATTCGCTTTATTTACCGCTTAACTGACCAATATCAGCTGATGTTACCTGATCAATGGGAAAAGCTTAGTCAAGCCTGCCTCCAACGGGGGTTGATGTTGTTTTCCGGACCGATGGGTTCAGGGAAGACAACAACGATGTACCGCTTAGCTCGGCAACTAAAAGATCAACACGTTATTATGACCATTGAAGATCCAGTTGAAATTGATGAGCCGGGCTTCATCCAACTACAGGTTAATGAACTCGCCCAAATGGGGTACCAAGACCTATTACGAGTTGGCTTACGGCACCGGCCAGATATCTTTATTATTGGGGAAATCCGGGATCCGGAAACCGCCCAAATTGCAGTCCGGGCCGCTTTAAGTGGGCACTTAGTCTTAGCGACTGTTCATGCGCGTTCTGCTTGGGGGGTGGTGAGTCGGTTAAAAGAGTTGGGGGTTGCGGATCATTATCTTGAACAAACCTTAAATACGATTTGTTATCAACGGTTGCTTCCGTTAGCAGATGGTCAACAAGCCGTCTTGTTTGATCTTTTGAGCGGGACTGATTTGATTAGTCGATTGGAAAAGAACCATCAAGGGGGGATGTCAGATGAATGGCAAACTACGCTTCAAACGGCGCAAAAGCAGGGAACCATTAGTGCCAAAACTGCCACGCAATATTCGGCGGGTTAAGGTTAAACGGGTGCATCTAGCCCAGTGGTTTGGTTTGATGGTGGACATGTTACAAGTCGGTTTTTCAATTCGTCAAACCTTAGAGTTTACGATAACCATGATGCCTAAACAGGAGCCGGTGATTGCATACGTTGAAAAACAACTGGAACGGGGGATGAATTTTGCCGATGCAATGCGCCCGTGGCTAACCGCAGATCTTTATTATCAGTTACAGTTAGCTGAACATCATGGCGAACTAACTGTTGCATTAGGTGAAATGAGTAAGTATTTAGCACTGCGGGAAAAGGAACGGCAACAGTTGCGGGCACTGGCCCAGTATCCGCTCTTACTCTTTGGAATGCTAGTTGGCTTGGGAGTGGTAATGCGTTTATATGTCTACCCAGAGTTAAATGACTGGCAAACTTGGCAGTTACCAGGTTGGGTTACGAGTTTAAAAGCCGCTTTGTTAGGCGCAAGTGGGGCCGGCTTAACGCTCGGGCTCTTACGTTACCTAACCTGGCGAAAGCAACCGCGACTGGCCCAGGTAAATTATCTTTGTCGTTTGCCCATTATCGGGCGCCTAGTCCGACTATATTTTGGTTACTATCTCACGAGTAACTTGGCAATTTTAGTACGCCGTGGGCTTTCCCTAAAAGAAATTTGTGCCTTATTTAGTGAATTTGACCCAGCCTCACTGTTATATCAGTTGGGGCATCAGTTAGCTCACCAAGGACAAAGCGGGGCAGATTTAAATATCTTCGTTAAACATCAACCATGTTTGCCCAATGAACTAATTTCCTTTATTGGGCGAGGGCTAACGAATGAACGTCTCGGTGAGGAATTTTCCCTGTTTGCCCGCTTACAGTTTGAACGCCTACAACGGCAAACGGAGAGCTTGATTGTGATGTTGCAGCCAATTTTGTTTTTAATCGTTGCCCTAGGAATTTTAGGCATGTATTTAAGTCTTTTATTACCAATTTATCAATCAATTACGGTGGTGAAGTAAAATGAAAAAAATATTGAAGAAGCGATCTGGATTTACTTTGATCGAAATGTCAATTGTCTTGTTTATTATTGCCCTCTTAGTTTTGATTATTTTGCCAAACTTAGCGAGTTAGCGGAAGCACGCTAACCATGTTCATCAAGATGCAATGGTAAATGTCGTTCAAACGCAAATTGATCTCTATGAAAACAATACGGGAAAGGACGTCACCGGTTTTGATGATTTACAGACGAACGATTATTTAACTGAAGCCCAAGTTAAAAAAGCGCAGAAAGAAAACATCAAAATTCAAGGTGGTAAGGCGGTTAGAGAATGAGACGGTCGGCCTTTACCCTAGCGGAAATGATATTAGTTTTAGGGATCCTGGCCTTAACGCTTTTGCTGACGACGCCCAAGATGGTTCGCTCTTATGAACACTGGGAACAACAACGGTTTTTTAAGCGGTTAGAGCAGGAGTGGAATGGTTCTTTGACTTATGCAAGAGCAATTGACCATCGGGTATTTGTTCAGTTTATTCCAACAAGGCAGGTAGTGAGTTTTCAGACCAAAAACAATGGTCAAGCTTATACAAACCTAAAATTACCCCATTCGCTACGCATGGGAATTGGCAATGAAGGTGAAAAGGATTGGCAGATTACCCAAGATGGGATAACCAGTCCAGGAACGATTACATTCTATGACCGACGAACGGAGGAACGCTATGAGATGCGGATTCAAATGGGGGGAGCCTTTAAATTGGTCCATCTGCCACCGGCAACGATTAAGGCAACCGGGGATGATGGCCGCTAACCAATTATTAGCCTTAGGAATCATTAGTGTTGCCCTCGCCTTTTTAGCCGTTAATGTTCAGGCCCTTAAAACCCAACGTTACCAGATGGAGCAAGCGGTAATTGTTAATCGCCTTGCCAAAGAGGCTAGTCAAGAAATTAGGGACGGTCAAAACCAAGTAATCCTCACCCGAGCTGGTTATACTGCGCTGGGAACTAAAGCCGGTGTGCAAGTCAAACAAGGGGCAAAAGTAATTTTGGAGGTTAGGCCATGAAGCAACGACCAGCTTTTACCTTGGCAGATGCTATTTTAGGACTCGGAGTTTTAGCGGTTACGGTCCTTTTAATTCAATTAGCCGTTAACCTTTTAAACCGACAAACTAATCTTAGCCTGGGATCAGAAACAACTTGGTACCAGGCAATCAATCTGTTGGAAAGTGACCGCTATGATTTTGAATTGGGGATGATTTCAACCTATCGGGTGCATTTCGTTGATAAAGCGGGCCGAAGATTTTATCTGCAACGCGAAAAAGATAGCCAAGCGCCCTTGGCTTTACGCGGCGTCGATGGTGGTTATCTTCCCTTAGTGTTTCACGTGCAACACGATAGTTTCCAGTGGCGGAAGTTGAATGACCACGAAATCTATTTAACGGTTACTACAAATGATCACAGGAGGCACGAAGCAATTGTTCAGCTTAAAGCACCGCGCCAATGCACTACTGATGGTGATTCTAATCCTAACGTCAGTCACGAGTGTAACTCTTTTCAATTTGACATATTTGGCTCGGCAAAGAGAGATTAACCAGCAACTAGTGCATGAATATCAACACCAAACTCGGCAAAATCTTAACAAGGCACAAGCAAATCAAGCAAAACCGGCAGGAGGGACGAATAATTAAGCTTAAATCCTAATTTAAAGCGCTTGAATTTAAGGACAAAAATCAGTAAACTAGGGATGTTGCAAAAACATGCAGAAGGGAGCGACCCAGACTGGTACAACAAACTCCAGAACAATTATTTGAGCCGTTTGATGAAGCAACGACCCTCTTACAAGCTGCCTTGAAGAGCTCGTATTTGGATGCTTTTCTTGAAAATGCGGAAAACTTGGTTGATGGTGGAAAAGTTCGGATTGAAGATGGCATTCCGGATAAAGCCACGACCGAGAAGATAGCAGCTCAGTATCAAAAACTTGATCTCGAGCATGCCGATCGCGAAACAATCCGGAAATTACTCCAATTGTCGTTGCTTAAAGTGATCCGCAAGGACATGATCCAAGCAAATCATCAAATGACGCCCGATACGATTGGCTTACTCATGGCGGCCTTAGTTGAGCGCCTGGCACAACACCATTTACCAAAGTCAATTCTTGACTTAACCGTCGGGACCGGAAACTTACTTTATACGGTAATGAACCAATTGCAAAGGGATGAACAACAAACCTTGCAAGGGTATGGAATTGATAATGATGATTCACTCTTGGCAGTAGCTAGTGTGAGTGGTGAATTACAAAAGCAAAAGGTGCAACTTTACCACCAAGATGCCGTTCAAGCTTTAGATGTTCCCTTAGTCAACCTCGTGGTTAGTGACTTACCTGTTGGTTATTATCCCTTGGATGATAATACGACCAATTATAAAACCCGGGCCAAAGAAGGCCATTCTTGTGTTCACCACTTGTTGATTGAACAGGCAACGAATTACTTACAACCGGGTGGATTTGGACTGTTCTTAATTCCAAGTGATTTGTTTAAGACGAAGGAAACTAAAGGTTTTGTGGAGTGGATTCAGTCGGTTGCTTATTTACAAGGATTGATTAATTTGCCTCATGAGTTATTCGCTAACCCAGCGGCCGAAAAGTCAATTTTGTTATTGCAACGCCACGGAGCTGATAGTCATCAGGCAGGAAAAGTGTTATTAGGGACTTTCCCATCTTTCAAAGATCAAGTAGGCTTCAAGCGCTTTATGGCTGAAGTTGACCAATGGATGGTAAGTAACTTAGCACGGTAAATCAAAGGAGAGTTAATATGTCAAAGTCAATTGCGGTTAATGCCGGTAGTTCAACAGTTAAGTTTAAGTTATTTGATATGCCAAGCGAAAAGGTTGTCGCTGAAGGGCTAATCGAACGGATCGGGCTTGAGATGGGTCACGCCAAGATTAAGTACGGCGATGGCCAAGTTCACGATGAAGAAACTCCATTTAAGGACCATGGGGTTGCTGTTGAATACCTTTTGAAGCAATTAACCAACCTTGGGATCGTTAAGGAATACAATGAAATTACAGCGGTTGGTCACCGGGTTGTTGCTGGGGGCGAATTCTTCAAGGATTCTGCAGTGATCGATGATGATGTGATGGCAAAGATTGACGAATTATCTGAATATGCACCATTACACAACCCAGCAGAATTAATGGGAATTAAGGCCTTCAAGGAGGTTCTTCCTGATGCCTTTGCAATCGCGGTCTTTGACACTTCCTTCCACACGACTATGCCAAAGATGAACGCCTTGTACAGTTTGCCATACGACTGGTATGAAAAGTATGGTGCCCGGAAGTACGGGGCTCACGGGACAAGTCACCGTTATGTTGCAATGCGGGCCGCTGACATGTTGGGTAAGCCATTAGATCAACTCAATTTGATTACGTGCCACATCGGGGCCGGCGCTTCAATCACGGCCATCAAGAAGGGGAAGTCTTATGATACTTCCATGGGCTTTACGCCGTTAGCCGGGATTACCATGGCAACTCGTTCAGGGGATGTTGATCCATCCTTAGTTAACTTCTTGGAGCACAAGCTCAACATTTCTAGCGATGAAATGGTTGATATGTTAAACCACAAGTCCGGGTTGCTCGGTTTATCCGGTATTTCTAGTGATATGCGGGATGTTCAAGCCGCTGCCGAAAAGGGAAACGACCAAGCTCAATTAGCTTTGGACATCTTTGAGAACCGGATTGTTCGCTACATTGGTTCTTACATGGCCGAATTAGGTCACACGGATGCCATTGTCTTTACCGCTGGGGTCGGGGAAAACGACATTGAATTCCGGCAAGCTGTTACTGATCAATTGCAAGGCTTTGGTCTCGGGGTTGATCCAGAAAAGAACAATGTCCGGGGTGTTGAACGCGATATTTCAACGGCTGACGCAACGGTTAAGACTTTGTTAATTCCAACTGACGAAGAATTAATGATTGTTCGGGATATCGAACGTTTGCGGAAGGCTTAATAAACCAAGATCAATTAATCGAGAGGCTGGAAATTAACTCAGCCTCTTTGTTGTTACATAAACTAGTTACCTAAGCCGGCATAAATGAGAAAGTGGCTAGCTTTCTCAATACATACGGGGGGCGAAATTTAAATGCAATATGTAATTTCAGATACGCACTTTTTAGATGCGAATATGTTGGGGATTGATGATTTTGCTCCGCGACCATTTGAAACTGTTCAGGCGATGGATCAGGCAATTATTGATCATTGGAACGAGCGGATCAAGGAAACTGATACGATTTATCACCTTGGTGATCTGGCAGTTGACATCACCCGGTCAGATAAGGAGGTTAATTCAGCGATCTTTACCCTCTTACAGTCGCTAAATGGACGATTGGTTTTAATTAAGGGCAATCATGATCGGCGGAGTCTCTTTAAGTATCTGGCAGCTCATAACTACGATGTGAGTGGCCAACCAAAGTTTGAATTTCATGATGTCGGCAAGCTAATTAAGTATGACCACCGACAATTCTATATGACACATTATCCAATGCTGCTTGGAATCGCGCCGCAGATTGTTAATTTACACGGGCATATCCATCATTACCAACTTCCGTACAAGACAAATTTAAATGTCGGGGTTGATGCTCCTGAATTAGCATTTTTGCCGCAAAAGCCACCATTTGGTACCCCGCTGTCATTTAAAGAAGTCGAGACAATGATTGCGGCTAAAACAGCTTGGTTAGCGAAGCAGGGAGGACAAGGCTAATGAATCGGACTAAGTTTGCCGAATATAGTGAACGCCGTCGAGATGAACGAGCGGGTGTATTTATGATTGAACGGCAAGATGAAACGCATTTTACCTTAAACCATCATCCGTATGAACTCTTAGTCAATCACAAAGCCGCTTTCCAAGCGGATGCGATGGCGGATCGTTTTAGTACGGTTTTGAGCAAGTATGATTATATTGTTGGTGACTGGGGTTTTGATCAATTACGATTGCGGGGGTTTTATGATCCTCAAAATCGCTTGTATACACCAGAACGGGGTGTTGAAACGATTGAGGATTATCTTTTTGAAGCATGTAACTTTGGTTGTGCTTATTTTATTGTCCAAAATCAAGATGTCCAAATTCCGCGGTACTTAAGTAAGCGCCGGGGAGCAAACATTAATGAACGGCGCTTTAACTCGCGCAATAATCACCATCCCCGGGTTCGTCGCCTTAAGAGTGGTCACCGCAGTCAAAAAATGTAATTAGGAGTTATCAAATATGAAGACAAATTATCAAGGTTATTTTATCGATCTTGATGGCACCATGTATAAGGGAAAGCAGAAGATTCCGGCAGCCCCCGGCTTTATTCAACGGTTACGTAAAGCTGGGAAGCAAATCATGTTCTTGACGAATAATAGCACGAGGACTCCGGCTGAAGTAGCAAGGAATTTACAAACTAACCACGGGATTGAAGCCTATCCAGAAGAGGTTTATACCACGGCCTTGGCAACGGCCGATTATTTAAAGGCTAACATTAAGGAGCGTCCGAAAACCGCTTATGTCGTTGGCGAAGAGGGTTTGAAAATTGCAATTCAAGCGGCTGATTTTACCTTAACCCCGACGAAGCCATCATATGTTGTAGTTGGCTTGGATACTCAAGTTACTTACCAAAAATTAGAAACGGCGGTCCTCGATATTTTAGCGGGAGCAACCTTTGTCGGAACTAATGCCGACAGTAACTTACCAAATGAAAAAGGGTTAACACCTGGAGCGGGTTCTTTAATTAAACTGGTGGAATATGCCACCACGGTTGGTGGTGTTAAACCAATTATGATTGGGAAACCAGAAACTTTGATTATGGAATTAGCGCTTAAGCGGAGTGGCCTCAAACGAAATCAAGTAGTGATGGTAGGGGATAACTATCGCACCGATATTTTAGCGGGTATCCGGAGTCAAATTGATACGCTCCTAGTGTACACAGGGGTTTCTACTCCTGAACAAGTTGAAAAGCAAACTCAACAACCAACCTATACTGTGAGGACTTTAGATGAGTGGCAAGTCAATTAAGGCAATTAGTATTAGCGGATTAGCAGTTATTAGCGGCGGACTGACAATGTTAGGCGTCGCTTTTTTGCTAACCTTGCTACTTTCGCCGGTTCTTTTATCTTATTCAAGTCATTTCTACGGCCTTACTTATTATCAAGAATTTCAGGAGTACTGGCGGATCATTCATTATTTTGCTAGTTGGCAACCATGGCTAACCTTTAAATGGCTCCCCTTAGCAGTTGCTGGTCAGCGACATTTCGCTGAAGTCCGCGGACTTATTTGGTGGGGCGGAGTGATTACGCTAATTGCGGGGATCGTGTTTGCTTGGACCTTGAAGTGGTTAAAGGTAAATTACCAACTATGGCGCTTAGTTCCAGGCTTGCAGTTTTTACTTTGGCTTTGGATGGCCGGTTTGATCTTTGGGGTAATGAACTTTGATAATTGGTTCATCACTTTTCATCGAGTGATTTTCCATAACCAAGATTGGATTTTTACAACAAAAAAAGAGCCGATCATCCGGCTCCTAACAACAGGTTTCTTTTTACGGTATTTGATTTGTTGGGTATTAATCAACTTAGGTTTAGTTAAGCTTACTCAATCGCTAATTAATCGGTGGTTAGTTAGTCTCCTTGCCAAACCGCGCCTTGATCCCGCCAACAATTGCCGGAATCAAGGTAACAACGATAATTGCAAGGATGATTAATGAGAAGTGCTTTTGGACGAAAGGTAAGTTACCAAAGAAATACCCCCCGCCACAACAAAGGAGCACCCAAGAGATGCATCCAATGATACTAAAACGGCAAAATTTGTAGTACGGGAATCCAGACCCAGCCGCTGCGAATGGAGCAAAGGTCCGGATGATCGGCATAAAGCGCGCCAGAATGATTGCTGGGGCGCCATGTTTTTCAAAGAATTGCTCAGCTCTTTCGAGACTTTTCTTATCAATTAATCGCCCAAACCACGAGTGGCTTGATAAAGAACGACCAATTCGATGTCCAATCAAGAAGTTTAGTGAGTCACCACTAAGGCAAGCGATCAAGAAGACGACTGCAAAGATCCAGATGTTTAAGCCATAACGAGGATCAGCAGCCAGCGCACTCGCGGCAAAGAGGAGAGAGTCACCAGGTAAAAACGGCATAATTACTGCCCCGGTTTCAATAAAGATAACCAAGAATAAGATCAAATAGCTCCAATCACCAAAGGCATTAACAATTTGAACAATGTGCACATCAATGTGGAGAATAAAATCAATCAGTGTCGACATGAGTACTCCTTTTATTCAATATAGTATGTTACCGGTAAATTCTATCAGTCCTATGGATAAAAAGAAAGATGATGTGAGGACTTTAAAGGTTTATTTACGATTAGATTTATCAAAACAAAAAGACGAACTAGCAAGAGCTAAAAAGCGATAACGATCCGCTAATGCGAAACTTTTTCGCCAACTAATTCGATAATTGTAAGGATAAAAGAAATAGTTAAATAAATTTACAGAAAACCTTTGACATTCCTTAAAGAACCCGGTATATTAGATATCGTTGTCACGGCAGTTAATTAAATTCACTGCTGATCAACAAAAGTTAATTAAAAAAGTGGTTGACAAAGAGTTGATAGTTTGATAACATGTAAGAGTTGCTGATGAGCTTAGTAATCAAGAGCTTCAAAAAAATGATTTAAAAAAAGTTCTTGACATCTTCTAAACCAGATGATATAATAACTAAGCGCTAGGAATTAACTTTCCAAGCAATTCGGTAGACCTTTGAAAACTGAATAAAGTTTCGACGAATCAAATGTGTAGGGTCCTTGATCTTAATGATCGAGGCAAAAACATTTGCGAAGTCAATTCGCTTAATTTATTTTTGAGAGCTATCTCAAATTCTTGTTTTATATGAGAGTTTGATCCTGGCTCAGGATGAACGCCGGCGGTGTGCCTAATACATGCAAGTCGTACGCGTTGGCCCAACTGATTGATGATGCTTGCATCTGATTGACGTTGGTTTACCAACGAGTGGCGGACGGGTGAGTAACACGTAGGCAACCTGCCCAGAAGCGGGGGACAACATTTGGAAACAAGTGCTAATACCGCATAACAACATTAACCGCCTGGTTAATGTTTGAAAGATGGTTTCGGCTATCACTTCTGGATGGGCCTGCGGCGCATTAGCTTGTTGGTAAGGTAATGGCTTACCAAGGCAATGATGCGTAGCCGAGTTGAGAGACTGATCGGCCACAATGGAACTGAGACACGGTCCATACTCCTACGGGAGGCAGCAGTAGGGAATCTTCCACAATGGGCGCAAGCCTGATGGAGCAACACCGCGTGAGTGAAGAAGGGTTTCGGCTCGTAAAGCTCTGTTGTTGAAGAAGAACATGCTAGAGAGTAACTGTTCTAGTATTGACGGTATTCAACCAGAAAGTCACGGCTAACTACGTGCCAGCAGCCGCGGTAATACGTAGGTGGCAAGCGTTATCCGGATTTATTGGGCGTAAAGCGAGCGCAGGCGGTTTTCTAAGTCTGATGTGAAAGCCTTCGGCTTAACCGAAGAAGTGCATCGGAAACTGGATGACTTGAGTGCAGAAGAGGGCAGTGGAACTCCATGTGTAGCGGTGGAATGCGTAGATATATGGAAGAACACCAGTGGCGAAGGCGGCTGCCTGGTCTGCAACTGACGCTGAGGCTCGAAAGCATGGGTAGCGAACAGGATTAGATACCCTGGTAGTCCATGCCGTAAACGATGAGTGCTAGGTGTTGGAGGGTTTCCGCCCTTCAGTGCCGCAGCTAACGCATTAAGCACTCCGCCTGGGGAGTACGACCGCAAGGTTGAAACTCAAAGGAATTGACGGGGGCCCGCACAAGCGGTGGAGCATGTGGTTTAATTCGAAGCTACGCGAAGAACCTTACCAGGTCTTGACATCTTGCGCCAACCCTAGAGATAGGGCGTTCCCTTCGGGGACGCAATGACAGGTGGTGCATGGTCGTCGTCAGCTCGTGTCGTGAGATGTTGGGTTAAGTCCCGCAACGAGCGCAACCCTTGTTACTAGTTGCCAGCATTTAGTTGGGCACTCTAGTGAGACTGCCGGTGACAAACCGGAGGAAGGTGGGGACGACGTCAGATCATCATGCCCCTTATGACCTGGGCTACACACGTGCTACAATGGACGGTACAACGAGTTGCGAACTCGCGAGGGCAAGCTAATCTCTTAAAACCGTTCTCAGTTCGGACTGCAGTCTGCAACTCGACTGCACGAAGTCGGAATCGCTAGTAATCGCGGATCAGCATGCCGCGGTGAATACGTTCCCGGGCCTTGTACACACCGCCCGTCACACCATGGGAGTTTGCAATGCCCAAAGTCGGTGAGGTAACCTTTTGGAGCCAGCCGCCTAAGGCAGGGCAGATGACTGGGGTGAAGTCGTAACAAGGTAGCCGTAGGAGAACCTGCGGCTGGATCACCTCCTTTCTAAGGAATTAATCGGAAACCTACACAGCGTTGAAACTTTGTTCAGTTTTGAGGGGTTTACCTCTCAAGCTTGTACTTTGAAAACTAAATAATATCTTTTCTAAATAATCAAGAAAACCGAGAACACCGCGTTATTTGAGTTTTTAACGAATATAATCGCTATCTCAATTAACTCGATTGATCGACGATCAATCAGGTTAAGTTACAAAGGGCGCATGGTGAATGCCTTGGTACTAGGAGCCGATGAAGGACGGGACTAACACCGATATGCTTCGGGGAGTGGTAAGTACACTTTGATCCGGAGATTTCCGAATGGGGAAACCTAACTAACTTAGTCGTTAGTTGCTTGACTAGTGAATTCATAGCTAGTAGGCGGTAGACGCAGTGAACTGAAACATCTAAGTAGCTGCAGGAAGAGAAAGAAAAATCGATTTCCTGAGTAGCGGCGAGCGAAACGGAAAGAGCCCAAACCAACGAGCTTGCTTGTTGGGGTTGTAGGACTGAACGTTTGAGTTACCAAGGGGCAAGGTAGTCGAAGCAGTTGGGAAGCTGCACCAGAGATGGTGATAGTCCAGTAGACGAAACCTTACCCCCTCAGTTCAGGATCCTGAGTACGGCGGGACACGTGAAACCCCGTCGGAATCCGCGAGGACCATCTCGCAAGGCTAAATACTCCCTAGTGACCGATAGTGAACCAGTACCGTGAGGGAAAGGTGAAAAGCACCCCGGGAGGGGAGTGAAAGAGTTCCTGAAACCATGTGCCTACAAGCTGTCGGAGCCCGTTAATGGGTGACGGCGTGCCTCTTGCAGAATGAACCGGCGAGTCATGATTACGTGCAAGGTTAAGGTGGAAAAACCGGAGCCGTAGCGAAAGCGAGTCTGAAATGGGCGTACGAAGTACGTAGTTATGTACCCGAAACCAGGTGACCTACCCATGTCCAGGATGAAGGTGCGGTAAAACGCACTGGAGGTCCGAACCCGTGTCTGTTGAAAAAGGCTGGGATGAGGTGTGGGTAGCGGTGAAATTCCAAACGAACTTGGAGATAGCTGGTTCTCTCCGAAATCTCTTTAGGGGGAGCCTCGGAATTAAGAATCTTGGAGGTAGAGCACTGTTTGAACACGGGGCCCGTCATGGGTTACCAACTTCAGATAAACTCCGAATGCCATCGATTCATGTCCGGGAGTCAGACGATGAGTGATAAGATCCACCGTCGAAAGGGGAACAGCCCAGATCACCAGTTAAGGTCCCAAAATATATGCTAAGTGGAAAAGGATGTGGAGTTGCATAGACAACTAGGATGTTGGCTCAGAAGCAGCCATCATTTAAAGAGTGCGTAATAGCTCACTAGTCGAGTGATCCTGCGCCGAAAATGTACCGGGGCTAAGCATATTACCGAAACTGTGGATTCAACCGTTAGGTTGAATGATAGGAGAGCGTTCTAAGGGCGATGAAGTTAGACCGTGAGGACTAGTGGAGCGCTTAGAAGTGAGAATGCCGGTATGAGTAGCGAAAGACAGGTGAGAATCCTGTCCACCGAATGACTAAGGTTTCCTGGGGAAGGCTCGTCCTCCCAGGGTAAGTCGGAACCTAAGGCGAGGCCGAAAGGCGTAGTCGATGGCTAACAGGTTGAGATTCCTGTACTAGTTAGTTGCGTTTGAATGATGGAGGGACGCAGAAGGCTAAACGATCCGGACGATTGGAAGTGTCCGGCCAAGCAGTAAGTTAGGGTTAGAGTTAAATGTTTTAATCCGGGTTAACAAGCTGTGATGGGGAGTGAAATTATAGTAGCGAAGTCGTTGATGTCACGCTGCCGAGAAAAGCTTCTAGTGAGTAACTAACTACCCGTACCGCAAACCGACACAGGTAGTCGAGGAGAGAATCCTAAGGTGAGCGAGTGAACTCTCGTTAAGGAACTCGGCAAAATGACCCCGTAACTTCGGGAGAAGGGGTGCTGGTCGCAAGACCAGCCGCAGTGAAAAGGCCCAGGCGACTGTTTATCAAAAACACAGGTTTCTGCAAAATCGTAAGATGAAGTATAGGGGCTGACGCCTGCCCGGTGCTGGAAGGTTAAAAGGAAGGGTTAGCTTCGGCGAAGCTCTGAATTGAAGCCCCAGTAAACGGCGGCCGTAACTATAACGGTCCTAAGGTAGCGAAATTCCTTGTCGGGTAAGTTCCGACCCGCACGAAAGGCGTAACGATCTGGGCACTGTCTCAACGAGAGACTCGGTGAAATTGAATTGCCTGTGAAGATGCAGGCTACCCGCGACAGGACGGAAAGACCCCATGGAGCTTTACTGTAGCTTGATATTGAGTGTTTGTATTGCTTGTACAGGATAGGTAGGAGCCATAGAAACCGGGACGCTAGTTTCGGTGGAGGCGTTGGTGGGATACTACCCTTGCACTATGACCACTCTAACCCGCACCACTCATCGTGGTGGGAGACAGTGTCAGGTGGGCAGTTTGACTGGGGCGGTCGCCTCCCAAAAGGTAACGGAGGCGCCCAAAGGTTCGCTCAGGATGGTTGGAAATCATTCGCAGAGTGTAAAGGCACAAGCGAGCTTGACTGCGAGACAGACAGGTCGAGCAGGGACGAAAGTCGGGCTTAGTGATCCGGTGGTTCCGCATGGAAGGGCCATCGCTCAACGGATAAAAGCTACCCTGGGGATAACAGGCTTATCTCCCCCAAGAGTCCACATCGACGGGGAGGTTTGGCACCTCGATGTCGGCTCATCGCATCCTGGGGCTGTAGTCGGTCCCAAGGGTTGGGCTGTTCGCCCATTAAAGCGGTACGCGAGCTGGGTTCAGAACGTCGTGAGACAGTTCGGTCCCTATCCGTCGCGGGCGTAGGAAATTTGAGAGGACCTGTCCTTAGTACGAGAGGACCGGGATGGACATACCGCTGGTGTACCAGTTGTTCCGCCAGGAGCACCGCTGGGTAGCTATGTATGGATGAGATAAACGCTGAAAGCATCTAAGTGTGAAACTCGCCTCAAGATGAGATTTCCCATTCCGTTAAGGAAGTAAGACTCCTCAGAGATGATGAGGTAGATAGGATGGAAGTGGAAGTGCGGTGACGCATGGAGCGGACCATTACTAATCGGTCGAGGACTTAACCAAGGTAAAAGGTGGTAAGGTTGCTTGAAGGGGAAAGATATTGTTTAGTTTTGAAAGCACAAGCTTTCAGTCCTGAAAAGGATAGAGTGTGGTGATGATGGCTTGAAGGATACACCTGTTCCCATGCCGAACACAGAAGTTAAGCTTCAACGCGCCGAAAGTAGTTGGGGGATCGCTCCCTGCGAGGATAGGGCGTCGCCACGCAAATGGAGGATTAGCTCAGTTGGGAGAGCGTCTGCCTTACAAGCAGAGGGTCACAGGTTCGAGCCCTGTATCCTCCATTGAGCCGGAAAGCTCATGAGCCGTTAGCTCAGTCGGTAGAGCATCTGACTTTTAATCAGAGGGTCGACGGTTCGAACCCGTCACGGCTCATTGCCAACAAAGGAAGGATTCCTAAAGTCATATGCCGACTTAGCTCAGTTGGCAGAGCACCTGTCTTGTAAACAGGGGGTCGGAGGTTCGAATCCTCTAGTCGGCATTTATTTTGCGGAAGTAGTTCAGTGGTAGAACATCACCTTGCCATGGTGGGGGTCGCGGGTTCGAATCCCGTCTTCCGCTTTGCCAATTCCATCCTACTATATTATTATGCCGGGGTGGCGGAATTGGCAGACGCACAGGACTTAAAATCCTGCGGTCAGTGATGACCGTACCGGTTCGATCCCGGTCCTCGGCATTTACTTTGCACCCATAGCGCAATTGGATAGAGTGTCTGACTACGAATCAGAAGGTTGCAGGTTCGACTCCTGCTGGGTGCATTTTTTCGGGAAATAGCTCAGCTTGGTAGAGCACCTGGTTTGGGACCAGGGGGTCGCAGGTTCGAATCCTGTTTTCCCGATAGTAATTTAGATAAGTTACTTAATTCGCGGTGTAGCTCAGCTGGCTAGAGCGTCCGGTTCATACCCGGGAGGTCGAGGGTTCGATCCCCCCCGCCGCGATTTGGGTGGTTGTTTTGGACCTTTAGCTCAGTTGGTTAGAGCAAGCGGCTCATAACCGCCCGGTCGTAGGTTCGAGTCCTACAAGGTCCATCCTACGGGTTCATAATTATGGAGGATTACCCAAGTGGCTGAAGGGGGCGGTCTTGAAAACCGCTAGGCCGGGCAACCGACGCAAGAGTTCGAATCTCTTATCCTCCTTTTATTATCGCGGGGTAGAGCAGTCTGGTAGCTCGTCGGGCTCATAACCCGGAGGTCGTTGGTTCAAATCCAGCCCCCGCAATTTTGGTCCATTGGTCTAGTTGGTTTAGGACGCATCCCTGTCACGGATGAGATCGCGGGTTCGAGTCCCGCATGGACCGTTTCTGGCTCGGTAGCTCAGTTGGTAGAGCAACGGATTGAAGCTCCGTGTGTCGGCGGTTCGATTCCGTCCCGCGCCATTTAATTAAATATTTAAGATGCGGGTATAGTTTAGTGGTAAAACCACAGCCTTCCAAGCTGTTGTCGCGAGTTCGATTCTCGTTACCCGCTTTTTCTTTTGAATGGGTCTATAGCTCAGCTGGTTAGAGCGCACGCCTGATAAGCGTGAGGTCGGTGGTTCGAGTCCACTTAGACCCATTGGGGAAGTACTCAAGTGGCTGAAGAGGCGCCCCTGCTAAGGGTGTAGGTCGCGACAAGCGGCGCGAGGGTTCAAATCCCTCCTTCTCCGTTATGACCCGTTGGTCAAGTTGGTTAAGACACCAGCCTTTCACGCTGGTAACATGGGTTCGAGTCCCGTACGGGTCATCTTATTTTATTATCGCGGGGTAGAGCAGTCTGGTAGCTCGTCGGGCTCATAACCCGGAGGTCGTTGGTTCAAATCCAGCCCCCGCAATTTTTGGTCCATTGGTCTAGTTGGTTTAGGACGCATCCCTGTCACGGATGAGATCGCGGGTTCGAGTCCCGCATGGACCGCTAATAAAAAAGCTGGGAAGAAGCATTTTCTTCCCAGCTTTTTTCTACCGCTGAACGGTTACTTAAAAACATGATTCTGTTTAGCTTGTTCGAGTTCGTAAACGCCGATTAAATTGTTAGTCCGCTCCAAAAACGATTCCGACAAATTAATCTTGATGGAACTTACCCTTGATCGGTCGTCGAGATGGTGTGCTTTTGCCATTCCATTATTCAGCTAAATGGTATTGATCAAAGAAGTATTGATTACGTGGTCCTGGTTCGCCATATTGCCGGAGGGGATCATAACGTGGACTATCTAACCATTCACTTAAATCTCCTGCGGACTGCCACCAGGTCATCAAAACAGTTGTACCTGGATCATCTTTTCGTTCCATTAGATAACCCGTTAATAATTTTGTGCCTTGTGAGTCAGCAATTGTCTCGTCAAGAATATCATGTGCCCATTTCCGCAATAATTTCCGTTCCTTCCGACTAAGAGTAAAGGATTGGTAATTTAGAAATCCCCGAAAATCGTCTTTGCCAACTGCGTGTAATGTTTTGAGTCGAATTGGAGCAGCAAAAGCTGATTTTTTGCCGGAAAAATCAAACAGAGTATATTTACCGGGTATCCGGGTACTACTATAGAGGCGTAGTAGTCGGTCTGACTTTAATTCGTTCTCCTTATCGTGGAGAAAATCAAGTGATCCAAGAGCATAGCTAATTTCTGATAACATAATTATCACTTCCTTAACCTTATTATACTTCTTAATATAAATTGTGCGATAAAAAATTACATTATCAAGTGATTCTGGTTTTGGGGATCGATAATTAAATAAAATCAATTGACGGTTTCCCGGACTTAAGGTGAGTAGATGTAAAATAACTTTTGTATATCATTGAAAACGGTTAAAATCGTATTTTTAATACACTTACAAAAAGTAAATAATTTTCAAAAGAAAGGTTTTATTTATCAGTGTAGTAGCATATAATGGAATTGAAGGATAGATGAAGTTCAGATTTTCAAAAAGGGGGCAGCTTAAATGGTAACACTTTACACATCACCAAGTTGTACATCTTGTCGGAAAGCGCGGGCATGGTTAAAGCAACACAATATCCCATATGTAGAGCGAAATGTTTTTTCTGACCCGTTAAGTTTAGCCGAAATTAAGACGATTCTCCGGATGACTGAAAATGGAACTGAAGATATTATTTCTAAGCGTTCCAAAGCTTATCAATCTTTGAAGATTGACCTTGATGAATTGCCAATGACGAAGTTATACGAATTAATCACTAAAACACCAGGGCTATTGCGGCGGCCAATTATTATTGATGACAAGCGGATCCAAATCGGTTATAACGAAGATGAAATTCGGCGCTTCTTACCACGGAAGGTCCGGGCAATGGAGCTAGCCGAAGCCCAACGTCGGGCAAATATGTTTTAAAAATTTTAAAATTAAATGTGGGTGAAAGCAAATTTCACCCGCTTTTTTTGCAGTTTGGCATGAAATTCGGTAAAATAGAGAGGATTTAAATTTAACGGAGTTGGGAGGAACTAGCGAATGGAAAGTAAACGAATCGATGAAAATACCATTCAAGTTCTGATAAACCAAGATGACTTGATTCAACGGGGAATCTCAATCCCAGACTTGATGAATGATCAAGATAAAATCGAGGCCTTCTTTTACCAAATTTTGGATGAAGTTGATGTTGATCATGATTTTGATCATGATAGTGCGCTAACCTTCCAGGCAAGACCAATGCAAAATAATGGATTAGAACTACTAATCAAAAAGGTGGTGAACCAATCAAATGATGTTGGCTTACCACCGTCAATTAAAGATCAATTACAGGGTTATGATGATGACCAAAGTTTAAATGATCAACCAGATGATGTTGAAACGGCCTTAGCAGATCCAACCGTTGATAAGTTCGAACAAGTTGTTAAATTAGTTAATTTTGAGGACTTAGTTGAATTAGCCCAACAACTTGACACGCTAAATTTAGTAACCGATCTTTATCAATTTGAAGGTGATTACTACTTAGTACTTACCTTCATCAATGAAGGGACGTTGACTTCTGGTGAAATCCGTGACCGGATGGCAGTTGTCAATGAGTTTGCGCAACCAGCTAGTGTTTCAAAGAGTTTTTTAGCCGAGCATGGTAAACAAATCATGGATCAAACGGCAATCGAATTGATTCGGCATTATTTTAGTTAAAAGAATGCGGTCGGAGAAAAAAGTCTTCAACGGCTTGAAATGAGCTAGCCAACTTACTTGGTGTTTGCTCGTCTACTTGGTGACTGGCTTGGTCGTAGTTGCTGAGCAACATTGGGCGATGAAAGAGGGAGCCGGGAAGAAGCAAAAGTTTCTTTCCGGCCCCCTTTTAATTTGTTTAGACTTTTTGGTAAATAAAAAAATGCAAAATCATCTTTTTTACGTATTTAAATAGTAGGAGGGATGAAATGAAAATTGCAATTAGTCAAAAAGGAATTTTAACATTAGCGCCAAACGCAATTCGCGGTCAGCAGTATTGGTGTCCCGATTGTGGTCAATTAGTGCGCATTTGCCGAGGTAAAGCTAAAAAGGCCTATTTTGCTCATCAAAACGATCGTCAGCATGGACAAGGTGAAACAAATGAGCATCAAGTCGGTAAAATTCAAATGCTGGAATGGGCGAAGAAGCGCGGATGGCAAGGGGAGTTAGAACATTACTATCCCCAGATTAAACAGCGCGCAGATATATTGTTAAAACGACCAACGCAACAAGTAATCATTGAGTTTCAGTGTAGTAATCTTGATTTAAAACGGTTGGTAGAACGAAATCAAGGGTATGCTCAAATTGGAATTAAACCAATTTGGATTCTGGGAAGTCCATATCGGCATTGGCTCCGCGCAAATCGGCAAGCCCAATTTACCTACCTTGATCACCAAAAACCAACGATTTATTTTTGGGACTATCAAAAGGCAGAGTTAATTAAAATGGTTGGTTGGATTTCAGCTAAGGCAAAAGTAAACCCACAGCAAGTTAGTCAAGATGTTTATCGCAGTCAGTTTAGCAATGGTAAGAATCAAACCGTGCGCCAAATCGTAACCCAGGTCTATCAAGCTGGACATGAACTAAGTACAAGCCCCTTAGTGGCCCATTGTCGGGAAACTAACTGGCCCTTTTTAGCTGAGCCACTATTTTTTTGGCATTTACGGCAATTATTATGGATCGAGCGCTTTGGGCTAGGAAAAACTTGGCTACTCAGAGAATGGTTACTTGGGGTTGATCAATTTTCAGCTTGGTTGCCATTACCATGTTTAAGTAAGCAACAAAGGCAACAGGTTCATCAACAGTTAATTTGGGCTTGGACAAAACAACTATTAACGGCAAGAATTTTAAAACAAGATCAACACAAGATTATCTATTGGCATCCACCGGTGTGGTTTCCAAATTATGAAGCCAAATTAAGAGCTTTGCGGCGAATAAAGTAAGCAACCTAGGGGCTTGCAAAAAAGCTCCTCAACGGTCTGATTAGGACGTGAACTACTCGGCCATAAATGACCGAGCTTCTGGATCAAAAGGCAACAGTGTGCCTCTTGATCTGGAAATCGTTTAGGCAATGGAGAATCAAGTTACACTTGATTCTCGAACAGTTAAAACCGTTTCCGAAGGCTTTTCGCACCCGTTTTGCACGCTCAGGGTGATACGCCAAAGTCTCCTCTTGTAGCCTTTAAGGACGGCAAGGTTCTGTCCCGCCCGTGATGATATTAATTAATTTCAACTAGATATTCTGGCTTAATTGCTTTAGGGAGTCGTGTTTTAGCGACTCCTTTCTTTTTTGCGTCTTCAATTTCTTGTTGCCGTTCGCGATACTTGTAATGTTTCTTTGGATCGAGTGCCCAACTAAGAATATTCCAACTTGCGTTGAGATCCCGAATGATTTCTTTACCTGTCAGTTCAGAACGCCAGTGGCGTTCCACAACCTCATGTTTCTGGACATAATCAGTGCCGTATTCAACTTGACTTGTCTTGTAGGAATCAACCCTAAGCAGAGTTTTACCCTCACGGTTGGCGACTTGCGTCAATAATTGGGCTAATTCGTAAGGCTTAACTTTTGCTAAATGGCGGTTCTTACCGTGATTACCGGCTTTACTTAACGCCTTAGACTCACGACGCATTTCTTTAGCGTCGAGTTGCTCGATGGCTAGTAAGTCGTAATCATCAAAGAGTTGTTTAGCAATTTTACGGTAGGCTTCCGTTAGCAGATTCGTCCTTCGCACATTATAGTATCTAATTTGTTGGTTGAGATCAGCTAAGCGGCGGCACCGCTTGTTTAGGTGAGCGCTTAAAATATCTCGACGACTCTTGAGCCCGTTGATGATTGATTCATACTTATCAGCTAATGCCGACGTTCGTAAGGGCAGGTAAATTCGCTCGTCATTGGAAGTATGGAAGATTTTTTCGTCTTTCATGTTCCAATCAGCGCCAGCTTTTCTTGCTGGTTTAACCCGTTCAACTGTGGACTTTAGAACTAGCTGAAGCTCAAAAGTATCATTGCCTTTACGCTTAATCTTAGATGTGACAACCTTCTGGTTCTTTAGGTTCCGGATATCTTCTAATACTTGAACCACTCCATAATCTTGAAGCTTAATCCAGTGTGGTGACAGCACCTCGATTTGACCATTATCGGGTAAGGAAACCGTCTTATGACTAGCTTCATTCCGTAGGAATGTTAGTGATCCCTTACGGTACCAAGAGCGGTGTTTAGGATTGTTACCGTGCTTATTGTTACGGTAATCTTCTTTTTCTTGTTCGATCATCATGGATGCTTTCTTGAGCACCTTCCGGTACTCGCCGAAATTAGTCAACATCGTTACTAAGAATTGATAAGCTGCTTGTGAGTGTAATCCGATTTTCTTAGCATTCCAACGTTTTAAATTATAGTATTCTTTTAAAAATCGCGGTAATATTTCATCTTTAATAATATAGTTCTTACCAGTACGAGTAGTTGGAAAAGTACGACCGAGATGCTTATAACCGTAGGTTCTTTCTAGGAATTTAAGCGCATAGTTGTGTAGTTCGTTTTCTACAGCCAAGTTACACATGTGTTTTTCAGTTAACTCTGCCGTAACAACTAGGTGGTACCGGCGAGTACGGACATATTCAGTTGTTTTAGGCAGTTTAAGCATTTAGCTCTCCTTTTTACGTTGGTCGTCAATATATTTAGCTACAGCTTGCTCGTTTACGGCACCAATGCTTTCTACGTAATAACTAGGTGACCAAAGGTGGCGCCCCTTTTGTTTCCAATAGCTGGTCTGCAATTCTGGACATTTGCGAAATAATTGATATGCAGTGATCCCTTTTAACCAACGAACAATATTGGTGACAGATAGCTTAGGTGGGGCGCTAACCATTAAGTGAACATGATCATCTTTGCCAATTTCAAGATGAACAATTGTAAAGCCATACTCTTTAGCAATCTGATTAACTAACTCCTTAAACACTTGCTCAACATGTCCCTGCAAGACTTTGTTACGGTATTTAGTTCCCCAAACAATGTGGTAATTTAAGTTATATACGGAAGTTCTCCCATACGTAAGTTTATTTATATCTTTCATATCAGTAATTATACCACATATTTATCTACCCATGTGACCTAAAGGACAGAAAATTAGGGCAATTCATCACGTCCTTAAAAGAACGTGTTTCCTTGCCCGTTTTCAAAAAATGAAGGTTGGTGCGACCGTAGTTACTGAGTAACATTCGGAGATGAAAAAGAGGCCGGAAAGAAACATTAGTTCCTTCCCGGCCTCAGCCACCTTGATCCTAAAACGCTACCACTGATGGCCAAGTAGCTCACCCAGATTTGCATTAGATAATCCTAAATGAATGGTGTTGTTTACCTAGCTTATCAGCAAAAACTTGGGGATCTTGACTAGCTTGTAATTGACCATTTTGCATACATTCAAGTAAACTGTCGTAGTCAAAATCATTAATCATTACCCCGTACTCAGGTTCATTGGTGTCAAAGACAACCGCGGTTGCTGTCCGGATTACTTTGAGTTCATTTGCCATTTTTTGATCCGCCAAAAAAGCTTTACGAGCAAGGGAAGACTTACGATCAGTTAAAAACATTTCTAAGTCTAACCCAACGTTATCAGCAATCTTGGTAGCTAGTTCAAAGGAATAACTTTGTTGATGGTTAATTAACTCTGTTTGAAGTTGTAAAAGATATTTTCGTCCGCGTTTACCGCCTTGAAAGAGAGCGGCCTTAAAGTCCAAGCTGATTTGATAAAGAAGCTCAGAAATTTTTTGCTGGTGGTTAGCTGACAATCCATACCGGTGAAGGGTATCTTGAATCGTATACAAGTTAATCAGCGGGATGAATTGATAGTTAAATTTAGTTTGTTCAAGATCATGCTCAATCCGCATTACATCTTGTTCACAACGGTAACACTTCATCCCTAACGGATTGACGAAGAGATGGATTTCAATCACGGATGGCTCCTCCAATCGTTAGATAGTTTCTGCAATTATTTTGGCAAAATCAATTAAAATTGTAAAGTAAAGTGTTTTTAGATGACAGGTAAGTTGCCAACACCCAAATTATCCGTTAGTGGTTAGGCGTTAAAACCGCTTAAGTGGCAGGGGTATGTTAAAATGGATCTTAGAATTAAAGAGAAAGTAGGAACGCTCATGGTTGAAAACTGGCAACATTTTTTATTACCTTATCAACAAGCCGTCAATGAATTAAAGGTTAAGTTGCGGGGCATGCGGAAACAATTTGAGGATCAAGCGCAACATTCGCCGATTGAATTTGTGACTGGCCGGGTAAAACCAGTTGATAGCATTAAGGAAAAGATGGTTCGCCGTCACGTCCAAGAAGATCGTTTGGAACAGGATATGCAAGATATTGCCGGTTTGCGGATCATGTGTCAATTTGTTGAAGATATCTATGTTGTGGTTGATCTCCTCCGCGAACGAGGAGATATGACGATCTTAGAAGAACGTGATTATGTAACGAATGTCAAGCCAAGTGGCTATCGTTCTTATCATATTGTGATTGAATATCCCGTCCAATTAACGACCGGTGAAAAACGCATTTTAGCTGAAATCCAGGTCCGGACCTTAGCGATGAATTTCTGGGCAACAATTGAGCATTCACTAAATTACAAATACGGCGGGACCTTCCCTAAAGATGTTAAAGACCGGTTGCAACGGGCAGCTACGGCAGCCTTCAAACTTGACCAAGAAATGTCAGAAATTAGGGAAGAAATTCAAGAGGCCCAGACGATTTTTTCATATAATCGGCAACCAGATCCAAAGTTAACAGAACCAAATCGGGAGGAAAATGATGAAAGTCGCGATTTATAATTCGGGAACCCAAGAATCCAAACGCTTAAAGCGAATGATTATTCAGGGCCTGGCTAAAGAAAAAATTCCTTATGATGAGGAACAGCCAGAGCTGGTAATCTCAATTGGCGGGGATGGAACCTTACTTTCAGCATTCAACCATTATGAAGATCAACTTGATCGGATTCGCTTTGTCGGGATGCATACCGGCCACTTAGGGTTTTATACTGATTGGCGGACGTTTGAAGTCTTTGATTTAATTGAAAGCTTAAAAGCGGATACTGGTCAATCAGTTTCATATCCTTTACTTGATATTGATGCGAAGTATTCCGATGGGACGCACCAAAAATTCATCGCTTTAAATGAGTCGACAATTAAAGATACCCTAAAGACAATGGTTTGTGATGTCTACGTTAATGCCGAATTATTTGAACGCTTCCGGGGGGATGGCCTTTGTATTTCAACGCCCACTGGTTCAACGGCTTATAACAAGTCAGTTGGTGGGGCGATCATGGATCCCAAGATTATTGGTTTCCAGTTAAGTGAAATGGCCTCCTTAAATAACCGGGTTTTTCGGACTTTGGGTTCACCAATCATTTTTGGGGCCGACGCAGTTTTGACCCTGCGGTTAGATGATGATTCAACGGCAGTTTTAAGCTGCGATCGCACGCAACTTGAGCTTGGACAAGTTCGGCATCTCACTGAATTAACTTATTCGGTAGCTAAACAACAAATTCGATTTGCAAAGTATCGGCATACCGATTTTTGGCGGCGGGTTAAGGCTTCCTTCATCGGGGGTGAAGCATGACATTCACCTGGACCTATAATGGAGTGGTGCCGCGTAAGTTAAGACGCGTCTTGAAATCATTGGGAGTGACTTCTTCCCTCATCAAGGTGGCTATCTTTCACGGTGGCCGGCTTTTATTGAATGGCGAAACGGCCTGGGCAATCGCTAATGTTAACCCTGGGGATGAAGTGGGAATTGAAGTTCCAGATGAACAAGCCAATGATCGGGTTACGCCTTGTGATTTACCTTTTAAAATTGCTTATGAAGATCGCGACTTTTTGGTCATCGATAAGGCAGCAGGCGTCGCAACTGTCCCCGCCCATAATGTTCCGGTGCAAGATAGTTTGGTTAACCGGGTAAAAGCGTATTATCAACGACAAGGATATCCGAACCAAGTTACCCACGTAGCAACCCGGCTTGATCGGGATACGAGCGGTCTGGTAATTTTCCCTAAACATCGGTTTGCACACGCTGTTTTGGACCGGCAATTAAAAGCTCACCAAATTAAAAAAGAGTATGTAGCAGTGGTGGGGGGAAAAGTTTCCAGTCATGGTTACTTGGATGCCCCAATTCAACGGGATCCAGAATCGTTTGTTCAACGGATGGTTGGTCCCGCAGGAAAAGTTTCAGTTACTGAATACTGGCGCCAAGCGATGACGCCCACAGCAAGTTTAATTAAGATTCGTTTGCACACTGGCCGGACGCATCAAATTCGATGCCACTTTAGTTGGCGAGGAAATCCCTTATTTGGGGATGAAATGTACGGCGGTAATTGTACCCGAATTACTCGTCAAGCCCTTCATTGCCAACAGATTAGTTTTTTTAGTCCCTTTTTAAATCAAACAATTACCTTAAAGGCAGCCTTGCCTTGGGATATGGAAGACTTGATCAAGGACTTGAAGTTAAAATAAAGAGAGAGGCTGAGAAGAATGTTAATTCTTTTCAGTCTCTCTTCTATTACTGAATATTACTTAAAAGCGATAGTCGATGGTGTGGTGACTTACCACTTCTTAACACAAACTGGTTCAGGACTTGGGACGTCCTTTTGCAGGAGGGTCAACTTTCCAGTTTGATCATTCCGCTTATAAAGAGATAAGTTATCAGTGTTTTGGTTGGCAGCAACCAAGTATTCTTCCGTGGTACTTAATTCAAAGTCCCGGGGGAAGTCACCTTCAGTGCTGATCGATTGAACGTGTTCAACGGTTCCGTCAGCTTGAATGGCAAAGACGGCAATCGTATTTTCCCCCCGGTTGGAAGTGTAGATGAACTTACCATCCTTAGTCATGTGAATAGCAGCGGCCCCATTGTGGCTAGTCCAATCAGCTGGAATCGTCTTGATTGTTTGAACATGGGCAAAGGCGCCATTTTCAGCGTTGTACTTTAAAACTTCGAGTTTGCTAGAAAGTTCGCCAAGCAGGTAGGCAAACTTCCCATCAGGGGAGAAAGTAATATGACGGGAACCAAACCCGGCTTCTGATTGGTAACGAGACTTAGCGGTTAGTTTGCCGTCGTCAGAAAGGTCGTAAACGACAACAAGGTCCATCCCCAGGTCACAAACTACCAGGCGGTGGTCAGGAGTCAAGTCAGCAAAGTGGGGGTGCGGACTATCTTGTTCAGGTTCTGGACCAGTAGCGCCTTCATGATGAACTGAATCAGTGAGGGTTAGTTTCCAGTCATTATCAACCTTGTATACATTGATATCGCCAGTGTGGTAGTTAGCCGAGAACAAAAGGTGCTTTTCAGCATCGTAGCTAACGTAGGCTGGTGGTGAGCCAGCTGCTAATGATTGATCGAGCATCGTAGCGTGATCATTTTCAATTTGATACGTGGCAATTCCACCGTCTTTGCCAGCTTGCTTAACGGCTGCTACCTTATCGTCGATGACTTGAAGATAGGATGGCTTTTGGGTTTCCGCAACGACCCAAGGGGTTGATAACTTTTCAGCGTCAGTGTCAAGGGTTACTCCGTAAATTCCTTTACTGGTTTTACTGGTGTAAGTCCCAATCATAAACTTTTCAGTCAAAAGAAAGACCTCCTTCTTAAATTACCCCTTAATAATAGCAATAATGAAATTGTTTTGCTAGGGGCAGATAAGGGTTCTGACCACTTGGGATGGTTGATTAACAATCGGAAATTAACTAAAATTAAACCATTAGTCATAAAGTGAGGAGAAAGGTTTTGAAAAAACGTGAATTAGCTGCTCAATGGGTCGTAAAGCATGGTGAAATGTTAGCTTGTCCAATTTGCCAAGCCGCTTTTGCTGCGGTGGAAAATCAAAGTATTCGCTGCACAAATGGCCATCAGTGGGACTTTAACCGGGCGGGGTTTATCCATTTTCTTCAAGGAGCAAGCGCCCAAAACGGCTATGATCAAGCGATGTTAGCGGCGCGACGCCGGGTTCTAACTGCCGGATTATTTAAACCAATGGTGGCAGTAATTAACACTTATTTGCCAAGTCAGCCAATTCGCCTCATTGATGTTGGAACTGGTGAAGGAACTCCCTTAGCCCAGTTGGATGAGCTACGTCACCAGGCAGATGATGCCTTGGCAGGTTTTGATATTTCAAAAGCTGGGGTGAACTTAGCGACCCAACTTGACCCGGCAAAGCTGTTTTTTTGTGTTGCCGATTTACGGAAGTTACCATTCCAAACCGCAAGCTTAGATGCGGTAATTGAGCTCTTTTCCCCCGCTGATTATGATGAATTTGACCGGGTCTTAAAGCCAGGAGGAAAGGTGTTAAAGATCATTCCAACAGGTAATTATTTGCGTGAGCTCCGCAATTTACTTTATCCAGCTGATGACCAACACCGAAACTATGATAATCATCTGGTTAAGGACCGATTCTTGCAGCGGTATCCAAACGGGACGGTCATCCCGATTAACTACCGGTTTAAACTAGCTCCGGAATTGCGCAAAGATTTAGTGGCAATGTCGCCCCTTCATTGGGGAAAACAAGCCCGGCAACTCGGGGAAGCTGAGCTAGCTAACTTAGCTGAAGTTACCGTTGAAGTTGAGCTCTTGCAAGCTTAGAAAATAAACTCATGCTGGCCAACCAATTGAAAATTCAAAAAAATGAAGCAAAAATTATTGAATTCTTAAGGCGTTGTGTTAAAATAATTGGCAGAAATCATTTGGTAAGTGACATCGAACAATTTCGTTGGTACTTACCAAAGAGCACTTCACTAAAGCAGCGTTTCGCCGTGCCCACACCGAGACCCTGCTTTTTTTGTTTATTAAGGAGAATTTTATGACTAACCATATCGTTTTATTTGAACCTCTCTTTCCCGCCAATACTGGGAATATTGCCCGGACTTGTGCGGGAACAGATACGGTCTTGCATTTGATTAAACCGCTCGGCTTTTCAACTGATGACAAGCATCTGAAGCGGGCTGGGTTAGATTACTGGGATAAAGTTAAGGTGGTTTACCATGATGATTTACCATCTTTCATGGACACGATTCCCGATCTGAAAAAATTATATTTAGTCTCAAAGTTTGCGACTCGCGATTATACCGAAGTGAACTACCAAACTGAAGGGGATCATTACTTTCTCTTCGGGAAGGAAACTACTGGTTTGCCAGAGCCATTTATGCGGCAATATCCAGAATTAGCAATTCGAATTCCCCAAGATGATCAAAATATTCGGGCCTTAAACCTTTCAAATAGTGCCGCCATTGTTATTTATGAAGCATTACGCCAACAAGGTTTTCCCAATTTGGCTCGGGTTCACCAATATCCCTACGATAAATTAAAGTAGATTAAATAAGAGAGGGCGAAAAAATGGCACGAAAAAAACGCGCAACGCCACGGAAAACAAGCCGGAAAAAGTCAACCGACGACCGGATCGAACGGCACTTAGGGGGCTTATTAGTAACCTTGCTTTTATTGGTCGGGTTGTTTAACCTTGGGCTAATTGGTGAGTTAGTTTTAGGCCTTTTTAAAATCATTGGGGGCGAGAGTGCAATTTTCCTCATGATAATTGGCCTTGCTTTGGCTCTTTGGATTACCATCTTTGCGGCGATGCCCAAGTTAAAGGCCCGCTTCTATTGGGGGCTCTTGATTTTCTACTGTGGCCTCCTCTTGGTTTTACATGCGCAAATGTTTGATCAATTAGCGACCCATCATCAATTTACCTTAGTAACCTGGAATAACCTTAACCGGGAGGTTTTCAATGGCGACTCGACAATTCTGATTGGTGGGGGGATGCTTGGTGCCTTCCTTTATTCGGCTAGTTATGTCCTCCTTAACCAGACGGGATCTTTAGTTCTCGGATGGCTATTAATGATAGTGGGGGTAATTATTTTCTTCCGGTTGCCTTGGCAAAAGATTTTCCCCCTGCTTCAAGGGATTTTCCGGGGGACCGGGAAGTTGGTTAAAGAGGCCAAAATTCAACCAGAAACTAAGCAACCCCATTCACACCGCGGGTGGTTAAAAAAATTAAAGCCAAAGCAAGCAGTTAAAGCCAAGCCGTTGCCAGAGCCGAAAGCTGCGGTCTCAGATGAGCCGAGTCATCTTGCTGAACCGGTGACAAAACCGGTAACCCCAAGTCAGCCGGCACCAAAAATTAATGTTGCTAGTCAACCAGAACCAGAGCAAGCAACCCCAAAGGCAGAAACCTTTGCTACGGCAACCCCTGATGATGGTGATTATCAATTACCACCAACTAGTTTACTGTCTAGTGTCGCCGCAACCGATCAGTCGAGTGACCTCAAGGCGATCAAACAAAATACGAAGAAACTAGCAACCACCTTAGCTTCCTTTGGAGTTGAAGCAACGGTCGAAAACGTTAATTTAGGTCCGTCAGTTACGGAGTATGAGTTAAAACCGGCAACTGGTGTTAAAGTTGCCAAAATTACGCGCTTAGCTGATGACTTGGCCTTAGCGTTGGCAGCCAAAGGAATCCGGATTCAAGCCCCAATTCCCGGAAAATCCCTCGTTGGAATTGAAGTTCCTAACCGGGCCCCGGCAACGGTAGGCTTTAAGGATTTAATCGAAGCAATGCCCCAAACTGATCATCCCCTGGAAGTTCCTTTGGGACGGTCGGTTAACGGTCAAGTGGTCACGGCAGATCTTGCTAAGATGCCGCACTTACTGATTGCCGGGGCAACTGGGAGTGGGAAGTCAGTCGCAATTAACGTGATTCTAACGAGTCTCTTATTGCGAACCAAGCCTAGTCAAGTGAAATTATTAATGGTTGACCCGAAGAAAGTTGAATTGAGCGTTTATAATCAAATCCCTCAATTATTAAGTCCGGTGGTTTCCGAACCCAAGAAAGCAACCCGGGCCTTGGCCAAGGTCGTTGCGGAAATGGAACGACGGTATGAGTTATTTGCCAAATTTGGGATTCGCAACATTCAAGGCTTCAATAAGCTAGTTCAAGAGCATCCTGAAGATGAGCAGGCACCAATGCCATTAGTCTTAGTGATTATTGATGAGTTGGCAGACTTAATGATGACGGTTTCTAAAGACGTGGAAGATTCGATTGTGCGAATTGCGCAAATGGGCCGGGCCGCTGGAATCCATATGGTAATTGCCACACAGCGGCCATCCGTTGACGTTATTACCGGGTTAATTAAGGCCAACGTCCCTTCACGGATTGCTTTTGCAGTTTCTAGTGGGATTGATTCCCGGACGATTTTAGATGCTAATGGGGCAGAAAAACTCCTTGGTCGTGGGGATATGCTTTTCCAACCGATTGATAAAAATAAACCAATTCGGGTGCAAGGGGCTTTTATTTCTGATCAAGACGTTGAAGCGGTCGTTAATTACATCAAAGCAGAGCAACCAGCAGAGTATGATGATGAGATGGTCGTGACCGATGAAGAGATGCAACAAGCTGAGGATCAAGCAGATCAAGATCCCTTATTTAATGAAGCTTTGGCGTTTGTAATTGATCAACAACGGGCATCAACTTCGATGGTTCAGCGTCGTTTTCGGATTGGCTATAATCGGGCTGCCCGGATCATTGATGATTTGGAGCAACAAGGTTATATTGGTCCGGCAAATGGCGCTAAGCCACGGGAAGTTTACCCGGACCGTAAAGAATAATGGTTTAATAAGCGGACTGCTAATTAAGGTTTAGGAAGATCTCCTTAAATTAACCTTAATTGGTAGTCCGCTTTTGGTATTGAGAACGCGATCCGCGGATGTTATTCAGAAAAAAGAAGATGGTAAAAGTCTTCAGCCTTAGTTTGCAAATGTTGGTAGGGTGTGGGGTTACGCCTTGGGATAATAAAAAAAGTCCAGGGTGGTGAAACGCATCCTGAACTTAGCTTTGATTATTTAAATCCAACCCAATGCACCAACTGCAGAGAAGAGAAGGGAACCAAGCATGGCAATTAACATTAGCCAAACCGCAATCATTGTAATTTTTTGAAAGCGGGTCTTTTTCTTCTTTTTCATGTGAATCTTCCTTTTCTATTGTGTAATCTTCCACCTAGTTTAATCAATCTAGCACTAAATTTCAAACATTCTCATAAAACGTGGTAGAATTAACCCTAAATCAAATTTAAATTAAAGTTGTGTTTAATATGGAAATCAAAAAAATCTTAATTGAAATTTTGATCGTTGCTGTATATTGGGGAATCGAATGGTTAATTGGCCATTTATTTCACCTGAAAAACTATCACTTCAAGTGGGTTTGGACATTATTGTTAATGGCTATCGCGGAAACTAACCTTGGCTTTTACTGGTTTGCTTACCCGGTTATTGTTTGGATGATTATCGGCATTGGACTGGTCTTTATTCAGTTAGGGGCGCGGAAAGAGTTTATTTATCAGCGCTACTGGCCAGCTTTTTGGCGCATTTCCTTTTTATTGGCCTTGCTAGTAAGTGTCTGCTCCGTATTTGCAATGAATTTAGCAATTCCTTAAGTAATTAAAGATAAATCTAGGTGAATTAAAAGTTATCAATAAAAGTATTTGGAAATTATCAAAATAACAAAGCTGATTCGGTAATCTTGAAGATTTCAAAAGGGGCTGGGCGCTAGCTTGGTAAGGAGAAAAACAAAGATTGACTTATTAGCATCGGCTTTAGAGTGAACTAGCCAACTCGCTTGGCGTTTGTGAGCCCATTGGGTTACTGCTTTGGTCTTAGTTGTGAGTAACATTCGGAGATGAAAGGAGGAGGCTGAGAAGAAACTCGTGTTTCTTCTCAGTCCCTCCTTTCTTTTTTTATTTAGATCTAGTGAATTTAAGAAATTACGTGGTGAGAAGTGGGGGATTGTGGTAGACTTGACATGTAATCGGGAAAGGGGGTGGCACTTTTGTTCATGGGTGAATTTAATCACACGATTGATGCAAAGGGCCGCTTGATTATTCCGGCGAAGTTTCGTAATCAATTGGGAGAAAAATTTGTCATTACGCGGGGGATGGATCAGTGTTTGGCTGGCTACCCGCTAAGTGAATGGCAGAAGTTGCAAACGAAACTAGCTACCTTACCGATGACGAAGAAAAACGTCCGCCAATTTGTCCGTTTTCTATACTCAGCGGCATTGGAATGTGAATTTGATAAACAAGGTCGGGTAAATTTATCACCGACTTTAATGAAATACGCTAGCTTAAGTCAACAATCAATCATTGTTGGGGTGGCAGCGCACTTTGAGATTTGGGAACCAAATGCTTGGGAGAAGTATAGTCAAGAAGCGGAAGATAATTTTGCGGATGTTGCAGAAAACTTAGATTTTGATTTTTAAGAACTGGAGGAACCGGAATGGAATTTGAACACACCACTGTCCTGTTGCATGAGGCAGTAAATGCATTGGCGATTAAGCCAGCTGGTATTTATGCTGATGCAACCTTAGGTGGCGGTGGCCATAGTGGGTTAATTGCTAGTCAATTAACTGGTTCCGGCCATCTTTATTCATTTGATCAAGATCAAGTGGCAATCGATTATAATCAACAACACTTAGCTAGCCAGATTACAGCTGGTCAAGTTACGTTAATTAAGGCTAATTTTCGGCAACTAAAGGCCGAGTTAGCCAAGCAAGGCGTTCGTCAAATTGATGGGATTGTTTACGATTTAGGTGTTTCATCACCTCAATTTGATGATGCTAAACGGGGATTTTCTTACCAACATGAAGCACCGCTTGATATGCGGATGAATCAAGCGCAAGCTTTGTCGGCTAAAGAAGTTGTTAATGAATGGGATTTTAATGAGTTAGTACGGATTTTAAGCCGTTATGGAGAAGAAAAATTCGCTAAGTCAATTGCCAGAGCAATTGAACGGCATCGCCAGGTTGCGCCAATTGAAACAACAACGGAATTAGCTGAGATTGTTAAAGAAGGGATTCCTGCCCGGGCCCGCCGCCATGGTGGTCACCCTGCTAAAAAAAGTTTTCAAGCAATCAGAATTGCAGTTAATGATGAATTAGGGGCGCTTGAAAGCTCTTTAGAACAAGCGCTAGACTTATTGGCGGTTCACGGGCGAATCGCTGTGATTACTTTTCAATCATTAGAAGATCGATTAGTTAAGACGATGTTTCGGGAACGGACGTCGTTGCCAGAATTACCGCCTGGGTTGCCGGTAATTCCAGAAGCGAGTCAGCCAGCATACCGATTAGTGAATAAAAAGCCTATTTTGCCAAGTGAAGCTGAGTTAGCAAATAATCATCGAGCCCACAGCGCAAAATTAAGGGTAATTGAGCGAGTTAAAAAATAGAATAGGAAAGTGGTTTGAATGGATGCAAATACGGCACGTGAATTAAGACAAGTTGAACCTGCTCCCCAACAGGAGCAACAACCGAATCTTTACCCGGTTCAGAGAAAAGTACCGGCTTCAAAATTCGAAGTTTTATTAGGGATTGTTTGTACAGCGATTGTTGCTTGGATGGTTGTTAGCGTTATCTCATTGAAGATTACCCTGACTAACCACCAACAACAATTACAACAAGTTCAAACGAAGATCACAAAAATTAATGGTTCAAATACGAGCATCCAACAGGAAATCGCCGAGGTAACCAGTCAGTCCAATTTACAACGAATTGCCCATAAATACGGGTTGACTGATGCTAATTCAAGTGTAAGGAACGTTAATAAATGAATGGTCAAGAGTCTCCGAAACGAACGATAAAACAGGAAAAACAGCACAACCATAAGGCCTTTGGCTTTGGCCTGTTTATGATTGCGCTTCTTTTATTCTCCCTGTTTATCGTTCGTTTTGGCTATATTGCAATTTTTAAAGATGTAAAAAATCATAATTTAAAGCTTGCGGCTCAAAGAATGTATACGAATACACAAATCATCACTGCTAAACGAGGGACGATTTATGATGCTAACGGAAATGCCATTGCTCAAGATACGAGTAAGTATACTTTAATTGCCGTTTTAAACCATTCAATGCGCGATACTGATGGCAAACCACTTTATGTTGTTAATAAAACGAAAACCGCAAATAAGTTAGCAAAATACATTAATATGAAACCCCAGCAAATTAAAAAGTTGTTATCAACCAAGAACGCCTTTCAAGTTCAATTTGGTCCGGCGGGGAGTAATCTTTCGGTTGCAACAATGGAAAAAATTAAGGCAGAAAAATTACCAGGAATTACCTTCACTAAGACGCCAGCCCGGGAATATCCGGAGGGGCAATTTGCTAGTCAATTGATAGGTTTGGCAACGGTCAAAACTTCGAAGAATTCAACTCCCCACCTTGTTGGTCAGATGGGGCTGGAAAGTACCTTAAATAAATTGCTGACTGGTAAAAATGGCCTTAAAAAGTCAATCAATGATGTTTATGGGACTCAATTGGCTGACTCTGGTAATTCGGCTAAGCCAGTAAAGGACGGTGACAATATCACCACCACTTTGGATAATAAGCTGCAACATCAATTAGAAACCTTGATGGGCAAAGTTTATGACTATTCGCACCCCACGATGATGACCGCAGTTATCATGGAAGCTAAGACCGGAAAGATTATTGCGGCCACTCAGCGGCCAAACTATAAGTCAGAAAATCCAGTTTGGACAAACGCCTTGGTGCAAGACACGTACGAACCTGGTTCGACGATGAAAGTTTTATCCTTGGCAGCGGCGATTGATTCTGGTCATTTTAATCCGAACGCCACTTATAATTCCGGAACATGGACAATTGGTGGTGGGAAAGTTACCGACTGGGTAACCTCTGGATGGGGTACGATCTCATACAAAGAAGCCTTTTACCGGTCTAGTAACGTTGGATTTGCTCATATTGAACAAAATATGGGTTCGTCAACTTGGATGAAGTACCTCAAGCGGTTTGGCATGTTTAAGCCGGTAAATGTTTACGGAATGGGTGGTGAGCAAGCCGGTTATACGAATTTCCGGGGCACCTTGGAACAAACTAACACCGCCTTTGGTCAGGGGATTACCGTTAATGTGATGGAGATGTTGCAGGCGTTCACGGCCATTGCCAACCATGGCAAGATGGTTAAACCATATTGGATTGAAAAAGTAACTGATCCTAAAACCGGGAAAACCGTTGAAAAAGCCAAAACTCAAGTTGTGGGCCACCCAATTTCAGCCAAGACCGCCAAGCAAGTTTTAAAGTATATGCAAGGAGTTATTTACGATAAAAATGGGACCGGTGGTGCCTATAAAGTTGATGGTTACCGGATTGCTGGTAAGACCGGGACTGCTCAAATCGGGAGTGCCAACGGTTATGAAACTGGTTCAAATGCTTACTTGTATTCCTTTGCTGGTTTTGCGCCGGCCAATAATCCCAAGTATATTATTTACTTAACGATGCGGAAGCCAAGTAAGGTTAACGGTTCAGCCGAAAAAACATTGGCGACAATTACCACGCCATTGCTTAGAGAACTGTTAGATAAACAACGACTCGAAAGTACGAAAAATCAAGGTTTGGTGAAGTTACCAAACTTAGTGGGGATGACAACCGAGGCGGCTCAAAAGGGACTTACGAACAAGGGCCTCCAACCCGTAGTCCTTGGCAATGGTACCAGGGTGAAGGAACAATCGGTTGCGGCCGGAAGTTCAATTACGGTTAATAACCGGGTCTTCTTAACAACTGGGGGAACGGTAAACATGCCAGATCTAACTGGTTGGTCGCAAGCTGACGTTAGTCATTTAGCCCAAATTTTAAATCTGAAGCTTAAGAGCTCTGGGGGTGGCTTCGTGGATGGCCAAAATATTAAGAAAAATACGGTTGTCCATCCAGGTCAAACCTTAAAAGTAACTTATAAAGATCAAAGTACCGTAAAATGATTAGAATTCAAATGAGGAGAAGAAAATGATTACCAATCTATTGTTGTGGTGTGGCATTGCCGGTTTGTTTTCGTTTTTGATCACTTTCCTGCTAATGCCCCAATTGATTCAATATTTCCGGGCTAAAAAGGAAGGTCAACAAATTCGCGAAGAAGGGCCAACTTGGCATCAAAAAAAGGCCGGAACACCAACGATGGGGGGCTTACTGTTTATTTTAAGTACCGTCATTGCAGTGCTCATTGCGGCTTTTGCCATGAACCTTTTAACTAATACCATGTGGGCCTTACTGTTTACCCTGGTGATTTTTGGCTTAATTGGGATGTGGGATGATAGTATCAAGATTTTCCATCACCAAAATGAGGGATTTAAGCCTTGGCAAAAGTTTTTAGCCCAAGTGATTGCAGCAATGATCTTCACCGTGATTTACCAACATGAGGGCTTCCAAATGGGATTTGGGAGTATGAATCTTGGTTGGATTTACGGGTTGTTCATTATCTTTTGGATGGTCGGCTTCTCCAATGCCGTAAACCTAACCGACGGACTTGACGGTTTAGTCGATGGGTTAGCCATCGTTTCTTTCTTGGCTTATTTAGTGATTGCCTTAATTCAAGGTCAAGGTGAAGTTGCCCTCTTTTGTTTGGCAATGATTGGTGGGTTGTTAGGTTTCTTCCGTTATAACCATAAGCCAGCTAAGATCTTTATGGGTGATATGGGTTCGTTAGCCCTCGGTGGTGCCTTAGCGGCAGTTGCTTTATTACTACATCATGAATGGTCCTTGTTGTTAATTGGGATTGTGTATGTAATTGAAACAGCAAGTGTGATTTTACAAGTGGCATCATTTAAAACGACTGGCAAGCGGATTTTTAAGATGACGCCAATTCACCATTCATTTGAAATGGATGGTTGGAGTGAATGGAAGATTGATATTGTCTTTTGGCTATTCCAATTGGTTGTTAGTGTAGTTACAGTTGTCGTAATTAGTTTCCGGTAGATAAAAAATTAAATATTAATATTATTAGTCGCCTTAATTGGTGATAAAATAAAAAACGAATGACGAAATTTTGATGGAGTGGAAAAAATGAAACAAATTACTAAATACCAAGGGAAAAAGGTTTTAGTTATCGGCTTTGGAATTAGCGGGATTAATGCTGCTAAACTACTGGTAAAGTTGGGAGCCAAGGTGGTTGCAAATGATCAAAAGACACCTGCTGATCCAACGGTGATTGCTGATTTAGAAGCGCTTGGGATTAAGACAATTACTGGTGATAATCCTTTATCATTGGCTAAGGAAGGGTTTGATTATGTGGTTAAAAACCCAGGAATTCCTTATGATGTTCCTTTGGTAGCCAAATTTGTTGAACTTGGCACCCCAATTATTACAGAAGCTGAATTGGCAGCAGAAATCTTTCCCGGACATCTCGTTAGTGTAACGGGAAGCAACGGAAAGACAACTACGACCACTTTGATTCAAAAAATCTTGGCAAATGGTCTTTCCGGAAAGGTTGAATATGCTGGAAATATTGGTGTCTCTTTTTCAAAGATTGCCGAAAAACTTTCAGCTGAGGACACAATTGTAACTGAACTTTCTAGTTTTCAGTTGCTTGGTGCGCCAACCATCCATCCGCATATTGCCGTCATTACCAATATTTTTGAAAATCACCTCGACTACCATAAAACCCGTGAAAACTACATCAATGCAAAGTTAAATATCACGCGAAACCAAACGGTTGACGATTACCTAGTAATTAATTGGGATCGCGAAGAGTGGCAGCGCTTGGCTAAGCGGACCAACGCAACGGTCGTGCCTTTCTCCCGGCTGATGAAGTCTAAGGAAGGTGCTTATGTTGAAAACGGCCAACTTTGCTGGCGTGGTGAAGCAATTATGCCCATTGATAAAGTTCGTCTGATCGGGCCGCAAAATATTGAAAATGCTTTGGCGGCGTTAGCAGTTGCAAAGTTGAGTGGTATTAATAATGAAGCCATTATTCAAGTTTTGACGACCTTTACTGGCGTTCGCCACCGGTTACAATTTGTTTTAGAAGCAAATGATCGGATCTTCTACAATGATTCTAAGTCAACGGATATTGAAGCCACCCAAGTTGCCCTCCAAGGTTTTAAGCAACCAGTGATCCTTTTGGCTGGGGGACTTGACCGCGGTTACACCTTTGAACGGTTAGTTCCTTACTTTAAAGCCCACGTTAAGCACTTGATTGTCTTTGGTGAATGTAAGGATAAGATGAAGGCCGCGGGGGAAATGGCTGGGATTCCAGTTACTGAAGCCCAAGATGCAGTGGCCGCGGTACCGGTTGCCTGGCAATTGAGTAAACCTGGTGATGTGATTTTACTTTCGCCAGCCAATGCAAGTTGGGATCAATTCCCGAGCTTTGAGGTTCGGGGCGACAAGTTTATTGAAGCGGTTGAGCAAGTAACTGGCCAGAAGGAGGAAGCATAATGCGACTAATGGTTTCAGGTGGGGGAACAGGAGGACACATTTATCCGGCCCTAGCCTTAATCGAGCGCTTAAAAGAATTGGATCCAAGTACCGAAGTCCTCTATGTCGGGACCACACGGGGATTAGAAAATCAGATTGTACCGGCAGCAGGGCTTAAGTTAGTAACTTTACGGACTCAAGGCTTTAAACGCTCACTTTCTTTGGCAAACTTCAAGACGCTTTACCTCTTCTTAAAATCGGTTCACCAAGCCAAAAAGTTAGTTAAGGATTTTAAACCGGACGTCGTTTTGGGGACGGGTGGTTATGTAAGTGGAGCAGTGCTTTATGCTGCGGCGCGCTTACATGTTCCAACCGTTATTCATGAACAAAATAGTGTCGTTGGAATTACTAATAAATTCTTGAGCCGGTATGTGGACGAAATAGCGATTGCTTTTGCGGCCGCAAAGTCACAATTCCCTGCTGAAAAGGTTACTGTGGTTGGTAATCCACGGGCCCAGCAAGTCGCCTCCCAAACAAAAACAACCTTTAAGTGGTCAGAAATTGGTCTAAAAGATGATGTACCAACTTTGATGATCTTTGGGGGGAGTCAAGGGGCACCCAAAATTAACCAAAGTGTCATTGAAGCAATTCCCACTTTTAACCAGCGACCTTACCAAGTGATCTTTGCTACTGGTCAAAAACGGTATGAAGATGTGAAAAAGGCTTTGGCGAAGGTTGAAGTTGGCAAAAACGTGAAGGTGGTCCCTTATATTGAGGAGATGCCACAGAAATTACCAAAAGTGGCGGTGCTAGTCTCCCGAGCGGGAGCGACAACGATTGCTGAAATTACAGCAATTGGCGTGCCGACTGTCATGATTCCGAGTCCATACGTGACTGCCAACCATCAAGTTAAAAATGCCCAAGCCTTGGTTGATAAAGGCGCAGCCCGGATGATTTTAGAAAATGATCTTTCTGGCAAGACCTTATTAACCGCGGTTGATGACTTGATGACCAACCAAGCCTTACGAGATAAAATGGCAACTAACTCCAAAAAAATTGGCCATCCAACGGCAGCGGATGACTTAATTGCCATTTTGAAAAAAGCCCAAGCTGATCATCAAAAGTAAAATTAACCATCTAAATAGCAGAAAGGAGGAACACGATGGCGGATCACTATTCAAATAATGATCAGCATCAAAGGTATAATGAACGCTTGGCGAAGCTTGAAGAACGAAGTATCCTCGCGCTTAACAACAGTGCAAAGCGGCGAAAACCACTTTTAAAAAAGCAATTGCCAAATTTGAAACAATTTCGATTAAAACGAAATTTACAACGAATCATCAGTGTTGTCCTTCCGTTTAGTTTAATTCTTTTGTTCATGCTATATATTATTTCGCCGCTTGCACGGATTAATCAGGTAGTGGTTTCGGGAAATCATCATTTGACTGATCAAGAGATCGAGCAGGCCACCCAAGTAAAGAAAGGACGTTTTATTTGGGGGAGTATTGCGATGAGCCCAGCGCGGCTACAAAAAATTCAAACCCGAAATGCTCAAATTAAGAGTGTTAAGATCGTGTTAACGGGGATGCGATCGGTTGATATTCGGGTTAAAGAATATGATGTGATTGGGTTGATTAATGTTGGTAATCAACCGAAACTATTACTAAGTAATGGGAAGGTGCGACCAGTCACTGGGCATCTTGAACAATTTATTGCTTACGATGGTTTTAAAAATCACTATGGGATATTAAAATTAACAGCTAAGGAAGTTGGAAGACTCAAACCTGCAATCCGCAATGGGATCTCAGAGGTCACCTATTCACCAACAACGCTTGATACGCAACGCCTAAAATTAGTAATGAACGATGGCAATACGGTTTTTGTGCGAGCAGATACGCTGGCCGAAAAAATGAGTTATTATCCGTCAATTGTTGCTAATACAAATGGAAAACGGATTATTAATCTTGAATTTGGCGCTTATTCTTATGGTTATAGTTCAAAAGCTAAGTGATTAATCATCCGCTTCCAAATTATTTGGTGAATAAAATTAATTACCAAAGGTGATTAAATCGTAGTTAAATCCCGATTTAATCACCTTTTATCATATAAAATGTGGTAGAATTTAAACATAAATACCAACAATAAAAATAATAAAAATAATAAAATTTATAATCATTTAAATAGGAGGGTTCCTTGAGATGAATAACTCACAAATCTATGTTGGCTTAGATATTGGAACCGCCTCGATTAAGGTACTTGTGTGCGAAAACGTCAAGGGCAAACTTGAAGTCGTTGGGGTCGGATCGCAACCATCTGGCGGACTTAGTCATGGGGCGATCGTTGATATCGATAAAACTGCTCAGGCAATTCGGACGGCTGTTGAAAAGGCTAAGGCCAAGTCAGGTGCGGATATTCAAACGGTAACGGTTGGATTACCGGCAAATTACTTAAAGCAAAGCGAAGTTCATGGTATGATCACGGTTACAGATCAAGGGCAACCTCGCGAAATTATTAACCAAGATGTGATCGATGTTGCCCATTCAACTCTTTCACAAGCTTTACCGCCGGAACGGGAAGTGATTGACCTTGTTCCAAAAGATTTTGCGGTTGATCAATTCCGCGGGATTAAGGATCCCCGCGGAATGGCTGGTGTACGGCTTGAATTATGGGCAACCCTATATTCTGGTTCGAAGACTATTGTTCATAATACAAAGAAAGCTGTTGCTGCTGCCGGCTTGAAGCTTCAGGATTTAGTGGTTGGACCAATTGCAACTGGCTTTAATTTGCTTTCCGATGGGGAACAGGACTTTGGAACCCTCTTAATTGACCTTGGTGCAGGTCAGACGACCACTAGCATCATTCATGATCATCAACTAAAGTTTGCCTATGTTGATCCTGAAGGGGGAAAATATGTTACCAAAGACATTTCAACGGTCTTAAATACTTCCCAAAAGAATGCCGAACGGTTGAAACTCGATCACGGCTATGCCTTAGCGTCAGTTGTTGAAGATGATGTTGAACTTGCGGTCGATGTAGTGGGGAAGAGCCAACCCGTTAACTACACGGAAAAGTATCTTGCGGAAATTATTGAAGCGCGGATGCGACAGATTTTTCGGCGAGCTAAGGATCGCTTGGAAGCCATTAATGCACCTGAGTTACCAGGAGGATTAGTGCTCTTAGGTGGTGGAGCAGCGATGCCTGGCTTGAAAGAATTGGCGAGTGAATATTTCCCTGGTAATATTCGGGTAATTGTACCTGAACAAATGGGGATTCGTCATCCTGGTTATGCCACCAGTTTGTCATTGACAATGTACGAAGCCAATTTAAGTGATGTTACCCGGTTAATAAAACGGACCTTACATGACGAAGATTTGATTGCCAGTCCAAGTCAAAGTCGGAGCCAAGTTAATCGGCCCATGCCGGCACCAAAACCAGCGCCAGCTCCACAGCCGGCAAAAACACATGTTTTGGCAAACATGCGGCGGCATGCCCCTAAACCGGATAAAGTATCAAATGAACCAACGCAAAAGGAAGCAACCCCAGCTCAAGCTCCGGTAAAAAAGGAAAAGACAAGTTGGCGGAACTTCTTCAGTAACTTTTTTGACTAATTAACCACAACGGAGGAATTTTTCATGGATAATGTAACCAGCACTGACCAAATGGATTTAAAGGGCGCTAGTATCAAAGTCATCGGTGTTGGTGGCGGTGGTGGAAATGCCGTCAACCAAATGATTAACGAAAAAGTCAAGGGAGTTGACTTTATCGTTGCTAATACTGATTTACAAGCCTTAGATGGTTCAGCCGCTCAAACTAAGATTCAATTGGGGCCTAAGTTGACCCGAGGATTAGGCGCCGGATCTAATCCAGAAGTTGGGGCCAAGGCAGCGCAAGAAAGTGAATCCCAGATTTCGAAGACGCTTGAAGGCGCTGATATGGTCTTTGTCACTGCCGGAATGGGTGGTGGTACCGGGACTGGTGCTGCTCCGGTAATCGCCAAGATTGCTAAAGACTCTGGTGCTTTAACGGTGGGGGTTGTGACCCGGCCATTTTCCTTTGAAGGGAGCCGGCGGGCTAAGTTGGCCGAAGAAGGGTTGGAACGCTTGAAAAAGAGTGTTGACACCTTAATTGTGGTTGCCAACAACCGCCTTTTGGAAATGATCGATAAGAAAACGCCAATGATGGAAGCCTTCAAGGAAGCTGATGACGTGCTTCGTCAAGGGGTTGAAGGGATTTCTGATTTGATCACTAATCCGGGATACATTAACTTGGACTTTGCTGATATTCGGCACACGATGACTAACCAAGGTTCTGCTTTGATGGGAATTGGTTCTTCAACTGGTGAAAACCGGGCAACGGAAGCAACTAAGAAGGCAATCTCATCACCATTATTGGAAGTTTCCATTGACGGGGCTGAACACGTCTTGGTAAACGTTACCGGTGGTAAGAACTTGTCAATGTTTGAAGCCCAAGAAGCTTCAAGCGTAATTCGTCAAGCCGCCAATACAAATGTTGATATTACCTTTGGGATGGCCATGGACGACAATCTAGGTGATGAAGTGCGGGTTACGGTTATCGCTACTGGTATTGATAAAAAGAAGCAAGACCAACGGCGAGCAGCGCAAGAACAAGCTAGCCAAGGACAACCAGTTGTGGAAGCCAATGAAAATGAAACGGCGCCATTGACTGAAGGAACTGGGGCACCGATCAATGAACCAGCAAGTGAAACCAAGACGGATCCATTTAGCGGCTGGGATGATGATCTGGGTACTAACTTGACTAATCGACAAAATGACAACTTTAATGATGTTGAAAAGCCTGACTTCAGTGTTCAAAATGATAATTTAACAAACGTCGACGATGAGGGCGAAGATCTTTCAACTCCAGCCTTCTTTAAGAATCGGCGGAAATGATCAGAAAGGGGGCGGTTGAATGGCTGGTAAGTTTTTTAGTAACTTTTTTGGAATTAGCGACGAACCAACTGCTACGGAATACTACGCTAAGGAAGCCCCTGTAACACCGGCAAAACAACCGGTTGTTAAACAAAATAATAAGGTCGTCTCAATCCAACAGGGAATTTCTCGGGAACCGGGGCGGATTGCCTTATTTGAACCGCGAATCTATAGCGACGTTAGGGAAATCAGCAAGCAGCTATTAAATGGCGAAGCCGTCATCGTTAACTTTAGTCAAGAGGACGAGCAAACTGGGCGGCGAACCTTAGATTTCTTAAATGGGATCGTTTTTGCGATTGATGGCAAGATTAAGCGGATCGGTGAAGAAATTTTCTTGTGTACCCCTAAGAATTATGAAGTTAGTGGTCGTGTCGGGTTGGACCTTCGACATGATAGTAACAATTTATAGGAGTGGTGAAGTGGTCGCTTTTATTGTGTGGGTAATTAGTAGTTTATTGAACTTATACACAACAGCAATTGTTGTTTGGTGTATTTTAACTTGGTTTCCAGGTGGCTTAAACTCAAAAGTTGGGGAATGGCTGACGAAGTTAGTGGGTCCCTACCTGGACTTTTTTGAACGGGTTATTCCGCCGCTTGGAGGGGTAAGCTTTGCGCCTGTGGTTGCGATCATGGTGCTTTGGTTTGCCCAATCAGGGATTAGATTTCTTGGTCAATTGCTTTAAGTTAGTAGTTGGATAGGAGTAGTTAGCAATGGTAAACGACTTTAGACAACATTTTCGACCTGAAGAAAATCCCTTTATTGATCAGGTTGAGGATTGGCTAAAACAGGTAATAAACGAATATCGGCCGGTTTTGACCGAATTTGCAAATCCCCGTCAGGTTTACATTGCTCAGACGTTGGTTAATCGTTATGATGACGTCAAGCTTGCTCATTGGGGTGGTTATCCACAAGCGGAAATGCAACGGTTGTTGTTTTACCCGTCTTATTTTAGCCCTCAAGCTGAAGATTTTAAGCTCCAACTATTGGAGATTGATTACCCAACGAAGTTTTTGGAGCTTCATCATCGACAAGTAATGGGAACCTTAATTGGCGAAGGCCTCGCGCGAACGACTTTTGGGGATATTTTAAAAGCCGACCTTCGGGTCCAGGTAATTGTCAAAGAAGAGATGGTTCCCTTTATTCGGCGCGAGATCACCCATGTTGGGAAAGCCAAGGTTAAATTTTTACCGGTTGATTTTGAAGCAGTCATTACCCCGGAGGTTGATTGGGAACCAGTCCAAACGACGGTTAGTTCGTTACGGTTAGATGTAATTATCGCTGCAGGGTTCAATTACTCGCGAAATCGGGCTAAGCAAACAATAGAACGGGGGCTGGTCCGGGTTAACTGGGAAACCATTGATCGCCCTGACTATGAGCTTGATGAATTTGATTTAATGTCGGTCCGGCATGCTGGAAGAATTCGGCTTTCCCAGATCGGTAATCGAAATAAAAAAGATAAATTACGTGTTATAATTGACGTTATAAAAGCATGATTTGGAGGAATGAATAATGACGTTGACGCCTGATGAAATCGCAAACAAGCAATTTGATTCAAAAATGCGAGGATTTAACCCCAACGAAGTAAAAGACTTTTTACGTCAAGTTGCTTCGACGGTTGCAGATTTGGCAGAGCAAAACCGGGCCTTAAGTGAACAAGTAAAGGCAAATGAAGAAAAGTTGAAGTACTTCACTGACTTGAAGGACTCACTTAATAAGTCAATTTTAGTTGCCCAAGAGGCGGCTGATAAAGTTAAGAGTAACGCTAAGCGTGAAGCTGAAATTGTGGTTCGGGAAGCCCAAAAGCAAGCAACTGATATTGTTTCAGAAGCTAACGACAAGTCTAACGCTGTCATCGAAAATGCAGCTAGTCAAACTCGGCGATTAACAACCGAAACTAATGATTTGAAGAAGCAAACCCGGATTTTCAGACAACGGCTCCAAGTGATGCTTGAATCCCAGCTCGAAGTGGTTAAGAGCAAAGATTGGGACGAATTATTAGCCAACGATGATTTGAGTCAATATGATGAAATTGAAAAGATCTTGGGTTCAAGGGTTGACAAGGTTTCAAATGAGAGTGTAGAATCAACGGCAACAAATCAATCAAGTCAATTTGATTTTGCGGCTACGCAAGGGGAAGCCCACGATCCGGAAATGGAAGTTCCAGCGATGCCAGCAGCGGAAGAACCTACTTCCCAAGCTAATGAACCGGAAAGCCAAACGGTAGTGATTTTCCCTGATGATGCTGACAAGCCAGCTGACTAGTTGATTATTCGCAAAGCAATGATGAGGACGGGCAGACGGCAATTAATTCTTAGCGAGGCAACAATTGGTGAGAGGTTGCTAATTAAGTTCGTCTGTAAATCACCTCGAGTGGATCCCTAAGTTTCTAGGGGATCTCGGTTCATGACCGTTATTCAATGACCAAGTTAGGGAGTTTCTCCCGAAAACAAGGGTGGTACCACGAAAACACTTCGTCCCTTTTGGGGCGGGGTGTTTTTTCATTTTAGCTTTGCAAAACATATTAAGGAGGAAGAGTCATGCGCGTTAAGGACACCTTAAACTTAGGTAAAACTAAGTTCCCAATGTGGGGCCATTTACCGGAAACTGAAGGCAAGCGGGAACAACTTTGGGAAGAAAACAAAGTTTATCAATTACGGCAAAAATTAAACGAGGGGAAGCCAACTTTTGTGCTTCATGATGGTCCTCCATACGCTAACGGAAATATTCACGTTGGTCACGCCATGAATAAGATTTCTAAGGACTTTATTGTTCGTTACAAGTCCATGACGGGCTACCGGGCCCCATACGTTCCTGGTTGGGATACTCACGGTTTACCAATTGAACACCAATTAACGAAAGCCGGATACGACCGGAAGAAGATGTCTACAGCAGAATTCCGGAACCTTTGTCGTGACTTTGCCCTTGAACAAGTGCAAAAGCAAATGGCAGGTTTTAAGCGGCTTGGAGTTAGTGGGGATTGGGAACACCCTTACTTAACTTTGCACAAGGAATTTGAAGCCGCGCAAATTAAGGTTTTTGGTGCCTTTGCCAAGAAGGGACTCTTATACCAAGCTAAGAAGCCGGTTTACTGGTCATGGTCTTCTGAATCAGCATTAGCCGAAGCTGAAGTTGAATATCACGATGTAGTTGCTAAGACCGCTTTCTTCGTTGAACAAGTTAAGGATGGTAAAGACTTACTTGATGACAACACATATCTGGTCGTTTGGACGACGACGCCTTGGACGATTCCCGCTTCGGAAGCCGTTGCGGTTAATGCCGATTACGAATACGTGGTGGTAAAGCCAGCTAATGATGATCGGCAGTTTGTTGTTGCCGGCAGTTTATTAGCTGAATTAAGTGAAAAGCTTGGTTGGGAAGATGTTGAGACGGTTAAGGTCTTGAAAGGGAAAGACTTGGAAGGCATGGTTACTAACCACCCTTACCTTGATCGCGACCTTTTAGTTGGCCTTGGTGATTATGTTACTGATGATACCGGGACGGGGTTAGTTCACACGGCTCCTGGTTACGGGGACGATGACTACCGTTTCGGTTTGAAGTACAACTTACCAATCTTCGCTCCAATGGATGATCAAGGGCATTTGACGGCTGAAAATGGGGATGGCTTTGATGGCGTCTTCTACCAAGATGCGGACGACATTTCCTTGGAAAAATTGAAGGCAAACAACGCCCTCTTACTCCAAGAACCATTGAAGCACTCCTACCCATTTGATTGGCGGACCAAGCAACCAATTGTCTTCCGGGCCACTGATCAATGGTTTGTTTCCATCGATAAAATGCGGGACGAAATTTTGAACGCGGTGGATGAAGTTCAGTACAAACCAGAATGGGGTAAGGTTCGACTATACAACATGCTTCGTGACCGGGGTGACTGGGTTATCTCCCGGCAACGGGTTTGGGGAGTTCCGCTCCCAATCTTCTATGCTGAAGATGGGACCCCAATCATGACGGAAGAAACGATTAACCACGTTTCTGATCTTTTCCGCGAATATGGTTCAAATGTCTGGTTTGAACGGGACGCTAAGGATCTCTTACCAGAAGGTTTTACGAGTGAACATTCACCGAATGGTAAGTTTACTAAGGAAACCGACATCATGGATGTTTGGTTTGACTCTGGTTCTTCTCACCAAGGGGTTTTAGCCGAACGGGATTACTTAACTTACCCGGCAGATATGTATCTTGAAGGCTCTGACCAATACCGGGGTTGGTTCAATTCGAGTTTGATTACCAGTGTCGTGGTTTCCGGTCATGCACCATATAAGCAAATTCTTTCTCAAGGTTTTACCTTGGATAAGAAGGGGAATAAGATGTCCAAGTCCCTAGGAAACGTGATTGATCCAGCCAAGGTTGTCCAAAACATGGGGGCTGAAATTATCCGTCTTTGGGTAATGTCCGCTGATACCTCCGCTGATGTTCGGGTTTCAATGGGGACCTTCCAGCAAATCTCGGAAGCTTACCGGAAATTGCGGAACACTTTCCGCTTCTTGTTAGCGAACACGGCAGACTTTGATGCGGCTGAAGAAACAGTGGCCTTCGAGAAGCGGACGGAAGTTGACCAATACATGACGGTTAACTTCAACCACTTCTTAGCTGGCATGCGTAAGGACTTCGACAACTTTGACTTTTTGAGTGCATACAAGCGGTTAATTAACTTTGTTAACAACGACTTGTCAGCCTTCTACATGAACGTCGCCAAAGATGTCCTTTACATTGAACCAGCTAAGTCCTTAACGCGGAAGTCAATGCAAACGGTCTTCTACGAAATTTTAACGACTTTAGTTAAGTTGTTAACCCCAATCTTACCGCATACGACTGAAGAAGTATGGGAATACATGGATGAACCAGAGGACTTTGTTCAATTAACCGAGATTCCAGATGCCCAAAGCTTTGATGGCGAAGAAAGCTTACTTGCGCGTTGGGAAGCCTTTATGGAATTACGTTCACACGTTTTGAAGGCTTTGGAAGAAGCCCGGAACGCTAAGTTAATCGGGAAATCCTTAGAAGCAAAGGCAACCCTCTACTTGACACCAAGCCAACTAGAATTAGTTAAGAGCTTCAAGACTGATGTGGCCTTGTTATTAGGGGTTTCTGATTTAGCCTTGGAGGCCGCTGATGATGCACCAGCTGACCTCGAACACTTTAGCGACAATTCAGCAGTTGCCATTGAAAAGGCGACCGGCGAAGTTTGTGCGCGTTGTCGGATGACTAAGGAAGACGTTGGTAGTGATTCGGCTTATCCACAACTTTGTGCGCGGTGTGCTCACATTGTGCGAGCTAACTTCCCAGAAACGGTTGAAACTGGTTTGGAAGATTAATCTCGCAAGCGAAAACTAAATAAATGTTGTAAAATGAAAAGGCTGAGTAGTTTACCTCGGCCTTTTTGTATTTTCTAAAAATGTTTAAAAGCCACTGGTAAGCAACTAAATTGGTAATCGGAGGAATTAAAATGGAAGGAACAGTCAAATCGTTCGACCGGGCCAAAGGCTGGGGATTCATCGAAGTTCCTGGAGAAGCAGATATTTTCGTGCATACTCAAGCCATTACGCCAGCCAGTCGACCATTGATGCAACCCGGGCGGAAAGTAAATTTAGTCTTGGTAATGGGCCGGCGGGGTTGGCAAGCAGCGCACGTGAAGATAAAGGCGGTGAAGGTTCATGAATTTTGAGGAAAAAGTTTTACGGTCAGAAAAGATTTTTGATGGGTATCTGATTCAAGTTGAAAAACAAACGGTGAAAACGCCGCTAGGTAACGAAGCGAGTCGCGAAATTGTTCATCATGCCCCTGCAGTGGCAATTTTAATGATTAACGATCAGCAACAAATTGCTTTAATGAAACAATGGCGGGCCCCCGTACAAAAGTTAACTTACGAAATTCCCGCCGGCAAGGTTGATCAACGGGATCATGATAGTGTAGAACATGCGGCCATCCGGGAAATGAATGAAGAAACCCGCCTAAAAGCAGGGCATTTAGAAAAAATCAATGGGGCTTATACTTCGATTGGCTTCTGCGATGAATATATTACAACCTTTTTGGCAACGGATTTACGTCCGGTCAAAGAAGCATTGCCACAAGATGAAGATGAAGAATTGGCGATGTTTTGGGTTGATCAGGCCCAAGCCTTGGCAATGATTAAGAATGGCCAAATTGAAGATCAAAAGACCATTTCAGCAATTTATTACTGGGTAGCAATCGCAAAATAGCAATTCAAAAGAGGCAAAATGGATAAAGAACCGTTAACCAGAAGTGAATATCGGCGTCGACAGGCGCAAAAGCAAAAGGATGAGCCACAAACTAACCGAGCGTCGGAAAAATTAACTCGGGAAGAAAGTTTGCGGCTAACCAAAGCGCAATTGGAAGCGGAACGGACGGCGCAATTAAAGCATCGGTTGAACTTAACGATTATTGGTTTAGTAGTTGCGATCGTCATTGTTTATTTATTTTTATTCTTTGTTGGGTAAAGAGGAGTGACTAAGATGAAGTTTGGAATTATCTGTGCCATGCCTGAGGAAATCAAGGAATTAACAGCACAGTTAACGGATAGTAAAGTAACAACTTTGGGCGATAAGCAATATCATGAAGGAAAGTTAAGTGATCAAACGGTCGTCCTGGTTGAATCAGGAATTGGGAAAGTTGAAGCGGCTTTGACGGCGGAACACTTAATTGTCGACTTTGGGGCTGCGGTGGTTATTAACTCTGGTTCCGCTGGTGGAATTGGGGATGGCTTGCACGTTGGTGATGTCGTGATCTCAACGGAAACGGCTTATCATGATGTTGATGTCACGGCCTTCGATTATGCTTATGGTCAATTACCAGCCGGTCAGCCAGCCCGGTACAAGGCTTCCGAAAAGTGGAGCCAGGCAATCGCGCGCGCTGGTGAACAAACGGGCTTAAACATCAAGCGGGGTCTCATTGTGACGGGGGACCAGTTTATTGCAAGTCAAGCCCAAATTGAGCAAATTAAAAAACATTTTCCAGATGCCTTGTCTGCTGAAATGGAGGGAGCAGCTGTTGCCCAAGTCGCAACTGATCATCATGTTCCATACGTCGTTGTCCGGGCAATGTCAGATACTGGGGATGAAGAAGCCAGTGTTTCCTTCGATGATTTTATCATCGAAGCTGGAAAACGTTCTGCAACGATGCTCTTGAAGTTATTTGCTGATTTAAAGGAAGGAAAGATTGCTTAATGGCTGAGATCTACCTTGATAATGCTGCCACAACCCCAATGACCCAACCGGTTATTGATACCTTGGTTGAAAACCTCCACCAAAATTGGGGGAACGCTTCAATGGGGTATAGCTACGGCAGAGAATCCAAACGAGTTTTAGAAGATGCCCGCCACGTCATTGCCCAAAGCATTAATGCCGAAGATGACGAAATTGTTTTCACTAGTGGGGGAACAGAAAGTGATAACACGGCAATTATTCAAACGGCGCTAAGTCGCCAAAAGCTTGGTAAACATATTATTACCACGGCTATTGAACATGAAGCGGTTCTAAAACCGATGAAGTACCTTGAGAATTTAGGCTTTAAGGTAACCTACTTGCCAGTTGATGAAACGGGGCAAATCTCACTCGCTGATTTTGATGCCGCTTTGGATGATGAGACAATCTTGGTTTCAATCATGATGGGAAATAACGAAGTTGGGAGTCACTTGCCAATCGCAGAAATTGGGGCACGGTTAGTTGACCATCAAGCTTGGTTCCATACGGATGCCGTCCAAGCTTATGGCTTGTTGGATATTGATGTTAAGCGCGACCATATTGATTTACTTTCAACTTCAGCGCATAAATTGAATGGCCCCAAAATGCTGGGGTTCTTATATCGGCGGCAGGGAATTAATTTTCCAAGTTACCTCAAGGGTGGCGATCAAGAAACCAAACGGCGGGCCGGGACCGAAAATGTTCCGGCAATTGCTGCCTTTGCCAAGGCGGTTGAAATTGATTCCCCAACCGAAAAAGCAACCCGACAAGCGCGTTACTTTGACTTTAAGAAGCAAATTGTTGCTGGCTTAACGGCAGCCGGAATTGACTTTGAAGTTAATGGTTCCATGGATCCAAAGAATTTAAATCACGTTTTGAACCTTTGGATCAAGGGGATTTCAACCTATATTTTACAAACTAACCTAGATTTAGATGGAATTGCGGTTTCTGGTGGTTCGGCATGTACTGCGGGGAGCCTTGAACCATCCCACGTTTTGGTTGCCATGTTTGGGAAGGATTCTCCACGGATTGAAGAATCAATTCGGGTTAGCTTTGGAGCTTTGAATACAAGTGATGAAATTAACCAATTTGTGACAACCTTGGTCAAGATTATTAAACGGGTTAAGGGGGAAAACTAAGATGGAATTTTTACCAGCCGTTAAGGTTCAAGGGGACAAAGATACTTATGAAATCAGTCCAGAAATGAAACCATATACCTTACTTGACCTGGGTTTTGAAAAAACTAAACGCGGAAACTATAAATATAGTGGCTCCTTAGACCGGAAAAACCCCTTTAAGCCTGCTGCTCGATTAATCATTACGGTTGCTAGTGATTTAAGTGGGATGAAAATGGAAACGGTCAACGCCACAGGATTTAATAAGGTAAATATTTTTAAGCATGCCCGGAGCAAAGAATTTACCTTACAGTACCACTTCATCCTTGATGAAATGGTTGAACGGGGATTATTTGTCAAGAAGGGGTAGGTCGGGAGAAAAACTTCTCGCAGGCATGCCGGTTTAATGATAAAGGCCACTAATAAAGGTTAAGTTGTGTCGGCTCCGTTTCAACCTTTAAATTAGTGGCCTTAGTAGTTTAGCATGACCACAGATTAAAACTTTGGTACAATGGTCATTACTGGACATGCGACCTTCAATCGTAATTCGATCCAGAATCTATGAGAAATGATGGTGATTTATGCATGGCTGATAACAGTCAAACCCGGGTTGTTGTGGGGATGAGTGGCGGTGTCGATTCAAGTGTGACCGCCCTTTTACTCAAGCGTCAAGGATATGACGTGGTGGGTGTCTTCATGAAAAACTGGGATGATACCGATGAAAATGGTGTTTGTACGGCAACAGAAGACTATAAGGATGTCGCAAAAGTCGCGAGCCAAATTGGGATCCCATATTATTCCGTTAACTTTGAAAAAGAGTATTGGGATCGGGTCTTCAAGTATTTCATTGCGGAATACAAAAAGGGCCGGACACCAAACCCGGATGTGATTTGTAACAAAGAAATCAAGTTCAAGGCGTTTATTGAATATGCAAACCAATTGGGGGCAGACTATGTGGCCACCGGTCATTATGCTGACCTAAAGCGGGATGAAGATGGTAATGCGCATTTAATGCGGGCCAAGGATACTCATAAGGACCAAACCTACTTTCTTTCCCAACTTGACCATGCCCAATTAGCAAAGGTGATGTTCCCCTTAGCAAACTATACGAAGCCAGAAATTCGCCAGATTGCTAAGGAAGCTGGTTTGGTAGTTGCTGATAAGAAGGATTCTGTAGGGATCTGTTTTATCGGTGAAGATGGTCACTTCAAGGAATTCTTGAGTCAATATTTACCAGCTCAACCTGGGAAAATGGAAACCTTAGATGGTAAGGTCGTTGGTGAGCACGCTGGATTAATGTATTACACGATTGGTCAACGGCGGGGCCTTGGTCTTGGTGGAACTAAGGAAAACAATGATCCATGGTTTGTCGTTGGTAAGGATATGAGTAAGAATGTCCTTTATGTTGGGCAAGGTTATGAACATCCGCACCTGTACGCTACCCATCTGGAAGCTTCTGACATTCACTGGGTTGATGATGTTGTGGCTCGTTATGGTCGTCATTTTCACTGTACGGCCAAGTTCCGTTATCGCCAAGTTGATGAGGGCGTTACCGTTACAATTGCCGATGACGACTCAATGGTAACCGTTGAATTTGATGATCCGGCACGCGCAATCACGCCTGGCCAAGCGGTCGTCTTTTATGATGGTCAAGAATGTCTTGGAAGTGCAATTATTGATCGCGCTTACCGTGGTGACAAGCAACTCCAATATATCTAATTAATTCGGTTAGGAAGAGCCAGAAGTTGCAGTTTTTATCGAGTTTTCGTTAGTAAATGGAGTAAAAATATTAATTAATTTTCACTTTTTTAGCAAAATCTGGCCAGATTTGCCAAATCTTTGCTATCATAGATTTAGAAATTGGTAAAAGGATTAATTGGTGAGTGCGATGACGAAGATTTATTTTATTCGACACGGAAAAACAGAATGGAATCTTGCATCACGCTATCAAGGGGCTCATGGAGATTCGCCACTGTTGCCAGAAAGCTTAACCGAAATTAAGCTGTTAGCTAAGTACTTAGCACCGGTTAAGTTTGCCCATGCCTATGTTTCGCCACTTTTGCGGGCGCAAACGACGGCAAAAGAGTTGATTGCGGCGTTACCTCAACCGGTTCCGATGACAACGGATGAACGATTAAGGGAATTTGATCTTGGCAAGATGGAAGGGATGCGCTTTGCTGATGTGGCAAAGCGTTGGCCAACTATCCAAGAAAATTTCCACCATCATGCTGATTTATACGATGAGCAAATTATTGGTGGGGAAAGTTTTTCTGCGGTAATCGCACGGTTTAAGGAGGCAATTGGTGAGTATGTGGCAATGAATCCGGAGCAAAATATTTTGGTTGTTTCCCATGGGGCAGCGCTCAATGCCGGAATTAACGGTTTGCTTGGTTTACCGCTCGCCCATCTAAAAGATAAGGGTGGGTTAAGTAATACATCAACTACGATTTTATCAACCGTAGATGGAAAGAGTTACCAGTTGTTGCAATGGAATGAAACTGGTTACTTACACAAAACAAAGGTCGACCCAACTGATACCATTTAGAGAGGTGTAAAAATGACTGAAAAAGTAAAACAAAAGCAAACTGAAAAGCTCGTCCACCGCTTGGTTGAAGCGATCGACGAAGCGCCAGATAAGTTTAATAATTACTATGACTTGGGTTCTTTACTAACCCGTTTACAAGATTATGAACAAGCCGAAGAGTTATTTATGAAGGCTTTGGGGATTTTTGAGCCTAAAGGAGATCAAAAAGCAATCAACTTGTTAAAGTACGGTCTTGGAAATCTCTACTATTCAGTTGGCCAAGTTGATAAGGTAATCGCTTATTACAACCAAATTACGGATGCCAAATTAAAAGGTGATTCATACTTGATGTTGGCGCAAAGCTACATGAAGAAGAAACAATACAAGCAAGCAGTTGCTTATGGGTTAACGGCCTTGGACTTGCGCCCAGATGATCCAGAAATTGCCCAAGTTTTAGGAGATTCATGCTTAGCTTTAGGCGAATTTAAGCCGGCCAAGGATTACTATGATCGGATCCTCAAACACCATCCTGGTAGAGCTGATACCCAGTTTAACCGGGGCTTAGTCGCAATGGCATTAGGTGAACCTTATGAATCGTTTTTAACCCAAGCTAAGCAACTAGACTTGGATTACTATGAAAAGAGCGAGCAACGGATTGCCGATATTGAGCATACGCTCCAAGAGCTAGATGGTCATGCCAAAAAGTAAATTAGTTAATGAAGGGTCATTGACGGGGGTAGTGCAAGACATTACCTTTGCCGATGGCTTCTTTCGTATTCTGGTTGTTAGAGTTGTCCGGTGTAGTTTTGATTGGACCCGACCCGAAATCACGGTTAGTGGGCCAATTGGCGAGGTAATGGAAGGTGAAGAATATCAATTTATCGGACACCTTGTCTTAAAACCACGCTTTGGACAACAGTTTGTCGCACGGCAAGCTAAACGAATAGGTTAGGGAGAAAAATGGCAAGTCAAGGTAATTTTGAACCAGTTGAACACAGTGAAAAGGTAACCACCACCGGTCCAACGTCCTTCATTGGGAAGGTGAAGGTGGTGATTTTTGAACGGGGTCTTTTTCGGATTGCGGCGATTAGTGTTGAGGAAAAAAATTTTGAATGGGATCAAGGCGAAATTACCGTTAAGGGTCAACTCGGTGAAATTATTGAAGGTGACCGTTACGAGTTTGAAGGCCGGGTAGTTGAGGATAAGCGCTATGGTCTGCAATTTGCCTGTTCCGGAGTGCATGTTGTGCTCCCGCAAAATGCCCCCCAGTTAGCAACCTTTGTTAAATATCATGGGGTGAAATTACATGCCCCCAAAAAGTCGAGTCAAGCGGTCTTTAAAGCTTTGGGAGCAACTGCTATGAAACAGGTCACCGATGATCCAACCATCCTTAAGCAGGTGAGTGGTTTTGGGATTGGTGACCAGGAACGACTAATTGATTTCTTTACCGCCCATGATTTTGGGAATACTACGGGAAAGATTATTGAGCAACTAAAACGTTACGGCTTATCCGAACGCTTAGTTAATTTAATTTTTGATCATTTTGGCGTCCAAACCTTAACCAAAATTACGACCAATCCCTATGTTTTAACTGACCTTGAAGATTATGAGTTGTCTTTTCAACGAGTTGATGAATTGGCCCGCCAATTTTTCCAGATTTCAGTTGATGATTCTCGTCGCCTTCAAGCGGCCATTATCGTAGCAAGTCACAATCTAACTAACCAAAGTGGTGACAGTTGGGTTCCTAAAAATCAGCTTTTAAATGCGGCCTATCGGCTTCTTAAAGGTGGCAATCCAGATCGTTTAGAAGCAGAGTTTACCAACTTAGTTGCCAATGAACGCCTAGTAACTGAGGGTGACCAGGTTTATCCAGCGGCTTTATCCCAAGCTGAATGGCAAATTGCGGATTGCCTCCGGACAATTTTAAAAGATTCAAAGGTTAAAATTCCGACTGATAAACGCCTACAAGCAAAGTTAGCGGAAGTTGAGGCGGAGCAAGATTTTGATTATGACGAAGTCCAACAAAAAGCGATTACGATGGCCCTCAAACAACCATTACTGCTATTAACCGGGGGACCCGGAACCGGGAAAACGACAATTGTTAAGGGAATTGTGAATACCTTTTTAAAACTTGATCCATCTGTTTCACCAAGTGATGTTTTACTTGTTGCACCAACTGGACGGGCAGCTAAACAAATTAGCGCGGTCACCGGGATTGAAGCTTCAACGATTCATCGTCTTTTAGGTTTAACCGCCGACATTACGGATGATGACTTAGTAAGTGCTGATTTTGAAGAACTTGATGGTAAGTTGTTGATCGTTGATGAAATGTCAATGGCGAGCTTAACCTTGTTTTCAGCCTTGATTAGTGCTGTCGGGCCAGCAACCCGGGTAGTTTTAGTTGGGGACTTTGACCAATTGCCATCAGTCGGGCCGGGCCAAGTCTTCCGGGATCTTTTAGCGGTTGAAGCCCTGCCGCAAATTCGTTTAACTCATATTCACCGTCAAGCCGCTGACTCTTCAATCATTCCCTTGGCGCAAAAGATCAATGCCGGGGAGGTCACCCCAAGTTTGTTTGCCCCAGGTGATCCCGAAAAATATGCCCACCGGCGCTTTTTTCCGGCTAAGCTAGCAGCCGTTCCGGAAATGATCACGCAAGCGATAAAACTCTATCATGAACGCCATGGCCTGTCTTTGATGGACATCCAATTATTAGCGCCAATTCATGCGGGCCTTGCGGGAACCCAGTACCTCAATGCCCACTTACAAAGAGCTTTAAACCCACCAGCAGCTACCAAACCTGAAGTGGAATTAAATCCCAACCGGATTTTTCGGGTCGGGGATAAGGTGATGCAGACCGTAAATGATCCAGACAAAAATGTCTTTAATGGCGACCTGGGGCTAATCACTTCGATTGAAGGAGTGCGGGCCAAAAACACGAGTGCGGACACCAAAATTAACCTTAAATTAGTGGTTGATTTTGATGGCACCGAGGTTGAATACACCCGGCCCCAAGACGTTGGAGCGTTACAACTAGCTTATTGTATGACGATCCATAAGGCCCAGGGGAGTCAGGCACCAGTCGTAATTTTGCCAATGGTAATGGATTATTTTCCGAACAGTTTAAAAGCCCCAACGATTATGCGGCGGAATTTACTGTATACGGCCGTAACTCGAGCGGCCCAAGCCTTGATGATGATTGGCGATCCTCGGGCCTTTGTTCGTTGTGCGGAAACGGCAACCAATTATCGGCATACCACCCTTAGTCAACGGATCACCGGGCTATTGGTTGGGGAAAAGCAACCGGTGGCTAAGTCACAAGCAAAGCCAACTGAAAAAGCGGTGATTAAAACTGAAGCACCGATCACCGCTCCTGCTGATCCAAACTTAACGACGGGAAGTGATGGTTTGCCTTTTGATAAGCAAGCAACGGCCCCGCTTAAATCCGCTGAGAAACCATTGCCAACGGAATTAACACCGGCAATGGTGCTGGAAAATCAGGTTGACCCAATGATTGGCATGGATGGGATTGTGCCCGCTGATTGTTAAGCGTCTATCAATTTTGCTCTCGACTAGATTCTGCTTGCAATTCTGGTCTGAACTTGTGATAATTAGCATGAATTGGTGTTTCAATTAATCAGAAGGATGGAAAAATGACTGAAATGAAGAATGCGGAACAAGTCCGTTTATTTGCTTTGAATTCAAATCAGCCCCTGGCCAAAAAGGTGGCTGAATTGTTAGGGATACCGCTTAGCGATTGTACGGTGAGTCACTTTGCGGATGGTGAAATCGCGGTTACGATTGATGAAAGTGTCCGTGGTTGTGAAGTCTACGTTATTCAAGCGGGCTCAGATCCAGTAAACACAAACTTAATGGAACTGCTCATCATGGTGGATGCTTTACGGCGGGCGAGTGCCAAGCAAGTTAATGTGGTGATGCCATACTATGGGTATGCACGGCAAGATCGGAAGGCCCGTTCCCGGGAACCAATTACGGCGAAGTTAGTGGCTAACCTCTTAGAAATGGATCAAATCAACCGGCTAATTACGATTGATTTGCATGCACCGCAGGTTCAGGGCTTTTTCGATATTCCAGTCGACCACTTGATGGCCGCACCAACTTTGATAAACTACTTTATTGACCATCAATTAACGAATGATATTGTGGTCGTTGCTCCTGATCATGCCGGAGTTAACATGGTGCGTCGCTTTGCTGAATTAATCGGTGGGGCCCCGATTGCGATCGTTGACAAACGGACGGAATCCCACCGTGGCCTTGAAGAAGATGAACATATACCTGATATGATTATTGGGGATGTTAAGGGCAAAACGGCAATTATTGTTGACGATATTGTCGACACTGGTAACCGCATGACATCTTCTGCCAAATTATTAAAGAAGTTTGGGGCGAAGGATATTTATGGGGTTGCCACCCATGCAGTTCTCTCAGGAAATGCGGCTCAAGAGCTCCAAGCTTGTAATGAATTAAAACAAGTAATTGTAACTAATACGATTGCGGTGCCCGAAGAAAAACGATTTGAAAAGCTTGTGCGTTTATCGGTAGCTCCCTTGATTAAGGATGCCTTAGTCCGGATTCATAACCATGAATCCATTCATGACTCGTATAAGCTGCGTAATGAACAAGATAAGTAAATCGGGTAAATTTTAAGCGCCAATTGGAGGTTGGGGAAAAAGCTCCTTGACGGCCTGGTTGGGATAAGAAGGACGAAGGTTGATTCATTAGAATCGACCTTTCGTTCACACTTATCCGCTAAGGCCGTGATTTGGAGCGAACCAGCCAACTGGTTTGGCGTTTGTGAGCCCATGCAAGGCTGAATCGGTTGGTGCGACCGTTAGGGAAGCAACTGCCATTCAGCTACTGCTTTGACCTTAGTTACTGAGTAATCTTCGGAGATGAAAGAGGGGCTGGGAAGAAACATGAGTTTCTTCCCAGCCCCTTTATTTTCTATAAGAAATTGTTAAATAAGCAGGTTTTGATAAATAAATAATTTTGAGCCATTTTTATGGAGTAACCTTTAATTAATTAAGAATTTGCCAACGCTTTGTGATGAATTTCTTTAAAAAGTTATTTAAAAAATTAAGTATCAGTAATTATAAAAAAATCTACTATAACTTTTGCAAAGAAAATGTGAATTTTTTATTGACGAAACATGTTGGGGGGTAAACTTACCGTTGAAAACAATAAATTATGTTTTTTTAAGGGAGGATTCTTTATGTACTCTAAGAACAATGTAAAGATGAATGCAGAAAAGAAAGCCGTTAAGGCACCTAAGTATGGCTTAGCTAAGCTTAGTGTTGGTGTGGCTTCTGTTCTGCTTGGTACTACTTTAGTATATGGTGGGGCAAATGCAAAGGCTGCTACTACGCCAGCTAATGCAGGAGAATTACCAACTGCTCAAACTTCATCAGCATCAACTTCCTCAGCTACGGCTTCTTCTGAAGCAGCCAAGGTAACTTCTGCTGATGTTCAATCCGCTTCTGCTACTGCTTCTGCAGCTGCTTCAAACGCTGATGCTAACAAGGCAAACGTTCAATCTGCTTCTGACGCATTGAGCGCTGCTAAGTCAGCTAACCAAGGTGTTGCTAACGTTAAGGATGCTTTAGCATCTGCTAACGCCGCAATTTCTGCTGAAAACGAAGCATTAAACTCTTCATACAAGGCTGCTGATGCTGAATCAGCTGCTGCCTTACAACTCTGCTTCTGACTACTTAGCTAGTCACGCAAACTGGCAATCAGCTTACAACAACTTCCGTGCTGAAGCTGAAACTAATGCTAAGACATTAGCATCTGCCCAAGCTAAGCAAGCTGCTGCGCAAAAGCAAGTTGATGAATTATCAGCCGCTGTTAAGGTTCAAGACAGTGTTATTGCTTCTGAAACTGCTGCTGAAAAGGCTGCTAATGACGAACTTTGGGACTACAAGCAAGCTGGTATCACTTCCGGTGCTGACTATGAAGCTGCTCAACAAGCATACGCTACTGCTCAACAAGCTGTGGCTGAAGCAACTGCTTTGAAGCAACAATACGCTGGTAAGTTAGCTGACTGGCAAAGTAAGTTAGCTGCTGCTAAGGCTGCTACGAAGGAAGCCCAAAAGGCCGTTGATTACGACAATGGGGTAACTCCTTTGAATGATGCTGACCAAGCAATCATGGATGCTAAGAAGCTCAATGATGAACTTCCTGCATTAAAGGCTAAGTACGAAGCTGCTAAGGCTAACCACGAAGCTCTTTACTTAGCTGCTCAAAAGGCGGTTGACGCTGCTAAGGCTGCTTACCAACAAGCTAAGTTGGACAACAACTTACCTTCATCTGATCAATTAGCTAACCTTGAACAAAAGGCTGCTACTACTTCTGCTAACACGGCTGCTGCTAAGACGGCACTTGACAACGCTGCTGCCGAAACTGGTGTTACCTCAGCATCCGCTGCTGTTAAGAACTTAGAAAATGGTACGGTTAATGACGACAAGACGATTGCCGCTGACCAAGCCAAGGTTGATGCTTTACAAGCTCAACTTAATGATGCCCAAAAGGATCTTGATGCTGCCAATGCAGCTCTTGCTAAGGAACCAACTAGTGAAAAGTTAGGTATTGATCAAGCTAATGCTAAGATGAAGCGTGATGCTCTTCAAAAGCAATTGACTGATGCTCAAAATACTTTGAAGGTTGCTCAACTTGTTAAGGTACGTCACAACAGCCAATTGGCTGCTAAGAAGGCTGACTTGGCGAATGCTGAAGCAAAGCCTGCTTACGTAAAGGCATTGAACAATTACAAGACTGCTAAGGCTGCTTCTGATGCCGCCGCTGCTAAGGTTGCATTAGCTAAGAAGACTTTGGCTGACTCCAAGAACGCTATGGGTGCTGTATCCAAGGCTCAAGCTAATTACGACGCTGCGGTAGCACAACAAAAGGCCCTTGAACAAAAGGCTGCTGACGCTAAGGCCGCTTACGAAGCATTGTTGGCTGAATTCAACAAGCAAAATGGCAACACTAACTCATCAGCAAACTCAAGTGCAAACAGCTCTGCTAACTCATCAGCAAACTCAAGCGCAAACAGTTCTGCTAACTCATCAGCAAACTCAAGTGCAAACAGTTCAGACGCTGCTAAGGGTGAAAATGACTCCGCAGCTACTTCAACTGCTAACACGGTAGCTGTTAAGGGTGCTAATGGTAACACGGCACAAGTTAAGTTAGCTTCTGCTAAGGCTGCAGCTTCTGCTTCAACTAAGCAAGCTACCTTGCCACAAACTGGTAACGAATCATCCGTTGCCGCTGCTGGCCTTGGTGTAGCCGCCTTGGTTGGTATGCTTGGCCTTGCCGGTGTTAACAAGCGTCGTGCCTAATTAATTGAGGTTACTTGATTAATTAGTAACGATCTTAAATAGGAAAAGGGGCTGAGAATATCCTCAGCCTCTTTCCTTATTATATAGGTAAAATTAGATTAGTTTTGTTAATCCTTACCTATATTTCGCGAGAGGACGATCAATTTTCATCCTCTCAACTACATATCAAAATTTGACTAGTGATGATTGCAGAGTAAGCGGTGAATAACGACACGTCTATTAATCATATGGCTAACCCCCTATACTGAAGACATCAAATCTCAGTTAGGGGGTTATCTTTGTATGGAAGAAAAACAAGACATTGTAGAAACAATTTTCAAAAGTAAGGCCACACCGGCTACTAAACCGCTGAAACGATCTCATCGATCGATAGAATTAAACGTTAAACATATCCGCTTGACTCTTTTTCAAGGAGTCGACTCCGAATTAGCGGCAAAAATCATTACTACGGTGCTGGACCATGTTAGTTAATTGGACTGCCCCTGATCATGTTTACCTCGTTTGTGGTAAAACTGACCTTCGGAAAGGTATCGATGGTTTAGCAATGATCGTTGCAGAAAATTATGGGCTGGATATTTACGATAATTCACTATTTTTGTTCTGTGGAACACGGAGTGATCGCTTTAAGGGATTGTACTGGGATGGTGAAGGCTTCATTTTACTCTATAAAAGGTATGAAAATGGCCACCTTCTTTGGCCGCGTCATGGTCAAGAAGCTAAGTTACTGACAAGGAGACAAATTAAGGAATTACTAGTCGGGATAAACCCGATTCCACCACGGAGCGTGAGCCCCGCTAAGACGGGAATTTTCTATTAAATCAGGGCTTTTCTTACACCAAATTTTTGATATAATGCTGGAAGATCATATTAAGGAGGTGACGCACGATGACTCCAGCAGAAAAAGAAAATCAGGAATTGAAAGCTCGGTTAAAGAAGGCTTTGGAACGAAACGAAGAACTTGAAGAAATGGTCCGTCAACTGCAACGGATGATTTTTGGAAAAAAAACTGAAAAATTCGAGACCGTTGTAAAAGGACAAGGGTCTCTATTTGATGATGAACAGTTAGCTGCCTTAGTTGATAGTGATATCGACTTGACGGAGACTGAAGTAACTGAAATTGAAGTTATTGAAAAGAAAAAGGTAGTGCGTCACCAGGAACGAAAGAATTCTCAGGGACGGGCTGCTTTTTTGGACTCTTTACCACAAGTTGAGGAGCTCACCCCGCTCGAAGATACCCAATGTCCAACTTGTCAGCACGAAATGAACAAGATTGGTAAGCGAGTAAATAGTCGTGAAGTCGAACTTATTCCACCACAACTTCGTTGTATTAACCATTGTCAGGAAACTTATAAGTGTCAAGAATGCGAGAAGAAGACTGGCGAAACGGTAATTAAAAGTAGTAAAACACCACAATTATTACTCCCCCATAGCTTAGTATCTGGTAGTATTCTGGCTGAAGTAGCTAATTATAAGTTTAATTTGGCAGTACCAATTCATCGCCAAAAGAAGATTTGGGAACGGCTGGGATTGCCAGTAAATAAATCATCACTTGTCAGAAGTGTTATTTCAGTATCAGAGACGTACCTTGAACCACTGGTTAACCTAATGACAAAGGGAATTCGTAAAGAACCGGTGGTTCATATGGATGAGACACCGATAAAAGTACTTGATGAACCAAGTCAGAGGGGCTACCTCTGGGTGATTAGAACTACCAAAGAGTTCAGTAAATATCCAATTATCCAGTTTAACTATCGTCACGGCCGGAAAGGAAAGACGGTTGAGGAGTTAGTCGGTGATGATTACCGTGGAATTATCGAATGTGACGACTATGTCGCTTATAACGAAGATAAACACGAGCAGATAAAATTTGGAGCTTGTCTCGTCCACATTCGGCGGTGGTTTATTAACATCATCAAGGACAGTAGGAAAATACTGAAAAAGTCATTAGCAATTCAAATAGTAAAGAGGATTGGTAAGATCTTTGAAATTGAACAGCAGCTGGAGTACGAAACCAAGGAGGAGAAGTTAAAGCAACGGATATTACGCTTAAAACCTGCGGTTGATGAATTCTTTGAATTCCTCAAACAGGTAGTTCACAAGACAAATAATAAGTTGCGGACCCACATTGAAAGTACCTTAAAATTGGAGCAGCGAGTATATCGGATTTTTGAAGATGGTCAAGTGCCATTAAGTAATAACGACATTGAACAATCAATTCGTTTTTCAACAATAATCCGCAAGAATAGTTTATTCGCTCAGTCAGTAGCTGGAGCTAAAGCTTGTGCGGTCTATTATTCCTTAGTTGAAACAGCTAAAGAGAATAACCTAGATGTGGTGGAGTATTTTAGATATCTATTCAAGTATCTCCCTAACCGTATTGATGAGGATCTTACGGCTTATTTGCCTTGGGCAAAACAGGTTCAAGTAGCATGCCATAAATAGCAATAAAGAACGGGCTAAGAAATTGCTTAGTCCGTTCTTTATTTTGTCAATACGTGCAGTTGTTCACCGCTTACATTGCAGATATTAGTTACAATTAGAACAGTTAAATTAAAAATTTTTCATAAGGAGTTTGACATGCTTAACCTCTTCTTTGTTTTGGCGATTGCCTCGTTTGTGTTATTCATTTTGATTTTAGTTGCCCGGGTACAATTAATTAAGCACTATCGACGAGTTACTAATGCAAGCCGGTTTACGGTCTTTCTCTCATGGCTTTTAATCATTATCTTCTTTGGTAGCCTTGGGGGAATTGTTTATGGGGTTGGTCATCCAAATGCGCTACCACATTTCTACTATAATCGCCATAAGCAAGAAACCTTGCAAACAAAACTACAACAAAAGGAGGCAAAGCAAAAGGCGAAGCAAAAAGTAGCAAAGTTGGAGAAAAAGGTCAAGTTTGCTTACACGCCGGTTAATCCAAAACTAGATGGTAATGGCGAAGCTAAGGTCAAGTTTATTCTTCCACGTCAAACTACCGTACGGGTAATTGGTGCTCACTCGGGAGTAATTTATGCTACTTTCTCCTCATCAAATAAGGTAAAAGAAATTTCTAAGGCCTTTAATAATTCTGGTGATTATTTAGTAAAGGTAACAACTAACGGAAAAACAACTAACTATAAGATGACAATTGCTGACCAATAGAATCGGGGTAAAATTAGGAAAAATGAGTTACCGGTTAATTAGGTTTAAATGCTTAATTAACCCGTTTTTTGTTGAAAGCGACTAATTTAACTTGATTAGTTTGTTATTATTAAAACGATTAATTTGTAAGGGAAAGGAATACCAATGCTTTATTTTTTAAACGATAATTTTCAAGAAAATAAGTCAGGGATCGAGCATGCTGAAATTAAGCGCTTAAATCTGTTTAAGCACTTTAACCAACCGGCTAAAATTATTACGCGTCAATATTCCAATGAGTTTCACCAAGTGATGAACAACGCTGGGGTTGATGACCATGATTTTGTAAACCTCTTTGACTACTTTCAAGAGGCAGTCCTGGTTAAACGGAAAGCAGTGACCATGAAGGATCTCCATTTAAATCCCAAGTGGAAACGAAAGGCTGATGGGATTAACTACAACTTCTATGACGGTAACCAACGGGTGATGTATGTCCGGCGCCGTGATAATGCCCAAAAGACGATTATTAACCAACAAATCTTTGATCGCTTTGGTAAGCTGGTGAAGGTGGTTTGGTATGATGTGCGGGGCTTTAAATCGGTTGAACAGTTGTATGATTGGAATAACCGGATTTCAGCCGAAAACTATTACACGCCAAGTGGCCGCTTAGCCATCGTTAAAACTAACTTTAAGAATCAACGAGATAAGGATTTAGTTAGCTATCAACTTAATTATCAAGGTCAAGATTACCATTTTAACGGCTTAGAGGAATTAACGTCATTCTTCTATGATCAAATTGTTGATGATCCAAAGATTAATAACGGTGAAAAAGTTGGTTTGATTGTTGACCGGGTCTTTGAAATCGGTTGGGCCGTTTTGCATATGCAAAAGCGAGTCTTCCGGGTTATGCAACTCCATAGTGACCAGTTAGTTGATAATGATGATATCTTGCATTCAGCATTAAACTTTAATTATGACTGGGGCCTTAATAACGCTGAAGCTTGGGACGACATTGGGGTTCTTACCCCTCATCAACAGGCTGATGTTGAAGCCCGGTGGACGAAGTCGAAGGTTTACATGGTGCCAAGTGCGATTGTGCCGGATGAAGTTTTGAATGCACCACATGTTCCATTTGAAAACCGGAAGCTTCACCAAGTAGTTGTGGTTGCCCGGCTTTCACCGGAGAAGCAACAGGATCACTTATTAAAGGTTTGGCCAAGGATTCTCAAGGCCGTTCCGGATGCTCAATTGGATCTTTGGGGTTACGCTAACGATAACTTTGATCAGACTTTGAAGCAAATCGTGAAGGATGAAGGCATTGAGAGCTCGGTCCACTTCCGCGGTTACGCTGAAAAAGTCCCTGAAATTGATAAGCAAGCGCAATTGATGGTTCTCCCAACCCGGGGAGAAGGGTTGGCGATGGCCTTAGTTGAAGCCCTTTCTTACGGCTTACCAGTGATTGCCAATGACATCAAGTACGGACCAAGTGATATCGTCGTTGATGGTCATTCTGGTTATTTGACTGAAAATGAAAATCTGGATCAATTAGCTGACCGGATTATTGATCTCTTAACGGATCAAGCAAAGCTAAAACGGTTTAGCGCTGGCGCCTATGAAGACGCTGAGCGTTATTCTGAAGCAAACATTATGAAGTGTTACCAAGCAATTATTGATGATATGGAGGCAAAATAAAAAAGATGGTTTACTTTGTCAATGAATACCTTTTTGATCGTAATTCCAGTGTGGAACATACTGAAATTAAGCGCCTCCGGTTGTTTAAAAACCATGGGATAAATGCGAAGCTTGCCCTTACAAAAGAAATGCCGAATTTAAGTTTAACTTTACCAAGGCTTGGGGTTAAACGAGAACAAGTCGTGACCCTGCATGATTTCTTTGGCAACCTTGAATCCGCAACCGAACGTCAATTACACGTTGAAGACTTACATTTACCAGCTAAATATATGGTGAGTGGGGGGAACAACTACCGGAAGGTGACCTTTGGGGACCAACTAATTTGTGAAGTCCATTTCATTGGAGGGACTTTTGGTCAAGTCGAACATGTAGATTGGTACGATGTAAGTGGCCAGTTAACGATGGTTCAACGTTATGATTCCCGGGGTTTTAAATGGCGCGAAGAATTTTACGGAACCAAGCAAAAGGAAAAGTACTACGAACGCTACTATCGACCTGACGGGACGGTTTATCTGGAATCCTACTACGTTGAATCAACAACGGGAACCCCAATTAACTCCCTTTTAGTGCTCCGTAATTACCAAGGTCAAGACTATTACTTTGATGACTATGACCAATTAACGGCTTTCTTCTTGGATGAATTAAACCGCCAAGCCGATGGTCAGGAGGCCTTTATTGCTGATCGACCAGGTTCGACGGTACATCCATTGTTCTTAATGAAGTCTAAGGCTAAGCTCTTCTTGTGGATGGCTACGGATCACGTTGCTCATGGTCAAAATCCAATCAGTGCACCATTCCTCGGAATCTACAGTGAAGCCTTAGCGAAGCAAAACCTTAGTCGGTGGACGGGGATTATCGTGCCAACGGCTACCCAAACGGCAATGTTGCGGGAACGCTTAGGTAAAAAGGTTCATCTTTATACCATCAATCCGGCGGTCGAAGCCCAAGTGTCTGAGAATGAAATTCACCGCGAACCAGGTTTGATCGTTTCCGTTGGGCGGACCGATGATGATAAGGGGACCCCAACTCTAATTCAAGCCTTCCAGAAGGTTCATCAAGCATTACCGTTGGTTCGACTCCGGATTTACGGTTATGGTGGTGACCATGATGCCTATCAAAAGCAAATTAATGACCTCGGTTTAACGGGAATTGTTAGCCTCGAAGACTATACTTTAGACGTTAATCAAGTCTATGACCGGGCGGAGCTAATGTTAGATGCCAGCGACAATGATAATTATCCATTGGCAATGGCCGAAGCTTTGGCTCACGGAGTTCCAGTCCTAACCTATGACTACCCGTATGGCCCCCACGAATTAATCCAAGATGGGGTTAACGGCCGCCTGGTTGCTAACGGTGATCAAAATGCCCTTACTGATGCGATCATCGCTTTGATGAAAGATGACGATCAGCGGGCAAAATTAAGTGCAGGTGCTCGGGCAACGACTGGAATTGATGGGGAAGCTGCTTGGAAAGAATGGCAAACGGCCTTAGATTAAAATAATAAAGATTTATTAAGTTGCTTCCAAAAAACTGTCACACACGAAAGAAATTGCTACAATAAACTTAAATTTAAAGTGAGGTGGCAGGATGGTTAACTTATATTTTCATACTAATGATCCGTCAAAGCGGAAGGCTGTTAATTGGTTAACGAGTCGCGGAATTAAAGTTGAACAGCGGAATTTAGAAAAACAGCCGCTGACTAAAACCGAAGTTCGTCAGTTGCTGGCCCTGTCGCTTAATGGTACCGATGATCTCATTTCAATGCGGTCACGGGATACTAAGGCGCTAAAGCTCGATACGCAAAACATCACAATTGATGAGTTAGCAGCCGCAATTGAAGTTTCACCACGAATTCTAAAGAATCCGGTTATTTTTGATTCAACCAAGTTGGTGACTGGCTTTGACCGGGAGAAAATGGGTATTTTTATTCCGAAAAAGCAACGACGTTTGGAGTTATCAAGGCTTTTAGCTAAACTAACCCCTAGTCCGCAACCAAATGGCCAGGTGGTCTTATAGCGTTAAGTAATTTGTAAAAGTATAACAAAGGCGGGAAGAAATTGATTTCTTCCCGCCTTTGTTGCATTAATTTTCTTTTTTCGTTAACGGCACTTCCCAAATTGGATAAGCAATTGTGTCAAAGGTTAAATCGACAAACCGATTTCCCATTTCTTCACCATCCATTTGGCCAAATTCTAGGGAGGTAGTGGAGTAACGTAGTTGTTTGGCATGATAACGGTGAGCAAACCGCGAATGAGCTAATTTTCCGCGGGCAAATCGCCAGAGTTGAATTAAGGTCAGCACCCAGTTCTTCCGTTCAGCCACGACTAGCTCAAGGTTTGGATCGTATAAACTCGTGTCCGGAGCAATCTTAAAGCCACCTCCGATGAAGGGATGGTTGCTAACGATCACGATATAGGACTTCCGGTAAAAATCCCGGTGATGCTGATTCTCGACCATTAACTCAAAGGGTTCTTGATTGTATAAAGCCCCAATGGCATTCGCAAGGTATGAAAGATGTCCCAAGTGGAAATGATTCAGCTTTTTCTTTTGCTTGGAATTATTGGTGCGGCTAACAATCGAGGCATCAAAGCCAATTCCAATGTTATTAAAGAAAAAGCCTTCTTCGTTCTTAATGGCTTCAAAATAATGCCCAATACTAATTAAAGTGGCTTGTTTAGCCGCTAAAATTTGATCAAGCGCAGCTAATGGATCGAGATTAATTCCATAACCTCGGGCAAAATCATTGCCAGTCCCACAAGCAATATAGGCGATTGGTAGGGGATGCTTGCGATTAGCTTCACTCTTCATCAAACCATTTAAGACCTGGTGAAGGGTCCCGTCTCCGCCGATTACCAAGACAATCTCGTCTGAACTACCAGCAAAGCGGTCAGCAAGTTTTCGTCCTAGATAAGTTGCATGATCAGCCGCTTTGGTAATCTGAAAGGTATAATTAATTTTCAATTGATCGAGCCGAGCTTTAACTTTTTGCCAAGCAACTTTGGCATTTCCACCGCCTGCTATTTCATTGATGATAATTGAAAAATGCATTCAGCAATTCCTCCATAATAATAAACGGGACTAGGGTCCGCCCCCAGCCCCGCTTTTTATCAACCACAAAATTAGAACGTGGTTAACTTAAAGTCTGGACTTTGCTTTTCGTAATCGAGTGCTTTTTCGTCCAGTAGTTCAACATATTCGATATTATACTCAGTGTGTTGTTCAACCATTTGCCGAGCAGCGGCTTCGGAATCAGCTTCGACGTAGATAGATTTCGTATTTTCCCGCCGGGGGGTCATTGTTTGATCTGGTTGGAAGTAGATTTTAAAAGTCATTTCAACGCTCCTCATTATTTTATTTTGCCAAATACTAATCTATTCTAGCACACTTCGGCAGGGAAGTCGTCCCAAATCCGAATAACTATGTTATCCTAAAGATAAAGAAACGAAAGGGGCGAGATAAATGTCCTTAATTATAACGGTAATTATTGCTTTTCTCTTAGTAGCATTCGGATACCAAATTTTCCACCGGATGCTCGTAAAACGAGCCACCCTGATGTTACAAAAAGAAGCCAAACAAGCAACGGATGCCATGGTAATTCCAATTTTAGAATCGTTAGTGGGTAATCAGGCGCCAACCGATTCGCAAATTATTGCTGATGTTTGGGGGAAAGGAGTCTTGGTATTTGAATATATTATTGATTTAAATCAGCTCACTGCTCAGCAAAAGGAAGGGCTTACCAAAGAAGCAGTTGCCAAACAATTAATTGATTCAACCGTTGAGTACCAAATTACCGACTGGTGGACCTATGAACAGGATTTACACATTGAAGTTGCTCAATTATCAAATGAAGCCACTAAAGAGTACGTTAAGGATATCGAAAAAGTGGACCGGCATTAAGCCTAAAAAGCGAGAAATTTCAGCGTTATTTGGGGCGAAGCATAAGTTTTCTACATTCGATTAAAAAGAGCAGGAAGTAAGCGAAAAGCTTCCTGCTTTTTTTATTTCAAAACTAAATTAGTGAGCTAGTTAAGCAGTTGTTTCAATTAGAATTTAATGTAGATAAACAATATACAATGATAGGCGAACTCGGTATAATAAAAAAGATTGACTAATTAATAAACATTTTTGAAAAAATGGGACAAATGGAGGAAGAAAGTGTGAAACGACAGAAGCAATTTGGGGTCTATTTGGCAGTCATTGCTCTCCTAATCTTCCCGCTGGGGATGGAAATGTGGGTGCAACGTTACCCGATTAATATTCAAGTCGTGTTGGGACTCCAAATCTTATTAGGGGCATTAGTGGGACTATTCGTTCCCGGGTTAATGCTTTCTTGGCTCTTGATTGGGTTGACATCAATTGGGATTGCAATTCTTTTATTTGGTTATTTGTTAATTCCCATCCCGGCTAAGTTATTATTGCTAGTTGCTTTTCCATTAATAGCATCGTTAACGACCGTTTTACGTTCAAAACTTATTGAATATCGGTAAATTGCGGCCGCGAAAAAAGAAATTAATCAATATTTAACGGAGCGGGATCCGATCGTTGATCTCCGAACTCAGAATGCGGCCCAAAGAACTTATCACATTTCCCAATCCCTGTTAGAAGAGGGAAAATTTGTGACTAGTCTAGATGTAACGGCCATTCACTGGGAACACCATCGGCAATATGAGCAATTTCACCTTCGTGAACACAATGATTTTTTAAAAACCATTTCCCAAGACTTAAAACAACATCGCCTGCCAAGTGAACAGTTCTTCTATTTAGATGATGCCACCTTTCTAATCTTTTCCTATAATTTAACACCATCACAGATTGAAACGCTCTCATCTTTGACGCGGCAACGCCTTGATAAACTCGCCCCCGAAAACCCAAAGGGGATTAAAATTGGCCGGACGCGGCTAACCCCAGTAACTGCCACTAAATATAACTTTGGACGGTTACTAAATCATCTGGTGCGGAAGTTGGAAACGGATATTTTGATTGAATATTTAGTGGAGGAAAACGATGATTAACGGATTTATGTGGCTTGCCATTGCAATCACAGTGATCTTCTTTCTTGCTTTTTTAGTCCTCTTTGTTTGTGACTGGATTATCTACTTTTTAGTTGAGCATACCGTGATTGAATCAAAGGAGGACGGTACAAGTGATCGTTAAAATTGTCTTAATGTTTACTTTGATCACGATCTGGATTGGCCTCTTAGTGGCATTAATTAATTTGTTTGGGGCAACTAAATTTTGGCTTGGTCACGCCACAAAGCGGACCCAGATGAAGCCCCTTAAACGCTATCCAACAGTCACGATCGTGGTGCCAGCACATAATGAAGCGTTGGTAATTGGCCAAACGGTGCAGGCAATTTTGGATATGGCATATCCAAGTGACAAGTTGGAATTATTACTATATGCAGATAACTGTACGGATAATACGGCAAAAGAAATGTTAAAGGTCGTTTCCAAACCGGAATACGCAAAACAAACCATTAAGGTTATTCAGCGAAAGGGGACTGGTGGCAAAGCCGGAGTCTTAAACGATGCTTTAAAGATTGCAAAAGGTGAGTACATTGCGGTTTATGATGCTGATGCGATGCCGGAAGAACACGCCTTGTATTTCTTAATGCGGAAAATTCAAGAGGATCCTAAGAATTATGTGGCAGCGTATGGACGGAATAAAACGCGAAATGCGCAACAGAATTTCTTAACCCGGTGTATTAATCAAGAAATTATGGTAACCCAGCGGATCCGCCATATTGCTTTATGGAACCTATTTGGCATTGGCTACATTCCGGGGACTAACTTTGTGATTTTGACTAGTGCGATGAAAGCAATGGGTGGTTGGCAAAACGGGGCCTTAACTGAAGATACGGACCTTTCTTTTAAATTAATGATCCAAGGCAAACAAATCGCCCTTGCTTATCAGTCTGAGGCCTTCCAACAAGAACCAGAACATTTGAAGGATTACTATTATCAACGGTTGCGGTGGGCGAAGGGAAATTATCAAGTTGTCTTTATGAACTTTAAGCATCTCTTTGATCGCTCACACTGGCGGGTTAAGCTGGAAGAAGTATACTTTATTAGTAACTTTTTTTGGTTTAATTTAGCAGTTATCCTTTCTGACATCCTGTTTTTGATTAACGTTGGGGTTGGGGTATTAAGCATGATTGTTCCGGGTCAAGGGCTAGTAGTTCCCTTCACCTTTGGGACCAATGCCTTATTGCTATATCAAGTGTTATTGATTAATTGGGTCTTAATGATCCTTTTGTCGATCTTACAGGTTAACCTCAGTTTGGCAACTCAATTTGGCCAAACTAATCCGCAACAATTGTGGCTGGCCTTGGCTGCGTACTTTACGTATGGTCAAATTTTCATCGCTGTTTCGGTGCATGCCTTTTGTTCACTAATGGTTGACCGCATAACAGGACGAAAAGCCCATTGGGTGAAGACAAAACGGTTTGCAGATTGACGGAGGAAAATTATGAAGTTAAACCGATTTTTTTGGCTATTGATCGGCGTAATAACGGTGGCCTATGTTGCCATTCTTTCTTACGTCCGATTAGATAATAATCACCAGCTACAAAATAATGTTTACCAATAATGGCATCGTCACTATGTGGTTGAATTACCTCATCAACAAATTATCGTAAACTCAAAAGCTGGGAATGGCCGGACCATGGTTGCTCTTTCTGAAGGGCAAGGGTATGGGATGTTACTTACTTTAATGGCTGCTGAACACGGTTGGGCCAACCGAACAGAGTTTCAAAAGTATGTTAACTATTACCTTGCCAATCGGGATGTTCACCACGGCCAAAAGACTGCTTTGATGGCTTGGCGGCAATTTTATAATTCCAAGGGGAAACTCATAAAAAGTAATCATAATTCCGCAACTGATGGGGATTTACTCATTGCCCAAGCGCTTTTTCGGGCTGATCAGCGATGGCCGGGTCATCACTATGGCCAGTTAGGAAAAGAAATTTTAACGGCGGTTCTCCGGGATGAGTATAATCCCCAGACGAAGGTGCTAACTGTCGGTAATTGGGTGACCAAGAAGAGTCGTGATTGGAATTTGTTACGGACTTCAGACGTCATGCCAGAAGCCTTTGATGAGTTTTACCGGGCTACAGGAAATCATCAGTGGTTAGAAATTAAGCAAGTGATGTTAAAACGCTTAAATCAATTAAGTCATCAAAACAAGACCGGACTAGTTCCGGATTTTGCTTATATTACAGGCAATAGTGCTGTCCCAGCACAGCCAAATACGGTTGAAGGACCAAATGATGGTAACTATGCTGGAAATGCTTGTCGGGTACCGATGTTATTAGCGCATAGTCATGATTCCCTTGCCAGGGATACAGAGAAACGGCTCTTAAAGTTTTTCGAAAAGCAGCCCCGGGTTACGGCAGGATACCGACTTAATGGACAAGCGTTAAATCACTATCAAAGTAACAGTATCAGCGCCCCAGTATTTGCGGCTGTATCGGCTAATCGAAATGCTGGTTATGATTCTCTTTTCGTCCGGGAACGGGCAATCATTGAGCGTCCGCTACCAACGAATAGTTACTATGCAGCTACTTTAACAGCCCTTGTCGTTTTAGATCAATAGAGCGATATACAGCATGGGGATGGGAAAAGCTCCCGGATCATGGTTTGGGGTAAACTGGAGATAAAAAAAGCGGGTGAGCAGAAACGCGTTTCTGCTCACCCGCTTTGTCATCTCCGAATGTTACTCAGTAACTAAGGTCAAAAAGCACGGCCTTAGTGGATAAGTGCGAACGAAAGGCCGATTCTAATGAATCAACCTTCGTTCTTCTTATCCCAACTAGGCCGTCAAGGAGCTTTTTTCCCAACCTCGCTTTAGGTTTTAATCGCGACTAACTAAACATTACCGTTCCCTCAGGAGCTTCAAATGGATCATCTTTATTAATATGATCGTAAAATAGCACGCCCTTGAGGTGATCAATTTCGTGTTGGCAGACAATTGCTGGATAATGCTTTAGCCGAACCTTATGTTCATTACCATCAACATCCGTATATTTGAGAGTAATCCGGTCATGACGCGGAACGTAGCCAGGAATATCTTCGTCAACGGAAAGGCAACCTTCCCCCTCGGTCAGGGCTCCATATTGGACGGATTCACTGACAATTACGGGGTTAATGATAACGTCTTTAAATAATGGCTTGCCACCTTCTTCTTCCGGTGGGACGAGGACAGAAGCCATCTGCTTTGAAACCCCAACTTGCGGGGCGGCTAAACCTACCCCAGCTCGCAAACCATACTTCTTGCAAAGCTCAGGATCTTGACTAACTTCAAGATATTCCATTAATTTCCGCGCTAATTCCCGATCTTCGTCTGAAAGGGGAAATTCAACCTTAGCAGCCCGCTTACGAAGGACCGGGTTGCCATCACGCGTAATATCCTTCATTAAAAACAAAAAAATCCCTCCAATTTAAACGCTAATCTTACTTATGCTAGTGTAACACACCTTAATTAACTTCGGAAAGGGATCTCATCGTTTGGAAAAGTCAATCATTTAAGTCACCAAATTAGAAGCATCTCAGAAATGATGGTAAAATGTTCCCAATAATTTATTTTAAGAGGAATATAGATGATGAACGCAAATTACAGTTACCCCCTTGATCCAAGTTGGTCAGTTAAAGAAGTTGAAACCGTAATGTCAATGTTTCGGGTTGTTGAAGATGCTTACGAGGTTGGGATTCCTGCACCTAAAATTTTGGAAGTTTATCAAGCCTTTAAAAAAGTTATCCCGGCTAAAAGTGAAGAAAAACGTCTTAGCAAGGCTTTTGCGCGGGTGAGTGGTTATGAACTTTATGAAGTTGTGAAAGTGGCAACTCAAAAGCAAAGCGGTCAGGTTAAATTAGGGGTAGAATGATGGAAAAATTAGACAAAAATTTACAGGACTTGATGTGGCAAGCACGCGAGCGAACCCTCCGGCAGATGCAGACCTCATTTGAGGTGGATCAAAAAACCCAATTTAATGATTTGGTAACTACAGTCGATAAGGACAATGAACGTTTTATTGATCAAGCTTTGAAAAAAATTGATCCAACATCGCAAATTATTAGCGAAGAGGGTTTTGGGGACCAAGTAAGTTCGCTCAAAGGCCGGGTTTACATAGTTGACCCAATTGATGGAACCCTTAATTTTGTTAAGCAAAAGACTAATTTTGCGATTATGTTGGCTTGCTATGAAGATGGTCAGCCGAAACTTGGTTACATTATGGACGTCATGAATAAGCGCCTTTATCATGGGGGACCCGAACTTGGTGTTTGGTGTAATGATACGCAATTAACGGCACCCCAAAATTTGAGCTTACGGGATTCTTTAATCGACATTAACCATGGGATCTTATTGTCAAGTAAGTATAATTTGCAAACGGTTCTTAAACATGCCAGCGGCTTACGCTTATACGGGAGTGCGGGCATTGAAATGATTAATGTTTTGGAAGGGCGGCTTGGAATGTATCTTTCCTACTTAAAGCCTTGGGACTTAGCTGCCGGACGAGTTTTGGCGGAAACTCTCGGTCTGGTTGTCAAATCAATTGACAAACCGTCCTTAGATGTGCTATCATCCAACTTTGTATTAGTAGCGACGAAGCAAGTGGCGACTGACGTTTTCACCCTTGTTAATTAGCCGGCTTACTGTGACAATTTCCGTCACAGTTTTTTTATGAAAAATTTTGATTCCATAAGAAGAAAGGAAGATTAGAATTGACATCGCGCGACGATATTCGAAACATTGCGATCATTGCCCACGTTGACCACGGTAAGACGACCTTAGTTAACGAAATGTTAAAGCAATCTGATACTTTGCCAGAACACTTTGATATCCAAGATCGGGCTATGGATACCAACGCTATTGAACGTGAACGGGGGATTACGATTCTCTCAAAGAACACGGCGGTTAAGTACGGTAAGTACCAAATTAATATTCTAGATACCCCAGGTCACGCCGATTTCGGTGGTGAAGTTGAACGGGTTATGAAGATGGTTGACGGGGTGCTTTTGGTTGTCGATGCCTTTGAAGGAACGATGCCACAAACCCGGTTTGTTTTGAAAAAAGCATTGGAACAACACCTTGTGCCAATTGTTGTGATTAACAAAGTTGACCGGAAGGGCGCTCGTCCAGAAGAAGTTGTGGATGAAGTCTTAGACCTTTTCATTGAGTTAGGGGCTGACGAAGACCAACTTGATTTCCCAGTGGTATATGCTTCAGCAATGAACGGAACTTCAAGTTACGACTCCGATATTGCAAGCCAAGAACACACGATGAAGCCACTCTTTGATACCATTATCAAGACGATTCCTGCACCGATTGACAACTCAGATGAACCACTCCAATTCCAAGTTGCAATTCTTGATTACAACGATTTCGTTGGCCGGATCGGGATTGGTCGGGTCTTCCGTGGCCGGATCAAGGTTGGGGATCAAGTTACCTTAATGAAGCTTGATGGCTCCCAAAAGAGCTTCCGGGTTACAAAGCTCTTCGGGTTCTTCGGTTTAAAGCGGGAAGAAATCCAAGAAGCCCAAGCTGGTGATTTAATTGCCGTTTCTGGGATGGAAGATATCAACGTTGGGGAAACCGTTACCGATCCTAACCATCCAGAAGCCTTAACCCCGCTGCGGATTGATCCACCGACGTTGCAAATGACTTTCCGGACTAATGACTCACCATTTGCTGGTCGAGAAGGTGAATTCGTTACATCACGGCAGCTTGAAAACCGGTTACGTTCCGAATTGCATACTGACGTTTCACTCCGGGTGGATGACACGGATGATCCAGGTGCATGGACGGTTTCTGGTCGTGGTGAATTACACCTTTCCATCTTGATTGAAACTTTACGGCGGGAAGGTTATGAATTAGCGGTTTCTCGGCCACAAGTTATCTACCGGGAAATTGACGGGGTTGAATGTGAACCATTTGAAGAAGTTCAAGTTGATACTCCTGACGAATACACTGGTTCCGTAATTGACTCCCTTAACAAGCGGAAGGGTGAAATGCAAAACATGGAACAAACGGATAATGGTCAAACTCGTTTGACTTACCTTGTTCCATCACGGGGCTTAATTGGTTACTCAACGGAATTTATGTCCTTAACCCGTGGTTATGGGATTTTGAACCACACCTTTGAAAAGTATGCTCCAGTTATTCGAAACTGGAACCCAGGTCGGCAAAAGGGGACCTTGGTTTCCATGAATGCTGGGAAGGCAACGACTTACGCCATGATGGGAATCGAATCCCGGGGGACCTTGTTAATTGATCCAGGGACGGAAGTTTATGAAGGAATGATCGTTGGTGAAAACAGCCGGGAAAACGATATTACGGTTAACATCACCAAGGGTAAGAACTTGACGAACGTCCGGGCTGCTGGTTCTGATGAAATGGCGCGGATTAAGACGCCAACCCACTTGTCATTGGAAGAATCACTTGAATTCTTGAACGATGATGAATACTGTGAAATTACACCGCAAAATATTCGGTTACGGAAGCAGATTCTGAATACCAATGCCCGGGAAAAGGCTGCTAAGCGGCGTAAGCAAGCACAAAACAAGTAAGTGTGCGTTGAAAAGAGGTTGGGAAAAAAGCTCCTTGACGGCCTGGTTGGGATAAGAAGAACGAAGGTTGATTCATTAGAATCAGCCTTTCGTTCGCACTTATCCGCTAAGGCCGTGCTTTTGGACCTTAGTTACTGAGTAACATTCGGAGATGCAAAGGAGGCCTGGAAGAAACGTGCGTTTCTTCCAGGCCTTTTTTTATCATTATCGTTTAAAATTTAGCTAATTAATCTTGCTTAGTATCAGAAGAATAAGGCTTGCGTTATAATGTTAAACAGATAATTTTATCAAGGGCTAACAAATTAGTTAACGGGAATTCGAGGAAGTTATGTGGAAAATTCGGAAGAAAATTAGAATGCTTGATCTGTGGCTTTTTTTGCCATACATCATTTTATGTGGAATTGGAATCGTAATGGTTTATTCCGCCAGTGCCGCAATTCGCATGCAAACTGGGGGATCGCCAACTGCTTATTTAATTAAACAGGCAATTTACGTAATCATGGGGCTCATCATTACCCTTTTTATTTACAATATGAATATTGAAAAATTACGCTACCCCAAGCTGGTGAAGTACGGCTGTTGGGGGGTAATTGGGCTATTAGTTTTGGTCCGACTAATCGGGCAAGCGGTTAATGGTGCTCGGGGTTGGTTAGATTTAGGTTTTTTTAGTATTCAACCTGCCGAAGTTGCCAAGTTTTACTTGATTATTTATTTGGCGCATCATTTTGCATCGATGGAAAATTATCCTAATCCAGATTATAAAATTAAGTATGTGCGCCCGGCATTAGTTGTTGTTGGAATTTTGGGTTTGATTTTGATTCAGCCAGATACTGGGGGGATGGCAATTAACGGAGTCATCGCCCTCGTAATGTTTTTGGCTAGTGGTTCAACTTGGAAACGCAGTTCCTTAATTTTAACTTCAATTGTGATTTTGGTAATGCTTGGCTTGCCCCTTGGCTCAAGTTGGCTTGTTGACCATGCGGGAAATAGTTATCGGGTTGCTAGGTTTGTGGCTTACTTAAATCCATTTGGAACGAAAAATGGGGCCGGTAGCCAACTGGTTAATTCCTATTATGCGATTAGTAACGGCGGGTTAACCGGGGTTGGTCTAGGAAATAGTATTCAAAAGATGGGGTATTTACCAGAACCGAATACCGACTTTATCCTAGCAGTAATTGCCGAAGAACTTGGTTTTGTGATGGTTGTGATTATTTTAGGCTTAATCGCCGTCATTGTTTGTCGTGCAATTTATCTGGGAGCGAAAACTAATCACGTTTATGAAGGACTCCTTTGTTATGGGGTTGCCACTTTCTTTTGTATTGAAACGGTCTTTAATATCGGTGGGGTATCAGGCTTATTACCAATTACTGGGGTGACCTTACCATTCATCTCTTATGGTGGTTCAAGTATGGTCGTCTTAAGTGCTTCGCTAGGTTTAGTTTTAAACGTTGCTCGTCGAATTCACGAACGAGAAATTCAAGGGGAAGGGGCGACGATGAATGTTTAAAATTAAAGAACGGCAGAGTTTAGTTGTTTCGATTGCGAGTCGGCGAGTTATTCGCGTGCTGAGGCACTATGGCCGTATTCAATATGTTTCAAAAAAAATGCGGTATGTTATCATGTACGTCGATGCAGACCGTGTAGCAAGTGTTTTACCAGAAATTAAAAAGTTACGTAATGTAACCAAAGTCGTGTTTTCTCACTGGCGCGAACTTGATCCCGAAGTGGTGGATCTAAAGTCGACCGGATTATATAAAACACAAGATGAGGATGATTAAAGAATGCGAGTAGTTTCAGGTGAGTTTCGGGGGCGAAAGTTAAGTGCCGTTCCGGGGATGGCAACGCGACCAACCACCGATAAAGTTAAGGAAGCTTTGTTTAATATTATTGGTCCCTACTTTGATGGGGGCGTGAGCTTAGATTTATTTGCGGGTAGCGGTGGTCTGAGTATTGAAGGGGTTAGCCGGGGCATTGACCGGGCGGTCCTGATTGACCGGCAATATGCGGCAATCAAGACAATTAAAAAGAACGTTGCAGCCACCAAACGGCCGGAAAAGTTTCAAATTTTTAAGCAGGATGCTACCAAGGCGCTGCACCTTTTACAAAATCAAAATGAACATTTTGACTTGGTTTACCTCGATCCCCCGTATGCAAAACAAAAAATTGTTGAAAACCTGTCTTTGATGGTCGAACTTGGTTTATTAAACCCAGGGGCGGTGATTGTCGCCGAAACAAATCAAGAAGCAAACCTACCAGTTGATTTACCTGGCTTTGAAATGGTGCGCCGGCAAGATTATGGCATCACGGTTTTGAACATTTATCACTTTACAGGAAGGAAGAACGATTAATGAAAGTAGCAATTTTTCCAGGAACTTTTGATCCTTTGACCCTTGGCCACCTCGATCTAATTAAGCGGGGGAGTGCTTTATTTGATCAGTTAGCTGTTGCGGTGATGACTAATACGGCCAAGGATCCGCTCTTCAGTGTTGAAGAACGGGTAGCCCAAGTTAAGAAGGCAACAAGTGGTTTTGATAATGTTTCGGTGATTACAGCAACCGGTCTGACAGTTAATCTGATGAACAAAATTGGCGCTGATTACTTGTTACGGGGGTTACGGAATACTAATGACTTCCAGTACGAACGCGATATTGCGGCGATGAACCAATTTTTGGATGATCAAGTTGAAACGGTATTTTTGTTAGCCGATCCTAAGTATCAACACCTTTCAAGTAGTCTCTTGAAAGAAGTGGCCCGTTTTGGTGGTGATATTGATCCTTACTTACCATCAAATATTTCGGCCGACTTAGCTAAGCGGATGCAAAAACGGGAAGAAGAACGGATTAGCCTGCGTAACCAAAACCAAAAATAGGATGGCGATTGAATGAGTAAAAAACAGGATCAACGGATTTTGCGCCGGATTTTCGGAGTAATTGTGGCAATCCTATTTATTGGCTGGGCGCTGTTCTGGCCATTAAATAGCTACATCGAGAGTCCGGGATCAGCTGATGATCTCAAAGCCTATGTAAAGGTCCAAGGACATCCTGATAAACAAAAGGGTAGTTTTATGATTACTTCGGTTTATCTTCAACAAGCGCGACCGGCAACGTGGGTGTGGGCAAAGTTTAATCCGCATGCAACGATCGAATCAGCTGCGGAAGTGACTGGTGGACAATCAAATAAGACCTACAACAAAGTTCAAGATTTTTATATGCAAAGCGCAATTAATGAAGCAATTGCGGTTGCTTATAAAGCAGCCCACCAGGAATACACGAAAAAATATTTAGGAATCTATGTTCTTTCAGTGCAAAAGAATTCTAAATTCCGCCATCAGATTAAAGTGGGTGATACGATTACGGCTGTCAATGGTCATCACTTTAACAATGCTAGTGGGTATCAACAATACATTGCACACCAGAAGGTTGGGAGTCAACTTACAGTCACTTACCTTCACAATGGAAAAGTGGCCCAAGCAAAACAAAGGTTAGTGAAACTTGCAACTGGCAAAACTGGGATTGGCATCATCTTGACTGATAATGTTAAGGTTGATACCAAGATCAAGGCTTCAATCACCCCTGGGCAAATCGGTGGACCCTCTGGTGGTTTGATGTTTGCCCTCCAGGTATACAATCAACTAATCCAGACAAATTTACGGCACGGGTTAAAGATTGCGGGGACGGGAACGATCAATGCCAAGGGCCAAGTTGGTGAAATCGGTGGAATTGATAAAAAGGTGATCGCTGCTCATAAAGCCGGAGCAAAGATTTTCTTTGCCCCGTACGTTAAACCAACTAAAGAACTTCTTAAGTATGAAGAAGGTCATCAAACAAATTATCAAATGGCCAAAGCAACCGCTAAAAAATATGCGCCAGGGATGAAAGTTGTCCCGGTTCAAACCTTTAATGATGCGGTTAAGTATTTAAAAAATTATCATGAATAAAGAACTTAACAGTGAGGCTGGGGAAAAAGCTCCTTGACGGCCTCACTGTTTTTGTATTTCCAACCTCTGATTTAAGATATTGGCAGTACTTTTATCAAATACCTAGAAATTTTGATGTCAGCCCTTTAGCTTACTGCAAGCAAAAAAATTAAAAAATTGCGAATGCTACTAATTTTGCGGCATTTTTTACGTATATATATATTAGGGGGTGAAAAAAATGGAACAGTTACTTGCTAAGTTACGTGAGCTTTGGGAAATGCATCGAAAGGAAGTGATCATTGGGATCATAAGTATCATCTTTGGGGGCTATTATTGGTACCAGCATCAGGGGATGAATACAAATTTGGCAACTAATAATGCCGTTAACCAAACTAGTCAGGTTAAGTCGACAGCTAGTTCAGCAACGCCCGCTGGAAAGGTTACGGTTGACATAAAAGGAGCGGTTAACAAACCCGGAGTTTATACTTTACCTAAAACGTCGCGGGTTCAAGAAGCCGTTACGGCGGCTGGTGGTCAGACTAGTCAAGCGGATATGCGTCAGGTGAACTTGGCTAAAGAATTGATGGATCAACAGGTAGTTTATATTCCGGTCCAGGGAGAACAACTGTCGGGAGTGACAACGGCTTCTGCGACTGGTTTGGATGGTTCAACTGATAGTTCGGGGAGTCAGCCAAAAATTAATTTAAATCAAGCCACCAAAGATGATTTGCTGAAGATAAGTGGGATTGGCGATAAAAAAGCCGATAAAATCATTGAATATCGCCAAAGCCATGGACAGTTTAAAACGATTGATGAGTTAAAAAATGTCGATGGGTTTGGCGAAAAAACCGTCGCAAAATTAAAAGAGCAACTTGCGGTTTAATCTGGTGTCCCCTTCAAACTTTGCTATACTAGAACTATTATTGAAAATTGAATGGGGGTATTATTGTGCAGAAAAGAATTGATTGGGATCAGTACTTTATGATTCAGGCAGCTTTGTTGGCTTCGCGGTCAACGTGTAAGCGTCTATCTGTCGGGGCCGTCTTGGTCCGTGATAAGCGGATTATCGGTAGTGGTTATAATGGCTCTGTATCTGGCGACGTCCATTGTATTGATGAAGATTGTTGCCTGCGGGATGGCCATTGTGTGCGGACGATCCATGCGGAAATGAATGCCATTTTACAATGTGCTCGATTTGGGACATCAACGGATGGGGCAGTGGTTTATGTAACTGATTTTCCGTGCTTACAATGTACTAAGAGCTTACTTCAAGCGGGAATTACCCAAATTAATTATTTGCGAAATTATCATAATGATGAATACGCAATGCGTTTAATTACCATGAAGGGGGTTAAACTCCACCAGATTAAACTTGATCCAGATATTTTGGATGAGGTCAATTTAGACCAATATATTCATCCAAAGGATTAGCTTACGGTTCAAATTTGGACTTTTTTTGCGGCGGTAGGGGTTTCGTTACTAGCGGCAGTTAGCCTTGCTCATCAATGGTGGGCAATTTTTGCCCTCGGCTACTTTCTGTGGCGCTTACTAACTTGGCGTTCGAAAAGCGGTCGGTGGCTAGTGGTGGTTTGTTGCATTCTAATGGGTGGACGGTGCTGGTTACAGATTCAGCATCAGCAAAAACAAACTCTAGCAACTGAGAAAACCGGGACCTACCAAGTCACTGTCTTACCTGATCAGTGGCGAGTTAATGGTAATTTTGCCCAGGCAACGGGAAAGTATCAAAATCAAAAAGTCCTGGTTCAGTTATTCCTAACCAGTCAGCAACAGCAACGTGAATTAATGGCAGTTACCCAACCGGTTTGCTTGCAAATTCATGGTAAAATTAGTCCCTTACTACCAGCGACTAATCAAAATCAATTTGATTATCGTTTTTACAAACAACAATTAGGGATTTATAACCAAATTAAGGGTCAGGGAAGTTTGCGCCTATTGCCAGGGCAGACTTTACTTGACCAGCTCCATTGCTTGCGAGCTCGGATAAGTCACCGTTTTACTAATTTCCCGCAACCCCTGGCAAGTTATTGTCAACGTCTCCTTTTAGGACAAAGTGATCCAGAGTTAGCAACCACAATTGGGGCAGCGCGTGAACTCGGGGTGATCCATCTTTTCTGTTTATCAGGTTTACACGCCTTCGTTTTTGTCGGATTACTTGAATTTGTTCTGCGTCAACTTCACTTGACCCAAGAAACAATTACGTTGGTTGCTATTTTGGCCTTACCGTTTCTTTGGATCCTGGGAGGTGGGGCGGTAAGTTTAACCCGGGCGATTCTGATGCTAGAACTCCAATTAATTGCGAAAGCTTTGGGAAAGAATCAACAGGTAGCATGGAATGCCAGCTTAATTATTCATTCTTTGATTATGCCTGGAGTGCTCCTATCGTTGGGGGGTCAGCTATCTTATTTATTAGCCTTAGCAATCGGGCGCTGTCGGATCACCCATCCGGGTTTACGGGCAATTGCCATTCAGTTGGTAGGCTTACCAGCATTACTCGTTTCCGCATACCAATTTCATTTTTTAACGGTCCTTTTAAATTGGCTATTAATCCCACTATTTGGTAGTTTTATTTTACCGGCTGTTATCGTGACCGCTGGATTTGGTCAGAGCCTGCCAATCTTAATTTCAATTACTAACCAACTCTTGTTAATCTTTCAAAATACTTTAATTCAAATTGCGACTTGGCCGGGAAATGTTTACTTTGGTAAAATTAGCCCGCTAATTGCAGTCGGCTTAACTGTGATGGCGTTAGTTTTGATTGAAAAGGAGTCTCATTTTAGACGGTATTGGTCACTATTAGGATCGGTGTACCTCATTTGTTTTTGTTTTATCCATTTCCCCCTTAGTGGTGAGGTAACCTTTGTCGATATTGGGCAAGGAGATTGTGCAATTATTCGTACACCGTTTAATCGCCAGGTAATTATGATTGATACTGGTGGCCAATTGACTTTTCGCCAACCAGCTTGGGCAAAGCGAATAAATATGAATGACCGGGCGACCAGTACCAGCATTAATTACTTAAAAAGTAAAGGAATTCACCGGATTGATTATCTATGCTTAAGCCATAGTGATGCTGATCACATTGGTTTTACTAGTACGGTTATGAAAAATTTACAAGTTAAAACAATCTTAGTGCCAGCGGGAATGGAGAAAATGCCAAAATTTACCAAACGGTTACCAAAGAAAGTAGCGGTAGTCCCGGTAACAGACCAGCAACATTTGGAAGGGTTCCCGCTATTGATTTTGCATCCATTTAAAACAGGACAGGGTAAAAATGAAGACTCGATGGTTTTATGGGGAGAACTGGGGGGTAAAAAATTTATCTTTAGCGGTGATCTTGATCGAGCTGGTGAACGTGCTGTTATCAAAAAATATCCACCAGTCCAAGCGGATATCGTAAAATTAGGTCACCATGGGAGTAAAACAGCAAGTGATCCTCAATATTTAAGTCACCTTCACCCCCAACTGGCAATCATTTCAGCGGGTCGCCAAAATCGGTATGGCCACCCAAATCAAGAAACGATTCAAACTTTAAAGCGAATTGGATGTCCCTTTATGTCGACGCAGAATCGGGGGATGATTACTTACCAATATTGGGGAAAACGAGGAAGCATAATCACAAAATTAAAGGGAAGTGAATTAAAATGGATGTTGCCACTCTACGCACGCAATTAAAAACAGTTCCACCAGCTCCAGTCTATTTAGTTTTAGGGACCCAACAGGTCTTAATTGATCAAGCAAGAGAAGCTTTTTTAAAGCTGATTCCAGCCGAAGAACAAGTCATGAATGTTGGCTCCTATGATTTAGAAGAAACCAGCCTAGCCGATGCGATTGACGATGCGGAATCAAGTCCTTTTTTTGGAGAACGGCGCTTGGTAATTTTAAATAAGCCAACTTTTTTAACCGGTGGAAATAGTCGTGGGAAAATTAAACAGAATCCAGATTTACTTCAAGATTATTTAAAGACTCCTCAGCCATCAACGGTTTTAGTCATTTTAGCCCCATATGAGAAACTAGACGGTCGCAAGGGAGTAGTTAAGGCATTAAAGAAGCAAGCGGTTGAAGTCAGCGCTGCACCACTAACTGAAAAAGAGGCCCGGCAATTAATTCAAAGTCAAGTCCAAACGGCTGGGTACCGATTCGAAGATGAAGCCTTAGATGAACTGATTCGCCGGACAAATGCCGATTATGGGCGTATGATGGCTTGGTTACCACAATTAAAATTACTTGATATTGATACTAAAACCATTAAGTTAACCAGCGTTAAAGGTCTGGTTACTCAATCTTTAGATGAGAATGTTTTTGACCTAGTAACTGCGGTTTTAAAACGTCAACAAGAACATTCGCTGGATTTGTACCGGCAATTGATTGCTGCCCAACAACAACCACTTCAAATTAATGCGGTTTTAGTTAGTCAATTTCGGTTGCTCTTGCAAGTTAAAATTTTAGCGGCCCGGGGGTTGAGTCAAGCAACTTTAGCTAAGCAACTGCGAGTTCACCCCTACCGGGTAAAATTAGCGCTGCAAACGGTTCGAAACTTTAGCCTTGCGCGCCTCGCGCAAGCATTTTTAGGGTTAATTCAAATTGAAAAAGCTCTGAAGACCACTAGTCGGTCACCAGAGCTACTATTTCAATTATTTTTACTTAAGTATCAAGCTAATTGATTATTTGTCTTGAAAACTTTGAGGAAGATAAGGTTGGGAAAAAAGCTTCTTCCTAGCCTCATCCTCTTCTTTTTTATGTACAAAAAAACTGGTGTTTGTCACTTGACTAACACCAGTTTTATTTTAATTACTTAGCAAGACGTGCAGCGAGGCGTGACTTGTCACGAGCTGCCTTATTAGCCTTGATTAAGCCCTTAGAGTGGGCCCGGTCGATAGCGGAGACTGCTTGCTTGTAAAGATCTTCTACGTTGTCGGCCCCGGCTAACTTAGCCTTGTCGAACTTCTTAATAGCAGTCCGCATAGCGCTCATTTGAGAAGCATTCCGTGCAGCTGCCTTTTCGTTAACGCGGACGCGTTCGATTGCTGACTTGATAATTGGCATTTTAATTTCACCTCCGGACCTTTTGGTATCGGTTGACCAGAATTTTTCAACATTTGTCATTATACAGAATCATTAGCTTCATTGCAATAGTTGATCCATAATGAAAAAAAGAAAACTTGCAATTAATGCCAGAATTTAGTATATTATCAACGGTCGCTAATGACCAGCCTATTTCTCAGTTTAACGATCCTCACCGGCGTTTTACTTAGAATTAGGGGTTTAAAAATGAAAGGTGGGAAAATAGTTATGGCTATTTCAAAGGAAAAGAAGAACGAAATCATCAAGCAATACGCTACGCACGAAGGAGACACTGGTTCTACTCAAGTTCAAGTTGCTGTTTTAACTGCTGATATTAACGAACTTAACGAACACATCCGGACGCACAAGCATGATTACCACTCACAACGTGGTTTGATGAAGAAGATTGGTCACCGGCGTAACCTTCTGGCTTACCTTCGGCGGACTGACTTACCTGCTTACCGTGAATTGATCAAGAGCCTTGGTCTTCGTCGGTAATTTCCTTAAGAGGTCGAGAGTAAACCTTCTCAACAGTTTAAAAAGGATAAGGAGAGAGGGGTGAGATTCATAAGAATCGTGCTTGGAGCGATTAGCGGCAGTTGCCATTCAGCTACTGTTTCGTTTGAACTTATGCTCTAAGTCCATGGCTTTCGACCGTAACTTCTGAGTAATATTCAGAGATATGAGAAAGACTAGGAAGAATTCATGTTTCTTCCTAGTCTTTTTTCTTTTTTCAAGGTGAAAACTAAGATTATTGACAAACCTTTGAATTGCTAAGCGTGGGTGTGGTAAGATGTTACTAATTAATATTCTGTATGAAATATCGGTTAGCTTACCCAACCATTATCAGTTAACCAAGACAGTTGAATCAATTTAAAGGAGACTTTTTAGCGTGAGTAAAATTAATGTAATTCCCTTTGGGGGCGTGCGCGAAAACGGTAAGAATATGTATGCCGTTGAAATTAATGAGCAAATATTTATTTTAGATTGTGGTCTAAAATATCCTGAAAACGAATTGATGGGGATTGATGTTGTTATTCCCGATTGGTCATATCTTAAGGAACATGCGGATCGTATCGCGGGAGTTTTCTTAACCCATGGCCACGCTGATGCAATTGGAGCCTTGCCTTACTTCTTAATGGATTTCAAAGTTCCGGTTTTTGGAAGTAAGTTAACAATTGAATTGGCTAAGTTAGCAGTTAAGCAACATAAACAAGTTAAGAAGTTTAATGATTTTCATGAAGTTGATCCGGCAACGGAAATAGACTTCCAAGACGTAACGGTTAGCTTCTTTAGTACCACGCATACCTTACCAAATACCTTAGGGGTTGTTTTGCATACCGATGAGGGTGAAATTGTTTACACGGGTGATTTTAAGTTTGATCAAACTGCTCGTGATGGTTACCGGACGGACCTTGCAAGATTAGCTCAAATTGGTCAAAATGGCGTTTTACTGTTATTGAGTGATTCGGCAGGGGCAGCATTAACCGATGCTTCGACCCGAGAAAAGGATATTGCTGCCTACATTAAAGATGTTTTTGAAAACCATAATGGTCGGATCGTTGTTGGAAGTGTTGCATCAAATATTATGCGGGTTCAACAAATTTTTGATGCCGCAGAAGCTAGTGGGCGGAAGGTTGTTCTCTCTGGTGGACAAGATCTGGAGCAAATCATTAGTACGGCAATGAATTTAGGCAAGTTGCACTTTGATGCTAAACTCCTAATTTCAATGGAAGAAACGGAAGATTTAGAACCAAGTCAAGTCGTGATCCTTGAGACTGGTAAAATGGGCGCCCCAATTAAAGCTTTACAAGAGATTGCCAATGGCGATGATCCAAAAGTTCAACTCGGCGAAGGCGACTTGGTATTTGTTGCTACGACTCCTTCATATGCGATGGAAGCAGTGGTCCAAAAAGTTACTGACATGCTTTACCGGACTGGCGCAGAAGTGAAGTTTATTGCTCAAGATCTTAATCCATCGGGGCATGGAAACCAAAATGACGAACAATTAATGCTTAACTTCATGCACCCAACTTTCTTTATGCCAATTCAAGGAGAATATCGCCTTCTTGATCAACATGCCATTTTGGCAGAAGAAGTTGGTATTCCTCGCGAAAACATTTTCTTAACGAATAAGGGGGATGTATTGACCTACCAAGATGGGACTTTCCACCTTGGTGATCGAATTGAAGTCGGTAACACCATGATCGATGGAATTGGGGTCGGTGATATCGGGAATATTGTGCTTCGTGATCGGCGGGTTCTTTCAGAAGATGGGATTTTTGTCGTGGTGGCAACAATTGATCGGAAGAAGAAGCAAATTGTTACCCGGCCACAAATTACTTCCCGCGGTTTTGTCTTTGTGAAGACAAATCGGCAATTAATGAAGCAAAGTGCAGAATTAGTTGAACAAATTATCCAGGAGGACCTTGACCAAAAAGAATTTGATTGGAGTCATTTAAAGCAAAATGTGCGCGACAAATTAAATCGGTTCTTGTTTAATCAGACCAAGCGTCATCCGGTAATTTTGCCGGTCATTATGGAAATTAACCAACATCCAAAGCGGAAAAACAAGCCAAAGAAGCAAACCGCTACTCCCAAAACTAAAGAAGGTGGCAAGGCAAAACGTCAAAGTAACCGGCCATCACGTGGGCGAGGAAAAAAGCGGAAGCGGCAAGAAACAGCAAAACAGACTGATGAAAAATAATTCTTAAGATCGGGGCTAGGAAGAAACGGAGTTCTTCCTGGCCTCTTCTTTTAACAAATTAAGGAGAGAAAATGACAGATAAGCAAAATGAGCAGTTAAATCAGGCCCAGCAGGCGCTGAAGGCGGGTGAAACGGAAAAAGCCTTAAAGAAGCTAGCAACTTTGAATGATGAAGTTGATGCTTATGAGGTTAACTTAGCATACGTAAAGGCTTTAACACAGGCAGAAAACTATACTCAAGCCTTAGTAATTGCGAATGAACGACGTTTTGAGTACCAAAATTCAGCTACCGGGGTAGAATTATTAATTAATCTTGAATTGAAAAATGGTAACTTTATCAATGCCCGATTATTGGTTGAATCTTTGCCAGAAATTTCAAAAAATAGATTTCAAAAAAATATTCATTTATCTGAACATCAAGCCTTAGTTTCAATGCCGCAGACTTTAAGAACTCGTCAACAACATTTCTTTCATTTAGGTGATGGGGGATTTATAAAGCAACAGCGTAATTTTAACGACGCTGTTCAACTACCGCTAGACCTGTATTTACAAGGAAGTCAGTTTGTTTTAAGGGATCCATTTGTCAAACCAATTATCAAGAGTAGCTTAGTTCAAGTATTGGTTAAATTGAAAATCAACAAGGAATTTAAGCTCTTATGGTTGGATAACCAAGAATACCCAATTATTCCGGCCCAATTTGCAACCATCGAAACTCATGCAACTGTTGAGCACGTTTACCACGTTCTCCAACATAAATATGAAAATAATGATCCGATAACTTATCATATGCGGTTGCAACAATTTAATCTCCAAGTTGCCTTACTTTATCCGTTCATTAATAAAGCCATTATTGATCCGCAAAAGTGGGTAGCTATCATGGGGACTCCCCGTCAAGGCGGAGAAGCGCCAATCGTGCAAGAAATGCGAAATTGGCAGGAACGTTTAAACCAAATTTTGTTTCAAATGGGAATCTAGCAATTTGATTCCGAAAAAGTTAGTCAAATCCGTTTACAAATCAAGGGTGAACTGATATTATGATTAAGAATTCTGGTTAACTAATTTTCTTCTTTGAATTAGCGATCAGAAGTAGTACAATAAGATATAAGGGTGTGTCTAGTCATTTTTTAAATGGATAGGCATGATACTTGTAATTTACTCAGGAGGGTTTCATAAATGGCAGAAAAAGAACATTATGAACGTACTAAACCACACGTTAACATTGGTACTATTGGCCACGTTGACCACGGTAAGACTACTTTAACTGCAGCTATTACTAAGGTATTGGCTGAAAAGGGCTTGGCTAAGGCAGAAGATTACTCTGATATCGATGCTGCTCCAGAAGAAAAGGAACGTGGTATCACTATCAACACTGCCCACGTTGAATACGAAACTGAAAAGCGTCACTACGCTCACATCGACGCCCCAGGTCACGCTGACTACGTTAAGAACATGATCACTGGTGCTGCTCAAATGGATGGTGCTATCTTGGTTGTTGCCGCAACTGATGGTCCTATGCCACAAACCCGTGAACACATCCTTCTTGCTCGTCAAGTTGGTGTTCAATACATTGTTGTCTTCTTGAACAAGACTGACCTTGTTGACGATGATGAATTGGTTGACTTAGTTGAAATGGAAGTTCGTGACCTCTTGTCCGAATACGACTTCCCTGGTGACGATATTCCAGTTATTCGTGGGTCCGCTTTAAAGGCCCTCGAAGGTGACGAAGAACAAGAAAAGGTTATCCTTCACTTGCTCGACGTTGTTGACGAATACATCCCAACTCCACAACGTCCTACTGACAAGCCATTCATGATGCCAGTTGAAGACGTCTTCACGATTACTGGTCGTGGGACTGTTGCTTCTGGTCGTATCGATCGTGGTACTGTTAAGATCGGTGACGAAGTTGAAATCGTTGGTTTGAAGGATGAAATCCTTAAGTCAACCGTTACTGGTGTTGAAATGTTCCACAAGACGCTTGACCTTGGTGAAGCTGGGGACAACGTTGGGGTATTGCTTCGTGGTATCTCACATGACCAAATCGAACGTGGTCAAGTTTTGGCTGCTCCAGGTTCCATCCAAACTCACAAGGAATTCAAGGGTGAAGTCTACGTTATGACCAAGGAAGAAGGGGGTCGTCACACTCCATTCTTCTCAAACTACCGTCCACAATTCTACTTCCACACGACTGACGTTACTGGGACTATCGAATTACCAGATGGTGTAGAAATGGTTATGCCAGGGGACAACGTAACCTTTACTGTTGCCCTTCAAAAGCCAGTTGCCATTGAAAAGGGTCTTAAGTTCACTATTCGTGAAGGTGGACACACTGTTGGTGCCGGTGTGGTATCAGAAGTGCTTGACTAATTTTATTGGTTAAAATGAAAAGAGGTTGAGGAAACTCAACCTCTTTTTTACTTTTTTCGTAGCTGTTTGAAATTCTTTTTACAAAAGGATAAAAGAATTGTTTTGGGATGAGAATCCAGTTTAAACAGTTGAAATCTAAGCATAGCTAGGGTAAACTTAATAAGTATGTAAGGTTGGCCAAGCCAGCCAAAACTGAATAGTTATTGGAGGAAATGAAATGTCAGCAAAATGGGAACGCGAAAGCGATGCCAGCAAAGGGACATTAACGTTCGAAATTGATACTGAAACGGTTAAGAAGGGAATTGACCAAGCATTCAAGAAGACGCAAAAGCGGATCACGGTACCTGGTTTCCGGAAGGGGCATGTTCCACGGACCATCTTCAACCAAATGTATGGTGAAGAAGCCCTTTACCAAGATGCTTTGAACGCGGTCTTACCAGATGCATATGAAGCAGCAATTAAGGAAACTGAAATTGAACCCGTTGCCCAACCAGAAATCAACGTTGAAAGTATGGAAAAGGATCAACCTTGGAAGCTTACTGCTACGGTTTACGTTAAGCCTGAAGTTACGCTTGGTGACTACAAAGGAATGTCAGTTCCAAAGCAAGATACGAGCGTTAGCGATGCTGATGTTGACAGTGAACTTGAAAAGAAGCGTCAACAACAAGCAGAACTTGTTTTGAAGGAAGATGCACCGGCTGAAAATGGTGACACGGTTGTTATTGACTACGTTGGAACGATTGATGGTGAAAAGTTTGATGGTGGTTCTGCCGACAACTACTCACTTGAACTTGGTTCTGGTAGCTTCATTCCAGGTTTTGAAGATCAATTGGTTGGCCACAAGGCTGATGAAAAGGTTGACGTTAAGGTTACCTTCCCAGAAGATTACCATGCTAAGGAATTAGCTGGTAAGGAAGCTAACTTTGCGGTAACGATCCACGAAGTAAAGGAAAAGCAATTACCAGAAATGGACGACGAATTTGCTAAGGATGTTGACGAAGATGTTGACACTTTAGCTGATTTAAAGGAAAAGACGAAGAAGCAACTTCAAGAACAAAAGGAAACGGCTGCTAAAGCTGCAATTGAAGATGCTGCTATTGAGGCTGCGGTTAACAACGCTACGACGGAAGATATTCCACAAGCCATGCTTGATGATGACACTAACCGTCAAATGCAACAATACTTGGCTGGGATGCAACAACAAGGGATTAACCCTCAAATGTACTTCCAAATCACTGGGACTTCTGAAGATGACCTTAAGAAGCAATTTGCTGACGGGGCTGAAAAGCGGGTTAAGACTAACTTGGTACTTGAAGCCATCGTTAAGGATGCTAATTTAACGGCTTCTGATGAAGAAATTGATGCCGAAGCCAGTGACTTAGCAGAAGAATACGGGATGGACAAGGACGCCGTTTTGAAGGCTCTTTCTAAGGACATGCTTGCCCACGATGTTGAAATCAAGAAGGCTGTTGACTTGATTGCTGATTCAGCAAAGCAAGATTTGCCTGCAAAGTCTGACGAAGAAGACAAGTAATCTCCAAGAGAGATGAGATGAAAAGAGTTCCGGCAACTTGTCGGGCTCTTTTTCTTTACCTTTGAAAAAGAATCCGTCATAATTGGCAAAGAAAATTGAAAACAAATCAATTATTCGAATTTTGCAGTTGAATTTGCTATTATTAAAAAGCATGATTACAAGGGAATCTTTTGCCTAAGTTAAAAGGTTTAAAGGTGCCCAATAAGGAGGCAATTACTGAATGTTTGAAGATACGGATACTGAACAAAACGTTCACTGCTCCTTTTGTGGAAAGTCACAAGATGAGGTAAAAAAGATTGTTGCGGGTCCTGGCGTTTATATTTGTAACGAATGCGTTGAACTCTGCCAACAAATTATTGATCAGGAATTAGCGGATGAAGCAAGTACGCAGGGGACTTTTAAGGTTCCAACACCCGCAGAAATTATGGCGGAACTTGACGATTATGTAATTGGTCAAAAAGAAGCTAAAAAAACACTTTCGGTTGCGGTCTATAATCACTATAAGCGAGTTAATGCAATGACTACTGGCGATAATAATGATACCGAACTCCAAAAGAGTAACATTGCGGTAATCGGACCGACCGGGTCAGGGAAGACTTATTTAGCCCAATCATTAGCTCGAATTTTAAATGTACCGTTTGCAATTGCCGACGCCACGACCTTAACAGAAGCTGGTTATGTTGGTGAAGACGTTGAAAACATTATCCTTAAACTCGTGCAAGCTGCTGATTACGATGTTGAACGGGCCGAAAAAGGGATTATCTACATCGACGAAATTGATAAAATCGCAAAAAAAAGTGAAAATGTTTCCATTACCCGTGATGTATCTGGAGAAGGGGTTCAACAAGCCCTTTTGAAGATTTTAGAAGGTACGATTGCTAATGTTCCGCCACAGGGTGGTCGGAAACATCCGCAACAGGAATTTATCCAAGTTGATACTAGCAATATTCTTTTTATCGTTGGTGGTGCTTTTGATGGCATTGAAAGTATTGTAAAGGAACGGTTAGGGGATAAGACGATTGGTTTTGGTACCGATTCACGGGAAATCAACGATGTCACAGATAAAAATATTTTGCAACATGTGATTCCTGAAGATCTGCTGAAGTTCGGTTTGATTCCAGAATTTATTGGCCGGCTTCCGGTTTTAACGGCTTTGGAAAAGCTTGACGAAGCTGATTTAGTTCGGATCTTAACCGAACCGAAGAATGCTCTGGTTAAGCAATATCAAGAATTAATCCGGCTTGACGGAAGTGAACTTGAATTTACCGCACCAGCCCTTAAAGAAATGGCTAGATTGGCGATTGCTCGCAATACCGGTGCGCGGGGCTTACGATCAATTATTGAAGATGTAATGCGAGACGTGATGTTTGATTTACCAAGCCGGCAAGATGTGGCCAAAGTTGTGATTACAAAGGCAAGTGTAACTAATCACGAAGAACCAAAATACGTGATGACAGACCAACAAGCTTCATAGGGGGCATCCATGGAAGTAAATCAAGTTGAACTGACGATCAGCGCGGTTGAAGAGGAACAATACCCGACTGGAAACCAACCAGAGATTGCCTTGGTCGGCCGCTCCAATGTTGGAAAGTCATCCTTGACAAATGTCTTAATTAATCGAAAAAATTTTGCTCATACTTCGAGCCAACCCGGAAAAACACAAACGCTTAACTTTTACCATGTTGAAGATCAACTATATTTTGTTGATGTTCCAGGTTATGGTTACGCCAAGGTTTCGAAAAAGCAGCGGGAAAAATTTGGTAAGATGATTGAGCATTACCTCTCCAGTCGTCCCCAATTAAAAGGCGTTATTGAATTAGTAGATGGGCGGCATGAACCAACAGATGATGATGTTGCGATGTATCAATGGTTAACGTATTATCATGTGCCAACCTTAGTGGTTGCGACGAAGGTTGATAAAGTAAAGCCAAGTCAATTCAATCGCATTGAAAAGCAAGTGCGCCAAGTATTTTCAATGACTAAAATAGCGCCATTCCAACTTTTTTCAGCCCAAACCAAACTAGGTAAAGAAGCGGTGTGGAATTGGATTAGCCAACAGACGGGGGTAAAGTAAATGGACTTTAATGACTACCAAGAGGCGGCCAAAAGAACCTTATATGGGAATGAACAAGTTTTAACTAATTGTGCACTTGGTTTAGCTGGCGAAAGCGGCCAAGTTGTTGATTTAGTTAAAAGTTATACTTTTAAAGGAAAACCGTTGGATCGAGAACAATTAATTCATGAGATGGGGGATGTTTTATGGTACCTCTCTCAAGTTGCCGAATGGGCGAATATTCCGTTTGAGGAAGTTGCGAAGAAGAATATCGAAACGTTAAACAAACGGTACCCCAATGGTTTTGATCGGCGTAAGTAAAAATTAGACGGTTGGAAAAAAGAAGGCCACCAATTTAAGGTCCAGGTTAACCTTATTGGTGGCCGTTCGTAGTTTTATTTTCAACCGCTATTACATAGGGGGTTATGTTAATTAACCCTTTTTAGTAGTCTTTTTATCATCATTTGATTTATTTTTCTGATCTTCTGGTTTTTCCTTTGTTGGTTTCTTAGGATCGATCGCAAAGTTATCAAATAGGCGGTCGAGTGTGTCTTGACGACGGGTTACTAATCCCATTTTTTTCACCTCGGTATTAAATTTACCTGTTATTGTAACATAGAAAGATTGCCTGCCCAAATAAACGGCAAAGGTTAGGATCTGTAATCAGTGATGGTAAAAGATAGTACAATAGAGAGGTTGAAAGGAGCGGCAAAATGGCAAGTGAGTACTTAGAACATAAGCTTACCCTCCTTCCGGATGCTCCTGGTTGTTATTTAATGAAGAATGCAGCTGGGCACATAATTTACGTGGGGAAGGCTAAAAATCTAAAAAACCGGGTCCGTTCGTACTTTAAGAGTAGTCACACAGGTAAAGTAGCAAAAATGGTTGAAGAAGTGGCGGATTTTGAAACCATCGTTACTTCGACGAATAAGGAGTCTTTCTTATTAGAAATTACCTTAATTCAGAAGCACCAACCTTACTTTAATATTAAGTTAAAACGAGGGACTGGCTATCCTTATATTAAGATCACCAAAGAGCGCGACCCACAAATCAAAATTACCGGTCAGATTAAAAATGATGGGGCCGATTACTTCGGCCCCTATCCGAATGTTTACGCAGCAGAAGAAACGGTTCATTTTATTCAAAAGGTTTATCCACTACGTCGGTGTAATGGTTACCAAGGACGACCGTGTCTGTATTATCACCTTGGTCAATGCCTTGGCGCGTGCTTTAAAGCTGTTCCGCCTAGTGTTTATGAAGCACAAATCAAAAGAATTAAGTCTTTTTTGAATGGTAATACCGGCCAAATCAAAGCTGAATTAACCCGGAAAATGAATCAAGCGGCCGCAAGTCTTGAATTTGAACGGGCTGCTGAATTACGCGACCAACTTCACTATATTGAAGTTACCGTCGAAAAACAAAAGATTATTTCTAACGATAAGACCCCCCGGGATGTAATTAACTACTATTTTGATAAGGGGTGGCTGTCGCTACAAATCTTTTTTATTCGGCAAGCGCGTTTGATGAAGCGTGAAAAGCGGCTTTTTCCAGTCGTTGATAGTGCATCTGAAGAACTTACTTCTTTTATTCTGCAATTTTATCAACGTAAGAATAATATTCTTCCTAAGGAACTCTTATTACCTAAGGGGCTCCCAAATAAGGAATTAGCCGCCATTTTGGGTATTCCGGTCCGGACCCCGCAACGAGGAGAAAAGGTTCATTTATTAGAAATGGCCGAAGAAAATGCGCGGTTATCCTTAAATGAGAAATTCCGGCTCTTGGAAATGGATAAGCAAAAGACAACTGGGGCGATGACTGAAATTACGAATGCTCTTGGCTTACCAACTGCTCATAAAATTGAAGCTTTTGATCACTCTCATATCCAAGGGGCTGATCCGGTTTCAGCAATGGTAGTCTTTGTCGATGGTGAACCGGCAAAGAAACTGTATCGGAAGTATAAATTAACCACGGTGATTAATCACGCTGATGAAATTGCAAGCACCAAAGAAGTTATTCGGCGACGGTATTCACGACTTTTAAAAGAAGGTAAGCCGTTGCCGGATATGATCATGATGGATGGTGGCGCAATCCAAATGGATGCGGTTAAGGATGTTCTAGAAAATGAATTAGGCCTCCAGATTCCAGTTGTTGGGATGGTTAAGAATGATAAGCACCGGACGGCTGATCTTTTATTTGGACCAAATGACGAACACGTTGATTTGAATCCCCGGAGTCAAGGATTTTACTTAGTTCAGCGAATTCAAGACGAAGTTCACCGGTTTGCAATTACCTTCCATCGCCGGGTTCATACTAAGCATTCTCTGAGTTCGCGCTTAGATGAAATTAAGGGGGTTGGTCCGCGGACCAGAACTAAGTTGCTAAAAGCGTTTGGTTCGATTGATAAAATTGCGGAAGCTTCAGTCGATGAAATCCATGCCTTAGGGATCAATGAAAAAACAGCGCAGTTAATTAAGGTATCTTTACAAAAACGAGCGGCTGTTAACCGGGGAAGTAGTCACGACTGATTTTGACGGGCTTTCGCTTTTCCAATATAATAAAAATTAACGCTAAAAGAACGGAGTAAGAAAATGACAACCTTTGTGGATCAAATTAAGATTGAAGCCCATGCCGGAAAAGGCGGTAACGGCATGGTTGCCTTCCGGCGGGAAAAATACGTACCAAATGGTGGTCCTGCCGGTGGTGATGGAGGCCGTGGTGGTAGCATTGTTTTAAAAGTTGACGAAGGCCTGCGGACCCTAATGGACTTTCGCTACCATCGGATTTTTAAAGCGCAAAACGGGCAAAATGGAATGAGTAAGCAGATGACTGGAGCAGCAGCTGAGGATACCGTAATCGCAGTTCCCCAAGGGACGACGGTTCGTGATCTTGATACTGGTCAGATTATCGGTGATTTAGTAGAAAAGGGACAAACCTTGGTGGTCGCTAAGGGTGGTCGCGGTGGTCGCGGTAATATGCGGTTTGCTTCGGCTAAGAATCCGGCACCGGAAATTGCGGAAAACGGTGAGCCAGGAGAAGATCGCTACCTTGAATTAGAGTTAAAGATGTTAGCTGATGTCGGTTTGGTTGGTTTTCCTTCCGTTGGAAAGTCGACTTTATTATCGGTCGTAACTGGCGCTAAGCCTAAGATTGCGGCTTATGAGTTTACAACCTTGGTCCCAAATTTAGGGATGGTAATGTTACCAGATGGTCGTGATTTTGCGATGGCTGATATGCCCGGTTTAATAGATGGGGCGTCCAAGGGGGTTGGCCTCGGGTTACAATTTTTGCGGCATATCGAACGGACAAGGGTTCTATTACATCTTGTTGATATGGGAAGTCAAGATCCTGAACAAGCGATTGAACGCTATCATGCCATTAACCATGAATTAGCAAATTATGATCCTGAATTGTTAAAGCGTCCCCAAATTGTGGTTGCCACGAAGATGGATCTTCCAGAAGCAAAAGCAAATTTAGCCCATTTTAAAGCGGCCTTAGCAAAAAAAAGGCAGGAACCAGAAATCTTTGAAATCTCCGCCGTGACTCATCAAGGGGTTCAAGAATTAATGCAAAAGACGGCTAACTTGTTAGATGCAACACCTGCTTTTGATAGCTTGAGCCACGATGAAGCAGAAACTGTTAACTACGAAATCAAGGCGCCGGATGAAGGTCCAGCCTTTGAAATTAGTCGGGATCCAGATGGGACTTGGGTTCTTAGTGGGGCTAAGTTGGAAAAGCTATTTAAGATGACCGATTTAACGCACGAAGAAAGTCAACTTCGCTTTGCCCGGCAGCTACGGCATATGGGGGTTGATGAAGCATTACGGGCGAAGGGAATCAAGGATGGCGATCTTGTCCGAATTGAAGACTTTGCCTTTGAATTTATTCAGTAAAGAGGAAGCATGAATGCAGATTGAATTTTTAGGAACTGGGGCTGGTTCCCCAAGTAAACAACGTAATGTTTCAAGTTTAGCCTTGAAATTATTGGAGGAACGAAAAGCCGTCTGGCTATTTGATGTGGGCGAAGCGACACAACATCAGATTTTACGGACGACCATTCGCCCACGGAAAATTGAAAAAATCTTTATTACTCACCTACACGGGGATCATATTTTTGGCTTACCGGGGTTATTAAGTTCGCGTTCCTTCCAAGGAGGTACGGAACCATTAACAATTTATGGACCAAAGGGAATTAAAGAATATGTTCAAGTTGCCTTACGAGTGAGTGAATCCCGTCTTTCGTATCCCATTAAATTTGTTGAATTAACTGATGATGGCGAAATTTTTCACGATAAAACCTTTACCGTTTTTGCTAAGAAATTAGATCATAAAATTGCTTGTTTTGGTTATCGGATCGTGGAACATGATCATCCAGGAGAACTGTTAGTTGATAAACTTCAGGCGGCGGGCATTCCGGCAGGTCCAATTTATGGCCAATTAAAGGCCGGAAAAGTAGTTACGCTTCCAGATGGCCGCCAATTTGACGGGAAAGACTTTATTGGGGCTCCGCAAAAAGGGCGGGTAGTTGCAATCTTGGGTGATACCCGAAAAACCAAAGTAGTGCTGGAATTAGCCGATCATGCCGACGTTTTAGTTCATGAGAGCACCTTTGCTAAAAACGAAGCTAAACTAGCCCGGAATTATTATCATTCAACTAACGCTCAGGCAGCGACAATTGCTAAGCAAGCGCACGTTGGTCAGTTATTGTTAAATCATATTTCAGCCCGGTACGTTGGCAAAGCAACAGCACAGTTGGCTTATCAAGTTCGGGATATTTTTCCAGCAACCCGTGTGGTAAAGGATTTTGAAGAGATTGAAATTCCATTGAAGTAAAAGGAAGTGACCAAAGATGATGCGGCGATTAAAGTCATTGCGTTCACTCAAGAATAAGGTAGTATTAATTGCTGGTGGTTCTGGTGGAATTGGGAAAGCAATCGCTTTTGAAGCTGCCCGGCGTGGGGCAATTGTGATTGTGTGTGCGAAAAAAGGGACGCGCTTAAAGCAAATTGCTAGTCGGTGTATGATATTATCTGGCCGACCAGCCTTCTCATTCGCGCTTGATTTAACTGATCCAGATGAAATTGATCACGTTTTGGATCTGGTCCGGCATGAAGTTGGTGAAATTGATGTCTTAATCAATGCTGCTGGAGCTGGTGAGCTGGTTGAAGTAACAAAGCAACCGCGGTCTTCAATGGCTGAGATGGTCAACATTAATTTACTAGCAGCGATGTATTTAAGCCGTTCAGTTGCTAAGCAAATGATGGATCAAGGATATGGGGCAATTATTAACATTGCTTCTTTAGGAGGCAAGATCCCGATTCCGGGAAGTGCGGTTTACTCAGCTTCAAAAGCAGGACTAATTCATTTTAGTAATATTTTACGGATGGAAGTTGCTGATTATGGAGTGCAGGTCTTAACGGTTAATCCGGGGCCGGTTAAAACTTCCTTTTATGATTCTGCCGATCCAAGTCATCGCTTCGTAGCACATTTTCCCGCTTGGATGTTTATTACACCGGAAACGCTAGCAAAACAAATTTGGGATAGTGTTGGTTATAAACGGCGGGAAATTAATGTCCCAGCTTACACGGCACAACTTTCGTGGTTATATCAAATGGTTCCAGGACTAGGTGATTGGGCCATTAAAAAGTTCTTTGATTATCAGCAAAATAAACAAAATCTATAGTTTTGAATTGATGGGGTGATGATTTGTTACGGGCAAACTATGAGTGGCAACAATTGGCGAATGATCAAGAAAAATTGGTCTCACAGATTGCAGATCAGTGTGATTTGCCGCCGCTGTTAGCCAATCTTTTAGTACATCGGGGATGTGAATCAATTGCTGATGCCCAAGAATTTTTGAAGCCCCAAATTCAATCAATTCTGCCACCAGATCAACTTCATGATATGGATAAAGCGGTCGATCGAATCGTAACCGCCATTGAAAATAATGAATTAATTACGGTCTATGGAGACTACGATGCGGATGGAATAACTAGTACAGCTTTAATGTTTGAAACGCTAGAAACGATTGGGGCCAATGTAAATTATTACGTCCCTAATCGTTTCAAGGATGGATATGGACCAAATCAAGCGGCTTACCAACAGCTAATTGAAGCGGGAACCCAATTGATTTTGACGGTTGATAATGGAGTTTCTGGTAAAGAAGCAATTGATTTTGCTAATGATCAGGGGGTCGATGTTGTAATTACTGACCACCATAGTTTACCGGCGGAATTACCAGTCGCCAAAGCGATCGTCCATCCGAAATATCCTGGTGATGAGTACCAAGGTGGTGATCTTTCAGGCGTTGGAGTTGCCTTTAAGCTGGCATGGGCTTTGCTTGAAGAATTTCCAACTGAACTTTTGGATTTGGTAGCGATTGGTGAGATTGCTGATGTTGTTTCGGTTGCTGGTGAAAATCGGGCGCTAATTACGATGGGCATTCAACAACTAAGACAAGGGGTTCGAGTTGGGCTTCATGAACTAATTAGCTTAACTAACGCCGATGAAGCGCATTTGACCGAAGAAGATATTGGTTTTCAGATTGCTCCACGGTTAAATGCTTTGGGACGCCTGAAAGATGCTAACCAGGGGGTTGAATTACTAACAACTCTTGATGAAAATCAAGGAAGGCAATTGGCTAAGGCAGTGGATAATTGCAATCAGGAACGCCAAAAATTAGTGCAAACGGTAACTGAGGCGGCAATGGTTGAAGCTAAAAAGCCAGAGAATGTTGATCGTCCGGTACTCTTAATTATTGGTCATGACTGGCATCAAGGAATTTTAGGAATCGTTGCTAGTCACATTCTGCAGACAACGGGTAAGCCAACAATTGTTGCGAGTGTTAACCAAGGGGAAACAGTAGCGAAAGCTTCAGGAAGAAGTCGGGATGGCTTTGATCTGTTTGCGGCTTTAGATCAACATCGGGACCTCATGACTGCTTTTGGGGGGCATCCGCTTGCTTGTGGCTTATCATTTGAAGTTGATCAAGCTGATACATTACGTTCAGTGCTAGCAAGGGCAACTGACCAGCAAAAATTTGACGGCGAGAAAAAGCCAAGTTTGACGATTGCTGGTCAATTAGAACAAAAGGAATTAACCCTTGAATTTTATCGTCAATTGCAACGGTTAGGTCCGTTTGGCCCTGGAAATGAATTGCCCACCTTTTTGCTTAAGACAGCTAAAATTGGCGATCTACAAACCATGGGGCAAAAGCAACAGCACTTAAAGTTTACCGTTACTGGTGCCCAAGGCAAAGTTGCTGTATTGGCTTTTAATAACGCGGGGCTATTATCATCGTTGCAGGGAAGCACGCCTGATTTAGCAGTTCAAGTTGGGGTAAATCGGTGGCGTGGTCAAACTAAGCTTCAATTAATGCTTCAAGATTTAAAAATAACTGGTCCGACAATCGAGGATGCCCGCGTAACGCGATTGATTGCCCCAATGTTTAAGCAAAAAGCGGTTTATGTTACCTTTAATCAACAGCTCCGGGATAACTTGACCGGGAATGTAGCTGGTCAAGTTGTTAGTGGTCGAACGGCGCAAACAATGGATCTAACTGATCAAAAGGTTGTCATTGTTGACTGTCCACCGGATTTACCAACGTTGGTTAAGATCCTCCAAAATTGTCAACGAGTTGCAAGAATTCGCTTAATGTTTTTCTCGCGGACCCCATTACATCAGCGGGGGATGCCGGGGCGCCAACAGTTTGTTGCCTTATATCAAACAATTCGCCAACAAAAGATTAATCTCAATCGAATGGGACAACAGTTAGCAAATTATCTTCAGGTTGATAATGAGCAGTTAATTTTTATGATTCATGTGTTTTTGGAGCTTAGATTTGTTACAATAAAGGACGGTGTTTTGGCACCGGTTAAAGAGATTGCGCGGGCAGATTTAAAACAAACAATGAGTTACCGGCAACGAATGGCCCAATTAACGGTTGAACAGACCTTATTACGTTCAACAAGTGATCAATTAGTAGCATGGGTCAAGCAAAACCTTAACTCGCACTAAAGGAGAAACTTATGTCATTAGACTTACACAAGTATGTTGAAAGTATTCCGGATTATCCTGAAAAAGGTGTGATTTTTCGGGATATCTTACCATTAATGGCGGATGGTAAAGCATTTAAGCAAGCCACGGATGAGATTGTCGCTTACGCTCGTGATAAGCACGTGGATATGGTCGTTGGGCCAGAAGCACGTGGTTTTATTGTCGGCTGTCCGGTCGCTTACGAACTCGGAGTCGGGTTTGCACCGGCACGGAAAAAGGGAAAATTACCACGTCAAGCAGTAAGTGCAAGCTATGATCTTGAATATGGTTCAGCAACGCTTCAAATGGAATATGATGCAATTAAGCCTGGCCAACGGGTTTTAGTTGTTGATGACCTCTTAGCAACGGGTGGTACGATTGGCGCCACGATCGAAATGGTTGAAAAAATGGGCGGCGTTGTAGTTGGAACGGCCTTTCTGATTGAATTAAAAGCGTTAAATGGACGGAAAAAGCTCGCTAATTATGATGTTAAGGCTTTAATGGAATACTAATAATAAATTTTATCCTAAAAAAGCACCATTAATTCAGGCTAATATATCAAGAAAGATTATTTAGCCATTAAATTAGTGGTGCTTTTACTAATCACACGTTATAATTTAGAAGGTTTTACCAGTGAAGTCGTTTGCTGGTAGCTGATTAAAGTCATAGGTTTCGATTTCGTTTATATTTTGAGTATAGTAATGAGCAGCTTGACCAATCATTAAGTTTAGCGGCTCATCAGTTAGCTCTTGTATAATAATAATTGGTTTGTTGGCATTATAGGCATAACCAACTTCAAAGGCCGTTCCTGAGTCCATGTTAGCGTGGACGTAATCAGCAACAACCAGCCTGATCAATTTCGGCAACATCTTTCTTGAAGATTTGCTTTGCCCAGGCAGGACTTCCTTCTGGGGCTGAGCTTTGACTATTTTCATCAGAGAGCCGTGGGCTGAAGTAACTAGTAACGGTTTGATTATTTGTTAAGGCCTTTTCAACTTTCTCAATCCGAGAAATTTGTTTAGTAGAAAAGAAAGGGCCAGCAAGGTAAATTTTCATATAAATTCCTCCTAATCGTTGTATATCTATTGTAACGATTTTTAGAAATAGGAAAATAATTTTTTGGAAAAGGTGGCAAAATGATATTTCTTGCAATTTTTGGGATTTTAATGCTGATTTTAAGTGCGTTTTATCTAGTTAATTCCTGGCAACAATATGGTCAGTGGAAATGGGCAACTTTTCTAGTCATCATTAGTTTGGCAATGACCGTTGTTGGTGGATATGGAATGTATGAGAACCACCAAAATGAGGCAAACAATAAAACGACAAGTCAAACGGCGGCTAAGACCTCAACTTCAGCTATCTCGCTTAGTGGGGCCGCAAATCAAATGAATGCTAACCAAGAAACAAAAGAAAATGCTATTCTTGGTCAATTGCAGAAGGCCTACGGAAAATTAGGGACAGTTGGATTCGATAGCCAAAGTAAAACTTACCAGATTAAACCAGCTTCGGGGGATGAAGCGAAAGCCCTTCAAGCTGTGCTTGATGATAATAGTCAAGCAAATCAAATTGGTTGGCCAAAGTTGACGAAGTCTTTGGACGAAACTTCGAGTCAGCTGCAGAAGATTTTAGGTGATGGTTATTCATTGTCACTCATCCAACCAAACAGTGATCAGCCAATGTATACCGTTAAGGATGGCCAAGAAACATATAGTGCTGTTAAATAAGAAAAGATAGTGATCGAGGTGAAATTTAATTCATTTCGGTCGCTATCTTTGTATGGAAAATAATTACTAGAATTCTCGTTGCTGCTCGCGGGGGCCTTGATCAGTTGCTTGGCTATTCTCACTAGAAGCATGGCCAAAAAGTAACTGCCACCCGATAGCGGTAGCTAGAATAAAGACAATGATAAGTAATGGTAACATTATAATCACCTCAAAATATCAATATCTATAAGTAATTATTGAACGCAAAAATAAAAAATGCAATTCTTTACTTTAATTAGATTTTAATCTTAACAAATTATTTACTTTTTCAATTGAAAAATAATCATAATTTTGAAAACGATTGCAGAAAAAGGTGGTCAAAAGGTTTTACTTAAGTTATACTGGGTTTGTAGAATTTTTGAAAGGGGTTACATTCTTATGAACTTAACGACAGCAGAACTAGCAAAATACATGGACCACACGATGCTTAAGCCAGAGGCAACGGAAGCGATGATTGATCAAACCATTAAAGAAGCAATTGATTACAACACGGCTTCAGTTTGTGTTAATCCGTATTGGGTTAAAAAGGTTAGCCAAGGATTGGCGGGAACAACGGTTAATCCTTGTGCCGTTATTGGTTTTCCTTTGGGGGCCAACGCAACTACAATTAAAGTCGCCGAAACAAACCAAGTGATTGATGATGGGGCGAAGGAAGTCGACATGGTCATTAATATTGGGGAACTTAAGGCTGGTCATGATGATGTGGTCGAAGCAGATATTAAGGCGGTAGCCGATGCAGTTCATGCTAAAGGAGCTTTACTCAAGGTAATCATTGAAAACTGCCTTTTAACTGATGATGAAAAAATCCGGGCTTGCCAACTAACCGTTAAAGGTGGCGCCGACTATGTAAAGACTTCAACTGGTTTCTCCAAGTGGGGAGCAAAGGTTGAAGATGTTAAGTTAATGCGGAAGACGGTTGGCCCTGACTTCAAGATCAAAGCCGCTGGTGGAATCCATAGTTTAGCAGAAGCCAAGGCAATGATCGCAGCTGGAGCAAACCGTCTTGGGGTTTCTGCTTCTGTTCAAATTCTTGAAGAAGCAAAAGCAGCTGAATAGTAGGGGGCTAAGATTATGACTTACAAACGAGTTTTTGCAATTGTCTTGGATTCGGTTGGAGCTGGTGAAGCGCCAGATAGTAAGGCTTTTGGCGATGACGGTGCAGATACGCTTGGTCACGTGGGTCATTTTTATGAAGGTAAATTAGCTTTACCCAACCTTGCTTCCTTAGGCTTAAGTAATTTACATGCGACCCCCATTGAAGGAATTCCAGTTGCGGAACCTGCTAAGGGTGCTTTTGGCCGAATGCAAGAAATTTCCGCCGGTAAAGATAGTATGGATGGTCACTGGGAAATGATGGGGTTACCAGTAAAACAACCATTGTCAACTTTCCCAAACGGCTTCCCAGACTCAATTATTGATAAGATTGCCGAATTCTCCGGTCGGAAAGTTATTGTTAACAAACCATATTCTGGGACGGAAGTTATTAAGGATTATGGGGAACGACAAATGAAAACTGGGGAACTAATTGTCTACACTTCTGGAGACTCAGTTTTACAGATTGCTGCGCATGAAGATGTAATCCCGGTCAAAGAACTTTATCGGATTTGTGAATATGCCCGGACCCTTGTTAACGGCCCTGAGTATACCGTTGGTCGGATTATTGCTCGGCCATACGTTGGACCTGACAAGGATCACTTTGTTCGGACGGCAAACCGCCGGGACTTTTCGCTTGAGCCAACCGGTAAAACAGACATGGACTTTTTGAAAGAAGCTGGCTTTGATGTAATTGGAATCGGAAAAATTAACGACATTTTTTCCGGTCACGGAATTACGAAGGGTTACCACAACGAAAGTAACATGGATGGGATGGACCATGTTGATGAAGTGATGAAGTCTGATTTTACTGGGTTCTGCTTCACTAACTTAGTTGACTTCGATGCGAAGTATGGTCACCGGCGGAACCCAGAAGGCTTCGGAAAGGCTTTGATGGACTTTGATAAGCGATTAGGAGCGGTCTTAGCAAACCTTAAAGACGATGATTTGCTCTTGATTACAGCTGACCATGGGAATGATCCATGTTTCCGGGGAACTGATCACACGCGGGAATTAGTGCCATTAATGGCTTATTCACCAACAATGAAGCAAACAAACTTCTCCCTTGGTCAACGGGCAACTTATGCTGATCTTGGAGCAACGATCCTGGATAACTTTAATGTTGAAGGCAATGGTGTCGGGACTAGTTTTTTAACTGAAATTGCAAATTAGAGTGGAGGAAATAACAATGAGTACGCATATTGAAGCAAAACCAGGTGAATACGCTGAAACAGTTCTTTTACCAGGAGATCCTTTGCGAGCAAAGTACATTGCTGAAACCTTTCTAGAAGATGTTAAGCAAGTGAACCGCGTGCGGAATGCCTTTGGCTATACCGGTACTTATAAGGGTCACCGGATCTCGGTTCAGGGATCTGGAATGGGGATTCCTTCAATGTCGATTTACATCAATGAGTTAGTTCGTGAATATGGGGTTAAGACTATTATTCGAGTTGGCTCTTGTGGGGGGATGGCCCCTGATGTTCACGTTCGAGACGTGCTTCTAGCTTCTGGTTCGACCACTGATTCAGCCGTCACGGCAAATACTTTTGGCCCAGGGATTCACTACGCTCCGTTAGCTGACTTTGAATTACTAGATTCTGCTTATCATGTTGCAAAGGATCTGGATATCAACGTTAAGGTTGGTGACATTTTCGCTGCCGATCGGTTCTATAACGATGAGATTGATATGCAAAAGCTAGCTGATTACGGAATCTTAGGGACGGAAATGGAATCAGCCGGGTTATACTTACTTGGTGCAAAGTTACACTTCAAAGCTCTTTCGGTATTAACGGTTAGTGATTTAATTTTTGGGGATGAAAAGGCAACTGCCGAAGAACGGGAACGGACCTTTAATGATATGATCAAAATCTCGCTTGAAACGGCAATTCAACAATAGATAGCAGAATTAACTTAAATCAAACAAGAGGTTGGGAAAAAAGCTCCTTGACGGCCTGGTTGGGATAAGAAGGACGAAAGTTGATTCATTAGAATCGGCTTTTCGTTCGCACTTATCCGCTAAGGCCGTGCTTTTTGACCTTAGTTACTGAGTAACATTCGGAGATGCAAAGAGAGGCCGGGAAGAAACATGCGTTTCTTCCCGGCCTCTTGTTAATTAAAAAGTAACTTTTAAACTAAATAAAATTTTTGTAATAATTATAAAACAACTTACACCATATTATGTTATAATAAAATTTAAGAGAAAGCGTTTTAAAAATTATACTTTGAGTCACTAACCAGGTTTCAAATGAGACGAGTGGGAATCGAACCCACAACCTTTGGTTTAGAAGACCAATGCTCTATCCAATTGAGCTATCGTCCCAGACTACTTTAGTATATTATAAAACTACCAATTGTCAAATCAAAATGTTAATTTTTGAAGAATGGAGGTTGATGTTCTTGACGATCAAAAAGACTGATCCACGTGTTTTAAAGACTCGGAATAATTTACGACGAGCATTAGTATTTTTAATGCAACAGGAACCTTTGGAGTCGATTAGTGTTCAAAAGATCACTCAGACGGCACATATAACGCGAGGAACTTTCTATCTTCATTATAAAGATAAACAAGATTTCATCGAAACAGCATTACAAGACTTCATTAATGAGTTTTTCGATAGTGTAATGTATATTCCCGAGAATTCGATTAAGCCGGTTAAAGTCTTTTCACTTAAGTGTGCCTTTGCTTATATTGAACAAAATGCAGATATCTTTACGGTTTTATTAGGTGAATCATTCGGTAACCGTTTCCATCAAGCGATGTATGAGCGTCTCCGTAAAGAAATGCTTCAATATGCTAAGACCGTTGCCATTCCTGGAAAACAAGTTGAAGTTCCTATTGAAATGCAAATTGATTTTGTGGCCTCGGCTGTTTTAGGTCTAATCGGTAGATGGCTCGAAAGGGGCTTAGTCTACACTTCAAGGTATATGACGATTAACGTTTCAAAAATGCTAGCTCGTGACGTTGAAGTTGATGATTTGGTAGGTAACTTTTTTAGTGACCAACTCCAAATTGAACTTGGGGTCCAACCAGCTTAAAATTATAGAAGAGAGGCTAGGAAGAAACTCGTTTTTTCCAGCCTCATTTCCTACGATTAGTTAAGCGAAAAGTTATTGAAAATTAGCGGACACTAAACAAGCCTGATCTAAATAAGAATTTAAAAATCAGGAAAAAATGGTATATTAAAGAAGAGGGTTAATCCTCAACTAAGTAAACCATGATGCTTGATAATGGCTAAGAGGCATTTCAGGGTCTTATCCATCCAAGCTACCATTGCGACCTTATTCAGTTTTGGATAAGGTCGTTTTTCTTTCTTACCTCTGAATCTTACTCAGCAACCACGGTTAAAACAGTAGCTGCATGGCGGTTGTTTCCCTGGCGGGCGCACCCGACTGATTCGGCTCTGCATGGGTTCACAAACGTCAAACCAGTTGGCTGATTCGCTCCGAAACACGGCCTTAATGAGCAGATAAGTACGAACGAAAGGTTGATGCTAATGAATCAACCTTCGTTCTGCTTATCCCAACAGGCCGTCCAGGAACTTTTTCATTCTCTTTTCATTTTATTCTTGACGGACTAAGGGATCCTTGGTAAAATTTCATTGTTGTATTTGTGAACCAAACAACTACAACCGCACAGCGGTAAGTTTTAAAGCCATTGCTGCTTATCCTGGCGAGTCTAAGAATCAAGGAGGTGCACAAAATGTACGCAATTATTGTTACTGGTGGCAAGCAATACAAGGTAGAAGCAGGTAAGAGCATCTACGTTGAAAAGCTTGACGCCCAAGCAGGTGATAAGGTTTCTTTCGACAAGGTAGTTTTCGTTGGTGGTGACGACGTTAAGGTTGGTAAGCCATTTGTTGACGGTGCTACGGTTGAAGGAACGGTTGACAAGCAAGGCAAGGAAAAGAAGGTTGTTACTTTCAAGTACAAGCCAAAGAAGCACACCCACAACAAGAAGGGGCATCGTCAACCATACACTAAGGTTACGATTGATGCTATCAACGCTTAATTTGGAGTGGTGTAGATGATCAAGGCTAAATTTTATCTTGGCAAAGATCAAAAAATTACGCGCTTTAAATTAACGGGACATGCTGATTATTCTTCGGGTCCAGATATTGTGTGTGCAGCAGTGTCGGCTTTGGCAATCAATACGGTTAATAGTTTGGATCGTTTTACCAAAACGCCACATGTTGTTTCTAACTCGGATACAGGAGGATATTTAGTAGTGGATCAGTTAGGAGCTGATCCACAATCACAACTGTTATTATTATCGCTACAAAATGGTCTGATGGACATTGCTGCGCGAGATAATAATCAATATATTGAAGTCAAAATATTCAATAATTAAAAATTGCTGGAGGTGAAAGTTATGCTTATGGAAATGGATCTTCAATTCTTCTCCCACCACAAGGGGGGTGGTTCCACTGCTAACGGTCGGAACTCTGCTGGTCGTCGGCTTGGTACTAAGGCTGCTGACGGTTCTGTAGTTACGGCAGGTTCTATTATCTACCGTCAACGTGGTACTCACATCAACCCTGGTGAAAATGTTGGCCGGGGTGGAGACGACACCTTGTTTGCAAAGGTTGATGGCGTTGTTAAGTTTGAACGTTGGGGCCGGAACAAGCGGAAGGTTTCTGTTTACCCAGTTGCTGAATAATAAAAAAGCAGGAAAGGAGGAGCACTCTTTTCCTGCTTTTTTGTTGTTAAGCCAAGGCTTAAGCTTGCTAAGTAACCGTAAAAATGATAAACTGTTACTGTTAATAGATTCGGAAGGGAGTGAGCAGGGATGCTCGCTCTTTTTATTGCAATAAAACTGGAGGTGAATTATTTTGAGTAGTGTGATTGATACCGTTACCGAGCTAGTCAAACCAATTTTAGCTGAGCATCAATTTGAACTTTATGATGTAGAATTTGAAAAAGAAGGTCCTAGTTGGTATTTGCGTGTCTACATTGATAAAAAAGGTGGCATTACCATCGAAGACTGTGCAACGGTTAGTGATCAATTGAGTACGGCTTTGGATAGTTGCGATCCTGATCCAATTCCCCAAGCTTACTTTTTGGAAGTTTCATCACCGGGTGCGGAACGGCCCCTTCGCAATGAAAAGGATTATGAACGGGCAGTGGATGACTACATCCATGTTTCGCTTTATCAAGCAATTAAAGGTAAGAAAGTTTATGAAGGGACGTTAACAGATCTATCCGCAGATTCATTAACTTTAGATTATCTTGATAAGACACGTCATAAGACGATTGTTATTCCGCGTGATAAAGTTGCAAAGGCGCGGTTGGCAATTAAATTTTAGTAGAAACTCGTTAATCGGTTAGATTTAGGAGATAAAAATGGCAGCTAAGAAAAAGAATAACAGCTACCAAGAATTATTGGCAGCAATGGATGTATTAGAGCGGGAAAAAGGAATCAAAAAAGACGTTATTATTGACGCTTTAACTGATGCTTTAGCAAACGCTTATAAGAAAAACTATGACGATAACAATGCACGAGTGGAAGTGGTCATTGATGATCAAACTGGGGCTTTTAAGGTTTACGCATTTAAGAAGGTCGTAGAAGAGGTTAGTAATCCAATCGAAGAAATCAGCCTTCGCGATGCATTGATGGTTAGCCATGGATATGAACTAGGCGATGATTTACGCCAAGAAGTTACGCCAGCTAATTTTGGTCGGATCGCTGCTCAAACCGCAAAGAATGTGGTTTTACAAAAGCTTCGTGAAGAAGAACGGCGGATCGTTTATGATAAATACAAGCGGCTTCAAGATGACTTAGTTGATGGAGAAGTAGCCCGTGAAGACAAGCGTTATATTTACATTAACCTTGGTGGTGGTGTTGAAGCGGCAATGAACAAGCATGATCAAATGCCAAATGAGCACTACCGGGTCCACGATCATGTGCAAGTGTATGTTACCCGAGTACTTGAAGAAACTAAGGGACCCCAGGTCTTCGTTAGTCGGACAGCACCGGATCTGCTCAAGCGTTTGTTTGAAAAAGAAGTTCCTGAAATTAGCCAAGGAATTGTAGAAATTAAAGGGATCGTTCGGGAAGCTGGTGATCGGGCTAAGGTGGCTGTCTTCTCTCGGGATAGTAATGTCGATCCCGTTGGAACTTGTGTTGGGCCACGGGGTTCACGGATCCAAGCGATTGTAAATCAACTTGGCGGCGAAAACATTGATATCGTTAAGTATGAAGAAGATCCTGAATTATTCATTCAGAATGCCCTTAATCCTGCTGAAGTTAAAGAGGTATTGTTTGACGAAAACAATGGTGAAGTGGAAGAATTAGAACAAACGGATGAAAATGGTGAGGCTCGGCAACGAGTTCATCATGGATGCACGGTAATTGTGCCAGATAATCAACTTTCCCTTGCAATTGGGAAGCGTGGTCAAAATGTCCGGTTGGCAGCGCAGTTAACTGGCTACAGTTTGGATATTAAGCCGTTATCAGAATTGGATAATTTAACCACTGATGATGAATCTGATGAAGCAGTTGAAAAATTTGAAGAGTAACTAAATAAAGCAGCGGGGTGAAAAAATGAAAAAGAAAAAAATACCGATGCGTAAAGACATTGTTACTGGTGAAATGATGCCAAAACGGCAATTAATCCGGGTGGTAAAAAATAAAGAAGGCGAAGTTTCGCTTGATCCAACCGGAAAGAAGCCGGGACGTGGGGCTTATGTTGGGATCGATGTTGCAATTGCCAAAAAAGCAAAGCAAAACAAAACTTTCGATAAGGTTTTCGGAGTTACGATTGATCCAAGTCTTTATGATGAACTAATTCAATTTGCCGATCACCAAGCTGCCCGGCAAAAGTTATTTGGGAATGAATAATCAACAACGAATTCTCAACCTCTTAGGACTTGCTCGCCGCGCTAGTCAATTAACGACTGGTGAAGGTGCAGTGATTAAGAGTCTCCGGGCACAGCAAATCAAATTAATTTTTTTGGCTAGTGATGCCGGAAATGCGACGAAAAAGAAAGTCACTGATAAAGCAAACTTTTATCGGGTACCGGTTTGTCAGCAATTTAGCCAACAAGAGCTAAGTATTGCGATTGGCCAAAAGCGAACCGTGATCGGAATTAAGCAGGTTGGGTTTGCAAACCAGTTTCAAAAATTATTGAAGATTGAGTAAGGAGAGTGAACCTATGGCTAAAGAACGAATTTATGAATTAGCAAAGGAACTCAAAATGCCTAGTAAGGCCCTCGTTAAGTTGGCCAATGAAAATGGAGTAGCAGTTAAGAGCCACATGTCTTCTGTCACCCCTGAACAAGCGGCAAAATTACGGAGTTTGAGTGGTAATCAGCAATCAGCTTCTACAGCAAATGGGAAGGTTGTTTCACAACCAAAGCCAAAGGATCAGCCAAAACATGAACAACAAGCAGAGACTGATCACCATAAGCATCATGATGCTAAATCAGAAAAGCAACATCCTAACAAGCCACAACCAAAGTCAGCGTCAGTAAAGGCAAGAAAAGAAAAGGCAAATCAGCCAAACCACAACGAAACCAAGAAGAAAAACAAGGATAAGGGTGGTAACCGTTTCAACAATAAGAACGGGAAGAAAAATAAGAAAGGCAAGCGTAATCGCCAAAACCAGCGTATGAAGAATCTTCAACCTAAGCAACCAACCCAACGAAAGGATAAGCCATTACCAGAAGTGCTTGAATATACGGACGGGATGAATGCGCAAGACTTAGCAAAGGTTCTTCACCGGCCTGCTGCTGAAATCGTTAAGAAGCTCTTTATGCTTGGGGTAATGGTTAATCAAAACCAATCCTTGGAAAAAGACACTATTGAAATTTTAGCGGCTGATTACGGTATCGAAGCAAAGGAAAAGGTTCAAGAAGATATTACCGATTTGGATCGCTTCTTTGATGTCGATAATGAGGACGAAAGTCACTTGGTTTCCCGGCCACCAGTTGTTACGGTAATGGGGCACGTTGACCATGGGAAGACGACTCTGCTTGATAATATCCGGCACTCTCATATTACGGCGCAAGAAGCAGGGGGGATTACCCAGGCAATCGGGGCTTACCAAGTTAAGTACAATGATCAAGTAATTACTTTCCTTGATACGCCAGGTCACGCTGCCTTCTCTGAAATGCGGGCTCGGGGAGCTAATATCACCGATATTACTGTCCTTGTGGTAGCGGCTGACGATGGGGTAATGCCACAGACAATTGAAGCCATTAACCACGCTAAGGCTGCTAAGACGCCGATTATTGTGGCAGTTAACAAGGTTGATAAGCCAGGTGCCAACCCTGATCATGTAACGGAACAATTAACCGAATATGGCTTAATTCCAGAAGACTGGGGTGGGGACACCATCTTTGTTAAGATTTCCGCTAAATTTGGAAAGAACATTGACGAATTACTTAACATGATCCTCTTACAAGCCGAAGTAATGGAATTAAAGGCCAATCCAAATCGGCGAGCGGTCGGTTCTGTTGTTGAAGCCCGGCTTGACCAAGGACGGGGTCCAGTAGCAACGCTCCTGGTTCAACAAGGAACGCTTCACGTTGGTGACCCAATCGTGGTAGGTAACACCTTTGGTCGGGTACGGACGATGACTAACGAAAATGGTCGGCGGATCAAAGAAGCTACGCCATCGACACCAGTTGAAATTACTGGGTTAAACGCAGTGCCAGAAGCTGGGGACCGGTTTGCCGTCTTTGAAGATGAAAAGACGGCTCGGGCTGCTGGTGAAGAACGGGCAAAGCGGGCACAAGAAGAAGAGCGGGCCCGGACTTCTCACGTTACCCTTGATAACTTGTTTGCAACGATGAAGAAGGGACAAATGAAGTCCTTACCAGTTATTATCAAGGCTGACGTTCAAGGTTCGGTTGAAGCCCTAGCCCAAAGTTTACAAAAAATTAAGGTTGATGGTGTTCGGGTTGATATTATTCACAAGGCTGTTGGAGCGATTAACGAATCCGACGTTACCTTAGCAGAAGCTTCAAATGCCGTTATTATTGGTTTTAATGTGCGGCCAACACCGAATGCAAAGAATGAAGCGGAAACTAACAAGATTGATATTCGGCTCCACCGAGTAATCTACAAGGCCATTGAAGAAGTTGAAGATGCCATGAAGGGGATGCTTGAACCAGTTTACGAAGAAGAAACGATTGGTCAAGTTGAAGTTCGGCAGATTTACAAGGCTTCAAAGATTGGTACGATTGCTGGGGGAATGGTTACTTCCGGAAAGATCACTCGGAATGCTAAGGTTCGCCTTGTTCGCGATGGTGTTGTGATCTACGATGGTGAGCTTGGTAGTTTGAAGCGGTTTAAAGATGATGTCAAGGAAGTTAAAGCTGGTTATGAATGTGGCTTGACCATCCAAAATTACAATGATATTAAGGAAATGGATGTTATCGAAGCATATCAAATGAAGGAAATTCCAGTTAAGTAACTTCAACCCAGAAAAGGAGTTAATATGCCAAATAAACGTTACCGGGCAGAACGGCTAGCCCAATTGATTCAACGGGAAGTTGACGATATCCTGTTGAAACGGGTCCGGGATCCGCGCGTCCAAGACGTAACGATCACTGGGGTTGACGTAACGGGTGACTTACAGCAAGCAACGATTTACTATAGTCTGCTGTCTGACAAGGCATCTGTTAACGAAAAGGCTCAAGCCGGTCTAGATAAAGCGACGGGACTAATCCGGAGTGAACTTGGTCCACGCTTAAATATTTTTAAAGTTCCACAAATTCGATTCGAAAAGGACGCTTCAATTGCGTACGGAAATCGGATTGATGAATTGTTGCGGGAACTTCATCAGAAAAATGAACTTTAATTTGGCCTTGGTTAAATTAAAGGTTTGAGATAAAGCCACTAATTACCCTCGTAAACAGAGTTCTTCTGCTAACATACCCGCAATGGGTTAAAAGGTGATTAGTGGTTTTCTTAGTATCTGTAAGTAAAGGGTGAAAGGATAGGAACATGGACGGTATTATTCCACTATATAAGGAACGCGGTATGACAAGTTTTGATGCTGTTAGCCGATTACGGCGCATTTTACATGAAAAAAAGATTGGGCATTCAGGTACCCTTGATCCAGAAGTGGCTGGCGTTTTACCGATTTGTGTTGGCAAAGCAACTAAATTAGTGGATTTATTGATGGCGTCGGGGAAAGAATATGCTGGTGAATTGCTGATTGGCAAGGCGACTGAAACTGAGGATTTAACAGGAAAGGTTATTGAAGAAGCTCCGGTTGAGGCCGAAATCGAGCGGCAAACAATTGAAGCGGCCATGGCTAAGTTAACGGGAAAAATTATCCAAATTCCCCCGATGTATTCAGCAGTGAAGGTTAATGGGCGCCGGTTATATGAGTATGCCCGGGCTGGCGAAACTGTTGACCGGCCAAAACGGCAGGTAGTGATTAATCGCTTTGAATTGACGGCATCAACCTACAATCGAACTACAAAGACCCAACGAGTACGGTTTATTGTTGATTGCACCAAAGGAACTTACGTCCGAACTTTAGTAGTTGATTTAGCAAAGTTATTAGGTTATCCAGGAACAATGGCTTCTTTAACCCGGTTAAAGAGCGGAGGCTTTGAACTTGATCAAACGTTAAGCTTAGACGACATTCAAGATCAAATGAGTGCCCAATTATTAAACTTATATCCTCTCGAGTATGCTGTCCGGGATTTTCCAACTTACGAATTGTCAAAGCAAGAATGGCAACTTGTAAAGAATGGTGGATGGCTAAAGCGACAAATCTTTACTGACCCCCAAGCTAAAATTGCTGTATACTACGAAGGGCGATTGCGTGCCTTGTACAAGTTAGTTGGGGAAAATTATAAACCTGATAAAATGATTGATTTAAGTGAGGAAAAGTAACATGGAAGTATTTCACATCCATCATCCCCTAAGGCCCCACCAATTACCAGCTGGTCCGGTCGTGTTGGCAATGGGTTTTTTTGATGGTGTCCACCGGGGTCATCAAGCAGTGATTAACCGTGCAAAAGAAGAGGCAACTAAACGGCAAGTTCCGTTAGCGGTTTTAACTTATGATAAGTTGCCGGGAATTATTTATTCGGCTTTTCCCCAAGGCATTCATTACTTAACAACTAATGAGCGTAAATTAGAATTGTTGGCTTCCTTGGGAGTTGACCGGGTTTATTTGGTTGATTTTACTGCTAAGTTAGGTAGTTTATCACCGCAAGCTTTTGTTGATGAATATCTGGTCCCAATGGGGGCAGTTGCGGTGGTAGCCGGCTTTGATCACACCTATGGCCCAAAAGATAAGGCAACGATGACCCGATTACCGGAATATGCGGCTGGTCGCTTTGACGTGATTGAAGTCCCGAAGTTAAGTGAAACTAATGAAAAGGTTAGTTCAACTCGGATTCGGCATTTAATTGACGAAGGTAACGTTGAATATGCGAATAAGTTGCTGGGTTACCTTTATCAAACTTCAGGAATTGTGGTCCATGGTTTTGCCCGGGGCCGAACGTTAGGCTTTCCAACCGCAAATGTAAATTGGAATGCGCTTGAGCGAATTCCGGCAGTTGGGGTATATGCCGTTCGCTTCTATGTTGATGGTAAATGGTATGGTGGCATGGCCAGTGTTGGTTATAACGTCACCTTTGGAGATGATAATCAAAAGACCATTGAGGTTTATTTGTTTGATTTTCATGCTAATATTTACGGTGAACACGTTAAGGTTGAATGGGTGAAACGGCTTCGGGGAGAGGTTAAGTTCAGTGGGGTTGATGAATTAATCGCTCAGCTCAAGGCTGATGAACAAGCAAGTCGTAAAATTTTAACGCTTTAAGTTAACGAACGTCTAGCTAGGAAAGAATTTTCCGCTAGGCGTTTTTTTAATTAGTTTTCATAAGATGTTCGGAGATCAATCAAATTTTCATTAAAGTTTAGAAAATATTAAATAAACCACCATATAGAATTAAATGTTGCCACCGTAAAACTATCAAATCCTTCCAGTAAGATGATTAACAATCTTAATTGAGACGGGAGGAAATAACTATGTGCGGTTTTGCAGGACTTCTTTCTAGCCAATCATTAAGTCAGCCTAAAAATGAGTTTGCAACTGTTAAAACAATGAATAACATGTTAGTTCACCGGGGGCCAGATGATGCGGGTTATTTTCAAGATGAGTACATTACAATGGGGTTTCGGCGGTTAAGTATTATCGATTTAACTGCGAAGGGCCATCAGCCAATGCCGTATTTAAACGACCGTTACCTGTTAACTTTTAATGGTGAAATCTATAACTATTTGGAGTTGAAAAAGGAGTTAAAAACTGAAGGGTATCAATTCCAAGGTGATTCAGATTCAGAAGTCCTCTTAGCTGCTTATGCGAAATATGGAGTGACGGTTCCTCAACATTTACGCGGCATGTTTGCCTTTGTAATTTGGGATACTGAGGAAAAGGTCCTCTTTGCGGCGCGCGATCATTTCGGAATTAAGCCTCTTTATTTTGCGACAGAAAATGATCAATTCTATTATGCTTCGGAGCAAAAGGCTTTATATCCAATTTTAAGGGAACACCAATTTAATCATGTAGCTTTACAAGATTACATGACTTTTCAATATGTACCAGAGCCGGAAACCTTAGCTACTTCAATTCATGCTTTGGAACCAGGGCACTATTTAATTAAACGGCTTGGTGAAAAGCCCCGGGTACAACGGTACTTTAATGCAACTTTTGCTCCTGTTCAAGCAAGGGAAGACGTTTTGGTTAAGCGATTACGTAAAGTTTTAATCGATTCAGTTAAACTTCATCTTCGTTCAGATGTACCAGTTGGGGCTTTCCTTTCTGGAGGAATTGATTCGTCGATTATCGCTGCGATCGCTAATCAATATCATCCTAACTTAAAGACTTTCTCCGTTGGATTTGAACGCCCCGGGTATAGTGAATTGTCCCTTGCAGCCGAGACTGCCGATCACTTAGGAGTAGAAAATTACCAACTTACGATTACCCCAGAGGAGTTTATGACTACCTTCCCATATTTTGTTTGGGCAATGGATGATCCTTTAGCCGATCCAGCAGCGGTTCCCCAATTTTTCTTAGCCCGATTAACCCGCCAGCACGTTACCGTGGCACTTACGGGTGAGGGAGCGGATGAATTATTTGCTGGTTATCCGATTTATCACGAACCCCAATCATTGCGAATCTTTCAAAAGACGCAAATTATTAATGGCGCTCTCCATTGGATTGCAACGCTAATGCCAGCTGGCATGCGGGGAAAATCATTCTTACTTCGGGGGACCACCCCCTTGGAGAAACGATATGTAGGGGATGCTTTTATCTTCGATGAAGCGCAAAAAGCCCAGTTTTTGAAAAATTATGATCCTCGTCATCCAGCACCACAAGCAGTTGCTAAGTACTATCGAGAAGTTGCGACAGCCGATCCCTTAACGAAAATGCAGTCAATTGACTTGCATAGCTGGTTAAACGGCGACCTCCTTCGCAATGCCGATCGGACTTCAATGGCCTTTAGTTTAGAACTGCGGACTCCTTTTCTTGATCGCAAAGTGTTCCAGGTTGCAAGTCAAATTCCAAGTGAAATGCGGATCCAAAATAAGACTGCGAAAGCAATTCTTCGTAAGGCTGCCGAAGGACTTGTTCCAGTAGCAGTTTTAAAGCGTCCCAAACTTGGCTTTCCAGTTCCAATTCGGCATTGGCTAAAGGACGAAATGTATGATTGGGCCCGGCAAATTATTATCACTTCACCAACCGATCAATTTTTTCGTAAAGCATATTTTCTGAAATTATTAGCGAATCATCGTCGGGGAAAGGCGGATTATTCCCGGCAGCTTTGGACAGTGCTAACTTTTATGACTTGGTATCAACAGTATGTTTTAACGGCAAGTGAAAAGGAGCGTTGGTAATATGAGACCGATTATCATCCAAAAATTTGGAGGAACTTCCCTCCAAAAATCAGATTTACGGCAAGCCGCGATTCAACACGTTAAAGCGATGGTTGCCAAACAAAAAGCAGTTGTGATGGTGGTTTCAGCACTGGGCCGGTTAGGTGATCCATACGCAACCGATTCACTCTTAGAATTGGTTCATGGTCAAACCGGAAAATTGAATTTTCAAGAATTAGATCAATTAACCAGCCTTGGAGAAACGATTTCGATGTTGGTAATGGTTAATGAACTTCGCCAGCAAGGACTAGATGCAGTTGGCCTAAGTGGCGGCCAAGCAGGGATTCAAACAACGACCGATTACCAAGCCGCACGGATTACCCATGTTGACCCTCGTCCAATTAACCGGGCTTTGGCAAATCACGAGGTGGTGGTAGTCGCTGGCTTTCAGGGCCAAACGGCAATCGGAAAGGTAACCACCTTAGGTCGCGGGGGGTCTGATACCACTGCCGTGGCGCTTGGAGTTGCGCTCAAAGCTGACCAGGTCATTTTATATAAAAATGTTGCTGGAGTTATGCATACTGATCCAACCGGGCCAACTTCAGCCCGGGTAATTTCTTGGCTATCTTATCCAGCGATGATTCAATTGGCGCGGAAAGGTGCCCAGGTGGTCTGTGAACGAGCGGTTTTACTTGCAGCTGAGGCGAACTTACCAATTTGGGTTCAAGCTACGGATCAATTTGATGAAACCGTGGGAACCTTAATCAGTTCGGTGATGATATCTAAGAAACGGCGGGTGATTTAAATGTTAGCAAAGCAATTAATAATGCCTTTAAAATATTGTCGCTTGGATCCGGTTAACTTTACTGATTTTGAAGTAACTGAATTAACCCAGGATACCCGAAAAGTACGTCCGGGAGCGGTTTTTGTGGCAATTAAAGGGAGTCGGATTGATGGCCATCGACTTATCGGTCAAGCAATTGCAAAGGGAGCACGGCTAATTGTTGCTCAAGAAATGGTTGAGGCAAATGTTCCGGTAGTATATGTTCATGACACTCACCGTGCCCTTGCTGAATTAGCGGCTAATTTTTACGGACAACCGAGTCGCCGTTTACAAGTGATTGGGGTAACCGGTACGAATGGTAAGACAACCGTAACGCATCTGATTGAAAAAATTTTTCGGGATCAAGACCAATTAACCGGTTTAATTGGGACATTGTATCAAAAAATAGGTCAGCAAACTTTTCCAACCGTCAATACGACGCCAGATGCACTGACTATTCAACGTCGGCTACGGGAAATGGTAGATGAGAAGGTTCAAACCGTTGCCATGGAAGTTTCTTCGATTGCCCTTGTTCAAGAACGGGTGCGGACGATTGATTTTAAGGTTGCCGTTTTCACAAATTTTTCTGAAGATCACTTAGCATACCACCATACAATGGCACAATATAAATTGGCTAAAAGTCTTTTATTTAGCCAATTAGGTCCTGATAAGGTGGCGGTAATTAACCAAGATGATCCAGTAGGTCGTGAATTTGCGGCTTATACTCCCGCCCAAGTTTTAACTTACGGACTAGCACCAACTGCCGATTTTCGTGCGGAACAGCTCCATTTAAGTATGCATGGGGTAGAATTTAAATTAGTTGCCTTTAACCAAACTTATGCTGTAACGGTCCCCTTAGTTGGCCAATTCAATGTCTATAATTGTTTAGCCGCAATTGCGACCGCCTTCGCTTCGGGGATTGCGATTCAAGACGCAATTAATTCCCTCAAGAATGCTCATGGGGTAAAAGGGCGGTTCCAGTTAGTACCAACGACAACGGGAATTACCGTAATTGTTGACTACGCTCATACCCCTGACGGCCTTAAAAAGGTAATGGAAACCTTAAACCAATTTGCGCAACGTAAAGTCTATTGTGTGATTGGCTGTGGTGGTGATCGGGATGCCCCCAAACGACCAATGATGGCTCAGATTGCAACTACCAATAGTAGCCAGACCATTTTCACTATGGATAATCCCCGAAACGAAGATCCCCACCAGATTATGGCTGCAATGCTAAAGGGGGTCAGCAATAATCAACGCCAACCATTAGTAATTTATGACCGGGAACAAGCAATTCAAAAAGCAATTCGCCTTGCTCAGCCAGGAGATGTAGTCTTGATCGCTGGTAAGGGCCATGAAACTTACCAACAAATCGGCCAAACCAAGTATCACTTTGATGATTTTGAGATTGCCTCAGCGGCATTAAAAACCAAATTGCCAACTTTAACGGGAATTGCAAAGTAGCAATAAATTAGCCAGAGCAAATTCAGCAATGAACTTAGCCCTGGCTTTTATTTTTTGATGATGCTTTAGAGTTTTGATTTACTATTAGTGACGGCTTGCCCGGTGGCTACCGTTGTCATGCATTTTATGAACTTGACGTTTAAAGTGCTGTTGGGGACTAGTTACAAGGTGAAAATGACGAAGCTTGCCAGGAAAGGGTTTCCCAGTAAAGCGAATACCACTCCAGGATTGCATCACCCGGGTCATTTCTTCAAGATCAGCCAGTTGTTTAGGATTATTTTCCTTAATAGTTGCTGCTTTAATATCACCTTGGAGACGTTGCAAAAGGTTGAGATGGTAATTTAAAAGTTCTTGAGTCAAGGGAGCGTTTCGATATTGATTAAAGAGTTTTTGAATTAAGAGCATTGCTTCTTTGGCTGAGTGGGGTTGAATAAAACGTTGTGATTTTTTTACCATAAATTTTTCTCCAAAAGGTTTTGACTTTTATTGACTTTTACTATTTTGGTTGGTATATTATTAATTGTATTTAGCACTTAGCAACTGGAAGTGCTAAAAGGAAGTGATGACATGCTAACACAACGTCAAGAGTTGATCCTCCAGGCGATTGTACGTCAGTTTACCGTATCTGGTCAACCAGTTGGATCAAAGTTACTAGCACAGGAACTGCCAATTAAGGTTAGTTCAGCTACGATTCGAAATGAAATGGTAGTTTTAGAGCACGAAGGACTTGTTAAAAAAGAGCATTCTTCCTCTGGACGAGTCCCTTCTAAAAAGGGCTATCGTTATTATGTCGATTATTTACTTGATCCGACAGCAATTTCCGAAAATGATTCGGCAATGATTCATAATTCCTTGGGGACTGAGTTTCAAAAAATTGATGAGATTGTTTCCCATTCTGCGGAAATTCTCTCAAACTTGACCTCTTACACGGCCTTTACCTTAAAACCTGAACAGCAAAACGTTAAATTAAGTGGTTTTCGTTTGGTTCCGTTGGGGAATGCTCGGGTTTTGGCTATTTTGGTTACGGATAGTGGTGAGGTTGAAAGTCAAGCTTTTACAATTCCAAAGCAAGTTGAGCCTGAAGCAGTTGAAGCAGTGATTCGTTTAATCAATGACCAACTCGTTGGTTTACCCTTAACAGAGGTCATTAAACGATTGCAAGAAGATATCCCAGTTCAAATAACTGATTATTTACAACAACCAGAAGGCTTTTTAAGAATTTTTGATAGTATTGTTAATCAAGCTTCGGGGGAGCGTTTCTACGTTGGTGGTCGGTTTAACCTATTGGGAATCGATACGCATCAAGATGCAAAGGCCATGAAGGCTGTTTATGAATTACTTGATCAAAGTGACCGGCTCTCTTCAATTATTGATACTGATACAAGTGGAAATGGAATCACCGTTAAAATCGGTTCTGAAATTGCAAAGGATAAGTTGTTAGATAATTATTCTTTGATTACGGCTAAGTATCAAGTTGATCAATTTGGCGAAGGCATCGTTGCTGTCCTCGGACCAACCACGATGTCGTATTCCCGCACGATTGGGTTAGTCGATGCTTTTCGGCACGAACTTGCAAAACGGTTACTAAACTACTATCATCATTATTATGATTCTTAGGAGGGATTAAATGGCAAAGAAAGAAAAATCGACAAAACCAGTCGAAGAAAAACAAGATCAAGCGACGGACCAAGTTAAGGCTAAGTCAGATCAAGCAAAAACGAAGCCAACCGCCGATGATCAAGTGACGATTTTAAAAGCACAAATTGAAAAGTTGCAGGCTGACGTAAGTACAAAGGATGATCAGTACCTACGGGCAGAAGCAGAAATTCAAAACATGACCAAGCGTTTTAATAAGGAACGGGAAAGCTTACTCAAGTATGACGGGCAAGATTTGGTTAAAGGCATTTTGCCGGTTTTGGATAATTTAAAGCGGGCCCTCCAAATTGAAGTTTCCGATGATGCCGGAAAACAATTAAAGAAGGGCATTCAAATGGTCCACGATCATTTGGAACAAGCGTTGAAGGAACATGGGGTTACTGAAATCGAAGCTTTGAACAAGCCTTTCGATCCCCAAACCTCCCAAGCGGTTCAGACGGTACCGGTTGAGGATGGTCAAAAGCCGGAAACGGTTGTTAAGGTTTTGCAAGCTGGCTATATGCTAAAGGACCGGGTAATGCGGCCGGCAATGGTCATTGTTGCACAATAAATAAAAAATAAAGAAGGTAAAAAAATGGCAAGTAATAAGATTATTGGTATCGACCTTGGTACTACTAACTCTGCCGTTGCCGTCATGGAAGGTAACGAACCAAAGATTATCACCAACCCTGAAGGGGGACGGACTACTCCATCTGTGGTTTCATTTAAGAACGGCGAAGTTCAAGTTGGAGAAGTGGCAAAACGGCAAGCAATAACTAACCCTAACACGGTTAAGTCCATTAAGAGTCACATGGGGGAAGCTGGTTACACAGTTGACATTGAAGGTAAAAAGTACACCCCACAAGAAATCTCAGCAATGATTTTGCAATACATCAAGAAGTATGCTGAAGATTATATTGGTGATACGGTTACGCAAGCGGTGATTACCGTTCCGGCCTACTTCAATGACGCTCAACGGCAAGCTACTAAGGATGCCGGGAAGATTGCTGGGTTAGATGTTAAGCGAATCATCAACGAACCAACTGCTTCTTCTCTCGCTTACGGGCTTGATAAGCAAGACAAGGATGAAAAGATTTTAGTTTATGACCTTGGTGGGGGAACTTTTGATGTTTCCATCCTTGAACTTGGGGATGGGGTCTTCCAAGTTCTTTCCACGAACGGTGATACTCACCTTGGTGGGGATGACTTCGATCAAAAGATCATGGATTGGTTAGTTGACGACTTCAAGGCTGAAAATGGTATTGATCTTTCTCAAAATAAAATGGCGCTTCAACGGTTGAAGGACGCTGCTGAAAAGGCAAAGAAGGACCTTTCTGGGGTTCAAGAAGCTCAAATCAGCTTACCATTTATTACTTCTGGTGAAAATGGCCCATTACACTTGGAAAAGACTTTGACCCGGGCACAATTCAACCAACTTACGAATGACTTGGTTGAACGGACGAAGCAACCAGTTTTGAACGCCATGAAGGATGCAGACCTTTCATTTAGTGATATTGATGAAGTTATCCTTAATGGTGGTTCAACCCGGATTCCAGCCGTTCAAGAAATGGTTAAGGAATTAACTGGTAAGGAACCTAACCACTCCATTAACCCAGATGAAGCCGTTGCCCTTGGGGCTGCTGTGCAAGGTGGGGTCTTAACAGGTGATGTTAAGGATGTTGTTTTACTTGACGTTACACCACTTTCCCTTGGGATTGAAACTATGGGTGGCGTTTTCACGAAGTTGATTGATCGGAACACGACGATTCCAACTTCAAAGAGTCAAATTTTCTCAACGGCCGCCGATAATCAACCAGCAGTTGATATTCATGTTCTTCAAGGTGAGCGGCCAATGGCAGCCGATAACAAGACGCTTGGTAACTTCCAATTAACGGATATTCCACCTGCACCACGTGGGGTTCCTCAAATCAAGGTTACCTTCGATATTGATAAGAACGGGATTGTTAATGTTTCTGCCGAAGATCAAGGAACCCACAAGAAGCAAAACATTACTATCAAGTCTAACTCTGGTTTATCGGATGAAGAAATCGAACGGATGAAGAAGGATGCCGAAGCTAACGCCGAAGCTGATAAGAAGAAGAAGGAAGAAGCAGATGTTCGCAACGAAACCGATCAGCTACTCTTCCAAACTGATAAGACCTTAAAAGAACTTGATGGTAAGGTATCAGCAGACGAAATTCAAAAAGCTAAGGATGCTAAGGAAGCTCTTCAAAAGGCTAAGGATGCAAACGACATCGAAGCAATGAAGACGAAGAAGGACGATTTGAATAAGATTATCCAAGACTTGACGGTTAAGTTATACCAACAAGCACAACAACAAAATGGTGGTGCTCAAGGTAACCCAACTTCTGGTAATGACAACCAAAAGGGTAACGATGACGGTAAGACCGTGGACGGTGACTTTGAAGAAGTTAACCCAGACGACAAGAAATAGTTAAATTGCTTAGGAGGTTGAGTTTTGCCCAACCTCTTTTGTGAATTAAAAGCGGGGAAAAAGAATGGCAGAAAAAGACTACTATGATATTTTAGGGGTCAAAAAGGACGCTTCTGAAGCTGAAATTAAACGAGCTTACCGGAAATTAGCAGCAAAGTACCACCCGGATGTTAACCATGAACCGGGGGCTGAGCAAAAGTTTAAGGATATTAACGAAGCCTACGAAACTTTAAGTGATTCGCAAAAGCGGGCCCAATATGATCAATTTGGTTCCGCTGGTCCCCAAGGAGGTTTTGGTGGTCAAGGCTTTGGTAACCAAGGGTTCGGCGGGGCCCAAGGATTCAGTGATTTTTCTGATCTGTTTGGAGATCTCTTTGGTGGTGCTGGTCGGCGGCGGGATCCCCGGGCGCCTCAACAAGGTCGAGATTTGCAATATACGATGACCCTTGATTTTATGGAAGCCATTAAGGGTAAGCAAACCACCATTAAGTATACGCGGGATACCCAATGTGATGTATGTCACGGGACTGGTGCTAAGCCTGGGAAGAGTCCAGTAACTTGTCACCAATGTGGTGGACAAGGCTTCATCTTGCATCAGCGTCAGACGATGATGGGAATGATGCAGTCGCAAGAAGTTTGTCCAACTTGCCATGGGACGGGTCAAGAAGTTCGTCCAGATGATCAATGTACAAAGTGTCATGGCCAAGGTCATGTTAGCGAACGTCATGAATTGAAGGTTAAAGTCCCAGCTGGGGTTGATGATGGTCAACAATTGCGATTACAAGGTCAAGGTGAGGTTGGCCAAAACGGTGGCCCATACGGTGACCTTTATATCCTCTTCCGAGTTACCCCAAGTCGTGACTTCCGTCGGGATGGGACGACAATCTATGTCGACCAAGATATTTCCTTTACCCAAGCAGCCCTTGGGGACAAGATTAAAGTTAAAACGGTCCATGGCGATGTTGACTTAAAAATTCCTGCTGGAACTGAGTCGGAAACTAATTTCCGTCTTCGCGGCAAGGGAGTCCCATTTATTAATGGCAAAGGAACTGGGGATGAACACGTAACGATTCACGTTAAGACCCCTAAAAACCTTAATAAGCGGCAAAAGGAAGCTTTAATGGCCTTTGCGGCTGCTTCTGGTGAACACGTCAAAGGCTATAAAGGCGGCTTTTTCGATAAGTTGCGGGATGCCTTTGATGAAAAATGAGTTAAGGCTGAGTTGAGACGAAAAGTTTCACTCAGCTTTTTCTATTCCATAGCAATCTTTGGTATACTAGATAATTAGATAGTTTAATTGAAAGTGAGCGGAGAAAATGGATTTAGCAGCAATGAAAGAACGGCAATCTCGGATCCGAAATTTTTCGATCGTCGCCCATATTGATCACGGGAAGTCAACTTTAGCGGATCGAATATTGGAAATGACGGATACAATTAGTAAGCGGGAAATGAAAAACCAAATTCTTGATGATATGCCGCTAGAGCGGGAACGAGGAATTACCATTAAGTTAAATGCGGTTGCTTTAACCTATCATGCCAAAGATGGGCAAGATTATATTTTCCATTTAATTGATACCCCAGGCCACGTGGACTTTTCATATGAAGTTTCGCGGTCTTTAGCTGCTTGTGAAGGCGCTGTTTTGGTGGTTGATGCTACTCAAGGGGTCGAAGCCCAAACTTTAGCCAATGTTTATTTAGCCCTCGATAATGATCTATCAATTTTACCAGTCATTAACAAGGTAGATTTACCTTCTGCTGATCCGGCAGGAACTCGGGAACAAATTGAAGATGAAATCGGGCTTGAAACTGATAAGGCAGTTGATATTAGTGCCAAAACTGGTTTGGGTGTCGATCAAGTACTTGAAAAAATCGTCAAGGATGTGCCAGCCCCAACTGGCGACTTAACGGCCCCATTAAAAGCCTTAATCTTTGACTCTAAATACGATGATTATCGTGGAGTGGTCCTTTCAATTCGGATCTTTGAAGGAACGGTAAAAAAAGGTGACCGAATAAAGCTTATGAACAGCGGTTCCGAGTATGAAGTGGCCGAAGTCGGGATTAATTCGCCTAAGCCGCTTGAGCGAGATGTTCTGATGGCTGGTGATGTTGGCTATATTACAGCGGCAATTAAAGATATTAAGGATACCCAAGTCGGGGATACTGTGACATCAGCAACACACCCAACGGAAGAAGCCTTAGCTGGTTACCGACAAATGACACCAATGGTGTATGCTGGGCTTTATCCAACCGATAATGCAAAGTTTAATGATTTGCGGGAGGCCTTAGAGAAGCTTCAACTGAATGACGCTGCTTTGACTTTTGAACCTGAATCCTCACAAGCACTTGGCTTTGGTTTCCGATGTGGGTTCCTCGGATTGCTACACATGGATGTGGTTCAGGAACGACTTGAACGGGAATTTGATCTCGACCTAATTACGACTGCACCATCCGTAACCTATCATGTGGATCTTCATGATGGCACAACGAAAGAAGTAGAGAATCCAGCTGAAATGCCTGATGTTTCTGCAATTAAGGACATCAAAGAACCCTTTGTAAAAGCATCGATTATGGTACCAAATGATTACGTTGGGCCAGTTATGGAACTTTGCCAACGCAAGCGGGGCCAATTCGATACGATGGAATACCTGAGTGATACGCGAGTTAATGTGATCTATCATATTCCACTGGCTGAAATTATTTACGATTTTTTTGATAAGTTAAAGTCTAGTACTCATGGATATGCTTCCTTAGATTATGAAATTGATGACTATCGGATCAGCGACTTGGTAAAGATTGATATCCTTTTGAATGGGGAACGGGTTGATGCTTTAAGTTTTATTACGCACCGAGATTTCTCTGCGGAACGAGGAAGGGAAATTGCGGTTAAGCTGAAACAAATTATTCCGCGGCAAAACTTTGAGATTCCAATTCAAGCCGCAATTGGCTCGAAAATTATTGCCCGGACTACCATTAAGGCTTATCGGAAAGATGTTACTGCGCGCATTCATACTGGTGACCCTGACCGGCGGGCCAAGTTACTGGAAAAGCAAAAACGGGGGAAGAAACGGATGAAGGCGGTCGGAAAGGTTGAAATCCCCCAAAAAGCCTTCATGGCCGTCCTGCAAACCGATGAAGAAATTGAGGGAAAATAAACGTTGATATAACGGCATTTAGCTAAAATGCATATTTTGGATTTATGCAAATTCATGGTGATTTTCCCACAATTTTCCCACATCACTCCAAAATGTGGGAAAATTACAGGTCATTTGCGATCTGATCAAATAGCGAAGCAGTTGCCTTTTTACTTGCGGTAGTTAAGTGAACGTAGGTATCAAGGGTGGTACTAATTCGACTATGGCCTAAACGTACTTGGACCTCTTTAGGCTTCGCGCCAGCTTCAAGTAATAAAGTTGCGTGGGTATGTCGCAACGAGTGAAAGTTAAACGGGAAACCAAGCTCCCTTTGAATCTTGTCAGCCCAGTATTTAATGACAAACGGAGTAATTGGTTTACCGTTTTCTTTTGTACATACGAAATTTGAATCGAAGTAGGCTTGACCATATTTAATCCGATTTTTAGCTTGGTTAAGCTTTTGCTTTTTGAGGATATTGATCAAATCATCGCCAATTTCAATTGTCCGGTAACTGGCTGAGGTTTTAAGTTTACCTAATCTAATGTCATGAGCAGCATATTGTTTCATTTGTTGCTTAACTTGGATTGATTTACCTGACAAATCAACTTGTGACCACTCCAGACCGCAAACCTCACCCCGGCGCATACCGGTAAAGAAGGCGATCATCATGGGGATGTAAAAAGGATGATCTTCACCAACGATCGTAGTGATTTGTTTGAATTGACCAAGTGTAATAATTTTTAGGTCGTCCCGGGTCTTTTTAGGGGCTTGATACCGGGGAAGTTTAACGTATAGGGCAGGTGAAGTGGTTATGACTTTCCAAGGGTGGACAGCTTGATTACAGCCACTTTTAAGCACGGTTAAAATGATCTCGACAGTATGCTTAGCCAAGGGTTTACCTGAGGTTGTATAATCAGGCGATTCAGCAATTTCATCAATGGTTTTTTGTAAAATTGCTGGCGTGAGCTTCTTCATTTCATAGCTCCCCAGTTTGGGATAAATGTATTTTGTAAGGATATTACGGTAATTCAGTTGGGTATTTTGCGATAAGTTTTTTTCGACGTAATTTTCAAACCAGAATTCAAAGTAATCGTGAACTGATATCTTTGATTCATTATTAAATGATCCGGTGTCTTCGTACTTGCTGATTACTCTACGCATTGTTCGTAATGCTTCGGCGTAGGTTTTACCACCATAGCGCTCAACTTGATGGCGTTTGCCGTCTTGCTTAGCTAAATCTATGCGGTAGTACCAACTATTACCTTTTTTTCTAACTGTTCCTTTCATGATTAGCTTCCTTCCTATTTAGTTGGTATGTATTAGTTAAATATTCGATATTCGAATTTTTAATAAAACGTAAGTTCCTGGATGGTTATTTTTAAACCCAGCCTTCACAGCTGGGCTTTTATTTTAAGCTGATAGCTCTTTTACAACGGTGTTTCTTTCAGTGTACTTAACAGGTTTAATACCGTTCTGACTAAATAATGAGATAATATCGGGATTAACATTTATTTTTTGCTTATTTTTGTCTAAGTCGTTGATAAAAACATAATAGTTTGTGGGGTTATCTCTAATCATCCTAGTTTGGGTTATATCAGTCAGAATAGCTTTCGCAATGACCGTGTCATTATTACTTAATGATAAAGTTTTTATTAGGCGAGTTGGTATCTCTTTAAATCCAGAAATCAAGAAGTCGAATTTATGAGTTAAACCACTATTTCCCATGAATGAGACACCCTGGGTTGCCCGGATGTTATTTGTTTCGAAAAATAGTTTCATATCGTCGATAAATAACTTAGAGATATTGGGAGAAGCCAACATGAACATGTCATTTACGAAAAGAATAGCCTGTAAAAGACGGTGTTTTGCTTCTGGAAATTTATCTGATTCTACGGTAATCGTTAATTCATCATCTACAACATCAATACCATAATTTTTAACTTGTTTATTTAAAATGATTTTTCGATTTTTAGAACGATTAATAGATATACCGTGCTCTTCAAGTCCGTTAATAGTCCAACCGTCATCAGTTAATCGAATTCTTCCATCACTTTCTTCGATGGCATAGATTGCGATTTCGTCGTTAAAGCTATCCGTAAAGGGTAGATCTATTTGAACGATATTATCCTTGATATTTTCAAAGGATATTTGTTTTTTATACCACTTAATATAGACATCACTTAATTCTTTTGCGTTCATATTTTCTCATCCCTTTCACGAATGTTTACATATGAAAGAAACTTTTCTACTCCTTCTGATAATTCAGAACTCTCATCAAAAGGAAATTGCTTCAAATCGTACGCGTAACTTTCAATGTGATCATTATGCTTTTTATAAATATGAATGTGATTTTTGCCAACAACGGTTCCGTCTTCGTTATGATGTTTAGTGCCATTTATGCATAATCTAACCAGATGTACATCATTTTTAACAAAGCGAAGGTGTATAGAATATTTGACTTGAATATTACCACGATATACGTGGAATTTATACTCAATGCCATGCCTTTTGCCAACTAAAGATGCTTCTTTTTTGTATTTTCCTAATTGTGGGATATCAATTGTGGTTGGCTTCAAAAAGTTCTTTAGTTCTTGTATTAATTCTTTAACTGCGCTGTCAGATAAATTATTAGTATCTATGATATTCACGTCCTTCCCGGTTAGCTCACTAGGCTGGGCTTTTAATATCCTTCATTGATGGCATTCTGATATTCTTTTTGTGGGTCGCCACCTTGTTGATAGATATGCTGATCCTGAAGTTCGCCAGATGTTTTCATATCATCAGGTGTTGAATAAAGTGCATCTTTTACAGACATTCCATGATCTATCTTATATGCTGCCATGGTTTCTCCATACGTATTAATAAAGTCGTGAATATCACCGTTAAAATTATTAATATCACTTGAGTTATTCGCAGGTGCTTGAGAATCTGTTGGAGTGCTAGTTTGGTTTTGCTGAGTAGTTTGTTGTTGGCTATTAGCTGATCCACTCAGTTTTTGACTAGACGTAGAACTCGAAGAATTAGAACTGACCTTCTTATGCTTGGCCTTATGTTTCACCACTTTATGACTTGATGATGAGCTTGAAGAACTAGATGATGAATTAGTCGAAGTCGACTCGCAAGCCGTTAATGATAAGCTCAATAAAACAGCAGCACTTAATAAACCTAATTTTTTCATTTTCTCCTCCCAAGTAGCTTTTAACGTCAATCACGCTTGGACGTTTATGTTCCTTTCCCCGCTTTCACAAAAATTTTTATTGTTACCTTTATACTTTTTAACTCCCCAGTATCTGCATCAACGTATATTCCAAGTCAGCTGAGAAACCGAAGTGTTCCAAGAATTTAACAGGATTAACCTCGGCAGGCGTTAAGTTGTATGTGGCTAAATAGTCTTTAAGAGTCTTTTTAAGGACTGCAGCATTCGCATTTGATTCCATAACGGTACGGACACGATCGTTTGTGAAGTAATCACCGTAGCAGATTGATTCGTGATCCAGATCCAAGTGAGCTAACTCATGGAGTACCACTTCATTTTCCCGTTCCTCGGGCAATCCGTTAGCAATGAAGATGACGGATTGTTGTTTTACATAGGTTACAAAACCGTCAGTATTATCAAGGTTAGCGTAGGCAACTTTAATGCCACGCTTTTTTAATTTAAGTTCAAGAGACAGGTCCATCGGAATCACCTAGTCTTGGAATAAACTCCGAAGAACGTCCTTAGCAACTTTGCGGTCATGATCAGAAAGGGGCTTACCAGAGAACGAATGGGCCCGATCAAGCGCTTCTTCCAAATCTTCGTCCGTGTAGTTACTATTGCCTTTTTCAGGACGACCAAGTAGGTAGTCGGTGGTGACGTTGAAAACCTCAGCTAGTTTGATGATTGCGCTACTTGCAGGCTCAGCTTTATTATTTTCCCAAGCCGTAATTGTTTGCTGAGAAACATGTACAAGCTTTCCTAAATCGGTTTGAGACATGCGAGAAGCTTTTCTTAAATCTTTAATTTTTGATCCTATATTCATTTTTAAAGCTCCATTTCTAATAAATGTTCTATATAAATTATAAGGTTTACTTGTTATTAACAAAAGAAGTTTAAAAAATATATCAAAAAAAACAGTATTTAAGATTGACTTATAAAGTTAACTTGATATAATGATATGCGTAAGGTTGATTAAGGCCTTATAGAAAGGAGAAGCGCTCGTTGTCAAGGCAACAAAAAAGAGCCCAGCGAGAAGCTGAGCGGCGTGAAACGATTCGGTTCTGGCTAGAAATCATTACCTTTATCGTTTTGATAGCCGATCATCTAATGGCTTGGCTCTAAACTAAAGCAAGGGGAGATAAACTCCCTGAACTTTAGTGTACCTTATGATAACGGGTAAAACAATATGAAGAAAGAAACAAGAGATAAAGTTGAATTTTGGGTAGTGTTCGGGATTTTTATTCTGGTACTACTTAAGGCTTTTGGGATTTAGGTGGTGATTTAATGGCCGTTGATTTGAAGATTCTGCGAATCAAAAAAGGGTTAAGTCAACAGGAAATGAGTAAGCAAATCGGTATTTCACAAGCTACTATTTCTAGTTGGGAACAAGGTCAATCGATTCCAAGTGGAAAAAATATTAAAAAATTAGCGTCTTTTTTTGGAGTAAATGCAGACGTTATTTTTAATGCGATTTTTTACAATTAAATTTGATAAAAAGGAGATTTTTGAGGGAATTTATCAAAAATGATAGTAAAGGAGATTTATAAATGAATGAAACAAAGATTATGACTTTTGAAAATAAGCAAGTAATGGACAGCCGGGATATATCAAAAATGGTTAATAAACATCATCAGCATCTGATGCGTGATATTCGCCATTACATCAAAGTTTTAAAGGAGAGTCCAAAATTGGACGCACGTGCTTTCTTCATCGAAAGTACCTATACATCAAGACAAGGGAAAGAGCTTCCCTGCTTCTTATGTACTAAGCAAGGGTGCGAAATGATCGCTAACAAGCTTACTGGTGATAAAGGTATTCAATTCACCGCTCGTTATGTAACCTTGTTTAACCAATACCAGGAAGAACGCAAGGAATTGACCACGCATATGACGCCGGAAGAGTTAGCAGCGAAGAACCGGGAACTGGATATCAAAGAAAACTACGTCAAAGAAATGCATAGCCAGAACCTGAACAAGGCGCATGAGCTGCGCAACCAGGACGTCAAGTTATTCTTAGCATTGGGCAAGGTTGCCGATAGCTACCATGAACGCCAGATGGCCACAGAGTTTCGGAATGAAGCGATCCATCAGATGAATGCCTTGCCAGTTGGTGGGCGCCGGGAATACTCAGCCAGTGAAATTGGCAGGCTCTTGGGAGTTTCACCAATTACGATCGGTAAGTGGGGTAATAAGCTCCATATTAAACAAGATCATAATTTGTCATATCGAGATCGTTACGGCGCTTGGCGGTACTTTCCGGAAGCCTTGCAGATCTTCCAGGACAATGCACTGGAAATCCAGAACGATTTTGCGGACAACTTGGACGATTTCTAGGAGGTGTAGGGGATGGAAGTTAAAGTTATCATTGCAGCTGAAAATGCTGACAAATTAAAAGAGACACTAGCAAAACTAGAGCCCCTTCAAAAATATGGCGACATTAAAGTTGAATGCACATTGCTAGATAGTCCACGTTACGACGTACTAACTGGCAAGATCGATCGTCCTAGTGTTTAGTCAGTTTGGGAGATAAAAATGTCACCATTACACATTATTCAAATAACAATTATTGCTATCACCGCTGCCTATTTCATTGCTGATATCTGGTCACAAGGTGAAACTGAAGTTTTTGTAATTCCTTACTACATTGTCCAAATTATTTTGATTTATTGGATGTTTAAGTTGGATCCGGCAATTAATTTTTAGAACCAAGAATGTCTGAAATGAGTAATGAGACGATCAATTTCAGCTTGGTCTTCAAATATTGAATTGGATAAATGATTTAAGCATTTACGAATTAACTCACGGTAAGAAATATGATTTTGCAGAACGGTATTTGAAAGATTCTCAAAATCCATTTTAATTTGTGAGTCTTTAAAAATTGCAAACGAATCTGCAGCGACACCAATTACTTCGGTTTGGATTTCACCATCGCTTTTTGGCCCATAATATTCAAGCTTTCCACGAGCACTATTCAATCGATGAATTAGGGAACGCTTAAATGCAATTTGTCGTTTTAAGTTATCAATTCGTAATTCTAAAGTTCTCACTTTGCGATTGTAATGGTTGTTAATCAAGAAGCCGATAGTCGGAACAAATAAAGCAACAAAAGCAATGATAAATGATAGATCCAATAGTTTCACCTCCTTTCGGTAGGAGATGAATTAATTATAGCAATAAAGAGAGAGGTGCAGAAGTTGGAAAAACGAAATACGATGAAAAGCTTTCGGCATTTTGAAAGCCCGTACTACCGAAACCCCAAACCGAAAGTTAAACCAATTAAGCAGATTGGATTCAAAAAGGACCAACCTGCAAAACAGATTAGTCCTAAAGACTAGTGTTCAGTTCTTACACCTTTAAACTTGGTTCCGTCTTGCTTGACGTCCATAAACTTGCCGGTTGCTGAGTCACGCTTAACGTACTTACCAGTTTTAGGGTTTAAAACTTGAGAACGTCCACGAACAGCTCCAATACGGCGACCATTCTTTGGTGGATTTGTAGCCATAAATTCACCTCCTTAAATCTAGGCAGTGAATCCATTTTATATCTATATATAGACACAATCAAGGAGACGATAACAATATGCTGTGGTTGAGTGTTGAAAATGAACTAACTCGACAAGGTAAGTCAGTTTACTGGTTAGGCAAACAGACTGGTATTCCGACTAATACTTTGTACCAGTACAAAAATGATGGTGTTGAGCCAACTTTTTCAAAGGTATGTAAGATCGCTGATGCGCTTGGCGTCAGCTTAGATGAGCTACGGGATAAGAAAGGAAGCAGTTAAGAATGACATTGAAGTATACAGCCTTATTGTGTCTGGCCTTTATCGCTGGGTACATGCTCGGATTTATCAAATAGGAGGGAGATCCAATGGAACGAAAAATTGAAAGTCCAATGTTAACGACATCGGAAGCCGCTAAGTATATGCGAATCGATGTTAATACGCTTTCCGCGTTGTTGGATATGGGAGAAATCCCAGTCCTAAACTTGGGATCGAAAAAGATATATCGGCCAGTGCTCGATGAATTTATTGTTAAGAACATGACCAATGCAAGTGATACAAGCTTGAAAAAACTAGTTGAGAACTACAAAAATCAAAAAAAATTAAAACCAGGAGAAAGAAGGATAGAGATATGAGTTTGTTTAAAGCATTTATGTATACCACGCTAGGCGCACTGATGGCTTGGTGTTGGGACTTTGGCCATAACTTCTGGTGGGGAGCTCTAGGCTTCCTTTGGTGCCTGCTGATGGCCACCGATGTAATTGAGTTTTGCTTTCCGAAAAAGAGGGACTGGAAATGATGAAGAAATTGAAGCCATTAATGCTAATGCTGTCAGGGTACGCCTTGACTAAATTGCCCGAAAACAACGGGTGGTGGAACTTATTGGCCTTAATTGGCCTGGTTTACGTGGTTGACCAGTTACTCGGTGACTGGTTCATCAAGTATTTCTTAGATTTTGACAACAAAAAAGTGTCTAAGTAGCGGCAACTACTTAGGCACCATGAATAAGCAAAATTCGAGGTAATTATAACATGAATAAACAACTTTATGACTTTTTAAAGCGACAACGACAAAAAGAAATTGACGAAGCAAATAAGTTGCTCATGGTTAATCGTATTGAAGACTACGACCGTACATTGGAACGGCGATTGAGTGATTGCTATGGCTTTATTGATGGCTTTAGCGATTTGATGAATAAAGCCGCTGGAATCCGGGCTTAGGAGGCAAACAAAATGAATCAAATGCAAACACAACAAAACTTTGACGATGCGGTGGTTAGCTTAGTTAATAAGTTAGTTGAAGAACAACAATCACAAGGCTTGGCGCTACCCACTAATTACAACGTCCAGAATGCCATGAAGGCGGCTTATCTTAAGCTCCAAAATGTTAAGGACCGGCAAGGACGTCCAGCTTTAACCGTATGTTCTAAGAACTCAATTGTCTACGCTCTGATGGATATGGCAGTGCAAGGGCTTAGCCCCGCTAAAAACCAGTGCTACTTTATTGTTTACGGCACTGAATTACAGATGCAGCGGTCCTACTTCGGGACTATCGCCGCATTAAAGCGGTTAGATCGAGTTAAGGATATTGATGCTCAAGTGGTTCATGAGGGCGATGAATTTGAAGTTGGTGCTGATAGAGTGGGCCACCTAGTAGTTGAGCGATTTAACCCGAAGTTTGAAAACCTGGATAAGCCATTAGTCGGAGCCTTCGCGTTTATCGAATTAACTGATGGCCGAGTTGATTATACGGTTATGACTAAGAAGCAAATTGATACCTCTTGGTCGCAATCCCGTCAACATGGCGTTCAACAGAAGTTTGGTGACGAGATGGCAAAGCGGACAGTGCTTAATCGGGCGGCTAAGATGTTCATCAATACCTCGGATGATTCCGATATGTTAGCAGGGGCTACTAATTCCACAACGGCAAATGAATTTGAAGATCGGACTCGTAAGGAAGTCAACGCTGAAGAAAAGGGCACCCCAGCGGCACTCTTAGCCGGTATGAAGCACCACCAAGAAGAAACTAAGCAGGAAATCAAACCTGAAGAAAAGAAGAGCACTCCAGAAGCTCCTGAGAAGCCCGTAGAGGACGAGAAAGAAGCGACGGAACAATCTAACGAAAACCCATACGGAAGCCAACTGCCGTTCCCAGAGCCTGGTCAAAATGAACCTAACGAGGTAGCGGAAGGTCAAACTTCGATTGACGACTATCTGAATGCGATGGACAAGGAAATGGAGGCACAGGCAGATGCCAACTAAATTAACTCCTGAAAATTACTATTCCCATGATACCGATTGGGAATACATGAGTTTCTCGTTGTTTAAGGACTTCCAGCGGTGTGAAGCAGCGGCTTTAGCAAAGTTGAAGGGTGATTGGACGCCAGAACTAGATGCTAAGCCATTGCTAGTTGGGAACTATGTCCACTCCTACTTTGAAAGTAAAGAAGCCCACGAAAAATTCATCAAAGACCACAAGAGCAAGATAATGTCGACACGTGGCAAGACGAAAGGCCAATTGAAGGCTGATTACAAATTTGCCGATGTAATGATTAAAGCGCTCGATGATAGCGAGTTATTCAATTATGTTTATAAGCCCGGTCAGAAGGAAGTGATCGTAACTGGAAAGCTGTTTGGCTATGACTGGAAGGGTAAGATTGACAGCTTGGTACTCGATCAGAACTACTTCTGTGATCTTAAAACCGTTGATGATCTTCATAAGAAGCACTGGCAAGAAGATTCCCGGTCCTGGGATAACTTCATTGAAGATCGGGGTTACTACATGCAGATGGCGATTTACCGGGAGCTAATTAAGCAAACTTTTGGTAAGGACTGCAATCCATACATGTTTGCGGTATCAAAGCAGGCAATTCCCGATAAGTTGGCCATTGACTTCACAGGAGAAAGTGAAGCGGTAAGGATGCAAGCTGCTTTAGAAGAGATTGAAGCCAGCCAAGAACGATACTGGAATATTATGATGGGCGAAATTAAGCCTGAACCGTGTGGGCGATGTGAATACTGCCGGTCCCACAAGGTATTAGATGAATTTGTCCACGCAACTGATATTGAGGTGTACTAATGAAGATTCGGAAGGTAAGAAACAGTTTTGTGACCATTGTCGATCAGAAACTAACGCGTGATGATCGGCTAAGTTGGAAGGCTCGTGGTATCTTCTATTATCTTTGGTCGCAAGCGGATAACTGGGACTTTAATGCCACTGAAGTATCTAGGCATGCAACAGATGGCCGAAAGTCTCTAGATACCGGCTTAGATGAGCTAGAAAGGTTTGGCTATCTTAAGCGAGAGCGAAAACGCAACAAATTAGGGCAATTAACCACCTCTGATTGGCAGTTATCTGATTTGCCAGTTGAAGCGTGGATTAAAGATCGAGCAAAGCCTATTCCCGAAAATCGGAAACTGGATCAGCCTATTTCCGGTTTTCCAAATTTGGATAACCCTAATTTGGAAAATGGCGAACAAAGTAAACATCAAGAGAAGATAACATCAAAGGAAGATAACATCAAACTAAACAACAATAACAATTTATATCTATATTTACATGAATTACGGCTACAGCCGAGCGACGGACAAATGAAACGATTTTTGAAAATTAGTGATGGAATTTCTGAAGACTTAATTAAATATTCGATTGAGCTCACTGATATGTACGCTGATAAACCGTCATTAAAGTATGCTGGGGCAATTATTAAGCAATGGAAGCGACTTGGGATTAAATCATTACAAGAGGCCAAACGGCGAGAAATGATCATGAACGATGACGATCAGGGCGATCTGAATGGAGTTCAGATTCCAATTTTTAAGCTAATGGATCAATGAGGTGAATCGAAATGACGATTGAAGAAGCAAAAGCAAAATTGAGCCAAGCCTACCATCTGATTGAAGAAGTAGATGGCATAAGCGTAAATGAATTGGATGGCAGTTTGGAAGGCTTTAATTATGTCTTCGACTTTAATTATGTCTTCGGTGATATAGATAACGCCATGCTTGCTTTAGATGCGGCTGATGATGATATTGAATTGCTACACGAAAGGAGGACTAATCATGAACGGGATTGATGATTTTGAGAAAGCCATAGATAAGGCAATGGACGACTTAGAAGACATGATCGGGGCACTGAAAGACGGTGGCGTACTAGATGGCTATCTGGATGATATTGAGTATGAAAAAGAGTGTCTTAGTGATGCTTATAGCTACTTAGATGACGCTCGCTCCTGCTTGAAAGACTTACACAACGCTTCCGACAAGGATTATGAAAAGGGGGGATACTAATGTATCATTCGCTTGCGCCAATTCAGGTATACCTTTTTAAAGCTGATGAAGAACCCCAAGTGCCTTTAGATTATCGGTTTAATGAATTTTCACTTTGGCTCACCAATGGCGGTGGCGAGATTATTGATGTCAAATATCAAGAAACATCAATTTTGGCAGTCTGTGTCTTCCCGGGTGGTGATGTGGCAGACTACCGCTGGGAAGATAAAGAAGCGATCAAAGAGCATCTAAGCGAGGTTAAGGAAGACCCTAAGGAGCGTGAGAAGAAAGTGGATTTTGAAGCCTTAAGTCGGGAGTTACCTTTTGGGTACAAAGCGGAAGGACGCTATGGGGAAAAAGATTTAGATCAAATTTACCTCTACAAAGATGACTACTACCTTGGTGCGATAAGAAAAGAAGATGATATATGGCGATTTAATGTAAAATCGTCAGAAGCCTTCATCAAGACCGAAGAGATGGCCGGATTAATTGCAGCACTCAAGGTAATCAAGGACTACATGGAGGAAAATTAATGGCTAAAGAAAAAATTACTATTAGTGGCGATAAGATTAAAGTAATCATCATGGACGTTTTAGAAACGCTTGATAAGTATAAAGGGACTGAAATAATTACGGTTGCTTCGGCACTGTATACCCTGGTTCTTTTGATGGCCAAGGACACTGATACCGATTTTGAAGGTTTAAACGAATCCGCACTAGATGCGGCTAAGCAAGTCCTAAAGCTAACGGGATTGGATAAGTAAGTGCAGAAACGATATCACTTAAGATTTGACTTAAAACCCGTCCAGCAAGCCCGGCCACGTGCTAGGCGGACTAAGTTTGGAGTGCAACTATATGACCCGATCAAAGTTAAGAAGTTCAAGCAAGAGTTAGGATTGCTAGCTAAGCAGCAGTGGCACCAAGAACCGCTAGAAGGGGCATTAAGGGTCACAATTAACTTCTATCGGGACGTACAGAAGTCAATTAGCAAAAAAGAACGTGGTTTACGGCTTTCTGGGGCGCATAGACCAACGGTAAAGCCGGACATAGATAATTATATTAAATCGGCTTTGGACGGCTTAAATGGCGTTATATGGATTGATGATAACCAAATTATAAGTTTGCACTCGGACAAATTTTACAGCGAGAAGCCTTACATCGATTTGATAATCGAGAAACTGGAGGAGAATGATGACAATTGAAGAAGCAGATCAAGCCTTGCTCAAAGGCAGTCCGGTCAAGATTAAGGGCGATGGTGGCGTGTGGATAATCCAAGCTACCAACGCTTTAAATCAGACAGCAGAATTGGTCAATCAGACTAAGCAATATCAAGTAGAAGAAGCGCTCAAAAATCTAAGCTTCTGGCTCGGAGGTGAACACGGTGAACCTAAATAAGCACGGGGAATTGTCAGTGCCCTTAAATCGCTTGACAGAAAAGTATGGCCGGATGTGGTACCGGTTAGCTCCAGACGGCAGAGATAGTCGGCCGATTGATCCCGACTTAGCCGAGATCTGGCTAATTACTGGGGGACAACCACCAAAGCAGTGGGCGTCAAGTTCAGCAATGCCACCAATCACCCCACAGATGGTTAATGCTTTGCGCCAAGCGATTAACGATATTCCAAGCATGACTAAGATTCAGAAGCGAACAGGCTTGACGGAAAAACAAATCTTAGCGATCTTCTATCGCTTCCCGGAGCTGGAGAATAAATTCCAGTATAACCAGAACTTATATCCGAAGGTGGTAATTGGTGATCAACAAGCCAACCGGATTTACAACTTTAATTACATCTCCGAAGCGGCAAGGTGGCTTAATGTTGACCGCAACGTAATTGTCAATCTTCTCAAGTATCGACATGGTGGCGGATTGATTAAGCGGCGCTACCGAGTAAAGCGAAAGTTATGGTATGGTTTAGATGGAGGATTCGATTGAAAAATAAAATTATAATTGTCGGGTTTTGTATAGTATGTATGTTAATTGCGACCTTTGTCGATGATCCCCACCTTAAGTATGCGGCAGTGGTATGCTTGCTATTAATGTTTATCACAACAGGGTGGTAAATAAAAAAAGAAGCCCAAATCGGACTTCCTTCGCACACACAAGATTAATTATAACATGCAGGGGGATAACGATGGGGTTAGTTACTGAATATGATCCTAAAGGCGTCATCCGAGATGTAAAGACTTTCTTTCTAGAAGACAGTTTCGAGCACCCCGTCAGTTACGCCAAGATTGTCCGGCACACCAATCAAATTATCGGGTTAAATTCGATGAGTGATGATGTAACGGGGGTGCATGGCTCAAGTAAGGATGATGCAGCCGAAATGCGCATGCTAAGTAATGATGTTTACTTTCGTGCCAGTAAGGCAATCAATCGGGTCGTAGCCAATTGTAGTAGTCGGGTTAGTACCGAGATCTTAAAGCTCCGCTTTCTAAATCACCAGACAATATACCAGGTAAAAGCTAGGCTATATCTGGATTCAAATGACGCTTACTATCGGGCGGAGCGCTATGCTTGCTACGAGTTTGCCGAAGGGATTGAAGCGGCCAAGATCACTCTTAAGATTGCTGATGATATCATCCCCGACTTCTTGGGGCAAAATCGGAAAGCGAGCGGAAACTTCCCGACATAATTCGGACGAAAAGCGGAAGCAAACCGGAAGCAAATTCCTTTAAAATGGTATTGTGGAAATAATAAAAATGTTTGACTTTATTTTTAATGCGCAGCCAATTATGTATTAAAATTAACTTAGCAGCTATTTCAGCGAGAGCTGTGGGTATTTTGTCTTTCATTTGGTACTAGTGGGAAGCAATTGGCCCGGCTTGAGGTTCGACCCCTCAACTAGTAATTACCGTGCTTCTTTTTTTCTTTTCAACCTTTGGGCACGGCCGCTATGTTCCACAGGTCGTGGGTGCGTTTTCCTTCATGGCGCACAAAAGTGTGGGTTCGAATCCCACCTACTAGCTTTGCTGGGAACTTTTGTAGGAGGTGTAAATCCTACACTTTAAATGCAACATACCCAGCGTACATAACTGGCGCAATCCAAAAGAAGGATGTGATATTTCCTTCTTTTTCGTATCAACTAGCGCTGGTTATCTAGTGCATGCACTACCTAAAAAAATTCAATTAAAGGAGCTGAGAAGTCCCCTCAATCCGATTTTTGACAACATTGCATGCGCTTATCTCGTAAGCCTCAAATGGTGGGGATGACTACGTGTTTTGATACTCTCCGTAATGATTTGCGTTTAATTTGATAAATGTATTAAGCCATTTGGTTCGCTGCCAACTTACGAGATTGCTGATATCTATTTGTGTTGCTTTCTGATTTTTAGGATTTAGATATCAGCGTACCGCAACTCTGGTGGCTGAGAGGTCACCATTTACCTTGATAGTTCAAAGAAGAATACTGGTCTCCAAAACCAGTGATGATAGTGCAAGTCTATCTCAAGGCGTTGCCTTTGGGCAATTCATTTTATTTTTACCTCAGCTCAGTCAATTTGACTGGGCTTTTATAGTATTATTATGGCGAGGTGAAGATTAAATGAGTAATAATGATGAATTAACAAGTACTGTTCATTTTCACATTTCAGGTAACGGATTCGATCCTAAAAATGGATATAATTTAAAATATTTAATAGCTTCTTTGAATTCTGTTCAAAATATTATTGAAAAAACATATACTTTTGTTTCGGAAAAGGAAAGATTCACTAATGCTGACGAATCAAATTTGCAAATCAAGATAACTGATATTAAGCCGGGATCGTTTCAAGCTGACTTACAAATATTAATGGGATCAATTATCCTTCCTGTTACAGACATGCTACAGTTAAGTAATCCCAAACAATTATGGACTTTAGCTACACAATGTTATAACTATGTTCACGATTTACTTAAAGCAAAGAGTAAGGGTGAAAGAATAAAAGTGGAAACTAATAATAGTGAAAGAACTGTGAATATTATCAATGAAGGTAGTGGTACTGTGAACGTATACCCTGCAGCAGTTCCAGAATTATCTAGAAAATTAAGTAGTAATTTTAATCAATTGAATAGCTTAGTGGCAAACGGTGGTCCCGTTAGTGATATTTCAATTGTAGATACGTCAAGTAAAGATAATAATATTCAAGTAAATGAAGAAAGCAGTAGGTACTTTGTAAAACAAACTTTACTTAATGATGAAATTCAAGTTGTAAATGGGGTTATTTACAAAATAGATGCCACTAAATTTACAGGAAACATATTTATTAAGGAAGGCAATGATCTTATTGGACCTGGTAAATATAAATTCAGTTTTATCGATAAAGATGAACTAACAATTGATGATATGAAGCGTGTTTTAATGACAGAGTCAAAGTTTAGATGTTTAGCAAAAACAAGAATTGATCCATCTAACTTAAAAGAAGATGTCATAGAACTTAAAATAATCAAAATAGAAAATTATGAAGCGGCATAATTCGATTAAGTCAGTTTAACGGGGCTGACTTTTTAATTACGTTAAAGCATTGATATATCAATAAAAGCAAACAAAAAAGACCGTCAAATCAAGGATTGACGGGCAAAAATAAATAAAATATTTTCCTAAATCAGCTTGATTATACATATAATAGTATGTATAATATATATGTAAATTAAGGAAGGGAGGTGAAGAGAGTATGCCAATGAAGCCGAATAAAATGGTAAGGTTGCTGAAAAAGCATGGTGCAATTGAGCTTCCTAAATCGGGTGGGCATCGGAGATTTCAAAATCCAAAAACTGGAATGATTACTGAAGTCCCAATGCATACTGGAGAATTAAAAAAGGGAACCCAAGAGGCAATCTTAAGAGAATTCGGTTTGAAGTGACTGGTAGCAAAGCAAGCCAACCACTTGCTTTGGTGTACTCTCAAGAATTATGGATCAACGAGTTGTATATCCAGTTATTGCCAAGGAATATAACGATGAGGACGGTCACTACTTTGTGGTTACAACTCCCAATATTCCTGGTGTTGTTACGCAAGGTGATACATTAGATCAAGCAGCGTTCAATGCTGAAGACGCTATCGCAACTATGATTGCGGATCAAAAAGAATATCCTAAGCCACAAGATCCGAAGGGCTGGGAGCTAGAGGATGATGAGCGGGTTGTTTATGTATCTGTGAATATGACACAATGGAAAAAGAAATATGGCAGGGTTGTTCGAAAGAGCATTACTATTCCTGGTTACTTAGCAGACTGGGCAAAAGAAAATGATGTTAATGTTTCTCGTGTTGCATCAGACGCTTTAAGAGGACTACAAGAAGCATAATAACAACTAAGGCGATGGCTTAACGGTCATCGCCTTTTTGTATGGAATAGATCATTAACAAATAACGGGGTGATTTTTAATGGCTAAGGTTCAAATTACATTTGATAGTGAGAATATTAGTAAGCCACCACATGTAAAAGTTGATGGGAAGCCAGTAGAGCTTTTGCATAATATTAGTTTTGACTGGAATACTAGAACTATTGAGAAAGATACGATAGCAGGTTTTGTAATCAGTCGTTGGAATGAGAATCAGAACTTGATTACTGAGGAAGCATATACATCGGAATTTTTAGGTAAAGACTTTCAATAGCAGAATTACATAGAAAGGGGGATGCTTAATGCCTATCACTAAGCTATCGATGGCCAGTGGCAAGCCATCAGTCATACCGTATGGTGATAAGCCTAAGCGTGAGTATGACCGAGCTTACAACCAAAGACGGCAAACAACTGAGACTGACTATGTTAAGTTCTATCACTCAGCTGCATGGCTCCATAAGCGGCGTGAGATTCTTGAACGTGATTATGGTTTATGTCAGCGGTGTGGCAAGGATGCCAACCTAGTTGACCATATCATCCCCAGTAAGGACGATTGGGAAGATCGCTTGGATAGCGACAACCTTGAGTGTCTTTGTCGTGAGTGTCATAAGATTAAGACCAAGCGGGAATGGTACAAACATCATAAGAGTAAGGAGCGTTACATGGAGATTAACTTAGTCTGTGGCTTGCCTGGTGCTGGTAAGTCAACATATGTTAAGCGTCACATGACAGACCATGATCTGATCTATGATTACGATGACTTGATGCAGGCCTTGACTGGTTTGTCAAGCCGCCATCGGAATCATGATGTGCATGACTATGTGATGCTGTTCTTGGATCAAATGTTACGAAAGCTAAAGGCTGAACAGTCCTTCAATAACGTTTGGATTATTCGTACTTTACCTGATCATCGAATCGATAGCTTGCTTGCTAACTATCATCACATCAATCACATCTTAATCGATACTGATGCAAGTGTTTGTGAAGCACGAATTGCAAAGCGGAAGCAAAAGATTCAATTTCAAAAGATCCTAAATGACTACCAGGCCGCTGACTGGGGTGGGTATCGGCGAGTTAAAAACTGTTGATACCCCCTTCCTTTTTATCGGGGCCTAGTTTTTTAACGCTCTTGAACGCACACCGACTTTTTTGCATGGAAAATTCCAACAATTTTATTTTTTGCCGCCGGATAAAAAAAGCCCCGAGCCGTTGATGGTTCGGGGTTTTGCTTACCCAGAGTTTACCACAGGAGGTGCAAAATGGGAAGAAAACAAAAGCTTTTGCGTGAATCTACCGGCCACCTACGTGTGGTTGAACAGCAAGCAAAATATCAGGCTGAATTCTTGGCCACCGATGGTCTGGACAAACTCCAACCAACCCCGCCAGCCTATTTAGACCGCGATGCTAAGGCGGAGTATAAGCGGATCTTCAAAGGTCTTGGTAAGCTTCCAATTCGCGATTTAGATCACGCTGAATTAGAAAATTATTGTACCTGGTACTCGATCTATAAGCAGTCAACCCGTGACTTGCAAGAAGAACGGGATCCTGAAGCACGCGAAGGAATTATCCGAACGTTAGATAAGGCCACGAAAAACATCAAGGCCCTGGCCTCGGACCTGGGGCTCAATGTTAACAGCCGGCTACAGATTAACATGCCAAAGGATGACAAAAGTGAAAAGCAGTCATTAAAGGAAAGGTTTGGTTAGATGGATTACGCAAAGGAATACGCTGAGAAGGTCGTCAATGGTGACCGGATCGCGGGCCAAAAAGTAATCCTTGCTGCCAAACGATACCTAAACGATCTGCAAAAGCAAGCTGATGATGATTTTCCGTATTTTTACGATCAGGAGCGGGCCAACAAGGTCATCTCCTTTATGGAGCTATTGCCCGACCCCAAAACGATGCGGGCTTATCCACTAGCTGATTTCCAGCGCTTTATCATCGCCAATCTCTACGGATGGTGGCGTAAGGACGACCCCAGCAAGCGACGTTTCCGCAAGGGGATGTTATCAATGGCCCGGAAAAATGGGAAGTCGATCTTAATTTCCGGCGTAGCCTTGTACGAGTTTTTGTTTGGCAAGTCGCCAGAATTTTCGCGGCAAATCTTTTGTACTGCCAACGACCGTAAGCAAGCCAATATCGTATTTACGATGATCAAAAAACGGCTGAACGCACTGCGGGCCTTTGATCAAGGCACCAAAAAGGGTACTAAAATCACTCGCGATGAAATTAGCAATCTTGATGACTACTCTTATGTTAGGTCGCTGTCACGCGATACCGGGACGGTCGACGGGTTTGAACCACACGTGGGGATCCTAGATGAGTACGCGGCCTCACGGACGATCGAAATGATGGAACTGCTAGAATCTGGTCAGGCCTTGCTGGATAACTCGTTGATCTTGATCATCTCAACAGCTGGGTTTGACCTCAATGCACCAATGCACACAATCGAGTATCCGTATGCAACTAAAATTTTAAATGGCAAGGTTGAGGATGATACTTACTTTGCCTACATTGCCGAGCAAGATTCCTTGGTTGAGGTTGACGATCGTGAGATGTGGATTAAGTCCAACCCAATCTTGTCAGTGCCAGCCCTACATGACCAGGTCTATGGGTACCTTGATAAACGCTGGACGGAGGCCAAGCAAAAAGGGACCAAAAACTCAGTGCTGGTCAAAAATTACAACATGTGGCGCCAAGCCGAAGAAGATAGCTATATGGATATTGATGCCTGGAATCGGGCTGAGGTAGGACCGGAAAACATTGATGGCCAACGAGTATGGATTGGTATTGACGTGGGGAAGTCCTCTGACTTGTTTGCCATCAGTTGGCTGGTCCCCAAAGACGGCTATTGGTATGCCGACGCTTATGCTTTTGTGGCCACCAAGTATGGCCTAGACGCTAAGATCAAGGCTGACCGGCTAGACTATCGACGCTTACAGGCAATGGGCCAGTGCGAGATCAGCAAGTTGGAGTCTGGGGTGATCGATGTCGAGCGGGTCTATGCCTGGCTAGATGATTTTGTGACTAGCCATAGCCTCGATGTACAAGCTATTTGCTTTGACCCGGCGCAATACGGGCCGCTAATGACACAAATCGAAAAAGGCCACCCGGAATGGGAACAAATCTCGATTCGGCAAGGGACCTTGTCATTATCGATGCCAACCAAGCAATTCCGCGATGACGTGCTTGATAAACGAGTGCGGCACTCTGGCAATGAGGTATTGACCGGTGCGATGGCTAATGCAGTCTTGCAATCGGACAACAACGGGGTCCGGATTAACAAAAATAAGTACTCCAACAAGATTGATGCGGCGGATGCGTTGCTTGATGCTTATGCAGTTTGCTTCCGCGAGGACCTGGATAACTATTTGACTGATGATGATGTGCTATCTGATGATTTTGGCTTTTAGGGGGTGATCCGATGCTCAAAAAATTTATCCGCTTTTGGCAACTCAACGAACCAATCATTCTGTTTATTTTAGCCAGTGCTTGCTTAGCTTGCGCCGGCTTTTTGTTTAGCCTCGCGGCGGGGCTGCTGGTGATCTCACTAATGCTATTTGTGTTGGCCTTTGTGTCGGCAGAAAGGGGGTGACGTAAATGCTATTTAAAATGCCCGAAAAACGGGACTGGGCAACAGATTTAATCGATGCTGGTGTGCTACCCGGTTATTCCAATTTGGGTGCGTATGTAGGGATTGGGGCTCTACGTAATTCCGACGTGTTAGCTGCGATCTCACATGTGGCCAGCAACGTGGCCCGCTTTCCGATTGTCGCCTTGGATGACGAGAAAAACGAAGTCAAACAGCTTAAAAATCTGGATTACCTGCTCAACAAACACCCCAACGCCACGATGTCAGCTTATCACTGGCGCTTTATTATGACGGTTAATGCGATTTTAACAGGGGATGGATTTTCGCGGATTATCCGCGACCCAACTAATAATGCACCGCTTGAGCTGCAGTATTTTCCAACTTCGCAAGTAATGGTCGATGATTCTAATCTCAATGATATTCGGTACCGCTTTACGGTCATCAATCGTGGCCAAGATTCGCGGACGATTGAGGAACCATTGGAAAATGTGGTCCACTTTATGTTTTTTACCCATGATGGGGTCCGTGGCCGCTCCCCATTACTCTCGCTGGGGGATGAGATTGGCTTGCAAGATGATGGGATCCGGACCCTGCGCCGCTTTTTTAAGTCTGGTTTTAAGGGCGGAATTTTAACGACCAAATCAGCCAAGCTAAACAAAGAATCGCGCCGGAAGATCCGGGAGGATTTTGAATATGCTCAACAAGGTGGGAATGCTGGTAGCCCGATTATTTTGGACTCGACCACGGACTATAAGCCGATTGAGGTTGATACCAATGTCCTACAGCTGATCAACTCTAACAACTACTCAACGGCGCAGATTGCCAAGGCTTTGCACGTGCCGGCTTACAAGCTTGCCGTCAACAGCCCTAACCAATCAATCAAGCAACTTAACGAGGATTTTATCCGGTCTGATCTACCGTACTATTTCCGGCCGATCACATCTAATTTGGAGTTGACTATGCTGACGGATCGCCAGCGGCACCATTACCATTTAGATTTTGACACCCGTAACGAGACTGGGTATACGCCGGCTGACGTCAACACCTTGGTCAATGATGGCACGATCACGCCAAACGAGGGTCGGGTGCTAATGGGGTTGCCTAAAGCAGATAACGGGGACTTGGATCGCTTCCAGTCCTCACTCAATACGGTATTCCTCGATCAAAAAGAGGCTTATCAAGCCAGCAAAGCCGCGAAAGGAGGTGAGAAGCATGACAAATCCGGAATTGGAGCGCCGGACCCTAACGGCGCAGATGGAACTGCGTGATGGCGCGGAAGATGGTGGTACTCCCACAATTACCGGCTACGCGTTGAAATTTAACAAGCCCTCAGAAGTACTAGGTGGGTTTGTTGCTTTCCGCGAAATTATTAAACCGGGGGCGTTGGCAACAGCCGACATGACCAACGTTGTGGCCACGATCAACCATGATCAAAATCAAGTTTTGGGTCGGTCGGGGATTAACTTAGACCTGGCAGTTGATGAGATTGGCTTACGTTTTACGGTCCAACCGACTGATACGAGCTTTGCCAAGGACTTAATTGCTAATATGCAAGCCGGGGTGATTAATCAATGCTCATTTGCGTTTACGATCCCGGCTAACGATGAGGCCCAAGACTGGGAAGAATCGGACGAAGATGGTGTTGATTACGTGCGGTCGATTAACCAGATTGACCATCTGTATGATGTCTCGATCGTCACCACCCCAGCTTATCCATCAACGGAAGCCCAAGTTGGTGAGCGGTCACTGGCCATGGTTAAGGAGAGTCGGCGAGCTCTACACCAAGCCGAGGTTGACACAGAAATTAAGCAGATGCGGCGGGAATTAGACCGCCAAGAGTTACTCAAGTCACTATGATGGAGGACAATTATGTACAAGGAAAAAATTAAGGAACTGCTTGCGGAACTTGAAGGCAAGCGGGCATTAGTTAATGACAAAACCCAAGAAATGCGGAAGTTGCTCGTTGAAGGGGCCAGCGATGATGACTTGGCTAAGGCCAAGCAATTGCGCTCGGACAAGGAACAGCTGGAAACGGAAATCCGGGAAAAGGAAGACCTGTTAGCGACCTACCGCTCAGTCTTAAATGGAACGCCAGCCCCGGAACCTGGGCCAACGCCAGCAGACCCAACGTTAGCTGAAGAACAGCGCGCGTTTAACGCCTATCTGCACCGCGACGCTGCGGCAGCGGGAGTTAATAGTACGGCAGCAGCCGTCACGATCCCCCAATCGATCCAGTACAATCCGGAAACAGAAGTTAAGTCAGTAACTGACTTGGCGGCCCTGGTAACGCAATTCCAAGCCACGACGGCCTCTGGTACGTACCCGATCACCAAGAAGGCTACCGCGCGGATGAATACGGTCCAAGAGCTGGAACAAAACCCAGACCTGGCCAAGCCAACCTTTACCAATGTTGAATGGAAGGTTGACACTTACCGGGGCGCAATCCCGCTGTCACAAGAAGCGATCGACGACTCGGCAATCGATTTAACGGGCCTGGTAGCACAAAATGCTCAAGAACAAAAGGTCAACACGACCAACTGGGCAATTGCGACGGTGCTTAAGAGCTTTACCGCTAAGGCTGTGGCGGGAGAATCCGTTGATGACCTCAAGCACATCATCAACGTTGACTTGGATCCGGCCTACAACAAGGTAATCATCGCCTCGCAATCGTTCTACCAATACCTCGACACGCTCAAGGACAAGAACGGTCAATACTTATTGCACGCGCCGATTACTGATGGCTCGCCAACGATGCTGTTAGGGTGCCAAGTAATCACGGTGGAAGACGAATTACTGGGTGCCAAGGGCGAAGCACATGCCTTTGTTGGTGACTTGGCCCGGGCGGTCTTGTTTGCTAACCGTAAGGATATCCAAGTCCAATGGGCAAACAACGACATTTATGGTCAATACCTGCAAGCCGTTGTCCGCTTCGGCACTAAGGCCGCTGATACCAATGCCGGTTACTTTGTGACCTACACGCCAGCGGAAAAATAGTAGCGTCCGGCACTAGCCCGGACGTAAAGCCAACATCTGCCAATACCGTTGAGGAGATCAAGGCGTACCTAGATGCGCACCAGATCACTTATCCATCTAGTGCCTTAAAGGCTGACCTCTTAGCCTTAGTAGGTGGTGATAGAGCATGATGCTGACAGATGATGAGCTCGCAAACCTTAAGCGCTACTGCAAGATTGACCATAATTTTGACGACGAAGTGCTCAAGATGATTATCGAGTCAGTCGAGGTTGAGCTGGTCCGGGCGATCAGTTATACTGCGACGCCAGCTGATTTTGCCGCTGAGCCGCGATTTAAGATTGCCTTGATGAAGCAAGTCAAGGAAGAGTACTATTTCCGGGGCTTAACGGCAGACAGTCGGCGAAAGGAATTAGCCTTGGGAGTCGATAACATCATTAGTCAATTAAGGAGTGAGATGAGAGATGGAGACGACCTACATGACGGAACGGATCACCCTGTGCTCAGTAGCAACGGGGATTGATCCAGTTACCCACCGCCCGCTTAAACAGCGACTGGTGGAAGAATTTACGGTGTGGGCTGAGGTCGCCCGGCTCCCAATCCGCGAAATGATTGCTAACGGATCCAAAATTGGCTTTGTTAAAGAGTCGCCCGTATTCAGGATCGCCTATCAGACCCCGAAAGAGATCCAACCCAACTGGCTGATCAAGTGGCGGGGAAAACAGTACGCAATTACGGGGATGGACCCCGATTACCGGACCAAAGATACGATGACGATTTTGACTCAGGAGGTGACAGCTGATGAGCGTAACAGTAACGGGAGACAAGGAAATGCTGGCTTACCTGGCTAGGCTTGATAAGTCCGTTGATGCCAAGAGTCGCAAAGCTGTCCGTGACGGAGCGGGAATCTTTGAGGACCACTTGGTGGACAATACCCCAGTCTATCCGGGTAAAGATCACTCGGGGATGACACCACTGGCTAAACATGTCGTAACGGGGAACCTTCGGACGGCAACGGGCGAAGTTGAACAAAACGTCGGTTATGACAAGGAAAAAGGGTATATTGCGCACTTTCCCAACTCGGGAACCAGCAAGCAAGACCCACAGCATTTTATCGAGGATACGCAAATCGAGGTTACGGATACAATCATTGCGAAATTTATTGAGGATCTCCAACTATGATATTGCCGGAAATCAAAGTGGCCGACCTATTAACGGCCGACCAGAAATTAGTTGCGATGATGGCCGAGTTACGGTCCATGCCGTTAGACTTTACGCCCATTTACACTTATACGCCAGACGATTCCTTAGTTAAGGCTGAGGCGGCGCCTTGGATTCGGGTTACCCCGATTCCGGGCGATAGAAGCTTGGCTAGTGATGATGAACGGGCGTTTGAGTATCCCCGGGTTCAAGTTGATTTTTGGCTCCGGGAAGAAAACATGGACCGACTGGCCGAAATACAAGAACAAATTTACCAAACCCTCAAAGTAGGTGGCTTTTACCGTTACTACCAAGACCGGTACTCGGATCCGGACTTGGACGGTTGTTTAATGGTCACCGCCAACTTTGAGGGATTTTTAAAACGAAAGGATTGATGAAAAGTGGCAGAACCAAACCAAAAGCTCGCTAAATTTGGGGCTTCCAATTTTGAGTACGGCGTTGTCGGTGACGATGACAAGGTCAAAGAAACTCGGAAGATCCACGGCTTAAGCGAAGTCAAGATGGACATTACTAGTGAACTGAAGACCTTACCAGCCGATGATGGCCCGTACCTGGTTTTATCTGGCGGGATCACCGAAGCTAAGCAAACGATCAGCTTATATGATGTTGATACCAAGATGAAGCAAGACCTTTACGGGATCCAAGTCGAAGCTGGGGTGGAAAAGTACTCCAAGAACATGGTGCCAAACTATGTGGCGACCCTCTTTAAGACTAAATTATCCAACGGTAAGAACGTTTGGGTGGGGGCCTTAAAGGGAATGTTCTCACTGCCGGGAATTGATACCCAAACCCAAGATGGGGCACCAGACCCGAAGGCGGATGAAATCGAAGGTAATTTTGTACCGCGTGGTGATTCCGATTCTGGCGATATTATTCTGATTGGCCGGGAAGACAACGAAGAATTTAACTTTGAAAAATTCCACGACATGGTTTTCCCTAAGCCAACAGCTGGTGGCGCCGGTTAGTTAGCTAAGCTGACAGAGACGAGTGATGTGAGACGAGGAGGATATTATGTATCAATTACACGTAAAAACGAAAACAAAAGAATTGGTCTTAACCCGCGAAGAAGCGCCAGCCTTAGAAAATTTATTGGACGCGTTGAAGGTCCAACGAATTGATATCCAGCGTAATGAATCCGACAGCGAGAAGCTACAAAAAGACTGGATGAATGCCCTGGTTGATTTTGCGCTCCGGTTTTGGGGTAGCAATGGATTAACCAAGAAGGACGTACTGGCAGGGGTGTCAGCAGTGGACGGCTATAACGAAATTATGGCGGCAGTGGTAGCCACCTTAGGCTACGACGACAATGACGATGATGAGGGTGACGACCCAAAAGAATAACGGTCGCGATGGTCGATGATGCCATTGCTGATCTTGAGGAACTGATCAAAAACCAGCTCCAAAATGGTTACAAATGGCAAGAGGTGGCCCGGTTGACCTTAGCGGATATTAAGCTGATGAGCGAAGTGTTCGAGGAAAAGCAGACCACCATCGATAAAGCGTTCCCATTCCTGTTTTAAGTGAGAGGAGGTAAAGAATGGCAACTGGATCAATGGGCCACATCGCCGGGACGGTTAGCTTAAACATTAACCCATTTACGGCCAGCAACAACGTTTTAAAGGCGCAAATCAAAGCCACCTCGGCCGCGCTGAGGGCACAATCGAGTGTAGTTGATGGCTATGGCAAGAGCATTAACGGTATGCGGGCCCGCTATGCCACGATGACCACCCAGCTTAGAAACTACACAGCCCAATTAGAGCGTTACAAGGCCTTAGCTAATGATGCGACCCGCTCTGATCGGCAACGGGCCAACGCGGCCACCCAAGCTAACAAGGCCGCCGCCGAAATTAACCGGCTCCGGAGCCAGATGGCCAGTCTTAACCGCACAATTGAATTGCAAGCCAATAAGTGGACGCAGGCGTCAGCCAAAGCAAATGGTTACGCCAAGACCTTAACAACGGTTGGCAATAAGGTAAGCGGGGTTGGTAAGTCGATGACTACCAGTCTGACGGGGCCAATGGCATTAGGATTAGGCTACGCGGCTAAGCAATATGCTGATTTTGACGACCAGATGAACAAGACCAAGAATATTATCCGGACTTCGGGGGAATCAGCGTCTGAGACCCAAGCCTCATACAACAAGATGATCAAAGATGCCCGGAAATATTCGGATCGGTACGGGGTCAGCCAAAACAAAATCGCGGCCGGCTATGAAGACCTGGTCAAGCGGGGTTACACCTCTAAAGCTGCGATCGGGGTCATGGATTCCGAACTTAAGGCATCGGTGGCCACGGGGGATGATTTTAACGACGTGATCAAGGTCTCGTCGTCAGTGATGGAATCCTTTGGCTTGACGACCACCAAGACCGGGAAACAAATTAAGAGCGCGGCTGAAATGCAACGGCGATCCAATCGGACCTTGAATCTCTTGTCATACGCAGCCGATGCAACCTCGACCGACTTCCAGAGCCTCGGGATTGGGATGTCTTACGTGGGCTCAACGGCGCACCAAGCAGGCTTCTCACTCAAAGAAACGGCGGTCTCAATGGGGGTCTTGTCTAACAACGGTCTTGAAGCTGACAAAGCCGGGACTGGGTTACGGCAAGTCATTAATTCGTTGGTTAAGCCGACTAAAGGGGGCGCGGCGGCCCTCGATAAGTTAGGGTTGAGTGCCAAAGACTTTGTCGATAAATCTGGCAAGATGAAGTCGATACCTACCATTTTTGGGAAGATTAATAAGGCAATGAAGCTTAAAGGTATCGATAGAAATGAGCGGGGCAAGATCTTTAAAGCCCTGTTTGGCACGACTGGTCAGCAAGCTGGGGCGATCTTAACCGAGAACTACAAGCGGGTTAAAGAGCTGACCGGCGAAGCTGAACGAGCCACCAAAACTGATTACATTGGTGATCTGGCAAAGAAAAACATGACCTCAGCCAAAGCTCAAATCGCGATTGCCAAAGAATCGTTGACTAATGCGGGGATGGATATTGCCAAGAACCTTTTGCCGGTAGTCACGCCACTAATTAAGGACGTGGGTGCGTTGGCGCGCTCCTTTGGGAAGCTGCCACAACCAGTTCAGAGTGTGATTGCAAAGTTTCTGTTGGTTACTGCGGCGGCAGGTCCCTTGCTGGTCATGCTGGGCAAAATGACTTCCGGGGTCGGTAAAGTGATTGCTACCTTTGGGGCGGCGCAAGCAATGATTGGTCGCTTTCAGACGGCCTCCAAACTCGGTGCAACTGGGTTGGATCTGCTCAAGCAAGGATTATCCAAGACGGCATTTGCAGCAGCAAGCACGGCGACGGCCACTGGTGGAGCAACCACCGCGATTGCAGGAGCTGGCGAAGCCGCTACTGCTACGGCCGCTGCCGGTACTGCGGCTAGTCTGTCACTTGGGACGATTGCTTTAGCGGCCGGTGGGGCTACATTGGCGATTGGCGCCGGGATTGCGGTGTGGGAGCTGTGGGGTAAAAAAATGTTAGCGGCCTCGCAACGCTCATCACGCTGGGGCTCGGACGTGGGCTCGGCGGCTGATCATGCTCTTTCTAAAATGCAGAGCACCTCAAGAGGGATTGAAGAAGCCTTAACCAATATGGATACGGCCTCGCATACCACCGCTAAGAGTATGTCCTCAGCGTTTGATACCGAATTTGCCCAAATGGAAAAGTCAGCCCGCGATCATTTTGCCAAAATCAAAGAGGGCGAAAAAGATCTGGATCCGACAACGGCTAAGGCGGTTGATAAGCAAGCCAATAAGGAGATTGATCAGTATAACGACTACCTCAAAGATGCTGATACGGCCAAAAAGAATGCCCAAAAGATCTTAAGCACGACCAACGGTACGGTCGCAGATCTATCGGCCAGCCAACGAACGATGCTTAGGAATAACCAGCAAGCGATGTTACAGGACGAAATGAAGATCCTTAACATCACTGGAAGTGCCCAAAAGAAGGCGATTGCGGCGTTAAATGGTGATATTAAGCATATGTCGGCCAGCCAACGAGAAAGCCGGGAAACGGACCTACGGCAGTCAATGGCTCAGATGAAGCAGCACTACTTATCCCAAGAAAAAGCGCTTAAAGAGCATTATGGGAAAAATAGTGCTGAGTACAAGGCAGGGCATAAGGCTAATGCCAAGGCGCTGAACGACTATACTGCCAAAGCCTCGGCCGAGTATATTAAGCTGGCTAAGGCTAACGGGGAATCGACCAAGCAAATCAAGGCAGATCTTGAAGCTGCCGGGCTGGACTACAAAAAGGGAAGTAAGCAGTTAGCCCAAGAAGCCAAGAATGCGAAGGATGCCCTTAAAGGGGTTACGATTGACACTCAAAATATGACTGGCAAGACCAAGAAGGCTGCTAATGCCTGGAATAAGCTGGTCTTTGACCCTAAGACCGGGAAAGTTAAGACCAATGCCCAAGATGAAATTGCTAAGGCGGTAAAGTCAAAAGACAAATGGAATCAGATCAAACTGCTGGAAAAGCAAGGGAAGCTCTCAACGAATGCTAAACAAATGGTTGCGGCGGCCTTAGTCGAAAGCGGCAAATGGGATTCCATGTCGTGGAAGGAACAGAAGCTATGGCTTAAAGACGGCTTTTCTGAAACGATTGTCAAAGCCTTGGAAGATTCCGGAACATGGAATAATCTCGATTTGCAAACCAAAGAGGCAATCGTCAAGGCCAAGGGCAAGAAAGAAATGGTGGATATCTTAGTCCAATCCGGTGCCTGGAACACCCTAACGTTGAAACAGCAGGAAGCCTTAGTCGCAACTAAGGGGACGGCTGGTGTAATGGACGCCCTAGATCAGATGGGACGTTGGAATACCTTAACGCCAAAGCAACAAGAAGCGATCGTCAACGCCAAGGGTGGACCTGCCCTGGCCAACTTGCTGACGCAATACGGCTTGTGGGAAGGGCTTCCGCAATCCGTACTTAAGCAGATGATCGCAGAGGATAAAGCTAGTGGTAATGCCGCGGCGGCTAAGAATGCCATCAAACGGTACAATGCTGCTAACCCTAACCACAAGTATTTCCGAGCGGAAGATAGAGCCAGTGGAAATGGAAAAAAGGCAATCGGAGTCATCCAAAAGTGGAACTCACTGAAAGCCAACGTCCACAAATTTATTACTGAGTATGTAACCAAGCATAAAAAAGGCCATGCACGCGGGACCAACTACCACGAAGGTGGGCCAATGATGGTCAACGACCAAAAGGGGCCGGTTTTCCGGGAGTTGGTCCAATTCCCAGGTCAACAACCATTTATCCCGTACGGGCGCAATGTCATCATGAATGCCCCAGCTGGGACAAAGGTTTTGCGGGCCAGCCGTACGGCCAAACTTTTTACAGGTTTGCCGCAGTTTGCCAATGGGACCAGTGATGCGGTCTCAATTCTCAACAATCTGCCGCGTGAGCTTAAGGCCGCACCGGTTACGACCAATACGACGACTGTAACTAACGTCAACGGCTCGGCTAAAGGGGATGCTTATATGGCCCAGATGGTTGGCTTCCTGTCACAAATGGCAGATCAGATGGGCCAAATGGTCGGTCTTAATGCGGCTCAAATCGGGGCCATTAAAGCGGCCGCGATGGACAAAAACACCTTGTATACCAAGATGGGGACCGATCAAATTTACTTCGATGCGCAACAACTGTAAGGAGGTGATCGCCGAATGCGTAATCTCTTATACCTCAAACATGACGGTGACCCAGAGCTTGCTAGTAATCAGATCACCGAACAACTGACCTTTTTGGGGCTAACTGAGGCCCCCAGTATCGTGCATAACTACCGCGAGGAGACAATGCACGATGGCCAAATCTGGAATTACTCGCGCTATGGCCAAACCACGGTGACCGCTAAATTTTTATTGCAGTACACAGATCACGTGGACTTTAAATTGGCTAAGCACGCGATCTACCGAGCTTTAATGCAAAAGGGGATCTACCGACTACGGACGGCGACCGAACCCAACGTAGTACGCTACTGCCGGGTCAACAATTTTATGATTGAGCCTGAGGCCGGCACTAGCAACTACGTAACTTTTGACGTACCGTTTGATAATCCGCGCGGGCTTAAGTACAGCAAGCTCTACTCTGACCAGATGGATGAGGACCAACTCCGGGAGTTTGGTCTTAATTTTGGGGATGAGTACCAACTGAGTTACCATTTTGCCAGTCAAACGAGCTTTAAGGTACTTAACGCCTCGGATATTACGGTGGACCCGTATGGGCAAGATCACGCCCTTAAGATCACCATGCGTCATAATGGTGGAGCGTTTGGGCTCAAAAACACGACGACCGGCACGGCCTGGAATTATAAGCAGTCATTGGGGAGCGGCGACAAGTTGGTTTTAGATGGTATTCGGACGCTTAAAAATAACCAACCTGATAGTGCTAGTACGGACTATCAGTGGCTGACATTGGCGCCAGGTTGGAATCACATTGAGGTCACGGGAGCCAGCGACCTTGACGTGACGTTCTCGTTTCCGTTTATGTACTTAGGTTAGGAGGTGAAGCTGATGCAACAATTGGTACTGATGACACCCCATAAGTCTAAGGTCAAGGAACCCTTAGACCGGGTGATTATCTGGGAAACACTCCACATGCAATGGGAGAAAAACTCAACCTATCAGATCAGCTTTACTGCCTACAACGCCCGTGATGCTGACCTCTACGAAATGATTAGTGTCGAGTCATCACTCTGGCTCAACGGCCAAGAGTGGATCGTGAAAAAATGCGATGAAACTAAGCAGAATGGCGGGGTGGCCACCAAGGAAGTAACTGCTTGGCACGTGTATAACCAAGTCGTGCAAGTTTATCAGTATGACAAGGTTGACGATAACTATGGTGCCAAGGCAGATAACAGCAACGAGGACACGGCGGCGCAAGCCAAAGAGTACTCAATCCAAGACCTGCTTGATTACTACTTTAAGGGTAACGAGCTAGGTTTTACCTACGAGGTCCATGGTAACTTTTCTAAGCGTAAGCTGATGGACGTTGGGGGCGGCTCGGGTAAGGATTGCTTATCTAAAATTGCAGAAACGTGGACGGACGCAATTATTTACCCCGATAACCGTAAAATCCAGATCTACTCAGCGGCCGAATTTTTTAAGGATCGTGGTCGTCGCCTTGACTATCAGCATAACGTGTCGATGGTTAAGGATGGCAACGACTCCAGCGATATTATTAACATCATCAAGTGTGTTGGTGGTAAGCATACGGTTGAGCATACCGTCTATACCGGGACCGGGGGCACCAATGCCGCCGGGCCAACTGAGCCGGTCAATGGTGACTGGACGCCGGTGATCCAATATGTGGCCTCGCTGTACGGAATGAAGCTAACGGGCGCGCAGCTTAATTTAGTGCGAGCACAAATCAATACTGAATCGAGCGGTCGCGAAGGCGTTACCGGTGGAGATGATGGACTAGCGGATGGTCCGGCCAAGGGATTGCTACAGTTTAAACAGCGGACTTTTGACTACTATTCTCGGCCACCATATACCAATGTCTACAAGGGGTTTGACTCTTTAGCTGCGTTTTTTAACATCCCAAATATCCTAGGCCAGATCAATGGCTACACCGGCTACTCGCCCCACGGCGCACCGTTGCACCCTCACGAGCAATTGGTTATTAACCCGCCTAATCCGTGGGGTTGGCCATTTCCGAGTGTTGGCGAAGGAAGCTTTCTGACGGCGCAAAAATTTGGCTTTACGGGTGGAGGACGGACCAACGGGTTTCACGACGGGCTTGACTTTGGCTCGATTGACCACCCAGGCACCGATGTCCACGCAATTCACGGCGGCGTTGTCCAAACAATCGGCTATATGCGGGGGCTGGAGAATTACGTGACGATTGTCTCTAACGACTACATGGTGGTCTATCAAGAGGCCTTTTACAGCCAGTCCGATATTACCGTTAAAGTAGGGCAACAAGTAAAAACGGGGGACGTGATTGGTCATCGCAATACCTCGCACCTGCATATCGGCATTACCAAGGAAAAAGACATCAATAAAGCGGTCGGCAGTGCTTTTAGCGATAACGGGACTTGGCTGGACCCGCTGACGATTATCAAATCCGGAAGTACCTCAGATGCAGTCGGGTCGGACACCTCAACCGCCTCGAGCGAAGAATATTATTTCCAGCCATTTATCTATCGTGATGAGAAATCAATCAAAGAATGGGGACCTTATCCTGGGCCAGAGTGGACAGATGAAAGCTACACCAACGCCGACGAGATGCGGAAGGACGCCCCACTGCACCTGAAGCCTAATCCATCATTGGCGATTGAGGTTGAGCTCGCTGCCGATCAGTATATGGATCCATATTTTGGCGGGGAAGTTATTAGGCTGGCCCGACCAGGAGACGGTTTTGTAGCGAATTTGAACGTCGTATCGTGGGACTGGTATCCCTGGGCCAAAAAACTGAGCTTGTCGCTCAACAGTACGACCCGGACCATCATTGATTATCAAAATCAACGGGCCCGGAAGGTGGAAAACGCCTTGCAGGCGCAAATCGATCAACTTAAAGGGCTTAGCCACAAGATTGGTCAGCAGTCACAAGCCTTAACGCAGGTGCTGGAAAACAAATCCGAAACGGATAAAGCCTTGGAAGCGACAAACCAAGATGTTGATTGGCTCACGAATGGCAAGGTTAATTTGGTGACTAGCCTATCTGGCGGGAGTATCGATTCTGCTACTTATAACGGATCACCGATTTATGACCTCACGACATCGCCGCTCAGTAGCAACTTTTTTACGGTTAGTGGGGGATCGTCTATCTCGATGCAACTGAGCGCAAATCTGACTGATGGGTCAGCGCGGGCTTATGTAGAGTTTTGGGCTGGCGATACCAAGTTGGGACAATCAGCGACGGTCTATGCCTTTGCTCGTGACGGCTGGCAGGTAATGGCACGATCAAATTTGACAGTGCCAGCAAATGCTACTACTGGGCGGATGGTAATTAGCGGCGATAGTGGCGGGAAGATCAGCCGGGCCCAAGTTAATCGTGGATATAAAGTTACAGATTGGAGTGAGTTAAGGTAATGCAGTTACAAAGGATTGAGCTTAAAAAGCTCGGGACAACTGAGCGGATTTTACGTTCAGACACCCAGGGGAATTTTGACAAGTTGGAAAATGCGGTCAACTCAAATGCTAGCGCCACGGAAGCGCTGACCAAGCGAATCGCGGCGCTGGAGGACATGCTGTTTGGCCAACACCCACAAGAGGTCAAAATGGCCGAAAACTCAACCCCACCGGTAAATGGCGGGGCGATGTTAGTCAACTTAACTAATGAGGAGGACAAGTGATGGTATCACAAAACAACGATGGAAATTACTATGAAATTGCGGTCGATACCGCCAAGGAAGGCGCCGAAGTATGGAGCTTAAACGACTGGTTTAAGGCACGGGTCGGCGATGATGGCACACCACTAGTCATGCGGTTTTACACGCAGGGCCAGCTCAACAGCTTTGACGGCCACCAAAAGCCGATCATCCAAGGTAATGTTGGAGCGTATAGTTTTGACGACCAAAAGCAAATCGTCATGGCAGCCGATGCCAAGGTAGTGAGCTGGACGGGTGACCCAAGCGATATGCTACCGGGTGGCCGGGCTCGCTTCCGCTTCCCACAGCAAATGTTTCCGACTGAAGGGGCATTTTACGGCTTCGTGGGGTATGTGGACGAATCCAATGGCCGGCGTTTGACGGGGGTCAATGTATGGTTCCGCGTGCTCGGCGGTGTAGCCCAAATGGGGAAGGCGTGCGAATACTATATCAGCGACCTGGATATTGCCCTGGCTAACGCCAAGGAAAAGATGCGGCAAGCTGACATTGACTTTAAGGCGGCGACGGATTCCGCCTTGCAAGACTTGCGGACTAAGTACCAGCAAGAGGCACAAGCCAACCAAGATGCTTCGGAAACAACCCGTGCGGGTTTGCTTAAGCTCGCTGATTCGGTCGGGGCAATCCAAGCCCAGATTGACGCAGGCAATGTAGTTACTTTAGCTCGGTATAATCGTGATTATGGAAGTATTTCAGAATCAATCAACAAAAAGTTGGCAAACATTAGTTCAATTCCAGAAGCATACGCTTCTTTAAGCGATATTGAGTCTAAATATCCATCAGGAAAAGAAGGTATCTTTGTAACCGTTGATACAGGACATAAGTGGATATATATTAATGGCGAATGGAAGGACTGTGGAGTATATCAAGCAGCTGGGGTTGATCCAAACGTTATATTGGAACTGGCTAATACCGATCACGATAATTTACTTCCTAATCCAGCTTTTAAATCTTTAGATGGTTGGAACATCACAACAACAGACAGCTCTACTAAACCAGATTATTCAATCTTAGAAAATGATTTTGAAAATTCGAACGTCATGCTTATCAATGGATATGGTAGCTTCTCAGATGAAAGTTCATGGACCAATGTTATAAGCGATCCGGTTGCTGTCAAAGGCGGCAAAATTATTACTTTTAGTGCAATGTATAATTCTAAAGACCCATTGATTGATGGAGGATAGCCGAACATTAACATTGAACTAGATGCTTTAGATGCAAATAAAGCAATTTTGAATAAAAGTTATATTTATAGTTCACCAGATTTAGATGATGATTTACATTTTCGTTCAAAAACAATTAAATTACCAAGTGAAGCTAATTATGTACAGATGAAACTACAAATTAACGGTCAAGGTTCTTTCAAGGTAGCGTATCCCAAGGTCAACTATGGTTTACAATTTGTTCAAAACTCGATAGGACAATTACAAGCGGCAACCCAGCACGAAAATCTACTGTTTGACAATCCAGTTAAAAATTGGCAGATGGTTTGGTACACAGATAGCAAGATGTATCTTGATCAATTCGGAGCTGTTAAAGTCATTTCTGGTAGAAAGAGTTCTTCATTTTTGCAATCAAAACTTTTTCGGCAACGTCCAGGTGACAATTTGTCGATTAAATTAGAAATCCAAGCCGAGGACAATGTAAAACTGCAAGTTTTTGAATATAACGATGATTTAAAGCAGCAAAATGAACAAATCTTTATTGTCGAAAAAAATAATAAATTATCAGATCAATTTTTTGAAAATATAAATCTAGGTAATGCAACAACAATTGTTCAAATAGCTTTGTCAGCAGCTCCTAATCGAAGCTTTACGATTGCAAAAGTTATTGCAAAAAATGGTACTAATTTTAGCGAAAAATATGAAAATTCGATAAAGGCGTTGGTTAATCGCGATAACTTAATCAAAAATCCTAGTTTAACTTCATTAAGTGGCTGGAATTTATACGCAACAAAAAAAGCTGTCTATCCAGATTATCATTTCTACAACGATCCAAATTCTAAAGATAATAACGTCATTGAGATCAACGGTTACGGTGACGCTACTAAAGAGGACTCATATGTTCATTTAAAGAGCGATCCGGTTTCTGTTAAGGGTGGTAAATTACTGAGTTTTGGTTCGTTGCACAATTGTCGGATTAATGAAGGAACAAATCAACGGCCAACTGCGTCGATTAAGTTGTCTATTATGGATAATAATGGTAGTGAAATTAGAGCTGCGTTTATTTACTATATTCCTGATACGGATGATGATTTGCATCTTCGCCAAAGCACTATTCTACTTCCTGACAACGCATCATTTGTATCTTTAGATTTTATGATGTCTGGTCAAGGAACATTCAAGGTATCGGAGCCTCAAGTAAACTACGGACCAAGTCTCAATCCAAAAATAAATAGTCAAGTGATTCGCAATATTAAAAATGGAGATTTGCTTGCAGATAATCCAGTTAGCAACTGGCAACCTATCTGGTTTACAGGTCAGAAAAAGTATGCTGATGATGAATCAACATTTTTAACAACACTAGATGGTACTGCTGTTCCATTACAATCGGAATATATTCCTGTCTTTCCTGGAGATACATTTGATGCTCAGGCATTGATTAAAACATCTGGTCACGTCTACCTGTCGTTCAATGAGTATGATCAGAATTTAAAACAATTATCGGTAACAAAAATCGATGCTAATCAAAGTGACGATTACAAAACACAATGTTTCCGCAACTTAACAGCTAGCTCCGGAACTGCCTATATAGCTATATCTTTTGCTGTAATCGGTGCTAAGAGTAGCTACAATCTTAAGAAAGTTAAGTTGATTAAAACCTCTTCTTTGAATGATAATGCTTCTGAAAATGTTTCAACAAACAATTTATTAGTTCCTAAATTTTCGATTACTAACGATTTAAGTAGTTTAAGTGATGGCTGGGAAAAGTCGTCATTCACATACGAAGAAAATGGTCGTTCTATTAAGGGCTATCTACAAGTTGGAATTCAAGGATTCTCTTCTCGCGAGTGGCGAAAAAAGAATTACAAAGTAAAATTATATGAAGATGCTGATTGTACCAAAAAGCTAAAAATTGCTTTTAAACCATCTTGGGTTCCAGATTCTCATTTTAATCTAAAAGCTAACTTCATTGATGCCACCCAAGCACATAATTTAGTCAACGCTAAATTGTTCGCAAACGCTACTGCAGTTACCCCCATCGCTAATGAGACGACTCGCAAGGGATTATCAAAGAGCACACAACTTGGTCAAATGGCGGGCTTTCCAATTGAGTTATACATTAACGGCACCTATATGGGTCTATACACTCTTAACACGAAAAAAGATGATAAATCTTTCGGTATGGATAGTAATAACAAGGCTCATGAGGCAATCGAGGTAAATGCTGAGACGGATATGTTTAACCAAGGTCAAACGATTGATCAAAAGGAATTTGCTACAATTCTGCAAAAGCAAGCAGATACTAATGTTAAAGCTGGGTTTGACCGTTTTGTTGCCTTCCTAAACGATGCGACTGATGATGATATCAAAGCTCATCTACAAGACTATGTTGACGTTAAGTCAGCGATGAATACTTGGTTATTTGGTATTTTGTCACAAGAAAGTGATATTTGGGGGCGCTCAATGTTGCTATTAACGTATGATGGTGGTCAACACTGGTTTGTGACAGCTTACGATCTTGATGCAACATGGGGGCTTAGCTGGGATGGTAAGTCACTTGATGGTAATGCTGAGTGGTTTAAGTTTGAAAATATTGACAGTGAAATGCACAAGACTGGAGCTTGGTATAACAAACTTTGGACAAGGATCTACGATAACTTCAAACCAGAATTGAAAAATCAGTATCAATACTTACGAAGCAACGCTTGGTCAACGCAGGCGTTAATTAATGCCTATAGAACCTATATTGATGCAATTCCAGATTCAGTTTATGAAAAAGATCATAAGCGATACCCTGATATTCCATCCCTTTCAACTAATAACTTTGCACAAATTCAAGGTAAAATCATTGAACGTTGTACCAACATGGACGCATGGATAGATAAGTTAGCTTAAAGATTATCTGTAGTCGCCTAAGAAATACACAGTATATAAAAAGCCTCACTCAAAGGAGCGTGGCTTTTTTGTACATAATCTTTTGTGGTTGGCGGACGGAGAAAGGGGGAGATTATGATGGATCCACATCATTTTTTAGGGCTTAATTGGGGCGAGTGGGTATCGGTCACGACATTGCTAGGCTTGCTGGCAACGCTACTATATAGCCTGCTGAGCAAGACGGCGCGGGACTCAACCAAAGATGACTTTGCGCGTATTAACGATGTCATGCTAGGTGTCAAGACTACAATGGCCGAACTCAATGCCACAATCCGGCAATTGCGCGATGACATGGATGAGCGCAAAAAGACGGAAGACCGCATGCACAAGGCGATCGACGACCACGAAAAGCGCTTAGTACGCTTGGAAACACAAGAGGAGGAAGAACGACGATGACAAATGCCAAGAAGAAATTTTTGAACGCTGATGGGACCCTAAATAAGACGGTGATCGCGAGCTTTTGCACCCTATTGATCGTGCTGGTGCAGCAAATCATGATGGCGTGTGGCTTTAGCTACGGCCACTGGGACCAGGTAGCGGGTATCATCAACACGATTCTGGCGGTAGCTTCGGTTGCCGGCTTTGTCGAGGGCGATGGCTCAGTACAGGCACCAAAGGGGGAAGAAAATGAAACGAAATAAGCATAAGTTAGGGAAAAAGATTGCGGTTGCTACGGCGGCCGCTTTTTTGTTGGCTCCAGTTGCTTTGGGGCCAGTTGAGGCACAAGCGGCTAAAGGCGACTATGGGGTTGACTGGTCAATCTACCAAGGTGCCTATGGTAAGTGGGGCTACGATCACGATAAGTTTTCCATTAGTCAAATTGGTGGTACCAATACTGGCTGGGACCTGTACGATCAATGGACTTACGGGAGCCAGGTTAAATCTACCATTGCCATGGGCCGACGAGCGCATACGTACATTTGGTGGGAAAATGTAACCAATAACGCCCAAGCCGATCATGTACTTAATTACTTTTTACCCAAAATCCAGACGCCGAAGGGTAGTATTGTGGCCCTTGACGTTGAGCGGGGAGCTCAAAATACAGCCGTACTTGATCGCGCTTTGCAACGTATTAAGGCCGCGGGTTACACTCCCGTAATCTATGGGTACAAAGGGTACTTGACCAGTACCGTTGACCTGCATTACTTGGCCAAGAAATATGTACTGTACCTGGCCGAATACCCGTCAATGTCAGTAACGCCAACACCTAACTATAACTTCTTCCCGTCGTTCGAGAACATCGGGATTTTCCAATTTACGTCGACCTATGTAGCCGGTGGACTTGATGGTGATATTGACCTTACTGGCATCACGGATAATGGTTACAAGAACGGAAACCCAATGAAACCAGAAACTCACACGCCGGCGGTTGACGCTGGGAAGAAACTACACCAAGATACTCACAACTACACGGTCAAGGCCGGTGATAGTTGGTGGTCGATCGCTAATAAGTATGGTATGGATATGACGGCCTTAGCTACCCTTAACGGTAAGACTATCAGCACGGTTATCCATCCGGGCGATGTACTACGCGTTGCTGATAAGGGTCAAGGCTATGGTGGGATGAACTTCGGTGTTGATGCTAGTTTTGACTTTGACGGTGCCTTTACCACGGTGGTATCTGGCGGGACAGTACCAACTACGCCGACGTCAGCACCTGATAGTGGTCAATCAGTTTGGCGGAAGCCAACTGGCACTTACTTAGTTAAGGCTGGCGATACCTTATCCGGGATTGCTTCCCAATTTGGCACGACCTGGCAAAGTCTAGCCGCCATCAATGGATTGGGGAATCCAAACGTAATCTTCCCTGGTCAAGTGCTTAAGGTAACGGGTCAAGCTTCAACGCAAAATACTTACTACGTCCAAAATGGCGATACTTTATCGGGGATTGCAAGCAAGTTTGGCACGACTTATCAAGAGTTGGCTAAGATTAACGGGATTGCCAATCCAAATATCATCGGGGTTGGTCAAAAGATTATCTTGCCTTCTGGCGGTGGAGTTAATGCTTACACGGTCAAAAGCGGTGATACCTTATCCGGGATTGCTTCTCGATTTGGCACGACCTGGCAAGCCTTAGCAAGCAAAAATCACATTACAGATCCGAATATGATTTTCCCTGGCCAAACGATTCAAATTTAAATTAATAGTAATTTAAATATCAGCAATAAGGCGTATGATAAAATTAGTAGTCTTTGTGATACAATATTTTCCAAAACAAATAGACTTTAATTATTTGTCATCCTAAATATGTAAAACTCCCCACATTTTTCCCACGACATACCAAACTAAATACAGTTAATTAAACAAACAATAAAGCGGGAAAATAAGGAGAGTTCTAATAAAAACGTGATGTTAATAGAGTTTCAAAGCAAATTAAAGGAGATCAAACAAAAATGAATAATTTTGACCTGTACAAAGCCTTCATGGCCGTCCTGCAAACCGATGAAGAAATTGAGGGAAAATAGGATGACGCGAATTGAACGAATTCAAAAACGACTGCCTGACCTGTATATTGATGCTTTTTTGGTAACCAATCAAGAAAATCTTTTTTACCTAACCGGTTTTCCGCTAATCGAAGGTGACGGGGCACTTTTAATTACAACCAAGGCCGCGATTTTAATTACTGATGATCGGTATGCGGAAGCACTTCGCGAATTTGACAATCGAGAAGTTATTGGGATGATTACCCGTGATTACTATGGGACGGTTAACGAAATAATGCAAAAATCGGGCTTAACCGTCCTCGGCTTTGAAAGTAGTATTAGTTATGGTTTGTTTGATCAATTAGATGAGCTTATGGTTGCGGATATCGTACCGTTTACGAATTTAGTTGAGAATTATCGGGCTGAAAAGGAAAGTCTGGAAGTTGAGACTTTGCGGCACGCAGCTTCCTTGCATGATCAAGGGTTTGAATATGTTTTGGGAATGATCAAACCGGGAATGTCAGAGTTAGAAGTTGCTAACCATTTGGATTTTTGGATGAAAGAACATGGCGCAAGTGAAGCTTCTTTTCCAACTATTGTTGCCTCAGGAGCAAATGCAGCCAAGCCCCATGCCACAGCTTCAAAGAAGTTGATCGAAAAGGGCGATGTTGTGACGCTTGATTATGGATATTTTGTTGATGGTTATACTGCTGATATGACCCGAACCTTTGCCGTTGGTGAACCAGATTTTGAATTCAAAACGGTTTATAAGTTAGTTAACCAAGCCCGGCAAGCCGTGATTGAAAAGGCGCAAGCTGGAATTCATGGTGATCAGCTTGACTATGCTGGTCGCCATTTAATTGAGGAAGCTGGTTACGGTGATGAATTTCAACATGGAATGGGTCATGGGATTGGCTTAACGGTTCATGAATTACCTGCGAGTTATGGGCCAGCGGCAAAACAAGTGGTTTTGCAGCATAACCAAGTAATTACCGTTGAACCAGGGATTTATTTGCCAGGTTTGTTTGGCGTACGAATTGAAGATGACCTTTTAATTACGCATGGCGGTTGTGAGGTATTAACTAAAGCCTCAACGGACCTGATTACTGTGTAAGGCCTTCCTAATAAGGGAGGGGCTAGTTGATTTTTATGCTGAACTAGTCCACAATAGAATAGATCATAACAGTTAAGTTAGAAGACAATCATAGTTATTTTTTTAACTAGATAAGCCAAGGTAAACTAACGGTGATGATATTACTTTACCTTGGTTGTCACCTTTTTTGACATACTTTTAATTATTATTGATATAAAAATACACTTTAATAAACGGAGGAAAACGGGATGGCAGAAGATTCAACAATCATCTTAAACACTGCGGATCAAACACTGGGACAAATTCAAATTGCTCCCCGGGTTTTGGAATTCATTGCCGGGATTGCCGCTAGTCAAATTGACGGGGTTTCAAAGATGCATGGTTCGTTTGCAAATAACGTGGGCGAATTACTTGGTCGCTCCGATCATCGGCGGGGCGTAAAGTTAACAGTTAAGGGTGATACCTTAACGCTTGATGTTGCGGTTTACCTTAACTATGGTGTATCAGTACCAAAAGTTGCGGCCCAAATTCAAGAACGGATTAAACAACAAATTACTTCAATGACTGATTTGAAGGTTGAAGAAGTTAATGTTCATATCCAGGGAATTGTAACTGAAAAAGAAGTACAAACGGTTGACCCTGATAATTTATTTGACGAAGAAAGTAATGGTGAAGAGTAGTGAGGTTTAGTCGGCATAACATTCGGATAGCAGCTTTCAAAGCTTTATTTGCTTTAGAAACAAATCCAGAAGCAGATAAGCGGGATCTTTATGAAAATGAAGCCGTTTTACCGCTTAATGAAGGTGAAACGGTCCCAAGGTTTCTTGAAGAATTAGTGTCTGGGGTTATTGACCATCAAGCGGAACTTGATCAGCTAATTCAAAGCCATCTAGCAAGTGGTTGGACGCTGAATCGGATTACCCGGCCTAATTTGATTATTTTGCGATTAGCAACCTACGAATTGCGGTATAATTCCGAAGTTCCAACTGCGGTCGTAATTAATGAAGCCTTAGAATTAGCTAAGGAATTTAGTGATGAAACGTCACGAAAGTTTATTAATGGGGTACTTGGAAATCTAGAAAAAGAATTTCCTCGCAACTAAGGGTAAGTGAATGATTATAAGTATCGTGGATTAAGTTTTTGTACAATGATGGGTCTGAGCAAACCAGTTTTAATTAGGTCCGTTTTGACAAGTTTTTCTTCGATCAGGATAGCGTTCAAAGATTAATGAGGGTGAGGAGGATATTTTCTCCCCACCCTTATTTTTTAAGCGAAAGGGGTCAGAGTGATGGTAAAAATTATCGATGGGAAAGCACTAGCAGCGTTGGAAAATGAAAAAACGGCTCACCGAGTAGAAAAATTAAAGCAAAAAGGGATTGTACCCGGATTGGCAGTTATTTTGGCGGGTGAAGATCCAGCAAGTCTCGTATATGTCCGTAATAAGCAACGAAAAGCAGAAAAGCTGGGAATTTATTCAATCCAAAAAAATTTTCCGGCAACGGTTGCTCAAGCAACTTTATTGCAAACGATTGAGGCTCTTAATGATGATCCAAAAGTCCACGGTATTTTGGTCCAAGAGCCGTTACCAAAGCACCTAAATGGGCAAGCGTTAGTGGCGGCGATTGATCCACAAAAGGACGTGGATGGTTTTCATCCCTTAAATGTGGGAAAGCTGTATAATCATCTACCAGGAAATTACCCCGTTGCTTGCACGCCACGGGGGATTATTACGATGCTTGACAGTCTTAACTTTAACTATGTCGGTGCTAAAGTAGCAATTGTTGGTCGGAGTATTTTGGTTGGCCGGCCGATGCAGGCTCTGCTGATTAACCGAGATGCAACGGTAACTATGATTGGCCGACAAACGCCTGATCCAGCAGCGATTATCAAGGATGCTGATTTGGCAATTGTTGCGACTGGGAAAGCCAACTTCTTAACGGCTTCAATGGTTAAACCAGGGGCAGTAGTGATTGATGTTGGTATTAATCGTACTCCAGAAGGAAAGTTGGTTGGGGATGTTAATTTTGAACAGGTAAAGGCGGTTGCAAGTGCGATTACACCTGTGCCTGGTGGTGTTGGACCGATGACGATTGCAAGTTTAATGTCACAAACTGTTGATTTAGCAGAATGGAGCTTGGAAAATGCCAAAGGATAATCCGCTCACAATTGGTCAATTAACCCGTTATATTAGTCGAAAATTTGATGTCGACCCATACCTAAGCCAGCGAAACCTCTGGGTAGTTGGGGAGTTAACTGATTATCGGCCTTCAAGTCGACATCAATATTTTGCAATTAAGGATGATACGGAGGGTTTAGCGCCGAAAGATCAGTACAAAATTAAAGCAGTCATGTTTCAGAGCGCTTTTGCTAAAGTACCATTTAAGATGGAAAACGGAATGAAAATTCTTGTTCGGGGGCGGGTTGCGGTTTACCCTAACCGGGGAGAATATCAACTTTATGTTGAGCAATTGGAAGAAGTTGGTACCGGCTCACTCCAAGTCGCCTTTCAACAAATGTACAAAAAATTAAAAGCAGAAGGGTTATTTGACTTACCAAAAAAGCCAATCCCTCCATTTCCGCGACGAGTAGCAATTGTAACGAGTAATGATGCAGCAGTAAAGCATGATATGATCACCACTTTTCGACGACGAAATCCTTTAATTCAATTGATCTTTTATCCAACGAAAGTTCAGGGGGATGATGCGGCGCCGATGATTGCGAGTCAAATTAAGCGCGTCAATGCAAGCGATAACTTTGATACGCTGATTGTAGCCCGTGGTGGTGGCTCGCGGGGTGATCTATGGCCTTTTAATGAGGAGGTTGTGGGACGCGCAATCGCCGCTTCAAAGATTCCAGTAATTTCCTCAGTCGGCCATGAAACCGATACAACCATTGCAGATTTAGCAGCTGATGATCGTCAAGCAACGCCCACTGCTGCGGCAGTTAAGGCTTCAGCATGGGAGTTAGTTGAAGTTAGAGCGGAATTAAAACGTTCGCAACTAGAATTGATCAATGGGATCCAAGCTAAATTAAAATTAGCTAATCAGACCCTACGCCGTTTACAAGAAAGTTATCCACTATCACAGCCGCAACGATTAATTGAACGGCCGCTCCAACAGGTTGACGACCTTAAAATACGCTTAATCCAATTACAGGGCCAGCAAGTACAGGCTAAACGCGAGCAATTTCAGCAAGTTGATCATCGTCTGCAGCTCCTATCACCAGTCAATCGGGTCAAACGAAACCAGCTCCAACTCCAACATCTTGTTACGAACTTAAAACAAAGTAGTCAGCTTGTTCTTCAAAGTCAAAATCAATATTTTCGCAATTTAGTTGGCCGCTTAGATGCTCTAAGTCCACTGAAAGTGCTTGAACGAGGGTATAGTTATGCAACACGGGATAATCAAGTGATTTCAGCCCATCAATTGCAGCATGGTGATGAATTAAATTTACATTTTTATGATGGAAATGCGGAAGTTACAGTTGATAAGGTAAGAAAGGAAGATTAGAATGGCATCAGAGATAAAAAAGCAAAGTTTTGAGAGTCGGATTGCAGATTTAGAAGCGATTGTCAACCATCTTCAAGGGGGCCAATTAACCCTTGATGATTCGATTAAAGAATTTAAACAGGGGATGGAATTAGCGCAAACGTTGCAAAAAGAGCTTGATCAAGCTCAAGCAACTTTGGCGCAACTGGTTGATGAAAATGGTAACTTTCAACCAGCAGAAGAAGTAGGTGACGATCTGAGTAATAATGGGGTTCAAAATCAAGGATATCATTCTGAATTTACCAAAAACGAAGAAAATTAGGGGCAAATAACGTGCATAAAATTGCAAAATTAAGAACTAAAATTAATGAATACTTGGCAGGGGCGTTGGTTAGCGAATGTGATCAACCAACCTTGATGGCAGCGATGGATTATTCTTTGACTGCTGGTGGGAAACGCTTGCGACCCGCGCTCACCTTGGGCGTAAGTGAACTACTAGGGAGTGAAATAACCCCAGCTGTTCTTAAAGCTGCTTGTGCAGTTGAATTAATCCATACCTATTCCCTAATTCATGATGATTTACCAGCAATGGATAATGATGATCTCCGGCGAGGAAAGCCAACTAATCATAAGAAATTTGGTGCCGGAATGGCTACCTTAGCTGGGGATGGATTATTAACGTTAGCATTTTCATGGTTAAGCGAAAATGAATTACCGGAGTTGGTTCGATTACGATTAGTTCAGGCATTAGCTAAAGCTGCTGGTCCGGCGGGGATGGTAGCTGGTCAAGCTCGTGATATTGCGGGAGAGGGTCACCATCTGACCTTAGATCAGTTAAGAAAATTACATGCAGAAAAGACCGGTGCACTTTTAGCATACTCAGCTGTTGCCGGGGGAATAATTGCTGGGGCTTCTGAGGACATCATTGATATTTTACGGGCATTTGGCAAAGCATATGGGTTGGCCTTTCAAATTAAAGACGACTTACTGGACGTGACCGCAACGGAAGCTCAAGTTGGCAAAGAGGTTCATCGAGATGCAGAAGCTCATAAGAATACTTATCCAGGTCTCCTTGGAGTTGAGGGTGCGAAGCAAGCATTACAAGTTGCTTTAAATGATGCTAAAGCGGCACGTGATGCGCTAGCCACTCAATTGGCAGTAAATCCAGTGATCTTAGATGAATTTTTAGGTTATTTTGAGGACTAAATGGAATGGAAAAAGAACGAGTTGATATCTTACTAGTAAAACAAGGATTATTTGATTCTCGTGAGCAAGCAAAACGGGCAGTGATGGCTGGCGAAGTCCTCGGTCAGAATAACGAACGGTTGGATAAAGCTGGACAGAAGATTCCTGTTACTACGACGCTCCACTTAAAAGGTAAAAAGATGCCATATGTTAGTCGTGGCGGATTGAAGTTGGCGAAAGCATTAAAGGTCTTTGACCTTTCAGTTCAAGGTCTAGTAGTTTTAGATATTGGTTCCTCGACGGGAGGCTTTACGGATGTAATGCTTCAAAATGGGGCTAAACTTAGCTATGCACTTGATGTGGGGACTAATCAACTGGTATGGCAACTACGTGACGATCCGCGCGTTGAAGTGATGGAACAAACTAACTTTCGTTACTCAAAGCTTACCGATTTTCATCGTGGACAACCAGAATTTGCATCGATTGATGTTTCCTTCATTTCACTTGGCTTGATTTTGCCGCCACTTGCTAAGATTTTAAAGCCAAAGAGTAATGTTGTTGCTTTGATAAAACCACAATTTGAAGCTGGTAGAGAAAAGGTTGGAAAACACGGTATTATTAAAGATCCGGTTGTTCACCAAGAAGTTATCGCACATGTCTTTGATTTAGCAGTGAATGATGGTTTTGCGGTTCGGCAACTTTCGTTTTCGCCAATTAAGGGTGGTCAAGGAAATATTGAATTTTTAGCTCAATTGCAATTAATCGGTGATCAAGCAAAGGTTGACCCCGAAATTGACATTAAGGATGTTGTTGTAGCGGCCCACGCGGAGTTGAACGCAAAATAGTTTAAAATTTTGTTGGAGGATTTGATCATGAAAAAGATGAATCGCCAAAATGAAATTAAGCAATTAATTGAACGACGAGCGGTTGAGCGTCAAGAAGATTTGGTTACCCTATTGGCGGAAGTGGGGTATAACGTCACTCAAGCAACTGTTTCACGGGATATTAAAGAGCTTAAATTAATTAAAGTGCCAACCCCTGATGGCGGATATCGGTATAGTTTGCCAACCAGAAAGGCGGAAAACGAGGACAGTCAATTCCGCCAATCGATTCAAAACTATCTTCAAATTTTAAAGCAATCCGAACGATTCGTTTCGTTGACGATGCATCCTGGGCATGGGCCAGCGGTTGCAATGTTGACTAATCGGTTAGACTTTCCCGAAGTTTTCACCGCGATTGGTGATGATGCAACGGTTCTGGTGGTTTGTAAATCTGACGAAGCGGCAAAGCAGTTTGTAGGCCGCTTAGAAAAAATGAGGTTGAAAAATGTTACAAGAGTTGACGATTGATAATTTAGCGATTATTAATCACCTTAATCTTACTTTTGATGATCAGATGACGGTTTTAACCGGGGAAACAGGTGCCGGGAAGTCAATTATTATCGATGCCGTTGGCCTGCTTGCTGGCAGTCGGGGATCAACGGATTTTATCCGGCAAGGTGCTGGCAAATTAACTTTACAAGGGCAATTTACGGTTCCTAAAAATGAAGATTATTTGGCCCTCCTTGACGAATATGGGATTGACCATGAAGATGGGGTATTGATTATTTCTCGGGAAATTCACCAAAATGGACGGAATATTATCCGGGTTAATGGGACTTTGATTAACACTACTACGTTGCGAAAATTAGGGGCTGGGTTAGTTGATATTCAAGGTCAAAATGAGCATCAGTTACTCTTGCAACCGGAACATCATTTAGGGATGTTGGATCAATTTGCCGGAGCGCCAATTCAACCAATCCTTAAAAAATATCAAGCAACTTTTCATGAATACCAACAATTATCATCCGCAATTGAGAAGAAAAAAGAAAACGAACAGCAGTGGGCTCAACGGCTAGACATGCTTCGTTATCAAGTTGACGAAATTGAGGGAGCAAATCTTAAACCAGATGAAGAAGAACAATTAGAAACTGAACGTGATCGCCTAGAACATTTTCAACAAATTAATAATGCCCTTAATATGGTAGTTGCAAGCTTGAATGGTGAAGAAGGTGCACCAGTTCTGGATCAAGTAGCAGAAATGAAAACTTCCGTTGAGGATATTAGCGACTTCGATCCCGCTTTTAAAGATTTAGCTAAGGGGTTAGGGGATGCTTACTATTCACTTCAAGATGCTGCCGAATCAGCGAGTCGAGTGCTAGATAGTTTGGAGTTTGATCCCGCCCGATTAGATCAAATTGAAAATCGGTTAACGTTGATTGGTGATCTCGAACACAAATATGGTGATCGACTTCCGGATGTGTTAGCCTATTATGATCAAATCAAAAAAGAACTTGAAGAAATGGAACAAGTGGCGAATGATGATAGTGACCAAGAAGAAAGGTTAGCTGAAACAGTAACCGAATTAAAACAATTAGGTAAACAACTAACCGAGCTCCGGAAACAAGCTGCCCAAAAATTGGAAAATCAAGTCCACCAACAGTTACGTGAATTATATATGGAAAGAGCGGTTTTTGCTGTGCACTTTGTCGAATCAGCAGGCGATCGTTTCCGCGCTGATGGCCTTGATGAAGTTGAGTTTTACATGCAAACTAATCCTGGCGAACGGATGGGGGCGCTCGCTAAGATTGCGTCAGGTGGGGAACTATCCCGGGTCATGTTAGCCCTTAAGACTATTTTTGCCAAAAACGAAGGAGTTACTAGTATTATTTTTGACGAAGTAGATACGGGAGTTAGTGGGCGAGTAGCTCAAGCAATTGCTGATAAGATTAAAGTGATTGCCCAAAGTTCACAAGTACTTTGTATAAGTCACTTACCACAAGTTGCTGCTGTTGCTCAGCATCATTTTCTAATCCAGAAACAAGTTAAAAATAACCGGACAACGACTTCGGTGACTCCTTTAGATGAAAGCAAACGGATTAATGAAATTGCTCGGATGCTTGCAGGAGAAAAAATTACTAAGTTAACTCGTGAGCATGCCAAAGAATTATTAAGCATGGAGCAAGCAAATTAAAAGAAATTCTTGGCCGTAGTTGCTGAGTAATATTCGGAGATGAAAGAGGGGCTGAGAAGAAACGTGTGTTTCTTCTCGGCCCCTCTTGTCATCACAATGAGTACATAGGAATGTTTAACTAAAATTTCAATATGTCGCTGATAATTTTAGACCCGGCTGGTTTATAAATAACAGATTAAGTATCAACTAAATGATTTACCCGCTCCGTTTTTTAGTATGATTAACCCGCAATATAACGTAGTTGATTAATGGTGAAGAAATAGGTTTTATTTTTCTTTGAGAGTAGGTATCGTTGGCCATCTAATTTTCGGATTATACCGCGTACGTTTACTGGTTGTCCGCCGTCAGTAGCTGGCATTAATTGTAAGAAGACCTCGCGTTGGCTTGCAATGGCTTTTTTTAAGAATAGTTTTCTTTGGAAAAGTGGTTCAATTGGTAGAAGGGTAACTGGAGGTTTGTCTTCGAAAAAAGGTTCTGAGAAAATCGGCTTAAGATGAGAAATCATATTTGCTGTTCTTTCATGTAAAAATGAACGATTGATATTTTGCATTTTGAACGTCCTCCGAACTTTTGTTTGTAAATAAATTATACGAACAAACGGTTGAAAATTCAAGTTTAAATTTATTTAAGTTCGCGATAATCAAGAAAGAGCGAAACTAGCGGGAAATATCTAGTTAAATAAGTACTGGAAGTTTTAAATTTTAGATAAAAAACCCCTAAAACGATCAAGCTTTCTGTTCTTAGGTTTGATCGGGAATGAAACTAGTTAATAATGGGTGGTGTAAATAATTGGCTCACACTTTTATGGAACGAAAGCCTTGAATTACGACGGTAAGTATTGCAAAATAAAGGGTAATACGTTCATGGTTAGGAGTTAATGATTAATGACAAAGCGCGGAATGCTGATAGTTTTATCCGGCCCCTCCGGTGTTGGTAAAGGGACTGTTCGGAAGGCAATTTTTGATCAACCAGGAAATGATTTCCAATATTCGATTTCAATGACGACTCGCCAACCTCGTCCAGGTGAAAAAAATGGGGTTGATTATTTCTTCGTTTCAAAGGAAGAATTTAAAAAAAATATCCAGTCTGGACAGATGTTGGAATATGCCAAGTACGTTGACAATTATTATGGGACACCGTTAAAATACATTGATGAGACCTTAGATTCTGGAAAAGATGTTTTTCTTGAAATTGAAGTAAATGGGGCCATGCAAGTTCGTTCAAAACGGCCAGATGGGGTTTTCATTTTCTTAACGCCACCCGATTTAATGGAATTAAAGCAACGTTTAATTCACCGGGGAACTGATAGTATGGAAGTTATTAACAAACGCATCCATAAAGCTTTTTCTGAAATTGAAATGATGCAAAACTATGACTATGCGGTTGTGAATGATGAAGTTCCCAATGCAGTTGAGAAAATTAAGGAAATTATCCGGAGTGAACGTTTGCGGGTTCCACGGGTAATGCCAGATTACTTAGAAATGTTAGGAGATGCAAAACAATGATTTTATACCCTTCAGTTGATGAATTATTAAAGCAGGTTGATTCGCGGTATTCATTGATCATGCTTGCAAGTAAGCGGGCACATGAAATTGATAAATATCGTCTTGATAAGGATCGCGCGCAAGACTCTGATAAGCCAGTTGACTTGGAAATGGATAAGCCATTGCTACTTAACCACTATAACTCAACTAAGTCTGTCGGGATGGCGCTTGAAGAAATTGAAGCTGGGATGGTTTCAATTGACGATTCCGAGGATTAGAACCTGTTTGTTAGGTTTAACCACAATTAAATAATAAAGCGCTAGCGAATTTTGGATCGAAAAGAGTATTAAAGCTCCAAATAGCTTATACAAAGTAATTCATCCAGCCGTTAGCGCTTTTTGTGTAGTTATTACAAAGGGGGATCAAAATGGCACGAATCGCCGTTTACGTAAGTGGAAGCGTAGCAACTTTTAAAGCTGTTAGTTTAGTCCGGATACTTCAAAAGCAAGGTCATGAAATTCGCGTTGGGATGACACCAGCTAGTAGGCATTTTGTTACCCCAAATACTTTTTATGCTTTAACTCACCAGCCAGTTTTAACCGATTTATGGCAAACTAATCAAAGCCCAGTTCCTCATATTGAATTAGCGGACTGGACCGAATTAGCATTAGTTGTTCCGGCGAGCGCTGATCTCATTGCTAAAATAGCAAATGGACTAGCTGATGATGCTGTTTCTAGTTGTTTGTTAGCAACAAAGGCACCCGTAATGCTTGCCCCCGCAATGAACAGTCAAATGTGGCTTAATCCCGCTACCCAGCGAAACTTAAAGCAACTTGTTTTGGATCAGCGGATTATTCTAACTCCAGAAACGGGGATGCTGGCGGAAGGTTACGTTGGGAAAGGGCGCATGATGGAGCCAGAAGAAATTGCTGGGCGGGTTGATAAATGGTTTACCAATCAAAATCGTTTAGCAGGAAAGACAATTTTAGTTACGGCAGGTGGTACGCGCGAAGCAATTGATCCCGTCCGCTTCATTGGTAATCGTTCTTCTGGAAAAATGGGTTTGGCAGTTGTTCAGGCCGCTCTTGCAGCTGGCGCGAAAGTGATTGCAGTGATTGGCCAAGTTCAAGTTGAATTTCCTAATCACCCGAATTTAATGGTCAAAAAGGTTACCACAACCGCCGAAATGTTAGCAACAACAGCAGCTTCGTTTGAAAAAGCGGATGCTTTAGTGATGGCAGCAGCAGTTGCTGATTTCCGACCAGCAGTGGTTGCTGATCAGAAAATAAAAAAACAAACCAGCCAAGACGAGTTAACGATATCCTTGGTTAAAAATCCTGATATTTTAGCAACTTTGGGAGCAAAAAAGAATCATCAAATCGTGATGGGCTTTGCGGCTGAAACTAATGATTTACTTCAAAATGCTCAAGTCAAATTAGCTAAAAAACATGCCGACTATATTGTTGCTAATGATGTTAGTCAAGTTGGGAGTGGCTTTGGGGTTGCAACTGACCAAGTCACAATTTTGCAACCAAATCGGGTACCAGAAAAATGGCCACTATTAAGTAAGCAAGAAGTTGGGGAACGATTAATTAATATCCTAGCTAAGCGTTGGCAGCAAAGTAAATGATAGGAGGGTTCTTGGTTGCAAGTTGTTCAAGTAATTGTTGATGTCCCAACGATGCAAACAAACCGGCCGTATACTTATCGGGTTCCTGAAAGTTTAACCAACCAAGTAATGGTGGGGATGCGGGTAATTGTCCCCTTTGGTCGTGGTAAACGAGAGGTCCAAGGTTTTGTTGTTGATACCAACCCAGAGCAACCATTTGATGGCGATTTGAAGGATATTATTGCGCTGATGGATTTAGAGCCAGTTTTAAATCCAGAGATGATTGCTTTGAGTCGTTGGCTAGCGAAGACAACTTATTCATTTTGGATAAGTTGTCTTTATGCGATACTCCCAAATTTATTAAAGGCTAAGACCCACCGTCTTGTTCGCTTAACTGATGATGTTACTGAAGCTGAACAATTAAATTTATTTGATGGCCAAGATTCCTTAGACCTAGCTGATGTTCAAAATGATCCTGATATTATGCACGAGCTTGTAAAACTACGACGGGCAGGCAAAATTAGGATTGAATACCAAGTTGAAAACCGTGCTAGGGCAAAAATGGTAGTTGCAATTCAGCCAAGCTTACAGTTTGAAGATTATGAAGAGCTATTGGCAACAGTACCTAAAAACGCTAAAGCGCAAAAACGGCTTTTAGTCTATCTCCAACAGCAAACGGAGCAAACGATACCGTTGAAGTTAGCGCAGCAACAAACAGGGCTCTCCCCGGCAACTTTTACTCTTGGTGAAAAACGCGGTTGGTTAAAAAAAGTTAAGCTCGAGCAGTACCGAACTCCAATGACAAAAAGTTTAGCGCGAGATCAGCAGGTGACTTTAAATACCGACCAACAAGTTGCAGTAGATGCCCTTAACCAAGCAATTAAAACTGACCAATCACCAGTTTTTCTCTTAAAGGGAGTCACGGGAAGTGGTAAAACCGAAGTTTATCTAAGAGCAATCGAAACGGCGCTAGCAAGCCATCAAACAGCGTTGATGTTGGTACCCGAAATTTCTTTGACTCCGCAAATGGTTGGTCGCGTTCGTGCGCGGTTTGGTAAAAATGTCGCCATCTTACATTCAGCACTCTCAAACGGGGAAAGGTATGATGAATGGCGTCGGATTCAGATGGGACTAGTTGATGTCGTCGTTGGTACCCGTTCGGCAATTTTTGCTCCACTTAAGAAAATTGGCCTCATTATCTTAGATGAAGAGCATGAGGTAAGCTACAAACAAGAAGATGCCCCACGTTATCAAGCTCGAGAAGTTGCTAAATGGCGTGCCAAATATCATCATGCAACGGTTTTACTAGGTTCGGCCACTCCAAGTCTTGAAAGTTATGCTCGAGCAAAAACCGGTAATTATCATCTCTTGACCTTACCGCACCGGGTAAATCAGCAACCGTTACCCCCAATTCAAATTGTAGATATGCGTCAAGAACCCCGGCAGGGGGGCGAAAGTAATTTTTCCCAAATTTTATTGGCACGGTTAAATGATCGGCTCCAAAAAGGTGAACAAAGCATTTTACTATTGAATCGACGTGGCTTTTCATCTTTCATGATGTGCCGAGATTGTGGATTTGTTTTGAAGTGCCCCAATTGCGATATTTCGTTAACTTTACACTTGAGTTCGCATAGTATGAAGTGTCATTATTGCGGGCATGAAGAAGCTATTCCGCGCTTTTGCCCAAACTGCCATAGCCAAGAAATTCGTTATTACGGTACAGGAACTGAAAAGGTCCAAGCAGAGTTAAATAAGTTACTTCCAGCGGCTCGAATTATCCGAATGGACGTAGATACCACTCGCCGGAAAGGTATGCACGAAAAATTACTGCAGCAATTTGGTAACCATCAAGCTGATATTTTGTTAGGGACGCAAATGATTGCCAAGGGGCTAGATTTTCCTCAAGTAACTCTGGTGGGAGTTCTTAATGCCGATACTGGCCTTGATTTGCCAGACTTTCGCGCAAGTGAACGAACCTTCGATCTATTATCCCAGGTTAGTGGTCGAGCTGGGCGAGCAGATAAAAATGGTGAGGTAATTATCCAGACCTATAATCCGGATAATTATGTCCTTCAATTAGCGCAGAAAAATGACTATGATGCTTTTTTTGCAACCGAAATGCGAATTCGTCAACAAGCACAGTACCCACCTTACTTCTACACGGTTCGGTTAATGGCAAGTGATCCTCAAGAAGTTGTAGCTGCTAAGTTAATCCAAGCAGTTAGTGAACGTTTAAAAACAAGCCAATTAGCAACGGATACGGTAATGTTAGGGCCAACTCCACGTCCAATTGCCCGGATCCAAAATCGGTATTATTATCAGATTGTACTTAAATATCGTCATGATCCGACTTTGATTACGACATTAACGCAATTGGCCCATGAAACTCAAGCAAAGGGAAATTTACGTTTCATGATCGATCCAGATCCCCAATACTTTATGTGAATTATTTTGAAAGGAATGAAAATCTTGACATCAGTTATTTTTATGGGAACGCCCCAGTTTGCGGTTCCAATTCTTCAAGCTTTATTAGATGATGATCGTTATTCTGTTAAGGCAGTGTTGACGCAACCCGACCGACGGGTTGGACGGAAACATAAATTGACAGCTTCACCAGTTAAACAATTAGCAAGTCAAGCGGGAATTCAAATTTTTCAACCAGAAAAGTTGATAAAAAGTGAAGAACTAGAAGCGTTGATTAATCTTCATGCAGACCTAATTATTACAGCTGCTTATGGTCAATTTTTACCATCCCGTTTGCTAGAATCGGCCAAAATTGCAGCAATTAATGTGCATGGGTCATTGTTACCAAAATACCGTGGCGGGGCCCCAATTCAATATGCGGTGATGAATGGTGATGCTGAAACTGGGGTTTCAATCATGTACATGGTTAAGAAAATGGATGCTGGAGATGTGATTGCGCAACGGGCAATTCCAATTGAAGCAACTGACGATGCTGGTACGATGTTTGAAAAGTTAAGTTTACTTGGGCGGAATTTACTAATGGAAATTTTACCAGACTTAATTGCTGGAAAAATTAAAGCCGTTCCACAAGCCGAAGACCAAGTTGTATTTTCTCCAAACATCACAACTGAGCAAGAGTGGATTGACTATACTTTACCTGCTCGTTTAATTGACGCTAAGGTTCGGGGCTTACGGCCCAAACCACTTGGTAAAATGATGATTGATGGGGTGGCAACAAAATTAATTGATGTAACTCCGCTCGCTGAACAAACTCAACAAGCACCAGGGACCATTGTGCGGGTTGAAAAGCATGCTTTAGTAATCGCAGCTGGTAATGGAACAACTTATCGAATTAATCAGTTAAAGCCAGCAGGAAAGCCGGCGATGGAAATTACGGCATATTTGAATGGTCACCAAGGACTTGAGGTTGGGAGACAAATCATTACTAATGGCAAACATTAAACAATCACCACGGAATTTAGCAGTTACGGTTTTAGAGCGGGTTATTAATAAACAAGCATATTCAAACCTTGAGTTGAATCAGATTATTCAACAGGCGAATTTAAGTGTTGCCGATAAGCATTTGTTAACTAATCTGGTATACGGAACTTTACAACACCGCTTAACCCTTGAAAATTGGCTAAAACCATTTGTTAAACGGGAACCAATTCCATGGGTAAGGGAATTATTATTAATCACCCTCTACCAATATCATTATTTAAAACGGGTTCCTGATTTTGCGGCGACAAATGAGGCAATTGAAATTACAAAGTTTCGTGGCCATGGTAACCAAGGATTACGAAAGTTTGTAACGGGAGTGTTACATGCTGTTTTACGAAGTGACTGGCCAGATCTGACAACAATTAAGGATCCAATTGAACAATTGAGTCTGACCGCTAGCTTGCCACTTTGGTTAACAAAAAAATTAGTTGATGAAAATGGCCTTTTAGAAGCGCAAAAAATTGGAAAGGCAATTAATGATCCTGCCCGCTTAAGTGTTCGCGCCAATCGGCAAAAAGGAACGGTTGGGCAAATTACTGACCAATTAGCGATGGAAGGAATAACAACAATTCCCAGTCAAGTGGCTGCGGATGGCTTAATTGTGACTAAAGGGGATCTCCTCGGGAGCCAAGCTTTTCGTTCTGGCTTGGTAACGGTTCAAGATGAGAGCGCGATGTTAGCAGTTGAAGCAATGGCAACGGCAATTGATTTAAAAACTACTAATTTGGTTTTGGATGCCTGTAGTGCTCCAGGAGGAAAAACCGGTCAGTTAGCTGCACAAGTTGAAAACGGTAAAGTGATTGCTTTAGATATTCACCAACATAAGGTCAAACTAATCAAGAAGAATATGGCAAGACTGGGTCTAAGTGATCGCGTAGTTGCAAAGCAAAATGATGCCAGGGATTTAACTTTTTTGGCTGATCAAACGTTAGATGCAGCCTTGGTTGATGCGCCATGTAGTGGGATGGGCCTGTTGCGGCGGAAACCCGAAATTCGCTATCAAAAACAATTTAGTGATAGTCAGCAACTGCATAAAATTCAAACAACAATTTTAGATGCAGTGGCCCCAAAAATAAAAAAGGGCGGTATAATAATTTATAGCACGTGCACAATTCTCCATGAAGAGAATGATGAAACGGTCGTTGCTTTTTTGACAACGCACCCTAATTTTGCCTTAGAAAAGACGCAAACGGCACGGGCTTTAAAAACTGACCGAGCAACGAAGACACTGACGATCCTCCCTAGCGACTATGGTTCGGATGGGTTCTTCATTGCAACCCTCAGGCGGAAAAACTAGAAGGGAAATTTAAAGTCACATGAAAGTTGATTACTTATCTGATATCGGCCGTCAACGGTCGCAAAACCAAGACCGTGTAGCGCTACTCAAAAATGGTAAGCGTCAATTGGCGGTTATTGCTGATGGAATTGGCGGTAATCGTGGTGGTGATGTCGCTGCAGAATTAACTGTTCAGTTGCTTGGTCAAAATTTTAGCAAGAGTGCACCAAAAACGGTTAAACATGCTAAAAAATGGTTACAAGATCAAGTTACCCTTGCTAATCAATTATTAATAAAAAAATCACATGAAAAAATTAATTACCAGGGAATGGGGACAACGATGGTAGCAGCAATTTTCCTTGGCAATGGAATTGTTGTCGTTGCAAACATTGGTGATAGCCGGGGTTATATTCTCCATGATCATGAATTAACCCAAATCACTAATGATCATTCCTTGGTAAATGAATTGGTTAAGAATGGTGATATTACCGAACAACAGGCGCGTCGGTCACCTCAAAAGAATATTATTACCCGGGCAATTGGAATTTCAGCAGATGCAGAAATTGACGTTAACGCCTTTACCTTAGAGCTCGGTGATCAATTATTACTATGTTCAGATGGTTTATCCAAAATGGTTGAACACCAAAAATTAACGGCCATTTTGTTGAATAAGGATGCGACCGTCACTGAGAAATGTCAGACGTTAGTTGAACAAGCCAACCAAGCCGGTGGCCTTGATAATATCACTGTCTTAGTCAGCGAATTTGACCAAGAAAGGGATTAATATGAAGCCCGGATACAAGCTTAATAACCGGTACCGGATTCTCCGTCCACTTGGTGAGGGTGGAATGGCAAATGTTTATTTAGCTTATGACCAGGTCCTTGAACGAAAAGTTTCAGTTAAGCTACTGCGTTTAGATTTACGAGATGATCCAAAAGTTCAACGGCGATTTGAACGAGAGGCCTTAGCTGCAACCCAATTAAACGATCCTCATATTGTTGGGGTTTATGATGTTGGTGCTGACCACGGCATGCAATACATGGTCATGCAGTATGTTGAAGGAACGGACTTAAAAGCTTTTATTAAACAAAATTACCCAATTCCACTTCCCCAAGTGGTTGATATTATGGAGCAAGTATTGTCTGCCGTAGAAACGGCCCACCAACACGGAATAATCCACCGGGACTTAAAACCCCAAAATATATTAATTGATGAAGATAAAAATATAAAAATTACTGACTTTGGAATTGCAATGGCATCAACTGCTAATTCGCTTACCCAAACGAATACGTTAGTTGGCTCTGTTCACTATTTGTCACCGGAACAAGCGCGCGGAAGTATTGCGACAAAACGGTCGGACATTTACTCGTTGGGGATTATTCTGTTTGAATTACTAACGGGGCACGTTCCCTTTGAAGGCGAGACAGCAGTAGCAATTGCTTTGAAACACTTTCGAGATGAGATTCCGTCGGTTCGCGATACAAATCCTGCGATTCCGCAACCGTTGGCAAACGTCGTCTATAAAGCAACTGCCAAGTCACCGCAACAGCGTTATGCTAGTGCAGCTGAAATGGCTAAAGACTTGCAAACCGCATTAAATCCAAGGCGAGAAACTGAACCACGGTTTAAGGAACATGATTCCTATGATGATGAAACACGGGTATTGGATCTGAATGAGATTAAAGCTGCTAGTCGCCAGCAAGCGGCGGAAAAAGATGGTGAGAATGATGACACAAAGTCAATCACACCATTACCGAAAAAGCAGCGTATTGATCGTTTGAAACTGGGGTTAGGAGTTATTGCTACTTTAATTGTGATTGCAATTGCCGGATTATGGTATTTTAATCGCCCAGTTACCGTTCCTAATTTAGCTGGTCAAACTCCGGCTGAAGCGAAAACAACGCTTGCAAAACATCATCTCCGAGTTGGTAAGGTTAGTTCCTCTTTAAGTGCTACTACGCCAAAAGGTGAGGTAATTCGCTCGACAAGTGGAGATAAGGTTCGCGTTGGAAAGAAGGTTGACCTCCTGATAAGTGATGGGGTTGAACAGTGGAAAATGAAAGATCTTGTTGGGACTTCAGCGGATAACACTCAAGAACGCCTAGAAAATCTTGGCTTTACAGTTAAGGTTAAGAATGTTTATTCCGATAAAGTCGCTAAGGGTCAAGTCATTAAACAAAACGTTTCAGCTGGTGAAACAATTAAGCCAAGTCAAAAGACCGTTATTTTAACCGTAAGTAAGGGCCGAAAACAGATAAAGATTCCAAACTTTAAAAACAGGGACATTAAAGATGTCCAGGAATTTGCTAATAAGCATGGTTTACAATTGACGGAAACGAAGAAGACTTCGACTTCGATTGCAACTAATCGGGTAATGTCGCAAACCCCAAAGGCGGGGAGTACCCTGGAAGAAGGGGATACCCTTACGGTTACTGTTGCTTCATCAGGAGATCAATTAAAGACGACGAACATTCAGATTAGTATTCCTTTTGACGGTAACGGTGGTAGAAAGGAAAACCGGGTTCAGGTTTACATTAGTGATGCTTACCACAATCTAACAATGGAATACCAAGACATTACGATCAACCAAGAAACCGTAATTTATGTTCCATTTACGTTGAGAAATAATGAAACTGGCTCTTATAAAGTGATTCGGAATGGTCGGACGATTATGAGTGCCACTAATATTACGGGTTAGACTAAGGAGGTAATTTTTGAAAACTGGAATTATTCAACAATCATTAAGTGGATTTTATGATATTTTAGCTGATGACAAGGTTTATCGAACCCGGGCACGGGGAAATTTTCGAAAAAAAGGTCAAAAACCACTTGTTGGTGACCGGGTTGAATTTAGCGAGGAAGGTTACCTTTTAAAAATCTTGCCGCGGAAAAATGCCCTTGTTCGTCCTCTAGTGGCGAATGTTGATGTCGCTGTAGTGGTAACAGCGGTAACCGAGCCAGAATTTTCGGCTAATTTACTGGATCGGCAATTAGTCGCATTGGCATGGCAGGGGGTTCCAGCTTTACTGTATTTTTCTAAAACTGATTTATTAACTCCTGAAAAATATGCCACTGTAGCAAAAGTTGCGACTGGTTATCGTGAAGTTGGTTATCAAGTATGGCTAGATCCCCAACCATTCGCTTCGACCACGCTAGCACAACTAACCGCTGAGTTAAAGGGGAAGGTTGTTACTATGATGGGACAGACTGGGGCTGGAAAATCAACCTTATTGAATCACCTAGTTCCAAGTTTAAATTTAAAAACGGGTGAAATTTCAAAAGCCTTAAAGCGGGGGCGCCATACGACCCGAACGGTTAGTCTATTATCGGTAAATGGGGCGTTAGTGGCTGATACACCTGGGTTTTCTTCATATGAAGATTTCCCAATGACAATTGATGATTTGCCAAATCTTTTTTATGAATTTAAAGCGTTAGCGCCACAGTGCAAGTTCCGGGGATGTCGTCATTTAAAAGAACCGGGTTGCGCCGTGAAAAGCGCGCTTGAAGATGGTAAAATAATGCAGTCGAGGTATGATGATTATTGTCAGTTTCATGATTTAATCATTAACCAAAAGCCAAATTACTAAGAGCGAGGAGAGTTTCTTATGATTAAAGTTGCACCGTCAATTTTGAGTGCTGATTACGTTAATTTGCAAAAGGATATTGAAAAGGTCGATAAGGCAGGAGCTGAATATCTTCATATTGATGTGATGGATGGGTCTTTTGTTCCAAGTATTTCTTATGGGCCAAACTTTGTAAAGGCCATTCGTCCAATTACCAAGATGGTGTTGGATGTTCATTTGATGGTCCAAAACCCAGAACATATTTTGCCAGCCTTTATTGATGCTGGGGCTGATATTATTGGGGTACAGGTTGAAGCAACCCAACACATTCACCGGGCTTTGCAAATTATCAAAAACGGTGGAGTTAAGGCTGAAGTTGTTATTAATCCTGGGACGCCAGTTGAGATGATCAAGCCAGTGCTTCACATGGTTGACCAAGTTTTAGTAATGACGGTTAACCCTGGTTTTGGTGGGCAAAAGTTCCTTCCCGAAACGGTCGCAAAGATTGCGGAACTTAACCAAATTAAGCAAGAAAAGGGTTATGATTTCGACATTGAAATTGATGGTGGGGTTAACAGCGAAACGGTTGTTGACTGCTACAAAGCTGGAGCCACAGTTGCAGTTGCTGGTTCATACGTTTACAATGCTGATGATCCGGCAGAACGGATTAATGCTTTAAAAGAAGCTACTAAGTAATGATTAAAGGTTGGGCCGGGGATTTGGACCAACCTTTTTGAGATGGAGGGTGGAAATGATACAGCCAATAAATATTATGGTTGGCGGTCCCGCAAGTGAAATTCCGCTTGATGAAATGGAGAAACATCGTGGTGAAACTTGGATTGGTGCTGACTTTGGCGCAACTTTCTTACTAAACCACGGAATTATTCCGCAAATTGCAATTGGGGATTTTGATTCAACATTTCCCAAGACCATGGAGAAGCTAAAGAATGCGGTAACTGAAATTCGTCGTTTTCCACCCCAAAAAGATTATACGGATACCCAGTTAGCAGTTAAGGTAGCGCTCACTGAATTTCAGGCTGACCAGATTAATTTGTTTGGGGCAACTGGTGGTCGATTAGATCAACTACTTTCAAACTTAATGTTTCCGTTAATGGCGGAATTTCAAGCTGTAATTCCTAAATTGGTGATTATTGATCAACAAAATGAAATGCGGTATTATTTGCCTGGTAAATATGAAATTCGAAAGCGACCAGGGATGAAATATCTGGCATTTGTTAATTTAACGGCGGTTACTGGTTTGACCCTGCCGGACGAAAAATATAAGTTACAAAACTTTGACGCTAAAATTCCAATCTCCTGGTCGAGTAACGAATTTGATGGTTTAGTAAATCACTTTTCGTTTGACTCAGGAGTTGTTGCCGTAATTCAAAGCCGAGACAGCTTGGCAACAGCACCGCGCTTGCGGTAAAATGATAAAATTCAAGTGTCAAGTGAAAATACTTGAAAGAAAAGTATTGAAAAGTACGCATTGCTATGGTAAATTATTTAGGTGAGTTACAGCGCTTAGGCGCTACTGAGAAAATTGATGAGGAGAGGAGGGTCCCCAGATGGCTAAGGATTTTATTACCGGCAAACGGACACGCTTCGGTAACAAGCGTTCACACGCCCTGAACTCAAGTCGTCGTAGCTGGAAGCCAAACTTGCAAAAAGCAACCATTTTAGTAAATGGTAAGCCAAAGAAGGTTTACGTTTCAGCCCGTACGCTGAAGTCGGGTAAGGTTACCCGCGTTCATTAAAAATATTGCCGTCCCCGCGGGCGGCTTATTTTTTTATCATTAAGGTAATTAGGTGAGATCAACATTAATCAAGCAAACTTTTTAAAGTATCGCATCTATGGTAATATGATGTTGACTTTGAGAAAAAAAGGGGGCCATTTTCATGGCAGTAAAGATTAAAACAAAGGCTGGAATGATTGACATTGCAAATGATGTTATCTCCACGGTCGTTGGGGGAGCCGCCACTGATAACTATGGTGTCGTTGGAATGGCCAGTCGTAATCCATTGAAAGATGGTGTTAACTTAATTTTGCAAGGCGATAACTACAGTAAAGGAGTCGTCATTAAGCAAGATGCGAATGGAATCGCAGTGGAAGTAAATATCATTGTCGGCTTTGGCACTAAGATTTCAGAAGTTTCTAAGAGTGTTCAACAAAAAGTAAAGTATAACCTTGAATCAATGCTTGGAATTACGGCAAACGAAGTAAATGTTTGCGTCCAAGGGGTTCGGGTGTTAGGTGACGATTAGTCGATAGCTGGAGGAATTTATTTTGGTAGTTACTACAATTACTAACTTGGAATTTGGTAAGATGGTGCAAGCCGCCGCTGCTAAATTAAATCAACAGGCTGAGTTTATTAACTCCTTAAATGTTTTCCCAGTTCCAGATGGTGATACGGGAACAAATATGAGTATGTCAATGACCAGCGGGGCAAAGTACGAGCGAGAAGCCACAAGTACGGCCGTTGGTGAATTAGCATCTGCAGTTGCCAAGGGCCTTTTAATGGGAGCTCGGGGAAACTCAGGAGTTATTTTGTCGCAAATTTTTCGAGGATTTGCTAAGGGATGTGAAGGCAAGGTAACCCTAAGTGCCAAGGAATTTGTTGATGCATATGCTAATGGGGCTAAGACGGCTTATAAGGCGGTTATGAAGCCAACTGAAGGGACAATCTTAACCGTTGTCCGTGAATCAGCGCAAGCAGGTTTAAATAAGGTTAAAGAAAGTGATGATTTGGTCGTCATTTTAAAGGCAATTGTGGAAGCTGCTGATGCGGCTCTTGAAAAGACCCCTGATTTGTTACCAGTTCTTAAGGAAGTTGGTGTTGTTGATTCTGGTGGTCAAGGTCTTGCTTTTGTGCTCCATGCCTTTTATGGTGCTTTAACGGGTGAAGAAATTGAAACCGAAATTCCTGACAATGCTCAGATGGATGAAATGATTAATGCCAAGCACCATCAAAGTGCACAGGGAAAGTTAAATCCGGAAGATATCAAGTACGGCTACTGCACCCAAATGATGGTTCGCATCGGGAAGGGAAAGCAGGTTACTCAAAAGTTTGACTATAAGACTTTCTACGACTATCTTGCTAAACTTGGTGATAGCCTGTTAGTTATTAATGATGATGAAGTTGTTAAGGTACACGTGCATACTGAACATCCAGGGAAAGTTTTAACTTGGGGTCAGCAATTTGGTGATCTTCAAACGGTGAAGATCGATAATATGCGGTGGCAACAAGAAGAGATCATGAAGGATGATGATCCAACGCCGGTTGAAGTAGCCCAAGAAGCTAAGGATGAAGTTCCAGCGGAAACAGCTGTGATTGCAGTTGCTTCGGGTGATGGGATTTCAAAGCTTTTGAAGAGCTTAGGAGTCACCCATGTGATTACTGGTGGGCAAACGATGAATCCAAGCATTCAAGATATTACAGATGCAATTAACCAGTCAGGTGCTAAGCAGGCTTTGGTTTTACCTGATAACGGAAACATCTTTATGGCTGCGGATCAAGCAGCCGAAGTTGCTGAAATCCCGGTTAAGATTGTTCATACTAAGACAATTGCTCAAGCAATGAGTGCTTTACTCGAATATAATCCAGAAGCAGATTTGGTGGATAACCAAAAAGCGATGGAAAGTGTACTTGAAAATGTTGCTAGTGGTGAAGTTACAGTTGCTGTTCGCGATACTCAATTAAATGGCAAGACAATTAAGAAAGATGATTACATGGGAATTGTTGATGGCAAGATTGTCGCCGTTGAAAAAACGATTGAGGATGCTGCAGAGGCAATGGTTACTTCAATGCTTGATGAAGATAGCGAAATCGTAACGATTCTTTATGGCGCTGATGGTGATCAAGCAGGGGCCGAAACTTTGAGGAAAAAGATCCTAGCTCAAGACGATGAACTTGATGTTCAAATTTATGAGGGAGATCAACCAGTATATCCATACTTAATTTCGGTCGAATAAAACCAGCTAGATTAGCAGCCGGGTGGTAAGCAAGTGTTTACAGCCCGGCTGCTTGCCGTTATAAGACTCTGCTAGGGGGTGAGACATTGAAATCATTGCAAGATCCAGTAACAGCTTTAAAAGGAGTTGGACAAAAACGAGCTGAACAATTGGCAACGCTTGGAATTGAAACAATTGAAGATTTACTCATGCATTATCCGAGTCGTTATGATGATTTTGCACCAACTAATTTGGAAACAACGGTTGATAAGCAAAAGGTTACAATCCATGGGACTGTTGTTTCCGAGCCAGTGTTAAGTCGTTTTGGCTATCGAAAAAATCGTCTTAGTTTTCGGCTCCAAACCGGTCAGCAAGTGGTGATGGTGGTATTTTTTAATCAACCTTATTTTAAAGAGCGTTTAAAGTTAAATGGAGATGTGACCGTCCTGGGAACCTGGAACCAAGCTCGTCAACAAGTAATGGGGTCAAAATTATTGGTGGTTAATCCTGGTGAAGAGACGATTGGAACCATTTATCCGGCAAATAAACACGTCCGGCAGACGACGATCCGCCAATTAATCGAACTTGCTTATACCCAATATCGGAATGTAATTGCAACGCTAATCCCACTGACAATCCGACAACGTTATCAACTATTGGATCGGGCGACGATGTTTCAATGGGTGCACTTTCCTAAAACTAGCGATCAAGCTCGCCAAGCTCGGCGAACAGCCGCCTATGAGGAGTTTTATTTATTTCAGCTACGTTTACAATCGATGCGTCTCGCCCGGCGAAAAGCTGATGGTACCCAACTTCTGTACAATAACGATGAATTACGCGCTTTTATTCGAACCATTCCGTTTGAATTAACGAAGGCCCAAAAACGGGTAGTTAATGAGATTTGTCGTGATTTACGAAGCCCTTTTCAGATGAATCGTCTTTTACAAGGGGATGTTGGGAGTGGAAAGACGATTGTAGCAGCGATCGCCATTTATGCCACGATCTTAACTGGCTATCAGGCTGCTTTAATGGCACCAACCGAAATTTTAGCTGCTCAGCACGCTGAAAAGTTAGCAAAAGTTTTCGAAAATACCCCAGTAAACGTTGCTTTACTGACGGGTTCTTTAACAGCTAAACAACACCAAGCTTTAGCAGACCAAATCGCAGCCGGCCAATGCAATTTAATTATTGGAACCCACGCTTTGATTCAAGATCAGGTGGAATTTGCTAATCTTGGTCTAGCGATTATCGATGAACAACACCGCTTCGGGGTTGATCAACGGAAATTGTTGCGAGAAAAAGGTGACCATCCCAATATTCTTGCCATGACGGCTACACCGATTCCCCGAACCCTTTCAATCACCGCATATGGTGAAATGGACGTTTCAGTAATTGATGAGCTACCAGCAGGACGAAAAACAATCAAGACTACCTGGCTAAAAAGCGATCAATCAGAAGCGGCCTTGGACTTTTTGCGGAAGCAACTCGCTCAAGGGGCGCAAGTTTATGTAGTCAGTCCCCTAATTGAAGAATCAGAAAAGCTGGATGTGCAAAATGCAACGGCTTTGTATGAGCAGTTTGCCGACCAGTTTGCTCCTAAGTACCAAGTTGGCCTGTTACATGGGCGGATGACTAATGATGAAAAAGAAGCGGTTATGGCTGATTTTCAGGCAGGTAAAATCCAAGTTCTGGTTGCCACCACGGTCATCGAGGTTGGGGTTGATAATCCAAATGCTACGGTGATGGTAATTTATGATGCTGATCGGTTTGGATTAGCCCAACTTCATCAACTACGTGGCCGGGTCGGCCGGGGAGTTCGCCAATCATATTGTCTCTTAGTTGCTGATCCCAAAACGCCTGAAGGAAAAAAGCGAATGGAGACGATGGTGGAGACGACAGATGGTTTTATTGTTGCCCAGCGAGATCTTGAATTAAGGGGATCCGGTGATGTTTTAGGAAAGAAACAATCTGGAATGCCAGATTTTAAAATTGGAGATCCAGTTGGTGACCTGAAAATGATGCAGTATGCCCGGCAAGATGCTCTTGATTTACTTGAACAGCCTAGTTGGGATCAACGTGACGAAAATCAGCCACTTGTTCTATACTTAAGAAGTCAAAATTTAAAAACTCACTTTGATTAGGGTGAGAGATGGAGGAAAAATGATGAAAATTGCAGTTGATGCAATGGGCGGCGACAATGCGCCAAAAGTAATTATCGAAGGAATTGAGCAAGCCCGGGATCAACACCCGGATCTGGAATTCATGCTGTTTGGGGATGAACAAGCGGTAAAATCGCTCATCCAAAATCAAGAACGAATTCAAATTATTCCGACTAGCCAAGAAATTGAAATGGGAGAAGAACCGGTGCGGGCAATTCGGAAAAAGAAGGATTCCTCTTTGGTTCAAGCAGCAATGGCGGTTAAGCGTGGAGATGCTGATGCCTTCTTTTCGGCGGGAAATACGGGGGCAATTTTAGCAGCTGGTTTGTTATTAATTGGTCGGATTAAGGGAATTGACCGGCCTGGCTTAACCAGTGTGTTGCCAATTGCAATACCGAATGATGAAGGAACGAAGCGGTTTATCTACCTTGATTCTGGGGCAAATGCTGAATCAAAAGAAAAGAATTTGGTTCAATTTGCGCAACTTGGTCGGTTTTATGCCCAAAAAGTTCTGGGAATTAAGAATCCGCGAATTGCCCTCCTTAATAACGGGGCGGAAGTTGATAAGGGTGACACCTTCCATAAAGAAGTTCACCAATTATTAGCCCAAGCGGGTGACCTAAACTTTGTTGGCAATATTGAATCAGGCGATTTACTTTATGGTAAAGCTGATGTTGTCGTTTCTGATGGTTGGACCGCCAACGCTGCTCTAAAGGCGACTGAAGGAACCGCCAAGGTGCTTTTAAAGTTAATTAAAGACGGTATTCTTGGTGGAGGGCTCCGGGCTAAATTAGGTTATTTATTCCTAAAGCCTGTCTTTAAGCAAATCGCTAAGGTAATGACGCCTTCAAACTATGGTGGGGCAGTTTTGTTAGGAATCCAAGCACCAGTAGTAAAGGCCCATGGAGCAGCCGATAAAAAAGCGGTTGTTTCTACGATTGACCAAATCTATACCATGCTTCAATCAAAGGTGGTTGATGAAACGGTTGCCTACTTTAAACCAGAAGAAGATAAGTAAACCGTGGACAAGTTGTAGAAAAACTAATAAAATAAAGAGGCTAGTTTAATTATTATCAAGAGGTTTAATGAGAATGGATAAGAAAGAAATCTTTAATCAAATTGCGGCAATTGTATCCGATCATTTTGATATTGACCGCGCAAAGATTACGGAAGATTTAAATCTTAAAACAGATTTAAACGCTGACTCAATTGACTTTGTTGAATTTGTTCTCGAAGTAGAAGATACTTTTGGGGCCCAAATTGACGATAGTGAAGCTGAAAAGTTAAGTACAATTGGCGAAGTAGTTGACTACATCGCTGCTCACCAAAAGTAAGAATGCAAAAGTTGGGTCGCGATGGAGGGAACTTCGTCGGGGCCTTTTTCTAACAATCGAATTAAGCTAGATTCAATTTGTGAGATGGGTGGAAATGTTTCGGCCTATCTCAGAGGCGAAATCGGAAAGGAAATTATGATTACAGAACTACAAGCCTATTTAAAGGATGAATTTGGAATTGACTTTAATGATCCAAGTTTATTGGCCGAAGCTTTTACGCAAGCTTCATATGTTAATGAACATCCTAAAGAACACTTAAAGTTTTACGAACGGATCGAATTTTTGGGAGATGCAGTTCTCCAATTGTTTGTTTCGGAGTACATTTATCGTCGCTATCCGGAATTACCGCAAGGACGGCTAACCCGTTTACGAGCAGCAATGGTTTGTGAGGATAGTTTTTCTAAGTTTGCCCTTGAATGTCATTTTGATCAATATATTCGCTTAGGTCATGGCGAAGAACTTGCAGGAGCAAGAAAACGACCAAGTTTATTATGTGATATTTTTGAATCTTTCATTGGTGCCTTGTACCTTGACCAGGGGCGGCCAGCAGTTGAAAAGTTTATTCAACGGGTTATTTTCCCTAAACTAGATCAAGGTTGGTTTGACCATGCTGTTGATGCTAAAACCAGCTTGCAGGAATTCTTACAACGGAATGGTGACGTTGAGATTGAATACCATCTTTTGCATGAAGGGGGGAGTGAAAACGAACCCGTCTTCACTGTTAGTGTAAGCGCTAATGGAAAGCAAATTGGTGAAGGAACTGGTTCGTCTAAAAAGCATGCAGAAATGGCCGCAGCGCAAGTAGCATTACAAGCGTTACGGCAAATTAAAAAGTAGGGGAATTAAATGCGATTAATTTCACTAGAAGTCGATGGATTTAAATCCTTCGCCGAAAAAACGGTAATTAAATTTCAGCCTGGAGTAACTGGGATCATTGGGCCAAATGGTAGTGGAAAAAGTAACGTCATTGAAGCCATCCGGTGGGTAATGGGTGAACAATCAGCCAAAAGCCTTCGGGGTGAAAAAATGGTCGATGTAATCTTTAATGGTGCCAAAGACCGGGCCCCTTTAAATCGGGCAGTGGTTAAACTAAACTTAGACAATAGTGACCATTTTCTAAACACCCCATATACTGAAGTGACGGTTACCCGAAAATTATTCCGTTCAGGTGAGAGTGAGTATCTCATTAACGGCCAAAATGTCCGGTTAAAAGATTTAGTTAACCTGTTTATTGAATCTGGAATTGGGAAAGAATCGTTTGCGGTTATTTCTCAGGGCCGGGTTTCCGAAATTTTTAACGGTAAGCCAAGTGATCGACGGAAAATGATTGAGGCAATTGCTGGGGTTGGTAAATATAAAGCCGACAAGGAAACTGCTCAAAAACGGTTGACTGAAACAAATAATAATTTGAACCGGGTTAACGATATTATCCATGAGTTAAAGCAACGCTTAGATCCGTTGGAAGAACAAAGTGCTCTTGCCCAGGATTATTTAGCTCAGAAGCAAAAGCTTGATCAATTTGATCGAACAGCAACAGTCCGAGAAATTCTAGGGGCTCAAGAACAACTTAAGCAAGTTCGAGCTGAAAAAGTAGCAGCTGAAAAACTTGCAGCTGATTACGAAAAACGAGTCCATGCGGCCAATGCGATGACGACCCAACTTCAACAGCAACGACAAGCCTTGATTAAGCAAAAGGATCTTGTTCAAGCCAAGGTATTGCAATTAACGCAGGGTCTTGGTGAATTACAAAATAGTCAATCGCTCGCCCAGGTAAAACGGGAACAGCAAGATCGGGAGTTAGATCGGCTAAAAAAAGAAGCAAGGGCAATTCAAGAAAAAATCGAGCAAGTTAATGAACAGTTAACAGCGGTACAAAAGACAGTCACCGATCATCACAAGAAGGTAAATCAAGCTGAAGTTAATTTGAATGGTTTGGGCCTAAAAGACGCTCAAACCCGGCAAGCAAAGTTACGGGAAGAAGTGGCTGACTTACGTGAGCAACAAGTTGATCAATTACAACAATTAACGACCTTGCATAATCAGCAAACCTTCTTAAAGCAATCGCAAAGTCGTGGTCAAAACCAAGCTGATCAGGTTCAGGCTGATTTAACGATGCATCAAAGACAACTCGGTAAGCTTGAGGGGGAGTTAGCTGACCAAAAGAACGCTGTTCAAAAGCAAGTAGAACATTTAATAAGTGCCAAGGATGCAGTTGAAGCTTTGCAAACTGAACTAATGCAAGTTCAACGAAAATATGAGCAAGCGCAAAAAGATTGGTATCAATCATTGGGTACTTTGCATTCTCAAGAAGCGCGAGTTAAGAACTATCAAGCAATGGCAGCTGATTATACCGGTTACTTTTATGGTGTTCAAAATGTGCTACGAAATCGTGAACAATTTAAAGGTTTATTCGGGCCGGTTAGTGAGCTCATCACGGTTCCAAAACAGTATACGCAAGCGATTGAAACTGTCTTGGGTAGTCAGCTTCAACAATTAGTTGTTGATAGCCAACAAACTGGGAAAGCAATTATTACTTACCTCACTCGGACGAGAAGCGGTCGGGTAACAATTTTGCCACTTGATACTTTACGGAGCGGATTTGTTCCCCCGGTTTATCAAACTGTTGCTAACCACCCAGGAGTATTGGGACGAGCAATGGAACTCATTCAGTTTGCACCTAAGTTTGAGGTTGTAATGTCGCATTTACTAGCTACGACGGTGGTTGTTGATAATTTGGATCATGCAACCGAGGTTGCTCGTCAAAGCCGCCATCAACTCCGGATCGTTACCCTCGCAGGTGAAATGATTAATGCTAGTGGGGCAATGACTGGGGGAAAGGCAAAACAACAAAAGGTCGGTCTCTTGACGCAAAAAGAACGACAACAAGAATTTGAAGTTGCAGTCGATGCAGCCAAAGAGGCTAGCCAAAAAGCTGAGGTGATGGTTCATACCCTCCAAACAAAACGGCAAACTATCCAATCTCAAGGAAATCAAGCAGTTGAAAATGTTCAAAATATACAATTGGCCTTAGAAAATGATCGTAATCAGCTTAACGCCATACAAAATCGGGTTACGACGCTTAAGCGCCAAATTGAAGCCTTGAAATTGCAAACCAATCAGCGCGATACGGAACATAACCAATTTGAAAGTGAGTATCGGTCAACGCAGGTGGCAGCTGAAAAACTAGAAGATCAATTAGCCCAAACAAAGCAAATAATTGCTGATAAAGAGGCTTTGATTAATAAGTTAGCTAATGAATCGGCGGACCAAGCTGAAAATCGGCATTATTTTGAACAGGCGCTTGCAGTTGAAAAAGAACGGTTAAGTCAAGCTAAGCGTGAAGCCAAGACGACTGAAGCTAGAATGGTAGCTTATCAAGAACAGCTAGTAGCGATTAAACAACAAATTGAAAAGCAAACAACTGACTTGACACGGGTTAAACCAGCGAGTCAAACTGAAATCACAACGGCCAAACAAGAATTAAAGATTCAGCAAGCGGTAGTTACTAAAATTGATCAACAACTTGATGTTCTTGAAGGTAAATTGGGGGATGCAACCGCAGAAAATGAACGGTTACAAAACTTGATGCGAATTGCGTATGATGATTTAACGCGAATTAACGAGCATCGTCTAAAATTAGAAACGCAAATCGATCAAGGTCAAAACCATTTGCAGGAGCAATACCAAGAAACGCTTACTGCCGCTCAAGCCCAAGTGATTGATATCCCAGAAGAAGAATTGCATCGCCAAGTCAAGCTCTTAAAGCGGGGGCTGGATGAACTAGGTGAAGTTAATGTTGCCTCAATTAATGAGTATCAAGCCGTTAAAGAACGCTATGATTTCTTAACTGGTCAACGAGCAGATCTGCAAGATGCAGAAACTCAATTGAAGCAAACGATGGACCAGATGGATCGAGAGGTTAAAGAGCGATTTAATAAAACATTCACTGAGCTTTCGACCGCTTTTGAAACGACCTTTAAACAGGTTTTTGCTGGTGGCCAAGCAAAATTAATTTTAACGGATCCACATGATCTGCTTGAGACTGGGGTTGACATCTACGCGCAACCACCAGGTAAAAAAAATCAGCAACTAAGTTTGCTTTCGGGGGGCGAAAAAGCCTTAACTGCTTTGGCCTTGTTATTTGCAATTCTAAAGATTCATCCAGTTCCATTTGCTATCTTAGATGAACCTGAAGCTGCCCTTGACGATGTTAATGTTGATCGATTTGCTACCTACCTTGATCGTTTTGGTGATCAAGGCCCGCAATTTATTGTAATTACTCACCGGAAAGGGACCATGGTAAATGCCGATGTCTTATATGGGGTAACAATGCAGGAATCAGGAGTATCAAAGGTGATTACTGTTAATGTTGATGAGACCCTCCGAACTGCTCAAACGAAGTAAGGAAGTGAAATAATGGGATTATTTGATATCTTTCGGCGGAAGAAGAAAACAGAAAACGAAGAAGTCACACCTAAGAAAGAAAATGAACAAGTTAAATCTACGACGGCTTCTGAACATGAAAATAGTGAAGGAACCACGGTAAAACAAGGGGATGAACCCCAAACTGCGCCAGCAATTGAATCAGAAGCGCAATCTGCAGCTGATGCAGAACCCCAAAAGGAAGGCGAAGAAGAAAAAAACGCGAGTGCTAGTGGGGAAGACCAGTTAGTTGATCAGCCGGCTGAAACTAAATCAGTTAGTGATGAAGTCGATGAACACCTTGAAACTAATTCAGCAATTTCAGAACCTAATCAGGTTGAACCTGGAGCAAACGAAATTGAGAAACAAACTGCACCAACGCCAACTGCTGAAAAAGCAAGTGAAATTAACCGTGAAACGCCAGCGGACCCAGCCCCGGTAGCCGAAAATGAACAAGTTTCAGGTGAGAGCAAGACTGAGACTGAAGCTGCAGAAGAACCTTCAACGTCTACAGGCGACACCGATGAAACTGAAACACCTACTGAAGAAAGTCGGGTTGATGAAAAATACGATCGTGGTTTAGAAAAGTCGCGGAGTGGTTTTGGTGCGCGGCTAAATAAGTTCTTAGCTAATTTCCGGCATGTTGACGAGGACTTCTTTGAAGACCTCGAAGATTTATTAATTGAGTCTGATGTCGGTTATGAAATGGCAATGCAACTTTCAGATTCCTTGCGAGAAGAAGTTAAATTACAAAATGCCAAATCGAAGCAAGACGTTTCAAACGTAATTATTGAAAAAATGGTTGAGTTATACGAAGCTGCCGGTGAAAATGAAAAAGTCGGGATTAATTTTGCTTCAGCAGGGCCAACGGTAATTATGTTTGTCGGAGTGAACGGTGCTGGTAAGACAACTACCATTGGTAAGATGGCAGCGGCTTTTAAACGCGAAGGGAAAAAAGTCTTGTTAGCAGCGGCTGATACTTTCCGGGCTGGTGCAACGGAACAATTAGCGGTTTGGGCTAAACGTGATGGCGTTGACATTGTAACTGGTCCTGAAAAGGGTGATCCGGCTGCCGTCGTTTTTGATGGAGTTAAAAAGGCCAAGGAAGAAGACTACGATGTCTTGTTTGTTGACACTGCGGGACGGCTGCAAAATAAAGTTAACTTAATGAATGAGCTAGCAAAAATGAAGAAGATCTTAACCCGGGAAATTCCGGATGCCCCCCATGAAGTTTTACTTGTCTTAGATGCAACGACCGGGCAAAATGCGTTGAATCAAGCTAAAATTTTTAAAGAAAATACTGATGTTACCGGAATTGTCTTAACTAAGCTTGATGGAACAGCTCGTGGGGGGATTGTTTTAGCAATCCGCAATGAGCTTCATTTACCAGTTAAGTATGTTGGGCTTGGGGAAAAAGTAGATGATCTTCAAACTTTTGATCCAGCCGAATTTGTTTATGGGCTCTTTAAAGGCTTGGTTGTCACTAAATAAAGGAGGGTTATTCCATGGAGCTTGAGAAAAATGAGCGGGTGAATGCTTTGTTTGCATTTTACCACCCCCTTTTAACGAAAAAGCAAAATGAATATCTTGAACTCTATTATGTGGACGACTACTCACTTGGTGAAATTGCTGAAGAATTCGGGGTTTCACGCCAAGCAGTTTATGATAATATTAAACGGACCGAAAAGATTTTAAATGGTTATGAAACAAAGTTAGGATTGTTAGCAGAATTTACTGCCCGTAATCATCAGTTTGACCAATTACAGGCTTATGTTAAAGCTCACTATCCCCAAGATCAAAAACTCAATCAATTAGTTGCAGGATTAGCAACCTTAGAAGAGGAGTAAGTAAATGGCATTTGAAGGATTAACAGAACGCCTCCAAAAGGCGATGGAGAAGTTACGAAAGAAGCCGAAGGTTACCGATGCCGATCTGCGAGAAACCATGCGCGAAATTCGGTTGGCCTTACTGGAAGCCGACGTTAACTTCGCAGTTGTAAAGGACTTTGTTAAAAAGGTCCGTGAAAAGGCAACCGGGGCGGAAGTTCTTAAGGGGCTAAACCCAGCCCAACAAATTGTTAAAATCGTTAATGAAGAATTAACGGTAATGATGGGGGAGACTGCAGTTGCCTTGGAAAAGGCTCCTCATATTCCAACCGTAATCATGATGGTTGGGCTTCAAGGGGCTGGGAAAACGACCACGGCTGGGAAATTAGCCTTAAAATTAAAGGAAGAAGAACATGCGCGGCCATTAATGATTGCAGCTGACGTCTACCGCCCAGCTGCCATTACACAATTACAACAAGTAGCGGACTCAATTGATGTTCCAGTTTTTGAAGAAGGAACGAACGTTGATCCAGTTCAAATTGTTAAGGACGGGATGGATCAGGCCCATGCTAACCATAACGATTACGTGTTAATTGATACGGCCGGGCGGTTACAAATTGACGAGAAGTTAATGGATGAGTTGGCTCAGATTAAGGAATTAACTCAACCAAATGAAATCTTGTTAGTTGTCGATGCCATGACGGGGCAAAACGCAGTTAATACGGCCGAAGGTTTTAATGACCAACTAGATATTACCGGGGTGGTTTTAACTAAGCTTGATGGTGATACCCGCGGTGGGGCTGCCATGTCAATTCGGGCAGTCACGGGGAAGCCGATTAAGTTTGTCGGTGAAGGGGAAAAGATGACCGATTTGGATGTCTTCCACCCAGACCGGATGGCTTCTCGGATTTTGGGCATGGGGGATATGCTTTCCTTAATTGAAAAGGCCCAAAAGAACTTTGACGAAGAACAAGCTCAAGAAACCATGGAAAAGATGCGAGAAAACACCTTTGATTACAATGATTTCTTGGCGCAAATGGATCAAGTTACTAAGATGGGACCAATGGAAAATCTGTTAAAGATGATCCCAGGGATGGCTAACAATCCAGCCTTACAAAACGTTAACTTGGATCCAAAGCAATTTGCCCATATTAAGGCGATTATTTTATCTATGACGCCAGAGGAACGTCAAAATCCTGATTTGATGAATCCAAGTCGGCGGCGGCGGTTAGCTGCTGGTTCAGGGCGGCCAATTGTGGAAGTCAACCGTATGATTAAGCAATTTAATCAAATGCGGAAGATGATGAAGCAAGTTACGAACGGTAATTTTAATGGTCTCCAAAACCTAATGGGTGGCCAAATGCCTGGTGGTAAGATGGGGCAAATGGCGATGAACCAGATGGCACGACGGATGAAAAAACAGAAACAAAAGCGAATGAAGGCCTTAAGAAAGGCACGGAAAAAGCGAAAATAATTAAAAGAGCAACTTCAAATTGAAGATTGCTCTTTTTTAATACGCACAATATTAATTTAGTTATAATCGATTGGCTGAGATTTGAATTTTGTTTGGACCAACAGTGATCACTTGGCCCGCTTCTTCAGTAAAATCCAACGTAGTGGCCAATAAGTACAATCAAAAGTAAATAGCTTAAAGCGAATTGACTTCTGTAACTAATCGGTAACCAAATCCGCGCACGGTTTTGATAAGCTTAGGTTTCTTTGGATCAACCTCAAGTTTATCGCGAAGATGCGAAATGTGAATATCAACAATCCGGGAACTACCAAGTAATTCATACCCCCAAACGCCATTTAAGAGTTGTTCGCGACTAAGGACTTGCCCTTGATGACTGATTAAGTAATTTAAAAGCTGAAATTCTTTCTTGGTTAAACTGACTAATTTTTTATTTTTGCTAACTTCAAAATGAGTTCGATCAACTTGAATAGGACCGATAGTAATAAGTTGCTGTGGTTTTTCCTTCTTTGGTTGATTTAATTGACGATGTTTAACAATTTGCTGGTAAAGCCACCATTTTTGTTCGAGATAGGCGCAAAAGACATCCATGGCAATTTGACGACTGAAGATACCATCAATTCTAGTTCGGTACAGTTTGCGTTGAACGCGGGCTTCCTTGGTGTCACTTAAGACAAGTATCGGTTTAAAAAAATCATGCCGAATTAGCATTAAAGTTGCTAAGGTGGTATCTAGGTTGCAGGCTGCCGTATCCCAAATTACGCAGTCAAAAGTTGCCGAGAATAGGGTAGTAACGCTTTGGGTTGCGGTAGTAAGTGAAGTAATTTGCCAGTCTTTTTGAATCCCGATTTTTTCAAGTCGGGTTTGAAACGAGGAATCTTTTGATAGCAATAGTATTTTTTGGATTGTCATCACCTCATAATTTACCAAATCTTTACATTCTTCATAATTAGCCTTTACAGTCGTCGTTTATGCTTTATTTGTACCATGGAAAAGGTAGGAAAACAACATTTGAGGATAATACAAACATGAAAAAAATAATTGCTTTTGTTTTATGTACTTTGGGAATTGCGCTTGTTTGGGGGACATGGGAAGCACATACAAGTGGGCAGTTAAAGCAAACCAAAATTACTAATGTTGGTTCAACAGCGCTACAACCTTTAACTGAAGCTGCAGTACCAGGGTTTTTAAAAAAACATTCACAGATTAGCTTAACCGTCCAGGGGGGTGGATCAGGGACAGGTTTAAGTCAAGTCCAAGCAGGGGCTGTTGATATTGGGTCATCTGATGTCTTTGCAGAACAAAAAGCGGGAGTTCAAGCTGGTCAGTTGAAAGATCATATTATTGCTGTTTCTGGTATTGTTCCAATTGTAAATCCAGACTTGCCAGTTCGAAATCTTACAAGTCAGCAGCTTCAGGATATCTTTACCGGGAGAATAAAAAATTGGCAAGCAGTTGGGGGACCGGACCTGGCCATTATGGTCCTATGAGCACATGTATACACAGAAGCATGCTAAGAAGGAAGCTAATCAATTTATTACTTACATGCAATCGCCAGTAATTCAGAAAAAGTTGATTAAAAAGGCCCACTATGTAAGTGTTCACGATATGGAAGTACAACGAGATGCGAATGGGAAAGTGACCCCAACGAAGGGAGAAAATTAAGATGAAAAACTGGGAAAAGTATCTAATGGGGCCGTCGAAAGAAAGAACTCAAGAAAGAGTAGGCCGGGAGATAACCGGTTTGTCAATTCTCATGATTGGCCTCTTAGTAGGAATAATTCTCCTTTTTTTAGTTGGTAAAGGAAGTCAACTTTTTCTTAAAGATGGGGTTAGTTTTCAAGAATTCATTTTTAAAACTGTCTGGGCACCGGGAAAAGAAGTATATGGGGCCGCATCAATGATCATTACTTCGTTATTAGTAACGATGGTTGCTGGGTTAATCGCGCTTCCGTTTGCTTTAGCAGTGGGGGTTGCAGTTACTGAAATCCTACCGCCGATTACTAAAAAAATAATTCAGCCAATAATTGAACTCTTAGTCGGGATTCCTTCTGTGGTTTACGGACTAATTGGGTTAACAGTAGTGGTTCCCATTGTTCGGCAATTGGTTGGTGGAACCGGGTTTGGAATTATCGCCGCAAGCGTCGTGCTATTCTTAATGATTATGCCAACAATTACTTCGATGATAATTGATGCCTTCCAAGCAGTTGATCAAGATCAACGACGGGCTTCGGCTGGATTAGGAGCCACTCGTTGGCAAACAATTACCCGAATCGTTATTCCCGCAGCTAAAGGAGGAATATTAACAGCATTAATTTTTGGGATGGCCCGGGCTTTTGGGGAAGCCTTAGCGGTTCAAATGGTGATAGGGAATGCGGCCATCATGCCTTCTATTCAGGGGTCCGCTGCTACTATTACCAGTGTTTTAACAACCGGAATGGGAAATACCATTCTGGGTACGCCGGCGAATGATGCTCTCTGGTCGCTGGCCTTAATTCTGCTCGGGATGTCGTTAGTTTTTAATCTTTTGATGCACTTCGTTACAAGAAAGGAAGCATAGTATGACCAAGGCAGAGCGAATTGATCGAATTGCTACTATTCTTATTTTACTGTTAGCATTAGCTGTTGTCGGATTAGTGATAACCGTCCTCGGTTTAATATTAATTCCTGGAATTTCTCACATCTCATGGCATTTCTTGACGAGTTCGTCGCAATCCTTTCAAACCGGTGGCGGGATTTTTGATCAGCTTTTTAATTCTTTTTACTTGGTAGTTTTAACCTTACTTATTTCGGTACCGTTAGCCTTAGGAGCCGCAATTTATTTAAACGAATATGCAAAGCAAAATTGGTTTACGGACAGTTTAAGATTAGCAATTGAAGTTCTTAGTTCTTTACCCTCAATTGTGATTGGTTTATTTGGTTACTTAGTTTTTGTTTTAAAATGGGGACTAGATTTTTCACTCTTAGCTGGTGCCTTAGTTTTGACCATTCTAAACCTTCCGTTGTTAACCCGGACTAGTGAAACAGCACTTAGTCAGGTGCCAAACTTGCAACGTCAGGCCGGACTGGGACTGGGGATGGCTAAGTGGCAGGTAATTTTAAAAATTGTGCTTCCGGCTGCTTTACCGGGGATTTTAACGGGAGCCATTCTTAGTGCGGGACGAATTTTCGGGGAAGCGGCCGCCCTAATTTATACTGCCGGCCAAAGTACGATTACTGTTAATTACCAAGATTGGAATCCTTTTTCGCCAACCAGTTTTTTAAATCCAATGCGACCTGCTGAAACACTTGCGGTGCATATTTGGAAACTAAATACGGAAGGTCTAATTCCCGATGCCAGTGCGGTATCAAGCGGAGCCGCCGCGGTCTTAGTTTTAACGATTTTACTTTTTAATTTAGGGGCCCGCTTAATTGGCTACTTGATTTCAAAAAGACTTGAAAAATGAGGAGATAAGCAATGTTAGAAGTTGAAAACTTAACTATTACGTATAGTGAGCATCCAGTATTGAAGGGAATTGAAATGACTTTTCCTGACCATCAAATTACTGCATTAATTGGGGCTTCTGGATCTGGTAAATCGACCTTATTAAGAAGTCTCAATCGGATGAATGATGGGATTGCAAACGTTGAAGGGCATATTAATTTTCATGGGGTTGATATTAATCAGCCGAACGCAAATGTCTATCGGATTCGTCAAGCAATTGGGATGGTTTTTCAACAACCAACTCCTTTTCCAATGTCAATTTATGAAAATGTAGTTTATGGTTTGCGGTTGCGAGGAGAGAAAAATCGCCAACTTTTAGATCAACGAGTTGAAGAGAGTCTGCGACAAGCAGCCCTTTGGAATGAAGTAAAAGATCGGCTGAAATCGCCTGCCCAAGCCCTTTCTGGTGGTCAACAACAGCGATTATGTATTGCTCGGACCTTGGCAACGAAACCGGAGATTATTTTGCTAGATGAGCCCACCAGTGCGCTTGACCCAATCTCGACGAGCCAAATTGAGGCGACTTTGGTTGACTTAAAGCAAAATTATACGATAATTATCGTTACACACAATATGCAACAAGCTTCGCGAATTTCAGATTGGACTGCATATTTTGAACAAGGCCAGTTAATTGAATTCCAACCAACCGAAAAGTTATTTTTAAATCCAAAGGAACAACAAACGGCAGATTACTTAAGTGGAAAATTTGGTTAAGCGTAGAGGAGCGATACAATGAGTGTAATTTTCGATGCCGAACTAAAAAAACTAAAATCGCGATTTATGGAAATGGGGATTGATACCGGAGAGCAACTGTATCAGGCAACGAAGGCATTTCTTGATCATGATGTTGAACTGGCAAAGAAGGTATTAAATCGTGATCATACTTTAAATGATGAAGAAATTAGTTTAGAAAAACGAGCCTTAAAGTTAATGGCCTTACAACAGCCGCTGGCAAATGATTTTCGGGAGATTATTAGTATCCTTAAAGCTAGTAATGACTTGGAAAGAATAGGTGATTATACTACTCATATTGCTCGGGCAACCGTTAGTTTAAATGAAGATCATCATGTTGTTGCGACTGAAAATGAGATTGCTAAGTTAGCAACTATCGTTCGCCAGATGCTTGAAAAAGTTATGGACGCCTATGCGAATATAAGCGAAAAGGCGGCTTATGAAGTTGCGAATATGGATCTTCAGATTGATGTGATCTATGTAAGTCAACAAAAAGCGGTATTAAAAGCGATGCAAGAAACGCCAAGTAGAATTCCTGTCTTTGAAAGTTATCTGGGAATCATTCGAACCCTTGAACGAACTGGAGATCATATTGTAAATTTAGCAGAATGGATTATCTATATTGCTTCTGGAAAGCTTGTTGAGCTTAATCCTGGAAAAGCCGATCCAAAGCTAGTGCAGAAAAAATTAAAAGAGATGTAATTAAATGGACCTAGACTATCAGAAGTGAAAATAATTCTAATAGGGCGTCGTTGCTGAATAACATTCGGCGATGAAAGAGGGGCCGGGAAGAAACATGCTTTTCTTCTCGACCCCTCTATTTAGTTATTGATGTTAGAATAATTCGTCTTCAAGTAATTGAAGTTGAGCTTGGTAGGATTTAGTTGTTAAAATCAAATCTTGAGCTAACCGCTTTACCCGGGTTTTAATTTCATCAGTTACGATTTGATGATCAATGATGTCTTTACTTTCAACAAAAAGGGTGGCAGGTAGTAGGGTTGCTTTCATAAAAGCGAGAATGGGTTTAAGCTGGTAATCGGCTATCCAAAAATGATGCGGACTTCCGGCAGTAATTACTGCCGTAGTGACTTTATCAGCTAAGGCTCGGGCCGGTAAAAGGTCAAGCACATTCTTCAGCGCTCCGGAAATTCCAGCTTGGTAGACTGGGGTTCCAAAAATTAACGCATCGGCAGCCATGATGGTTTCGACCACTAGACGCGTGTCACCTTCATACTCTCGAAAATCACGTCCGTCACTAAAAACCAAGTTTAAATTTCTTAGATCAAGCAAGGTAACTTCGGCTTCGGGAGCCTGCTGATTTAATTCTTTTTGAAGCGCTTTTAAAACAGTGAAGGTGTTGGAACCGGTAACTGCTCCGGATATTAAGACAACTTTCATTCTTTCATACCGCCTTTCTGGAATGCTTCACTTTCGTAGGTTTGGGTATACTTTCGTAATTTTGGCAGGATTTTGGTTCCGATGGTTTCGATTTCTTCCATCACTTTCTTATGGGGAACCCCACCAAAATCGATGTGAGCAATGTATCGTTGCATCCCAAACTGTTCATATTGATATAATAATTTTTCAACGATCTCGTCGGGATTACCAATCGCCATTACTTCGAGTGGATCGCGTTGCATCGCGAATAACCGTTTGTTGAAGCCGTAGCCATTTGCCCGGGTCATGCCAATGTTTAGCCGTGGGTAATATTCACGTAAAGCTGTTGACATGTCCTTAGCGGTATAAAAGACCCCGCCAGTCGTTATTGGAAAATCAGCTGGGTCATAACCATTTAAACGGAGACTTTGCCGGTAATAGTAGATAGTTTCCTTAAATCTGGAAACTGGGCCAGCTAACATTGCTAGCGTCATTGGTACACCTGCTTTTCCAGCCTTAATGGCACTTTGGGCAGGACCGCCGACAGCGCGCCAAATTGGCATTTTACCGTTTAAGGGCCTAGGGAAGATTTCAGCATTATCTAGTGGTGGCCGAAATTTACCCGACCAGGTGACCTTTTCATTATTCGCAATTTTTAAAAGTAATTTGAATTTCTCTTCAAATAGGTCTTCATAATCTTCAACATTGTAGCCTAATAATTTAAAGAGTCCGAGCCGGGAAGCCCGTCCGGCGACTAGTTCGGCGCGGCCGTTAGAAAGCAAATCTAACGTGGCAAAATTTTCAAAGACGCGGACCGGGTCGGAAGTTGAGAGAATGGTGGCATCAGACCCGATTTTAATGCGGTTGGTGGCATTGGCGATTGCTCCTAAGATCACAGCATGGGCTTGGCTTACAAAGTATTCTTGATGGCTTTCTCCGAGACCAAAGAAGTCTAATCCGGCTTCTTCAGCAAAAGTGGCAGTCTCGATGAGTTCATCAATCCGTTGTTTTTCACTTACAAATTCATTGGTTAAAGGATCCGGCATCCGATCACCTAGACTATAGAGGCCGAATTCAATTCCATTTTTGGGGTTAAAACGGTAATCTTGTATCATCGACATGTATCTTCCCTCCTACTAACTTTATGTAAGTAATTATAAAACAAGTTCGCTGAGATAAGAAGACGCCACTTTAATGGTATCAGGTTACTTTATCGTAACCACCTAGTGAAATGGTATAATTATGGGAAAATAAAGGAGGAGCTTAAAATGGACTTTCAACCGGTAGGCTGCAAAATTGATGATGGCTTGAGTAGTTTGTTAGGTAAGTGGAAAATTCCAATTTTAATCCAATTACGAGCGAATCCTCAGATGCGCTTTTCAGATCTACAACGGTCATTACCAGAAATTACGAAAAAGATGCTTTCCCAAACCCTACGGGAATTAGAGGAAGATGATTTAGTTGATCGTAAGGTTTATCCAACAATTCCGCCTAAAGTGGAGTATTCTTTAAGTAAGCATGGGAAAGAATTAGAGCCGACGCTTGATACTTTGCATGTTTGGGGCCTAAAGCATCTTGAGCATTTGCAACGTTTGCAAAAAAATGCCGAAAAAAATTAAGCTGTCAAGAAAAAACCCTTTACATTCATTTGGAAACTTGGTATATTATTACCTGTTAGAAAAAGGGCAAGGAGGTGTCAATGAATGTCTGTTAAGATTCGTTTAAAGCGGATGGGTTCTAAGAAGCGCCCATTCTACCGGATCGTGGTTGCTGATTCACGTTCCCCACGTGATGGTCGTTTCATCACTACGTTGGGTACTTACAACCCATTGACTACGCCAAAGGAAATTAAGTTTGACGAAGACGCAGTTATGGACTGGCTCCAAAAGGGTGCACAACCTTCCGATACTGTTCGGAACATGTTCCAAAAGGCTGGGGTCATGCAAAAGTTCCACGAAGCTAAGTACGCTAAGAAGTAATGGGATTGGTTAATGGTTACGACAGATTTTTCAGAATTAATCTTAGTCTTAGTTCGGCCTTTGGTGAAAAATCCTGCGGCTGTTAAGGTCACCCCGCGAGAAGGAGAGCGTTATCTTGATTACGTTCTCGACGTCGATCCGGCTGACGTCGGCCGGGTAATTGGTCGCCAAGGACATGTAATTTCAGCATTACGGACTTTGGTGGAAGGGGCCCGGGATAAGCGGGTGAATATGAAGAAAATTAGGTTAGTAATCAATGATCAACGCCATTAAAAAGGGTCGTGACGAGTAATTGTCGCGATCCTTTTTGCTCATATAAGGAGAAAAAAGATGAACTACTACCACGTAGGAAAAATCGTGAATACCCACGGGATCCGGGGAGAGGTCAAAGTGATGGTAACGACGGACTTCCCAGAAGAACGGTTTGCCCAAGGAAAACAATTAATCATTTTAAAGGATAATAAACCAATTAAGGTCACAGTTGAAAAAGCGCGGATGCATAAGGGAATGGAATTAATTAAGTTTGCCGAATTCGACAGCATTAATGATGTGCAAACTTTCCGGGATTGTTTTTTGGCAGTAACGGAAGCGGATCAGGCGGAATTAGCGGAAGGCGAATATTATTACCATCAAATTATTGGATTAGAGGTTGTTACGCTAGAAGGTCGTAAACTTGGGACGATCAAGGAAATTTTGGCCCCAGGGGCGAATGATGTCTGGGTAGTTGAACGGCCAAAACAATCAGATTTACTGTTACCGGTAATTGACGATGTGATTAAGAAGATCGACCTTGATGCTGGCCGAGTTGAAGTTGAATTATTGGAGGGCCTCGAATAATGCGTATTGATATTCTAAGTCTCTTTCCGGATATGTTTCAAGCAACGTTAGGTCAATCAATTGTTGGCCGTGCCCAAGAAGATGGCTTCTTGGACATTAAGGTAACAGATTTTCGGAAGTATACAACCGATAAGCATAATCACGTTGATGATGCTCCCTTTGGTGGAGGAGCGGGGATGCTACTTCAGGCACAACCAATCTTTGATGCAATGGCGGCAATCAATGAACAAACGAAGGCCACTTATCCCAAAGGACGGGTGATTTTGTTAGATCCTGCCGGCCGGCGGTTTGATCAAGCTTATGCGCGTGAACTTGCTCAAGAAGAACACCTGACTTTCATTTGTGGTCACTATGAAGGTTATGATGAGCGAATCCGTGAATTAGTAACTGATGAAGCTTCCCTCGGTGATTATGTTTTAACTGGCGGCGAATTAGCAGCTATGGTAATGATTGATGCGACTGCCCGCTTTGTTCCCGGAGTTTTGGGAAATATGGCTTCTCCGATGGGGGACTCATTCTCAAATGGCCTCTTGGAATATCCTCAATACACACGTCCAGCTGATTTTCGGGGGCGGAAGGTTCCGGAAGTCTTAACCTCAGGAAATCACCAAAAAATTCGTGAATGGCGAATCAGAGAGTCACTTCGGCGCACTCTTGAACGGCGGCCAGATCTCTTAGAAACCGCAAAGTTGACATCAGAGCAACGGATAATTCTTCAAGACCTTAAACTTGAGCAGGAGGATAAATAATGGGAGCACTTCTTCATCGTCTCCTCCTTAAGGAAGATCCATCAATCTATCAGTTAAAAGATGGAAGCTTGGAGCCAACGCTGACAACGATTGACTTAATCGGTTTAGGAACCGGGATGGTCGTTGGGACCGCGATCTTTACACTGCCAGGAATTGTAGCTGCTGAACATACAGGGCCAGCCGTTCCCTTAGCCTTTATTGTCGCAGCCGTGGGAGCTGGCTTATCGGCCTTAGCCTATGCTGAAACATCATCAGTACTCCCGTTTGCGGGTTCGGCATTTTCTTGGATGAATGTTTTGTTTGGTGAATTTTTCGGTTGGGTCGCAGGTTGGGCGCTACTAGCTGAATATTTTATCTCGGTCGCTTTTGTTGCCTCAGGGTGGTCGGCTTATATGCAAGGGTTTTTAGCCTCGTTGGGGATCAAGCTACCGGTTGCTTTAACTGGTGGCTTTAATCCTGGAAAGGGCTCTTACCTTGATCTATTCGCGGCCTTTGCGATCCTCGTAGTTGGCTGGTTACTATCTCGTGGGGTTCATCAAGTTAGTCGGATTGAAAATACGATTGTCGCTATTAAACTGTTGGTGATTATTCTCTTTATTGCGGTCGGCTTGACAGCAATTCATCCAGCCAATTACCTCCCATTTATTCCCCCGCACAAGCCAGGAACGACTTTTGGTGGTTGGTCGGGAATTATGGCGGGAGCTTCCCAAATTTTCATTGCCTACGTTGGTTTTGATGCGATCGCAGCGAATACTGCTGAAACACGAAACCCTCAAAAAACAATGCCCCGGGGATTAATTGGAACCTTAGTTTTAGGGACTGGATTCTTCATTGCGGTGTCGCTTGTTTTAGTGGGGATGTTTAAGTATAGTCGCTATGCCAATAATGCTGAACCAGCGGCTTGGGCGTTACGTCAAGCAGGCCATAACTTCACGGCTAACTTATTATCCGTGGTTGCCTTAATCGGGATCTTTTCTGCCTTAATTGCCATCCTTCTGGCGTCCTCGCGACTGATCTATGCTTTTGGACGAGATGGTTTGTTACCGCGGTTCTTGGGGAAAATTAATCACCGACATGTACCTAATCGAGCCTTGTGGACGATCACGTTCCTAGCGATGATCTTAGGATCGGTCTTTCCCTTTACCTTCTTAGCCACATTAGTCTCGGCGGGGACGTTGGTTGCCTTTATTTTTGTTTCTCTGGGAATCTACGCCTTACGAAAACGGGAAGGCCAGGATTTACCAGAAGCATCTTTTAAGATGCCGGGTTATCCGGTGCTACCAGCAATCTCTGCCATTTTTTCTGCCGTTATTTTTTGGAATTTAAATGTCGACGCGAAACTGTTAATGGTTGGATGGTTTGTGATTGGCTTATTAGTTTACTTTACTTATGGAATTCGCCACTCGGTTCTCGTTAATCGTAAGAATTAAAATTTAAGCTTGAGAAATCAAGTAGAATATGATATATTTGTTAGTGGCTTTTTAGCCGTTAAAAACGGTATTCCGCTGTTCCCAAGGGAAAGAATGAATATCGGCGAAAGGAAAGAAAATTATGCGTCAAAATCAATTGATCGAAAAGATTACTGCAAGTCAATTACGTAACGACATTCCTGAATTCCGGGCCGGTGATACGGTTCGGGTTCACGCCTTGATCGTGGAAGGTTCCCGGGAACGGGTTCAAATGTTTGAAGGGGTTGTTGTTAAGCGCCATGGTGCTGGGATTTCCGCTACTTACACGGTACGGAAGATCAGTAACGGGGTTGGTGTTGAACGGACTTTCCCACTTCACTCACCACGGGTTGAAAAGATCGATGTTGTTCGTCATGGTAAGGTACGTCGGGCTAAGCTCTACTACCTTCGGGAACGGACTGGTAAGGGTGCTCGGATCGCTGAACGGCGTCGCGACATCTAGTTACCAAAAAGGGCTCCAAATGGGGCTCTTTTTTTATTACATATGTATTATTGCCCTCAATAAATTTTGTTGTTTTCAGGTAATTTAGGTTTAAGGTAGAAAAAATTTACAGACTTTCCAGTTTATTTTGATTTTTTACAAGTGTTTCATGAGTAGTCCGCAACTGAAAATTAGGATCTAGTTGAGTTTCATACCAACACTGGTTTTAGATGTAGTTCAGATATAACAATATTCATAATGAATTGAGTTTATCTATTTTAAAAGCAATACCCCCTTTAAACGTAAAGAACCTACAATTGCTGGAAAAAATTCCAACGATTGTAGGTTCTTTTATAAAGGGGAATTTTAGGTTGGAGAAGCATAAAAAGTAAAAATGATCTAAATTTTCTCTAGTAGGTTTAGATCACTTCTTTACCATTAACAATGGTGACCTTGCTTTGAATATTCTATTGCTCCCTCAGCAGGTTTTCCACCAATTCGATTAATCATTTTGTTGTTAATATCGACTCATTATAATGATTTTAGTAAGGGAAAATAAAAAAGAACCCCGATGACCACAAGTCAAGGTTCTTACATCATTAAGCTTGCTTTTCTTCTTCCAACATCTTAACAATCTTTTCAAGCGATTCTTCTGCACTGGCATGCTTTGGTGCTTCGGGTTTAGCTGGCTTTGGCATGATCTTGTTCATTCCTTTGACTAAAAGGAAGACCACAAAGGCAATAATTAAGAAGTTAATTACCGAGTTCAAAAAAGAACCATATTTAAAATGAGCATCGCCAACTGAAAAAACCAAGTTAGAAAGGTCAATTTTTCCTAAGAAAATCCCGATCAAGGGGTTGATTAAGTTCTTAACTAGCGAAGTAACAATCGCAGTAAAAGCAGAACCAATGATTACCCCAACGGCTAGATCCATCACATTTCCACGACTAATGAACTCTTTGAATTCTTTGAGCATAATTTAAACGTCCTTTCCGTTGATCAACGTAATTATTCAATTACCATTATACTAAAACTTTTAAATTTGAAAAGTTAAAATTCCTAATCGAATGATTAGCTAAAGGGTTCATTTTTAATTTCTTAACAGATTCACGTGATTTGGTAAACATCGCGTTGGAAGATGGTAGCAGTTGATTCAAAATTAGGGAGGAAAATCATGATTTAATTAACAATTTTACCAATAGGCTGATAAAACGACTGTATAAAAAAAGATCGGTAGAAACCGACCTTTTATATCTATGGTTAATTTTAATTAGCCTTGAAGCTTAGCCATACCATCCTTAGCAATCTTTTCCAAGGTTGCAGCAGAGTCGGCCATGGCCTTCTTTTCACGGTCATCCAGTGGAACTTCGATTACCCGGTCAACCCCGTTAGCGTTGATAACGGCAGGTGAACCAATGTAAATGTCATTCAAACCGTATTCACCATTCATTGGTGCGCCAACCGGGAGTACTGCGTTTTCATCACGAAGAATTGCCCGTGAAATCCGCATCAAAGCAGTTGCAACTCCGTAGAAGGTAGCGCCCTTCCGGTTAATGATTTCGTAAGCCTTGTGACGAACTTCGTCTTCGATCTTGTAAAGTTCGTCCATTGAAATGTTAGCTTCCTTAGCCATTTCGAGTAATGGCTTACCACCAATCGTTGCAGTAGAGTAAGCAGCAAATTCGGAGTCACCGTGTTCAGCCATCATGTTTGCGGAAACATCAACTGGGCTTACGTTAAAGCGCTTAGCCATTTCAACCCGAAGCCGGGCGGAGTCAAGGGAAGTACCAGAACCGAAGACGTGGTTCTTTGGTAAGCCGGAGAGCTTTTGAGCAGCGTAAGTTAAGATATCAACTGGGTTGGCAGCAACTAAGATGATACCATCGAAACCGGACTTCTTGATTGGTTCAATGATGGACTTCATAATCTTCAAGTTCTTGTCAACCAGATCCAAACGAGTTTCACCTGGCTTTTGCGGAGCACCAGCAGTGATGACAATCAAGTCAGCATCCTTGCAAGTGTCGTAGTCAGCGGAGTAAACAAGTTTTGGAGCCGTGAATGGGGTAGCATCTTCAAGGTCTAATGCGTCCCCTTCAGTCCGTTCCTTAGAAATATCGATGATTGCAAGTTCTTCAGCAATCCCTTGTTGAACCATTGCATATGCGTAACTTGAACCAACGGCGCCGTCCCCAACGAGAACAACTTTTTGATGATTCTTTGACATGAAATAACACTCTCTTCCATTGCGTATTTGTAACAGTATCGCTACGGTTGTAATTATACCATCTTTGTTACAAAATGGATCGATTTGTGTAAAAATTATCAAGCTTTTTTGTTTTTTAAGTTCAAAGACTATCAAATTAGTGATTTATAAAATATTGGTAGGTCTTGTGAACTACTCGGCCATAAATGACCGAGCTTCTGGATCAAAAGGCAACAGTGTGCCTCTTGATCTGGAAATCGTTTAGGCAATGGAGAATCAAGTTACACTTAATTCTCGAACAGTTAAAACCGTTTCCGAAGGCTTTTCGCACCCGTTTTGCACGCTCAGGGTGATACGCCAAAGTCTCCTCTTGTAGCCTTTAAGGACGGCAAGGTTCTGTCCCGCCTGTGATGATATTAATTAATTTCAACTAGATATTCTGGCTTAATTGCTTTAGGGAGTCGTGTTTTAGCGACTCCTTTCTTTTTTGCGTCTTCAATTTCTTGTTACCGTTCGCGATACTTGTAATGTTTCTTTGGATCGAGTGCCCAACTAAGAATATTCCAACTTGCGTTGAGATCCCGAATGATTTCTTTACCTGTCAGTTCAGAACGCCAGTGGCGTTCCACAACTTCATGTTTCTGGACATAATCAGTGCCGTATTCAACTTGACTTGTCTTGTAGGAATCAACCTTAAGCAGAGTTTTACCCTCACGGTTGGCGACTTGCGTCAATAATTGGGCTAATTCGTAAGGTTTAACTTTTGCTAAATGGCGGTTCTTACCGCGATTACCGGCTTTACTTAACGCCTTAGACTCACGACGCATTTCTTTAGCGTCGAGTTGCTCGATGGCTAGTAAGTCGTAATCATCAAAGAGTTGTTTAGCAATTTTACGGTAGGCTTCCGTTAGCAGATTCGTCCTTCGCACATTATAGTATCTAATTTGTTGGTTGAGATCAGCTAAGCGGCGGCACCGCTTGTTTAGGTGAGCGCTTAAAATATCTCGACGACTCTTGAGCCCGTTGATGATTGATTCATACTTATCAGCTAATGCCGACGCTCGTAAGGGCAGGTAAATTCGCTCGTCATTGGAAGTATGGAAGATTTTTTCGTCTTTCATGTTCCAATCAGCGCCAGCTTTTCTTGCTGGTTTAACCCGTTCAACTGTGGACTTTAGAACTAGCTGAAGCTCAAAAGTATCATCGCCTTTACGCTTAATCTTAGATGTGACAACCTTCTGGTTCTTTAGGTTCCGGATATCTTCTAATACTTGAACCACTCCATAATCTTGAAGCTTAATCCAGTGTGGTGACAGCACCTCGATTTGACCATTATCGGGTAAGGAAATCGTCTTATGACTAGCTTCATTCCGTAGGAATGTTAGTGATCCCTTACGGTACCAAGAGCGGTGTTTAGGATTGTTACCGTGCTTATTGTTACGGTAATCTTCTTTTTCTTGTTCGGTCATCATGGATGCTTTCTTGAGCACCTTTCGGTACTCGCCGAAATTAGTCAACATCGTTACTAAGAATTGATAAGCTGCTTGTGAGTGTAATCCGATTTTCTTAGCATTCCAACGTTTTAAATTATAGTATTCTTTTAAAAATCGCGGTAATATTTCATCTTTAATAATATAGTTCTTACCAGTACGAGTAGTTGGAAAAGCACGACCGAGATGCTTATAACCGTAGGTTCTTTCTAGGAATTTAAGCGCATAGTTGTGTAGTTCGTTTTCTACAGCCAAGTTACACATGTGTTTTTCAGTTAACTCTGCCGTAACAACTAGGTGGTACCGGCGAGTACGGACATATTCAGTTGTTTTAGGCAGTTTAAGCATTTAGCTCTCCTTTTTACGTTGGTCGTCAATATATTTAGCTACAGCTTGCTCGTTTACGGCACCAATGCTTTCTACGTAATAACTAGGTGACCAAAGGTGGCGCCCCTTTTGTTTCCAATAGCTGGTCTGCAATTCTGGACATTTGCGAAATAATTGATATGCAGTGATCCCTTTTAACCAACGAACAATATTGGTGACAGATAGCTTAGGTGGGGCGCTAACCATTAAGTGAACGTGATCATCCTTGCCAATTTCAAGATGAGCAATTGTAAAGCCATACTCTTTAGCAATCTGATTAACTAACTCCTTAAACACTTGTTCAACATGTCCCTGCAAGACTTTGTTACGGTATTTAGTTCCCCAAACAATGTGGTAATTTAAGTTATATACGGAAGTTCTCCCATACGTAAGTCTATTTGTATCTTTCATGTCAATAATTATATCACATATTTATCTATCCATGTGACCTAAAGGACAGAAAATTAGGGCAATTCATCACGTCCTTAAAAGAACGTGTTTCCTTACCCGTTTTCGAAAATTATCAAGTCACTTTGCTTACTATCGAATTAGAAGTAATTTTGAAGAAAAAGGTAACTAGTGATTGAATAACCCAAAACAAGCTAGACCAAGCAACAAAATCGCCGGCACTAATAGGAGTTTAAAAAAAGCAGCCGCTAAAGTGATTACTAAGATTACTCCTAATAACCACAATGAAAACTTAAATAACTTCCATAAAATCCAAATTACTAATAGTGCAATTAAAATTGACATTTTAGATCTCCTCAAATGATTTTAAATATGGTAAAATATTTTCTTAACTATGGCATAGTTTTTGTCTCAAAAGCAAAAGCTATGTTAAAATAGAATCATTGAAAAAGGCTGTATCCTTAAGAGCAGAGGAGGTGATTACCATTCTAAATCGGACTAAACAGTTTATGCGTGATAATGATCTTACGTATAAGAAAGAATACATCCGACCGATGATGACGCAGGAACATGTTTATATTTTCCGGTTTGGCAAGCATAAACTTAATAACCGGGTAATCATTCGTTACTCTCATACCTGGACGGGACGGTTAAAAATCAATGAAATTGATGTCCGTCTCCACCATCAACACCATCCCCGGATTTTCAAGACCGAACGTGATCTGATTATTTACTTAACCAATCATTTGGAAAAGAAACGCCAACAGATTGTGGATGGGCCAAAAAATGAGGCTTCAAAGGATAACTAAACTTCATTTGAAGCTATCATACTTGATAACGGAGCTACGGCAAAGCTTTTTTGTCGTAGCTCCGTTACTTTTAATAAAAATTTTAAGCGAGGGATAGAAATGGCTGATTGGACAGAAATTACAGTTGAAACCAGTACAGCAGCAGTTGAAGCAGTTTCTTATCAATTGACTAACCATGGGGCAACTGGCGTTAAAATTGACGATGCGGCAGATTTTGCCAAGCTAACCGTTGGTAAGTACGGTAAGTATGGCGAAATTGTAGATCCGTTTGATCTCCCTCATCGGGAAAGTGGGGCCGCGGTAACGGGTTACTTTCCACCAACGACGTTCGTTCCAGAAGTGGTTGCGGAAGTTGAAGCTGCTGTCAAGCAACTGACTGAATTTGGGATTGATCCGGCGCCGGCTAAAGTAAGTGTTAACCAAATTACCAATGATGACTGGGCACTAGCTTGGCAAAAGTACTATCATCCCGTTCGGATTACTCATCAACTAACGGTCGTACCGGCTTGGGTTGATTATCAACCAAGTGATCAAAACGAAAAGCAAATCGTGTTAGATCCAGGAATGGCGTTCGGTACGGGGACACACCCAACGACTAAGTTGATGCTGCAGGCCTTGGAGATGACCATTCGGGGAGGCGAAAGTTTATTAGATGTTGGAACTGGTTCTGGGGTGCTTAGTATTGCCGCAAAACAATTAGGGGCTGGTAAGGTTCAGGCTTATGACTTGGATCCGGTTGCGGTTGAATCAGCGAAGAAAAATCTGGCTTTGAATCCAGTCGCTAACGATGTTTTGGTCGGTCAAAATAGTCTTTTAGACGGGATTAAAACCCAAGTTGATATGGTGGTTGCTAACATTCTAGCGGAAATTATCTTGCCTTTAATTCCCCAAGCGATGGCAAATCTTAAACCAAGCGGTAAATTTTTGACTTCGGGTATTATTAAAGATAAGTTTGAAGAAATTTTAACGGCCCAAGAGAAGGCCGGCTTTGTCATTGATGAAACCATGCGGATTAAAGATTGGTATGGAATCATTGCCCACAAAAAGGGGGAAGATGACTAGTGCAACGGTATTTTTTACCTTATCAAACCTTAACGACGCAACCAATCCAGCTTCCCAAAGAACAGGCACATCATTTATTGACGGTGTTACGAGGAAAGATTGGGACCTCCCTTGAAATTGTTCTTGCTGATCACTGTGTTTACCAAGCTAGTGTTAATGCTATGGATCCAGTTCCCACGGTTCAGATTGATAAAAAATTAGCAGTGAATGCTGAATTACCAGTCCGCGTTATCGTTGCTTGTGGTTTACCTAAAACCAAGGAAAAGCCTGAGCTAATTGTTAAAAAAGGAACCGAGCTAGGAGCTAACCATTTTATCTTTTTTGAAAGTGAACGTTCAGTGAGTCACTGGGACCAAAAGAAAATTACCAAAAAGCTTGCGCGCCTTGCAAAAATTATTGAAGGGGCGGCTGAACAATCGCATCGGAATAGTTTGCCAACGCTCGAATATTTACCGAACTTACAAGCTGTCACCGCCCAACCGGCCGATGTAAAGTTAGTGGCCTGGGAAGAATCAGCAAAACAAGGCGAAACTGGTACGTTGGTTAAAGCTTTACAAGCTCTACAACCTGGTCAAACAATCTTAGCATTATTTGGACCAGAAGGGGGGCTTACTGAAACCGAAGTTACAACTCTTAAGCAGGCAGGGTATTTACCAGCTGGTCTTGGTCCCCGAATTTTACGAGCGGAAACAGCCCCACTATATTTCTTAGCTACGGTTTCTTATCAATTAGAACTATTAAATGCGGGCAAATCGCGCTAAATTAGGAAAAAGCTGTGCTAAAATAAGAATAATCTAATTTTTAATTACGAGGAAAAGAGAATGAAAAAGTTGAAGCAATGGTGGCAAAAAGCTGATTGGACAGTGATTATTACGAGCTTAATCATGGGAATTGTTGTTACTGGTTTGGCGGCAAAACTAGCTTTCATTAGTCGTGTAATGATGGTTGGCATTTTGCTGTTAATCGTTAATTCTTTACTTAGTATCTGGCTTGGAAAACGGTCGGTTAACCGAAGTTGGGGAATGTTACTTTGGTTCCCAGGAGCTTTTTTGATTGGTGCTTATAACTTTGCACCTCGTTATATGTGGCCATTTGCACTTGTTTACCTCGGAATTAGTTATCTTACTTGGTCAATGACCAGAGCAGATTAAGGGGGGAGTCACATGTCGCGCCAAAAAGAACTTACTCATGATGACGTTAAAAAGATGGTTGCTACGTATATGAATGCGGAGCACGTTGCTCTCGTTGAGAAGGCTTATCACTTTGCAGCGGTCGCCCATGCTAATCAAGTCCGGAAATCTGGCGAACCATACATTATCCATCCCATTCAAGTTGCCGGAATTTTAGCTAATTTGCGAATGGATCCTGAAACGGTTTGCGCTGGATATATGCACGATATTGTTGAAGATACCGGTGCTACCCTCGATGATATTAAAGAATTGTTTGGGCCAACTATTGCCTTGATTGTCGATGGTGATACCAAGATTAGTAAGATTCATTATAAATCAAACAAAGAACAAATGGCGGAAACTCACCGGAAATTACTCCTGGCAATGAGTAAAGATATTCGGGTGATGATTGTCAAACTTGCTGACCGCCTTCATAATATGCGAACCCTACAACATCTGCGGCCTGATAAACAACGTCGAATTTCAAATGAAACTTTGGAAATCTATGCACCAATTGCTGATCGGTTGGGAATTAGTACCATTAAATGGGAATTAGAAGACCTCTCTTTGCGCTACCTCAATCCACAACAGTACTATCGGATTGTTCATTTAATGAATTCGCGTCGTGATCAACGGGTTAATTATATTAACGTTGCCATTGAAAAGGTTAAAGGCGCGATTAATGATCTTGACTTAGGCGAAAATGTTGAAATTTACGGTCGACCAAAGCATATCTATTCCGTTTATCGGAAAATGGTAACGCAACATAAACAATTTAGTGAGATTTACGACTTACTTGCAATCCGGGTTGTGGTCGATTCAATTCGGGATTGTTACGCAGTTTTAGGAGCAATCCATACTAACTGGAAGCCCATGCCAGGGCGGTTTAAGGACTATATCGCAATGCCAAAGGCAAACGGCTATCAATCTTTGCATACCACAGTAATTGGACCAGAAGGGCGACCACTAGAAATCCAAATTCGGACCCATCAGATGCATGAAGTGGCTGAATATGGGGTGGCAGCTCACTGGGCTTATAAGGAAGGAAAAACCAATGGGGTTGATCAAACTAGCCGGGACAGTAAAAAGTTAAATGTCGTTAAAGAAATTCTTGAATTACGGCAAGAGAGTAACGGCACTGATGAATTTATGCAGGGGGTCCAGAGTGATATCTTTGCAGATAAAGTCTATGCTTTTACGCCAAAGGGGGATGCCATCGAAATGCCGAAGGGAGCGGGTCCCTTGGATATGGCTTACCAAATTCATACCGAAGTTGGTAATCACACTACTGGAGCCAAAGTGAACGGCCGGATTGTTCCTTTGAATTATGAAATTAAAAACGGCGATATCGTTGATATTTTAACTTCTTCTTCATCTGCAGGGCCGAGCCGAGATTGGCTTGATCTAGTTTCAACCCGGCGGGCGCGGAATAAGATTCGGCAATTTTTCCGCTTGCATAATCGGGATGAAAACATCGAAGCTGGGATCCGGATGCTTGAGAATTTGCTCCGGGATCACGGCTTTAACCCATCAGAATTCTTAACCGCTGACCAAGAAGCTAAAGTCGCTCAACAAATGCATTACAACACGGCAGATGATCTGTTTGCTGCAATTGGTTTTGGAGATGTACCGCCCCTTGGTGTTGCCAACCGCTTTACCGCGGATGTCCGGAAGCAACAGAAGGCAGATCGACAACGACAAGCAGAAAAAGAATTACTGGAAGAACACAAGACCCTTGATCAGCAACCAGAAAAAAAGCACCTGACCAATTCTAACGATGGCATTATTGTTGATGGGGTTGATAATCTTTTGACCCGGTTGAGTCATTGCTGTAGCCCAATTCCAGGGGATGATATTGTTGGTTACATTACTAAGGGACGAGGCGTCTCGGTGCACCGCCGGGATTGCCCTAATGTTAAGTCAAGTGAACAAAGTGGACAACGATTAGTTTCAGTTCACTGGGCGGATCCGCAAGGCGATAAGACTAATTACGATGCTGATATCGAAGTGGAAGGTTATAATCGCAATGGTTTATTGAGCGATGTAGTGCGGACAGTCAACAATAAAACACGGTACCTAAATTCAATTAATGGAAAAGTTGATCATAACCGAATGGCTACGATCTCCTTAACCGTGGGGGTTCGAAATCTCAACCATCTCCAATTAATTGAAGATGCCTTGAAGAATTTGGCTGATGTTTATGTTGTTAAACGGGTTATTCACTAGGAGAAATTATGCGTGTATTACTACAACGGGTTAACCACGCCCAAGTGAAAATTGATGGTGAAATCGTTGGTAAAATTCAAAAAGGCTATCTCCTGTTGGTCGGTTTTGCCCCTGATGATACTAGCGATAAGATTGATTACTTAGTCCATAAGATTACTAATTTACGGGTTTTTGAAAGTGAACCCGGGAAGATGAATCTTGGGCTCAAAGATGTTAACGGCGAGATCCTTTCGGTATCCCAGTTCACCCTCTATGCGGACGTTAAGAAGGGAAATCGCCCCGGCTTTTCAAATGCTGCCAAACCAGATTTAGCCCAACCCCTTTACGAAGAATTTAACCAAAAGTTAGCGGCAACCGGAATTCATGTTGCGACTGGCCGTTTTGGCGCTGATATGAAGGTTGAACTGGAGAATGACGGGCCAGTAACGATCATGTATGAGAAATAAAGAAAGCCCCATGCAAGGCGGTGCGACCGTTAACTGCCATTCGGCTACTGCTTTAACCGTAGTTGTTGAGTAACATGCGGAGATGACAACGAGGGGCTGGGAAGAAACGTGCGTTTCTTCCCAGCCCCTCGTTTTTACTACATATAGTTTTAGATCACGTCAACTAGAACCGCCCCAAAATCTGGTCAACGCTCGGACCATAACTTTCCCCAAAGAGGATTAGGTGCATACACAGGTAATAGAACTGATACCAAGCAAGTCGGTTATTTAATCCCGGTCTAAGGGGTAAAATACTCTGATAGCCATTGTAAAAATCATTTTCAAAGCCCCCAAAGATGGTTGTCATAGCAATATCAAACTCGCGGTCCCCGTAAACAGAATCAGGATCGATAAGTAAGGGTTGACCTTGATCATCAAACATAAAGTTGCCTGCCCAAAGGTCACCGTGCAAGAGACTGGGTTGAACCGGATGGTCAGCATAGTAGCGTTTGAAAGCGGCCACCATTTTTTCAAAGTGTTGGTTCCGCCAATCGTTCCATACGCCCTTTGCTTTAGCAGCTTTAATTTCCGGTTCTAGGCGTTGGTGCACATAAAAATCGCTCCAATTAGGGTTCCAATGATTATCTTTAACTAGGACTTTTGTCTTATGGTTGGTGGAAAAGCCAAATTTATCATTGGTGATTTGGTGAAGCTTTGCGACGGCTTGACCGAGTTTAAATTGATCTCCCCAACCACTTTCGATCCATTCGAGGATTAAAAAGGCGTTACCTTCACTTTCTCCTTGAGCAACTGGATGAGGGACTTTAATTGCTTGTTCAAGAGCTGCTAGGCCATCCCGTTCGTGGTCAAAGTATTTTGCCGGCTGATTTGGTTGGACCTTGATAAAATAAGGCTTGTTATCAGCAATCACTTTAAAGGCAAGGTTAATGTCCCCACCGGACACGGGTTGATGACTTGTAATCTTAGTTAGAGGTAATTGTTTGAACCATTGGTCATTTAACATCCTACCGATCTTCTTTCTAAATTATTTTCCAGCTCTATTTTGACAAAATTGATTCAACCCAGTAACAACATCATTGGCAACCTGATTTTGGTAACGGGCAGTTTTGATTTGTTGAAAATCTCGTTTGGTATTGATATAGCCCATCTCACAGAGAATGGCTGGTTGGGTGTTATCCCGAATAACGAGAAAATCGCCAAAGTTAATTCCTAGGTTTTTTAAGGGAAGGTGGTTGAATTGGTGATTAACGGTTTGGGCTAATTCTTTACTAGGTCCTCGGTGATAGTAGTAAGTGGTGACCCCGCTTCCTTCATTCGCCTGGGGGGATGAATCATAATGAAAACTAATGAAGACATCGGCCTTGGTTTTCTCTGCCATTTTCGGTCGTGGCTTAAGAGCGACGTACTGATCATTGTCGCGGGTCATTATTACTCGTGCACCTTGGGCCCGTAGTTTACTGGCAACTCGTTTGGCGAGGGCTAAAGTATAAGTTTTTTCCATGTATTTAGGGTTATTACTGTTATCGTGGTACTCGGCTCCTGAATCGGACCCACCATGACCAGCATCAATTACAATTGTCGCTTCGCTTAAAGCGTTGTGAGTGCCTACCTTAGTTTGATCTTTTAACCGCCAAGCAGGTGCCCATGCAACTTGATGATCATCGATTCGTAATTTATACCAGCTATTCTGTTGACCAATAATCTGTCCGGTTTCTGTTGCGCTTTGCTTGATGGGAGCGTAAGTTAAACCTGGTCCTTGCCGTAAAATAATGGCACTTTTGTGAATCGTAATTTGATTTTGTTTGGTGACGGCAAAGATTAAGCAGAGTGCAAGTAGGAGTGGAACTAGGCAAAGCCAAAGTTGGCGACGATTAAATGTAGCCTGCAAGCAAAACGCTCCCTTCATTAAGTTTTCCTTATCAATAAGTTTACGGCGGGAATTTAAAAAAGCAAGCGTTGGAAGAGTAAAATAGTTAGGTGAATTTGGTATTGTTTAATTTTGGTTAAGCTGTTAATAAAGTCGACCAACTTTCTAATAAAAGCTTGACGGATCCTGGTAAAACCGAGTATTGTAGATGGGAATCAAATAGCGAAAAATAGCCGGTGAGAAGGATTGATTAGTTGAGACTTGCTTAGCGAACTGGGGATGGTGAAAGTCCAGTCAAGTGAAAACTAAGTGACCCCTTTGAGGTTATAATCGTCGTTTTGCGACGTTATCCCTGAGTGATACCAAGGTGGTACCGTGCATTCTTGCACCCTTGTAAAAGCAGGGGTGCTTTTTATTTTTAGGGATAGTGGCATAAAAAGCTAGGAGGGAAATTAAATGCGTTATCAACGACCAAAAGGGACGGCCGATATTCTACCGGGCGAATCAATTAAATGGCAGTATGTTGAAGACCAGGCGCGGCAGATTTTCAAAACTTATGATTATCAAGAAATCCGGACGCCAATGTTTGAAAGCTATGAAGTGTTTTCCCGGTCAGCGGGGGATACTTCAGATGTTGTCACAAAGGAAATGTACGACTTTAAGGATAAAGGGGATCGCCACGTTGCCCTTCGCCCAGAAGGAACAGCCGGAGTTGTCCGAGCCTTTAATGAAAACAAGCTTTATGGCCCAGAATTTAAGCGGCCCTACAAGGTTTACTACATGGGACCAATGTTCCGTTATGAACGTCCCCAATCTGGGCGGCAACGCCAATTCCATCAAATCGGGGTTGAAGCCTTTGGTAGTGATAATCCAGCAGTCGATGTTGAAGTGATCGCTATGGCTTGTCAACTTTTTGCTAAATTGGGTTTAAGCAATCTACGCGTAGCAGTTAACTCCTTGGGCGACAAGGAAAGCCGTGATAGCTACCGCCAAGCTTTAATTGACTACTTAAAGCCGCACTTCAATGAATTAAGTGAAGATTCGCAAGCAAGACTAGAAAAGAATCCTTTACGAGTATTAGATAGTAAGGATCCACGCGATAAGCAATTTGTTGATGATGCCCCATCCATTCTTGATTACCTTACCCCAGAAGCTCATGATCGCTTTGAAAAGGTCAAGCAAATGTTGGATGCCTTAGGAATTGACTACGTAGTTGATGACTCGATGGTTCGGGGACTTGACTACTACAATCACACCATTTTTGAAGTGATGGTGCAAGCTAAATCCTTAGGAAAAGGCTACACAACGATTTGTGGTGGTGGTCGTTACAGTGGTTTAGTGGAACAACTTGGCGGGCCAGATATGCCAGGTGTCGGTTTTGGGATTGGTTTGGAACGGTTGATCTTATTACTCGAAGAAGAAAAGGCTTGGTTACCAACCCAACCGGATCTTGATCTTTACGTCGTGGGGATTGGTGAAGCAACAAACCTTGAATGCTTAAAGATCGTCCAAACTGCTCGGCAAGCTGGATTAATTGCTGAACGAGATTACCTTGGCCGGAAACCGAAGGCACAATTTAAGACCGCTGCTAAAGCTGGCGCTAAGGCAGTTATTACGGTCGGAACGCGCGAATTAGCAGACGGTAATGTTCATTTCAAGAATATGGCTAGTGAAGAAGAAGTTTCCCTTAAGTTGACGGATCTATTGGCAGACTTTAAGGGTGTTTATCAAGCACAATTGGGGGAAGAATAAAAAATGAAACGAACGAATTATGCAGGTCGGACGAATGAATCACAAATTGGCCAAGAAGTCGTCTTAAAGGGTTGGGTCGCAAAGCGGCGGAACCTTGGGGGGTTAATCTTTATTGATCTTCGGGACCGGGAAGGAATTGTTCAACTGGTCTTTAATGAAGAAGACGATAAAACCGCTTTTGATGTTGCTAATGAGTGTCGGAGCGAATACATTATTGAAATTCGGGGACTAGTCCGGGCCCGGGCAGAGGCCAACCCTGACCTGCCAACCGGAAAGATTGAAGTTGAAGTTAAGGAAGCAAAGATTCTTGCTCGTTCCCAAACACCAGCTTTCGAAATTAAAGATGATGTAGATGCCTCAGAAGATTTGCGGTTGAAGTATCGCTACATGGACTTACGGCGGCCGCAAATGATGAAGAATATGAAGTTGCGGAGTAAAGTCGCTTCAATTGTCCACAATTATTATGATAATCATGATTTTATGGATGTTGAAACCCCAAACTTAACTCGTTCTACGCCTGAAGGAGCACGGGATTTCTTAGTTCCCTCCCGACTCTATGATGGTCATTTTTATGCTTTGCCACAATCACCACAATTGTTTAAACAATTATTAATGGCAGCCGGGGTTGATCGTTATTACCAAATTGCGCGGTGCTTCCGGGATGAAGACTTACGGGGTGACCGGCAACCAGAATTTACCCAAATTGATACGGAAATGAGTTTTGCCACTGCCGAGGAAATTCAAGAAGTTACGGAAGGCTTGATCAAGCAAGTGATGAAAGAAGCGCTTGGAATTGATGTTAAGACGCCGTTCCCACGTATGGAATGGCAAGAAGCCATGGACCGGTTTGGCTCCGATAAGCCTGATACTCGGTTTGGAATGGAAATCCACGACCTTTCTGATATTGTTAAGGATTCGTCCTTTAAGGTCTTTTCTGGAACCGTTGCTAAGGGCAATTACGTACGGGCAATTTGTGTTCCTGGTGGGGCTGATAAGTACTCCCGTAAAGATATTAGTAAAAAGGAAGAATACATCAAGCGTTACAATGCGAAAGGCCTTGCTTGGGTTAAAGTAACAGCGGATGGTTATAATGGGCCAATTGCAAAGTTCTTAAACGATTTGGCAACGCCAATTAACAACCGGCTGGACGCCAAGGAGGGTGACTTGATTCTCTTTGTTGCTGATTCTTTCCACGTTGTTTGTGACTCCCTTGGCTACCTGCGGGAAGCAATTGCCAAAGAACTTGACCTGATTAAGCCTGGTCAATGGAATTACCTTTGGGTGGTTAATTGGCCAATGTTTGAATACGATGAAGGCTTTGGCAAGTGGATTGCTGCGCACCACCCATTCACGATGTTAAACGAAGAAGATTTGCACTATCTTGAAGACGGTGAAGATCCTCATAAAGCGCATGCCCAATCTTATGACATTATTTTAAACGGAAATGAAATCGGTGGGGGATCAATCCGGATTCATGATCCAAAGGTTCAAGAAAAGGTTTTGAAGGCTCTTGGCTACACGAAAGAACAAGCTAATGCACGCTTCGGCTTCTTGCTCCGGGGACTTGAAAATGGAATGCCGCCTGAAGGAGGATTAGCCTTTGGCTTTGATCGGTGGGTCATGCTGTTAGCTGGTGCCGATAACATCCGGGATGTTATCCCATTCCCTAAGAATTCCAAGGGGGTTGAACCAATGACGGCTGCACCAGGAACGGTTGATCAAGCCCAACTTGATGAATTGCATCTGGCAGTACAAAGTTCAACTACCAAAGAAGATAAAGCAAAATAGTAACCCGTTAATGGTAACCATTCAGGCAATTTAAGTTAGTGATGATCAATTAAGTTGCTAAAAACGTCTATGTCTTCGGGGACGCTAAGCTAGCCATATCAAGAACAGCTTATCTTAACTCTGAATTAACAGGTGTTTATAAAAAATAAGTTTTCAAAATTTGCCAATAAAAAATTAGGTAAAATTAAAAATTTTCATTGACTTTCTTAGCGGCCTTGCCTAAAATATATTGCGTAGTGGATAAGCCAGATCTTTCTGGTTATAACAGTACGATTTTAAGCTCGGAGGGAGGGAATTAAATATGTCCAAGACTATCGTTCGGAAGAATGAATCATTAGACGATGCTCTTCGGCGCTTTAAACGTACGGTTTCACGGAACGGAACGCTTCAAGAATACCGCAAGCGTGAATACTATGAAAAGCCAAGTGTAAAACGCAAGTTGAAGTCTGAAGCGGCACGGAAGCGTAAGAATAAGCGCCGTCGTTACTAGTTGGCTCAAAGCTCCTGTTCGGTTGAATGGGAGCTTTTTTGATATTAAAGGGGATGTAGATTGATGAGTTTATTGGATCAATTAACTAAGGATATGGTTGCCGCAATGAAGGCCAAGGATAAGGAAAAGCTAAGCGTTATCCGGATGTTAAAGGCCGCGGTGACAAACGAAAAGATAAAGCTAGGTCATGACCTAAGTGATGATGAAGCGAATAGTGTTCTTGCCCGTGAATTTAAGCAACGGAAGGAATCATTAGCGGAGTTTGAAAAGGCTGGTCGTGAAGATTTAATTAACCAAATGAAACATGAACTAGCAATCGTTGCTACTTACATGCCAAAGCAATTATCGGAAAGCGAAATTGCCCAAATTGTTAAAGAAACAGTTGCCCAAGTTAAAGCTGAAAGTATGAAAGATTTCGGGAAGGTTATGGGCGCGATTATGCCAAAGGTTAAAGGTAAGGCCGACGGTAAGGTTGTTAACGAATTAGTTAAGAAGATGCTCCAAAAGTAATCTTTACTGGCGCTAACAAATTCTGCTTTATGACTGATTGAGTTTGGATATTTTCCATTCTCAGTCAGTCTTTTCTTATGATCTCAGTTGGCCTTTTTAACTCATCTAAAACCGGGTTGTGATATAATTTTTAAAGATAGTTTAGAAAAAGGGGAAATACTTTTTTGGTAGAAGTAGAAAAAAATATTGAAATGCAGTTTGAAATCGATAATCCACGGGTTCAAATTGCCCTTTTGGGAACGCAAGACCAATATGTTAGCCTTCTAGAAGAAGGAATGGGCGTAACCATTAACCCATTTGGTAATCAGTTAAAGATTAGCGGCCCCAACGAAGCCGTTCATTTAACAATTGCGATTCTCAACCAATTAGTTGCTTTAGTTGAACAAGGAATTACGATTGCAAGCACTGATATTGTGAGTGCGATGAAGATGGCTCATAAGGGAACGCTCGAATACTTTGCCGATTTATATCAAGAAAAAATCATCAATGATCGCAAAGGACGGCCGATTCGTGTTAAAAACTTTGGTCAACGGCAATACGTGCATGCAATGAAAAATCATGATGTTACTTTCGGAATTGGTCCAGCGGGGACGGGGAAAACCTACCTAGCAGTTGCAATGGCAGTGGCTGCTTTAAAACGGGGTGAAGTCGAACGGATTATTCTAACCCGGCCTGCTGTTGAAGCAGGGGAAAGTCTTGGTTTCTTGCCAGGGGACTTAAAGGAAAAGGTTGATCCATATCTGCGCCCAATCTATGATGCTTTAAATAGTATTTTTGGAGCTGATCATACAGAACGGCTGATGGAACGCGGAGTTATCGAAATAGCTCCGCTAGCATATATGCGGGGGCGGACTCTGGATAATGCCTTTGTGATTTTAGATGAAGCCCAAAACACGACTAAGGCCCAAATGAAGATGTTCTTAACGCGCCTTGGCTTCGGAGCCAAAATGGTAGTTAACGGGGATGTCTCGCAAATTGACTTACCTCGCGGCGCTAAAAGCGGGTTGCTTTCAGCAGAGCAAATTTTAAAGGGCATTGATGCGGTTGAATTTGTTTACTTTAAAGCTGATGATGTTGTCCGCCATCCAGTAGTAGCTAAGATAATTTCCGCCTATGAGAAGGCAGAAGGGAAACAATAAGATGGAATTGACGATTTTTGACCATAGCCAGGGGAAGTTAAGTGAGCAACAAAAAGCTTTGGCTAAAGATTTATTAGCTAAAGCAGCAACTAAACTTAATTTGCCAGCCAATGCAGAGCTCTCGCTAACTCTGGTTCGTAATCCAGAAATGAAGGACCTTAATCGGAAATACCGGGGAGTGGATCGGGCAACCGATGTCATTTCTTTTGCAATTAATGATGACCAAGACTTTGCGGTTCCCGCAGAATTAAAAGATGAATTGCCAATGGATTTAGGGGATTTGTTTATTTCTTTGGATAAGGTTCAAGAACAAGCGCTTTTCCTTGGCCATTCTGAGGAGCGGGAATTTGGCTTTTTGTTGGTGCATGGTTTTTTGCATTTAAATGGGTATGATCACGAAAAACCTGCTGACGAAGCGAAGATGTTTAAGCTCCAAGAGGAAATCTTAACTGCCTATGGTCTTACCAGATAAGCGGCAAACCCAAAAGAACCGTCATTTTGGGCAAGCTTTCTATCACGCCATCGTTGGAATTAAGACGGTCATCAAAAACGAGCGGAACATGCGAAGCCATCTTGTATCAGCGACCTTAGTTGTTATTGCGGGTTTTCTTTTACAGGTTAATTTGAATGCCTGGTGTTGGCTTGCGTTAGCAATTGCACTGGTCTGGTTTGCTGAATTTTTGAATACGGTGATTGAAGCAATTGTTAATATCATTGTTGGTGAAAAATTTGATCCGAATGCTAAAATTGCTAAGGATGTTGCCGCGGGCCTAGTTCTACTAGCGGCGGGATTAGCGGTCATCATTGGCCTCTTAGTTCTAACCCCCTACCTAATTAAATTGTTAAATTAAAGGATGAAATTAATGACTGAAAATAACTTTCGTTCCGGATTTGTAGCCTTAATTGGTCGGCCAAATGTTGGGAAGTCGACTTTACTAAACTATGTGGTTGGCCAAAAAGTGGCGATTATGAGTGACGTTGCGCAAACTACCCGGAATAAAATTCAAGGAATCTATACTTCTAAAGACGCGCAAATCGTCTTTATCGACACCCCAGGGGTTCACAAACCCATGACGAAGCTGGGAGATTTTATGGAACGCTCAACCTTATCAGCTTTGGATGAAGTCGATGCCGTACTTTTCGTGGTTTCGGCAAATGAAAAGAAAGGACCTGGGGATGACTTTATCATTGAGCGGCTTAAGCAGGTGCACCAACCAATTTATTTGGTGGTTAATAAAATTGACTTAGTTCATCCAAATGATTTACCGAAGATAGTTGCTCAATACAAAGAAGCACTAGATTTTAAAGGAATCATTCCGGTTTCAGCTCTCCAAGGGAATAATGTTAACCAGTTAATTAATGAATTGGTGACTGAATTGCCAGAAGGACCGCAATATTATCCGGCTGAGCAGATCTCGGATCATCCGGAACGATTTGTCATTGCCGAAATGATCAGAGAGAAAGTTTTCCAATTAACGCGGCAAGAAGTTCCCCATTCTGTAGCGATTGATGTAACTTCGGTTAAACGGGAAAACGAAGACACGGTGCATATCAGTGCCAACATTGTGGTTGAGCGGCCTGGCCAAAAGGGAATCATCATTGGTAAAAAGGGTTCGATGCTCAAAAAGATTGGTCAATTGGCTCGCCATGATATTGAAAACCTTCTAGGTGATCATGTATACCTCCAGCTTTGGGTTAAGGTTGTTCCTGGTTGGCGCGATAAAGCGGCGATGTTAAAGGATTACGGTTACCGAAATACTGATTATTAAGGAGAATAATTTTGGCTCGCATAAATACGGATTTCGAAGGTTTAATTTTATTTCGGCGTGATTATCGCGAACACGATTTGTTAGTTAAATTTTTAACCCGAAAGCTTGGGCCAACAATGTTCTTTGTTCGTGGGGGCCGCCGAAAGGGATCTAAGATTGCTGCTGCCCTCCTGCCTTTTTCGTACGGTACTTATGTTGGCTGGCTGGAAGCCGGTGAACTCTCATATCTAGTTGCGGCCAAGGAGACACACCAGTTTAAACGTATCGGCCCCAATCTTGAGGCCAATGCATATGCGACTTACCTCCTTGATTTAGTTGGCGTTGCTTTTGAAGAAGGCCGAGCAATTGGTGCTTGGTATGATCAGGTTTTAACGGCCTTAAAATTAATCGAAGCCGGAATGGATTCCCAAGTAATTGTGAATGTCCTGGAAGTGCAACTGCTCGGCCGGTTTGGGGTGGCTCCCATTTGGGATGGGTGCGTGATTTGTGGACGACAAGATTTACCCTTGGATTATTCGGAAGCACTGGGGGGTGTCCTTTGTCAACAGCATTGGCCAAAGGATCCGCATCGGTTACATTTAAATCGCAAAACTGTTAATTATCTACGGATGTTTGCCCACCTTAATTTACAAAAAGTTGCTAACGTCAAAGTTGATCAAGCGACACGACGGGGCCTTCGCCAAGCACTCGACCAAATCTATACTGACCAAGTCGGTCTCCGCTTAAAGAGCAAACATTTTATTGATTCATTGACGACTTGGCAAGATCAATTGTCACTACCACCCCGTGATTCAAAATAAAATTAACTCTGAAACCGTTTTATATTCCGGGAAGAATTGACTTTCCAGCCGGACACGGGTACTATTAACATCGTATAATTTAAATAACTGTTGGCGATGATGGGAAAAAGAAAATTACTTTAGCGAGTAGGAAATGGTGGAAGCCTACACAATTTTCGGAGCACCCGGAGCAATCATAAAATTAAGTTGTTTTGCATTTAAGCAAAAAAACAGGGTGGAACCGCGAGTAATCGTCCCTGTAGTTATGGGTTAACCGTAGCTACAGGGATTTTTAAATTTTCACCAACAGGATCTGAAAGGAGAAACAGCATGGCCAAAAAAATGACGGTCCAAGAAATTATTTTCACCTTGGAAAAATATTGGGCGGATCAAGGATGTATGTTGATGCAAGCGTATGATAACGAGAAGGGGGCAGGGACGATGAGCCCGTATACCTTCTTACGGGCAATCGGACCAGAACCATGGAACGCTGCTTATGTTGAACCATCCCGGCGGCCTGCTGATGGGCGGTACGGTGAAAATCCTAACCGGTTATATCAACACCACCAATTCCAAGTTTTAATGAAGCCATCGCCAGACAACATCCAAGAACTTTACCTTGGGAGTTTGCGGCAACTCGGTATTGAACCACTGGAACACGATATTCGTTTTGTTGAAGACAACTGGGAAAACCCCTCAATGGGTTGTGCCGGTGTCGGTTGGGAAGTTTGGCTTGATGGAATGGAAGTTACCCAATTTACCTACTTCCAAGTGGTTGGAGAACTGCAAATGGATCCAGTAGCTGCCGAAGTTACCTATGGTTTGGAACGGTTAGCTGAATACATTCAAAACGTTAATTCCGTTTATGATTTGGAATGGTCAGACGGCGTCCTTTATGGTGATATCTTTAAGGAACCAGAATATGAACACTCTAAGTATGCTTTTGAAGAAAGCAACCAAGAGATGCTCTTAAAGGACTTTGACAATTTTGAAAGGGAAGCCAAACGCTTGATTAAGCTCGGTTTGATTCACCCTGCCTACGACTATGTTTTGAAGTGTAGCCACACCTTTAACCTGTTAGATGCTAGAGGAGCGGTTTCCGTTACGGAACGGGCTGGCTATCTTCATCGGATTCGGATTATGGCCAAAATGATTGCTAAGGCCTTTGTTGAAGAACGGCGGAAGTTAGGCTTCCCATTAATTCATGATGAAAAGGAACGGCAAGCAGTGGTTGCAAAGTATACCAAAGCAGCCGAGAAGGCAGCTGCTCGAGCAGCTAAACGAGCAAAGAAAGGGGAAAAGTAATGACGCATTCATATTTATTAGAAGTTGGCGTTGAAGAAATGCCAGCTCACGTGGTAACGAAAAGTATTGCGCAATTGCACCGGCGGGTTGCCGATTTTCTAAAGGAAGAACGAATTGATTTTGATACAATCAAGGAATTCGCTACTCCCCGGCGGCTAGCCCTTTTGATTTCTGGCTTGGCTGACAAGCAACCAGATATTGATGAAGAAGTAAAAGGTCCCGCAAAGAAGATTGCCCAAGACGCTGATGGTAATTGGACCAAGGCTGCTCAAGGATTTACCCGTGGGCAAGGTGTTACGGTCGACGATATTGAATTTAAAGCAGTTAAGGGCGTTGAATATGTTTTTGTAAATAAACATGTTAGCGGGAAGCCGGTTGCAGAAGTTTTAACGGCTTTACCAGACGTAATTACCGCCATGAACTTCCCAACTTTAATGAAGTGGGGTCGGCACAATTTACAATTTATTCGTCCAATTCGCTGGTTAGTATCCCTCTTAGATGATGAAGTGGTGCCATTTTCAATCTTGGATGTTAAAGCAGGGCGGCAAACCCGAGGTCATCGCTTCTTAGGCCATGACGTTGAATTGAAGACCGCAACCGATTATGAAGCTGCCCTCAAGGCTGACTTTGTTATTGCTGACCAAGCTAAGCGGAAGGCCTTGATTCAAGAACAAATTCAAAAGATAGTTGCGGCTAATAACTGGGTCCTTGATGAAGATCTTGATCTCTTGGAAGAGGTCAACAACTTAGTTGAATGGCCAACCGCTTTTGCCGGAGCTTTTGATGAAAAATACCTCGTTCTTCCCGAGGAAGTTCTAATTACTTCCATGCGCGACAATCAGCGGTTCTTCTGTGTTCGCGATCATGAAGGTAAGTTACTACCGCACTTTATTTCGGTTCGCAATGGGAATGCAGAACACCTTGACAATGTGATTAAAGGGAACGAACGGGTCTTAGTACCACGACTTGAAGATGCTAAGTTCTTCTATGAAGAAGATCAAAAGATTAGTATTGATCAGTATGTTGAACGGCTCCAAAAAGTTAGCTTCCATGACCAAATTAGTTCAATGGCCCAAAAGATGGCCCGGACTGGTGCTTTAGCCCAAGTTCTTGGTCAAAAGCTTGGTTTTACGGCAAACGAATTAGCTGACCTTAAGCGAGCCAGTGAAATTTACAAGTTTGACTTAACAACCCAAATGGTCGGTGAGTTTGCCGAATTGCAAGGGGTAATGGGTGAAATTTACGCTAACTTGGCTGGCGAAAAGGCAGCTGTTGCCCAAGCAATTCGGGAACACTACTTACCAATTTCGGCAGAAGGAGAATTGCCAACCAGTAAGCTAGGTGCGCTCTTGGCGATTGCCGACAAATTAGATTCAATTTATAGTTTCTTTGCGGTTGGCTTAATCCCATCAGGTTCAAATGATCCGTATGCTTTACGGCGGCAAGCAGCCGGCATTATGCGGATTTTACTTGCTCAAGGCTGGCACTTACCAATTCTCAATTTCCAAGGCCAAGCCGCCAAGGCAGTTAGTGCTCAAAAGCTTACTTTTGATTACACTAAGAATTCCGATCAGGTTCGGACTTTCTTCTTAGACCGGGTAAAACAATTGCTGAGTGATGAAGCACTTCGGCATGACGTAATTGATGCTGCTACGGATACCAAGGTTGCCGATCCAGTAAACATCGTGGCGGCCGCTAAGTTGTTGGCACAACACCAGGATGATGAAGGTTTCAAGGATCAAATTGAAGCCCTAACCCGGGTAATTCGGATTGCAAAGAAGGCACCGGCTAACTTGCCAACCATGGTTGATGAAAATAAGTTTGTTAATCCATCTGAAGGAAAGCTACACGCTGCTGTGACTGCCTTAGCAAGCCAAGCTGATCAATTAAGTCTGGCTGATTTATTATCACAACTATTAAGTTTAGAACCAGTTATCACTAATTACTTTGATGAAAATATGATTATGGACAAGGACGAAGCAATTAAGAATAACCGGTTAGCGCAACTGGTAACCTTGGCTGACTTAACGGGGCGCTTAGGAAACTTAGACCAGTTGATTGTGAAGTAATAAAATTAAAAAGTTAACTTTCTTGTGTTTTATTTATTTTATGTTAAAATGTATATTAGTATTATTAGGTAGTGTTTAAAAGAAAGGTCGCATTCCATTTCGGGAGCGACCTTTCGTAACTATGTTGCATTAACGGGGGGTTACTGAATGCCAAAGATCCCAGAGGAGTTAATTAATCGGATTCGGAGCGCCGTTAATATTGCGGATGTAATTGGTCAAGATGTTCAATTACAAAAGCAAGGGAAAAATTTGGTGGGTCATTGTCCGTTCCATCAAGATAATACCCCGTCCTTTTCGGTTAACCCGGAGAAACAATTTTTCTATTGCTTTTCTTGTCACCGGAGTGGAAATGTTTTTAGTTTCTTGCAACAATATCACCATTTAAGCTTTCCAGAGGCAGTTGAAGAGGTTGCAAAATTTGCTAACTTGCAACTGCCGCAGGAGTACCAAGGACATCCTCAAGCCACTCCAGAAAATCCGGAACAAGCCCAGCTGTTAAAGATCCATGCTGAAGCAACCAAGCTTTATCATCATGTCTTAGTTAATACCCCAGCTGGTAAACTTGCTTTGCAGTACTTAACTCAGCGGGGAATGACGGTTGATTTGATTAACCAATTTGAGCTTGGTTATGCCCCTGATTTAGGTGCGGATAAACAAATACTGCATGAATATGCGCAAAAGGCTGGCTTTGATTATCAATTACTTCGCAAGTCAGGTTTATTTGTTGAGCGGCATGATGGCCAACTAAGGGACCGTTTCCATGGTCGGGTAATGTATCCGATTAAGGACAGTCATGGTCAAGTTATTGCCTTCTCTGGTCGGATTTTGGAAAAAAAGGCATCGGCTAATACACCAAAGTATTTAAATAGTCCGGAAACAGACATCTTTAACAAACGCCGGACCCTTTTTAATTTAAATTTAGCCCGGGAGGCCGCCCGAGAAGTTGGTCATTTAACCTTGTTTGAAGGTTTTATGGATGTAATTTCTGCTTATGGTGCCGGAGTCAAAACGGGAATTGCTTCAATGGGGACAAGTTTTACCAGCGAACAGGTCCAGATTATTGCTCGCCAGGTAAAACAGCTTAATATTGCCTATGACGGGGATGAACCCGGACAGGCGGCCATTGACCGGGCCCTTAAGTTGGTTGAAGATACGGCTCCGAATTTAAATTTACGCGTTGTTCAGTTGCCGGCTGGATTGGACCCGGACGAATATGTCCAAAAGTATGGAGCAATTAAATTTCAGGATTATATGGAGCACCGTGAGGAAACCCCGGTTGATTTCCGCCTTAGCTACCTGCGGAATGGACTAAACTTGAAAAAGCAGAGTGATTTAATTGCTTATTTAAAAGCTGCTTTACAAGTTATTCGTGTAATTCCCGATCCCCTCGGTCAAAGTGTTTATCTTAAAAAGTTAGCGACTGAGTTTGGCCTTGATCAGGGAAGCTTAGAACGACAATTGGCTGAATTGCCGCAACCTCAAGTAGTTACACCACCCCCGATTGAAGATAATCCGCATGGCTTTGACCCGCCACCGGCACCAGAGCTACCAGAAAAAGTAATTATTAGCAATCAGCCACCGGTTGCCCAACCCCTTTCAAAAACTGATCGTGCAGCACAAATATTGTTAAAATATTATTGTAGTGATCAAGATATCCGTTACCAACTTGATGCTCGGCTTGAGTTCCGGTTTCCACAGGCTAGTTACCAGCACTTATATGAAGTAATTAAAGATTATTTTAGTGATCAAGAAAAATTTGATGTTGCAGCGGTGATGGATCGACTGGAGCCGGCAGCGCAAACGTTATTGGGTCAGGTTGAAAAGCAATTGGTGAATGAGGAAGAGAAACAACAGGTTGTGAAGGATTGCCTATTTGTTTTGGATCAGGAATTCCCGTTGGCTCAAAAGATTGAGGAAACTCAGGCGGCAATAAACGAAGCAAGTATGATTGGGGATACCGACCAATTAGTACGTCTTACAACCGAGTTGGTACAACTCTATCAACGTCAGCAGTCAATGAAGACGGAGGAGATTAATTAATAATGGTAAAGAATACGAAAAAAGATCTTGTAATTTCGAACCTGGAAAACTTTAACCAAGCGGAATATGATAAGGCTGTGGGGAAGTTAATCCGGACTTACAAGCGAAAAAAAGAGATCGAATATGATGAATTAACTGATCAAATCGCGACACCGTTTGGGTTGAACGCTGACGGAATGGATAATTTAATGCAAAACGTGGAAGATGCTGGGATTAGTGTTGTTGATGAAAACGGTGATCCAGATCCGCGTGCCTTAAAGGCAACTGAAAAATTATCTAACAAGGCTTTAAAAGATAAAGATACGTCAGCGCCAACCGGGGTTAAGATTAATGACCCAGTGCGGATGTACTTAAAAGAAATTGGACGGGTTAACCTTTTAACAGCGGACGAAGAAGTTGCTTTAGCTTTGCGAATTGAAAAGGGAGACGAAGTTGCTAAACAGGAATTAGCTGAAGCTAACTTACGGTTAGTGGTTTCAATTGCTAAGCGGTATGTTGGTCGCGGAATGCAATTTCTTGACTTAATTCAAGAAGGTAATATGGGGCTGATGAAGGCCGTTGAAAAGTTCGATTACCGGAAAGGGTTTAAGTTCTCAACTTATGCAACCTGGTGGATTCGGCAAGCAATTACCCGGGCAATTGCTGACCAAGCGCGGACGATTCGGATTCCAGTTCACATGGTTGAAACTATCAATAAGTTAATCCGGATTCAGCGGCAACTTCTACAAGACCTTGGTCGGGAGCCTCTTCCTGAAGAAATTGGGGCTGAAATGGACATGCCAACCAAGAAGGTTCGCGACATCTTAAAGATTGCTCAAGAACCGGTTTCTTTGGAAACCCCAATTGGTGAAGAAGATGATTCTCACTTGGGCGATTTCATTGAAGATCATGATGCAACTAGTCCAGCTGACCATGCAGCTTATGAAATGATGAAAAAGCAACTGGAAAACGTCTTGGACACTTTAACTGACCGGGAAGAAAATGTCCTGCGGCTCCGGTTTGGGTTGGATGATGGTCGGACCCGCACCTTGGAAGAAGTAGGTAAAGTTTTCGGGGTTACTCGGGAACGAATCCGGCAAATTGAAGCCAAGGCTTTGCGGAAGCTACGGCATCCATCACGGTCCAAGCAATTAAAGGACTTCTTAGAATAGATCGTTAATTTAGGGAGGGCAGAAAGAAGCGACGGTTTCTTCCTGCCTTCTTTTTTATTCAAAAAGGACGATGAAAATGGAACCAACTTCAATCATTAAATTAACTCCAGACCAACTGCAAGCTAGTCGGGGAAAGTACGTTTCTTATGCTTATGACCTTTCACCTCAAGATCCTTTTAAGCTTTTCCAAAAGACAGCCGCCTATCAAGGACAACGAATTTTTTGGCAAACTAATGATGGACAACAAACTATGATTGGTTTACTACCTTTAAAACAATTCTACAATTGTAGTATTGAAAAGATCCAAGCATTTCAAATGAATTTTAGGGCAAACTGGCTTAACCTCACACCAATTAATGGGCAATCCCCACGGTTATTAGGAGGGTTTGCCTTTAATTTAAAAGATCGGCCAACTTCGGTATGGCATCGGTTGGAAAATGGTTACTTTATGCTGCCGCAGATTTTATTTATCCTTTCCGCAAAGAAGGCGCAAGTTGTCCTAACAACCATTTCGAAAGCCAATTTAGCGGTCCAATTACAGCATTTACAAGCACAAATTAAGGTGATCCTGGAACAAAAGCCAATCACTGAAGTTGCTCAACCAATTAAGGGTGAAGAACTTGCCGTTACTAAGTGGTTAGCTTTGGTTAAAAGAAGTGTCGCCCAAATTAAAATTGGGGAAATGAAAAAAGTGGTTTTAGCCCGCCAATTAAAGGTTACGGGGGAAAGAGCTTTTAATTCAGCAACGATTTTAGGCCGACTAATAAATCATCAAGCAAATACTTACCATTTTTTGGTCGAAGATGGCGAAACCTTCTTTATTGGGGCGACTCCCGAACGGTTGATTCAAGGGACCAAAGAAAAATTTGCCACGGCCAGTGTAGCTGGTTCAATTGGACGCGGGCAGACGACGATCGAAGATATCAAACTCGGTAACCAGTTGCTCAACGATGCTAAGAATCAGCATGAACATCAAATTGTTGTCGATCGGATTAAACAATCGCTTAAGCCTTTTGTTCAGACTGTAGAGGTTGGTCCCGCCCAACTTTTGAAGAATCATGATATTCAACATATTTACCATCCAATTATGGGGAAGCGACTGCCAAATAAGTCGCTTCTATCTGTTGTAAAAGCGCTCCATCCGACACCCGCTTTAGGAGGAGAGCCTCGAGCAACCGCAATCGCTTGGCTTGCAAGTGAAGAAGAAGTTGGCCGGGGGATGTATGGTGGCCCGATTGGATGGTTAGACTTGATCCATGACGAAGGTGAATTTGCGGTAAGTCTTCGGTCAGGTGTCTTTAACCAGAACACTGGCTACTTATACGCTGGTTGCGGGATTGTTGCCGCTTCAGTACCAGAAAAAGAGCGCGCGGAAACCCGGTTGAAATTTCAACCAATGTTAAGGGGGATTAGTGATCAATGGATACTCAAATAGACCTTGCTAAATATTTATTAGCATTTATTCAAGGGTTAAAAGAAGCGGGGGTTAGTCAAGCTGTAATTAGTCCGGGTTCCCGCTCAACTCCATTGGCGATTATGCTTCACCGGGATCCAGCAATCACGACGTACTTGGACGTTGATGAACGTTCGGCCGCCTTTTTTGGCCTCGGCCTAACCAAAGTTAATCAGCAACCGGTTGCCTTAGTTTGCACCTCTGGGAGCGCCGCTGCTAATTACTATCCGGCAATCTGTGAAGCCGAGGCAACAAACCAACCACTGATCGTTTTAACTACTGATCGTCCCGCTGAATTACAAGGAGTTGGTGCTCCGCAAGCGATGGACCAGGTTAACTTATATGCAAGCCACGTCAAGAAGATGGTTCAATTGGCATTGCCAGAAGCCAGTGCGACAATGTTGGCATATGCGCATTGGCAAGCCTTTGCGACGACTAGTCAGGCCTTAATAAAGCCAAAAGGGCCAGTGCAAATTAATTTGCCGTTCCGGGAACCGTTATTACCAGCAGATCCCGCTTTAATCACTTCCCAAAAGTTGCAGCCAATTAAAAGGCTAGCACCTCAACGGCAAGTTGAGCTTACCGCGTTAAAGTCACTTTTTGAGCAACCGGGTTTGATAATCGTAGGTGAAGAACGTTCAAAACAAGAAGCCCAGTTATTGATGCGGTTAGCTGCGAAACTTAATTGGCCCTTACTTGGGGACCCGCTAACCAACCTAGGTGATCATGAGCAAAACATCGCTTACTTACACCAAGCGGATCTGATTTTTCAAGCCAAAGTTCCAACCCCGGCGGTAATCTTACGTTTTGGGCGTCTCCCTGTGACGAAGCCAGTTATGCAATGGTTGACTAAGCAAACCTGCCCAACAATCTTGGTTGAAGATGGGTCCCAAATGAAAGATCAACTTCATCAAGCGAATTACTTAATTGATAGTTCAGTCGCCAATTTTTTGGCTGGCATAAACGATCTAAATTTGACACCGGTTAAGGATGACTGGAAGCAAAAATGGCAAAACTACCAAAGATTAGCTGAAGCGGTTGTCCAAGAGCATGTGGCAAAACTGCCTTGGGGTCACTCTGCGGTGGCCGCTTTGCTCGGCCGGCAACTAAAGCGCCAAAATCTTTTTCTTGCCAACAGTAATTCAATTCGCTTGGTAGATCGCCTTTCGGTTGCTGAAGATCAGACGGTACAGACATATGGTAACCGGGGGGTTAACGGGATTGATGGTCTAAATTCGACCGTTGCTGGGATAACTACTGCAAGTCAACAAGCAACCACCCTCTTGATTGGTGATCTGGCCTTTTTCCATGATATGAACGGCCTGGCAATGATTAAACGATACCAATTACCAGTAACCGTCGTCCTGTTAAATAATAATGGTGGTGGGATCTTTGCGTTCTTATCCCAAAGTCAGCTTCCCCAAGCCGAGTTTACGGCCCTCTTTGGGACTCCTCAAGATCTTAACTTTAAAAAAGTTGCGGAATTATATGATTTTAAATACCATCGTCCGCAATCACCAGCCGAATTCGTTAAATTATTAAATCAACCGGGACAACATTTAATTGAAATAATAGATGATCAGCAAGCCCCAGTTAAAGCCTGGCAAGCGATGGTTAAGGATTATCAGGGAAGGATGGCAGAGCATCATGCCGACTAGTGCGTTACATTCTGAATGGCTTCAATGGCAAGATGAAACTTTCCCAACTTTGGTCTGTCTACATGGCTTTACGGGCACACTAAATACTTTTCAAAATTTAACATGGCCCCATAATTGGAATGTATTAGGGGTCGATTTGATTGGCCACGGCCAAAGTCCAATTTATGTTCATCCAGACGAATATCGCATGCCCAGAGTAATTCAAAATTTAAAAAAATTAATGCTCGATTTAAGGATTGCAAAGTATACTTTACTTGGTTACTCAATGGGTGGTCGGGTTGCCTTGGCTTGGGCCCTGAATGATCCAAAGGTCGTACGGGTGATTTTAGAAAGTTCCCGCCCGGGGATCGCTGACGATCGGGCACGCCAAGAACGCCAGGTTAAGGATAATCAGCTGGCTAGGCGACTTTTAACGCAACCGCTTTTAAACTTTGTAAATGATTGGGAGAACTTACCCTTATTTGCGACGCAACGAAAACTGCCAGCTATAGTTCAGGACCGGGTGCGGCAAGAACGCCTAAGCCAAGTCCCGTATGGATTAGCAATGAGTTTAATGATGATGGGAACGGGTCAGCAAACTAATTATTGGCCCCAGTTGAGCCAAATTTGTCCGGGCCTGTTGATTACTGGGAATACTGATAATAAATTCCAGCGAATTGCGATGGCAATGCAAACAGTTGCCCCTCAATTACAGCATCAGGAGCTTTCAGGTGGTCACTGTGTTCATCTGGAAAATCCGCTGCTGTTTAGTCAAACAGTTATTAATTACTTAAATCATTAAGCTTCACAAGTTAATTAATTATTAAAATTAGTTTGTGATATAATTAACGTGATGATGAGGAGGAACTACTAATGCCATGTACTACGATTTTAGTTGGGAAAAAAGCTAGTTTGAATGGGTCCACGATAATTGCCCGCCAAGAAGACTATGGCCAAGCTTTAAATCCGCAACGGTTTGTTTTAGTAACCCCAGACCAATAGCCGCGCAAATACGCTTCGAAGACGACCAGTTTTAAGTGTACCTTACCGGATAACTCCCTTCGCTATACTTCAGACCCCGATGCGGATCCCTCTTATGGAATCTTTGGGGCTGCTGGAATTAATGAAGCTAATGTAGCGATGACGGCGACTGAAACCAGTACCACTAATTCTCGAATCCTAGGAATTGATCCCTACAACGAAGAAAGCGGGATTGGAGAAGAGGATTTTGTGACCTTAATTCTCCCTTACATTCATAGTGCCCGGGAAGGGGTACAACGATTAGGCAAATTATTAGCTACGGCCGGAACCTATGAATCAAATGGGATTGCCTTTAGTGATCAAAATGAAGTATGGTACGTTGAAACGATTGGTGGTCTCCACTGGGCAGCAATTCGCATTCCGGATGATTGTTACGTGATTGCGCCAAACCGGTTTAACATCACCGCGTTTGATTTTAATTCGGTCGATACGATGGCCAGTCCAGATTTACCAGCCTTAATTGAAAAGTATCACCTTAATCCTGACCAAAATGGTTATAATCTTCGTCATATTTTTGGAAGCACGACCATGCAGGATGCACGGTATAACAATCCCCGGACTTGGTATGTCCAAAAACTTTTTGGTGGAGCACCAATGACTGACCCCACTTCAATGGATCAACCTTTCTGTTGCCATCCTGACCATTTGATTGCCGTTGAAGAGATTAAACAAGCCTTGAGTTCGCATTATCAAAATACGGTCTACGATCCGTATGACGGTACTTCTGGTAAGCAATTCCGGCCAATTGCCTTGAACCGGAACTTAGAATTACACATCCTTGAAATTCGTTCGCAGGTTCCAGCAAGCTTGGCCGCGATTCACTGGCTGGCCTTTGGACCAAATACTTTTAATGCGGTAGTACCATTTTATGCGAACGTTTTGACCACCCCAGCGCCGTACGAAAAAACGAGCCAGCAATTTGATCCGACTAACATGTACTGGTTAACCAATACCTTAGCTGCCCTTGGCGATCGGCGTTATCAGGCGGTCGCTGGAAAAGTTGAGGCCTTTGAACAAACGGTCGTTGCTAAGTGTCGCCATCTACAATTACAAGCAGATCGACAGGCAAGCATTCAAGCGGATATCCCAGCTTATCTAACTCGGGTTAACGATGAAATGGCCACGATTAGTCAACAAGCAGCAATTAAGTTGCTTGGCGAATTAGTTAAGGATGCTTTCCCTCATGAACAACTTTCTTATTAGTGCTTTAATAGTTTTAAAAAGCGACGTGAACACAAAAATGTTCCGTCGCTTTTTTTAGTCTGTTCCATTACTATCGCCAATTTATTGAAAGTGCTTTCATTAAGAATTATAATTAATATGTAAATTATTTAACAAAGGAGTGGATTGGGATGGAAAAGACTGTTAAAAAGCATAAGTTTAAAATGCCGTCAGCCTTTACGATTTTATTCATTATTATTGTAATTGTCGCAATTTTGTCCTGGATTATTCCAGCTGGAAAATATTCAACCGATAGTGGGGGAAATATTATTGCCCATACTTATCGAACCGTAAAGTCTAATCCGCAAGGGTTATGGGATGTTTTCATGGCGCCGGTGATTGGGATGGTCGGCGATGATAAGACTGACGGGGCAATTTCGGTATCGCTTTTTATTTTGGTTATTGGTGGCTTTTTAGGAGTGGTAAATAAAACCCGCGCCCTTGATGAAGGGATTAGTTCAATTGTCCGTAAATACAAGGGAAAGGAAAAGCAATTAATTCCAATCTTGATGATGCTCTTTGCCCTAGGGGGTTCAACCTACGGGATGGCGGAAGAAACGATTGCTTTTTACCCGCTCTTAATTCCAGTGATGATCGGGGTTGGCTTTGATTCAATTGTTGCCGTTGCCATTGCTTTGATTGGTTCGCAAGTTGGGTGTTTAGCCTCAACGGTTAATCCCTTTGCAACTGGGGTTGCTTCGCAGACTCTAAACATTTCTCCGGGGAATGGCTTGCTTTCCCGGATGCTTCTCTGATTGATTGTTGTTGGAATTAGTATCGCTTACGTTTACCACTATGCTTCAAAGATTGAAAAGGACCCCACCAAGTCTTTTGTTTATCATCAACGCAAAGAAGACTTGCAACGGTTTGCAATTCCAGAACGGACCGAGGATGAAGCAACAATTACGGGTCGGCAAAAAGCGGTTCTGTGGCTCTTTGGCTTAACCTTTGTGATTATGATCCTCGGCTTAGTGCCATGGTCAAGTTTAAACCAACATTTTACCTTCTTTGATCACTTAAATACATGGATCACTACGACGCCAGTTTTAGGGACGGTTTTCGGGAAAGACGCGGTAGCGCTTGGAACGTGGTACTTCAATGAAATTACAATGTTATTCTTCCTCATGTCTGTGATTATTATGTTTGTCTACCACATGAAGGAAAGTGACTACATCGAAGCCTTCATGAGTGGAATGGGGGACTTCTTGAGCGTGGCCATCATTGTTGCCGTTGCCCGGGGAATTCAAGTCATTATGAATAATGGTTTAATTTCCGGGACGATTCTCCACTGGGGTGAATTAGGCCTAGCTCATTTATCACAAAGTATCTTTATCTGTTTAACTTTCGTCTTCTATATCTTGATGTCCTTCTTGATTCCATCAACCTCCGGACTTGCAGCTGCAACGATGGGGATTATTGGGCCAATGGGACACTTTGCTCACGTTTCAAGCGACCTGGTCATTACGGCTTACCAAGCTGGCTCCGGTTGGGTTAATCTGATCACCCCAACTTCCGGGGTTGTGATGGGAGCGATGGCAGTGGCGCATATCAACATTAGTACTTGGTGGAAGTGGATTGCTAAATTAATGTTGTACTTGTTTATTGCCATCTGTCTATTTTTAGGAATCTCAGCGATTTTATAAAGGGAGCGACTTAAATGACTGAAAAAACAGTGATTACTGATCAGATTAAAATAGCAGCAGTTGAAGCCCTGAAGGCCTTAATTGCCCAACCGTCATATAACCAACCAGCTGAGTCTGGCGCTCCATTTGGACCAGGTATTCGGCAAGCCTTAGATCAGATGATGGCTTTATGTGATCAATTAGGTTTTCGGACTTATACTGATCCAGCTGGCTACTATGGTTATGCCGAAATCGGAGAAACTGGGCCAACCTTCGGGATTATCGGTCACCTAGATACCGTCCCCGCAGGAGATTTAACGGCTTGGGATACCGATCCTTTTCAACCAATAGTTAAGGATGGCAAGCTCATTGGTCGGGGCGCCCAAGATGATAAGGGACCAACGATTGCGGCTTTGTATGCCGTTAAGGCTTTGCTAGATGCCGGTTATCACTTGAAGCAAAAGATTCGTTTCATTTTTGGGACCGACGAAGAAATTCTTTGGCGCGGAATTGCCAAGTATAACGAAAAAGAATCTCCAATTGATGCTGGGATTGCGCCTGATGCGGAATTCCCATTGATCTATGCTGAAAAAGGCCTCCTTCAGGCTTATTTGGTTGGACCAGGGACCGACCAATTTAGCTTAAAGATGGATAATGCTTTTAATGCGGTTCCGGCAAAGGCCGAATACGCGGGGCCAAAGTTAGCTGCCGTTGTTGCGGCGCTTAAAAAGCACAACTTTGAATTTGAAGCAACTGACAGCAAGGTTGCAGTCTTGGGAAAGTCAGTCCACGCTATGAATGCTCCTCAAGGAACCAATGCAGTTTTGCGTTTATTAATTGCAATGAACGATGTTTTTGATTTCAAACCCTTGAAGTTTATTGGTGAGCTCTTCAAAGAAGATGCAACGGGGGAGAATGTTTTAGGGAAGATTGAAGATGAATCGGGGCAATTAACCTTTAATATTTCAACCTTTAATGTGAATGAAAAAGAAACGCGGCTCCAAATTGACTTACGCTTACCAGCAACAATTTCCAAAGAACAAATTATCAAGCAACTTGATGCGCGGGTTAAGAAATTTGATCTTCATTATGAAGATTACGACTACTTAGCGCCATTGTTTGTGCCAAAGGATAGTGCTTTGGTAAAGACCTTAATGGCCGTTTACCGGGAAAAGACCGGTGATCAAACTGCTGAACCAACGATTTCTGGTGGGGCAACCTTTGCCCGAACCATGCATAATTGTGTGGCCTTTGGGGCCATGTTGCCAGATGTACCAGACTTTATGCACCAAGCGAACGAACAATGGCCGCTTGCTAGCATGTATAAGACAATGGATATCTATGCAGAAGCGATTAAGCGCCTGTGCTTTGAATAAAACGATTTCGTTTTTGAAACCATACCAGACCGAATCGGATAGCAAGGAAGGCAGTGGCTATTCGGCGATTATACTGGTGTGATCAACTAAATAATAAAAAAGGGCCACTAATAAAGGTTAAGGTGGGTGAGTTAGACAGGTTTTTCTGTCGTTTGTGAACCTCTGCAAGGCCCTGGAGGATAATGCCGATAATCATGAAGGCGATGTCCTCTTGGCCCTGTTGTAACCTTTAAGTTAGTGGTCTTTTCGTTTTTTCGCAGTCTTCTACAGCTATTGGTTTGACAAATTAGCTAATCTTTTACGTTTACTGTTACTGGCTTGGGTAAGCTGGTGACGAATTGATGGTAAGCTTCATCTTCACTAGTCATCGTGATGTCAAAATCATCGGCAGTGAAGTCGGCTTGGTGTAAGTGGGTTTCATCAACGGTAAGGGTATGGGTAACCGTGGCATTTCCAATTAATTCAATGAAGTAACGATGGTTGGTAAAGTGCAGGACCGTTTGTACCATGCCACCAGGATTATAAACCTTAATTGGGGTTTCAAAGTGGCCTAAATCCGGATGGGTTAAGGCAAAGGCCAAACTTGTTGCGGACATCCCCGTCCCACAGGCGTTAGTAAACCCAACTCCTCGTTCAAAGGTCCGGACAAAGAGCTCATTTGGTCCCAGAATCTTAGCGAAGTTGAGGTTAACCCCATCAGTAAAGTATGGATTTTTCCCGTTAAGATATTCCCCAAGTTCCTTCATCATTGGACCAACCAATAGATCTTCATCCCCAAAGGCAATTAAGTGGGGATTAGGGACTGCTAAACTGGTAAATTTCACTCCCGGCGCAAGCTCTGGAAGGTAATCATCAATGATACGGTCACGCCCAAGCTTTTCAAATGGTAAGGCCGCGGCATTAAAACGGACGGGCGAAATTTCAACGGCAAAGGCAGGCACACCGGTAGCAAAATCGGCTTGCTTTTTAACCGTGAGGTCGGCTTGCTTGGTTTCAACCTTAAACTCGGTTTGGCCAGTTTTTTCACTTAAGTAGCGAGCAACGGTCCGCAAGCCGTTGCCACACATGGAAGCTTCACTCCCGTCAGCGTTGATTACCCGCATTTGGCCAAGGACATCATCGTGATCAGACTTATTAACCACAAGGACCCCGTCAGCCCCGTTTAAAATCCCGTTAGCCGGGGCACAAAGCTTTTGTCCTAAGGTAACTAATTCAGCATCGGTCAAAGGTTGGTCAAGTTCAGTTTGATCTAAGATAAAAAAGTGGTTAAATGAACCGTGGACTTTAAGTAATTTTGTCATGTTTTTCCTCGCTTTAATTAAAGAAGTGGTGGTTAATTGCCTTGATGGCCTGGTTAGTATCGGTAGGGTCGACCCCAATCATGGTGGCAATCTTGGAAGCCCCTTGGTTAATCATTTGGATCGCAATGTGTTCTTTAGCTAGGATACCAAGAATTTCCGCTGGCACAGTTGGGGAGGTGGCCATTCCCTCGCCAACGACCGTGATTAAGGCAAAGTCATTAATCCATTCCAAACGGTCGGGATTAACCGTTGCTTGAATTTCATCGCAAATTTCGTCAATGATTTCTGGCGTTAACTTATGCTTATCAAAGACAATGGTAATATCATCAATCCCGGATGGCATATGCTCATAAGAAACGTCATGTTCTTGGAGAATCGTTAAGATTTGTAAGGTGAAGCCGGCTTCCTTATTAAGGAGATATTTATGCAGGTAAAGGGCAGCAAAGTGCTTTCCCGCGGCAATCCCGGTTACGGGAGAGCTTGGCTGAAAATTGTGATCCGGAACGATCAGCGTTCCCGGTTTTTCTGGGGCCCAAGTATTCTTAACGTTGATGGGAATTCCCGCCGCAATCACCGGTAAGAGAGCTTCATCATGGAAAACTGAGAAACCAGCATAAGAAAGTTCCCGCATTTCGCGATAAGTCATTTTCTTAATGGGGGTTGGATGTTCAACTAACTTTGGGTCGACCGCATAAATTGAGTCAACATCGGTAAAGTTTTCGTATTTCTCAGCTCCCAGACCACGAGCAAGGATCGCTCCGGTAATGTCAGACCCACCCCGGGAAAAAGTTGCAATGTAGCCCGCCATCGTAAAGCCAAAAAAGCCTGGAACCACTACCCGTTCATCATCAGCAACCTTAAAGTCTTGGAGTCGGTAGTAGGTTTCCGGCGCCACCACCGCATTGTTCGGGGTTCCCGTAACCATGATCCCGATAGCTTGCGGATCAGCAAACCGGGCTTTGATGCCCAAGTGATTTAAAATAGCGGCTAATAACCGGGCATTTAATCGTTCGCCATGCGCTTTAAAGGTCGCCATTAAGTATGAATCAGCGGGGTAATTGCCATTTGGCAAATTTACTAAGGCTTTGTGAATGGGGGCCAAGGCTTCCGCTGGTAAGTTAAAGTAATCCCCAATTGCCTGGTAGCGCTCAAAAATTTGGGTGACCGTGGCTTGATAAGCTTGCCCTTGTAAAACTTCATTCGCATACTTAATCAAGAGGTCAGTGACCTTTGTATCAGTCGATTCCCTTTTTCCGGGTGCGGAAGTCACAATCACCTTGCGGTCTTGATCGGCCTGAATAATTCTGATTGCTTGCGCAAAGGCCGCTCCGTTAGCAAGCGAACTGCCCCCAAATTTAATGACTTTCATATTTATGCACTCCTTTAGCAATTTCCGAAAATATTTTAATAGAATTCTAACACTGATTTCAAGCAGTGCAAGTCATAACTTTTTAGTAAAACGTTGAACTAAAGGGCTCAAAATTTGAACTTATATGTAGATTTTGACAAAAAATTAAAGTTAAATTAAAAACCCCTTGACGTCAGCAACAAATAATTATAAACTACCATTAAATCGAAGAGGCGCAACTGACAAGAGTAGCAGTTCCGAGTTTGCCGAAAACAATGAAAAATTGTGAAAGGGGAGGTTGCCGAAGTGATCACTGATACGGCTAGGTGATTAGCTGGGTCGACATAGAAGATATGTCGGACTGTCGCCGGACAAAAGGAGCCGGCGGTGCGCTATCGACTTTATTAAGGATATTGACTTAGTAAGCTCCCAGTGCATCGCCACCGCGGAGCTTTTTATTTTGCTGGCAGAATTGGAGGATAGGAATGCAACAAACAAGTCAACCATTGGAAGTTAACGATGCTGGTCACTTAATGATTGGTGGCGTTGATAGTCTGGAGCTCGCTAACCAGTATCAAACCCCGTTAGTTGCTTATGATGTAACTAAGATTCGTGATCAGATTCACCGTTTCCAACAAGTTTTTGAAGCCGCCGGAGTTGATTACGCCGTTTCATTTGCTAGTAAGGCCTTGGCCATTAAAGCGATCTACCAAGTGATGAAAGCTGAAGGGGCCCACGCCGATGTTGTTTCGGGCGGTGAATTATACACAGCTAAAAGTGCTGGCTTTCCAATGGCTAAGGTTAGCTATCATGGGAATAATAAGTCTAAACAGGAATTAAGCGAAGCCCTTGATGCTGGGGTCGGCATGATCGTAATTGATAACTTCCACGAAATTGATCTGTTAAAGGAACTGCTTGCCAAACGAAATCGAAAGCAAGCGGTAATGTTACGGTTAACCCCAGGTATTACTGCTCATACGAATGAGTATATCCAAACCGGACAAGTTGATTCCAAGTTTGGCTTTGACCTCGCTTCGGGACAAGCTGATCGTGCCCTGCAGCTCGTCCTAGCCGATGACCACTTTGATGTTCGCGGGATTCATGCCCACATTGGTTCGCAAATCTTTGATGTGCAAGGCTTTGCCGGCGTCGCTAAGAAGTTAGTTGCGGTGGCTAAGCATTTCCAAACTGAGTTTGCTTATGTCCCAGCAATTATCAATGTCGGCGGCGGTTTCGGTATTCGCTACGTCAGTGCTGACCATCCTCAAGCACCAGAAGCTTTTGTTAAGACGATCGTTGATGAAATTAAAACAGCCACAGGAGAAGCTGATTTACCAATGCCAGCCATCTGGATTGAACCGGGACGGTCTTTAGTGGGACCTGCTGGCTACAACCTCTATACCGTTGGCAGTCGAAAAGATATTCCAGGTTTCAAGCCGTTCGTTTCCGTTGACGGGGGGATGGGTGATAATATTCGGCCAGCTCTTTACCAAGCAGAATACGAAACGATTTTGGCCCGGGATCCAAAGGCCAAAGCAGTCGAAACGGTACGGATTGCTGGTAAGTATTGTGAATCTGGTGATATTCTTAGCCAAGGGCAACCGCTCCCGGCTACCCAACCAGGAGACGTCCTCGCGATGCTTGCTACCGGCGCTTACGGCTACTCAATGGCTTCTAATTATAATCGGAATCCTCGCCCGGCAGTCGTCTTTGTTGAAAACGGTAAAAGTTACCTTGTTGTAAAGCGCGAGTCTTATGCCGAGTTAGTGCAAAATGATCAGGATTATCCAAACGCTTAAAAGAAAATTTCTACTTATTATATGGAGGTACACAAATGGCAACTCTTGATGCCCAATCAATCATTAACTACATCGCAACTGCAGAAAAGAAAACCCCGGTTAAGGTTTACTTGAAGGGACCGCATTTAGACCAAGTCGAATTTCCAGCAAGTACTGATCCCTTTATTGAAACGACAACGGGGGTGCTCTTCGGCGACTGGAAAGTTGTTAAGCCCTTCTTGGCTTCGCACAAAGCGGACTTCACTAGTGTCCGGATTGAAAATAACGCGCGGAATTCAGCCGTTCCATTGTTGGATATGAAGGAAATTAATGCACGGATCGAACCGGGGGCAATCATTCGCGACCAGGTTGTAATTGGCGATAATGCCGTGGTAATGATGGGCGCAACCATTAATATTGGGGCTGAAGTTGGTGAAGGTTCAATGATTGATATGGGAGCCATCCTTGGTGGCCGGGCGATCGTTGGTAAAAACTGCCACATCGGTGCCGGAACTGTCCTGGCTGGGGTGGTCGAACCAGCGAGTGCTCAACCAGTCCGGGTTGATGATGATGTCTTGATCGGGGCCAATGCCGTGGTAATTGAAGGAGTTCACATTGGCAAGGGCGCTGTTGTTGCGGCTGGAGCGGTCGTCGTTGAAGATGTTCCAGCTGGTAAGGTGGTTGCTGGGGTGCCAGCTCGGATCATCAAGGATGTTGATGATCAAACGACTAGCAAGACGGGCCTTGAAGCTGATTTACGGAAGTTGTAATTATGCTAAGTGAAAATGAATTAATTCAAATCCGCCGCCACCTCCATCAAATTCCAGAACTGGCCCTAAAAGAACATGAAACCCATGCTTACTTGCTTAAAATGATTGCGCAACTTCAGACCGATTATATGGAAGTTCAAACGCCAGCTGAGTTACCAACGGCGCTTCTGGTATTGATTAAGGGAACGGCCCCGCAACGAACGATTGGTTATCGAACTGATATTGATGCCTTGCCCGTTACTGAAGCAACTGGTTTACCCTTTACCTCGCAACATCCTGGCGTAATGCACGCTTGTGGCCATGATATCCACATGACCGTTGCCTTAGGTGTCTTGAGTTACTTTGCCAGCCACCAACCCAAGGATAATTTGCTCTTCTTCTTTCAACCAGCGGAAGAAAGTGAAAATGGCGGGAAACTAGCTTACGAACGGGGGATTTTTAACGGCCAATGGCGACCGGATGAATTTTACGGGCTCCACGATAATCCGGATCTACCAGCTGGAGCTATCGGTTGTCGGATGGGAACCTTATTTGCCGGAACCACAGAATTAAATATTGATATTGAAGGTCAAGGCGGGCACGCTGCCTTTCCGCAAGACGCTAACGATGCCGTCGTTGCAATGGCCACCTTGGTTACGCAGATTCAAACCATTGTTTCTCGGAATATCGATCCGATTCAAAGTGGCGTGGTTACAATCGGAAAAGTCGAAGCCGGTACGATTCGAAACGTTATCGCTGGCCATGCTCGCCTTGAAGGTACCATCCGGGGTTTGACCCAGGAAATGATCCTCAAGATTGACGATCGTCTGCGCGCCCTTTGTCAAGGCCTTGAAGTTAGCTTTGGCGTTAAAGTTAAGCTCGAACTAAACCAGGGTGGTTACTGGCCGGTTGAAAATAATCCGGCACTAACTAAACGTTTTATTAATTATATGCAAACGGCGCCTGGAGTTAATTTTATTGAAACTAAGCCAGCAATGACTGGGGAAGACTTTGGTTATCTCTTAGCCAAGTTCCCGGGAACGATGTTTTGGCTGGGGGTTGAAGATGACGCGCAGTTACATTCGGCAACCTTAACACCGAAGGAAGCGTCTATTCAGCGAGGAGTCACGGCAATTACTGGTTTTTTAACAGCGCGGATGAATGAAAAATAAAGGAGATAAGCTTATGAATTTACAAGCTGCAGATTTTATGGTTGCTATTATTACCCCGTTTGATGAGAATAACCAAATTAACTATCCAGCCTTGGATCGCTTAACGGATCATCTCCTTGAAAAGGGAGCCAATGGGTTTGTGATTGGAGGAACGACTGGGGAAACCCCAACTTTGAGCCATGATGAAAAGTTAGCTCTCTATAAGCACTTTGGCGCTTATGTTCATGGCCGGGTACCGGTGATTGCCGGGACGGGAAGCAACAATACCGCAGAAACCATTGCTTTTACAAACGAAGTTGCCGAAATTGATGGAATTGATGTCGCCCTGGTCGTCGTGCCTCCTTACAACAAGCCAAACCAACGGGGGATGATCGCTCACTTTACCAAGGTTGCTGATGAAGTCAACATCCCGGTAATGATCTACAATATCCCAGGACGGACGGGAGTCAAGATGGAAGTTTCAACCTTGGTAGAACTTTCTCATCACGAAAACATTGTGGCAGTAAAGCAGTGTGCCAGCTTAACCGAAATGCAAGCGTTAATTGACCAAACCCCAGATGATTTTGCGGTCTTCTCCGGGGAAGATGCCCAAGCCCTCTTTACCAAGGTAATTGGTGGTGCTGGGGTGATTTCGGTTGCTGGTCACGTTTATCCTACACAAATGCGGACAATGTACGATGCTTTAGACCGGGGCGATGTTGCAACGGCTGGGCGCTTACAACGGTGGTTAACCCCAAAGATGGCGGCCCTTTTCATGTTCCCATCGCCATCCCCAGTTAAGGCGGTTTTAAACGCGCAAGGCTTTGAAGTTGGTGGTTGCCGTTTACCAATCGTCACCTTGAATACTGAAGAAAAATCTCAGTTAGCAACGGCTCTTGGCCTGGAAGCACACGCCTTAGAAGGTGCCTTACCCCTTGATTTAGGAGGTGACCTTAATGCCTAAGGTTTTAATTGCTGGTTATACCGGAGCAATGGGCCGCTACGCAACCGATTTGGTTAACAACCTGCCAGGGTTTGAAATTACGGCTGGGCTTGCGCCCCACGATGCGGATACGAAGATGCCTGCGACGGCCCAAATTTATCATTCATTGGCTGAAATTGAACCGGGGGTTGCTGAGATTTGGTTGGACTTCACGGTACCAAGTGCAGTCAAAGCAAACGTTACTTTTGCCCTTCAGCATGGCTTTACCCCAATTGTCGGGACGACCGGATTAACTTCAGCTGATGTAGCTGAACTCCAAGCCTTGGCTGAAGAAAATGGGCAAGGTGGATTGATTGCCCCCAACTTTGGGATGAGTGCGGTGCTCTTAATGAAGTTTGCAAAGGAAGCAGCGGCTTACTTCCCGGATGCTGATGTGATTGAAATGCACCACGGTGACAAGAAAGATGCGCCATCTGGAACGGCTTTGACGACGGCCCAAATGATTGCGGCTGGTCGCCAGAGCGCGCCCCAACCGACGGTGAGCGAAGAATCCGTTTCGGGTGCTTTGGGGGCTAATGTTGACGGAGTAGCCGTCCATGCAGTCCGGCTTCCCGGTTACATTGCCCACGAACAAGTTTTGTTTGGGGGTCCCGGGGAAGCACTGACGATTCGACAAGACTCCTTTGACCGCGCTTCCTTTATGAGTGGGGTCAAAGTTGCCTTACAAAAAGCCAATCAATTAACTAGCTTAGTCTTTGGATTAGAAGAGATTTTATAAGAGAGGAACGGTGTCTATGCCACAATTAGCAAGTGCCTTACAAGGAATGGGAAACAAGACCTTACAACAAACTCCCCCTGCGATGATTCGCGCTTTTGATCAGGAGATTTCATCAATTCCGGGGTTAGTGAAATTAACCCTTGGAGAACCCGGTTTTGATGTTCCAGAACACATTAAGCAAGCGGCTATCAAGAGTATCGAAGCAAATGATTCTCACTACTCTACGGCTGCGGGAAAGTTACCACTACGGCAAGCAATTGCCAATCAATTAAAAAATCGCTTTGGGGTTGAATACCAAGGTGATGGTGAAGTGGTGGTTACTAATGGGGCAACTGAAGCCCTTACGGCGACGATCTTTAGTTTACTCAATCCTGGTGATAAGGTGATTATCCCCACTCCTGGGTATGCCTTATATAATCCAATTGTGACGTATAACGGTGCCATTCCAGTCGAAGTAAATACCAAGGATGATAATTTTGTGTTAACTCCTGAGCGCCTAGAAAAGGCAATCGAAGCTAACCCATCAGTTAAGGCAATTTTATTGAACTTCCCGGTCAACCCAACGGGGCGGACGTACGGTCAAGCAGAATTACAAGCTTTAGCAACGGTAATTAAGCGCCACCATCTTTTGGTAATTTCCGATGAAATATACGGGGACTTAACTTATGATCACCGTCATTACTCGATGATTGAAGAGTTACCGGAACAAACGATTTTGATTTCAGGATTATCAAAGTCGCATGCCATGACCGGCTGGCGCCTTGGTTACTTGGCGGGACCAAAAGCATTGGTTCAACAAATTACCAAGATGCATTCGTTCTTGATCACTTGTATCAACGATACGGCCCAAGCGGCCGCTTTGGAAGCCATTCAAAATGGGCAAGCTGACCCGATTGCTTTCCGTCAAGAATACGAACACCGGCGGAACTTGATGGCCCAAGCACTTCGGGCGCTTGGATTTGAAATGGCGACACCGGAAGGCGCTTTCTATATGTTTGCTAAGATTCCTGCTCAATTTGGGGATGATGATTTTGCCTTTGCCCGGGCAATTGCTAAAGAAGCAAAGGTTGGGGTAATTCCGGGGAGCGTCTTTGGCCCTGGTGGAGAAGGCTATGTTCGGCTTTCATATGCAGCACCAGAAGAAGATATCCAAGAAGCAATGAAGCGAATTACGGCTTTTATGGCTAAGCAAAATAACTAATTAAACTTGATAGTTGAAATTTGAGGAGGAAACTAATATGGCTAAGGAATATGTCGTAGCAATTTTAGGAGCAACTGGGGCCGTTGGTCATCGGATGATTGAACAATTAGCCGCTTCATCAATTCCAGTGAAGGAAGTTAAGCTGTTAGCATCCGCTCGTTCAGCTGGGACTCAATTGAAGTTCCGGGACCAAACTTTGACGGTTGAAGAAACCACGCCGGACTCTTTTGAAGGGGTTGATTTGGTCTTGAGTTCTGCAGGGGGCTCAACTTCCAAGAAATTTTTACCAGAAGCCGTTAAGCGCGGGGCTGTCTGTGTGGACAACACCAGTGCTTATCGGATGGAACCAGATGTTCCGCTGGTCGTACCAGAAGTTAATCCGGAGACGTTGGCCCAACATCACGGGATTGTTGCTAATCCAAACTGTTCCACGATTCAAATGGTGGTCGCACTAGAACCAATCCGGCAGGCTTTTGGTTTAAAGCAAATAATTGTGTCAACTTACCAAGCTGCATCTGGGGCGGGACAAAGTGCTTTGAACGAATTTTACCAACAAGCACAGGATTATCTTGACGGTAAGGAAATGCAAGCTAACATTCTCCCAACTAAGGGGGACAAGAAGCATTACCCATTAGCCTTTAACCTTCTTCCCCAAATTGATGTCTTAGAAGATAGTGGTTACTCCCATGAAGAATGGAAAATGATCCATGAAACCAAGAAGATTATGGTTGGGGATATGAACTCACCAGAAATTAAGGTCACTGCTACCTGTGTCCGGGTCCCAGTTCCAATTAGCCACGGGGAATCGGTATACTTTGAAGTTGAAGATAAGAGTGCCACGGTTGAACAAATTCGCGAACTTTTAGCACAAGCACCTGGGGTAGTGGTTCAAGATGACATTCAGCACCAAATTTACCCCCAACCAATTAACGCGGTAGGCAAGGGGGACACCTTTGTTGGGCGTTTACGGCCAGACTATGAAAACAAGGGAGCTTTCAACATGTGGATTGTCGCTGACAACCTCTTGAAGGGGGCTGCGCTTAATACCGTTCAAAACGCTGAAGAATTGGTAAAGCGGGGCCTGATTTAAGCAAAAGAGTGGCGCATCCACTTGGCTACTGCTTAGACCATAATTTATGAATAACATTCGGATCGGAGATACAAGAGAAGAGGTTGGGAAAAAAGCTCCTTGACGGCCTGGTTGGGATAAGAAGGACGAAGGTTGATTCATAGAATCGACCTTTCGTTCGCACTTATCTACTAAGGCCGTGCTTTTTGACCTTAGTTACTGAGTAACATTCGGAGATGACAAAGAGGGTGGGAAGAAACTTGAGTTTCTTCCCACCCTCTATTGTGCTTTCTAACTGTTTAATGGTGAGACCTTTTTCCGTCCTCTTTATGTGCCTTTTAGTACCCGTAAAGGACATCCCGCTTAACGTGGTCAGTGGCAATCTTACCTTCTGTCGTTAAGAATTCTTCAGTTGCGTCAACCACTTTGGATGCTCCGGAAATGTAGTAGTCAGCTTCATTACCAAGTTTTTGGGTGAGTTTTAAAAGTTCAGCTTGGGCTTCTGCGCGGTGGTTAACCAGATGGAGCTGAAGGTTTGGATAGGTCTGGGCCCAAGCTTCAAAGTCGGCTTGATAAAGGTGGTAATCATTGGCAACAAAGACTAGGTCAATAACCTGGTCACGCTTATCATGTAAGGCTTGTTTAATGAGGGCCCGAATGGGGGTAATCCCGACCCCGCTTGCGAACATTACCAAGGGATGATCAAGTTTTGGGAGGGTGAAGTTACCGAGGGGACCAAGTACGGTTACTGCTTCTCCGGGAACCAGCGTGATTAAGTTGGCCTTAAAGCTACTCATTTCTTGCCGGGTGCGGGTTCCTAGTAAAATAACCCCGTCCCTTTCTGGGGCGGCCATGGATAGCGCCCGGACTTGTTTCTTATCGGTTACCTTTTTGGTTGGTAACCCAAGCCGCATGTACTGACCGGCTTGCCAGGTAAAACCAGTGGGCACCTTGATTTTAAGTTCATAGTAGTCTTCGGCTAAGTGGTTGATTGAAATTAGTTCGGATTGATAACTTGGTAATTCTTCAGCCATAAAAAAAGCTCCTTTCATCTTGAAACAATTTAAGTAGCCTCATTATACCGAAAATACTGATCAAAAGTAAGTGATTTGCTGGCGGTTTTAATTTAAATTTGCAAAGACCAGTTTCTTAAACTTAAATCTGTTAAACTAGGGATAGTTAGTGGGTTTTAGAAAGGAAGCGACGAAAGTGAACTTTGATCAACAATTCAATCGACGGCAAACTAATTCCTTCAAGTGGGCGGTTGGTGAAAACAAGCTTCCCATGTCAATCGCGGATATGGATTTTCAAACTGCACCGGCAATTACGAATGCCTTGGCAAAGAAGGTTAAAACTGGGATTTACGGCTATGAGATAATCCCGGAAGCATATTATCAGGCCGTTGGCGATTGGTATGCGACTGAACACCATGCTCGGCCAAAACGGGAATGGATGTTATTTGTTAGTGGCGTGGTGCCAGCCTTAGCCTCGGTTCTGCGACGGTTGACTAATCCCGGCGATCAGATCTTAATTCAAGCCCCGGTTTATAACATGTTTTTCACGACAATTCAAAGTAATGGTCGCCAAGTTCTTTCAAGCGACTTAGTATACGATCCTAAGCAACACACTTACCACATTGATTGGGAAGACTTAGAAGCCAAGTTTGCCCAGCCCTTAACGACGATGATGATTTTGTGCAATCCTCAAAATCCGGGTGGCATGATCTGGACTAAGCAAGAGTTACAACACTTAGCTGAACTAGGGCAAAAATACGGGGTGACGATTTTTGCGGATGAAATTCATGGTGATCTTACCTTTAATGAAGGTGGCTATGTCCCATTTTTTAGCTTACCAGAGCAATTCTTGCAAGCGGTTGTAATCGCGGTTTCACCAAGTAAAACTTTTAATATTGCTGCTACTCATGCGGCAACCTTGTTTGTCCCGAATGCTTACTTACGGGAAGTGGTTGATCAAGGACTGCAAAACGATGGCTTGACGGGGGTTAACCTAACGGCGATTCCCGCTTCGATTGCGGCTTACACCCAAAGTCAAGAATGGTATCACGAACTCCTAAATTATCTCAAGGGTAACCTCGAATTGGTCGAACAAACGATCAAAGAACACTTAGCCGGGAAAGTTGCGGTGGTTCCTTCAGCCGCCACCTACCTTGTCTGGCTTGATATTTCAGCTTTGAGTCATGATTCGGTAGCTTTTACCGATTTTTTGGAAAGCACCAGCGGTCTGATCTTAAATCCGGGGACGATGTACGGCGAGGCCGGTAAGAACTTTGTGCGGATGAACGTTGCCTATCCGCGGGCGGTTGTTGCTGACGGCCTGCAACGCCTAATTAAGGGCGTTAAGGCTTGGCCAAAATAAGGTTAGGGGAACGCTACGAAAATTTGGTATACTAGACCAGATAAAAGAAATTTAATAGAGAAGGTTGGATTAATTTAATGGATGCAGAAAAACTTTCGCAACGCTTACAAGTTGTGGCTGATTTTGTTCCAACAGGAGCCCGCTTAGCCGATATTGGAACGGATCACGCTTATTTACCAGCAGCTTTAGTCGTGGCTGGGAAGATCAATTTTGCGGTGGCTGGGGATGTAACCCCTGGCCCTTTACAAAATGCCATCAATGAAATTGAGTGCCTTCAGTTACAAGATCAAATTATTCCACGGTTAGCAGACGGTTTAGCAGCGATCCAACCAGCTGACCAAATTGATACGGTAGTAATCGCTGGCATGGGTGGGGCGCTGATTACCAAGATCCTAACGGCGGGATTACACCAGCTTCACGGGGTTAAACGGTTGATCTTACAACCAAATATTGGTGAAGAACGGGTGCGGGCCTGGTTGATGGCGCATCATTACCAAATCATGGCCGAAAAGATTATTGAAGAAGATGGTCATATCTACGAAGTGATTGTTGCAGATTACACCCTCATGCCATTCCGGTACAATGACCGTGAGCTACGATTTGGCCCCTTCTTGTTGGGACAAGGCGGGCCAGTTTTCCAAGCAAAGTGGCAGGCGGAGTATGAACGGGAGGCGCAGGCCTTAGCCCAAATGAAAGCTGCCAAACAGCCCCCGCTTGATAAAATTGCCAGCTTCGAATCCCGCTTAAATCAGATTAAGAAGGTGATTAAATGACCAATGGTTTAGAAATTATTCAACAATTTGAACAATTTGCCGCTCCGTCCATTGCAGAAGATTGGGACCATGTTGGTCTTCAATTGGGTGATCCAAGCCAACCAGTAAAAAAAGTATTAACAACTTTGGATGTCCGGCCGGCGGTTGTTGATGAAGCAATTAGGCTCGGGGCTAACTTTATCTTTTCCCACCACCCCCTTATGTTCCGCCCAGCCAAGGATCTTGATCTCCGTCAGCCCCAAAACGCAATGTATGCAAAATTATTACGGCATGGGATTACTGTTTACTCTGCGCACACAAATTTGGATACTGCCAATGGAGGCATGAATGATTGGTTAGCTGCCCAATTAGAATTAACGAACCTCACGGGACTTGTCCCAGCCGGGAAGGATCCGGTTAGTGAGCAACCGGTCGCAATGGGCCGGGTTGGTGATTTACCTAAGCCCTTAAGTCCGACATCATTTGTGGATTGGGTTCAAAAGCATTTTGCCGTTAAGGGCTTACGGTATGTTCTTCCTGATCCAGCGCCACAAACGGTTCAGCGAGTGGCAATTCTTGGTGGCTCCGGTGGTGATTTTTATCGCCAAGCTAAAGCCGCGGGGGCCCAAGCGTATGTGACGGGGGATGTTTCCTATCACGTGGCGCAAGACATGCAAGCAAGCGGCTTAATGTTAGTTGATCCCGGCCACCATATTGAAGTGGTGGCGGCTTTGAAATTGCAGGCGCTTCTTAAAAGTTGGGCAACGGAAAAAGCCTGGACCTGTCCAGTGGTGGTTAGTCAGGTCAATACGGAACCATTTAATTTTCGAATGAAAGGTTAGGCAAGTAAAATGACAGAAGAAAAATATGCTGGTTTATTAGCTCGTTTTCTGGCTTATGCCAAGGTTGAAACCCGGTCAGATCCAGAAAGTAACACGGTGCCAACTAGTCCCAAGGAATTGGTTTTGTTAAAACAACTAATGGCGGAATTGACGGACCTTGGTTTGGACGATGTCCGGATGGACGAAAAGAGTGCCATTGTGATGGCGACCTTACCATCAAACCTCGATTATGAAGTTCCGGTAATGGGGTTGTTAGCTCATGTTGATACGGCAGACTTCAACGCGGAAAACGTCAACCCCCAAATTATTGAAAATTATGATGGGCAAACGATCCAACTTGGGTCAAGTGGCTTTGAACTTTCACCAGCTGAATTTCCAAACTTAAAGAATTACGTGGGGCAAACCTTAATTACCACGGATGGGACGACTTTGCTGGGAGCTGATGATAAGGCCGGGGTCGCCGAAATTATGACCATGCTGGCTTATTTGACTAAGCACCCAGCAGTAAAACACGGGACCATCAAAATTGGCTTTACCCCGGACGAAGAAACCGGGACCGGGGCTAGTCTTTTCGATGTCAAAGCCTTTGGTGCTGATTTTGCTTACACGGTTGATGGCGGTCCCCTGGGGGAATTGGAATACGAAACTTTCAACGCAGCGGCCGCTGAAATCAATATCCAAGGAAAGGATGTCCACACGGCAACGGCGAAGGGTGTGATGGTGAATGCCATTCAAGTTGCCATGGACCTCCAAGCCAAGTTACCAGATCATGATCGGCCAGAAAAGACGGCGGGTCGGGAAGGCTTCTTCCATCTATACCAACTTGATGGGACAGTTGACCACGCCCGGATGTTGTACTTAATTCGGGATCATGACCGCCAATTCTTTGAAGCGCGAAAAGAAGCTTTACGGGCAGTGGTGAAAGAAGTCAACGAAGAGCTTGGTGAAGAACGGGTTACGATCAAGCTTGAAGACCAATATTACAACCTAAAGGACGCTTTAAAGGGCCACATGGCAGTGGTCGATTTGGCCAAGCAAGCTATGGAAGATTTAGATATCAAACCAGTTATTTACCCAGTGCGGGGTGGTACCGATGGCTCAACGATTTCTTACATGGGCTTGCCAACGCCCAACCTCTTTGCTGGGGGTGAAAACATGCATGCCCGCTTTGAATACGTTTCCTTACAAACCATGGAAAGCGTGGTCGATGTTTTGTTGAAGATGAATGAGAACCTGGTGGCCAAAGCTAAGCATTAAGTTGCAGTCCGAACATCATTAAAGGAAAGAAGGTGGGATGATGGTAAAGAACCATCTGATTCAACGCCGGCGAATGTTAAAGCGAATCTTTTTTGCCCTTTTATACGGGGTGCTTTCAGCGATTGGGGTTAATTTCTTCTTAACCCATGCCAATTCGTATTCATCTGGTTTGTTGGGAATTTCGCAATTGGTTCAAGCAATTGGGTTGACGATGGGAATCCATCTAAATTTGGGGATGTTGGTTTTCATCTTTAACGTACCGCTCTTTATCTTTGCTTGGCGGGTCTTTGGCTTAAGTTATATCTTTTATTCTGGCTTGGCCGTTTTGTTTAACGTCATCGCCCTGGCCATCATCCCCGTGGTGAAGTTAGTTAGTGATCCCTTAACTAACACCATTGTTGGGGCAACCTTAATTGGGGTTGGAATTGGCCTTTGTTTTAACAATGGCTTTACGACTGGTGGGGTTGATATTATCGTGACCTATTGCCAACGGAAGTTTCATAAAAATGTCGGTTTCTTTGCCAACGTGGTCAACGGTTTAATCCTGGCGGCGGCGGTGATCGCTTTTGGGCCAAGCCGGATTGTCTACAGTTTAATTGGGATGTTACTCACTAATTGGATGATGGATTGGGTCTTCGTTTCCCAAACCGATGTTAGTGTGACCATCTTTACGAAGCAGGCTGATAAGTTAATTCCCGCCCTAAAAACCTTTACCCATGGGGCAACCGTTTTACATGGAATTGGGGCCTATACGGGGAATGAAACCGACGTCATCATTGTGGTAACGCCACGGAGTCAATTAGTTGATTTGCGGAAGATGGTTAAAACCATTGATCCAAATGTCTTTTTGAGTATGCAACGAACGAACGTCGAGTTAGGGGTATATCGGCGTCATTCCTTGTGATGAGAGACTGGGAGGAAAATAAATTGAAAAAAACAGGAACGATGTTAATGCTTGGTGCTTGTGCCTTGCTTTTAGCCGCTTGTGGCTCAAACCAGGCAAACTCAAAGTCGGCAACAACCAGTAGTAATCAAACTAGTCAGCCAAGTTATTTAACGGATAAGCATCAAAAATTAACGGCTGGAAAAAAATCACCGCAAGCAAGCGGGGCCATCATTACCACGTACGCTGCGAAAAAGTATGGTGGTGATTGGCTAACGAACCTTAAGCAGGCCAAACAAGGCCAACTAACGATTAACCTGCAAGATCCGGAAAACTACGCCATTCAGGATCCTGGTCAAGGGGTGGTTTATCAAGTTAAGGGAAAGCAAGCCGGGACAATCTATGTCTTGGGTAAGGACAACAATTTCTATCTTTATACTAACGCGTCTCAGACGAATGGCGGGAAACAACTTGGCCACGCTAGCCTCGAGCAAATGATTACTTATTTAAATCAAAAGGGTGGTGCTAAAGTAGCTAAGCAATTGGCAACCAAAGCCACCATTAATGATCAGCGGAGTGGCAATCCAAGCGTAACAACAAGTTCGCCGGCCAAATCAACGGCAACAACCGGAAAATATGGCAATTTAGGAATTTTTAAGATCCCAACAAGTCTGCAGGGCACTTGGTATACGAGTCTTGATGGTAAGATTACTAAGTATGTTATTTCTGATCATCAAATATCTTGGTCCAATGATGATGAAAATGAAACCATGACGGTCTATAAACAGGATGAGTCGTGGTTTAACAGTCATAGTACCAATCCTGATGAGGCGTTGATTGATACCACGAAAAATTGGATTTCCGGAAAATTAGTTAATATTCGTGGCGACCAAGCCGTTCACACCTATGGCTGGGTGCAAGGTGCAGGAGCCGGAGAAAACTATTCGATTAAGACTGAAATGGTTGACGGTCATCAACAAAAAGTATTAGTTATTACCGGAGGAGCCGAAGCTTGGGTTGATTCAATCGGTTATCAATCCCCAACAACTGCCCAAAATAATGAAGATACGCAATTTGACGACCTTAAATACCGGTAAAAACGAATCCAAAGTGAACCGACATTAGTAGTGAGTTTAATATGTACAATCTACAAAAAAAGCTAGAGCAAAAAATGCTCTAGCTTTTTTTAATTCGTTTAGTGTTCCGGGTTTGCGTGGGTGGTAATAAAGGTCCAACAGTTACTTGCAACTACGGCAACAACTGCCCCAAGAATGGCACAGAGTTCGAAGTTAGCTTGCAAGCTTTCCAATTGACTACCAATGTAACCAAGGACCATGCCAAGGATTGCACCCCAGAAGATTACGATGAGATTCTTAAAGATCGTCTTCATAAGTTTCACTCCTTTAGTGGCTATTTCAATTCTAACACAGTTTTTCCAAGTCGGTGTGGTCGGTTTGGAGAAAAAATATTATTTTGGTGATCATTACCGAAAAGGTTGTTATAATTCAATCAGTATTAGTAAGCTGAAAGGAGGAACTTGCCAAGATGGTGCCAGTCAACGTGATTAGTACTTATAGCTTATTAAAAAGCATGATTCGTCCGGAAAAACTAGTTGAATTTGCGAAAGCCCAGGGTTATTCAGCAGTTGCCTTAACGGACGAAAATGTCTTATATGGGGCCGTCAAGTTTTATCATGCTGCCCAAGCCGCCAATTTAACCCCAGTTTTAGGGTTAAAGGTTCGGATAGCAAACTTTATGACGATTGTTTATGCTAAGGGGAGTCAGGGATATCAAGCTTTAAGTCGTTTGTCATCGACAATCATGACCCAAGCGGATCCCCTTTCTTTGGCAACTTTTTTAAAACTGACGGCGAATTTACCGATTGCAGTGGAACCCGCCACCATTTTATTGGCTTACCAGGATCAAGACCTCCAAGCAATCCTCCGGGCATTGACGAAGGAGCATCCCATTGACCTATATGCTGGGATTAATTTGGAGCTTGATCCGGTTCAACAGACGGCCATTCAAAACTGGGCGCAAAAGCATGATCTCCCGTTATTAGCAATGGACCCGGTTGAATATTTAAAGCCAGACGACTACTTTTCAACCCAAGTGCTTCGTGCCATTGGCAATGGTCATGAGATTAAGGATCCGCACTTGGTAGCTAATCGGCAGGGATCCCACTTTTTACGTTCGGCGGCAGAACTGATGCGGGCTTATCAAACCGCCGGCCTAAAAGAAGCAGCTTTAAACACTGAGCGGTTAGCCCGAGAATGCCAATTAACGATCAAGTTCCAAGCGCCAGTTTTGCCAGCCTTTCCGGTCCCAACGGAAGAAAGTAGCCAAGCTTATCTACAAAAACTTTGCCAAGCGGGTTTGCGAGCCCGGGGCTTAACGACGGCGCCGTATCAAGATCGGTTGGCCCACGAATTAGCGCAGATCCACAAACTGGGCTTTGATGATTATTTTTTGATTGTGTGGGATGTGATGCATTTTGTTCACCAGCAAAAGATTACGACTGGACCAGGGCGGGGGTCGGCAGCTGGATCACTGGTTGCTTATGCGCTACAAATAACGGATGTTGATCCGCTCAAATACCACTTACTCTTTGAACGGTTTTTAAATCCCGAACGGGCGCAAATGCCTGATATTGACATGGATATTCCGGATAATCACCGGCAAGCAGTTTTGGCATACATTCACCAACGATATGGTCACCAACGCGTTGCCCAAATTATTACTTTTGGGACGTTAGCCGCTAAACAAGCTCTGAAAGATGTTGCCCGGGTTTTTAGACTGCCAACCTATTTGAGTGACCAACTCAATGAGATTTTGGGGCAGATTCAGATCAAAGATCGTTTGACAATCGCCAAAGCAGTTAAGGATTCCCAAGCCTTGGTCAACTTAATGAGCGACCAACCCTTAGTTGATTTGATTGTCAAAACCGCCCAAAAATTAGAAGGCCTCCCACGCCACGACTCAATTCACGCTGCGGGGATTGTTTTAGCCAACAGCCCCTTAATAGACTTAGTGCCACTCCAAGGTGGTTTTGGTGATGACGAGTTAATGGTTACCCAATATGCCAAGGAGACTGTTGAAGCAGTTGGCCTGTTAAAGATGGACTTTTTAGGTCTCCGGAACCTTACAATCATGGACCTAGCCTTACGATTGATCCATCAACGGCAGCCAGATTTTGATCTGACCAAGATTCCCTTGGATGATTCAGCGACGTTACGGCTATTTAGTCAAGGAAATACGGACGGCATCTTCCAATTTGAATCCCGGGGTATTCGGCGGGTCTTGGTTAATCTCGGTTTAGATAACTTTGAAGACTTAGTTGCCGTAAATGCCTTATATCGGCCCGGTCCGCTAAATAATATTGACCATTTTATTGCCCGTAAACATGGAACGGAAAGTTATCATTTACCTGATCCTAGCCTCCAAGCAATTCTCGGGACGACCTATGGTGTCTTAGTCTACCAAGAACAGGTTATGCAGGTTGCCTCGGTCATGGCGGGCTTTACCTTGGGGCAGGCCGATTTACTTCGCCGGGCAATGAGCCATAAAAATCAGGCCACCATGGAGCAAATGAAGACCCGTTTTCTGGCTGGCGCAGAAAAGAAGGGGTATGCTAAAGCGCTGGCAATTCAGGTTTACGATTATATTGAACACTTTGCCCAATATGGGTTTAATCGCTCACATGCGGTTGCTTATTCGAAGATGGCTTTTGAAATGGCCTACTTAAAAGTTCATTTTCCGGCAGAATTTTTTGTCGCCTTATTAGAAATTGAACCGAACTTTAATAAAAAACGAGATCACTTTGCGGACGCCAAGCAAAGGGGGGTCACGATTGTTGGACCGCGGATTAATCTTTCTCACGCTGGTTTTAGTCTGCAAAATGGGAAAATTATTGTTGGCTTTCAATCGATTCGCGGGCTGCGGTCAGATTTTATCGCTGCCATTTTAAAGGCGCGACAAGCGGGCCCTTTTAAGGATATCTATGATTTTTTAAGCCGGTTACCAGAAAAATGGGCGACAGAAAAGTACTTAGTTCCACTGATCTGCGTGGGGGCTTTTGATGGCCTTGGCTATAACCGCGCCGAGCTCTTGGATAGTTTAGCTGGCTTACTTTCAGGGGGTAAATTCCATCTTTTTGAACCAAGCTTACAACCCATTATGCATCAACTCCCTGAGTTACCACTTGGTGAGCGACTCGCCAAGGAAAATGAATACTTAGGGGTTTATCTTTCTGGTCATCCAGCGAGCCAATATCGAAGCTTACGGCAACAATTGGGTGGCCAATTAATCCATGACGTGCAACCAGACCAACCAACAACTTTGGTCGTTTTGTTTAATCGTTCCCGGACGGTGCACACTAAAAAGGCACATCGACAAATGGCCTTTGTCACCGCAAGTGACGAAAGTGGGCAAATTACCTTAACGATTTTTCCGCAACAATATGCCAAATTCTACCAGTTACTAGCAAAACCAAACCAAATTGTAGCGGTGACCGGGAAATGTGTCCGTCACAATGATGAAACAGAAGTCATTGTTGACCAGCTGAAACTGGCTAATACTTTTAAGCCTACCAACCAGAGGGACTCAGCGCGCTGGGCTTTACGCCTGTTGCCCGAAGTGGCGGAAAGTGGTCTGAAGCGGATTGAAACGGTGATTAAGGAACATCCGGGTAATTATCCGGTGGTGGTTTACGATGTCCAAACGCAAGCTGCCCGGCAATTACTCAATGGGGCAGCTGGGGATGAAGTAACGCACCAGGCTTTCAATGCCGCAATCGGCAGTGCCAATGTGGTATTCCAAAAATTACCACTAAAAAAATAATGAAGCGAATCGCGAATGGATACGCTTACAACTGACTTTTAACGGAAAATTAAAGACACCCCATTTAAAACGTGCTATTATATTCAGTGTGTGATTGAGGGGGCAACCCCAGAAAATGCTTAACGCAAAGGAGAGAGATCACTTATGAAGAAAACCAAGATTGTCAGCACTTTAGGGCCGGCAAGTACGGATGTTGATACGATTGTTAAGTTGATTAAGGCGGGGGCAAATGTTTTCCGCTTCAACTTCTCCCATGGTGACCACCCAGAACACTTGGGCCGGTTGGAAAATGTCCACAAGGCCGAAGAAATCACGGGTAAGAAGGTCGGGATCATGCTCGACACCAAGGGGGCAGAAATTCGGACGACTGTTCAAAAGGACGGTAAGATCGAATACAACATTGGCGACAAGGTTCGGATTTCAATGGATGATAGCCTTGAAGGTGTGCATGACAAGATTGCCGTTACCTACGAAGGACTTTACGACGACGTTAAGGTCGGCGGTCATGTCCTCTTTGATGACGGTTTAATCGACATGTTAGTTGACGAAAAGGATGAAGCTAACAAGGAATTGGTATGTCACGTTTTGAACCATGGGGTCCTTGGTTCACGGAAAGGGGTTAACGCTCCTGGTGTTTCCATTAACCTTCCAGGGATCACGGAAAAGGACTCCAGTGATATCCGCTTTGGTTTGGATCACGATATCAACTTCATTGCTGCTTCCTTCGTTCGGAAGGCCCAAGACGTCTTGGACATTCGTGAATTACTCAAGGAAAAGAACAAGGAAGACGTGTTGATCTTCCCTAAGATCGAATCTCAAGAAGGAATTGACAACTTCGAAGAAATTATTGAAGTTTCTGACGGGTTAATGGTTCCTCGTGGGGATATGGGGGTTGAAATCCCAGCTGAAAATGTTCCTTTGGTTCAAAAGAACATGATTCGGCGTTGCAACGAACTTGGTAAGCCAGTTATCACGGCAACGCAAATGTTGGATTCCATGCAAGAAAACCCACGGCCAACGCGGGCTGAAGTTTCTGACGTTGCTAACGCTGTCTTTGACGGAACTGATGCAACGATGCTTTCTGGTGAAAGTGCTAACGGGGACTACCCAGTTGAATCTGTTGCAACCATGGCTCACATTGACCTTAAGGCTGAAGATAACCTTGACAAGTTTGGCCGGGAAGTCTTTGACTTTGACAAGTCTGATGTGACGGAAACGATTGGTTCTGCTGTGGCAAACGCTGCCCGGGATCTTAACATTAAGACGATCGTTGCTTCAACGAAGTCTGGTTACACGGCCCGGATGATCTCCAAGTACCGTCCATCTGCTGATGTGCTTGCTTTGACTTACGACGAACGGGTACAACGGAGCTTAAACATTAACTGGGGGGTTCAACCATTTGTTGTTGACCGGCCAGAAAGCACAGATGAAATGTTCCAACTTGCCGGTGAAAAGGCTAAGGAACTTGGCTTTGCTAAACCAGGTGACATGATCATCGTTGTTGCCGGATTACCTGGTGGTCACGCTGGTACGACCAACTTAATGCGGGTTATGCAAGTTAAGTAGTAGTCGCATGCGGGAGGAAGCTTTTTCCGCTCGTGACGGCCTTGAAATATTTTAATGCGGAGAGGCTGGGAAGAGACTTTTTGTTTCTTCCCGGCCTTTTTTGCAATCGTCTTTATCTTTCTGGTTAAATTATGTAAAATAGAAAGGTTAAGAAAACTGGTCAAATTAAAGATGAAGGGAAGTTACTATGAATCAAGCACTAGGAAAGGTTGTTACTGCGGTAATGATCGATGAAAATGATGATTATTACTTTGTTCAACCTGAACGAAACGGGCAAACTTACCGGTTAAAAAAGACCGAGGCACCCCAAGTTTTGCATATTGGGGGTTCAGTTCGGGGGTTTGTATATGAAAATGCGGACCACCAACTGCAGATGACCTGTGAACATATCCCTAACATCCAAGTTGACCATTATGATTTTGGGACGGTAGTGAATGTTCGGCGAGATTTGGGGGTCTTTGTTAATATTGGTTTACCCAATAAGGATATTGTTGTCTCCCTAGATGATTTACCAACCCTAAAGCACCTTTGGCCGCAACCCGGGGACCGCTTGTTAATGGCCCTTCAGGTTGATGATCATGATCGGATTTGGGGAAAGCTAGCGGATGACGAAATTTTTCGGACTTTGGCGGCTAAGCCTAACCGGTCCTTGATAAATAAAAATGTTAAGGCGACGGTTTATCGGTTGAAGATGGCTGGTACCTTAGTTCTAACTGAAGATTACCACCTTGGTTTTATTCACCCAAGTGAACGGGATCAAGAGCCGCGCTTAGGTCAAGTAGTAAAGGCCCGGGTGATTGGCCTTTCTTCGCACGGTGGTCTAAATCTTTCCTTGAAGCCTCGAGCTTACCAGGCGATTAATGATGATGCAGAACAAATTTTAGCCTTATTAACCCATAGTCAAACTCACCAGTTAGCCTTGACGGATAAGTCATCGCCAGCAGAAATTAAGACCGTTTTAGGGATTAGTAAGGGGCAATTTAAACGGGCCGTTGGTCACCTGCTAAAGGCGCGCCTAGTTAACCAAGTGAATGGGAAATTAATTTTATTAAAGGATCCAAATCATGACTAGTGAAGAAATGGCTGCACCAGTAAAAGCTTATTTGGAGCAGTTAAAACAACGGCGTTCCCCCAGTACAGTGGCTAATTATGGCTTGGACTTACGACGCATGATGAAAGCTTTGGCGGCTCATGATATTCAGACCTGGAATCAAGTGGATCAATACCTATTAATGCAAGTTGTGACTGAACTTAGTGCCACGGTAAGTGCAGCCTCAATTCAGCGTTATCGTTCAAGTTTACGGCAATTCTACCGTTATTTACTTGAACAACGTTTGGTTGATCATGACCCAACTCAAGATTTAGCTTTGCCGAGACGGGTGATGGCCGAACCAGCCACGCTAAGTGTCGAGGAAACGCTTGCTTTAATTGAAACGATTACGGGAACGGCCCCGTTGGCGATCCGGAACCGGACAATCTTAGAAGTAATGTATGCGACTGGCTTAAAGGTTAGTGAACTCTTAGCCTTAACCAAAGCAGATTTACATTTTAATTTGAATTTTTTGACGGTTCATGATCATCTTGGTAAAGAACGGTTAGTCCCCATTAGTCAACGGGCGCAAAAATGGGTTGAAAAATACTTACAAGTAGCTCGGCCACAGCTTGTAAATTCCGCAAATGAGACCGCAATTTTATTTTTAAATGTGCGTGGTGGGCAACTTTCACGGCAGGCGGTTTGGCAACTATTAAAAAATAGTGCCGCCAAGGCGCAACTTCAAGTAACCGTGACCCCAGAAATCCTACGAGCTAGCTTAAAGGCCCACTTACTAGCTAACCAAGCTGATTATTTAGCGGTGGTCCAAATTTTAGGCAATCGGATCCAGAATATGCCACTTTTGCCACTCAAGCGGATCCAAGAAGTTTATCGCACTTGTTTACCGACAGCCCTTGAGGAGGGGGAATGATGTTAGTCCCATATCGCAAAGACTATCAAAAAATTGTAATGGGGTTGCTATCCTTTAGCGAGGATTTACCGAACTATAACTACCTTCAAGCGGAAATTGATTGGTCGAACCTAACGCATTATCCAATCTATCTCTGGAAGACCCCCTATTCGGAACAGTTTATTGGGGTTGTGGTGCTGGAAGTTGGGGATGAATATGTCTTAGTCCGCCGGCTTTCTTTTCCGCCTAGTGAACGGTCAGGAAAAAATGTGTATGATTTTTTGACGGCAATCGAACAACAATATCCGGGAAAACGGATCATGGGAACCTTAGATACCCAACCCCTAATTACTAACTGGGCGCGGAGTAGTCGCTATCGGGTAAAAAAGGGGCGTTAGGATAAATGGCAGATAAAATTATGATGGGGGCGGAAAAACCCTTTATTCATCTCGGCGATTTTGATGGTCCTTTGGATTTACTATTGCACCTGATCCGCCAAGATAAAGTGGATATTTATGATATCCCAATTGAAAAGATCACCCGGCAATATGTGAAAATTCTGAAGGAAAATCAGCAACATCAATTAGAAATTGCGGGGGAATATTTTGTGATGGCGTCAACCTTGATGCGGATTAAAAGTCAACTCTTATTGCCAGCGCCTCCGGTTGATGAAGAGGAACTTGCAGTCGACACTGATCCGCGCGCAGAATTAGTTGATCAATTATTGGAATACCAACGCTATCAAGTAGCAGCTAAACACCTGGAAGCAAAGGCCGAAGCGCGGCAACGAGAATACACTCGAGAAGCAATGCAAGTTCCTCCAGAGCTTGTGGTTAAGCGGGTTCAACCTGGGGTTAGTATTGATAAACTGAAGGCTGCTTTTGAAGAATTACTGCAGCGCCGGCAAATCCCGGAGCTCCCAGTTGCCGAAACAGCACCGGAAAAAATTACCGTGGCCGAGCGAATTGCTTATATTCGTCAAGCTGTTGACCATCCGGTCCGGTTCGTGGACTTGTTTGCCGATCAACTAACCCGGGACAATTTGGTAACGACCTTTATGGCTCTCCTGGAACTTTGCCGCCACCAGGTTGTCCGGGTTAATCAGCCCGAAGCGTTTGGCCCATTAATTGTGACGAAAGGAAGCATGTTTGATGAACAACCAAGCGAAAATTGAGGCCCTCTTGTTTATTGCCGGGGATGAAGGAATTACCTTGGGGGACCTTGCGAACCTAACGGGGCTTTTAAAACCGGCCGTGCAAGGTTTATTAGGTGAAATCGCTGAAAAGTACACCCAGGACAAGACGTGTGCTCTGAAACTCCTGGTTAGTGCCGATACTTATCGCCTTGCGACCAAAGGAGAACTGGCACCGGTCGTAAAAGATTATTTTGAAACGCCATTAACAATCCCGTTGACCCCAGCTTTGCTTGAGGTTTTGGCCATTATTGCTTATCGGCAACCAATTACGCGGATCGAGATTGATGATCTGCGGGGGGTCCAAAGCTCGGGTTCAATTCAAAAATTAGTAGTGCGGGGATTAGTCGAAACCAAAGGGCGCTTGAATGTTCCCGGTCGTCCTTTCCGGTACGTGACCACGACCGCCTTCTTAGATTATTTTGGCTTGGCTGATTTAGCTGAACTACCACCGCTGAGTGAACCAGCTGAAGAGATTATGGACAGCGAGCAATTCGCTCAGGCCTTAGCGCAGCGTCGGCAAAGGTTAGAGAAAGCAGAGGATTAGAAAATGGAACGACTACAAAAAGTGATTGCCCATGCGGGGGTGGCTTCGCGGCGGGCAGCCGAAAAATTAATTCAAGCTGGCCGGGTGGAAGTCAACGATCAGATTGTGACGGAATTAGGGATCCAGGTTAAACAAAGTGACCAGATTAAAGTTGATGGGGTGCCGCTAAAAAAAGAACCCTTAGTTTACTTCCTATTAAATAAACCACGAGGGGTGATCTCCTCCGCTCATGACGAAAAAGGCCGTAAAACGGTTGTCGATATCTTTAAGGAGGCGGGCATTGAGGAACGCATTTATCCAATTGGCCGGCTCGATTATGATACGACCGGGCTCTTATTGTTGACGAATGATGGGGATTTAACAAATCAATTAATGCATCCAAAGTTTGAGGTTGATAAGGTCTACGTTGCCAAAGTGAAAGGCCGGGTCAGCAATGAAGCCCTGAAGACTTTACGGACCGGGGTGAAGATTGATGGTCGCTTGACGGCCCAAGCAAAAGCCAAAGTCGTATCGGTTAGTGATGACCGGAAGCACAGTATTGTCCGGCTAACGATTCACGAAGGTCATTATCATCAAGTGAAAAAAATGCTGAAAGCCGTTGGTAATCCAGTGGTTAAATTGCATCGGGAAGAATATGCCGGACTGACCTTAGCCGGCCTCCCTTCAGCGGGGCAATGGCGAAAGCTGCGCCCAAATGAAGTTAAAGCTTTAAAACAACTTTAGCTTGTAAATTGGTGGGCAGAATGTTAAAGTAATGACAATAAATTTCAGGATAACGATCAGTAGGGCCTCATCTCAAGGGTCAGCGAACTAGCGGTTGGTGAAAGCTAGGCAGGATGAAAGCTCCGAATTACCCGTTAAAGGTCCTGAACGGATTGGTTAGTGCCGTTATCGACTAGCAAGAGTGGGGAAAATTCCCTAGCTAGGTGGTACCACGGTAAAAGATCGTCCCAGCAAGTATGATGCTTGCTGGGATTTTTTGTTTGGAGGAATTTTAATGAAAAAAGAGGTTCAGCTTAATGAGGCGGTAAGCATCCTCGTTTTAATGTTAATCGTGCTTGGCATTAGTGTGATCGGTTTGGGCTTGATGCCAAATATTCCGGTTTTAGCTGTGATTGGCGCTTTGATGGGTTGGCTCCGTTTCCGCGGGTTTACCTGGGATGACTTGATGGCGGGGATCAAACAAGGGATTTCGACGGCGATTATCCCCATCTTTATTTTTATGTTAATTGGGACCCTAATTGCGGTTTGGATTCAAGCCGGGGTCATTCCGTCATTAATGGTTTTAGGTTTTCACTTAATTAATGCGGCCTTCTTTATCCCCTCCGTTTTTGTGGTCTGTTCCTTGGTTGGGGTTGCGATTGGGAGTGGGTTCACAACAATCTCAACCGTTGGAATTGCCCTTTTTGGGATGGGGACAACCATGGGGATTAATCCCGCTTTGACAGCCGGGGCAATTATTTCAGGAGCGGTCTTTGGTGATAAGATGTCGCCATTGTCTGATTCAACAAATCTTGCTTCCGCGGTGGCCGGGAGTGACTTGTTTGCCCACATCAAAAATATGATGTGGACGACAATTCCCGCTTTTGTGGTCTCCTTAGTTGTTTTCGCCGTACTTGGTTACTCCAATCAAGGGGTAAGTTTGACGAAGATGGCGCCCACTTTGCACACTTTAACGACTCACTTCTCAGTTTCGTGGTGGGCAGCGGTCCCCGTTGGCTTGATGTTAATTTGTGCTTGGAAAAAAATCCCGGCGATTCCAACCTTGTTTATGAATATTTTTGTTGCTATTCTGATGATTTTTGCCTTTGATCCCCACTTCACCTTGGCAAAATTAGCGCAGCTTGCCCAAAGTGGTTACATTGCAAAGACTGGTAACTCAACGGTTGACACCCTCTTAACTCGGGGCGGGATTACCAGTATGATGGGGACAGTCGCTTTAATCATCATGACCCTCGCCCTAGGGGGGATCTTGATGCACACGGGGATTATTGAAAATGCGATGGCCCCGGTTGCGGCCCGTTTACAAAAACCGGGACGGTTGGTTACCGCGACGATTTTTGCCGGCATTGGCATTAATCTCTTTGTTGGGGAACAATACCTTTCCGTTATCTTACCAGGGAATGCCTTTAAGCATGCCTTCTTCCGGATTAAACTGGACCCCTTAGCTTTAAGTCGGGTGCTGGAAGATGGGGGTAGTGTGATTAATTACCTCATACCGTGGGGGGTTGCCGGTTCTTTTGCGGCTGGGGCCTTGGGGGTTCCAGTTACCCACTTCTTGCCATTTGCCCTCTTTAGTTTACTTTCCCCGATTTTCTCCATTTTAAGTGGTTTGACCGGTATTGGTTTGAAGCGAGCACCAGCAGGGGAAGAAAAAATCTAGGCGGGAGCAGGCAACTTAGTAACCGATTTACTTGTAAAGGGTAAGTCATCATGCTATTCTTAGGGTGTACGAAAAGTACGTCAATAAAATATTTTTGGTTTGTCTTCAAGGCAGGGTGTAATTCCCGACCGGCGGTATAGCCCGCAACCCGCATAAGCGGTGGAATCTGGTGTAATTCCAGGTGCCGACAGTATAGTCTGGTAGATAGAAGATTGCCATGGTCTACATGGATGAATTAGGTAGCTGGGGACAAACTTTGCTTTGTGCCCAGCTTTTTGATTGTAACCTGGCTAATACCTACACGAGAAGGCAACCTCACAGGAGGTTTTGTCCCATGTCACTTTCACATTCACGGATGCAACGGTATACTCTAACGGCTTGCTTTGGGGCGTTAGCATTTTTGTTAATGCTCTTTGAATTTCCGGTGATCCCGGTTGTTTCGTACCTGAAGCTCGATTTTTCTGACTTACCAGTGTTACTGGGGACAATTATGTATGGGCCAGTAACGGGGATCATGATTACCATCATTAAGTTGCTGTTGCACGGGGCAGTCCGGGGCTTTTCACCGGTTGAATTGCTCGGTTTATTTGCTAGCTTCTGTTCTTCTTTATCCCTCTTATTACCGGTTGCTTGGTTTTTCCGGAAAAATAGCCAGTTTACCTTTAAGCGGGCGATGCTTTGGAGTGGGATTACGGGAACTTTAGTTTTAGCCCTTGTGATGACGGTCTTTAATCTTTACGTCTTAACCCCAATGTATATGAAGATGTTCGGTTGGCAACCAACCCTGCCCATTCCCCAATTAATGGCCTTTGGGGTCTTGCCGTTTAACATCATTAAGGGGATTATTGTAAGTGCTGTCTTGGCGATTATTGCTAGTCGGATGAAACATTTCTTGCATATTAGCGATTAATAATTAGCGTCCTGTTGATTTAGTGATTTAAGTAGCGCCACCAATCAGGTTAGATCAGATCACCACGATCTGCTAACTTTTGATTGGTGACTTTTTACTAAATTGTATTAAAATAACTACTCAAGTTAAGTTAAGCAAGTTATGATAGAAATTAAATGACTTGAACAACAGGGTGGTGAAATTAGTGGTGGATTATCTCCTGGCCTTATTTAGTGGCCGTCCCCGGCGGATCCGAGTAATTGAAGGAACGCTGCAAGGAAAGCGAACCATTACGAATTTATTTTGGGCGCAAAACTATGGCATCTTGCCGTATTTGGGAGCGGATCGCCATTTATCACGCCAAACTTACGACCAATGGTTAATGGTCCAAGCGCAGGCAGGTAATTTAATCCTAGCTGATCAGACGGCACAGTTGACGGAAAAGGGCTTAGCAGCCCAAATGACGTGGCAAGCTAATCATTATCAGCCACGATTTGGCCAGTGGACCTGGATTGCAAATTGGCAACGGCTAGCTGACCGGGTTTTATTAGCGGTGCAATTAGTCTCAGAATTTGCATATCATAATCGCCGATATTCCCCCCTAAGTTTACCTTGGCATGAAAAACTAGCGGTTCGGAATTGGTTTTTGCATCACGATGGACAAATTGTGAGCCAAGTCAAAACGGAATTAGCAGCGGTTTTAACCCAATTAGCGAAAGTTGATGAGCGCTTGAGTAATCTTTTTGCCTACCGCTTAATTGGTCATGAATCAGTTGGCTGGTCAGCCATGGAGGCTAGTCGCCAACTTGGCATCCAAGCAAGTGACCTTTTTTGGATGGAACGGGATGCTTGGCTCTTTTTTGCCCATTCCTTAGCCCAGTCCACTGGGGCCCTAACGGAGCTTGTTTTGCCCCTGTTAGCAACGACGCCTTTAAGTAGCAGTGCCCAGCAAACGTTAACCGCCTTTTTAGGTGGCCATTCGATCGAGGAGATTAGTCACGCCCGGCGGCTTAGGGTTGGAACCATCAGAGAGCATCTTTTGCAAGCCGTCATTCTCTTACCAGGCCAGCTACCGCTAGCGCGTCTCCTCCCATCGCAGGTTGAGGCTAAGTTACAACAACAATATCAAGGACCGGTGGCAGAGTGGCGGTTTACGCCGCAAAGTACCGATCCGGGGCATGAATTCTTCTATTTTCGGTTATTTCAGGTTAAGGTGATGCAAGATGGATGAGGCAAAATTAACCCAGCTTTTGCAGGCTCATTTTGGGTTTAAACACTTTCGTTCCGGCCAATTTGAAACTTTACAGGCGGTTTTGGCGAGGCAAGATACGCTTGCCATTTTACCGACTGGTGGAGGCAAGAGCCTGCTATACCAACTGCCAGCTTATTTGCTACCGGGAACCATCTTGATTATCTCACCCTTAATATCCTTAATGCAGGATCAAGCGGACCGGATCACCCGGCAAGGTGATTTTCGCGCGGTGGTCTTAAATTCGGCCGTCAATAATCAAGATCAAACTGCCATTTTAGCGACCCTTAGTCGGTATCGCTTTATTTTTACCTCACCAGAAACCTTAGGTCGGGGGCCAGTTTTAGGGGCGTTACGTCAGTTGACAATCAGCCTCTTTGTCATTGATGAGGCCCACTGTGTTTCCGAATGGGGGCCGGATTTTCGACCGGAATACCTCCTTTTAAAAGCAGCAATTCAGGCTTTGCGGCCGCGATCAACTTTACTTTTAACGGCTACGGCAACGAAACGGGTTACCCAGGATATTTTAACGAAGGTCGGTTTGCCAACAGAGCAAGTCACCATTATTCGGCAATCAGTTAATCGGGCCAATCTCTTTTTAGCCGTCCAAGAACTTGAAAATTCCCTTGCAAAACAAACCTATCTGCAAGCAACCCTTCCCAAACTCGGTGGACCAGGGGTAATTTACTTTTCTAGCCGCAAACAGGCGGATGCCATGGCAAGCTGGTTAACGACGGTTTCTGATCTCCGGGTAGCTGCTTATCATGCTGGTTTAGAAGCGGTGGAACGCTTTCGGATTCAAAATCAATTTATGCAAAATGAACTGGACGTAATCTGCGCAACCAGCGCTTTTGGGATGGGAATTGATAAAAATGATCTGCGTTATGTGATTCATTACCATCTGCCAGCGAGTCTAGCCGCCTATACCCAGGAAATCGGTCGTGCTGGTCGGGATGGGCAACCGGCCTTAGCACTGTTGCTGTATGCACCGGGGGATGAGAGCATTCCGGAATTGTTAACCCAGGTCGAATTACCATCCCAGACCCAAATGGAAAGGGTCTTAACTGGTAAAATTTCGCCAACGCTGCTTGGGGAAAAAGGACCGGTAATTAATTTTTACCTCCATCACGGTTACCAACCGCAAGATTTACCGGCCCTGTTTAACCAGCAAGCTAAGCGGGCACGACAACGAATTAACCAGATGTTAGCCTATGTTAAAAATCAGACTTGTCGCCGAAAAATGTTGCTGGCGGCCTTTGATGAAGGCGAGCATAAACAGACACCATGTTGTGATTTTCACCAGCCAGATTGGCAACCAAGTGACTTTGGTCTTGGAAAAACAAAGCCTACTAAAGTAAAGCGGCGGCAATTGGATTGGCAAAAGCAATTAAATCGACTATTCAACTGTCAGAACTAGAAACCGGTGAGTAATTTTGCTAGAATAATTTTATTAGACCCGCGAGGAGGAAAGAAAATGAAGCGTCGGGAAGACGAACGAAATGTGGATGAAAACCTCTGGGACAAAACTTTTGAGGATAATCAAGATTTAGGTAAGGATGGTCATTTATCACGGATCGAGCACCGAAAGCAAAGTTCAGCCAATGCCAGATTCACTACGATCCTAGTCGTTTTAATTATTATTCTGGCGGCCACCCCGATTATTTATTGGCTAAATCATGAAAAGTCTTTTAACCACCCAGTTCAACATACAGAACAGGTAGCTAAAGCTAGTTCAAACGCTAAAAAAAAAGTCCATTCTGCAACCCACCAAGGCAAATCAGCAACTCAGTCAACCAAGCATAGCAAGGCTAAGTCGGCTAGCAGTAAAAAAAGTCAGGCTTTAAGCTCAAGTTCAAGTGGGATGGAAGCTTCCAGTAGTACAAGTAGTAGCCAAAACAATAGTTCGAGTGCGGCTAGTTACGTTAAAGTGCAAGCTGGTCAGGGAATTTACCGAGTTGCAGCTAATAATGGTTTGACGGTCGATGAATTGGCTCAATTAAACGGAATTTCACCGTCAACTAAGCTCTACCCGGGTCAACAATTACGAGTTAAATAGGATCTTAAAGAGGAGTGTTATCTTTGAAAGGGTTACAAGTTGCCATTGATGGACCAGCCTCAGCTGGTAAAAGTACCGTGGCAAAATTGGTTGCTAAGCGCTTTGGTTATGTCTACTGTGATACTGGGGCAATGTACCGGTCAGTTACTTTAGCGGCCTTGCAAAAAGGGATCAACGTTAAAGATCAAGCTGCCGTGACCAAAGTTGCTCAGGCAATCCAAATCACCTTTAAGCCAGGCGAACCCGAACAACGGGTCTTTATTGATGGTCAAGAGGTGACCGAAGCAATTCGTTCAAACGAAGTCAACGCTAACGTTTCCGTGGTTGCTGCGGTTCCCGCTGTGCGCAAAGAGATGGTGGCGCAACAACGAAAAATTGCTGAAGCTGGCGGGATTGTGATGGACGGTCGCGATGTGGGGACCACGGTCTTACCAGATGCTGAAGTAAAGATCTTTTTGGTTGCTTCAGCCTATGAACGGGCGCGGCGTCGCTTTGAAGAAAACAAACAAAAAGGGATTGCAACAACAACTTTAGCTGAATTACAGGCGGCCATTGAACGGCGGGATAAACTAGATTCTGAACGGGAAGTTTCACCGCTGACCCAGGCCAAAGATGCCATCCGACTGGATTCAACTCACTTGTCAATCGAAGAAGTGGTTGATGAAATTAGTGCAATTATCAAAAAAGTTGAAGGAAATTAGTTTTATCCCTAGTCAAAACCAATTTTATCTAGTAAAATGAAAGTCAGAGTTGATTGTTGCAAGGAGGATATTTTTAGATGGCTGAAATCGAAAACAATAACGCGATGTTAGAAGCGCTTGACAGCATCAAGCAAGTAAATGTAGGTGATGTTGTTAAGGGTAAGGTACTGCAAATCGATGACGATCGCCAAGCAATCGTTGGGATTGAGGACGCAGGTGTTGAAGGGATTGTTCCCGCTAACCAATTGTCCACGAAGCCAGTCGATGACATCAATGAAGTAGTCAAGGTTGGGGACGTTTTGGACTTGGTTGTAATCTCCAAGATTGGCAGCGATAAGGAAAACGGTAGCTACCTGCTTTCACACCGTCGCTTAGAAGCCATGAAAGTTTGGAACGAAATCCAAAAGAAGTTTGAAGCCGGTGAAACGATCACTGCTAAGGTTACCCAAGCTGTTAAGGGTGGTTTAGTAGTTGACGCTGGTGTTCGTGGGTTCGTTCCAGCATCAATGATTACTGACCACTACGTTGAAGACTTGAAGCAATTCGTTGGTCAAGAATTAGAATTCAAGATTATCGAAATTGAACCAAGCGAAAACCGCTTGATCCTTTCTCACAAGGAAATTGTCAAGGCTCAACACGAAGCTGTTGCTAAGAAGATCTTTAGCGAATTAGCTGCTGGTGATGTTGTTGAAGGTAAGGTTGCACGGATGACGAACTTCGGTGCCTTCATCGACCTCGGTGGTGTTGATGGTTTGGTCCACGTTTCTGAAATTTCATACGACCACGTTGACAAGCCAAGTGATGTTCTTTCTGTTGGCCAAGACGTTAAGGTTAAGGTATTGAGCGTTGACCCAGAACGGGAACGGATTTCCCTTTCTATCAAGCAAACGTTGCCTGGACCATGGGATGACATTGAAGAAAAAGCGGCTGAAGGAACGGTTCTTGAAGGAACGGTTAAGCGGCTTACGAGCTTTGGTGCATTTGTTGAAGTCTTCCCTGGCGTTGAAGGTTTGGTTCACATTTCCCAAATCTCCCACAAGCACATTGCTACGCCAGCTGATGTTTTGAAGCCAGGCCAAGAAGTTAAGGTTAAGGTTATCAACGTTGACCCAGCTCAACAACGGCTTGGTCTTTCCATCAAGGCCTTAGAAGAAAAGCCTGAAGGGGAAGAAAACAACAACAACCGTGGTAACCGCGGTAACCGTCGTCCACGGCGTAACAACTACGCTGCTGACGCTCCGGAAGAAGAAAGTGGCTTTACCCTTGGTGATTTGATCGGTGACGAATTAAAGAACGCCGGCAAGTAAGCCAAGTTAATCATTTAAATTGGGCGGTGACCGGATAGTCGCCGTCTTTTTATTTTGAAAAAGATATCCGCGATGAAGAACTGCTAATTTTTAATTGAAAGGAGCAACAAAATGGCAAATCCAATTGTGGCCATTGTCGGCCGACCAAACGTTGGCAAATCGACCCTGTTCAACCGGATTGTTGGGGATCGGATTTCAATTGTTGAAAATACGCCAGGTGTTACCCGGGATCGGATCTATGCCCACGCAGAATGGCTGGGGAAGGAATTTAGCTTAATTGATACCGGTGGGATTGAAATTTCTGATCAACCGCTAGTCACCCAAATTCGGCAACAAGCCGAAGTGGCGATTGATGAAGCTGATATTATTATTCTGGTCGTTAACGTCGAAAATGGCATTACCGATGCTGATGAACAAGTGGCCCAACTCTTATACAAGTCGAAAAAGCCAGTTGTCTTAGCCGTAAATAAAGTTGATAACCCAGAACGGCGGACCGATATTTATGACTTTTATTCCCTGGGGTTAGGTGAACCTTATCCCGTTTCCAGTGTTCACGGGGTTGGCCTGGGGGACATGTTGGATGAAGTGATTAAGCACTTCCCCGAAGAAAAGGCCAAACCAGCTGACGATACGATTCGCTTTAGCTTGATCGGGCGGCCAAATGTGGGCAAATCTTCCATCGTGAATGCCATGTTAGGGGAACAACGGGTAATTGTTTCCGATATTGCTGGGACTACCCGGGACGCCATTAATACCAACTTTGTCGGTGATGATGGCCAGAAGTATACCATGGTTGACACCGCGGGGATTAAAAAGCAAGGTAAGCTCTATGAAAATACCGAACGCTACGCCTTGATGCGGTCAATGAAGGCGATTGATGATTCAGACGTGGTCTTAGTGGTCCTCAATGCTGAAGAAGGGATTCGTGAACTTGACAAGCACGTCGCCGGCTATGCTCATGAAGCCGGCCGGGCCGTGATCATCGTTGTCAATAAATGGGATACAATCCCGGATCGTGACCAGCGGACGATGACGGACTTTACCAACTTGATCCGCCAAGAATTTCAATACCTTGCCTATGCTCCAATTATCTTTGTCTCCGCGAAAACTAAGCAACGGTTGAATAAACTTCCGGCGATGATTCAAATGGTTGAGGCTAATCACCAACGGCGGATTCAATCATCAGTCTTGAATGACGTTTTGATGGATGCCTTAGCTGCTAATCCAACGCCAACGGTTAACGGGAAGCGACTACGGGTTTACTATGCGACCCAAGTGGCCGTGGCCCCACCAACTTTTGTGGTTTTTGTGAACGATCCTGATCTAATGCACTTCTCCTACCAACGGTATTTAGAAAATCAGATCCGGGCGGCCTTTGACTTTACGGGGACGCCAATTCACGTGATTAAACGGAAACGAAAGTAGTAGTCACAGAAGAGATTGTTGGATGTCAAATTCTTAAAATCCTTACGTCCTCATTTGCCTTAGCTTACTTATTTAAGTAGTAAACTTTATTTTAATAATAATTTAGTAAAAACTTTTTAAAATGCCTTGAATACAGTGTTTTACTATGATAATCTTAATCATGAATCAAGTGAACGAACCTTGGTTTACGATACCTATTTGAGGTAACACATTCGGGTGTCAGGTATTCTGACATTAAACGGGGGTAAAATATTATGGCAAACAAAGCAGAATTAGTTAGCGATGTTGCTAGTGCAACTGGTTTAACCAAGAAAGATGCAACGACGGCAGTTGACGCGGTTTTCAGTGCAATCCAAGCTTCCTTGGCAAAGGGTGAAAAGGTTCAATTAATCGGCTTTGGTAACTTTGAAGTCCGTCAACGGGCTGCCCGGAAGGGACGGAACCCACAAACGGGGGCCGAAATTCAAATTCCGGCTAGCAAGATACCAGCTTTCAAGCCAGGTAAGGCTTTGAAGGATGCCGTTAAATAATTAACATTCAATGTTAATATGATTCCTCGTTCATACGTGAGCGGGGATTTTTTTTATTTTAAATTAAAAAAATTCTAATTGAATTCGTTTACAACCAAAATAAAAAGGGTTATTTTTATCAAAATCTAATCTTTTGTTAATAAAAGTGGGCGAGACAAATTGGAAAGTGCTCAATTATTGTTCACATTTTCTGAAATTCTGGTATTCTATTAGTAACAAACGAAAGGAATGTGATCATTAATGTCGAACACTTTAGTTACAAACTCATTATATGTTAACGCGGAACGAAAGGTAGCTCGATTAGATTTTAATCAGGACTACCCAACGAGTGTTGTTGCGTTTTTTAATTCACCAGATGTGCAAGAACTGGTGGCACTGTTCCTCAAAAATGAAGGGACGCCGGTGCCAAATAGTTTTGAATCTCTTTCAGCGAAGGAATATCTGGCGGCCTTTGCCAAGGTCATGATTGATGATGCAACGATTTATGATCAATTTAGTAAAGAAGAAATTCTGGCTAGTTTGGAACGCTTTTACTCTTTTTATCGCTCCTTACTGCGGGTTTCCGTAATTAAAGCTGATAGTAATCACATTCTGGGACAAGAATTTAAACAGATCGACCGGCGCTTTAATGAATTAGTCCTGCGGAGTTACCGGATGCTCGAAGAAAAACTGCAAGGTTTTGCAAACCGGACTTTCCGGCAAGTTAGTGCGGGGACGGATGCGTCCTTGCTCGTCCGGCATCATGTGTGGGCAGCCCCCGAAAAGTATGCAGCGTTAAACCAATTTGACTTTATTGATAAGGTTATGTTGCGGCCACCATTGTTGATGCACACCATCTCTAACAAGCGGAAGGGGCTGTTCACGGCGGTTGATTACAACCCCATTGATCACTTTAATGGTAGGCCAGGCGAATGGTATTGCTACCCAGCTAAGATTGGGGAAACCTTAGCCTTTATCTACTTCCAACTGGATTACCTGGTTAATGGCCTCGCTCTGGCTAACTTGTTTGAATTAGCACCGAAGGAAGATGTGATCGGCCATAAGCCGGATGTGATCTTGCTCTTTGGTGTGCCAGAAACCGAAGGCATGGTAAGTCACTACTACCATGATGATCAAAACGGAATTTGGGTCGGCGAAGTGCCATACACGGATGACACGACCTACTTTGGTTACATGAAGAAGATGTGCTTAACCTTGCACAACTTGCACCAAATCAACCATGGGCTCTTACCAATTCACGGGTCAATGGTTCGGATCCGTTTCAAGAGCGGCCAGCAAAAGACGGTGGTCTTCTTTGGGGACTCCGGCGCCGGGAAGTCAGAATCCATTGAAGCCCTCCAAGAAGTTGCTGATGACCAAATTATTGCGGTTGACACGATCTTTGATGATATGGGTTCGTTCCGGGTTCGTTCTGATGGGCAAGTGGTAGCCCAAGGGACGGAAACGGGGGCCTTCGTCCGGTTGGATGACCTTTCCAGTTCCGTAGCTTTCAATAACATGGACCGTGGGGTCTTCTTGAACCCAGAACGTAAGAACGCCCGGGTAATTATTCCCGCCGCATCATACGCTGAAGTGGTCGCCGAACACGAAATTGATATGTGGCTCTATGCTAATAACTACGATGATGGCGTGGGGGTCCACTTCTTTGATGACGAAGCTTCAGCCAAGAAGGTCTTTATTGCTGGTAAGCGGAAGGCTCTCGGGACAACTGATGAAGTAGGGATGACGACGACCTTCTTTGCTAACCCATTCGGGCCCGTTCAAGAAGAAGCCTTGACCCGGCCAGTTATTGATAAGGTCTTTGCAGCCCTCTTCCAGCAAGGGGTTCCGGTTGGTGAAATCTACACCCACTTGGGTAACGACAAGTCACCTAAGGCGCTCCATGATTCAGCCCGGGCCTTATTGAAGGATTTGATGGAAAAGTAAACCAGATTGGGCCAATGGTCTGGTCACAAGCTTGCTGAATAATATTTAAAAATCAAATACCGGCTAGGGAGAAATTTAAGGCTCCCTAGCCTTTTTAGTAGCACAAAAGGTCCAAACCGCGTAAAATAGTATGATAGTGATTTTTGCGAGGAGGAAAAATTGTGGCGGAATCATATGCGGAAAAAATGTTAAATGCCATTGAAATGGGGCAATTGGACGAAGCTAAAAAGGACTTTGCGTGGGCTTTGCGCCAAGATGATGACGAAGTGCTCTTTAGCTTGGCGGAGCAATTGTATGCCTTAGGTTTTTTACAACAAGCTCAACGGACCTACTTAAAACTCTTAGACCGGTATCCCGATGAGGATGAGTTACGGACGGCCTTGGCGGAAATTGCGATTGATAACGGGAATAATGATGAAGCTTTGGCCTACTTAGCGCAAATTAAGCCTGACTCCGATGCGTATCTCCAATCCTTGTTAGTTGCGGCGGACCTTTATCAAACGGAAGAGCAGTTTGAAGTCACGGAAGAAAAACTGCAGACTGCTTACCAAATTGCGCCAGAAGAACCCGCCGTTTTATTTGCTTTAGGGGAATATTACTACGCGACTGGGCGATTTGGATTGGCGATCCGCTACTACTTTGCCTTGATTCAAGCAGGGGTGGCGGAATTTGCCCGGGTCGACATTGCTGGGCGCTTAGGCATGGCCTATGCGCAAAGCGGCAAGTTTGATCAAGCCCTTGGCTATTTGAAGCAAGTGGCCCCCGGTTTTATGACGGCCGATATTCGTTTCCAAACCGGGTTAACCCAGTTAAACTTAGGCCAACTCAAGGAAGCAATCATTACCTTAAAGGAATTAATTGATGAAGATAACCAATATGCTTCGGCCTATCCTGCCTTAGCCCAAGCTTATTTACAGGAAAACCATCTTAGTCAAGCGCTCAAGACAGCGCAAGAAGGTTTAGGGGTAGATGAATATAACGAAAACCTCTTTACTTTAGCAGCCGACATTGCGGGTCGGTTAGGGGAATTTGACCTGGTTAAAAAGTACCTGCAAAGCGCCCATGCCTTAGCTCCAGAAAACTTGGCAATTAGTCTTAAGCTCAGTAATTATTACCTTAGTCAAGGCGATCATGACGCCAACATTGACTTACTGCAAGGGATTGAAAAAGATTCAGTTGACCCGCAAGTCGAATGGAACCTTGCTCAATCCTACCAAGCAAAAGAAGACTTTGAGCGGGCAAGCCAAGCCTTCGAAACTGCCCGCCCAACATACTGGGATAATCCAACTTTCTTGAAACAATTAATTTACTTCTACCAAGAAAGTGGCGAACGCGACCTTTTACTGGATACGCTCGATCACGCTTTAACGGTGACGCCGGATGATCCGGAATTAAATGAGCTTGATGGACAATTACGGGATTTTTAACTTTATTTAGTTGACAAAGGTGCCATACCGGGCCTTTGTCTTTTTTTATTTCTTAACCTAGGCGTTTTTAATATAATTTTCGCGGTATAATTAAACATAATATTACTTGAAGGAAGGGATTTAAATGCCAACATTCTATTGTTATTCGCGGTGTTCCACTTGTAAAAAGGCGGAGCAGTGGTTAAACGCGCACCAAGTTGCTTTTAATAAGATTGATTTGGTTGCGACCCCACCAGCAGCGAGTGATCTTAAACGCTGGCTCACTGCTAATCAAGCTAAGGGCTTGCGCTATTTCTTTAACACCAGTGGTCAACACTACCGCCAACAGGGGCTTAAAGATAAGCTAGCGGAGATGACGATTGACCAGGCAGCCGAACTACTCGCCAGTGATGGCAAACTAATTAAGCGCCCCTTAATGGTGGAGGGCAACCATGTGACGGCCGGTTTTAAAGAAGCAGTTTACGAGCAAGAATGGTTATAAGGTTTTTATGCATTGATGAAGAGGATGGGAAAAAGCTCCTAATTACTGGTGAGATTTTACCTTGCTAAAATCAAAGCGGACGCCTATAATTATTAACGTTGAATTTTTTAATAATTTTTATTCATTTATGGAGGATGATTCTGAAATGGACGATAGCAATAGTAAGGTCAAAAAGATTACGACCTTCGGCTTGGTGACAATGATCATTTCCACGATTTTCGGGTTCGGGAATGTTTCAAATGCATACTTGCAAATGGGTTACGGGAGTATCTTTTGGTACGCCCTAGCCGGGATTTGTTTCTTCTTCCCATGTGGTCTGATGATGGCCGAATATGGGTCCGCCTTTAAGGATGCTCAAGGGGGGATTTATTCCTGGTTAGCTGGTTCAATTGGAGAACGGATGGCCTTTATTGGGACGTTCGTTTGGCTCGCCTCTTGGATTGTCTGGATGGTTTCGACCGCTTCGCGGGTTTGGATCACTTTCTCAGCCCTGTTATTCGGTAAGGATACGACTGGTTCTTGGTCGATCTTGGGACTTTCTTCGACCCAAACCATTGGGATCTTGGGTATCTTGATGATTCTGGCGATCACGTTCTTTAGTTCCAAGGGGATGAATGCGATTGCCAAGATTGGTTCTTTAGGGGGAATTTTTACCATCGTGGTTAATGTGATCTTCGTGGTAGTTTCCTTAATTGTTTTATTTGCTAATCACTTTAAGTTAGCTCAACCAATTGATGGTCCTAGTGCCTTTATTACTTCGCCAAATCCGGCTTTCCAAACGCCAATTGCTTTGATTTCCTTCGTGGTTTATGCTGTCTTTGCCTACGGGGGGATGGAATCCTTAGGTTCTGTTACGGATGACATGGATAATCCGGAAAAGACTTTCCCCCGGGGCTTGATTATTGCCTCGATCTTTACGATTGGAACTTACGTCTTAATGATCTTCATGCTTGGTTGGTCAATTAACTATCAATCACAAATGACGAAGTCCAGTGTTAACTTGGGGAACGTTACTTACGTGGTCTTCAACTACTTAGGGGTGGCCATGGGGAACGCCTTAGGTTGGTCCCATGCGGCAGCCGTTACCTTTGGGGTTGCAATGACGCGGATCGTTGCTTTAGCGCAAGCCATCGGTTTCTTAGGGGCCCTCTTTATTTTGATGTATTCACCAATTAAGGCCTTCATTCTTGGTTCTGACCGGCGCTTGTGGCTAGCCAAGTTAACGAAGCTAAATAAGGCGGATATGCCAGCCAATGCAATGTGGGTCCAAGCGATCGTCGTTTGTGTGATTGTCTTCTTAGTTTCTTTCGGGGGTTCAGCGGCTCAACGGTTTTACACGATCTTAACGGATATGGCAAATGTTTCTTCCACGGCGCCTTACATGTTCTTAGTGGGGGCCTTCCCATTCTTCAAGAAGAAGCACTATGACCAAAGCTTTGTCGCCTTTAAGAATCCAACTTGGACGAATGCATTAGTTTGTTTCGTGGAATTAATTTTGATTGTCGGGACGCTCTTTACCTTCATCCAACCAATCCTTGATCACGATTTTGAAACGGCCTTCTGGACGATTGCGGGTCCATTCTTCTTTGCCTTAATTGCTTATCTTTTCTACGAGATTGCGGGTAAGAAGCACGGCGTTCAAAAATAATCGTGGACGGTAGCGGTGTTAAATAACATGTGAAAACAAAAGCCCAGGAAGAGACATTTCTCCCTGGGCTTTTTGGTGTAGTGAGATAACGTTTGATTATTACCTAGTTTTGGGCCGATAAAAATTAAAGAGGATGACGGCAATGATGGCGGTAACCAAATCCGCTCCTGCTTGACTGGCAATGATCCCTTGGTAGCCAAAAAGATGGGCAAAGAGGGTTAGCACTAGGTAAAAGATAACTCCTTGGCGAAAGAAGGAGAGCATAAAGGCGGGGAAAGCTTTCCCCATGGCTTGAAACATCGTCGTGAAAACCAAGATTAAACCGGCTAAGGTTGCCGAAGAAATTAACCAACGAATCATCATCGTTCCGTGGGCGATGACGGCCGGATCCTTCATAAACCATTTAATCATTGTTGGCGCCAAAAACCACATTAGGCAAGTCATGATCAGTGAAAAACCACAAACCACGCTTAAATCAAGGCGGATCGTAGCGTTAAATCGTTGCGTATCCTTAGCTCCGTAGGTATAGCCAATCAGCGGTTGGGCACCAAAGGCAAAGCCAACGAAAATCATGGTGGTGATCATGCTGATTTTTAAGGCAATGCCCATCGCGGCCACTGAAGTTGCCCCGTAATGAATCAAATAGCGGTTGGTCATGGCCATCGCAAAGGTTGACATTAGATTGGTAACGGAGGCGGGGATCCCAATCATTAGGATCTCGCGCTGGAGTGGACCAGCTAACTTGGTGTGGTGGATTGATGTGGTTAAACGCTTGCTGGCAGACCGGAGATAGTAAACCATCAAAATATCAGCCAAAACGTTACCAATGACGGTCGCTAAAGCCGAACCAGCGGCGCCCAATCCACAAGGAAAGATCAAGATGGGGTTTAAGATAATGTTGATCACCGTTCCGACAACGCTCGCTTTCATCGACTGCACGGCGAGCCCCTCCGTGCGGAGGATATTAACCGGGGAGTAAAAGAAAATAATAAAAGGGGCCCCGGCAGCAATCACGAGGTAGTATTGCCGCGCATATTCCCAGGTTGCGTCCGTGGCTCCGAGGAGCTTTAAAAAGGGCGTTTGTCCCAACATGAGGATGAGCATGACTCCGATCCCGAGCAAAAAGCTGCCATAAAAACAAAAACCACTCGCATTTTTGGCTTCAGCGTAGCGATGTTCGCCAAAGAGCCGGGAAATTAACGATGAGCCACCAAGGCCGAGCATATCGCCAAGGGCAATCATTAAGGTAAAAAGTGGGGCCCCGAGGGAAACCCCCGCGATCAGATCGGGGTTTTGGGTTTGCGCCACAAAGAAGGTATCAACCATGTTATAGATTAAAGAAACAACCATGTTTAAAACTACCGGGAGCGCTAGAGTAAAATAAGCCCGCCGAATGGAAGTGTGTTCGAATAATTCCTCCACAATCAAATTCCTCTCCAAATTAAGTCTTTAAGCTTTAGGATAACACATGGTGTCAATGCCCAATTGGTCTAGCTTTCTTTGATAAAATCGTAATCGGTTTCAAATTAATAAAAGTTGCAATGATAAGGCTAAAAGCTATTTATTAACGGGATTAATGGTCAGCGGTTGGCAGTTAGCTAAAATTGGTCTATAGTTACCAGTATTATTTGAGGGAAGGATGATTCGATGAGCCTCGTTAATGTCTTGTTTATTATGGTAGCTTCAATTTTAGTTTTCTTTATGACGCCAGGACTGGCCCTCTTTTACGGGGGCTTGGTGCCGAAAAAGAATATGGTCAATACGTTTATTGGGGTCTTTTTCATTTGTGGTTTAGCTAGCCTGCTCTGGGTTGTCATCGGCTATTCGCTCTCTTTTAGTGGCCAAGGGCCGGTGGTGGGCAACTTAAAGGCCTTGATGATGTACCACTTGAATTTAGCAAGTGTCCTGCCAGATAGCCGGATTCCGCTGGGCTTATATGCTTTATACCAGATGATGTTTGCAATTATTACACCAGCGCTTTTTATCGGGGCCATCGTTGGGCGAGTCCGGTTGCCATTCTTAGCGGCCTTTATTATTGGTTGGTCAGTTTTGATTTATTATCCACTCGTGCATATGGTTTGGGGTGGCGGCTTCTTGCAACACTTGGGGACCTTAGACTTTGCGGGGGGAACGGTGGTACACATCAATGCCGGAGTCACGGCCTTTACCCTTTCGCTGTTGGTAGGACCCCGGCTTGACCGGACCTTGCGCCATGACAATCAAGCGCTCGTTTTAATCGGCACGTCAATGTTATGGTTAGGATGGTATGGTTTTAACGCTGGTTCCGCCTTAGCGATTAACGAGATTGCCGTCCAAGCGATGTTAACGACAACCGTGGCGACGGCTGGGGCGATGGTTGCTTGGCAAGGATTAGAATTAATTTTCCAACCGCACGTTACCCTGGTGGGAACTTGTACTGGGGCTTTATGTGGCCTGGTCGCAATTACCCCAGCCACGGGTTATGTCACCATTACGGGAGCCACGTTGATTGGTATCGGTGGAGCAATTATTAGTTATCTCTTTGTGCGCTTTATCAAGCCGCTGTTGAAGGTTGATGATACCTTAGATGCCTTTGGCTGTCACGGGATTAGTGGGATCTGGGGGAGCATCGCCACCGGGCTTTTTGCTACCCATGCGGTTAACCCCGCGGTAGTGCACAATGGTCTCTTTTACGGGGGCGGCTGGCAACAATTCTTAGTTCAGATTGGAGCAACCGCAATTACCATGGTTTACACCTTTGTGATGGTTTGGATCTTGTATCGGATCTTAAGTCGCTTGCTGCCGGTCCGGATGTCAGCCCGTGATGAAGTACGAGGTTGGCGGAGTGAGGTTGCCGAATAATCTGGTTTGACACCTTTGGTTGACGAATGTAAACTAAGGGCGAGGTGAGATTATGGACGAACTAGCGATTACCCCAGCAGAATGGCGCGTAATGCGGATTGCCTGGTCGAAAAAAGCGGTCACGAGCACGGAGGTAATTCAAATTTTGACGCCTATGATGGGGTGGAAGGATGCAACGGTGAAGACTTTGCTACGGCGGTTAGTAAAAAAAGGGGCCTTAACCGCTACCAAGCATAGGCGCGCCTTTGTTTACCGGCCCGCCGTTGAAGAACAAGCAACAATTGACCAAGCCGTTGACGATCTCTTTTCCGGAATTTGCCAGATGCGAGCGGGTGAAGCTTTGATTCACGCGGTGCAGCAGGTTCCGTTGACCAAAGCAGACATCCAAACCTTGCAGACCCTGTTGGCAAAAAAAGCCAAGTCGGCACCGGATCAAGTGCCCTGCAACTGCCTGCCAGATAATGAAGGGTGCAATTGTGATTAACCGTAAGCTAAGAGAATTAGAACATAAAAGAGGGGCTGGGAAGAAACGCACGTTTCTTCCCAGCCCCTCTTTCATCTCCGAATGTTACTCAGTAACTAAGGTCAAAAAGCACGGCCTTAGCGGATAAGTGCGAACGAAAGGTCGATTCTAATGAATCAACCTTCGTCCTTCTTATCCCAACCTCTTTCCTAACTAATCCTCGTGATTATCGTTATCATCACGCGCATCAACAGTATCAAGGTTTAATTCATAAGCATTTCGCAAGTCATCATCCGTGGGACCCGTATAAACTTTCCCGCGTTGGACAAAGCCAAACTTTTGAACCAGTTGGTGGACCCGGATATTCTTTTCATGGGTGGAGATCCGGAGATCCCGAACGCCCTTGGCATAGGCAATGCTAATTAAGGTTGAAAGAATGTAGTTGGCAAAACGCTTTCCCCGGTACTTACTGGAAATCGCAATCCGGTTAATAGTCCCGAAGGGGTGCCCAGCATGGTTCCACTTGCCATCGACGATGTAGGCGTAGTGGGTATCCCCAAACGGCATGAGCGTACCGGTACCCACGATTTCGTCACCGTAAATTAGGACATAGCAGTTTTCACTTTCAATATCTTGTTGCATACTCAGCTTGGAAGGGTAGCCCTGTTGCCATTGACTGGAGCCATCGGCCTTTAAAAGTTGCTTGGCGTCTTCAATGACGGCGTAAACTTCATCCAAATCAGCTAGGGTAGCCCGCCGCATAAAAATTGGGGCGGTTGTTTCATCATTTGCCATCGTTAATCCTCCTCGGGGTTGTTATTTATTGTCGTAAAAGGCGAGTTCAATCAGGTTTTCGTCCGGGTCGCGGAGATAGATTGAGGTCAGCTTGCCTTCCGCACCGTGCTTTTCAACTGGTCCGGCAACTACATTGACGTAGTAGCTCTTTAGGTGGTGTAAAACGTCATCGATGGCATCACCAACAACTAAACAAAGATCGGCGGAGCCAATGGTTGGTTGTTTAGCTTGCAAAGCTTCCCGGTCAGTGGTTTGGAGTCGAATCAGTTGGTGGCCGCACCGTAGGGTTAGGCAGTCGGCCGTTGATTGATCGTCTAAGACTGGCATATCAAATACCTCGTAGTAAAATCGTCGCGACCGATCAAGGTCACTGACGGTCAAAACCACGTGGTCAATGCGCCGCATTTTCAAAATTTTTACCCCCATTCAAATTTTATTGCGCTATCCATTATGCGCCTAAAGAACGCTCTTTGACAATCATTAATCGTTCACTTCTGCGATTTTCTGGTATGATCACCGTTACGGGGCCGCCATGGCTGACCTAACCCTAATGGTGGTGCTGGGGTTAAGTGCCGCAGCGGTCGGAATGATCCTGCAGGCCGGCCAATAAGCAATCGATGAGAAAAAACTAACCAAGATTTAATTGCCTCAACCGTTTTCACTCCGTGAGTAAATCGCTATAATAAACTTATCTTTATTGGGATTATTATTGAGGAGTGTGAAAAATGGATAATGATCAATCACCAGCGCGACGAATTGGGCTGGTTAGTTTAATTATGATGATTTTCTCCACTGTCTTTGGCTTTGCCAACTCGACGGTGGCCTTTGCCCAAATGGGTTATGCGGCGATTATTTGGTATATTTTTGCGGCCCTAGGTTTCTTTTTACCGGTGGCATTAATGATTGCTGAATATGGGTCGGCCTTGAGAAGTGCCCAAGGGGGGATCTATTCCTGGCTAGAAGTCGCAATTGGGGAAAAACAAGCCTTTATTGGGACCTTTATCTGGCTGTGTTCGTGGATTATCTGGATGGTTTCGACGGCTTCCAAAATTTGGATTCCGTTTTCAGCGCTGATTTTTGGGGAAGATCAAACCCAAACCTGGGCCATTGGCGGCTTGAGTGCAACGGAAGTTGTGGGATTACTGGGGATTGCCTGGGTAATCTTGGTGACCTGGCTAGCGAGTCGGGGGATTGAAGGGATTGCCAAAGTTGGGACTTTCGGGGGCTTATTAGTTTCTAGCTTAACGGTGATTTTCCTGGTAGTCAGCTTGGTAATCTTGATTGCGAATCATGGTACCTTACAAGAGCCAATTCAGGGCGCAAATACTTGGTTTGTTTCACCTAACGAGCGCTTTCAAAGTCCAATTGCCCTCCTATCCTTTATTGTCTATGCTGTCTTTGCTTATAGTGGTTTAGAAGCCATGGGTGGGGTAATGGACTCCCTGGATAAACCACAAAAGACTTTCCCACGGGGCTTGATTATTGCGATGCTCTTGATCACGGTCCTCTATTCCTTATCAATTTTGATGTGGGGGATTTCAACTAACTGGCACCAGGTTATTAATCATCATTCCGTTAACCTCGGAAATATCACCTATATTATGATGAACAATGCGGGCCTCGTTTTGGGGCAAAGTCTGGGCCTTTCCCACCAGACGAGTCTGATGATCGGTAGCTTCTTGACCCGCTTTGCTGGCTTGGGGATGTTTGCTGCTTATATTGGTTCCTTCTTTATTATGATGTATTCACCGATTAAATCCTTTATCTTAGGGTCTGATCAACGGCTGTGGCCGAAAAAGTTGGTCGCTGTTAATCAGGCGGGGATGCCAGCACGGGCGATGTGGTGGCAGGCAGCCTTTGTTAGCATCCTAATCTTTGCCGTGGCCTTTGGGGGTTCAGCCGCCCAGCAGTTCTACTTGATCTTGACGGATATGTCCAATGTGGCCTCAACCGCCCCTTATCTCTTTATCATCGGGGCGTTTCCGGCCTTTAAACGCCGGTCGGACTTGAAGCGACCGTTTGTCTTCTTTAAAAAACCTTGGCAAACCCAATTGGTTACCTGGTTGGTCCAAGCCGTGGTCGCCTTTGGGATTATCTTTACCTGCTTGCAACCCATCCTCGAGCATGATTACGCCACGGCCTTTTGGACGATTATCGGGCCGATTTTCTTTGGTTTGATTGGTTGGGGCTTGTATGAGCACCAGGTAAAAGGCGAAAAATAAAAAGATCCCGCATAGATCTTCAAGTCTTGAGTAATTGCGCAGATTGCTAGATCTGTCAGGAGTCAGAGTTGGAAATTGCCAGTTTTTGGTTTTAAGCCCCATTTACCAAGAGAAGCCCTTCACATTTTCTTAACAATTTGGTAAATTAGAAAGGATCGTGGTCGTTAGATATCAGTTTTCACGGCGAAATAATTTTTATAATTTTAAAAAAATTTTCAAACTTTTCCAAGCAGACCTTTGAGTCCTTAAGGCGTTGCTAATACCGTTAGGATGATTGAAACCTTGTTAATCAAGAGATAAAACTGACTGACAGTAGCAAAAGCTATTGATAATTAGGTTAATTAATGGTAAATTCTAAATTGTTCTTAAAGAGTTTTGAAGGGAGAGTGTGAGCGATTAAGTTCCTTGATCGTGAAACACTCTTTTTAAATGTTTTGACATGCTTGAAATTTTGGTTTTGTTACTAATAGGATGGGAAAGCCTAAATTCGCGGACTTTAGATTGCGATCAACGATGAGTCTTTCCCACCTTTAAATTAATTCGGGGAGATAAGCAAGAATGGATCCAGAAAAACAATACCCTGAGCACCACCACCACCACCATCATCACCACCATCGGCGGCGGACAATGATGAAGGTAATTTGGTCAGTGATTGGGATTTTAGTGGTCGTGGCCTTGATCTTTGTGGGGATGGCCTGGCGAAATGTCCGGGTAGCCACCAACACGATGTATTCACCAAGTGGGATAAAAACCGACCTTCCAAAGAAGTTAGCGGCCAAGAAGCCGATTAATGTCCTCTTGTTAGGGACGGATACCGGGGCCCTGGGACGGAGCTACAAGGGGCGGACGGATACCATCATGATGATGGTTGTCAACCCCAAGCAAGAAAAGACGACGATCGTTTCCTTACCGCGGGATATGAAGGTTACCTTACCAGGGTATGAGGATGAATCACCAGCTAAAATTAACGCGGCCTATACTTATGGTGGGGTAAAAGAGACCATTAAGACCATCCAAAAGTACTACAAGACGCCAATCGATGGTTACTTGTTAGTTAACATGGGTGGTTTGGAAAAGGCGATTAATCAAGTCGGTGGGGTTACGGTTACGTCACCACTAACCTTTACCTACGGTGGATATAGCTTTACTAAGGGTAAAACCTATCAAATGAACGGTAAAGAAGCCTTAGCTTTTTCCCGGATGCGGCATGAAGATCCGCAAGGGGATTACGGCCGGCAAAATCGGCAACGGCTAGTCATTATGGGACTTTTAAAGAAAACTGCTTCTTACAAGGCAATTTTGAACCAGTCCTTCTTAAATTCGATTGCCAGTGAGTCTCAGACCGACTTTAGCTTAAAGGACATGACGAAGGTTGCGATGAATTATCGCGGCGCCACGAAGACGATTAAGCAAGATCATGCTCAAGGGCAGAGTCAAATGGTTGATGGTCAATCCTTTGAAGTGGTCCCGTCGGATGAGATGCAACGGATTTCGAATGAAATCCGGACAGCCTTGGACTTAAATACGATTAATTTAACGGAGAATAACTAATGGAACAACAAGCAAACACAATTGATTTACGGCGGTTATGGGTGCTTTGCCGCCAACACCTTAAATTTTTTATCTTTTGGACAATCGGGCTAGGAGTAGTAGCGTACTTATTGGCCGCTTTCGTCATTCCGGCTAAGTACACGGCCACAACGCAAATCTTGGTTAATCAAAAAAATAACTCCCAAAACGGGCAGGCCTATGCTAACCAACAAGCGGACGTAAATATGATTAATACTTATAAGGACATTATCACCAACCAGGTGATCTTAAATGCAGCAAGTAAGGAATTATCCAGTCAAACGCGAATTATTACGCCGGCCAAAAAGGCAAAGTACGAGACCTTATCAGATGGGACAAAAAAGTTGGTTCGGCCAGCCCAACCAGCCGTTCGGCGCGCTGGGAAAGCTTATGACTTATCCGCCGCGGACTTAAAGAAGTCGCTTTCCGTTAAAACGCAAACAAATTCCCAAGTCTTTGCCTTAAGTGCAACCGCTAGTGATCCGGTGGAAGCAAAGGATATTGCGAATACCGTTGCTACTGAATTTAAGAGCCGGATTAAGTCCATCATGCAAGTCAACAACGTCACGATTGTTTCCAAGGCGGCGAAGCCAAGTAAACCTTCATTCCCAAATAATAAAAAATTTACGATTTTAGGAGTAGTCTTAGGATTTATTCTTAGTTTTGCTTGGGTCGTAATTCGTGAACTAACGAACACCACGATTCGCGATGATAGTTTCTTAACGGATGAGCTTGGTCTAACCAACCTTGGGCAGATTGGCAGAATTGAAATGGATCAGAACTTTACGTTAAATCACTTTGATACCAACGAAGGCACGCGTCGGGTCTAAGAGGAGGGGAAGAAATGAGTTTATTTAAACGGCATAAAGGTCGTGGCACCACGGCTACCATGGAAAACGGGGCCATGCTAATCACGGTGGCGGACCCGAAAAACCCGGTTTCCGAACAATTCCGGACTGTCCGGACGAATATTCATTTTATGAGTGTGGATGAGCCCTTAAAGTTAGTGGCCTTTACTTCCTCAAATGTCAGTGAAGGGAAGTCAACGGTTACGGCCAACGTGGCGATTACCTGGGCCCAAGAGGGGAAAAAGGTGTTACTGATTGACGCTGATTTGCGGCGGTCAACCTTACATGCCACCTTTAACCTGAGTAATGCCTCCGGCTTAACGACCATTTTAACGAGCAGTGCGAGTGAATTAGACCTCAATTCGGTGATTCAAGATAGTGGGATCGATAATCTTAGTGTGGTTACCGCTGGGCCAACCCCACCAAACCCAAGTGAATTATTGAATTCTAAACGGATGACGGCCTTTCTGGACGCTATCAAGCCAATCTACGATGTAATTGTCTTGGATGTCCCACCGTTACTTGAAGTTACTGATACCCAAGCCTTATCTGGTCATCTGGATGGGGTAATTTTAGTTGTGCGGGCCGGAGTCACCCAAAAGGCCGCCGTTGCCCGGGCGGTTGAGATGTTAAAGATCTCTAAAGCACGGTTACTCGGTTACGTGATGAACGATGTTGATAGTAGTGATGCCGGTTATGGTTACGGGTATGGCTATGGTTACGGGTACGGTTATGGCAGTGACAACAAAAAATAGGAGCGGGGCATGGGACTGATTGATCTACATTGTCATTTATTACCAGGAGTTGATGATGGTTCACCGGACCTAGCAACGTCATTAAAGTTAGCAGAAGATGCGGTGAATGACGGGGTTAGCTATGCGGTGGTTACCCCGCACCATTTAAATGGCCGTTATGTGAACCATAAAGCGGCGGTACTCAAAGCGACCGATGAATTTCAGAAGGCTTTAAGGGAAGCAAAGATCCCCCTCACCGTGTTTGCTGGCCAAGAAGTGCGGGTAAGTGGTCGGGTGATGTCGGCGTATGAAGCTGATGATCTCCTGTACTGTGATGCGAGTGGTAAATACCTCCTGCTTGAAATGCCAAGTGATGAGGTTCCCGCCTTTGCTAAACAATTAGTGTTTGAGCTCCAACAACGAGGGGTGACCCCGGTGATCGTGCATCCGGAGCGCAACAAGCAGTTGTTAGCTCATCCGGAACAAATAGTCGATTTCTTGCAGCGGGGTTGCTTAACGCAATTAACAGCAAGTAGTTACCTTGGAACTTTTGGAAAAGAGATCGAAAAAGTTACCACGCGACTGATTGAAGCTGGCCAAGGTACCATTTTAGCTTCGGATGCCCATGCCTTATCGCATCGTGAATACGAACTGGGTGAGGGAATTGCTAAGCTAGAAAAACAATTTGGTAAGCAAGTTGCCGATCAGTATCAAGCCAATGCAAAGGCTTTAATTAACGGTGATAATGTACAGATGAATTGGCAGCCGTTAAAAAAGAAGAAAAAGTTTTTTGGGTTGTTCTAAAAAAAAGGGGGGGGTAGTTTTGACCTTTGAATTCCAAGGTTACTATCTTGCTCCTTTTACAGTCTATATAAGTATTAGGATAAAGTGAGATTAGGCTTACCAGAACTAGATAAATTTAGGGAGTAATTAAGATTGGTTAAGGACAATTATGAACACATACAACTACATGTAAGTGATGGATACTTACTGATAAAGCGGACATTTGATATTATGGCGAGCTTAATTGCTTTAATAATTTTAATTATTCCCTTTGTTATTGTTTCTATCTGTATCATAATGGATGATTTTGGTAGTCCAATTTATAGTCAAATCCGGGTAGGTAAAAACGGCAAACGTTTTCGGATGTATAAATTCCGTTCGATGGTCAAAAATGCAGATGCAATTAAGCAGAAATTAATAGAACAAAACGAAATTGAAGGAGCCATGTTTAAGATGAAGGAAGACCCCCGCGTTACCCGGGTGGGGCGCTTTATCCGAAAACATAGTATTGATGAATTGCCACAACTTTGGAATGTTTTATGTGGCCATATGAGTATCGTGGGGCCACGACCGCCACTACCAGAAGAAGTGGCAAAGTATACGGACTATGATAAGCAACGGTTACTGGTTGAACCTGGCTGTACCGGTTTATGGCAAGTAACCTCTCGCAATGATGTAGACTTTGCCGGCATGGTGGATCTTGATCTGGAATACATTGAGAAACAGAGCCTAAAGTTAGATTTGTGGATCATGTTTAAGACAGTTGCGATTATTTTTAAACCCAATGGCGCTTATTAAATTTTTATAAGGGTGAATTATAAGTTTCAAAATTTGTTGGCTGTTTCAGTAACTTATGACTAACTATATAGTGATCATAGGTGTTAATTTGTTTAGGTAAGCAGGAGATTCTCATGAAAGTTGTTCGTAACTATTTGTATAATGCTGGTTATCAGATATTGGCTTTGATTGTTCCTCTAGTAACTTATTACTATATAAGTAGAACGTTGAGTCCTGAAGGTGTGGGAGCTAACGCTTTTACAAATTCTATTATTCAGTATTTCATATTGTTTGCAAATCTAGGAATTGCCTTTTATGGAAATCGAGAAGTTGCTTATGTTCGTGACAATAAAGCAAAATTATCAATTACATTTTTTGAAATTCAAATTGTAAAAACATTAATGACAATTTTGTCTTATTTGTTTTTTATTATTTTTATGAATTTCTATACACGTAATTCATCGTATATGTGGGCACAGTCTTTGAATTTGATTGCTGTCGCTTTTGATATTTCTTGGTTCTACCAAGGATTAGAAGATTTCAAAAAGACGGTTCTTCGAAACACTTTTGTAAAAATAATTTCAGTTATTGCAATCTTTATCTTTATTAAAAGCGAAAGTGATGTTGCAAAGTATATTATCCTCCTGGCACTATCAACGTTATTGGGGAATTTAACCTTGTGACCTAGTTTGAGAAAAAACATCAGTATCTCATATATAAGGATTAAATCTTTAAATCCTTGGAGGCATTTTTTCCCAATGGGTGCTATGTTTATTCCTCAAATTGCAACGCAAGTATATGTACAGTTAACAAAAACAATGTTAGGTGCAATTGTAGGAGAAGAGGCATCAGGGTTTTATCAATATTCTGATGGATTTGTTAAGATAGTTTTGGCATTGGTAACAGCAACAGGTACTGTAATGTTACCTCATGTTTCAAATGCAATCTCAAATGGTAACATGAAAGTTGTTAACAATATGCTATATAAGTCCTTCGATTTTGTCTCAGCAATTGCTTTCCCGATGGCTTTTGGACTAGCTGGGGTTTCGCTAACTTTAGCTCCAATTTATTATGGATTGGCTTATAAACCCGTTGGATTAGCGATGCTCATAGAATCTATTACTATTATTTTAATTGGTTGGAGTAATGTAATTGGAATTCAATATCTACTTCCAACAAATAGAGTTAAAAGTTATACCGCTTCAGTAACACTTGGGGCGATTGTGAACATTATTTTTAATGTTCCATTCATTCATCTTTGGGGATTAAACGGTGCAATGTTTTCAACTGTTTTATCAGAATTAACAGTCATTTTTTATCAATTATGGTCCGTAAAAAAATTATTAAATTTCAAAATTTTGTTCAAGGATTCTTGGAAATATCTAGTTGGTAGTGTAGTCATGTTTTCAGTAGTCTTTTATATGAACATTCATTATTCTCAGAATTGGTTGATGCTTATTTCTGAAGTCCTTATTGGTGTAATTATATACTTCATGTCATTGTTGTTATTAAAACCAAGGGTTTTTCAAAATGGATTAGAGATATTAAACAATCTTAAACATGATCGTAGATTTTAAGGAGATAATTATCATGGAAAAATATGACTATTTAATAGTTGGTGCCGGTCTCTTCGGGGCCACTTTTGCTTATGAAGCTGCTAAGCGAGGTAAGCGTGTCAAAGTAATTGAAAAGCGGGACCACATCGCGGGTAACATCTATACTAAAGAAGAATATGGAATTCAAGTACACCAATATGGGGCACATATTTTCCATACCTCAAATAAAGAAATTTGGGACTATGTAAATCAATTTGCAGAGTTTAACCGCTATACCAACTCTCCAATTGCTAATTATAAGGGCGAAATTTACAATCTTCCCTTTAATATGAACACCTTTAGTAAGATGTGGGGGGTTAAAACCCCAGCCGAAGCACAAGCGAAGATTGATGAACAACGGCAAGAAATGGCTGGCAAGCAACCGGCTAACCTTGAAGAACAAGCAATTTCTTTGATTGGCCGGGACATCTACGAAAAGTTGGTTAAGGGTTATACTGAAAAACAATGGGGCCAAAAGGCCACCGACTTACCAGCTTTCATTATTCGGCGGTTACCAGTTCGATTGACTTATGATAACAACTATTTCAACGATCTCTACCAGGGGATCCCGGTTGGGGGGTATACCCAAATCGTTGAAAAGATGCTTGCTAGTGATCTGATTGACGTTGAAACCGGCGTGGATTACTTTGATCACCAGGCAGAATACGAGGCTGAATTTCCAAAGATTGTCTTTACTGGGATGATTGATCAATACTTTGGTTACCAATTGGGTGAACTCCAATACCGGAGCTTACGTTTTGAAACTGAAGTTTTAGATGAAGATAACCATCAAGGGAATGCCGTAGTTAACTATACGGATGCGGAAACCCCATATACCCGGATCATTGAACACAAGCATTTTGAGTTTGGTAAGGGTGACCAAGGGAAAACCGTAATTACTAAAGAATATCCGGCTGATTGGCAACGGGGGGACGAACCTTATTACCCAGTTAACAACGCGACTAACAATAGTCTGTACAAACAATACGCTAAGTTAGCCACTGAAACCAAACCAAATGTAATTTTTGGTGGTCGTCTCGGACAATATCGTTACTATGATATGGATCAAGTCTTGCATGCGGCCTTAGTAACGGTGGCAAGGGAGTTGTCTTAATGCGTAGACATGCTTATTTAATAATTGCAAATCGAAACCCTAAACAATTAACTAAACTCCTCAAGGCTTTGGATGACTGTAGAAATGATATCTTTGTTATGATAGACAAAAAATCCAAAGATATTTTCGAAAAAGTTAAATTGAATTTTTCTAGTTTAACGTATTTAAAGCCAATTAATATTTTTTGGGGTGATGTATCTCAAATTCAGGCTGAATTAAATTTATTTGAAGAATCTTTAAATGCTAAGAGAGGGTATGAATATTATCATTTACTTTCTGGACTTGATTTGCCGTTAGCAAGTCAAAACGAAATTCATAATTTTTTTCAAAAACATAGTGGTAAGGAGTTTATTGCTTATTCATCAATGGTTTCGACAGAAGATTTGGCAAATAGACTGAAAAAACATCATTTTACAAAAACTTTTCGAACAAAAAGTAGATTAGTAAGACTGTATCATAAAATTGATAATAAATTTTTATTATTTTTACCTAGTCATAATGTACCACATCTTGTGTTTGCTTCGAATTGGGTTTCACTCGAAGGTGAATTAGTCAGTGAGCTTATTAAAAACAAGGAAGAAATATTAAAAAGATATAAGAATTCTCTTTGTGCAGATGAATTGTTTATTCCTATTTTCATAGAGGAACATCCTAAATTTAAAGAAAAGGTATTTTACAAAAAAACTTTGCATGATAGTCCATATGAATTTCAAGGAAACTTGAGATATATTAATTGGTGGGATGGTACTCCTTATACTTGGCATTTAAGAGATTATCATAAATTAATTGAGGCAAAAAAAAGAGGACATTTATTTGCTCGAAAATTTGATGAGACAGTTGATTCTGAAATTATTGACAAAATTATAGAATATATAGAATAGTGAGTATAATATGAAACGAGTACGTAAAGCTATTATTCCAGCCGCGGGGCTGGGCACCCGTTTCCTACCTGCTACAAAGGCATTGGCAAAGGAAATGTTACCAATTGTTGATAAGCCAACAATCCAATTTATCGTTGAAGAAGCCCGGAAGTCTGGGATTGAAGATATTGTGGTCGTTGATGGAAAGAATAAGCGCTCCATCGAAGATCACTTTGATTCTAACCCTGAATTGGAAGACAACTTACGTTCTAAGCATAAGGATGAAATGTTAAAGTTGGTTGAAGAAACTACCGACATCAACATTTACTTTATTCGGCAATCTCACCCACGTGGCTTAGGGGATGCTGTTTTGACGGCCCGGGCTTTCATCGGTGATGAACCATTTGTTGTTATGTTAGGGGATGACCTTAATAACATTAATGGCAATGGGAATCCATTGACAAAGGAATTGATTGATAGCTACGAAGAAACGGGAGCTTCTACGCTTGCTGTTATGCGGGTTCCACATGAAGATACGGCTAAGTATGGGGTTATTAACCCAAGCGAAGAAGTTAAGCCAGGTCTTTATAACGTAACGAGTTTCGTTGAAAAACCAGATCCAAAGGATGCGCCTTCTGACCTCGCGATTATTGGGCGGTATGTCTTTACGCCAGAAATCTTTGACGTTTTGGAAAAGACGAAGCCTGGTAAGGGGAACGAAATTCAATTAACAGATGCGATTAACACCTTGAATCGGACGCAACGGGTCTTTGCCCACGAATACAAGGGAGACCGTTACGATACTGGTAACAAGTTCGGTTGGCTTCAAACTAACATTGAATACGGTTTGAATCACCCACAAACCAAAGATGAGTTGCGGACTTACATCAAGAAATTGTGTAGAAAAATATAACTTTATTATGATGTGAGTTACTTAACTATAATAAAAGGGATGAGGAAAATTAATACAGTGATTTTAATTGCGGCCCATAAGAAAGTGCAGTTACCAAATAAAGAAGGTTATCTACCAGTATTGGTCGGAGCAGATAAGAATTATCGTGCTGATATTGATTATCAACCCGATAATGATGGTAATAATATTTCATCAAAAAATCCAAATTATAATGAATTGACAGCAGTTTATTGGGCATGGAAAAACTTAAGTGCTGATGCAATTGGTTTAGTACACTATCGTAGATTTTTCTTTAGTTCTAGACCCTATAGCATAGAAAATGTAATTGATATTAACAGGATAAATAAATTACTTGAGACAAATGATGTAATCCTCCCCAAAATACGACATTATTATATTGAAAACAACGAGAATCATTATATTCATGCTCATGAGCAAGAACCATTGGAATTAACAAGGAAAATTATAAATAGAAATTATCCCGATTATGAATTAGCATTTGAAAAAGTAATGAAGAAAACAAGTGCTCATATGTTTAATATGTTTGTAATGAAAAAAGAAGCATTTAATTCATATTGCACTTTTGTTTTTAGTGTTCTAGAGGAACTAGAGAACCAGTTAGATATTTCGATGTATTCTCCACAAGAACAACGAGTATATGGATACATTGCGGAATTATTAATGGATGTGTGGATCAATAGTAACGATATTACTTATACTGAGTTACCATGGGGTCAAATAGGACCAAGTAAGTTCTTTAATAAAGCAATTGCAATGGTTATGCGGAAAATCGGAATTAAAACAAAAACACATTTTTAGAAAGCTAAAATAAGATGAAAAAAATAATTAGTGAAAGTAAATTAATGACTAAATTGTATATTGTTGTTGGAACAGTAGTGTATACTTTTCTAAGTTTAATTATTCCGACTAATGACAAATTAATATTGTTCTCAAGCTTTTCTGGTAGGCAGTTTAGTGATAGCCCACGAAAAATATATGAATCATTAATTGAGGATGATAGATTCAATGATTATAGATTGGTTTGGGTTCTTAATAATCCTACAAAGTATTCGAATTTGGATGTTGTAAAAAATGGATCTTTAGCATACTATTTAACATTATTTAGGGCTAAATACTGGATTGCAAATACGAGTATCGAGAGGTTAATACCGGTAAAAGGAAAGAAGCATGTATATATTAATACATGGCATGGAATACCATTTAAAAAGTTAGGTGTGGATCAAGGTAATCTTAAATTGGTTGTTTTGAATTGGTATAATAAGGCTAAATTTGACCTTCTTTTTTCATGTTCACAGTATGATCGTGATATTTTTAAACGTATTTTTCCAAGTGCTAAAAAAATAATTAATGTTGATTTACCAAGAAACAATTACAAAAAAATCACTGATAAAGAGAAGCACAAATTACAAGTTAAATATGGTATTGATCCAAAAAAGAAAACAATCCTGTATGCACCGACATTTAGAGATTATTCGACTGCATTTATTTCTAATAAGGTAATTCAAACACTTCTTACGTTATCCCAAAATTATAATATTTTAGTACGTGAGCACTATTTTTCTTCTTTTAATTTACCAAAGTCAATTAGGAATGTTTCTAATATCAACGAACTTGAAGAGTTAATGGATGTATCGGATTTATTAATTTCTGATTATTCAAGTATTATTTTTGATTATGCTTTACAACATAAGCCAATCTACCTTTATATGTATGATAGAGATACGTATGAAGAAGTACGTGGCTTCTATTTAAAACCAACTGATTTAGGATTACCCTTTGCTACTAATGGTAATGATTTAGTGAATTTAATAGAGAATATTGAGACTTATGACATGGACGTAATTGAAAAAATTTGTAAAACTTATCATTCAGAGAATCAATCAATTCAGATTACAAAAATTAAGATCTTAAGTGGTGGTAAAAGTTATGTCTAAATTTAACAAAGCCAAAGTTTATATCAAGAAGGCAAGAAAAAATGTTAAATATTTTGGTATAAATTTAGTAATTAGTCAGATTTTAGCGAAAATTATACCACATATTGTTCCTCAGAGTTTTGGTTGGCTTTATACTCCATTGGTTAAAAAAAATTATCGTAACATTTCAAGATATCTTTTAAAAAGGTATTTCAGTGTAATCGAAAAATGGCAAGAAGTGAATTTCACAAACAATGAAGATGTACCTAAGGTCATTTATACGATGTGGTTGCAAGGAATTGATGAAGCTCCAATTTTAGTTAAGAAATGTATAAATTCAATAAAAAAACAAAACCCAGGTTATAAAATTGTTATATTAGACGATCAAAATATCCTTGATTATGTAAAAATTCCCGAATTTATAATTAATGATTATCGAACTGGTAAATTACAGGCCGCGCATTTAGCTGATGTTGTTAGAGTGAATCTACTATTTCAGAATGGTGGAATTTGGATGGATGCAACTGATTTTTGTATTAATTCTTTACCAGATGAACTTATAAAGTATCCTTTCTATACCGTCAAAAGGAAACCATTACAATACGGAATGACAATGGTCAATGGACGATGGTATACGTTTTTTCTTTCTTCAAAGAAAGGTAATCCTATGTTTGGCTTTTTAAGTAATTTTTTTGAAGTCTATTATAGAAATGAAGAAGCTGCGATCGATTACCTGTTAATTGACTATAGTATTGACTTGGCTATGAAATACATTCCATTAGTTCAGAAAGAATGGGAAAAAATACCATATAATAATGAAAATGTATTTAAATTGGAGAAAAAATTTAATTTCCCAATTAAATCCACGATAATTGAGGACATAAAGTCTTCAGAGGTCTTTTTTTTTAAACTTTCAAATAGGGATGAGCATATTACAGAGATCAAAGGTAAAAGCACTGTTTATGGTGGTTGGTTAACTAATAAATTAAAATAGGGGTTCTATTTTGAAAAAGAATATATTTATTGTAGTGAGAAAACTGGTTAAGTCTGGTGGCCTATCCAACTATGTCTACTCAACATATACGAAACTAATGGATAAGGCACCAGAGGGCGTTCAAATTCATTTTGTGATAGAAGATTATCAAAATGATTATATTAATGAACTCAAGAAAACAAAAATAAAAGTTCATTATATACATCCGTTTACACATAATCCATTTGCTTTTATTAAAGATTGGAACGATCTGTTTAAAATTAATCAAATTGATATAATTCATTTTCATATTGATAATTTGGTTTTATTTTATCCTATATGGAAAGCAAAAAAACAAAGAATTAGAGAGGTCATCATTCAGTCACATAATTCCTTTAACAAGGATGTAGAAAATAGCTTAGTCAAGCGTACACTGAATGAATTTGCAAAAAGACATGTACAGGATTGGGCAACAAATCTTTTAGCGGTTTCTGATCAAGCTGGAGAATGGTTATATGGGAAAAAGACTCGATTTACTGTGATTAAAAATCCGGTTGATTTAACGAGTTTTTTTTACTCTGATAAACTGCGGAATGAATATCGTATTAAACTAGGTATAACTAGTGAATTTACTTTAATTGGTCATGTTGGACGATTGACGGAACAAAAAAATCAATTTTTTTTACTAAAAGTTTTCAAAAAATATTTGGAGAATCATTCGAAATCGTTACTTATTTTAATTGGTGATGGTGAAGAAAAGTCAAATATTGAGAAAAAAATAAAACTTTTGGGAATTCAAGATAGTGTTAAGTTATTGGGAAGAAGAACCGATGTCAATGGGTTTTTAAATGCAATGGATTGTATGGTATTTCCTTCATTATATGAAGGCTTACCTTTGACGTTGCTTGAAGCTCAAGCAACTGGTTTGCCAATTGTCTATTCTAGTACAATAACTAGTGATATCGAAATCCTTACAACAACTCGAAGCTTAGAATTAAACACTTCTACTGAAAAATGGGCAGCTAAGATTAATAGTTTAGTAAATAAAGTAGATCGGAGTAAGGCAAAACAAAAAGTTGTTAACAGTGGATACGATTATAAATCACTTTTAGCAACACTAATTGATCTATATGAGATAAAAAGATAAGATGATAAAGAGGTTGAGTATGGAAAATAGAGTAGATGCGATTGTAGTAACTTACAATCGGTTAGACGAGTTAAAGAAATGTCTTGATGCGCTTTTTAAACAAACATACACTTTGAACAAGATAATTGTTGTAGACAATAATTCAGATGATGGTACTTATGAGTATTTAATGGAGCTCAATAATGAGCATACCGAAATTTTTATTAAAAAACTTGAACAAAATTTAGGTGGTGCTGGAGGGTTTAACCAGGGACTAAAAGAGTTCGTTAAGGATAAAAATGCTAATTATGCTTGGGTCATGGATAGCGATACATTACCTAAAACCACTGCTTTAGAAAAAATGATTGCTAAATCTGATTTGGAGAACATTGGCTTTTTATGTAGTAATGTTAGGTGGGTAGACGGCTCGCCAGCAGTTATGAATATTCCACGACCAGCTAAGAATTGGAATTATTTTGTTACACAAGGTGCTACGTTAGTACAGTCTGCATCTTTTGTTTCTATGATGTTCCCCAAAAAAGTTATTAAGAAGGTAGGATATCCAATTACTGACTTTTTTATTTGGGGGGATGATGTAGAGTTTAGTAGACGGATAAGGCAGGCCGGATATAATGGTTTTATGATTAGTGATTCAATTGTAACTCATGATATTAAGCAAAATATAGGTACTAGCATTGAGGATGAGTTAGCAAAAAATCGTTTGAATCGATACTATTTCGGTTCAAGAAATAGTATGTTTATCGCTAAAAAGTATCTTGGAATGCGTGGGATTTTAAAGACTATCGTTCGGCAGACGATTATACAACCAATTAATATAATAAGGAAATCAAAGTGTTATAAGTTATATAAGATTATTATTCTTTATAAAGGTACTTTTGCAGGATTTAAATTTAATCCGAAGATTGAAAATATTAATTAATCTTCTAGGTGTTACTTATGAAAAGTAAAGGATTATTTAAAGCTTATTCTTATGCTTTAGCAATTTTAATTTTAGTTGATTTTAATACTATATATGGTCTAGAAAAAATAGGCTCTGTTTCTGTTTCAACGGTAGTAACCATACTCTTTGCAGCAATTGGGTTAATAGAGCTTTTCACTGAAAATCTTTTTAAATATATGTCGATAAATCATATAATCTTTATTGTTGTGACTTTCTTTTGTTCTCTTTTATTAATTTTCTTGCATTCAACAACCGTTTATTTTGTTATTAAGTATTATATATCAATTTTAGTCCTTTTAGAAAATACGCTATTAGTTCCAAAGAGAAATAGCGATATCTTCTTAAAATCAATAATTAATATTGCTGTTTTAATAGCTTGTGTTTCATTATTTTTTTGGCTTTTTGGTTCAATTTTGCATCTAATTGGTCCTTCAGGAACAATTTATTCAAATTGGAGTAAAGTGAGTGTCAATAGTTATCATAACATATATTATGAAACACAATTAACTAATATCAGTGGATTGTTTGGTAGAACGATTTTTAGAAATTCAGGAATCTTTACTGAGGGACCTGTTGCTGCAGCTTTCTATGCTTATATTTATATTTTACAGTATAATCATATAAATATAAAATATTGGAAAAAAATTATAATAATTGTTGCGATGTTGACAACCTTAACTGGGACTGGCTTTGTCAGCATTGGATTTATAGTTTTATCTAATATCTTAATAAAAATGACAAAGAAAAAAAGAAGATTATTAGATTTTTCACTTTTTACGTTAAGTATGTTTATCTTATTGATATTAGCGGCTTTTTTGCGAAAATTTATTGCTTTAAAATTGGTAGCAAATTCAGGACAGTTACGATCTGATGATATTAGAGCAACTTTAGATACATTCTCCCAGAATTTCATTTCCGGGGTAGGTATAGGAAATACACAGCCAATAATTGATAACATGGCTCCATGGCGGTTCATGGGATATTTCTGGCAAACTGGGTTGTCAAGTGGTCTCTTTGTATTTCTTGCAGAGGGTGGTTTACTTTTGGCTATTCCATTTGTAGTTAGCTTAATTATTGGTTTCTTCAGAAAAGTAAAATTATTTCCAATACAGACGGTATTTCAGTATTCTATGTTTATTTATCTAATTATCAATAACATATCATTTTATCAAAATTTGGTAATACTTGTATATATTTTAGTGATTACTAAATGGCCACAAGATAATTTCATAAAAGAATACGTATAATAGTTGATAAAGTTTACCGTATTTAAAAGATTAATAAAGGAGTTTAATATGAAAAGAGTAATTACTTATGGAACTTTTGATTTATTACATTATGGTCATATTAATCTTTTGCGACGTGCAAAAGAACTAGGAGATTATTTGATTGTTGCCTTATCAACTGATGAATTTAACTGGAATTCAAAGCATAAGAAAACTTATTTCTCTTATGAACAACGAAAACAATTACTTGAAGCAATTCGTTATGTTGATTTAGTTATTCCAGAAAAAAATTGGAATCAAAAGAAAAATGATATGAAAGAATATCATATAGATACCTTTGTAATTGGTGATGATTGGGCTGGAAAATTCGATTTTCTTACTGATGAGGATGTTAACGTTGTGTATCTACCTAGGACTGCAGAAATTAGTTCATCTAAGATAAAAAAAGATCTGTATGATGCAAATCAAGTAGAAGGGGGGTCACGGTTAAGTCATGAGGAATTGAATACTAATCCTTAGTTGTTAGCATATCTTCTGATGGGTGAAATAGAATGAAAAAGTAAAATTTCATGAATAGATTTTGGTAAGAGTGTTACTATTTTTAGGGATTTTTCTTTGGGCTAATATTAAAGGAAATCTCTCATCTTTATGAGAAATTTCTTTGGGATTAGTGACAATCTTTTGAAGACATATTATCCGATTTGTAAAACTAAGTTAAAAAAATCATTTGTGGAGGACTGGCACTATTGCATGTCGAATATACAGTTCAAATAGAAAAGGTACTGTACCCTGTCAAGTTGACAGATTAAATAATAAAGTTTAGAAGGCTAGGTGGGAATGAAGTACCCGGCCTTTTTTGTTAACAGAATTTGGGTCTACAATATTTGGTACTGATAGGAGTAAAATCGTAAGCGGTGAACAACTGCACGTATTGACAAAATAAAGAACGGACTAAGCGTTTCTTAGCCCGTTCTTTATTGCTATTTATGGCATGCTACTTGAACTTGTTTTGCCCAAGGCAAATAAGCCGTAAGATCCTCATCAATACGGTTAGGGAGATACTTAAACAGATATCTAAAATACTCCGCCACATCTAGGTCATTCTCTTTAGCTGTTTCAACTAAGGAATAATAGACCGCACAAGCTTTAGCTCCAGCTACTGACTGAGCGAATAAACTATTCTTGCGGATTATTGTTGAAAAACGAATTGATTGTTCAATGTCGTTATTACTTAATGGCACTTGACCATCTTCAAAAATCCGGTATACTCGCTGCTCCAATTTTAAGGTACTTTCAATGTGGGTCCGCAACTTATTATTTGTCTTGTGAACTACCTGTTTGAGGAATTCAAAGAATTCATCAACCGCAGGTTTTAAGCGTAATATCCGTTGCTTTAACTTCTCCTCCTTGGTTTCGTACTCCAGCTGCTGTTCAATCGTAAGCGGTGAATAACGACACGTCTATTAATCATATGGCTAACCCCCTATACTGAAGACATCAAATCTCAGTTAGGGGGTTATCTTTGTATGGAAGAAAAACAAGACATTGTAGAAACAATTTTCAAAAGTAAGGCCACACCGGCTACTAAACCGCTGAAACGATCTCATCGATCGATAGAATTAAACGTTAAACATATCCGCTTGACTCTTTTTCAAGGAGTCGACTCCGAATTAGCGGCAAAAATCATTACTACGGTGCTGGACCATGTTAGTTAATTGGACTGCCCCTGATCATGTTTACCTCGTTTGTGGTAAAACTGACCTTCGGAAAGGTATCGATGGTTTAGCAATGATCGTTGCAGAAAATTATGGGCTGGATATTTACGATAATTCACTATTTTTGTTCTGTGGAACACGGAGTGATCGCTTTAAGGGATTGTACTGGGATGGTGAAGGCTTCATTTTACTCTATAAAAGGTATGAAAATGGCCACCTTCTTTGGCCGCGTCATGGTCAAGAAGCTAAGTTACTGACAAGGAGACAAATTAAGGAATTACTAGTCGGGATAAACCCGATTCCACCACGGAGCGTGAGCCCCGCTAAGACGGGAATTTTCTATTAAATCAGGGCTTTTCTTACACCAAATTTTTGATATAATGCTGGAAGATCATATTAAGGAGGTGACGCACGATGACTCCAGCAGAAAAAGAAAATCAGGAATTGAAAGCTCGGTTAAAGAAGGCTTTGGAACGAAACGAAGAACTTGAAGAAATGGTCCGTCAACTGCAACGGATGATTTTTGGAAAAAAAACTGAAAAATTCGAGACCGTTGTAAAAGGACAAGGGTCTCTATTTGATGATGAACAGTTAGCTGCCTTAGTTGATAGTGATATCGACTTGACGGAGACTGAAGTAACTGAAATTGAAGTTATTGAAAAGAAAAAGGTAGTGCGTCACCAGGAACGAAAGAATTCTCAGGGACGGGCTGCTTTTTTGGACTCTTTACCACAAGTTGAGGAGCTCACCCCGCTCGAAGATACCCAATGTCCAACTTGTCAGCACGAAATGAACAAGATTGGTAAGCGAGTAAATAGTCGTGAAGTCGAACTTATTCCACCACAACTTCGTTGTATTAACCATTGTCAGGAAACTTATAAGTGTCAAGAATGCGAGAAGAAGACTGGCGAAACGGTAATTAAAAGTAGTAAAACACCACAATTATTACTCCCCCATAGCTTAGTATCTGGTAGTATTCTGGCTGAAGTAGCTAATTATAAGTTTAATCTGGCAGTACCAATTCATCGCCAAAAGAAGATTTGGGAACGGCTGGGATTGCCAGTAAATAAATCATCACTTGTCAGAAGTGTTATTTCAGTATCAGAGACGTACCTTGAACCACTGGTTAACCTAATGACAAAGGGAATTCGTAAAGAACCGGTGGTTCATATGGATGAGACACCGATAAAAGTACTTGATGAACCAAGTCAGAGGGGCTACCTCTGGGTGATTAGAACTACCAAAGAGTTCAGTAAATATCCAATTATCCAGTTTAACTATCGTCACGGCCGGAAAGGAAAGACGGTTGAGGAGTTAGTCGGTGATGATTACCGTGGAATTATCGAATGTGACGACTATGTCGCTTATAACGAAGATAAACACGAGCAGATAAAATTTGGAGCTTGTCTCGTCCACATTCGGCGGTGGTTTATTAACATCATCAAGGACAGTAGGAAAATACTGAAAAAGTCATTAGCAATTCAAATAGTAAAGAGGATTGGTAAGATCTTTGAAATTGAACAGCAGCTGGAGTACGAAACCAAGGAGGAGAAGTTAAAGCAACGGATATTACGCTTAAAACCTGCGGTTGATGAATTCTTTGAATTCCTCAAACAGGTAGTTCACAAGACAAATAATAAGTTGCGGACCCACATTGAAAGTACCTTAAAATTGGAGCAGCGAGTATATCGGATTTTTGAAGATGGTCAAGTGCCATTAAGTAATAACGACATTGAACAATCAATTCGTTTTTCAACAATAATCCGCAAGAATAGTTTATTCGCTCAGTCAGTAGCTGGAGCTAAAGCTTGTGCGGTCTATTATTCCTTAGTTGAAACAGCTAAAGAGAATAACCTAGATGTGGTGGAGTATTTTAGATATCTATTCAAGTATCTCCCTAACCGTATTGATGAGGATCTTACGGCTTATTTGCCTTGGGCAAAACAGGTTCAAGTAGCATGCCATAAATAGCAATAAAGAACGGGCTAAGAAATTGCTTAGTCCGTTCTTTATTTTGTCAATACGTGCAGTTGTTCACCGCTTACGTTCAATCTCAAAGATCTTACCGATCCTCTTCACTATTTGAATTGCTAATGACTTTTTCAGTATTTTCCTACTGTCCTTGATGATGTTAATAAACCACCGCCGAATGTGGACGAGACAAGCCCCAAATTTTATCTGCTCGTGTTTATCTTCGTTATAAGCAACATAGTCGTCACATTCGATAATTCCACGGTAATCATCACCGACTAACTCCTCAACCGTCTTTCCTTTCCGGCCGTGACGATAGTTAAACTGGATAATTGGATATTTACTGAACTCTTTGGTAGTTCTAATCACCCAGAGGTAGCCCCTCTGACTTGGTTCATCAAGTACTTTTATCGGTGTCTCATCCATATGAACCACCGGTTCTTTACGAATTTCCTTTGTCATTAGGTTAACCAGTGGTTCAAGGTACGTCTCTGATACTGAAATAACACTTCTGACAAGTGATGATTTATTTACTGGCAATCCCAGCCGTTCCCAAATCTTCTTTTGGCGATGAATTGGTACTGCCAGATTAAACTTATAATTAGCTACTTCAGCCAGAATACTACCAGATACTAAGCTATGGGGGAGTAATAATTGTGGTGTTTTACTACTTTTAATTACCGTTTCGCCAGTCTTCTTCTCGCATTCTTGACACTTATAAGTTTCCTGACAATGGTTAATACAACGAAGTTGTGGTGGAATAAGTTCGACTTCACGACTGTTTACTCGCTTACCAATCTTTTTCATTTCGTGCTGACAAGTTGGACATTGGGTATCTTCGAGCGGGGTGAGCTCCTCAATTTGTGGTAAAGAGTCCAAAAAAGCAGCCCGTCCCTGAGAATTCTTTCGTTCCTGGTGACGCACTACCTTTTTCTTTTCAATAACTTCAATTTCAGTTACTTCAGTCTCCGTCAAATCGATATCACTATCAACTAAGGCAGCTAACTGTTCATCATCAAATAGAGACCCTTGTCCTTTTACAACGGTCTCAAATTTTTCAGTTTTTTTCCAAAAATCATCCGTTGCAGTTGACGGACCATTTCTTCAAGTTCTTCGTTTCGTTCCAAAGCCTTCTTTAACCGAGCTTTCAATTCCTGATTTTCTTTTTCTGCTGGAGTCATCGTGCGTCACCTCCTTAATATGATCTTCCAGCATTATATCAAAAATTTGGTGTAAGAAAAGCCCTGATTTAATAGAAAATCCCCGGCTTAGCGGGGCTCACGCTCCGTGGTGGAATCGGGTTTATCCCGACTAGTAATTCCTTAATTTGTCTCCTTGTCAGTAACTTAGCTTCTTGACCATGACGCGGCCAAAGAAGGTGGCCATTTTCATACCTTTTATAGAGTAAAATGAAGCCTTCACCATCCCAGTACAATCCCTTAAAGCGATCACTCCGTGTTCCACAGAACAAAAATAGTGAATTATCGTAAATATCCAGTCCATAATTTTCTGCAACGATCATTGCCAAACCATCGATACCTTTCCGAAGGTCAGTTTTACCACAAACGAGGTAAACATGATCAGGGGCAGTCCAATTAACTAACATGGTCCAGCACCGTAGTAATGATTTTTGCCGCTAATTCGGAGTCGACTCCTTGAAAAAGAGTCAAGCGGATATGTTTAACGTTTAATTCTATCGATCGATGAGATCGTTTCAGCGGTTTAGTAGTCGGTGTTGCCTTACTTTTGAAAATTGTTTCTACAATGTCTTGTTTTTCTTCCATACAAAGATAACCCCCTAACTGAGATTTGATGTCTTCAGTATAGGGGGTTCGCCATGTGATTAATAGACGTGTCGTTATTCACCGCTTACGTAAAATCCTAACAGTACCAATTTTTGATTTAGGGGATTTTATGTATAAAAAAAGAAGACGGCTGTCCCCCGTCTCTTCAAAAAGAAAGGACCGTCTCCATGAATGAGTATATCAAAAATCTAACGGGATTAACAGACAACTTGATTAAATTTAGCCCCAAATTCAAGGATAGTGAGCGGATAAAGGTGATTCAAGCTGTCCCCAGCTCACAATCAGTTCACCATCAATTTGAACGAATGACGCACAATGAAGTTTACTTACGACAATCATATCCTTCAGCTTGTCCACATTGTGGGCGTTTAATGCGAAAGAATGGTTTTAAAACCGTTTATTTGAAAGGACTTGATATTGCGGGGTTGCCAACAATTCTAGTAGTTGAAAAGCAGAAATACATTTGTCCGCGACAGGAAGGGTGTCCCGTATTAACTACTGACCTTGCACGGATTCACGGAATTGATAAGAATCATCAGATTCTTGATAAAGTGAAACAACAGGCGCTTCTGGCCCTAACAGAAAAACGCTCCGTTAAAGATATTTCTGCCAACCTGCACATTTCCGAAGGAACAGTAAATCGGCTTTTCCCGCAACTAGCACCTCAGTTTAAGGCGAATTATAAATTTTTACCACCAGTAATTGCTTTTGATGACTTTAGTTCAGGTAAATTCGCCGCAACTCAAATGAGTATGGCACTGATGAACCCGCAAACACATGAATTACTGGATATTATTGAGTCAAGAAATAGCTACGCGCTTAGGAAGTATTTCTATCGGTATGACTTTCATGCCCGAGCCAAAGTCAAACTTGTCATTGTCGACTTGTATCAGCCATATCGGACGATTGTCCGTGATCTATTTCCCAATGCCCTTATTGTCGCCGACCGATTTCATATCATTGCCCAAGCATACCGGGCAGTAAATCAAATCCGGATTCAAACGATGAAGGCGGTTAAGGAGTCTAACCCTGCTTTATCAAGAGCGCTTAAGCGTTATTGGCGCTATGTGCTAAAAGATCGGACAGATCTTGATTGGCAAAGTTTCCGGCGCTACCGCGTCTTTGGCGGTGCACAGTTAACCGAAGTAGAATTAACTGATCGTTTAACAAATGCCAGTGAGGAACTTCTAGGAGCTTACAACTATTACCAAGCCTTACTTCACGCCATGCACAATCGTAGTATTAAGAGCTTAGAGGCACTATTAACGATAAAGTTGACTGCCTTACCACAACCTTTGTGCAAGACCCAAAGAACCTTACGTAACCATCAGAACGAAATTAAGCGTAGCTTTGAAACTTTCTACAGTAATGGTCCTCTCGAAGGAACTAATAACCTCATCAAAGTAATTAAACGTATCGCCTTTGGCTATCGAAGTTTCTACAACTTCCGTTTAAGAATTCTCTTAGTCGCCAAGAACCCGCATTTTAAGATTAAATTGAGGGACAAAAAAGGCCACCCACGTTGGGCAGCCTAAACTAGACCAATTTAGCCTTAAAAATTCTATCAGTACCAGTTGACGAAGAGCCCAGAATTTGAACATACGTTCTTTATGTGATAAACAAAAAACCAAGCTCTAGAAAACTGAAGGGAGCTTGGCATAGAAGGTTCAATTATGTGTGGAACCTCGAAACTATACATACATATTATGACATATTTTCAAAGGATTGTCACTAATGATTCTACAATATTTGGTACTGATGGGAAAGTGACATACTAGTTTTTGATTCTGTCAATACGTGCGGATACTTATCGCTTACAGTATAATTAAATGAAAGGCTTGGTGGTGAACAAAATTGACAGAAGATAAAAAATTATTTCTTGACTATCTCATGCAAGTATATGGTCAGTGTAATACTCATCTCTTGGAACAGGGGAAGAAACGGGACCAGGTAGTTTCATTTTATGTGGTTGTTCTTTCGTTTATTTTAACTAACCTTAACTACTTAAAGCGTGATTTTCTTGGGCGACCAACAGTATTAATTATTTATGCTACCTTGATGATTGCTGGCGGGATTGTAATTTTGATTTTAGCTGACTTACGTAGTTGGCATACCCAATATTTAGGAGCTATTTATACTATTAACTGGGCAATTGCTAATCAAAAACGCTTTGAAACCGTTGATGAGTTACAAGTTCAGATGAAAGCGATCATGGAAGATTCATTAAATGGCGGGGTTGAACATCGGAATAATCCCTGGATTCTTTTGCGGAAATACGCTTTTGGTTCCACTGATAATATGGTTTATACCGGTATTGTCTTTCTAGTCTGTTTACCGATTTTTGGTATTATTGGATACTTTAATTGGTCGCTACCCATTTCTGAACAGGTGTTAATTTTTTTAGTTGCCTTCTCACTAATTCTGTATGGATCACAAATTTACTTAGCGAAGAAGTTAAAGCAAGGCGAAACTTACAACACTTGGATTTTGAGTTTTGATTATAATGGTAAAGTTGGGAAAGATGGATCAAGAAGATTATAACGATGGATTGGAAAAATAATTATTATCAACTCACCGGAAGCAAAAGGGCTTTAAAGTTAACCCAGCTTACCGGTGGAGTTGTTATTTTACCTCGGTTTAATAATCAGTTTCTTTTACTAGAGCATCTACGAGTTGATGGACAAGTTCATTATGAGGTTCCTCGTGGCTTTACTGAGTTAAACGAGAAGTTTACTTTGGCGGCCCACCGCGAGTTAAACGAGGAGTTAAATTTACGACCGACAAAGTTAACTTTTTTGGGCGAAGTGATGCCAGATTCAGGTTTAATTGAATCTCATATTCGGTGTTATTTAGCTGATTTGGGCTCACTTAATGGTTTGGTCGTACAACGGTCGGAGCAGATCACTGGCTACAAATTATTTAGTTTGTCAGAGTTATTAATGTTAGTTAGAAACAATCAAATAGTTGATGGCTTTACTTTGAGTACAGTTTTGAAATATTTAGCGATTAAGGATGAAGACTAATAATTAGGCGCAAGTGGTAATTGGTCTAGGTATCGAGGGTGGTTTAAAAGTTACTAGATAATCGCCCTCTTTTTTGTTAGCCCAAAATGTAGGATTAAGCTTGCTATATTAGCTCGGAAAGTTGGAGAAGTAAGAAAGTAAGTTAGAAAATTTACATCGGAATTTAGTTAATCGGTATCTTAGTACAAGTACAAATTATTATTCCGACTATCATGATTTTACCAAGTAAACTTTTACCGACGGCAAAGAGAATTAGGAGAGTTTAGAAGGTGAAAAAAAGTCACTTGTTGACCACGATTTAGGCGTTGAGGTTGTTCTAAATTGTGCAGTAGTAGTTTAATGATGTGGGATTAGCAGTTATGATTCACTTACTTCAGTATATGCGTTAAGAAGAGATGTTCTTTATGGAATGTAAAATGTGATAAAATAGAAATGCGATGAGATAGGCATTTGTTTCTTGTTTTCCCTACGCAAGTGGGGGTGTTGCTAGGAAGCAAGCCAGATTAATCGTTTAACAAAATTTTTCCCTACGTATGTGGGGGTATTATAATCGGATTGAGGATCGAAAATTCATTTAAATGATTTAAAAATTAATGACTATGATTAACCACTTAGCTTAATTGTTATATATTTAGCTGCGATGGAAACGACGGTAGGACCTTTGGCTAGCTTAGAGTAAAAAATTCTGGAGGCCGTTATAACCAGAAAGAGTCGCTCAGTTATTTGATCGGCTCTTTTTTTGCCACCAATTTTCAAATTAGACATTTTACCCCACCAGTTATTCTCCATAATTATTAAATTTTGCAATCGTTTTACTAGCTTTATTGGTACCTTTTAGGCGATAATTTAAACATACAAAATCTTCTAATGAGGTATTTCAAATGCTTAACCATTACAAGGAACACTATAAGTTATACAAATCGGGAAAACTATGGGTAACAGCCATGCTTGCGACCGGGGCACTGGTTACTACCACCACCGTCGCTAAGGCTGACACCATAACGAACTCACAAGCCGCCCAAACTCCAAATGCTGCAGTTGTGAATTCAGATGCTAATCGCGATGGCAAAACTTCAGCTACCAGTAATTATGCCCTTAGTGCTAGTGCGGTATCAGCCAATGATGAATCAAATGTTCAAACTGAAAAAGCCACAGCTAGTGACGGTACCACCACGGCCTTGAGTAGTAATCAGGTTCCTCAGTCTGAAAATCAGGCTTCAGCGACGCCAAATGGGCTTGTGAGTGCTCAACCCAGTCAAGCCTTGAAGGCCACCGCAAGCAACCACGCTCCCCAAGCTTTAAGCAGTGACCTAGAGCAAAAACTACTAGCCGTTACCACAAATGACTTACAAACGAAGTACCCCGTAAACACCGGAACCAATGTGGTCTTGAGCGATAACTGGTCCCAAATGAGTAATGACCAAAAAGTAGCCTTGGCCCAAGCGTTTTTAGGCAGTGATGACAGCATTGATCAGACAACGATTGATCCGACCGATTTAGCTATGACGCTGAATTACTTTGATCGCCTATACAACTTTACCATTGGGAGTGTCAACGTTCGGGATCTCATCTTGCGTGATCGGCGAAAAATTGGCAGTACCGCCACAGCTGCGGACCTGCTGGCGGCAATTCAATCCTAGGCCAATCAGACCAGCAAGCAATTACTTAGTGGAAACAATAGTGCCACCTTCTTTAACCAAAAGTTAGCGCCACTCCTGAATACCAAAGATTTACCAACCACGATTGAAGCGTGGATAGACCAATTTGATCCCCAATATCAAGGGAAATATAATCAGTGGTTTGCTGACACCTTTGCGGGTGTGGTGGTTGATACTGCCCCAATCGAATCATTAGCCGGGTTGGATTTTTCAGCCTGGGCGAATGCCAAACGAGTTAATAATGGCAACATTATTTTACCCCTGTTAACCAAGGGCAATGAACACACGTATCTTGCTGGGATTCCAATGCAACTGGTAGTTGGTTCAATGGCTAATTACACGAGTGACTTTAGTGCGGAGAGTAAAGCAAAATTTAAGCAAAAAATTCAAAATTGGGCGAGCGGAATGCGATCCTATTTCAATACCTGGACTAAGATCAACCCGCCATCTGTGAGTGCAATTAAGAGTAAAATTGGGATGTCAGTTGACTCTAACGGGAGCCAGACCGCCACAACCGCCACTGATCCCACAATTCGGAATTTTTATAATCTGGCAAACATTATTGTGCAAAGTAGTGCTTCGGCCTTTTCTAATGGGCGAGATCTATTTATCGTAAAGGCCCACCTTTTGGATAGCGGTCGTTTATATAGCCATGAATACACCCATGTGATTGACCAATCGGTGCTGATGAACGGCTTAGGTCGGCGGGCCAATGCCGGAGCTGAAACTTTTGCGATTGGGATGTTCGAGCAGTACTTTACGGATGGCAATTTAGATGTTAACTTGAGCGCCAACTTTGATAAAAGTAAATTAATCTCCACGAATTGGACCCCTGAACGGGTTAACTCACCCGAAAAATTCCAAGACTTTTATCATAAGCTATTTCAAGTTCTGGATCTGCTTGATTACTTACAAGGACAAGCCTTCCTCAAGCTTGATCAAACAACGCAAAGCTTTGTTGGCCGCCTTAATTCTGGAAATACACCGAGTTATGATCCTAATGATCCGGGGAAGGTCCGGGTCTTTGAACGGTTATCACCAGCGAAGTACGCGGGGATAATTCAGAAGCCAACCTCGCTGGCCGATTTGATCAATGATAAATTGGGGATGTATCCAGGAGAAGACCGGATAACGGCCGTTAAGCGCAATGACTACTCATCGCCAAGTATTTATGATGCCAACTGGTATGAAGGTCATTACGACGCGGGGGTTGCTGATTCATTGGCCGTACAGTATATGGCTTATCAAATGGCGGGTGAAGCCGGTTATCAAGATGGGATGTTAAAGGTTATCACCGGTAACCGCACTGATTTAGAATTACTGCGGGAAATCACTGGTGACCCGACCATGACCTTCGCCAAGTTTAAGGAACAACGTTATCAGGCTACGCAGGCGATGCTTGATAATCCATCCTTGGGCTTGGACGAGGAAGTGCTGATTAATAAATTTGTTCAAGCAATGCAGAACGATAAAAACAACCGGCAATTCAACAACCTGCCGGAAACTAATCAGCTCCGCCGGAATCTCTACTACATGCTTAAGCGGGTTACTAACGACTTTACCGGGGACTTAGTTAATAATTCATATCAAGTGACTGTTAATACGGCCCAAGAATTAATTAACGCCATAAATCAAGATCCCTATGCCGATATCGTGATCAAGCAAGATCTCGATTTTAGCCAAGTTAAGCCAAATTCGTCGGCTTATACAACTCTAGGGACTTTTAGTGGCCGCTTGGATGGACAAAACCATACGATTATCAATTTGAGCAAACCACTATTCAATAAATTGAGTTTGGCTTATGTGCAAAATCTAAACATTAATGATGGAAAAAGCGATGGTCAAGATGCATCGGCAAAATTAGTAGCGCAAGCAAAGCCAAGTGCTATTTTTGCCAACGTTTTATCGACTACCCAGATGCCAACGACCCAGCAAACATTTACGCTGAATTATGTTGATGTCGATAATGACAGTCAAGTGGTGCATACGACAACTGTCCGCGGCAAAGTTGGTGAAAAAGTCACTGTCCCAAATGAGGTACCAACGGGCTATGTGGCACTAGACCAAGTCCCAGCCGAGTATACTTTTACCAGTGACAAGCAGTCAGTTACGGTGCGGTTAAAACATGATACGAAGCAAAGTACTGATCAGCAGGACATCACCCGTAAGATTAACATTACCAATCCACAGACGGGTGAGGTGACCACGGAGCAACAGACCGTAACCTTGACCCGGCAGGGTACCACCGATTTAGTAACCGGTCACACGACATACGGCGATTGGAGTACCGGCAGGCTAGCGGCTTTCCAGGTACCAGCCTTCGTCGGCTATACGCCGGTAATTATGGTGAATGGACAAGTGGTTGAGGCGATTGATGAAGTTGCTGTTGATTACACCACCGCACCAATTACGGTGGCTGTGACTTACACGGCAATTGCTCAAGAAACTCCGCAAACAACGGAAATTCGTTATCTTGACGATGACCAGAATGGCCAACTGGTAAAAGTAACATCCTTGAAAGGGAAAGTTGATGAAACGGTTGCGGTGACAATTGATGTACCGACTAATTATCAATTAGTGGGCAACGTGCCAACTTCATACACTTTTAAAGCCACCGATAATCAACCGTTAGCGATCCACTTAACCCACAAGCACCAACAAGCGCAAGCAACTAAAACGATAACGCGCCAGCTGGAATTGCTAGATCCGCGGACGAATACCAAGACCCAGCAACAACAAAAGGTTACCTTAACCTTAACTAAGGATACTGACTTGGTAACGGGCAAGACTACTGAGGCTTGGACAACCGGAGAATGGCCGGCCTACCAAGTTCCCAAGCTTGATGGTTATACGGCTAACTTAGATCAAGTAGTAGCTTCAACGGTCGACCATACCATGGAAGATCAGACAGTTATGATCAGGTATGAAGCTAATCCGCAGACGAGTTACATTGAGTACATCGATAATGATCAAAGTGCACCGGCTAAGCCGGTTGTTTTGACGCTTCCTTTGTCAGGCGTAACGGGGCAAACCGTTGAAGTTCACTATCAGACGCCGACTAACTACATTGTCGAAAATCCGGCAGCTGCGGTTCCAACCTATACCTTTAGTACGCACAACCTCCCAATTAGGATTTACTTGAAACATCAAATTAGCGAAATTGTGAAGACAAAAGCGGTTACGCGGACCATTAACATTGCAATGCCCGACCAACAGCAACGGGTGGTTAAGCAAACCGTTACGTTTAAGCGAACTGATCATCAAGACTTAGTGACCAAAGTAACTACGGAAGGTGATTGGCAGGTTGATCAAGTAGCCGCATGGTCAGCTTACACCATTCCCGAAATTCCTGGCTATGAAGCCAACCTAACTTCGCTACCAGCGGTTGTGGTAACGCCGACGACTGCCGATCAGACGGTTAACGTGGCTTATCAGCTTAAGCAACAAACCGTTGAAGTTTGGTATCAAGATGTTGATAATGATAATTCAGTGGTGCGAGTAAATACCCTTCAAGGAACGATGGGTGAAACGGTTAAAGTTCCAATTAGTGTCCCAGCATACTTTGATTTAGTTGGAACCGTTCCAAGTACCTACACGTTTAAGCTTGAAAATAATGACCCAATTCGGATTCAGGTTAAGCACCACAAGCGGACTAAGCAAGTAGTCGGTGAAGCGACTCGAACGATTTATGTGAACTATCCGGATGGGCATCGTGATACGATCACTCAAGTTACGAATCCAAAGTGGACCGAAGTTTATGATGAAGCAACGGGACGCACAACGCAGGAGGACCGGCAAAATGGGGAATGGGCGGCCTTTCAAGCTCCTGAAATTCCAGGTTATGTTGCCTCCACGCCATTAATTCCGCAAGTGGCGGTCTTCCCCCAAGAAGGTGATGTCGTGGCAACTATCACTTACACGGCCGCCCCGCAGAGCGTCACCTTGGTTTACGTTGATGATCAAACTGGCAAGACCGTGCAGACCGAAAACTTGGCCGGTCAGACCGGGCAAGTAGTGGCAGTCAAAGTAAACATTCCAGAAAATTATCGTTACCAGGGTGGGGCACCGGATACCTATCTTTTAAAGGCGGAGAATAATGGGCCGATTATTATTCATTTACAACACCAAACGAAAGTTGTTTTAGAAACGCACGTTGCCAACCGGACAATTACGATTGTCTTCCCAGACGGGACAACTAACACGATGCAAGATCAACAGACAATTCAGCGGGAGAATGTTCAAGATCTGGTTACCGGAAAAGTTACGCCCGGACACTGGAGTAAAGCTAATTGGGCAGCTGTCACCATTCCCGTAGTAGCTGACTACACGGCTTCTCAAACAACAGTGCCGAGTGAAGCAATCTTGCCGACGACGCCGGATCAAGAAATTACCATTACCTACACGGCTAATCAAAAGCCACTCACGCACCAAGTGGTTACTGTCCAGTATCAAGATACGGTCACCGGAGTGATCATCAAAACGGCAGAACTCACAGGAAAAGTTGGGGAGACCGTTGCCATCTCCATTAATCTGCCACAAGGTTATCTAGTTCAAGGAACGGTGCCAACTAGTTATACCTTTACTGATCAAAATGAAGTGATCGTTATCAAGCTTGGTCACCAAACCCAGGCTAGTGCCGAGACTAAAACCGTTACCCGGACGATTAAGCTGACTTTCCCGGATCACCGTGAGCAAGCGGTCCCGCAAGTCGTCACCTTAACGCGGATCAAAACCACGGACCAGGTAACTGGTGAAGAAACGTTTGGACCGTGGAGTACGGCAACATGGACGGCCTACCAAATTCCAACAATACCTGGTTTTGCGCCTAGTTTGACCCAAGCACCAAAACAAGCGGTTACTGCGCTAACTGATAATCAAACCTTGTCAGTAACTTACCAAGCTATCCCGCAAGCAACAATCATCCAATATGTTGATCAAACTACGGGGGCGGTAATTGCGACGACTAGCTTAAACGGAAAGACTGGGGAAACGGTTGCGATTATGCCAAGCGCTCCAACGGGTTATCAGCTCGTCGGGACGGTGCCGGCAACTTACACTTTTAATGCTGCGGATAACCCAGCGGTAATGATCAAGGTAGCAGCTAAGGACCAGTCAGCAACCACTAACCCGAATGGTCAAGCCGCCCCAACTGATAATGCAACTACACCGGAACCAACGAAGCCAAATCAAGATGGGATGGCGCATCAGTCAGGGGTTGACCAAAAACAATCCGCAACGGGCAAGGGAGCTAACCAAATTGCGCAGAGCGCAGGGCAACCAGTTATGGATGCCACACCAGAGATAACGGGACTTGAAGTAAGTGATGATCTTGTAGCCGATCAGACTGGTAATTCAAAGCCAGTTAACGGCTTACCGCAAACGGGCAACAATCCCCAGGTTAAGCTTACCGTGGTTGGTTTGATCTTCGCCTCGCTGAGTGTGCTTCTTGGCTTCGGAAGAAAGCTAACCCGAAAACACTAACTAAAGTCACATGCTGTTAAGAACGACGCTATAATATTGGGTACTGATAGGGGTAAAATCCTAGCAGTACCTTTTATTTTAGGTTGAAATGAAAAAACAAATGAGATGCAGATGGAACGGGCTACAAATTGTCCTTTCCATAAATCTATGTGAATTGGAATAATTTATTTGCTGTATTTTGTGTTCTTTACAACTATGGTGAGTTCAGTTGTCATTGCAATCTGTTGGGTAATATCTCACCGGTAAAATAAAAAAAGCCTTGCAATAGCAAGACACAGCCAAAATGCACAGCAATACAAAACTAACACTGAGAGCAATCACGGTACCACGTGGTTGCTTTTTCTGTAAATACGATAGCGGCATTCTGAAATCAATTGTTTCACAATTAATGATTATATTATGTATCAATATAAATAGCTAAAAGCGTTGATATATCAACGAAAATAAACTAAGAGTTACGATCATTACATGATAATTCAAGCTGAACATCATTTTGAAAAGATTCATCGTAAGAAAACGAATAATAGCGAACGGAAAAAACTGTCAAATCAAGGGTTAATGAGCAAAATTATAAAAATAAGTAGAAATCACTATGGATCTTTATATGTTAATAAGGTATAATAAACGGCGTAGATGAGATGAGGAGTCGCGACCTTATCAATAAGCTACAGCGTTCCGGAAGTGATTCCCTAAATCCGGAAAGGGGATGATCTGATGGATAATGAGAATCTCCGGAAAGAGGTTGCCGATTATCGCACTGACAATTTGGCTATTGTCGGTAGCTGCGATTAACTTCGCAAAAGCTTACGCGATAATAAAAAAAGCTAATCGCAAGTAGCGACTAGCTGGCAAATCTATTTCCGGAACGCAAAGGGACGAGAGGTTAGCGGCTCTTGTCCTTTTGCATATACAGTATACCATATTAACAAAGAAAGGTCGATAATCTTGGTTAGCAATGCACAGAAGCGAGCAAAGAAGAAGTGGGACGATAAGAATAAGGATAAGAACCGTATATATCGTTACCGCTCATACGCTCGTAAATTTATCCGTGACTTAGCTACTGATGACGACTTAAAAGAGCTACGCAAGATGATTGATGAAAGACTGAGCTAAATAATATTCTATTAGCGAGGGAGGGATTGCCATGTATGATGTATTTGAGGTTGTTAAGAAGTTTTAGGCGAAACTGTACAAAAAGCCTTCATTGACGCTGATTTTCCCATCCGAGATGTTTTTTGTAAAGCCCAGCACAAGCTTCTTGTGGAGCTAAACAAGGACGGATTTATCTGGATGAAGCAACAAGTAGACCACTTGGCCAATTAGTAAAAAATTTAAGACTCTAAAAGTGCGTATATACCGACTGCCCCAAAACCTTGACAGATACAAGCCAACTTGTCTGCGTGAATGGTTGGCTTTTTTGAGCCAATTTTCCACAATCAAAGTTCTAAAGTAAAAGTAACCTATTGTAGCTTCGAAAAAGTTAGACCTGTACAAACTGCCGATATATTGGCTAATCTTTGTTACTTCTTTGTTCACCAACCTGGTTGTAGTTTGAATTACTTTAGGAAAAGGAATAATTGTATATTTAAAAGGTTACCAGGTGACATTTTGAATGATCTCCATTATGATATAGGTGCGGGTAGTTGTATACTACACCGAGTAAAATCCTACAGTGATAGAAATATTAAGCGTACTTCTAAGTACGTCACTAGGATTTGGAAGAGCCAAGTAGCTCTTTTTTGTCTACATAGACTGACATTGATAAAAGTTATTAAGCACACAAATGAGTGTGCTAACCTTACTAGCGAACTCCTCGATTGAGGAGTTCTTTTATTAATGTCTTTAGACCTAGTTGAGTGCGTGAGCGGAGCGAGTGCACGAAACGAAAGAGAGGTTGGGAAAAAAGCTCCTTGACGGCCTGGTTGGGATAAGAAGGACGAAGGTTGATTCATTAGAATCGGCCTCTCTATGATTGTAGACTCATTTTTATTCTTGGACACGCCCTTGAGCTTTTAAAATAATGTGTTGGTGTTGGTAATAATTAAGTGCGGTTGGGTCAAGATGAAGTTTTGCCTCTAATTCCCGTTCGCTGAGCTTTGGCTGGGTTTCGAGAATATAGTATACATAACTTTGAAAAAGAAAGCGGGGCGCTAAGCGCATCCCTAATTCTGCTTCAGCGGGTTTTAAAAATTTATGCAAGCCAGCATTACTAAGGCGCGGCTGGGCTTGGTTGACGCGGAGTTTTAAAAAAGGATCATGGCAAGCCTGCTTTTCGGCTAATGGTTGCCAAAAAGCTTTAAATGCAACTAAGAAGTCTCTTTCTGCTTTGGTCCGGCCATCCAATTTGGCAAAGGTTTCGCCAAATCCTGGTTGTAAGAATTCACTAACTTGATAACCATGAGCAGTTAGCAAGAGGGTTAGCCGCACATAAAAATGGAGTTCATCATTGGCTAAGAGATCATCTAGATGTTTAATCCATCGAATTGTTAATGGTTGTTCAACTTTTGGTAAGGCTCCGTGGAGGGGAAGGGTTGGGTAAGTAGTAATCAACTGGTGCATTAGCAGGTAACGAAAGTAACGATTTAAATAAGAAAGAAGTTTGTTATAAGTACTGAGGGTAATGCCGATTTCGGCTTGAAGAGCATTGAAAAAAGCCCGTAAATCGGCTTCCGTAATTTCTTTGACGTTAGGTTCATCATCTTTTTGGTCGGCTAGAAAAGCAAAGAAGCGCGTTAAATTATCGTGATAACCCTGAATTGTGGAGGGCGCTAGTCCTTGCTCACGTAAATTAGCTTCAAAGGCAGTTTGGTAAGGGTAATCCATCATTATCATTCCTTTAGTAGTTATCAAATATTTACTTTAACTTTATCACAACATAAAAACTAAACCAAGAAATTTAAGCAAACCAGCCAAATATGTTGATAAAATTTGGTAAAATGAAACAGATACGAAAAAGAAGGATGATTAAAATGCCAAGTGAAAGTTTTCGGGTTCAACATTTACCAGCGATTTTTGAACCAGCCCGTCCAATCTTAGCAACGATTGAAAAGGCTGGCTTTGAAGCTTATTTTGTTGGTGGATGTGTGCGCGATACCATCTTAAATGATCCAATCCACGATATTGATATTGCCACTTCAGCATATCCAGCAGAAGTAAAACAGCTTTTTAAACGGACAGTTGATACCGGAATCGAGCACGGAACGGTGATGATTCTAGATCATGGGACTGGTTATGAAACGACAACTTTTCGAACAGAATCGGGATACCAAGATTATCGGCGTCCAGATTCCGTAACTTTTGTTCGTTCGCTCGAAGAAGATCTGAAACGGCGGGACTTCACGATAAATGCTTTAGCAATGAAAGAAAATGGTGCGGTTGTTGACTTATTCGATGGTCAAGGTGATTTGAAACGACATTTGATCCGAGCAGTCGGTGATCCAAATGAGCGTTTCTTAGAAGATGCTCTTCGGATGATGCGGGCGGTTCGTTTTGCTAGTAAATTAGATTTTACAATTGATCCGCAAACGCTTGCTGGGATTAAGGATCATGCTCCGCTATTAGCGAAGATTGCCGTTGAACGGGTCCAAGTGGAATTTGAAAAACTGCTATTGGGGCAAAATCCAGCTCGGGGGTTAGCCGGGTTAATTTCAACCGGCCTTTATCAATATTGTCCGGGATTGAAAGATCACCAAATAGCCTTAGAAAAGCTTGAAGCCGCTAATTGGCCACTGCAATCGAGTGCCGGGGCATGGACAGTTTTAACTTGGACCCTTGGCTTAAATTCTCAAACGGTAGGTAAATTTTTAAAGGCTTGGAAACTCTCTAATCAAATGATTAAGGCTGTTCAAAAAAGCCTGAAACTCTTAGCGGCGATTGCCGGTGATCAAGTTGATAATTTGGCTTTGTTCAATGCCGGTAAAGCAGCACTTGATACCGCGCTGGAAGCTGCCAAAGTCTTAAAAATTCCAGTCGATGCAGTTCAACTTCAAAAAGAGTATCAAACCCTACCAATTCAAGACTCCCACCAATTAGCAATTAACGGTAAGATGCTAATTGATGATGGGGTAGTGAAACCTGGACCGACGATGGGAAAATTATTACAACGCCTTCAAACAGCGGTTATTATGGGAACGGTTGAAAATAATTTAGCTGATTTAACATCAGCAGCCAAGAAATTTACAGAAGAAATGGAGTAACGTTATACCAATGCGAACTTTTCGAGCAGACAACTTAACGAGTACTTATGGTGAAAAAACGCTCTTTAAGGACATTTCCTTAATGATCAATGAACATGATCGAATTGGTTTGATTGGGACCAACGGGAGTGGAAAAACTAGTTTATTAAATGTTTTAGCTGGTTTAACCAGTGCTGACCATGGAGAAATCACTAAGCCAAATGATTATACAATTGGCTACTTGAAACAAACACCAGAATTAGATGATAATAAGCAAATTATTGAGGCGGTTTTAAGTGGGGAACAACCAATGTTTCAGACCATTCGCCAGTACGAACAAGCTTTGGCAACTTATAGTCAACATCCCGAAGACCCCCAAGCCGCTGATCGATTTACCAAACTACAAGGAATCATGGACACCCAAGACCTTTGGGAGGCGGATAGCCAAGTCAAGACAATTTTGACGAAGTTAATGATTGACGATTGGAGTCAAAAGATTGGGCAGCTTTCTGGAGGTCAAAAGAAACGGGTTGGCCTAGCCCAGATTTTAATTCAACAACCAGACTTATTAATGCTTGATGAACCTACCAATCACTTGGATCTTTCTTCAATTGTGTGGTTGCAAGATTACTTAGCATCATACAAAGGAGCTGTTCTCGTGGTTACTCACGATCGTTACTTCCTTGATAACGTCACTAACCATATTTGGGAACTTTCCTTTGGCCGGCTTTTCCATTACGACGGGAATTATCAAGCCTTTGTTCAACAAAAAGCAGAACGGGTTGAATTAGAAGGTGAAGCTGAGAAAAAACGGCAATCTTTATACAAACATGAACTTGAATGGATGCGTCATGGTGCCAAGGCCCGGAGTACAAAACAAAAGGGGCGGATTAACCGTTTCAACGAACTAAAGAATTCAATTGGGAAGGTCCAGGTTGATCAGGACGTTAATATTTCGCTCGGTGCCGCCCGGTTAGGGAAAGATGTGCTTGAAATTAAAGATGGTAGTTTAGCATACGACGATCATCAGATTCTGAAAAACTTTAATTGGTTAATCCAAGGTGGTGATCGGATTGGAATTACTGGTCAAAATGGAGCCGGGAAAACGAGCCTTTTGAATGTTTTAGCTGGTCGCCAAAAACTAGATCAAGGAATTTTGAAGGTTGGGGAAACCGTCAAGATTGGTTATTATACGCAACAGACTGAAGGAATCGACCAAGATAAAAGGGTCATTAATTACCTAAGTGAAGTCGCCGAATCAGTGGTTAACCAAGCCGGGGAACGGATTAGTGTTGCTAATTTATTGGAACAATTTCTTTTTCCTCGGTTTATGCATGGAACCTTAATCCGTAAACTTTCTGGTGGTGAACAACGGCGGCTTTACCTTTTGAAGATTCTGATGCAATCGCCAAATGTGCTTTTACTCGACGAACCCACCAACGATCTTGATATCTCAACATTAACGGTTCTCGAAAATTATCTTGATCAATTTCCTGGAACGGTGATTACCGTTTCTCACGACCGCTACTTCTTAAATCGGGTTGCTGATCAACTCTTGATTTTCAAGGGAAATGCCGCCATTGAACGGTATACGGGTAGATTTACGGATTATCTTGATCAAGAAGCGGCAAAAGAGCATTCTGAAAGTTCAAAGCCAAAGGAAAGTAAATCAGCTAGTTCCAAGGAGCAAGACCAAGCACCAGCTGAAAAGAAAAAGTTAACCTACGCCGAACAACTCGAGTGGGAGAAGATCGATGGTGAGCTAGAAGCTTTAGACGAAAAACGGCAAGCGATCGAAAGTGAAATGAATACCAGTGGCGATAATTACGAAAAATTAGCAAAGTTACAAAAGCAATTAAACGAAGTCAATACGCAATATGACGAAAAGACAGCCCGTTGGGAATATCTCAGTAATTATGTTGACTAGGAGGAAGAAAAAATGGTAGTAAACGAAAATGAACAACAATATCTTGATTTAGCTCGCTATGTTCTGGAGCATGGTCATGAAAAGGGAGACCGGACGGGGACAGGGACGCGCTCGATTTTTGGTTACCAAATGCGTTTTGACTTACAAAAGGGTTTTCCAATTTTAACTACCAAAAAGGTTGCTTTTGGGTTGGTTAAGAGTGAACTTCTTTGGTTCCTTCGTGGTGATACTAATATTCGCTTCCTTCTGCAACACAAAAACCACATCTGGGATGAATGGGCTTTTAAAAAGTGGGTTGAAAGTGACGAATATCATGGTCCAGACATGACTGATTTTGGTCATCGGTGGTTAGTTGATCCAGAATTTAAGAAGCTTTATCTAGCTGAAAAGAAGGCTTTTTGTGAACGGATTCTTAATGATGATGAATTTGCGCAAAAGTACGGAGACCTTGGTAATGTTTACGGGGGTCAATGGCGACATTGGCAAACCAGGCAGGGAGAAACCATCGACCAAATTAAGCACGTGATCGAAGCCATCAAGACAACGCCGAATTCACGGCGGTTGATTGTGACAGCTTGGAATCCAGAAGACGTTCCTTCAGCAGCATTACCCCCATGTCACACCTTATTCCAGTTTTATGTAAATGATGGGAAGCTTTCTTGTCAGCTCTATCAACGAAGTGCTGATATTTTTCTTGGAGTACCATTTAACATTGCTTCTTACGCCCTTTTGACCCAATTAATCGCTAAGGAATGTAACCTTGAAGTTGGGGAATTTGTGCATACTTTGGGGGATGCTCATATTTACTCCAACCACTTTGAACAAGTTAAGGAACAACTTAGTCGACCAATTCATGCGGCACCAAAATTGGTTTTGCCTACCAAAACAAAACCACTGGAAGAGTATGATCCTGCCGATATTAAGTTAGCGGATTATGAACATGAAGGCCCAATTAAGGCCCCAGTTGCTGTATAGAGGGAAAACAAATGAAACTTTCATTAATTTGGGCCGAAGATGAGATGGGGTGGATCGGTAAAGATCAAACGATGCCCTGGCATCTTTCGGCGGATCTTAAGCATTTTAAGCAAGTGACGATGGGTCATCCGATCATCATGGGAAGAACAACCTTTGCTTCTCTTGGTGACCGGCCCCTTCCAAAACGGACTAACGTTGTTTTGACTCATCAGGAGCTTAGCGTACCTGGCGTAGTGGTTGTCCATTCACTCGAAGCTCTTAAAGAATGGCTAGCAAAGCAAACGGATGAGGAGGCGTTTGTTATTGGTGGGGCCCGGATTTATGACCAGTTAATGCCGTTAGCGGACCGCCTCTATCGAACGGTCATTAAAGGGGATCATCAAGGTGATACCAAGATGGCCTTAGTTGATTATAAAAAATTCGATTGTATTGAAAAAACGGCTCCTCAAATAGAAGGGGAAACCGTTTATTGGTTTGAAATTTGGCAACGTCATTAAACGTACAGCAAAATAGTAAAATAGATGCATGCTGAGCCAGCGATGACAAAGAAATGCCAGATAAAATGGGCTGAGGAGATTTTAAAGAGGTAAACTCCTGCGCCAAGGGTGTAAATAATCCCGCCAGTAAGTAAGAGGTAAAAACCGGGGTGAGGAAGAGTGTGCCATAAAATTGGAAAACAGGTGACGCAAACCCAACCCATTAAAACGTAGACAATGGTGGACCACACACTTTTCTGTTTTAACCAAATACTCTTATAAACCACACCGGCAATTGCCAGTGCCCATTCAAAGCCAAAAAGCGTCCACCCTTGCCATCCGCCGATGGTAACCAAGCTAATTGGAGTGTATGAAGCCGCAATGAGCAAAAAGATCATCGCATGGTCAAATACCCTAAAAACATGCCGGGCCCGTGTATAAATTAGAGAATGAAATAAAGTTGAAGATAAGAAAAAGAGGACTAAAATACTACCGTAAATAGCATCGGTTACGATTCGCATTGCTTGGCCAAGGTGAGCAGCATGAACCATTAACACAACAAGTCCAGCGATTGCAAGTCCAGTTGCTACCCCATGTGAAATAGCATTGCCAATCTCCATCGGTAACGAAAGTTCTGTTTCCTCAGTTTTCACTATCGGAACCCTCCTTGATAAAATTAAAATGAATTTTGAACTCAGATTTGATATACTAGAATCAACTCGCGGTATGATTGAATTTGATAAATGGTTCTAAAGAATCTAAGATCTAGTTTTGAAAACCATATTCATTATACCAAAATCTGGAGGAAGTGTGGTATCTTCTTATGGCAAAGATTAAAATTGCTTGTGATTCATCGGCCGGTTTGACTGATGAGGAGATTCAAAAATACGGGATTACAATTATTCCGCTTTCAGTAATGATTGATGGGACAGTTTATGTCGAACGAGAAACAATTACGAATGAGCAGTTCCCTGAAATGATGAAAAACGCAAAGTCACTCCCAAAAACTTCGCAACCACCAATTGGCAAATTTGTTGATACTTTTGATGAATTGGGGGCTGACGGCAGTGAAGTTCTCTGCGTTACCATGATGGAATCAATTTCCGGAACGGTCCATGCAGCTGAACAAGCTACGCAGATGACAAAAACGAAGGTGACGGTGGTTGATTGTCACACAACCGATCGGTGTATGGCCTTTCAAATTTTAGCAGCTGCGAAGGTAATTGAAAACGGTGGAACCGTTGAAGATGCAGTTGTAAAGATGAAAGAAGTTTATGATCATTCCAAGCTTTACCTAGCAATTGATAATTTGGATAATTTAGTTGCTGGTGGTCGCATTAACAAGTTTGCTGGCACCCTTTCAAGTCTTCTAAATATTAAGTTGATGCTTGAAGTTTATGGCGGTGAAATTCACGTTGCAATGAAGGGACGGGGAATTAAAGCCATCCATAAAGAGTGGGCCAAGATTCTTGACCAGATGAAGGGTAAGAAAGTTAAGGGAATCGGGATTTCGCATGTCCAAGCTGATAGTGAGGTTAACCGTCTCCTCGGGCAGCTAAAGGAATTATTCCCAAATGTCCCAGTTGTAGTCCGGGAAACGGTGCCGATTATTGCAACTCATACTGGAATGGGAGCTTGTTGCCTGCTTTACTATACTGAAGATTAATGTATTTCTAAAAGCCGTTCATGGTTAGGAGTGATCCTAATTGAGAACGGCTTTAGTTCGCTTAATGACTTATGTTAGAATAAAAACCATTACAAATGCGGAGGGTGCAATTGTGCTGAAAAAACAATGGTGGTTAATTGTTTTTCTGATCATCGGTATTTTAGGGGCCCTAACGGCTTGTAGTCAGCAAACTAATTCCAAGCCAGCTCCTCGAGTTCCCAAAAAGACGATTCATTTGGTGGCCCTTGGAGATTCTTTAACTTATGGGGTTGGTGATCAACAAAATAACGGTGGTTACGTTGGACAAATCAAAACACGGCTTCAAAATCATCTTCATAACCAAGTAGTAACCAGTAACTACGGGGTTAGTGGCGATCGTTCGGACCAAATCCTCCGGCGACTAGATCAACAAACTCAATTTCAAAAGGATGTGAAGCAAGCAGACGTAATTGTAATGACGGTTGGGGGAAATGATTTACTTCAAACTTTGGAAAAGGAACTGTTAGTCAATTCCCAGCCGAAGTTGCAGACTGCAATTGATAAAGCAGGAAATACCTACCAAACTAAACTAATTAAGTTGCTCCGGACAATTCGGCAAAATAACCCCCAAGCCCCATTATTTGTCTTTAGCATTTACGATCCGGTTTATACCTATTTTCCAACGGTAACCGCAATTAATGATTCAATTGAAAAGTGGAATCAAATTACTAAGGCAACGCTTGCAAAGTACCCGCAAACCTACTTTGTTGATATTAATCATCAACTATCATACGGTCAGTATCAAACGAAAGCTAGCCGCGAAAAACTAGTGAAGGCCGCTAATCAAGCTAATCGAAGTTCGATCAGTCAGGCGGAAGTGGTGAAAATCATGGATGGTAAAGGGAAAAATTTGAATCGTTATATTTCAACGGCTGATAACTTTCACCCAAATCACGCAGGATACCGGTTGATGACAAAGGCCCTTTACCAAAAAATGTTAAAACATAATGATTTTATGTACCAAGAGAGGAAATAATTGATGAATAAGTGGAAAGTAGCCTTTTTTGCACTATTAGCGCTAATTGTCGTTAGCTTTGGTAGCCTATATGTCAAAGCAACAGCGCCAACGAACGTCTCAACAGAGCTGAAAGCTCCAACAACAAAAGCGCCGACTTTAGATGTTACGATGAACCGCGCTCAGGTAAATGCACTTTCGGCCAATTACTTGAACCGGTTTTTAAAAAATAGCCGGATTAAGTACCGCTTTGTGGTGGGAGCAAAGTATGCTACGGTAATTGGCACAACCAAAGTTCTTGGGGCCAAAGTTCAGTTTGCAATGAATTTTGTGCCGGAAAAAACGGATGCTGGAAATATTTTGCTAAGAGCAAAGGGGTTAACCGTTGGGCGATTAAATTTACCACTAAAGTTTGTCTTGGCCTACGTTAAAAAGAACTACGATTTACCAAAGTGGGTTTCGATTAATCAAAAGAAGCAAACGATTTTACTTGATTTAAACCGTTATAGTCAGCACCAAAGTGTGCGGTACACGGCTCAAAAACTCAATATGCAAGCAGGAAAATTTGTTTTCCGGATCACAATCCCAAAGGGGGATAAATAATGTATCGAGAAAGTTTTTATCAGTTTTTAATGACCCAACGAAACCCAGATGGTGCAGATGAGGTCGAACAATTTGCTAACAATGCTTTTTTTGACTCGGCCTTTCCCAAACAATCGCAAGATTTTGATGAGCTTTCCCATTACTTAGAGGAAAACGCCGACTACTTGCCAGCGATGACGATTTTTGATACTGCTTGGCAACGCTATCTAGAAAAAATGAATTAGGAGGTTTGAAATGGCTACTATTCAATGGTTTCCAGGTCATATGGCAAAGGCGCTTCGTCAAATCAAAGAACAACTTCCATTAGTTGATATTGTCTTTGAGTTAGTTGATGCAAGGGTACCATACTCATCGCAAAATCCGGAAGTTCACCGCTTGGCAGGGAATAAACCGCGTCTGTTAATCATGACGAAAACAGATCTGGCCGATCCTAAAGTGGTTACCCAATGGCAAAACTTTTTTGCAAAGCGGGGCCAAGTAGTTTTAGCTCTTGATTCACGTGAACGCCAAGTTGCTAAAAAGGTGACAAATGCGGCAAAAGAAATTTTAAAAGATCAATTAGCGATAGAAGCTGAAAAGGGATTGAAAAAGCGGGCTATTCGAGCAATGTGTGTTGGGGTTCCCAATGTTGGAAAATCAACCTTGCTTAATCATTTAGTGAAGAAAAATGTTGCTCAAACAGGGAATCGTCCTGGAGTAACGACTGGGCAACAATGGCTCCGTTCTTCTGCTGAATTGGAACTTTTGGATACACCAGGCGTTTTATGGCCAAAGTTTGCGAGTCAAAAGCAAGGGACGATGCTAGCGCTTTCAGGTGCAATTAAAGATAGCCTTTATCCTAAAGATGATGTTGCTTTATTTGCCTTAGCATACCTTAAGGAAGAACGATCAGCAGAACTAAAGACCCGTTATCGGCTTTCAGATGATGACTTGGCCCAACCAGACCCAGAGTTATTACTTATCATCACCCAAAAGCTGGGTTTCCGGGATGATTATGATCGGGCGAGTGAACGAATCATTTTTGACTTACGGAAAGGGAAGTTAGGGTTAATTTCGCTTGAAAAGCCAGCCGATTTAAATACGGAGGGAATCAATGAGTAAACAGTCGGTTGCTGAAATTAAAGTTAACTTGAAAAACGTTAACTCAATGGATGATCCCTATATCATCAGCCTAAAAAACGATCCACGAAAAGGGGTTCAAAACGCCATTAAGCAAAGAGAGAAGCAACTTGCTCGTTTAGTCGCGGCCAAAGTTGCCTTTGAAAAACGGTTTCAGTTTGAACGTCCTTTATGGCAAGCTGGACACCAATATGTGGCAGGGATTGATGAGGTGGGGAGGGGACCACTAGCCGGTCCCGTTGTAACCTGTGCGGTTATTCTGAAGCCTGACTTTGATTTAATCGGGGTGACTGATTCTAAGCAATTAACTCGCAAAGAACGGGAAGAATTGTATTTGCATATTGTCGATGAAGCACTCGAAGTCAGTATTGCGGTTAATTCAGCGCGACGAATTGATGAGACGAATATTTATCAAGCCACCCAAGAAGCAATGATTAGAGCGGTGAAGACGATGATTCATCAACCAACTCATTTAATCGTTGATGCGGTTCCTTTAGCGATCCCAATTCCGCAAACTACCCTAATTAAAGGGGATCAAAAGAGCATTAGTGTGGCTGCAGCAAGTATAGTTGCAAAAGAATACCGGGATCATTTAATGGCTGAGTATGCTCAGCTTTATCCTGGATATGGTTTTGCGGAAAATATGGGATATGGAACGGCCGGGCATATAACAGGGTTACAAAAATTCGGTCCATGTCCCATTCATCGCTTAACTTTTAATCCGGTTTCAAAATATCAAAAATAATTTAGATGTCTAGACCACGGAAAACGCTATTTTGCCGCGGTTTAGACATTTTATTTTTAAAAAGCTTTAAAAAATTTAAGTGCGTCACTAATTTTGAGCAAATTTTTACGTATATATATTTAGAAAGCAAAAATTAGGAGGAAAAATTGATGGAAGCACGCGAATTTTTATATCGGTTAAGTTTAGTTCGGGGCATTGGTCTTGTTACCAAAGGGTCCATTTGGAAGGCTGCTCAAGCTAGTCAGCGCTATGATGATTTAGCGGTTTTAGCAAGTGAAGTCGGCCTTAGTATGTATCATACAGCTGATTTGATTGCTAATTTCTATGGAAGTGAATTAGACCAACAGTTAACCGCAAATACAAAGGTCCCAAGTATTTGTATTCTTGATGACGAATATCCAGATCAGTTAAAAGAGATTGCTCATCCGCCGCTAGTTCTTTACTACCAGGGTGATATCAGTCTACTAAAGAAACGAAGCTTAGCGGTTGTTGGAACGCGGAAGCAAATTCAGTATGGTCGGATGGCATCCAATTTATTGTTGCCGGTGGTTGTAAAGCAAGGGTACCCTATTATTAGTGGTTTAGCTAAGGGGATGGACACAATTGCTCATCAGTTTACCTTGGAAAACGGGGGGAAGACGATTGGGGTTATCGGAACGGGCTTAGATAGGTTTTATCCCCTTGAAAACCAAGAATTACACCACCAAGTTGCTGAAAAAGGGGTTTTAATTACTGAATATCCGCTTGGAAGTGAACCATTACCTTACCATTTTCCAGAAAGAAATCGAATTATTGCTGGCCTATGCACGGCTTGCTTAGTATTGATGGCAAAAGAAAAGAGCGGTAGTTTGATTACAGCTAACCTTGCTTTACAAGAAAATCGGAATGTATTAGCGGTTCCAGGGTTAGTTACGGTGTCATATTCTGCTGGATGTAATCAATTAATTGCAGCGGGTGCTCGATCAGCATTATCAAGTAAAGACATCTTAGAGGAATTGGCCACGCCGATTGCTGACAGATAGGGGTTTTTCTAGTAGGAAAAAAGTTATTGTTCAAAACATCGCCCTTGACACTTTTAACTTCTTGCTTTAATAATAATTGGAGAAGTAAAACAGCAAATATAAATGATAGGAGCCGATGATTTGGCAACTAAAACGACAACTAAAAAGAAAACTACTAGAAAACGGACAACTAGCAACAAAAAGAAACTTGTGATTGTGGAATCACCTTCAAAGGCGAAAACAATTGGTAAGTATCTTGGGCGGACTTATAAAGTTGTGGCGAGTCTTGGCCATGTTCGTGACCTTCCAAAAAGTCGAATGGGTGTTGACATTGAGAATAATTATCAACCGGATTACATCTCAATTCGTGGAAAGGGTGACGTAATTAAAGAATTACGTAAAGATGCTAAGCAAGCTAAAGCAGTTTATTTGGCATCTGATCCGGATCGGGAAGGGGAAGCGATTGCTTGGCACGTTGCTAACCTTTTAAAGATGGATCCGGCTGAGAAGAATCGGGTTACCTTCAATGAAATTACTAAAGATGCGGTTAAGGAAGCTTTCAAAGAGCCTCGGACAATTAATATGGATCTAGTGGATGCACAACAAGCCCGGCGGGTTTTAGATCGACTAGTTGGTTATTCTATCTCACCAATTCTCTGGAAAAAAGTTAAGAAGGGCCTTTCTGCTGGTCGGGTACAATCAGTTGCCCTTAACCTAATCATCAAGCGGGAAGAAGAAATTCGAAACTTTAAACCCGAAGAATACTGGACGATTGACGGAACCTTTCGAAAGGGGAAAACCGAATTTGAGGCAGCCTTCTATGGTCTAAATGGCAAGAAAGAAAAACTCCCTAATCAAGCATCAGTCCAAAAGATTTTAGCTTTAATTAACCGAAAACGACCTTTTGAAGTCGCTGATGTGACAAAAAAGGAACGGAAGCGACAACCCCAACCACCATTTACGACTTCAACCATGCAACAGGACGCCAACCGCCGGTTAAACTTCCGGACGCGTAAGACGATGATGGCGGCCCAACAATTGTACGAAGGAATTAACATTGGCGAAGGGGCAGCGGTTGGGCTAATTACTTATATGCGGACCGACTCAACCCGAATTGCAGCAATTGCAAAGCATGAAGCTTCACAATTTATTCATGATGAATATGGGGCAAATTATGCGGCCACAAAGCCAGTCAAAGGAAAACTTCAAGAAGGGGCCCAGGACGCGCATGAAGCTATCCGGCCAACTTCAGTCTTCCGGACACCAGCAAAGATGAAGCAGTATCTAACAAATGATCAATATAAGCTTTATAACTTAATTTGGTGCCGATTTGTTGCAAGCCAAATGACGCCCCAAGTAATTGATACCGTAGCCGCTACATTAACTCAAAATGGGGTTGATTTTCGGGCCAATGGTTCGAAAGTTAAGTTCCCTGGATTTACTAAGGTTTACAAACGAGGGCAAGAAAAGGATAATTTATTACCAGAATTAGTTGTCGGGGATGCAGTCCAGTTAGTTGCTGATAATCCTGCTCAGCACTTTACCCAACCACCGGCCCGGTATACCGAAGCCGCTTTAGTTAAGACTTTGGAAGAAAACGGGGTTGGACGGCCATCGACGTATGCACCAACTTTGGATACGATCCAACGGCGGTATTATGTTCGTTTAGAAGCGCGTCACTTTGAGCCAACTGAGTTAGGGGAAATTGTTAACCGCATTATCGTTGATCAATTCCCAGAAATTGTAAATGTTAAGTTTACCGCTGAAGTCGAAGGTAATCTTGACCAAATCGAAGAGGGGAAGAAGCAGTGGGTAAAGGTGGTTGATGATTTCTTCCGCCCATTTGAAAAAGAAGTTAAGACTGCAGAAGAACAGGTCGCAAAAATTGAGATGAAGGATCAACTTGCAGGGATTAACTGTGACGTTTGTGGGGCCCCAATGGTCATCAAAATGAGCCGTTATGGTAAATTTTATGCCTGTTCGCGTTTCCCCGATTGTCGTAATACCCAAACAATTGTTAAGGATACTGGGATTACATGTCCAACATGTCACCAAGGAACTGTGATCGAACGAAAATCAAAGAAAAATCGAACTTTCTATGGTTGTTCCCGTTACCCAGAATGCGATTTTGTTTCATGGGATAAACCGGTTGGGCGGGACTGTCCAAAGGATGGCCACTTCTTAGTTGAAAAAAAGGTTAAAGGTGGTAAACAGATCGTTTGTCCAAATGGTGATTACGAAGAGCCAGTTCAAAAATAGAGCAGGGGTGAAAAGATGATCGTATTAAAAAATGATCAACTTCAAGTTAAAATCGCTGAGCACGGTGCTGAATTACAAAGTATTTCCGATGGAAAACGAGAATATCTTTGGCAAGCTGATCCAGCTAGTTGGCACCGTAAAGCACCGGTCCTTTTTCCTTTTGTTGGCCGACTGAAGGATAATCACTATACTTTTGCTGGTCAACAATTTGAACAAAAACAACATGGATTTGCCCGGGATATGGAATTTAAAGTCCTTAAGGCTTCACAAACTAAAGTTACCTTGCAGTTAAAAGATAGTCTAGCTACCCGGAAGCATTATCCGTTTGCGTTTGTGCTTGAAGTTACCTATTCGCTCCAAGGAAAGCGGTTAGTAGTTGATTATCAAGTCAAAAATCCTAGTGCTGAGCAAACTTTACTTTATTCATTAGGTGCTCATCCGGGCTTTAAGATAGTGGACCTCCAAAAAACTAGTTTGATAATTAGTCCGGCCAAAAATTATGGTCGAATTAAACTGGATGGACCATTCAGTGATCTTGTTCATTGGGAAAATCAAGATTTTACCCGGCCAATCAAGTTGAATCGCGACTTATTTAAAAATGATGCCATCATCTTAGCTACTGAACGTCAAGGGGTAACTGTAACCTTAAAAGAAACTGATAATCATGGGGTGCAATTAATTCAACCAGATGCACCTTTTGTGGCAATTTGGTCATCCTATCCCGCTCAAGGAGATTTTGTTTGCTTGGAAAGTTGGTGGGGAATTGCTGATTCCCTAACGAGTACTGGTAACCTAGAAAATAAGGCGGAAATTATGCGACTTGCACCTGGACTTGACCGGCACCATCGATATGAAGTTGAGGTTTTTTGAGTCGACACAATTAAGTTAAAATAGAGAGAGGCCGGGAAGAAACTAATGTTTCTTCCCGGCCTCTTTGTCATCTCCGAATGTTACTCAGTAACTAAGGTCAAAAAGCACGGCCTTAGTGGATAAGTGCGAACGAAAGGTCGATTCTAATGAACCAACCTTCGTCCTTCTTATCCCAACCAGGCCGTCAAGGAGCTTTTTTCCCAACCTCTCTATTTTATTTTGCATCGTTTTTTTTACTAATATGATATACCAATCCGAAATGGACGAGGGATTCTTTACCATGAATGATGCGGACAATATTTTCGCGATGGAGGTAAAAGACGGCCACCGTTAAGATTCCAGCAACCGTTGCCAAAATCCAGTCGTGAATATAAAGGGCAATGACAAAAATGGTCGTCATCCCGATCATACTTGCCATACTTGCCATTGAGGTAATTAAAAGTACCCCGATAAAGGTTGAAGCAGCTACTAAAAATAGTCCTGGATTATAAGCAAGTAAAATTCCGGCGCTGGTGGCAACGGCTTTTCCACCATGAAAATGGTCAAAGATTGAAACGGCATGTCCAATCGATGCGAATAATCCGATTAAAAGAGGATTAACGTGGGGTTGGTGAAAAAGATACGGTTGGCTAGCTGCTAATGTCCCTTTAAGGATATCCATGAAAAGAACAACTATCCCAGCCTTAAAACCAAGAACCCGGAAGGTGTTAGTAGTTCCAATGTTGCCGCTACCTTCCTTAGTAATATCTTTATGATAAAAAACCTTACCAATCCAAAGACCCGAGGGAATTGAACCGAGTAGGTAGGCAATAATAATCATTAAAATAATTAGCATTTCAAAACTCCTTTTTTACATGCCTTGTTAATATACCACGCTTTGCTAAAACTGACCAGCAGGGCACAAATGTTTGATTTTCGTTTGCAATCGGTCACGTTTTTGCGTATCCTAGTAATTGTTATTTTATAGTTTGGGCTCAGGAGGGAACCTTCTTCCTGACTCAAACTTAGAGGAGGAAGTTGACATTTATGGCAACACAAAAATATGATGAGTCCTCAATCAAAATTTTAAAGGGCTTAGAAGCGGTCCGTAAACGGCCCGGGATGTATATCGGTTCAACTGATACGCATGGACTCCATCACTTGGTCTATGAAATTTTAGATAATGCAGTTGACGAAGCCTTATCGGGCTTTGGTGATGAGATTGCAGTAACCATTGAAAAAGATAACTCAATTACGGTTCAAGACCACGGACGGGGGATGCCAGTTGGAATGCACCCGAGTGGTAAACCAACTCCTGAAGTTATCATGACGGTTTTGCATGCTGGGGGGAAGTTTGGCCAAGCTGATGGATATAAAACCTCTGGTGGGCTCCACGGGGTCGGAGCTTCGGTTGTAAATGCTCTTTCAACCTCGCTAACCTTAACAATTGTGCGAGATCACGTTCGGTACCAGGAAAAGTTTAAAGATGGCGGTCACCCTGTTGGTACTCTTGAAAAAATCGGAAAAACTCGTGAAGGCAATGGGACAACGGTGACTTTTAAGCCGGATCCAACGATTTTTACGACCACGATTTATGATTACAACACGATCGCAATTCGCCTGCGAGAAGCAGCCTTTTTATTAAAGGGTGTTAAATTGACCTTAACTGACAAGCGGGAAGGTCAAGAACGTGCAGACACCTTTCAATATGAACATGGTCTTGAGGACTTTGTCACTTACTTAAACGAAGGAAAAGATACTTTAGGGCAGGTACTTTCCTTTAGTGGTAAGGTTGATGGCGTTGAAGTGGATGTCGCTGCTCAATATAATGATGGCTATACCGAAAATATTCTTTCCTTTGTTAACAACGTGCGGACGCCAGGCGGAGGGACCCACGAAGCTGGTTTCCGTAGTGCATGGACGAAATCTTTTAATGAATTTGCCCGGAAGGTTAATTTATTGAAGGAAAAAGATAAAAATCTTGAAGGAAGCGACGTTCGGGAAGGCTTAACAGCTGTTATTTCGGTTCGAGTACCAGAACGATTATTGCAATTTGAAGGTCAAACTAAAGGCAAACTCGGTACCCCAGAGGCTCGGAAAATAGTTGATATCGTTGTTAGCGAACAACTAGGTTATGCCTTGATGGAAAAAGGTGAGTTTGCTCAAGAGCTAATCAAAAAAGCAATTAAGGCGCGGCAGGCCCGGGAAGCAGCCCGGAAAGCCCGGGATGTTTCTCGAAATGGCAAACGCCGGAGTAAAAAAGAACGGAATTTATCTGGCAAGTTAACTCCTGCCCAATCAAAGAATGCCAAGAAAAATGAGCTTTTCTTGGTTGAAGGTGATTCAGCTGGGGGAAGTGCTAAGCAGGGACGAGATCGAAAGTTCCAAGCAATCCTACCACTCCGGGGAAAAGTCTTAAACACTGAAAAAGCCAAGTTAGACGATGTTTTAAAAAACGAAGAATTGAATACGATCATTTACACTGTTGGTGCTGGGGCAGGGAGTGATTTTGATGTTGCGGATTCAAATTACGATAAGATTATTATCATGACCGATGCTGACGATGATGGGGCCCATATTCAGATTTTGCTACTAACTTTCTTCTATAAGTACATGCGGCCAATGATCGAAGCCGGTAAAATCTACATTGCTTTACCACCACTATACCGCTATCAATCTGGTCGTGGTGCCAAGACAAAAGTTGAATATGCTTGGACTAACGAAGAATTAACTCAGTTAACAAAGCATCATCGTGGCGGTTCTCTCCAACGCTTTAAGGGGCTTGGTGAAATGAATGCGGACCAACTTTGGGAAACGACTATGAATCCAGAAACACGGACTTTAATTCGAGTTCGGATTGAAGACGCGGCGTTAGCGGAGAAACGGGTGACAACCTTGATGGGAAATAAGGTTGAACCACGGCGGGAATGGATTGAAGATAATGTTCAATTTACAGTTGCTGATGACCAAGCTTCTGATCAATTAGTTGAATCCCAAGGATTGAGAAAAAAGTAGAAAGGAAGTAGCTTTTGGAAACACGAATTGAAGAACGTACATTAGAAGATTTAATGGGCGATCGCTTTGGTCGCTACTCAAAATCAATTATTCAGGAACGAGCCCTTCCGGATATTCGTGATGGTTTGAAGCCAGTTCAACGGCGGATCCTTTTCGCCATGAACAAGGATGGTAATACTTTTGATAAGGGATTTCGAAAATCAGCTAAGTCGGTTGGGAATGTCATGGGGAATTTTCACCCTCATGGAGATTCGTCAATTTATGAAGCCTTAGTTCGGTTAAGTCAGGATTGGAAACTACGGGAACCATTAGTTGAAATGCACGGAAATAATGGTTCGATGGATGGGGATCCAGCAGCGGCCATGCGGTATACTGAAGCGCGGTTAAGTAAAATCAGTAATTTGATGTTGCAAGATATCGATAAAGATACTGTTCCAATGACGTTGAATTTTGATGATACTGAAAAGGAACCGATTGTTTTACCAGCACGGATGCCAAACCTATTTGTCAATGGAGCAACCGGGATTTCAGCGGGGTATGCGACTGAAATCCCACCCCACAACCTTGGTGAATTAATTGATGCCTTAATTTACTTATTAGGTCATCCGCAAGCTACAACGGCTGATTTGATGGAATTTGTTCCCGGGCCCGATTTCCCAACGGGTGGGATTGTCCAAGGAATCGAAGGGATTCAAAAAGCCTACGAAACCGGGCGGGGACGGATCGTTGTCCGAGCAAAGACTGCAATTGAAGAATTACGAGGTGGTCGGCAACAAATCGTCGTGACTGAAATTCCATACGAAGTGAATAAGGCCCAGTTAGTTAAGCGGATTAATGATTTACGGTTAGCAAAAAAAGTTGAAGGAATTGCTGATGCCCGGGATGAGACTGACCGGAGCGGTTTGCGAATTGCCATTGAATTAAAGAAAAATGCAGATGCTACTGGAATTTTAAATTATTTGTTAATGAACACCGATCTGCAGATTAATTACAACTTTAACATGGTCGCAATCGATGATCATCGGCCAGTTCGGGTTGGCTTGAAGCATTACTTAGGTGCTTACCTAGCTTTCCAACAATCAGTAATTACCAAACGAACTGAGTACAAGCAAAAAAAGGCTCAGGAACGATTGCACATTGTTGAAGGATTGATCAAAGCCTTGTCAATCCTCGACAAAGTAATTAAAACGATTCGGGCAAGTAAAAATAAGGCTGATGCCCAAGCTAATTTGGTAAGGGAGTATGGTTTCACAGATATTCAAGCAGGCGCAATTGTGGCCTTGCAATTGTACCGGTTAACCAATACTGACGTAACGGCCTTAAATGATGAAGCTGATCGTTTACAAAAATCATTAGCCGAATATCACTTGATCTTAAACGATGCTAAAGAACTCAATAAAGTTCTTCGGCAAGAATTACGCGCAGTTAAAAAGGAATTTGCAACTCCCCGGCAGACCCAAATTGAGGCCCATGTTGAAAAACTTACCGTTGATGCAAAGGTTACGGTGGCAGATGAAGATGTGATTGTTCTTGTCTCAGCAGCTGGTTACATCAAACGGACTAGTCTCCGGAGTTTTAATGCCTCTCCGCTAGACGAGAACGGTCTTAAAGAGGATGATTATCCGCTGTTGATTCAACAAACTAATACCTTAGCTCATCTCTTTGTTTTTACTAGCCATGGGCATCTAATTTACCGGCCAGTGCATGAACTATTTGATGCAAAGTGGAAAGAGACGGGGGAACACCTTTCCCAAACGATTGGGCTCCAAGATGATGAGAAAATCGTTAGTGCAATGCTTTTTGAGAGTTTAGATCAAGCTGGAACGGTGATTTTGGCTTCAAGTGATGGTCAAATTAAGCAAACCGCCTTTAAAGAAATTGTCCCTGGTTCCCGTTATAAGAGTCATGCAAGTCAAATTATGAAACTTCATTCAGATGCTGAACGGTTAATAAATGCCATCTACTGTGATCCAACTTATGCTAATCAAAGTATTGTCACGGTTAGTCGCACCGGCTATGCTTTACGGTTTGCAGTCGATGAAGTACCAGTGCAAAGTACTCGAACAGCGGGTGTTCGGGCAATTAACTTAAAGGAAAACGATACGTTAGCCAACATCGCTTTAGTTAGTGATGAATCACGGTTAGCGATCGTAACGCAACGGGGAGCTTACAAGGCAATGGCCGTTAGTGAACTTGAAGTTGGTACGCGGGCAAGACGGGGAAACTTAATTCTTCATCGCTTGAAGAATGCCCACTTAGTGGTTGACTTTTTGGCTTATCCAGCTGATTTTACTGGTTCACTAGAAATTATTACTAACCGGCCAGTCATTCAGGACGTGCAAGTTACTGAGCATCACCTTGGCGCGCCAAAATCAAATGGTAGTTTTGTAATTGATGATGAAAGCCAAGGCCAACCAGTCCGGATTCAGTTCAAGCAAGTGGTTGCTCAAGGAGAGCAAAGCTTAGTTTAACCGCTTAATTTTTTTGATTAGCCCCTGTTGAATAACACGAGCTCGTGATATTATTAAAGTATCGAGTGCAAATCGCACCAAAATTGGAGGAGGAATCCGCAAAATGAGTAAAGAATTAGTCTTCGGTCACCAAAAGCCAGATACAGATACGATTGCTGCTGCAATGGCTTACTCTTACTACCAAAACCAACTAGGCTATGAAACAGAAGCTGTTACTTTGGGCGAACCAAATGATGAAACTAAGTACGCCTTAAAAGCCTTTGATCTGGTTGCGCCACGTATTATTACCACTGCGGCAAATGAGGTTGCAAAGGTAATGTTGGTTGACCATAACGAACCACAACAAAGTGTTTCTGACATTGATAAGGTTCAGGTAACCCACGTTATTGATCACCACCGGATTAATGGTTTTAATACGGCTGCACCGCTTTACATGAATGTTCGGCCATATGGATGTGTAAGTACGGTTCTTTATGAAATGTTTATGGATAAGCACATTGATATTCCTGCTAACTTGGCGGAAATGATGCTTTCAGCCATCATTTCTGATACCTTACTTCTGAAGTCTCCAACGACGACTGATCACGATAAGGAAGCCGTGTACGCCTTGGCTAAGTTGGCTGGGGTTGACTACGAAGAATACGGTTTGGAAATGCTAAAGGCCGGAACAAACCTCGCTGCAAAGTCTGATAACGAGATTGTTGATGGGGATGCAAAGACCTTTGAAATGGGCGATTTGACTTTACGAATTGGTCAAGTTAATACCGTTGATTTAAACGATGTTTTTGCTCGCCAAGCAGATCTTGAAAAGGCAATGCAAACTTTAATGGATGCTAACGGTTATGACACATTTGTTTTGATTGTTACTAACATTCTTAACAGTGATTCCGATCTCTTAGTATTGGGTAAGGATACTGACAAAGTTGCCCAAGCCTTTGGTAAGGAATTGGATGCTAACCACCGGATTAACTTACCTGGGGTAGTTTCCCGAAAGAAGCAAGTGGTTCCACCATTGACGGAAGTATTGGGATAAGCTAATCGTAGTTTAATAACAAATTAAAGCGAGCGGTGAGTGGGGATTGAGTTTCTCACTCACCGCTTTTTTGTAGGAAAAGAAATATGATTAACCTTGCAATTTTAGTTGCTGAACAAGTGGGTTTAGTGATTTTATTAGCCTTTTTCTTAGTTAATATCCCCTTATTTCGGCGGATGCTCCTAAATCTAAATTGGCGAAATAAAATTGGTTTATACGTAATCTTTGCTTTTTTTGCCATCCTTTCAAATATGATTGGAGTTTTAATCTCACCTAGTAATGAAATTATTCGCCGAACCTTGCTAATCACGGTTCCACATGGCTATTCAGTAGCAAATGTTCGGATCATTACCGTTACCGTGGCTGGAATTGTCGGGGGTCCCTATGTTGGGGGAGCGGTTGGCCTTACTGCGGGTGGTTTTCGGGCCCTTCAAGAGGGCTTTAGTCCCGAGGCGCTTTTCTATATTCCGAGTTCCTTTATTATTGGAATTATTTCCGGATTGTTTTATGATCAACGCCAACAACGTTTTTCACCTTTGCGTGCGCGGAATGGTTTTTTTATTGGTTTGATAATGGAATGCATTCAAATGTCATTTGTCCTTTTGTGCAGTCCGACGGGGTGGACTTTAGTTAAGTTTATCGCTTTACCAATGATTTTAATCTCATCAATCGGGACAACTGTGTTTTTAACGATTATTCGCTTTTTTTTCCAACAAGAATTGGCTGCTCAGGCTGCGCAAACGCGGACGGTTTTAAATCTAGCGCTTAGTACGCTACCGCTTTTTAAAAGGGGCTTTACGGCTGAGGCGGCCCAAACAGCAGTCCATCTGATCTATCAATATACAAGTTTTGATGCTGTTAGTATTACCGATCGACATCAGATTTTAGCCTTTGAAGGAGCGGGAAGTGACCATCATTTAGTTGACCAAGACTTGGCAACTGACATTAGTTTAACAGCAATGAACGAGGGAATTGTCGAAGTTGCTAATACAGAAGAACGAATTGGTTGTAAGAATCCAAATTGCCCGTTGAAGTCAGCGGTGATCGTTCCCTTGAGCTTGGGGGATGAAATTATTGGAACCCTTAAGCTATACTATGTCCAACGATGGCGGCTAACCCCTGTGGAGATCCAGTTAGGGACGGGGATTGGCCAGATCTTATCAACCCAAATTATGTTGGGAAGGGCAAGTTACCAAAGTGAATTACTTCGCGACGTTGAAATTAAATCCCTCCAGTCGCAAGTAAATCCGCACTTTTTCTTTAATGCGATTAACACGATCATGGCAGTGATGCGCCGAGACCCGAAGCAAGCGCGAAAACTGCTTTTATCGTTAAGTACCTACTTCCGGGATAATTTAATGGGAGCAAGGGAAACTTTAATTCCCCTTGCTCAAGAGTATGAACATGTTCAAGCGTACTTAACTTTAGCTCAAGCCCGCTTTCCTGGTAAATATCAAGTCACCTTTTCTGATTATCCAGCAGCCGCTTTGATCCCACCATTTTCAATTCAAGTTTTGGTTGAAAATGCCCTTCGCCACGCCTTTGGTCAGCGTAAAAAAGGTAATCGGGTAGAAGTTACAATTAAACAGTGTGAAACGGAACTTGAGATTACTGTTGCCGATAATGGCCATGGAATTGATCCGGATAAGCTACCTGAATTAGGGAAAAAGGTTGTTGCTTCAAAAGAAGGGAGTGGGACCGCCCTTCAAAATCTGAATAAGCGTCTGCATGGCCTTTATGATCCTCATACAGGATTGAAAATTGAGAGTAGTCCGGCGGGGACGACTGTTAAAATGAAAATTCCATACCAGACACGCAAAAAAGAAAGGACTGAACAACAGGCATGAAAGTTTTAATCGTCGATGATGAACCACTTGCCCGCGAAGAGTTACGTTACTTAGTTGCGGATCATCCAGCTGTTGAGGAAGTTTTGGAAGCTGATGGCGTTGCAGAAGCTAATACTACGGTCAATAATCAAAAACCTGATCTTGTTTTTTTAGATATTAAGTTGGGAGATGGCAATGGCATGGCGTTAGCCAAACGTTGGAAACGCGCATCTTATCAACCAGCGGTAATCTTTGCAACGGCCTACGATCAATACGCACTTGATGCTTTTGAAGCTGATGCGTTAGATTACATTTTAAAGCCCTTTGATGAAGACCGAGTTCAAGAAGCGATTGATCGGGTTTTGCGAGTTCATGGTCAAAAGCAAGTTGACGAGTCTGTCAACCGAATAAGTTCTCAGGAAAATCCTCGTTTATCAGTTATGGCTGAGGATCTGACTATTGTAATTTCAAAAGAAGAGTTGTGTTATTTGGAAGCTCAGAGTGGAAACGTTTATCTCCACTTGATAAATGGAAAAGAGGTTGTTAGTCGGCAAACCTTAACTAGCCTAACTGAGCAATTATCAACCGAGCAGTTCTTACAAGTTCACCGGTCATACGTAGTGAATCTAAATCAAATTAGCATTCTCCAACCGGCAACTAATCATACGTACGAATTAACAATGATTAATGGTGATAAGGTACCAGTCAGTAGATCTTTCGTCGGTAAATTGAAAGTTGCGCTAGGTTTACAATGATTGCTGACTTATATACAAACTTTGATAAACGTTATAATTCAAGAGTTGATTGCAAATTTTAAATTGTGATAGCTCTTTTTTACTTTTGATTGATCATCGCTGAACAATGGGCAATGGCATTTTACTCTGCTTTATGGCAACTCGCCAAGCTAAGAGGGCATTTTACCATCGATTTGGGTCGTTCTATGCTAAAGTTAATGCAAAGTAATGAAACTTGATTATAATAGAATTGTTATCTGAGCGAAACAATTAAATTGATTTGGTTTGGAAAATGGTTCTGTGATTAGTTTTATGCTATTATTTTCGCTCGAACAGAACCGCTTGTTGAGAGGAGGAAAATATTATGGAAAAGAAGCAACCAGAAAAGAAGGCTGCCCCAATTTTGGTTCAAATGGGTATTTTTGCAACAATTCTTTTCGTTTCCGCTTTAATTTCCAGTTTATTCCCAAAGAGTTTTGTTGTTCCTACTCCATTAATTGGGATGGTTATTCTTTACATCTTGTTAGCAACTCACATCGTTAAGTTGGAACAAGTTGAAAAGTTTGGGGACTTCATGATTAGTTTAATTGCTTTCATGTTCGTTCCATCTGGTGTTCAATTAGCTGGTAGTTTGGATTTGATGAAGGCTGAAGGTCTCCAAGATATTATCGTTTCCATCATCGCTACGATTATCATCTTAGTTGTAATTGCCTACGTTGGTGCTTTAGTTATCAAGATCCACCAAAAGATTACTGGCCGGACTGATGAAGAGGAGGAGGACTAGTTATGGCTGCAACATTAGCATTACCATTTACGGGGATTTTTATTTCCATTATCGTTTACCTAATTGGGATGTGGCTGTTTGACAAGACGAATGGTTTCTTCCTTTTCACGCCATTACTTGTTGGGATGGTCCTAGGGATCTTAATCTTAATGTGCTGGGCTAAGATCGCTGGTACCACGACTGCTAAGATCTACACGACTTACTACAAGCCGGGTGGTGACATTATTTTCTGGTTCTTGAATCCAGCTACGATGGCTTTCGCTATTCCACTTTATCGTCGGAATGATGTCTTTAAGAAGTACTGGCTTGACTGTGTAATTGCTTTGTTTGTTGGTGGTTTTATCTCCCTCTTTGGGATTCACATGGTTGCAAAGCTCTTTGGCCTTTCAGCAACATCCACGGCTGCGATGTTGCCACAAGCCGCAACGACGGCCGTTGCTATGCCAGTTGCCGCTGGTATCGGTGGTGACCCTGCCGTTACTGCGATGGCATGTATCTTGAATGCCGTTGTTATCTACGCCTTGGCAGAATTCTTGATTAAGATCTTCCGCTTGAAGCAAATCCCAAAGGTTGGGACTGGGCTTGGTCTCGGTGCTGCCGGCCACACGGTTGGTTCAGCCAAGGCTGTTCAACTTGGCTCAGTTCAAGGGGCCATGGCATCAGTTGCTGTCTTTGTTATCGCAGTTGCAATGGATATTTTAGTACCTGTTTACTACAACTTGTTCATGCATTAAGATAAACAGCGGCTTAGATAATAAAACAAAGTTAAGGAGGGTGGGAAGAAACTCAAGTTTCTTCCCACCCTCTTTGTCATCTACGAATGTTACTCAGTAACTAAGGTCAAAGCAGTAGCTGAATGGCAGTTGCTCCCTGACGGTCGCACCAACCGATTCAGCCTTACATGGGCTCACAAACGCCAAACCAGTTGGCTGGTTCGCTCCAAATCACGGCCTTAGCGGATAAGTGCGAACGAAAGGCCGATTCTAACGAATCAACCTTCGTTCTTCTTATCCCAACCAGGCCGTCAAGGAGCTTTTTTCCCAACCTCTCTTTTTGTATCCCCGAATATTACCGAGAAATTACGGATAAAATTAAGTTTTCAAAGTTGAGATCGAACAAAGAGTCATTTTCAAAAAAATAAATTATGTTTTGCTTGCTATTGGATCAGCAAGTAACTTTTTCGGATATCGCTTTATTACTAGAGATTAATGAGCAAATTTTTATTACTTAAAGTAAGGAGAGGGTATAATAAAAATCACTTAAGCTAGAAAGTAGGGATTAAAATGCAATTAACGGTAACACCAGCTGCTCAAGAACGGTTAGCCCGCTATTTGAAAGCGGATCAAAAGTTAGTGTTAGATTTCGATGATGGGGTGGGCCCGTTCTCTGATCTTGGTAACTGTTCGCTAGATGTTAACTTCAAATTTATTATTTTAGATGGTTCACAACCGTTACCAGCTGATTTTGATGCACATTTTTCTTCGAATCTTGGTGAAATCTACTATAAAGGTTATACCAAGCCGCAATATGCTGAAAAAATGAAGTTAGACTTTGAGCCAACTTATTTCACAATGCCATTAAAATCACCGCTTGCAACTTTGTGCGATAATGTTGAAGTTGTTGATTTAACGAATCAGCAATTTGAACATCTGGAACGAACGACTCATGATTGTTAATGAGGAGGTGAGCTTTCGTGGATAAAGCAGAACGCTTAAGAAAACTCCAACCAATTCAATATGAAGTTACCCAAAATGCAGCCACTGAAAAACCATTTACCGGGAAATACGATAACTTCTTTGAAGAAGGGATTTATGTCGATGTTGTGAGTGGAGAACCCCTTTTTTCGTCCCAGGACAAGTACGATTCAGGTTGCGGATGGCCGGCCTTTACCAAGCCAATTGTCAAGTTAAGTGAACATCGTGATCAATCATTTGGAATGGAACGGACTGAAGTAAGGAGTCCCCAAGCAAATTCGCACTTAGGGCATGTCTTTACCGATGGTCCGCTTAATCGTGGCGGTCTCCGTTACTGCATTAATTCTGCGGCCCTCCGTTTTATTCCTAAAGATCAATTGGTCGCGGAAGGTTATGGTGAATACACTAATTTATTTGAAGTTTAAATTAAACTAAGTCTGTCTTAAAAAAAGACAGGCTTTTTTATAAAAAAACCAAGCGAAGTTGTTATTTTACTTATTGCAACTACAGATATATAATGTCTTTGTATTAAATGCAAACAAAAAGTATGAAGGTAATTTAAATGGAAACAGAATTTTCAGCTTATGATCAAAATGACATTTTGGCTGATTTAGAAGCTAATGTTACAGATGGTGAAGTTTTTATTGATCATGATATGCTGGAGAAGCAATCCTTTAGTGCAAATTTGCCAGGCCAACATGGACTCGCAATTGCTTTTGTTGAAGCAAAATCGGTTGAAGATGTGCAAGGGGTAATGGCAACTGCCCGGAAATTCCATCTTCCGGTTGTTACCCAAAATCGTTTTACATCAACAGTTGTTGGGGCCGATGCGGTTGATGGAGCTGTTATTCTTTCAACTGCAAAAATGGACCAGATCTTGGAATTGAACCAAACCGATGCTTACGCAGTTGTTCAACCGGGGGTAATTAACGCAAAGCTTGATGAAGCAGCCCGTAAGCAAGGCCTTTTTTATGCGCCTGACCCAGCTTCTAAGCCAATGTCTGGGATTGGTGGTAATATTGCTACAAATGCCGGTGGTTTGAGTGGAGTTCGCTATGGTTCAACTAGAGATAATGTACTTGGCCTGAAGGTCGTCTTGGCCGATGGACGGATCTTGAAACTTGGTGGTAAGACAACGAAACAAGCATTTGGTTATGATTTGACACAATTGTTTGTTGGCTCTGAAGGAACGCTCGGAGTAATTGTAGAAGCTACAGTTAAATTAATGCCACTGCCATTAGGAGATTCATTAATGGGTTTAGCCTTCTTTAAGGATATGCCAACTTTAGCCGAGGCAACTACTGAATTGCGGATGTCAGGGATTTATCCAGCTATGCTTGAAGCGATGGATGTTAATACTTTGAAGGCAATTGATGCTTATAAGGGAACGAACTATTCGAGCAAATCTGGGGCGGCCTTAATCTTGCGGGTTGATTCGATCACGCCTGAAGGCGAGCAGATTATTAAGCAAATTCTGACAAAATATCAAGCAGGTAACGTTCAATTAACAACGGATGAAAAAGAACAAGAGGCGATTATCGCGGTTCGTCAAGCAATGTTACCGGCAATCTTTACTGGCCGAAATGCAGTAATGGAGGATATGGCAGTGCCAACTTCGAAGATGGCGGAATTAGTTGCTTATATTCAAAAAATTGGTGAAGAAAATGAGGTTGAGATCTTTACTGCTGGGCATGCAGGGGATGGAAACTTGCATCCAACGGTTACTTGGTCCAAGGACACAACTGCCACTCCGGAAGCTGTCAAATTAGTTTTGCGGCAGATGTTTAAAAAAGCCCTTGACCTTGGCGGGACAATTTCAGGTGAACACGCAGTTGGAATGTTAAAGAACCAATGGAATAACGTTGAGTTAGGGTCAGATGTTGATTACGTTCAACATCAAATTAAAGCCTTGTTTGACCCGATGAATTTACTTAATCCAAAGCGGAAAATTAACTAAAAATTTATCAATTAGCCAAAAACTGAGCAGAAACAAATGGTGGTTAGTCACTAGTTCCTGCTCAGTTTTTATTTAATTAATCCTTTACCAGACTTAAAGCATGCAGCTTACTAGCCGGAATTTGAATCTCAACACCCACATGAGCATTCCGAGCATTCGTCTCCGAACCGCAAAAGGTCTAAAACCGATAATTTGGAATTAAGTACGGAGAAACGCATCGGTAGCAACAATCGATGTCTTCTTAATTAAAACCCGTTGCAGAAGGATCCTAGTTGACAGTTTCTACTAAGAAGGCATCAAAGCCTCTAATAAATTAAAGAATACCCAGTTGAAGTATTGTCATTAAGCGCTTTGCTTGGATCTTGTTTTGAAATTAATAAAATTAAATAACAAAAAACCCCGCTTGAAGCGCTAACAAAGATTAAACAGCGGGGCATTGGTCTCCATAATTATCATAAAAAACCATAATTATGAATTATTTAAATTATATCACATCAGAAAGGTAATGGTAATCGGTTATCATATTAACTTGAAGTAATAAAATGAAAAGTAGCAATGTGTTGATTTTATAGTAATTAGTTAATAAAAATATTAAAATAGTGAAAAAACATTGTCGCTGACGTTGATTTTACCACTTCTGATATGGCGGTTTAATTTAAGGGTAAGTAGCCAACCATATGATATATCGGCTACGTTCTTGTCTTTAAATTAGTGATTTTATTGATTCTTCCTTCTCGCACAAAACAATTTGCTAGTTTTCTGATTAACTGCTGTTAAGGAGGTTTCACAAATTGATCTCCAAACAGCAAGCTTTGCTTAATTCCCGTAATCGGTATTGGTTAGCTTTTTGGTTTTGACAATCGATAGCTAAATTTAAAATCACAAAGTTTGTATTTTTAATCAATCGATAGTTCAATTACATAAATTGTTTTAGGGTATATTTGGTAGCGTTTTCAAAAAGAATATGATAATATAATTTCACAAGGTTTATTATTGTTATTTGAACAAGGAGGGACCCATTATGAAAGCTGCTGTATGGCATGGTGTTAAAGATATTCGCGTTGAAGATGTTGAACCGAAGCCATTAAAGGCCGATGAAGTTCGGGTGAAGGTTGCCTGGGCCGGTATCTGTGGCTCTGACCTACACGAATATGTAGAAGGACCGGTCTTTATCCCAGTTGATAAGGTTGATGAATTAACTGGTGGTCAAGCCCCACTTACCATGGGTCACGAATTTGCCGGGGTCGTAGAAGAAGTCGGTGACCAGGTCACTGATGTCAAAGTCGGTGATCATGTAACAGTTAACCCAACAATTACCCACGAGCGTTGGGCTGATGACGTGGATGTTTATGACGGTTATTCCTTTATTGGTCTAAGTTGTGATGGGGGATTTGCAGCGCACGTTAATGTACCCGCTCATAATATTTACGAATTACCAAAAGACTTCCCATTACAACTTGCGGCAACGATTGAACCAACTGCTGTTGCTGTTCAAGCGATTAAAGAAGGTGACCTCAAGTTTGGGGAAACCACGGCTGTCTTTGGAGCCGGCCCAATTGGTTGTTTGGTAGTAGCGGCAGCTAAGGCAGCGGGAGCCCGGAAGATTATTGTTACAGATCTTTCTCAAAGTCGGCTTGAAAAAGCCCGCGAAATGGGAGCAACTGATGTCATTAACTCCGGGGAAGTTGACGCTGTTGAAAAAATTCATGAAATCGTTCCAAATGGGGTTGATGTTTCCTTTGAAGTTGCTGGGGTTCAACCGACCTTCATTCAATCAATTCAATCAACCCGGGCACGGGGGACGATGGTGATCGTTTCGATTTTTGCTCGGCCAATTGAATTCGATCCAATGTTATTAACCAACACCGGGGTTAAGGTAACTTCAACAATTGCTTATTCACGTGATACTTTCCAGAAGACAGTCGATTTAGTTGCTCAACGGGCAATTAATGTGGAACCAATTATTACGAAAGAAATTGAACTTGACAATATTGTCACTGAAGGTTTTGATGCCTTAATTGCTGATAAGAAACAAGCTAAAATCTTAGTAAAATTAAGTGGTGAATAATTTACTTTATTAATAAAATGGGAAAAAGAGGATGGGAAAAAAGCTCCTTGACGGCCTAGTTGGGATAAGAAGGACGAAGGCTGATTCATTAGAATCGACCTTTCGTTCGCACTTATCCGCTAAGGCCTTGATTTGGAGCGAACCAGCCAACTGGTTTGGCGTTTGTGAGCCCATGCAAGGCTGAATCGGTTGGTGCGACCGTCAGGGAGCAACTGCCATTCAGCTACTGCTTTGACCTTAGTTACTGAGTAACATTCGGAGATGACAAAGAGGCTGAGAAGAAACACGAGTTTTTTCTTAGCCTCTCTCTTTTTATTTATCATCAGAAACCACTAAAAATTGAGGGCTCCTAACCTTTTACAACTTTATATCAAGATAGTTTATAAAGAAGAATGAATCTTATTCAACAAACTATCAAAAATAAATTTGTCTAAAATTTACGATCGTAGATTTGCAAACTTTAATTAAATGTTGATCAAAGCTTGTTAAAATAAATTTAAAGGTCAAATGGAAAGTCAAAAACCTAAATGATTTTTGGCGATCAGGATAATAAAACTGATTGTTTAATTAACTTTCTGAAAAAGTAATTTTTGCTAGTTAATTGTGATATCATGGTAAGAAAATTAGAAAGGGATGAGAAATTGGAACGAGTTTTAGTGATTGAAGATTTAGCAAGTCTAAACACTATTTCGGGATCGGCTGCGATTACACTTTTGAATGCCATGCAACTTCATCCAGCATGGTTGCCGTCAACAATCCTCTCTACGCAAAGTGAAGGTTTTGGTGAGCCCGTTGGTTTGTCGACCGATGAATATTGTCGCAACACCTTAGATCATTGGCGGAAGTTAGGAGTAAGGTTTAATGGCCTTTTAGTTGGTTATGCTCCATCCCAATTTTTAGATTGGCTTCCTAGTGAGCTGACAAAATTACAGCCAACCAACTGTTTAATTGATCCAGTTTTAGGTGATGGCGGACAACTTTATCCGACTTTTGATACTAGTGTGATTGTAAGAATGCGACAATTACTACCTTTGGCAACTGTCATTACGCCAAATTGGACTGAATTAGGTTTTTTAGTTGGTGAAAATTGGAAAAACGAACCGAATCAAGCTGTTCTAATACATAGTGCTCAAAAGATACTAAGGGAAAATCCAAACTTAGCGGTCGCTATTACTGGCATCCACCTTAAAAATGAAATTGGAGTCTTGTTTGTGGCAAAAGGGGAAGTTAAGTTCTTCGGTTCACCGCAAGTTCCTGGTCATTTTTACGGCACTGGCGATGTCTTCAGTGCCCTTTTATTGGGCTATTTAGTTCAAGGACAACCATTGAGGAACGCAGTTAAAGCAGCCCAAAGTGGCGTTTCAATTGCAGTTAGCGTCTCAGTAAAACTTTCAGGCCAGGAACGCTTAGATGGTTTAAATCTGCAGCCGTTACTCGAAAAGATTGTAAAGGGGGAAATATCTTTTGAAAAGTAAGAGTTTGTATCGTTGGGTCTTTGCCGCCATTTTATTAGCAATTACGATTGTTTTTGGACGCTTTTTCTTATTACCAATTCCTTGGACTCATGGCAATATTAATCTTTCTGATGCTAGCATTTTTGTTGCTAGCGCCTTACTTGGACCGTTACCAAGCGGATTGATTGGTGGCTTAGGGACGGCTTTTCTTGATTTGATTTCTGGATATACCCAGTATGCACCGTTTTCTTTTGTTGCCCACGGTTTAGAAGGTTTATTAGCTGGTTGGCTTTACCAACGGTTTGGTAAACACCGTCTCGGCCAATGGGTAAGTTTGGCAGTTGGCGCCTTTGTTATGGTCGTTGGTTACTTGTTTGCTGATAGTTTACTTTACAATTGGACAGCTGGGATTTTAGGAATTGGGACGAATTTTCTTCAAGGCTTAGTAGGAGTAGCTGTTGCACAATTAATAATTCCTCGATTGAAGGATCGGTTTTAAAAAAAGCCGTCAATTAAGGTTGAATGCAGGATAAGATTGATCCGCGTTAACCTTAATCGGCGGTTTAATTTTTCAATTCACTCTGATAGTTTGTTGCTAAGAAAGCTTCCATTCCTTGTGGTTGATGGCCGGTAATCAGCGAAAAGTCATTGGAGTTGGGTGCTAATAGTCCCCGGGCTCCTGCTTCGTACATTGATGCTAATTCAGCTCCACCATCATTATGATAAATTAATGCAAACTCGGTTGCTGAAACAGGTTGATAGCCAATTTGATGACCGGTAACTTTAGTCATGATTTTACCTAATTCGATCATCGTTAGGGGATGTCTTTGATTAAGGGTAAATGATCGGTTAGCTTCCCGTAGATCTTTTGTTGTTGCAATAACTGCAAAGGCTTTTGCAGCATCAACCTGGGTGATAAAGGAAAGAGCTGCCTGTCCAACAGGATAAATTAAGTGTTGACGCTCAATTAATTCAGGTAAATATGGAACCAAGGGGTCAGCATATAAGGCGTTTTTAACAACCGCAAATTTTAACCGACTACCAGTTAATCGTGGTAGCATATACGCATAGAAGGGCGCCATCCGGAAAGGATTATTAGCTTGATCAGCAATAAAACTCATTGCGACAATTGAACGAATGCCATTCTTTTCAGCAGCGGTAATTACGTTTTCAAATTCCTGAATGCGTTTTACAAGGTCATAGGTAAGGCTAGGAATGTAAATTAAAACCTCGCCGCCACTAAAAGCTTGATTAAGGGTTGAAAGGTCTTGATAGTCTGCAACTGCTACGTGCATCCCTTTTTCCTTGAAGGGTTTTCCTTTCTTTGGTGAATGCACAATCAAGGTGAGTTGGGATTTGGAAATCCGTTTCAACATCTCAGTAGCAATTTTTTGGCCAAGGTGACCGCTGGCCCCCGTTAAAAGATACTTCATTTTTTGTCAACCTCCTTTTGTGCTTGGTGGACTAAAATTGCATTAATAATATCTTGAAGCGTAGTTTGATTTAGTTTTGCCATGGCTGCTTCTTCAGCGGTTTGATAACAATGCCTAAGCACAGTTTGAATGTTGCCACCAACGATACAAGCCGGATTGGTTTTAGGATCAATTGTAAAAAGTTGGGAATTACCCTCAATAATTAGATAAATCTGTAATAGGGTTAGTTTCTGAGGATCAACGGCTAATTTAGGATCAGGAGATCCAGGAGTAGTAGTTAGGATGTGAGCAGTTTTTAATTTTCCCATTAGTCGTCGCACGACAACTGAAGAAGTCCCAATGCTTTGTGCGATCGTTTCACTCGAAAGTGTAGCTTTGTCGCGATAAACTTGGATAAAGGCTAAAATATGGATTGCATCACTAAAACGGGTTGACGGTTTCAAGCTTCATCGTCCTCCTCTGTATCTTTTTTTGTTACACTAATTATACTCATTCATAAAATCGTTGCAAATTATCAGCACTTGAATATAATTAAAGTTAAAAATTGGAAACTTTTATAGTTACAGAAAGGAGTCCCCAGTGATTGAATACCGAAACGTGGGAATGAAGTTTGGGACCCGAGTGATTTTAGAAAATTTAAGCCTGACAATCAAAGACCACGAACTGTTTGTCTTGGTTGGACCGAGTGGAAGTGGAAAAACGACCTTAATCCGGATGATTAACCGCCTAACCATTCCAACGTCAGGTCAAATTTATATTGATGGCCAGTCAGTGAATGAAGTTGACTTACCGACGTTACGCTTGTCAATGGGCTATGTTTTGCAGACAAGCTCATTATTTCCTAATTTGACGGTTGGTGAAAATATTACCATCCAGTTGGAACAAAAGAAGGTTTCCTTATTGGAGCGTCTTCAACGCGCGACTGAATTGTTAGGAGCGGTGGGCCTAACAGCGAATGACTTTATCGATCGTTATCCGGCGGAGCTTTCTGGTGGACAACAGCAACGGGTTGCGATTGCGCGAGCGTTAGCGACTAAGCCACAGTTAATTTTAATGGACGAGTCATTTAGTGCCCTTGACCCGGTTCTGCGGTCGCAAATGCAAGCGTTACTTTTAAAATTACATGATCAGTACCAAATGACGATCCTATTTGTAACCCATGACATGAAAGAAGCTTTGCGGTTAGGAGATCGGATTGGTGTTATTAATGAAGGTCACTTGTTACAAGTTGGTACGCCAACGGAAATTATTAATTATCCAGCTACCCCGTTTGTTACTAACTTTTTTGCAAGTGCAAAGCCAAGTTTAGGCACACTTCCTGATTTGATTACCACCTTGAAATTAAAACCGCAGGACCTTGAAATTGTGCCGCAAGTTCGAACGGTTGCCGATGTCACTAAACTACCAATTAAAGAGGGAAAATTGAGCTTTAACTTTGAAGATCAAAGTTATCAGCTTGAAGTATCCAAGTTATTACACTACTTAGGAAAGCAGGAGGAGCATGATGGATAAGTTATTGCAAATGATAATTAATCAGCACCATCAGCTCCAAGTTGCTCTTGGCCAACATTTAGCCTTATCTTTTATGGCTTTGCTGATTGCTGCATTGATTGCGATTCCCTTGGCGATGATTTTTAAAGATCATCGCCGGCTTGGTGAAATTGCCTTACAAGTTGCCGGAGTCTTTCAAACAATTCCGAGTTTAGCACTGTTAGGGCTTCTAATACCGTTAGTCGGGATTGGCAATCCACCGGCCCTAATTGCCCTTGTTGCCTATGCGATCATGCCAATTTATCAAAATACCTATACGGGATTAACGACGATTGATCCTAATCTCGAAGAGGCGGCAATTGCAATGGGGCTTTCGCGGTGGATGCGCCTGCGTCGACTTGAATTACCAATGGCACTACCTTTGATTTTCTCCGGGATCCGGATTGCCTTAGTCATGACGATTGGAACGGCAACACTAGCTGCTTTGATTGGGGCGGGAGGACTTGGAACTTACATTGTTTTAGGAATCGAACAAAATAATAATCAGGAACTTTTGATTGGGGCAGTTTTCTCAGCAATCTTAGCTTTAGTTTTCTCAGTGCTACTAAAAGTAATGGGTAAATCGAAACGGAACCTTAAAATCGGGTTTGGCTTAATTCTTTTGGCCTGTATAGGTTGGGGAGGTCAAAAAACTTATCAACACTTCTTTGCGCAGCCGCAAACGGAAATCGTGATTGCTGGAAAGATGGGAAGTGAACCTGAGATCCTAATCAATATGTATAAAGAGTTGATTCAAGCGAAAGATCCAAGCGCCAAAGTTGTCTTAAAGCCAAACTTTGGGGGAACAACCTTCTTATATCAGGCTTTAAAGCGTAATCAAATTGATATTTACCCAGAATTTACCGGGACAGTCTTAAAAGCTTTCGCCAAAGCGAAAACGACTCCCCAAAATCCGCAAGCAGCTTATCGCAAAGCGGCAAACTATTTGAAAACGCAACAATTAACCTACCTAAAACCAATGGCCTATCAAAATGGCTATGATTTAGCGGTAACGCCGGAAGTTGCCAACCAATATTCGTTGAAAACAATTAGTGATTTAGCGAGCGTGAGCGATCAATTAACTGCCGCCTTTGATCCTGATTTTTCCCATCAAAAGGATGGCTATCTAGGTTTAAAACAAGCTTATCATCTTCAAATTGGATCGGTGCGGTCACTTGAACCTTCATTGCGCTATCAGGCAATTGCACAAAAGCGGGTTCAAATCGTGGATGGTTATACTACTGATCCAGAAATTCGTCAGTTCCATCTCGTGGTCTTAAAAGATGACCAACACTTCTTTCCGCCATATCAAGGGGCTCCCTTAATGAAGACAAGTTTTGCCAAGCAGCATCCAACAGTGGTTAAGCAGTTAAACAAACTAAGTGGCCGGATTACAATGGCCGAGATGCAAGCAATGAATTATCGGGTGACGGTTAAGCATGAAAAAGCCAAGACGGTTGCCCGTCAATATTTATTAAAACATCATTTGATTTCAGCAAATCAAAAATAAATTATAATAACTGAGTCCGATCAGCGCATTTGGAATATTCGGGTTAACCTCCAATAAGAGTGCGTTGATCGCTTTTTTTATAAAAATATGAATTAGTAAAGGCTTTTATGTAATTTGATGAGAATCAGTTGCTATTCCAAGATTGTATAAAAGCGCTTTATTCAAGGGCTAATATTCATGATACAATCGAATCAATGATAACGTTTTGTCTTTTTATGAGATTAGAAGGAGTAATGGTCATGGAAAAAGAATTAAAGATGCCGAAGCTTAGTCCCAAGTCAGATGATTACTTTTTTGGTAGTTGGGAAAAGCAAGTTGGTGATGAAATAAAAAAAGGCGATATATTATTTGAAGTTGAGTCGGAAAAAGTGATTAGCGAAGTTCCAAGTGATTATAACGGCGTCCTCAAAGAGCAACGCGTCGAAGAGGGAAATCCAATTTCGGCCGGGGATGTCGTAGCAGTCCTCGAAGTTAGTGATTCATGAGGAGGGGTAATGATGGATGCTGATTATAAAAATAAGCCAGCTTGGTTAAAAGTTCGGTATGATGAAGAGAAAGTTGACCACGTTAGTGATTTACTTTCCAAAATGAATTTAAATACGGTTTGTTCAGAAGCTAATTGCCCCAATATCGGGGAATGTTTTGGAACCGGGACGGCTGCCTTTATGATTCTTGGCCCAAATTGTACCCGGAATTGTCATTTCTGTGATGTTCCGCATAAGCGGCCCGCCCCAGTTGATCTGACAGAACCGTTGCGGGTAGCCCAAGCAATTAAACAACTTGGCTTAAAACATGTTTGCGTAACTAGTACTGATCGGGATGATTTACCGGATTTGGGGGCAGACCAATTTGTTCGGGTGATTAAGGCAATTCGGGAGCTTTCCCCCCATACGACAATCGAAGTTTTGACGCCCGATTTTCAAGGAAAAACCGCTTTAGTGCAACGGGTGCTTGATGCGAAACCAGATGTTTTTAACCATAATATGGAAACTGTCCGGCGGATTACCCCGCTAGTTCGGGATCGGCGGGCCACTTACGATCACTCCTTAAAGGTTTTACATTACGCCCACGAGCACGCCTTAGAAGGTACCTATGTTAAAACTGGGATTATGCTCGGTTTAGGTGAAACAGATGAAGAGGTTTACCAAACCATGGATGATTTAATCGAAGCCGGGGTTGACTTTCTTTCGATTGGTCAATATGTTCAACCATCCCCTAAGCATTACCAATTACGTGAATGGGTCCCAATGGAACGGTTCCAAACTTACTATAATCAAGCAATGGCCAAAGGTTTTAAGTTTGTTGCTAGCTCGCCATTGGTTCGGAGCTCTTATAAGGCGAGTGCAGAACTTGCGGCAGTTGGGGTAAAGCGCTAATGTTTTACCTCCCAACAAATTCAACCGATGCAACCGAACTATTTGCCCTGGAGGAGTGGATTGCAAACCAAGCCTGGGGCGAAACGACCCTTTTACTTTGGTCAACAGCGCCGACGATCATGATTGGAAAATATCAAGATGCTTTGGCTGAGGTAAATTTAGCGTTGGCGGATCAGTATCACTTAGCAGTTACTCGGCGTAAATCAGGTGGGGGAACGATTTATACTGATCCTGGTAGTCTTCAATATAGTTTAATTGCCCCAAAAGAAAGTCAAACTATTGACTTTAGTCGCTTTTTAAACTTGATATGCAAAGTATTTCGCCAAATCGAGGTCCCTGTGGAGTGTTCAGATCGAAACGACCTCTTGATAAAGGGACGTAAATTCTCTGGTAATGCGCAGTATAACTTAAACGGGTATGTCATCCATCATGGAAGTTTATTATTTGATACTGATTTGGATACCATGGCCGCAGCGTTGCAAGTTGATCAGTTGAAGCTAATTTCAAAACATATCAGTTCGGTTCATCAGCGGGTAATTAACTTAAAAGAGGTATTGCCGTACCCGGATACTGAAACGTTTAAACAGCAATTTTTAAAGGAACTTAATCCGCTTGTTGATGGCTTAAACCTTCGCCATTTAACCACCACTCAGAAAGTAGAAGTAGCCCAAATTCGAACCGCCACTTTTGCGAATCCGGCTTTTATCTATGACCGGGTTCCGACAACGTTAATTACTAAAAAACGTTATTTCCCTGGGGGTGGGCTAGTAAAATTATCAATTGCAGTTGAACACGGTGTTTTAAGTGATCTTAAAATTTCCGGGGATTTTTTCAGCAATCTTGATCCTCATCAGCTAACTAGCGCCTTGCTTGGTCGTCCATTTCGACCAGAGCAAATTCGCCCCCAGTTGGAAGCAATCTTAGAGAAAACGCCAATTTATCATATCCAAGTTGACGATTTAATCAATCTACTGTTTGGATAAAAAAGTCGACCATTATTTAATCGCGAAAATCGCTCGATTAAATAGTGGTCTTTTAAGTTTTTATAGGATTTTCACTAAATTATACCAAGTCTCGTTAGCATGAGTTGAAGCGGCCTGCCCCATATTTTGGTAGCCGTTGCGTTCATAAAAGGGGATCCGGTCAGCTAAACAGGTTAAAGCGATGCGTTGGCATTTAAATTGCTTTGCTTGCTTAGCAATGGCACCGAGTAATCGGCTACCAATTCCTCGGCCTTGAAAAACTGGATCAACCGCCAAGGTTAAGATCATAAGTGTACCACCTGGGGTAAGTTCAGATTGAGTATCCGCTTCGTACATCCAGTCTTCAATATAAGGGGCCTTTATAATTGGCCCAACAATAAAACCAGTTACTGTATTATCTTCAGTTCGAGCAACTAAAAAAGTTTCTTTTAGGTTCTGAATACGCGCTTGATACTGAGCTTTGGTACCTGCTTCGGCCGGATTGAATCCTAAGTTTTCAATCCGCAGAATTTCTGGGAGATCATTTAACTGAACAGAAGTAATTTTCATTTTGAAGCCTCACTTAAAGATTTATCCGTATTTTAGCAGAAGTTGGGGGGATTGCCTAATATCAAACTGGGGGATGATTAGTTACGCTAGAATTAAAATCAGGGTAAAAGGATTGATAAAGATGGATTATGAAGCCTTGGCAGAGCAAATTGAAATGGCTGCGCTCCAGCATGGAGAAGCATATGATTTACTTGATCGACGAATTGCTGCTCTAAAAGCAAGTGAAAGCTTGGCGCTCCCGCCTGAAATCGATGACTGGCCGGCGGAAACTTGTTTAGCCTGGGAAACTGGGACGGGGGATGGCCTTAAATCGACGGCGCCTTTTGGAATCACAATGGTAAATTCGACGGCCATTGAAACCAATCTTCCAGAAAAGCTTCGGGAACAAGGGGTAATTTTACTTGATTTTACAAATGCTTTTCGGGTGCATCCCCGTTTAATTGAGCGTTTTTACATGCAAAAGGCTATTCAGGCTGAGCAAAACCAATTGACCGCCTTACATTTGGCCTATCAGAATGCGGGTGTGTTTTTATACATTCCCAAAAATGTTCAGCTTGATCAACCAGTCGAAATCAATGTAATTCAACAAACGGACCAGCCTTTTCATGTACATTGTTTGGTCGTTGCCGAAGAAAATAGCCGTGTGCTGGTTAACGAACATATGCAACTTGCAACGGCAACGCCAGTAACTTTCTTTACGGAAGTAATTGCACAAAAAAACAGTCATGTTACGTATCAGGCGACCCAATTAACAACAACTAATCATTGCTATATCCTTCGTGAAGCAGCACAGCGTCGTGATGCAAAAGTAAATTGGAGAGAGGAAAAATAAATGAAAAAACAAGTATTGCAGGCGGTGATGGGGCTTGGAGCGCTGATTTTAGGAATAACCTTAATGTCAGCCGCCCACGCCTCACAGACTCATACAGTGACTGACATGAGTGGCCAACAAGTGAAGATTCCCCGCAAAGTAAATCGAGTGGCAGACCTTTGGCACGCTAATAATGAAGTAGTTCTTTTATTAGGTGGTCAAAAGAAACTGGTTGCAACAACGCCGATGATCAAAAAAAACCCGTGGTTTAAGACGGTTGATCCCCAAATTACAAAAGTGAAAGCCCCGTTTGCTGGCCAAGAGATTCAAATTGAAGAGTTACTTAAGACAAAGCCGGATGTGGTAATTGCCGCTGATCCAGCTCAAATCAAAACTGCTCAAAAAGCTAAACTCCCGGTGGTAAATGCGATGTTCCAGGACTTTGCTGGTTTAAGGAAGTCCGTTAAGTTAACTGCTCAAGTTCTGGGGAGAAATGCTACTCAAGTGGCAAACCAATACTTAAAGACGCTGGATCGTAACATTAACCTCGTCAAACAAAACCTTAACGGGGTGCAAAGTCGCCCCACAGTTTTACACATTGTTGATCCTACCGATTTAACCAAAGTTGATGGAACAAAGACGATTGTTGATGAATGGATTAAGTTAGCCGGAGGTCAAAACGCAATTCAAAAATCTGGGAATATGATCTCAGTAACGAGTGAAGAATTAGTAAAGGCTGACCCCACGGTTATTATTATTGGTCAGACGTCAACTAAGCAGGCACGGCGGCTTTTATCTAAGGATGACCGTTTTAAAAATCTTAAAGCGGTTAAAGACCACCAAGTATACGGAAATCCGCAGGGAGCTTTCCCGTGGGATCGTTATAGTGGCGAAGAAGCCCTTCAGGTGTTATGGGCAGCTAAGTTGTTGCATCCTAAACAAATGCAAAAGGTTAATTTAACGCAGGAAACCCAAAATTTCTATCAAAAGTATTACCATTATCAGCTTACTAACCAACAAGCTCATGCGATCTTGGCTGGAGAAAAGTAGGTAGAGAATTAATCGTTGTTTAATCGAAGCAGCTAGTTGCTTAGGTTAGGCAACGTTTTTAATTTTTGATTTAAATTTTCGCCTTCGACTGTGATATTATTCACTCTCGGAATTGAATTTTAATGCATAATATTCCTATGATGAATGTGAAATATTCCTGTTTGGAATACGTAAAAATGCTTATATCATGCGCTTAAAACCGAATTATATCTTGTGAAAAAGCGTTTTATAATTCGCTGAATAGTTGTATAATAAAGGCGTGAAGAAATGAACTCATTAAAAAGAAGGGGGTGGCAGTCTAGTTAATCGGTGACTAGACGGTAACGATGAGTAAGCCACGTGTATGTATATTTTCAACTTGCTTAGTTGATTTACTTTTTCCAAACGTTGGACAGGCCATGGTGGAAGTCTTAGAACGTTTGGGTTGTGAAACCTTTATGCCAGAAAAGCAAGTATGTTGTGGGCAACCAACTTATAACAGCGGGTACGCCAAAGGCAGTATGAAAACTTTTAAAAATGAGATTGACGCCCTTTCCAGTATTGATGCTGACTACATTGTTGGCCCTTCTGGCTCCTGTGTCTTTATGATTAAGGAATACGAAGAAATTTTGAAGAATGACCCAGTTTATGGTCCCAAAGCCAAGGAAGTCGCCAATAAGATTTATGAATTTAGTCAATTTATTTACCGGGTTCTCGGGATTGTTGATTGTGGGGCTGAATTAGATGCCAAGGTTACGGTTCACCGGTCTTGCCACATGACGCGGTTAATTGGCGAACGGACGGCGCCATTTGTTTTACTTGATCATGTTAAGGATATGGATCGAATTCCGCTTAAGAACGTACAACTTTGCTGTGGCTTTGGGGGAACCTTCTCTGCAAAGCACCCTGAACTTTCTGGGCCAATGGTCGATGAAAAGGTTCAAAACATTGTTGATACTAATGCTGAGATCTTAATTGGGACGGAACAATCTTGCTTAATGAATATTGCTGGGCGAATGAACCGGTTAGGCCACCCCATCAAGGTAATGCATATTGCTGAAGTTTTGAACCATAATGTTGATCCAAACCGAATTAAGTACTTAGCCGATACGGACGAAGAAGTTGTCCCGGCTAATGGAGAAGGGGTGTTCTAATATGGGAATCTCAACGAGTGACAAGCCATTCTTAGAACGAGTGGCTGAAGCCAAGCAAGATAATTTTATGCAAGCCGCGGTTGCCAAGGCACAAGATGCTCAATTTATTAAGCGGACCAAGGCCCGGCGAGAAATGGGGCATTGGAACGAATGGCGGGATTTAGCTGAGCAAATTCGGCAACACGCCCTGAAGTACTTACCGGATTATTTGGAAGAATTTGCGGGGAATGTTGAAAAGCAAGGAGGGCACGTCTTCTTCGCTGAAACTGAAAAGGAAGCCCGTGACTTTATTACTGAATTAGTCGTAAAAAAACAAGCCCATAAGGTCGTTAAGTCCAAGTCAATGGTTACCAACGAAATTGAAATTGATAAGGCCTTAACAGCGCTTCCAAATGTTGACGTGTTGGAAAGTGACTTAGCTGAATTTATCTTGCAAGAAGATAATTGGGATGAACCAACCCACATTGTCTTTCCTACCTTGCACAAGAATCGGGATCAAATCCAAGCTGAATTCAAGAAGCTTGGCTACGAAGGTGACAATGAGCCAGCCCACGAAGCGCGCTTTGTCCGGGGGTATCTCCGGGACTATTTCATGCAAGCTGACTTTGGGATTACTGGATGTAACTTTGCGATTGCCGATAAAGGGATGATTAATCTCGACACCAACGAAGGAAACGCCGATATTACCATGGCCATGCCAAAGACCCAAGTGGTTGTGATGGGAATGGAACGGATCGTTCCTTCGATGAAAGAAGCGGAAGTCCTCGATAACATGCTTGCTCGTTCGGCCGTTGGTCAAAAGCTAACGACTTACTGCACCTTTTCTGGCCCAAAGAAGCAAGGTGAAATTGACGGCCCGGATGACTTCTGGGTTGTCATTGTTGATAACGGTCGTTCACGGGCCTTAGGAACCGAATTTGAACCAATTTTACAATGTATTCGGTGTGGGGCCTGTTTGAATGTTTGCCCAATTTACCGGCACATTGGTGGGAAGGGGTATGGTTCGATCTACCCAGGTCCAGTTGGGAAGGTGCTTTCCCCAATTCTTGGAGGCTATGATAATTTTGAAGAATTACCATATGCTTGTTCTCTTTGTGCCGCATGTACTGAAACCTGTCCTGTTAAGATTCCGTTACATGAATTAATTCGCAAGCACCGGATTGTTGAAATGGATCAAAAACACATGGATCACTCCATGACTAACTTAATCTTGAAGACAATCGGTATTGGGACAGGTTCACCGGCCCTCTTTGGTACCGCAATGACAGTTGCTCATACTGGAGCCGCCCCATTTAGCCGGATGAAAGAACCTGGCGATGTTGATGGAATGTACGAAGGCGGTAAGATTAATCATTTGCCAAAGGCTGCTCCAAAGCTGGTACATGGTTGGTCAGACATTCGAGATATTCCAATGCCAGTTGAAAAGAAGAATAACTTCCGTCACTGGTATAAGAATCACAAGCCGGTAGACCCAGCCCCAATTGTTAAGGAAAAGGAGGCCCAAGAAGATGACTAGTTTACTTGAGCAAGCAAATAGTGAAGCGAACCGCGAAAAGTTTTTAAACCGGATCGCTAAGGCTGCTGGTCGTCCACGGCACACGGTTAAGGCGTTTGAACCATTAAATGATCTTCCAGATCAAGTTTTAGCTGACCAAAGTCCAGAAGAACTATTAGCTACCGCAAAGGCTAATAGTGAAGCGGTTACCGCTAAGTTTTATACCTGTGCAAAGGATGATTTGGCAAGCTTCTTAAATCAATACCTTGCTGATATTCAGGCTGAAACCTTATTACTTCCTGGCTTTAAGGATGATAAATGGGCAAATTATGGTTTAAGCGATTGGGTTAAGAACCCTGAAGTCAAACAAACCACGGTCTGGTCAACGGATCCGGGTGATCGCCAAAAAAATGCTGAAGCAGCTGATCAAGCTGATTTGGCCATTGGGTTTGCTGATTACTTAATTGCTAATACCGGGACAATTACGGTTGTTACCAGTCCTGAACAAGGGCGAGCCTTTAACTATCTTCCCGAACATTACTTAGCTTTGATCCCAAAGAGCGGGCTGGTTCGGTCAACCCGGCAAGCAGTTGAAAAATACGAAGCAATGATGGCCGACGGCTTGCAAACTTCAGCGATTAATTTTATTTCAGGCCCTTCGAACTCTGGGGATATTGAAATGGAATTAGTGGTTGGGGTTCACGGTCCAGTGGACTGTGCCTACGTTGTCGTAGCCGATCTTTAAGATTTCTTCACCCCCTCGATTAGGTCACTACGGCAACAAAAAACGGTTAAGGAGAACCAGTTGGAATTCTCTTTAACCGTTTTTGTTATTTTCATCCGCGGTGAGGTGAGAAATTAATTCTGATGCTTAGTAGTGACAATGGCTGTAGCAATAATCAAGAGGATTGCCCCGCCAACAATACTTGGGGTGATTGAAATTGGAAAGAAGAATGCAGAATAGGCAATTACAACCAGTGGTCCAAGGGCTCGAACAATATTGGCATGGCCAGCAGTGATGAACTTTAAGCTAGTGTAGAAAAGCAAGAGGGACATAAACCCATTACAAAGGGCACCCCCAAAATTAAAGGCAATCGCCCGTGCGGAAAGGCCTTGCCAAACTTGTGGGGTAAAGAAGGTACAAACTAAGAGTACCACGGCCGAAACAAGGTGATTATAAAAGAGGGTAGTACTGGAGGCAGTATCCTTGACAAGTGCTTTAGCAATCACGTTGTTAGCTGCGTACATGAAGGGATAAAGAAAAGCACAAAGCAGGCCCCAAGCACTATCGACTTGCGCTCGACCACCGGAAACTAGGATCGATCCGGCAATACATGTAATAATTGCCACGTAATCCCAAGCTTGGAGCCCCTCCTTTAAGAAAAACCATCCCAAGAAGAAAACATAAACCAGATAAATCCGAGCGATCAAAGTTACTGTAACCGGGCTTAGTAAAGAGAGGGCAACGTACTGAAGGAGAACGCCCACTGCATTGGTTGCCCCCAGGAGGAAAAACCATGGATTTTTGATAATCGCAATCCGGTGCGCTTGAGCAATTACGACGCCACCGGTTAATAACATGGCAAAGAAAGAAGTAAAAAAGCCTCCAATAATTGGATTCAAACTGACCAGAGCGAATTTATTCAAAATCGGGGCAATACTAGAAAATAAAAGAGAAATCAAATTTAATTCAACCCCGATGAGGGTTGAATTTTTAACTTTTGACGCGTTAAACATAAATTATTATTGTTCCTTCCAAATTAAATCTAAAGTCGTTTTTCACCCTTGAGTTTCCGTAGTTTCGTCAAGTCTTGACTAACTTCCAAGCAACCGAGGTACTTACCAGTTTCATCATGGAAAGCGTAGTATTCAATGTGAATAAAGCGTTTCTGATGGAGTTCAAACCAAAATTCGGCTTTATTTCGAGTACCAGCGTGGAAATCCTTGAGAATTTTTTCAACTTTATCAACACTCTTTGGAGGATGACAATTAACCACCGCTCGACCAATTACACTAGCCGTTCGTGGAAAAATTCGATGATCGGTATCTGAGAACCAACGAACATGGTCAGTGTGGTCGACAAAAGTTAAGTCAAACGGTAAAGTCTTAAAAATCGCGATTAATTGGGTTAAGTTGAGTGAACCTGGTTGTATTTCAAACGGTTCATTTTCCGGGAGCGTCGTTTCTGGTAGGGGAGCACGTTCGTTGGAGTTGCTAGTTACTTGCTGGTTAACTTGATGATCACCAGCTGCTAGTTGCATTGCCATTTCATTTAGTTCCTTGGCTAGTTTTGATTGGTCTTTTTTGGGGGCCGCGGCTAACTCTTCTGCCGTGGGTTTCCAAGGAAGGGGTTGTGAAATTAAAGTGTAGCCAATTTGATCTTCGTCTTCCCGAACGATCTGCCAGTCTTTGGGCGTTGCCACTTCATCGATCATTGGAATCATGATGGCTTCTTCTTTAAAGATCATCGCCATCACTTCTTGGGTAGCATTTTCAATTGCTGCCTCAATCGCGTATTTATCGGGTAATGGATCTTGATTAACGAGTTTTTGGGCTTTACTGATCAGGCCCCGAATCTTGTCATCAACGCCCCACATTACTTTTGGTGGCGCGGTGATGCCGTACTTATCCATTATCGGGAAAAGGGTATTTTCCTTCCGGGTATAGTGGCGGTCAATCGTCGCTAGGTCCGCTAATGCTTTTTTAATCCGCCCCAAGTATTCAGAATTATTTCCATCCTGTTGCCACTTCTTAAGGCAGGGGAGTAGTTCGTCATTGATAAGGGATGAAATGATCGTATTTTCTAATTTCATCGTTTTAACGGGGTGTCCGGGAGTCTCAAAAGCCGGGGTCGCTTGCTGATCAGTAATGGAACCTTTAAAGACCTCGGCATGAACGTTGCAAAGGTTTTGGATTTCTATCGGATTCAGTCCATTGGCGATTAATTGCCGCTCGGCGGCCGTAATTTCGGCAACATCCACCGATTCAAATTCTTCATTAAACATTCGCTTGGCTTCCTCAAATGAACCCCCGTTATGCAATGATTTTAAGATTTTTACAATTGTCTTTTGTCTGGTTAGGGCGGTATGTTTACTAGTCATTGTTAATTACCTCATAACCGTGCGCAATAAACGTTGCTTTAACCTTTGCCGGATCGATATTCATAGCCTTGCAGCCTTTTTCGAGACTAACGAAGCGTCCGACACTATTTAACATCCCCGGTACCTGAATCTTAGTGAAACCAAGCTTAACCATGATTTCAACAAAATCAGGATATCGGTCAGCGAGTTGCTTAATTGGAATTTGAAAATCAATTTGTTTTTTCATTTATTATCCACGCTCCATTCCTAAGGCGATCCATGCGTATCGGGACATTTTTTCAACTGTCCAAACTGGGTACCAAACTAACTGAACGTCAACCGATTGGATATCCTTAATTTTTTTAACCTGGCGAACGATGTCTTGATGTAAGATATCGCTTAATGGGCAACCTTGGGTCGTTAAGGTCATTTTAATTTGACATTTTCCTGCATTAACTTCAACTCCGTAAATTAAACCCAAGTTAACGATGTCAATCCCTAACTCGGGATCGATTACTTGTTCTAAAGCTTCCATTACTGCTACTTCAACTGATGATAATTTCACAACATCTCCTCCTTATCCGCTTACTATTCTAACAAGAATATAAAAATATTCCCATAGTATATAACTAAGGGAATTCCCGGAATTTAATTAATTTAAGCTGTCAATTTCACAAATTTGGCGTTTTAAACTTGGTGAATAGAAGACTTTTAGGGGAGTTTGGTAGAGGGTTTGAAGATTTTTGGCCGTGGCGATTTTATCAACTGGCCCAGTTAGCCAAGTTTGGTTGGGCATTAAAAGGCCAACTTTACCACCTAGAATAAAGGCATGGTTTGGCAGGTGACTGGTAATAATAATCGTTACTCCACTTGCCTGAAGGTGCTTTATTAAGCCTAAAACCTGAGCCTGGCGGCGAATATCAAGGGCTGCCATTGGTTCATCTAAAATTAGCAGTTGCGGATTTTGGACCAGGGCACGGGTAATTGCAACTAGTTGCATTTGGCCACCACTTAAGGTGTTTAATGGGCGAGCTTTTAAAGCAACTATTCCCAGTTTTTGTAACCAATGAATGGCAATTTGGCAATCGTCAGGGCTTGGTCCACCAAAGAAGGAATGATAGGGAATCCGGCCCATCAAAATGTATTCAAAGACGCTTAAATCAGCGTTAACCTGGTAGTTTTGGGGAACTAGGGCCATCCGTTGAGCTCGCTGGCGGTGCGAAAGCCGACTTAAATTGGTACCTTGAAGGGTGATTTTTCCGGCGGTTGGGTTGGTCAAATTAGTTAAGCATCTTAGTAAAGTCGATTTACCAATTCCGTTTGGTCCGAGGAGGGTAAGGATTTCACCGCGAGCGAGTTGGAAGCTAATCCCTTTTAGGAGGGGGTGATTGGCTTGATATTGGTAAGAAAGGTTATTGACACACAATAGGGGTTCGCTCATAGTAACTTCCTCCGGTGACTAGTGGCAAGAATTAAGATAAAGACTGGGGTCCCAATGAAACCGGTGAGAATGCTTAATGGAATTTCCCCAGCTGAGAGGGTGCGCGCAAGGGTATCAATGACTAGTAGAAAAATCCCCCCTAAAATTGCAGATAACGGCAAGCTAAAGCGGGCATCATCGCCGACCAATAACCGGGCAACATGGGGGATGACTAAACCAATCCACCCAATAGTCCCACTTAAAGAGACGGCACTTGCCGTTAATAAAGTGGCACCAATTACGATGATTACTTGCTCAAAGGTTTGATTAATCCCAACGGCTTGCGTAGTTGCTTCGCCAGTTCCCATAACGGTTAAATGCCAGCGGTAGGCCAGGAGAATCAAAAAACCAACCACTAAAATTGGAAAAATGGCTAAAAGACTTGGCCGATCAATCTTGGCAATACTCCCCAGTTGCCAGTAAACGATACTTTGAAGCTGGGAATCCGGGTCGGCCAAGTATTTTAATAGTCCTAAAGCCGCCTGCATAAAACCCGAAACAACAACTCCTGCTAAAATTAAGATTAACTTTCCTTGTTGATGTAAGAGTCGGGGAATCAAAAGGGCTAGGCCAACGGCAATGATTCCCCCTAAAAAGGCAGCTCCCTGGGTTAACCAAACACCTCCACCATAAAGAATTGCCATGGCAGCACCAACTGAAGCGCCATTCGTAACTCCTAAAAGGTCCGGGGAAACTAGGGGGTTGGCAAAAGTTTTTTGATAGGCCATTCCGGCACTCGACAAGGCGGCGCCGATGAATAAGGCGGCCAGAACGCGGGGAAAGCGTAAGTTTTGCACAACATTTGTGGCCAAGGGGTTAGCCCCCGGGTTGGTAAAGGTTTTGATCACCGTGGCCAGAGAAAAGTTTAACCGACCAAGGCTAAGGGCAATCAATGCAAATAATGGCAGGCAAAGAAAAAGCATCAGAATCAAAAGGAAGGGCCGCTGATTATTCATTGGCAAGAACCTCCTTCAGGTGATTAAGTTGCTGACAAACCAGCTCTTCATTTGCTTGATCTAATTCGTAGTCTAATAATAAGGGGCTTTGAAGCCGCCTAGCACCAGTCTGAGCCAAGGCTTGATCAAAGGTTAAAACTGCCTGGCAAAAATCATCACCGTAGCCTTGGTCACCAATCCCGAGGACCCAAAAATAAACGTCCTGACCTTGCCATTTTGAAAGGGCTTGGTACATGGTAAGACCCGGTGCAGCAATTTCACCACTACCGTAAGTGGCAGGAACAAGAATTAATAAGTTTCCCGGTTTAAGTTTAGTGAGGGTCTGGGGTGAACAAGATCCTAAGCTAACCGAATTGGTTTTATCAAATTGAGCTTGAAGAAATTCTGCGAGTTCAAGGTTATGGCCATCGATTGAAACATAGTTAATATAAATTTGCATGTTAGTAAACCTTTCTCATCGATTATCAATGCTAGTATAACATCTTCCAAAAGGTCATTTTTTAGGGGATTTGACTAATTCAATTTAAAATCCGCCTTTGTGATAATGAAAGTGTTCTTAAAGGTGAGGTGATGAATGGATGCACTACTTACGAATTTCTGATCAACCAATTGAGGTTGGCGAACTATACGAAAAGTTAGTGGCACCCGAGTATGGGGGGATTGATATGTTTGTTGGAACGGTCCGCCAATGGACCGGTCCTGTCGAAACTAAGGAAATCGAATACAGTGCTTATCATCCGATGGCCGAACGCCAGTTGGAAAAATTAGCGGAGCCGATTGAAGCCGCTGGTGGACGAGTAGTTGTCGCGCACCGAACCGGCCGACTAAAGTTAACTGACATTGCGGTGTTTGTTGGCGTGGCAGCTCCTCATCGAGCCGAAGCGTTTGAATGGTGTCGGTACATTATCGATACCCTAAAGCAGGAAGTGCCAATCTGGAAAAAGGAATATGACACTGACAAGGTAAGGTGGGGAAATTAATGAAAATTTCGGTTAAGTTATTTGCTTTCTTGGGCGATCAGTTAGGACCTGTGGTAACAATTGATTTACCCACAAATACAACTGTTGCAGCTATAAAAAATGCAATAATCGCCCTTGACCCGCTGGTAAAAGAAACCGTTGAAAATTCACGGTTAGCAATTAACCAGGAGTTTATAAATCAAAGTGAAATCACTTTAAACTCGACTGACGAAGTGGCCTTAATCCCACCGGTTAGTGGTGGGTAAAAAGAGTTAGGAGGTAGGCTCGTGGAACCAATTTATGATCAATATAACCGGAAACACGATTACTTACGACTTTCTATTACTGATCGTTGTAATTTACGTTGCGTTTACTGTATGCCAAAGGAAGGGTTACCTTTCTTTCCAGATAACCGGGTACTTTCCCAAGATGAAATTGTTCAGTTGGTTAAAAATTTTACGGAAATGGGAATTAATAAGGTCCGGATTACTGGTGGGGAGCCCCTCTTACGGACGGACGTGGTTGAAATAATCCAACGGATTCGGGAGATTCCGGAAGTGAAGGATATTTCAATTACAACTAATGGGCTATTTTTAGCTAAGAAAGCTGCCGCTTTAAAGCAAGCGGGTCTCGACCGTTTAAACATTAGCTTAGATACCTTCAAACCGGATGTTTATAAGGAAATTACCCGGGGTGGGAATATTCAACAAGTTTTAGACGGTATTGCAACAGCGGCAGAATTAGGCTTTAAGAAGATTAAGTTAAATGTTGTCCTGATTAAGGGCCAAAATGATGATGAAATCCTTGATTTTATTCGTTATACCAAGGATCATGACGTAAATGTTCGGTTTATTGAATTCATGCCAATTGGTAATGCGGAAGCTGATTGGAAACAAGAATTTGTTCCACTTGATAATGTTTTTGACCTTTGTCACCAAGCGGGCCTTGCTTACCAGCCAATTGAGTTGGCAGGGAATGGTCCGTCTGATAACTACAAAATCGAAGGTTTTAAGGGGAGCTTTGGTTTAATCCACCCGATTAGTGCCCGTTTCTGCGAAAATTGTAACCGGTTACGGATTACGGCGGATGGATACATCAAAGCATGTTTGTACTGGAATGAAGAAATTAACGTGCGGAAAGTAATTTCAGATCCGGTTAAGTTTCGGCAAACTATCCAACGAGCATTAGATAATAAGCCATTAAACCATGAAATGGCCCTTGCTCAACCTGAGAGAATTATTGATAAAGCGCCAACCTGGCGTCACATGAGTCAAATTGGAGGATAATGACTATGAATCAAGATGTTGCACATGGCAACCGGGCAAACGCCTATGTTGCTTTAACCTTGGCAACGATTGCCATGATTGTCTGTTTTATGTCCTGGTCTAACTTTGCGCCATTAGCAGCCCAAGTTGGGAAGATGTTTAACCTTTCTGTTTCTGAACGGACCCTTTTGTTAGCAACGCCGGTTTTACTAGGTTCAATTATGCGGATTCCAGTTGGGATCTTAAGTGATAAGTATGGTGGAAAGAAGGTTTACTTAATCTTAATGGCCTTCATTCTAATCCCATTGTTCATGATCCCACGGGTTCACTCCTTTGGAATGTTAATCTTCGCTGCCTTCTTGGTAGGGATGTCCGGGACTTCCTTTGCGGTTGGGGTTTCCTATGCTTCTGTTTGGTTCCCAAAGGAACAACAAGGACTGGCCCTCGGGATCGTTTCTATGGGGAACATGGGGAACGCTGTGGCCTCAATGACTTTACCATACATTTCGAAGAGTTATGGTTTTACCGCTGTTTATAACTTTTTAATGGTTTTAACGGTCGTAATTGGAGTGATCTTTGCGCTTTGCTGTAAGGAAATGCCAGTTGATAAAACCAAGACCTTGAAGGGGGCCTTAAGTGTTACGAAAGAAAGTTCAACTTGGTACCTTTCGTTGTTTTACTTCCTAACTTTTGGTTTGTTCGTGGCCTTCACGAATTTAACACCACTTTTCTTAACGGGGCTTTTTAATTACAGCGCTGTTAAGGCTGGTTTATACGCGGCCCTCTTTGCCTTCGTATGTACGATTATTCGGCCAGTTGGTGGGGCAATGGCTGACCACATGCGGCCAATGGCATTATTACAATGGGTCTTTGTTGCAATTATTCTCTTTGCCCTTGTAATTATGTTTAGTTTTCATGTTCAAGCAATGTTTATTGCCGGAATCGTTTTGGTTGGTTTAGCAGCTGGGGTCGGTAACGGAGTCGTCTTCAAGATGGTACCTTACGTTTCAACAGGTAACACCGGGGCGGTTACTGGCTTCGTTGGGGCCATGGGTGGCCTTGGTGGTTTCTTCCCACCTTTGGTGATCGGTTGGATCCATGACTGGACTGGTAGTTATGAACTTGGGATTGGCCTTTTAGTTTTAACTGGGGTGATTTGCTGGTTTGCTCTCTGGAAGCACTTTATTAAGGGCGACTTCCACATTGTTAAATAAAATTGGTTTATGCCTATTCAGTAATCTTAAATCGTCATATAATAAACTTAGTTAGTAAATCGTTATTGATTTAATCTTTTTCTACGAGGAGGAAGCCAAATGGCTGCAGATGAAAATACTGGTGCACCATTTTCAGAAATTGAAAGCCAAGTGATGAGTGCGCTTGAAGAAGTTATCGACCCAGAACTCGGAATTGATCTGGTTAACCTCGGTCTAATTTACGACGTAGTGGTTGACGAAGCTGGAAAGTGTACTGTTACCATGACTTTAACGACAATGGGGTGCCCGCTTGGAGACCTGTTAAATACGGAAATTAACCGGGCGGTTCTTTCTGTAGATGGAGTAAAAGAATGTGATATTAACCTAGTTTGGGAACCGGCTTGGGATATGTCTAAAATGAGCCGGTTTGCTAAAATTGCTTTAGGAATTCACGGTTAATCACATATTGAGGAGTGAATGTGTTGGATATTGAACGTTTTATCGAGCGTCGTAAACAACTCGGTTATTCACAAATCATGCTAAGTAAGGGGATCTGTACCCAATCAACTTTAAGTAAGTTTGAAAATGGGTTGCAGACCCCCTCTTTGGCTATTTTGAGTAAATTATGTGCTCGTCTTGGCTTTAGCATTGATGATTTGAATACTGCCGATCCATCTTCGATTGGTTATCTTAGAGATTTGCTGGGACTGATCGAAGAAAATCTAATGGTTGAGAATTTTAAACGAGCAACTGAATTATTGGCTAAAGTTAATCCTACAAGTATCGAGATAACGGAAGAACAAATGCATTACTATTATCTTGAAGGGATGGTTGGGGTATTAACTAATCAACCAACGGAAAAGGTAATGTTTTCCTTCACTCATATTTTGGATGAACTAGATGAACGGCGTTTAACTATTTATTCGCAGCTCGCGTACTTAGGAAAGGGAATTTTATATGTCCGGAAGGAAAACCTCACCCAGGCAGCATTCTTCTTTGATAAGGTAACAACTTATCTGAATGAGCAGCTTGGTAACCCGGGTTTAAAGGGAAGTCATTACTTCCAAACGCTGACTTTACTTTATTACTTAGCCGAATATCATTCGCTAGTAAAAGAACTAAAAGTAAGTAATGATCTGATCGAGATGGCACTTGATATCTGTTCGGTTAAGCATGTTACCTACTTTTTACCACGGTTAAAGCTTTTGCAGGCTAAAAATTTACTTGAACAAGTTGCGCCGCACGACAAAATAAGGGCTTGCTTAAACGACGCCTTGGCCTTTGCTCGTCTTAATCGCAATCAGACAGTGCAAGTTCAGATTTTGGCTTTGCAGCAACAATTGAAGTAATGAAAAAAACGAGGATGGGGAAGCTCCCCGCCCTCGTTTTTTATTCTTCCGGTAAAATTTGTTCACACAGAGTAAGTAATGGAGCAGCTTTTAGCGGTGCTGGCAAAATTTTTAGATCAAGACGAACTTGCCGCAAAATATCTTTGACAATGTCAACGGCTTCAAACTCGGCTTGTAAACAATGGGCTTGAAGCGCTTCAAACTCCGGTTTACTTGGCTTTTTTGGTTGGCTAAAGAAATGATCGAAGAACTTCGGATCTTTTTCTTTGGTAAATAAAAGGAGTAGCGGGTATGAGCCCCGCATAATCTGATCAGTTAGCCACTTTAAATCATGAATTTCTTCGTTTTCCTTTATGATCGCAACGGCTAATGCTAACTCCTGCCCAATTTGACCAAGAAGGGTAACAGTTTCCGCATCTGTTTTAACGAAACTAACGGCAAGTTTAGCAGTAATCGCACCTAATTGACCAATCAAAGACTTCTGATCTTGAAGATAGTCGGCAACTTTTAAGGTCTGTCGATAATTTAACTGTAAATGCCGTAATTGGGCTAAAGCATAATCTGAACCATCAACGGTTAGTTCTTGGATTAATGGTGTGGGTAAGCCGATTAATCCAAGTATTGTTGAGAATTGTACATGTAAATAACTGGCCGCAAAACTACCAGCCTTACTTTGAACAAGATCACCTGGTTGATTTTCACTTGGTAAAAAGGTCGGTGGGTTTAGATAGTTTGCGAGCGCAAGCAATTCGGGTAGTTGAGCCGCCTGAACTTCATCCATATTTAGTTCGAGCTTATTCCCCAAGATTGCACTAAATAAAGCTCCTCGAAAGGATTGACCGGTCAGATGTAGATGTTGGGGGAGGAGTCCTTTTACCAAGGGAGAAAGTTGACTAATTTGGGTGATAAAACCTTCTTTAATTAATTCGTTATTTTCAAATTCCATGGTTAGGCCTGTGATTTTGGTTCACAAATTGCGGCAATTTGTTCAGCAACGGGGATAAAGAGATCACTAAAGAGTTCTTCGCAATTAACTGCAGTTGTTGGATTTTGCTCGGCTTGTTGCGCCCGTTTAAAAGCAGCCTCCCGCATTTGAACAATTAATCGAGACTTTTGGTGAATGAGATGTTTAGTTAACTTATCATTTTCTTGACCGTAGCGTTGCAAGAAAAAGTAGAAGATTTGGTAGAAAGTATTGTCTAGCGCCCAGAAGAAAGTTGACCGTCGAACGTTATCGTTTAGCGCTTGAGCGAAGAGATCATCGCCAATGATTTCTTGCCGGGTAAAGTTAGCCGCTGACATGACAATCGCTTGAACCGCATGCATTTCGGCCATAAAGGTACTGAAATGATCTAACTCATCATCGGCTAATCTCATTCCGAGGTTGGTTTCTCGTTCCTCGATTGACATCCGTTGAAAATTAGCAAGGTATTCTTTTTGAACGTCATCAAAGTCCGCCATTAGATCAGCTTCCACCCCTAATAAAAGTTGGTGGTTAGTTGTCAAATAGCCCTTAATAACTGCCCAAATTGCTTGAAAACTACTGCTAAAATCATTGAAAAGGTCTTGGGTAGTCCCAATAATTTCTTTTTCAACTTGGTGGTTTTCTTCGTGCGGAGCAAACCGAACCACCAATGGAATTTGGTCACTTTCGTAGTCCAATCCGCGTTCAGCTCGTTGTTTACTTTCGTATTCTTTGAGTTCATTGAGGTCAATTAAGCCCAGGGGCATCACGTTTATTTCCCCGTTCGTTAACATAATCTGCAGGGAGAATGGGGTATCGGCAGCTTGATTCATCGTAAAGGACTTCAATGCATCATAGAGCTTATCGTGGGTATCAAGTTCATTTGTTGGATCAGCATAGAATCCTGAGGTATAAATTGCGGTGTTAAGATAGTTACGATTAAGTTGACTTTGAATATCCATCGTTACCCTTCCTTTGTACTTTGGTTAGTGAGGCTAGTCAATTTTGCTTCACCCTTGGCAGTTAATTCCGCAGCAGTAAGATCAAACGTGGCAAGCAATTGATGTTGACTGTTTTCTAATTTTGCTCCCTGAAGATATCCTTCGTCGACTGCTAAGCAAATGGTTTGAAAAAGCATTGAATTGGGGTTAATTTGCCGCCGGTTAGGGAACCGGTGACGGGAAACATCACTTAAGATTCCCCGTAGTTCTTCATTTGTACTAACGTTGGTTGCCATTTTTGCTTCCTCCAAAATTCTATTTTCTTCATCGTACCGGTCTTTAAGTGGTAAGTCTATAGGGTAAAAACACTAAAAACAAAAAAGGCTCCGCCGAAAGCGTCCGATAATAAACTAGGCAGGCATGGTTGTAGGTCCAAGACTGGCAGCTTATCTCGGTACAGCTTTCAAAGCAGAGCTGGATTACGCAAAATGTAATCTAACGAGGTGTTAGCTTATCAAATTGAACTGTCTGATAACGTTATTCCAAACTCAGTCACAGATCAATTAAATGGTGGTGTACGGCGTATCGCACTAATTCGGCCCGACTTGAAAGCTTGAGCTTACGGGTAATACTTGCTTTGTGGGCTTCAACGGTTTTAGTGGAGATAAATAACTTACTAGCAATTTCTTTATTCGAGTAACCAAGGGCAACAAAGGGGAAAACTTCTTTTTCTCGCTTGGAGAGGCTAGCGTAACCAGTTAAGCCATTGACTTCAACGCCATCCCGGTTAATTTCTTTTAAGTCGTCCTTAGAAAGTTGAATATTACTATCTAGATACTCGGTCCCGTTGATGACGTGCTTCAAGGCTTGGATAATCTCGCCATCAGTCGAGCTCTTAAGGATGTAGGCCGTTGCTCCGTTATGCAAAGCTTGATTAATATATTCCTGCTCTTCGTGCATGGAAAGAATAATAATTTTAACATCCGGGAATTTTTCGTGAATCCGTTGGGTTGTGACCAAGCCACTTTCCCCCGGGGGCATACTAAGATCCATAATTAAGATATCGATTCCCCCTTGCTCAACTCGCATGTAAGTGTCAGAACCGTTTGCAGCTTCGGCAATAACTTCAAAAAGAGGTTGTTGATTGACCAAATAAGCAATGCCGGACCGGACGACGGCGTGGTCATCTGCAACTAAAACGTGGTAGGCCTTACTCATTAATTGTCTCCTCCTTTTGGTGGTTTGATTTGGTAATTGGGAACCGAACCATGACCGTGGTTCCTTCCCCAAGGGCGGAATCGATATTGAAGGTTCCATTCAAAGCCTTGATTCGCTCGTTCATGTTCATTAGTCCCATCGAATGACCGTTGTAATCATCTTTATTACTGTTGATTTCGAAGCCATCCCCATCATCGATGACTTCTAGACTAATAAAGTTTGGATGCGTCACTAACATAATGGTAATTTCTGTTGGATTGGCATGGCGAAGAGCATTACTAATCGCTTCTTGGGCAACCCGGTATAAAACACTTTTTACATCATCAGAGAGATGTGTATCATTTACCTGGTTAATAACTGTAAACCCGACTCCTGAATTTTCTTGCAGCCGCTTAGTAAGCGCTTTGAGCGCTGTAACTAAGCCAAAACTATCTAAAACACTGGGGCGAATTTCTAAGGCCATCCCCTTAACTTCCGCTAGAGTATCATCAAGTTGGGTCTCAACCATTTCAGCGATTGCTTGAAGTTCATCGGAACTTAGTTTTTCGTTTTCAATTCGTTGAATTCCCATTCGCGCCGAATATAAACCCTGGGCAATACTGTCGTGTAAGTCACGAGAGATGCGCTTTCGTTCATCTTCATACGCCCGGTTAACGTATTGATTTAGTTGCTTTTGCTGGGCCAGTTCGTTTGCCCGGTGGAGGGCTTCTTGACTTTTTAGCTCAATTGCTAAAACTTCATTTTCTTCATCTAAAACCTGATAGGTAATAGAGTAATGAAGTTTTTGACCTGTCTTGGTAGTTAAGGTGAGCGGAATAATGTGGTTAGGCATATGATCCAAAATTGCACAGTTGAAACAATTATCAACAACGTTTTGCTGCTGCGCAATTTTATTACGAGCGACTTGCAGAAGGTAGGTTAATTTTAAATCTAATTGGTCGAGTAATTCCCGTGCAAGTTGGTTGCTTAACACCAATTCGTCTTCTTGAAAAATCAGGAGTGCATCTGATGAACGATCGAAAAATTTTTGGATCCATTTACTAGTTTCAAGTATAAAAAAAGTTGCCTCCAATCCTAGTGAAGGTATTGGGACAACTTTTGAATATCTTGGTCGTTCATTTCTTTTTTGTGCTCCCGGTAACCAGCCAAGAGCACCCCAACGACTTGGTTAAACGGCGCCTTCTTAATTGGCACAGCAACAACGTTGGTTAATTGTTCTAACCGCGCAATCGGACAATAAAATTGATCGCGGTAGTCAAGTTGTAAAATTTCGTTATTCAAAAAGGGGTGACCGGTTTGGACAACCAGTCCTGCTAGCCCAATACCTCGCCGTAGAACAATTCGCCGCCAACGTTCATTGATGTTACCTAAAACATGGATCCACCGAGTTAAATGAGGACTCTGATTTTCACGTAAAGCAACTCCAACAAAGTCGTATTTACTGGAATAATAAAGTCGGGTAACCACTTCTTGATAGCGGTTACTCACTGGTGCCTGTTCTACGCTCATTACTCTTCCTCCTAATTATAAGGCAATTTTCTAAAAATTTAAATATTCCAAAAAGAATATTTATTTCATACTGTGATAATATTGATCAAGATCAATATTGAAGTTTGGATCAGCATACTCTTTATAATGATCGTAATCAGCTTGAATGGCAGTAATCTGATTATCGAGATCTTCTAACTCGGCATCCTTTTCTAAAGAACGCATTTCTTCGTTAACTTCAGCCACCCGGTTTTCTAAGAGGGTCCGACGAATCGTCAGATCGGCCAAAACTAAGGTGATTAGTTTTTGAAAATCCGGTTCTGTCATTTCAGTTTTATTTTTGATCATTGTCAATTCTCCTTTGGTAATTACAGTTTACTAGGTTCGTTGGGCTCGTCAAGGGTTGACAAGCGAGTTCTTTTAGAAAATCTTGAAGGCGGTGGCGGGAATGTTCAGCGAGCCAGGTTGTGATGACCGCTTTACTTGTTATCAAATGAGCCAACGTATAATGGGCTTTTACCAAGTCGGCTAAGTAAACTTGGGGATGGCTAACCATTTCTTGGAATACCTTTGGGGGAAGTTGGGGATAGTCAACTGCAGTTATAACAAGATTAACCCTTTGGTTAGGCGAAAATTTGGATAAGCCGGCATAAATTCCCCCAAGGGGACCAATTCCTAAGTAGGGGGGCTGATCAACAATTACCTGACACCGCTCGAACTTAGCCACAAGGTTACGGATGGCAACAAGATTATTTTTATTGGCAACCACGATAACTTGTTGGCAAACGGGCAGGAGGCGTTTAACGGCAATTAGGACGTTTGGCTCTTGCGTAATAATTGCCAGGGCTTTGTCCCTCCCAAATCGGTGGGACTGGCCCCCAGCTAAGACAAGCCCATAGGGTTTATTCTCCAAAGACGAAGTGACCACTCTTTCCACCATCCTTTTCAAGGAGATGGACATCATGAATGACCATTCCTCGATCCATTGCTTTACACATATCGTAAATAGTTAAGAGGGCGATTTGGACCGCATTTAAAGCTTCAATTTCAACCCCAGTGACGTGCTTTGTTTTTACTTTACTGGTCACGGTTATGGTGTCTTTTTTGTTATCGCTAAAGTGGAGATCAACCCCGGTAAGCGGGATGAGATGGCACATAGGGATTAATTCACTCGTTTTCTTAGCAGCCATAATTCCGGCAACTTGCGCAACAGCTAGCACATCGCCTTTCTTAATTTTTCCTGTCTTAATCCGGGACAAAGTGTCTGGGTGCATGGTAATTTGGCCCGTCGCGGTCGCAACCCGACTGGTAACGGCTTTTTGAGTAACGTCAACCATTTTTGCCCGGTCTTGATCATTAAAGTGGGTGAGGGGATCTGACATTTTCTTTTCCTCCTGAAGGTGTGTTTGTAAATACGTAAGTAACCAATTAACGATTTGATCAGTTCCAATTAAATCAAGGTCTGGGCGGTCGGTAAGACTGGCGAAGGCGAGGATCCCTTTTTGGTGCCAGTTAGTTGCAAGCTCATCTGGCTTTAACATTACAAGCTTGGGATAAGGGCCTGCCTTATAGCCTTCAATTAGGCGCACTGCAGTTGGACTAAGGCGGCTAAAGGTTGTTTCCAAGGCTTGGGGTTGTTGAAAGTGGTAAAAACTTCCCTGGTTTGAATCTAAAACAACCTGGCTAGCACCAGCTTGGCTAAAACGATCACTGTCGGTCCCTGGTTGATCCATTTGACCCCAATGAGCATCGTGTTTTACCGCGGCAACAGATACACCAGCTTGAGTTAACGCTTGAATTAGCTGAGTCATAATTAAGGTTTTACCACTTTTTTTATGGCCTACGATTTGAATGGTAACAACCATGTCGTCACCTCCGCGTTTAAGGCAATCGGTTTTTCACTATGCGGAATAACACAGAAACAGGTTGTGGTTTGGAGGTTTGCAAGTGACCCTGAACGGTCAGTGCCGTTTGGATAAACTAAGAATTGACCGTCCTTAAATTCGTATGTGCACCGTAATACGCGGTCATAACCATTTGTCTTGGTGTATGGCTTAGCTAAAATTCCCTTAACTTCTTTAATCCGGGATGGTCGGTGTTGATAGCGCCGAATTAAAGGCTCCACATATAGGTAGAAACCAACAAAACAAGCTCCAGGATTTCCAGAAAGGGCCATGACAAAGGTACCATCTTGGACAAAGGCCGTCGTAACGCTGCCTGGTCGTTGCTTAACTTTATTGAAGAGCAAGTTATCAGCCTGCCGAGCGGCGTCCCCAATAAAGTCATAATCACCAACTGACACGCCACCGTCAGTAATGACGATTTCGTGGGTTTGAATTACTTTTTCCAGGGCGTCTTTTAATTGTTCTGGTTCATCAGGTAGTTGAGCTTCAAAGTCAACGATCCCACCGGTTTCTTCAACCAAGCGCTTGAGCATTGGGCCATTACTATTATAGATTTTGCCAGTTTCGATTGGCTTTCCCGGTTGGAGTAATTCGGATCCGGTTGCTAAAATCGCAATTCGGGGTTGTTGGTAGACGGTAACTTGTTCAACGCCAAAAGCGGTTAAAGCGGCGATTCCACCCGGATTAATTTCTTGATTAGCAGCTAACACTTCATCCCCAGCATGGAAGTCCGTCCCGATTTCGGTAATGTTACTGTGGGATTCAGTGGTTAACATCCGCACTGTTTTGCCGTCTTTGCTTGGCCGGGTTTTTTCAATCCGGATTACTTTGCTAGCTTCTGTCGGGACGGCAGCTCCGGTCATAATCCGGACCGTTGTCCCTGGTTCCAGTGGTTGATCCCAGGTTGCTCCCGCGGGAACTTCACCGACAACCTTAAATTCTCGGGGAAAATCATGGTCATCTTCAGCTAAGATGGCATAACCATCCATCCCCGACCGGCGGAAATGCGGATAATCGTAACTCGCTAAGGCCGGTTTTGCAAGCACCCGGTGATTAGCCTCGATAGTGGGGATAATTTCAGTCTGCGGTTTTAGTGGTAGGTTGGCAATTTTCGCTTGGGCATCAGGAATACTGATTGGCGTCCGTCTAGTTAACATGATGGTGCATTTCCTTTCTGGCTTCACTTCGTTCAAAGAGTAAGTGTTGATAGTCTGGCAAGATTAATTTCTCAAGGGCTAGGGTAACAGCATTAACCGAACCCGGAACACAATAGGTTAGTTGATTCCGGTAGTTAAAGCCACAAAGAGCCCGGGAAGCAAGTCCGCGGGTCCCAACTTCTGTAAATGATAATTGACGAAAGGCCTCACCAAAACCAGGGATCTGAGTGGTTAAGAGAGGCGTGATGGCGGGGATGGTAACGTCCCGTTTGGCAATGCCAGTACCCCCATTTAAGATGATTAAATCTGGCTCGGTAAGTTCAGCTTGTAAGTAGGCAGCTTGGATCTTAACAAGATCGTCTTTTACAATTACATAATCAAGACATTCTGCCTCCGCAGCTAAAAACTTTGCTTTGATTAATTGACCACTCTTGTCATTGGCTTTGGTTCGAGAATCACTAACCGTAATAATTGCAAATTTCAATACCCAACTTCCTCTCTATTTGATAGTAATTTCTTGCAGGGCGGTAAGCTCAGCGGTCGCCTCCGCCAGGCTAGACGCTCCATAAAGAAGTAACCGACCATTTTCAAAAATACTTACTTTATAATTGTGCCACTCAAGCCCAATAAAATGGAACCCGGGTTTTGCCTTAATTTGGTAATTGGCAAGTTGATTAGCAAGTTTAGCTAAATCAAGTTTGGCTTGGAGATTAAGCGAGTAAGTATTGGTTCCACATAGTACATGAACTTGACTTTGAAAAGGCTTTGCTGTTGGGAATTGTCTTTTTTGACAAGCCAAACAATGGTCGTTGACTTGAATCTTAAACTTTTGAAATTGCATTGACCAACTATCAAGCGTGATGAGGTGATCGTAATCAACTTGGTTAGGAGCAATCAAAAGCTTCATCGCCAGGGCCACCTGTAAAGAAGCAACCAAAGGAACCAGCGGGGTGGTAACTCCAATTAAGTCACAATCAGTTTGCTTTAGTTGTTCAATATTCGGATACAAACACCTTAAACAAGGGTGATGGCTATCTGGTTTGACCGCCATGACCGAACCAAAAGTCCCAGCACAGGAAGCAAAGAGATAATTGAAGTGATTTTTAATTGCAAGGTGGTTGATTAAATCGCGACTAGTATAGTTATCGAGACAATCTAAAAGGAGATCGAATTGGTTGGCTACCAAGACATCTTCACTTAATGGTGCGGGGTAAAGGTGTAGTTTTACCTGACTATTAATTGCTAAAAGATGCTCTTTAGCAGCTTCAACCTTTAATTTTTTTGCGTTTACATCAGCTTCAGTATACATTGTTTGCCGCTGTAAATTCGTAACCGAAAGGGTATCTGGATCAACTAGGGTTAATTCACCAACCCCGGCCCGAACTAATTCTTCGGCAGCGTAGCTCCCAAGTGCTCCTAGACCCGCAATTACGATGTGAGCAGCGGCAATTTTGGCTTGACCAGCTGGGCCAATTTTGGAAACACGTGCTTGTCGATCATAACGGTTCATCAAACCACCTCAATTCAAAATATAGGTATTTCCCTAGTCGTAGTATAGCAACCTTGGTGATAATCTTGGTATTAGGGAAATGGCTTACTTTAGCAAATTGTCCCCGCTTTAAGCCGCTTATTTAAGAAGGAGGTTAAAACTGTGCTTAAGTCACGCTTTTTCAATAAAGTTGAAAAGTTTAACGGTACCTTCACCCAACTCGAAGAACATAATCGGCGTTGGGAAAAACTCTATCGGCAACGTTGGGCCCACGATAAAGTGGTCCGGACGACCCACGGGGTTAACTGTACCGGTTCTTGTAGTTGGAACGTGTATGTTAAGCAAGGGGTAATCACTTGGGAACACCAAGCAACTGACTACCCATCTTGTGGTGCAAACATTCCAGGATATGAACCTCGGGGATGCCCTCGAGGAGCAAGTTTCTCTTGGTATGAATATAGTCCAGTTCGAATCAAGTATCCATATATTCGCGGGCGGCTTTGGAAGATGTGGACGGCTGCCAAGAAGGATCACGAAAATCCAATCGATGCCTGGGCAAGTATTGTTGAAGATCCAGTCAAGGAAAAGGAATACAAAACCGCACGTGGTAAGGGTGGCATGGTCCGGGTCCACCGGAACGAAGCCCTTGAAATGATCTCGGCCGCCCTGCTATACACTATCAAGACTTATGGTCCTGACCGGATCGCTGGTTTTACGCCAATCCCAGCCATGTCAATGCTTTCCTTTGGTTCTGGGGTCCGGTTCCTTTCCTTAATTGGTGGGGAAGTCATGAGTTTCTACGATTGGTATGCCGACTTACCACCGGCATCCCCACAAGTTTGGGGTGAACAAACCGATGTGCCTGAATCAGCCGATTGGTATAACGCTTCCTACATTATTATGTGGGGGTCCAACATCCCATTGACCCGGACGCCCGATGCCCACTTTATGACCGAAGTTCGTTATAAAGGGACCAAGGTAGTTGCGGTTAGTCCAGACTACGCTGAAAACGTTAAGTTCGCTGATGACTGGATGGCTCCAGAACCAGGGACCGACTCTGGGGTTGCCCAAGGAATGACCTATGTCATCTTAAACGAATTCTACCAGCAACAAACCGTGCCATACTTTGAACAATATAGTAAGCAATATACCGATTTGCCATTCTTCGTTGACTTGACGACAAGTGAAGCTAACCAGGATCACGTTACTGCTGGGCGGTTTGTCCGGATCTCTGACCTAACAAGTGAAAAAGTTTCAAATAGTGAATGGAAGACGGTTATCTTTGATCAAAACAGCCACCAATTCATCGTGCCAAACGGAACCCTTGGTCAACAATATGACGAAGGAAAGAAGTGGAATCTTGAATTAACAACTGAGGACGGTCAAACCATTGATCCAGCCCTTTCAGTTGAAGCAACTGGTGAAACGAGTCAAGTAATCATTGACTTCCCTGCTTTTAGCAACGAAGGGAATGAAGTTGTTCAACGGCATATCCCGGTGAAGACAGTTGAATTTACCGATGGGACCACTCACCAAATTGCGACTGTTTACGACTTAATGCTTGCCCAATACGGGATTAAGCGTTATGAAGGCGATGAACTCGCTGCTAAGGATGAAACTGATGCCACTAGCGCCTTTACACCGGCTTGGCAAGAAAAACGAACAGGAGTTAAGGCTGATCTGGTAACCCAAATTGCCCGAGAATTTGCCCAAACGGCCATTGATACCAATGGTAAGTGTATGGTCATCATGGGTGGTGGGGTTAATCACTGGTTTAACGCCGATATGAACTACCGGGCGATCATTAATATCTTGATGCTTTGCGGTTGTGTCGGGGTTCAAGGTGGTGGTTGGGCCCACTACGTTGGTCAAGAAAAGTTACGACCACAAGAAGGTTGGGCTAACATTACTTTTGCTAACGACTGGGAACCAGGTGGTTTCCGCCAACAACAAGGGACTTCTTGGTACTACTTCGCTACTGACCAATGGCGATATGAAGAAATGGATAACCAAGCTCAATATTCACCGGTTTACAAGGGAACCCACCGCTACTTAAACAATGCGGACTACACCCAAATGGCAATTCGGTTAGGTTGGTTACCATCATATCCTGAGTTTGATCGGAACTCCCTCTCCTTCACTAAGGATTACGGTACCACCGACATGCAGGCAATAAGTAAGCACGTGGTCGAAGAGTTGAAGAACGGGAAGCTTCACTTCGCCGCTGAAGATCCAGATGCTAAGCAAAACCAACCAAAGGCCTTCTTCTTATGGCGGTCAAACCTGTTTGCTTCTTCCGGGAAGGGTGCCGAATACTTTATGAAGCACCTGCTTGGAGCGGAAAATGGTTTGTTAGCTAAGCCAAATAACCGCTTAAAGCCACAAGACATGGTTTGGCGGGATGGTGATACAACCGGGAAGCTTGATCTTGTTGTTGACATGGACTTCCGGATGGTTTCAACAGCAATGTATTCCGATATAGTCTTACCAGCCGCAACTTGGTATGAAAAAGAGGATCTTTCTAGTACTGACATGCACCCATTCATTCACCCATTTAACAAGGCAATTAGTCCAATGTGGGAATCAAAGAGTGACTGGCAACACTTTAAACTCCTGGCTAAGACCTTTAGTGAAATGGCTAAGAAGTACTACAGTGAACCAGTTTATGACTTGAAAACCCAACCACTGGGCCACGGAACACCTGGCCAAGTTGGGCAACCAATGGGGGCCATTAAAGACTGGAAGAAGGGTGAATGTGAACCAATTCCGGGTAAGACAATGCCAAGCTTGAAGCTAGTTAAGCGGGATTACACCCAAATTTACGACAAGTTCATTGCCTTAGGTCCAAACATTATGAAGACTTATGCTTATGATGTTCAACCTCAATATAATGAATTGAAGGACATCTTAGGGTCCTATGATGAAGGGATTAACGCGGATTGTCCACGGTTGGATGAAGACAAGAACGTTGCCGAAGCCATTTTGCACATGTCAACAGCTTCTAACGGAAAGTTAGCAGACTTAGCTTGGAAGAAGAAGGAAGCCCGGACGGGGGAACCCCTTGAGGACATTGGACGGGGGCACGCTGATGACGTGATGAGTTTTGAAAAAATCACTGCTCAACCGCAAGAAGCCTACCCAACCCCTATCGGAACCTCGGCTAAGCACGGTGGTGATCGCTACTCAGCCTTCTCTCTTAATATCGAACGGAAGATTCCTTGGGAAACCTTGACGGGGCGGGAACAATTTTACCTTGACCACGAAATCTTCCTTGACTTTGGGGAAGGCTTAGCCACCTTTAAGCCATCCTTACCACCTCAAGTGATGGGGCCAGCGGATACGGATATTAAGCCAGCAGACAAAGAAGTTACCTTACGTTACATGACCCCACACGGAAAATGGAATATTCACACCATGTACTATGATAACCTCGAAATGTTAACGCTCTTCCGGGGTGGCCCAACCGTTTGGATGAGTCCAAAAGATGCGGAAAAGATTGCGGTCAAGGATAACGACTGGGTTGAACTCTACAACCGGAATGGGGTTGTGACTGCTCGGGCCGTGGTTTCTCACCGGATGCCGGAAGGCTCACTTTATATGTACCACGCCCAAGATAATGAAATTTACGAACCATTATCAACGATTACTGGTAATCGGGGTGGTTCGCACAATGCGCCAACTCAAATTCACGTTAAGCCAACGCACATGGTTGGAGGCTACGGTCAATTGAGTTATGGTTGGAATTATTATGGACCAACTGGTAATCAACGGGACCTTTACGCAAACGTAAGAAAATTGGAGAAGGTGAACTGGAATGAAGATTAAAGCCCAAATCGGAATGGTCTTGAACCTCGATAAGTGTATTGGGTGTCATACCTGTTCCGTGACCTGTAAGAACACTTGGACAAATCGCCCAGGTGCGGAATACATGTGGTTTAACAATGTTGAGACCAAACCAGGGGTAGGTTACCCTAAGCGTTGGGAAGACGAAGAACAATACCACGGGGGTTGGACCTTAAACGCAAAAGGAAAGTTGCAATTAAAGGCTGGTAGTAAGTTAAACAAGATCGCCCTTGGGAAGATTTTTTATAACGAAGACATGCCAGAACTGGATAATTACTATGAACCATGGACTTACGATTATAAGACTTTGTTTGGTAAGGAACGGAAGCACCAACCAGTTGCGCGGCCAGTTTCTCAAATCACTGGGAAGCGCATGGAATTAACCACCGGGCCGAACTGGGATGATGACTTAGCCGGTTCCACGGAATATGTTCAACAAGACCCAAACATGCAAAAAATCGAAAGTGATATTAAGAAGAACTTTGAACAAGCTTTCATGGTGTACTTACCACGACTGTGTGAACACTGCTTGAACGCTCCATGTGTAGCTTCATGTCCATCGGGAGCAATGTACAAGCGGGACGAAGACGGGATTGTCTTGGTTGACCAAGAACGATGCCGGGGCTGGCGGTTCTGCATGACGGGTTGCCCATACAAGAAGGTTTACTTCAACTGGAAGACGCACAAGGCCGAAAAGTGCACTTTTTGCTACCCACGGATTGAGGAAGGGATGCCAACGGTATGTGCTGAAACTTGTGTTGGGCGGATTCGTTACATTGGGGCGATGCTTTATGATGCTGACCGGGTTGAAGAAGCTGCTTCAACTGCAGATGAAACGAAGCTGTACGAAGCGCAACTTGGTTTGTTCTTAGATCCAAACGACCCCGAGGTGGTTAAGCAAGCCTTAGCTGATGGCATTTCTGAAGAAATGATCGAAGCCGCCCAAAAGTCACCAATTTACCGGATGGCGGTTAAGGAAAAGATTGCCTTCCCCCTTCATCCTGAATATCGGACGATGCCGATGGTTTGGTACATTCCACCGCTATCGCCAGTCATGTCCTATTTTGAGGGACGGGATTCAATTAAAAACCCAGAAATGATCTTCCCGGGAATTGATCAAATGCGCGTACCAGTTGAATACCTTGCCAATTTATTAACTGGAGGGAACGTACCAGCGATCAAGCAAGCCCTTTACAAACTTGCAATGATGCGGCTTTTTATGCGGGCACAAACGAGTGGTCATGATTTTGATGAAAGTAAGCTCAAAAAGGTTGGTTTAACGGCTAGTCGGGCCAAGAGTCTTTACCGGCTACTTGCAATTGCTAAGTATGAAGACCGGTTTGTCATTCCACAAAGCAACAAGGCCCAATTGGAAGATGCGCAAACCGAACAAGGAAGTCTTGGCTACGATGAATGTGAGGGTTGCGCTTTAGCACCACAACACTCCAGCATGTTTAAGAAGGCCGAAGCTGGTGAATCCACTAACCAAATCTACGCAGAAAGCTTCTATGGAGGGATTTGGCGTGATTAATTTTGAACGGATTAATAAACTTAAAGATGTTTGGGCAGTTCTTTCACGGCTATGTGATTATCCCACGGAGACGACTTTTATCTTGGAAAATCGCGCAACATTAGCTGAAAATTCAGCACTATCCCCAAAATTTCGCCAAGAAATATTAGCTTTATTTGATGAACTGGCCGAACCAAGCAAGTTAGTCCGGGAAAGCCACTATTCAGAACTGTTTGAACTCAACCGTCGCTATACCCTTTACATGTCATACTACAAGATGACTGATTCACGGGAACGCGGAACGGTCCTAGCAAAGCTCAAGATGCTTTACGAAATGTTTGGTATCACTGAAGTGACAAGTGAATTATCTGACTATTTACCAGTATTACTTGAATTCTTTGCTTATGCTGATTTTATGGATGACGACCGCCAGGGTGATCTACAACTTGCCCTTGGGGTAATTGAAGATGGGACTTATAACCTCATTCAAAAAGCGGCCGCCGATGCGGATGATCCTTACATTAAGTTGATTGGGGCAATCCGCCAACTGATTAAGTCCTGTTTAGTAAAGGAGGCCACGGAAAATGCATAATGGCTGGTCAATTTTCTTTTGGGTGGTTTATCCATACGCCATGTTAATCCTCTTTTTTGGAGGAACAATCATTCGTTTTAATCGTTATGGAGCAACTATCACTGCTAAATCTAGTGAGATTTTAGAAAAGAAGCAACTGATGATTGGGAGCATTCTCTTCCACGTTGGGATCATCTTAGCCTTCTTCGGGCACATTTTGGGAATGTTAGTACCAAAGTCATGGACGGCATACTTTGGCATTACTGACCATATGTATCACATCTTTGGATCCTTAACGATGGGGATTCCAGCTGGGACCTTGGCCCTTGTTGGGATGGCAATTTTGACTTATCGGCGAATGACAAATGATCGGGTTCGGGCAACGAGTTCGATTAATGATATTCTCGTTGACTGGTTACTCCTAATTGTGATTTGCTTGGGAATGGCATGTACGATTACTGGAGCTTTTATCGAATTCGATTACCGGTCAACCATTTCGCCATGGGTCCGGAGCTTATTTACGCTTCATCCGCAATGGCAGTTGATGAATAATGTCCCATTAATTTATAAGATTCACGTTTTCTCTGGATTCTTAGTTTTTGGTTACTTCCCATTCACGCGGTTGGTTCACGCTTTAACCTTGCCATGGCAATACACCTACCGGCGCTACATTATTTACCGGCGGCGGATCAGTGTAAATTAAATTGCAATCGTGAATAGCCCATATCGATCGCCTCGACGGGGTAAGGTGAATAAAAGTTAATCTGGGACAGATTATTCTTTGCCCACGCTTATCCTCAAAGCCGTAATCTTCGAAATGAGTTTCGGTATAACATGCAGAAATAAAAAAGGGTTGCGTTTTTCCAACCCTTTTAATACATATTAAGCTAGAGGAGGTTTCACATGGTTACCAAGTTTAATCTTGATTCAGCAAAAGTTCAGGCCGCCCGGGAAGAAGAGTTTCAAAACGTCTTCGATTTTCCTGATTTCATTGAAATGCGGCCGATCTTAAGAGAAGCGGTGCGCGAGGTAGCGAAGGAAAGTTTTGCGGGGAAGACCCAGGTTCTTCCGGTTCAAATTGAACGAATGACTACTGCCTTGGAAGAACAACTAGAACGCGAAACCCGGAAATATGAGCATCAAGGTGGAGTGTATCCCAACCAGACTAAAGAAAAGGCAGAGCTGATTCGGTTGTTTACCCATGTTTTGCAAGTTATTAGCAAACGTGAAGTAATCGATGAGGAAATTGAAGATATTATCTATGCCGTTAACCAAACCCGGTTAAGCTTGATCCACCTCCCAAGTCTTGAAGGGACAGGAAAACTGTATGCTGATGATCGAGACGAAGAACTTTTACCTGGAACTTTCTATTATCTAGTGGCACAACAGTTGGTTCAACCATACTTGATCGATCCCCAAGGCCCCTTTGCGCCAACGAATGTAACCAAAGAAGGTCGGCACCTGGTCTTAAAATTAACCACTTATGCTTTCCGGGACTGGGATAGTTATCTAACTCATCAATATGACGAAGAACACGCCCTTGCGAATGAACGGGGATTAAACCGAAAAGAGTATTATGATCGAATGGAGGAACTGGAATTAAAGTACGCTGATCATAAGTATGCCGAAGTCCTAGCCGATTTATTTACAGCAGTGAGTCGATTTTTAGAGCCTGATGCTGGTAAAGAGATTGGCATTATGACGACTGATTTAAGCTCACTTTTTACCAAGCAACCATTACTGCGGCTTAAATTTCAACAGGCGGTCAAAGATGCTTTCCAGTTAGATGAAAACGGCCGTGAACACGTTATGGACGCAGTTTTAGCTGATATTCACCATAAGTATGATTTTTACCGGGCCAATTTTACGGAGGAAGATTAATGCCATTAGAAATTACCCCTGAGATGAAAATGGGGATGCAAGAATTTGAAAATACCATGTTTATGTTAAAGGTCGCTCCAAACAAGGGAAACATTGACCGCTTTGCTTTGCAAGGAAACTTGACCCCAGAACCACTGGACGATCTGGCCTGGTTTTTGCCGGCTTACTTAGCTGAGGATTTTAATCTCTTCTTTATCTTTGCCCCAAACGTTAATGGTCACTGGGCAATCTCTTGTTCCCAAGTAACGATTCAAAACGGAAACGAAATTACTAAGATGAGTGAAACGGTCCCAACGGGGATGGGGTTAAATGCGGTAAATGAGCTTAATCCGGCTTCGGCAATTGAATTAGTTGCTTATTTGAAAACGCTTGAAAGTGATGGTTTAGGTTTCTTTGATGAAGAAATTGGTAAAGACCCAGCGGAATAAATCAACTTAAGAAAATTGGTGAAGCTTGAATAAAAAGGAATAATCCGTTTATTTAGTTTTGACTGATTATTCCAAAACAGGAAAGCGCTTGAGTTACTTTTTTCAATGGGGCTTGCTACAATATGATTGTAGTAAGCTTTTCTTACTCTTAGGCTTACTGGGGAAATCATTTGGATTCTTATAAGCATAAACCCGGGTATGAAAATGATTACCCGGGTTTGTTATGTGGTCTTATTTATCAAAAAATTTTGGGGTGATATAAGATGGCTTGGTCAGACAATGATATTTATGGTGCTTCTAAATACTGGATTGAACGTTTTTGTGATCGTTATGGGATTTCCGCAAACTTTTATCAAGCAGATCACGTTTTACGGGTTGATTTTCCTGCTCCTAACGGGGGAGTCCACAAAATTTATTTAGATGACGAGTTAATGCAACTGCAAATGAACCGGGTGGAACGCCAAGAAGCGCTAGCAATTCTTGAATCCTGGTTAATTTTGGCGATCGCAAGCATAGATCCAATTCAAGCTAAAAAGTGGGACCAAGCTGATTATCAATATTTCAACGGCATGTCACAAGCGATTAAACGGTTTCGTCTGTACGATCGAAAGGATTAATTTCGTTAGGGCAAGTTATATGCCTTTCAAAATCATTATGCAACAGCTACGGAATCATCTCTGCTGGGGCTATTTACATCATGCAAGTCCAGGAGTATAGGTCAATTGGGAAAAAGAAATTTAAAGACGAACGTTAATTAATGAACGAAACTTAAATCTGTCAATCGATGAAAAACGAACAATAAATCTTAAAGTCTGAAAGCGATTTCTCATAAAAATATCTGAATGATGAATTTGGTTTTTATCAAATAAGGGATAATTTACGAACAATATTAGATATTGTATTTACAAAGATCGGATAATTCCGTATACTAACCCCATGATTTGCAAATCGTTGTTGTCATTTAAGTGAATGAGAGAAAGGACTTTAACATGTCAAGCAAGTTTAACACGGTTGAAGAAGCATTAGAAACATTAGTTAACGGCGGATTTATTATTCTTTCTGACAACGAAGATCGGGAAAACGAAGGCGATTTAGTGGCCTTAGCTGACAAGATTAAGCCAGAAGTGGTTTACCAAATGTTAAAAGAGGCTAACGGATTAATGTGTGTTCCATTAACGATTGAACGGGCCAAGCAACTTGGCTTTACCAAGATGGTCGAAAATAGTACTGATCCAAACGGCACGCTATTTATGACCACCTGTGATGGGACGCTTGCAGCTACGGGAGTTACTACTGGGGTTTCGGCTTTTGATCGCGCAGCAACAATTCAACACATTGCCAATCCTGAAGCCAAAGCAAGCGACTTTAATCATCCGGGGCATATTCAACCACTTTATGCGCAAGACGGAGGCCTTCGTAAGCGAATCGGGCACACTGAAGCTTCCGTAGATCTCGCTTACTTGGCAGGAGCGCAACCAGTTACCGTTATTATTGAAGTCTTGAAAGATGACGGTAAGATGGCACGGCGAGATGATCTTTTTAAAGTTGCTGAACGGTTAGACGTCCCATACATCACGATCCAACAAATTTTAGATTACATGGACGAACACCACATCAAACAAGCACAGGATGTGCAAATTGCTGTTGAAGCATAAACATTAAGTTTAATCCAAAACCACTAGCTAGTCATGATGATGAATGAGCTAGTGGTTTTTTGTGGATATTTTCTGTAAGATGATTGGACGATTCTCTAAGCTCGATCAGTGGTTAACGCCCAATGAGATCCTGTCTATCACTTGCAAAAAAATTATAAAATGGGCAATAACATGATCGAGTGATTAGATAGTTTGGCTAAAAAATTGAAGAATCAATGATCATAAATAATAAAATCTAATTTTATGTTAATTAACAAATCGTTTGATTTTTAGTTGATAAAAAGCAATTAAGATTAAAAATTATCAATATTTTTAAAAAATACATATAAATGATTGAATAAATTCTTAAAAAAATTTAAATTTAAAAAGTAAGGAACTATTATTAAGGCGATGATAAATCATTGAATATGTTTGTTTTGGTTTATAGATAGATAGGAGATAAATATGCTAGGAAAAAATAATCGGCAGATGTACCAAAACTTACATGCTGATCAACACCAGCATTGGGCTTTGCGGAAATTATCTTTAGGACTTACTTCAGTTTTAGTTTCAGTATCAATTTATGCTGGGACTAACGCAACAAAAGCTGAAGCTGCATCAAATCCTGCAGACAGTACAACTTCAGAAACAGAAATTACTGCCGGAACAGCAAGTACCAGTGGTTCTACAGCTATTTTGAAGACCAGTCAAGGAGGTTCAAGTACAACTTCAACAGCGAATAGCCCAGCTGCTTCAACTGCTAACTCATCAGCTACAGTTGCTAGCAACAATCGTTCGGCTACCGTAGCAAGTCAAGCCACGAGCTCAGCCAATGCGACTAGCCAAAATGCAAATAGTAGTACTAAACAAGCTAGCTCAGCGAGCCAAACCAGCACGACTAACCTTAATGTCGCTGATTTAACTAGTGATCAAGCTAATGCCACAGCTAACTTGACGACTAATCTAGCGGTATCATCAAGTGCTAATACGCCGAATGTAATTACTCCTTCATACCAGGATACAACTTTTACGTTACCGGAAAAGGATAACTCTAATGCGGAGATTAATATTACTAAACCGACTGACTATCCACAAGTTGATTGGATTTCAAATGATTACTGGATTTTTGAAGAAGTCCACGAATGGACCGCTGTTGGTTATCGGCATGATTATTATGTGGCTGTTAAGGCCGATGGTTCTTCGACCCAAACTGGAACCGTTTATCTCTTTGATTCACGGAGCAAGCAGATGACTACCGTTGAAAAGGGACAATTTGTTCAATTAGCCGGTAATGATGGGGACCGTTTCTATAATTCTGGACGGACAATTTCATTCTTAAATATTAATCAAACAAGTGGTAGTTACTATAAGCACTACAACGTTCTTTATTCTCTCTATAATAAATATGCTGATAATGAACAACCTTGGTACAATTCAGTTTCTGAATTCATCCCAATTTTAGGGCCACTCGTTGTCCATTATCAGGATCAAACTACGGGTCAAGAAATTATTAGTAGCACCGAAATCGCAATGATGACTGGAAATTCGTACGATGTTACTAATCCACCAAAGATTGATGGTTATACCTATGTTGGGGTAAAAAATAATACAACTGGCCATATTTCGAATTATAATGATGCCACGGTTGGTCAACAGTGGGATGAACATTTTGGTTTTTCACAACTAAGTAAGAATAGCTATGATGTCTACACAACCTATACTTATGAAGGAAAGAATACCGAAGGCGTTGGCAAATTCAAACTTGAAACTTACGTAGATGGATTGATTTATCATACGGATGAAATGGATTCCATGAACCCGGTAAGAATTATGTTACCGGATGGTGGTTACATTGATTTGGCGAACCCTTTGCTTCAAGGTGAAAATGATGTGACCTTCCTGTATAAGAAGAATCCTGATGATGTCGAAACTACGACTGAATCAAAGACTGTTAAACGGACCATCGAGTACATTGATAAGACGACTGGCGAAGCTATTCCAAGCAATTTAGCTAAACCGGTTGAACAAGACGTAACTTTGACCCGGACTAAGTCAACTAACAAGACGACTGGTAAAGTTACCTACGGCGATTGGACAGTTGCATCAGGTAGCTGGGACAAGGTTGTATCACCGGACTTGACTAACTATGGCTACACCGCTCCCGATAAAGCTTCTGTTGCAGCGGTAACGGTTGACGGCAATACCGAAAACAGCGATGTGAAGGTTTACTATGGCCACGCAACAACTACGATAACGCCGGACAACCCACAAAAGCCAGATACGCCAATCAATCCTAATGATCCGGACAGTCCGAAGTACACTAAGGATCAAACTGATGTAACCCGGGACGCTAGTCAAACCATTCACTACACTGGTGCTGGTGACAAGACGCCTAGCGATAACGTTCAAACGCAAAAGGACGCCTTCACGAGAACTGTGACGATCGACAAGGTAACTGGCAAGACCATTTCGACTACTCCTTGGACTGGCTCCAAGACCTTTGATCAAGTAACTTCACCAGCTGTTGCTGACTACCATGCAGACAAGAAGGTAGCTGGCGTTTTGACGGCAACACCAGCTAATCCAAACGTTAGAGATACGGTAACTTACACTAAAGATAGCGACGATGTAGAAAATACTACTGAGAGTAAAGAAGTAACTCGGACAATCAACTATGTTGATAAAAAGACGGGGAAGGCAATTCCAAGCTCCTTGGCAGCTACTGTCAAGCAAGTGGTAACTTTGACCCGGACTAAGTCAACTAACAAGACGACTGGTAAAGTTACCTACGGCGACTGGACGGTTAAATCAGGTAGCTGGAATGAAGTAGTGTCACCGGACTTGACTAACTTCGGCTACACTGCTCCAGATAAAGCTTCTGTTGTAGCAGTAACGGTTGATGGCAGTACCGAAAACAGCGATGTTACGGTTTACTATGACCATGCAACAACTACGATAACGCCGGACAACCCACAAAAGCCAGATACGCCAATCAACCCTAATGATCCAAATAGTCCGAAGTACACCGAAGATCAAACTGATGTAACTAAGGATGCTAGTCAAACCATTCACTACAAGGGCGCTGGTGACAAAACGCCTAGCGATAACGTTCAAACTCAAAAGAATGCCTTCACGAGAACTGTGACAGTTGACAAGGTAACTGGCGAAGCGATTTCAAGTACGCCTTGGACTGGTACGAAGACTTTCGGCACCGTTGATACACCAGTAGTTGATGGTTATCACGCAGACAAGAAGGTAGCCGGTGGTTTAACGGCAACGCCAGATAATCCAAATGTAAGTGATACGGTAACGTATGCAGCTAACGGCAAGATTATTCCGGTTGACCCTGACGGCAACAAGATTCCAAACGTACCAAATCCAACTTACCCAACTGATCCAACCGACCCAACCAAGGTAGTGCCAGACGAACCAGTTCCTGATATTCCTGGTTACACGCCAGAAACGCCAACAGTTACGCCAAGTGACCCGGGTAAGAACACGCCAGTGGTCTATAACAAGAAAGATGCTTCCTTAATCGTTAAGTACGTTGACCAAGACAGCAATAATGCGGTTCTAGAAACTAAGGACTTGTCAGGTAAATTCGGCGACAAGATCACCTATACGACTGCTGACACGATCAAGTCTTTGGAAGCTAAGGGTTATGTCTTAGTCTCAGATGGCTACACTGGCAAAGTTGGCTCAGAATTTGACAATACCAACAATGGCCAGACATACGTTGTCGTATTTAAGCATGGCACTACCACGGTAACGCCAGACACCCCACAAAAGCCAGATACGCCAATCAACCCTAATGATCCAAATAGTCCGAAGTACACCGAAGATCAAACGGACGTAACTAAGGATGCCAGTCAAACCGTTCACTACACGGGTGCCGGTGATAAGACGCCTAGCGACAAGGTCCAAACGCAAAAGAATGCCTTTACGCGGACGGTTACGATTGACAAGGTAACTGGCAAGACTGTTTCAGCTACGCCTTGGACAGGCTCTAAGACCTTTGGTACTGAAACTACACCTGTTGTTGATGGCTACCACGCCGATAAGAAGGTAGCGGGTGGTTTGACGGCCACGCCTGAAAATCCTAATGTTGAGGATACGGTAACGTATGCTGCTAACGGCAAGATTATTCCTGTTGATCCTAATGGTAATAAGATTCCAGATGTGCTAAATCCAACGTATCCGACTGATCCAACGGATCCAACCAAGGTAACGCCTGACGAACCGGTACCGGACATTCCAGGCTACACACCAGAAGTACCAACAGTAACTCCAAGTGATCCAGGCAAAGATACGCCGGTAGTTTACTATACAAGTCCGGCCGCAATCGTAAACTTTATTGATGAAGACTATGTCAATGCTCAAGGTAAGAAAGTACCAACTCAAATTGGCACGTCTGGTGGCTTGACTGGTAAGATTGGCGAAACCATTATTTATAGTGGTTATGATGCCAAACTGCAAAGTTATCTGGATAAAGGGTATGTCCTTGATAAGTCTGAATATCCAACTAAGGATGTTTATGATAATGATGACAAGACTTTACAAACTTTCAATGTTTACCTAAAGCATGGCACAACGACGGTAACGCCGGATAATCCAAAGAACCCTAATACGCCAATTAATCCTAAGGATCCAGATGGGCCTAAGTACACTGAAGACCAAACTAAGGTTAAGATCCCTTCAACGCAAACCATTACTTACACTGGCGCTGGCGACAAGACGCCGGCTAAGGATGTCCAAACGGGTGAGTTTGATCGGACCGTCACGATTGACAAGGTAACCGGGAAAACGATCTCATCCACTCCTTGGACTTACACGGTTAATGGTAAGACGACCACTGGTGAAAGCTTGACTTACGGAACAAAGGATACCCCAGTCGTTGACGGTTACCATGCCGGCAAGAAGGTAGCGGGTGGTTTGACGGCCACGCCTGAAAATCCTAATGTTGAGGATACGGTAACGTATGCTGCTAACGGCAAGATTATTCCAGTTGATCCTAATGGTAACAAGATTCCGGATGCGCCAACGCCAACTTACCCAACGGATCCAACCGACCCAACCAAGGTAGTGCCAGACGAACCAGTGCCTGATATTCCTGGCTACACGCCGGAAACGCCAACGGTAACGCCAGAAAACCCAGGCAAGAACACTAATGTTCCTTACACCAAGAACCCAACTACGCCAACTGAGGATAAGAGTTCATTCAAGGTTGTCTACGTTGACCAAAGCGATGATGGTGCAGTTTTGAAGACCGACTCTGAAAGCGGCAAGTATGGCGACCAGATCACCTACACGACTGCTGACACGATCAAGTCATTGGAAGACAAGGGCTACGTCTTAGTATCAGATGGCTTTACTGGTAAAGCCGGTTCAGAATTTAGCGATTCCAACAACGGCAAGACCTACACCGTTGTCCTCAAGCATGGCACTACAACGGTAACGCCATCCAACCCTCAAACACCTGTTCAACCAATCAATCCTAATGATCCAAACGGACCAAAGTACACTAAGGATCAAACGGACGTCACCCGGGACGCTACCCAAACGATTACCTACCACTACAGTGATGGTAGTCAACCAGATACGCAAACGACATCAACGGAAAAGAATGCCTTTACCCGGACCGTCACGGTTGATAAGGTAACTGGAAAGACGATTAGTACAACACCATGGACAGGTTCACACACCTTTGGTAAGGTTGATACGCCAGTTATTCAAGGCTACCACGCTGATAAGAAGACAGCCGGGGGCTTGACCGCTACACCTGATCACCCAGACGTTACGGACCAAGTAGTCTACACGCCAAATGGTAAGATTATTCCGGTCGATCCAAACGGTAATATGATTCCTAATGTGCCAACGCCAACCTACCCAACGGATCCAACAGATCCAACCAAGGTGGTGCCAGACGAACCGGTTCCAACGATTCCAGGCTACACACCAACTGTTAAGACGGTAACACCAACTAATCCTGGTGAAGATACGCCAGTCGTATACGTTCAGAAGGTTACCCCATCTGAACCGGTAACGCCAACTACGCCAAAGAATCCAACCAGTCCTACTAATCCATCAGCCCCAGTCGCAGAAATGCCTGCTAAGCCGAACAACCAAACGGGGCAAGTTACTACTACGCCTGAAACTGAGGAACAAACTACTAAGCAAGCATCCCCAGCACCAGCAAAGAAGTTACCACAAACTGGTAATGAAACTGCCAGTGGTTTAGTAGCAGCCGGCTTGGTTGGCTTACTTGGGAGCTTAGGCTTAGGTTTAAAGAAGAAGCGGGAGCATTAAGATTAGACCGTTAATTCTAAATTAAAAAAGTAAATACGGTTAGTTACTCGCGAGAGTGGCTAACCGTATTTTTTACCTAAATGTTTACATAATTTTTTGAGAGTAAATTAAAATCACCGGTTGTTAAAACAGGTGATGAGTTTATCAGTTAAATGCAAATCGCTGCCAAAGTTTCGGATTGATTCGGATTATCGAACTGATAACAAAGAAACCAAGCATGCAACCAAGCCAATTAGAAATAATGTCGTTAATGTCAACGATTCTTTCAATTTGGCAGAAATAGTCAGCTACAAACTGACCGCTCTCGATTAAAATTCCTGGAATTATAGATAATAATCCAGCCTCTAAAAGATTTATTCGTTGAAAAACTAAAGCGAAGAACGCCCCTGCTGGGACGGTAAGGATAATGTTTTCCAAGGTATCAATTCGGAGATTTAAAGTGGGCCAAATATTGATCGGAACGTTATGGAATGATCGGAATATTACGAATGGGTTACCAAAGCTCGGCCGAAAACATAAGAAGAAAAGAAACATTAAGTATAACCAAAAACCAGTCAATACCAGTCGCTGCATGAATTGCCACTGGATTTCATTTAAGAAAAAGTGGCCTAAAATGAAAGTAGTTGTTTCTAAAAGCAGTAACGGAATCCAATTTACCATCATTCGCTCCCCCCTTATTAAGATTTAACTATTGATTTTAAAGTGTAAAAATGATTATTATATGAAGATCATGCAAAAGAAAATCAAAAGGTAATAAAAAAGGGGACCCAGAGAAAGCAGATACGGGTCCCACAAAAAAGGTAGTAATTGTATAGATAATTACTACAATATTATTATATATCGATCATTAATTTAATTCAATCATACTATTTTTTTAGTAACCGATATTTATGAATATTAAAGTGAGTAAATGGATAACTGATGAATTATGAAACTATCGTGTAATAGTAGAAATGTTTGGAAATTCCTGAAGGGAAACGGTTTCGAATTTTCTAAAGCCCCCGAAGCTAGTTCTCATTCCGCCTTAGAAGCTGAGTATTAGATGACGGTTGCTACATATTTGGAAGATTGCCAACTTAGCGGTAATCAAAATTTTTCCGTTTTGAGTGAGAAGCAGAGCTAACAGAATGATAGACACTTTAATTAGTTTACATAATATTATTATTTGAATCCATCTTCCATTGATCAAATGTATCAAGATAAAACGAATCAATTGTTCGATCTTGTTCGCGATAAAAATTGATATTTTCAAGCATAATGTAACCAATTAATGCCCGATGATCATCGACGGGGATTGGTTGACGGTTAGGATTTGGAACCCCTTGGTGCAATCTAATCTTAGTTGGGTAACTTAATTTGTAATCCTTCGTTTGGCAAAGATAATAACCTTTAGAATAGTTTGCCACCCGGGCATCAAATTGGATGACGTCACCAGGGAGCAATTGGCCAAGCTTTAAGAAATTTTTGGTGTAATTAAACCAGAGATGATCAGTAATTAGCTTTCCATCAAGCTTCCTAATTTCGGTTAGTAATAAAGTTGGACTGTAGACGGGATTGAGATGGTGGTAGGCGGTTTTGTAACCCGTGCGCTTGAAAACACCAGTGAAAGTATGACGTTCTAGTTTACCGATTCGCTTAAGTTCATGACGCATTTGATGATTCCCCTTTAAAATTAATAATAACCGAAAAGAAATTTGCGCAAATCATCGTTTTCGACAATTAATATATTAAACAAAAGTACATTTGTTTACAAGTGAATTTAAGAACTGAATGAACGAAAATCAATACGACAGTTAAAACTTACCTAATCAATAGATTTTCATTATATAAAGCGAGAGGGAATAATGACTAATCAAATAAATCTAAGAATATCAATCAAGGTTGGAGTAATTTTTCCAGTCTTAATTTCTAAAATAACTTTACATAATACTTGGAAAGTTAATTATTTTTCAAATTCGACAAATTTGCTCTCATCTGCAAATTAAAGCTTGTTAGTAGGCACTTACCCGTTTGATAACTGCTAAGGGCGAATAATCAAAATTTGGTAAGAATAGCTGTTTTAGGGTAACCTAACGGGTGAAATAATACATTTATTTCACCCGTAAAATGCCTTAAAATCAATAATCCATTTTGACCGAAAAAGTGGTAGGTGATATAATTTGGTAAAACTCAAAAACTTCACCCAAAGGAAATGAATGAAATGCAGCAAATTGTGCTCCCAATTAAAGACACCCAAATGTTAAAACAGGTTCTTGAATGCTTACATGATGATTTTCAGTATGGACCACGAAACTATACAATTTTTCAAGTTGGTAAAGCGACCTTGCTTCGGGTTAGTGATGTCCTAAAATTAAAAAAAGAGGATGTCTATGATGAAAAGGGACGGGTAAAAAAGAATGCTTTTATCATTGATCAAAAAACACAAAAACGGAATACGCTCTATTTAAAACCAGTCGCTAATGATCTTGCAGCCTATCGTCGGTGGTTAGCTGAATTTCAAATTGATCATCCCCGATTAAAGGTTTATCAAAGTGAGTGGCTATTTCCATCCTTTGAGCATCCTGATCGGCCGATTGGCGGTAAACAGTTTTGGCGGATTATGAACCACGTCGGAGACCTGTTAGGGATTAACTACCTTGGAACTCACACAATGCGGAAAACTGGTGCCTACCTTGTTTATGAGCAAACCCACCATAATATTGGTCTTGTAATGAAATTGTTGAATCACTCGAGTGAGGCCATGACACTGGCTTATCTTGGTTTGGATCAAGAAACCCGGGAAACGATGCTTGATCGGATTGATTTTGGTCAATTGAACGTTTAACAGTAAATTTGCGCTCAGCGGTAATTTAAGATCACTTACTAAGGTAAATGGTCATTAGTTTCAGCTAAGATACAATTAAAGATATTAATATTATGTAAAATAAAAAAACAACTCATTTGCATTTAGCAATTGATATGTTATTTTATTGTTTGATTAAGTTTTCTGTGAGGAATCATGATGTTTCGAAAATGGCAAATTTTGATTATGGTCTTGAGTATCCTTTTGGGGCTCAACTTTTGGTGCCCGAAGTCAGGCCGGGCGGATGCACTTCAGCCATTAGCAATTAATCAAATAAAGCAAACCTTAAAACTGCATCACGCCAATGCTTTAGTCCTAGTTAACGGAAAACAAGCTGATTCACCCGAAATTATTCAGAACCGTTTAGTTCCTGGCAATTCAGCGCTGGCAATTCACGCCAATCGGTTTTTTCCGATTGCTTCATTACAAAAACCATTAACCGGACTCCTAATGATTCAAGCAATTAATAATCATCAGGTCAAAGAAAATAGTAAACTTGATAGATTTTTTCCTAATATTTCAAAAAGTCGCCAAATTACGGTGAGCCAACTTTTAACCCAAACTAGTGGCGTCGTGGACTTAGGGGATAGTTCAAAAGTTCCGTTAACTAACGAACGAGCACAACTAATGTATACCCTTAGTCACCTTAAAGTTACTAATTATCATCAATGGCACTATGCAAACAGTAACTTCACTTTATTGGCTGCAATCTTAATGCGGTTGGATCATCAATCATATAATCACTTGCTGCAAACAAAGCTAATTAAGCCGGCCCAATTAAGTGGTCAAATTGAAAGTTACCAGGTGGTCAAAAGGGGCCAAGTTGTGGAAAGTATGGGGTTAAAAAACCGTTCTTGGCCAGCTTTAACCCGGAGTATGTCAGCAGGTTTAGGATCTTGTGATTTTCTTGCAACACCGAATGGATATTGGAAACTACTCCAGAATGATCTATTTGGTCAACCTAATATTCTGAAAACAATTTTGAAGCACCGATTACCGGGAAATCAGGAAAATTATTTTGCCGGTTTTTATTTAAAACCGACGATTATGCATGCTGATGGGGCTTTTGATGGTTATACAGCAACCTTCTTTATTAATTACAACACTCATCAGACCCTGCTGATTTTTTGTAATAATTTAAATTTTCAAAACTTTAGGGCGATGAGTTTTGAACTTTATCGGGATTATTTTGGCCATGAATACTAAAAACGAGAGGTTGGGGAAAAAGCTCCTTGACGGCCTGGTTGGGATAAGAAGGACGAAGGTTGATTCATTAGAATCGACCTTTCGTTCGCGCTTATCCGCTAAGGCCGTGATTTGGAGCGAACCAGCCAACTGGTTTGGCGTTTGTGAGCCCATGCAAGGCTGAATCGGTTGGTGCGACCGCCAGGGAAGCAACTGCCATTCAGCTACTGCTTGGACCTTAGTTACTGAGTAACCTTCGGGGGGTGAAAGAGGGGCTGGGAAGAAACGCACGTTTCTTCCCAGCCCCTCTCTTTTAGATTAAGCGTTGTTGCACTACTCAACCACTAACATCTCAGCACTTTCCATCGCTTTTTCACTTAATTCTTGGCCGATTCCTGGTCGGTTAGAGACTTGATAATAACCGTCAGCTGGTTGGTAATGAAACTTACTGGAATGATAATTGTCGGGTTTAAGGTTAATTTCATGCCCTTCGTGAATCAAAAAGTTACTGATGGCGGCTTCGACTTGGAGAGTAGCGGCCGTTGCAATTGGTCCCCCGCAAGTATGGAATTGAACCCCGATCCCGTAAGTACTTGCGAGATTAGCAATTTTAACTACTTCAGAAATTGAGACCAGAAGTACTAGCCCAAGTTAGAATCCGAAGTGAAGAATATAAACGTTGCCTGGTCCGTTTTCTGTAATCTTGATTAATTTAAACAAAAAACCTTGATGGAGATTAGGCAGCCACTCCATCAAGGTTCCGGTTAGGCGTCACCAAGCTTTCGTCAGGGCAAGCTGATGACATAATCATTTTTAATAAGTCAATTATAATACTAAGTCAACTGATCAACAAGACCTTCTTATAAGCTGGAAAACCCAAGTTAACCAAAAGATTAGCTTGGATTCCACTGTGATTATCTTCGGAGGCCTAGCCAAAAGCTATTATGTTTCGGGCAGTTTACATCCCACACCTCCGATTACTTCAATCGTAGTCTTTCACTTAAAAAAGGTCAAATATTCGGGACTCACTTAATCATCTTTAGTGTTCGTTTCACCGTAGGACTTAATTAACTTTTGTAACTTTTTTGCAGTGCTAGCAGACCGGAAATGATACTGATTACTTGCGGAATCATCTTCTAAGGCCTTCCAGAACTTATCAGGTTCAAACGATTGGGCTAAAGCGTTTAATAAGAGACTCAAGTTTTTAATTTGCCGCCGAGTTTGCCGATTTTCTTGAAAAGTTGCCGTAAATTCGTCCACATCCAAATCGTCTAGGCCAACAAACTCTAAAACATGGAGATAATCTTGAAGGACAGCGCCATCATAACGTTTAAGGAGCTGATTAACATTTTTTTGCTCTTTTAAGGCATCGATCAGGTAACTCGCAGCGCCAAAAACCAATGCGGGATCATACTTACTTAAATCGATTCCTGGCAATTCATCATCGGTAGCTGTATCAACCTTTAAATCGGCCTGAGTCGGTAATTGAGCAAAGTGCTGATCAAGGGCTCGGTAAGTCGGGCTTTGTTGCGAAACCTTTTGGGCTTGCTTGACTACTTGATTAACGACTTGTGTTGGTTGAGGGGCAACGAGCCGAGCGACTTCTGAAGGGGAAAGGGCCGGCTGATTCGTTTGACCATTCCATATCGTAATTGTTCCATCGTTAAACTGAGCTTTTAATTGTTCGTTATTAACGATCCAACGTAAACTCTCTTCAGCCGCACCAAGCTCTTTCCAGCGGGAAAGTCGGTCATTAACGGTATTAACGAAGGTTTTTTGACTGTTGCTCCAGTATTTTCGCGGTTGACCTTTCCGATCCAAAACGATTAGGTAAGGGGTTTTGCGGAACATTTTTGGATGGGTTGCTAAGGGGGGAGTAGCTTCCTTAGACACTTTTTTAACCTGTCGAACTTGGTAAGTAATCTTTTGTTTTTGACCGTTGGCGAGATTTAAAATTTCAAAGCGATCATTACTCTTATTCCCAAAAAGGGTTGGATATTTCGCCTTTAATTGCTTAAAATTAATGTCTTTTGGTGAATCCCAGGTATATTTTCGTTTACCATTACCTGTAAAACCGGGATTTGCCCAGTAGGAGGTCTTGCCACTTGATTTGGCTGTGTAGATCAAGGCATAAGCCATTTATTATCAATCCTTTTTTTATTTTTAATAACAGAATACCGCAAAAAACGAAATCTGTTAAATTTGATTTTAATTGAGGAACCGCTATCATTTTAAAAGCATTTTTGGCCTCGATCTGGTAAAATGTTTTTAATTGTTAGTCGCCCAAAACGAGGAGGAATTAAGAATGCAATATACTACCAAGTCACCAGCGCTTTGGACTGCAATCAAACACGAAGAAAATCGGCAACAAACCACCATCGAACTGATCGCTTCGGAAAATATTGTTTCCGATGCGGTTCGCGAAGCCCAGGGTTCAGTACTCACCAACAAGTATGCTGAAGGTTACCCCCAAAAGCGATATTATGGGGGATGTGAGTACATTGACCAAGTTGAACAACTGGCGATTGATTACGCCAAGAAACTTTTTGGGGCGGCCTATGTAAATGTTCAACCACATTCCGGCTCCCAAGCTAATATGGCCGTTTATCAGGCGCTCTTAAAGCCTGGAGATGTCATTTTAGGGATGGGGATGGATGCTGGTGGCCACTTGACTCACGGGGCCAAGGTAAACTTCTCCGGGCAAAATTATCAAGCATATGGCTATGCGCTTAATCCAGAAACCGAAGAGCTTGATTATGAGGCAATTCGCCAACAAGCGCTTGAGGTTAAACCTAAGTTGATTATTGCGGGAGCCTCAGCCTACAGTAAGATCATTGATTGGCAGAAGTTCCGAAAAATCGCTGATGAAGTAGGGGCTTATTTGATGGTTGATATGGCCCACATTGCAGGCTTGGTTGCTACGGGAGCTCATCCAAGCCCAATTCCGGTCGCTGATGTCGTGACGACAACCACTCACAAGACCTTGCGAGGACCGCGTGGGGGGATGATTCTCTCCAATAATCCAGAACTTGGGAAGAAATTGAACTTTGCCCTTTTCCCAGGAACACAAGGTGGACCACTTGAACACGTAATTGCTGGGAAAGCACAAGCTTTTTATGAAGATCTTCAACCAGCATTTAAGACTTACATCGATCAGGTCGTCAAAAATGCGGCTGCAATGGCCGAAGTCTTCAACACTTCGGATCTTGTTCGGGTGGTTTCTGGAGGAACGGAAAACCATTTACTGAACCTTGATTTAACTAAAACGGGCTTAACAGGAAAAGATGCCCAAGCCTTACTCGATTCAGTTCATATCACGACGAATAAGGAGTCTATTCCAAATGATCCACGGAGTCCCTTTGTGACAAGTGGCTTGCGGATTGGAACCCCAGCAATTACCAGTCGGGGATTTGACGAAGCTGACGCAAAGGTAGTAGCTAACTTAATTTTGCAAGCTTTAGCTAATCCAACTGATGAGAAGGCTTTAGCTGAGGTTCAAGCAGGGGTTGAAGAACTAGTTCAAAAGCATGTAATTTACTAAAGCGCGATTAAACTGAGAAGGATTCAGTTTCTTCTCAGTTTTTTAGCCAAAGATAGTTAACATAATATTATAGACGTAAAGAAAGACGGCTTTAGAAATTCTAATAATTAAGTCAACTGGGTGGACGGGAGAATTAGTTCTTAAGAACGTGCTTCAAGCGCGTCATCAAACAATTGCCTATGTTCAGAGCTCAGGGAAATTTATGGGAACCATTAAAACCAGTAAGTTGGATCAAGCAAGTCAATGCGGTCGTTGCGACTCTTGGAACTTGTTAAGAAATATCATCCATCTTCTTATTCAATGGGCCCTCCCCCGGATTGTGAAAGTTATGAACAGGGGAGAGGTGAAACGGATCATCACCTTCTCGGCTTTGGGGGATGGCAATAGTCGCAAACTGGTCCTCTTTCCATATACAATCTCAATTAACTGGTCCTTAAAGCTAATTTTAAAGATCGTCAGCTTGGAGAAAGCGTCCCAACTAACGGTAAGACAACAATTCATTCAGGACTACTGGTTAATCGTCAGACTAAAATTCACCAAGTCAGCAATTTCTGGAACAAGCAACATAAATTTCACAGATCCCAGCAACAAGTCAAAATGACATGGTAAGCCTAATTGTAGCCAATCTAAGTAAAAACATCTCAGCAAGCATGGTGTTTACAAAATGGAAATGATAATTATTTGAAGTAAATATCTGGAGCGAGCGAAATGAGCGATGAATCAGCTGGAGAAAACTTAGCAACCAAATTTTACTGTAGTTACCAGAATGTTTTTTAATTGAGGTGACTACTTTTTCGTTTGAGCAACCTGTCATTAAAATTATAGTTTTAATGCAAAACAATCTAGTGAAAATGGGGTACCCGCGTTAATCATCTTTAGATTTGAAGCTTTTGTTGTTTACTTTATAACGATTACTTGTTCTTGCTGATAAACTCCCTCATCTCGTTGTGGTTACAAAAATTGATCTCCACAAACTTTTAGCGATCAAAAGAAGCTTTAAATTTAACTGACGTATCATGATCTTGGATGATCCGAACTTGTTGATCGTTACCAGCATCCTCAACAATTGAAATTATGTCAATCAATTATTTTACTAGTAATTGGTATATATTTTGTGATTTCAGTAATATTTACTAATTACGCTAGAATGTTTACTTTTAAGATAAAATGAGACATATTTTCCTTGTTTAGTAATTATTTCTGTTTGTAACTTGTCATTTTATGTTTATCTCCTAAATTAGCAGATGCAATTCCGATTACCTTTTGGTCGTTCTTTTGGAGCATATGCTTCCCTCTTAGCACGTGATCTTAAGCGTTTAAGAGTATTTCACAATGAGTTATTGATAATACCATTAAAGTAGCCCTTCGTGAACAACACCCAATTCGTGAATTAGTTGGTCGTCGTTTATCAGGATCACAACTCGATAAAGTCTTATCGCCTAAAGCTTTTTTGTTAAGTGATTACGCCGAAATCGATAATAATTATGGGTATTCTATTTATCGTGCTAACTACTATATTTGCTAATGCATTATAAAATAGCTTGACAAATTTGAAAGGTATTTCTAAAATGGTTTTAACTTAATTATTAAAAAATGATGAGAGTAGTAACTATGTAACCTAATAATAGCGAACGTGAAATGGTGAAAGCACGGATTAGTTAAGGTAGCGAAATGAACTTGTCGTTAAATGGAACGGGTGCAAGCTACGTTCTCGGTTGATTACCGTTATCAATTCATAAGGCCATTATTTTTAATAATGACAAATTAAGGTGGTACAGTGCTTCATGCGCCCTTGAGTTTAGTTTGCTCAGGGGCGTTTTTTGGTAGTAGAAAGGAAGACTAATAATGCGAATTAATGCAGCAGATGAACGAAATTATTTACAGACCGTTTTTGAGAAGCTCGGTTTTCAAAAAGATGATGGTATTTTGATTGCGGATACCTTAGTTGATGCTGATTTACGGGGAATTTCCTCGCATGGAATTCAACGGCTTGATTGGTATCGGCGGATGATCAAAGATGGGACGATCATCCCCCAAAACAGAGCTAAAATTTTAAAAGAAATTCCAGGAGCCGTCTTAGTTGATGCAAACCAGAATATGGGACATCTCGCTGCAAACCTTGCAATGGATAAGGTAATCGAAAAAGCTAAGCAAATTGGAGTTGGAATTGGGGTTGTCCGCAATCCCAACCACTTTGGGATTGCGGGCTACTATGTTAGAAAAGCTTTACAAGCAGGTTTAGCGGGGATTGCCCTAACAAATACCCGTCCCCTTGTTGTACCGACCAATGCGACGGAAGCCTTTTTAGGCTCAAATGCTTTTGCCTTTGGTTTTCCAGCCTCTCCGCACCCGTTTATCTTTGATGGCGCAACTTCAGTGGTTGCGGGTGGAAAAATCCAATTAGCCGATAAAAAAGGAACGGCGCTTCCAGGTGATTGGGTTGTTAATAAAGATCGGCAAGTCGTTAAAGACCCCAAAGAAGCCGAGAACATTCTTGCTACGGCTGCGTTTGAAGCAGAGCAAAAAGGTGGCGGCCTATTAACCTTGGGTGGGAGTGAAGCTAATTCTAATTACAAAGGCATGGGTAATTCCATCGTTGTGGAAATTTTAACTGGAATTTTAGCGCAAGGTTCGATCTCAGCTGATACAAATACTGGCAAACATGACTTTAGTCAATTTGTCTTTGCCTTTGATCCAGCCTTCTTTGGCGATTTAGAAACCTTAAAGGCCAACGCAACTGCCATGCTAGATCGAATCCGTCATCTTCACCACCTCCCTGGTCATACTATCTGGGTTCCTGGTGATCGGGAATATAAGAACCTTGCGGAGAACCAAAAACGTGGGGTTGAAATTGACGATAAGACAATTGATCAAATGCAAGCGATTGCTGACGAACTGCAAATTTCGATGCCAGCCGAAATTTAAAAGCGTTTTCTTACCCTGAGCTATTCAAATCCTATAATGAGGTTGGAAAAAAAGCTCCTTGACGGCCTGGTTGGGATAAGAAGGACGAAGGTTGATTCATTAGAATCGACCTTTCGTTCGCACTTATCCGCTAAGGCAGTGCTTTTTGACCTTAGTTACTGAGTAACATTCGGAAATGAAAGAGAGGCTCCAAAATCGGATTAAAAGGTGTCAGTTTTAAATTTCGTGGTTGCGTTTTCTTTTTTGCTTGCCTATTATTAAGTAAAAAGGTTATTCGGAGGAATTAAAATGGTTGAGATACCTGCTTTTGGGGTTGAAGAATGGTTAAATCACTGGGAAAAACAGGCGAAGTACGATATCTCCCAAAGTACCATTGCGGCCCTAACGATCGATGAATTGTTTAAATTGACTGGCGATGATGAAACGGCTTTCTTTGCGAATCTAAATCGGAAACTGGAAAATTACGGTTGGATTGAGGGTTCACCGGCATTTAAACAAGTGGTTAGTGAGTTGTATCAAGACATCCGCACCGACCACGTTCTTCAAACAAATGGGGCAACTGGAGCCAATCTCTTGGCTTTATACGCCCTTATCCAGCCTGGTGACCACGTGATTGCTGAATATCCCTCTTATCAGCAACTCTATGACATCCCCCGTTCACTGGGGGCAGAAGTTAATTTTTGGCAAATTCATGAGGAGGATAATTGGTATCCCGATTTAGCTGATCTAAAACACCTTATCCGCCCCAATACCAAGTTAATTTGTCTTAATAATGCCAATAATCCGACCGGGACGGTTTTGGATCAAGCCTTTCTTCAGGAGGTTGTTAAGCTTGCTGATCAAGTTGGTGCCTACATCTTAGTTGACGAAGTATATCAACCATTGGATGAAGGAACCCCCGTTGTCCCGATTGTTAACTTGTATCACCGGGGAATCTCAACTAATTCTCTTTCTAAGACCTATTCCCTACCGGGCTTACGAATTGGCTGGGTCGTAACTCCAGATGAAACTTTGACAAATCAATTCCGCAAGTTCCGTGATTATACCATGATTTGTGGTGGAGTCCTTAATGATGCTTTAGCAACTTATGCTCTTCAGCATCGGCAGGTAATCTTAAAACGGAACTATGAACTGGTAAGGCAAAATTATCGTCTTTACCAAGCTTGGTTGGCTAAGGAAGATCGTGTGGAAATTGTGATGCCGCAGATGGTCTCAACGTCATTTCCTAAGCTAAAAATTAACGAACCAACTAAGGACTTTTGCTTACGGCTTTTAAAGGAGAAAGGGGTTCTATTAGTTCCCGGTGAAGCCTTCGATACTCCAGGAAACGTGCGGCTAGGTTACTGTGCTCCCGTTAAAACTTTACAAACTGGCCTTGCTCGCTTAAGCGAATTTTTAAATGATAGAAAATAAAAGAGATCCTAGCAATGAATTGCTAGGGTCTCTTTTATTTCAATATCTGATACTAACAGGTTTTTATGGTAAGAAGCCTTCCTTCCGGGCGTTGTTTTGAATGTCTTCCAAGGTCTTAGCAGATTTAGCCATTGCTGCTTGTTCGTCTTCATTCAATGGCATTTCAATGATCCGGGCAATCCCGTTAGCATTGATAATAGCAGGGGTTCCAAGGTAAACTCCTTGTTGGCCATATTCACCAGCCATATATGCTCCAATTGGCATTACCATATTGGTGTTCCGCAAGATTGCTTCAGTAATCCGAACTAAGGCTGAGGCAACCCCATAGTAAGTGGCCCCTTTCCCTTCGATAATATCGTAAGCCTTGTTTCGAACTTGGTCTTCAACTTCCTTTAAGTCATCCATGGAGTAACCGCGGTTCTTAGCAAATTCGAGCAATGGCTTACCACCAATTGTGGCAGCGGAGTAAGCAACAAATTCAGAATCCCCGTGTTCAGCCATTACATAGGCGTCAATGCTTTGCGGACTGACATTGAAGAGCTTGGATAAGGCAATCCGTAAGCGGTAGGAGTCAAGAGAAGTCCCTGAAGAAAGGACCCGGTTAGCTGGGAATCCAGAGAATTCACGAACCGCGTTAGAAAGAATATCAACCGGGTTACCAGCAACCAAGAAGATTCCTTGGAATCCAGATTCAACCACGTTCTTCGTGATGTCCTTAATAACAGCTAAGTTCTTGTTAACTAATTGAAGCCGGGTTTCGCCTGGCTTTTGTGGTACTCCGGCCGTGATCACAACCAAGTCAGCTTCCGCACAGTCAGCGTACTCTCCAGAAACCATGTGAACCGGTGTCCCAAAGGCAGCCACCGCATCTTCAAGGTCAAGGGCGTTCCCCACAGCCTTCTTCTTTGTATGGTTGATAATGATTAACTCATCCGCCAATGGGTGTTGAGCCATCGCATATGCGTAGGCAGTCCCAACGGACCCGGCCCCAATCAAAACAACTTTTTTCCGGTGATTCATAACCATAAAAATCCTCCTCTAAATCTTCGGTTCATCACAAAATGATAAACGTTTGCTCACATGTTCATTATTCTTGATTATCCCTTTGATGTCAAGCGGTTGCGCGTGAAATGCACATATTGGGCTTTGAAATGCCCTCAGCTCGGATTAACGGTTTTACTAATGAATAGTTAGTATGTGAAAAGATTTAATTCGTAACATTTTTCCCAAACTTTGAAGGGCATTCACCCGGTTCGGCGTATCCCCCTTGGTGATAACATCTAAGGTTGCGTTGAGACCACCATAAATTAGATTGGCTACGGCTTCGTCGGTATAAAAGGCTACGTGAGGTGAATAAATGATTCGATCGTGATTGAGGATTTTTTGGAAAAGTTCATCTGAAATGGCTTGATCCTTCACATTTTTTTGCACATAAGGCCCCTCATTTTCGTAAACATCCAAAGCTGCTCCGGCCAATTGACCACTGTCAAGGGCGGCTAAAAGTGCTTCCGTATCAACTAAACCACCCCGGGCGGTATTCACTAGATAAGCTCCCTTTTTGAACTGTTCAAACATTTTAGCATCAAAGAGGTGGACGTTTTCTTCGCGTAACGGAATATGCAAAGTAACGATATCAGCATCCTTAACCGCCGCTTCAATGGAATCAGCATAAGTTAGAAAGGCGAGGTCAGTTCGGGGATGCCGATCGTAGGCAAGCACTTTACAACCAAGGCCGTGAAAAAGGCGGGCAACGTGCGCACCAATGTGACCAGTTCCCAGAACGGCCACGGTCATTTCACCGACTACTTGGCCACGAATCGGTTTCTCCCAAGTAAAGTTATGTGCCTGAACCCGTTTTTGAATCGTTGGAATTTGCCGTACTAAGTTTAAGGCTGAGGTTAAAGCATATTCAGCAATTGAGGCTGGTGAATAACTCGGAACATTAGAAATAATAATTCCTTGGCGGGTAGCTTCTGCTAAGTCGTACATGTCAAAGCCAGCACTCCGTTGAGCGATTTGATTAATTCCCATCGCCTTAAAGCGGGCATATGCGTCAGTGGGAATCTTAGTGACTTGTAAGGTATTGACTCCATCAAAACCCTTAGCATCATCAATGGTATTTTCGTCAATTACCTTTTCAGTCATTGAAATTTGAACGTCATGCTCCTTGGCCCACTTAATCGCATAAGGTTTATCTTCAGCCTTGATTCCATACATCTTAATTGAATACATTCTTTTTACTCCAATCTAGGATGAAAAGTAACTTTTGAGTGCAGTCCAGCTGGTCAAAATAAAATAGTCTGGCTAGTCCCAAAGTTCGCTTCATCTTTTTTCAAGGTATCAGACCTCTAATCTTTCTCTTTACTTAATTCTAGCTTATGGCTCGGGGGAATCTCAAATAAAAGTCCAATGAGAAAATATTGATATTTCAATCATGGAAGCGCTTGATAAACTGGTCAGAAAAACTACCAGGGACAAATGATTAGAAAAAGATTAAAAATTAGGGTTGACTTTTTAATCTGGCTCTCGTAAACTAACACCAACAAAATTAAATATACATATTCAAGGAGGGATTGCTCATGGAAGCTAGTGTTAAACCTACTTCAAAGCAAGCATCTACTACATACGCGAATGCCTCCCGCTTCAAAGAAGCATTATATCGGGTGTTCGCCGCAACTGCCAATGCCATCCTAGTGGTCTTAGGGGGTGGCCTGTTACTTTCAACCATTGGTAACCTAACCGGTGTCCAAGCGCTTTCCTTAGTTGGCGCTGAAGCCCAAGCCTTACTTGCCCCAGCAATCGGGGTGGCCGTAGCTTCACAATTAAATACAACCACCTTAGTAACTTTCGCCTCACTCGTTTCAGCAACTGTCGGTGCCAATGCGGTCCATTTTACTAACGCCACTGTACATACCACTACCGCAACCGGCCAAGCATTCGTTTCAACCGTTGGGGCTCCGGTAATGACTTCTGGGCAACCCATTTCGGCCCTTTTAGCCGCCGTTGCTTGTGTTCTCGTCGGTAAATACTTAACTGGTAAAACGCCACTTGACATGGTTCTTGTTCCATTTGGGGCTTTAGCCGTCGGGGTTGGCTTTGGTTTACTTGTTGCGGCGATTGTTACCCCTGCCCTGTTAGCAGTATCCGCTTATATTGCACATTCAATGACGGTTAACCCCGTTTTGGGTTCAGTTGTAATCTCATTAGTTTGGTCACTATTCTTAATGACACCGGCGTCATCGGCGGCCTTAGCAGTTGCCTTGACGCTTGATCCAGTTTCATCGGCGGCAGCGTTAATTGGAACGACCGCGCAATTCGTTGCCTTCACGGTAATGTCATGGCGGCAAAACGAATTAGGAGCCAACATTGCCCAAGGGGTTGTAACTCCAAAACTTCAATTCCCTAATCTTTTGCTAAATCCTTATCTACTAGTGCCATCGTTAGTTTCAGCGGCAGTTTGTGCTCCGGTTGCAACGGTTCTCTTTCATTTTCGTTCTACCTACACTCTAGGTGGCTTCTTAGGGCTTAATTCTTTGATCGCTCCAATCGCTTACCTTTCCCGTGGTTGGGATCAATTTGCAACCTATATGGCCTTTGGGGTCGTTGTTCCTGGAGTTATGTCATTAGTAATCTACCTCTTTATGAAGAAGGCTGGTTTTATTGGTGAAAATCAACTTCACCTTGAAGTATTCTAATTTTTATGCTCTTCAAATGAGGCTGAGAAGAAACTCGTGTTTCTTCTCAGCCTCTTTGTCATCTCCGAATGTTACTCAGTAACTAAGGTCAAAAAGCACGGCCTTAGCGGATAAGTGCGAACGAAAGGTCGATTCTAATGAATCAACCTTCGTCCTTCTTATCCCAACCAGGCCGTCAAGGAGCTTTTTTCCCAACCTCATGATTGCATTTCACTATTTTGTAACTACTACATATGACTTAATCGTCTTCCGATCAGCCATATCTTGATAGGCTTGGTTAATTTCATCGAGCGTGTAGCTTTGGGTGAAGACCTTCCCTGGGTTAATCTTACCATCAAGAACCGCTTTTAAGAGTAACTCTTTGTCGTAAGTGGTTACCGAAGCAGGACCACCAGCTAAGCTAATGTTCTTGTAGAAAGGCATCGTTAGATCAAATTTTGCATCATGGGGTAAACCAACCCGGCCAATGATCGCACCAGGACGAGCAACATTTAAGGCCGTTTGATTTGAAGCCCGTGAACCAACACATTCAAGGACCGCATCCGCTCCAAAGCCATTCGTCAAAGTCAAGATCTGCTTTTCACCTTCAGCGCCCCGTTCAGCAACGTTATCGGTAGCCCCAAATTCCTTAGCAAGAGCTAAACGATCAGTGTGACGGGAAGTAGTGATGATTTTCTTTGCTCCTCGAAGTTTAGCGGCAATTACAGCGGAGAGACCCACGGCCCCATCCCCCATTACTACTACCGTATCCCCAGGCTTAACGTTTGCGATAGCAGCCACATGGTAACCAGTTGCCATGACATCCGCAAGGGTTAACAATGACTTTAGCATGGCTTCCGAGTAGTCTTCAGGCTTGCCTGGAACCTTAACTAGTGACCATTGAGCGTGTTGAGCCCGGTAGTATTCGGCTTGGGTTCCTTCACTAAAGTTGTCAGTGTGATCCTGACAAACTCCGTCAAAACCGGCTAAACAAGCTGGACAGTGGCCACAGCCGTGGGTAAATGGGGCAATTACAAAGTCCCCCGGTTTAACCGTGGTAATCGCAGAACCAACTTCTTCAACCACCCCAATCGCTTCATGACCGGAATTAATAGAATCGGCTGGTTTATCATCGAAGCCCCGAAATGCCCAGAGATCGGAACCACAAACACAGGCCCGGTAAACTTTGATAATCACATCATCGTCAGCCTGAAGGGTTGGTTTAGCAACGTCCTTAATGACGATATTTCCTTTTCCTTCAAAAAATGCACTCTTCATTTAAATCTTCCTTTCTTAATCTTTATTATAGTTAGTGGTTAAGTAAATTCAAAATGCTTATCCTCAATCGTTAATGATCCAAATTATGAATTAATAAAAGGCACCATTACAATCAAATTTTCTAGCTGGTGAGATCTAAGCAAACGCTCTTTAGGATATAAGTTGGTAGTCAAAGTAAAAGAAAAACCATTTCCTTGCTCCTAATTTTTGGGAGATATTAAGCTTTCAAAAAGTTTGGATCTAAGAATTCAGCATTGGGATAATGGTAGAAACCTTCACCTGCTTCTTGGCCGTAATGACCAGCATCGATCATTTCCTTAAGCTTATCGGCAATCAATTTAGCATCTGGATTACCGGTTTGGTTATAGTCATTCATTGAAATTTGGTAAGGGGTCCGCAAACCAACAATATCCATAATCATGAATGGTCCGGATGGGGCACCCGTTGAAATCATCCAATCCTTATCAATTTCATGCGGATCAGCAATTCCTTTTGCCCAAGCCGTCATGGCCGCATTTAGAAATGGAACTAGCAATGCATTCAAGATATAACCAGGATATTCTTTATGCATCTGGATTGGCACCATCCCAATTGTCTTGGCAAAGGCCACCGCATCCTCAATTACAGTAGGATCGGTAGCTGAAGTCCCAACAATTTCAGCAACGTTGTATTTCCAAATTTCATTTGCAAAGTGGATGTGCAAGAACTTGTTCGGCCGATCGGTATATTGAACAAGTTGACTTGGCATAAAAGTTGAAGAGTTACTTGCGACAATCGTTTTTGCTGGTAAAACTTTAGCAAGTTCAGCGTACATTTGCGCTTTGATTTCGATTGCTTCCGGAACGGCTTCGATCACCAGATCAGCGTCTTTAACCGCTTCAGCTAGGTCAGTCGTTAAAAACATCTTGTGATAAGCCGTATCAAAAGCATCCCCGGCAAGGTTTAGATCCTTTTGATAGTGAGGTTTTAAACCTTGAAGCCGGTGTTTGGCTTTGTCTAAGTGACGGTTCCAAACAGCAACGTTAATTCCCTTTAATGCGGATTGAAAAGCAATTTGACTACCAAGAGTACCGGCCCCAATCACTGCTAAATTTTGAATTGCCATCGTTATTCCTCCTAAAAATTTCCTTGGTTTTTAGTATAACACGAAAACGTTTACAAATGGTAAGCAGTAGCTTTTGTTTGATTAAAAAAAAGAGACTAGCGATATTTTGTCGCCAGTCTCTTAGGTGTTCTTAAATGAGTTTTGGGACCGAGTGTGAAAAACTAGAAAATTACTTTTCCTTTGCCTCATCTAAAGTCTTCATAATTGAAGGATTCTTAGAATGGCAATCTTTCAACATTTGTAAGTCTTCTGCTGATAATTCAACAACATACTTTGACATCTTATTCCCTCACTTCATTAATTAATGTTACCATCCTATCACAAATCCAGAAATAAGTTAATAACTTCCTGATAAATTAATCATAGTTTAACCTTGACCAAGGATTTCTTTGGCAGCGGCAATTTGCTTCATTACCTCTTTGAAACTTGTACCACCAAGTGATTGCCGACGTTCAACGGCTACCTTAGCTTGTAAATCGTGGTAAACATCTTCTCCAATTTCAGGCAGAATTCGTTGATATTCAGCTAGTGGGATCTCTTGTAAGGTTGTATTAGTTTGAAGCCCCTTTAATACTAATTCACCTACGATCTCGTGGGCTTGTCGGAAAGGAATTCCCTTAACCGCCAAGTAGTCCGCTAGTTCTGTTGCATTTGAAAAATCCCGTTCTGTCGCCGCTTGCATTTTGGCTTTATTTACCGTTGCGGTTGCTAACATCCCTGCCATGATGGATAATGCCGGGATGATTGTTTTAACGGTATCAAAGACCCCTTCTTTATCCTCTTGCATATCTTTGTTGTACGCCAACGGTAAAGCCTTCATAACGGTTAAGAGGCCCATTAAGTTACCAAAGATCCGGCCGCTTTTTCCCCGGATTAGTTCAGCCATGTCAGGATTTTTCTTTTGCGGCATGATCGAACTTCCAGTTGAGTATTGGTCAGCTAATTCTAAATAGCCAAATTCATAAGATGACCACAAAATAACTTCTTCGCAAAGGCGCGAAAGGTGCGTCATCAAGATTGCGGCATTGCTTAAGAATTCAAGCGCAAAGTCCCGATCAGAAACGGCATCTAACGAATTAGTATAGGGGGATGCAAAGCCTAACTCCTGAGTCGTCATTTCCCGATCAATGGGGAAGGTCGTTCCAGCTAAAGCCGCTGCGCCCAGTGGTGAGAGATCGGTATGTTTTTGGTTGAACTCAAATCGTTCAACATCCCGTTGGAACATCGCAAAATATGCCATCAGGTAATGCCCATACGAAATTGGCTGGGCATGTTGCAAGTGGGTATAGCCAGGCATGACCGTTTCAACATTGGCTTCTGCTTTTTTCACCAGGACAGTCTGCAGATTTTTGATTGCTGCAATTACTTTAGGTAACCGTTCTTTAACGTACAGATGAAAGTCGGTTGCCACTTGGTCGTTACGGCTCCTGGCGGTGTGGAGTTTTCCTGCAACCGGGCCAATTTTTTCCGTTAGTAAAGCTTCCATATTCATATGGATGTCTTCATTCTCAACAGTAAAAGTTAGTTTTCCGGCCGCTAGTTCTGCTTGAAGTTCTTTTAAACCGGCAATAATTTGATCAGCATCCTGAGCCGGCAAAATGTGAGTGGCCTTTAGCATTTTAACGTGGGCAAGGGAACCCATTAAATCTTCTTTGGCCATCAATTGGTCAAAACTAATTGATGCCCCAAATTCGTCCGTTGCTTCAGAAACAGTGGCCTTAAACCGACCACCCCAAAGTTTATTGGTCGGCATTCGTATCCTCCTTCAACTTATCATGAACTTGTGCATAGACCTGAGTTGGTAACCCCCAAAGTTTGATGAAGCCAGCGGCAGCTTCGGAATCAAATTGATCAGCAGCTGTGTAAGTAGCCAAAGATTCATCATAAAGGGAATTTGGTGACTTCCGCCCTTCGCAAATTACATTGCCTTTAAAGAGCTTAACCCGGACAATCCCATTGACATCCTTTTGGCTTTCTGCTAGAAAGGCTTGCAAACTGTCCATCAAGGTCGTAAACCAAAGGCCATTGTAGATCAGATCAGCTAGTTGCTTCTCAACGATTGGCTTAAAATGAGCTAAAGACTTTTCTGTCGCAATATCTTCGATGTCTTTGTGGGCCGCTAATAAAACCGTTGCTGCTGGGCATTCGTAGATTTCCCGGGACTTAATGCCGATTAGCCGGTTTTCGACGTGGTCAATCCGCCCAATTCCGTGCTTACCAGCTAACTTATCCAAGGTCATAATTAATTGGGCAAGGGACATTGGTTGCCCGTTCAAAGCTGTTGGTACCCCATGTTCAAAGCTAATCGTAATCACATCTGGGGTATTTGGCGTATCTTCTAAGGCTACTGTCCGATCATACGCATCAGCAGGGGCTGCGGCCCACGGGTCTTCTAGGATCCCGCATTCATTCGCCCGACCCCAGAGATTTTCATCGATTGAGTAAGGACTCTTCTTATTGATTGGCACTGGAATCCCATTTTCTTTAGCGAAGTCAATTTCATCTTCCCGGGCCCAGTGGTTATCCCGAATTGGATCCTCAATCTTCATCTCTGGGGCTAAAGCGTGAATACCAACTTCAAACCGGACTTGGTCATTACCTTTCCCTGTGCATCCATGGGCAATCGCAATGGCGCCCTTTTCCTTTGCAATTTCCACTAAATGCTTGACAATTAAGGGCCGGGAGAGCGCTGAAACGAGTGGATATTTATTCTCGTACATTGCATGTCCTTGAAGAGCTGGCAAGACATAATCATGCGCAAACTCTTCTTTTGCATCAATCACAATTGACTCAACAGCACCGACTTTTAACCCTTTTTCTTTAACTGCTTCCAAGTCTTTGCCTTCACCCACGTCAATACACACGGCGATGACGTCATAACCCTTATTTTTGAGCCACGCAATTTCAACGGATGTATCCAAACCACCTGAATAAGCTAAAACAACTTTATCCTTTGCCATAATTAATATCTCCCTTAAATCTGTATATTTATAATTGTTAAGTATTGTAGCGACTTTCGTATTAATATGCAAGTATTATCTGATAAAAAGTTAATTTATGCAGATATACAATTTGGTCACCATTGGAATAAACGTTTAAACATCAACGTTAGTAGTGGTTTTTGTGAAATAAAGATACATTTAAAAAATACATATAAAAAGGATGAACTGAGTTTACTAATTTTGGCAAATTACGATAAACATGCAAAAAATATATAAAAAGGCTAAGCAAATGAAAGCGTGTTTCATCTGCCTAGCCTTGCTCATATCTCCGAATATTACGTAAAATTACGGTCTTTTATTGTAAAAAGCGTTCATAATCAATTGAAGCGCTTGAAATTCCATCTGGCGCATCTGGAAAGGTGAAAATTACCCCTTCTTTTTGGTCATAATCGATTAAGCAATCATGACTCCCGAAAAACCACGCATCTTCGAAGTTAATGTGGTAATCAATCCCATCTTTTTTTACATGAATAATTGGCCGATCCGGCTGGTTATCTTTTGCATAACCTTGCTTATGATCATGATTAACCGGCTGACCGGGAACTTGGCGGGCAAAGAATTTTACCCCATCGCCAGCTTGCAAACTGAGTTCCTCAATCATTGCTTGACTTGCTTGATCAGTAATAATTAGCCGCATGGATTATTAATCCTCCTAATCGGTAACGGTAACGCTTGGATTTTCGGCCGTTAAAACCACATTTTTCAATGGCTTAACCCCAAAGTTTACTTCAATTAATTCAGCTAAGCGGTTCATCGCGATGCCTGCCCGTTCCGCTTGGACGGGGTTAACTGATTCAATCACGGCAACGATGTTTTGCGAATTTTCGTCAAGCATCGTCCGTTGAGCATCCCGCCAGTTTAAGCACCGGCAAACGGCACCGTTGTTATCATACCAAGCTACTTCCCCTTCAAGGGTCGGTTCATCCTTGTCGGCCCCAACTGGTTGAAAGGCTAACCCTTCATGAACCACCCCAAGGCGTAAACTCCCTTGGATCTTGTCACGGTCTTCAATCCCAACGGGTACCCCATTAGCAATCGAAACGGAGTTGTAGAGATCAACTAACGGATCAATTGTTGAAATCCCGGTTTCTTTGTCCACCCGCTTCAAGAGGGCCTCAATTGAAGAACGAGCCCCCTTCTTCTTCTTAAAGGATTGGTAGGCTTTCCGCCATTCGGCAACTACCGGATTCTTAGCAAATTGAGCTTCCCCTAAGAATTCATCTGCAGCTTGGTCCATCGCTTGGTTAAGCATCTTCCGCCGTTCAGCTTCAGAAAGCTTAGTGTTGTGATTGTCAATCCCGTCCACAAACAAAATGTTTACTTGGGCTCCCGGGAAAGTATCAAAGAAACTTTGGTCCACAGTCACATTATCTAACATGGTTAGTCCCCCTTTGACTGCAAGTAGCGCGCTAAGTCCACCGTCTCCCGAGCTACTTGGTCAATTCGATGTTTCGTTTCATCTTCAATGATTTCCGTCCGGTAAATCTCCCGGGCTTCAATAAAGGCAATATTTGTCACAACCTTCGCCTTCATAGCGGCCAAGACGGGCTTTAATTGGTATTCAGCTGCCAAGAAGAAGCGGGGTGATCCGGCATTAACGATAATGCCAACCGCTTTGTTACGCAACCCGTCTTCAGGTAAAAGATCCAAAACGTTTTTTAAAACCCCTGGAATTGAGCCTTGAAAAATTGGGGTTGCAATTACAATGGCATCTGCTTCAGCAAGAGCGGTAGCTACTTTTAAGGTATCACCTTCATATTCATGAAAATTTCGCCCGTCGCTTGGTTCGACCTTCAAATCACGTAAATCCACAAATTGAAATTGAACGTCCGTCCCATATGAACGACCAATTTCTTTTTCAACTTCACGCATGGTCGTAACGGTTTGAGATCCAGCAACCGAACCCGATAAACCAACTACCTTCAACTTTCACTTCATCCTTTCTCACTAGTATTCGCGGTGTCTTCCCGCTTTAACTTGTTCCCAATCAGCGCCAACATTTTTGGCGACTCGCACCAACAAGTGTTTTAATTGAGCTTGTTCACTTGCTGATAAACCGGTCTGAGCAACCCGTTCGGAATATTGGTTCTCCCGTTCAATCAGATTTGCTCGAGCCCGTCCGCGTTCAGTCACATACAAATGTTTTAAGCGTTGATTTTGAGTATCAGTTTGCCGTATAACCAGCTTTTGAGCAACTAATTTCCTAACTGCTCTTGAAACTGTGGCACGATCTACCTTAAGGAGTTTGGAAAGTTGATCCGCAATGATGCCGGGTTGTTCCGCAATTCGGACGAGGTAAAGGTACTGCCCACGGGCAAGTTGATGTTGCTTAAACTCAACGTTTGCAATTGAATCTAGTGCCCGGGCAATCGTCCCAATTTCCCGTAATATTGCGATCATTTCATCCCTCCCTTGGGTCTAGTTTACTATTCTTAATTGCATTTGCAATAAAACAATTAGATTTCCTTCGATAAAAGGTCATCACATTGATAATGGTCACCCATCAAGAAGCGATGGGTTCCAACTGGCTTAAAACCATACCGATGATAGAAACTTTGCGCGCGTTGATTCTTTTGCCAAACGCCTAACCAAACCTGCTTAAACCCGTGGCCTTTAGCATAGCTGAGGGCATATTCCATTAAGTAATTGCCAAGATGTTGTCCCCAATATTGGGGAAGTAAATAAATGCGTTGGATTTCCATCGCTTTTGGGAAATTAGTTTCCGTCTGCGTTGGTCCCCAATTAAGCTTCAAGTAACCAATTGGCTGGCCATTACTTTCGAGAAAGAAAGTCCGCGAAGTTGGTGCGCCAACTTCGGCTTGGAGCTTGGGGCGGTTATAATTATCACTAGCATATTCAACGACACTTCGGAGTGAGTTATATGGACTAAAAGTTGCAATAAAGCTTTCGGTCGCAATTGCTTGGAGGATTGTTAAATCATGTTCGGTTGGTTGAACTGGGCGTACCTTTAGTTTTAACGTCGAGAGTACTTGGACTTGGTCAGATTTTTTCGTAGCAACGATCATGATAATCTCCTTTTTATGTAATCGCTTTTATTGGGTATATTTTAGCAGATTAATAAATTCTATGCTATTGTCTTTCCCAATGGATCAGCAATGAATGCTTAAACATTTATACGCATAGTAAAATTATAATTATTCATTTCTGCTTAAAAAGCATGCCTTCCTTTTCAGCGAGATAATGATAAAATGGAAAGAAAACGTTGAAAGAAGGGGTTTTGTGGAAGCCGATCGTTATCATAAATTAATTGAAGAGGAATTAACTAACTTACCAGATTATGTCAATGCTTATTACCGGGGAACCAATCATTCGATAACCACGACTTACCAGTATTTGACCGAGTTTCGTCGCTTTTTTACCTGGCTAAGGACTAATCAGATTAGTTCAGCGACTTCCAATTCAGCTATCGAAACCTCAACGCTAGCTAAGCTTCGGCGGGATGATGTGATGCTCTACATTGATTATTTAAAACACAGTACCAATGCCCGGGGCCGGCAAAATACAGCGACTTCAATCAACCGTTCAATTAATGCTCTCCGCTCCCTGTTTAAATTTTTAACCATTACGGCGGATAATAATAACGGTAAACCGTATTTTGATCGGAATGTAATGCTAAAAATACCTTCTTTAAATAGCACCCAAACGTTAAATTATCGGGCTCATGCACTTGCTTCGCATATGTATCGGGGACAACAAAAGTTTGATTTTTTAAACTTCATTGAGCAAGAATATCCCAAGCAATGTGATAAACGGGCCCAAACGGCTTTTAAAATCAATGGTGAACGGGATCTGGCCATTATTGCTTTGATTCTGGGGACCGGAGTCCGGGTTTCGGAAGCTGCCAATGTAAATGTTGGCGATTTAAACTGGCAACAAAATATGCTTGATGTGACCCGAAAAGGGGGGCAAAAAGACAGTGTGCCAATTGCTCCTTGGACACTTCCCTACCTCAAACGTTACCAAGCCATTCGCGTCCAACGCTATCATGCCCTCAAAAAAGATGTCGCCTTCTTTTTGACTAACTACCACGGTCAGACCCGCCGGATTAGTGCGAATTCAATTGAAAAATTGGTAAAAAAGTATTCTTCGGCCTTTGGTCATCCTTTGACACCGCATAAACTTCGTCACACCCTGGCTTCAGAGCTTTATGCAATTACCAAAGATCAGGTGCTTGTCAGTCAACAATTGGGACAAAAAGGTACCTCAGCAACGGATCTTTATACCCATGTGGATCAACAAGTTCAAAAAGATGCCTTAGCAAAGATTAGTCACGAAAACCCGGAGGATAACTAAGATGTGTACAGCAATCACCTTTAAAGATCGTACCCAGAACGCCTACTTTGGGCGGACAATGGACTTTCCCCAAAAAGCAACTCCATGGCGGTTAACCTATGTCCCAGTCGGCTATCAGTGGCAAATTCGGCCCAGTGAAAAGTACTTAACGGGAAAGTACGCCCTTTTAGGCGGAATGCGGCTCGCTGATGGTCACTACCTCATTGGGGATGCAGTCAACTCGGCTGGTTTAGCTTGTGCTGAATTATATTTTCCCAATCAAGTTACTTACTACGACAGCCCGCAGTTTTACCGGATTAATCTGACCCCTCAAGACGTAATCACTTGGATCTTAACTCAGCACCGGAATGTCAAAGAAGTTGCTGATCACTTGACTCAAATTGCAATTATTGGTCAACAATGGTATGACAAGGACATTGTTCACCCCTTCCACTGGATTTTAACGGATGATACGGGGACTTATTTGATTGAACCGACAAGTGAACAATTAACGATCAAAAAAGCACCTCGCGGGATTTTAACTAACGCGCCAGCTATTGCGGAGCATGAGGCTAAACTCGCTAAGCTTGTTGGCGGTACGCCCACTAAAGAACGACTTGCGGCTTTTCCCAAACGGTTACCAATTACCCGGACACCATCTAACCGGTATCTTCGGACGGCGCTAACCTTAGCCAAACAACCAACCCCGATGAAGCGAGATGCTTTTTTATTGGGACGAAAGGTGCTTGAACGGGTTGAAATGGAACCCCTTGAAGGTCATGAAGATTATACCCACTACATTGGGGTAATTGATCGCTCCCATCTTGATTATGATTTTACCGATATTGAATTTAACCAACACCACCGCGCTTCGTTACGCCATTTGATGAAAAAGTATAATAAACCGGTAGTGTTTCACTAATCAAAAAGAGAGGGGCCGGGAAGAAACAAATGCTTCTTCCCGGCCCCTTTGTCATCTCCGAATGTTACTTAGTAACTAAGGTCAAATGGCAGTTGCTTTCCTAGCGGTCGCACCAGCCGCTTCAGCCTTGCATGGGCTCACAAACGCCAAACCAGTTGGCTGGTTCGCTCCAAATCACGGCCTTAGCGGATCAGGGGGAACGAAAGGCCGATTCTAATGAATCAACCTTCGTCCTTCTTATCCCAGACCAGCGAGAGGTTTTCCTCCCTACTTATCCTTTCCAAACAGTCTCCCAAAGAAACTTGTTGACTTTTGGGTTTGTTTTTTGGCGAGTTCATTTAATAATTGGTCCCGTTTTTGATCGGCAATTGCGCGTTGCTTGCTCTCTTCTTGTTGCAAGGCAATTAATTGACTCAGAGCATCTTGCTGGTGATCCTTTTGATGTTGCCGCTCGTAATAGCGCCGGACGAGTGGTTCGCCAATGAAATGGTCGAATTTATCAATATTTAAAACCATCCCAATGTCATTTTGCACAATCCCAATGCCGAGTTCGCGAGGTAGCATATTAAAGTAGTTATCTAGGGTTTCGTTATTATTTTGGTACATGTTTGATTTTAAGTCGTTAAAAATCGCCTTGGAAACCGTGAAATGCTGGTCATCCCCATCGGTGAAGTAAACATTCTTGAAGTTATTTTCAGCTAGCAACATCCGCCAGATGGTTTTATTTTGATCTTGCTTGTAATCGTAGTGTTGATCAATAATTGCGGCCAATCGATCAGTGAAACCAAATTCAGCCAAAATTTCTTTCAAGATTTCCCGGGTTAAACTGAGGTAATCGTGAATTAACCGGCTTTCTTCATCCCCGGAAAGGTGGTTTAGCCGCTGATTCAGCCGGTAAACCACGGTCCGATATAAGTGGTCGTTAAGGCTATTTTGCAGAATGTGGTAATCATATTTTTGATCAGCTTGTGGTAACCAACCAGCCTCAAATGACAAGTAATAAACCCGTTTGGTAATTTCTTCAAGATTATTAATTCCCTTGCTAGAGGCATTGTGATTCATTGCAAAAACACTCGTGTTATGAATTCCAGTGATCGTGTTCGACCATTGTTTGATAGCATTCGTCGCCACCTTCAAATGAAAGAAATTCTCGTAAAGTTCATCAATAATCATTGGTGAGATGAAGCGTTTTGAGCGTAAATAATGGTCCAAAAAATTAACTGCCCGTTCGCTCCGTGCACTGTTAGAATTATTAATCTCGGCGTATTGAACGCTTGGTGAAGTATCGCCAGTAAAAGGTTTAAAGTAGTCCCGGACAAGGAGCGTTTTCCCCGTAGTCCCCCGACCAATTAAAACTAAGGACAAAGGCACTTGGTCAGCCGAACGGCTAAAGTTAGAATGGCGGTATATTTCTTGGATCTTCCAAATCATCGGAGCCGTCATTAAGTAAAGAAAAGCGGTTAGCGCTTGTAAACTTTCATCCCGCACCTTATTCGTCCGAAAACTATCAACGACGTCAACAAAGGTTTCAAGATCTTCTTTGGTTAACTCTGGCTCCACTAACGGTTCGTATTGATTGGTAACGGTATTCTGTACCAAAACTGCGCGCTCATCTTCATCGTAAGTCCACATTGGCTTGGGATAGAGATCATTTGCTTGGATAACCCGTTTTTCAGCTTGGGAAAAGGCTTGATAATAAAGAACTTTCGCGTTCTCGTTGGCTTGACTCTGGTCTCGCCGTTTGTTTCCCTTTGGCGTATAAACTGCTTGAACCGCTTTTACCCAATGGGGCTTCAAGACCTTTTCCCGGGCCTGATCGTCACTTACGGCAGTAATTTCATCTTTTGAGAGACTAACCTGCGTGTTAACTTCATTGGCAACTTCGTCTGTTAAGACCGCGGTGATTGTTTGCCGATCCTTACCCCGGATTTGGTCAATTAACTTGCGGTTTAGATAATCCGTACTATCCTCAGTAAAATTGCTTTTAAATAATGCTCGGTGGGCTTGGTAAATGGCTTGATCAGCCGGTTGATCCTTTTGTCCATGATACATCCAAACCACTTCATGATTCTTTGTCATGGCTTGCTTAGTAAGGTTCATTGAGCCATTAAAGAGGACAAAATCCGTTTCGTTCTCCAGTAAGAAATACTTGCTATGAAAAAGGTCCTTTTTGGTAAAGCGGAGCTGAAGGCTCTCATCACTAATGCGGTTTAGAAAAGTATCACTTGCGGCTTCAAGTTCTTGGACCCGCCGGGGAACGTTATAGACTTGTTCCATCTTTTGACCGGTTCGGTTATCTTCCATCCCTAAAATCAGTTTGATCGTTTTAAACCGGGGAAGCAATTCATCTTCAATGATCCTAAACGATCCTACAAACGAGACTCCCCGAAAAGAGTCAAAACCCGTGGTTAAATCCCAAAAATTTGGTTGTTGTAGCATTTGCTGGTTTTTTAAATCGTAAACTGTTAGCATGATTAACCTGCCCTTTAAATTCTTAATTTTTATTATATGAAGAATTTGAAAGGAAAACAAACCAGAAAGAGGTTGGGAAAAAAGCTCCTTGACGGCCTGGTTGGGATAAGAAGGACGAAGGTTGATTCATTAGAATCGACCTTTCGTTCGCACTTATCCGCTAAGGCCGTGCTTTTTGACCTTAGTTACTGAGTAACATTCGGAAATGAAAGAGAGGCTGGGAAGAAACGTGAGTTTCTTCCCAGCCCCTTTCAGCTTTATTTAGTCCGTTCAATCAGTGTTGCCGCTCCCATGCCACCACCGATACAAAGGGAGGCTAAACCTAACTTTGATTGCCGTTTTTGCATTTCATAAAGTAAGGTAACGATAATCCGGGCCCCGGAGTCACCAAGGGGATGGCCAAGGGCAATGGCTCCCCCATTAACATTGACAATATCAGGATTTAAGCCAAGCTCTCGAATGGTAACTACTGATTGAGCCGCGAAGGCTTCGTTCACTTCAACTAGGTCGAGGTCATTAGTTTGTAATGCGTGTTTCTTCATCAATTTATTAGTTGCTTGTAGCGGACCAATCCCCATAATGGCCGGATCAACCCCAACTAGATTACCATCAATCCAGTATCCAAGAATTGGGTAGCCTTCTTTTTCGGCCATTTCTGCGTCCATCAGAACTACGGCAGCGGCTCCATCGTTGATTCCCGACGAATTACCGGCAGTAACATCGCCATTCTCTTTAAAGACCGGTTTTAGTTTTGCGAGGGCAGCCATCGAAGTTTCCCGAATAGGTTCATCCTCGCTGACGACAAAGGTTTTTTTCTTTGTCTTTACGGTTACGGGGATGATTTCATCCTTAAACCGTCCACTTTGCGTTGCTTTAATTGCTCGTTGTTGACTTTGCAAGGCAAAAGCATCTAACTCTTTGCGCGAAACAGGATACCGCTCAAGAAGGTTTTCTGCCGTCATCCCCATTGGGTAATGATAAAAAGCATCCGTTAAGCCATCCTGGCTAAGACTATCAATGAGTTCACTATTACCAAAACGGTAGCCAAACCGCCCCTTCTTTAAAAGGTAAGGAGCGTTAGACATACTTTCCATGCCGCCGGCAACCATAATCTTTGCATCCCCTAAAAGAATTTGCTTAGCTGCCAAGGAGATTGCTTGCATCCCCGAACCACAAAGGACGTTTACCGTCATTGCGGGAACCGTTTCAGGTAAGCCAGCATGCATGGCTGCCTGGCGTGCTGGGTTTTGGCCCTGTCCAGCCTGGATGGCCATTCCCATATAAACTTCATTAACTACCGTTGGCTCAATTTGAGCCCGATCAAGCGCTGCTTGAATTGCAATTGTCCCTAATTCAACCGCTGAGAGTGATGCAAGCAGGCCTCCCATCTTTCCAATTGGTGTTCGGGCAGCTCCAACAATCGCTACTCGTTGCATTTACATAACCTCACTTTATCATTATTCTAAAAAGCATTTTATCGAAGACCAAATTAGTGGTCAAATGGTTTACTCATTTAAGTATGCCATTAAAGCTGGTAACTCCGCTTCAGCTTGTTCCATCCCTTGTTGATAAAGCTTTTGGATTTTCTTGGTATTATTTTCAAGTCGGCCCACCTTGATCGTATTGTTGGGATTAAAAACGTAGGCTTGATGTTGACTTACCAGGTGATTTAAGGTCTTAACCTGTTGATTGTACATTTCGGGTCGCTTAATAGCAGTTTCCACAAATTTAGGGTAGTCTTTAAACCTGTGTTCAAACATTTCTTTTAATACTTTTCCCGTTGGCTTTTTTCGGTAATCACTTGGACGGGTCCGAACAACGACAATTTTATCAAATCCCTGATCTTGGGCGATATTAAACGGAATTGAATCGGCTAGACCACCGTCTAAGCATTCCCCAGCGGTTGTTTTTTGGGGTGCTGTGAAGAAAGGCATTGAACTTGAAGCTTTTAGATCGACTTCGAGCTCTTTGCCAGTTGGATCAGTAAAGGTGACGGCTTTTCCCGACGTTAATTCCGTTGCTACAATCGTAAAATGCGAGGCTGATCGCTCATAGGCTCGTTCATCAAAGTTATGCCAATCCCAACCATGGTCTTCAAAGAGAAAATCAAGGTTTAAGACTTCTTTTTTCTTTAGGAGTCGGCGCATTGAAATATAATCAGCGTTGTGCCGATAAGTAGTATTTACATGGACCATTCGCCCGTATTGCTTCGAGACAAATTGCGCGCCACAAAGCGCCCCCGCTGAAACACCAATTACACTTTCAAACTCAAGATGGTGTTTTAAAAACGCGTCGGTAATTCCAGTTGAATATTGGCCCCGCATGGCCCCACCTTCCAAAACTAAGGCTGCATGATAAAGCATAACTTTCCCTCCGTTTTTTAGCTGAATACGATCATTATACAACAGGTTCTTTTATCAATAATTATCTTTTTTGCCAGATTGATTGACACTAATTTTTAGTAAGGATAAACTATGGTCATTACTAGAAGTCAAATAATCAAAAGGAAAGGATTTTACGATTAATGAAATTCAATACACGTTTAATTCACGGTGGTTATAGTGAAGATCCCGCCACCGGAGCAGTTTCAACCCCCATTTACCGTTCCTCAACCTTTCACCAGCATATTTTAGGTGGTGAACCAAAGTGGGAGTATGCGCGGACTGGTAACCCAACGCGCGCTTCCCTGGAAAAGTTAATCGCTGAACTTGAAGGTGGCGTGGCCGGCTTTGCTTTTGCTTCTGGTTCAGCCGCTATTCATGCTGTTTTCTCAATGTTCTCAAGTGGCGATCACTTTGTGGTTGGATCTGATGTTTATGGAGGAACTTTCCGGCTTATTAACAAGGTTCTCAAGCGGTTTGGGATGGAATTTACGGTCGTTGACATGCAAAATTTAGCAGCTGTTGAAGCCGCAATTCAAACTAACACCAAGGCCATTTACTTAGAAACGCCAACTAACCCGCTATTGCAAATTGCTGATATTGAAGCAATTGCTAAGATTGCCAAGGCCCACGGGGTAAAAACGGTGGTTGACAATACTTTTGCCACCCCATACAACCAAAATTCCCTTCAACTTGGGGCTGACGTAGTCGTTCATTCCGCCACCAAGTACCTCGGTGGTCATTCTGATGTTGTTGCTGGTTTAGCAGTGACCAACGATGAAGCGATCGCTAAACAGCTTGCCTTTCTTCAAAACTCAATTGGTTCGGTTTTAGGTCCTGATGATTCTTGGTTATTACAACGCGGTATTAAGACCCTTGGAGCCCGGATGCGAGTTCACCACGAAAATGCTCAAGCAATCGTTGACTTCTTAGTTAACGACCCTCGGGTTGACCGCGTCCTCTACCCTGGCTTACCAGACTTCCCCGGTCACGAAATTGCCGCTAAGCAAATGAAGCATTTTGGGGCAATCGTTTCCTTCGAACTCAAGGAAGGGCTTAGTACGAAGCAGTTTGTGGAAAATTTGAAGCTAATTGATCTAGCAGAAAGTCTTGGTGGAATCGAAAGCTTGATTGAAGTTCCAGCAGTAATGACCCACGGATCAATTCCCCGGGAAATCCGCTTGAAGAATGGGATTAAGGATGAATTAATCCGCCTCTCAGTTGGGATTGAAGATGAAGAAGACCTCCTCGCTGATCTTAAGCAAGCTCTAGATCAACTTTAGGATTATAATGAAGATGAGTTGGCAGAATGCTACTCATCTTTTTTATTTTGAATCAAGGAGTGATTAATATGCTAGTTGGTTTCATCGGGACTGGGGTCATGGGATCAGGCGTAATTTCAAACCTCCTCAAGCATGGTGAAAAAGTTAGGGTTTATAACCGGACTAAAGCGCACGCTCAAACGGTTCTTGATCAAGGAGCAACTTGGGTTGATAGTCCGGCTGCCTTAATTAAGCAAGTCGATGTTTTGTTCACGATGGTCGGTTTCCCAACCGACGTTGAAAAAATCTACTTCGGTGAAAATGGCATCCTCAAAAATACTCACCCAGGTCAAATCTTAGTTGATATGACTACCAGTAAGCCATCCCTTGCTGAAAAAATTGGTAAAGCTGGTGAGGTAAAACAAGTCCGCGTAATTGACGCGCCGGTTTCTGGTGGCGACATTGGTGCGCAAAACGGGACGTTAACTGTGATGGTTGGCGGTGACCAAACTGCCTTGGATGATTTAAAAGCACTCTTTAGCGAATTTTCAAAAGAAGTTAACTATTTTGGGTCTTACGGCGCCGGCCAGCATGCCAAGATGGCTAATCAAATTATGATTGCAGGAACAATGACTGGTTTAACGGAAGCGCTTGTGTATGCTAAGGCAGCCAACTTGGATCCAGCGCAAGTGATGCAAACCCTTCAAGGTGGGGCGGCAGAAAACTTTAGCCTCGGAACCTATGGACCACGGATCTTAAAGGGCGATTACACCCCAGGTTTTCTTGCAAAGCATTTTTTAAAGGACTTACGGATTGCAATTGATGAGGCCACAGCGATGAAGTTAAACCTGCCTGGCACTGCCTTAGCCAAACAACTCTATACGACCCTTGTTGACGACAAAAAACTTGGCAACGAGGGGACCCAAGCCCTGATTAAGTTGTGGTGGAAATAAAAAAAGGTCCATTGGATAAAAATCAAAAGTCGGGTTAAGAGTTTCGTCCTCTTACCCGACTTTTTTTAAGCATAATGATGGGCAACTTTTCCACACACGGCAGCTACGATGGCCCCTAAAAGGTCATCAATAAAGGTATTAACATGGTGTTCATCAGTGTCAAAATGCTTAATGATCCCAGATTTCACCCGGTCTAGGTAGCCAAAGTTGGTGGCGCCAATTGTTCCATAAATTTCGGAAATTTGCAAGGCAAGGGCTTCATCCACCCCGAAGACGCCGGCATCATTTTCAATGATTGATTGTAGAGGCTCTTCAATTAATCCTGCTTCTGTCAAGCGGTCAAGTTCAAGCGCGACCATGGCATTATTTAACAATTCCCGCTTATGCAAAACCGTGATCAATGACTCGTAACATTCATCGACGGTTAATTCGGGAATGAACTCCTTTTGCAAATCATAAGCGTCGACTGCTAATTCATGAAGGTCAACGCCCCGTTGTTTCAAACGCTTTGTCACAAATTCGAATGCTTTGGTATCTGGGTATTTAAATTGTTTATTGTACATGAAATTCCCCCTTTTTAAAAACGAGAAGTGAGTCCCATTGGCCCCCTTCTCGTTTTTTTACCTAACTGCGATAATTCTAACACCAGCGATTAATTTTGCCAAACGATCCCACATTACTTAACAAACATTTTAAATTCCAAAAATAGGTCGTTGTATTCTTGGTTAACTTTCTTTGGTAAATCCCGGTAAACTTGGAGATGTTTCATGGTTTGTTTGTCAGGATAGAACGCTTTATTGTTCGTAACGGACTTAGCTAGGTACTTCATCGCCCCTTGATTTGGGGTCGCATACCCCACATATTTAGCATTTTGGGCAGCGTGCTTGGGTTCTAACATGAAATTAATGAAGGCGTTAGCCGCCTTAACATTTTTGGCTGACTTGGGAATAACAAAGTTATCATACCAAATGTTACTTCCTTCACTTGGGACAACATAGTGCAAGTGATGATTGACCGCCATCATTTCGGCCGCATCCCCAGAATAAGTAATCCCAATCGCCGCTTCATCTTGTTTCATATACATCTTCATTTCATCAGCCACGACGGCTTTTGTATTACCACTAAGCCCCCGTAATTTTTGTTCTGCGGCCTGCAATTCACCATTATTGGTAGTGTTAACTGAATGTCCTTGAGTAATCAAAGCGATTGCCATCATATCCCGGGCACTATCGTAAAGCATTTCTTGATTGCGATACTCTGGTTTCCATAAGTCCGTCCAGTGCTTTGGTGGATTTTTAACCAATTGATCGTTATAGATAATTCCCAAAGTTCCCCAGAAATAAGGAACTGAGTACTTGTTATGGGGATCAAAATTTTGGTTTAAGAATCGCGGTGCTAAGTACTTCATGTTAGGGATTTCCCGATGATTTAAGGGCTGAATTAAGTGCTCCTTTTTCATACGTTGAATCGTGTATTCACTCGGCACTACTAAGTCATATCGAGTACCACCCTGTTCAATTTTGGTTAACATCGCTTCATTTGAATCGAAGGTTTCATAATCAACTTGATAACCGGTCTGCTTTTCAAACTTTTTAATTAAACTGGGATCAATGTAGTCCCCCCAGTTGTAGATTACTAAGGTTTTAGTGGTTGAAGTGGTACTTTGTTTGGCCGTTAATTGATGATTCCAAGCGATCAAGCCAGCAATGACTGCGATCAAGGCGATAATTGCTGCCAAGAGTTTTTTCATCTTTAGCGACCTCCTTTCGGGGATGGCTTAACTGAGAACCGGTAGTAAACGTAAACCAGCACTAGTGAAACCAAAAACATTACGGTTGAAAGAGCGTTGATTTCAAGGTCAATTCCTTGCCGGGCCCGGGAATAAATTTCCACCGACAAGGTTGAAAACCCATTTCCCGTAACGAAGAAGGTTACCGCAAAGTCATCCAATGAATAAGTGAGTGCCATAAAAAATCCCGCCTTGATTCCGTCCATAATCCCTGGAATGGTCACTTGAGAAAAGGCTTGCCACCGCGTTGCCCCAAGGTCAAAAGCGGCATCGGTTAAGGAACGCGGCAACTCTTTTACCTTCGGAAGGACCATCAGTACCACAATTGGAATACAAAAAGCAATGTGACTTAAAAGGACCGACCAAAAACCTAACTTAATTCCCAAAAAAGTAAAGAAAATCAAAAAGCTAGCCCCAATAATAACATCGGGTGAAACCATCAAGATGTTATTTAAAACCAAAACGTTTTGTCGCCAAGCTCGGTGCTTAATACGCTGGATCAATAGGGCGCCACTCGTTCCGATTGCAGTCGAAATCAAGGCTGCTAAAAGAGCAATAATAATCGTATTTAAGACGATACTGATCATCCGTGTGTCTACAAAGAGCGCTTGGTAATGTTTCCAGGAAAAATGTTTGAACCCATCCATGGTATTACCAGAACTGAACGAATAGTAGATTAAGTAAAAGATTGGCGCATACATTAGGATGAGGATCACTGCCAGATAGATTTTACTCAGGGTTCGTCTTTTTTTCATCGGTGAACCCCCTTCCCTGAATCATCAGTTAATAGCATAACAATTAACATTGCTACAACTAGGACAACCCCAATTGTGGAACCCATTCCCCAGTTTTGGGTGGTTAAAAAATGTTCTTCAATTGCCGTCCCAAGAGTAATCACCCGGTTACCACCGATTAACCGCGTAATCATAAAGAGGGAGAGCGATGGAATAAAAACGGCTTGAATTCCCGCAAAGACCCCATTTTTCGTCAGCGGTAAGATCACTCGGCGGAAGGTTTGCCATCGACTAGCGCCAAGATCTAAGCTAGCATTAATTAAAGAAGGGCGAATTGCCACAATCGAGTTGTAAATTGGCAAGATCATAAATGGTAATTCAATGTAGGCTGCTACCAACATAAAACTAGCATCGGTAAAGAGCAGTTGGTGACTGCCAACCCCGATGAACCGTAAGAAATTATTAATTGACCCATTCTCCCCTAAAATACCGATAAAGGCATAGGTCTTCAATAGTAGGTTAATCCAGGTTGGCATAATAATCAGGGCCAACCAAAAATCCCGACTCTTAAATTGAGCAATGATGTAAGCCACCGGGTATGAGATTATGAGGGTGATCACGGTAATCAAAAAGGCATACCAAACCGAATTAAAGGTCATCTTTAAATAAACCCCTGATTCGGCAAAATTTACGTAATTTTGGACCGTAAAATGACCATTTAAACCTTGAAAAGATTGATAAAAAATCAACACTAACGGGGCAACTACAAAGAGGGCAAGCCATAAATAGTATGGTAGCGAGAAGAACCAGTGCTTTTTAGTTATCATTCTACTACCCCCTGGTATGATTTGAGCCGGGCATCAAATTCAGCTTGGGTTTCGTTGGCCCGCATCACATGGATGTCTTCAGGATCAAAAGTAATGCCAATTTGCTTACCCACTGTAGTTTTATGGATGGAATTAATCTTCCACTCGTGACCGTCTGTATCATGAACCATAATCTGATAATCGACTCCCCGGAAAAGTTGGGAATCAACGGTTGCGGTTAATTTTCCCTTTTCAACCGTGGTAATATCTAAATCTTCTGGCCGGAGAACAACTTCAACTGCTTCGCCAGGAGTAATTCCGGCGTCAACACAAATAAACTCTTTGCCATCAATTGCCACGGCAAAGTCCCGTACCATTGTGGCTGGAATGATGTTTGATTCACCAATAAAATCCGCTACAAAGTGATTTAATGGTTCATCGTAAATGTCAACTGGGGTCCCTGATTGCTCAATCAAACCATCGTTGATAATCATGATTTGATCGCTCATCGCTAAGGCTTCTTCCTGGTCGTGAGTTACAAAGATAAAGGTGATCCCAAGTTGCCGTTGCAAGGCCCGTAGTTCAGCTTGCATGTCCTTTCGTAATTTATGGTCCAAAGCAGATAAGGCTTCATCAAGTAGCAAGACTTTTGGCCGGTTGACGATCGCCCGCGCAATGGCGACCCGTTGCAGTTGACCCCCAGAAAGTTCATCGAGTTCCCGGTGGGCATATCCTTCGAGATGTACTAAGGTTAGGGCTTCAGCCACGCGTAATTGGATCTCTTTTTTCTTCATTCGTCTTAAGCGCAAGCCAAAAGCAATATTGTCGAAGACGTTAAGGTTCGGAAAAAGGGCATAATCTTGAAAAACTGTATTGACTTGTCGCTTATTAGCTGGTAGTTGGTTAATTTTTTGCCTATCAAAGTAAATCGTACCGGCATTTGGGAAGTCAAACCCGGCGATTAGTCGTAAGATGGTCGTTTTTCCGGACCCTGATGGGCCCAAAATGGTATAGAACTTACCCTCCTCAATTTCAAAATTGATATCCTTTAAGATTACGTTATCGCCAAATTGTTTTTTAACGCCCTCAAATTTAAGAATCGCCAATCGTTTCACTCCCCTTTACTAAAGTGATATATCAATTATTTTTTTGCTTTCTGTTCAACGTCATCAATGATTTTTTTGAGCTTTTGCCGCTGTTCAGCCGGAATATCAGTGATAATCCGCGTCAACATTGTTTGATTCTTTTTCAGCATGTACATGAGCATTTGTTGGATTTGACTCTCCATTTGGGCTACTTCAAGTTGGGGGTCCGCTTCACTTTCTGCTTTAGCTAAGGAACGCTGGGCTTCATAGAGGACGCGTAAGTAATCCTTAGTAATATCAAGGTCATAAGCCCATAAAGCTTTTGCCAAAAATTTTCCAAACTGTTCAAAAACCCAAACTTGCTCTAACAATGACAAATCCGACTTTTGAGCCAAAGGACTGGCCATGAAACTAGCCAAGTTGGTCAAATCACTTACCAGTGTTAATGGGTGAATTTGCAATAGGTAATCATTAAGGTAAGTTTCAACGAGTTTTAAGGCATCAGCCGCAGTAACCCTGCTAACTTCCGCTTCATCGCGCAAATATTGTTTGAAGTCGTTAAGTAAGCTGCCATTTAATTGACGAATTTTAACCACCAAAGACGAAAATTCGGGATTTTCAGCCGTCATTAAATGATCCTCAAAGAACTTCGCGTATTCACGCAAGATTTCACTTGACTTTGCCGTCACAGGGACTGGATTTTGAAGATCAAACTGTACGCGTTGTATAAATTGCGTTAGTAGTTGGTTTGCTGACTCACCCTTACTTTGGGCTAGCTGCATCGAAAGGTTTAATAAATTGTTAAATAGCTTTTCTTGATCGGTTTCATCTAATAAGGGACCATCAAAATTAGCTAAAGCGCCTTGATATTCTTGGTTAGCCCGTTCGACCGCAAAGTTAGTGGTTATCTGGGGGACAATTTGCCCATTTGCGAGTACCAATTTCAAATACTGGTTAGCTTTTTCACGGGTAAAATGGTTATTTACCATCATCACGATCAACAAATGCTTAAAGACAATGTTTGGTTCTACCCGCAAAAACTCCGTTCCTGGAACGATGATGGGAAGCTTGGTAGCTTCATTAATATATAATAAAAGGTCGAACTGATTTACCCAGGCTGGTTTTACATACCAATTCGTAAGGCGAGATGGTTTATCAGTGGGATCAGTCTTCATTGATGAAAAATTATTAATAAATTGTTTACTATAACTGATCAAACGATCACTCCTCCTTGTTGACTTGCCAATTAACTTTATCACATTTCGCTCGGCAATAGGGTTGTTAGCCTAAAATAACCCCAATAAAATTATTAGTTACTCCTTTACTGTACCACATGCAAAACAAAAAAGAGTAAGCGCTAACGATGGTTGGGCTTACTCGATAATTTTTCTACACAGACTTAATGCCATAAAACATTGCTAATCGCCGTTAGAATAACTTTTTTTTGATGTAAAGCGGTGTGGCTAGTATGAGGGAAAATCCGTTGCTGATAATGGATGCGCTTATTTTTTATTAATGATGCCAGCATTTCAGATTGAACAGTTGGGACTTCACCATCCGTTCCCCGGGCATTTTGGCCCATCCAATTATAGATGTAATCATCACTTTGGAGTTTGACCGTTTGAATTTGCCTTTCAAGTGCCAAAAAGTTGGGGTCACTCGACTTTTTAAATAGCCATTTTGTATATTTGGTCCGTGCACCAAAGGTTTCATCTGCGGGGGCGCCAAGGAGAATCACCCGGTGGAAATTAATTTGCTGTTGGATTTGCCGATTAGCGATATAAACATGTAACCACTCAGTTCCACCATAAGAGTGGGCGATAATATTTAGGTCATGCACATGATATTCGCGGGCTAATACCAATAAAACGCGTTTCAATTGGCGCACTTGAGGATGATAAGTTGGCGAATAATTCCAAGTATACAATAACTGAATTAAAGCATTCTTTTTCCCCTGCACAGACCCTTTAACTCGCACATGACCATTGGGGGAAACCCAGACGGTCATGGTGTGTTGCGCAACGTTTTGCCTAGCCGTTTGCTGAATTAACTTTTGATAAGTCCAACTATTTCCGCCCCAGCCAGGGATTAATAAGGTCGGAGTACTCGAATAATGAACTTGTGGCTGATCGTACTTGATCGTTGTCAGTTGGCTTCCCCGAATCAAATAAGCTTGCACAAGTAAGGCGCTGATGACCACGATCATAATGCTAATTAGCCCTAGCTTTCGCACCTTTTTCATCGGTATCCCAGCTTTCCGTGCTTATGATCTTTAACCAAAGAGTCGTGCCCAGAAACTCTTCTTTTTCTTCTTTGGTTGCTCATCAGTTACTACCTTTTTATCAGCTTCTGGTTCTGGGGTTGGTTTGGTGTGCGGATCGTCAATTCCGATCCATTTGTAAAAAGCGGTTGCCTTAATTTCGACAAATTTACCGGTTTTACCGTTAATTCCACCCACACAGAGTTCAACTGGTAAGGCATTTCGGTATTCATTTTCAGCATCCGCACTAAACCCGTTAAAATTGTTTAACTTCGAAATATCAAAAATTAAACTATTCTTTTCCGGCCGGAAGCGGAAATCTTCTTCCTTCGCTAAGTAGAGTTTAGCCCATTTACTCCGGGTATTTTCACCAAAGTCGTCACATAAGCCATCCGCAAAATAGTCAGGAACTGGCATGTCAGCGAGCTTGTAGTACTCCCGGAAAATCCGCCGGGTCATTGCTAGGAAATCTAATTGCCCGGTTTTCGCGTCAAACATCCGCCATGGTGTTCCATCGTCTTCGAGTAGATTTGCCATCCGGACAACAAAGTCCTTAAAGAGGGTGTTATCTAACCCCTGCCGCACCTCGAAGATATACTTCGCGGCCACCGGCTTCTTTTCGTTATCGATTACTTTATCAAGCTGCAAGTAGTAAGTCCGCCGGGCGGTTTCCCGTTGCATTGTAAAGCCAGTATGGTAGTTGGTAGTCCCAATTAACGGGGCCACTGGCTTCGGACTATTCACGAGTTGGTTCATGGTATCCACAATCAACCGCCGACTATATTGGCGTTGTTGGAAGAAATAGGGTTCAATTTCATCAATCAAAACCGGGTAAGTACTTCCCTGCTTCATATAGCTTTCTAAAGCCTGAACGGTCTTTGCTTTTCGTTGATTGGCATCCATTGGATAAATCGTTCCGAAGTCAATCATTGATTTGTCGGTGCCCCAAGTTAATTGATTAATGACCCGTAATAAGGTTGACTTGCCGGACCCAGCACTCGCCCCTAGGATTAAGAAGTTTGGAATATCATTCCCATCCTCAGGATTGAGACTTGCTTTTTCCCGAATTTCCCAAAGAAATGGAGCAGTAAAAGCATACAAAATTGCTTCATAGAACCGCTTTCCATATTCGGGAGTGTAATCAACCACAAATTGGGCGTAACCATTCATAACCGCTTCAATTTGCTTTAGGCTCCGTTTAATCTGAGAAATCGTTGCTAATTGGCCAAACGGTAAAGGATACGTGCCAGTATCATTTGGGGTATACAAGCCTGTTTGATTCCGGGTAATATTCCGTTCTAACGGGCGGTCATAAAGAAAGGTCGTATATTTCTTTTCGACTGCCAGATCTTGGGGGAAAACGGTTGCTTGTAAATCATCATGAATCTGTTTGGCAATTTGGTCACGTTGTTTAATTTTAGGCCGGGCCGCCCGAGGCGAAACTGCCTGCTTTTGCAACTTGTATACAAGATCATGCTGTCTAATCCGACGCTCAGCTTCTTCCCGGTCCCGGGTCCGATTTAAGGTGACATTCCGCATTCCTAGTGGGACATCGGCCCGTAATTGTTGGCGATCCAGTTGGTGTTGGACATCGTCAACGATGAGGTCCGTCATTTCAGTTTCAACCAATTCATCGGTGACTTCATTTGTTAAAATAACGACGCTATCCCCTTCTTCATCAGGGTTAGCCTTTTTACGAGCTTGCAGTTGCTCTTGCGCCTTGGTCAATAAGTGATTTGAAAAATAAGAGATTAAAACCGGTCGTAAATCAAGTTTAAAATGATTTAAAAGATTATCGTATAAAGGATCGTTGTCGAAAATATAAACGTCCTCAAAGCGATTATAGTTAGGATCAAAAGAAGGCTCGTCTAAATCAATTGATCCTAAAATAACCCGCGTTTCTTGGGTCTGGGGATTTGAAAGTAAATAAAAACGCGAATGGAGGGCTTGGGTTGGCGCAATTTCAACTTTTAAAATCCCAGCAAGTGCCATCATCTGGAGCTGACTTGATAAGCGGAGAAAAAGCTTAATTGCATCTTTATTGGCTACCTTCAACATGGCATTCGCCAAGGCATCTTTCGTGACCGTTTCCATTGAGGTATAGTGCCGAGGTGATGATGGGTTTCCCAAAGCAATTTCAAGTTGCACGAAAGCACCAAGATACCGATTTAAAAAGGTCGCACTTAACTCTCCTGTTACCGCGGTTAACTGCGGATATTTTTCGGCATCAAAAATTTCCGCGATTGTCATCGCCTCATTTTGATGATTATGTACTACATGAATTCGCTTATTCATTGATCCGTTATCAATTTCGGTTGCCATCACAACGCTACTCCAATCATTTAAACTTTTAATACCAAGTCATTGGCTTTACCTTTTATTTTAACAGTATGTATTTCAATTTATCAATAGCCTGATGAGTAAGATTACCACACAATGAGGATTGGATGAATCTTCTGTTTCTTCCCACCCTCGGTGAAAATTGGTCTTTAAACCGCAAAAAGCCTGAGCCATTTACCGGCCTCAGGCTTTAGTGATTTACTCGCTTACGATTACTAATGACTTAATTGCTTTACGCTGATCCATTGCTTCGTATGCCTTTTGAATTTCATCAAGACTGAAACGCTTAGTGAAGACTTTTCCAGGGTGAATATCACCCTTTAATACTGCATCAAGAAGGACATGACGATCGTATGTGGTTACCGAAGCAATTCCACCACGAAGGCCAATATTCTTCCAGAAGAGAGTATTTGATGATGGTTCGGTTTGGGGAACACCAACTCGCCCAATAATTGCACCCGGACGCGCTAACTTACCAGCTTGTTCAATCGCAGATACAGCACCAACACATTCGAGCACAGCGTCAACCCCATTGCCATCAGTCAACTCAAGAACCTTTTTAACTGCATCGTCGCCACGTTCAGCCACAATATCAGTCGCGCCAAATTCTTTTGCAAGTTTTGCCCGATCTTCGTGATGGCTCAAGGAAATAATTCGCTTAGCTCCACGTAATTTAGCTCCAATTACCCCACAAAGGCCAACCGCACCATCACCGATAACCGCAACAGTATCGCCGCCCTTAACTTCAGCACTTGTGGCAGCGTGGTAACCAGTTGCCATTACATCAGCTAAAGTTAAGAGGTCGTTTAATTGTTCATCTGTGTAGTCGGATGGCTGGCCAGGAATTTTTACCAATGCCCAATTAGCATTAGTAAAACGAAGGTATTCACCTTGATAGCCACCATTGCCACCGGCTTCTTGATTCATACAATTACCATCAAAGCCTGCTAAACAAGCCGCACAGTGACCGCAACCGTGGGTAAATGGTGCAATGACAAAATCACCGGGTTTAACATCTTTAACGTCAGCACCAACTTCTTCAACAATTGCAATTGCTTCGTGACCAACCAATGAGCCATGTTCACGATTGGCGATGCCGCGGTACCACCAAAGATCAGAACCACACACACACGCCCGCACAATCTTTAAAATCGCATCAGTCGGCTTTTGAATCGTTGGCTTATCTACTTCATGAACTTCCATCTTGCCCGGTTCCATAAATACAGCTGCTTTCATCTATATCTGCTCCTTTACCATTTATCTGATTTAACAGTAACTACAATATAAACCTTCGAGTCGACTACAAGGCAAGGCCCTTTTCAATTTGGCGTATTGATTCCGACCCTTTCGCGAATCGAGGCTGGAATTTCATTATAAATACCCATCAAAGTAATAAATACTAGCCGCAAAGCACCATTTCGTTCCATAGCCTGCACAATCTCATCCGCATAAATTCCAAGGTTTCCACTCAAGACTGCAAACACTGCATCTTGTCCCTGAAGTGCTTTATCTAAATCTTGATCACTCATTACATCGCCCACAAATACTGACTCACAACTCCCATCTTGAATACTGATTCGATTAGCAGAGCGAGCAAACAATGTTAATTTATCATCACCATTAGTTAGAAATGCTTGAGTTGCGGCAATACCTAAATCTCCGGTTGCCCCAATAATTAAAACATTCTCATCAATCATCCATTCTTTCTAATATGTACTCGCTATTTGCTTAGCAATAATCCATCTACCATTATTTTTGATAAATTTCATCTTCATCTCAAGAGACCAAGTAGCCGTTCTGCTGCCCCACACACTCGCCTTAACCCTACTTTGACCAACAAGGCTTGCTTTATCACCACCAATGATAATATCTTTAATATTTTCTTCAATTGATGAGTAATATTTTATTTCACCGTTTTGGATTTGATCGATCCATTCTAGCTTTGGCTGAACATACCCTGTCATGTGTTGAAGAGTCATCGTCGGTGCTAAAATCTCATTTAATTTAAGAATATCTTTATTGACCATCGCTTCGCTCTCTTGTCGATATAAGGAAATAATTTCATCACGATCAATCATCTTTATCACTGCTTTCTAACTCCGCAACTGCTTGATTTAAACAGCGCAAAGCGTTAAGACTACGAGGGTAACCAATATATGGAATATTTTGTGAGATAACCTTGATTAAAAATTCTCGATCATTACCATTACGAATATTCGCCTTAGCATGTGAAATCAATTGTGGCTCAACTCCTCCCTGCGCAGCTAAAAAGCAAAAGGTAATCATTTCCCTTTCTGCATAAGTGAGACCTTTTCTTGTGTAGTAATCACCAAAACAATTATCTGTTAACCAATAATTAATATGTTTACTTTCTGGTGCTCCTGACTTCCAAAAATCCTTCATTCCTTCTCCGAATATATCTACTTGGGTTTTCCTTCCTGCTTCCAATCGATTTTCAGTAGTAGTTTTAGCCTGTTTTTCTAATGGTAATTTGATTCCTTGATCTTCAAAAACTTTATTTGTTTCTTTCAAGAACGGAAAAACACGACCAATTCCTAAATAAGCAACTGCTTGGTAAATAATTTCCTTAATCTCTACTGGTTTTACACCAAAATTGAGCGCAGCCGGAATCATCGCTTTAAACTCATCAATTCCTTGACATCCGATTAGATTAGCTAAAATTGTAATAAAACGAGTATGGTCATCTAAATCATCATTATTTACAACCTCATCAAACGCAAAATTATCAAAACGTTCAATAAATTCCGGATCAGTTCGCAAAAAATCAGATTTATAACCTGGAAACATTTTTTCATGGTATTTCCGTGCATTTTCATTGATTGTCATCTTAGTCCATCCTCTCCAATTTTAATGATGTTTGTTTTCCTTAATTGTCTTAATTCTAAGTTCTTCAATACCAAAAAACTATTCGGATTACCTATCGGATTGATCAGTAAAACTTATCAAAACAGCAAAAATGAGAGTAGAAAATAACCTTTCGACATGGTCGTTTTCCACTCTCATTTTAAATATAATCTAATTCTCTACATCAGTAGAAGCAGCAATTTCTGTCTCGCCTTTGTATTCATTTAAGCGTTCCGTTAAGCGATCAATAGTAGCGGATAAAGCTTGCGACCCGAGGACAACATGAAGCGGTGCTTTGTCACTATTAGCAACTTCAATAATCCGAGTAGCCATTTTTTCAGGATCACCAGGTGCCAATCCATTAGCAGGATCGAGCATCTTCAAAAATGCATGAGTTGGCGTATTATCATACTCAGGCATTAAGTTGGTAACGTGGGCACTCCCGTAACGAAATTCTGTCCGCGCACCACCAGGTTCAATGATTGAAACTTTAATATTAAATGGGGCAACTTCTTGCGCAACAGACTCACAAAAGCCTTCAATTCCAAATTTAGTAGCATGATACATCGAATTTCCTGGATAAGCAACTTGACCACCGTAAGATGAGATTTGAATAATCCGGCCACTCTTTTGTGTACGCATGTAAGGTAAGACGGCTCTAATCATTTGAATAGAGCCAGTTAAGTTAGTTGCCATGATCTGATCGATATCACCATCACTTAATTCTTCAGCAGCACCAAAAAGTCCATAACCAGCATTATTAATTAATACATCAATTTTATTATGATTTTCGACGGTATTTTCAACTACAGAACGAATTTCGCTAACATTGGTAACATCTAAGTGTTGAACGTCTAAGGTATTAGGGAACTTAGCTTCTAGTTCTTTAACTTTAGCATTTTCTTTCCGAACAGTTCCAATCACTATTTCACCCTGTTCCAGAAGTTGATGGGCCAACGCCATTCCAAATCCACTTGAAATCCCTGTAATTAGCCATGTTTTACTCATTATTAATTCCTCCATTCCATCAACTATTTAACAATTCTTATTGTAGTAAGAACTAGTAGAGGAACCAATTTCTATCTCCAATCCATTCTATAAGTAAAACTTATATATTAAAATTGTTGCTTCAAAATGTCAGCAAATGCCTCAATATAATAGCCTGAGTTATCTTTTTTCCAGTAAGCGTAATAGTTTTGAAAAAGTTGGGTCCGACCGTTATAAAGGTATCGAGATTGAGTATTGTCGTTTTTTATTTCTTGAATTGTTCGTTCATTTGCCACCATGTATCCCTGACGTGAAGCAATCATAATCCGGGCCTCATCAATAGTTTTAGCATTTAAAAATTCACTTTTAATTCCTAAAACATCCCGACAATACTGCTCTTCACTAGCATCAGGCGCTACCAAAACACAAGAAATATTCTTCAATTGGTCAGTTGTTACTTGATAATCATTTAATTTAAGAATTCCTTTAGCAATATTAACCATCAACGGGGCCTTAGTAAGAAACTCATTATTATATTCATCAGATAGTGCCCGGCGTTGGTCAGAAAAATCCAAGTCAATTCGATCCTCACGTAATAGCTTGAATAACTGGTCATGCTGACCGCTCGTAATATTTACTTTTACTTCAGGATACTGTTCAGTAAAAACTGTCACTGCCCTTAAAAATTCTGTTGTTCCAAACATTTGCAGATAACCGAGTTTTAGAATATATTCATTCTGTTCATTATTGGCTATTTGCCGAGTGTTTTTTAAAGCCTGTTCGACTTGATTCACTATTGTCAGAGCCTGCCGATAAAAGTATTTCCCTGCTGGCGTTAATTCGAAACTCCGCCCTTGACGTTCTAGTAAAGGGGTCCCGATAGTCTGATTTAATTCTTTAATTTGTTGCGAAATTGCTGACTGTGAGATATTACATTTTTCTGCAGCTAGAGTAAAGCTATGCTCATCAACAACTGCAATAAAGTATTTCATTTGTTGAAACATTTAATTTCTCCGATTTAATTGGTCATGATTAATTTGGTTAGGAATAACTAACAGTAATAACTAACTAAAACCAAATATAACATTACTGGTGGATAAATCGTAGCTGCAAGCACCAAGCCGATCACTTTAATCGCCAGATCAAAAAATCCAAGATCGGTCCCGGATTTTAATCCACTTTGCCTAAGGTCATTTGAGAATCAATTTTCGCCACTGAAGCGTACATATTCAGATTAGAAAGAGCGATTCGCAACTCGATAACCCCGTAAAACACCTAGGCTCCTTGGCTATTATAGTGCTCCGCCACAATATTGGTCGTATATGGAAAAAGTGAGGAAAAAAGAGAACATTGAGTGTTGCCCATAGAGTACCCTTCCCGATAGGCTTCACACTGTACCATTCGTTATACATATTAATCCCCATTGCACCCAACTAGGAAAAAAAGAAAAACGACCTTATCCAAAACTGAATAAGATCGCAATGGTAGCTTGTATGGATAAGACCCTAAAATGCCTCTTAGCCATTGTCAAGCACCATGATCGATACCGTTATCGGTATCAGGGCTTAAGGCCCTTAGTTGAGGATTAACCCTCTTCTTTAATATATCACTTTTTCCTGATTTTTAAATTCTTATTTAGATCAGGTTTGTTTAGTGTACACTAATTTTCGATAACTTTTCGCTTGACTAATCGTAGGAAAGGAGGCCGGGAAGAAACGTGCATTTTTTCCCAGCTTCCACACATCCTCGATTTACATTTTATTCATCTTGGTTATTGTCATCAAGCATCTGCTCTTTTCTTAGTTCATAGTATTCTTCTTCCTCTAAGAAAGGCATGACATGATCTTCAAAGTGATCTAACTTGTATGACAAATAATTAAGGGTCTTATCAAGTTCATTTCGCTTAGCCAGTAAGATTTCATATTGCTCTTTTACTAAAGATTTTTGTGCCTCCTGACTACCCCGATGTGCATTATAGAGGTCAACAAATTCAATTAAGGACTCGACCGACATTCCTGCACTTCGCATTGCTTTAATAAAAAGCGCCCACTTAATTTCGTTTTCAGTATAGTCCCGATAACCACTACTATTACGAGTGACTTTGGGAATTAAACCATTATTTTCCCAATAACGCAATGTCTCTTTTGGAATCTTTAAACGCTCACTTACTTCTTTAATGTTCATCTCGTTTCCTCCTAAAACTTCTCTCTAGTGTAACATGTTAGGCGAGTTCTTATTTTTCAACCGTCTTTTCCATTTCATTAATTTGATCAGTTAAGCGTTGATGGTCTTCTTTTAATTGATCTAATTGTTCTTGCAGTAAAGATAGACGAGCTGGAATAGCTTTGTTACCTAACATCGCTAACTTGACATACTCAATTTGAAAATCAGAAGAAACATTCATCATATTTAGTAATTTAGCGTGTTCTACCCATCGAATATCTTCGTCAGTAAAGGTTCTCAATCCATCACTATTTCGTGTAATTGGTGGAATCATTCCGAGACGTTCCCAACGGCGAATTGTATCGGTAGAAAGTGATACTTTCTTCGCTACTTGTTGAATGTTCATTACCCTACCCCGCTAGTTTAATTTCCTAAGCCATCCTGTTAAATTATTCGATCCTTCATGGGCTGGTAATACGTTTAATTTACCTGCCCATTGTTTAAAGGTTTCTTCATATCCATTTGCCATTCCGGCATCCGTATAAAAAGATGCGACCTTCCCAGAATAATTTTGAATTTTTTCAAGAAAAGTGTGGACGGGTGTTGCTGGTGCTCCTCGCCATACAGGACTGCCAACTAAGATTAAATCATATTGATCAACATTCGGAATCTCATTAATTAATTCTGGATATTGGTTATGCTTAATTTGAGCAGTAGCAATTTCATCGGTTTGATACATATCATGGTCAAAGGTATCAGCAGGGACTTCAATTTCATACGTATCAACGTGATCTAACATTTGAACCAATTCTTGGGCAACGCTTTTCGTCTTACCTGACCATGAATAAGTTGCGATTAATACTTTTGACATTATTTTTCTCCCTTATTTAAGTTTGACACCACTATAAACCCTCTAGTTGACTTTAAGTCAAGAAGTTAATTGATCCGCTTTAGCCACCGTTCAATTTGATCGTTTGCACGATCAACTTTATTGCCATCTATAACTAGTGGTTGGTCATCGACCGTTGCTTGCACCCCTTGTTGTCGAAGAATTTGTTCTATTCGTTGAAGACTATTTCCTTGTCCATAACCACCTTCAGACATAAAAGAAATAATTTGTTTGTGATTTAATTGGCTCCCGTAATCGAGGAGAAAGGTGGTCATTGGATGGGCCAATGTCATTGCCCAAATTGGAAAGCCTAAATAAACCCGATCATATTGGCTCAGATCAGGGACTGACATTTTCAATTCTGGGTATGATTTAGTTTGACGTTCAAAGTTAGCCCGCGATAGCGTTTGCTGATATTTACCTGAATACGGTTCTTTGACAACTATTTCTAAAATATCCGCAGAAGTAATTTTGGCAATCTTGGCCGCTAATAATTCTGTACTACCAGAACGAGAAAAGTAAATAATGATCGCCTTCGCAGATTTCGTTAATTGTCGCGTTGGCTTATTCTGACTATTTGTATCTTGGCCATCTGAGGGGATGCCATATCCATTTCGCCATTGTACCGCCGGCATTCCCAATTGCGGTGCCTGAATTGGTTGACCAGCAATGTGATCGGTAATTTCTACTTTGCGTTTAAAAAGCGTCATGTTAATCACTTCCTAACGGCTATTTGGCGAACCTGTAATCATGACAAAAAGCAATAACATTAATACACCAACTCCAATTAATTGATTTACGATCATTTCCTTCCTCCTTTTAAATTTTCATAATTAAGGCCATCAGAACTCCTGCACGACCTTCTTGATAACCCTTTTGGGGAAAATCGAACGGGGGTCTTTACATCGTCGGTTACATCCCCTGAGCAAATCGTTTGCTCATCATAGCGTTAATCGCTCATCTATTAAGCGATCCTTACTAAAGCCAAGTTTACGTAGTCGCCGCCGCACATCTAAAATTCGTGATGCAGAACCAACAATGATTACCTTTCCCTGTTTTAATTCATTACTACTAATAATTCGGATCAAATCTGTAGCTAGAAAGCGATGTATCTGGACATCCACTTTGACGCCCTTCTTTTTCAGTTCTCCCAGAATTTTTTGATAGGAAGGATTGTTAATTTGTGGTCCTGACCATATCAAGTGAAGTTGCTTAGTCCCAGCGTATTGTTGGGCCAAGCTAATTAGTGGTGCTACCCCGGAACCAAGTCCATATAAGATAAGCGGGACCTCACTATTTTGCACTTCACGATCAAACAACCCAAACGGCCCTTCTAATTTTACTTTTGCTCCAACCGGAACTTTTATTATTTGCCGGGTAAAATCACCTAATTGATGAATCATAAAACTAACTTCATGGGGATTATTTCGTGGTGCCGATGAAACTGAAAATGGGTGTGGCTCTTTTGATACTCCCTTTACCCTTTTGAAAGCTAAAAAGTAAAAATCACCAGCTCGATAATTTTCCTTACCTGCTTTGAATTGTAAGGTTAATTTTTGCATCGAAGATCCAAGGGAAATATTTTCCTTTACTATCGCCGTCGAATAAGACCGGCTAACTTTTAGTTTCCACCAACAATACAGAATAATAGTTACTCCAGTATAGATATCAAAAGTTAAGCGGAAACCTGGAACTATCCCCAAACGAGGGATTAAGTGAACATGGAGCCAAATTAAAGCAATGACAACGAAGTTGAGTCGATGAATCCACATTGTTACTTGATGATTTAGCAAACGGCCCTCAATCCAGGTTTTGAAGCGCTTCAAGAAAAGCAATCGATCAACTAGCCATCCTGATAAAAAGAGAACCGCATTGGCCAATAAAAAGATTTCTAGATACCAAGCAATATTCCCCGTTTGTTTGATTAACGGGAACATTGAAAAAGAAGTTAAACGGTGAACTGTTGCTGCGACTAAAGCCATGACCCCTAGTGCTCCATGAATCGCATATAAGGCTGGCATCCCAATTCGTTGGGTTAACCAATATGGGCGTGTCGCCATCAAGATAATCATTAACCACCAAACATATGCAACTATTCCTAGATCATACGTTAATAAGTGTCCTGGGGTATCAATTAAACCGCGATTTAAGAGCATAATTAGCGGAAACGGTGAAATTATTAGTCCTAACCAAGTTAAAGCTAGGTAGATTCGACGACTACTTTTCATTTTCACTCCTGCTTAATAACCTAGATCATCTAACCAACTATTTACCTGTCTGCGAACACGGTTAGGGTTATTCTTAACTGTATTTCCAGTAGCAGTAAATCCACGACGAACTGTTGACTTCGGGAATTGCTTTTTTAATACTTGACGCGTATTTCCTAGTCCAGAACCTTCATTAGTCGTAAACGGAATCAGCGTTTTACCATTTAAATCACTTTCTTTGTCAAGGAATGTCCGCACTACCATTGGATATTCACCCCACCAAATTGGGCCACCGATAAAGACCGTGTCATATTTACTTACATCTGGTAGTTTACCCTTAATTGCAGGTCGCGCATTTTGATTTTGTTCACGCTTAGCAACTTGGGTAGTCCGATCATAACTTTTCGGATAAGATTTTTTGGGTACAATTTCATAAGTATCAGCGTTGGTTTTTTGTTGAATAAAATCAGCTACCCGCGCAGTATTTCCGCGTTTCAAACTACCACCATAGACACCTTGCTTACGTGAGAAGTAAACAACTAATACTTTTTGATTGTTGCTAGCAGCTTGCACGCTCCGATTAGCGGTAACAGCGAAGCCCGTAACAGTAGCGAATACCGTTACGATCACAGTAATTATTGGCCAAAATTTTTTCATGGTTTAACTCCTTCTTTCCTTAATTAAATATCTGGTTCGCATAGTGATTAACAATTTGCGCAATTGTTTGCGGACTATGTGTTCCATTTGGGGCTTGATAGTACTTCAGATTTTGATGATTAAATTCTGGTAACCGATGCATGGCATTAATCTGTGGGGTCATCGATCCGGCAGTGTCATCGTCGGCACCCACCCCCGCTAAGATCTTAAATGACAAATTAGCATTATTCTGAACTGTTTTTGCGAGTCGTCGTGCAGTCCGCGTACTTGCAGTTGATCCGCCATCATCAGCAATTGTCCAACTATCACCAGCCATTGGGAGAAAACTGCTAAAGTAGGGTAATTGATATTCAAAAACATACCACGTCGTAATACTCCCCATTGAAAAGCCCCCAAAGGCCCGATGACCACGGGAATTTCTTAATTGAGCTTTACTTGTTCCGTCAGCATAGGTGCGATAGTGACCTTCAACTGCTGGGACCAAGTCATTTACTAATTCATTTTGAGCAAAGGCCCGATTTAAGCGATTATCTCGATAATAATTCGCGGTAACGAACTTTCTGCTTGGATAATACGTCGGAAAAACTACAATCGTATCTTTTAGGCGACCATTTTGGTTCAACCAATCAAGCAGTTGCTTAAAGCGACCATCACGAAAGAAGTCTTGACTACTTTCAGTTGATCCATGTAATAAATAGACAACATTATACTTTTTAGCGGTGGTGTAGTTTGCTGGCAGGTACACTAAAGCTTGCTTGTTATATTGATGACCTTGATATTCAGCCTGATACCGGATCGTTTCCGTTCGCGAAGCCGCCTCAGCATGATTGGCATTAAATAAGACCATCAGTCCGAAAACACCTCCAACGGTCAATACCATCTTTAAGATTCTCGCAAACATTGGTTTTCCCTACTTTCTAGTTATTGTTCTTCAGAAGACCATTACGTTGCAAGAAACGCCGCAATTGGGCATTGTTATTGTCATAGCGGAAACCTGACTTAATGATTGCCCCATCATCCTTTGCTAACCGCCGCATCGTTGGCATTGAAGCCTTCATTGGTGTACTCATACTTGTAGTAAATGGAATAATCGTTTTTCCACGGAAATCATAAGTATCGAATAAAGAGTGAATTACCATTGGCGGTTGTTGCCACCACGTTGGAAAACCAATTAGGATCGTGTCATATCGATTTAAGTCAGGAATATTACGCTTGATCGCTGGGTGAATATTTTGGCGACGTTCACGGTCTGCTACCCGTGCGTAATTGTCGTACCCCTTGGGATAAGCTTTAGCACGCTTTAACCGTACAATATCAGCACCGGTATCACGCTGAATTTGCTTAGCTGCTTCCTTCGTTGTTCCGGACATTGAGAAGTAAATAATCAACGTTCGATTATTTGAAGCAGCGCGAACTTGTTGAGCTTGTCCAAAACCAATAGCCATTGCTAAAACTGTAACTACGGTTGTTAAAATGGAAATAATCCATCGCTTCTGCATTCGCATAATTACCCACTTCCTAAATTTATATTTTAGATTGTAGGTAGTATAGACCTTATAGCCGACTTTAAGGCAAGTAGCAAAATAATAAAAAACGAAGGGTAATTAATTTTTACTACCCTTCGGTTGATTCATCTAATTACTTTTCAATCTTTGTGCCACTAAAGACTTCTGACATTGGCACATCATCAAGTGCCTGATCAATCTGGGCAACTTCTTCAGCGGTCATTTTAATTTGGGCGGCTTTCAAGTTATCTTCTATCCGATTAAGGTGCCGACTACCTGGAATTGGGACAATGTATGGTTTCTTATTGACCATCCATGCTAAAGAAATCTGTGCTGGAGTGGCATCATGATCTGCAGCTATCTTATCCAGTAATGCTAATAATTCCTTGTTCTTTGCTAAGGCTTCTGGGGTAAATTGTGGTATCTTATTCCGTAAATCCTTATCTGAGAAACTGCTTTGTTTAATTTGCCCGGTTAATAAGCCGTTTGCTAATGGTGAAAATGCAACTAAGCCAATCTTCAATTCTTCAAGTACCGGGAAAAGATCTTCGTATTCTCGGTACATCATGGAATAACGATTTTGTACAGCTGTAACCTTGCAGACAGCATTGGCACGACGAAGGTAATCTTCATTTGCTTCGGAAATACCCCAGTGAGTTATCTTACCTTCATCCATTAATTCTTGCATAACCTGCGCCACGGTTTCTGGTTCAACATTGGGATCAATCCGGTGTTGGTAGTAAAGGTCAATGTGGTCAGTATTTAGTCGCTTTAATGAACCTTCAACCGATTTGCGGATCGTTTCCGGACTTGAATCAACTTTAATTCCAGTCCCTTCATGAGCGGCAATCCCAAATTTAGTAGCAATTACGACTTGGTCTCGCACATCATGGAGTGCTTTGCCAACTAATTCTTCATTATAATTGGTTGAACCATCAGGATTTGTGCCTTGATAAATCTCAGCCGTATCAAAGAAACGATAACCCATGTCATAAGCAGCCCGGATTGTTTTCACAGCTTCATCAACATCAGTCGGTTTTCCGTATCCATGAGAAAATCCCATACAACCAAGGCAAATGCTGTTACTGTTAAGTCATTTCCTAACATCCGTGTTTCCATAAAAATATCCCTCCATCCTCAATATTGGCATTCTAAACCTTAAAGTCGACTTCAAGGCAAGCACATTATTTATGCGATCCACGCAAAATATTTAAACCAGTAATCAGCATAATAACAGCTAACACAACCATCCATACTTATGCGCGTGATGGTGAGGTAATTCTGGTAGCCATTTCAGAAACGCTGGATAACCCCACCACTCCACCAATTTGGTGAACGGTATTAACAACTCCGAAGGCAGCACCGATTCATATAATCCCTGGCCGCTACCGCTGAAGATCGTTGGTAGCGCAACTCCTAACCAGGATCCCAGTTGAATCCCCATCATTGCTCCTAACGCTAGGCCAAAGACTCGCTGCAGTGCTGAAGGAGGAAGACATACTGCCCTACTAACATAAAGAAAGGCAAAGCGCACTGAAACCAGTAATCGAAGTAAATGATCCTCACCAGGTCGTCGAGGATTCCCATCCGCTGGCTATCCACCTTGCCAAAACTGGGCAGAATTAAAAACTAAAGGCATGATCCCGGTTGAATACCGAAATCATGCCTTAATATCTGAATAAGCTAACTTTTCTATTGCCCTTCAGAGATATGGGAGGTTCTTTTATGATATTTAATAAATTTTAGTATACGGGGCGGTTACTACCTTGAGTATCAGGGTCAGCAATCCCTAAACTATCATTGCTACCAAACGTTGGGTCTGCCACAATCCTCAAAACAACATCAGCGATACTTTGACGCGAGCCAGATACACCAACAAATTCATCATCTTTATGAGTGATCGTGTACTTAATTTCATCACGGTCATTAAGCCATGGTAGACGAAGCGTAGTGTAGTCTAATCCAGATTCGGCAGCCAACCGGTCTGATACGAGGGCAGCATTGTCATCCCGAACAGTTCCACCGAAACAAGTATCACGGTTCCACTTACCGAATTCACCAGGAACCTCATCGTAAATTCCAAGTAAGTTAGTAAGGATCAACCGATTTACGCCATCCTTCTTCATTGCATTAATAATGTTGTGCGTTGGACGATTATGGCCAGCATCATCATGATCAATAACGGCATTGAAGACCATATCTTGACCTTTAATCGCCTTTTCGACGTCTTCAGGGTTATTTAAGTCGCCTTCGATAATTGTAACCCGAGGATTATCAGCTAAGTTGTTAAGTCGACTGCTGTTACGTAAGAATAAGGTTAATTCAACATTCTTAAATTGATCTTCGTTAAGAATCCGATTTTCAACAATGCGGGCGATTTGGCCGTTTGCTGCTAAAATTGCTAATTTCATTGTTATTCCTCCATGTTAGTTTGATTAATAATAACGCTTGTCCTTGTTTACCTTGGCAATTTCTGCCATTTCTTCATCCGTTAACTTAAAGTCAAAGATATCATGGTTATCATGAATGTGTGCGGGATTAGTTGAACCCGGAATCACGACAAATCCCATTTGAGTGTGCCAACGAAGAATGATTTGAACGTTGGATTTACCGTACTTTGCTGCCAACTTAGCAAAGATGGGTTCATTAATTAGTGAACGGTCACCGGAGCCAAGTGGGTACCAAGCCATCAAACGGGTGCCATATGGCTTCAAGATTTCCCGTGCTTCTGTTTGTGGGAAGTAAGGGTGGGCTTCAGCTTGCAGGACTTGCGGCTTAACTTCCGCAAAATCCATAACCGCTTTCAATAATGAAGCCCTTCGATCAAAATTAGAAATACCAATTGCCTTGATCTTGCCATCGTTATAAGCCTTTTCTAATGTCCGGTAAGCCGTTTTCCAGTCACCAGTTGGTTGATGAAGAAATAACAAATCGATGTAATCAAGACCTAGTCGATCAAGGGCCTTATCGACGGCATCTGGATCATTGTAAGAAGTAGTCCAAAGCTTTGTACTTACAAATAAGTCTTCACGATTAATGCCAGCGTTTTTAATTCCTTGACTAATACCGTCTTCGTTGTAGTAAGCTTCAGCAGTGTCAATTAAATGGTAGCCATCTGCAAGAGCTGCTTCCACAGCATTTTGGGCAACACTTGCTGACATTCGAAAAGTTCCTAACCCAACTTCTGGCATCTTTACCCCATTGTTTAATGAAAAGGTTTCTTCCATCATTTTCACCTCATTTATTGTTGATAGCTTTTCAACAATTTATATCCTAATCCTTGAAGTCGACTCTAAGGCAATACCTATTTTCAAAAAACAAAAATAATTAGTCCGTTTGGATACAGGATTACCGTAGTTACTGAGTAACATTTGAAGATGAAAACGAGGTTGAGAAGAAACTTGAGTCTCTCCCCAACCTCGCTGATCGGCTAAGTGTTTTAATTGGTTTTAGTGACTGCTCCGGTCGCGTAATTAATGGAAATGTTACGCTGCACATTAGGCACGAAGACGTTAAATTCTAAACTACCATCCTTTGATTTTGCTTCAATATGCGCACCCGCTGGGACCTTCGCATTACCATCGTAAATATCAGTTACCCGGTAACGGACTTGCTTACCTTGGTCTAAGGCTTTTCGCACTAAACCTTCGTAGTAGTTCTGTCCAGTTGAGGTTGAACTGCGGGCTTCGTTCGCCCAAGCAGTTTGTGTAGCAATGTTCTTTGGGTTTGATTCGGAGGCATCAAAGTATTTTAGCCCCCCGACTAAGGCGTACCCTAATAAGTGTCCGCGATCATAAGCATGACTAGGACCATTAGTTAAGTTTGTTGCTTGCAAGAAACCGGCTGGGCGCCATTCAGTTGCCCCGTTGCCGGTCGACTCGCGACTTTGATATTGGCGAGTCGTTCGGTTTAACCAAGCATCCCCACGCCATGGCCGACCGAGAGCATCGAGCTTATTAACCGCATATGGTGCACTACTAATCTTTGCATTCAGGTTAGTCTGATTATTATTGACGATATACGCCCCATAACCATTCCATTCAAGATTACCACTTAACTGACTTCGGACATTGGTTGTTAAAACCGATGCCGCTAAACTTTGGCTCGGTGGCGTTAAGGTACTATTAGTACCCCGACTATTTGACCGATAGTAGTGATGCCAATAACTTAAAAATTGATTTAAAGCGCTCTTTAATGAATTACTTTGATCAGTTGATTGGGTAGTTTGAACAGCACTGCCATTTTGACTACTGCTTACTGGTCGTTGAAAGGCACTTGCTACCACGAACAAAATTGCGGCAACTAAGAGCCAATGCCAAAATTTACGAAATTTTCGTTTCATGTTATAACTCCCTAAAACCGTTGGTATACTTACATTTTACCATGATTAAGGAATCATTTGAACGTCTATTCGCGGAAAAATTAATCAGCTGATTGTCTTAGCTCGTTCCGGTGCCGCAGGAAGAACAAAGCGATGATAATTGCTAAGAAAATGACCCCAACGGAAACTGAAACCCGGGTATCAGGATTAATAAACATGAAGAGCACAATTACCACTAATGATGCTAAGGCAAAGTAGTTGTAGTAAGGGAAAAACGGAACTTTGAAAGGATGGTCAACGAGATCTTGCGGGTTATTCTTCCGGTAATTTAATTCTGCAAGTAAGATTACGAACCAAGGTACCAACCCTGGTAAAACGCTTGAAGAGTAAACGATTACGAATAGGTTGGAAGAAGCTGAGTTAATTGACGTTAAGATAAAGTTAACCACAAATCCAACGAGGATCCAAAAAGAAATCGTTAAGATCGCAACGTTTGGCACCACGTGTTTGGAAAGACGGCTAAAGAAAGCAGGTACTTCTTTATCAACCGAGAGCTTAAAGAGCATCCGACTAGCGGAGTATATCCCAGAGTTTGCCCCAGATAAAGCCGCCGTTAAAACAACGAAGTTAATAATGCCGGCTGCACCCGTAATCCCAACCTTTGTAAAGGTTTCAACAAATGGTGAACCAACCGCTTTTAATTGGTTCCATGGATAAATGGAAACAATTACGAAAATAGCACCAATGTAGAAGATGAGGATCCGCCAAATAACGGACTTAACGGACTTGATAATCGCATGCCGGGGTGAGGCTGATTCCCCCGCCGTAATCCCGAGTAATTCAACCCCTTGGTAGGAACCTGCAATTACGGCCATTGAGAAGACAAAGCCTTTTAATCCCCCAGGGAAGAACCCGCCGTGCGTCCAGAGGTTGCTAATACCAACTGGGTGCCAGTTATTCCCAAGTCCGACCGTGATTACGAGAAGACCAATGATAATCATAAAGATGATCGTAACGACCTTGATCATCGCAAACCAGAATTCAAGTCGCCCGTATGCTTTGGCCGAAGCTAGGTTTGCTAAGGTCAAAATAACAATCATGACAATTCCTGAAATCCAGTCTGGTAAATTGGGCCACCAGTAGTTTAAATACTGACTCATGGCAATAATATCGGAAATCCCAACAATGATGAATTGAAAAACATTACTCCACTTTACGACATATCCGGCTGCTGGGTGAATATATTCAGCCCCATAATCGGCAAACGAACCCGTTCCTGGTTTTAAGTAGACTAATTCGCCCAGAGCCCGCATCACTCCATAGAGGACCAACCCAACAAAAGCATAAGCAAGCAACACTGATGGTCCAGCCCATTTAATCGTAGAAGTTGCCCCCATAAAGAGTCCTGATCCGATCGTTCCGCCAATCGCAATCATTTCCATTTGGCCTGGCGTCATCGATCGCTTTAACTGTGGCGCATTCTTGTCCATTATTAATCCCTCATTTCCATTTTCCTTAGATACAAAAAACCAGATCTTTCAGGCCATTAATAAAATGGTTGAAAGATCTGGCGTGGTTTAATTCTTAATTTAATCCACCGCAAAATCCCTCAACCGCCAACTGTTGTTGTGGTTGAGGTGGAGGTAGTTTGTGAGTTGAAACTTAATAATAACATTATAACTTCCTCCTTTGCGTTTTTACATTTTTAAGAATAGCACTATCAATTGTTAAGCGCAAGAAAATAATTAGATTTTCCTAATTTAATTTTCAGAAGCGTTTTTTGCCGTAATCTTCAGCTTGAACCGATTAGCCAATCTTGCGTTGCACTAAATAAACATTCAGCTTTTTTGGCTACATACTATGCAAGACCCGCTCGATATCATCAACAATTTGCTCTGGCGTGAGATGATACCATTCAGCGAGAACTTCAGTTGGGACATTATCGGCGAATTCTCGCGGCGCCCCGAAGTTAAGTGTTTTAATGTTGGTAGCTCCAAAGTAGCGGGCAATCATCTCACCAAAGCCGCCACTTAAATTACTGTCTTCCAAGGTTACAACCAAGTCGTGTCGCTCTTGAAGGTAATGCAGGTCTTCCCGGTCAATATTTGTTAAAGACTTAGGGTTAATTAAACTGGCATCAATATTAAGTTTTCGCTTTAATTGGGTAATAACTTCTTCACCTAAGGCCCAGAAATCGCCAACTGCCATGATGGCCACTTCGCTTCCTTGATGAGCGATTTCGTAATCGATGTTGCTGTAATCATCCTGGGTAGCCGGCCGATGCAAGAGCGCCTTTTCCGGTTGGCGGATCACAACCGGGACCTCTGTTTGCCGGATCGCCCAGCGAAGCATGGAAATCATTTCTTCAACACTGGTTGGTGCTAAGTATTCAACGTTTGGTAAACTGCTGATGTAAGAAATATCAAAATCACCCTGGTGAGTTGCTGAGCCATTGCTAATCGTTCCGTTGCGGACAATCATAACGACTGGAACCGAATTGAGGGCCATATCATGAACTAATTGATCATAAGCTCGTTGTAAGAAAGTACTATTTTCGAAGACCACGGGACGAATTCCGGCTTGGGCCATTGCCACCGCCGATGTCACAGATACTTGTTCAGCAATCCCAACATCGAAGTAATGATCCGGGAATTGTTTTTCAAACCGATGGAGATCAAAGACCCCCGGGATTGCCGCGGTAATGGCGGCAATTGGGGTTCCGGCCTTAACTTGGCGAATCAATTCATCAATGACTGCTCCAGAGTAGGTTTCTTTAGGCTTGATTTGCTTATCTTTGCCTGTCTTTAAGTCAAATGGATCCCGCCAGTGATAGCGTTCCGGTTCCGCCTCGGCCGGTGCATAACCGGCTCCTTTCTTCGTAACAACGTGAAGAACGATTGGATGGTCAATGTCCTTAATATCTTTAAATGTTTCAATCATCGTCGCTAAGTCATTACCATTAGCCACATACCGATAATCCAATCCCATGAATTTAAAAATATTATTTTCACTTTGACCATTGGTTGCCCGCAGTTCCGCTAATCCTTGGTAAAGCCCACCTTGGTTTGGAGCAATCGAATTTTGGTTATCATTCACCACAATAATGAGATTTGAATGAAGCTTAGCCGCGTTATTCAAACCCTCAAAGGCAAGTCCACCACTTAAGGAACCGTCCCCGATCACGGCCACCAGGTTTTCATGTTTTCCTAACATATCCCGCGCTTGGGCCATGCCAACGGCCAAGGCGACCGAGGTTGAGGTATGACCAATTTCAAAGAAATCATGATCACTTTCTTCCGGGTTAGTATAACCGGAAACATCCTTATAATGGTCAGGATCTAAGAAACCAAGTTTACGCCCCGTTAACATTTTGTGTGGGTATGAAAGGTGGGAAACATCCCAAATCACTTTATCATGAGGTGAATTGAAGACGTAATGAAAAGCCAAGGTAACTTCCATTATCCCCAAATTAGGACCGACGTGTCCCCCAATTGCGCTATCCCGTTCCAAGACTAATTGCCGCATTTCAGTTGCTAACTGCTTTAATTGATCAAGGCTTAGTCCTTTTAGGTCCGCTGGTTCATTAATCTCGTTTAATAAGTAATCTGGGTGCAGATTCATTTTTTCCTACTCCTTTAATTTCCGCGCTAAACGGTTTACCCCATGTGAAATCAACTATCTTTATTTTACAACAACTCGGAATTAAAGCGAAATCTTTTTCCAATGTGATAAACTGAATCTAAAACGAAACGAAAGAGGCGTCAAGATTGGCAATTAACAATGCCACAACAGAAAAGCTTGCTCCCGAGCTTCCGCTTACTGCAGAGCAAGCCCAATTAGTAAAGCAGATTAATCATTTTGCCCAAAAGCATTTAAATGATAAGCAAGCGAGTGTTTTTATAATCGAAGGCGAAGCCGGCACTGGCAAAAGTGTTGTCCTGACCCACCTGTTTAATCAGTGGCAAGTAGCGGCCCGGACTAATCCGCAGAGTCCTTTTTATCAGACAAATAATCGTTTTCTCGTCAACCACCCTGAGGTCCTAAAGGTTTATCGACAATTAGCCGGCGAACAACCCCATCTTTTAAAGAAAGATTTTCAACGGCCAACGACAATGATTAACCAGTTAGATAAACAAGATGGTCACCTTGACCTCGTCGTAATCGACGAAGCTCATTTACTACTATCTAAGCCTGATCATTACAATAATTTTTACCATGAAAATCAATTACTTGAACTTTTAAAACGAAGTCGGGTCATAGTAATCGTGGTTGACTTCAGGCAAGTGCTCCGCATGAAGAGTCTTTGGACGAGATCCCGTCTGCAAAAGCTTCTTGCCCCTTTTGCAACGCAGGTTGTTAAACTCCATCACCAATTCCGGATGCAAGCGCCTGAGGAATTAGTAACCTGGCTTGACGACTTTTCTGACGGCAATATTAATCCCCTTCCGGAAAATGCCCGCCAAGGATACGACTTTCGGGTTTACAATGATGCAGAAGCAATGCGGCAACAAATCGTCCACCGGAACCAGCAAGTTGGTCTTTCCCGGATTTTATCAACTTCAGGCTACCCATCGATTTTGGATGGCGGTAAACACTATATCCGCGAAGGAAAATTTAAAATGCCCTGGGATCAATACAATTTTACCCAAACCCCCTGGGCAGAAATTCCAAAAACAATTGATGAGGTTGGTTCAATCTACACTTGCCAAGGATTTGATCTTAATTATGCGGGGATTATTATCGGTCCGATTTTCTATTTAGATCCGGAAACAAACCAGCTTAAGGTTGATTTATCAAAGTACACCGATACCGAAGCTTTTAAACGGCGCAAAGATCTGACTGACCCAATTGAAATTGAACATCTGAAGGACTTAATGGTCCGGAATGCTTTAAACGTCATTTTAAAACGGGGGGTTTTAGGCACTTACATCTATGCTCATGATTCGAAGCTACGTGAAAAGCTAACCAACCTCTTTGAAACCATTGGAGGCATCGTTAAATGAAGAAAAATGACCACAAATGGCTCCTAATCGGGCTGGCGACGATCGTCATCATCATCTTTTTAGCACTCTTAATTTGGGACTTCATGCCTGAAATAAAGCTCTTGCTTCATTATAATCCGCATAACCGGGCGCTATTAATTAAGTTAATTCGCGCGCACGGTATAAAAGATATGCTTTTTTTGATAATTGTGATTGCGCTTTTAAATGCGATTCCGGGAGCTTCAAATTCAGTAATTTGCATTTTTACCGGCCTTTGTTACGGCCCCGTGGTTGGCTTTTTAATTAATTGGCTGGCAAATATCTTAGGAAACTGCTCAACTTATGTACTAATTAATCGGCTTAATTTTTCAAAGCGCTTTAAAGAGAATCAGATTTTGGACCGCTTAATGCACCATGAACACCCCTTATTGGGATTAACGCTTGGCTATATGGTTCCCGTAATTCCAAGTATCATGGTTAATTATTCCTGTACGCAGCTAAAGATCAAAACCTCCCAATTCCTATTAATGGTGGCAGTTGGGATGTTACCGACTTCTTTTCTATATGCCTTTGGTGGTGACGCCATTATGAAGGGGAGCTTTAAGCGCATTGTCATGGCTGTTATGTTTGTCGTTGTTCTTATTTGTCTGCGCCAATTAATTGTCCATCATCGGCAGGAAAACAAATCGGAGCAAGGAAACTGATGAAACTACTACTGACTATTGTTGGTAGTTTTTATTTTTTGGTTTTAGTTAAAGTAAATATGTGACATTCACAATTGCAACAAAAAAAGCGGAGTGATGTCTTTCACCCCGCTTGATCATTTTTATTTTTGCTGTCCTGTTTCAATTACCGGTTGTGTTCCGCGTTCGCTAATAATTGCGACCAGGATATTATTGATGATAGCGAGCCGATCTGCATCTGACAAATTTAAATCTAGCTCTTTTGTCAACCGTTCAACTGCATCTTCAACAATTGATACCGCCCCATCAACTATCGTTTGCCGGGCGGCTAGGATCGCGGCTGATTGTTGCTTTTGGAGCATTGCCGAAGCAATTTCAGTGGCATAAGCTAAATGAGTTAACCGCGTTTCCATGACCTCAACTCCGGCAACTTGTAGGCGTGCTTGAAGTTCTTGAGTTAGCTTCGCCGATACTTCAGTTGCATTTCCCCGCAAGGTTAAAGCTCCTTCATCTTCAAAGGTATCGTAAGGATATTCACTCGCGACATGCCGGATCGCTGATTCAGATTGAATTTCGACAAATTCTTCGTAATCATCAACTGCAAATAAGGCCTGGGCCGTATCAACGACTTTAAAAACGATGACCGCGGCAATTTCGACGGGATTTCCTTTCAGATCATTAACTTTTAAAACCTGACTGTTAAAATTACGTACCCGTAAGGAAATGGTATCCTTGTTAGTTAATGGGACCGTTAAAAATAGACCAGCATCCCGGATTGTCCCAAGGTAATTACCAAAAAAGGTTATTACCTTAGCTGTATTAGGTTGGATAACCGTTAATGAAGACCCCGTCAGTAACCCTAACAGGATCAAGAGGATTCCTAAGACCATCCTTTGTAAATATATGAACCACCCCCCAATCCCTAACAGGACCAGGGCAAGCATTAAACCTAAATAACCGTTAACGTGAAAAACTGTTTTTTCCTTCATCATTTGGTCCTCTTTTAAATTACTCATGACTAAATAGCTGCGCCGCTTTAATTGCCCGTTGCCAGCCTTGATATAATTGCTTTGCCTTTTGAGCTGGCATCGTTGGCTGGAAGTGTTCCCCTAATTTACTCAAGCGGGCTAGTTCCGCTTGATCATTCCAAAAGCCAACCGCTAATCCGGCCAAGTAGGCTGCCCCAAGGGCCGTGGTTTCTTCAATGGCGGCCCGGACAACTGGAGTTTGGAGAAGATTAGCTTGGAATTGCATGAGGTAATTATTCCGACTGGCACCGCCATCAACTGCTAAATGGGTTAAAGTCAGCCCCGTATCCTTGACCATTGTCTCTACAACGTCCTTGGTTTGGTAAGCAATTGCCTGTAAGGTGGCCCGAATAATGTTCCCCCGGTTACTTCCACGGGTTAAGCCAAACATTGCTCCCCGAACTTCTTGATCCCAATACGGTGCGCCAAGCCCCGTAAAGGATGGGACTACGTATACCCCACCGGTCGTTTTCGCATCAACGGCCATCTTTTCAGATTCGCTAGCCGATTTAAAGAATTCAAGCCCATCCCGAAGCCACTGGATGGCCGAACCAGCCACAAAAATACTCCCTTCTAAAGCATAGTTAACTTTTCCATCTAGGCCATAGGCCACCGTGGTTAAGAGACCATTCTTGGAAAGCACCGGTTTTTCTCCGGTGTTCATCACGATAAAGGCCCCGGTGCCATAAGTATTTTTGACACTACCTTTTTCGAAGGCTGCTTGACCAAAGAGCGCCGCTTGTTGATCCCCAGCCATCCCCGCAATCGGTACTTGTACTCCGTAGAAATGGTAATCATTGGTATAACCAAAAATTGAGGATGATGGCTTAACCGTTGGCAACATCGCCCGGGGAATGTCGAGTTGATCTAAAATTGATTGATCCCAGTCTAAAGTGTGAATATTAAACAGCATCGTCCGCGAAGCGTTAGAAACATCGGTAGCGTGGACTCGGTGACTGGTTAGGTTCCATAAGAGCCAGGTATCAATCGTGCCGAAAAGGAGATCGCCGTTCGCTGCTTTTTTTCGGGCACCCGGCACATGATCTAAGAGCCATTTGATCTTAGTTGCTGAAAAATAGGAGTCAATTACTAAGCCCGTCTTTTGGTGAATTTCATGAGTTAAGCCCTCTTTAACCAGGGCTTCGGCAAGTGGGGCCGTTTGCTTAGATTGCCAAACAATCGCCTTATGAATTGGTTTTCCCGTATGTTTATCCCAAATCACCGTTGTTTCCCGTTGGTTAGTAATGCCAATCGCAGCAATCTTATACGGTTGAATCTGGGCTTTAATCATGACGTCCGCAATTACTGCCTGAACGGCATCCCAAATTTCTAAGGCATCGTGTTCGACCCAGCCAGGTTGCGGAAAGTATTGGGGAAATTCGCGTTGGGCGATTGCTACCACTTGACCAGCATGGTCAAAGATCATTGCCCGGGCACTAGTGGTGCCTTCGTCAATCGCCATTACATATTGTTCTTCACTCACGTTTAACATCCTTTCGAAAAGCGGTCTGAAGCAGCTCTGGTCTGCGAAGGATCAAATAATCTATCATCTAGATTATCCTCGCTGGCCATGGCTTTTGACCATCGTTTCTGAATAATAAGAAAACCCTCCGTAGCCAAACGACCAAGGAGGGTTAAAGCGGGGTTACTTTTCGCTGGTTAGCTTACCCCCAACTGCGTAATGATCATGCTTCATTTCACTTAAAACAATGTGAATCCGTTCTGCTGGAACGTTAGCGTTTTTAGCAATTGCTGCCGTAACGTCTTCAACAAGTCCCTTAAGTTGTTCGGGAGTCCGGCCTTCAAGTAATTCAATGTGTACTAATGGCATCTTTGTACCCTCCTTTTGCTAGTAAAGATATTTTACCATACTTAATATTAACCTGCACTGCAGGGCTAATTAGCTTTCCGCAGCTGTTGACGAATGGTGTTAACATCCTCTTTTTTACCTGTGAAAATCAGGCGGTCATTGTATTCCAAGACTGTCGTTCCGTGCGGATCAATCCAATGATTCCGCCGACGAATCCGGCTAACCGTAATCTTATCAATAAATGGTAGCTCCATCAGTTGCCGGCCCGTAAACCGATGATTGACCACGCGAACTTCATAAAGGCCAGTTTCGGTACCAGTTAACATTTGCATTACCGATGGTGATTCAATCAAGGCCCGCAAGACACTAGTTTCGACGTTAAAGGCGTTAAAGATCTCAACCCCTTGGGCCACTAATTGATCCATGCGTTCATTATTAACCGCGCGACTATTTTGAAAGGCAATAATCCGTTTGATTCCACTTTGGAGGGCCGCTTGAGCAAACTCATAGTTTTGCTCATCATCAAGGTAACAGGCTGCTAAAATATCGACGTCATTTAATCCCGCCTTGGTTAAGCTCTCTTTGGAAATTTCTGGTAAGAGAACCAGATTTTTCACTTCACTATTGTAGGTTTTGTAATTCTTTTCCACTGTGGTAACCACATGAACTTCGTACCATTCATTGGAAAGTTGTTGCGCAATCGGCACGGTAATCATGTTAGCGCCAATTAAAACAACCCGTTGCTTGATTAAGTCTTCCTTGGAAAGCTTATAAACCGAATTGAAAATGATTGGAGCGAAAATGCAGACCAGCACCGCTGCTAAAATAAAAGCTCCTGCTTGGGTATTAGTGATCACATGTAGGCTTTGCGTTACCTGAACGGATGGTAAAACTAAAGTAATCGTGGTAGCAGTTAGGAAACCGCCCGCCATGGAGTTCCGGTTTGAAAAACGCGTCCGATATACCAAAATTGGGACGAGCTTAGCAATGAAGAAGCAGGCTACCAAAATTGGAATTAACATTAGGGCTTGCGGATTTGCGAATAATTCGCGCAGGTTTAACTTAACCCCAGTCATGATAAAGAAGATCGGAATAAAGAAACCATATCCAATTGATGTTAACTTTTCAGCCGTTGACTCGTGCGGCTCAAGGAGTTTCATCACCATCCCGGCTAAGAAGCTTCCTAAAATTGTTTCTGCGCCAACCTGTTCGGCAATAATTACTAAGGTGAAAATCAAAAAGAAGGCTAATCGAATGTCGAGCTGGGTCGTTGCCTTGGTAATTTTGTTAAACCAAATAAACGGCTGTTTAAAACGATAAAGTAGTACAATGGCAGCTAAAAACAGCAAAACTAAGAGCCAAAGGCGACTAGCGTTACCACCGTTTAAAGTGGCATAAACCGTCAAGCCAAACATTGGTACTACTTCCCCAAGCACTGCCGTTAAGAGAATCGTTTGGCCCATTGGCTTACTGAGGATTTCTTTTTCTTTCAAAGTGGCAATTACCACCCCTAAAGCAATCGTGGAGAAAAGAATAATTGCTAAGAGCGGGTCCGGGAAGAGACCGGTATATTTAAGGGCGTAACTTAAAATGGTAGCAACCACTAAAATTCCCGCAAAGGCCAAAGAAGCTAATTTAACCGGTGACGCCTGGTTATCATCTTCACTCGGCTTGGCTTTAAACAAACTAAAATCAATTTCCATCCCCGATAAGAACATCAGCAAAATAACCCCCATTTCCGAAAGTAAGCTCAGGGTGCTATTTTGCTGAACTAAATTAAAGCCTGTTTTTCCCAAGATAATCCCGACCACAATTTCCGCGACGGCCGTCGGCACACTGGTGACTTTAAACCGGGCCATCATAATCGGAATCACTAAGGCGGCTAAAACAACAATAAACATTGAAAGTTGAGTCATACTACCCTCCTGTGAAAATTTTCATTTACATAGATTACCGCAAGTTCAAAAAAAATACCAGTTGTAAACTCTGGAGAAAATAAATTTTCTTAAACTTTCAAAATAAGCTACAATTAAAGTAACAAAACTTTTTTGGAGGAGTGTGGAGATGCAAAAAAAATTATCTGCTTGTACGAGTATCTTAATCGGTAAACAAGCTTCAATTGATGGCACCATAATGATTGGGCGAAATGAAGACGCTAAGGCTGCCTGGCCAAAGCACTTCGTCGTTCACGAACGGGGCAAAGTTGGTGATCACTTTGTTTCCAAGGAAACCGGCCTGAGTCTGGATTTGCCAACTGACAGTTTCAAATACACCGCCACCCCTGAATGGACCGATAAGTATGGCCTCTTTGAAGAAGCCGGCATTAACGAATACCACGTTGCAATGAGTGCAACCGAAAGTGCTTATACCAATGAGCGCGTGCTGGGCTTTGACCCCTTAGTTAAGGACGGCTTAAATGAGGAAGCCATGGTAACGGTAGTCCTCCCCTTTGTTAAAACGGCCCGTGAAGGCGTGCAACGCCTGGGGGATTTAATTGCTAAATACGGGACCGGTGAAACTAACGGGGTTCTCTTTGCCGACGACGACGAAGCCTGGTACTTTGAGTCTGCGGCTGGCCATTACTGGGTGGCCCAACGAATTCCAGATGATGCTTATGCGGTGGTAGGTAACCAATTGGCGATTCAAGAAATTAACTTTGATGATCCCGATAATTTCATGTTCCATCCCCAAATTCAAGCATTTGTAACCAAAAACCAGTTAAATCCCGCTGATGATGGTTTCAATTTCCGCGAAATTTTTGGTACTCATGATCGGTCAGATGCGATTTATTCCACCCCTCGGGTTTGGTATGGCCATCAAATGTTTAGTCCGAAGGCAGCCGTACTCGAAACACCCGAAAGCCAGGATTTGCCATTCTTGATGAGGCCAGAACGTAAGTTATCGGTCATTGACGCCCAAAATTACCTCGCTAGTCACTTCCAAGGTACCCCATACGACCCCATTGGAACTGGAAGTGAAGAAGAAAAGCACCGCTATCGGCCAATTAGTTTAGCCAAAACCCAAGAGTCGCACGTCCTACAAACAAATCGGCCAAACGGCAATAATCTGCACTGGTTAGCAATGGGTGTTGCCAATCAAAGTACCTTTGTACCCTTCTTTGCTGACCTAACCACGACCTTGGCTGCCTACAAACGGGGAAAGTTACCCGCCCAGCTCAATTCAGCTTACTGGATTTTTAAGCATGCGAGCGTTTTAGTTGATAGTCACCTCCATGACTTTTTACCAGATTTGCGGGATGTGCAAAAGGAAATGCGGATTAAAGCAACCCAAATGGTTAATGAAGCCGACCAAGCAAGTCAGGATCTGCCGGCAGCAAAACGGACGGCCTATCTCACCCGCCAAAGTAACGATTTTGCCACTGACGTTTTAAACGCCTATAAGCAGTTAAGCCTTCAACTAATCACCAAGATGACTGATTACTGCGCACTTAACTTTAATACTGACGAAAATCTTTAATCATAAAGAGACCGGGAAGAAGCGCTTGTTTCTTCCCGGTCTCTTTGTCATATCCGAAGGTTACTCAGTAACTCCGGCTAACTATCCAATTTTTCATTTACTAATTTTGTCCGGTGGTCCTCGCTTCCGGTTGCCGACGTTGCTTCGTCGAGTCAAGCAAGTATTGTTCAATTAGTTTCACAATTTGCTGGTTTTGCGGTAAGTTTGAGTGTTGCGCTTGTTCCCCAGTAACCGTCATCGAAGTATAGTTTTTAACCCGTTTTTGGTAGATATACTTTCCCGCAAGGACCGAATTAGCCGGAACGAGGCCATCCGATGTATAGGAATCTTCATTTCCAACGACTGCAATGACATTCAAACTACTTGGAATTTGGTCGCGATACTTAACAAAATCGGTAAACATCTGGGTTTTATTTCTCGTAGAAGTTTCTTCAAAGTTAAAGGGTGACGCAACGGTCATTAGGGATTTAATGGTAATGCTATCACGATAATCTTGATAGTAATTTTCTAACCATTGCGTCCAAATTAGCCCCCCGTTTGAATGCCCAAAGGCTTTAAAATTATTAAACTGATATTCCTCACTCAGTTGTTCAAAGGCCTGGTTAAACATCTTTGCTTGTTGCTTGATATTGCTGTAACCATCGTGATTATTTTGAAAACCTACCACGATAAATGGCTCGCGATCACCACGGTTGATTTTACCACTGTAGGTAATTTTACCGTTATTAAAAACTTCAACTTTCAACAGGCTATGTTTTTGATTCGTATCTTTATTTAACAAGTTCACCAACCGATTAAACCGTTCTTTAGTGGCCGATGAGCCGGGAATCATAATTACCGGCGAGAGCATTGACCGTTGTCGCTTAGCCATTTGTTGATTTGAACTCTGCATGATCAAAAAACCAGGAATCGCTAAAATAATAATCAAGCCAACTGCGAGCAAGACTAACTTTAAGGTCAATTTTTGTTGGGAATTTAGTCGTTGTATCATTTAGTCCGCCTCCTGGTCCAGTTTTTGTACCGTATTGTCTACCCGGAGAGCCAGTTTAACGAAAGGTACATAACAGATCACGTCAAGAACTAAGAGCCCCATCGTCATTAACAGCGCTGCCCAATTCCCATTGGTTCCAAAAAAGGCATATAAGATCCCCGGAGTTCCTTGGGGAATTGGATAAACAGGCGTTGGATACCAGTGCCAAGCGATGCCTAAGCTAGCAATCGCAATATTGATAAAGGGGAGCCCAATCACTGGTATTAAGTAGATCGGGTTTAAGATAACCGGTAAACCAACTGTAAACCCATGGTCAGCATTGAAAAGGACCGGAATCAGATTGGTCCGAATTAGGCGATGATAATTTTTGCGTTTAGTAACAAAAATCAAGGCGATTAGCAACGCTAAGGTTAAACTAGTTCCGCCAAAGTTAGCAAAGGATTTTTGCAAAACCGAGGTTAGATATGGATACGGGACTGCGCCATGACCGTGATGGGTAAGTAAATATGTTAAGTCAATCGAAGCTTGGCTACTATCAAGCACCAGATCACCGTTATAGTACGGCCCGCTTAACCCTAGCCAATTTAAACCGGTACTTAAAAGAATAACCAAGAGTTTAAGCCAAACTGGTTGGTTTCCGTTATCAATGGCCTGTAAGGACCCATACAACTGCGAGAGAAGACTATAATATGAAGCTAAGTTCAATAGAATGCTAATAATTAGACTCACGCCAAAGACGAGGAGCATCGGTTTAAAAGCCCCATAGGTCCGTTCAAAAACTGCATCCAGATGCTTATTAGTGGATTGGTATCGCGGCTTTCCCAGCCACCGAAAGCTTTGCCCGACTAAATAACCAACGACAAGGGCGAAAAACAAATTTCCGTACGAAGTTATCATCCAATCGAGGTTGGCGCGATTATTCTGCGAAACCCGATAGGCCAACATCAACATAACCGTTAAGCCTGCTAGCCCGGCCATCTGGGGATCCCGCTGATAAAGCTTTGCAGTATACATCGCCATTGCATAGGCAACATATAAACTAATCATCCCAACGGTAACGGTGCCCAGAACCGTAAAGCCACTCGCTAAAGTTTTAATGATCGCCGGATTAACCCATCGATCTAAGAATAAAATTGAATATAAAAAACTATCTGGCATTAATAGGGTACTGACAATTAGCTTGGCAAAGGTCCCAACCAGAACAAAGGGAAAGATCACGACAAGCGTCCGCCGTAAAGCTCTTCCTAACGTTGTCCGTCTAAGCCGCACTAATAAGTTTACTATTTGGGTCGTCACATTTTCAGCCTCTTTTCTGCTATTCAACTTATTTTCGCGTTTAATGCTTTAGAATTCAAGGGTTAGATCGATTATTTGCTAAAAAAGCCCTTAATTTTGGAAAAACTTCACAACCGCAATCATTTTGCGTGACCTTCAAAAATAAATAAAGGCAAGAAAGGAAAAATAAGTTCCCTACCTGCCTCATTTTGCTAATTAACTTTAAAGGTCGTTAACGAACCCTTTACCAGCTTGCTTTCCGGACTCCTGGCAACTTACCTTCATGGGCAAGCCGCCGAAAAGTCAACCGGGACATCCCAAATTTACGCATATAAGCATGGGGACGGCCATCATATTGGTCGCGATTATGCAAACGAACTGGACTTGCATCCCGCGGTAAAAGCGAAAGTCCCTTGTAATCATGCGCTGCTTTTAAGGCTGCGCGTTTAGCAGCATATTTTTTAACGGTCGCTGCTTGCCGTTGTGCTTTTGCAATTTTTGACTTTTTAGCCATTCAAAATCCTCCAATAAAACTTAACTTTAAACAACATGTCAAAATCGCATTTGCCGTCAATTCAGATCATATTCTACCGAAAGATTGATGGTTTGCCAACTATTTTGTTCGATAGGCTTCACAATCAGCTTTATAATGATACTTTTCATTTAATTTATGGATTAGTTCTTGGTTATGCGTATAAACTCGACCAGTCTTGAGATGACGCAAATAAAGCTCTAAATATGGGAGATCAGCCTGAATTGCTAGTTTACGCTCATGCTCCCGTTGATAATTAACGTGCCGAAAGCGTAAATCAGCAATTCCCTGGTCGTCAAAAGTTAACAATAAGTATTGGGCGCGCATATCAGCTTGCAGTTTTAGTTGACCATTAAAAGGTTCACCAACGGAACCAGGGTTAAGTACTATCCGTTCATCCGTCCCATAACGAAATAATTGATGATGAACATGGGCATAGATGGCAAGATCAGCCCCATTAACTAAAAGTTGATCGAATTTTTCACTTTCATTGGTTGGAAAAAGCGCTTGGCCCATATTTAGATTTGGGAGATTATGACTGAGGTTGATCTTTAAATTTCCAACTTCGATTTGCTTAGCAATCGGCCAATTTGCCATTGCTTCCAGCGCCCCGGCCGGTAAAGTTTCACCAACGAATTGGGCTAAGCGCGCAAAGTAAATGTGCGAAGGGCGACTTAGGTCGATATCACCCCGGATCCCATGAATTACTAAATCATCCCAATTTCCCCGAATCAAGTGGGTGGGCTGAAGCTCTTGCAAGAGTCGCCAAATTTCAGCTACTCCTGGGCCTGGCATTAATAAGTCTCCTAAAAACCAATATTCGTTGGCCCCATTCGCCCGGGCATCAGCAATCATCGCCTTGAAGGCCGTTGTATTGCCATGAACATCTGAAAAAACTGCTACTTGTTTCACGCGGACATCTCCCTCATTCAAATTTCTCTTCTTAATCTTACTACCGAATCCTAATTAAATCATGGTTAGATCCGGAGAGTTGGCAGTAAACCGTGACATTATAAGTTTTTAAACGTCATTTTCGCTCAGATGTGTTATCCTAGATGATGTTAAATTTAAGTAAAAGGAAGTTGATTTATGTCAGTAAATACCACTGAAGAGCCCTTCCCCAGCGGATGGCATCGTGCCTTTATTGTCCTTTGGCTCGGATGTTTTATCACTGGGATGGGGTATTCAATGACGATGCCTTTCATTTCCCTCTTTATTAATGAATTAGGGCATTTTTCCCGTTTCCAATTAAATATTTATTCTGGTCTTGCCTTTGCGGCAACCTTTATTTCTCAAGCAATTGTTTCACCTTACTGGGGAAATTTGGCCGATACAAAGGGTCGTAAACTAATGTGTCTTCGGGCTAGTGGTGTTATGGCAATCACAATTTTTGTAACTGGTCTTTCAACCAGTGCCTGGATGATTATCTTTATGCGCCTTCTGCAAGGTGCCTTTTCGGGTTACATTAATAACGCCACGGCGCTAATCGCTGGGGAAACACCCCACCGTAAATCAGGCTGGGTGATGTCAACCATGATGACCGCGGGAGTTTCTGGTAATCTAGTTGGCCCGCTATTAGGCGGGGCATTATCAGATGCTTTTGGTTATCGCATCCCCTTCTTTATCACCGGTGGCTTGATGTTTTTGACCTTCTTATTCACGCTATTTTTAGTCGAGGAGCATTTTACCCCAATTAAGAAGGAAGAAATGAAACCAATGCGGGAACTTTTGCATTTGATTCCCAATATCAAAATCATTTACGCAATGTTTATTACCACTTTAATCGTCCAGGCTTCAGTCATGAGTATTGATCCAATTGTTTCCCTTTACGTCCGGGATATGATTGGTAATCATAATAATTTAGCCTTCATTGCCGGGGTAGTCGCAGCGGCGCCGGGATTAGGTAATCTCCTATCGGCATCTAAAGTTGGGCATGTGATGGATCGCGTGGGGCCAGAAAAAGTCTTAATGATTGGATTAACGATCGCGACCTTATTGTTTGTACCAATGGCCTTGACGCATTCACCATGGTGGTTAGCCTTCTGGCGCTTTATCTTAGGCCTTGCTAGTGCTGGGTTGCTGCCAGCGGCTCAAACAATCCTAACGCTTGATGTACCGCAAGAGGCCTTTGGCCGGATTTTCTCTTATGACCAGTCCTTCCAAGCAGCTGGATCAGTTTTTGGTGCGCTCCTCGGCTCACTGGTTTCTGGATTATTCTCCTATCCAATGGTCTTCTGGTTAACCGGATTAACCCTTTTAATTAATCTGTTAATTGTTTACATCAATCGAACCAAACAAGTCGCTTAAACGCTGTATTAAACTGTCATCCCCGCTAAGGTTGCGATGAATTTTACTTCATCGGTTGACCTAGCGGGGATCTTTTTTATAAATTGAGCCTAAGCCTTGGACACTTTGACTTGGCAACACCCCCACTTGCGTAGGGAAAACAAGAAGCAAATGCCAAGCTATCACTTCTTTATTTTACCAGAATTGTATTTGTCAAAGCTATACTATTTAATTAATAGTTTCTACTATCATAGTGTATTTGGAAAAAGAACTGTTTTTAATGGATTACCTATTTTACTACTCCAATTTACATAGATTTATGGAAAGGATAATTTGTAGCCCGTTCCATCTGCATCTCATTTATTTTTTCATTCCAACACAAAATAAAAAGGTACTGCTAGGATCTTACTCCGATCAGTACCAAATATTTTAGACCCGTTTAGTTTGTATATGTATTTACTGCATAATAAACAACCTAAGATTTTTATGGTATTTTATGTATAAAAAAAGAAGACGGCTGTCCCCCGTCTCTTTAAAAAGAAAGGACCGTCTTCATGAAATGTATATCAAAAATCTAACGAAATTAAGACGACTTAATTAAATTTAGCCCTAAATTTGCGGACGACAGGAAACTTGTTTACCTCACCGCAACTTAACCTAAATTGATCACTTTTGCTATGCGATCAAATGCATTTTATGGCCATGTCAGAGCAGGACCCTAATGAACATTACCTTCCTTACGGTTGATATAATTCGATTCGAACTTGTAACCACCAAATAAAGTCGCCCGGCTATTGACTGGAGCTTTCTTGTAGTCATCTTTCAACGTACTACTTAATTCATTCTTGCAAATCTTCGAAGTCTAATTTTACTTCATCAGCCCGGCCAGCCGCATTACATAGCGCTAAGAGGATTAAAAACAAGAAGCTAAAGACCCCAAACAATGTCCCCATCAGAACTGGGTGCCTAGTAATTAACCAGCAGAGATTAATGATGGCAATAATCCCAATTAAAGTCTCGATAATTTGTTTCATTTTAATCATTCCTATTAATTAATTTTTCTTAAACTTCCTACGATCAAGCTTACGGCAATAATTACCAAAAAAGAAATTCCAGTAATTAGTGGGTGACCGACAAAGAGCGTTACGATATCGCACATGATGACAGCCATAACCATCGCCATCAAAAGCGGCATGAGTTTCATAATTAATTCGCTCCTTTCGTTTAGTATGGTCAGTATAATCCAACACCCAAGCAAAAAGAGGAAACTGGCAAAAATTAAAGCTTTTCCTTACCAATTTAAAATTTATCTTAAGGATAACAAAAGGGTTAAGAACAGATTTCTTCCGTTCTCAACCCCTTATTTACTATTATTTTTCCACTTTATCTTCTGAATTGTTAGCTTTCGATTGATCCTTGGGCTTAATTTGTGTTACCCGAAATTCTTTGACATTTGAATTCTCCATTTCAACCGGAATAAAGGAGAAGTTACCAACTCGCAGTGGATGATTTAACTTTAAACTATATTCTTCTTCCAAGAAAAAGCCATTCAAGGTAGCTACATCGAGATCTTCAAATTGAGGAATATCAACATCAAAGTAACGTTCAAAATCACCAAGATTAGTTTTTCCAGAAACCCGGTAAATCATGTTACCACGGTTATCAGTGCCATCTTTTTCAATCATGTCGCCATTAATGTGATCAATTTCTTCGCGGACATCCCCAAACATTTCTTCATAGATATCCTTATCTGTCACGATCCCAGAAGTTCCTCCATATTCATCTTGGACCAAACAAATTGGAGCTCCCTTTCGTTCCATCTTCTTTAAAACATCGGTTAGATCTTCACCTTCATATACGGTTGGAATTTTCCGAATGATATCACGAATTGAGGATTCGGGGTTAATTTGATTTTGCCGCATAATATCATAAGCGAAGATATAACCTACAACATGATCCTTATCATTATTAGCAACTACTGGATAACGCGTAAAACGCTTATTGAAGTATAATTGGGCGGCTTCTTTAATCTTAGCTGTTCGATCAATCACTTCAAGTTGCGTTCGGTCAATCATAATATCAGCTGCGACCTTATCATTCATTTCAAATGCCCGTCGCATGAATAAAATATCCTCTTCATCCATTGCCCCAGCTTTTTCTGATTGTTTAGATAGGGTCATAATTTCATTTTGAGAATAGGTATCTTCTTCTGGCTGAACATTGAACCCCAAAGCCTTGGTCAGTTTTCCAGCAACTACTGCAAACAACCAGACGAATGGATAAAAGATCCAATGGAAGAACTGAATTGGGTGGACAATTGCCAGTAAAATTGGAACTGGTCGGTCGATTGCCATATTCTTTGGTACCAAGTCAGTGAAGACTGCATGGAAGAAGGTAAAGATCAGCACCCCAACGATTGGGGCAACAACCTTCCGGACATCCGCTGGAATAACATCGATCATCAACAGTAAATCCGTAATATACGTATCACCAATCCACCCTAAGATTAATGACGTCATCGTAACCCCAACTTGAGCCGTTGATAAGTATTCGGAGAGGTTGTTAACCATGTGCTCCGCTTTTTGGACCGTCTTTGTTTGGGGCATATCTTTCAATTCGCTTGGTCGAACTTTCACGACCGCATATTCAAGCAAGGTAAAGAGCGCCGCCAACGCTAAAATCAAAACAATAATCAACAAACGTATCCAATAAGAATCTAACACGTATTCAACATCCTTTTCTCTAAATTATTTCCGCCCCCTATTGTACCAAACCACCTTCTGAAAGGCGAGAACTAGGCTTATTTTTTAAAATTTTTTTGAACCGGTAATTGTTTGAAGAAAAGCGGCCGTCGCAGTCGAAAGTACCTGTTGCTTTTTCCAAATCAAAAGATGACCGCTTACAGTCGCTGGCACTAGGGGAACAAAAATAAGTCGATCATCATGGAACTGTTTATAGACCCCCTTTATCCCAAGGTGATAATATCTCCAAGTTAATAATAAGGCTTTAGAAACACTTGGTAAGTTAACTGTCACTTTAACATTTAAATCAGTTCGTTTAATTTTAATGTTCTCTGCTAAATCATCTCGAACAATCGGCCGGCGTCCCATAGTTAAAGGCAATTTACTCAGGGTTGCTTGATCAATTGCTTTTAATTTTGCCTCAGGTACCGTTTTGCTCATGATTACTCCCCAGGTTTCCTTAACCGGAAGCGTCAAGAAATTATATTTTGCCGCTTCAACTGGTTCGATCAATACCGCTAAATCCAATAAACCTGCATCTAATTGGGACCGAAGACTATCTCCGTCCCCATCATAAAGGTTAATCTTAACTGCCGGATGGTGAGCTTGAAAACTAGCAACTTGATCCATCAACCAAGGACCAACTGAACTTTCAACACAGCCTAAGTTAATCACCCCAGTGATTTCATCTTGACTAGAGACTAATTCTTGTTTTGCATGTTCGAATAGTTCAAGAATGGTTTTTGCCCGTTGTTTAAATAAAACACCAGCCGCATTTAAGTGAAGCTGGTGACTTTGCCGATCAAATAGGGGAACCCCAACTTCTCGCTCTAAATCCTGAATTTGGCGCGAAAGCGTCGGTTGCGTTAAATGGAGTCGGCGAGCTGCTTCGGTAATATTATTGGTTTCAGCAACCATTAAAAAATAATTTTAGAATCCGTGTCTCCATTACAAAATTCTTTCCCTAAGTAATTGATCTAGTTGGGGAATTAAGGCATCAGCAAAAGCTACGCCACCAGCCGGGCTTAAATGAAGGTGATCACCAAAATCATACTGCGAAGCTAGGAATCCTTGATCATCACTAAGGACATTCGTTACATCCACTGCCCACGGAAATTGACCAAGCCACTTATTCAATTGCTCCCGTGCTTGATTGACCTTAGCTTTACCTCCGCCATACGCGGCATCTTTAGCTCGTTTTGGTCCTAGATTTGGTACAAGTAACTTTCCTCTTCGTTGCTTAACAAGCCTTGTTAATTGTTCAAAGCCAGCTTCTAACTCAGCCATTGGGACCGGTTTCTGCGAGGAAATTAACGGCATCATTAAATCATTTCCTCCCGCCGAAGCAATCATTACCTGTGGCCGCCAGGTTGATTGGGTTAACCGATGCAATAAGCTCGGACCAAAAGTTGCAAATAAGGGAGTATCTGTCGGAGAATCACAAACTAACTGTGACCCGGAAATGGCGGTATTAATCATCGTTACTTGATCTGGATAATTAGTTAATAGATGTTTTCCGAGTGCGGCAGCTACCATCCCCGTTTCGATTAACGAATCACCAGCTAACTCAACTAAAGGAGCGCTGTTTTCCCGAAGAACTCGGAAACCAGCAAGTGAAAACCAGCTTTTCCGTTGGTGCCACTTATCTCGAAGGTGTGGTTGACCGGTTACCCGACTGTTAATACTTGCGTTTACCAGACTAGGATCATAAGTACTTGCCAAATCAACATAAGTCTGTGGTTGATCCGCCTCCAAACGGAAATATAAAGGTTGGCCAGCTTTAACTGGAAAAGTAATTGCATCCATTCCAATTGATTGACCTTGAGGAATCACAAATTCAGCTACTCCATTTTTAGGAACTAAGACCGCATTACTAAAGTCCTCACGATCAGCAAGCAATAACCGTTTAAACTTAAGTGGTGTTTTACCATATACGTTTGTCATCAGTATTTGGATTGCTTGCCCACTCAAAAACGGAGTTAACTTTACAACTTGTGCCAACTCTTGGTACTTAAAGGGTTGTGCCCGATTATCATGCGGCGTTTGATAATAACTAATTTCCCAATTCATTTTAAGCACCTCTTTACACCGAAACTTAATTTTAGTATTGCTTACATTACATTAACATGCAAGGTTAAGTTCTAAAGTATGTAAAACAAAAAGAGGAGGAGCTTTTCCCCCATCCTCTTGTACTGCGTTACAAATTAACTAGTGTTGTTCTGTCAATAAATCAACAACTTCTTCGCGTGGAATCCCAACAAAGTACTTGTTCAAATCAACACCCTGCAACACTTCTTGCATAGCTGCTGGACGATAATCAACTCCAGTCAAGGTTTCTTCAAGCTTACGGACATCGCCAGGACCAAAGAAATCACCATAAATCTTAAGATTAGTAATCTTACCATGTTCAACCATGAACCGAGCATCAATCGTTCCACCGTCAAAATGCTTCCGCTTCTTAACAGTAAAGTTTGGCGACTTACCATATACCCAATCATCATTCTTGTACCACTTGTTTTCGATGGCATCAATTGCCTTGTTGTCTTCATCCGTTAAGTGATATTCATTTTTCTGGGCTTCTTCGATCGTATCAACTTTCATAATCCGCTTAATCAATTCATCACGGAATTGTTGGGTCGTCAAGTTTTGGAATTCCGGTTTTAGGTATGGCATAATGTTAGTCACTCGAGACCGAACAGACTTAATTCCCTTTGATTCGATCTTATCTTTTGGAACTCGCAATGCGTCAGCAACCACTTCTGTATTAACGTTGTACATTAACGTTCCGTGTGAGAAAGTTTTACCGTCACGTGAATACATTGCATTTCCTGAGAATTTCTTGCCCTCAATCACAATATCGTTCCGACCAGTTACTTCCGCACCGGTAGCCCCCATATCATGTAAGGCATCAACGACAGGCTTAACCAAGTCCTTAAAATCACCAAACTTGATTTGGTTAGACGGTACCACAAAGCTAAAGCAAAGGTTACCCATATCTTGGTACATTGCTCCCCCGCCAGAAAGACGACGGGTAATTGTCACACCGTGTTCTTCACAGTACTTTTGATTAATTTCTTCAAGTGTATTCTGATTCCGACCAACAATGATACAAGAATCCTCGATGTAAAATAACATAAAAGGTACTTGCATGTGATCACTGTTCATCAAATGCTGTTCCGTCGCCAAATTCCGCCGAATATCATTTGACGTCATTGATAAATATTGCATTCTTTCTCACTCTCTTTTCAGCATACTTTTTAACTAAAAATAGCGAAACCAATCACACCTGTAATTGATTTCGCTACAAACCTTAGACATTCTTAATTAGATGTTAGTTGGCATCCCAAGGCCAACATCAGCAGCATCCATGAAAATTTCAGAAAGTGATGGGTGTGGGTGAATGGTTAAGGCAAGGTCATCAACCGTGTTACCAGATTCGATTGCCAAAGTTAATTCAGCGATCATGTTTGAAGCATCAGCCCCAACAATTTGTGCCCCAACAAGTACCCCTGTATCCTTCAAGAAGACCAAGCGAGCAAAGCCTTCCGTAGCTTTCATGGATACTGCACGTCCATTAGCCGTGAATGGGAACTTAGCGGTCTTAACATCAAGACCTTGTTCTTTAGCTTCTTCTGGAGTAAGACCAGTTGAAGCAACTTCTGGGTCAACATAACATACCGCTGGAATAGCATGGTAATCAACAACTGATGGTTGTCCGGCAATCGCTTCAGCAGCGATTTTACCTTCGTAACTAGCCTTGTGAGCTAAGGCAGGACCGGCAACGATGTCACCAATTGCGTAAATATGGTCAACAGCAGTTTTACCAGCTGCATCAACTGGAATCAAGCCCCGCTTATCAGTTTTGATTCCAACTTGTTCCAGGCCGATGTTTTGAGTGTTTGGTTTCCGACCAACGGAAACAAGAACGTAATCAGCGTTAATCGTTTCGGCCTTACCATTAACTTCGTAGGTAACATCAACACTGTCACCCTTGTCATTAGCTGATTTAGCCATGGCATTCGTAACTACTTTGATTCCCTTGTTCTTAAAGTTCTTAAGAACAGGAGCGGTTAATTCCTTGTCGTAGTTCCGTAAAATTCGGTCAGTTCCTTCAATGATCGTAACTTCAGTTCCAAAGTTAGCATATGCGGACGCTAATTCACAACCGATGTAACCACCACCGATAAGAACCAATTTCTTAGGAAGTTTGTCCAAGGCAAGGGCACCAGTGGAGTCAATAATCCGACCACCGAATTTGAAACCAGGAATCTCGATTGGGTGTGAACCCGTTGCAATGATCAAATTCTTAAAAGTGTAGGTTTGAGCGTGGTCATCGTTCATAACCCGGATGTTGTGTTCATCCTTGATGTAAGCAGTCCCCCGAAGAACATCAATCTTGTTCTTCTTGAAGAGGTAGGCAACCCCGTTAGTCATCCGCTTAACAACACTTTGTTTGAACGCTTGAACCTTGCTGAAATCAAGGTCGACGTTGGCCTTAATCCCTTGGTCTTCGTTATCAAGGCTTGTCCGGTAGTTGTGAGAGACTTGAATGATTGCTTTGGATGGGATACAACCAACGTTTAAGCAGATCCCCCCTAAGGTGTCTTCTTTTTCAACTACGGCTACCTTTTGCCCAAGTTCAGCGGCATGAATGGCAGCAACGTAACCACCAGGGCCAGAACCAATGACAATCGTATCTAAATCAATTGGAAAATCTCCAACAACCATTTAATATCATCCTTCCATCAACAACACTAGGCCATTAACAATAATTCAGGGTCAGCAAGCAATTCCTTCAACCGGTTCATTGCCCGTTGTACTGTCCCACCATCGAGAATCCGGTGGTCAGCAGCCAACGAAAGCTTCAAGACCTTAGCAACCTTTACAAGGCCATCTTCAACAACCGGTTCATCGGAAATCTTACCCATTCCGAGGATAGCAACTTCTGGCCAGTTAATGATTGGCGTGAAGTAACCACCACCGATGGAACCGATGTTAGTAATTGTCATCCCAGTGTTGGCCATGTCATCAGGGCCTAACTTGTGGTCCTTAGCTTTGGCAGTATTTGTTGAAATTTGCTTGGCGATTTCGAACAGACTCTTTTGATCAGCATTCTTAATATTTGGAACAAAGAGACCATTGTCTGTATCCGTGGCAATTCCAACATTAATATAATCACGGTAGTGAATTTCCTTGTTTGCCATATCAACTTTAGCGTTGAATTCAGGGAATTCCTTCATCACAACAGCTAATGCCTTAGTGATGTAAGCCATGAAGGTCAAGTGAACATCGTGTTCCGCAGCCAATTCCTTGTACTTCTTCCGGTGATCCCAAAGCTTATCAACGTTTACTTCATCGAAGACATGGATCATCGGAATTTCACTAACAGCCTTAGCCATTGCCTTGGCCGTAGCCTTACGTACAGGGGACATCTTTTCAACATGTTCTGGCCAACCTTCAGCGGCAACTGGAGCAGCCGTTTCTGGAATCGCAACCGTCGTAGTTGCTGGTTCAGCATTGGCGGCTGGAGCAGCGGCAACCGCCCCACCATTACTCTTAAAGGCATCGATGTCAGTCTTCAAAACTTGACCATGGTTACCAGTACCGGAAACTTGAGCAATGTCAACACCTTGTTCACGAGCGTACTTCCGAACCCCTGGCATTGCCAATACAGGCAAGCTGTGGTCAGCCTTAGGAGCGGCAACTGGAGCAACTGGCTGAGCTGGAGTAGCTGGTTGAGCTGGTGCGGCAGGTGCTTCTGGAGCAGGAGCTGGTGCAACATCAGCAGCTGGTTCTTCAGAAGTAGCGGCATTATCGCCACTAACGTTACCTTCACCATCGGCAACTTCAAGTTCAACTAATACTTGGCCAACCGTAGCGGTTTCATCTGGTTGAACTAAAATCTTTGTAATCTTACCAGTTACTGGTGAGGATAATTCTTCAACCGACTTATCGTTTTCGATTTGAACTAAATCGTCGTCCTTGTTAATGGTATCGCCTTCAGCAACGTGCCATTCACCGATGGTCCCTTCGGCCATTCCTTCACCAACGTCTGGTAGTTTAAATTGAAACTTTTCACTCATTACTCATTTCACCTCGTTAGAAATTGACGGTGTCCTTAACAGCCTTTTCAATGTCATCGGCATTTGGAAGCCATTCATCTTCAGCAGCGCTGAATGGGTATGGCGTGTCAGGAGCGCCAACAAACTTGATTGGTGCATCAAGAGAAAGGATAGCTTCTTGAGCAATCAAGGATGCAACTTGGTTCATAACCCCACCAGAACGTTGAGCTTCTTGAACTAAGACAACCTTGCCAGTCTTCTTAACCGTGTTAATGATTGCTTCTTCATCAAGTGGAGCAACCGTCCGCAAGTCAAGCACTTCAGCATTAATGCCTTCACCTTCAAGCTTCTTAGCTACCTTAAGGCTTTCTTGGAGCATGTAACCATAACTAATGATTGAAACATCAGTACCTTCACGTTTTACTTCGGCCTTGTCCAATGGAACCGTGTAAGCTTCATCAGGAACTTCTTCACGCATAGAACGGTAAAGCTTCATGTGTTCCAAGAACATAACTGGATCGTCCGAACGAATTGAGGAAATCAAAAGTCCCTTAGCATCGTATGGGCCAGAAGGAATAACAACCTTCAAACCAGGAGTTTGGGCAGCTAAACCTTCAAGTGAGTCCGAGTGAAGTTCTGGCGTGTGTACCCCACCACCAAATGGTGTCCGAAGGGTAACCGGCATCTTTAAATGACCAGCCGTCCGGAAGCTTTCACGAGCCATTTGCCCAGCAATTTCATCAAAGGCTTCAAAAATAAAGCCCATGAATTGGATTTCTGGAACTGGCCGCCAACCAGTAAAGGCAAGCCCGTTTGCGAGACCCATAATCCCTGATTCTGCTAGTGGCGTATCAAAGACCCGGTCTTCACCGTACTTTTCTTGAAGTCCATCGGTTGCCCGGAAGACCCCACCGTTCTTACCAACGTCTTCACCGAAAACTAAAACTTTGTCATCACGGGCTAATTCTTCGTCCATGGCGTCCGTGATCGCCTTAACCATTGTTAATTTAGCCATGATTAGTTGCCCTCCTTAGCTTGGTATTCCTTAACTTGACGTTCAATTGCACTTGGCGTTTCGTCAAAGGTGTTTTCAAGGAATTCAGAGACCTTTTGAGTTGGTTGATTTTCAACAATTTCCATTGCCTTGTCGATGTCGTTTTCGACTTCTTCCTTGTAGGCAGCTTCTTTGTCGTCATCCCAAAGACCCTTGTTTTCAAGGAACTTCTTCATCCGAATTAGTGGGTCCTTTGCGAACCATTCTTCTTCTTCTGATTTGTCACGGTAACGCTTAGGATCGTCACCGGAAAGGGTGTGAGCACCGAACCGGTAGCAAATCGTTTCAACTAAGACTGGACCGTTACCAGCAGCAATCCATTCACGAGCTTGCTTAGTAACCTCGTAAACTGCTAAGATATCCATCCCATCGACAACAACACTAGGGATACCAGCAGCAACAGCCTTTTGAGCCAAAACAGGAGCAGAGGATTGAACTTTTCGAGGAACGGAAATTGCATAACCGTTGTTTTGAACAACGAATAATGCAGGTGCCTTGAAGGAACCGGCAAAATTAATTCCTTCATAGAAATCCCCTTGAGAAGTACCACCATCACCGGTGTACGTCCAAGCAACATTCTTGGAACCCTTCTTCTTTAAGCCAAGGGCAACCCCAGCAGTTTGGGCATATTGAGCCCCAATGATAATTTGAGGTGGAACAGCATTCAAACCATCTGGATAAACATTCCCATTAACGTGACCAATTGACCATAAGAATGCTTTTTCAAGTGGCAAACCGTGCTTTACCAGTTCAGGAATATCACGGTAAGCAGTTAAAAGGAAGTCCCCCTTGTCCATTGCGGCACTCGTCCCCATTTGAGAAGCTTCTTCACCAGCAGTTGGTGCGAAGAACCCTAACCGACCTTGCCGGTTTAATTTTGTGGAACGGTCACCCAGAACCCGGGACCAAAGCATTTGCTTGTACAAGTCAACAAGTTGATCGTCAGAGAGGTCGGGAGCCAAATCTGGGTTCACAACTTCCCCATCGTTGTTAAGTACTTGTAAAGTCTCATATTTAGGTGTGTGCTTGAGACTTTCGAAGTCTAATTGTGTCATTATCAATGCCCTCCTTTATTTCGTTAGCGCTTACATATAATATAAATCTTTTTGAAAATAATTCAATATTGTGAAAATAAATACTTTCGTAAAATTAAGTTTATTCACAAACATACCAGGTTTTGTCAAATAAATGAAAACGGTTTAATCACTTTTGTGACCAACTGCCTAAAAAGTATGTGAAGTGAAAAAATTTCAGTTTTTTTATTATTGTTAGCGGTTTCACAAAACTATTATCTAGAATTACCTCGCCAAAACTTTTTTCCTATAATAAATTTGCTACTAATTTTTAGTTCACAAACGAGAATATTACTGGTTTTTCAGCATTATGGTGATTTTTAATGGTAAAAAAATCATATTCTTATTTTCACATTTATGACGTTGCCCTTGTTGTAAGTCCCATTTGGAATGAAAGACCAGCTGATTTAGTGTTAGCAATCCTAAATTATTTAAAATAAGAACAGTCGCACTATTTTTAGTTGATTGATCAAACAATCAATGCTTTCTAAAGAATTTTGAACACTTTACTAACCCTTATGGACCTTTTGGACTTCCATCTTATTAAGGATGCCCAACCTAAATATTCCAATCGAAAGTAGCCAAGGGGCTACGAAAACTTTAATTCATTTTTCGAATGAAACTTTACTAAAAAAGAGTATTTCAGTTTTATCGGTCCTTTTTTTATACTAAAACCTAGAAAAGAGGTTTTATAGCAATGATGAAAAATGAAGAAGCAGTCAAAAATGACCTATTTGGTTTTGGGGATTTAAATGTTGCATTTACTAAGTACTTTACGGGTGATAGTTATCTGAACGGTTTAGTTGCCCCTACTGGGGAGATTGACATCAACGTTTCCAATGTTAATTTTGAACCGGGATGTCGTAATAACTGGCATATCCACCATAACGGGTACCAAATTCTTTTGGTTACTGCCGGAGAAGGTTGGTACCAAGAAGCTGGCCAACCAGCCCAACTCTTGAAGTCTGGTGACGTAATTGTTATTAAACCAGGCGTTAAGCACTGGCATGGGGCAACTAACGATTCTTGGTTCTCTCACCTAGCAATTACTAAAGGTACAAGCGAATGGCTTGAACCAGTTAGTGACGAAGAATACGCTCAATTAGGAGGCAATGATTAACATGGCAAAAAAACAAACCGCAGGTCGCGATCAACTAGGAGAATTTGCTCCTCAATTTGCCGCTTTAAACGATGATGTTTTATTCGGCAAGGTTTGGGCAGATGAAGATTCTTTGAAACCCCGGGATCGTTCTTTTTTGACGGTTACTGCTTTAATTACAAAAGGGGCCTTTGAACAACTTCCTTACCATATGCAAGTTGCCAAGGACAACGGCATTACGAAAACCGAAATTAGTGCAATGATTACCCAACTTGCCTTTTATGTTGGCTGGCCAAATGCCTGGAGTGCATTTAATATTGCCAAGAAGATTTGGAATTAAATTTTACTGTAATTATGTAATAAGGAGGTTGGAAGAAAACCTTCTCAACGTCCTAGAAAAGGTAAAAAGAAACAAGGTAAACAGCAAGAAGATTGCGCCAATCAACTAATTTGCTTGGCCACTGCTGGCCGTAATTGCTGAGTAACATCCGGAGATGAACAAGAGACTGGGAAGAAGCTTGTATTTCTTCCCAGTCTCTCGTTCATATTTTGCTGATCAATTTTTTAAATCCCGAGTTTTACTAAACTTATCCTACTTTGTCTTTTGGGTAAGCATTTCGTAAACATAACTGGTTTCTTCTGGCCGATAAACTCCGTGCAAGGTGCCAACACGCTGAAAGCCAAACTTTTCAATGAGGTGTTGCATTGCGTGGTTATCCTCATGCGTATCGATTCGTAAGGAAACAATATCTTCCCGGTGAATCTTAATAAAATCAATCACATCCCTAAACAAACGTGAGGCATAGCCATTACCAGCATGGTCAGAGTGGATTGCCACCCGGTGAATCGTTAGATACCGATCCGTCTCTAGCAACCACTTACCATCTAATTCATCATATGCGTGATCTGGTGCGGGAAGAATTGAGAATACCCCAACCGTTTCATGATCCGAATCGTGAACTAAGTAGGCAAAGCCATTTGTAATATCCGCCTTAACTTGTTCTGGATTTGGATAGTCCCCCTGCCATTGATCAACTCCTCGCTCGGCAAGTTGGTTTTTCCCATCTTCCAAAACTTCAACAATCCGATTTAAATCATCCATCGATGCTTTTGTTAAGTGCATTAATCTAACACCCTCGCTTTCATTTAGTTTCAAAACATGTTATAACAACATAACACGAAATTAAAAGCAAAAACAAGCAATCTGTCTAAAAGTAAATTCGATTGGAGGAGTCTTTTGAACCACGAAGTACAAATTAAGGCCGTAATCAACTTTGCCCAAAGTAAACTTGGTGATGATGTTACTGGTCACGGAATGGACCATCTCCGCAGGGTCGCCCAACTTGCTACTCACCTTGCTGAAGAGGAAGGAATTGATCCTTTCCTCCCAGTCACTATTAGTTACTTACACGACATCATCGATGACAAGTTAATCGACGATGTGGAAAAAGCGAAAGCGGACGTAAAAACCTTTTTACAGGATCAAGCCTACCAACCAGCTGAACAAGCAGAGATTATGGCAACGATCACTCAAATGTCCTTTGCTAGTACTCTTGGAGGCCAACATCCTCAATTATCCTTGGCAGGTCAAATTGCCCAAGACGCAGATTGGTTAGACGCCTTGGGAGCAACCGGAATCATCCGAGCAGTTTATTATGGCGGTAAACATCATCAAATCATCTATGATCCAAAGATTGCCCCCCGCACACAGATTACTAAGGCTGAGTATCGAAATCTCGATCACGAAACCATTATTAATCATTTTTACGAAAAGCTTTTTAAACTAGCAACAATGTTAAATACCCCAAGTGCCAAAAAAATTGCCCAACAACGTGAGGCCTTTATTCATCAGTTTATTGATCGTTTTTTGGCCGAGTGGGAAGGAAAAGCCTGAGCGAAAGACTTTTTCAATTTAAAAAACTGTGATATCCTAAGCTTACAAATTGGAAGCGATTACGAGGAGAGATAACACTATGGCAGAAAATGCACCACTTTCAAAACTTAATTTAAGTCCCCGGATTATTCAATGGTTTAAGGAAGATATGCACTTAAAAGCAGGTCAAGGGGTAAAATTCTTTGGTAAGGTTTACGGGTCAACGAACGCCCACTCTGGTTTTTCGGCTGGATTAGCGCGGTGTGACCACCCAAACAACCCGGTTATTGATACTGAAATCGATGGAATTCACTTCTATGTTCAATCTTCCGATTACTGGTTCTTCGAAGGACTTGATGCCCAAATCGATTATGATCAATCCATTGATGGGCCTTCTTTCTACTTCACCCCAAATGATGGAAGCAAGCTTGATACTGTTGCTTCTGCAAGTCAACACACAGACTGCAACACCAACTAAACTTAAAAAAAATGAGGCTAAGTTCATCGCATTGATTGCGACTCTTAGTCTCATTTTTCGTTACGCTAAATGTCGGAAAGGTCCACTTGGTAATCGTTGGGAGGCAACGTCTACCTTGCTTGGATCACCCTTACGTCCTGGCTTTGTCTCAACTACTCCAAGGGTAATTGCATGAACTGGACAAACTAAAGCACAAAGCTGACAACCAACACATTTATCCTTATTAAAAGTTGGGAGGCGTTTTTCATCATCCCAAGTTAAAGCTTGATGCGCACCATCTTGACAGGAAATAAAACACCGACCACAACCGATACATTTGTCCCAATCAATTTTTGGATACACCTTATAATTCCGATCAAGTTGTTCGGCAGGAATGATGTTTTTAGTGACCTGGCCAACTAACTCAGATAAGTGGTCAACCCCTTGCTCATCCATGTAGTGCATGAGGCCGTTTTTCATATCTTCAACAACCCGGTACCCATATTGCATAACCGCAGTGGTGACTTGTAAAGTTGTCGCCCCTAAAAGAATAAATTCTGCAGCATCGGACCAGGTTTCAATGCCCCCAATTCCAGAAACCGGAATTTGTTCCAAACCAGCGGCAGACCGAATTTCTTGAAGAAAACGAAGCGCAATGGGCTTGACTGCTTTCCCGGATAAGCCAGAAACCGACGATTTCCCGTTAACGATTGGGAGCCCGACCTTCTTTTCTAGGTCAATATTGGCAACTGATTTAACGGTATTAATTAGCGCAATCCCATCGGCTCCTCCAGCCATGCAGGCTTTTACCACCGGAATCATGGAAGTAATATTTGGTGTCATCTTCGCCATCATCGGTAGTTTGCTCCCACGCTTAACAGCTTCACAGTATGTTTGACAAAGTTTTGGATTGGTCCCAACATCCGCTCCCATCGAATGAGAGGTCATCTGTGGACAGGAAAGATTCATTTCAATCATATCTGCTCCAGCGGCTTCTACTTGACGAGCTAAATCTTCCCAGTCAGCTTCATTTCGACCCATAATTGAAGCAATCAAAACTTTATTAGGGTAATTAGTCTTTAATTTTCGCAGATCGGTAAGGTTTTCTTCAAGCGGGTGTTCAGCAATCTGTTCCATATTCTTAAAGGCCACAAATGGTGTGTCTTCCTTAGTTAATTCATCAAATCGAGGAGAAACTTCGTCTACTTTGAAGTCTGCAGGGCCAATTGTCTTAAAAACTACCCCACCCCAGCCAGCATCATAGGCTCGGGCACACATCTCATAACAGTTGCCAACTGGCGATGAAGAAAGGCAGAACGGATTTTCAAAATGAACTCCCAGAAAATCAACACTTAAATCTTTTTTAATCATGATTTACACCCCCTAGCGTATTCATAATTACTTTGGCGGCTTCTTTTCCTTTTTGAACGGCAAAAACAACCGTTTGGTCACCATCAACTAAATCTCCAGCTGCAAAGACTTTTGCATCCTTAGTTTGATACTTAGCTGACCAGAGTTGGCTTTCGCTATGTTGTAAATCAATCTCAAGACCCGTTAAGTCACTTGTTTGACCAACTGCGTAAATAATTTTATCCGCCTTAATTGTCAACTCAGCATCGAGTTTCCGGTGTTTGAAAGTAACAACGTTAGTCGCTACTTTGGTTGGAACATAGCCATCAATCAAAGTGACACCAGCTTTACGGGTCCCAGCTAATTCGTTTTTAGAAGCCTTAAATTCGTTAAATTCTTCATAGGCAACGTCCGTAACGTTTGAAACGCCTAGTTTTTTCAGGGTTGTGGCAACGTCCATTGCAACATCCCCACCACCAATAACTAAAACATGATCAGGTAATTCGTTCTCGTGAAGTTCCCCATTCTTAACCCGTGCAAGGAAGGAAATTGCTGATTCAGTGCAAATATTATGTTCAAACATCGGTAAGGTCTTGGCTTTACTGTTTCCAACAGTGACTAAAACAGCGTCATAATCAGCCTTTAATTGATCAAAGGAGATGTCTTTACCAACTTTAATGTTGCATCTGATTTCAGCCCCAAGGTCGATAATTCGCTTAACTTCATAATCGACAATTTCTTGAGGAAGCCGGTATTCAGGGATTCCATAAGTTAAATAGCCCCCAGCCTTGGGGTGCTCCTCAAAAATCGTAACGGCAACCCCATATTGCCGTAGAGTTGTGGCGGCTTGAAGTCCCGCTGGACCAGCACCAATGATGGCAACTTTTTGACCGGTTGGCTTACCAGCTTTTAGGATTTGCATCCCCATCTCTTGTTCTATATCCGTAATGAACCGTTGCAGGCCCCCAATATTAATTGGATGATCAATTTTTGCCCGGGTACATGCCGATTCACAGTAGCGTTCCGTTGGACAAACCCGTGCACAAACTGCCCCTAAAGCGTTGTTTTCCCGAATCGTTTCCGCTGCTCCCTTAATGTTATTAAACCGTAAACTCCGGATGAAACGAGCTGGATCAGTATGCGCTGGACAAGCCTTTGACATGGTGCATCTTCACACAACAAGCACCGAGCGGCTTCTTGCATCGCGGTCGAGAAGGTATAACCCTTTGATTCCGTTTGATAAGCTGTTTTCATTTTGCACCCTCCCTTAGTAAATTCGTAAAATGCTTTACTAACTTCATTTTAACTTTTGTGAAGGTGAGCACAAGATAGAATTATTAATCATTCCAAAATTATATATTTTGTTATATTTACGTTATTATTCAATTATTTAATAACTGTTAAAAAATAAAAATGATCGGACAGAAATTTCTGAACCGACCATTTTCAAATTAAATTATTACAAAGGTTTTTTGGACGTATCTTGCATCCAAGTCAATCCAAGTGCCCCTTGACCAAGGTGAGTACCAATTACCGGGCCAAAGTATGAAAGTTCAAACCGAACTTGTGGATAGGTTGCTTGTAAGTGGTCAAGCCATTTTTGACCCGCTTCTTGAGCGTTTGCATGAATTACCATTGCTTGTACTGGATAATCCAACTTGGCAAGATCGTCCGCAAAAATTTGCTCACACCGTAACTTGGCTTTTTTCATTGAACGAACCTTTTCAAAGGCCTCAATTGAGTAGTTAGCCGTGTGCATCGTCAAGAGTGGCTTGATCTTTAAGATCGAACCCACAAAAGCTGAAGCGTTGGAAAGTCGACCTCCCCGAACCAGATTTTGTAAGTCATCAACAACGAAAACATTGTTAAAGGTATCCTGATATGCCTTTAACTTTTCTAAAATTGTGTCTAAATCATTGCCAGCTTTGATTAGTTGGGCTGCCTCTATTGCTAGATACCCCATCATTTTAACCGTTAAGTGAGAATCAAAGGGAATAATTTTGATTGTCTCCTTCATTTCCTCCGCCAATTGACCAATTGTATTTAACAAGCCCGAGATAGCCGCCGTCAAATGGATACTAATTACAGTATCATAACCTTCGTCGGCAAGGGATTGATAAAGTTCCATTAATTGACCAATTGGGGGTTGCGAAGTACTTGGAAAAGAACTCGTTGTTTGTAACTTCTGGTAGAAGTCTTCGGTCGTAATATCGACCCCTTCCCGATAACTTTGGCCGTCAATAATCAAGGGAATTGGGACAACCCGAATATTATTTTCGCGCGCTTCTTCATCTGTCAGGTAGGCGGTGCTGTCCGTCACAACAGCGATTTTCATATGCAAATCCTCCAACTCATCGTTCTTTCGTATTTGTTCCGAATTAGGTTTTAACCTACATATACATAGTAGTAAACATACCATAGAATACATGATAAAACAATTCCCTCAAAAATTTTCTTTGCAGTTCAGCCTAATTTGTTTAGCATCTCTTAAAACGGTATAATGTAAATTAGTGATTTTAAAGGAGGCGTATTCCAATGGCGTTTGACGGATTTTTTACCCACGCAATGGTAGTTGAACTCAACCAATTTTTAACTAGCGGCCGAGTAATGCGGGTTAACCAACCTTATCCAAATGAAATGATCATGGTTATCCGGGCCCACCGGAAAAATCAACGGTTATTAATCTCTGCTAACCCCGCTTATCCCCGCTTTCAATTAACAAAAATTCCCTACCAAAATCCAGCAGTTCCAAGCAACTTTACGATGACCATGCGGAAATACTTGGAAGGGGCCATTCTCACCAAAATTGCACAAGTTGAAAATGACCGGGTAGTTACTTTTCACTTCACTACTCGGGATGAGTTGGGAGATACTGAAGCTTTAGTTCTCTACGTTGAAATCATGGCTCGCCATAGTAATGCAACCCTGGTTAATCAAAACACCGGAAAAGTTATTGATGCCCTTAAACACGTTGGAAGTGACCAGAATCGGTTTCGGACCATTTTACCTGGGTCTACTTGGCGAATGCCTCCTAAACAAGAACGGACAAATCCGTACTTGCCAAACTCAAAATATCCGACCTTGGTTAAGACTTACTCAGAAGTTGGTGATTTAGCTCATCAACTTCAAGCAACCTATCAAGGATTATCAACTAAGTTGGCCCAGGAGCTGGCTAACCGTCTCTTAGCCAGTGACAATTTACCTCAAACCTATACTGAATTTCTAAAGGCCTTTGATCATCCAGAACCAACCTTGGTCGAATTTACAAATGGCAAGCAGGACTTTTGGGCCCTTAAGCCAATGCCAACGCCAATCACTCAAATCAACAATTTTAAATCCTTATCAGCGCTATTAGATCACTTTTATGCTCATAAAGCCGAACATGATCGGACAAAAGAGCTAGCGGGTCAAGTCTTAAAAATTGTAAATACCGAGATTAAGAAGGATCAACGAAAGATAAAGAAGCTTCAAAAAGAATTAGCTGCAGCTGATCAAGCTGATTTTTACCGGATTCGGGGTGAAATTTTAACCACATACCTGGGACAAGTTAAGCCGGGAGCGACCAAGATTACCTTGCCAAACTTCTACGATGAAAACCATCCACTAGAAATTGAACTTTCTCCTGAGCTTTCACCATCCCGAAACGCCCAACGCTACTTTACCCGCTACAACAAACTAAAAGCCTCGATTGAATATGATCATGAACAACTTCGACTCACCCAAGCTGAGCTAGATTACTTAACGGGAATTGTTAGTCAAATTGCAGTGGCAGCTCCAAAAGACGTACAAGAAATCAAAATTGAATTAGTTGAGCAAGGATATCTCAAACCGCATCATCGAAAAGGAAAAAAACAACGGAAAGTTCCGGCGGCAAAACCCAGTGAATATTATGCTACTGATGGCACATTAATTTTGGTTGGGAAAAATAATCGTCAAAATGATCGGCTTAGTTTTAAAATTGCTAACAAAAATGATCTCTGGTTTCACGTTAAGGATATCCCAGGTTCCCACGTTGTTATTCGTGACGCCAACCCAAGTCAACAAACCATCATGGAAGCCGCCCAAATTGCTGCCTACTTCTCAAAAGGGCAAAATTCCACCCACGTGCAAGTTGACTATTTACCAATCAAAGCTCTGCACAAACCAAGTGGCGCTAAACCAGGTTTTGTCACCTTCCGGGGACAAACGACCTTAACTGTTGATCCAGTCGCCCCAAGGAGCATAAACTCTAAAAATCAATAACTGCGTTGGAGGAAAACTATGGCGTTATCAATTATCAATAAATTTCAAATTGCCAAACAATTACCCATCTTCGAACAAGAATTAAAGGTAATTGAAACTACCGAGCCCAAAATTTATAATTTTGGGCTTAAGCTCATTGAACGTTACGTAATGCATCTTTACATTCGACGAGCCGCCTTTATTTTAGCAATTCCGGGGTTAATCGTTTCGTATTTTACCAAGAACTTACTCCCTTTCATCACGATGTTAACAGTATGGGCAATTGCTTTCATGCTTTGCTTAGCAACTGCAACCCGAATTAATCAAATTCGGGACCAATATCACCTAGACAAAGCCAATCAATCAGTTAATCATGAAGAAGAAAATTAAATTTTACGATGATGAAACTGCCCACCGGGTCGCCCAACATTTTTTCGATACTGAGTATGAGGATCCGGGCATTGAAAAATGGAGCGGTTTTCTCTTATCTGACCATACAGCAAAATTAAATCAGCAAGAAACTAACGATGATGATCTTCACTTTAGTAAACTCGACAAATAGCGAATTAGCTAACGCATTTGCTAATTACTTTTTGACCGTAGTTTTTGGGTAACATTGGAATTGAAGATGCAAGAGACTGGGAAAAACACGAGTTTCTTCCCAGTCTCTGCTTTTTTATATACAAAAAAAGCGAAGAGCAACCTCTTCGCTTCAAGGAGTTGGGCTAGCTGGATTCGAACCAGCGCATGACGGTACCAAAAACCGTTGCCTTACCGCTTGGCTATAGCCCAATTTGACTCGTCACCATTTGACGACCTATTCAGTATATCAAACTGAGCCAAAATTGCAAGACCAATTTTAAATTATTTTGGCTGCCGACGCACAAGCCAGGTAATTACAGCCATTAGGAATGTCCAGAGTAAGCCAAAAAGACTGATAGTTATCCCTATTCTTAAACCAGGGACATGATAAGTAAAGACAATCCGATGATGACCAGCCGGCAAGCGCACGCCTAAGAAAGCTTGATTGGTTCGGATAGTTTTAACAACCTTACCATCGACCTTTGCCTCCCAACCACTCGAATATGGGATTGACGAAGTTAAAATTCCTACACGCGGAGTCGTAATTTCTCCACTAACCTGATTAGTCTCAAATTTTAGATTCTTAAGCCGGTGATTTTGGATGGTTTTAACTTCTTTTTGATACTTGGTACCAAGTTTTTCGGCCACCACTTGATATTTTAGGTCATACGTACCAAGTTTAGTTGGTACAAAAGTCAACTGTTGCGGAAAGTCTTTTTCAAAATAGCCAATATTCATTGTGCCATTCTTTACCACTTTAAAGAAGGACAAGACACTTTGCTTTGGCTGAGTGATTTTTTCTGTTCCATACTTACTCTTAATTTGTAAACTATAACTCATATCCGGTGAGCCATTGATTAAATGGTAACGCCAATACTTGTAGTAAGCTGACCAATGGTTAATCATCCCCCCAGGATTAAACTGGGCTGTTTGATGAAGATGATCGATTTCCGCTTTTAACTGTTCTTTTAAAGTTAGTGGGTGATACTTGATCGAAGCAAATTCAACATGCAATTCGGTTTGGCGTAATTGCTTTTTAACGGCCTTTTTTGCCACATCCGGGAAAACTAATTTATAAGTTTCATCCGCATCGAGTAATTGTAAATGATGCGGATTAATTACATTAAAGCGATTAGAAATAATTTGCGATTTAACCTTAATTACATTCCCCTTCAAATTAGCATTTGTCAGTCCCTTAATCGCCTGGTTATCAGCAACTACTCCACTTGCCAAAGCCCGTTCTTTTTCCGTTGGTGAAAGTTTTTGATACCGGTGCTTAGAAATTGCCTGGTCCTGCCAGTAGATCAGCGGGAAAGCTTGGTTAGTCTTCAACCGATTTGTTTGGATCGGAGTCAAATCGGTCTTTTGTGTCGCATTACTTGGCTGTGGGGCATCATAATCATATTGAGGTTCCGTTGATTGATCCAAGAAATAACCTTGGGGCCACTTTAAGGCGTTATCGCCATTTGATTGAACAAAGAGGTAGCGCACCCCTAAAAAGTTTAACCAAACACTCCGGTCATCAACTTGGCGCAAAGGAACGTTAGCTTGATACTGGGTATTTTGTAACGAACGACTAAAGTCCCCTAAATACTGATTTTGAAGGGAATAATAAGAATCAATATTGTGTAAACCTGTTGAAAGGTCATTGTCATTTAAAATGTCCGGAATAATCTCATTTTGGCTAATTGTTGAAACCCGGTAAGTTGGTGATTTGGAAAGGCCCTGATCTAAGCCGCCATACCGTTGCTTGGTAATTGCTTGGTATTGCCCTTTGGTCAACATTGCACTAGCGAAGTCCCCGTTATATGGGAAAGCCGCATAAATGGCATTAAAACCAGCGTTTGCAAGCAATAAGGCCATTAACCACCGAGCTGGATGAACGATTACCTGACTATGAAGAAGCCACAAAATCAAAAGACTCCCCAAAAGACAAATTACTGGTACGAATAATGCCGGATCATTTTTAAAGAAGTATGAAATCAAAACGACTAGCAGATATCCAATCGTCACCCAGGTCATCATTAAAAGTTGATGGCGTGATAAATCTCCTGCATTTTGTAAAAGAAAACAAACTGCCATACTTAATGGTAAGTAAATCAAGAGAGTCCACCGGTTTGAAGCCGCCATCATTCCGTTGAAGAAGGCACCAACCGCTGGAATTAGTAGCATCACAAAGGCTAAAACTAAGGCAACTGCGATTAAGGGATACCGCCGAACATTGAGATAAATATAGACGATTCCCAGAAAGCCGATCGAAACAATCCCTAAAGCTGACCAGAACATAAAGGACCATTGACCACCATTGATCAACGATTTTGGCAAGAACAAGTAATAATATGCTGGATATGTCTTTAATCCATTAGCAAACAAAGAACCAGCCCGCGTTGAATGCATCACGGTAATAATTTCGGGAATTAACAGGACTGCACTTAAAAGTAAACTTGTAATCGTTGCTAAAGCCAATTTGAGGATCGTCACGCCCCAATCAAGGCGATGCCAATAATGAGTCGCAATTCGCAAAACCAAAAAGATGATCGTCCCTAGTCCCAAAACGTAAGCTAGATAATAATTGTTAACGAGCATCCAAAAAAAGGCACCCGCTAATGGCCACCAGGATCCACCCTTTAAGACTCGCTCGGTTTGGACAACCAAAATGGGAAAAAGAATAAAAGTTGTAGTAAAGAAAGGTTGGGCAAGGCTCGCATATAGAAGGTACGAATTAACTAGATAAACCACTGAACCGGCAACCATCACCCAATCTTTAAGCTGAAAATGACGGGCAAACCAGATGAAAGCTAAGCCGGCACAATAGAGTCGCAAAATGATCATTAACTGGTAAGCCATCACTAACTTAGTTACCGGGAAAAGAAAGGCCAAGTAGGTAAATACATCCCCAATTGTATAATAGGAAAAAATTGAAAAAGTATCTGCCCCTAACCCCATCTTCCATGACCACATGGGATGCGTTTTAAAAGGATGCTGGATAAAGGCGCTTATCACTTTCCGATACTCAGCTAATAAGGGAAGATGTTGGTTTAGCGGATCCTTATTCCAAATCAGACTATTACCAGTAAAGAGATATGTTCCATACATAGTAAGCGCAATTAAAATAAAGACCGCCGTATAGAATAAATAAACACGGTAATTTCGTTGCTTTTTAAAAGTAAATTCCATTGGCTTTCCTCGTAAACAAAACTTAAATTTTTGCTTAAATTAAAAAAGCTGGGATGAAACAGTACGTTTCTCCCAGCCAATCAAAGTCGGGAAAACAGGATTCGAACCTGCGACCCCCTGGTCCCAAACCAGGTGCTCTACCAAGCTGAGCTATTTCCCGAGATCAAAGTAATTAACCTCTGACAACGATTATTAATATTAAACGAACTTATCAGGATTGTCAATCACTTTGGTAATTTTTTATTTTAAGCATTAACAATTTGGTCCAATAGCTTGGCCATTAAACTTACATTTTCTTTTGGCACCCCGTGAACTAAAATTTGGTCAGCCGTTTGTTTCAAAACATTTCCTTCATCGGCATAATCCCCATCATTCACAACCATTGATCGTAAATTGTATAAGTCTGGCTCAAAATGAAATTGTAGACCAATTACTTTGTCACCATAAGCAAAGCCTTGGTTTTGATGATCCCGACTAGTAAAAAGTAACTTTGCCCCTTCTGGAAGCTCAAACATTTCTTCATGCCAGTGTAAGACTGTTGCCGTTTGTGGAAAATCAGTTAAGACATCACTTTGTAAATTAACAGGTGCCCAGCCAACTTCCTTAACTGCTGCCTTATGAACCTTTGCCCCCAGGACAACCGCAATTTGTTGAGCCCCAAAGCAAGCCCCAAAGATCGGTTTGTCTGCCATTAACATTTCTTTAATTAATTGCCGTTCCGCTTTAATCCAAGGAAAATCATCGTTTGGGCTTTGAGGGCTGCCTAAAATCACTAGTAGATCAGTCTCTTGAACCGATGGTAACTTACCAAACTGAGCAGGATGATAGGTAAATACTTCATGGTGGTGATGTTTTGCCCACTGTAAAATTGAACCCGGGCCTTCACTTGGTGTATGTTGTAAAACATTAACGCGCATCTTTGTCCTCCTGGTAAATGATGGCTTCATTATATCAGTTTTTTAACCCTTTTTCACCAACTAACTGCCGACTAGCTAAGGCAACATCATCACTTCCAAGGACTTGAGAAATTACAGCAATCCCAGCAACACCGGTTTGACGAACTGTGGCAAGTTGATTACTACTAATTCCACCAATGGCAACGATCGGTTTTTTAGCTAATTGATTTAACTCAATCAGTTTTTGAAGCCCTAGCACCGGATCAGCGTCTACTTTTGATTGGGTAGGGAAAATTGGCCCAATTCCATAATAATCAATCCCGGTGAGCTGATTAGCCTGTAGGATTTCAGCTTTCGTATTACAAGAATAGCCAACAAACATTCCAGCTTGCTGAGCAACCTTTGTAACTTGACGAATTGCTTGATCGCCCTGACCCACATGAATTCCATCTGCTTTCAAGGTTAAGGCTAAGACGAGGTCATCATCAACAACGAACGGACAATGATAACGTTGACAGAGATTGTGAAGTCGATGGCCTAATTTTTGACGCGCTAGTCCTTGTAAAGCACCGGTTCCCTTTTCCCGATATTGAAACATGGTAATTCCGTTTTTTAGGGCAATCTCCACTCGTTCGAGTAACTTTACCGGATCACTTTCAGTATCTTGACTGCCACCAACGAGGTAAGCATTTAACATTTCGGTTTTAAATTTCATTGTTTTACACCGCCCAGTGATTTAATGGTCCATGACCGTGGCCAACTAGGATCCCATCCCGAATTGTCGCTGTTACGTAAGCCTTACCAATTTGAATTGCAGACTTAAGGTCGGTTCCCTTAGCGATTTCAGCAGCGATGCAAGCAGAAATTGTATCGCCAGTGCCATGGGTATTAATGGTTTCAAACCGAGGACCACTCAACCAAAAGTCCGTCCCATCGGCTAATAACACATAATCACTTGCCGCGGTCTCAGTGTCCAAATGGCCACCCTTAACTAAGACATTTTTAGCACCCAAAGTTTGAAGTTTTTCAGCTGCCGCTCGCATTGCTCCCTGATCCTTAATCGTAATTCCTGTTAAAACTTCAGCCTCAGGTAAGTTAGGGGTTACTAAGCTTGCAAGTGGTAACAATTCCTGTTTAACCGTTGCTACAGCATCATCAGTCAATAAATGAGCACCCCCTTTAGCAACCATTACCGGATCAAGAATATAAGGGCCAAAATTAAACTTCCGTAAATTTTTAGCAACCGTCCGCACCGTGTCACTGTTGGCTAACATGCCACTTTTGACAGCTTTAATCGCTAAGTCATCAGCAACCGCTTCAAATTGCTCATCAATAATTGTTTTAGGTAGGGTAAAAGCATCATTTACCCCGCGAGTATTTTGGGCGGTTACAGCAACTACCACAGACGCCCCAAAAACATGTCGCATTTGCATCGTTTTTAAATCTGCCTGCATGCCAGCCCCACCACCAGAATCAGATCCAGCGATTGTTAAAGCTTGAGGAAATTGTTTTTTCATTTTTCTACTCCCTTCCAACTTTTTGAATTTGCTTGGTCCAAGATCGTTAAGAAATTAGCCGACCAATCACCAAGTTTCCCGGTGTCTGCTCTTTGTCCTGCCTGGCCAAAGTATTCCGTTCCAAATTTGACAGCTTCAAATTGACTAATCGGTAAGCTAAGGCAACCACTCAAAAAAGCCGAAAGCATGTCACCAGTTCCAACGACTTTTGGCATCATTGGACTTCCCATCGTACATTCAACCGTGGTTTTGCCATCACTTACGTAGTCAATTGGCCCAGAAAGAACCACTAAGCAATGCTGCTTTTGCGCACAAAGTTGGGCCAGGTAAGCCGGATTATTTTCGTCTCCGGCATCAATCCCCCGGGCGCGACTTTGAATTCCTGCTAAATAAGCAATCTCACTCGCATTACCACGGATTAAAGTTACCCCTTTCTTTAGAATTGATTGGACTAAACTTTGCCGAGCTTGACTCGCACTTACTGCAACCGGATCTAAGACAATTGGCTTACTCAGTTGGGTTGCAGTCGCCATCACCGCATCAATTAAAGCCGCTTGATCACTGTCAACCGAGCCAATATTAATGGTTATGGCATCCGCCAACTGGGTTAGCTCAGTAGCCTCATGAAAGTCAGATGGCATCATCGGTGACATCCCTACTGCGCTTAAAACATTAGCTACTGCTCCAGCAGTAATAGAATTGGTCACTACTAGTACTAAGGGACGTTTAGCTTTAATTTGGTCAATTAAGTTTGTCTTCATCTTTTTCCTTTCCGGAACATCAAAAAAGGCGTTATCCCCGCAGGATAACGCCTCCGTAACGTCCCTACGCGAGTTCTAACTCACAGGTTCAATGGATCCGTGTTTCTCAAACACATCTCAGCCCGGTGCACGGGCACTCCAGTTACATTTTCTAATTTAATTGTAAGCGGTAATGAAAAATTGTCAATCTAATCACCTGGCCCATGATATTCAAACAGCTGGTTCCGGTTATCAATGACGATGGCCTTAATCCCTGGTAACCCTTCCACTACACGTTGAATTTCGGCTTGTGGTTTTCCAAAGAGCATTGTTGTCCAAATCTCGCCATCAACCGACCGTTTAGAAATAATCGATAAACTTGTAATCTTGGTGGGAGTTGGATAACCAGTATGTTTGTCAAAAATATGGTGATAAAAATGATGGTTAGCTTCCAGGTTTCGTTGGTAAATCCCAGAAGTTACAATTGATTGATCACGGAGATTTAATACCCGCCGGTAGTTGCCAAGCGGTTGAGCTGGATCTTGCAGGCCAACGTGCCAATAACCATCCGGATTACTCCGCTTCCCGCCGATCACAACCACGTTCCCACCAAGATTTAAAAGGGCTGATTGGACCCCGTTTTGGCGTAAATAATCGGTAAGTAGATCAGCGATATATCCCTTTGCAAGCGACCCCAAATCAATCTCCATTCCAGCTTGTTTTAGGAAAACCGTTTGTTGAACTGGATTCAATTCAATTTGGTGGGGATCAGTCAGTTTTAGTCGTGCTTTAATTTTATCATCACCTGGCTTATGAGCATCATCAAAACCAATATGCCAGAGCTTAACGAGGGGCCCAATGGCAATATTTAAGTTGCCGACTGGCATTAGACTATAATCTTTACCAATTTGTATTAAGTCGAATAACTCCGGAGCTACTTTTACTGCTTGCTTACCAGCCTGATGGTTGACTTGCATTAACTCGGCTGAATCATCATTTGCACTAAAACGATGTTCGTACAATTTTAGCTGACGCACTACTTCATCTGCCAAAGCTTCTGCCTCTTCGTGATCGATCTGGACATCGATTACGGTCCCCATCAAATGAACCCGTCGTCTTGCAATCATTTTTTCATCCTCTTTCAATAAAATCGTTGGTTATCTTGCCGGCGTTCAACCCGTTCCATTAGCCGTTCGAGCTGGTTTTCCATTAAGTTAGCTTGGCGATTCAAAGCGTAATTTGTAGCTTCAAGATTCTTCAGTACGTCGGCCGCTTGAATCCGATAGCGCCGGTGTTTTTCAAACTGCATAATGCCAACTTCTTCACCGGTTTGCACCCAACTATCATATTGGCTTAAGATCCGTTGAAGCCGTTCTTTAGCAGTGATCTTTGGTAGTGTCTTCCGTTCTCGTAACACTTTTGTTTGTGATCGCTTTGCCTTTTTCTTTGGCGATGCTGGGAGCTTCTGTCCATTAGCCAAGGCAGTCAGATTTTGAATATCAGCCTTCAGAAGAGGCATCCGAGCGCGTTGACAAGCTTTGATCCGTGCATGTTTAGGGATGAACTGACCATTAGCCTTTGCAAGTTGATAAAGGGTAGTGGGAAATTTAATTTTCTGCTTCGCCTTCTCCGTTAGCACTGCTTGTTCCTCTTTTGAATAGTAATTTTGCCATTTCTCCATTACCAACTTACCTCCCGAAATAACCATTTCATTTCAATTGAACCAAAAAAAGCGGTTGATTGCAATTCAACCACCGCTTTTGATGATGACCAACTTAGAATAAGGTAAAGATGGTTTTTAAACTGGCAAAGGCCATGAAAAGGACCACTATCCAACCAGTAATTGATAACCAAATTGGATGATGGTAACGGGCTCCCATAATTGGTTCTTTAAGGGCCGCAACTAATAGGATCGCTAACGCAATTGGTAAAATTAAACCGTTCAACGCGCCCACTACCACGAGAACCTTTGCTGGTTGACCAACGAGGGCAAAAACAATCGTTGCAAAGGCAATGAAACCAACCGTTAAATAATCTCGGAACCGAACTGACCGGCCATTGACCGCATAGTCTAAAAACGAAGTTGAGGTAAAGGTTGAGCCAATAATTGACGACATTCCCGCTGCAAAAAGTAACAAACCAAAGAATTTTAGGCCAAAACTTCCGGCAGCAGTTTTAAAAATCGCAGCGGCAGGATTTGTTGGATCAAGTTTTGTGCCGGTCAAAACTACCGCTAGCCCAACTAAGAACAACATAACCCGGATCACCGAGGCTAAGCCAATTCCCGTTAAAGCCCCGAGGTTAACATACTTGATATCTGCTTGGCCTTTTGCTCCACCTTCAAGGAGTCGGTGACCACCAGCGAAAGAAATATAGCCCCCAACAGTCCCCCCAACAATTGTCAAAATCGAATAGAAATCAATTTTCGTTGGAGCAAAGGTATGACTAACAGCCTGTCCATATGGAATCTTGGTTACTACCAACATATAAATTAACACTAGGACTGCGATTATCGCTAAAATTTGCACCGTCCAATCAACGTACTTGAGAGCATTTTTAACAATTAAAATCCCAATCGCAAAAATTGCAGAGAGAATGGCCCCCCAGATAACCGGAATACCAAACAATACGTTTAATCCGAGGCCAGCGCCAGCCACGTTCCCAATATTAAAGAAAAGGCCGCCTAATGCGACTAAAGCCGATAAGAGATAGCCTAAGCCCGGAACGACTTCATTAGCGATTAACTGTGCGCGTTTTCCTGCAACGACAATGATCCGCCAAATATTCAACTGCACAATAATGTCGACCAAAATACAAATTAAAATGGCAAAGCCAAAATTAGCCTTTTCACTTTGTGTAAAGGTGGCTGTTTGGGTTAGAAAACCCGGGCCAACCGCCGACATCGCCATTAAGAAGGCCCCACCAAGGGCGGCTTTTTTTACGGTTTGGTGGTGACTTTGACTTAGTTTTTCTTGCATAGACTCCCTCCTAGTTTTTATTATCCTGCTGTGATTTCAACTCCGTTTTCTGCTAAGGCCAACCGTAACTGCTTGATTAAAGCTAAAGCTGCGGCATTATCTCCATGAACACAGATCGTATCTGCTTTCAGATTTACAATTTCACCAGTAATGGCAGTAACTGCTTGGTTTTCAACCATCCCTACTGCCCGCTTTGCAACAACTTTAGGGTCAGTTAAGACTGCCCCAGGTTGGGAACGCGGTACTAAACTACCATCAGCTTGATAGGCCCGGTCAGCAAAAACCTCTGACCTAACTGGTAAACCAATTTGGTTAGCCGCCTTAATTAATTCTGAGCCGGCTAAGCCATATAACGGTAAACCAGGGTCAAACTTCTGAATCCCCCGGCAAATTGCTAAAGCTAATTTAGGATCTTTTGCAGCAGCGTTATATAATGCTCCATGAGGTTTTACGTGATGTAAGCGATGACCCTTTGTAAATCCAGCCAGCGCCGCAATTTGGTAAGTAATTAAATGTTCAACCTCACTTGACTTCATTGCCATGTACCGCCGTCCAAATCCCTGGCGATCAGGATATCCCGGGTGGGCGCCAATGGCAACCCCCCGCTGGTTAGCAATGGTCACTGTCTCAGCAATTACATCTGGATCTCCGGCGTGAAAACCACAGGCAACGTTTGCTGAAGTAATCAACCCCATTAATTCCTGATCATTACCGAGCTGGTAACGACCATAACTTTCACCTAGATCACTATTTAAATCAATTCTCACCATCAAATTATCCCCTTTATTGCTTTACGAAGCTGACTTTTGATCAAGCCAGTTGACATCGGTAACTAACCGTTGAAAATCTGGTTCTTGTAAAATTTGCTCTAATTGATCAAGGTTTGTTTGGATTCCACCAATCACCGTTTCATCAATTACTGCTTGCATCTGTTGGAGAACTCGTTGGCGCCGATCACCATAAACGATGATCTTGGCAATCATCCCATCATAATTAGTTGGGACTTGGTAGCCTTGATATAGCGCCGTCTCAATTCGCACCCCTTGACCTACTGGCAAATGGAGCGCACTAATCTTTCCCGGTGTCAAAGCGTTAATCCGACATTCCATAGCAAAACCGAATGGTTGGGGCCGCCGATTACTCAACCTTGCCCCAGCAGCGATCCGTAATTGAATTTCTACTAAATCTGTCCCAGTGATCAATTCCGTAATTGGATGTTCAACCTGAATCCGGGTATTCATTTCCATAAAGTAAAAACTACCATCAGGATTATAGAGAAATTCAATCGTTCCCACCCCTTCATAGTTTAATTGGCGAACTGCTTGCTCTGACCAACGAAGCATCTTTTCTCTAACGTTTGCCGGTAAAATCACTGCGGGGGCTTCTTCAATCACTTTTTGGTGGCGGGCCTGAATTGTACAATCCCGTTCACCTAAAGCCACAGCATTGCCATATTGGTCGGCAATAATTTGAACCTCAACGTGGCGGGGATTTGGTAAGTATTGTTCTAAATACATCCGCTTGTCATTAAAGGAAGCAACGGCTTCTTCTTGAGCAGTGGCAAATTGTTGCTTTAATTCACCTGCTGAATTAATAATCCGCATTCCCTTGCCGCCACCACCAGCACTTGCTTTTAGCATTACTGGGTAACCAATTTGATCCGCCTGTTGTTTGGCCTCAGCTAGGGTTGTAATTGCCACTTGACTTCCTTTTACGACTGGAAGGCCCGCCTTTTTCATCGTTAAACGTGCTGTTTCTTTGTCCCCTAAAAGTTTGATCACTTCCGGGCTCGGCCCGATTAATTTCAAGTGGTTTTGCCGACAAGCCTGGGCAAATTCAGCACTCTCTGATAAAAAGCCATAACCAGGGTGAACTGCTTCTGCTCTTGTTAATTTGGCTGCTGAAATAATAGCACTAATGTTTAAATAGGACTGTTCAGCATTTGCAGGACCAATACAAACGGCTTCATCAGCTAATTGCACGTGCAGAGCTTGCTCATCTGCAGTGGAGTAGACAGTAACCGTCTGGAGGCCAAGTACCCGACAAGTTCGAATAATCCGGACCGCAATTTCACCCCGGTTCGCAATCAAAACTTTATGAAAAGGCCACTTACTAATTGAACTACTGGATTTGAATAAGTGGTTGTCCATATTCAACCCCCTCTTCGTTATTTACAAGCACACGTTCCACAATTCCATCAACATCACTAACGACGTTGGTAAAAACCTTCATTGCCTCAATAACTCCAACAACTTGACCGGCCTTTACTTCGTCCCCAACCTTGACATAAGCCGGTTCTTGTGGTGATTTTGCCGTGTAAAAAATTCCGACCGTTGGAGCATTGATGGTATGACCTTCAACCACATCAGTCCGTGGAGCCCGTACTGGGGCTTGGTCAGAGCGATCAACTTGGGAAGTAGTATTACTATTGACTTTTGTTGGTGCTTTTTTAAGCTTTATCCTCTCTTCCCCCTGCTGGTACTCTAATTCTGTAAGTTGACTATTTTCTAGTAGCTTGGTTAATTTTTCTAACGCTGTTTGATCAATTTCCATCTTCTTACTCCTCCAACATTCGACTAATCCGTTGGCTGGCAACCCGGCTTATTCCGTATGGCGGACGATATTTTCCCGCTAATACGGTCTGCTCAAATTGATCCAGTTCTTGCCGCAGTTGATCTAAAGCTTGCCGCGCCTGTTCTAAAGAAATTAATTCAAATTGAATTTTTTGCCCTGCTTGGCACTGGGCAAAATAACCTAAGTCAATGGTCGCAATTACCGCAATTACCGGATAACCACCGGTAGTTTGGCGATCAGCCATTAACACAATTGGTTCACCGTTTTGGGGAATTTGCAATGCTCCTCTAACTGTTGCGGTTGATAACAAGTTTTTTTTCGGAACCTGCAGCTTCGTTCCTCCAAGTCGATACCCCATTCGGTCAGCTTGGTTAGTTACTTTAAAGGTTCCTTGAAATAACCTTTGCTGATTGAGATGATCAAACCACTGCCATTGTGGTCCTTTAATCAACCGGATTTTTATTATCTCATCCTGATTAGGTAGTCGTTGGGCTTGCGCCCGGCGGTGATAAAAACTGGTCAAAACCGTTTGTTTTTTGATTGGAATTAAGTCGCCAGCTTCTAACGCGCGACCGTGAAAGCCACCGAGGTGCAGGCGAATTGTTGTTGACTGGCTCCCAAGAACTGGTGCGGTTTGGATCCCACCAGCGATAGCTAAGTACCCAATCCGCCCTTTTTCAACTGGGCCAATCTTTAGGATATCGCCAGCTTGTACTTGAAGGCATTGATTCATTGGGATTAACGCATGGTTTAACTCTGCCTTGAAACTGGCGCCGGTTAGAGCAATGAAAGTTGAACGTTCAAATTCTAAGGTCGGTCCAACTAAAGGAAACTCTAGGACTGCTGTTCCTTCAGCATTACCAACCAGTAAATTTGCTAAGCGCGTTGCCGCTCGATCAACGCTGCCGGAAGCCGGGAAGCCAAATCGTTGGGCATCAACTCGCCCCGTATCCTGAATGGTTGTTTGGAGTCCGGGTTCAATTACTTGTAGAAAAGCCATCTACTCCGCCTCCCTTGGCTGATACGTCTTCGCTTGAACAGTTAACTGAATTGCCTTGAATTCAGCGGGAGTAACGGCCTCAAATTGGATTTGATCCCCCGCCTGATAAAAGCTAACTGGATTTTCTGGTTGATACAACTTAAGTGGTGTTTGTCCGATAATACGCCATCCCCCTGGAGAAGTAACTGGGTAAAAACCAGTTTGCTGACCAGCAATTCCAATACTTCCAGCCGGGATCTTAAGCCGGGGGCTTGCTAAACGGGGCATGGCAATTTGATCAGGTACCGTCCCCATATAGGCAAATCCCGGAAGAAAACCAAGAAAGTAAATTAAGTACTTTTGTGCAGTATGGAGCCGAATCACTTCCGTCGGGGTAATTCCCCCATAGTCAGCCACATCCCTTAGATCAGGACCGTATTCACCACCGTAAGCGACAGGGATAAGCCAAGTTTTAGCTACTGGTAAATCACCACTTAATGAACTTTCAATAATCGGGACTAACCGTTGCCTTAACATTTTGCCATTGGTAATTTGCCCATTAAAGGTAACCGTTAAAGTCGCATAGGCTGGAATAATCGTTTCAATTGCCGGAATCTTTGCCTTCATGATCAATTGTCCTAAAAGTTGAACTCGACGATTAATTTCCGGATTAATTACTTTCCCCAATTCAATAACAATTGCTTGATCACCATAGTCGAATAATTGATAATCCACGATCCCACCTCCAAACTTTATTAGAATTACTTATAAGTTAAAACTAGTCTAAAGAGCTTTATTTAATTTGTCAAAGTACCAATCGCTAGAATTGACACAAAAAGCGAGCTTAAAGTTAAGAAAATTAACCTACAATTCCAACAAAATTAATTATCATTCTCATTTTTACTTTAAAACTTGTTTCAGGAACAAATTATCAAATGTTAATTTTTGATACTAAAAAGGCTGATTCTAATGAATCAACCTTCGTTCTTCTTATCCCAACCAGGCCGTCAAGGAGCTTTTTTCCTAACCTCCCTAACCTAGTTAGTGGGGATGGAACCAGGCATTAACCTCATTCCCCACTTCTGACTTATTCTGGAATAACTTTCCCTACAACTGGTAGCTTTGCTAAATTCTTTATTCCGTGCGGTGAAACTTCATGGATTGACTTGGAAACATCATGTCCAGCAAGATTTCCGTGGTGCTCACCATTTTGCCAAGCTGGACTATTTGAAACATCATAGATCACTCCATCCACCGCCACGTAACCAGGACGGCCATCTTGAGCATCATATTGCGCTAATTGAGCTAAAGTTAAATTCTTTTCTACCATTTAATGACCTCCTTACCTAATGTTTGTATTCATTTTACCATTAAGCGTTTTCATTAGATAATGTTATGCTCGCGATTGATATTTTTTAAATTTAATATGTGCTTTTTTTTACTCAACTTCTTCTAAAATTATCATTGACCCGCGATTCAACCAAGTATTAAACGCTTAGTTACGTAATAAGAATTATGAATTCCTGATCCAGTTCCTAATATTCGCCCTGCTAAATGGGTAATTTGACCATATTTTGCCACAAAATGAATTAGAACCAAGGTGACTTATTCAAGCACAGTTGCGAATAATTTTTCATTGAATTTGTGTGATACTTTCGGATATTTATTCCAATATTTTTAAAAAAGTTCGTAAAATCATTGATTATATCGTCAAAAATTATTATAATGGTCGACAATTTATCTTCAAAGGAGTTTTAATCTTGGAAAAAGCAACGCTTAAAAAATTAATTGACGTCGCTGCTGGCCGGATCCCAGCCGACTTGGTTTTAAAAAATGCGCGTATCGTCAATGTAATGACACACCGCTTAATAAACGGTGATGTTGCCATTAGTGATGGTTTAATTGCAGGAATTGCCGACCATTATGATGGACATCAAACCATCGACCTTAACCATCACTTTCTTGCTCCCGGCCTCATTGATGCCCACATCCATATTGAATCAGCTTATGTCTCTCCTGAAGAATTTTCGCGATTGTTTGTCCCCCACGGGACCACAACAGTCTCCACAGATCCCCACGAAATTGTTAATGTAGCTGGTTTAACCGGTCTTAATTACATGCAAACGGCAGCTAAGCAAGCAGCGATGGACATTCGCTTTATGATGCCGCCTTGTGTTCCGTCAACCCCTTTTGAACACGCTGGCGCGCATTTAACTGCCAAAGATATTCAACCTCGCCTGGCAGATAATCAAGTTGATGGCCTAGCAGAATTAATGAATTATGTTGGGGTGATTAATAATGATGATACCATGCTTGACGAAATTTTAGCTGCCAAAGCAACTGGTCATCGGATTGACGGCCATGCTCCTGAATTAATGGGAAAAGCCCTAAATGCTTATGCCGCTGCTGGAGCTGTTAGTGATCATGAATGTATGACGATTGAGGAAGCCCAAGCCCGCCTTGATGTCGGAATGTATCTAATGATTCGGGAAGGAACGACTGAACATAATCTAATTGATCTTCTCCCGATTGTTAATTCAGCCAATGCCCGCCGGTGTCTCCTAGTCGGTGACGATGTCCAAACCAAGACGGTGCTTTCAATTGGTCATCTTGATCATTCAATTCGGCTAGCAATTGCTAATGGTCTGGATCCAATCACCGCAATTCAAATGGCGACCCTTAATGCTGCTGAATATTGTGGTCTTGCGGATCGGGGCGCAATCACTCCTGGCCGGCGGGCTGATTTAATCGTGGTTGATGATCTACAACATTTTAAAGTAGAACAGGTCTTAATCAAGGGCCAAATTGTCGCCAAGAATCATCAATACCTCCTTCCTGTAAAACGCACAACAATTGATTCCGTTGCTAACACGATGGCGGTTAAACCATTCTCCACTTCACAATTTAAGCTAAATCTGAGTGGTAAAATGATCCGAGCAATTTAAGTTCTACCAGGCCAAGTTGCTACCGGTGAAAAACATCTTCAACCAACCGTCGATTCTGACCATGATTTTAAATTTAATCCCTACCAAGATCTCGTAAAAATAGCGGTTATCGAACGTCATCATCATACCGGCAACCTTGCTGTAGCCCTACTTGCCGATTACGGTTTGAAGCATGGCGCCATCGCTAGTTCCATTGCCCACGACTCTCATAACGTTATTGTTGCTGGGGTTAATAATGAAGAAATGAAAGCGGCAGTTGAAGCGCTGATCAACCAAGGTGGTGGGGCAGTCGCCGTCAAAGATGGTCAAGTAAAGGCTAAATTTGCTCTACCAATTGCCGGTTTGATGAGTGACCAACCAGGAGAAGTTATCGTCAAAACGCAAACTCACTTTGATCAAGTTGCTCATGATATTTTAGGGATCCCGGCAAATATCGATCCGTTGATGACTTTAAGTTTTATGTCTTTAGCAGTAATTCCAAAATTAAAGCTCACCGATGAAGGCCTTTTTGATGTCGCACAAATGAAATTTGTTCCTCTAGAAATTGCTAACTAATTTCTAGCATAAAAAAAGAGAGAGGCTGGGAAGAAACTCGTATTTCTTAGGTTGTTTTGCATCTCCGAATGTTACTCAGTAACTAAGGTCAAAGCAGTAGCTGAATGGCAGTTACTTCCCTGAAGGTCGCACCAACCTATTCAGCCTTGCATGGGCTCACAAACGCCAAACCAGTTGGCTGGTTCGCTCCAAATCACAGCCTTAGCGGATAAGAAGGACGAAGGTCGATTCTAATGAATCAACCTTCGTCCTTCTTATCCCAACCAGGCCGTCAAGGAGCTTTTTTCCCAACCTCTTGCTTTATCTTTGTTTATGTCCCCAGTACTGGAACAAATCAGTTCGGAGGGCCCCGTTGTAAAGTTTCCGACGCTTAGTTGCTGGAGCTCCATAGTATTTTTCAAATTCTAAATCAGCTGTCAAAATGTACTTAGACCAAGTTGTCATTTGCCGATAAATTGCCCCCATTTGGCGATAAAGTTCCCGAACACTATCAAGATCACTTAGTCGCTCACCATACGGCGGATTAGCCACAAGAACTCCGTTGATTTTGTCAGTGTGCCAGTCTTTAACTGCCAATTGTTTAAAGGTAATTGCTTGTGATAAACCGGCAGACCGGGCATTTTCCTTAGCTATCTCGATCATTTGGCCATCAATATCATAGCCAGTAATGTCGAGGTCAATATCATAATTTGCGGCATCCATTGCTTGATCCCGTAATTGATCGCTTAAACTTTCAGGAACTAAATTAACCCAGCGTTCAACCGCAAATTCCCGGTTTAAACCAGGAGCAATATTGTAACCAATCAAAGCAGCTTCAATTGGAATCGTCCCTGACCCACAAACTGGGTCAACAAACGGATTGTCCGGAAACCAATGGGCTAAACTAACTAAAGCTGCCGCTAAGTTTTCTTTTAGCGGTGCGCCCCCTTTTGCTTTCCGATATCCTCGTTTAAATAGACTTGAACCGGAAGTATCTAGGGTTAATAGAACATGATTCTTGGCGATCGCTACTTCAAGCGGGTAAGTTGCCCCCGTTTCAGGTAAGCGAGTTCGGCGATGATAAACCGTGCCCAGCCGTTCAACAATGGCCTTCTTTACGATTGCCTGGACACTTGGGACATTGTGAAGAATTGAATGATGGCTCTTCCCTTCAACTGGAAAATTAGCATCCAAAGGTAGTAAATCTTCCCAGGCGAGGGCTTTCGTTTGGTCAAAGAGTTCATCAAAAGTAGTGGCCTCAAATTCACCGACGACAATCTTAACCCGGTCCGCAATCCGGAGCCACAAATTTGTCCGTAACACATCCTTAATCGTTCCTTCAAACCGAACCCGCCCGTTTTCAACCTGGGTTTGATAGCCTAAATCTCGGAGTTCTCGTCCTACTAGAGCTTCAACTCCTGCTGCCGCCGTCGCAATTAATTGATATTTCTGCATAGTTACCTCTTATTTTGATCATTTTTATTTGTCAACCATTCAGGAAGCTGAACTTGAATTTCTTGCCATTCATCCCCATCGCAATGAAGCCAACCTTTCCCCACTAAAAGTTGAGTTGAATCCACCTTTTTTGGTAGATTTAAACTCCTGACCTCAACTGGATCAGTAATCCGGTGTAGCAGGCAATTTGAAAACTGGGATCGCAACCGCGGTGCTAAATCGAGTGGCGATTGGGTCGTTAAGATCAAAGTTAAATGAGCCTTTCTTCCTTCTCGCGCAATTTGAAAAATACCGTTTTTCACTAAATCAGCTTCCTTAGGTAAGTACCGGTGGGCCTCATCAATTACTAACCGTACTGGAAACTTAATGTTGGAAGCTAAGCGTAAGGTTAAGACCCGTTTTAAAAGAGTTGAAATTAAAGCTTCCTGACTATGAGGGTACTGGCGTAAAAGTGATAAGTCAATCACTAAGGTCCGGTGTTCACTGGCTTGACTCGTAAATTGTTTAAAAAGATAATTTAGTTCGACTTTAAAAGTCCCGGGATGTGGATCATAGTCAAAAAGTTTATGGAACTCTGGCTGAGCAATCCGGGTCGCTAAAGTAATAATTTGATCCCAATTTTGTCGTAACTGGTCTTGGGCTAATTCTTGACCCAAATAATTAAAATCAGCCCGCTGATCAGCATATGGCACCACAAACTCCTGAATAAGTTGTTCAGCTAGCTTTGCAAATTGGTAGTCCTTCATCCAAGTAGCAAGCCGACGCAAATCCTGCTGATAGTCGGCAATCAATACCCCTTGCCGCTTAAAAATACCATTACTTTTACATAAATGACGAGCAATGCGAAGATCTAAAATTGCCTGGCTTAACTTAGTCCTTAACCTTGGCCCCCAATCTAAATTTAAAACCGCCATTAATTCATCTACCCGAAGTTGGTCAGGAGCCAAATAAGCATTCTCGCCAAGCCGATACGTCACGGTATTAGGGAGCTTAGTATATTCTCCTGTTGGGTCTAACACAATTACAGTTTGATTTTTCTTTTGTAACTCACTCAACAAGGCGAGAACGGACGTTGTTTTACCACTCCCGGTCTGTCCAACAACTAATAAATGGCGGTCAACCACTGATTGAATGTCAATTTCAGAATTCGCCGATGAGGTTAATATAGCAAATGCCATGATTTTCCTTTCACTTAATAAAAAAACCCGGTAAAACCGGGTTGCCTGTTTGCAGATTTCTGTAGGCCATGTTTTGTCGAAGCTTAAGCCTCAGGCCAGCTTAAACCGTGGTAATCATCTATCTCAGTAGTAAAACTACTCCCCTGGAATCACTTCAATTTGCTATCCAAAGCTCCCCTACCGTATGTTTGGGTTTACCGCTTGAGGGGTTTACCGCGTTCCACCAGTTTGGTTTCCCAACCTGCTTCGTCACTGTGGCACTTTTCAGGAATACTAAGACATAGTAAAAAACCGTAGTCTGTTTTTCCGCCGTCATCAATCACTTGATGCCCCGCCTTATTTTTTCAGCGAGCACAAACACTACGGGCATCGCAGCCCGTGCGAGCATGGACCTTCCTAACGTAACATAAGCTACGCTCGATTACCCAAAACCTGCAAAAATTAACAAAATTTATAGTAGATGGGAATCATCTTCACCATTATCTCCGAGCTGCGAACCAAAAACTCGCCGTTCCAAATTGGAAAGCCGTTTTAGAATATCCATATTCGTTGCCCCGGAAACAACCGGTTGACTAGCTGGCGTTGATGCTCCGATGGAAGAACCAACTTCAATTTGACGATTTAATTCGTCAACCTTCGCTTTGAGCCGTTCGTTCTCATCTTGGAGCCGTTCAACTTCTTTGTTGAAGGTGTCATAGTCCTTGATAACATCGTCTAAGAAAGAATCGACATCATCTACATCGTAACCCTTCCCAATACTCTTCTCTTTAAATTGCTTATGCAAAATGTCTTGGGGAGTAAACTTAATGTTATCCATATCCAACACCTCATTTGCTTTTAATTCGTCAACACAAAACAATTTTACCAAAAACTAAATAATTTACAAGTAGTTATCTTCAATTTTTACTTTAAATTTATCTTACCAACCACTTTTTCGTTCTCGTTCCTCTTCCGCCAATTCTTCCGCGGCCATCTGTAACTCATCAAAATCAACAATTTGGAGTTTAAGACCATCATCAGCCGCTTTTTGCTTCGCTAATCGATAGTCATAATACGCTTTGGCATGTCGTTGAGCCTCATTGTCCCGTTCAGGATCAAAGACTAATAACACTTCATCAGCATGCTCAAACATGAAGGCTTGGTACGCTCTTAGTTGCATTGGTCCTTGGTATGGTTGTTTACTCAAAGTTCCTACATAGTCGAGTTTTAATTCAATTTGATCAAGCGCTTCCTTGCGGGCGGGTTTCCATTGCTCCCCTACCCCTTCAAAGGGCCTCATCATTCCTAATTTAAAATCTGGATAATCCGGTTGGATTTTAAGTGCAACTTCAAGCGCCCACCGTTCAACTCCTGGTTGGGGACCAGTAATCAACCAAGTTGGTTCGGTTTGTTGGTTTAACCATGTAACAATTTTTTCCTTTAAAACCCGTTTGATAACCTGTACTTCCGGTGCCTTTGGATCGAAAATTCCTAATTCATAATCTCGATAACCACTTACCCATAAACGTTGCATAGATATTTCCTCGTGTAACCATTCCGTAACTGTGCTTTACCCCGGTACTGATGATATAATATAGCACGTAGTGAAGGGAGACCTCAAATGTCAATTCATTATCCAAATGGTCAGGGACCGTTGTCAGCAAGTCAATCGGTTAAAAAAAAGATCAAATCAGTAAACTTTGCGGATCGCGGAATGTCACTGGAAGCTGAAATCAACGCTAGTAATACCTACTATTTAACGACTGGTCAGGCTGTGATCCATAAAAAGCCTACCCCAATTCAATTAGTTAAGGTTGATTATCCTAAACGAAGTGCGGCCGTTGTTCGCGAAGCATATTTTCGCCGCCCTTCAACAACGGATTATAACGGCGTTTATCGGGGCTACTATATCGATTTTGATGCAAAGGAAACGAAAAATGTTACTTCATTTCCTCTTAAAAATTTTCATCAGCACCAAATTGATCACTTAGCCGCTTGTTTGAAACAAGGTGGAATTTGTTTTGCCTTCATTAAGTTTACAAAGCTTAATGAATATTACTTACTACCAGCCTCCTTCTTAATACAAACTTGGCAAATTCAAGCCTCTGGTGGTCGTCATTCCATCCCTCTCACCACGATTAAGAAATGGGGAATTCCCGTTCAAAACGGGTTAAATCCTCGATTACAATACTTACCGGCTGTCGATCAATTAATTGCACAGCAAAAAGGAGTAACGAATGAATAACGATGAATATCCCACTTCAAAATCTCGTCAGCAACGACGCGATTTTGGAGCAGACGGTCAAGGAAAAGGCCCATTAGTGCGTCGAATTATTGGCTGGACTCTCAGTATTATTTTGTTAATCGTTGTTGCCTTAGCAGCCCTCTTTTTCTTCTGGGCTTCGAGTGCCCCAACGATTAGTGAGAGCGCCTTAAAAAGTCAGTCGACAACGACAATCTATGATGCTAACGATCAAGTAATTTCTCGACTGGGAGCTCAACGGCGAGAATATGCTACTAGTAGTGAAATCCCCGCCAGTCTGAAGAGTGCGGTTGTCTCAATCGAAGACCGGCGTTTCTATAAACACCATGGGGTTGACCCCGTTCGGATTGTTGGCTCAGCCATTGCTGACATTTTCCACCGAAGCTCAGGAGTCCAAGGGGGAAGTACTTTAACTCAGCAATTAGTTAAGTTAACCGTCTTCTCTACTTCAGCAAAGGATCAAACTTTAAAACGAAAGGCGCAAGAAGCTTGGTTAGCTATTAATGTTGAACGGCACTTCTCAAAGCAACAAATTCTCCAGTTCTACATCAACAAGGTCTACATGGGGAATGGGGTTTATGGGATGAAGACCGCAGCCCAATACTACTATGGTAAAGACTTAACAGATCTTAATCTCTCCCAAATTGCTACTTTAGCAGGAATTCCCCAATCACCAACTTACTACAACCCTGATGTTAGTGATACGGCTCCGGCAACGGAACGCCGAAATCAAGTTCTAGAAGCAATGGTTCGTTCAAAAGCAATCACTAGCGCTCAAGCTAAGCAAGCTGAAGCTGAAAGCATTACTGAAGGACTTGACTCAAGCCACGGAAATACCAGTGAAAACTCAACTGGTGTGAAGGAAAAAGTTGTTGATTCTTACGTTAAGGAAGTCTTAGCTCAACTCGAAGCGGCTGGCTATAACGTCAATACCGACGGTTTGAAGGTCCATACTAATTTAGACCTTGATGCCCAACAGGAATTGTATGATCAAGCGAATAATAACGTTTCCTTCCAAAGCGATAAGATGCAAACGGGGGTCGCGATTACTGATCCTCACAATGGTCAAGTAGTCGCTATGCTTGGTGGGCGGAAAACTGGGAATGTAATTTATGGGCTTAACCGGGCTGTCCAAACTAACCGGAGTTCTGGTTCGACAGCGAAGCCAATTATGGATTACGGTCCAGCAATCCAATACTTACAATGGCCAACCTACAAATCAGTTAGTGACTCACGATTCTATTGGCCTGGAACTACTAAGCTCCTTAAGGACTGGGATAATAAGTACAAAGGAAACATGACCATGCGGGAAGCCTTAGTTCAATCACGGAATGTTCCGGCGATCAAAACCTTACAATCTGTTGGCCTTAGTCGGGCAACCACCTTCTTAAAGGGACTCGGTATTACGCCAAATAAGAGTGGCTTCAATCTTCAAAATGGGATTGGCCTCTACGTTTCACCATTACAGCTTTCTGCCGCTTATGGGGCTTTTGCTAACGGTGGAACTTATTACAAACCTTACTATATTAGTTCAATTACAACCCAAGATGGGAAAACAATTAATTACAGTAAACATGGTAAGCGGGCCATGAGTCGGGCTACCGCCTACATGATTACTGATATGTTAAAAGGGGTCTTTACTAATTCAAATGGGACCGCTACGGTTGCCAACCTTTCTGGGGTTCACCAAGCCGGGAAGACCGGGACTGATGACCCAACTGTTGGTGATTCTGGTGTTACTGACTCTTGGATGGTTGGTTACACCAAGAATTATTCCATCGCCGTTTGGACCGGGTTTGATAACCCTCGTTACTCAGTCGCTGAAACTTACGAAAAATCAGCTCAGTTACTTTACAAGAACATGATGTCCTACTTGGATGGACAAAACCACGCCAGTGATTGGACAATGCCAGATACGGTTGAAGCCGTATCCTATGGTGGTCACAAAGAATTAGTCATTAGGGATTCAAAATGGGCATTAGGAATGACCGAGATGTCTTCATCCTCTTCCCATTCAAGTAGCACTAGCTCACAATCCTCAAGTACTAGTAGCGCTTCTAGCTCTTCAAGCAGTCGAGAAGCAGAAGATAGCTCCAGTGCCACAAGTAGTAGTGCCGTAAGTTCTTCAGCTTCTAGCGCAAGTTCAGCTGCATCAAGCGCATCAAACCCTCCGCAAATGAGTAGTAGTCAATAAGATTTCAAACCATACTAAAAAGCGTTAGGCAAAACCATTTCTGGTCTGCCTAACGCTTTTTTATTAGAACTATCTTCCCTCATCTATAGCTTTTAAGCGTTGATAACGCTCATTGGTTTTAGCAAGCCCTGCTGGATGACCATCCATCACAAGCTCACCATCTTCAATAAAGATCACCCGATCCATGGCATCAATTCCTTGCAAGTGATGGGTAATCCAAATCAAGGTCTTACCTTCCAAGTTACCAAAGAAGGTATCCATTACTTCACGCTCTGTTACCGGGTCAAGGCCGACTGTCGGTTCATCCAAAAGGACGATTGGGGTATTAGCCAAGAGAATCCGAGCTAAAGCCAACCGGTGCCGCTCCCCACCAGAAAAACGAAGCCCTGCCGAATCAACCATTGTCTCTAAACCCTGTGGCAAACTTTCAACCATTTGCCGTAAGCCAACTTGATCTAAAATCTGCCAGACGTCGTCAACCGTCGCGTTTTCGTTCCCAATCCGGAGATTATTCAAGATCGTCGTGTTAAATAAGTATGGGCGCTGGTTAATCACCCCAATATACTTAGAAATTCGATCTTTATAATTATGGGTTGGAATGCCTGCAAGGGTTACATCCCCAGTACTTGGCTGGCGATCCCCACGAATCAAGCTAGCTAAAGTACTCTTTCCAGATCCACTCTTACCAAGAATTGCTACCTTTTGGCCCGCAGGAATTGATAAATCTAGCCCCCGCAAAACTTCTTTACTTGTCCCGGGATAGGTGTAATGTAAATTTTGAATTTTAAAGTCTAATGGCTTTTGGACTTCTAATTGATCAGTCTTGGCCTGTGGGATTGGCGGCAATTGATTAAGCCGTTTAAGGGAATCAACGTAAACATTTGTCTCTTGAGCAGCTGCTGGTAGTCCAGCTAAGGCATCTTCCAAAGGGAAAACTGCCAACACAAACGCTGCAATCCAGTTTGCGGTACCGCCATATTGACCACCAAACTTTGCTGCACCCCAAATCATCAGGCTAAGCACAATTGCCAAAATTACCAATTGCATCAAGAAATCACGAAAACGTTCAAACTGATGAAGGGCTGTTTGAGTGGCAAAGAGTTTATTTTCACTGTTGAGGTGTTCAGCAACATATTCCTGGTTTCGTTGAGCAAATACCCAGTCAACAATCCCCATAACGTTATCAGTTAAATCGGCATATAAATCATTTTTAACCTGTTTTTCATACTCTTGCCGGGCCCCATTAATAACTACTGACCAAGCTGGAATGGCAAAAATCATCAGGCCGAAAAGAACCAACATCGCGAGCCCCATTAACGGTGAAATAAAGCCAAGACCAACAACAATGATAGTGTAAACGCCCCAAGCCACAAAGTTAGGAAAAATTGTCCGCAAATACAAGTTTTGGATGTGAGCGACGTCTTCGGATAAGAGTCCTAAGATATCCCCCAGACGATATTTGCTATTGAAAAACACCGCATCTTGTTCTAAGGAATCGTACATCTTCTTCCGAAATTCAGAAGTCATCTTAAAGACCCAGTTATGACTGGTTAATCGTTCTGCGTACCGGAAAACCGGCCGGAAAATCCCAAAGCCCCGCGTTAGGACAATTGGGACGTACACTAGCAAGATATTATCAGGTCGGGTCGCAGACTTTGAAATTAAGAAGCCTGAAGTAAACATCAGTCCTCCAGCACAAACAAAGGTTAAAATCCCTAAGCTAATCGCCAATACCAAGGTTCGCTTGTAATGCTTTAAAAATGGCTTAACCCATTGATCATGCTTTAGCGTTTTTAATAATGGTAGCCGATTAAGCATGCGCTTTTCCTCCTCTCATTTGACCGACAAGCCGGTTAAAAGCCCCATCTGGATTAGCAAGTAATTGATCATAGGTTCCTTGTTCAACCAACTGCCCTTGTTCCATTACTAAGATGTAATCCATCTGTTTCATCCAGTGTAACCGGTGAGTCGCAAAGAAAACGAGGTGATCTTTCATTAAAGGTAACATTTTTTCCTTTAATTCAAGCTCAGTTTCAATATCTAAGTGGGCAGTAGGTTCGTCAAAAACCATCACCCGCCGATTTTGGTCAAGAAAGGCCCGGGCTAACGCGATTCGTTGGGCTTGACCACCAGAAAGGGCTCGTTTTCCGGAACCAATTTCCGTATCAAGTCCTTCAGGCAATTCATTAACCATTTCAGTTAATCCCACCACTTGAATTGCCTCTTGAACTTCTGCATCCGTTGCCTCGGGATGGTAGAAAGCAATGTTTTCTCGTAAACTTGCCGAGAAAATATAAGGAGTTTGCGGAATATAAGTAAGTTGTTTTTGCCAATTAGGATCGTTTAACGTGGTTAACTTTTGCCCTTCAATGGTAATTCTCCCTTCATTAGGAGTAAGAAAACCAGCTAAAAGATTAATCAAGGTTGTCTTTCCAGAACCACTCATTCCAATAATACCGATCTTTTGGTACCCTTTAAATTTCACTGATAATGGGGCCAACCCCCGCTTGGTTTCAGCATAGGCAAAACCGAGGTTGCTTAATTTCAATTCATCATTAGCTTGCCATGCATGTAAGGAGGTTTCAACTCGCTTAGCTGGCTTTTCGTTAATTAATTCCATAATTTTATGAAAGGAATTTTTCCCATTCAAGGTAGCATGGTAATCATTCGCAAAGTTCCGAATTGGTAAGAAGTATTCAGGAGCCAATACCAAAATCACAAGGGCTGGGTACAGAGTTTCTTGACCATTAATTAAGCCGACCCCTAAGAAAACTGCGAGGACCGCAATTGATAAGGTTGTAAAGAAATCTAAAGCAAAGGTGGAAGTCATCGCAATTCGTAAGGTCGCCATCGTTGACTTCCGGAAATCTTCACTTGAGCGGTAAATACTCTTAGAGTAAGCTTTACTCAACCCAAAATATTTTAAAGTATCGATCCCGCGCAAGGAATCAATGAAGTGATTAGATAACCGTTGAAAGGTTTCAAATTGACGATCGGCTTGGGCTTGGGCTGCATAACCAAGAACAATCATAAAGAGAATAATCAACGGGTAAACAATCGTCATAATTAATCCAGAAACCCAGTCAAGATAGTAGGCCACGATTAAAATTAGAATTGGAACTACCATCATATTAACTAACTTATTCAGGACCAATTCAAAGTAATCTTTAACCTGAGAAATCCCATCTAGTGTCAGGGTTACCATGTTCCCCGTTCCTTCTCGCTGAACCATGCTTGGACCAAGTTCAAAAGTCTTTTGAAGGAGCTGGGTTCGTAATTCCTTGGCTTTATTTTGAGCAAATTTGTCAAGCATCCCATTAATTAACCAATTTTCGGCATGTCGAAGCACAAAAGTTAAGATAAATAGTCCAACCCAGTGGAGTTGACTTTGAAAAGAATCTCCTTGCCATAAGCCGACTAATACTGCTGAAAGTGATAGCGTCTGACCAATGATAAGAAAAGCTTGTAGGACGTGAAGTCCTACAAGCTTTCCCATCATTGACCGCACTCCTGGAATTTTAAATAGGAGTTGATCAACCATTAATATCCCTCCAAGGGCTTATCCACCGTTGGCATGGCAATCCGCTTTCTGAAAATCCAGTAGGCCCAAATTGTATATGCCAAAATAAATGGTAGTAAGCAAACCGTTGCAATCGTCATTACCGTCAAAGTATATGGCGTTGATGAAGCACTATTAATTAATAAGTCATAACTTGGTTTGATTGATGAGATCATAACCCGCGGGAACAACCCAACAAAAATCATAGCTACCAAGGAAACCATCGTTAAACCACTTGAAATAAAGGCCATTACTTCGTTGTCCTTAAAAAGAGCAACATGAGCTAAGATGGCAAAGACTACAATTAAGACAACCGTAATCCCCGTTCCAAATGGGTGAACACTAAAGAAGTCCGTTTGGAAAATTAGTAAGAGAGCAAAGACAATTAAACCAACATAAAGCACGTAGTAAAGGGCCTTGGCAAAGTTCTTTGCCGTTTCCCGCATTTGGCCTACCGTCTTGAGGGCAATGTAATTTAAACCGTGAAGATATGTCAAAAGCATCAAAGCGATTCCTCCAACAATGGAAAACCAGTTGAAGTAATCAAAGAAGTGGGCGTGCATGTTACCATTAGCATCAATTGGCATCCCCTTAATCATGGAGATAAACATTACCCCTAAGAAGAATGGCACCCAAGCACTAGCAATCCCAAGTAACTTTGTCCATACCTTCCGCAACTTACCATCACTCTTAGCCCGAAATTCAAAGGAGACTCCCCGGAGAATTAAGCCACATAAAATGGCAAGTAAAATTAAATAGTAACCACTAAATAAAGTTGCGTACCAGAATGGGAAGGAGGCAAACATTGCCCCACCCGCGGTGATTAACCAAACTTCATTTGCATCCCACACAGGCCCAATCGTTTGAATAATTTGGCTTTGTTCCGCATCATCTGAGGTTAAGGTGTTAACAGCCATCCCTACCCCGTAGTCGAAACCATCAAGGAAGAAGAAACCAGCAAACAAAACCCCAATTAAAAGGAACCATAAAATTTGAAAGAAACTCATTTTAGAAGGCCCCCTTATCAAATGGATCTAATACCTTTTCAAGCAATTGTGGGTTATCCAGGTTAGCTGGATCCTTCCTCAATTCCTTGACAACTAAGTAAACCATAACAATCGCTAAGGTTGTAAAGAGGATAAAGTAAACAATGTTAGATGTTAACAGTGAAGCCACTGAAACCGTTGGTGAAACAGATTGTTGAATCGTGAAAAGACCGTAAACTGTCCAAGGGTAACGTCCAAATTCGGTTACGAACCAACCAACTGAGTTCCCAATAAATGGTACAAAAGTAGTTAAGGCAACTACCCAAAGCATCCATTTATGGTTGTAAAGGGTTTCTTTTTGCTTTCGCGTAAGAAAAAGCGTCACAATTGAAACTAGGGCAACCCACATCCCGATACCTACCATGATTCGGAAGCTCCAGAACATAGTGTTAACTGGTGGGTAGTAATTTACTCGGTGACCTGCGATGTACTTTCCATATTTCTTGGTCAAATCTTTATTAATTTGGTCCATCCCCTTGATTGAGCCAGAGAACTTGTTGTAAGACATAAAGCTCAACATCCCAGGAATTTCGACACTTCCCTTTAATTGATGCGTTTTCTGGTCAGCAACTCCAAACAAAGCTAAGCCAGCTGGACTCTTAGTGGTCTTGTAAACCGCTTCGGTAGCCGCAAATTTCATTGGTTGTTCCTTGATCAAGTATTGCATTTGGGCGTGTCCAACGGCAATCGTCAGAACAGAGAAAATCAAAGCAATGCACATTCCAAAACGCATTGAAGTTTTGTAAACCTTCTTAGTTTCATCAGAAACGGCTTGCTTCTTGGCCTTTAACATTTGGAAACCGGTTAAACCGGCCACGATAACGCCACCCATCATTAAGGCAGCAAAAACTACATGCCCGTACTCAAACCAAAGTTGTGGATTCTTAAGCAATGCAAAGAAATTGGTCATTTCGGCCCGCCCATTTTTAATTGTGTAACCCACTGGGTTTTGCATAAATGAGTTGGCCGTTAAAATCCAAAGTGCAGAGGTTAAAGAACCAATACTCGTCATCCAAATAAAGAAAGCGTGGAGACCCGGCTTGACCTTGTTCCAAGTAAAGGTCCACAAACCGATAAAGGTCGATTCCATGAAGAATGATAGTAAAGCTTCAAAGGCTAACGGCGCCCCGAAGATATCCCCCATGAACCGGGAATAATCTGACCAGTTCATTCCAAATTGAAATTCTTGAATCAGCCCGGTTACAACTCCGACCGCAAAACTTAGTAAGAAAATATTCCCCCAAAAGCGGGCCATTTTCTTATAAACATCGTTCTTGGTATGGACGTAAATACTTTCCATCACAGCAATAGCGAAGGCAGTCCCAATCGAAAATGGGACAAAGAAGAAGTGGTAAACCGTCGTCATTGCGAATTGGAAACGCGCCAAACTAACAATGTCCACTATTATCCCCCCTAAATAAAATTTATCGACAAATAAGCCAAAAATAATAGCAAATAATATATCCGATATTCATTTCATAGTTTACTCTTAAAAAGTTAGTATTTCAACAAAAGATTAAGTAACGATAAATTATTTTTTGACTTTTCAATAAATAAGTTTTTTCACTATTTTTAAATTATAAAAAAGCACTTCATTTCTTTTGGAAGCGCTATCCAGTACGATAATTATAATTTTTTCTCTCAATACAAACTTTTTTCCACAAAAGTTATTTTTTTATTTTTCACAAACCCATTTACTTGTTATAATTATTACATCAATAAATAATCATCAACTTAAAACTTAATTTTCGCAGGTTACCTTTTAAGCTGATAAGTCATTAATTGACTTTTTGAGGGGGAATTTTTATGAAACAAATCGTCGTATTAGGTGCCGGTTACGCCGGTTTAAAGACTGTCCATGAATTGCAACGTAAGGCTGATGGTAGTTTTAAGATTACCTTGGTAAACAAGAATAGCTATCACTACGAAGCAACTGATCTTCATGAAGTAGCTGCCGGAACGCAACCAAAAGAAAAAATCACTTACGAAATTGCGGACATTGTTGATCCAAAGGTAACAACTTTTATTCAAGACGAAGTCACTAGTTTTGATCCGGAAGCAAAAACGGTTTCCCTAAAAAACCATGATGACCTTAGCTATGACTATTTGGTTGTAGCCCTTGGTTTTGTTTCTGAAACATTCGGTATCAAAGGAGCGGAAGAATTCGCTTTGCCAATGACCAATGTCAAAGAAGCTGAAGCCATTCACGCTCATATTCTTAAGGTTATGGATGACTACAAGCAGGATCCTGATCCAGATGCTTTGAATATTGTGATCGCTGGGGCTGGTTTTACAGGAATTGAATTAGCTGGAGCCCTTGCCGATGGTCGAAAGGAATACGCCAAACATGCTGGTGTCACTCCATCTGACATCAAGATTTCAATGGTGGATGCCGGAACTCGTCTCTTACCAATGTTCAGTGATGGCCTTGCTGAATACGGGGTTAACTTGGTTAAGAGCCTTGGGGTTGATATTATCACTGATGCCCGGGTTCAAGAGGTTACTGATGGTAAGACAATCTATGTCTTTGGTCAAGATGAAGAAAAGACCCCTCATGAATTGACCGCTAAGACCATCATTTGGACAACTGGGGTTTCTGGTAATCCATTGGTTGACAAAGCTGGCTTAAAGGCTCGGCGGGGACGGGTAATTCCAACCGAGCACTTAACTGATGCTGATCATGATAATATGTATGTTATTGGTGACGTTGCAGCAGTTATGCCACCTGATGGTCAACGACCATACCCAACGACTGCTCAAATTGCTTTAGCAATGGGTAAGTATGTTGCTAGTGATTTAGTAAACGTTGTTAAGACCGGAAGTCACCTTAACGAAGGCTTTGTTTACAAGTCCCTAGGAACCGTTGCTTCTGTTGGTAACACCCGGGCATTTGGGGTTGCAATGGGCCACGAAACCCGTGGCTACATGGCTTCGGCTACCAAGAAGATGATTGCTAATGAATCTCTCTTCAAGATTGGTGGTATGAAGGAAGTCTTTAAGAAAGGACGCTTCGATCTTTACCACTAGGATTAATTTTAACTAAATGTTAAAGCGGCGATGAAGAAAAAAGTTTCTCATCGCCGCTTTTTTAATTTCTATTGAATTAATCGCATCACTTTAAAATACCCAATTAAGTAACAATCCCAAAGCAAAAGTTACCACTTGAACTAGAGAACCAAGGAGAAGAATCCGAATAGCCGTTGGAAAAGTTTCCTTCTTGACTTGGCGAGCCTTTAAAATCCGGGTCTGTTTAATTACGAACGGAATTAACAACAGGGTTAATAAAGTAGTCCACGGAGTAAAACCGAGGAAAACCGCTAGGATAATTGCTAAAAAGGCGATGACATTCTTAATTGCAAACGCCTGGAGAGCCACCTTTTTCCCAATAAAGTGGACAATCGTAATCCGTTGGTTATCCTCATCTTCTTGGGCATCGCATATATTGTTTGCCAACAACAAATTGGAAATCCAGAGTTCATCTGGTAAAGCAACTAAGAAAATCACTAATAAACTAAAAGGATCCCAAGTAAAATGTTGGTAGGCATTAATATAAACGCTAATCAAGGTAATCATGAAGCCCATGGTAAAACCAGAGAAGAACTCCCCAACCGGTAGACCAGATAAGGGATATGGGCCCGAAGAATAGGCAATCCCAACCGCAAAACAAAAGATTCCCATCCATAAAAGTGGTAGTCCAACTTTTGTAACTAAAAAAATTCCTAGTAAGGCTGCGATCGTTACAAAAGATACCAACATCCAGAAGACGAGTTTGGGTGAAAGCCCTTCTCGCCCAATAATATTGGTATTTTGTTTATAATCTTCAGTATCAACTGCGTGGGTATAATCATGATAATTATCAAGCATGTCAACTGACATATTAAAAAGTAACATTGCCACAAAGAAAACTGCCATCAAGCCCCAATTGACACTATTAAAATAAAAAACACTTAAACATAGGCCCAATAAGCATGGCAAAATACTTGCCGTCTTAGCCTTAATTTCAACTAACTCTAAAAAAACTTTTAAAGACAATCTTATCCCTCATTTCCATCAACCATCTTACACGAAATTGGTAATGAAAAAAAGGGTGAAAGCCACTTTAAAAACCGTCAATTAAGTGGTTACTTGAAAAAACGAGCACGACCAAATTGACGGTTTTTTATTAGCCTGATTTATTCCAAATTGACCCCTTTTCGGCGGCCATTCTGAAGAATGTAGATAGCTAAAAGCACTAACCCAATCCCAATCACTTCAAAGAAGGTGATCTTTAAGTGGAAAAAAATAACACTTAAGACCGTTGTCATAATTGGTTGCAAGGCATCCATAATACTTACCACATCAGCAGGTGCCATCCGGCTAGCGTAGAGCAACATCCCAAATGGGAAGATCGTCCCAAAGAAAATGACGGTTGTAACGGATGAAACTAAAGTAGTTGTCAAAGGTGGTACTCCCACCCAGAAGGGATGCATTAGGTTAAAGGCAATTCCGGCAATCATCGTTCCCCAACCAAGTACAACCAGCGGTGGATTGTCCTCAGCAGCTACTTTGGGTAAGACAACATAAAAAGCAGCGGTAACCCCAGAGCCAAGCCCCCAAAGCAAAGACACCAACGGCACTGCCAAGTGGGTTAAATCCCCACGCGTAATACAAAGAAGAACTCCAAATAAAGCGATAATAAAAGCAATAATGTCACTTCTGAGTGGCCGATGGCGATAAAAAACAACTCCACCTAAAACAATAAAGAGTGGTGATAAGTATTGTAAAATTGTCGCCGTCGACGCATTCCCAGTTTGAATCGAGTAATAGAAGGTTAATAAGTTAGCTGCAAGTCCAAATAAACCATAAGTAACGACTGAAAGGCAGGCTCGTTTGGTCTTAAAAACATTAAAAATCTTTCCCCGGTAAATGACAGCACTTAGGAGTAATAAGAAGACTCCTGTGACCGTTGTCCGAGTTGAGAACATCCACGGACCAGGAACAGCAAGGTTTTGAGAAATCAGTTGTAAAACCGTTCCCGAAATCCCCCAACTAAATGAGGCTAACCCAGCCCAGGTCATCCCCTTCAAAACATTGTTATTGTTCATTTTTTCCCTCCGAATTCAGCAATACATCGATTTTATCATTTTTAACTTTTTTTATGCCAATCATTTACATCAAAAAAGGCTTAGAAAAGTTTTCTAAGCCTTTTTCTTTATAATCTTAATTTTGTTGGAAGAATCCCTTTATCCAATTAACCAACCGTTGAAACCAATTGGTCGCTTGACTTGCTGCTTGCTTACCAGAATCACTGTTCAACCAATTCTTCGCCTTATTCATCAAATCCCCAGTCGAATTCTTTACGTTATTAATCGTATTGGAAACATTTGAAACATAAGTCTTTGAAGATGAAATTGGTGAATTTTGGAAGTTAACCAAAGCGTCAGCAATTTGGCTTTGTTGGTTAGTACTGGTTTGGTCCGCTACTCCCCGTTTTTGCAGAGCTTGTTTTAGGATCACTTGGATTTGTACTTTAGTGAGATTCTTGCCATTCTGTTTTTCTTGGGCCACTTGCTTGGAAGTATCCCCAACAGCTGCCATCAACTTTCCAGCGTAACCACTATCGTTACTATTAGCGTCGATCGCACTTTGAGTTGCCGTTAACACTGAGTTGGCCGCACTTGTGTTTTGGGTGTTTAACTGATGTCCATCAGCGGCAAAGGCCTTATAAACTCCCGTTAAAGCAGATTCACCAGAAACCGCCCGATTGGCCGTTACCGTGATGGTAATATCGGTAACCCCAGCCATTTGTGCAACCATAGCGTATTGCTGAGCTGTGACCTTAGTAATATTACTCTCTCCATTATACTTCTTGATATTCACTTTAACCCCAGAGCCAGGATCTGTGGGGGTGATTGCTACTGATGAAATCATCGAAGCATCGCTGGTTGTACTCCCATTTCCGATGTAAGTGGCATAATCCTGCCCCGTCGCCGTCAATTTCGTAAAGGATGAATCAACATCCATCACATCATTTAAGTTGGCATAGGCACTTTCTGAAGCACCAGATCCATAGACGACATAGGACTTAGACAACGTTGATGTTTGTTGTCCCTGATTCGCGGTTGTATCCGCATGGGCGACTATCACTGGTTGATCAAAAGCCGCACTTGTCATTACGGCCGGGGTTGCTAAAGCCGTTGCCACCATTAATGAAACGGCTAACTTTTGTTTCTTATTCATAAACAAAAAATCCTCCACTAATAAGTTCTAATCATATTATATCTAAAAGCCAAATATTAATCGTTCCTAGAATTGAACTTTACTGATTCTTACCTTTTGGCTGATCGGCTAACTTAAAAATTGGAATATGCGGCGTTGGCAGTTGATCCATTGCTTTTTGATTAACTGAACTCCCGGACCGTTGCTCCGCATAGTTCTTTAAATCTGCCTCGACTGCTTGGGCAGTCGTTAATTTCCGTCGTCGCCAGTTCAATAAGATCCGATCCATATACTTGAAATTATATTTACCATTTAAAACCGTTTCCCGTAAGGCAAGTTCAATAATTGCGGGATCATAGTGATCTTCATCAAGCCAGTCATTCACTAACCCAATTTCCATCGGACTTAAAAGGCGTCCAAAACCGCTTTCTAATTTTTTAAAAAGTTCTTCTTTGGTCACCTTTTCTTGAGCTATTTGAGAAGCTTGGTCCTTCATCAAAAAAGTGGCAATTTTATTTTCTAAGGGTGAAAAGTCATAAACTTCTGCTTCTTGGCCACTTTCATTTTTTTGTAAAGTCTGGCGTAAAAATTGGTGATTGGCAAGTTCATGGATCAATCCATAGACTTGATCCGTTTTTGTTCCTAAGTAACCCGCAATTTGTTTAATATTTGGGACTTGTCCCCGATCCAAAAAACTCTTTAATTCGAGGTAAACCATAAATTCTCCGGTACTCATCCCCAAGTCATGGTAATGATGTAACAAGACATTGCTAATGGTTGTCTGGCCGAGTACTAAATATTTGGAAAGAATATTTTCTGCCATATTTCCTCCTTAAACCCAAATCACGGGTAACTCAAAGTAAGTAAGAAAGCCACCAACTTCAGTAAGAAGTGATCACCTAAAACTGCCTAAATTAAGCGTTACTCTTCCTACTCAAATTGGTGGCCTATTAAATTTAATTTTAAATTAGCTTCTAAATTAAGGGTAAAGCCGGTTGAGCATCCGTGGGAATGGAATCGTCGTCCGTAAGTGGTCTTGTAAAGTAATCCAACTTAAGAACCGTTCCAAACCAAGACCAAAACCGGAGTGCGGAACTGACCCGTACTTCCGTAAGTCTAGGTACCAAGCATAATCCTTTGGGTCTAAACCGGCATCCTTAACAGCTTGGAGCAAGGTATCGTAATCCGTTTCCCGTTCGGACCCCCCAATAATTTCCCCATAACCTTCTGGGGCTAAGAGGTCGGCACAAATGTAAACATCATCCCGGGTTGGGTGATTCTTCATGTAGAACGGCTTGATTGACTTTGGATAGTTCAAAATGAAGACTGGCTTGGAGAAGTGATCAGCCAAGAAGGTTTCTTCTGGTGAACCAAAGTCATCGCCCCACTTCACGTCTAAGCCACCTTCTTGCAATAAATCAATGGCTTCATCATAACTAATCCGTGGGTAAGGCGTTTGGGTAAATGGCTTCAAGGTTTCAGGATCCCGACCAAGGACTTCAAGTTCATGGCTACAATCTTCAATCACTTTTTCAACTAAGTAGGCCACATATTCTTCTTGAACTTCCAAGCTTTCTTCTTGATGCATGAAGGCCATTTCCGGTTCGATCATCCAAAATTCAATTAGATGTCGCCGCGTCTTAGATTTTTCAGCCCGGAAAACTGGTCCAAAGGAGTACACCTTGTTCAGAGCTAAGGCCCCTGCTTCTTCATAAAGTTGACCAGACTGAGAAAGATAAGCATCTTGTTCAAAGTACTTAGTGTGGAAAAGATCAGTCGTTCCTTCAGGTGCATTCCCTGTCAAAATTGGTGGATCAATCTTAGTAAAGCCATGACTTCCGAAGTATTCGTAGTTGGCCCGGATAACTCGATCCCGGATCTTCATCATTGCTTGAGGCTTACTCGACCGTAACCAAAGATGCCGGTTGTCCAATAAGAAATCGATTCCATGTTCCTTGTTTCCAATTGGATAATCTTCACTCTTATCGATTAATTCTAAATCTTCGATTTGAATTTCGTATCCAAATTTGGAACGCTTGTCTTCATGAATTTCTCCAATTACCCAGAAACTGGCTTCTTGGTGCAATTCATGCTTTGCCATTTCAAAAATTTCGGGGGTAACCTTGTTTTTGAGCAAAACGCCTTGGAAAAAGGCTGTTCCATCCCGTAATTGCAAGAAAGCAATTTTCCCGCTGGAACGCTTATCGGTTAACCAAACCCCAATTTTTACTCGTTCGTTGACGTGCTTTGGCGCATCAATAATGTTAATTGTTTGCACTCGTGATTCCTCCAAATATTCTTATAGGTTGTTGATCCGTTGAACGTACTTGCCAGATGTAAAGTTTAACAGGTCATAACAAAGTGATCCATTCGCATTGCGGTAAGATACTTCCCAAACCACATGGTCATTAAAAACTCCCGGTGCCGCCCGTAAAACCTTTTTAACTTTGTTTTCAGACCGCACCTTAGCAATTGCCTCTTGTTTAGTCAAGCCATTTGATTGCTTAACTACCCGAAGCTTCCCCCCTTTTTGGGGCACAATTACTAAAACGGCTTGCCCTTGGCGATTTTCCCCACTCACAGTGTAATAGGTATGATCACGATTATAGGTGTAAAAACCATTCGCAGTCTTTAGGCCAGCATACCTTTTCGCCAAACGGATCGCTTGGTGTTGAGCACTTCGCATTGGTTGGGTTGCTAAAGCAAATGTCCCCCAAGTAACTAAAATTACTACCAGAAGAAACATTAAAGTCCTAACGACCAGTTTTTTCCCAGAAATCCGACTTCTTTGACGTTGAACATCTCGCCGACTTTGCATAAAAGCCTTCCTTCCTAAACAATATCAGTAAAAGTTTATCATAGATTAGCCCCGCTTAGTAGGGATTAATTCATTTTTCATTGACTTTCCTTGCTTGCTGAGTTAAAAATGCCGCCGCCTTTTGGGTTAATTCACTTGTCATTAAGCTTTCCTTATTTAAGGATGGTGGTAAAGCATTTTGCATTGTCTTTCCATAACGTTTCGTCGTAATCCGCGGATCCAAAACAACAACCACTCCATTATCAGTTGGTGTCCGTAATAATCGACCTACGCCTTGACGAAGTCGAATTATCGCCTGTGGTAGCTCATAATGATAAAAGGGATTTTTCCCTGCCTGCTTTAACAATTCACAACGGGCTTGATTTTCAAAGCGGTTCGGTGCTTCGAATGGTAGACGCGTAATAATTAGTAGTTGTAGTTGGTTGGCTGGTAAATCGATTCCTTCCCAGAAACTGGCTGCCCCCAGAAGAACCGTATTTTGGCCGGTACTAAATTGTTTCAAAAGTTTATCCCGGTTACCGTTGATCCCTTGAGCTAATATATCCCGTTGATTAAATAGATCAGTTTGGCGTAACTTAGTGTAAACCCGCTCGATAGTCTGAAGAGAGTTAAAAAGAACCACTGTTTGGCAATTAGTAGCTTCTGCTAAATTGGCAATGGTTTGTGATAAGTAAGTTATCACTGTTTCATCACTAGCTTCGGTTGGCGAAGGGGCATCCATTGCCATCAGAAATCGCGCCTGGTGTTCGTAGTCGAAAGCAACTGGCAGACGTTTAATCTTAACTTTTTCCCGTTCTAAATCCAATTGGTCAAAAATAAAAGCGGATTTATTGGATGTAAAAAGGGTTGCCCCAACAAATAGTTGGCGGTTGAAATGGGCATAGACCCGTTCTCTTAAGAAATGATTGACAGTTAAATTGCCACCAGTTAAAACCAAAGTTGACCGTTCACTCCTTGAACGCATTGTCAGCCAAAAAAGCGGAGTCTCATCTTTTTTTTCTAAGGTAGCTCGAATTGCTTGAAAACCAGCTTCAATTGTCATCAAATGACTTAACTGACTTGCAAATTGATTCATCAGATATCGATCGCTTCCTAACCATCGTTCAGCGTGATCATTAAAGAGGTGCTGAAGTGTAGTGAAATGTAATTTTAGGCTGGCTGTCGCTTGTTCAAAACTTTCCATTAGCGGATTACTAGAATCTAGCATGATTACCAGTTCACCATTTACTAAAACTTGTTCGATAAAGCCATCCAGATTGGGCTGTTGGTCTACCTTCGTTAAAAAGGCCAAGGTTAATTGCTCAACCAAGTCTTTTAAGGCTGATAAATCCTTACGGATCAGTTCTACGTGATAAGCACCAATTGGAAAAGCATTGAAGAGTTCTGCTAAATTGGCGTTACTGCTAGGATTTGTCAAAGCTTGCATTTGGTTGATTGCTATTCGAAGCTGATTAAAAGAAATCTGTTGACGACTCTCGCGTTGGGAGTTAATTGCTAAATTTTGGGCTTCATCAACCACCAAATAGGTTTCATTAGCCAAAGCACCTAATTCTGCCGCATGGGCCACTAAGTAGGCATGGTTAGTAATAACGACGTTGGCGTGGCGTAATTGGCGTTGCCGACTAACTAGAAAATCATCCCGGTAAAAGGGATCGTCTGCCGATAAATTATTTAATCCAGTATGGCTAACTTCGCTCAAATACGGAATTTGTTGAGCGTTTAAGTTTAATTCTTCCAAGTCACCGGTCGTAGTTTGCAAAAGCCAGATTAGAATTTTCGCCTTCAAAAACTGACTGAGTTGAGAATCTTCGTTGACCATTAATGAATGGGCAAATTTACTAATACTAAGGTAATGAGAATTTCCCTTTACCGTAACCGCATTAATTTTCCCCGGAAGTAATTGTTTCAATTGGGCTATTCCTTGAGTAAGGAGCTGGCTTTGTAATAAATTAGTCGCTGTCGAAACAATAATTTTCCCATTTGGCACCGTCAAATAGGTAAGTGGCAAGAGGTAACCCAAGGTCTTTCCGACCCCCGTCCCCGCTTCAACCATTACTTGGCGGGCCTTATCCCGGGTAAAGAAGTTATAAATGGCGTTCATCATTTTAGCTTGGATTGGCCGATACACCAATTGGTCCTGGTAAAGCCGAATCTTTTGCCGTTTCGTCATTGGATAAGTCAACCGGGCATCCCCCTCACTGATTGTTAGCGGTCTTTTTTTATGCAAAACCAGACCGTGACTAACATACAAATCCTCTGACAAGGATTGCGGCTTAAGTTTGCGTTGCCGTAATTCCCGTTCAAATAATAATTTTGTTTGCTGCGGTAAGACCAATTCCATCTTTACCAATTTTTTCAAGGTTAAGGTTGGGAGCCGATGTAGTCGCGCTAGTAAATCCACTAATAACTGTGCAGTAGCTTCCGCATCCGAAATTGCACTATGTGGTTGATCATGTTCGATTTTTAATTTGGCACTTAAGTCCCGCAGGCGGTAACTTTTAGCATTTGGGTACAGGAGTTGACTTAAGGTCACCGTATCAATTGCCGGAATTTGCAAGGGTTTTTCCCCGGCAGCCATTAATTCCGCATTTAAAAAAGGAAAATCAAAGTTAACGTTGTGAGCCACAAACACTGTATCCGCAAGCATACTTGTTAACATCGGTGCCAAATCATCAAAGACTGGCGCACTCTCAACATCGTGACTACTAATTCCCGTCAACTGGGTGATTGATCGTGGAATAGGTTTAAGGGGGTTAACTTTCGTTTCAAAACGATTGATAATTTCTCCATCACAAATTAGGAGGCACCCGATTTGGATAATCCGATCCCCCTCCTTAACGTTTGTACCGGTGGTCTCTAAGTCTACCACCGAATAAATTTGACCGTGGTCGGCTTGTTTTTTTCTCATTTCAATTCGTTCTTTCTTCTTTTGATCTTCATCCATCATACTATGATCAATCAAAAATAACCACGATCCCTCATGACCATTTCTCATCTTTTGCTTTTTAATGGTAAAATGGAGGAAGTTATTTTAGAAAGTAGGTTACGGACTTTGAAAACAATGGGTTATGGTGAAAGTCACGCCAAGTTAATTTTGATCGGTGAGCATAGTGTGGTCTACGGGCAACCGGCAATTGCCCTTCCGCTTCCCGATATTAAAACCAAAGTTCAACTATCGCCTCAGCGCGGCGCTGCTCAGATTGAAAGCCGGTATTACACTGGTTTATTGGCCCAACTTCCAGCATCAATGAAGGGAATTCAAAAGTTAATTTCCGCTCTCCAAGTTCGTTTTAAGGATGATGGTCACTGGGCAATGACGGTGACCTCCCAAATTCCAGCCGAACGGGGGATGGGATCCTCTGCGGCAGCGGCAGTAGCAATTGTCCGCGCCTTTTACGATTACTATGAGGTTCGCCTCGACCGGCAAGAATTACTTAAATGGGCGGATATTGAAGAAAAGGTTACCCACCGAAGTCCGAGTGGTTTGGACGCTGCAACGGTGAGTTCCGCCCAACCATTATGGTTTGTCCGGGGTCAGGCCGGGGTTACCTTACCCTTGGATTTGGACGCTTATGTTGTAATTGGGGATTCCGGTGTTCACGGCGCCACCAAAGAAGCAATTGCGGCAGTTAAAGCTGAACTAACCGCTCATCCAACAACAGCCCAGGCGGCGATTGATGATCTCGGTCGGTTAGCCGAAGATGCCAAGCATTTTCTTGCTTCCAACCAACCGCAAGCTTTAGGAACGGTTTTGGATAAAGCCCAAATCAATTTAGCCACCCTGAACGTAAGTGATCCAACTCTTGATCGTTTAATTGCCGAAGCTAAACGAGCCGGCGCCCTCGGAGCAAAATTAACGGGAGGTGGCCGGGGGGGTTGTTTCTTTGCCCTCGCTAAAGATCATCAAACTGCTAACCAACTTGTTGCTAACTTACAAAATGCCGGGGCTACCCAAACTTGGCTACAACCATTAAAGGAGGAAGTCTAAATGAAAGCGACGGCACGTGCTCACACTAATATTGCGCTTGTCAAATATTGGGGAAAAAAAGATCTAAAACTCATGCTTCCCCAAACTGATAGTCTCTCCTTAACCCTCGATCGATTTTATACTACGACAAAGGTCGAATTTGATCCGACTCTTAAATCCGATCGAATTCAAATTGATGGTCAAATTGCCAAACCTAAAGTAGCTAAACGCGTTAGTGATTTCCTAACATTGGTCCGGGAACGCTATCAAGTAAGCGACTTTGCCCACGTAACTTCGATTAACAATGTCCCAATGGCCGCTGGTCTTGCTTCATCTGCTTCTGCTTTTGCAGCTTTAGCAGCCGCTGCAACCTGGGCAAGTGGTCATCATCCCACCCGGCAGGATCTTTCCCGCTTAGCCCGGATGGGTTCAGGTTCAGCAACCCGATCAATCTTTGGTGGTTTGGTACAATGGCATGCCGGTGTTGATGATGCGACTTCTTTTGCTGAACCAATTGAAGAAAGCGTTGACTTTGGCCTTGAAATGATAGCAATTCTCATAGATACCCGGGAAAAGAAGGTTTCCAGTCGCGGGGGGATGCAACACGTGGTTGAGACCTCGCCTTATTATCCAGCCTGGCGAGAAGTAGTTAAGGCTGATATGGCGAAAATTAAAATGGCAATTGCCAAGCATGATGTCAATGAAATCGGTCACATTGCTCAAACCAATGCCTTACGGATGCACGCTTTAAACTTAGCCGCTGATCCTGGCTTTACTTACTTTAATTCCCAGACCCTGGCGGCCATGGCAACGATCGATCACTTGCGTGAATGCGGGGTAAACTGTTATTATACGATGGATGCCGGTCCCAACGTGAAGGTAATCTACGACCAAGCGGACCGGAAAACGATCTTTAATACGTTAGCCGCCCAATTTGGGGCTGACCACTTGGCGGTCGCTAAACCAGGCCCCGGCGTTGAAGAACTATAGACGAGAGGAATGCCTAAATTTGATTACTGCAAAAGCACCAGGCAAACTTTACATTGCAGGCGAATATGCCGTCGTTGAAAACGGCTACCCAGCAATTCTGGTTGCCCTCAACCAATTTATTACTTGTACAATTAAAAATGCAAATGGTGAAACCGGGCAAATTATTAGCCAGCAATACCAAAACAATGCGGTGTCATGGCGCCGGCAAGGAGATGAACTAATTGTTGACCAACGCGACAATCCTTTTTCATATATCTTAGCGGCAATTAAGGTCACCGAAGAATATGCCAAAGCCTGCCATCAAGAGCTCAAGGTTTATGACCTGCAAATTGATAGTCAACTTGATAATCAAAGTGGCCGAAAGTACGGTTTGGGTTCCTCCGCTGCCGTAACCGTTGCTACTGTTCGCGCCCTTTGCAAGTTCTACCATTTAAAGGTCACTAAAGATCAAATCTTTAAATTAGCAGCCATTGCCCACTTTTCCGTCCAAGGCAATGGCTCCTTAGGGGATGTCGCTGCTTCTGTTTATGGCGGTTGGATTGCTTACCATTCTTTTGACCGCCAGTGGCTTGCTGAACAACGAAAAGTTTTGTCTTTACCTAAGCTATTAACCCTACCTTGGCCAAACTTAAAAATTGAACCCTTGAGTGTACCTACCAATTTAAAATTAGTGATTGGTTGGACAGGAAAACCCGCTTCAACTTCTCGCTTAGTTGATAAAATTGCGATCTTCAAAGCAGAACACCAAGTAAAATATCATCAGTTTCTAGAAAACAGCCGCCTCTGTATTAAAAAAATGGTTCAAGGTTTTCGGACTGGAGACTTGCGGATCATTCAAGACCAAATTCGCACTAACCGGATGTTACTGGCCGATTTAGCGCGTCAATCAGGGGTAGATATTGAAACACCCCTTTTAAAGAAACTTTGTCAAGTAGCTGAACAATTTGGCGGTGCGGCCAAAGCTTCCGGGGCTGGGGGCGGTGACTGTGGTATTGTCGCCATTGATTCCCATGTCGATTTAAGCCATTTGATGATTGCTTGGCAAGTTGCAGGCATTGAACGATTACCATTAACTGTTCACTACATCGGTGACGTCCAACGTTACTCCCTAAAGCCAACGAGGTAAGTACCATGGAATCATTGCAAGCGCATCGTAAGGTTGAACACCTTTCATTAGCCGAAAAATTATACTCAGTGAGCCATCAAAGCCATCCTTTTGATAACGTTCGGTTAGTCCCAACAGGACTTCCTGAAACGATTGTTAAAGACGTCAACTTAACCACCAAGTTGGGACCCCTTTCACTAGCGGTCCCCTTTTATATCGAAGCGATGACTGGAGGAAGCCAGCAATCCACTAAGATCAACCGCAGCTTAGCTCGACTAGCCGCTAAACACCATCTTGCCATGGCAACCGGATCAATGAGCATTATTTTTAAAGATCCAGCTGCTGAGGCATCTTTTACCTGTTTACGGAAAGAAAATCCGCATGGGTTGATTTTTGCTAACCTTGGTGCGGGCGCTAACTTAAAGCAAGCCCAAGCGGCGGTCAAGTTAATTAATGCCGATGCTTTGGAAATCCATCTCAATGCCGCTCAAGAAACAGTCATGGCTGAAGGGGACCGAAAATTCAAGTGGCAAGCAAACCTCAAAGAAATCATCACTAACCTCGATGTTCCAGTAATCATTAAAGAAGTTGGTTTCGGAATGAGTGCCCAAACCATTGCCGATCTCGCCCAACTTGGAGCGCAAATTGTGAATGTCTCAGGTCGAGGTGGAACAAACTTTGCCATGATAGAAGACCGGCGAAACCATGAAGATAATTTTACTGACCTCTACGATTTTGGCTTAACGACACCGGAAAGTCTACTCGAAGCACAATTATTAACTAAACGGCCAACCATTATTGCCAGTGGTGGAATTACCAGCCCAATTGATGTCGTCAAAGCTTTAGCCATGCGAGCTTCAGCCGTTGGGGTGGCTGGCTACTTCTTACATGAATTAATCCAAAATCAAGAAGCCGGCCTTGATCGCGCCATTGATCATTGGGTACGTGAAATTAAACGGCTCTACGCCCTGCTTGGTTGTCAATCAACTGCTGATTGGCAACGAGTAAAAACTATTCTTTCGCCAGAATTAGTGGGCTATTTAGCACAACGAAAATTGCAAAGCAAATGATTGAAAAAAAGAGGTTGAGAAGAAAAACCACTAGCTTAAACGTTGGAATGTAGCCAAATAGTAGGTGTTGCACCTATCTATTCGACCTTGCATGGACTCACAGACGCCAAATAAGTCAGCAAGCTCTCTTCAACGTTCCTGAGCTAATGGTTAGTGTTTTTCTCAGCCTCTTTATATTTTCAAATGTTATACAGAAACTCAAGCCAGTAAGGTTTTATCACTACCCTGTTAACTAATTCCGTAACCCCTTTGGGTAGAAGTTTTTAATTGTCCCATTAACGACCTTTCCCCAACCGATACTGTGACCTTGGCAGTTCAAAAGGGTCCACCCCTTTTCTTCAGAATGACCTGATAAAGTTTCACCATGAGTGTAGGAATGCCATTCGTCTTCGGTGATGGTAACAACCCTCGTGACCTCACTTGCATGTAAAGCTAAAGCCAGGGCGTGGGCTGGTTCAAAGCGCTTCTTCTTTAGGGTTCCTAGGTGCAAACCAGGGCGTAAAACATTTAAATCAACCAAGCTACTCATGACGCTAGGAACGGCATAAACTTGGCTCCCAAACTTGACCATTCTTTTTACCTTTAGGTCAGGTATCATCGTATTTAACCAGTCATTTACTAAGTTTTTTTCATCTTTGCTGAGTTGAAAATTGCGATCCAATGATTGGCCTTTTTTAGCCTTTTTCTTTTTTTCCGGTTGGCTGGAACGTTGGTCAACTAACCTGGCGATAAAATGCCCCTCCCCTTTAAAGTGATGCGGGAAGAGCCGGCAAGCCTTCTTCAATTCTGGATTGCCATCCGCCCATTCTGGTCGGCCATCATCCATCCCTGCCGTTTTTTTAATTGGCGCTACAGCAAGGTCTGGATACTCCTTTAAAAGCCAAGCAATCATTTGCTCATCTTCTTCTGGGGCGAAGGTACAAGTTGAGTAGATTAAGGTTCCACCTGGCTTTAACATCACCATGGCTGAAGCTAAAATCTTGCGTTGACGATTTGCACATTCAGCTGGATAATCCGGATTCCAGTATTCTATCCCAGCTGGTTCTTTTCGGAACATCCCCTCTCCTGAACAAGGAGCATCAACTAAAATTCGATCAAAGAATTGGGGAAAATGCTTTTCTAACTGGTCGGGTGATTCATTGGTAACGACAACATTTTGCGCCCCCCACCGTTCCAGATTTTCAGCTAAGATGTTCGCCCGCTTCCGGAAGATTTCATTAGCGACTAACAGCCCTTGGTTCTGCATTTGCGCAGCCAGGTGGGTACTTTTTCCCCCAGGGGCCGCACACAGATCTAAGACCTTCTCCCCTGGTTGTGGTGCAACAACTTCTCCAACCGTCATTGCTGATGGTTCTTGGCTATAAACCCACCCGGTCACGTGGTCAAGGGAGTTGCCATTAACTTTCCCGTAGTACCCCGTCTTTACATGAGGCGCTTTTGCTGTCGCTTGCTCAAGGCTCGCTACTGGCAATCCTGGCTTCAAGGGGTTAATTCGGAAACCACTGTAACTTGCTTGGTCAAAGCTTGCCAAGAAAGCCGGAGCCTCCTCGCCAAGTAACTTTTGATATTTTTCAATAAAGGCCGTTGGTAGTTGCACAAAATTTCTTCCCTTCAATTTAATGTTCAGCTTCCATTCTACCGCCCCGGGATTACCTACGCAACGCTAAAGCAAAACATGATATAATAGTCAGAACTATTACGAAAGGACGGATGATATGCAACGGCACCTAATTGCCCTAGATTTAGATGGCACCACTTTAAATAGCAAGTCACAGCTTGCCTCTGAAACGATTGCGACTCTCCACCAGCTTGAACGGGCAGGACACATAGTAGTAATTGTAACCGGGCGTCCCTACTTAATTTCAAAACACATTTATGACGCCTTACACCTAACCTCCCCGATGGTTAATTTCAATGGCGCCTTAACTCACATTCCCCACAAGCATTGGGCCGGAGAACAAATTCTTAATGTTTCCCGGGAGATGAGTTTAAACTTATTGGATGCTAAAGATCAACTGGGCTTAAAAACCTTAGTAGCTGAAGATAAACTTCACGTCTGGGCAGACCACCCAACTGATATGTTACCAGAATTTTTACCGGTAAAGTTACGGGATGACCAATATTTAAACGCCAAAAACCTGGCCACCGACCCAATCGCCTTAACAATCGAATTTACGCCCGAACAAAAAACGACAATTTTAGGCCAGATTGCTGAACACTACGGCAACTTTGTTGAACCCCGGATTTGGGGTGGCCCTTATGACATCATGGAATTGATTCATCGCGGTGTTCATAAAGAAGACGGCCTCGATCACGTCGCCAAATTCTATCAAATCGACCGGCAAAACATCATTGCTTTTGGTGATGAACAAAACGATTACGAAATGATTGATTACGCTGGCCGTGGCGTTGCCATGAAAAATGCAATTCCACTAATTAAAGAAATTGCTGACGATGAAACCGAATACGACAATGACCACGCTGGGGTTGCCCGTTATCTGAAAGCATACTTTGCAAAAGATTTAGCAGATTTGAACTAAAAAAAGACTATCAATAAAATTTTTAACGGAATTTTATTGATAGTCTTTTTGCTTGCTAACTTACTTTTCTGGATCAATCGTTACCGTCCGCAGGCGGTTAGTGACAAAGTTCCGCGGCTTTAATTCATGGTCTGGGTGCCCGACTGCAACTGCCAAAACGGGATGGAAGTCACCTGGTAAGCCCAAACTATTTAGAGCGGCTTCGGACTCTTCGATACTTGCCTTAACCACCCCTAAAATGGTGCAAGTTGCAAGGCCGAGGTCTGTCGCTTTTAATTCGATATTTTCGGCAATCATTCCGGCGCTCAAAAAGCCTGATTGCCCGGTTAAGGTTGTTGAAATCATAATAACCGTTGGTGCCCCATAGAAAGGATGACCAGTGTCGTTAGCTTCTAAGATATCAATCGTGGCTGGATCATTTACCACGGTGATTAAAAAGTCATTAAAACGGCCCCGGGCAACAGGCGCATACCCTGCAGCTTCGGTTAATTGTTCAACTTCTTCTGCCGTTAATGGCGTCTTTTTAAACTCTCGATTTGCCTGCCGTAACTTAATTGCATTCGTCAAGTTCATTCTGATTACCTCCAATCTGTTTATATTCTACCCCTTGTGAGCGGTTTCGGCTTGCCTTTTTAACAATTAAATGGTAAATTAAATTTCAATGAGAATAAATCTAATTTAAGGAGCTGAAATTATGTCAAGAAAAGTTGCCGTAATCGGGGATGGTCATGTCGGCCAAACAGTTGCTCATCATTTGGTTGTCAGTGGACTAGTTGATAAGTTGGTCCTCTTTGACCTCGATGAAGCAAAAGTCAAAGCTGACGTCATTGACTTCAAGGATGCGATGGCAAACCTCTCCCACCACGTTGAATTTGCTTACAATGACTACGCTGAACTAGCAGACACCGATATTATTGTCTCAGCCTTAGGAAATATCAAACTCCAAGACAATCCAAATAATGATCGGTTTGCCGAACTACCATTTACCAGTACCCAAGTAAAAGATGTCGCAAAGAAGATCAAAGCTTCCGGCTTTCACGGTAAGATAGTGGTGATTACCAACCCAGTTGACGTGATCACGATGCTTTACCAAGAAGGGACTGGACTCCCTAAAGAACATGTGATTGGAACCGGTACCTTGCTTGATTCAGCACGGATGAAGCATGCCGTTGCGAATTCACTTGAGATCGATCCGCGCTCGGTTGTTGGTTATAACCTTGGTGAACATGGGAACTCTCAATTCACTGCTTGGTCAACAGTCCGCGTTCTCGGCAAACCAATTACTGAACTAGCAGAAAAACAGGGCCTTAATCTTGATGAAATGGACAAGCAAGCCCGGGAAGGTGGCTTTACCGTCTTTTACGGCAAGAAGTATACGAGCTATGGGATTGCAACCGCCGCAGTCCGTTTAGTCGAAACGATCTTCAACGATGCCCACACCGAATTACCTGTTTCTAACTACGCTCCTGAATACGGGCTTTACCTCTCCTACCCAGCGATTGTTGGGGCTGATGGGATCTTAGAACGTTTGCAATTAGACCTTACTGAAGAAGAACTGCAAAAGCTCCAAGTTTCCGCTGATTACATTAAGACGAAGTTTGCGGAAAGTACGGAAAAATAAACGAACCATAATCACCTATTTGATGGTTGGTTATGATTAAATTGTCTGTTAATCCCGTTAGATTTTTGATATACTTATTCATGGAGACGGTCCTTTCTTTTTGAAGAGACGGGGGACAGCCGTCTTCTTTTTTTATACATAAAATCCCCTAAATCAAAAACTGCTAGGATTTTACTCCTATCAGTACCAAATATTGTAGACCTAAAACTAAGAGGTTGGGAAAAAAGCTCCTTGACGGCCTGGTTGGGATAAGAAGAACGAAGGTTGATTCATTAGAATCGGCCTTTCGTTCGCACTTATCCACTAAGGCCGTGCTTTTTGACCTTAGTTACTGAGTAACATTCGGAGATGACAAGAGGGTGGGAAGAAACTTGAGTTTCTTCCCACCCTCTAGCATCTTTAACTTTAACTAACCTTTCGATTGCACTTCTAAAAAACTGCGGAGCTTTTAATTTTGAACTATTTTCTAGTGGAATTGCATCCCACCATCAACTTCAAGAGTTTGACCAGTGATGTAGTCGGAGTCAGGACCAGCTAAGAAGGCAACCGCATTGGCAACATCTTCTGGTTCGGAAAGACGCTTCAAAGCGATGTCCTTAGCAAAGGTTTGCATCCCCCATTCATCACTCTTGCCAGCGTTTTGGCCAACTTGGTGGGCGATGTCAAACATCATTGGGGTCTTCACGATCCCAGGAGCAAAGGCGTTAACCGTCGTACCTTCTTCAGCCAATTCGCGGGCCACAACTTGGGTAATCCCGCGGATGGCGAACTTAGAACTGGAGTAGGCTGTCAAGTTCGGGTTACCAACAACCCCAGCTTGGGAAGTGGCGTTAATGATCTTACCTGGGTGGCCCAGCTTCTTGAAGGCAGCATGAGCGGCTTGAATTCCCCAGATCGTTCCATTTACGTTGATGGAGTAAACGTAATTCAAATCATCTTCGGTAACGGTGTCAATTGGCGTCGTTGGGGCAACCCCCGCGTTATTTACCATGACATTAAAGTCCCCCAAAGCATCGATCGTTTGGTCAACGGCTTTGAAAACTTCATCACGCTTGGATACGTCCGCCGTAACGACTAATGCCTTACCACCGGCAGCTTCAATCTTGTCCTTAACTTCGTTCAACTTGTCGGCATGCCGAGCAACCAAGGCAACCGCAAAGCCATCCTTAGCTAAACGAATAGCAATTGCTTCCCCAATTCCTTGGCCAGCACCCGTAACCATTGCGACTTTTTGAGACATTATCCATTTCCACCTTTCATGTGAATCCTTTAACATAATTTGTTCATTCATTATGCAATTTTCTTTAACCGCTGTCAAGTATTCACACGATTAATTCAATTCTCTTTATTCAATGGGTTTTAATTCGCTGAGATTTTGAATGCCGAGCTCATCCATTAAGTTTGGTAATTCATGCGCTAACTTGGGACAAATGTTCAAATCTTTAAAGTGACCAGCACCGACGGCAACAGCACTGGCACCGGCCAACATAAATTCTAAGACATCAGCGGCGGTTTCAATCCCACCCATTCCGATGATTGGGAGCTTTGTGGCGTGGGCAACTTGGTAAACCATCCGAACGGCAAGTGGCTTAATGGCTGTTCCGGAATAGCCCCCCATCCCGTTTCCGAGAACCGGTTTACGGGTTTTAAGGTCAATGTGGAGACCTAAAACGGTATTAATTAGACTCAAACCATCAGCACCCCCTGCTTCCGCAGCTTTGGCGATTTCAGTAATTGAAGTCACGTTTGGCGTCAACTTGACGTAAACCGGGATAGTTCCACTAACTTCCTTAACGGTCCTAGTTACGGCTTCAACTAACTTTGGATCGGTACCGAAAGCCATCCCCCCTTGGCTAACATTGGGGCAAGAAACGTTTAACTCCAGAGCATTCACAAAGGGTGATTGAACAAGCTTTTCGGCCACCATTTGATATTCTGCTAAGCTCGCCCCGCCAACACTAGCTAAAACTGGTAGGTTAGAGTGGGCCTGATGAAAGGCGGGTAGCTTTTCATTGACCACAGCGTCAACGCCGGGATTGGTTAAACCAACCGAGTTCATTACGCCATCGCTTAGTTTGGCAATTTGGGGTTGCGGATTCCCAGTCCGAGCTTGAGGGGTCGTCGTCTTCATTACAAAGGCTCCCAGTTGATCAAAGTCAACCCGATCGGCCCCGTAGGCATCCCCAAAGCCAAAGGTTCCGGAGGCAGGCATCAACGGATTTTGCATCTTTAAGCCCGGAAGTTCAACTGCTAATCGTTCCATTTTCTTCTCCTTTATAGTGCCTGGGTGGTAAAGGACCGGTTTTCTAAGGACGTTAAGAGGGCATCCACCGTATCTAAGGCCGTTAGTAATGGCACATTGTGTTCAATGGCCGTCTGCCGGATCACAAAACCATCCGAATTCTTTTGGTAGTCATGGCCCATTGTGTTAACTACAATATCAACCTTGGTCTTAATGGTATCTAGGATATCATTGGTTCCCGTTTCATGGAGCTTATCAACCACTTCGACGTGAAGTCCATGTTGTTTCAAAAATTCTGCCGTCCCACTCGTCGCCAAAAGCCGATAGCCGATTCGAGCAAATCGTTGGGCTAGCGGAAGGACCCGTTGCTTATCAGCGTCTTCGATCGTCAAAAGGACGCTCCCGTTATCAGGTAAGAGCATCTTAGCGCCAGCAAAAGCCTTATAGAGGGCCTTAGTAAAGGTAACGTCACTACCCATGACTTCCCCAGTGGACTTCATCTCAGGTCCCAAAAAGGCATCAACGTCATCAAGCTTATTAAAGCTAAAGACGGGAGCCTTAACATGGATCATTGCGGGTTCTGGATGTAGACCTGGTGTTAAACCTTGGTCGGCTATAGATTGCCCAAGGATAACCTTGGTAGCAACTTGGGCCATTTCAATTCCAGTAATCTTGCTTAAGAACGGCACTGTCCGGCTAGCCCGTGGATTCACTTCTAGGACGTAGACTTGATGATCATGAATAATGAATTGAATGTTCATGATCCCAATACATTTCAAAGCCACACAGAGTTTTTCTGTGGCCGCCACAATTTGGGCTTTGATATCCGCATCAAAACTTTGCGGTGGATAAACAGCCATTGAATCTCCCGAGTGGACCCCCGCTCGCTCGATGTGTTCCATAATCCCTGGTAAGAGAACCTGGTGACCATCACAGATGGCGTCGACCTCACATTCGCGCCCTTCTAAGTAGGCATCCACTAAAATTGGATGATCAACCGTTGCATGAGCATTGGTTTGCAAGTATTGTTCCAATTCAGTTTGGCTGTAAACAATTTCCATTGCTTTTCCACCAAGCACATAGCTTGGCCGGACGAGAACCGGGTAACCAATTTTTTCGGCGGCAGCTAGAACGGCAGCCGGAGTTGTAGCGGTTAAACCAACCGGTTGTTTTAAGTCAAGTTGCTTAATCACCTGGTCAAAAACTTCTCGGTCTTCCGCTGCGTCGAGATCCTTGACGGTCGTTCCTAAGATCTTAATCCCGTGTTGAGCGAGACCAGCCGCAAGGTTAATCGCGGTTTGACCTCCAAATTGGACAATCACCCCAACGGGTTGTTCTAAGTCACACACATTTAAAACATCCTCTAAGGTGAGCGCTTCAAAATAAAGTTTGTCTGAAACTGAAAAGTCCGTTGAAACCGTCTCGGGATTTGAATTCATCACAATTGCTTCATAGCCTTGACTTTGAATTGCCCGCACACTATGAACCGTCGCATAGTCAAATTCAACCCCTTGACCAATCCGGATGGGTCCCGAGCCAATTACCAGAATTGATGGTTTCTTGGAACGGTGACTTTCATTTTCGTGGTCGTAAGTACTGTAAAAATATGGGGTAGCGGATATAAATTCAGCTGCACAAGTATCAACCATCTTGTAAACGGGGTGAATTTGGTTTGCTAAACGGAAAGTCCGAACTTCATCAGCGGTTACCCCCCACAGCTTGGCAATCGTTTGGTCACTAAAGCCATTTTCTTTGGCTACTTGAAGTGTTGGGACATCTTGCTTGTGAGCTTGAATCGTTTTTTCTAATTCGACTAAGTGGGCCACAAGATCTAAGAAGTAATCATTAATCTTGGTGAGGGCATGAACTTGGTCAATCGTATAACCACGGCGAAAAGCTTCGGCTAAGTAGAAGAGCCGATCATCTTGGGCGTGAGTTAATTTTTCTTCTAAGCTGGCTTGATCCGCAGCTTGGGCCGCTGGCAAGATTAGATCCTTGGCATCGATTTCTAAGGATCGAATTGCTTTTTGGAGAGCTTCTTCGGCAGTCCGGCCGATCGCCATCACTTCCCCGGTCGCTTTCATCTGACTGCCGAGATGGCGGTTAGCCTTGGTGAACTTATCAAAAGGCCACCGCGGAATCTTGCAGACAACATAGTCTAGAGCTGGTTCAAATTGAGCGGTGGTTTTCCCAGTAACCGGAATTAAAACTTCATCCAGGGTTAAGCCAATCGCAATTTTAGCCGCCATCTTAGCAATCGGGTACCCCGTTGCCTTGGAAGCTAAGGCTGATGACCTAGAAACTCGTGGGTTTACTTCGATAACGTAATATTGGTAACTCTTTGGATCCAAGGCAAGTTGCACATTGCAACCCCCTTCGATTTTCAATGCGCGAATTAATCTTAAAGCACAATCCCGGAGCATTTGAAATTCCCGGTCAGTGATCGTTTGGTTCGGCGCAAAAACAATTGAATCCCCGGTATGAATACCCACCGGATCAAAATTCTCCATGCAACAAACCACCATTGCATTATCAGCGGCATCCCGCATTACTTCAAATTCGATTTCCTTGAAACCGGCAATTGACTTTTCAATCAATACTTGGTTGGCAGGCGAAAGATCAAGCCCGTTAGCCGCAATTGTTGCCATCTCAGCGGCATCATGGCAGATTCCTCCACCAGTTCCGCCCATGGTAAAGGCTGGCCGGACAATTACCGGATAACCAATTGTTTCAGCATAGGCTAAGGCATCATCAACCGTTGCCACGGTTTGCGAAGCTGGCACTGGTTCATTAAGGTCCTGCATTAATTCCTTAAACCGTTCTCGGTCTTCGGCTTGGTCAATTGAATCTAGTTTAGTCCCCAAAAGTTGGATCCCCAGTTCATCTAAAAGTCCAGTTTTGGCCAAAGCAACCGCCAAGTTCAGACCGATCTGCCCCCCAATGGTTGGCAAAATAGCATCCGGGTATTCTTGGCGAATAATTCGGGAAACTGAGTCAACCGTTAAGGGTTCAATATAAACATGATCAGCGATTTGGTTGTCGGTCATAATCGTAGCGGGGTTGGAGTTAACCAACACCGTTTCATAACCTTCTTCTTTCAAAGCTAAACAAGCTTGGGTCCCAGAATAATCAAATTCCGCCGCTTGCCCAATAATGATAGGTCCGGAACCAAAAATCATAATCTTATGGATATCTTTCCGCTTAGGCATGGTGATGGGCCTCCTTTTGGTCGTCAACGAGTTTGATAAAAGTATCAAATAAACTAGCTGCATCATGCGGACCAGGTGCGGCGTCCGGGTGGAATTGTAAGGAAAAGGCTGGGTATTGCTTATGACGTAAACCTTCAACCGTTCCATCATTGACTTCAACTTGACTAACCGTTAGCTGAGTTTCTTCAACTGAAGCCGCATCCACCGCATAACCATGATTTTGGGAAGTAAAGTACGTTTTACCTGAGGCCAAATCACGAACGGGATGATTAAAGCCCCGGTGACCGAATTTCATCTTATAAGTCTTGGCTCCATTTGCCAGGGCAAAGAGCTGGTGGCCCATACAAATTCCAAAAACGGGATAATGCTTTTCAACTTCCGCAATCATTTTAATAGCGCTTATCATTTCCATTGGATCTCCGGGGCCGTTGCTGAGTAAGATCCCATCTGGATGCAAATTTTCAATTTGTTTAGCCGTGGTGTTGTATGGAACCACGACAACGTTACAATCCCGCTTAGCCAATTCCCGCAGGATACTTTGTTTAATTCCAAAGTCAACCACAACAATATTGCGTTGATAACCAGGGTTGGGGTAAACCGACTTAGTAGAAACAGCCGCAATACTTCCCTTTGTGGGGTTAGTTGCCTTTAGTTGAGCAACAATCGCTGGCAAATCACTAACATCATCGGTTAACATCCCCCGTAAGGTCCCCGCTGACCGTAAATGCCGGACCAACTCCCTGGTATCGATGCCTTGTAACCCTGGAATTTGATGATCCGTCAAAAAATCACCAAGGCTTTGCTGATTCCGCCAATTACTTGGTCGCCGAGCTAAGTGATGACAGATCACTCCTTTGATGCCTGGTTCCAAGCTTTCGTTATCATCAAAGTTGATACCATAATTGCCAATTAACGGATTAGTGAAAACCAGGATTTGGTTAACGTAAGACTGATCCGTAATTGATTCTTGGTAACCGGTCATTCCCGTACTAAAGACAACTTCACCTAAGGTGTTTGTCATTGCCCCAAAAGCTTTACCAGCAAAAACTACCCCATCTTCTAATACTAAATACCGCTTCAATTTAGTTCTCCTTACGTTGGTAAACCACTTGACCATCAACTAAGGTCATCACTGTTTGACCTTGAACATCCCAGCCAGTAAATGGTGTATTGTGACCCTTGGAAAGATAATCTTCATCTTTAAAAGTAAATTGCTTATAAAGGTCAAAAATTGCCAGATCCGCTGGCATTCCAGGTTGGATGTGACCAGCGCCTTGTAAATTAAAGGCATCGGCTGGTCCGGCCGTCAACCATTGGAGAAGCTCGGTTAAACGAACCTTCCCTGGTAAAACTAAGTGGGTGTAAAGAAGGGCAAAGGCAGTCTCAAGACCGGTAATCCCGTTAGCCGCTTTGATTAAATCAGGTCCCTTATCACTTTCGGCATGGGGAGCATGATCAGTGGCAATCATGTCAATTGTGCCGTCCAAAAGTCCAGCTAAACAAGCAGCTTGATCAGCCTTCCCCCGCAGTGGCGGATTCATTTTGTAATTAGAGTTATTAGCTTCAATGTCTTCATCACACAAAAGGAGATGATGCGGAGAGACTTCCGCTGTTACCCGAATTCCTTGGGCTTTAGCCAGCCGAATTAGATTAACACTTTCCTTTGTGGAAACATGGCAAACGTGATAATGAACATGGGTAGCTTGAGCCAACATCAGATCTCGAGCTAGTTGGGCTGACTCCGTGACCGGTAAAATTCCGGGAACCCCAAGCTGACGCGCTTTTTTACCAGCATTAATCACCCCACCAAAAAGCAAAGAATTATCTTCAACATGAGCGGCTAATGGCAAACTAGCAGCCTTAGCGGCTTTCATGGCCTGGTACATTGTTCCAGCAGTTTGGACACCAGAGCCATCATTGGAGACGGCAAAGGCACCTGCTTTTTTCACCCCAGCAAAGTCAACTAACTGATTACCCTGACGCCCTTCAGTAATTGTGGCGTATTGAAGGACGTGGACCCTCCCTCTTGTTTGGTTTGCCTTGACTTGTTTGGCTACCCGTTCCGGATTATCTGGTGTTGGTAGGACATTTGGCATTGCCCCAACTGTCGTGTAACCACCATGAGCAGCGGCCATTGTTCCAGTTTCAATCGTTTCTTTTTGGGTAAGTCCTGGATCGCGGAAATGGACGTGGAGATCAATTAAGCCGGGAGTAACTAATTTCCCACTAGCATCGATAATCGTGTCAGCGGCCGAGAGTTCATTCCCAATTGCGGCAATCTTACCATTTTCAATTAAGAGGTCGGTTTTAACGAGTTGACCGTTTAAAAAGATGGTCCCGCCTTGAATTTTGGTAACACTCATTATTCCAAGCCCCCTAACTTCCGCCCGCGCAGGACAGCTTCTAACATTGCCATCCGCATAAAGACGCCGTTGCGCATTTGCTCAACAAAGGCCGACTTTGGGGCTTCAACAAATTCACCGGCTAATTCAACCCCCCGGTTAATCGGACCTGGGTGCATGATGATGGCATCATCCTTTAAAGCTTCATAACGGGCCTTGTTGATTCCGTACTTAGCATGGTAATCCGCAGCGCTGAAGCTAGCTTCGTTGGCGTCACCAGCGTGTCGTTCATGTTGAACCCGAAGGAGCATCATTACATCAACCATCCCTACTAATTCATCCATTGGGAGGTACTTGCCATATTTATCAAAGGCATGGTCGTACCAGTATTCAGGACCAGAGAAGTAAACTTCGGCGCCCAATTTGTTGAGAATTTCCATGTTGGACTTAGCTACCCGGGAGTTAGTAATGTCACCGACGATTGCGACTTTCAAGCCCTTAAAGTGACCGAAATGTTCATGAATCGTCATAATATCAAGCATACATTGAGATGGGTGTTGGCCACTTCCATCACCGCCATTTACAACCCCGATCGAAAGGTGTTCATCCGCCTTAGGGTGAATCAAGGCTTGATAATATTCATTTTCACTGGCCCGGATCACCGTCAGGTCAACCCCCAATGCATCCATCGTCAAGCAAGTATCGTATAAGGTTTCCCCCTTCTTGATCGAAGAATGACTGGCATCAAATGGAATTTCAGTTAACCCCAACTTCTTTTCGGCCATTGCAAAACTAGTATGGGTCCGCGTTGAATTTTCAAAGAACATGTTCGTGACGTATACCGGTTGACTTAACTTAGGAGCAGGGGTACCTGCCTTAAATTCTTCCGCACGTTCAATGAGCACTAGAGTTTGTTCAACCGTCAAGTCTTCAACCGTTACAAAGTGTGGTAAATGTACGAGCATTCTTATTTCCTCCTTACCCGGAAACCGGGAATCACCAGGAGGACCCTATCATCCGTTTCTGAACTCATTGGGCCCTCGCTGGAGCACGTTAATGAAATTCATCAAGCCCATTAAGAAACCCCGCCTACCAGAAAATGGTAAGCGGGGATTGTCGGTTTATTATTAAAACGTGACGTACCTTGCTAGCCTCTCTGGACTACCTTAAAGGACATTGATTGTCATTATCATACTTTAATTTTAAAAAAAGTCAAGCAGAAAGATATCTTTTTATTAAAATGACTAGTTTGATTAACTGGACTGCCGTAAAATATGGTTGCATTTATATTATGGTCAAAAATTTAAATTTAGTACAGAAAGAAGCAGATGCTGATGACTAAGGATCATCATCGATCACTGAGCCGCCTTTGGCTAATAATTATTTGTTTCTTAATGTTACTTCCCCAATTCATTTCCGGTGGAGTAATTATTGGAAATGATACCCTTTTTCACTTTAATCGTTTTTATGATGCTGCTATGCAACTACGAACTGGCCATTTTAATTACTTCCAGACAAACTATGGTTTCCAACAAAACGGACGGGTAATTAACGCAGTGTACGGCCCCGCTTTTGCGATGCTGAACGGGGCGCTCTTGGCTTTAACCCACAACTGGTTTGGTTACCAATTATTAACAACATTCATTATTAATCTGGTAGCGGGAATTGGAATGCTTAACTTATCACGGCAGATGGGCGCTGGTCCCGGAGTTAGTTTATTATTAGCCGTCACCTACCTCAATATCGGCTGGTTGCCAAATTGGGAAATGGCCCAAAACATGTCAGCTTGGGGGGCTGCCTTAGCCCCCTACCTATGTATGGTAGAAATCCAAATGATTACTGATCACCAAAAGCCGGTCAGTTGGTTAAAATTAACCTTAATTATTAGTATTACCGCCCAAATTCACCTGCTGAGCACGGCTATTTTTGTAGTTACTTTGGTTCCCTTCTTCATCGCTGGGATGGTAATCGTCGACCATCGTTGGAAGATGTTCAAAGAAACTCTTAAAGCCGTTGGCCTAACGATCCTGTTATCGGCTAACATTTGGGGGGCTTTACTAGAACTCACTACCCATAATCGCTTAGCAAAAACTAACCCCTTCAATCTCTATCACAATGCTTTGATGATCTCACAAACAAGTGGAGTTCGAGAATCAATTTTGCTAATCATGGTGATACTCTTTGGTTTAGCTACCCTTTTCACACTGAAATCACCCCAAAACGGAACCTGGTTAATCATGCTGGTAGGTTTAGGGATCCTTTTGGTTGCTTCAACCTTATTTCCTTGGCAAAGCCTACAATCAATCATGCCAGCCTTAAAACGGGACTTTCAATTTCCGGCCCGCTTAACGACCGTCGCCTACCCGCTCTTATTTGCGGGAATTGCCCGCTTATCTACCCAAGGTAAATGGCAACGATGGCTCCTAATCATTTGCCTTTTGGGGACACTGATCCAAGCTAGTATTTTTAATAGTCAAACCGTTTACCAAGCAGGCCGAAAACACGTCAACACAACTTTCTTAGTTAAATTGAAAAAAACTGCCTCCCGGCAGGATATTGTTACAGCATCAAATTCACGGCACTTTGGGAAGTTAATTGATGAAGTTGGCAAGCGATCTCCCGATTATCTGCCGCTCCTTAGCAAAAGTCAACATAATCTCCCCCTGACCTACCAATATGAAATTCTTTGGCAAGCGCCAAAATTTCACCATCAAATTCGCTCCGATGGTGCTCTCATTTTAACCTGGCACGCTAAACGAGCAAATAAGCGCTTAGTACCGGTAATTGTTTATCAAGAATCAAAGGTCGTCTTAAACGGCAAAGTACAAACTCATCTTCATCGTTCTCGCCTTGGGGCCCCTTATGTTACCCAACGTACTGGAAAGAACATCCTCGTTTTGACCTTCCACCCGACTATGATGACTCATTTCTTACTCCTTATTGCTGGGTTAAGTTGGTTATGCTTTGGTCTAATTTTGTTACTCCATGTATTCCAACGCTTTCGACCTAAAAACAGTTTGGTACCTTATTTTGGGATTGGGTAATTTAATTACCGCCATTTTTAATCTCGTTCAACTTACAAATTAATTTTCAGATAATAAAATAGAACCGTAAAACCCGACAAAAGTCTGTCTTTACGGTTCTTTTCGTTTGAATTTTAGTTTGAGATGCTAGCTTCCACGGTTATTATTTCTGTCAACATTGCGCACAATCTAGCTTTTCTAGGTGATATGCTTTAGATAAGATTCAGCCTTAAAAAGTTTTCATTCAACACACGCACCCAACATTTGATCAAGTCGAGCGGCTCGCCGTAAATGTAAGAACGAGTATGGCATAACGGCTTCAAAATAAGTCGGCTGATCAACTTTCCGCTGACTAGCTGCCCGAAGTAAACGGCCATTAAACTTATTAAGTTGCAACCGAATCAAAACCGCCGCTAAATCTAACCCAGTGGTTACGCTGAGAAAAGCTAATTCCCAACTAGCTGGTATAGTAACTTTACCTTTAACTAATTTACCATCAACTATTCGAAGCGATAGCTGGTAGATACCTGGTTGCGTACACTTTGCAATCGCTACCTCACCGGCATTTATCATTTCAGGTCCAAAATCAGCGGGTGGGTCTGGTGCAAACTCACTCTTAATCCCGTCATCTGCAAGGGTCAGTCTGGTTAAACCAAGCGGATACGTGTATTGACCATCAAAGAAAGCATTAAATTGATAACTGATCCCCCGTTGACTTGGTTCAGTAACCTTCGCTGAACCGATAGAAATCAGTTTAATCTTTCCTCCTTGCACCGCCGGTAATGATTTCAAGTTTGTTTGATCCGCAAAGCTCAAAATTACCTCCGGTTTTTCCAAGGCCACTACCGCGTTGATATGCTCTAAGTCACGTGGTTCTAAGTAGGTTTTGTTAGCTAATTCTCGCAGTAATAAGGTACTATTGGGATTATCTTCAATTACGATAATTTGGTAACCCTGGCGTTTGAGTTCAGCCGTCGCTCGGGTTAGAAGATAATCGTTAGCAGTACCGTTTCCTAAGCGACGCGGTCCAGCACCAATGATAAGTGCCCGATGATTATTTAAAGCCACACTTTCATTTTCCAATTCAAAAGTAGAATAAAAGGTACTTAAGTGTTGATCTAATTCTCCAGCAGATGGATCAACGGTCTTGTAAGTTCGATGAATTTGATTAATTTGCCGAAGTTGCCAAACTTCAAAGTCCTTAGTATGCCAAAGTTGACCAATCAAATGGTCACTAAAGCCCCAATATTTGGCCTTCCTTAACCAATCAAGATCTCTGGGATGGCTAATCAGCATTTGTTCAATCGAAACTAGGTGTTTAAATTGCACTAAATAGTAGGGATCGAGCTTGGTTAATTCCACTAGTTCACTAATCAAATAGCCTCGGCGAATCGCTTCTAAGACCGGTAACAATCGATTTGGCGATGGATGAATTAAAAACTGGTCTAAGATTTCATCCCCCAAATTTTCCAAAGCATAGAAATTTGGATGCAATTCGCTCATTGCTTTTAGCAAAGCTTCCACCAAGCTTCGTCCGAGGCCGATTACCCCCCCGACGGACTGCTTTTCCGTATTTAAATTATGGTTAGAAATTCCCAGTTCAGCATTAGCAAATACAGGAATCCGAATCGCAGTTCGATCCAAAACTGGCTCAGTAATTGCCGAGTGCTTAGCAAGGCCATGATCGAGTCGAAGATCACGCAATAAAGCACCCGTATAAAGATATCCGCAAACCCGCGCAACAGGGTAACCAGTTGCTTGTTCCACAAAAGTCGTCATCCGATCAAGATATGGACTATTTTTAATAACGTAGAAGCGGTCATTATCTTCATCGAGGGCAAATTGGACGTGGTTAATCCCAATCACCCGGAGTTTCCGAGTAATCCGGAAGGCAATATCTCGCATATCTTGAATCTGCCGTTCCAATAAGGTTTGGGCAGGTAAAACCGCCATTGAATCACCAGCATGAATCCCAATTGGGTCGACATCTTCGATCATTGCCAATTGCATCATCGTTCCGGACTTATCCCGCGCAACGATCACTTCAATTTCTTTGAGACCAGCTAAACTTTGTTGAACAAGGGCCTGATTAGTACTGGAGTGCTGAATCGCATCACTCACCGCTGTTTGAAGCTCGCCATAATCATGGATAATTCGACGAACACTCCCGGCTTGCGGAATGACCGCTCGTACAACAACCGGAAAGCCAATCTCATCGACCATTGCCTTAGCTTCAGCATAAGTTGTAACCGGGGCAATTTTCTTCGTGTTAGCATTGATTTGACGCAGGGTCTGATTCAACAGTGAAGGATTATTGATTTGGCGAATTGTAGCAATAGGCATCCCCCAAACGGCCACCTCATATTTATTCAAAACCCCCGTCGTTGCTAATTTTTCGGTTAGCTGAAGGGCATCTCGTCCCCCAAGAACTGGTAAAATTGCTGTTGGCCGATACTTTTCAATCAAGGATGTCACTAAATGCGGTGTAGGAATCCCCATCTCGTATTCGTCAACTGCACCCGTAAGCTTTGGTGCAACGTTAAAGGAGTTATTATCGACTAAGACAACGCGATAGCCTCTTTTTTTGATGGCAAAAGTAACTTTAATCAGTGAACTAATCAACTCACCTTCATGTTGAAAGTTGTCAGCCCCTGCTCCTAAAATTAGAATGCTTGGTTGGTCTTCCATTAACGTTCACCTCCCTGACGCATCATTTCCATAAACTCATCAAAGAGCGAATTGGTCTCATCTGGTCCGGGGGCTCCATCCGGAAAAAACTGAACCGCAAAGGCTGGATATTGCCGATGGCGTAAACCCTGGACTGAATTATCTAGTAAATCAACGTAAGTTACATAAAGTCGTTGCCGATCAACACTTTCTCGTTCTACCTGATAACCTTCAGCTTGACTAGCATAAACAATTTGATCGGTAATGATTTCCTTAATTGGATGATTCATTCCATGATGTTCGACCGCTAATTGCTTAGTCTTTGCCCCGTTAGCCATCGCGAATAACTCATGACCAAGGCCAATTCCAAATAGGGGAACCCGAGTCTGAATTTCTTGGATCATCTTCAAGACACTCTTTTTCACATTTGTTGGATCGCCGGGACCACTCGAAAGGACCACTCCATCCGGATCTAAGCGTAAAATTTCGGTAGCGGTAGCAGTATATGGTAAAACGGTAACATTACATTTTCGCCGGGAAAGTTCCCGCAAAATTCCATTTTTTAATCCAAAATCAATAACAACCACGGTTAAGCCAACATCTGGATTAGGATATGGCTTGGGAGTTGCCACTTGGGCTACTTGTTGATTCGTTAGGACCGTTGCATGCAGTTGATCAAAAGCATGGTCATCCGGTACGGGAACAATGCTTCCTCGAAGTGGCTTTTCCGCTACCTTTAAACGATGAACTAGGGCACGTGTATCAATATTTGTAATCCCTGGAATATTCATTTGATTTAAATATTGATCCAAACTTACTTGCCGCGGACCAGTCGCTTCAAACTGGGCTAGATTTCGCACAATTACCCCCTTGATTGATGGCGTAATTGTTTCATAAACATTCCGTTGGAGCGCAAGATTACCGACATTAGGTTGGGTAAAGACCACAATTTGATTAAAGTAAACTGGATTGGTGATTAACTCCTGGTAACCTGCCATGCTGGTATTAAAGACTAGTTCACCAAAGGTTACCGCTGGCGAGCCAAAGCCTTCCCCACTAAAAACGGAGCCATCTTCTAATATTAAGTACCGTGCTGACAAGATTCCACCCCACTTCATCAATTCTCAGAGACGATTCTACCATATTTTTAATAGTGATGCATTTTTATTCGCTAGCTTCAATTCTACTTTGCCGTCTTAATTTAACAATTAAGTCCCGAAAAATTGGTGGCAACGGAGCCGTCAAAGTAATCCGTTTACCAGTTATCGGATGGGTAAAGCCCAAGAGGCGGGCATGTAAAAACTGTCCTTGCCCAGTAATCGTTTTACGTGGCCCATACAAGGGATCACCAACCAAAGGATGATTAATTGATTTCATATGCACCCGGATCTGGTGGGTCCGGCCGGTTTCAAGCCGGCAAGCTACCAAGGTATATTTGTTATATCTTTCAACAACTCGAAAATGAGTTACTGCCGGGCGCCCATCAGCTACGATTGCTTGACGTTTTCGATCCTTTGGTGAACGTCCTAATGGAGCATTAATCGTTCCCTGGCCTTCTTTAATCACCCCATGAACCAAGGCAAGATATTCTCGCGCTGTAGTTTTAGCCTTCAATTGGGCAGCTAGGGATTGGTGGGCCTGATCATTTTTAGCCACCATTAAAAGGCCAGAGGTATCTTTGTCGATTCGATGAACGATTCCAGGGCGAAGTTCCCCATTAATCGTTGAAAGCGGGCAATGGTAAAGTAAAGCATTCACCAAAGTATGGTTTGGATGACCAGCGGCCGGATGAACTACCATCCCCTGCGGTTTATTCACTACGACCACATCTTGATCTTCGTATACAATCTCAAGCGGAATTTTTTCCGGTGCTAAATCAATCTTTTGGGGCTGTGGTTCCGTCACCTGAATCATTTGCCCTATTTTAAGCTTTAAACGAGGTTTAACCACTTCGCCATCAACAGTAACATTCCCATTCTCAATCCACCGTTGTAATTGTGAACGAGAGGTTTGTGGCAGCAACTTCGTTAAAACCTTATCTAATCGGTCGCCACGCTCAGTGGAAACTTTAAAGGTGTGCGATTCAACCATTAAGCTTAATCATCCTTTTCTAACAAAATTAAAATTACTAAGTAAATTACCCCAAGGGTCAAACAAGTATCGGCGACGTTAAAGACCGGAAAATTAATAAAGAGGGTCTCAAACATATCAACAACGTAGCCATGGATAAGCCGATCGATGAAGTTACCAATCGCCCCTGCTAAAATTAAACTAAGAGCAATCATCATTCCCTGGTTTTGCCGATAACGGCGCATTAAATATAGAATAACGGCAATTGCTACTATTGTTAGGATAAAAAAGAGAAATTGCTGTCCCGCCAAGATTGACCACGCCGCCCCGCTATTGCGCAGGTTAGTTAACCCGAGCAAACCTGGAATTAAAGTATGCAACTGCCCAAGGGCAAGCTGGTTGTTTACTAACCACTTTACTAATTGATCAATCCCGACAAGGACCACCACCAGAATAAAGTATGGCATTAAAGTTGTCCTTTCTTCGCTGATTCTTGGAGGAAACTCCGAAGGGAATTAATTGATCGATTCGACAAAGAAAAAGTCATTACTTCCCCATGAACAGTAATCGTCATTGTATGCTTGGTAAAAACAGGTTGTCGAATATCCTTTACCGGAATCGTCAGAAATTGTCCCTGTAAAACCCGGGAAAAGACAAATTTGGACGGTGAGACCACCAGGGTCCGCCGAAAAATCGATAAACCTGCTATAATTAGAAAGATTGCAATGAACGTCCCAGTGACCCATTGAAAATAGGTATATTCAAAGGCGATGATAATCCCCACCACCAGGATTATTAAAATCCAGCACCAATTAATAATGGCAGTTGTCATATCGGGTTGGTAAAAATATTTTTTTTGTTCTTCTTCCATCGTAAACCTCACTTTAGGAGTCATATATGATCAAACTTTATACCGATGCAGCCACCAAGGGTAATCCTGGGCCAACTAGCTTAGGCGCCTTAATTTTGGCTGATCAGCAACAAATTCAGGTTAAAAAATTTGCCGGGAGATATTCGAATCATCAAGGAGAATTTTTAGCTGCCCAATTTGGTTTTCAAACCTTAATTGAACGCTACCCGGACGCTGATGTGGTTTTCTTTTTGACTGACAGTCGACTACTAGCTGACGCAGTTGGCAAAAACTACAGTAAGCATTACCAAAATGAATTAGCAACTTTGTTAGCTTTAATTAATCAATTTCCAACTGTGATTACCCAATGGGTTCCTGAAAAAGCAAATCATGGTGCTCATCACTTAGCTAACCAAGCCTTACAACAAGGGCTATCAGGCGAGAAAACACACCAATAAAAGTATAACAAAAAAAGGTGTTACCGACTAAAATAATAGCTAGTCGGTAACACCTTTTTACAATTATTTAATAAATAAGTCGAGCCGTCGAAGAGAGATGCTCCCTACCTAGCTTTAATCAAAAACCTTAAAGCGGTCTTCGTCGGCCATAAATTCCTTGTCGCCAGCGCCTTGTTCGATAGAACCAAATGGCATTTCGGCCCGGAGACGCCATGAAGCAGGAATATCAAAGGCAGCTCGGATATCTTCATCAATCAATGGGTTGTAGTGTTGAAGGCTTGCCCCCAAACCATTTTCAGCTAAAGCCGTCCAGACGGCAAAGTTGCTGTTTCCCATGGCTTGTTCTGACCAGTCATAAAAGTTATCAGCGTAAGTTGGGAATTGTTTTTCCAAGTTATGAACCACATCCATGTCACTGAAGAAAAGTACCGTTGCATATGCGGCCTTGAAACCGTCAATCTTAGCAGAGGTGGTCTTGAAGGCCTCGTCATCTTTAACAACCTTCCGCAAGTTTTCACGAACAATTTCCCATACCTTGTCGTGGGAGTCACCAAAAGCGATTACGGCACGAGTCGTTTGAGAGTTAAAAGCCGTTGGGGCTTGTTTCATGACGTTCTTGATTAAATCAGCGATTTCATTATTAGCAAAATCAACCTTCTTACCAAGAGCGTAAATCGTCCGGCGTTGCTTTTCTAAGTTTAACATTTCAGTTTTCATAAATTACTACTCCTCTTTGATTCATATCTTTAATTAACAACATCATTATATCTTACTAATAAAAAGTAAGCAAGAAGAAAGTTAGTTTTTTTATTACAAGTTTAAAAGTCACCAAAGAGGTCGAGTTGATTACTGTCAGGTAACTGGTCAAGCACGTGATTGTTAGTCATGAAGCCTGGCGTATTTTCACGATCCTTGAAAACTCGGGCTTTCCGGCATGCCTCTAGTGAACCCATCGTTGCTCACCTCTTGGACATTCTGGATAAATCTTTGATTTTCCATAGAAACTGCCCATTTTGTGCCCACAGATCTGCCCATTCTATGAAAACAAACAATTTTGATTTTCATAGTTGCCCATTCACAGAGTTGACCTATTTCTCCCTTGTTATACAGTAAAAAGCCCGACCAGCCAAGATGACTGATCGGGCTTTGTTAACTTAAGAGGTGGTTCACCTCCTAACTATTCGAATTTTCCGAAGGGTTCATTGGTTCGGGCATCCTGAACAGCTACATAGCCATACTGGCCGTTAGGACGTGGCTGGCGCACATAAACAAAACCGTTGGTCCGCGCCCAGGCATCGTACTTAACAATATCACCAGCGTGTAGCATTGCAATAACTGAGCTAGATGGTGATGCACCCCAACGAAGATGCAAGTCGGTATTAGACGTAAAAGTTCCCTTCTCGGCGAACCAACGAACGCCTAAATCATCAACCCAATTATGTGCTGGTAATGTGGGCTTAATTGCTGGCTTTTCTTGTTCAATTGGTTTGTTTGGCTCTGGGGTTGGTGCTTCGCTTGGATTAAATAGGTTGATTGCATTATCGGTTAATGTAATAGAACCATCAACGTTGTATCCAAGCAGGTTATCTGTGTGTTGCCACATATCAACATAATTTGCTGATGGGAAGTAATTGAAGTCAGGATTCTTTCCGGCTGCTTTCCCATTAGCTAATGGATATGCCGCTAACCAGAACATATCCATATTTGGATGAATTGCTTCTAAATTAAAGTTAGGCAGCAAGTACTTGTAAGTATAGAACCCAGGATGATACCCAGCATTCCGAACAGTATTAAGGAATGCAATCACTGATGATGTTGGCATGTTAGAGATTTCAGCATCTAAAATCATTAACGTACCAGGTTGTACATTGGCTTGTGCCTTTGAGTTAGCAATAAAGTAGTTTGCTTCGGCCACCGCTTGCGCATCATTATGGAAACGACCGAAGTGATAAAAAGCAAACCCTTTAATTCCACCGCCAGCACTTCGATCAATTAGTGAGCGAATATATGGATTGACATAGTTTGTGCTTTCAGTTGTCTTCACAATCGCATAATCAGCGCCAATAGCCTTGTAATCATCAACTGTTAAATGACTTTGAAAACTCGCAAGGTCAATTACTGTTTTACGTTCTGTCATATTATTTTTCCTCCTTATTTCCTTTATAATCACCGGTTATCTTATGAAAATCAGCTGGATTGTAGTCATCTTGGGCCTTAGCAACATTAAGTGCTTTGGCTAACGAGTCAATGATTGGTGACAACCACGGAACTTGTATGTCCATCTGATTTAAATTTTCGACAATTGATACCAAGTATTGATAGCAGAATGTCAATACCATTACTTGTGCAACATAATCAAAACCGATTGAAATTAGATATGGATAAAAAGCAAGCACTCCAATCATAAGGATAAAATTCTTTGCCAATCCATATGTCCCTTTGGTCGAATTTGTCCGAGTAGCTGTGTGATTGCTACGTAAGCCTTTGACAATCCCCGATCCAATATCAAATAATACAAGCAAAGTAAATCCAACTATTAATGGATCGTCAATTTGCTTGGCTGCTTGATGTAATGCTACTTCATGATAAGGTAGTGCCATTAATAATAAGTGCATTAAATTTCGTTCCCATTCCCTTTCTAATGCCGCCCATAAGAAAAGCCCTGAATTCGGTATTCTTTAAACACTAAATTCTAGGGCTTATTTATGTATTGTTTATTTCCGAAAGGCGACAAGTGCCTTTAACTATTCATTTGTTTTATCTGCTGTCTTATCAGCAGAACTAGCAATCTCATCTTGAGCATCATATACCAGGTTTTGGAAATCCTGAGTATCCTTACGTACTACCTTCTTGTTAGCATCATACAACTCTTTATTAGTAATGAAGGTGTTAAAAGTATCATTACCAGCATCGTCATCAAATACATTTGCAGTAAAGTTAGCAATTACTTGACCATTCACTGTGGACTTACCTGTTAGGGTGATTGATTTTGTTGATTCTAGCATAATTATTTATCTCCTTTTTCATCGTTTTGCTTCTTAAGTTCTTCTAGTTGTGATTTCAACTTACTATTTTCTTGTTCCAATTGAGTAGCTTTTGCTTCCCATGAGGCCGCTGTATAATTAGCAACCGCCAACTTTTGGTTAAGACTTTGAGCTACTAAGTTCATATCAATATTGTTCATTATTAAAAACTCCTTTAACTATCTTCATTCGATCATTTTCGTACCCTTTACGCTTAGCTTTGATTTCCCAAGCAAAGTGAATATTAGGGTTGCTAGATTTAACTGTAAAATTATTTGCTGAACGCGAAGAAACCCACACGTTTCCATCGCCATATGAAGTTAGAAATACTTGGTATGGCACTAATGTATTAACTGTTTCTAAGAAATAAGGATCAATCATGACAGTAACTACACCATTACTATTAGTTTGTGTTTCTCCAATATCGCCAAAGTAATATTCGGCGGTTTCATAGGCGTTAATGGCTGCCATTCCTCGCGATGTTGGAACTATGGCATTCTTCTTTCCAAGTACACCAAAATCACCTGTTACATTTACAAAACTACCTAATAGAGCCACATAATTTTTTGCGTTTAATGTAATGGAATCTCCACTTATAGATGTTGATGCTTCTGACAAGCTTATCCTTGGCGTTAAGTCTGCTTTTGTCTTCGAACAAGCCGTAATATTAATGGAATTATCAGCACTCACTGTTAAATAATTACCAGAATTTATAGATACATCTGAATTTCTTTCATAACCAGTAGTATCACCAATTGTTATATAAGAATCTAATGTTGTTAAATGAATTGAAGCTGGTGCTTTGATGTCTACAAAAGAGTGATCTTTATTGCTGTCATTTCTTCCAAAAATATACACACCAGGTTGGGCTCGAACGCCAAAAACATTTCCAAGATTCTTTGATGGAATAGCACCAGCGATGAGTGCAGCTGTACTATGATCATCGGTACTACCGGCAGAAACAGTAATATTATTGTTGAACCCTAATATCCCCGACCCCGAAACATAATGGGCTGTATTTGTTCCCCAAGAGAATCCTTGCTCTGACCAATAATTGGTTGTGAAATTTTTGGTAGACAATAAGAACCCTTCGTCTCCTTTAATTGTAATGGCTCCATTAAGATTTGAATTTTCTGAGTTAGCAAGAATAACTCCTGTGTGCTTCATACTTCCACCAAGTTGATGTTCAAAATTAATTTCACCTTTTTGAATCCGTACACTTCGCTGGTTATCGTAATCATGAATTCCATTCTGATCAATCCAAGCGTCATGGTTGTTTTGCCAAACGTGAAGTGCTCCGCTATCTAAATAAAATTCACCATTGCTACCTCTTAATGTCCCGGCAGTAATGTTATTTGCATTCAGGTTGATAACATTAATCCGACCAGCATCTAGTGTTCCAGCAGTAATCTTGTCAGCTGAAACGTTAGTTATGGCCGCATCAGGGATAAATGCTTTGCCAGAGAAGATAGTCGATGAAGAATCCATGTATATCTTGTCATTTTGAATTAACGTTGCACCAGCGGACATGTTGATTTGAGCGAGAGTATCGTTTTTTCTAACATTAACGTTGGTAAACCACCAAGAACCAAAATCGGAATAAGCTTCAATATGAACCCAAATTCGTGCCTTTACCGCATAATTTGGGATAGTAAGAGATCCAGTTTTGGTGTTAAAACTTTCGTTCGGTCTAAATATAACTCCACTTTGCCAATCCCAATGGCCATCTTTCTTTTTATAAACAAGTCCAAGACTAAATTGATTAGTAGATTGGTCTTGCCAAGCGTAAGTTGAAAAATAATACTTATCTCCTGCTGCTACTGGAAACCATTTGCCATAATATGCATCTCTTTTATTGATTCCACCATAATATTTTGATGGACTAGAGCCATTTCCTGTTGAAGAACCAACATTTTCCCAACCATTAGTGTTTCCATCCATGAAATCAGGATTACGACAAATATTAGATAGATCACCAGTTGAACCAATCGTTAAATTAATGTTGTCTGCTTGGGTCGTGATTTGTCCTTGCAATCCATTTACTTTATTAGTTACTTCATTTCGAATGCTCTGATCTGTTTGACTAATTTTAGACTGAAGATCACCGTAATTGCTTGAAACAGTAGATTGTAATCCTTGCACGGTTCGATTTAATTCACTATGTTCTGAATAACTGGCTGCTCGTTGCCAGTTAGTCCAGCCTCCAGTGCTGGTATAATTCCGCGTAAATCTTAATGTTGGATCGTTATCTGCTTGCCAAGTTTGCATAATTCGACCATCATAAGCTTTTTCCACTTTTAGATAGCACCAATTAACAGCAGGTACGTTAGTATTACCTGTTGACTGAATAAAATAATTTCCAGTATTCGTATAATCATTTGCATTAATTGCATTATTGACTACTCGAATGTTAGTTAAATTTTCTAAACTCCCTACTCGTCCAATTACGCTATTAAGGCTATTAGCAGTAGATGTTGTCTTACTATCAACGCCATTTATCTTGTCAATTAATTCAGTACGAACGGCAGAGGAACTTTGACTAATTTGTGACTGTAAATTACCGTAGTTACTACCGACAGTTGAACGTAGCCCTTCTAATGATTGAGATAGTTCGGTAAATGCAATTTGTGTAGCCATATCAGCAGGGGCAGGACACCAAGGAGTCGCTACACAGCCTTCTTCTAATTTTATATTTGCAAAGTAAAATGAACCACCAGGCATTTCCTGATCCATATAGCTTTGCAGTCTCCAACCCGCAAACGTTCCTGAATGATCAATTTTAAAGCTTGCACTATATCTTTGCCATTTATTACTTATATTCGTAATCGTTACCAATGGTGCTCCACCGGTATATTGACTGGTATAGTCACTAAATAATTGTACTGGATAATTTATCGTTCTTTCTTCTGCACCTTGATTATCATACCAACGCGCAAAAAAACTAAGTGTATAAGTCTTCCCGGCTTCAACAGTTATTGAATCTGAGTATTGTAACGCCTCGTTTTTAGGATTAGTACCATAAGCATGCGCAATTTTTGTTTTTATTCGACCATCTGGTAATTCATTTGTGTTTTCAAAAGCCCCATGATTCCAAAAATGCCAATGTTCAAAATCTTTAGTTCCCGTAAATAAATTAATTCCGCCTCCGCTAAACATAGGAACGGTAGTTTGCTGAACTTTTTGCAGAAAACCATCAGCAGTTTGTAAAAAGCCTGAATTAGTAAGAATATTGCTTAATCCTTGCCAGTTGCCATCATTTTTAATTGTGTTAATAGCATCATTCTTTGCAGAATTAGTTTTATTATCAGTTTCAGACTTAGTGTAGTAACTACTAAATTGTTGGCTAGTTGTTGTGATGCGTGCTGATAATTGCGCTAAATCATGAGCTGTATCCTCGACAGCTGGTGTCCAATCGGTAGAAACATTTCCTGTCTCCAATTTAAGCTTTCCGAATTTAAGATAGGTTCCGGTTTTTAGATCAAAAGCTTGGCGGAACTCACTAATATCAAATAATCTCACATCGTTATTCTTTTTACCCGGCCATTTGTAGGAACAAAATAATTTATAACTATTTGTACCAATTTTTTGAATAGTTGCAGGCTGATAATCATGTAATTTTACCGTATACCATGTAATACCAACTGCCTTCAAATCTTTTACTGTTGCATCTGTTTGAAACCAGATTGTTTGCGTATACTCTTGATCAGGAGCTAATGTATACCAGAATGTGTGTGGATCCTGTGGAAGGATTTCTTCACCGTCACCTGCTGTTGGAAGCGTTGCATAGGCAAATCCATCTTTCCATGTGGTATTGGGAATTCCGAATCCCATAGTGTATTCCCGATCTGTACCAGTAACTAAATTACGTCCACCAATCTTTAAATTATTCATTCGGTCAGTGACGCTGTTTAAATCAACCCGTAACCCATTAGCCGTAGCTTGAACGTCTGCTGTCTTGGCGTAACCATTTAAATCGCTAGCGGTTAACCGAGCATTGAGAGCTTGATTAGTCAGATTAACAAAATTCGTGTAGGTAGTATTATCAACTTTACCAGCCAACATCGTCTGTAAATTCTGTGCATCAAGCTTTAATTGAGCAATATCACCGTTAGCAGTACCAAGTGTAGTTTGCAGACCTTTTACGTCAACCTTAGTAGAATTAACGTCTCCTAGCAGATTAGCGTAATTGATGTTCAAACTTTTAACTGTGTTAGTTACATCAGCAATGTTTTTGCCTTGTGCCTGAGCCTGTTTAGTTAAATCGGCAATGTTGTTTTGCGCTGAAATATACTTCTGCAAGGCATCAGCTACATCATTAGTCACTTTAGTTAAGTCAGGAACAATGTTGTTATCGTACTGACCTTGTAACTTAGTAATGCTATCGCTTAACTTTTGCAGACTATCATCGGCAACCTTCTTATTATCAGCAATTGATTTATTTAGCTTCTCTATACTCTCATCAGCAGCAGATTTATTAGCTTCAATTGACTTATTAAGGTTCTCAATGTCGGCATCAGCTTTCTGCTTGTTGGTGATGATATCCGATTTGGCTTGGTTAAGGCCGGCTTGGGCTTGTTCGATTTGATGCTTTATTTCATCTTCCGTTAAGTCTTTCCTTACCCACTTTCCAGAGCCATCATCTTGTTTTTCAAAGACCCACAACTCAGTAGCGTTACCATTCTTCCTGAACCAAACATCATTGAATTTAGCGTTGGTTGGTGGAGCAGTTACGCTTGGAGGAAACACAACTGTCCCATCTGGCACTCTTCTAAGTTGTAATTCCTTAATTGTTTGAGCAACACTACCTTGCCAAGGAACCATTTGATCAGAAGAAGTTGTCTGATCAGCTTTTGAAGTTGCAGAAAGCCCACCATTAAAATCAAGAGTGTAGCTACTGTTTGGAACAACAAAAGAATTTCCCTGTTTATCTTCTAGTCGTAGCCAATCCCCCGCTTCAACAGCAGGATTACCAAACCAATTCAGACTAAACGGGTAAAAAGTCAAGTCTTTCAATTGCTCCCAAATATCATTGAGCCGTTGTGGTGTCATGATATTATTTTCGAGTTTAATTTGAGAACCAGTAGCATCCCCAGCTTGATAAGTCTTGGTTTCCTCTGTACTCTCACCATCTCGAGTTTTAGTGGTAAGAGTGACTTGGCATTGAATGCCATTAATCTTATAGGCGGCTTCGTTCTTAGTTAGTCCTGCTTGCTCATATTGACTAGGATCTAATTCATAGTTTGGTTCAGAAATCGTCCGAATTGTAAATAAACCTTGTCGATCAAACAGAGCATAACCAACATACAATTGAGCGATCCAGCCAAGTGCTTTGCGATAGCTTTGACCAGTGATTGGAGCTGGTAAATCTGCTTGGTGTGGAAGGCGTGCTAAATCATCAGTATTAGCCTTAACACCTGATTGAGCACAGATCTCCGCAATAACATCTAATACTTTGGCTGGGTACGTTAACTTAGATACATAAGCTCCCTCTAAGCCACAGAAACGATCACTAGCACTAACAGTCGTAAGATTATTATTTCGGTCCATCTTAATTTCACTGGAGATAATAAAAACGCCCAACGGTTCATAAACATAACCGCTAGACGTTTTTATTCCAATGCTAGGACGAACCTCCATTCCCAGCTTCAACCCCTCAACAAGGTGAGAGAATTCAATCTGAACAGTGTTTGAATACGTAGACCCAATAGCAAACGTATCACCGTTATAAGCTCCAGAATCGTACTTCAAACTATTAACATCGGTTGCACCATATGTTTTACCATCAATCGTAACTTTAATATCCAAAGTTCGCTGTGAAGCTCGCCAAGCATCTCGAGTTTCTTTTGATTGTGTTAACACTAATTAATCACCTCCTTATTGCTCAATCAGATCAAAAGATAAACCTTTCCAAACCGGTAATGATCCTACAAATGAATAAACAGGCGCTGTCCGATCACCAACATAAAACGTCCCTGATCGAACTTGCCCGTCTACTGGATCTAAATATTCAACACTAAAAAATTCGGCCTTAACAGAATCCAAAATCTTTGAACATTCGGCTACTGTTAAAGCACCAAAAGTTAATGTTATTTTTCTTTTAGTTGCTACTCGATCACGATGTAAAAGCCCTTGCGCATCACGGGTCGCCTTTGCATCAATATCTTGAATAGCAACTTGCATTGTTTGTGGGGCTGGATTAATCACTGTCCCAGAAATTTTTAGAGAATACAAACATCCATCTCCTCCTTAAATATTTAACATATTTCGACCATTCTTTTGATTTACCGCATTAATTCCTTTGATAGCATGTTCGCCAAATGACTCATCACCAATCTTAACGATTAAGTGTAAATCAACTGGTTGATTACTATTATTAGTAGCATTTTGCATTTGTAATGCTTGAACAATAGCATTTACTAGGTTGGTACTCATTTCTTTGAATCCGCCATTTTGCATTGTTACATCATTGTCTGATGAAGATTCAGCATACATAGAATTTGGAGTAATTGCATTATTTGAGAGAGCTGTTGGGAGTTGTAGCCCTCCACCAAAGTTTCGATTCATAAATGCAATTGCTTCGTTAATCCGTTGCATACCTAGTTCACGGTTCATTAGTGGGATAACCATTTCAGGCTTATCACCTTCGCCGATTTCATAGAAGCCGTGCTTTGAAATTAAGCTACCGTCTTCATAACCGTGTCCATGACCAATAACTGCCAGCATTGAAGAACCATAACGATGCTTAGCATAATTAATAGCGGCAAGCATGTTATCGTAACCCTTCATGATGTTGTGATGACCAGGGAAAGCATAAGCATTAAATGTTCCTGGCTTCGTTTGTAAAAGACCAGTTGCGTTTCCGTCAGCTAAGCCATCGTTACCACCAATAGCACGTTCGTTACCGCCTGATTCAGTTTGAATTTGACGAACCCAAGCGTTTACATAAGCAGCACTAGCAGGTAAGCCATTCTTGCGTAACGCCTTTTTAACAGCGCTACGCCAACCTTCCGCACCTGGTCCGGTTTGATGAGTTGCACCACCGAATTGGTCAATCACCTTCCGGGCCCAGTTCATCATACCCTTCTTTTCTTCGTTAACAGCACCCTTGGCGAGTTTTAATGGTACCTCACCTGCTCCCCAATCATAGGTCACAAACTTATCGACAATATAGTTAACGAGTTTTTCAGGATGAGCAATGTCATCTGTAACGTTTTCAAGTTCATCCATTGCAGCATCAAAGAATCCACCAATACCGCTAAAAAGGCCGCCAAAGTTTAAACTGCTAAGTGCCCGACTAATTCCACTAAAGTCAAAATTAAAGCTACCAATCCCACCAGCATATTTAGGAACCATGTTTGCTAATTCGTTAGCGGTATCAGTTGCAGTTTTGACCTTAGTACCAGCCGGCAGATAAGTTAAGAAATTACGTTTAGCAGGGAATAGTCCTTGCTCACCAGTAGGGAGTTCATAACTTTCTCGGTAAATATCACCGTCTTGGTCATTAACTAATGCTAATCCACCTGGATGATTTTGTGTCCCTGTTTTGTATGAATTCCAATTAAAGAATCCCCAACCAACAGAACCACCGCCAAGTTTATTAAGCACCCAGTTAATACCATCTCGAATCTTATTAGTAGCATTCTTAACAGGTGTAACAATGGCATCAGCCACCCGGTTAGCAGCATTCCTAATGCTCTGCAAACCACTAGTAATTCCATTACCAATAGTGCCACCAAGTCCACCAGCCCATGAGCTAAGAGTTCGTGAAGTACCATCTCTAAAACTAGAGACCCAACTTCCCAAACGCTCACCAGCATTCTTAGCGGAATTGTAAGCACCACCAATACCGTTGCTTACATGACCACCTAGATTACCGGCCCAATTATGAATACTACTATTGGCACCATTGAAGAAACTCCTAGTCCACTCAGATAATTTATTACCAGCATTAACAGCACCTGATCGTGATGACTCGGCACCGTTGTTAATGTGATCACCCAAGCGTTGTGCCCACGAACGAACACGCTGACTTGCTGATTCTCTGAAACTTGTCGTCCAGTCTTTCAACTTGTTTCCGGCGTTAGTAGCCATTTCATGACCAGTTTCAACATCGTTATTAATATTAGAACCAATTTTTTGAGCCCATTTTTTGATGTCTTTCTTGGCATCATCAACAAATCCAGTAGTCCAAGATTTAAGTTTGTTACTACCAGCAACAGCAAGTTTCTTACTCTTTTCAACATCTTTATTGAAGTTAGTTCCGATACCCGAAGCCCACTTCTTCAATGTTTTTTGAGTATCACTGATAAAACCAGTAGTCCATTTGCCGATGTTCTTACCAGCTTTTTCAATACCTTTCTTACTCTTGCCAATATAGTTACTGATATTTGGTCCAACTTGTTTAGCCCAAGACGTAAAGTTATCTAGGATTTCGTGTGATTTAAAGCCAATAGCTTCAACCCAATCCTTGGGCTTTTTACCTTTGCCATATTTAGCCCATCCATCGCCAAACTTAGAGGCACCAACGCCACCCCATTTACCGATAAATGAACCGATTTGTTGACCAATAGCGGCACCAATCGGACCACCAAAGAAAAGTCCAATTCCGCCACCAATAGCTCCACCGATACCAGAACCAAAACTCTTGAACTTGTCTTCTTTATTGTTAGCCTTGATCCCCTTATAGATATCAATTCCAGACGTTACACCAATCATAGCCGTTGACAGGCCAATTCCCATCTTCTGACCGAGTTTCATTGGCTCGCCAGACTTAATAGATGACTTAGCAGATTTAAGAAAGTCGGTCTTAGCAAGATTGGTGTTTTGCCATGACTTGTTGACTTCATCCCATAGCTTTGTAGCATTGCTCCAGCCTGTTTTAATATTATTAAAACTAACTTTGGCAAGTTCTTGAATTTTAGTAATTGGGTGTTTACCAAAATCAATCACCGTTCCCAGTAAGTCATCAGCATACTTAGCACCATTCTTAAGCTTATCAAAGCTGAGCATTGTAACTATTTTAAGAGTATCGGTAAAGTCCTTAATGCTCGAAATAGTTTTACCTGCAACCTTAAGACTAAATAGCGTCATCAAAGTAGTAGTCATTACCTTAACTGCTGTTTGGTGATGGTTGATCCAATCGGACAGTAGATTTAATGCACCTGTTAGTAATTTCAATGCACCAACAATAGCAAAACCTGTAATCTTTGCTAATGGTTTCAGAAAGCCATCAAAGAACCATTCAAAAATAGGTTCAGCAGCTTTAATCACATTATGAACAACCTTTAATGCAGCTGCTAACAAGTTAAAGAAGTCTGGAAGTAGTTTAGTAATAGTAAATCCGGCTAGAGGTAACAGGACATTCTTGTAGGCCCATGCCAAACCGTTCCAAACATCTTTAGTAACTGGACGAATAGCTTTTAGCAAAGTGTCAATTGATTGCAACAGCGGTGTAAAGTCAAGCTTCTTAGCCCAATTGGCAGTGTAAGTTGCCATATCACCAAGAGCACCTAACATATCATCAACCATACCTAAGAGCGTCTTAAAGATTGATGTTCCAACATCACCATGTTTCCAAGCCTTGTCGAATTGGTCCGCTAAATTGCCAATTGTATTACCAATGCCTGTAACAATTTCAATAAGATGGCTCCAGATTGAAACACCTAATTTTGAGTGATTCCATGCTTCATCAACGGATCCAACCATATCCTTAAAAATTCTAAGTATATTATTAAGCGCATTAAGCCAAGCTTGCCATAGTCTTGTACCGTTATTGCCGTGTTGCCATGCTTCATCAAAGGCTTTAGCAATATCACCAATGAATTTAACTAGGTTAGTAGCCAAATCTAAGAGATTAGCAAAAATCCTTTTACCAAGATCACCAGTATTCCATGCTTCACGGAATGATTCAGCTATGTGATGGATAGCAACAAGAATATTATTCAGTGAATCAAAGATAGTCTGAATAAACCTTGTTCCTCGTCCACCTTCTTCCCATGCTTCGGCAAATGCCCTCGCAATGTCGCCAATAATATTCAGCATATCTGCTAGCAGTTGAAGCAAGTTCTCCATTACTTTTTGCCCGGTACCGTTGTCCCAGACATGTAAGAATGAATTCCCTACATCACCTAATAACCGCTTAATTTCTGACCATGAATACTTAGCAGCATCAACAACAGCTTGACCCTTTTCATCCCAAGCTTTTTTCATTGGATCAAATAGTTCACCAAGAACTTTTTTGACTTTATTAGCCGCATCAATAGCGTTTTGCGAGGCTTCAAGAGGAACGTTCCAGTCAATACCGGGATCACCCTCATCACCTGCTCCACCATCATCAATACCAGGATCGTCGAAGATTGGCGTATCTTGTTTTGGCTGCGGAGTAAATTTCTCTAGTGGTTGCGCTTCATAGCTACCATTATCACCACTTTTGTTCTTGCTATTATCTAAAACATTTAACTCATCAAAGCCCATGAGCGATGCTTGAAGATCTTCATTTGCCTTCTTAGTATCTTCAAAGGCTTTCTTAGCTTGTTCGTTAGCAGCCTTTATCTTTTCGTTTTCAGCCGCTACTGCCGCTGCACCTTGACGGTTAGCTTCGGCAATCTGTTGGTTAGCACGCTGAACTGCTTTCGCTTGCTCTTGCTGTTGCTTCTTGACCGCATCGCTGGCTTTACTTGCCGCTTTTGAAGTATCGTTCATCGCACGAACTTGGTTATAAAGTCCTTGCGCCCCGCTACGAGCACCAGAAAGGCTCATACCAGTTAAAGCAGAAGTAAATTGAGCAATCCAACCAGTTGCCTTACGCAAGGCATTCATTAGCGCGTTAATTGCTGGCAAAACATAGCTATAAATTGGATAGAAAGCAGTCAGCAAATTAACCTTAATTGCATTAAAGCTACTTGCAAATTGGCGGTTAGTCATCAATGCTGAACCCATTCCCTGAGCAAGCATCATGATACCTTGATACAGTAGCGTAAACACAATTAACTGACTGGCTAACATGCTCATTGCCATCTTGACGCCCTTTAATCGTTCACTGAGTAAAGAAGCACTTGTACCAGCTCTTCTCATTGAGGAACTACCACTATCACCCATGCGTCTAAATGACGAGGTGACGTTTGAAATAGTATTTCGTAACCGATTAAGCCTTGAACTTGTATTTGATGCGGTGTTACCTTCTTGAGCTAGTGTAGTGTTCACTCTTGAAGAAGCATTTCGTAACTCATCGCCACGTGAACTAACGTAACTATAAGCCTTAGCTAATTCATTACTTCGATTTATAAGACGTTTATACTCTGTTTCGGCTTCTTTAAGTTCCTTGTTATTACCAGATGATCTACCAAGAACAGCATCTTGCGCTTTGGTTTCCGCAATAGTACGCCTAATCCGTTCAATCTTTGCTTCCGTTTGATCCATCTCACGTTCAATACGTTTGAGTGAATTTGGAATAGTATTAAGCTCTTGCGACATTTCTTGTGCGAGGGCTTTGGCTTGGTTCTGATAACGTTCCATCTTGACTTGTGCATTAGCAATCTGGTCATCAAGTCGCATTGCTCTAACCTGACTGCCTTGTTTGTTCATATCAAGGTTATCTCTGCTAGCCATCAATGTTGCTATTCTACGTTGCATTGATTGCGCCTGTTGCATTTTCTCGTTGATGTGGGATACAAGCCCATCAATTTCCTTCTTAGCTCGGGAAGCTTCTGCTTGTATTTCATCATCAATCCCTAAATCAACAGGCCTTTTAGGCATATAGCTCTGAATTCTTTTTTCTTGGTAGTCATCGAAGCTTGAGTTTCCTATTCTTGGTCTAGTCTTTTCTTTAGGACGCACTTCTTGTTGAGCTTGTTTAACAGGAATATCACCTACAGTTTCACGAGCTACCTTAGTTTGTTGAGCGATTCGCTGTTGCATATTAGCCGCTTCTTGCAAACGAGCAGTTAAACTATCCAAACTTTTTTCTGACTGATTAACAGCTTCTTTGGAACTTTCAGCTTGGGCCTTGTTTCCTTCGATGATCCTATTAGTTGCATCATCTTGAACACTAGCTGTACGCTCAATAGATTTTTGCTTAGAGTTTTCAGCCTCTTCACGTTGACGAACTTCTTCTTTGGCTTTCTCATTTGCTTTAGAAGCGTTATCGTTCATGTTCTGCTGAATACGATCCAAGTTACTTTGGATTTTAACTTGCATATCGTTAGTTTTTTGGCCGATGAGACTAGTCAACTCATCCATTTTTTGGAGTACATCCCCATAATTAGCTCTAAACCTTAACTCAAGTTCTTCCAAGTCCATTACTATTCACCTCCTCCTTTATCTTTATTAAATTGTCTAATTCGTTGAGCTTGTTGCATAAGAATAGCTTGATCTCTCTTCCAATCGGGCTCTTCTTCAGGTGGTTGCTCTATCTGATTCATATCATCCTTAACAAACGGATAAGCTTCTTCTAACTTAGGCATCTTAGCAGGATCATTAATCGCAAATGCTACCAACTCACTTAAACGGTGATCCATGTATGCTTTGGCACGTAAATCATTTAATTCTCGCTTCCTGTTAGCGGCAATCTGCGTCATGATTTCCGCAAAGTCTAAATCCCAGAAATGATCAGCGTCTATTCCTGATTCAACAGCGATTGGGTAAAGATCTTTGAATAAATCTGATACTGTATCGTAATTCTTTTCGTCTACAGCAACTGATCTTGTCCCGCTTCCACTGGATCTAATGTCACTTCGTCCGATTCCGAATTGGTCTTCGATGATTTCTTCTTTTTGCCGAAAAAACCAGACGCTTCAAATAGTTCCATCAATGCATTGAAGAGATCCATCGTGGTATTACCATCATCTAAGTACTTTTCAAAGGCATTCAATACACGTTTATCAGTTACGCCATGATTTTGATTAGCGCCTTGTAATACGATCAGAATTTCATTAACTGGAGGTAGCTTGTTTCCACCTTGAGAGTCCATAAACAAGGACAACATAGACTTACCGAGTCGGCGTTCAATCTTAAATACCTCACGACCGCCGAGCTTTAAGTCAAGTTCCAAATCACCTAATTGCATTGTCTTTGTTGCTTTCTTAACAGTAGTTGTCATATGAATAAATTCTCCTTTAATTTTTATTTGTCACTAAAGATAAACGCGGGAATCGAACCCACGTTTATTAATAAACTAGCCCTTTGGCGTTTCACTACCTGGTGCAGCAGTGAAGTGTGGACCATCAGATACAGTAATAGTAATTGTGTAACCTAATGCACCGTTAACAGCCACAGAAGCAAACTTGATGTTGTATGATCCACGCATTGTAGCAGTCATACCGTCTGGGTAAGTAACTTTCCATTGATATTGTTTCCGGTCACCGGCTTGTTTTAGGGCCTTAGCAAAACTAGCACCCTTATATACAGCTTGGAACTGAACGTTAGAGGCGTTTTGGATCCCTTCAACTTGCTTCCGCCGGTCATCAGCCAAAGTAGTGACATCAACCTTTTCAGTGTCACCACCTAATTCGGGAATAGTCTTGATATCTGCAATTTCTTCCCACGTTGATCCATCTTCTGAACGTTCAAGCTTGGTACCAGTACCAACTAAACCATCAGTGCTATCAACTGCAAATCGTTGTAAGTCTAGCTTCAATAAGTCGCCATAAAATTTTACGTTCTTCATTTATTTCATCCTTTCTGATATACACGTTTACTGGTATTATCGACAATTCCTGTAAAAACAAGAACTACTCGTGTTATTCCATTTAGATCTTGGTCACCAACGCTATTAGAAAAGCCCATTGCTGAAAACTTAGCAATGAGCTCATTTTTTATCTTGGTTAGCGATCCTTTATCGTTATACAAATCAATTGTTATCTGCCATTCAGTATCGGTTTCTTCTTGCCAGTTATTACGAATAAAAGAAGTTTGGGAGGTTTTATAGATAGCAATAGGAAATACGGTAAATTTATCAGGATACGATGGCGAGACGATCTTTAATTCTGGAATAGACTTCAACGTCTTATATACCAGTGCTTTAACATTGTAGATTTCCATTTAACCACCTAATTTATCACGAAGCTCTTGGTCAACTGATTTCTTTATAATCCCAGGCGCTTCCTTAGCTATTCTGTTAGCAGCAGGTGTCATAAATTGTCTTGCTGGTTGTCCGTTGGTTCGATAAAAATACTTGTCTTTAATCTTAACCTTTGGAATTCCATAGATTTTTGTAAGGTCAATTTCAACTTCCTCAGCTGGAATATACCAGGGAGTTTGGCGATAAACAATTGCCACATTAGGTGGGAGCTGCTTACTAGATTGTTCACCAACCTTACCAGTACCAAACTCACGGAAAATAGCAATCATTGACGAATTCCACCAACGACCGACTATTTCATCTCCATCGACTTTTACTTCATGCTTAAAGCTACGAGCAAGTTCACCAGTAGAATATTTGATACTAGATTGCAACTCTTGGACTGCATAGGCTTCGGCTTGTTCAATTGCTGTCTCTTGGCCGTTAACAGTTGCATCTGCTACAACTTGAGGAAGTTTTCGTAGCTTAGTTTTTAACTCATTGAGCCCCACAATCTCACATTCAATCATTTTGCTCATCTCTCTTGATACGTTCTAAAGTAACGTTTTTATGAGTAGAAAACTCTTGAATAGCCGTAATCTTATAATCAGGATCACTAGAACTCGGAACTTTTAGGCAAATACCAAAGCCTTCGCCGTGCCCTTCTGAAAGTAAATCGCCTTGATACTTACATGTCTTAATATATTTAATATCTTTTCCATAAATTTGCGCATTGACCGTACCACCAGCTGATTGAACATTCATCCTAATTGGTTGTGGATCACCCCAGCTAGAAATGCTATAGCCTTCATCATCTTGAGTATTCGTTGGTTCTTTAAGATAAACGGTTGTAAGATCACTTTCTTTTAATCTCATAGCTTCGTCACCTTAGCAATTCGATAGCGGTTTAATCCTTGTCGAATATCTTTTGGAATGCCAGTCTCGAGATAATTAGTTACGCCACCTTCCGAGCGTTGCGTTTCGCCTTCAAGTCCTAGTCGGTTGTAGTTAATGACTGCCAACTTTTTAACATACACACTCATGTTACCAACTAATTCTTTTTGACCCGTATAATCTAGCACCTGAGCATTTGCTTCTTCTACTAGCTCCTTAATTAATTCATCATCCGTAACTTTTAAACGAGCACTTACGGATGGAACCATTTCGGCCACTTGATCCACATTCAGCACCTCCAATTAATTAAAGGACTTTAGCTTGGTATACATTATCAGCGCTAGCAAATGATGGAAGCATAGTTGCCGCTGCTAATACCCAAGTTCCAATTGGGTCTTCGCCGGATTCATAAATCTTAGCCATAACATTACCAACTTCTGATACTTGCGCATTAGTTGAGATCAAGCGGTTTTCTTCGGGAGTTGGTCCATAGATCTTTTCACCTGGTACTTCATCATTAAAGAGAACGATCCGATCTTCTGGGAAGTAAGTTTGTGTTTTAACTTTACCCTTAGCGTCTTCCTCACGATACTTACCAGCATATGCACGAATAACCGGAAGTCCCTGTGCAACCATGAACTGATCTAAATCAGCTTGACCAACAACCCGACCGGTATCTTTACCAAAGATCGCTTCCTTAATTTCAGTACTACGCATTAATGTCCGTAATACCTTCTTAGAGGTCAATGCACGCGTTGGGGTAATGTCGAGCTTATCAGACCAATCTTGTAAGTTTTCAATGATCGAAGCACCACCGCTATCCCAAGTAGTATTACTTGCTAATGCAGTTTGATGCTCTTTTGGAACTTGATAATCAACGGAAATCCCGTTGTCCTTATCAGTAATCTTACCAGTAGCAAACATTTCCATTGTCATCTTTTCGCCACGTGCTTTCACCGCTTGAACCATTGCATCAATATCATTAAATACATATTGCTTTAAGTAGTTAGCTTCGGCATTATTACGTGGATAACGTAACTTGATTAACATTTCTTCGGTAATTTGCATCTTGCGCTTTACATATGCTAATTCAGCAGTCATCTTACTTGCTTCACGACTACCGATTTCGGCTTCGGCATCAAAGGCTGAATAGCTAGCAATTGTTGGGACACGACTACCAGCTTTTAAGATATCGACTTCGAGTGTTGGAACCTTAGTTGCTGGAAATAAAGTATCACCTAACATATCTGGATATTGACGATTACGAGTATAATCAAGCACCGTATTCTGATCGAACATATCAAGAATTGGTGTGGCAAAACGTTGTAAATCTAGCTTAAGTGTTTGCTTATTCATCTATTATCTCCTCCTCACTACACTTTTGGATCTGCTGTGGTAGTATCTAAATCCTTAAAGTGAATTGCTGTCATTGCTTTAATTGCATCTGCTGATGGAGTTGGAGTTAATCGTTGACTTAATACCCAACCTTCACGCATAACAGCTACCATTTGATTAGAACCATCTTCTGATACATATACATCATTAACAGTAATACCAACCGCCTTTGCGTCATTAGTTGGATATACTGTCCCAGCAGGTACATACTTGCGTCCTAAGTCATCAGTTTGGACATTGTAATTGTCCTTGTTAATTGTTTCAGGGAAAGCAGTGAACTTCTCAGAAGCAAGGAAGTTTAATTGCTTACCATCTTGAAATCGTGTGTACATTAATTGTCATTCTCCTTTCTTATTTCCAAAAATCACTTTCAGATTTATTAGCACTATTAGCCTTTTCAGCATAAAGCTCACCAGCCGATTTATGAGTCAAATTATCATCCGTACTCTTAGGTGTTCGTGAGCCTTGTGCTAACCGAGTTTCAACGGCATCGTGAACAGCGCTACGAAATACTTCGCTTACCCGTTCATACGTTTCGTTCATATTGTCTTCGCTAGCTAGAACATCATCAAAGACATCAACTAAACCGGTTGGCAAACCATCATCAACTAAACGAGAAGCAAGCTTGCTCCGATTCTCACGCTTAGTAACATCAGCTTCACGAGCAGATAAAGCTTCTTCCCGTTGCTTGAAGTCATCCTCACGTCGTTCTTCTTCGGTCATGTTCTTGCGATCCTTAGCTTTCTTTGCCTTATCGCTTTGTTCCTTTTCCCAGTTAGCCTTAGCAGTCCCTAACGCCTTGTCTAACTTCTTATCAAAATAAGAATCCAATTCTGACTGGGTCTGGAACGTCATGAAAGGCTTATTTTGCGTATCAGAATCATCATTAGTATCCGTTGCTTCATTTCCTGTATCAGCACCTCCTTTTCCATCTTGTCCTTCATCTGCAAACCGCTGTAAGTTCAGCTTTAGCAAATTGCTATAAAACTTTGCTTTTTCCATAGATATAATCCTTTCTACCCATGCACACTTGAATTTATGACTGCACGAAAAAAGCCACTCCATATTTCTACACAATGACTTCTAAAAGTGTGTCTTCAAGCCCACACACGTATTCAATTATTGAAGTAGTTTCATGACGTGCTTAGGTCAAGATTTATTGTTACCTAGATAGATTACAGGCACAGTTCGACAAAACGGATGCAAAGGTGGCACATTCTTACCAATAACTGCATCAGATACGTTAAAAATTTTATTATTAATTGCTCGACATATCTTACTGGTTCGACTATCAAGAACAGCAATTAACTGATATTGCTTAACTCCCCGTTTCTTCCAGCTATCAAGCTTTACCTTAGAGTAAAAATAATTAGCTTCGGTTCTGATTAATCGACTAGCATTGAAACGACTTGTATTAAACTCATCTTCAATTTGCTTAATCATTTCTCGTTCAGACATTCCGCTTAACTCTTTAGCCGTAAATAATTTTTGCAAGCGTTCAGCAAGCTTATCAGTATTATCCCAAATACGTGATGAAAAGTTTTTGCCTTCCCATCTGGAATTTAATGCTGCCTCCACATAACGATTAGGTAGCTCAGTGATTTTCGACTTCGGTACGTCTTGTTCCATCGATACCGTTGCAATCTTCTTATCAGTCTTAGGGTTCTTGATAACGATTTTATTTTCTTTAGATTCTAAGGCTGGTTTTGTTTTATTAGGGAGCTTGTAATCTTTTACTTTATCATATACGGCTCCTTGCTTTTCGACTTCGGACCAGGTTCTTTTCATTACATCAGTATGCAATTTAATATTCTGATCCAATTCAACGTCTCCAACATTTTTAGCAACTATATACGCTTTGACTTGTAACTCTTCCAGTCGGGTAATTCTGCTCTTAGCGGCTAATTGATTTAAGTAATTATCAACAGCCTTCTTACTTTCTTTATCGACAATATTGCTTGCTAACGCTTGTAAGGTTACCAGCTCAGATGGTGAGATGTGCGATGACATGATCGTTGCCACTTCATCGGCAGTAATGTCAGCATAAAAATAGCGACGATAAATCTTTTGGACCTCGTTGCTTAAATATGCTTGTGCTTTCTGATACGCAGCGTTAATAACTTTTAGGCGTTTGGTTGCTTCATCCTGGTTCTTTTGTTCATCTTGCAAGTCTCGCAATTGCCAATAGTTGAATTTATTTTTATCAACTTTCATAGGCTTTCACCTACAAAACAGTGATGTATTGACCGTATTGTTCCACAAGCTGATTAACTGTATTCTCAAACGCGTTTAGCAAAGTTTTATCTTCAATGCGTTCACTATTTGTAAATACAGCCGTCAGAGTTCCATTCTCATCATTTACAGCCACGTTAGTACAATTATTAACCGTATGAGTTAGCAAGGTAGAAAACGAAGCACAGACGATATCAGAGCCTTTTACACTATACTCAGCGTGTCCGCTTGCTATGATTGTCGTCTTGTTCTGTTCCTTTTGGATCTTCACTCGAATCATCTTGACTATCCTCCAATTCTAAACGGTCTGGATCTTGTCGCTGTAACGCTTGCTGGTTCTTTTTGATGTTATCAGCATCTTGTTGAGCCATTTCATCAATAACTTCTTGAACATCCCCAACTTGTGGAAGCCAACTATAAGTAATCTTGCGTGGAAGAATACCGTCAGCGTTTTTAATGTTATTAACCACATCAGACAAGTTGACGGGAATGTTTGGTGTTAACGATATATCACAACCATCAACATCCGAATTGCCACCTTTAATATTAACGATGGTTTGGATCAGTTTTAATCGCCGGTGCAAGCCATCGAAGAAGTAACGCTTCTTAATTGAAATAAGATTTTCAAGCCCAAACAGCTTAAATTTCATTGCTTCACCAGATACGTTCCCCATAAACTTTTCATCGTTCATATTCGGAACGTATGAAATTTTGTGAATATCATTTTCAATTGATTGGCTAAGCAAGTTAACCTGTGTTTCATCGAAAGTCTTAGTTAACCATTCAACATCAGCCCCATCGTCACGAGAAGGTGCATTAATAACACCATTCTTCAACGCTTCAATACTGTCTTCATCCTCTTCTAATCCGAAGCCAAATGTAACAAGGATTGCATCAACAAAAGCTTCTTTATCAGAAATTCGATCAGTTTGGAGGAGGTTATAAGCATCAATCAACGAGATTAGTTGTTCAAAATCACCCTGTCGTTCTTCATTATTTCGATACTCAATTAATGGAACTGCATTGAACAAGTTATCGTATTCGTCAACGATTTGATCATCTGTCGATACTTCCATTCCTACTTCAGTGCGATATTCTACAATCTTTTTTGGCATGTAGACCGTGACACTATAACCATCATTCTGTCCGCTCAAATTTTTCTTTGCTTGAACAAAAACACCAAATAAAGGGTCGTGTTCAACCGTATCATCAGTAACAATAATTGCGGCACGTGGATCAACAGCTTCTACTCGTAATTCAGTATTAGGAGTAATCTTTTCATTACCAAGGTCATCAATGCTAATAGTTGGCTCAATCGTTTTAAGATAAAGCAATTCATAACCATACCCAAACACAGATAAGTCTTTTTCAAGCTCAATATCGTGCTTATGGATATCAATCTTTTCTAGTGCTTCTAACACATCATCAATATTCTTACCTTTCTTGGCGGTATATTTAACCGGATTACCAGTCATAAAGCCAACATTCATATCAGTGATGTACTTAGCATGATTAATCATAACGTTAGAAGCCTTAACTTTAGCATTCTCAAAGCGATGGTTATTAACTTCTTGATTCCCATTATAATAATCAGCAAGTTTATCTAACCTACCTTGTCGTTCTTTCAACTTACAAATTGCATAGTTGATTGCTTCAAGATTTGGCTTGTTAACATCCCCAAGTAATTCTCTATCAATTGCAACAGCCACATAAACACCTTCTTTCTATAACCCACGAACATGTGGACGTTTAGTAATCTTTGCAGTGAAGCCTTTATGGATAACCATGTAAACGAAATAACGCATAGCATCGCAAGCATGATCATGTTCTTTCACTGGTTTATCTTCACCACGTTCAGCTGCTTTTTCATCCCATACATAGCTGGATAATTCTTTAAATAAATTAGGACATTGATTGCTAAATAGTATCTTGCCTTCGTTCATCGCCGTTTGAGTAACACGAATACCATCCACCACATCATTCTTTGCCTTTTGTACTCGGAAACCATTATTCCGTAACACAGCAATAAAAGAAGCAGCAGACGGGTCAATGATAATCTTTGCGTGAATATTACCAAGAAACTTCTTAAGCTCCTGGCAATACTGCTCATCTGTCTTTTGGTGAGCAGTTGCACGTCCTGAATAGTAATATTCCTTAACTAAGTACCAAGCGCCATGATTACGCCCCCACAATAAAAATACTGTTGGGTTTTGTGTACCGTAGTCGCATGATACATAATATTTTTCAAAGTGATTAGGCAATTCATTAACTACCATCGTGTCGCGATCAAAGTTGTCATAGATAACCCCTTCTGACATTACCCACAGCCCTAAGATGTAACGTTGATAGAATAAACCGGAATACATTCGGTTATAACGATTAATCGTTTCTTGTGCCAATGACGGATTATCCTGCATCATAAAATGAAGTCGTAACGCCCGCTTATCTTTCATTTGGTCAATCCATTCTAGTTTGAACCAATGGTAAGGTCCTTCGGGGTTGCAGTTAAACCACATCTTAGAACCTGTTACCGAACAACGAGCTGTTGCCTGATTAACAAATGACTGTGGCATCAAAGCAACTTCATCAAAAAAGAACCCAGCCAAAGTAATACCTTGAACTAGGTCCTGTGATGCTTCATCTTTACCACCAAAGATAAAGTAATAATTTGTATGACCATTCTTGCTGATCGTTAGCATATTATCTGATCTTGAATCGTGAATAGCATACCCTTCGCTTTCTAACATGCTTCGCAATGGTCTTAGCACGTTACGCCTAAATGATCCAATTGTTTTACCAGCCATCCCAAACTGCTGACCATTGAATTGGGTCATTGACCATAGCACGTATGACAATGACATCACAACTGTCTTACCTGCACGAACGGAGCCATCACAAATAATGGCTTCATAACTCTTTAATTCATCATTAGCCCACCAGCTAAGAACTTGAAGTTGCTTTTGGCTGAATGGAGTAAATGGAAATCTACCCTTTATCGTCTTCATTCTTCTTATCACTCCATATCTTTTGCAATCCCTTATTAAGTGCTGTGAGTAATGAATTAGTACTCTCATCATCAATTTCTGGCTCTGGTAAGCGATCAAGCAATAGTTGCAATGCCTTCTGCTGATCCATAAGTTCAACAACCACACCGTCACGGCCAATGCTAACTTTTTTCAATAATGAGGTATCAACTTCCTCTTTATCCTTTAAGTTAACAAATGACCGTGTATACTTCCTATAATCACCAGTCTCTGGGTCAAAAACAGGCATCCCCTTAGCATCCACTTCTATTACCTCTTCACTTCCAAAGTCGATATAATCGCCGTAATCAGCGAAGGCTTGCTTTGCTATCTGCTTTAAGATGTCATTAGCATCTAAATACAAATCCTGTGACTGCTGCTTTTTAAGCTCAGCGAGATAATTTTTAATGCGAGCATTTGCAAGCAATCTCGGTCCGTTAGTCCGAGCTGTATCATAACTTCCACCATACGCTTTCTGATAAGCCCAAGTCGCATTGTATCGTTGCAAATAGTACAAACAAAAGGCTCTTTGCTTATCAGTAAGTTCATCACTATCTGGCAATTCTGGAGGCGGTAACGACGGTGCAACCTTTTCTTGTTTTGTACGCGTACTTTTTGCTTTTGTATGCATACTTTTCTTCTTGGTTGCATTATTTCGTTGCCATTTATTCCTAGTCTTCCACGACTTAACTGTACTAAGCGCAACACCATATTTCTTGGCAATGTCCTTATACTTCATCCCAGCTAAGTAATCCGCCTTAGCTTCTTCCATCTTACTCATGGCATACCACCACACCACCTTTCTAATCGCAAAATAAAAACGACCATCAAACTGACAGTCGTCTATAATACTTTATTCAAATAGTCTCGTAATTTTTCAGCATTATCTTTAGACAACTTAAAAACCGTTTGTTGGTCGTCCTGCTCTCGTACGCCTTGACGCATATTAGGGTAATAGAGATTAGTTAATAAGATATCAATACTATCAGGTTGTTTAAGAAAGCTAATTTCTGCTTCCATTCCCAAATGATCATCAATCTTATACTTATACATTGCATTAAACCAATCATCATTAATATCTAAAAAATGATTTTTAACATTCTTAAATGACTTTCTATGCATCCTTTACCTCTCATAATTGATTCAACCACTCTTATCACCTAACTCACAGATAAGCTAGTCGATAGATATATACCACATGGCGCCATTGTACTAATCATTATTCTGTTTTCGTGGATCCTTAGTACCAGTGATTGCTTCCATTCCCTCGGTAGTAACTATCCATTGCTTTCCAAACTTTCTTATAGATCCATTTGGAAATTTATCCGGGTTCTGCTGGTAAGTTCTCCTTACATAGTTTTCAGCATGGCCCCAGATTATGGACGCTTCTTTAGCATCCATAATATCTGGAGTATTCAAGTTTATCCTAGCCATACGCGTACAGCCCCATAGACAACCCATGCCACTACACCAGTAATCAAAGCAAGTTTAATACTTTTGCGATACTTCTTTCCTTGTTTACTCATGATAAAATAGAATATAGCAAAGCGGGCGAGGCTCTCACCTCAACCCTTTGTTATTGTTTATTTAAGGAAATGCTTAACGACTATTTTAATTGTTTCTGCAATCGGATAAGCAGGTACTGCCCATGCAGCTATTGCCGCCCACTTTGTAGCTTCAACTTTGTCGTTCTGCTTTTCCTTTTTCTTTTTATGTTTTGCCATATTCCTATCCTCCTTTCACTTATTATAATAGTACTATACCGTACATAAGTCAAGCGAATTAGAGGGAAAACTATTTATTTTCGTGTACTTTAAAAGCCGACAAGCGTTGACCTGTCGGCTTTTTCTTTGCTAATCGTTTCTTAGTTCGTTCAGCACGACATAACATTAAATACTCTTGCCTGCTAGCAACTAATCCAAATCGTTTAGTTTGATACATTGCTAGATTTCCCAATAGATACGTAAGTCAAGAGCTCGTTTGTATGTTTTCATAGAATCTTTTTGGATTTTCAAAATCATTTTGTCATCTTCATCAAGTTTCTTAAAAGCATCGCTCTTCATGAATTCCGAGAGCTTTTTAAGCTTATCCGAAAGCTCATCTCTCTCAACTACCAATCTTTTAACATGTTCTTCCATAGGTATTTGATCTCCTTACATCTTCATAACTATATCCAATTACATAAAAAGCCCAGTTCTAATAACCAGGCTTAAAATTATTTATCTTTGCTGTTTTCGCTAGAGCTTAAGATGCCAGTAAATACATGATCTGCCATTTTATATGCTTCAACCTCTGATTCTGTTTCCTTACGTGCAGAATCTAATAGCACACTATAAATCATTACCATTTGGCGTAATCCATCAACCATTACAGGTGTATAAGACATTTTTTCAATAAACATTGCAGTCACTCCTAATTTTTTATTAATGAGCTTCTAGCATATAAGTCACTAAATAAATAATCAAAAATTCGACAATTAGCGATGTAACAAATAAACCAACGCCAATGAGTGTTGGCTTAATTAATAGGGCTCCAATAAACATAACTGGAACCATTAACATAGCAATAAATTTCATGAACAACAAAATTCACCCTTTCCAAATAAAAAAGCCCAGCCGTTAAGCTGAGCTGTGGCCCATAACTGGGCAAACCATCTAAACTCGTAGCGGGGATTTGCACCCCAAGGCACCTAATTTAAACGCGTTATACCTTCATTCAGAAAAAGGAGGACCGGCAGTACCGGTTGTTTTCATTAATACTAATCCATCTGCGTAAACAAATCACCATTGAAACCTTGATTGTAAATGTAAACGTGCCACTACGAGGTAACCGGAGCAACAAATCGTAAAGGGGGAGGCTCTCACCTCCTGATAATATTAAATGCTAGGTAGTATGCTCCGGAGGCTAGGCTGTTGCTATACAAAGTAGGCTTACCACACCTCCGTGTTAAGTCACTTTTCAGTCCAGCAATGCCCAAGCGACGGATTCGAACCGTACTTTTGCCAGCAAGGTATCGCTTCATAACCTCACTGCCCCACCTGGGAACTTGGCACCCGCCTTGTCGAGTAGGCGGAATGACGATGCCCGGAATCGAACCGGGATCTTCAGGTTACACCTGTTGCTCGCCCATTGAGCTACACCGCTACCGGAAAAATTGGAGTATCTATCCAAACCATTGGACAATAACACTATAACGCGGTTTTCCGGTCTATGAGTCCGGTCATAGTCCGCTCTCAGTCCGCTTTTAGTCCGTTTTGAGTCCGATTTTTGTTATGGATTTCTAGATCATCAAGTGCATATGCCTCGGCGAATTGCCTCAGCGCCTTTGGTTTGATCCGTTTGAAATACTGGCTGCGTTGATACCCGATCGCCATGTAACAAGCGGAATCTGAGTAGCCTTGTAGATACAGCAAATCCAAGACCTCGCGACTAAATGCATCGCACCGATAGATCGCATCAACCGTCGCCTTGACCACTTGCTGGGCATAAGACCGTTGGATAATCCGTTGCTCTAAGGGATTGCCTACTGGTGCCCCCTTAGGCATGTCGGTAATTTGAGGCGACTGGATACCGCTAAGATCTTTGCCAGCCATCCGCTTAGCACGCGGGTAGATCCGGGTTAAAAAATGCTTAACGTTGGCCTCAGTCGCCTTGTAATCAATATCATCGTCCAATAGAAATTGTTGTTCGTACATAACCTACCCCACATGCTATAATTAATTTGATGTGTGGTCTGCCTGTAAGGGTAGGCTTTTTCTTTTTGCTTTTCAGCGAAAATAATGTACCTCGTAGCAAATGGCGATGATAAATACGATTACCGTTACAATCGTCAATAGTAAGTCCATTTGCCGTTCCCGCTTGCTTGGTCGTTGTTGCCGCATCATCAAATCCTCCATCTGCCTCACCTCATCACAACACCAACCAGGTACCCAGCCACAAAGGAGAGCAGGGCCAAACCCGTAAATTCAAGCCAAAAATATTTCATTGCATACCTCCGTCATTCTGGTACCATAACATTCGCTTTGCCTGTAAGTGCCCGTAAATCATTGGTGGATTTTCCCGCTGGGTTAACATTACTTGGAGCCGTTTAAACGGAATCCCGATCGCTTTAGCTGCTGCACCCGGAGTAGGGAAAATCTTAATCCCACCACTAATCGAATCCTCGACAATTACCTTGGTGTATTGTCGCTGATAATGCTGTTGTAGGCGTTTGAGTTCCTCGTGAGTAGCGACAAAACGACTCATCGTTGACGTTGCAACGTGCATTTGTTGGGCCAGGACTTTATTTTGCGGATTTTCCCGCATCATTCGAGCAATCTGGCGGATCGTGGCTTCGCTGTCAAAGACCTCGTGCGTTTTAGTGCGTAGTTTTAATAGGACTTGGTAATCCGGATCACTTAACGGGATTATCTCCTCTAATCGGTGGACCTCATTTGTCCACGCTGCTGGATATTTGTCCTGCAAACGATCAATCGCCTTGGTAATTTCGAGTTTTGCGTTGAAATTTGTCATTGGCGGTTGCCTCCTCATACTTGATCAACCGGTCAAGATACGTCTTGGCTTTTTCAAGGTCTTCCAGCCCGTTCTTGTTTTGGTGGCGGACCGTGTACTTGATAATGTTGCCCATGTAAAACGATTCGACGTGTGGGATCAGCCCAGCTTCAAACATATCGTTTAAATCTTGACCATTCTTCATTTTGTAGTAACTTGGGTTCATTTAAAGTATCTCTCCTAACCGATAGATAAAAATCCATACGACGACAGCAAACTCAACCAGCGTATATGCAGTAGTGAGTGCTAGATACCAACGCTTACGATACAGGTCACGGTGGAGCACGGGGACGGTAAAGAACACAGTTACCGTGTTAATTACTGCCAGAACAATAATCGCATCCTTCAGCACCGGATTGGCTAGGTTAATGCCTAACAAGATCAGCATCAACGTAAACACCATTTCAAGGATTGCCGCAACTACCGCTACAACCAGTTGTGCTATCACTCGTTCCTTATCATAGTAAGCAGCAAATAGATCAGGAACTTTATCGGGATTCCGTAAAGCTGCAAAGTTAACCATCGACAGGCAAAGCACTAACATCAGCATAAATGCCGTATACCAAATCATAACCATCGTTCCACCTCCTCCACAATTTCATCCCAGGTCTGAATCCCCTTCGGATTTAAGGATAAGATCGCCCCGTACAGGTATTGATTAATTGACGTCGACCGCCGATCACCGGTCTCCGGAATATTAGTCCGGCGGATGTCATAGCTATGGAAATATATTGGTGGGAAAAACGCCTTATTTCGCATCCGTTGGGCCATCTGTCCAATCTCCACACAGGTACCAACGTTGGTATTGGCGACCTCGAAAATAATGATGTCAGCCTCCTCCATACCAATCGTGTCGTGCTCAAAAATCAATTCCGCCAGGTGGTCATTACTTTCCTGGGTTTGGTGTTGCTTATCGTTGATTTCTTTATCCTCTTGTGGTGACCAGACCTCAAAGCCCATTGCCCGCAGCTGGGCGTTTTCCTTGGCTTTTTGGGCCTGCGTCGCCACGCTGAGCATGTCGCCCCCGTTATAGATCAGCATTTGTCAGATCCTCCGCCTTAATAAACGTGCCGTCTACCGTCCGACCTTTGCGATCGACAATCACCTTCCAGGCTGATTCTAAGCACTTGGTTGGATCTAATCCTTCCATTTGGGCTAACAGGATCACCGTGACTAAGGTATCGCCGATCGAGTCAATCAGCTTCAGTCGGTCCTGCTTGTTGATTGCTGCGGACAGTTCACCGACTTCTTCCATTACTTTCATGGTTTGGGCTTTCGGGTCGGCTAGGTTGCGTTGCTTGCGCCATTCGTCCAGGCGCAGGGTTAGTTGTTCAAAGGTCATTATTTAATCCACCCCCGTCGGTAGAATTCCATGTAAGCATAGCTTTGCAACATCGCTTGCAATAGGTTGTAAAAATCTTGTGGTTTATTTGAGCTCGTAAACATCACCTCGCCGTCAAACTCAACGCTCCAGCGTTTAGTAATGGCGGCCATAACTTCGTCACGATTATCAATTCCCATCAAGTTAAAATCTACATAACCATCATCGTTAAAGCTGCCATCATTGTATTCGACAATATCTACTTCGTCACCGATGTCATCAGTCAAATTAAGATAATAGACTGTTCCGTAGCCATGCTTAACAGTCCGATTGATTAGTTTCTCCATCGCTTACCCCCACATATATTTAATAGGCTTCCCGTCATCTCTGTCCCATTGCGCTCGGAACTTCTCCAAGATTTCTTGCGCAATTTCGAGCGCTTCTTTTACCGCTTCATCTTCTGGTAAATCATCAGGCAGATAGACCCCGTCATCAACGGTGTTGTATGGGTAATACATATCCACCTGCCACCCTGGCATCGGTTGATGGTTGGGTCCGGTAGCGCGATCTAGATAGCCGACTTCCGCCGGCCATTCCTTTGGCCGCTTGGGATCGATAATCGTAATCTTCCAATAATACGGCCGGACAAACTTAAATTTGCGTTTGTGGCGGGTGATTTCGATTAGCATTTTGTCCACCCCCACTCCGAATAAGGTTAAAATCCATATCCCACCAATCCTTCCTCCACAATTTTGATTGCATCTTCCGGACTGCGGGCAATCCCGTGGATCACCCCGCGCCGGACGAGGAAATCGTGGAACTTAATCTGATCTGGGCGCGGCCGGCCCGTCTTGGTCTTAACCTCGATGTAAAACACTTGGTGATCAGACCAGCGGAAGCCATAAAGATCAAAGTGCCCTTTCGGTACGCCGGTCTGGAAAAACCGGCCATCCGGTAAACGGACCTGGCCCGCATTAACCCGGAATACTGTGCATTGATTGGCTGACAGGGCAACCCGGACGGCGTTCTGAATTTCGTGCTCAGGCTGGGTCATCAGCAGCCCTCCAATCCCGATTATTAACCGTCACGATATGCGCCTTGCTCACCCACATCCGAGTGTAACGTCGTTGCTCACCAGGAGCTGGCATCGTGCAGGCATTGATCTCGAAGAAATCATCGTCGTCTTTCCATAAATCTGGCCGGTCTGGGGTGTTAACCACTCGTCCATCGTCTAACATAATTGAATAAATTACTTTGCGGTCGATTTTTCTTAACCCTAACAACTCATCTAGCGAGCAGTCTAAGGCCTTAGACAGCTTTATCAGTGTCTTAAGCCTTGGTTCTTTTTTTTCTTGTTCATAACAAGAAATTGCTTGAGGTGTAACGCCTAATTGTTTAGCTAATTCTGATTGCATCAATCCACGCGCTCTTCTAATTTCAGCAATTCGATTCATTTCATTATCTCCATTCGCCCACCCCTAACCCGGTGACACTATTTTTTCGATGTGTCACCCCCTTCATCCCTTGTGGCTCTAAGCTTGAACCACTATTGACACTATTTTGGCCGCCACAAACTTTTCTCGGTGCGCTCTTCCTTCCTGGGTATATCTACTACCTACATACTTTTAAGTAAATATACTGGTATAGTGTCACCAAAAACCTTGCAAACGCTGATATATCAACGTTTATAAAGGTGACACTATCGCATCTTTTAGTGGTATTTAGTGTCACCATGTGTCACCGCAAATAACCTCTCCGAGCTTCTCCATTGATTTTCTTCCGCCCCTTCCGCCAACCAAACCGATTGATCATACTGTTGGCAATTTGGTTGGAAATCTTGCGATTTTTGACTAGGTCGACACCTGGGGCAACTTTGAAACCAATCGCCTCGGAAGTTAGGAAATCTAAGCCTGCCCAGTCGTTGACCAGGGCGTCTTCGATCTTGTCTTCTAGCTCATCGGTGTACATAAATGCTTTCCGGTGTTGGTTCAAAGCGTCTTCTTGCTCCTTGGTCAAACCAAAATCAAAACCGGTTTGGTACAAATGCATTGCCTCGCCCCAAAGCTGCTGGACATAATCTGGTTTAAGATCCGTCACTGGGTGATATTGCTGACGAGCCTTGCTGACATGTAGCGGTAGAAAACGCCGTTCCCCAGTTTTGTCTTTGAGGTAATACAACTCATTGGTCGTCCGGGCCATTACGAAATTCTTGGCGAATCGTTCTGCTTGGTGTCCGTATGGCTTCCGATACTCAAACTCCTGTAGCGTGATGAATTTCTTCAAGATTTCAAATGTTGAGTTGTTCGTGGCGGTCATTTCGTCGTCATTGATGATCAACGCTCGACGCATTACCGCAAAGTCGTCCTTATTGTCAAAAGTCGAGAACTGGTCCGTGTAGTAACCACACGGGGCAATTTTTTGCAGGAAAGTCGTTTTCCCCGCCCCTTGTCCACCGACTAAATCAAGGACAAAGTCAAATTTCATGCGTGGATTATGGGCCTTGGCGACCGCCCCGACGAAAAACAGCTTCGTGATTAACTGCGCTGTATCATCTGGAACTACACCCAGGTAATCGTCCATCACCGTATCTAATCGGCCTTGCTGGTCCCACTCTTCCAGCGCGTGATTTAGGTAATCCAACACTGGGTTATAAGCGTGTTCCATTGCCACAACTGTGATAGCACTGCGAATCTTTTTCTGATCGAATAGCACTCCATAACTGGGCGTTTCTTCAATATAAGAAGCAATCTGATCCAAATAAGCATCAACCAGTTGTCCGACTTGGAAATGCAACTTCTGGTTAGGTTTTACAACATCAATTTCGGTCGTGAATTCGTTGAATCGGAAAAGGCCTTTCAATTCCGTATCGTTTTCTAAAATCAGTTCGATATTGACTAGCGAGTTGGTCTTCAAGGCGTCGGTTTTAGCTGACCGGCGCAACTTATTCATCCAACTTCCGTCCCGATTCATTTGGTCGAGTTTCTTACCATTCTCAGCGTCAAACTTCACTATTTTCTCACTCAATCACTTCACCGCCTTTTTCGCGGATCCGCTTTTTGATGATCGAGTTTACCGTCTTCACCACTTCGTTGTCAGGCAACGATGACTCAGTATTCCCGTTAGCTAAGCGGGCCAACTCCAATGCTGCGGCTGATTCAACCCCTCGAAGTAGCAAACCACCAATAAATGCTGCTAAAGCATTGTTCCGTCCACCAGTCGGACCCAACCCATAGGCGATTTGTTCAAACAGCTCCGTCGTTTGAGTGCGTCGTCCAGATTGGTTGTATTCAGTGAGTTGTTGGTTGCTTAATCGTGGTTTACTCTTCGCTTCGATCAGAGCAATCAACTCTTCAGCCGGTGGATTCATCTTTTTGCGATTAATCCATCGATATGGCCGATCATCAATCACACTGGGCGCCACTACCACATAGTTATTGGTGTGGGCCTTAATGTCGACGCCAGGTAGAAAACCGATATTCTGGCTAACCCGTTCCTTGGGTTTCCGGAAAAAAAATTGGAAACCATCGTGGGCTGTCTGCTGGCATAGTGTATCAAACCATTCTGGGTGGCCCAGCTCTTTAATCGCCTTGGTTCCGTCCGCTCCTTCCGAATGCCGATCGACATCAATCACGAAGAACTGATCGGTTTTAAGTGCAATGTTGGCAAAAGGGTGGACCCGCCAAAAATCTTCGATTTCGGTCGGGGTCATTGCCGGTCGCCCCGCAAACTTAATCAATGGTTTTTTACCGAGAGTTGGAATGACGCTAAACCCGCGCTCCGCGTATCGTTTTGCATAATTAACTAGGTTCTGCATTCTTTCACTCCTTTATGATGGGCTTCTCACCCATCTGGTGGATCACGGTCACTGCCGCTTATTTTTTTTAGAATGGGAGATTTTCGTCGGTAACTTGTTCTGTACCGGCATTTTGGAGTTGTTCCATGATTGACCCTTGGTCTGCTGTTGGGGTTTCAATTTGCTTACCTGGGCCAAAGTCATATAACCGGTAAGGGTTGTCTGGATCTTTCCGGTTTGGCCGGGTTGAGATGGTCATCTGCATTGACTTCCCGGTGTACGGTTTGAATAATTGGACAAAATTTTCGTACAGATCAGTTTCATTTCCGTTAAAGTTAGTTTCGGTTAGCTTCAAACCGACCATTTCCGCAATTTTAACGACATACCGAATATTTTGAGCAACGACAAAGTCAGGCAACGGCGAACCATCCTTCTTCTTTTCAGCCAAGCTGATTTGAACAAATTCTTTGCGACCAGCGTGTTCGCCGTCGAAAACTAACATTGTGAACCGCAAGCAGTCCCACCCTGACTTGTACACTGGGTGATCAACCTTTTCGACGATTACGTTGTAGTCCCCAGCTGGTAGATTACTGGACATTTGGGTGCTGTCTTTCTTCGGGTCCCAGCCTTTGGTTGCTTCGTTAAATGCTGCCATTAAACTCATAATTCAATTCCTCCTAAAACATGCCTGTGCATGATTCCAATAGTTTCTTAACTCGTGCGTCTTTAATGTTTTCTGGTTCGTATTTCGTCCGGCGATCAGTAATTGTCCGGGTATACGTATCTGTGCCGAATTTTTCGGTGTGGATCACCAGATCGCAGTTTCCGTTGACGATGTTGTAGTACTTCGTCTTTAGAGACGGAGTTTTCTCCGTGGTTCCAGTTTGTTCGTCAGTGATGGCCAACTCCCGACTAACGTAGATCACGTTCATTGGCAAGGCTTTTAAGTCCATTACGAATTGCTGCAACACGCCGTTAAAAGTGGCAAAGCCCTTCCCGTATGGGATGTCACTTAATGCTTGCACTCCTGCTTCCAGACAAATTGCTTGCTCGATCATGACACAGATGTCGTCGATCACATCGACAATCAGCGTCTTAAAAGTGTGTGGTTGTGACTGCAGCGCCGTGATCACTTCATCGAGTTGCTTGATCGCTGACTGCTCTAACTTGCCGTCCTTGTTTCGGACGTTCCGGATCTGGATGCTGGGTGTACTGCCCTGTTCTGCATTGCCGTCAGTGTTGAGCGACAACGGGTGCGGGAAGAATGAGGCAAAGTAACTTTTGCCGCTCATCGTGGCGCCCCAGATAAAGAAATTGTGTGGCGAGGGCTTTGGGGTTAACGCCTCGTCTTTAGGTAATTGGATCATTTAGCTTTCCTCCTGTTTTTAAATTGGTACCAAGCCCAGCCCGGCTTGTAGCCGTGTAGCTTGGCATAGGCCTGGAATTCATTCAGGGTGTGTAATTCGGCTGGTGTTTTGTCAGCCACGTTTGCCATTAACTGATCTTGCATAATTTTGTGGGCCAATTCTTTGCGTTGCTTGATTGCTTGGGCGTTTTGGATCTCTTGAAGATCGACATTGACGACTTTGTAGTCCTTGCCTTCCGCTTTAAGCTCTGCTCCGCAAAACGGGCATCGATCACTTTTGGCATCATCACGGTAAAACGTCCCATAACAAGACTGGCACTGTGTGATCGCAGGCCCAACATCCCCGCTTATCGAATTGCTACGGCGCTTATCCCGAGTCACAATCGCCTGCTCCCAGTCACGATCGTTAATCGGCAAACCAAAGGTCAGGAAGTTATCGACGTGATCAATGATGATTGCCGTCTTGCCCTTTCGCGGATTAAGACACCGCATCGAGAATTGCAGGTATAAGGCCAACGATTGAGTGGGCCGTGCCATGATGACACAATCGACATTCGGCAAGTCGACCCCTTCGGTAAAGAGGTTGACATTGACCAAGATCATCAACTCTTGGTTCCGGAACTTGGTTACTAAGTCATCGCGAGCCGCTGCTGGAGTATTTCCATCAACTTCTGCTGCACTGATACCAGCTTTGGCAAATTCCCCCATTACCTTTTTGGCACTCTCAACGGAGTGGCAGTAAACAACCGCTTGCTTACCAGCGGCCAAGCGTTGGTATTGCTTGACGATATTGCCGTAGATCTGGTGATTTAACGCTTGGTCCATTGACTCGGTCGTGTAATCACCGTTAGCTTTGCGGAGCTTAGAGCGGTCGATGTCGCCCAAGCCAAAGTAGCGATAAGGCGCTAAAAAGTGATGCTCAGTTAGCCACTTAATTGACTTACCGACAATGATGTCATCCGCTACTTGGTCTAATTGATCATGACCCGTCCGGACTGGCGTTGCCGTGAAAAATAAGACGAAAGCGTCCGGATAAGCCTGCAAGATTTTGACGTAACTCTTCGCTAAAGCGTGATGGGCTTCGTCAATTAGAATCAATTGGGGTGGCGGTAAACGACCCAGTCGGCGACTGAGACTTTGGACCATGCCCATTGTCGCGAGCTCCATCTGCACGGTTTGCTGCTCAAAAGTGGCTACAGCCTGCGCTAGCACTTCTTTCCGGTGGATTACAAACATCACCCGGTTATGCTTAGCAGTCGCCCGCCGGGCAATTTCCGCCATAATGACCGTTTTGCCAGTCCGTGGTGGTTGCTGCACGATGATTCGCCGATGACCTTGCCGCATCGACTGGTAGATCTGGTCGATAGTTTCGGTTTGATAATCACGTAACTTAAACATCGCCCTACTTAATCACCACCGACCGGTTACTTTTTAAGTGCGCCCCTGGTACGGTTTCACCGGCTTTGAGAGCCTTGTAGATACCCGCTTTGTCACCCACAACTTCGGTCTTTGTGACCTTGTAGTCGGCTGGCAGCTTATCAAAATCATCAATCACTGTGGACGCCTTAAAATTCCGGACACTCAATAAGTGATTGTCAGTCTCGACTTTTTTGATCCCCACATTGTCCAATTCGGATATCAGGTATTGCTTCAACCATTGGGCCCGTTGCAGGTCTGCCTTGGCGGATTCGTTCCAGTCCTTAGCCTTAGCTTTCTTACGTTCAGCGCTGGACTGGAGTTCGTCGATCACACTGGCAATTCCGTCAGCTTTGATTTCGATCTCGTCTTTGATGGCGTCGAGCGTATCGACAACTGCTTGTGGGTCTAGATCTTCACGTTCCAGCAGCTCTTTATAGGCATTGCTTAACTCATATAATTTCACGCTTTCCACCCCATCACTTTGTTTAATTCGTCGCCCCAGTAATCCAACCGGCGGAAATACCCGCCGCACTGATCTAAGGCGATTTGCGGCGCCCGGCTTTTAATTAAATGGATTTGCCGGCGAATTGTTAGAATCTGGTCGTCCATAGTGTTGCACCGCCTCCTGTTCAAACTGTTTGGCCATCACAACCAATTCTTCGGCCTGGACTTTAAAGTCGTGGGCCAACTTAAAGTATTCTTCCGCCGTCATCGTGCTAACGTGGGCCCGATCGAGTTTGGCACTCATCAGGACCGCTTTATCTGCCAACAGGCGCCGCAAACGGCTTTCGTTTTCGTTCAATTGCATGGTATAATCACCTCGTAAACTGTTTAGTTATTTAAAGGATCCTAGCGGCCACTAGGGTCCTTTTCTTTTGGTCCGAAGAAGCCGATCTTTTCGGCCCAAGGACTGATTACATAAGCCAGATCAAATCCCATCAAGGGACACCAGGCAAAGATCGCCAGGATCCCCCAAATGGTGGTGTGGCCCATCATCCACGCCCAGGTTAGTTCCGCTCCTAGCGCGGTGTAGATTGCTGCTTTAATTGCTTTCATTGCTTTAATCTCCTGTTACAATTAATTAAAAAACGGTGTTTCAAAATGAATAATCGCTTAAAAATATTATTATTTATAATGATCTGGTTATTGGCATGGGGTGTTTTGATAGGAATAGTTGTTTTTGCCTTAATATCCATATTAAAAACCGTGAAAATTCCTTCGGTTGCTTACTACATCATTACCAAGGTCAACTTTGCTATGCTCATCTTTTCGTCAGTTGCATGTTTTGAATTCATTTTCATGGTTAATAACTTACTGAGAATATTTAGGTTGTCGGTTCTGAAATCTCCACACTCCATCCATTCAGCTGTTGTTTTTTCTATCGTTGTGGCGATGATAATCTCGCTGACCCCAGATCAGTTTGAATTAATAGCGACCGTCATCGCTTTCTTCCTCATCTTTCAACGTTTCTTTCCAACGCCGCTCAATAAATTCGTCAAGCTTTTTATTAGAGTAGATAACTACTTTGTAAATAAAATTCTCGATCCTTTCCGAAAAGATGAAATATCCAAAGAACAAGATCGCAAAAAAGACATTTAAAAATAGATACATGCTTAATCTTCCTTTCTAGCTGGACTAAGGATCACCCCCTCTCAATGTTGCTTCCTGTACTTCGGTTTCAAAAACAGCGGCCGATCGCGTTCATAGAACGAGCTATACGCTAATGCATACAGCAGACACAATGCGATGATTAGAACCGGTAAAGTAATTAAGAATTCCATTGTCTATTCCTCCTCCCTAAGGTGTGGATCCAGCAGTTTCTTTCGCCGTTTCTCCGACATAAATCGGAGAAACGCTTGCCATTTATCCTCATCAATAAACGTCCGCTTACCAGTCGGGCAGATAATGGCATCTCGATATTCGGGATAAGATCGGCAATCATCTGCCCAGGCGTAGAATGTCTTGTCCTTAATGCCATAATCGGCACAGATTTCTGGAACGGTCTTCCACGAATTAGCCATCATAATAATCAGCTCCTTTCAAGATGGTTTTTTCTTCTGCTCTTTGCTCATTCTCCTCACCTCACTGCTATACTTAATCAAGAAGCTCAAAGAGGAGGCAAACATACAATAATGAAAACGGTTAGAAAAGAGAGACGCCTTTTAAGAAAGCTAATACACTTATCCAAGACTACAAACAACAAGATTTCTGTCGATGATTTACCAGTCAGTCCTAATAACTATTACTTAAATCAACTTGTCGATAAAAAACTTGTTATCCCTTCTTATCAAAATTCCAATCCCTTTACAGATGGGCCAGATTACTTTGAAATTACCAAGCAAGGTAAACATTACTTTGAACTTCGATACGAAGATTTAAGAAGTCTTTTATTTAGAAGTGTCTACATTCCGATAATCGTTTCTTTCGTTACAACATGTATCACATTAGCCCTAAGGCAATGGCTACCGCACTTGTTAGGGTGGAAATAATGATGCTGACAATAATCGGTACAACATATTCCCAAAACACTTCTGAATGCCAGAAGTGTTTTTTCTTTCGCTCTTTGCTCATACTCAACCTCCTAAATCGTCTGCCATACTTGAAGTCATCTCCTAATGATCGGGATAAGTTCGGCATTCATCTGCCCAGGCGTAGAATGTCTTGTCCTTAATGCCATAATCGACGCAAATTTCTGAAACCGTCTTCCATGAATTAGCCATCATGGTGATCACCTCTCCCTTCACTCAATGTTGGTTATCCTGTTTAGTGCCTAACTTAATAGCCTTTAACCCTTCATCGGAATAAAGCCACTGAGGTACTTCTTTGTCGGAATATCGTGACTTGCTGTTAGACCAGCGGCCGTACTTGTTTTGGCCCGGTTGGGGAGCTTTAATTTCCAAATGGTTGGCAATTCGACCAACCTTATTTGGCGTAATGCCAAGTTGCTTTCCGACCTCAGTGGCACTGTACTCTTTACGCTTTAACACCGGGATAGTCATCTCACCTGTCAGCTCTTTGGCGGCCCGAGCTAGGAGCGCCTGACGACCAGTTTCAGACTCGGTTGCCATTGCGATCTTGTACATGATGTTGGCTTTACGAGTGGCAGCATTATCCTCCATGATCGAAAGACGACGTTGCTGGATCAGGGATGGCTCATTATTCTTGATAGCCACTCGCATATTGAAGTAGTTATCGACCAGCTGGTCATAAATATCCCAGGCCTTATCATCATCAAGGATCTTTAACAGCTTGGCATAACCACGTTCACTTAAGAGGTAAATGTTATTAGAACGATTAATTTGGTTTTGATTAAAACCGAGGTCGTTCAGAACGACCACGAATTTTTGTGATGATAAAAGATCAATTACGTCAATTCCATCTTTGAAGCGACGGCGATTACGATTGATTAGCTCATTGACACGTTTAACTGTTGAACTGTGAATTTTCGCAATGTCCTTAACTAGCATTGCCTTCTTGTCTTTACCAAATCCACCTTCGATTCCGGTGAATTCAATCTTGCCAACGTGTTCCTTACCAATAACTTTTAATTGTGTTGTCATTTAGTTTTCCTCCTTTGCTAGACGTAACAGGTACTGCGGTGTTGTGCCTAAGTAATCGGCTACCGCTTGAAGTGAAGCAGCTCCTGGCATTGAATTGTTCCACTTGGAAATGGATCCGTTGCTAAAACCAAGGTCCTTTTCAATCCGGTAAATTGACTTGCCGTTTGTTTTAGCAACTTTCTTGATTGCTGTATAGACTGACATGTTTGTCCTCCTTTCTTTATTTTCTAAGAAAATACTCTCATGCATTGACATAGCGCTGGAAGAACATCGCGAAGCGCGCAGACGTTGGTTTGGCGAACACTGGTTATCACCTTTCTTTACTGGATTCATATCTGGAGCGTTGATTGCTACAGTAACTTCGTTACTACTAAAGTGACTGCCACAACACCAAGAATGAATCCAAGGATCCAAGCGGATTGTTTCATCATTCCTTCGCCTCCTTCTACTTAAAGTTATAGTTAAGGACGAGAAAAAACAATATCGCTAACACTCAATCCATAGATATCAGCGAAGCCTTTGGCAAATCCAATTGGTGTTTCTTCAGGATTTGCTTCATATTTCATCACTCGTTGCCGCGAAATCGCCATTCCAAAGTAATCGGTTAGCTTTTCCGCAGCCTGAGCTTGAGTTAAACCAGCGTTAACTCGAGCTGCCTTTAATGTAAATGCCATTCGTTTTCCTCCTTTCGCTTGACTGTGATTAAACTATACCCCAACTTTAAGTTGTGGTCAACACCTAAAGTAATAATTTTTAGACTTTTTGTTGAGAAAACCACACATTAAGTTATATAATTATATGTGCAAAGGAGGTGATTGAAATGTCAGAAAACATTATCTCCAGTCAAATCAAAGCCTTCCGAAAAAAGAGAGGTTGGACACAAGTACAATTGGCCGAAAAAATGAATGTATCCACCCAAACAGTTTCAAATTGGGAAAACGGGATTAAATTCCCTCGAATGGGAACTCTTCAAAAATTAGCAGATCTATTTGGAGTGGAAGTGGGCGATATAACATCTAATCCCAATCAATCAATTCTCAATGGTCTCTCAGTCGACGAAGCCGTCGACAACCTGCGGGCCTACCAAGGCAAGCCCATCAGCGACAGTGAGAAAGAAGTCCTGAAAGATATTATTAAGGGTTACTTAGACCGGAGGTAGGCGCATGGAAGATCTAATGGAATGGTTAATCAATTATGCTTTTGATCACCATATCGGGGTCCAGCTAACCAGTTACTTGCAGCCACATACCCCATCGACCAGCTACGGGGATTATCGCTTAGTGGTGGTTAATACTCGTTGGTATAAACATAACGAGGTCCCCTTCTCACTGGCTCACGAAATCGGCCATGTGATTAACGGCGATCGTGGCGTGCACGCTTATACAGCAACGGCAGAGACCAAAGAGGAGCACGCCGCTAACGTCACCGGGATTAAGCTATTGCTGGCGTACTGTCGTGAGCATGATATCTATTTTGACAATCCTGTGGTATTCTGCCAGCAATTTGGGGTGCCATTGGAGTTGGATTATTTAGTTTCTGGGATTATGTAAGCGGTCACTATAGTATTGACAATCGTTAGATTTGAGGTTAATACATGACTATAGATCAAGTTTAGTGGCCCTGGGAGTAGGTGCTAGACTAACAAAGCCTCGAATCTAACGTTTCATCGTTAAGACTTCGGGGCTTTTGTTTTTTAGGAGGAACAGTTGGAAAATTCTAAGCCTTTCAAAACACTTAAAGTACTTCTGCAAGATATGAATTTTCCAGATGGATACGAATTAATCTTACGTCCAAACACTGAAGACGTTAAAAGCTACTTGGGAGGAATTATGATAAAAAAACCGGCTTTAGCTATTGCCATTGCAGCTACGAGCTTGGGCTTGGTAGCGTGCGGACACTCGACTACAAAAGACAGCCATTCTGTATCATCGAGCAGCTCAAATAAAGTTGTTAAGCACCATCACAAAAAACGCCACCAAAGGTCTCAGAGTTCGTCTGCATCCTCATCGAGTTCTACCAACCAGGCTAATCATCAATCCCAGAGTCAGGCATCGAATGTTCAGTCCACTCAATCTAGTGAGAGCTCACAACCGGCCGCATGGAGTAGTCAACAGCAGACTCGTAATCAAGCCGCCCAAAATGGTGGACCCACTACCGAGGACCAGGCCCGTGCGATGCTGGGCGGTGCTAACGGCGACCTGCAGGCAACGAGGACATCCAATGGCTGGACATTTTCAGGAGACGGCTATACGGCTACTGTCGGGGATGACGGGAGTGTGGAGCATAACTAAAATATTCTATATTGTAAAAGATGGAATTACTCGTCTAAGCCCTGATGGCGTTAAAAACTGATAAATATCTGGAGGAATTTCAATGAAATCACTTACTATTTACAACTGTACTAATTTTAATATTACCGATTCAGTTTCTATTCTTGAAGAAACAAAGACAGATAATACTAACGAAAATGCTGGTAGCATTTCGCCAAACGGTAGTTCCCTAATAATTTCTAGTAAAACGTTTCTTCCTTTTTCTTGTGTTTACAACGTAAAGGTCAAACATGATATTTTAGCCTGGATAAATGGTGCTTATCAACCAGCACCTATTTATAAAGAAGCCAATAGTTTCCCTGCATTCTTTTGCAATGATAATAATTTACTAATCATTGTAGCCCCCACACCTATCGCCAAGGGATTCACAGAGGCACTAAAAGCAACATACCCAGATAAAGTTAACATTAGCGGCCCCTTAAATTTTGATTTTAATAAAATAAAAACATTCGAGAAACATGCAAAAGGTTTATACTTTGCCGTTGATGAAGACACAATTACTTCAAAGCATTTCTTCGGAACCGGTGTTGAAACGGATGACGAAGCCGCTGATGCAATAGATAATGAAAAAGCAACATATCTTATTGCTAACATTGATGTTCTCGGTAAAAGCAGAACAATTGGTTTTTCCAAAAAAGGCGCTCTTGTCTTATACAGTAAACCATCAGATATAGACAAAGAGCGACCATATTTAGAATTAGCTATAGAAACACTATTAACTACCCAATCCTTGAAATAGGGACATAGTTAGATAACACCTCTTCTAGCTCATCTTTCGTAGCATTTTGAACAACTAATTTATGTGGGCTTATTTTTATCTTCATATTATTCTCCTTCAAATTAATAGAAAACATTTCTTTGGAATCAGTTTGAATGTGTTTAAGGATATATTTATAAAATGGATTGTATTTTACCAATCGTATATTTGCAGAAAAGAAAGAGTTATTTAATTTAATGTTCTCATTTTTGGCCTTATCAAATAATTTGGGTGAGTTTACATTAACTAATTCTATAAAGTCAAAGAAGTATTTTCTCGCTTTTTTAGAGTCTTTATAAGAAGTTGAAGAATCGAACCTAACTTGAAAAAGATAACTGTCTTCTTGTAATACACAATAAATTTTTACTGTAATTGGCAATCCATTCTTTTCGTAACTAATAATTAATTCATCATCTTTCCTGTTAAAACGAGCTAAATCTAATTTATCTTTTAACAAATCATAAAAGTCACTGTAAAATTCAGAGAAGCTAAAATCTATATCAAAATATTTTCTATAAGAAACTGACCATGACACTGTTTCACCACTTAACAAGGCCCATATTCTTTGTACATAGACGAATACCCAGTTCCAATTATTGTATGCATAGATTATGAATGTACAAGTTAAGGGAAAAATATACGTAGCTTTCTCTATAAATTTATTATTTACTTTCGGGTCAAAAATTGAAAGCAAAATAAGAACTGCATAACAAGTCATCACTATAATTGTCCAAATTGTCTTTCGAATATTTTTCACAAGAATCACCTATCTCATTAAATCAATTTATTATAGCATATTGTATATGCTTCATATTCCAGCATCTAGTTAGCAAATTAATAGATGGCATCAATCATAACCATTTATTCTGTCCAAACCCTGATGACATAAAAAGCTGGTAAATGAAAAAAGCCCATCCCCTACTGGCATAGGAGATGGGCCGAGGGTTGATAAAGTATTGGCGTACACTATCAACCCTTTCATTATAGCAAAATAATGGAGGGATAACTATGTGGATTGAACAACGTTCTGTGCATGGCAAGGTTCGGTATTGTTTCATTGAACGGTACAAGTCATCACTAACCGGACATTATCGCCGGGTATCAGTGACATACGGTAAAAAGACTCCGCAGGTAGTTAAAGCTGCCACCCGAGAGCTAGAGGAGAAAATCCAGAAGGCCCTCGCAGAAGAAGGCCAGGCTGTCCGTAAAATCACCATGCAAGAACTGAAAACCAGATTTTTAGATGGCTACGAGAAACAGGTTCGATATAATACCTACCACAATGGTGAGATTTTTCTCGATGAGTTTGTTAAAGCCTGTGGACCAAGTACTCGTCCAAGCGCCATTACAACTGTGTGGTTAAACCGTTACTTTAACGATCAGCTATACCGCGATAAACGTCCTCTGACCAATGGGACAGTTAAATCGAAGAAGGGCGCTATTAATCTGCTTTTCAATTATGCTGTCAGTTTCGGCTTTCTCAGCGAGAACCCTATGGATAAGGTCAGGATAACGTGGAAGGACGAGACCGCCCGGCGCCGGGATGAGATTGAAAATAAATATCTCACCATAGATGAATACCACAGTATTATTAATGATTGCATCGATCGTAATATGCAGTACTACGCTGATGCTTTTCAGTTACAATTCTTAACTGGAATACGGTTCGGTGAATTGTCTGGTCTGCAAGTGAACGACATAATCAAAGAAAATGGCAAAGTCTACCTAAGAATCGATGGCACAATGATCTGGAAAAAGAAGCCTTATCGACATTTTCTTTCTCATGAACCTAAGACGTACGCTGGTTTAAGAACCATCACCCTTTCCCCTATTGCTGCTAATATAGTTGAGCAACACGCACGAGGAAAAGATGAGAACGCCCTACTGTTTGCCATCAATCAGACGGCAATCACATATGATCAACAGAAGCCCCTTAATATTAATAATGCTAATCAATATCTGAAACGGGCTGCTGAACGACAAAAAGTCGACAAGAACGTCACTACTCACTATTTCCGTCATACCCACGTATCCGTCTTGGCTGATATGAATGTGCCTTTGCGAGTAATTCAGAAACGGATTGGCCATGCTAACGGTGATCTGACAGTCAAAATTTATCTTCATGTTACGAAGAAAACTCAGGAAGATTTTGAAAATCGGATCAGTGAAATTGACCAATACTAAAAAAAGCGATGCTGAAATCAATCAGCACCGCTTAATTTTTGCCCATTTTGTGCCCATTTGGGGGCTTACAAAATCGACGTATTAATTTTATTATTATATAATTACAGGTCAGAGAACAGATCAAGTTGGTTGCTATCTGGAAGCCCGTCCAAAACGCGATTTATAGTCATGAATTCAATCAAGGTCTTAGAAACCTTTCCCCGTTCCGCCAAGTCTTCTTTGGAGATAAACGGTTTTTCTTCTCGAGCCGCCACAATTTGCTTGGCAACATTTAACCCAAGGCCTGGAATGGCCCGGAATGGAGCAATCAAGGTTTTACCATCCATTAACCAATCACTGGCATCTGAACGTTCAATATCAACCATCTTAAACGAGTACCCCCGTTCAAGCATTTCGTTAGCTAATTCCAAGATTGTCATTAAATTCTTTTCTTTGGCTGAGGCTTCGTTACCTTTATCAGCAATTTCTTTAATTGCCGCTTTAACCGAGCTCTTTCCGTGCGCCATGGACACCACATCAAAGTCATCTGCTCGGACAGAGAAGAAGGCAGCGTAGTAAGTTAAGGGGAAATAAACCTTAAAGTATGCAATCCGCAAAGCCATCAAAACATAAGCTGCGGCGTGAGCTCGGGGAAACATGTACTTAATTTTTAAGCAAGAATCTAAGTACCATTGTGGTACCCCTACTTCGAGCATTTTAGCTTGCCATTCATCTGGAATTCCCCGCCCTTTCCGCACATGTTCCATCACTTGGAAAGCAGTTTCTGAGTCCAGTCCGTAGTGAATCAAGTCGGTCATGATGTTATCCCGACATCCAATCACGTTGGCAATTGTGGCGGTTCCTTGCTTAATCAATTCTTGAGCGTTATCCAACCACACTCCAGTCCCATGAGAAAGACCAGAAATTTGAAGTAGTTGTGAATAATTCTTCGGGTGCGTATCTTCCAACATCCCTCGCACAAATCGCGTTCCAAATTCAGGTAATCCTAAGGTACCAGTCTTGGAATTGATTTGCTCTTCGGTCACACCTAAGGCTTTAGGACTAGAGAAGAGCGACATTACCCCTTCATCATCCATTGGTATCGTTATTGGGTTAATACCTGACAAATCTTGAAGGGCCCGAATCATCGTGGGATCATCGTGGCCTAAAATATCCATTTTTAGTAGGTTGTCGTGAATTGAATGGAAATCAAAGTGAGTTGTTTCCCAAGCGGCGGTTTGATCATCAGCTGGGTATTGAACCGGCGTAAAGTCATAGATTTCCTTATCATCTGGAACAATAATGATTCCAGCTGGGTGTTGGCCAGTCGTCCGTTTGACCCCAGTAGCCCCCTTGGCTAGCCGATCCTCTTCAGCACCCCGGAACTGTTGATCAGTATCCCGCTCATAAGCTTTAACATAACCATATGCCGTTTTATCCGCTACCGTCCCAATTGTTCCAGCCCGGAAAACATTCTTTTCCCCGAACAAAACCTTCATATAGTTATGGGCAATTGGTTGATAGTCTCCAGAAAAGTTTAAATCAATATCCGGTACCTTGTTTCCCTTAAAGCCCAAGAAAGTTTGGAATGGAATATCATGACCATCCTTAATCATTAAGGTTCCACATTCAGGACAGTTTTTATCGGGTAAGTCAAAACCGGAACTATACTCCCCTTTAGTGTAAAAGTGACTATATTGACATTTTGGACAACGATAGTGCGGCGGTAGGGGGTTAACTTCAGTAATCCCAGAAAGTGTTGCCACCACACTCGAACCAACGGATCCCCGAGAACCAACCAAGTAACCGTCCTTATTTGACTTTGCTACTAGCCGTTGAGCAATTAGATAGTGGACCGCAAAGCCGTTTTTAATAATACTGTTGAGTTCTAGTTCAACCCGATCTTTAACCAATTTGGGGAGTGGATCACCATACCAAGCCTTGGCCGTATCCCAAGTTCGATCTTGAATTTCTTGATCAGCTCCCTTCATGTGAGGAGCGTAAAGTTTATCTTGAACCGGATGAAGTTCTTCAATTTGATCAGCAATTTTATGAGTATTAGTAACCACAATTTCTTTTGCTAAATCATCACCCAAAAAACTAAATTCACCGAGCATTTCATCCGTCGTTCGGAAGTGAACATCTGGCCGGTGAGTCTTATTTAAGAAGTTGGCTCCTCCTTGGGAATTAATTAAAATTTTCCGGTAAATTTTATCCTCAGGGTTTAAGTAGTGAACATCTCCAGTAGCCACAACTAGCTTATTTACCTTTTGTCCTAGCTTAACCATGTTCTTTAAGATTTCTTCTAGCTGGGCTTGATCTTGAATTACTCCTTCTTCAAGAAGGGGCGCATAATTTGGCTTAGGTTGCACTTCAATGAAGTCGTAGAAGTCAGCTAGTTTCTCGGCCTCTGAAAAACCTTTTTGCATCATCGCAGTAAAGACTTCTCCACTAGCGCAAGCCGTTCCTAAAAGCAAACCATCCCGATATTGAGTTAAGACACTTCGCGGAATCCGCGGGACCCGGGCAAAGTACTTGACATTACTGAGGGAGACCAACTTGTAAAGATTCTTCATCCCCGCTTGGGTCCGTGCTAAGATCGTCACGTGAAATGGCCGAGCATGCCGATAAGCCCCATTTTCGGTCATATGTTTATTTAAGTCATCAACATATTGAACTTTGTAGCGATCTTCTGCATCCTTTAAGAAAAGATGTAATAAATGTCCAGTTGCTTCTGCATCGTAATTAGCCCGGTGATGGTGTTCCAAAGCAACCTTGAATTTCTTACTTAAAGTATTCAACCGGTACCCGCGCATATTGGGGTAAAGAAAGCGTGCTAGCGGTAAAGTATCAATAACTGGATCTTCAATTGGAGCCATCCCATGACGTTGATAACCAACATCCATAAAGCCTAAATCAAAGGAAACGTTATGCCCAGCAATGATTGCGCCTTGGTAGAAGTCGCGAAACATTTGGAAGACTTCTTCTTCTGACTTTGAGCCGCGAACCATATCATCAGTAATACTCGTTAACTCGGTAGTTTGAGGTTTTAATGGGAAACCTGGATCAATAAATTCATCAAACCGATCTAAAACTTCACCATTTTTCATCTTAACGGCGGAAAGTTCGATTACCCGGTCGAAGATAGCGGAAAGTCCCGTTGTTTCCACGTCGAAGATTACATAAGTTTGGTCCTTAAGTAGACGGTGATCTTCGTTATAAACCATTGGTACTCCGTCATCAACGACGTTTGCTTCCACCCCATATAACATCTTAATTTTTCCTGCAGACTTAAAAGCTTCAGGGAAGGCCTGCACGTCGGCATGATCAGTAATCGCCAGAGCAGGCATTCCCCATTTAATGGCTTGTTTAGCATAATCACTAATGGAATTTGTCGCATCCATTTGACTCATTGTTGAATGAAGGTGTAATTCGATTCGCTTTTCATCTTCAGAGGCGTGATCTTGCCGTTCAGGGTGATTTACCTGGTTAATATCATAAGCATTTAAGGTTAAATCTTTCATGAAGGTATCTTCTTGAACTGAACCGCGGACCTTAATCCAATCTCCTTCGTTCAACCCGTCAAACAAGGCTTCGTCTTCTTGATTACGGGAGAACTTCTTAACAACAATTGAGGAAGTATAGTCGGTGATTTCTAAAATCATCAATTGCCGACCAGATCGTAATTCTTTGATCTCTTTTGAAAAAACGTAACCTTCAACAACTACCGACCGTTCTTCATCCACAATTTCCTTCATTGGGGTTAACTCAATTTGAGGACTAATTGTTTTCCCAATCACAACCGGGCCATCCACTGGAGTTGGCGCGCTAACGCCACTACCTGAATTACTCTGTTTTGCCTTATTCGCCTGCATTTGGGCCATTGCTTTTTTTACCAGTTCAGCGTCTTGTTGTTTTTGCCGTTCTTGCAATTCCTTCTCGCGAGCTGCGGACTTTTCAGAATCAACCGTTGCATGGAGGGTAAACGCCGGAAAACCAGCCTTTTGATAAGCTGTCATGAGTAATGGGAAAAACCGTTTTTCAACAAATTCCTTTATTTTTTCATTTGCTAAGGGAACTACTACCCGTTGGTCAACCAGCTTGGGCAAAACGCGATCAGCAATTTCTGCTGTCATTGTAGTTTGCCCCAAGGCTTGAGTTACCAATGGTCGCCAATAGTCACCAATCAGCTTTTCATTCAAAGTTTCAGTAGGCGTTTTGATATTTAAATCAACGTTTGCTTGAGCCAATTGATAAAACGAAACTCGTAAAGCCTGATAAAAGCCTTGGTAAGTTGCTGCTGGTAAAATATTGGGAAAACTTAAATGAATCTCCCAAACTCGTGATTGCTTATGGACCACGACTTCATCGACTTGCCCCGCTTTTAAATCAGGAGTGGAATAATTAATCTGTTCTAAAAGTTTAGTAAACTTTTCTTCTGGACTTAATTTCAAAATTTTTCTCCTGTTTTTCCTAGTCAAAATTAGGATTAAGACCATTATTTTAGTTATTAAAAATCATAAACATTAAAAGGCTGGGAGAAATCAATTTTCTTCCCAACCTTTATACTTTATCCTAGCAGGCTACTCTTAGTCTACTCTGCTTGTTGAAGATTATTCTTCAACAAAATTTGGATTGTATTAACAAGTTCTGCTACCTTCACTTCGATGGTTTCGCCAGTCTTCCGAATCTTAACTTCGACGATTCCTTCAGTAGCTTTCTTACCAACCGTAACCCGAATTGGTAAACCAATCAAATCAGAATCAGCGAATTTAACACCGGCCCGTTCTTTCCGGTCATCAACTAATACCTCCAAACCGGCGGCTTCGAGATCAGTAGTAATTTCATTTGCGACCTTCATTTGATCATCATTTTTGGCATTAACTGGGATCACATGAACATCAAAGGGAGCAATACTATCTGGCCAAACTAGCCCATTTTCATCTGCTTGTTGTTCAGCGACCGCTGAAAGTAACCGGCTAATTCCAATCCCATAACTTCCCATCATAACGTCAGTTAAACGCCCATTTTGATCTAGTACCTGGGCGCCCATTTGTTTGGAATAGTGCGTACCAAGCTTAAAGATATGGCCAATTTCAATTCCTTTTGTGAATTTAATTGGTAACCCATCTGGTGCAATTTCACCTTCTTGGACCATTCGGAAATCGCCAAATTCGTCAACGCGGAAATCACGGTCACGATTAGCATTGATATAGTGGTAACCATCATCATTAGCTCCACAAGCAACGTTAACCAAACCTTCAAGGTAGCGATCAGCTAAAATCTTAATATCTTCGCCAACACCTACTGGACCAAGGGAACCAAAGCTAGCGCCGAGATACTTCTTTGCTTGTTCGTCATTTGCTAATTCAAGTTCTAAACAATCAAGCGCGTTTTTAACCTTGGTCTCGTTAACTTCGTCATTTCCCCGCATTAAAACTAATACTGGTTGGAAAGTTTCATCAGTCATCTTAGCCATGTAAAGCATTGCTTTAATAATTTGGTTACTTTCAATTCCTAAGCTTTCAGCAGCTTCGTCAACCGAATGAGCTCCAGGGGTTGCTTGCTTTGCCAGTTCAGCAAGCGCGGCGTGCTGTTGGACGCCATCAAACTTACTAGTTGCCTTTTCAATGTTAGCAGCGTAGCCACCATCAGTGTACACAATCGTATCTTCACCAACAGCCGCTGGCGCAGAGAATTCTTGGGAATTCTTTCCCCCCATCGTACCAGAATCAGCTAAGATTATTTTGTATTCCAAGCCAATCCGATTAAAAATATTTCGGTAGGCGATGGCTTGCTTATCGTAAGCGGCATCTAGCCCGGCTTGATCTGCAGAAAAAGAATAGCCATCCAGCATTTCAAATTCTTTCCCACGTAGAATTCCAAAACGTGGTCGATCTTCATCCCGGTATTTATCTTGCATTTGATAAAGTACCAATGGTAACTTTTTATATGACTTAATGGAATCCCGGATTAAAGAAGTAAATGTTTCTTCATGGGTTGGTCCTAAAATGAATTCACGATCCTTTCGGTCCTGAAGTTTAAACAAGTTTGGCCCATAACTTTCGTAACGTCCTGATTCCTTCCATAGATCAGCCGGTAATAACCCCGGCATCATCATTTCGACAGCGCCAGCCTTAGCCATTTCGTCGCGAATAATGTTTTCAACCTTCCGAATTACCCGGTAAGCCATTGGTAAATATGCCCAGACCCCCGCTGAAACTTGGTAAATATAGCCCGCTCGAGCCATCATCTTATGACTTAAGGCTTCCGCATCACTTGGGGCTTCTTTTTTCGTTGGAATCAATATTTGAGATTGCTTCATTTTTTAAACTCCTTTTAATGGATAAAATATCGGTGAATATCGTTAAAAGTAACTAGAATCATTAATAATAATAAGAAGAAAAAGCCGATCATAGTAACGAAGGCTTCTGCTTTCTCTGGAATTGGACGTCGGATGATTGCTTCAATGATATTTAACAGCAATTTTCCCCCGTCAAGCGCCGGAATTGGCAGTAAGTTAACAATTCCCAAGTTAATCGATAAAAGGGCTAAGAAATTTAAGACCCCATTAAAGCCAAGCGCTGTCGCTTGAGATGTTCCAGCATAAATTGCCACTGGACCGCCTAGATCATTTAAGGAAAATCCATGTGTAAACATATGTCCTAAAATTGTGAAAATTAACGTTCCGGCACTAACGAATTGTTGCCAACCAAAGCTTAACCGGGCCTTAAAGGAATGGTCAACTTGTTCTTGAATTCCAATTTGACCGACCCTTTCTTTTCCTTGGGTTACTGTTTTAGGCGTAATTTTTACTGTCTGTGTCTTTCCCCGATGGGAATACGTAACACTAACTCTTTTACCAGGATGCTTCGAGATTTGATTAGCTAACTGGCTCCAATCATTAGTTTTTTGACCATTAACTCTAATAATCCGGTCACCAGCAACCAAGCCAGCCCTTGCAGCCGGTGAATTAGCCGTAACTGCCCCTAATTGATTACTATTTGTTGGAATCCCATTTAAAGTGAATCCTAGGATAATAAAGACAACCAATGACAGGAGAAAGTTATTAAAAGCCCCCGCAAAATTAGTAATCATTCGCGCAGGTAGTGAGGCTGAACTAACCCAAGTATCTCGCGGAGCAATCCGCACGGTAGTCCCACTCTTTTCAATTAATTCAGCATCATGATTTACTCGGAAAGTCTTTTCTTCACTTTCATTTCCATTTACATAGCCCTTAATTATTAAGGCATCAGTTAAATCAAAATTTGTAACTTGTAATGGTAAGCCACTGAATAAACCTTGCTTTTGACTAGTATTGATTTTAATAACTTGGCTTTGATCATTTAATTCAAGGGTAACCGGCATTCCAACCCGTAAATCATCTTCATCATCATCATTACCAGCTAGACGGACATAACCACCTAGGGGTAAACAACGAACCGTATACGTTGTTCCGTTAACTTGGCGCCACCAAATCTTTGGCCCCATTCCAATTGAAAACTCTCGGACTAAAATCCCTGCCCGCTTAGCAAAAAAATAGTGACCAAATTCGTGAACTAATACTAACAAACCAAAAACAATAATAAATACAATGATTGTTAGGATCAAAATGTCACCCCTTCTTAAATAATTCCCAGTAGGTAAAGTGCTGGCATGACTACCAACATACTATCAAACCGGTCTAAGATTCCCCCGTGACCAGGGAGGATCTTTCCTGAATCTTTAACACCATAGAACCGCTTAAGGGCTGATTCGATCAAGTCGCCAATTTGACCAAAAATTGAAAGTAAAATCGTCACGAGGACCATTAACCAAACATTCAATTGGCCGACTGGGAAATAGTGAAGATAGATGGCTAAAATAATGGTCGCTACAAGGGTACCAAGAATTGACCCTTCCCAAGTCTTATTTGGACTAACCTTCGGAGCTAATTTGTGTTTACCAAACTTCCGGCCAAAAAGGTAAGCGCCGGAATCGGTTAACCAAACAATCAGCATTCCATATAGGAGAGTGGTAAAACCATCCATCCGGGCATTAATAAAAGCATTAAAACCCATCCCGATATAGATAACCGCTAAAGTCAAAACCCCGGCATCATCAAAGTTAAACCGGGTTTTGTGAAAGACGGTGTGCAACAATAATAACATGATTAAAATATAACTGGTCGTTAGTCGGGTTAAGTGCCCCGGTAAAAAAGCTAACCAACTAGTTGGCGCAATCATTACTAATACCGCTAAATAAGAAACAATTGCTGCAAATGAAGTCACAAAAATTTTTTTCATAATTAAGACTTCACTTATTGCAATAACTCCTAGCGCCATCGCAACAATAGTCAGTGGTAATCCCCCAATAATAATCAACGGTATGAAGATTGCTAAGGCAACCACCGCCGTAATTACCCGTGTTTTCATTTTACAAAACTCCTTAAAATCCCAGTTTGTTTAACTGGTTTGATTTACTTATTTTCTAAGCCTCCAAAACGCCGATGCCGACTCTGGAAAGTAGCAATTGCTGCTTTCAAACTCTCACCATCAAAGTCAGGCCAATGTTGGTCAACAAAGACGAACTCACTGTAGGCTAATTGCCAAAGCATAAAATTACTTAACCGTTTCTCTCCACTTGTCCGGATAAGCAGATCTGGATCAGCCAAGTCACCCAGTGGCCCCGTCATCATCGCCTTACTGAGGGTAGCTCCATCGATTTGATCAGCCATCAATTTACCCGTTTGAACTTGCTTTGCGACTGTTTTAGTTGCCCGAATAATTTCATCACGACCTCCATAGTTCAATGCAAAATTCAAAACCATCCCTGTACAATGAGCAGTATCAGTAATCGCCTGGTTAACAACTTTTTGCGTTGCAATTGGTAAAGCAGAGATATCCCCCATTACCATCACCCGTACATTATTTTTTATCAGGTCAGGGACGAAAGTGTCAAAGAACTTAATTGGTAATTGCATGAGAAAGTTAACTTCACTACTTGGCCGCTTCCAATTTTCAGTTGAAAAAGCATAGAGAGTTAAAACTTTAACCCCTAAATTACTAGCGGTAATCGTCACCTTTTTTACGGTCTGCATTCCTTGTTGGTGTCCCGCAACTCGTGGCAAGTGACGCGCCTTAGCCCACCTGCCATTACCGTCCATAATAATGGCAATATGAGCTGGAATCCGTTCTAGGTCGAGTGTTTGCTCAGTTACCGCTTTCTCTTTTGGTTTGGAAAACACAGCGTTCCTCCAGTCCTTCCGCATTGGAAAATTTTACAACACTCTTCATTTTAGCAGATTTGATCTAGTATAAAAAGAATTTTCAATAGGATGTGTCGGAAGGATTATTAAAATCATGTAAAAAAAGATTCCTTCAAGTTCAACTTGTCAGGAATCTTCATTACTTACATTTTATTTAATTGCCATAGACTACCATGAACTTGTGTTGGTCGGTCAAAAGCAACCGTCTGGTCACTCTGACGTGTAAAGTAACGACCAGTCATCACTTGGGCCCCATCATTTACAAAAATTTCAGCTAATGAATGATCCAAAAAGATCCGCAATTTCACTGCTTGGTTAGCTGGTAAATCAATTTCACGAGTATGACCGTATTCAACAGCTGTCGGTTCATCTGTCTTACTGCGATCAAGAATTAGTTTGCCATTTTGAGTATCAAATTTAACTTGCAGTCCCCGTTTTAAAATTTGATCCGCAGCTAACCATAACGTTCCTTTCTGGTTCGGTTCAATCGTAACTTCAAATTCAATTTGCTGACCTGCTTGATCATCTACCATGGTCACTTGACCATCGATTACTTGACTTCTGCCACGAAGAGACTTCATCGCTGGAACCGGATTTTGATAAAGTTGACCATCTTTTTGGTGCAACACTTTAACTTGACTAAGACAATTTGCCCAATTTTCCCGATCAGTTGGATATGTTAAATCTGGCAATCCAACCCACGAGATGAGATAAGCCAAGCCATCAGGGGCATTAAAGGTTTGGCTAGCATAAACATCAAAACCAGCATCTAAATTTTGTAATTTGCCTGGCCTTCGTAGAGTTGCCGTGGCTAAATCAAAACTTTCACCTTGCAGAACCAAGTTCGGGTAAATGTTTTGATACGCAAACTCATCCTTTGACAAACCTTGCGGGCAAAAAATTAAGGTTGGAACTCCATCAACCATTACTAAGTTGGGACATTCTACCATATATCCAAAGTCTTTAATTCCAGTTTTAATTGGACCAACAAATCGCCATGGTCCGGTAACTTGATTGGCTTGGTATAAAACCATTTCACCCCGTTTATCGTTTTGGCTTTGCATCCCAATAACAGCGTAAAACTTCCCATCAACTTCAAAAAGTTGCGGATCACGGAAATGTTCACTGGCAAAAGTCGGTTGCTCAATTAATGGGTGACTTAGCTTTTTGACTTCACCATTTTGCGTTAACCAAGCACCAACTTGGTAAGGGACCCGAGTCCAATCTGATGTCCGATGATTTCCGGTATACATTAAAAAAAGTTGGTCACCAACTACGTGGGCAGATCCCGAGTAAGCTCCATGACTTTCAAATTTGGTATCTGGAGCGATAGCTAATCCCCGGTTTTCCCAATAAACTAAGTCCTTTGAAACCGTCCGCATCCAGGATTTTAGACCATGGGTGGCACCAAAAGGAAATGATTGATAAAATACATTCCACTCGCCATTAAAGTATGAAAAGCCATTAGGATCATTTAACAAACCTGAAGTTGGCCGAATATGATAACGTAGTTGGTAGGCAGAATTATTGGCCTGAGCTTGTAACTCTAATAATTCTAATGCACTGTGTTGCTCATATGGACGATACCGTTTTTCGCGTGTCCATTCCATTTTTTACCCCCCTTAGAATCATTTTCAATCATTACTATTCTAGAAGTTCTTGAAGTTAATTGTCAATCGGTTGCTATTAAGAATATTTTGCCACTCGCTTTCATTACTTATTTTTAAAGGTTTTATAAAAGAAAAATTATCAATCGGTTAACATTAGATAAAATCCGAGTATTATATATACCGAATAAAGCGTTTTCACATTGTGTAATACAATACATTTAAGGAGGTTTACAGCATGAATCACAAGCAAGTGGCTACCGACGTTATAAAAGCGATCGGAAAAGATAACATGGTGGCAGCGGCCCACTGTGCAACTCGGCTTCGGTTAGTGCTGAAGGATGACACCAAGGTTGATCAAGCAGCTCTTGACGCTAACGATGGCGTTAAAGGGACCTTCAAGGTTAACGGTCAATACCAAGTTATTATTGGTCCGGGAGACGTCAATAACGTTTACGATGAGCTAATTAAACAAACTGGTTTGCAGGAAGTTTCAACGGATGATTTGAAGCAGATCGCTGCTAAGAATGAAAAGTTCAACCCAGTGATGGCCTTCATTAAGCTATTATCTGATATTTTTGTTCCGTTGATTCCTGCCTTAGTTGCCGGTGGTCTTTTAATGGCCTTGAACAACGTGTTAACAGCGACTGATCTTTTTGGATCAAAATCAATCATTCAAATGTTCCCACAAATTAAGGGACTTGAAGAAATGGTTAACGTAATGTCTGCCGCTCCATATGTTTTCTTGCCAATCTTAGTAGGGATTTCTGGAGCAAAACGGTTCGGAGCTAACCAGTTCTTAGGGGCCGTTGTCGGTATGATGATAACCGCTCCTGCCTTGGCGGAAGGTGGTACTTGGAGTATCTTTGGTTTACACATTGCTATCCAATCTTACACAAACCAAGTTATCCCGGCTTTAGCAGCTGTCTACTTGCTTTCAATCTTTGAAAAATGGTTACACAAGAAGTTACCATCAGCGGTTGACTTTACTTTCACACCACTAATTTCCGTCCTCTTAACTGGTTTTTTAACTTTCGTAATTGTTGGGCCAGTAATGAAAGAGTTATCTAACTGGATCACAGACGCCATCGTTTGGATTTACAACACCCTTGGCTTTGTTGGAACGGGAATTTTCGGAGCGGTTTACTCCCCAATTGTGTTAACCGGGTTACATCAAAGTTTCCCAGCCATCGAAACGCAACTTATCTCGGCCTTCAAGGCTGGGAAAGGTGCTGGTGACTTCATTTTCGTCGTCGCTTCAATGGCAAACGTTGCCCAGGGGGCTGCCACTACGGCCGTTTACTTCTTAACTAAGGATCATAAGATGAAGGGACTTTCAAGTTCCGCCGCCGTTTCTGCATTACTTGGGATTACGGAACCAGCCCTCTTCAGGGTTAACTTAAAATTGAAATTTCCATTCTTCTGTGCTTTAATCGGTTCCTGTGTTGCCGCAACTTTAGCTGGTCTCTTCCATGTTATTGCAGTCTCCATGGGTTCCGCTGGATTCATCGGTTTCCTTTCTATCGATGCTCATTCAATCCCGCTGTACTTGGCTTGTGAATTAGTAAGTTTTGCAATCGCCTTTACGGTTACCTACCTTTACGGAAAGTCACACAATGCATTAGTCAACCCAGCGGTTTCTTCTACCACTACAGTTACCGAAAAAGATTTGAATACTGCAGTAACGACTGAATCTGCTACCATCGCTAGTCCAGTTACTGGAACGGCTGAAGATTTAAGCCAAGTCAACGATGAAGTCTTCTCTCAAAAGATGATGGGTGACGGGGCTGCTGTTCTCCCTTCTGATGGAACAATTTATGCTCCAGTTAACGGGACCATCACGGTTGCTTACGAAACTAAACACGCTTATGGTTTAACTGCCGATAACGGTGCTGAAGTCCTAATCCACGTTGGCCTTGATACGGTTAACTTGAAGGGAGAACACTTTACTAGTGAAGTTTCCCAGGGACAGCAAGTCAAAGCTGGTGACAAACTTGGAACAATTGATCTTGACGCTGTTAAAGTTGCCGGTTACGATACCACAGTTATGGTCGTAATTACCAATTCAAATGACTACAAGGATGTTAAACGCCTTGCTGATGGCAAAGTAAATCATGGTGACCAATTGATTGAAGTAGCTAAATAACATCTTCTGCTAAAATATAACCTAAGATTGAGGTTGGGAAGAGACTTTTTGTTTCTTCCCGGCCTTTTTTGCATCTCCGAATGTTACTCAGTAACTAAGGTCCAAAAGCACGGCCTTAGCGGATAAGTGCGAACGAAAGGCCGATTCAATGAATCAACCTTCGTCCTTCTTATCCCAACCAGGCCGTCAAGGAGCTTTTTCCCCAACCTCTTTGTTACCCTAAAGATCGAGCTAAAGTCGTTCTAGGTTCAGGGACTTCGAGTTCGAATTAAAAATGACTTCCGCTATCTGAGCTTTGATAGTTTGCTTTAAGGTTGTGGAACTACGAGTTCGTGTATAGGAAATGAATTACACAGTTTGATATTCGGCGTTATCAATCCATTCAAGGTGGCCATCTAGATCACATTAATAAACGGGAGAATCCCATTACCCGTAAACTTTTATATTTTGCGGTTGGCAATATGGTTCGCTATCAACACACCTGTCCTAATCACATTGTCTATTATTATTACCTTAAAGAAAAACGACCTTATCCCAGACAGAATAAGGTCGCCATGGTCGCTTGTATGAATAAAGCCCTCAAATGTCTTTTATCCATGATTAAGCACCATATCAAATATAAATACCATTATCGGTATACGAACTCGAAGTCCCTTGTGAAGATATAAATATCTCACAATTTGATTATATCACATTGTCCTGATTTTTAAATCACTATTTGAATCAGGTATTTTTAGTATACTCTCATTTTTGATACTTAATCCTTGACTAATCGTAGGAAAGAGGCCGGGAAGAAACACACGTTTCTGCCCGGCCTCTCGGCCTCGCTTTTTTATTGGTAAACCCGCGCTGTCGTTTGTGTAGCTAATTCAGGGGTTAATTGGAGAGCAGTCATAGCTAACTGCGAGTAAGCTTGGAAATAGTAGGTTTTTGTTTCTGCAACCATAATTGATCGGTAAACTGAGAAAGTTGGCCGATGTCCCCGACTTTGAGGAACCGTTACTGTATCTAACAAATGGCTCGTTGTTGCAATCCCAGTATTTAAATTAGTTGGCTGATCCGCAAATTCTTTCATATAGGCCGCACGAACAAAGCGCGCGCTCGGAGAATAGGCACCTGGTGGGGTCTTTTTCCCACTTAAGCGCCCGGTTGTGACGTGAAAAGTATTTAAGGGGACACTCCCCGCTTCAAACTGCGGAGTAAAGGTAACATAATCTTCCATTTTGCGAAGTTGCGCCTCAAAATTTGGATGATTCGTCAAAACACCTAATGGATTTTCCCGTAATTTCAACGGTGATTGGCTCGGTTCAATTACCACCATCCGACCGGTCGCATCCATTACGGCAAAATGTTGTTCCGCGTGGCCAAATTTAACATCACTATAAGTATCAGTCATTAATTCGATTTCATCTAAATGCGCCGCGATATCCGCAATTGAGGCAAAACGGCCTAAGAGATAAAGGGCTAACTCAAACGCTGCTAATTGAACTTTATCAGCGTGTCGTTCCTCCGTTAATTGACCACCATGGTCAAAGGTTAGTTTTTGGACCATTAATCCTTTTTCATTAACCCCATCACTGACGTCCGTTCGTTTTAGGTTTGTAAAGCCACCCCCAACTAAAGCATAGCGATTCCGATAGGTCCGGTGATCATAAATCGTTTGCCATTCAAAATTGCGTGGGAGAAATAAGGGACTTACTCGTAAGGTATCCCAATCCATCGTCCGGCCAAAAATATGATAATGATCTTGCGTCACAATACCAATACTTGTACACATCTTAATTCCACCTACCGTAGCCAAAAAGTTGTTGTCGCTCGCTTTAATTCCAAAGTTCGATCAATGATCCTTCCTAATAGCTCATATGGAACTTCCGCTTCAAAATTAACTTGGAAGGTTTTTTTACCGTGCTTAAGTTTCAATGCATTAATTGTAGGTAAAAATTCTTCAAAAACCACTTTTTCGGGGCCCACCGAAAAATGTTGCTTCGCCACAAAAAAGCCAAGAATAAAAGTGTCATGGGCAGTAAACATTGGTTGATTCCATTTAATTTGACCAACCAAGGCTTCATGATATTCACTTACCCATTGCATTATTTGCCGAAACTTTTCACGATAAACCGGATTTTCGATTTCCTCAAGATAGCGCCCAATTTCATCCATTACCCAAACCCCATTTCACTTATCTCTAATAATTTTATCATGGTAAAGTTTTTCAAGACAAGTTTATCGTTTATTAATCTATAAGAAAAAGGTAGGTAGAAAACCCTTATGGCTCTCAACCTACCTTTTTTCATTACCAAACTGACTCCTAATTTGACATCAATTCTTTTTCTTTTTCAGCCGCAATCGCTTCAAGATTCTTAATACCATCATCGGTTTCCGTTTGGACTTTCTTTTCAAGGTCGTGGAATTCATCATCGTTGAAATCGCCGTCCTTGTTACCTTTCTTCAAGGCATCCATAGCCTCCCGGCGAACATTCCGAACAGCAACCTTCGCCTTTTCGGTTTCAGCCTTGACTTCTTTAACCAGCTCTTTCCGCCGCTCTTCTGTCAATTGTGGAACAATTAATCGAATAGCTGTCCCATCATTTTGAGGCGTTAAGCCAAGGTTTGATTGATAAATTGTTCGTTCGATCTCTTCAAGCAAAGTCTTATCATAAGGCGTTACTAAAAGTTGCCGTGCTTCTGGAATTGAAATTGAAGCTACTTGGTTCAATGGCGTCATTGCACCGTAATATTCGACTTGAACCGGGTTTAACAAACTAGCATTTGCTCGGCCAGCCCGAATATCAGCCAAGGTCCGCTTTAATGCTTCCCCTGACTTCGCCATTTTTTCTTTTGCTTCCGCTAAAATTTCTTTACCGGTCATATTAATCCCCCTCAATCGTCGTACCGATTGCTTCACCCTTAACAACCTTCAAAATGTTACCAGGAGTATTAAGGTTGAAAACAACCAGCGGAATATCATTGTCCATTGATAATGAACTTGCCGTTGAATCCATAACGTGAAGTTGTTTATTAATAATATCCATATGCGTCAAACGGTCAAACTTAACAGCTGATGCATCCTTGTTAGGATCAGCAGAGTAAACCCCATCGACCCCGTTCTTAGCCATTAGGATTGCATCGGCATTAATTTCGGCAGCCCGCAAAGCGGCGGTAGTATCAGTTGAGAAGTATGGACTTCCCGTACCACCAGCAAAAATTACAACGCGCCCCTTTTCAAAATGCCGAATAGCTTTCCGCCGAATATATGGTTCGGCAATTTGCCGCATTTCAATTGAAGTTTGTACCCGTATTGGAACGCCAAGTGATTCTAAAGCATCTTGTAAAGAAAGAGCATTCATTATAGTTGCCAACATTCCGATATAGTCAGCTTGAGCCCTTTCCATTCCAAGTTTTTCACCGGTAACACCACGCCACATGTTACCACCACCAACAACGATCCCAACTTGCACTCCAAGGTCGTGAACTTCTTTAAGTTCCTTGGCAACCGTCTTTAATTCGGGAGGGTTAATCCCAAAGCCTTGATCACCGGCTAATGCTTCCCCACTTAATTTAAGAATAATCCGTTGGTATTTGACTGATTCCGTCATAATTTACCTCCTGGTTTACTTGCAAAAAAGGACGCACCGCCCCTTTAGTACAGTACGCCCCTCTGACGATTACTAATTACTTATTTAATTGTTCACTGATTTCTTGGGCAAGGTTAGTTTCCTTCTTTTCAATTCCTTCACCAACTTCGTAACGGATGAAGGACTTCAACTTGCCACCCTTGGAAGCAACGTATTGAGCAACCGTTTGGTCTGGGTCCTTAACAAAGTCTTGATCAGCCAGACAAATTTGGGATAAGAACTTGTTTAAACGTCCCTCAACAATTTTTGGCACGATCTTTTCAGGCTTACCTTCGTTTAGCGTTTCTTCAGTAAAGATCTTCTTTTCGTGTTCAATCCGGTCAGCCGAAACGTCTTCCCGCGTCATGAATTCTGGGTTAACAGCAGCAACGTGCATTGCAACGTCCTTGGCCGTCGTTTCATCAGCGCCTTCCAGGACAACTAAAGCCGCAATCCGACCGCCTTGGTGTAAGTAAGCACCAAAGCTGTCGCCATCTTCCTTGTTAACGATCGCAAACCGCCGAAGGGAAACCTTTTCTCCAGTCTTTTGAGTGGTAGAAATCAAGTCATCCTTCAAAGTTCCGTTAGCAGTTTCCAATGCTAATGCAGCATCAACATCAGCTGGTTGCTTTTCAACAAGCAAATTGGCGATATCCTTCAAAGCAGCCTTGAATGGATCAGAAGCAGCCACAAAGTCAGTTTCAGAGTTCAATTCAACAATTGCTGCTGTATTCCCAACAACTTCAATATCAGTTAACCCTTCAGCAGCAATCCGGTCGCTCTTCTTAGCAGCCTTTGCGATCCCCTTTTCACGAAGAAAATCCATTGCCTTATCCATGTCACCATCACTAGCAACTAATGCCTTCTTGGCGTCCATAATTCCGGCACCAGACTTCTTCCGTAATTCCATAACTTGCTTTGCGCTAATTGCCATGAGTATCTCTCCTTAAATTTTTTAAATTTCAAAAAAGCTGTTTTGCACTCAGGCCATCCTGGTCTAACTGCAAAACAGCCCAAGCATTAACTATTTTTAGTTGTTGCCTTCAACACTGTCCTTAAGATCCTTCAAAGAATCTTCAGTAACTTCAGCGTCTTCTGCCGGTGCTTCTTCAGATTGAGCATCGTCTTGACCTTGCTTACCTTCAATTACGGCATCAGCAATCGTAGACGTAATCAAACGAACCGCACGGATAGCATCATCGTTTGATGGGATGATAACATCGATGTCATCTGGATCAGTGTTGGTATCTACCATCGCAACGATTGGAATGTTCAACTTTTGAGCTTCCTTAACAGCGATTTGTTCCTTGTGTGGGTCCACGATGTAAAGAACATCTGGGATCCGTGGCATATCTTCAATCCCGCCAAGGAACCGTTCAAGCTTTTCACGTTGCTTAGTCAAAACAGCAACTTCCTTCTTAGGAAGACGATCAAAAGTACCATCTTCAGCCATCTTCTTAAGTTGCTTCAAACGGCTAATCCGGGATTGAATCGTCTTCCAGTTGGTCAAAGTACCACCAAGCCAACGGTGGTTAACGAAGTATTGACCAGCCCGAACCGCTTCTTCTTCGATTGAATCTTGGGCTTGCTTCTTCGTACCAACAAAAAGAACAACCCCACCATTAGCGGCAACATCCTTAACGTAATTGTAAGCGTGGTCAATCATCTTAACCGTCTTTTGTAGGTCAATGATGTAAATCCCGTTCCGTTCAGTAAAGATGAATGGCTTCATCTTTGGGTTCCAACGACGGGTTTGGTGACCAAAGTGGACACCGGCTTCAAGCAATTGCTTCATGCTAACTACAGACATGAATAATACCTCCAAATAGTTTTTTTCCTCCCCGCCTCTCTTCTGATTGGGGTACCCATAGGCACTTCCTCAACCATCAAGACGAGTGTGAATTGTGCTTTTTGCACCGTTAATTAGTATACCGAAAAAGAAAAGGGAAGGCAAGCCCTTCCCTTTGAAATTATCTGAATTTAGTCAAAGCTAACTTCCTTTTCTGAGTTACCAGTTTGAATTAATTCAAGATTAGCATCAAAACTTTGCTTAACCATATTCATTACCGCAACATCAGTGTAGAAAGCCGTATGAGGGGAGATTAAAACATTTTCCCGGCTATCGAGATTCCAAAATTCTGGATAATCCATATTTTTTCCTGCCATGTCATGGTTGAAAACTTTAGTTTCATCTTCGAGAACATCTAAGGCTGCCCCAGCAACCTTACCCGAATCTAAAGCTTCAATTAAGGCAGTTTCATCAATCAGCGGTCCTCGAGAAGCATTGATGATATATACCCCATCGTTCATCTTCGCGAAGGCAGCTTGATCAAGCATGTGTTCCGTTTCTGGGAACAATGGAATATGCAAAGTAATTACCGTTGCTTGAGCATAAAGTTCGTCTAAGCTATCAACATAAAGGCCTTCCGCTTCTAGTTCTGGGTTATGGAATTTATCATAAGCAATCACTTTAGCCCCAAAACCTTTATAAATGTTAATTGCTACCCGGCCGATATGTCCAGTACCAATCACCCCAACCACTTGTTGGTTTAATTCATGAGAAATTTCTGGTGCCCACCGGTAATCATGCCGTTCAAACTTATGGAAGTATTCTTTCGTTCGACGTAAAAGATTCAATAACTGAGTAACCGAGAATTCTGCAATTGCTGCTGGTGAATATACTGGCACATTTGTTACCTTAATCTTGTTTGCTTTCACGGCAACAGGATTTAAGTTATCAACTCCGACATTGCGTAAGGATAGATAATGAATTCCATAACCTGCTAAGGTTGCCAAAACGTTATCAGTATATGGAGCCTGTTGGAATGCAACTACCCCATCAAATCCTTGCGCTAAGTTAACTGTTTCATCAAGGAGTAAGTCTTCAACAATCTTAACTTCAACTTCAGGATGTTCCACTTGCCATTTTGCAACATAAGGTTTTTCATCTTTGCGAATTCCATAAGCAATAATTTTCATCTTAGTTAGCCTCCAAGTTTTCATTCGATATCGACTAGCAACAGACACTCAATACGGTAATTCAACCGCTTTCAAAGAGTAATACAAATTATAGCATATTATCAAAATTTTCGGGAGAATTTTACCATGTCACACCGTGATCCTTAAGGAAAGCTTCCTTTTTTAAACGTGTTTGATGTTTAAAGTGATACTCCGCTGAGAGAGCATCATGCTTATTGGTGAACTTCTCTTGGTAAATTAACTTAAGTGGGTGGCGCTTTTTTACCCGGGTATACTTTGCTCCTTTATATGCTTGGTGCGTGGCGAACCGTTGGTCAACGTCATCCGTGAAGCCACAGTAAAAACTATTATCTGCACACAATAGAACATACATGAAATAAGCTTTAGTAACCATTTAGCATCGCCATCACTTTAGGAACGTATTCACCCTTCTCATTTGCAACCACAAGCGGTGGTACAATCTTTAAGCCACCTTTTTTACCGTCTTTAATCGCCTCAATCAAAACCATATTAGCATCCCGGCCAACTTTGGGATAAATCAGCTTGAGGCGCTTTGGTTCTAAACGCAAACTTGTCATTAAGCTTAAGATTTCCGTTAACCGCTCTGGACGGTGAACCAAATAGGCCTTCCCGTTCATTTTCAAAAGGCCACTCATTTTTTCAATTACTTCTTTTAAATTAAGAGCAATTTCATGCCGGGCCAAAGCTAAGTATTGATTTGGATTTTTTTCACTTTGGGGGTGGTCCTTAAAATAGGGTGGATTGCAAACCACAATGTCTGCCGAATCTTTCGGTAAATAATTATAGATTTTTTTTACATCAACGTTTAAAACTTGGTAACGTTCGGCTAAATCGTTTAGTTGAACACTCCGTCTCGCCATATCAGCCAAGCGGTCCTGCAATTCTACTTCTATGATCTGACCGCCAAGTTTACGGTTTAAGAAGAGCCCAATCGCTCCGTTACCAGCACAAAGGTCAACCGTTTGCAAATTATGTTTTCGGTTAGGTCGAACGAAATCAGCTAGTAAAACCGCATCCAGTGAGAAAGCGAAAACTTCCGAACTTTGGATAATTTGAATCCCTTGGGCGGAAAGTTGATCAATCCTTTCGTTTGCTTGCAATAGATCATCTGCCACGATATTTAATTCCTCCAACTACTTGCATAAATAAAATTCAATCTTCTATACTTAGTAATGTATTTACAGTAAATTTTTCATGTGAGGTTTGTCAATGCTTTATAGTTTTTTAGTCCATGTGGTGGGACCGTTTCTAAATTTAATTAATGGGCGACCAATCGTAGTCGGTAAAGAAAACCTACCAAAAGGAAACTACATTTTGGTAGCACCACACCGTTCCTGGATGGACCCGGTTTTATTATCCTTAGCAATTTATCCAAAGAAATTTGCTTTTATGGCAAAAGAAGAAATTTTCCAAAGCAAGTTTGCCAATTACTTTTTACGGAAACTAAATGCCTTCCCCGTTAACCGAGTTCATCCTGGTCCGTCAGCGGTTAAGACTCCGGTTCGAATTTTAAAACAAACGGATTTGGCAACAATCATTTTTCCTTCCGGTTCACGCTATTCCTCAAAACTCAAGGGTGGTGCGTTAGTAATCGCTAAACTTGCTGGGGTTCCCTTAGTTCCAGCTGTTTACCAAGGACCACTGAAATTTAAGCAACTTTTTCGACGGGAAAAACGAAAGATTGCGATTGGAAAACCAATTACGATTGATCGAAAGATGAAATTATCAGAAGAAAACATGGCTCAGATTAGCCAACAAATGCAAAGTGCTTTTGATAACTTGGATCAACAATTAGACCCAAACTATCACTATCAGATGCCTGAAAAGCCTGCTGATGATCATTTTTAAAATAAAAAAGCGACTGGAAAATCCAGCCGCTTTTTTATTTTGTAGTACTCCACTACTTTTTGTTAGCTTTCTTAGCTTGGTTCTTCATGGTTTGCATCATCTGGTGCAACTTCTTATCAGAAGGCTTTTGTCCCATTTGAAGCATCATCGTCCGTAACATATCTGCCGAAATTGGCGGATTGTTACGCAGGTAGTTTTCCATGTAACGGCGTGCCCCGAAGAAACCAATGGCAATTCCGACAATTAATGCCAGAATTACTAAGGCGATTGTAAGACCCACTTGTCTTTCCCCCTTTATTGTTATCATATCTATGTTACACAATCTAGAGGAATTTTAAAAGTGATTTTTAATCGTCACGCAAACCTTTTTTCCGTTGAACTTGACGGACCTTTTCTGGGGTTACCTCTTTTCCGTCTTTATCATAAATTCGCATCATCTCGATGTTAGACCGAAAAGCTTCGCGGAAATTAGCTAGATATTGATCCCGTAGCTTCTTACGTTCTGCTTTTTCAGCTGTAGTTAAACCAACCGTTTTGTTTTTATGGGCCAATTCGTTAATGCGTTTTAACAATTGGTCTTGTTCATTTGATTCAGTCATCGTATCAACTCCTTAGAGAACTGAATTTAGCATACTCAAATCAAGACTTAAATGCAAGTAGAAAAGTTCGAACGCATGTTTTACATTTAGAAAAAATCATGTTAAAATGGAAAAAATTATAACAAGGAGTAATCACTATGCCAAGAAATTCCGAGCCAAAACAGCTTGAAGTCCTTGCTTTTATTCATCAACAAGTAACCGAACAAGGATATCCACCAACGATCCGCGAAATTTGTGATGCCGTTGGTCTTTCATCAACTTCAACGGTCCACGGGCATATTAACCGATTGATTAAACGGGGGTATTTACAAAAAGACCCAGCCAAGCCACGGGCCTTAGAAATCACTCAGGATGGTTTAGTAGCCATTGGGATTAAGCCCCACCAACACGAAATCCCACTTTTGGGAGTTGTTGCAGCTGGTCAACCGATTTTAGCAATCGAAGAAGCAACGGATTACTACCCAGTTCCGCCAACCATTCAAGATAACGATGACTTGTTCATGTTAACCATTAAAGGTAACAGTATGATTAACATGGGGATCTTAAATGGTGATAAGGTGATTGTCCGACAACAAGAAACTGCCAATAATGGGGATGTTGTGATAGCGATGACGGCCGAAAACGAAGTAACTTGTAAGCGATTCTACAAAGAAGCTCGTTACTACCGCCTTGAACCTGAAAACGATGATATGGATCCAATTATTCTTGACGATGTACGAATCTTAGGTCGGGTGATTGGTTTATTCCGGGATAGTATTTTCTAGAATTTATTCGGCAAACAAAAGAAGAGGGGCCGGGAAGAAACGCACGTTTCTTCCCAGCCCCTCTTTCATCTCCGAATGTTACTCAGTAACTAAGGTCAAAGCAGTAGCTGAAATGGTAGTTGCTTTCCTAACGGTCGCACCAACCTATTCAGCCTTGCATGGGCTCACAAACGCCAAACCAGTTGGCTGGTTCGCTCCAAAGAACGGCCTTAGCGGATAAGTGCGAACGAAAGGTCGATTCTAATCAATCAATCTTCGTTCATCTTATCCCAACCAGGCCGTCAAGGAGCTTTTCCCCATCCTCATTCCTTGTTTTTGTTTTACTTCCGTTGATAAACCCGTTTATGATCCGTTTGCCCAGCTAGGACAAATTCGGCTGGATCATGTGAAACATCAAAAGTGATATCTTCGCTCTTCATTCCTAATTGTTGATTAAATAACTGCTCATACTCAGCTACCGAAACTTGCCGCCGTTGATCCAAAAACTTATCTGGATGATCAATAAAGTTTTCAAACCCGGCAACCAATGTTCCCGTATAAAATTCACCTTCAGCCCCAGAACCATAACTGAATAATCCTAACTGGTTACCAGCCGCTAATTGACCGTTATTCAATGCGGAAAGTAAACTTAAGTAAAGAGAACCTGTGTACAAATTACCAACTCGTCGACTATAAATTTGACTAGCTGCCAAGATGTTCCAATAGCGGCTGGCAACTTCATCTTCTCGGTCACCTAACTCACTGACAAGCGCCTTCCGTCCCATCTTCGTAAACGGTAAATGGAAGAGAAAACCTTCAAAATCAGCTAAAGTCCGCCCGGTTAGTTGCCGGTAACGTTGCCAGCAAGCTTGGAAAAAATCAATGTAAACCTGGGTTGAGAACTTACCGTCAACTAAGGCTTCTGTCCGGTATAATGGCCGCCAGAAGTCCATAATGTCCTTCGTCATCACTACGTTCGTATCCCCAAAGACCATTACCCGGGGGTTAGCCGTCACCATCATCGCAACCGCGCCCCCACCTTGGGTAACTTCACCACCTGTTTCTAGCCCATAACGGGCAATATCTGATCCGATTACCAAAACCCGTTCATTCGGATTAAGGGCAATTAACCCCTTTGCAAATTGAAGGCCAGCCGTTGCTGAGTAACAAGCTTCTTTTAATTCGACCGTCCGAACAAAATCATCCAAGTCTAAGAGGTGCTTGACGTAAACTGCACTTGCCTTTGAATTGTCAATCCCTGACTCGGTTGCAACAATCAAGGTACTAACCTGTGCCAATTCAGCTTTAGGAAATTTAGCTGCTGCTTGAGTTGCCAAAGTTACTATATCTTGGGTAGGAGGAATCACCGCTTGTTCACTTTGACCAATCCCAATCAAGTATTTATTGGGATCAACACCCCGCGCAACTGCTAAACCTTTTAAATCCAGAAAAAGAGATGTGGTCGCAAAACCAACCCGGTCAATACCAATCTTCAAAACTATCCCTCCAGATATTCTTATTTACTATAGTGTAATTATTTTATCTAGTTTGCTAGAATTTGTAAAACAGAACAATTTATAAGCGTTCCCTAACACTTTTATCATATAACGTATAAGGCCGATTAAGCGTCATCTCTCTAACGCTTAATCGGCCTTATAATTAATTATTTAAAGGAGAGTACAGGCATTAAGACCATTGATATATCAGCGTTTAAGCATGTTTTGTGTGCAGTCTGTGTGCATCGAGAAAATATGGTAATCTTTTTTCTAAAAAATATTAAAATACGCTTTACTAAACTAGAGTTTAGTGTTACTATAAACATGTAATCAAATGAAGGAGGAATTTAATCATGAAAAATGAATTGAAATACGGCGCAATGGTACTCGCGAAGGAAAACTTGAAGCAAAAGATGGGGGTATCCGAAATCATCTTGACAAAGCAAGATGTTGAGATGATGAGCTCTGATCTTAAGGAAGAGTTTGAAGCAACCGGTAAAGCAGTTGCCGATACTAAGGATACTGATCTCTTTATCTACGCATACGGAAACGAAAAGTTTGTCCCTGTATTTGATGTAATCGGAAGTGATGCACTTATCGAAGATTACGCAGAAGAAGTAATGTTTGATGAAGACGAGGAAGCGGAACTCAAGAAAGCACGTGATCTTTTCTGTCAAATTGCTAACGCTGCTAGCGAAAAAGCGATCCTCGATCTAGTAGCACCACTTACCAAGCCTTATTTTAAGGTTTCAGTGTCAACTAAAAACTATGTATTAATTACTGCAATTGTCAGTGAGATTAACGCAAAGTACCTTGGTTATCCAATGCAGTTCAAGGCGATTTACGATCAAGATGGCTACCCCAAGCTGATGGTAAATAACACGACAATTGAGCAGGCGATTGAAGATGGTTTGCTAAAGGGGCTTGACCTTGACTATCTTGAAAATCAAGAAGCTAAGTTCAATGAGCTGTCTTTAGCAAAATAAAAAAAGGCGCCAAGCAATGGCACCTTACCCCCACTGACGTAGGGAAGAATATAAAGGTTGCGTATTTCTGAAAACGCTATCCGCAACATCCCCACTGACGTGAGGAACTAAGACTAGTGTAAAACTTAATAGAGGGAAAATCAATGATAATTGATGTAAATAAAATTGAATGGACGCTAAACAATAGAAATATCACTGCCTACCGCATCTCAAAGGATTCTGGGGTATCTCAGCAGTTACTTGGGAACTATCGGAATGGAATGATCGAAGTCGAATCAATGAGCCTTAAAATGGCCGAGAAGCTTTCTAAGGTGGCTCAAAAGTACTTCTACGATGAAATGGGAAAAGCTATCCGCTTCATCGAAAGTGGGAGTGCTGATGGCGTCATGTTAAGTAAGATCTACCCCGTCAGGGAACTTCGTGCCATCGTGATTGACGACCTGCAATCATCCGAAGGCGAGCGTACGCTTACCGGGGATGATGAGGACTTAAAAGAAATTCTTAAGGACTTGGAATCATACGATACCGGGTTCGCTTACGTCCTTGAAACTGCTGACCCCGACTTTGAGCAGCATGTGGTACCTTTCGACTTTGACCACATGCAAGAATTAAGCCAAGAGTTCCACAGTCTCCCGTCACTACACAAGCTACTAAGTGGCACTGCCGATTTACTGCCAGACTTGAATTAAGCTCCTGCCCCGTGCCGGGGCTTTTTTTATGTATTAAAAAACACCTCCACCGAAGTGAGGGCGCTTAAACAACTATATTACTGTCAGTACAGTTATTATACCAGATTTTATTTAAAAGTTCCGTAGGCTTCCCGCGTGTTCGCGTTGCGTACTGCAATATAAGCATATTGGCCGTTGCCCCGTGGTTGCCTTACATAGACAAAGCCATTGTGGACCGAGTACGCATCGTACTTAACTACTAATCCGGGACCTGCATACATCAAAGAAGTTGAGTAAGGCTTGGCGCCGTAGCGCAGGTGAAGCCAGGTATTTGAAATGAAAGTACCGTCTTCTTTGTACCAAGTATCGCCTAAATTGTCCGTCCAAGTAGTCGCTTGGCTTTGCTTTGGTTGGGCGATTGGTTGCGTAATCTTGCTCGTGACCGAGTTACCCTTACCGTTATCAGCGACCCGGAGAACTTGACCAGGATAGATAGTGTCGTTGATCGTCTTGCCGTTAAGTTGTGCTAAGGCGTACATGTCCATATCGTGATCATGAGCAATCTTCCACCAACTATCACCGCTCTTGACCGTGTAAGTATGCGTGTCTTGGTGGATTTGCTTCCCGGCTTGGACGGCTGGTGTCGTCGTCACTGGTTTTTGCGAGTTACCACCACGATAACCATTTTTGGTGATATCAACGCCACCAGGTGCAAGTGAGATGTTACCGTCATAACCTCCTGCCCGGTAAGTCGATGTAAATTGGTAAATTGTAACGCCATCCATACTTGGAAAGACACCCCAGTACGGTTGCGACCGGACATTGTAATCTGGGTATGCAGCAATCCACCCCGAATTAGGAAACTGTCGAATGACTTCTTGCCAGTTGACATGTGCTAAAGTATAAGGCTTGTAAGAATAATACACTGGCGTATATCCAGCATCCTTGATTCTTTGCATACCATGGATGATGTTGCGGGTATTTGCTTCAATATCACCACTTGCACCGGCTTCATAGTCAAGTGCAACGATTGAGCCTTTTGGCGTTTGAATCCGTGGCAGGAAGTAATCCAGCATTTGATCAGTCCAGTAAATGCTTGACCCGGTCTGATCCCATAAGTACGTGTGCATCCGCAAACCGTTAGCAATCCCAGTCTTAACTTGATTTGCGTAAGTATATTGCGTGTAAAGACGTGCACCATTAAAACCACCAATTTGAGCAATCCCAAACTCGTCTTGATTATAAATCTTGGTGGCGACAAAGCCTTGATACTTTGACAAATCTACCCCATAGGAGCGCCCTTCGGCGAGCACAGTTTGTGGATTTTCTCCAGTAGCACCGGAAACTAAAAAGGCACCTGCCATCGCAAGTGCCCCGTAAGTTATAACTTTACTACTTAATTTGCTTTTCATTCTGCTTAGCTCCTTCACTTGTAGTTACCGTCCCATCGCCTTCGATGAATCCTGCTACGGAAAGCACAGCAAGGATGGTGTTAATAATTCCGGCTACTTGATCCCAGTGACCGTAAGAAAAGCCAAAAGCTAGCATGATTTGCTGAATTAGTACGATCAAAAGCGTACAGAAACTCGCAATCACCGTCTTATTTAGCGTCCCGTCAGCGTTTAGAAACTTCTTTTGCAAACTATTTTTCATCTTCAATATCTCCCCTTGATTTGAGTTCTTCTGTAAGTTTGGCAACTTGCCGATTTAGTGCATCAATGACGCTGTTTAGACTATCCACTTGTGATTTAAGCGATGAAACTTGCGCACTAAGCTCGGTATTTTGCTTTTTCAACTCTTCTCGCTCGTCCGTCAGTCGATCCAGTCTCTCAAAAAGGTCAGGCATGTGGTCAGCGTAAACTTCTTCCCGTTGGGTCCGATCATCGCGACGACTTTGCATGTAAGTGAAAAGCCCCGTAATGCCTCCGCCGGAAAGGAAAGTTACCACAAGTGTTGCAATCTGTGTTTTCACTCGCTTCGCCTCCCGTGTCCAGGAAAGTCAAGCGCTTGAAGTAAGATCCGGATAAAGACAAAGCATGATAGCACCGTCCCTATCCGTAGTCCTGGCCCAAAGTGCATATCTTGGATAAAAAAGGCGACAAAGTATGTTAGCCATAAGCCACCATAAATTGAAAGTAAAATTGCGTCCAAGTACCAGTGGTGAATATGACCAAGGCTAATCACAATGCCGACTACCCCTAAAATAATCAGTAGTACCGCCCAATTCACATTACCGAATGCGTGCATAAAGTGAACTACATGGTCGTGGGGGTCATCTTGGAGCATTTTCCGGTTGACAGCCAAGACCAACCCTGCAACTAGTGTTTCCAATGAATCAACCACTAGATTAAGATCTCGTCGTTTACACATTAATCCTCCTCTCCCCCTTTCAATAAGCCGCCCATAATAAAAGCCCAACCATCTGGCAGGGCCTCATTATGTATTGTGCGTTTCGGAGGCGACTAATTAAATTTATTGAGTTACCGTCTGTGGGTTAGTCTCAGCTGGGGATTGACTATCTTCACTCGTAGACTGGGAAGTAGAAGTTGAAGCCGATCCGCTTGCACTTGAAGTTGGATCTGCATAGTCCTTGCCCGTAATTAGCTTATAGCCTTCTTTAGTCAAAACGATATCCCCAAGCTTGACGTACGGAACTAAGTCAAAGCCTGGCATCCAAGCATACATCGACTTACAGAAATCGAACATTTGTCCATATGGATACATAATTAGTTACCTCCTTGTTCTTTTGCTAGCAATTGTGCTACTTGCATACCTAAAGATGATGCAATTTGGCTCATCTCTTGATCGGATTTCTTTAAGCTTTGAATTTCAGTGGTCAGGTTAGCTACCTGTGCTCCTAGCTGATTGATAACTTTCTGCCCACCTGTAATTCCAATTCCCGGGATTGATGGCTTAGGCGCTTCATACTGATCGTTGATGATCACCTTCCCGTCTTGGTAAAGATACTTTTCACTCGCGAAATTATCTTGGAATTCAGTTGGCAAGTCACCAGTATACTCGATCGTACCAGGCAGATCTCCTACGCTACAGTATCCTATAATCAAATTTCCATTAACGACTAATTTCATCACTTCACCCCCATAATCTTTGTAATATTAATTTTCTGGCTACTCTCGCCTAAGTGAGCCGTATCGTCGCTTGAAGAAAGAAGGGTTATCGCTCGATTTCTTGTAACTTGAGCAGTAGTGCCTGTGGGAAAGACAAGCTCGGCATCGTAGAAATCCGCAATCTTTAAAGTGGGGTCGTTATTTAAATTTAATGCGTTGATATTCACTTTGCTCAAGTTGCCGTATGCTAACCCGCAATTTTCGGTATCGGTAGTGTATCTGACTAAGATGGAGTTATATAAAGGTGAACCATTCGGTAAAAACAAATTGCTATTTAAAGTTGCAGGTTCATCTAGTTTTGAGAAGCCACTCCACAGAGTCACCAATCCGTCATACTTAATCCACGCTCCTGTCCCAGAGTCTGGAGCACCGCCAGTATGGAGAGTTCGCTTCCAGAAGTAGCCATTTAAGTTATCCATAAGATAGATCATGCGCCGACCGTCAGCTCCATCAATCACATCGACATTGCTGATCCATGTCGTAGGTGTATCGGCAGTTGCAGTTGCAGGATGATTGGTAAATCCAGACCCTTCGTAGTATCCCGGAGCCAACTTTAAAAGATCGGCATTCGCCACCCACTTACGCTTAGTAAAGAGTTGCTGATCGTGCGCATACATATCTGGTGTGGCAAAGCCGGCATTGTCAGTGTCAACTGGAAGATGGACTGACTGCTCATTTGACCCATACCCATTAGAGCCGATGTGCTCCAGCAACTTTCGCTCCAGTTCAGAAACTGATTTTTCAAGGCTTAATTTATTTTTCGTCATTAGTAACTCACACTCCTACTTTGACTATATCCGAAACCGTGGATGTGGGCTTTTCGATTTACCGTATCAACTTGCACGATCGCAAAGCCGTCTTCACTCGGCGTATCTACAAAGCGTGATTTGAAGTTGTTGTAGAAGACTGAGCACGCCACTTCCACGATCGATAACCCATTGTATGTGGTGATTTCGTCTTGGTGGGTATGCCCACAGAAGTATCCAACCAAGTTCCGTGTACCTTGCTTAGTAAAGTCTGCTTCCAAATTAAGTGGAAAGTTAGCTTCAGTCGAGTTCAATTCAACTTTAGATCCGTCACGAAAAGCGCATAGCAAGTCTGCTACGAGCGTTAAATTGTGATAGCCGATGGTATCATTGTTTTTGATACCATCATGCCAACCACCATTGGCATTGGCATTAAGGGGCGTATGGCCCATCACGACCACGTGGTAGTCGGCTGGGACATTGGCTAGAGCGACATTGTATAGCCAATTCATCTGCTCTTGGCGAACTGTATGCGTGCCCCAGCGGTCAAATTTTTGTGAACCGCTATTGTCTAAAACTCCTTCAGCGATATCGTTTGTATTGATTAGGATGAAGCGAATTTTCTTTTCTGGATAATCCTTGTAGAAGTAGATGCTGCCATTATCACGTGTTTCGCCGTTTAGCAGTTGATCAGTTCGATATGCTTTACGGAAGTAAGCGTCATGTAAATAATTATCTTGTGCCAAGAACCGATTTAGTTGATATTCCCTTCTGGTCGAGCCGTCATCATGATTACCAAGTCCGATAAAGCGGTCCGCTTTTCCATCGGTCACTTCGTCAAAAAAGACATTAGTCAGAGTTTGAATATCGTGCTTTACTCCATCTAAACTAGCCGTATCAGAGTTTGTGTTATCGCCATTCAAGACGATCAAGTCACTGACATCTGAAAAAGCTAAGGCGTTTTTGACGTGGTTTAAAGAGCGGTAAGCTTCGGGCTTAACTCGTGTGATTGTCTCCCAGTGAGTATCATTCATTTGTGTAAAAGTAAAGAGCCCGGATTGCAATTCTGACTTCACCCGTGCAATTTCAGGCTTGAAGTAGTCCTTCACAAAGCCACCAGAAATTGCTGATTCGTCAACGTTAATTGCGCCAAAATTATTAATTTTTTCATTTAATTTAGTTTCTGTATCACTAAGTTGCTGAGTAATCGTATTTTCGATAGCTTGTGCTTCCGCCTGCGTAAAAAGCCCCGCTTGCTTCTCCTTTTCAGTCAAAGCTTCAATTTGGCTTTGCAGATCCGTCAGTAAAGTTGTAACTTGCATTCCTTGTTTGTTCAAATCGGCAATTGTATCGGCGAACTGCTTCTTCAAGTCACTAAGAATTTGATCGAAGCTAGTCGACTTATCTTTAAAATCTTGTAAGGCTTGATCAAGCAAGTCTTCCAGCGGACTAATATAATCCCGTGGTACTAGCCCACCGATTACTTTATCCGCTAAAACTTCAAGATCAAATTCTAGCGTAGCGACTGACTTACCATCTTTTACGATACGAAAAAAAGCTTGCCGGTATGACCCAGCAATTGCAAAAGCTTGTGCTGGAAAGTCATAGCGAAATTTACCGCTTTGCGGGTCAATTGGCACGAAGCCATGGTTGTCAATTACTCGGTAATCGTCTGTAGAATGTTCCGGCAGCCACCCTTCGAAGTAAACGTTGCTCCCGGTTAAATCTAGTGGCGTACCATCTTCGTGCTTGATGTTTACAAAAACTTGACGCATCCCGGCCTCGTATTGCCGAGCTTGGACCCAGTTTTTAGTTCCCGAAAAATCAATTCGAAAGTTCTGTACGTCCTCAACTAGTGCCCGTCGGTCAGTACCAAGTACATAATTTAAAGTTTGCGACACCTATATCAGTCCTTTCCCTTCTAAGATTTTAGTTACAACCAATTCGATCGTTTCTGGATCCGTCCCGAGCACGATATGCTTAACCCGCTCACTCCAATCAGCAATTGCTTCTTGATTATCACTGATTCGCTTATCAAGATTTTTTTGTATTTTGTCTAGTGTAGCTACTTGTTTCTCTAAATTATCATTTTTGGTTTGCAACTTAAAAACCTTATCCTCAGCATCTTTAAGTCGCTGATAAACCTCTCCTTTAACATCATCAAATTGCCGAACCGCTTCTGCCATCGCTTCTCGGACATCCTTACCAGTTGCCGCAGTGGCGATGGTTTGGGCTAACTCATCCATTGTTGCCATTAATTAGCTACCTCCTTTCAGTGCGTCGACTTGTGCTTTCAATTTATTAAATTCATCGACTGATACATAGCCAGTCGGAATTTGATCTTTGATCACTTTCTGCAGTTGAGTCATATCAAATTTTAGTTGTGATACATCTTCGCCAGTTCCTGCGTCCACGACTACAGGATTTTGATTGACCGCAGTATTAGCTTGGACCGCTGCCATTTGATTAACTAAGACCCTTACTCGCTCGAAAGCCTGTTGATTCCGATTAACTTCAAGTTGGTAGTCAGTCAAGCCAATCTGCTTATCGCCAATTGTCAGTGTCGAAGCATGTGGTTTCAGCAGATCAATCTCCTTTTGTACTACTCGCAAGAGCTGATCTTTAGCGACATATGGATTGATAAACATATAGCGGTCGCCGACTTTAAAGTGATTAAAGTTGGGTAACCCGACTTCGATCGCCGTTAAAGACCAACTTTCTGGGATTCTTTGCGCTTGGATCCAAGATTTTGCCTGTTGAAGCAGAGTGTTTGGATCATCAACATTGTCAAATTCTACCGTCCCTTCGATGATACCAAATTCCTTTTGTAAGTCTGGAATATCTAGATAATCCTTACCGCCGTTGACATCAGCGATCGTCAGCTTCGGTCGTGCTGAATCCTTATTGCTTACCTCTTGACTTTTATCAGACGCTTGGCTTCCGTCCCCACCATTCTTAATCAGTTGTTGAGGATCAAGCCAAGTCCCGTCATTGATAAAGGACTTTTGCACTGCTTTATAAAAATCGGTTTTGGTAACCCCGACATGTAGGTGATCTAAGTCACGCCAGCCAATGATATCGCCGGTTTTGATTTGATCGCCTACATTTACTCGAATTTTACTTTGTGAACTAAAAGCTTCTTGATAGACGATATTAAAACCGTCACTGGAGTGAGTAACAACATAATTGCCTAAACCACCCATGTAGCCTTTAAAAGTAACTGTACCACCGTGAATGGCGTGAACTTCGCTCCCCGGATGGTCAACTGAACCAAAATCAAGTCCATCGTGGAAGCTATTAGTCCGATAACCACCGTCATTACCAAAGCGCTGAGCTTGCATAAACGACCCTTCGCCCACGTTAGGGAAAGGCCAAGCCCAAGAACCACTTTTACTACCAGCATGCGCCGGCTTATCCATTCGCTTGCTCCCAGTTGGACCCCAACCACCAAGACGGATATCAGACCGCCAATTTGAGTTGTTGAAAAGGGCAAGTAGTTGGTGGAAGCCTACTCGGATATTTTCATATCCCAATACTTTGTAGCTGTCAAAGGTAGGTTGCGTATACTGTAGCAAACCGATTGACGGGTGACCCGCTGCGGCGTTGCTATCCCAGTTATTCTGGATCGTTTCGTTGCCATTAGATTCGTGCTGAATTAAGCTTTTGATCCGGTCAATATCGTTTTGGGAAAGGTCAGTAATACCCATCATATAGGCGGCATTTTTGATAGCTTCTGTCCAGTCGCCCTTAACTGCCTGAGTTACACCGGTGGTTGAACCGCTATCACCATCAACCGTCACCGTTTTCGGTTCCAGTGTCTTGCCAAGTGGTACCAGTCGAGTAATCACCTTGGTTGGATCAATCTGGACACTCGCTGACTTCATATTTCGTGACAGTTGAATTGGGGTGTCATTCTTGTGGTCTCGGCCAATATCTTTGAGGTAGTCCAGATAGTTAGGGCCACCCGGCTTATAGGTTGTAACCACATAGCCACCCAAACTTTGCAGAAGCTTATCCTTGATGGCGTCCCGAGTCTTTGGATAGTCGATTTGCCGATAAGCGTCGTCTTTGCTATCTGTAACTGTGACATTGCGCACTTCAAATTTCTGGAACTTATCAACTTGAGAATTGTGGACTTCGATCAGATGCTTTAGAAAGTCAATTGGTTTCTCGCCAACCCCTTCATAGAAGCGTTGGACGCTATCTAAGAGGTAAGCTTCAATATCTTCAAAAATGTATTCCCGTCGAAATTCACCAGAAGATTCCATTGATTTCTTTGGTTTGATCGCTCGCCCACGAAAAATCAACTCTTTATCGTCGTACACTTCTACATGTGTGTGGAAGGTTTTGACGTTGTCAAAGAGTGGATTATTTTTAGCGACCACCAGAGTTAAATCATCAATATCCGATTCCTTTAAGGTAAGCTTGCCTTCGATGACGGTTCGGCCAACTCGCTGATCTAAAATAACAAACCCCGCCGTATCGGTGGGTTCGTTATATCCAATAATTCGATACATTAAATCAATTCCTCTCGCCGAAAGACAAACTTAATCGAGCCATTGCCTGAAACATGAAAGTTATTTGCTCCCTTCTCCATTACAATGCTCTTATCCTTGTAATTATCCGCCGTCAAATCAATCGTATTACCATCAGCCGTCAATTTAATGTTCCCGGTAATAATAAAGTTACTTAATACCGGTCGTGAACCAATATTCTGCACTTTAATATCTCGATCGCCGCTTACATCAAACTTAACTGGTTGCCAGATCCAGTGGGCAAATACCACATCGTCCCAGTAATCTTCGCCTTCATCATGGTTGGTGTAGGCGAAGGGATAAGCCGTAAAAGTAACCGTTGCCGTTAAGCAATTGGTTTCCGCATCATCTTCAACTTCCACACTTTTACACTTAGCATTCCAGTAGTAAGCCGAGTCATGTGTATCACGGAGTTGTCCATAACCCAATGGCATTAACTGTCGCTTAAGTTCTTCTTCATAGCCACTTCGGCTCCGATAATTTCGATTGATTAGCAGTAGCTTATACGTGATCTCTCGCATCCCAAAAAACCGCTCCTCACCGAGCATGGAGAAATCAAGTTCCCCTTGCATGTAAGGCACGGTTTCAGTAATTGTTTGTTCACTTGGCGTTGGGGCATTCCGATCTAAAAGCCAGTAGCCGGCGGTCATGGAATTAAAATCGCCAAACTGAAAGCCTTCATCCGGCAGATTAATTTCAATCCCCGCATCAGTTTTTGTCACTTCACGGAACTTATATTCCATCATGACCACCTCCCATTCAGCGCTACGTTCTGCCCAAGATTACGGTCATATGCGCCTGCTGTTGCACCAACTAAAGCGCCACTATCCATTACCATTGTGGTGTCCTTATTAGCGATCGCTTCAAGCAATTGAGCAATTCGATTCTGTTGAGCATTATTCTCAATCGTCATCGTCCCGGCAATTGTCGAGGTCATAGAGCTATTTAAATTGCTTAAGCCAGCCGCATAGCCATTTTGTGTATTTGCGACTAGACTTTGGATTCTACCGGCCATGGTCGAAACGTTATCTTGGACAATCCCGAATCCATCAGTCAGCCCGGCATTCAGTCCTTGCATGATTGCTTGACCAGCTGGGATTAAAAGCTTCCGGTCGTAGCTGATTGGCCCTTTGTGCCGCTTTATCCATCTGGCAATGTTGCCGACAAAGCTTTTAACGCTTTCCCAGGCAGATTTTAAACCATTTAAAAATGAGTTCATGATTGCGCGTCCGGCGCCACTTAGATCCACATGGACGACTGATTTTATAAATCCCATTCCAGCACTAAATACGCCTTTTATTGTTCCCCATACACTGGATACCACTGATCGTAAGCCGTTCATCATGCCATTCCAGAAAGCTCGTAAACTTGCCCCAATTGATCGGACGACACTAACGGTTCCGCCCCAAATCGTTGACACTACACTTCTTATAGCATTCCAAACAGTTGAAGCAACCGTTACTAACCCGTTCCAAGCGGCAGAAGCAGCACTAACAATTCCTTGCCATAAACCGCTAAAGAAAGCGGCAACCCCGTTCCAAGCGGCTTTAAAGGAAGCGACGATTGCACCGACTTGTTGCCCTAAGGCGTTCCAGATCTCCGTAAAAATTTGCACAATTGCATTATTCAAATTCTGCCAGAACTGTTGGAACCCTGTCAAAGCGCCTTTTAACCAGTTAATAAAGTTTGACCATAATTGACGACCAGTTTTGGTTTGAGTAAAGAAGTAAGCTAATGCAGCAACGACTGCTACAATCCCAACAATTAACCAAGTCATTGGACTTAGAGATTGTGCAATGTTCAAAGCAGTTTGAGCAGCGGCGGCAAGTTTTAAAGATTCAGCTAAATCATCTAAGCCCTTAACCGCAGTTTCTAAATCACTAGCTTTCTTGATCGTCTTAAAAACTTTAGAAGCTGTTTCTAATTGGCCGAAGATAGTAATTGCTCCTTTAATTACCTTCACTTGCCCGACAAAGGTTAAAATTCCAACTGTAAGCGGAGTTAGCCAATCTTTATTTTGATTAACAAAACCAATTAGTGACTTCAACCCGACCAAAATTACTTTCGTGGCATTCGTCACGATTGGTGCAATTACGGCAAAGGAAGCGTTGATTGCTACCTTCATGTTATCCAATACCTGCGCAATTGAGCCGAAACCAGCTTGTTGAAAACCTTGGTTTATTGCCGTTAGCATGTTAGCCATGTTTTTAACCACAGCGTTTTTCAAGTTAGCAAAAGAGGTTGCGATCCCTTGCGAGTTTTTTCGGGCTAAGGAAGCAAAACCGTTTACTCCGCCATTTAATTTAATAAAGCGATCATTCAGCTGGTCAACTGTAATTTGTCCACTTTGTAATGCAGAGTAAAGGTCTTGCTCCGCTGATTTACCTGTGAAGCCGAAAGAATTAGCAACTTTCCGTAAGGCAATCGGCATGGTTTCCATTAAAGTTCGGTATGACATTAAATCTACCTTACCGGTTGACAGCATTTGTGTATATTGCTGTAGCCCACGAGAGGTATCAGCCACCGATGCACCAGAAGCCAAGAAGGCATTGTTCAGAGCAATCGCCGATTTAGCGGCCTTATTGGCACCACCGGTTAATGGTCCAAGTTGTTGAGCAATTCCAGTAATTTCATCCAAAGATGTCGGCAAGCCGTCAATTCCCTTCTGGAGAATTTGCGACGATTTAGCCACATCCCGGGTAGAATATCCTAAGGCATTCATTACAACTGGATATTTGTTCAAGGTATCAAACCGGCTAATTGCTCCGCCAAGGGAATCTTTAATAACCCCAATCGCTTTGCCAGTCACTACTGCGGCGGCACCCATCATGGCACCACTTCTAATCATCCCACTGCTAGCTTGCTGATTAGCTTGCATAACCTTACTCAGAGAGTCCACGGCAGATTCCATAGTTTTGGTGAAGTTTTCATCAACCGCACTCAAAATCGCTTCCACGCTCATTGATTCTGCCATTTAATCACTCTCCTTTCGCCATGCGGTCATGTCAATCTTGCCAGCGGCTTTTAGTCGTTCAAATTCTTTGTAGCGCTCAAAGAAGGCCTTCGCCGCACTTTCGCGCTTGCTTACCTTTTCAGGAATCATGTAGTCATCCCCGAAAGTTTGCCGAATTTTCCGCTCGTACGCTTGTCGATCAAAAAATGCAGTAAATTTAGTATACTTTGGCTTCGGATTCTTATTGCCAACTGTAGCTTGTACGGTCTGATTTAGCCATGCTTGTGAGGCTAATTCCTCTTGACGCTGTAAATTTCGCAATTGATAAGCTTCGAGCCTTAGATAATATTCATCTAAAGTCATCCGCTTAATTTCATTCAAATCATTCATACCTAGATAAGCCATCGCCGTCAGTAGAATTTCCCGATAAAACTGAGCTGACGTTAGCTGTGGTCCATCTAGGCCTTGGTTTTTTTTACCGCTTTCTTGACTACTTTTAATTCTGCTTGTATAGAATTTGACTTCTTAAATTCAGTTTGAACTTCTTTGAAAAGCCGAGTTAAGTCAGTTTTACTATCATCTAAGTATTCATCAATGATCTTTCGTGAAGGGCGTTGCTTGTTATCCCATGCGGCACAATAGAGAACATCAGATAAAGCAGCCACACTCCCCATATCAATTTGTGGCGAAACTATCTTCATAGCCATCCCGAAGTTTGCTTTTTGGTCAGCGGTTAAATTAGCTTTGATACCATCAATTTTGTCAAGCTCTCGAATGAAAGCTACCCCGAAATTCAAATCGTATTCTGTACCATTAACTTTGATAATCATTGCCCGTTACCTCCAGCAGTATTCGTTTGAGTATCTTCAGCAACTTCACCAGTCCCGGCATCTTCATCAGACCAAGCCGCACCATTGCCATCAGTTCCGTCATTTTTGGCTTCGCTATCAATCTTGCCCACACCACGGAAAATGTAGGCGATTTGAGCTTCTTGTTCATTAGTCAGTGCAGTCCACCCACGGACTGGTCCGTAATTAATGTTGAAAGTCGTTTCTCGCTTAGAAGAATCATCAGCGTCGTTATCGGTGCTGTCGTCTGAAACAACCCCTCGCATATACCAAGCGAAGTATTTGCCGTTCTTCTTTCGCGTCCGATCAACAATCCACGCTTCCATTACATCCCCATCAAGAACTGAATCGTAAAGTTGATCAGCAATCTTTGACCAGTTATCAATGAAAGTGGTTTTTAATTCCGTCTCTGGATCAGCACCCTTGCTAACCTTCCCGGACTTAGTAGCGGTTGACTTATCATCGCGCTTAATCCCAAAAGTGGCCCCTTCTTGCCAAGGAAGCACTTGCGCATCAACCTTATTTGCTTCACTTAATTTTCGCAGCATCAAGATTCGATGAATCCCTTGCACTGCAACAATATTATCTGCCATGGTTTACCTCCTAACATAAATCGTAAGTAAGTGTCAGTACCCCGTGCATTAAGACGGTGTCTGGCACGCTTTGATCAACCAGGATTTGTTGCTGATTGGCACCCGGTCGACCTTGAAACCGAAAATGGGGCGTCAAAAAAAGGCCGCGCCCTAGTCGGCTCAGCCCGTTAATTATTTGTGCCACCAGATACCGGTTATCTCCACTTGCCCAGACATGAAGATCAATTGTAAAGTGACCCCCCAAACTATCTTTATAAGTAGCTGGGACTAAAGTCACATCACTAATTACCACAAAGGGATAATCAACCGGCTCGCTCTCCATCGGTAGGTGATCATAGACCCGATATCCAAGTTGCTGTGCTAGTTGATATAAGCGGTCAAAAAGTTCTTGATCCGGCATTTCTAGCACCTCACTTCATTAGTTTTCGCAGATCATTTACAAATTTTACCCGCTGATATGCGAAGGCGGGTTTGAGTGTTGGACGAGGACTCATAAAGCGAGTTCCGTATTCCAAGTAGGGGAAGTAATCCGTATGTGGAGCAACTGTGGCCGTTAAACCGGCTTGGCTAAAGGCCACATCGACGCTACGCTTAGTATCCCCCTTAGAATACCCAGCATTGTATGTGGAAGCCATATTTTGCATGGCTTGCGCCCTTAATTGGCGTCCATTGCGATCGACAATCTTACGCGCCGAATTAGCCATTAAGACCGGTCGCTTTCGCAAAGCGGCTAGTAATTCTTTATCACCAGTCATCCGAATGCTAATCTTTGTCATTAGCCTTCCCCCACAATCAAAGTGTTTCCTTTTAAAACTGCCCGGCTAGTCCGTAACCGGTACTTTGTCGGCTGATCGTCAATAGTCAGGTACGCCCAGCTTACAGTAACCGGCGATTGCAATCGAACCACTTTGGCTTGCTGGTCATACTTACCAAAGACTTCCACCGACCGATTAACCCCGATATCCGTCACATTGCCAAAGGTTGAGAATACCAGTGGGGTATCACCTTCGTATTTGTGGGTCATCGGGTTGTACTGCCGACTGGCCTCCGAATAAAAATTGATTTTGCTGGTCATTCGCACGACTATCACCACCGTAAGCATTAATAAAAGCGACGTGGCCAAGAGAATCAATGTCCTTCTGGTTGCGTCGCTTCCATTCATTTAAATCATCAAGAAAATCATCAAAATCATTACTATTAAAGGTGATTGATTCACCTTCTTGGCTGTATGACGCCATGCCCTCGTTCTTTAAGCGGTTAAAGCGCCGGATGCAGACTTCTAATTCAATAAAACGTAGCTCGTCCGGGACTGTTTCAGTTTGCAACTTAAAGTTAAGATTGCGCTCCGTGTTGGTGATGATTAAGTTGAGTAAATCATCTTGACCATTATCGTTAATGCGAAGCATTGTCTTAACTTCATCAAGCACTTCAGCCATTATTTACTAGCTACAGCTGGCTTGGTAATCGTTGCCGTCACAATCCCGTCAAGACGTTCCGCAATTAGCAAGTTAGCCAGTACAATCACAGTTTCAGCCGTCAAGTTTTCGTAGTTGGCAGTATGAGCTACCCCGATCAAACCAGTTTCATCAGTGGTCAAATCAAAAGCAGATCCCAAAGCACCGGAAATAGCAGCATAGTAGTAGTTGATGTTATCAGCGACTGTAGCTACTAACGTTCCTTGCTTGACAGCTGAAGTTAAGATCGTCGTGTTAAAGCCCATGAAGTTCTTCAAGTATTGGAGGCCAAAGGCCGTTTCAGTCGTCATTTGCTTGTCGCCAAGGTATTCGTAAAGGTCGAGTGGGTTCAAGAAAACAATTGTTTGAGTGTCGTAATCTTCCCACTTGACTGCCAATTGGCCCAAAGCGTTAGCTAAAGCCTTTTGTAACCCTTCGCCAGTTGCCGTAGTCTTATTGCTATCTGTCTTAGTGATGAAGTCAAAAAGTTCACCCTTGACATCCTTTTGCACTGCCCGAAGCAACTTATTATCAGTATCAATTACCGCTGGTTGCATCCCACCGGCAGATTGGATAGCTTCTGCCGTGGTAGCCTTCCGGTACTTCTTAAAATCAAGAGTTAAGGTGTTAGCTAACTTCCGGGTTACCTTGGAAAGCGGGATAACTTCACCTTCAGCGACCTTACCATCTGCCTTGGTAACTTCAGACTTGTAAACCTTGACTTGGGAGCCAGCCGTTAAAGGCTTCATCCGGGTAACGCCCATTACTTGAAGTAAAGTGCCAATCCCTTCGGAGAATTGTTCCACAAAGTCGATTGATTGAGGGACTAAATCAGTTGTTACAGTTAAATTATTTTCTGCCATTTTTATTTACCTCCTAGCGATAAAGGCCCATATTCTCACGGATAGCTTTAACCCGTTTGATTGGGTCAGAAATCTTATTAATTTCCGCCTTCGTCATTGCCGTTGCGGTCTTGCCACTATTCCGTGGAGTAGTACCTTTTAGCATTTCTTGTTTTGTGTCGTCACGAATTGCATTTACAAATGCTTCAATCGAATTGATATTCTTAACGGTTTTTTCAGTGTCACTAACAACCACCAGATCAATGATTTCATCTGGGACTTGCAAACCTTTTTCACGGAAGGCGTCACGAGTATCTTGGATATCATGTGTCCGTTGAAGTTCCGCTTCTAAAGCTTTAATTCGGTCATCTTTAGCTTGATCTTCATCAGATTCCTTACTTTGGCTTAGCAAATCCTTAATTGTAAGTTTGCCTGCCTTTAGGTCAGTGAGTTGTTGGCTTAAAGTTTCAACTTGCCCCCTGAGGTCTTCATTTTCAGTCTTTAAGCCCGCATTGTTTGCCGTCACTTTATCAATTCGCTTTTGAAACTTTTGTTTGAGACTTTCAACCGGATCATCCTTTGGTTGTTCTTCCGTCTTTGGATCCACATTTTCAGGTTGAACTCCTTCATTTTGTTCTGGTTGTAAGTCTTGATTTTCTTCAGCCATATTAGCCTCCTATATACTCGCATTTACTGGCTTGGGAGCCATTCTCGGGTCTTATTTAACGTCCACGACAAGCACGGAAACGGACGAAAATCTAGTAATCATCTGGTACCCACTCAACAATCCCGCAGCGGCAGTTGGGGTGAACGGGAATTAACGGTACTTTATCAATTGGCCAAACACCTTTGCCTTTGCCAAAGTCTTGTGCTCCAATCTCTTTGCAAGTTGGGCAGGCGCTAAGTTCTTCAATCCACTCGACATACTTAAACCCGTCTTTTTTGATTGCGTCCATCTGTACAGCTACCTGCACCCGGGCCGATTCTGTCCGAGCTAGCCGCTCTACGACATAACTTTGGTTAGTAACCGTAGTTTTAACTTGATCACGTAAGCGACGAGCCATCACTTGGACACCTTGGCCACTGATCAGCCCAGTCGCTAAAACTTGGTCTAATTTAGCCTTTAGTACATCTTGATTCGCCCATAGTCGTTGACTAAAGTTTGCCCCATTAGTTTGAGCCATGATAATCTTTGCCATCTTTGGGGATGTCCATTTAGAATGCTGAGCGCTATCCATCATAATCCCGGCTTGGCGGATAGCTTCTTTCTGGAAGTCACCAGCTAGCTTATCTCGTAGCGCCGCATCAACCTTCAAGTTAGCCCGAAGCATGTCCAGACCAACTTCTGATTTCAAGTGTTCCAAGCGGTTAATCCGCATGGTGGCATTGTAGACTTTCAAGCGCTGATTAATCTCTTTGGTGTAATCACTGTAAGTCACATGGTCCCCGGCTTTGCGCCGTTGTTCAGCTTCTTCCACGATTGTTTGGGCTTTGCCCTGGAAGGCTTGGACGTCCATCTTAGTAACTTGGTCAGCACCGACCCGATTAATTTCAACTTGAATTGTCGTATTAATATCAGCGATTGCCTGGTTGTAAAAAGCGGTTAGTCGCTTAGCGAAAAGCTCATCGTTAGCGAGATTCTGCTTGATCCACTCCTGCTCCTTCTTCTTCCTTAGTGTCCAGTACTGACTTGTTGCCATCATCTTCACCGTCCTTTAGGAAGTCAGGCATTGCATCTGCCGCTTCACGGGCTAGCCTTGTAGTTTCAGCTTGCTCATCTTGCATCTGCTTAATCTCTCGGTCGGGATCATCCACAATTGACAGCACTTTAAGCTGGGTCCGCTTAGATACGATATTAGAGAGAGTAGAAGCGGTTTGAGCTTCTTCGGATAGGTTATCTGGTAAGTTCCGCTTCATGTCAACCGCTAACCGTTGCCAAGCATCTTGATCATGCACTACAGTACCAACGCTAAAAATAATTCGGTACAGTTGCCGTAAGGAGTAGCGGAATTTACGTTCTTTTGTCGCCGCCATGTTACGCATTGAGAGAAGCTTATATTGCATCGCTACTCCCGATGAGTTGCTAGCAAAGGCTTCATCATTTAAATCCGGCACCATCGCCACTTGATGGATCATCTTAATTAGCCGATCAATCATGTGCTCTTGCATGGTGTCGCCGTCTGGCTTAGCGATAAAATCAATCACTGCGTCCTTAGCGCTAGCGTCCGGGCTATAAATCACTCGATTATTAACTAAATCAATGTCGGGTTTGCCGTCACCGTCATTATCGAGGTCTAGCCCAAGCATTTTAAGATAGGCTTGATCAAAGTATTCGACCTGGTTTGACTTCTGCGACATCACCTTATTTAAGGCGTCGATTAAAGTCTTGGCGTTGTCAAAAACCCCTTGGCGTTCGGTATTAGCGAAGAACTCCACCGCCGGAACTAGCCCATAAGGATTGGTTTGAGATTCTGATTCCAAGTCGCTACCCTTGAAATTATCCACGCCGTCAGCATAATAAACTGACCCACACCACATCCCACTGGTTACATCTTTCCAGTAACGTACAAAAGCTAGTGGCTCTTGAGCAACTGTATCGTCGTAAACCATAAAGGCTTCCATCGGTGAAGCGTAGGCAACCTTAGTTTCGGAATTTTCATTCTGGTAAGCAAAGGCAAAAGCTCGGCCGTAAACATCAACTTGCTTACTAATTTCATTCAATTTATCTTGAATAGAATTAGTGTCATTCCAATTTTGCAAGCCTTGATTTTCTTCGTCGGTTGAATCATTTAGTGTGATCTTAGCCGGGATCCCGGAGAAAAAGCCATTGTAAGTATCGACAATATAATGTGGCAAATTGACCACCAGTCGATTGTCTGGGCCAACTAAATTGGGTTGCTTATGCAAGATCTCGTGATCGCCTGTATACAGTCTCATGTTTTCAGCGTAATCCTTGCTGTACTGGATATTCCGCCGCATAAACGACAGCAAATCCGGCATCTCGATATGTTCGCCCTTCGGATATACAAAAACGTGTCCCGGCAAGATTTGCCCCTTACCATTAATTGTTTCCGTCAAACTTACACCTCCTTAAAAATAAAAGTTTTTCATCATTGTGGCTTTTGGTGAAGCCATACCGTTAATTTCACTTAAAGCATACCGGATTGCATCAATTTCGTGGTTATAAGCATCAACTGGTTCGTTGGTGTACTCACCACTTTGGCGATCCTTTTTATACGTGTAATTTTCCAGCTCCTCAATCGTCTTCACACACCGATCATCAACCACGATTCGATATTGTTGCATAAAGCCAAGCCCTTGAATAATACTGTCTTTGCCCTTTTTAGCAGGGCGAATCCGATAAATTCCGTCCCGCTTGATTTCGTCGATTGACTTGGGTTCAGCAGCATCAGCAGTAATAATTTCCTTGGCATAGCCCATTTGTTTGATGATTTGCGCAATATCTGAGTTCAACATGCCATGCTTAGCGTACTCCTCAACTACATAAATAATCTTACGTTCTTGATCGACTTTAACGTGCATAAAGGCCGTTTCATCGTTGGTATAACCAAAGTCCAAGCCAAAAAACGACGGTAGGCCTCGCAGTGTCGCTAGGTTTAACCGCCGTTTTTCAAAAGTTGGGAAGACCAGCTTATCTAAAGTCGCAAACTCACCCAAAGTGTAGATTTTGTAGTAAGCCGGATTGGTGATCTTCAAGTTTTCGATTGTCCTGATGTTATCTTCATCCAAAAACCGGTTGTCTTTGTATGTCGATTGATGGATGACCACTCGCTTCGGATCAACAACCACCCCATCATCGAACCACTGCTTGTAAGTCCAATTTAATTTAGAAACTGGATTGAACATACAGAACAATTGCCGTTTCTTATGTTTAGGCTCACGAAGTCGCAAGGTCAGCTGTGTGTAGTCGCCTTGATTAAATTGGGATGCTTCTTCCATCACCACGTCTGATAGTCCTTTAATGGATTTTATTTTTTCGGGATCATCCATCCCTTTAAAAAGAAAGGTAGCGCCATTGGGTAGTGTAATTGTCCGATCTGACTTATTGACCTTACAAAGTGGAAGGATGCGCCAAGTGCTCAAGCAATCGAGAACATCAGTAAAAATTGAATCCTTAATAGTTCGATCGACTTTTCGCAACCATAGCACTTTACGGGGATGCTTCCACTTCCCCAGTGCTTTTAGCACCACTTTTTGAACTACACCATGTGATTTACCAGAAGAAGCACCGCCATACCAGACTTCAACAAAATGATCATAGTCAAATAAGCTATCGAAAATTTGCCGATTAAAGACTTTCTGGGGCTTGGGGAAACTTAGATTAATCGTCGTCATCGTAATCACCGATCCCAATTTGAATGTCTAAATTACCGCTAACTTCCTTTTTGTCTGTCCATGCTGCATGGCGTTTCCCGATTAATTCCATCGCCTTAATCCGATCGGAAGTCTTGGCTGACATCTTAACTACATCGCCTTTATTGGTTAATTGTTCTTCGGTCGTTTCGCCCCGAGCAATTGCTGTTAGCCGTTGCATAACTTCTTTCATGGTCATAATCTTTTCAGACTCAATTTCAGCGTTACGTTTATCGATTTTTGCTTTGATGTCTGGTTTTGTTAAGTTTTCTTGACCAATTTTTCGAGCCGTCTTTTTGGAGTATCCAGCTTTGATTGCCGCTTGAGTGGCATTCCCAGAAATTAGGTACTCATCCACGAAGCGTTGCTGTTTTTGCGTTAATTTACTAATACCACTCACCCCCTTATGTAAAAAAAGCCCACACAAGGTGGACTGAAAAATAATAACAAGGAAAAATCTTCACTGGCCAGATATTAATCTAGCCTATAACCCGCCAAGGAATTGAACCTTGGCAAAGGCCAACCGGGTTACCACTGCTATCTCTTCACGTTACCATTTTAGGTTATTTCTCATCCTGCTCTCGTCCTGTTTTCATCCTGCTTTCCTCCTCTTTTAGAAAGCTCGGAATCAGCTCATCGCTGACTAGGAACTTATCTTTAACTGCGTCAATGGCATCCGCAAATTCAAGTCGAGCCAACCGATCGGCTTTTTGATAGCTGTCATTACCAGTTAGATTGATTAATCGTTGAATCATCCATACTTTAGAATGATTTACATATCGTTCAGTCAAAATTATTCGGCTTCGGGTTGAGCAAGCATTAATTGCCTGCTTAACCACAATTTCAGCCCGGTAATACTCGTCATTCTCGATAAGCCGATTTTCCGCTACATTACCTGGAGCCGAACCCCGAATGCCAGTAACATCGCCACTATCACCAGTCAGACCCATAATGACATTTGCCCGTCTCACAATCCGTGAGTAATTTCGGGGATGCTCAAAATCATCACAAAGGAAAAAATCACTTACTTGGTCAGCTACCCTTTGAGTATTAACTTTCGGAAACAATGTCATGATTACCACCCCGTTGCAATAAACATCAGAAAAAGTGACACCACCGAAAAATATTGAATGTCTGGACCAGAACTGGTCAGGGCTAACAGCATTAAAACCAGACACACTAGCGTAATTGCAATTCGCTTCCTCACATTAAACCTCCGTCTAATTTGTACCAAAGATACCGCTTAGCTTGCAGATGCTCATAGACAAGTGGCGGGTTGTTTCGAGTGGTAAGTAGATACTTCAACCGATCCGTCTTAATTCCCATCGCCTTAGCGGCTCTATGCGGTGTGTCATAAATCTTCTTCCTGCCACTTTGACTATCAACTACGATGATACGGGTGTAATCATGTTTGTAGCGTCGGCGTAGCTTAACTAAGTCTGGTCGCTGAGTAAAAAGATGTGAGATCGCACTCTCGCTACACTCTAGATTTTTAGCCAAAAATTTTATCCGCGTATCAATTGCCATTAACTTTTTGAGCCGGTTGATTTGACTTTCGTTATTCAGATCTCCAGTAGTCCCCTGGCGAACCCGTAAAATGATCTGATAGTCCGGATCATCAGCCGGTACTACATCTTCCAGCTTTAAGTCTTTAGCGCTGAAAACCCCGTATTCGGCTTCTAAATTATCAATCGCTTTTGACAGCGACAAATCAGCATTAAAATTCATCATCTCCACCTGCCTTTTAAGTAATTATTAATACCCATATCCCACCAATCCTTCCTTTATGATCTTCACGGCTTCTTCAGCGCTTCTGGCTATGCCATGGATGACACCATGCTGCTGGAGAAACTGGTGAAATTTAATCTGGTCTGGTCGGGGTTTACCTGTTTTGGTTTTAACTTCGATATAAAAAACTTGGTCATCTGACCATCTAAAGCCGTATAAATCAGCGTGACCTTTTGGTAGTCCAGTATCAAACCACCGCCCATCAGATAGCCGGACTTTCCCTACATTAGTCCGGAAAACGGTGCACTGGTGAGCAGATAGGGCGATCCGAATTTCGTTTTGAATTTTCGTTTCGGGGTTAGCCATGCAAATCGGTATCCTTTACAAAACTGCCATTGATGGTCTTACCTGTCCGGTCAGCAATTTCTTCGTAGGCCATGCTAAGGCAGTCAACTGGATCAATACCTAACTGGTGGCAGAAGATGCTAATTGTCACTAGCAGATCTCCGACGCTGTCTAAGAGGTCATCATGATGGTGCTTGTTATAAGCAGCCGATGTTTCACCAAGTTCTTCCACAATCTTAGAAAACTGAATATGAGGATCAGCGTCCAAAAGATTACGATCCTTAGCCCAATCCAATAATGCCTTGTGTAATTCTTCAAAATTCATTTTTATTTATTTTCCTTTCTTGATAAAAACTACCCACCGTGTCTTACCTCGCCGATCACCGTAGATTGGCTGTTGGCCAAACACCTTGATTACTTTGGAAAACGGGATCTGGTCGTCATTCCATTTGAAAACAAGCGTTCCAGTTGATTTAAGAACTCGCTGGCACTCATCAAATCCTTGTTTTAGGTCATCCTTCCATACCTTAGGATCAAGTACTCCATATTTGGCTCTTAGCCACGATTTAGGGCCGGCATGTAGTAAATGTGGTGGATCGAAAATCACGTTATCAAAAGTACAGTCAGCAAAGGGGAGTGAGCGAAAATCGGCTACGACATCTGGATCAACATCAATATGATGACCGCTGGGTAAGTCTTTCTTCTCTTGTCGAATATCACAGTAAGTTGTGTGTGGCTCGTGCTTGTCGTACCAAAACATGCGACTACCACAACAGACGTCCAAAATTTTCATATACAGTTACCGTCCCAAAGGCGATGATAAATTGTAGTAATCTCGGAAACTAACTCCGTGACCGTTAGCAATCCAGCAGATTAAATTACAATATGGATATAAGATAACGATGACTGCGGTAAAAACCCAAAAAATAACAAATATAGGTAAGGCGACAACGAGAGCAAAGATTGTTCTCACGTTAAGTTTCAACTTGTTATTCATCCTTCTGCACCTCCGCAATAATGGAATAATAAGCTCCTGCATCATCGGCACTAAAATTAATGTCAACGACTTTACCGCCATGGTTTACAACTTCAGCAACATATTTATTAACTTCATCCCAAAACGTTTTTACTTTAATCATTTAGTTCACCTCTAGTGAAGCTTTTTATTAACATCGATTAGTTGATAGTTCCCCTCAATGTCTATTTCAGCTTTCTTTAGGATTTGCTTAGCAATGTCCAGTGAGACATTGCTAAGATTTTCAAAATTAGTTTCAGTGCTTTTAGCCATTAAAAGAAGTTGCAGATACATTGCCGAAGCAACCGTTACTACATCTGTCCCTTCATACCGTTTGACTGCTTCGAAAATATCCATCGAGATTTTATCGATATTGTCGCCTTTAATATCAATCCTATTAATCATTTAGTTTCCTTCCACACATCGGACAATACTTAATCGGCATCGTAAAGCAATTCCCTGCGATTCCGTCATCACTAAACAGCATGACTGGTTGACCATTCTCGTAATTACATTGCACACTTTCGCCAGTCTCAAAAGCAACAGCATTGTATGGTGATTGACAGAAAGAGCAATCTTTGGTTGTTGTTTGATTGTTTTTCATAATTGCTACTCCATCCCACTTACTTTTAGAATTTCTTTAGCGATCTTTAAGGCGTCATGGCTAAGAACTTCGAAATCAACTTCGTTACCTTTAGCCATTAAGATAAGTTCTAAATACATTGCCGAAGCAACGGCAATTATATCTCCCCCGTCGTGCTTATTTACTGCTTCCGAAATATCCTCTAAAACTTCTTTGATTTCATCACTGTTAATAACATACATTTCTTTTTTCATTAGTTTTCCTCCATGTAGTCCTTGATTACCTTGAGTGCTGCTATTAATCCGGCCATCTCTTCAGCTTTAAAGATAGCTCCTAATCCTTGATAGAATTGCCATTTGCCATCTTCCTTTCTGATATCACCAAGATAGTAATCATCTTTAAAGAAGCCAACTTCATTTAAATCGCTTCCTTCGTAGTATCCTTGGGCTTGATATCCAAAAGGCAACTCCCGACTTAAAGCTTCAAGATTCATGATTAATTCTCCCTTTCGTGTAGTAATTCAATATCAATATCATCATCAGCCACGTCTAAGGCGAGCATAGCGTCATCTAACTCACGGTAGACATATTTCAAGTCATCCGGATCGCCATTAAACTCATCCTCGATGGTGTAATTAACCTCTTCAATCAGATAGTAGGCTTTACGTAATTTTGCTTTAGCTTCTTCAATTGTCATTTTTGATTCACTCCTCATTTAACTTACGACCACACCAGGGGCAGTTGGAGATTGGCGCCAAAAGTCCCCCTTTCACAAAAATTGAATCTGTCTCAATAACTAACCAATATTCACAATTTAAATATAAGATTTTCATCTTTGAGGTAGGTTCAAAAGCTACTTGGTGAAACGGTTCCCGACAAAGGTTGCATTTTTTAGATTCGATTCCCTGAAGATATGGAATGCTAACTCCGAAGAAGTCAGCAAGCTTTTTCCAAGTTGATAATTTAGGTTCTCGCTTTCCTGTTTCGTAACGGCTAATAGTATTGTTTCCAACCCTCAACTCGTCAGCGACTCGTTGCAGGGTCAAACCCCTTTCTTGCCTAAGCTGCTTAATTCGATTCATTTTTATTCCTCCCAGTGACAGTTAGTGACGGTTAATGACACTAAAAATTGCCTACTGTCATTGCTGTTTTTGCCTACATACCAACGTTTCGCTACCTTCTAATGACAGTAACCCCCGTTTTTCCGCCCAACTTTTTCGGCGCTGTTCTATATATACCTACTACTAAATATATTTTTTATTAATATTTACTGTCACTGTCATTATTTGAGGTTAAAACGCCTTTATATCGGCGTTTATTGTAATGACAGTAAGGGTGTTTTACCGTCATTACTGTCATTAACGTTCGAAACCACGTTTGGTTTCATTGTTAATAGTTCTTCGTGCTTTCCTAAACCCAAACCGATTAACCATAATATTGGTGATCTGATTGGCGACTTTTCGGTTTTTAACTAGGTCCACACCAGAAGCAACTGCTAAACTAAGCGCGTCATTTGAAATAAATTTCCGATTCTTAAATTGATTACTCAAAGCTTCATCAATCCGATCTTCCAACGCATCGGTGTACATAAAGTTGCGCCGGTGGTCATTTAACATCTGCTCCTGTTCAGGGGTTAAGACGAAACTGAATCCCTCTTGATACAATTGCATGGCTTCGCCCCAAAGCTGTTGCACGTATTCATCAGTTAAATCGGTAACTGGGTGATACTTCTGGGCGCTCTTGCTAACGTGGAGCGGTAAGAAGCGCCGTTCACCGGTTTTATCCTTCAAGTAATATAATTCGTTCGTAGTTCGAGCCATGACAAAATTTTTATCAAACCGCTCCGCTTGGTGACCATATGGTTTCCGGTATTCAAATTCCTGCAAAGTGACGAACTTTTTTAGCACTTCAAAACTAGCAGCGTTAGTAGCGGTCATTTCATCGTCATTAACAATTAAAGCTCGACGCATGACTGCGAAATCGTCTTTATTGTCAAAGGTTGAAAACTGATCGGTATAGTAGCCTAAGGGGGCAATTTTTTGGAGAAAGGAAGTCTTCCCTGCCCCTTGGCCACCGACTAAGTCCATCACAAAGTCGAACTTAGTTTTCGGGTTAAAGGCTTTCGCCACCGCTCCAGTAAAATAAACTTTTGTGGTTAAGTGGGTTACTTCGGAATCTTCAACACCTAGATAATCTGTCATAACATGCTTTAACCGCTCTTGGTGATCCCAACTCTGATACGCCTTTTTGAGATAGTCCTGAACTGGATTGTATTTGTGGCGCATAGCAATCACCACAATTGCACTCCGGATCTTCTGGTTATCAAACAGTACCCCATACTTTCCTTCGACGTATGAAGCGAGCTGATCGACATAAGCATCAATCAGTTGTCCCTTCTTAAACATCAATTCGGAATTACTTTTAACCACATCTGTTTCAGCGGTAAATTCATTAAAGCGAAAAGTTCCTGTTAATAGTGGATCCCGTTCCAAAATAATTTCCATGTTGACAATGCTTTTATTAACAATCTGACCATTTTTGTTAGTTTTGAGTCCCCAGTCATCAGCATCACTTAGCGCTTTTAACTCTTCCGCGGCTTCTTTATCAAAAGGCACCACTTTATCTTCACTCACTTACTTCACCTCGCCTTCGAATTTCTTTTTTAATCATTGAATTAACAGTTGTTACTACTTCGTTATCCGAAAGACTGTATTCAGTACGCTGATTAGCAATCCGGCACAGCTCTAACACCACTTCCGGCTCAACGCTCCGAAACAGTAGACCACCAGCAAAAGCTGCTAAAGCGTTATTCCTCCCGCCAGTTGGGCCTAAACCATTAGCGATCTGTTCAAACAGCTCAGTAGTTGTATTTCGCCCGGTTGGTCGGTACGTTTTAAGCTTTTGCTGGCTCATTGTCGGCTTGCTCTTAGCTTCGATCAACTGGATCAATTCTTCGCACGGTTCGATCATTGGCTTACGATTTAGCCATTGATAGACTTTATCATCAATTACACTCGGAGCTACCACCACATAATTATTGGGGTGGGCTTTAATATCGACCCCCGGTAGGAAGCCGATATTCTGGCTGATTCGTTCTGCTGGCTTCTTGAAAAAAAATTGGAACCCATCGTGGGCTGTTTTCTGGCACAAGGTATTAAACCACTCAGGATGATTTAATTGCTTAATGCTTGCCGTACCATCATCCCCGTCCTCGTGCCGGTCAACGTCGATTACAAAGAATTGGTCGGTTTTTAAAGCAATATTGGCAAATGGATGGTGATCCCAAAATTTTACGATTTCCGCTGGCGTTAAAGCCGGTTTATCGGCAAACTTAATCAGCGGCTTTTTGCCAATTGTCGGAATGACGCTGAATCCTTGCTCAGCGTACCGTTTGGCATAATTAACTAAATTTTCCATTCCAATTTCTCCTAACGGGCCTTCCACCCGCCCGGTGGTTAGGACACTGCCTGATTAGTTTTAGAACGGTAATTTTTCATCATCGACCGTCGTCGTATCGCCCATCGTTCCTTCAACCGCCTTTGCAATTTCTTCGTTGGTTTCAGCGATTGGCTTATTGATTTGTTCACCAGGGCCGAAGTCGTAGTTCCGGTAAGGGTTGTCGGGGTCTTTTTTGTTTTCAGAAACAGTAATCTTCATAGCTAAAGGCTTAGCTTCATACGGCTTAAAGGCCGTTACCAGCCGTTCATAGGCATCGGTCTCATTGTCTGGAAATTCGTTTGGCGTTAAGTGGAGACCAACTTCTGCTGCCACCTTGTCAATTGTCCGAATTGCCCGGTTGACTACAAAGTCTGGCATTGGTTTGCCGGCTTTAGTTGTCGTGGCTAGACTCAAGCGGATATACTCTTTGCGTCCAGCAAACTCACCTTTGATTACCTGCATCGTAAATTGCAGGCAATCCCACCCAGATTTAAACGTTGGGTGTTCTACCTTGTCCAAAATGACTTGGTATTCCCCTGCGGGAATGTCATCTGTCTTATTAACACTGTCCTTCTTTGCGTCCCAGTTCTTCATTGCGTTTTGATATGCACTTTGTAATCCCATTAGTAAATTCCTCCATGATTTAATAGTTCTTTGCGTAGTTTTTTGATTAAGCCTTGCTTAGCGTTATAAATTGACGCTTTAGTAACGCCGTTTTTATCAGCGATTTCGGTCTGCTTATAACCAATCGCTAATTCCTCGTAAAGTTGGCGTTGCTTAACTGTTAGGTTCGTCAGATAGGGCTTGATTATCTTTAACCGATAATCGTCAACATTGCGTTGGTCAGGCATTTTGAAAAAGGTCCACCGCTTATCTTCATCAGCGAAATGGATCTCATTTCGAAACCAACGATGATACATGTTGTAATCATTCCGATCCATCTGCCGAATTAAGCAATACCATTGATAATCAATTCGGTACTGCTTCCCACGACTATCGATAAAGTAGTATTGATCGCCGATCTGCTTGGTTGATACTTTAGCTTCAGCCCAAAGTTTTAAATTGTAATCAATTGGCTGATGAGTGTGATCAATGATCTGCTTAGGTGGCGGCCCTGGCGTCCAGTTTCGCCAGTAATAATACTTACTGGTCATTAATCAAACATCCCATCGCAAGATTCGAGTAATTGTCGGATCTTTGGATCGGTAATATCATCCGGCTTGTACTTTGCTCGTTTGTTTTCAACGGTCCGAGTATAGGTGTCCTTCCCAAACTTTTGGGTATGAATAACTACATCACAGTTACCGGCTACAATGTTATAAAACTTTGGCTTTAGCGCCGGTACTGGTTCACTTGTTCCAGCTGCAATATCGGTTTTGGTTTCTTCACGGCTTAACCAAACTACATTCACCTTTAGCGCTTTAAGTTCAAGCACTAGATTTTCAATGATGGTTTTCACCATGCTTGAACCTTTACCGTACGCTAACCGGCCATCACCAATAAACTTCTCGCCAGCATCCTCAGCTACTTGTTTTTCGACTGCTGATGCCAAGTCTTCAATCGTATCAATAACAATCGTTTGAAAAGTCGTTTCTGATAACGCCTTGATAAAGTCGTCAATCCGACCAATCACGTCTTTAACTGGCTTCCCATCTTCGCCAATCAACAGACTCTTATAAGGAATCCGACTTTGCTCGGCGTTATTGTCGGTGTTTAAATCGAATGAATGCGGGAAATAACTTGCGAAGAAAGTTTTCCCTGTCATTGGTTTGCCGTAGATGAAGAAATAATGTGGTTCAATCTTCGGCTTCCGTGGTTTGTCTTCTGGAAATGCAAACATTACCCATTACTCCTGTTCTTCCAACGGTAGTAGGCCCAGCCTGGTTTGTAACCATGTGCCTTACCGTAGGCTTGAAATTCCTTTAACGTCTTTAATTCGTACAGCTCTTTGTGCTGTACATTGTTTGATACTTCACTGTTAAGAATTGCTTCGACCATTTGCCGACGTTTCTTGACAGCTTCGTTCTCTTTAATTTCTTGTAAGTCCTCATTGACGACTACAAAATCTTTTTGCTTAGTGGTCAACTCCTGCCCACATAGCGGGCAATACTGATCGACCATGTCCTTGCGGTAGAAAGTCCCAAAGCAGTATGAGCATTGGACAATTGGCGGAATATCAATTCCGCCCCCTTTTGACTTTCGCTTATCCTTGGTGACGATCGCTTCTTGCCAATCATGTTTGGCGTTCGGTAAACCAAAGCGCTTGAAGTTGCCTACATGATCAATAATGATCGCGGTTTTGCCTTCTCGGGGGTTTAGACAACGCATCGAGAATTGCAAGTACAATGCCAGTGAACACGTTGGCCGAGCCATAATCACGCAATCAATATTTGGCAGGTCAACCCCTTCGGTAAAGAGATTGACATTTACCAGAATCATAATTTGCTGATCCCGGAAAGTTTGCACAATCCGATCGCGGGTTTCCGGGTTGGTTTCACCATCAACTTCCGCAGCGGTAATTCCCCTGGACCGAAACTGATCCATTACTCGCTTTGCGCTTTCAATTGAATGGCAGTAAACCACCGCTTGCTTGCCTTTAGCAAGTTTCGAGTATTGATCAACGATTTCGCCGTAAATCTTTTTATTCATGGCTTGGTCAATACTCTCGGCGGTATATTCGCCGCTTTGCCTCTTTAGCTTTGAATCATCAATCCCAGTCGGTCCAAAGTATTTAAACTGAGCTAAGAAGTGATGAGCCTGTAACCATTCAATCGTCTTACCCGGGATCAAATCATCTGCGATTTGGTCCATCTGGTCATGCCCCGTCCGAATCGGGGTGGCCGTAAAGTACAAGATAAATGCTTGTGGAAAGGCATCAATAATCTTCCGGTAAGACTTAGCCAAGCTATGGTGGGCTTCGTCAATCAGAATCAACTGTGGTTCGTTGATCTGATCAATATGCCGATTGAGTCTTTGAACCATCCCCATTTGCAGGTAGTTTGGATCCACCCCTTGCAATCCAAAGGTTTGCCGAGCTTGGTCAAGAACTTCTTTGCGGTGAATGATGAATAAAACATTATTCCCTTTAGCTGTTGTCCGCCGGGCGATTTCGGCCATGATGACCGTCTTGCCCGTACGAGGTGGCTGTTGGACAATAATTCGTTTGTTCCCCTGTCGCATCGAATTGGTGATGCGATTGATGGTTTCTAATTGATAATCACGTAATTGGAACATTATTTGATAACCACATTCCGATTCGGCTCCAGATGCGCCCCTGGCACTTCATCGCCCTCTTTTAAGCGGTCGTAAATCCCTTTCTTGTCGGGCTTAATTGTGACTTCCTCAGTCACAAGTTCGCTCGGCAACTTATCGACATCATCCACCACCGTGGACGCTTTGAAGTTCCTTGTTGATAACAGGTGATTATCCGTTTGAATTTTCTTAATCCCGGCATCGTCCATCACATCTGTGATGTACTGCTTGATCCACCTTAATTTATTTCGGCGGTAAGTCAGTTCGCCCCGGAACAACTTTTGCTTTTCTTCTAAAAATCCAATTTCGGACTTTAGTTGGTCAGCCCAAGTTGCCAGGTTTTCTAACTTGACTTCCCGGTCGTCCTTAATCGCTTTAAGGGAGTCGATTAAGGTTGTTGGATCCAAGTCATCCCGTTGGGATAACTGGCGGTAAATATCATTCAATTCAAATAAATTCATGTTAGATAACCCCCTTTGCAATTCCGGCTGCTCTTAGCATTTCTTGGCTAAAGGCATCAATCAATGCGTACTGCTCATTTAATCGCCGTTCGATCAATCGATCGTATTCCCCAACTTTTGTGTGTTCGAGAATGTGATTTTTCATATAAATTTCGTCCTGCCTTTTTTCAGACAGCCAATCATATAACTTCTGATTCATGTTAAAATTACCTCGTATATAGTTTTTATTTTTGGTTCTAAGCAGTTGCCGCTACTTAGAACCTTTTTTTATTGAAAACAATTGTCCATTACATAAACGAAACCGATCAGTGCCACTAAATTCCACCACCCATTATTTTCGGGAAGTTTGGTGATGGCGTAACCTGAAAGCATTAACAATGGTGGTTTTAACTTATTCATATTTAATTCCTCCTCGGAAAAGCGAACCTTACAATATCAACGGCGAATACCGCCGCCCAGACAAAACCTAATGTGTGCCACAAGTAGTTGTGACCCATCAACCAGCACCAGGTCATCAGTGATCCTAGTGCTGTATACATAATTGCTTTTACCACCTCATCCCCTCCAATCAATTTCATGCCGGTGCTCTAGCACCCAATCCACTGCAGCGGGGTCAAATCTAACTTTGACTCCTTTCCCGCCGTGCAGACCATAAACCCACTGTTTAAGGATCGGTTCTCGCTCTAGGAGAACATCTCTGATCCAAGCTTCGTTCTTCTGTCGTGGAAGGCGAGCTTTAAATTCCTTAGTGCTAAGGAACCGTAGCGGTTTCTGGGGCTTCTCTTCCACAGTGAGATATGGTTTCAGCATTTTTGCCGCTTCCTGCCTTTCCGCAGGAGTGGCGGACTTTAGGATTTCCAACAGAACTGACATTTTGATCACCTCCTATCTGACTGTTGGTCCTTTTTGAACCCAATTTGCTTAATTGGTTTAGCTTTTGGTTTGGGTTTCCGATAGTACGGGCTTTCAAAATGCCGAAAGCTTTTCATTGTGTTTCGTTGACCTGCATGGTCAATTTGAACACGTAGCTTATCTTGCATTTGTTCATCTCTCCTTTTGTACACTTCAAGTGTAGTTTACATTAAAAAAATATGATATTGTCAAAATCAATTCCAACAATATCTGCAAATTTTGCAGCGGAATTAATCCTAAAGTAGGATTTCCCGTTCTCAATTCTCATGAATGTCTGCACATTCATGTGCAGCTTATGAGCTACTTCTCGTTGAGTAAATCCTGCGCGAATTCGTGCCGCTTTGATTGTGTACTTTTGCATTCTTATTCCTCCTTCCCTTCGCTTGATGATTTTATTATTACACACTTGAAGTGTAGTTTCAACTACTTCAAGTATATTTTTTTAAATAAAATGTACAATTTCAGTACACTTGAGGTTCAATTTTTGGTACAATACTATATGTAGAAAGGAGGTGACTTTAAATGACGTTAGCAGAAAACATTAAACGCCTTCGTAAGGATCATGGTTATACGCAAAACGATTTAGCGAAGATTTTGAACGTATCTCCTAATTCTATTTCCGCCTGGGAAGTTGGGCGTAATAAGCCTTTGATGGACAAAGTGACGATCATGGCGAAACTTTTTGGAGTAAAAACTAGCGAAATTATCGGTGACGATATCTTAGCCGAAAACGTTACGCCGATTGTCAATTTTACTCGAATACCATTGCTTGGAGTGATAGCCTGCGGAGAACCTATCTTAGCAGAAGAAAATATCGATTCTTACGTTGATCAACCAACGGCTAATCTTCCTAAAGGTAATCTTTTCTACCTGCGAGCAAAAGGCGATAGTATGAAGCCCACAATCCCTAACGGCTCGCTCGTCCTTATCCGACAGCAGCCAGACGTAGAAAGCGGTGAAATAGCGGCAGTGCTCTTTACCGAAGACACAGAAGCGACCCTCAAACGGATCAAGAAAGTTGGGGAAACGATTATCTTGCTCCCTGATAATCCCGAGTATGAGCCGATGGTAGTTGACGATAGCCATCCTGCTCGGATATTAGGCAAAGCTGTACAAGTTACTTCAATTCTGTAACATACAAAAAAGCACTAGCCAAGGTGGTTAGTGGCTAGTGCTTAGTTTCGTCTTGTATCTGGACTTAATTATAGCATGAGTTCAGATACATTACATATTTACGTCCAAAAAACTGATCGACGTTAAAAGCTGCTATTTCGGAGGGTTTTATGAAAACTACAAAATTGGTTTTAGGAATTATTATGATTGTCTTAGGTGTAATTATTTTCTTCCAGTCTATGGTCGCTGGCTTAGGAAATGCAATTGCTGCTAATAACTCACATAGTGTTGCTTCTGGCGTAATGGTTGCCATTTTGTACATTGTAGTTGGGATTGTTTACCTAGCGACTCGAAAGAGCGAGAAGATGGGTGGCGATATTGCTGGATTAATCATTTCGATCATCGCTTGGTTAATGGGTGCCTTTTTACGAAGATTTACAAGTATGGGCGTGGCTCATTTTAATTATTGGGGCAATGTTCTTCATTTGGCACTACATGTCAAACTGCAAGAGTAACTAATTCTCTTTGGAGGAGATAATATGAAAAAGATACTATCGGGGATTGCCGTAATTGCGTGTAGTATTACTTTAGTTGGATGTGGCAATAATTCTTCTAAATCCCAAACTTCTAGTTCATCGAGCGTAACTAAAAAATCATCATCAGTGAAGCCAGATCCAAACGCTTCTGAACGAACGTGGACTTATAAGAATAATGTCTTTGATGCTGGTAACGAAACTTACAAATTTACCAAGTGGGAAGTCCGTGATTCAGTAGATCAAGGTAAGAAAGTTCTAGTTCTTTACTGTGATGTCACCAACAATTCAACAAAAGAGATGGATCCATCTAATGTCTATATGGTGGTTCATGCCCACCAGAAGAACTCTACTTCGGATCTAGAACTTGATCCCGGCATGGTCGCTTTAGATGAAAACGGCGATGATCCACTTCAGCAATACGAAGATGGCTTGAATAACAAGCTTCTGCCGGGAAAGACGGTTAAAGCAGTTATGATCTTTACTTTGGACAATACCAATCCAGTTCGGGTAACTTTTGAAAATCCGGATTTCAAAGTAATTGGATCCAAGACTTATAAAGTAAGCAAGAAAATTAGCAAAGCCGATCAAGCTCGTCTTAACAAGTCAAAGGCTACTGCTTCAAATTCAACGGCACAGAGCACGAAAGCCGCTTCTCAAAACAACGCAACTCAGCAAAGTAATACTAGTAATACCAGCAGCACTAGCCAAACTTATAGCTTTACCACTGCTGACGGTGAAAAGGTTTACGTCGCTCACCCGTCGCAAGGTGGCACAATTTATCAAACTGGTAATGATACTGGAAGTTTTGAAGGTGATCCAGATGTAATTGCTCAGACCCAGCAGATGCAAGAAAGCATTGCAAAAGCAAACGGCTGGGAATAAAAAAGCTCCCCACCTACGGTAAGGTGGAGAGCTAGGAGTTATATAGATTGGACCCCATATAACTCCTTCATTTTAGCATACATGGAGGGATAATAATATGGCACAAATTAAAAAGCGTAGTGGCTCTTGGCAAGCCCGAATCCAGTGGATGGATACAGACGGCAAGCGTCATTCCAAATCAAAAGCCGGGTTTAAGACCAAGCGCTTAGCCCAGATGTGGGCAACCGAGCAGGAGGCCAAATTAAATCAAGGGGTTAATATCGAGCGTGAGATCTCCTTATATGATTACTACGTCCACTGGGTTGATACTTATAAGGCACCTAAAGTATCTGATGTTTCGATGGTCCGATATCGGACAACTCAACAGAACATCTTAGATTTTTTTGGCAAGAAAGATATTAAGAAGATCACCCGGACAGAATATCAAGCCTTTATAAACTGGTATGGCGCCAACCACGCTCCCTCGTCAGTCCAAAAGATTAATGGCTTTATCCGGGCATGCGTGCAGTCAGCTATCCTTGACGACTACTTAATTAAGGACTTTACGCAAGGCGTGGCCCTAGTCGCCAATCAGAAGCGTGTCGTGGCAGTCGAGTATCTGAACCTTAGTGAGATTCAAAAACTGCTTACAGCTACCCGAGCAGGCTTAAATCCCCACTTTACTTCTCGCTACATGATTATTACGGCGATCTATACGGGGATGCGCTTGTCGGAGATTCAAGGCTTAACATGGAAGGATATCGACTTCTTACACCAAACTATCAATATCGATAAGTCGTGGGATGCGGTTAAGCACGAGTTCAAGCCGACTAAAAATCCTTCTTCGGTCCGTAAGATCAAGATCAATCCGCAGCTAATAAGTATTTTACGGCAACTGCGAGAAGCTACAAGTAGCACGATGGTCTACATTAACCAATATGGCACGATTCCTACCTCTGGGGCCGTCAATCGGACGCTACGAACGATCTTAGGGTCAGTCGGGATAACTAAACGTAACTTCCACTTCCACAGCCTTAGACACAGCCACGTGGCGCTTCTGCTCGCAAATGGAATTGATATCTACGCCATCAGCAAGCGACTAGGACACTCAAATATTAAGACTACGGCCAACACCTATGCTTATCTGATTGATGAATACAAGGACCAGACTGATAAGCAAATCATTAAAGCACTGGAGAACCTATAATCAGAAGCACCTCTCACGGGGTGCTTTTTTGTGTGCATTTTGTGTGCAGGCTTCGTAACTCTATATTGCTTTATAAGTCTTTTGAAATAAAAAGAAAAACCGCTAAACCCTTGATCTAATAAGGTTTAGCGATTTTTAAGTTACTCATCGTAACTCCATATTACTCATTTATAAAGGAGAGTACAGGATTTGAACCTGCGCGCCCATTCAACATGGGTTCGCCGGATTTCGAGTCCGGTGCATTACCACTCTGCCAACTCTCCATTAGATTGACTATTACAGTTTAGCATCTTCAAGAAGCGTTGGCAAGGTATCCTATAACAAAAGCTTCATAACCACTTTCTTAATTACTTTTGCATTTGCTTCGAAACCCAGATTGAAACAGCAACTGCTAATCCAAGCGGAAGCAAAGCTGAATATTGCATGTGGCAGACTTCAAAAATCATAAACAGGGCCATTAAGGGAGCTTGTTGTGAAGCTGCTAATAGTGAAACAGCTCCTAAGACAGCACATTGAGCCAGCGTTACCCCGGGGACGACCGCCATATAGACAACTCCAAGCAAAACACCGATACATGCTCCAATTGCAATTGATGGGGTTAGCGTTCCACCATATCCCCCACCTTTAATGGTCAAAAGCGTAACAATGGCTTTAGCGAAAAAACCAAAAACTAACCACAACAAGGCACCACTTAGTCCTGTTGAGCTGTTTGTATTCATCGCTAATTGAGCAAGACCCCGGCCATTTCCACAAACCGCTGGGAAAAACATTGCAACCAGGCCAGTTAAAAGCCCCACTAAACTAAGTTGCCAAAGAATTGCTTTCCCCTTAACCCGGTATTGACTAGCAAGTTTAATAAACTTTTTAAAGATTGTTCCTAAGAAACCATTCACGATTCCTAAAAGAATTGCCAAAGGAATAACAACTAGGCCATAGTGACGATTCCCAGTTAAATAATAAGGGACAAAGCCCTTCGTAATTGAACCAACCATCGTCGCAATTGATGACATTGTCACACTAACGGCAACCGACCGGGAATTGATTTTTTTGTAAAGTAACTCTAAACAAAACATAGTCCCAGTAATTGGGGAGATATAGACCCCGGCAAAACCGGCCCCAGCGGCAGCTGCAATTAGTAAGCGTCGGTCTTCCGGATCAATTGACCATCCATGTCGATCAAAGGAGCGACTCAAATTGTCGGCAATCATTGCCCCGGCCTGTCGTGGTGCTAATTCACGTCCGATAGATCCTCCGGTACTAACGTAGAAAATCTGGGTCATAACATGAATTGCCGTCCGCAAAACTGGCATTCGTTTCCCTTTAATTGAGGCGTTAATCCCAACCGGTTCCCAATTTCTTTGTAAGAAATACCAGACCACGGCACTAATAATTCCCCCGATAATCAACGAAACTAATCGCCGACTCGGTAAAGCATTCACCGCTACCGGCATCTGATTATTTTCAACAAAACCTAAAAAAAGGTGCTCCACTGTGTCCAGTAGCACCCCTAATAGCATTGACGAGCAACCAACAATTAAACCTAAACAAACTGTAATCACCGCTAAATTAATATCCTGGCGACGACTTGTATCATTCTCCATAATAAATCAGTATCCTTCAAAAAATTTCGCTTTTTATTTTAGCACCATTTTTTTGATGAACACTAAGGCTTAATTAAAAATTAATTTCGTAAGCCCTTCCAAACCAATTTGGTCAGCTTCGCTAAAACGGCTAAGTTTTGGACTATCAATATCTAGGACGCCCCAAAATCGACCATCCTTAAAGACCGGAACAACGATTTCAGAATTAGACGCTGCATCACAAGCGATATGGCCAGCAAACTCATGAACGTTGGGAACAACGATCGTCTTTTCTTGTTGAGCAGCCGTTCCACAAACCCCATTTCCAAGTTGAATGTGAACACAAGCCACCTGCCCTTGGAAAGGCGCCAGAATTAATTCACCGTCCTTCATCCGGTAAAAGCCCGCAAAGTTAACCTCTTCTAAAGAATTAAATAAGAGCGCTGCTAGATTAGCCGTAATCGCAACCCAGTCATCTTCACCGGTAATTAAAGCTTGTGCTTGTGCTTGCAGTAAATCATAATCAGTATCTGCCATTTTTCTCACCTCATGAACATTTTATCAGAATTAAAAAAGGATCCTAAGATTTTATCTTAGAAATCCTCCTACGCTAATCCTACTTTGCCTCTTCGGCTGCCGCAACCAGTTGTTCCAAAGTTTGGCTCCCGAAAATAACTGGGCCGCCATTAATCATCGTTGCGGGAACACTCATAATTTGACGTTCTTCACGAAGCTCCTTAAAGTGAGCTAGATCAATCATCGTAGCCGTAATTTTTGGATTAATTGAAGCCATCTTTTGACAAGCCGCGACCACATCTGGACAAAAATGACAGGTCAAAGAAACCCCAATTTCAAACTTAGTGGTTGGTAATTGCTTAATCCGAGCAACCAAATCTGGTGCAACTTCTTGTCCAGGACCAGCAACGTTGTACAAACCCAGGACTAATGAATTTAATTCATGTCCCGTTGGTACGCCTGCATATTGTAAACCAGTTGCTTTTCCATCAACCAGGAGCCGTAATTGCGGTGCAAAATCAAGATTAGCTGACGCATCAACCGTTACTTCCGATAAATGACTATCTAAACCTGCCAATTCTTGAACAAAGGCAATCAATTCCTGACTTAATTCGTCTCCCGTTGACAAAACTTGTAGCGTTGCATTCTTCGTTAACCGCGCAAAAATTGGACTTAACTGACTAACCAAATCAGGGGTAAACCACTTACCTGTGTGCTTGGTTGCACTTTTATCAACAACCGAACTCGTTTTCCCCACCGGCTTTGGTTTTGGCCGGTTAACCGGAATATGCAGTCGTTTCTTTTGTGCACTTACATATTCTTCAGCCTTAGTTGCGGCAGTTGCCCCATCTGCAGCCGCCGTAATAATTTGCCGGAGATCCTTGTCAATTACATCTCCAGCAGCGTAAACTCCCGGAAGGGCCGTTTCTCCATTTTGATTAACCTTTAGATAACCTTGGGGTGTTTTTTTCAAAGTTGCTGGTAATAAATCGGTTGCTGGCTTAGTTCCAACATAGACAAAGACGCCAAAGGTCTGATCACCTTCGTCGACATGATAAACGGTTTTCTCCTTAGTTTCATTATTAACCAAGGTCATCTCCGTTAAATATTGATCTCCACGAACCATTTCGATTTCGGTATGATACTTAACATCAACCTTTGGATTATCAAGTGCTCGAGCGGCTGTCAATGGCGGACACTGGAATTCGCCTTCTCGAACTAAGACTGTCACATGCTTGGCATACCGGGTTAAGAAATCAGCTTCTTCAGCCGCTGCATAACCGCCACCAACAACGAAGACTTCAAGTCCAGTAAAGAGTTCCCCATCACAGGTTGAACAATAAGCAATTCCTCGACCACGAAATTCATCTTCGCCAACAAAGCCGGCATGGCGAGGACTAGCTCCGGTCGCAATAATTACACTTCGGGTTTGATACTGATGGCCACTCTCGCCCGTTAAAGTTTTAACCTCTCCATCCAGATCAAACTTAACAATCCGATCTTTCTTAATCGCCACTCCAAAATCTTGAGTCTGTTGTTGCATTTGGTGCATTAACTTTGTCCCGTCAATTGCTGGAGCTGCTGGGTAATTATAAACCATCGCAGTGGTGGTAACTTGACCACCAACCGTATCAGCTTCTAAAACCAAAGTGTCCAAAGTTGCCCGGCCAGCATAAATTGCTGCTGAAAGTCCGGCAGGACCAGCACCAATAATAATTAAGTCATAGATTCGATCGGCCATGCTAACGTCCCCTTTTTTATTAGAGTTTCCCAACTAGGTCAAGGCTTGGCTTAATCGTATCATCACCCGGCTTCCAGTTTGCAGGGCAAACGCGGTCACCATGTTCACGAACAAATTGAGCTGCTTGTAAGGTCCGCAAAATTTCGTCAGCAGAACGACCAATTCCCATGTTATTAATCGTATATGATTGAATCTTCCCATCAGGGTCAACAATGAAGACGCCCCGGTATGCTTGACCAGCATCTTCATCTAAAACATCAAACATCCGTGCTAACTTGCCAGCTGGGTCCGCCAACATCGTGTATTGAATCCGGCCAATCTTATCGGAAGCTTCAGCCCAAGCCTTGTGAACAAATTCAGTATCTTCAGAAACAGAATAAATTTCAGCATCAGCATCTTTGAAAGCTTGGTAGTTATCTTGTAATGCTTCCAATTCAGTTGGGCAAACAAAGGAGAAATCAGCTGGGTAGAAGAAGAAGATACTCCACTTTCCTAATACATCAGCTTTTGAAACTTCGATCGTTTCCCCCGCTTGGTAGGCATTTACCTTAAAATCATCAATTTCACGATTCAAAAAGTTCATTATAAATTCCTCCTTGTTTAGAATCATTATTACTTACGGTTTTAATTTATCATTATTCCAAATCTATGTAAAGGCTTTACTACAAATGTTCACAAATATTAGGGAGATTCCCTATTATTGCCTGGCAGCTAATAAATAAAAAAACGGCTTAAGTTAGAATATTCTTCCTAGCCTAAACCGTTTCAAAACTATATTAAGTCATTCAATTTTGCTTGAGTTTCCATAATTACTGACGGATCAAGTTGATAGTCAACTAACCCCAACTTCAATAATAAGTGCCAAGCGTGTTTAAAATCAGCTTGCCGATGCGTGTAGTAGCTTTGCAAAAGCAGATTTTTTATTGCTAAAAATTCTTTATCAAAATCAGCCATTTTCGTAGCAGGCTTTGCTGCCTGAATTTTTTGCCATTGTTTTGCATCTAGAACCACTAAATGGGTCCACTTTAGCCGGGCACTAATAACTAAACACCAGTGAAGGGTCAGGGTGTAAGCTTGGGTTTGATCAAACCTAATTTTTTCACCAAAATGTAACTCGTATTGATTATCACTAACTTGATAGAGGTTACTCAACGCTTGATCCAAATTAATCATGGCGTGCTGTAAATGAGCACTTGGCCCGATCAAAAGATCCCGTTGTTCAAACATTTGATTATCTAGGTTAATTGAGGTTTGTAAGAGCTTAGTAATATTAAACATTAATCAGAAGCCTCTTCATCATCATTAACTGCACTAGCCGGTGCTTCTTCCTTAACTGGTTTAGCATCTGTTGCCGGAGTATGGCGGACCACTCGTTCGTCAGCGGCTGGAGTGTAACTAAAGTTATTGTCCATAATCGCCAGACTTTCCCGATTAATTAAGTACCAATCACGCACTAATGGGTAATGTAAAAGCACATCAAGGAAGGATAAATTCTCCTTTGGATCATTAACCATAAAGAACCATTGCTTACTGTAATCATCAGGATCATAGCAAAGGGTCATCGCTATTTGATCACCCAATTTAAGTTTTGCCCCATTATTCTTAGGCAAGCTTAGAAGAACCGTATCGGTTTCTGCTGTCTTAACAAAAAGCTTATCAATCACTGTTAGCGAAAGTTCTGGTGCTGCTAACTTAAAGTGGGCCTCGTTCTTTGTTGCTAAAATCCCTAAGTTAATCATGAAGTTCAATTTGGATTCCAATAAGTTAGCAAAAGTAACTAGTGGTTTAATAATCCCTTGCAATTCAAGGTCATTATGAGCACTAATTTCTTTAACAATTAGAAAATCAACCAATGCTTGATTGTTGAACTGAAGACTTTGATGAGCCAAATCGAGGTTAAAGAGCGGTTCATGGTCGGTTTGTTCACAGAAAAAAGCCCCCTCTTTCCCTCGTTTTTGTTCAAAACAGAAAGTATAATTGTTTTCGAAACTAGTTAAGCGCATTGCTAACCGGCGATGGAGTGGATCAGGCTTAACCTCTAGCCCTTCGACTCCTTCAAGTTCCAAAAGTCGCCCCATGAAGAGTAAGTAATAATCTTCGGGAGCGTAATGATGAGGGAACTTAACGTAAGCATCCGTTAGATCAAACTTAATTAAATCGCTCGCCGACGATAAAAGTTGATTAGCATCTGTCGTTGTCGCGAGCTGATTAAGTAATTGGACGTATTGTTCCCCCAGCTTAAGTCCAGTTGTGAGTGAAGCCGTTAAGCTAGTGACTTGATCAGTTGCGGTGGAAAGCATTTGCTTAGTCATGTGCAATCACCTGCTTTCCACCGTCAACCAAACTCTTCAAATAGTTGGCATACAGGTTATGATTTTGGACTTCAAAGTCTTCAAAACTTTCAAAAGTATCCACAATACTCTTCCGTTCATAACTTAAGATGGTATTTTCTTTGGAAAGCTCCAAGACCGCTTGGTTGTTTTCCTTAATCTTCCCAGCTGCTGTCCGGGCTTCTTCTTCTTGGTCTTCAAGCTTTGAGAGTTCACTAACAATCGCTTCCCGTGCCTCCCGGTTTTTACTTGATTCAAAGAGGCCATTCCGCGCACTTGCTTCTTTTAATTCCGCTTGAAGTTCTTCTTTCTTTGCTTCACGCTTAGCTTGCGAATCAATTAGATTTTGTAGACGATCATTTTCTTTGGAAAGTTGATCAATCTTTTCGCCATTAAAGCGCTTACCAGATTGGCTAAGTTCAAACGATTGTGCTAATTTTTTGTATTCGGTTTGATCAAAAATAAACCGAATATTCAAGACATCGAGTTCACCAAATTGCCGCCGGTCCCACCAGTTACCAAAGTAAATTCGAAAATGACCAAGTTGGTATTCTTCATAGTAAAAGAAAGGATATGCTTGACTAAGATAGTTAATCAACTTACTACTTAAGTAATTGCTTAAGTGATTTGTAATATCATCGACTAAGGTCATCACCCCAGTGTCATTTGCTTTTTCTTCCCGGTGTAAAATTTCAGCTGCGTACCGTTTTTGATCAAGTAAAGCATAAACCTTTTGATCTTCGTGCGCTTTAACTGCTTGATCTAATTCTTGTAAATAATTAACTTTTTGTTTAATCGATTGATTAATAATTTTGCTGATCGGTTGTGCACCGTTCTCAAATTTGCTTACCATCGGCAACATTCTCCTTAATTTGGTCTATCTTAATCTTACCGACTTTTTCTTAAATTTTAAAGGGTTGAATCGTTCCTTAACGACTTTTTTATCATTTTTATAAGGTAACATCACTTGTTCTTCAAATCTTTTGAACTATAATGAGAGTGTCAAGTAAGTTGACACTCCATATCAAAAGAGGCGAGTTTCGATGGCACTTAGTAAGCAAGAACGCAAAGAAATGGCTCGCAAGGCGATGGAAAAGCGTGGCAATCAAAAGCCAAACGGCTCAGGATTTGCCAAGATCGACGCAGACGCCGCCAAGTTAAATAAATAACGTTTTTAGTACCACAAAGAGGTTGGGAAAAAAGCTCCTTGACGGCCTGGTTGGGATAAGAAGGACGAAGGTTGATTCATTAGAATCGGCCTTTTGTTCGCACTTATCCACTAAGGCCGTGCTTTTTGACCTTAGTTACTGAGTAACATTCGGAGATGACAAGAGGGTGGGAAGAAACTTGAGTTTCTTCCCACCCTCTTTTAATATCTTTAATGCTACCTAGTCACATTCACTAGTATTTTTCCATGTATCGATCCCGTTCCCAGTTTGAAACATTCAACCGGTAAGCAGCATATTCCTTGGTTTTCGCCGTGATAAAGCTTTCAAAAAGATGTTCCCCCATGGCGCCCTTAATCACGTCATCTTGGGCCAAACTCTTTAAAGCGTTGTGTAAAGTATCAGGGAGGTCCTTGATTCCCTTTTCCTTACGTTGAGTCATTGTCATCTTGTAAATGTTTTCATCAACAGCTGGCATTGGTTGTAAGTTTCGCTTTAGGCCATCTAACCCAGCTGCAAGAATTGCGGCAATTGCTAAGTAGGGGTTGGCGGATGGATCAACTGACCGTAATTCAAGCCGGGTACTTAATCCCCGACTTCCTGGGATCCGAATCAATGGGGAACGATTTGAAGCTGACCAAGCAACATAAACCGGAGCTTCATAGCCTGGAACTAATCGTTTGTAGGAATTTACGATTGGGTTGCAGACAGCCGTTAAACTGCGGACATGGTCTAAAACCCCCGCCAAGAAATGATAAGCAGTCTGAGATAATTGTAACGAACCCTTTTCATCATAAAAAGCATTGCCAGCTTCAGTAAAGAGTGACATGTTCATGTGCATCCCCGAACCATTAACCCCAGAAAGTGGCTTTGGCATGAAGGTTGCATGTAAACCGTATTTCTTAGCAATCGTCTTTACTACCATCTTAAACATTTGGATGTTATCAGCAGCTTCGAGGGCATCAGCGTACTTAAAGTCAACTTCGTGCTGACCAGGAGCAACTTCGTGATGTGAAGCTTCAACTGAGAAGCCAAGCTTTTCAAGAGCAAGAACAATATCACGCCGGCAATCTTCACCACGATCAGCTGGTTCCATATCAAAGTAGTTTTCTTGGTCATTAACTTCCATTGTTGGCTTGCCAGTATCATCAGTCTTGAATAAGAAGAATTCTGGTTCTGGTCCAATGTTGAAACTCGTGAAGCCAGCTGCCTTCATTTCGGCCACAAGCCGCTTTAAATTATTCCGGGGATCACCAGCAAACGGCTCACCATCAATCGTATAAACACTGCAGATAACTTGCGCAACCTTGCCATGTTCTTTACCCCAAGGTGAAATCAACCATGTACTCATATCAGGGTAAAGATACATATCACTTTCTTCAATCCGGACAAAACCGTCAATTGAAGAGCCATCAAACATGATTTTGTTTTCGAGTAACTTATCAAGTTGGCTAATTGGTAAATCAACACTCTTGCTCATCCCAAACAAGTCCGTAAATATTAACCGTAAAAAGCGGACGTCTTCGGCCTTAATTAATTCACGTACTTCATCTTTGGTATATTCATGCCTCGTCATTTTGTATAGTTCCTTTCTGGCTAATCCAATCGTGTTTTCCTTTAGAATTTCTAAATTGGTATTAGTTTATCACCCTGGTTTTCCCTGTCAATTTTATCCGTAAATTCCAATGGACATTAGATCGTAAGCGGTTTAAACTTTACTTTTTTAACCATGCCTTAACTTGAGCTTCGATTTCTTCAGTTTGATTTTTTCCCTGTACGAGGTCAAACCAGTGGCAGTCCTCTTGGTTCCGAAACCATGTTAACTGTCGCTTAGCATAGTGGCGCGAATCAAGTTTAATTTTTTCAATTGCCTCATCAAGTGAACATTCTCCAGCAAAATACGGAAATAATTCTCGATAACCAATGCCTTTCCCAGCCGGTAATTTTTCACCTCCTTGGTCATATAACCATCTTGCTTCCGTTAACAATCCACGGGTCATCATCTGCTCCACACGTTGATTAATCCGCGCATATAATTTTTGCCGATCAGTTGTTAGGCCAACGATAAAGTAATCATCTTCTGCAATCGCTTGTGGTTGCTTTGAAAATAATTTTCCCGTCTTTTCGATCACTTCTAAAGCCCGGATGGTTCGCCGTAGATTTTGAACTGGAATTTTTTTTGCAGCTTCTGGATCACGTTGGTTTAGCTGATCCCAAACCGCTTGTTTTCCGATTCTTTCAGCTTGGTGAAGCCACTTTTTACGGATTCGCTTTGACTCTTGCTGATCATTTCCCAAAGCCAGCTCATTGGTCAAAGCATGCAGATAGAAGCCGGTGCCCCCAACGATAATCGGTAACTGACCTTTTTTTGAAATTGATTTGATCTTAGCTTTAGCTTCTTGTTTGAACTCTGCAACGGTGAATTGTTGATCAACATTTCGAATATCAATTAAATAATGTGGGATCCCAGCCTTTTCTACTGGAGTAACTTTTGCCGTCCCAATATCTAGCTTGCGGTAAACCTGCATCGAGTCACCAGAAATCACCGCTCCATTTAACCGTTGTGCAAGGTAAATTGAAAGTGCTGTTTTACCCACTGCAGTTGGACCAACAATCGCAAGTACTTTTGTCATTTAACTCAATAACACCTCTTTCATAAAACTTTCTTGCTTTTTGTGATTATAACTGGCAAAAATGATCTTAATCTTGCATAATAAAGACAGTAACAATAAGGAGGCAGACCAATGAAACAATTTTCAAAAGGTTTTTTAGTTGGAACCTTAGCGACCTTGGGAGCTTTAGCTAGTGGCGTTTTCACCTTTCATAAAACAGTTATAAAGCCAATTGAAGAAACGGAAGAGAAATTTGATACTAACCGTCGAGCTGCTGTTCGGAAAGGCCGCTCTTCTCATCAGTTCTAACTTTATTCAAATAAAAGCGACGCTGACTAAAAAGTCGTACTGACTTTATCGGCGTCGCTTTTTTTAATATTTTGACTTTTTCGTTTTACCAGTCCACTTTGAGTAGCCACCATCTAAAATATAGAGTTGCTTGTAACCCTGCTTAGCTAACCAAACAGCCGCTTGAGTACTCAAAGTCATCCCTTGATCGTATAAGTAAATCGGTAAATCTGCTCTTAGATCCCCCATTTGTTGCTTCATGTAAGCCAATGGCATGCTCCGTGCTCCAAGAATGTGGCCCTTATCAAAATCTTCTTTTGAGCGCACATCTAAGACTTGAGCACGGTGGGACCCCTTTTGAAAGGCTTTTTGGTCTAACATTGTGGCGTACTTTTTCCGCCGCCAACGATTCAAACCTGCGCTTCCTAACCAGATTATCAAAATAATAATGATGACAGCATCAAACATTAACAAGCCACTTGAAACCGATGCAACTACCATTTTTTAATCACACTCCACTAAAAATTGGATTAGCTTATGCAAACTGAGTAGCTAGAGAGGCAGCACCGATAACCCCAGCATCGTTACCAAGTTCTGCTAGCTTTAGCTTGGTTGAAGTCTTAACTGTTGCAAAAGCAAATTCTTCAAAGTACTTTTGTACCCGCTTCAACAAGAAATCCCCAGCGGCTGAAACTCCACCACCAATAACGACAAATTCTGGGTTCAAAGTGTCGGATAGGTTGGCAACTGCCAGACCAAGGTAGTAACAAACCTTATCGACAACTTGATTTGCTAAGTAATCATTTTGCTTAGCTAAGTCAAAGACAATCTTAGAAGTGATTTCATCTCCATCATCAATCATCTTTTTAAGTGGCGAGTTACCTTCATATTCTTCAGCAAGGTCTTGTGCCAAGTGAACAACCCCAGTTGCCGAAGCATATTGTTCAAGACAACCGCGCTTCCCACAGGTACAAAGGTAACCGTTGTTTGGTTCAACCGTGATGTGGCCAACTTCACCAGCCGCTCCACCAACACCGTGAAGGAGTTGCCGATTAGCAATCAAACCACCACCAACACCAGTACCAAGGGTAATGAAGGCAACGTCATCACCATCATTACCGGCGCCCTTCCAACGTTCACCAAGGCCAGCACAGTTTGCGTCATTGTCCAAAGCAAACTTTAAGCCAGTTCCAGCTTCGATTTGTTCTTTGACTGGTTGTAATGTCTTCCAGTTTAAGTTGTAGGCCCCAATCACCGTACCGGCTTTCCGGTCAACTGTTCCGGGAGTTCCCATCCCAATTCCGATAAATTGTTCCTTACTCATCTTGTACAAATCAATGTGGTGATTGATTGAATCAATAATGTCTGGCACAATGTGGGATCCTTCATCAAGAATGTTAGTCCGAATTGACCACTTTTCTTGGATTTCTCCTTCAGCTGTTAAAATTGCAAACTTAATTGTTGTCCCACCAAGGTCAACACCAATGAGTTTCTTGTTACTAGTCATTTTTTCCTTCTCTCCTGTGTTTCATATTTTTCTTCTTCTCGGTGCTCTTTATTAAGAACTAACTTAGCCTGAAGAAAAAGGTCTTTATCAATAACCCGAGCTTGGTAAAGATTATCAATTTCTAAGGCCATTAATTCAATGTCCCAAAGTCGCTTACCAACGTAGACAAAGACATTAAACTGTTTCAAGAGCTGTTGCACGTCATATAGGGTTCGTAACCTCGTTATTGGTCTCACCTAAAACCGCCCCAATCCGTAAAAAAGAAATCCTAAAACAATTAATATAGTGCCACTAAGCAACCGTTTTAGCAAGCTAATTTTCCCCAAACGTGGGGCACCAAGGGCGGCGGCGGCTAAAAAGCCGACTAAAAAACCGCCTAAATGAGCCGCTAAACCAACATGGGGCATAAAAATATCAAAAACGACATTTATAACCACCAAGATTAGAAACTGCCGCGCCATTAAACGAACTCCATTATTATTTCGGAATTCACTCCCTAAAAAGATAAAAGCACCAAATAAACCAAAAATCCCGGTACTAGCACCAGCTGCAATTGCGGTGGGATCGAAAGCAAAACTAGCTAAATTACCACCGAGTACACTTAAAATAAAGAGTCCCAATAACCGCCAATGGCCAAATAATTGCTCAACATAGTATCCAATCAGATACAAAGTTAGCCCATTCATTAAAATATGTTCCCAGCCAAGGTGAATGAAGCCCGCGGTAAAAAGTCGCCACCATTGGCTGTGAACAACTAGTGGCGGATAAAGCGCACCCCAACGTAATAAGTTATATGTCGTAAATCCACCAGTAACTAGCATCCCCAAGTAAATAATTACCATCACACTGATCAAGCAACATGTTACTGGAGCCTTTTGCCAAACTATTTTCACTATTTACCCCTCATTTATCCAAACAGGTCAAAACCTGTTGAACATCGATATCAAAGCTTTCATGCGGCCAAGCTTCTTCATCAGCAACCTGAGCCGATAAAGCAAGCGAAATCGTTTGTCCCTTATAACGGGCCAAGTAGCGATCGTAATAGCCACCCCCAAACCCCAAGCGATGACCGTTTGGGGTAAAAGCAACCCCAGGGACAATGATTAAATCAATATCAGTTGGCAAATAAACTTGCCCATTTACTGGTTCTTGTATTCCAAAAGCCGATTTTTCAAATTTAGTTGCTGAATTAAGTTCAACAAATTCCATTTGTCTTTTTGGCAAAGTTCGCGGTATCACCACAACTTTGCTTGCGGCTTGAGCAGCTTTGATTAGCGACATGGTATTGAGTTCAAAGCCTTGGCTCATGGTTACCGCAATCACTTTGGCCATTTGCCATGCCTTTTGCTGAGTTAATTTGGTGACTAAAGTTGCTTCTTGCCGAAGTTTATCTTCCGGTACTAAATTTTGTATTCGTGAGATAAACTGTTTACGGACTAATTTTTTATTTTCATTCATGTGCCAACCTCTTTTCACTTTACCAATTTCATAGTTAAAGTTATTGTGACAAAATTTTCAAAAAGGTTCAAGCACCATTACCAAAAAAGAAAGAGCCGGGAAAATCCCGGCTCTTTCACTTGAATCCCACTACTTAGTTTCGCGGTGTAAAGTAACCTTATGTTCCCGTGGGCAGTACTTCTTTAATTCCAGCCGATCGGGGTTGTTACGACGGTTCTTACTAGTTAAGTAATTCCGTTCGTGGCACTCAGTGCATTCCATAGTGATGTTTACACGCATTGGTTTTTGCCTCCAAACTTTTTATTTTAACGAGAATACGTTATACGTAACCCTAACTCGTACAACTATAGCATCAATTTCTGCTTTTGGCTAGTCTTTCCTTCGGATTTTCAAAGTAATTTTTACCGGTTTGGATACATGAAATGACCGTTAAAATCGCATCGTAATAGTTATCTGTTGGTAATCTATGAGCAAAAATATATTATTCGCAAGGATACAAATTACTGAATTTTGAAATCTGGTTCAAATTAATCACCACAAAGTCTGGAGCATCGAAGCTGGCCGATTGGCTATTACTAAGTGGATGACTGTTGAAAGATAATCTTAGGGTATCGCTTTAAAGGAGTAATTTTAGGCCTGATGAATATTAAACCAAATTGGACATTCATCAGAAATTTCCGGAAGAAAAACATTCGACGATTAAGAGGTTGGGAAAAAAGCTCCTTGACGGCCTGGTTGGGATAAGAAGGACGAAGGTTGATTCATTAGCATCGGCCTTTCGTTCGCACTTATTCGCTAAAGCCGTGCTTTGGAGCGAACTAGCCAACTGGTTTGGCGTTTGTGAGCCCATGCAAGGCTGAATCGGTTGGTGCGACCGTTAGGGAAGCAACTACCATTCAGCTACTGCTTGGACCTTAGTTACTGAGTAACATTCGGAGATAAAAGAGAGCAATCCATTTTTGATTCATGGTACTAAGTTCTCCCAAATTTATTTAAAATCAGCTGGCCGCGGCCCTTGACCAAAGTAAGCCCAAATTGCATCCAAAATCCGTTCACTAGCATGGCCATCTCCATATGGATTCTTCGCATTGGCCATTGCTTGATAGTGGTCAGGATTATTTAATAAATCAAACATCGCCGCGGTAACCGTCCTCCGTTCAGTTCCAACTAAGCGTAATGTTCCCGCAGTTACCCCTTCTGGCCGTTCAGTTGTATCCCGCAATACCAAGACTGGCTTCCCTAAGCTTGGCGCTTCTTCTTGGACTCCACCAGAATCTGTCATGATAAAGTACGACCGTTGAGCTAGGTTATGGAAGTCAACAACATTAAGGGGCTTGATTAAATGAATCTTGGGATCATTACCAAGAACATCATTTGCCACTGCTTGTACCCGCGGTGATAAGTGAACTGGATAAACCATTTCAACATCATCAACTTGATCAACAACAGCTTTCATCGCTTGGAAGACCTGCAGCATTGGTTCTCCTTGGTTTTCTCGGCGGTGCATCGTGACTAAAATCATCCGGTGATCACTTGTAATTTGTTCTAATACTGGGTGATGATATTCTTTGGTCACAGTTGATTGTAAGGCATCGATAGCTGTATTCCCGGTAATATAAATCCGGTCCTTAGGATGATTTTCTTTCAACAGATTTTGGCGACTAAGACTTGTTGGCGCGAAATACAGTTCACTTAAATCATCAGTCATTTGTCTATTTAATTCTTCAGGGAAAGGTGAATATTTTTGCCAAGTGCGGAGACCAGCTTCAACGTGCCCCACCGGAACTTGTTGGTAGAAACTGGCCAAGCCAGCCGTAAAGCTCGTCGTGGTATCCCCATGGACTAGTACTAAATCTGGTTTTTCAGTTGCGATAATTTTTTCCAAGTTTAATAGAACTCGTGACGTAATTTGACCAAGTGTCTGGTTTGGTTGCATGATGTCTAAATCATAATCTGGCTTAATTTTAAAAATCTTCAAAACCTGATCAAGCATTTCCCGGTGTTGGGCCGTTACTACCGTTGTGGTCTCAAAACGAACATCATTTTTTAATTTTAAAACTAACGGTGCCATTTTTATGGCTTCTGGCCGCGTCCCAAAAACGGTCATAATCTTATATTTCATTTTTCTCCTCCACAGATGAAAAAGCCTGGAAGAACAAGAATGTTTTCCCTGTTGCTTTTAATAATCAATTTTCAATTTTAATTGCTACTTGGCTTTCCTGCAACATACTTCCAATATGCCGCAAAGATTTCACGCGCCATAGTGATGTTTGCGCCACCATCATCGTTAGTTGAACCCGGAATTGATAAGGCCACCACAACTTGTGGATTATTCGATGGCGCATAGCCAGCAAAACTAAGGGTTGTGGTTTCATGACCTTCTGAAACTGTTTCCGCTGTCCCGGTCTTTCCCGAAATCGAAGGCGTAACATCCTTTAACTTCCCAGCCGTAACATAGGTATTTGTCCCGTGCGTAACTAAGTATAAACCTTGGTGAATCAGGTTAAAGTATGACTTTGGTGCATCGATTACGGATTGAACTTGCGGTTCCGTTTCAGATTGAACCTTCCCTAGAGAACCATCTGAATTTGTTTCCCGGATTTGCTTAACTACATATGGTAGTAATTTGTAACCACCGTTAGCAATCGTTGACATGTACTGGGCCAGCTGTATAACCGTGTAAGCATCGTAGTTCCCATAGGACAAGTCAAGCGCACTCCCAATGTGAGACTGGTCCGCAGCCCCTTTATATCCAACCGTTTCACCTGGTAAATCAATCCCCGTTTTAACCCCAAGGCCAAACATATTATAGTAATAACGCATTTTTGTAAAAATACTTGGTTTTAAAGTGATTTGGGTGTCATAGGAATATTTCATACCCCCGATTTTCATCAAAACTTGCATCATGTACGAGTTTGATGAAACTTCAAGGGCTTCCGGAGCTGTTAAGGCCATATTGGCACTCCCGGACTTATTAAACCAAGATGCCTTCACTGAAGTACCAGCAACCTTAATTGGTTTATCCGTTAAAACATTGTTTGACGGTGTAATCACTCCAGTCATCAAGCCAGCCATCAAGGTTGCTGGCTTAACAACTGATCCCAATACGATTGGGTGATTAATCGCCCCAATCTGATCCACCGTTTCTTTCCCCGTCTTCGGGTTCCGATCTATTCCGGCCATGGCATAAATTGCTCCAGTATTTGGATTCATAACGACTGCATAAACCCCTGAAGAATAGGCATTTCCGGCCGAACTATAGTTACTTTCCAAAATACTTTGAACTTTCTTTTGGAATTCGCCGTTAATGGTGAGGACTAAATTGTCCCCTTTCTTACCAGCATATTTAAGCTTCGTAGTAGTTTTATTCCCCGTCGTTGAAACTTCAGTTTGTGACTTTGAACCTGCTAATGTTGCTTGGAAAAGCTTTTCTAGGTACGAAGCCCCAACGTTATCATTTCGGGAATAACCTTGCGCCAATAGTTCATTTTGGGTATCACTCGGAAGCCCAGTAGTCGTAACGGTCCCAACTAAAGATTGAATATCTTTTCCTTGCGGGTAATTTCTGGTCCAAGCAGTCCCAATTTTAACCCCTGGCAATTCACTAAGGTGTTCTCCAACCTCAGAAAGCTCTTTTGCCGTTACACCAGTAGCTTTAATGTTAATGGTGGACAAGGAATAAGCCCCACTCATCGCCCCATAGATCATTGCTTTATTTTTTTCCGCTTCATCGAGGTGGAAAAATTTCGGGTGGTGATTTAAATACTTAACCGCGTCATCATAAGAACTCGTTGCTCCATTTTTGATGTGGGCTACTTTTTCAACCTTTTTTAAATGACTAGTATCTGCTAAGTAATAATCAATCTGGTTACGGTCTGTCAACCGCTCTGTATTTACCTTGATGTAATTACCTAGCCGATTAGCAACCTTGTACATATCAGCATCAGTAACCGTTGATCCCTTTGTATACGTGATTGCCTGGTGAGCCTGATTACCAACTAAAACTTTTCCAGTTGAATCATATATCATCCCTCGCTGAACATTATTCGTTTCAGTAGTGGTATCCGACTGTTTCACCAAAGCCTTATAGGAGGTACCATTTAAAACTTGTAAATAAAATAGCCGGATCCCTAGGGCTAATAATAATAAGGCAACAATCCAGAGTAATAGATTTAAACGAAAAGGAATGGCAGATTGAGAAGTTTGCCGTCTTTCATTTTCTCGATTAAAGATGCCTTTAAAACGTTTGAATAAATTCACAATCGATTCTCCTCGCAATTCGAATGCTGTTATTCTACCAAATTATTGACTACTTGTCCGCATTCAAAATTCCTCATTAACCACTCAATCTTACACTTTATTTTGTTTCAGAGGTAGTGATTTTAAGAAATTTTAATTTCGAGACTTAGTCACATTTTCGGTTTATAATTGTGATCAGCTTAAAACTTAATTGAAGGAGAAAATCAAAGTCAGTAAAATGACTTGATTATCGACAATCTTTTTCTGGAAGGACGGTTATTTTGAAAAAGTCTTTTTTCCACCGCCAATGGGATTTATTACTTTGTTTTAGTATTCCAATTATTATTATGGGAGCCTACTTTGCGAGTCGCAAAATGGCCCCCTTTGGCGCGAGTTCAATTTTAACAGTTGACCTTGGCCAACAATACGTTGATTTCTTTGCATACCTCCGGACGAGCCTCTTACATCACCCAAGTGGCTTGCTATATTCATTTAGTAAGGGACTAGGAGGTGAAATGTGGGGAACAAATGCCTATTACCTACTGAGTCCCCTCAATTTAATTTTACTTGCCTTTCCAAAGCAATGGTTAACCAGTGGTATTCTTTTGTTACTCTTACTAAAGTATGGCCTAGCTGGTTTAAGTTTTGGTTGGCTATTAAAGCGGGAAAGAATCCAAACTGGGATCCGTCTAATTGCCTTTAGTACTTCTTATGCTTTGATGGGTTGGATGATTGCTAACCAGTTAAATTTGCTCTGGCTTGATGTCTTATCTTTATTGCCGCTAGTCATCTATGGATTAATCAAAATCACTCGTCAAGAAAGTTGGTTGCCTTATCTCAGTTGGCTTACCTTACTAATAATCGATAATTATTACATGGCCTGGATGGTTTGCCTATTTACCATTCTTTTTTTCATTTGGCAACTTTCTCGTGTTCAGCTAAAAAAATCGAGAATTGGAAAAATCATTGCTACTTATCTTTTAACTTCGCTAGCAAGTGTTGGTCTAAGTGCTATTATTCTCCTGCCAACGGTAAGTGCTTTGCTAGACAGTAAAGGAACTTATACTGAGACCCAGATTAAATGGAAGTTTGAATATCAACCAATTAAAGAATTGGCAAAGTTAGTTCCTGGCGCTTTTAATTTTAACCAAATGCCGAGTGGACAAGCTAATATTTACGTGGGAATGATCGTTCTCTGCGGGGCCGGTTTATACTTTTTTGTAAATCAAGACCGATGGCCAAGTAAAGTAATCGCTGGCGGCATCATCGTTTTCTTGGTAGCTTCTTTTACCTTACAACCACTCGATTTACTCTGGCACCTCGGTCAATTTCCTGTTTGGTATCCGGCTCGTTTTTCATTTCTGCTCTCATTCTGGCTTGTCTGGCTAGCCGCCCTTACCCTTAAGCCAGGCCAGGAAATTAGAGCGTGGATTCTGCTAAGCTTCGCAGTGACGGCAATCATAATTACGATTATTAATTTACATCTAGCAAAGAATTTAAACTATATTAAGCCGTTGACAATTTATCTTGGCTTGGGCTTTACCATCGCTGCAATTATCTTTTTATATCTAGAACCCTTTCGCTTACCATTTTTCAATCTTGCCTTTGTTTGTCTGACAATTTTTGATGTTGGTTATAATGCAGTTAGTTCTTTGAATAACATTTCTTACGTTAGTCAAGCCCAATTTGCTGACTACACCTTACTACTTGATCAAGTTAGTGAACAAACTAAAAAGCATGACGCTGGCTTTTATCGGGTTGCCAAGGACTTTATGCGCACAAAAGATGATTCCTTCCAAGGTGATTTCTTCACGGGTGATAATTTTAGTTCAACTATGGAACCAGGCGTTTCAAAATTCGTCCAAGCTATTGGTCAACCAGGTGGTGACGGTTTTATTACTTATTCAAACGGAACTCCGGTCACGGATTCACTACTTGGCTTTAAATACTTTTGGCTTGCTCGCCACCAGGGTAAAGACAATCAAAATAATCAAGTCTTGCCACTAACGGCTTCGCGACCAGACTGGCGACGGCAAAAAACGGTTTTCCAAACCAAGCAAATTACAGTTAAGAAAAATAAGTGGGCCCTACCAATTGCTTTTGGCGCAAGTGACCAAGCTAAGAAATTAAAACTTTTAACCTTAGATCCCCTCGCTTATCAATCCCAACTTTATCAAACCCTTGCTGGTAAGAAAACCGACCAAAATCTATTCACAGTCCAAAACTTCGATCACGTTGAATTTGTCAATCTCTCTACGAGTGAACAGATCACTGGCGTTACGGTAAAACGTCAACAACTTCTCGCCCCGGCACAATTAATTTTAACCATTAAGCCGCAAACCAATGACCCCTACTACCTAACTTTAGGCGCAGCACTTAAAGACACGGCAAATATTACCATTAATGGGAATCCACTAAATCAATATGCAACTTATCAGAATACAATTGTAACAACCATCGCTGATCACGAAAAAGGAAAAACCGTTAAGATCACAATTAGTCTAAAAAAAGCGAGTCTATGGCTACAAAATGTAAGTCTGTATCGGCTAAATTCTAAAGCCTTTGAAGCTAGTGCTAAGCAACTTCAATCTGAACCCCTTAAGATCACAAACTGGTATCAAAACCAAATTAAGGGAATAATCCATCTTAAAAGATCACACCAACTAATCATGACAACGATACCATATGCTAAGGGTTGGCACGTTAAACTTGATGGACAAAAGATAACCCCAATCAAGATTGCTGGAACCCTAATGGCCATTCCAGCCACTCAAGGAACTCATCAATTAACAATGACCTATTGGCCACCACTCTTTAATCTCGGAATTATGATTAGTCTGCTCACCTTAGTAGGAGTTATTTTGGTATATCTTGGGCAACGAAAATCTGATCATCGCTGATTAACCTGTTCAAACCAGATCCAGTATAACTTAATTAAAATCTAAAAGGACCAAGAAGGAATTTGCATTTCTTCTTGGTCCTTTTAGATATCTCCGCATGTTATCAGAAAGCTCAACTTATTATTTAACTGATAAAATCTTAACCTTCATCGTCCCTGACGGAATTTCAACTTCGACTTCTTCACCGACTTTATGGCCCAAAAGACCTTTTGCCATTGGTGATTCGTTTGAAATTTTTCCATTCATCGGATCAGATTCGGATTCCCCGACAATCGTGTAAGTTTCAGGTTCCTCGTCAGGTAATTCTTGGAAAGTAATTTCCCGACCCATTGAAACTTCATCCTTGTCAACCGCATCATTATCAATAATGACCGCATATTGAAGCATGGTTTCAATTTGGCTAATCCGCCCTTCAACGAAGGCTTGTTCATCCTTTGCAGACTCGTATTCAGAGTTTTCAGAAAGGTCCCCATAACTCCGAGCAATTTTAATTCGGTTAATAACTTCTGGCCGCCGCTTTAGGCGAAGGTCTTCTAATTCTTGTTCAAGCTTATGCTTTCCTTCTTCCGTCATCGGGAAGCTCTTCTCTTCTGCCATTTTCTCAACATCCTTTCATCTAAATTATACTGTGAAACATTATCACGTTAGTAACTAGATTGCAACTTTATATTTTTATTTGATCGTCAAATGTCCTCGCTTAGCTAAAACATCGCGCACCTTAGTGGTTAAAATATCGATGGCGACATGGTTTTGACCACCTTCGGGAACAATGATATCAGCATAACGTTTCGTCGGTTCGATAAATTGGTGATACATTGGCTTAACCGTCTTTAAGTATTGGGAAATAATTGAATCCAACGTCCGACCACGTTCCTTCATATCCCGTTGAATTCGCCGCAAAATTCGAATATCATCATCGGCATCAACATATACCTTGATATCCATCAAGTCCCATAAGCGTTCATCATCAAGAATCAAAATTCCTTCCAAAATAATGACATCTTGGGGTTCAACATGAACTGTCCTAGCTGACCGCGTGTACTCTTTGTAGTCATAGACCGGCATTTCAATGGATTGATTATGCCGTAATGCATCCAACTGTTGAATCAACAAGTCAGTGTCAAAGGCAAGTGGATGGTCATAATTAACCGCTTTCCGTTCTTCCATTGTCATCATTGCCTGGTCATTGTAGTAAGTATCTTGATTGATAATTTGAATTGATTGTCCCTTCAAGTTATCATAAATTGCTTGTGAAACCGTGGTCTTACCGCTTCCGGAACCACCAGTCACCCCAATTACAATTGGCCGCTTATCATTGTCCATTATTTTCCTCTCATTCTATCTACTAACGAATTTCAGCATTAAGTGTTGCTTTTAAGTAATTAACAACCTTATCGAACGCCGCATTAACTTCTTCTTCTTTCAAAGTTGTATCATTAGCTTGATAAGTTAAGGTATAGGCTAATGACTTCTTGTTACCGGGTAAGTGGATCCCATGGTAAACATCAAAGAGGCGAACGTCCTTTAAGAAGGCGCCACCCTTCCTCTTAATTGCATCTACAATCTCTTGGTTGGTAATTTCTTGATCAACTAAGAGCGCAATGTCCCGCGTTACGGCTGGGTACTTACTAATGTGGACATAGTGCTTATCTCGCTTATCGGCGCTAAGCACAGCTTCTAAATTAAGCTCAAAGACGTAAGTTTCCGGAATCTTATATTTCTTAGCAAGGCTTGGGTGAACTTGGCCAACAAACCCAATTACCTTACCATCGAGAAGGATCTTTGCCGTCCGCCCAGGATGGAGTTCCGGCCGTGTCTTATCAGCGACGTATTCAACCTTACCAGCAACTGCCATGTTAGCAAGGTAAGTGTCAACAATCCCTTTAATCACGAAGAAATCAACTGGAGTCCTCTTAACTGCCCAATTTGGCGCGGTCATTGAACCCGTAACTGCCCCGGCAACGTGTTCTTCTTCCTTTGGCCGTTCGTTTCCATCTGGTAAGAAGACCCGGCCTTGTTCATAAAGGGCAACATCTTCAACCTTCCGCGCGTGATTGTAAGCAATATCAAGTAATAGTCCACTTACAATACTCATCCGGGTAGCAACGTGATCAGAACTCATTGGGTAATCTAGCATCATTGGTTCAGTTGGCTGAGGTTCAACTTCAAACCGCTTAGCTTGTTCAACTGTCGTTAATGAATATGAGATTGCTTGCGTTAAGCCAAGTCCTTCAAGCACATGCCGACTTGCCCGTAAACGTGTTTGCCGTTCATTTAACCCTCCGGCAGTCCGCGTCATTGATGGTAAGGTTGAAGGAATTTGATCATAACCATATAACCGTGCGATTTCTTCATACAGGTCAGCTGGTAATTCAATATCCCAACGCCGAGCTGGAACATCGACCTCTAATTGGTCTTGATCAAGGGAACGTACTTCAAAATCAAGGCGAACAAAGATTGATTCAATGTTGGCCATTGATAACGCTGTTCCCAAGACGTGGTTAACCCGCTTAACTGAAATCACAATCTTTCGATCCTGCACAACGGGCTTAGCAGCTACGATTTTGCCACTCACAACAGACCCCTCAGCTAATTGATTTAACCAGTATGCCGCCTCGTCTAAGGCTTGACTAACGGTTTCCGGATTAATCCCCCGTTCAAAACGCATTGAAGATTCAGAGTGTAAATCCAACCGCCGCGCCTGTTTCCGGACCATCACCGGATCAAAGATCCCTGCTTCTAAGGCAATTGACGTGGTTTGATCATCAACCATTGTAGCTTCACCACCCATGGTACCAGCAAGGGCAACGGCTTGATTAGCACTAGAAATGACGATGTCATGGGCCTTTAATTCCCGCGTCTCCCCGTCTAAAGTAACCAATTGTTCACCATCCTTGGCATGTCGAACGGTTAATTGATGATCTGGTAATTTGTTGTAGTCGAAGGCATGGAGGGGTTGGCCATACTTAAGTAAAATGTAATTAGTAATGTCAACCACGTTATTAATTGGCCGAATTCCTGCATTCCAAAGTTTAATTTGAAGCCACATTGGACTTTCAGCAACGTGTAAATTCTTAATTAGCCGCATTTCATAGGCAGGGGCAATCGCGGTATCATCAATTTTAACTGCTAATTGGCCTTCAATTTTTTCAGTAGTATCCTCTTCAACTTGGTGAGTTTTAAAGCCATTCGGTAAGTCATAAATTGCAGCGAGATCATTAACGTTTCCGAAGATACTTAGCATATCTCCCCGGTTAGGTGTTAAATCAGTATCGATAATGGTGTCATCCATCCCTAAGTATGGGTAAACATCATCCCCCGGCTTAGCATCGTCAGGTAAGAACCAAATTCCCGCTTCATAAGCCTTTGGCGCAATTTTTTCTGAAAAGCCGATTTCTTGTAAGGCACAAAGCATCCCGTTTGATTCAATCCCGCGAATCTTACCCCGCTTAATCTTAACGTTATCCTTAATCCGGGCCCCAACCAAGGCAACAATTACCTTTTTCCCAACTTGGACATTTGGTGCTCCACAAACAATTTGTAAAGTTTCATCATCACTAACCTTAACTTGGCAAACATTCAAATGATCGGAATCCGGATGGGGTTCAAGAGAAACAATTTCCCCGACAACAAGCTTTTTTAAACCATCCATTGGTGAGTAAACATCGTTAATATCAACCGAAGTCCGGGCCAGCTTTTCCGCTAAGTCTGCTGGTTTAATATGTTTTTCTTGCAGCGGCAAGTATTGATTTAACCATTGATATGATACTTTCATTTCTTTATCCTTTCTGGTTGAATTGGTTTAAGAAACGGACGTCATTTTGGTAGAAATCCCGAATATCTTCAACCCCGTACTTAATCATTGCAAATCGGTCTGGACCAAGCCCAAAGGCAAAGCCTCCATATTTATCTGGATCAACTCCGGACATCTTAAGGACGTTTGGATGAACCATCCCAGCACCGAGAACCTCAATCCAACCAGTGTGCTTACAAATGGCACACCCCTTCCCAAGGCAGTTGAAACAAGTAATATCAGCTTCCACTGATGGTTCTGTGAATGGAAAGTAACTTGGCCGTAGCCGAACTTCTAATTGATCACCAAAGAGGGTCTTAGCAACAACTTCCAAAGTTCCCTTTAAATCAGCCATCGTAACGTGTTCTCCCAAAACCAGTCCTTCGACTTGGTGGAATTGATGAGAGTGAGTGGCGTCATCGGTATCCCGCCGGTAAACTTTTCCTGGCGAAATCATCTTCAAAGGCCCCTTTGAAAAGTCATGCTTTTCCATCATCCGAGCCTGCATTGGTGAAGTTTGCGTTCGCATCAAAACGGATGGAGTGACATAGAAAGTATCCTGCATATCCCGGGCCGGATGATCCTTTGGGAGGTTCAAACGTTCAAAGTTATATTCCTCTTGTTCAACTTCATCTCCAACGGCGACTTCATAACCCATCCCAACAAACAAGTCTACTAATTGGTCAATAATTTGTTGGATCACATGAGGTTGGCCTTGAACAACTGGCTTCCCTGGTAAGGTGACATCAATAGCTTCTTTTGCTAGTTTTTCATTGAGCTGGGCAGCCGTTAATTCAGCCTTCTTGACTTCAATGGCCTTTGTTAATTCATCCCGAATCTCATTAGCAAATTTCCCCACCTTTGGCCGTTCTTCTTTACTGAGGTCTTTCATCCCCCGCAAAACAGCGGTTAGTGGTCCTTTTTTTCCAAGCATCTTAACCCGAATGTCATTAACTTTACTTAGCTCTTCGGTTTCGTTAATTTCTTGGATCCCTTGTTGGCGTAATTCTTCCAGCTTTTCTCTTAAGCCCATAATTTCCTCCTTTTAGGGTAGCAAAAAACCTCGTCCGGCAAGGGACGAGGTTTCGCGGTACCACCCTAGTTTATAGCAATGCTATACACTCAATGATTGATAACGGTAATCAACCGAGGATGATCCCGACTCCAGAAATGAAATTCACTTCATAAGCAGTACTCCACTTTCAGTCACTGGTGAAGTTTCCCTGAACAGCCATGGAAGTTACTAGTTTCCTTCAACGTCTTTAATTTACTGATCAATATTCTAACTAATCTTTTCCATTTGGTCAAGAGCTTCATCACACCATTTGTCTGACCAATTATGAACAGCGGCCATTACCGGTGATAATTCTTTTCCCCGTTGGGTCAAGGCATATTCGATCCGGCTTCCCCCCTTGTATGTCCGGCGTTCAACAATTCCTTCTTGTTCCAATTCCCTTAACCGTTCACAAAGGACTCGATCTGAGCACTTTTGAATGTGACCAGCTAAATCCTTAAAACGTTGGGTTTTTTCGTGAAGCAAGACTTCGATAATCATCCCATTCCATTTCTTCCCTAAGATTGAAAAAGTCTTCGTAAACTTTGGACAAAGACTAAAATCATCTTCTGTAGTCGTAACAGTCTTTAACATTTTCCGCTCCTCCCTTTTAATTTACCTTCGCTAGGCGATATTTTTTCATCCGTTGGTGAATTTTCTTTTTTAATGGGCTGAAAAATTCATGTTCAGCCTCGTAATCATCAACTAAAGAAACAATCAGACTTTCAGCATACTTTGGAACTGCCAAAGTGGCTCCAAACATGTGCTTTAAAATGATATCCCTTTCCTTTGAATTAAGCCGTGTTAGCTTTTCGGCATTTCGTAATGCTACCCGAGGGTGAATAAAAGCATGGGTGCCTAAATCAAATTTAGTTGTGCGCCAATCATAATAAAACAGGTCGTGCAATAACCCAGCGCGAGCCGTACTAACGTAATCTAAGTGAAGCCGCTTGGCGATTCGGTAACTATCATAAGAAACCGCAATCGAATGTTGCAGGCGGTCGGAGTGGTGATGTTGCGTATAATTCGCTAACTTTTGCACTGCTGGTTGTCGAAGTAAATCTGCAACAAGAGCCACGTATTCCTTATCGTTGCGCCATTCATTCCTTGCTTTCATGCACTAGACTGCCCCTTTTCTATTTAGTTATTGTTTATTTTACCTGATTTAAGTAAAAAAATAAAACCAAATTGCTTATTTTTAGTTAGTCTTAATTTTTACTCATCCAAGGCTTGTTGATTTAATTCAAACATCAAGATCCCGGCTGAAATAGCAACGTTAAGGGATTCTGCTTCCCCTTTCATTGGGATATACAAATTAGCGGTCGTTTGGGCTAACAATTCTTCCGCCATCCCATGACCCTCATTTCCCATTATTAAAGCAAAATTTCGACCTGGATTAACGGTTCGGAAATTCTTTGCCTTCGGGTTTAACTGAGTCCCATAAACTGGAATTTCTTGTACCTTAAAGTCTTGAATCCACTTCGTCAAATCTCCAGTATACAGCTTTAAGTGGAACTGACTTCCTTGCATGGAACGAACCACTTTAGGATTAAACAAGTCAGCTGATTTGTGGCTCACAATAACTCCGGCAAAACCAGCTGCATCAGCTGTTCGCACCATTGTTCCAACATTACCGGGATCTTGAACCCGGTCTAACATTAACCAAGCCCCTTTCAGATCGACTTGACCATTAAACCGTTGGTCGGGCAATTCCGCAACAGCGGCAATTCCTTGGGGAGTCACTGTATCCATCACGTGTTTTAAGATCATGGGGGTTACCTCATAGACCTGATCAAAGCGTGCTACAATATCTTCATGAGTGGCTAGTTCTTCAGCTGTACCAATTAGTTCAGTTAAGTGAATATCACTTTTTAATGCCTCTTCAACTAAATGCCAACCATCTAATAAGTAAGCATTAAATTTTTCCCGTCCCCGTTTGGTAGCTAGTTTTTTCCAATCCTTAACATGTTGATTTTTAATTGATGTTAGTTGTTCGCGCATATTATCACCTCAAGACCAATATTATACCATTTTTAAGGAGGAGTTTTGATGTTAAATTACTTGATCTTAGTATCTGGAAGAGTTCAGGGCGTTGGTTTTCGCTATTTCACTTGGCAACTCGCAAAAGACGCCGGCTTAATGGGAACAGTCAGGAATCTTGATGATGGTCGAGTTGAAATTGTTGCCCAAGGACCCGCAAAGGCACTACGCCAATTTCTCTTTTCCATTAAAGCTGGTCCTAGCCCATATGCCAAGGTTACCAAAGTTCAAGTTAAGGAACAAAATCTAGCTGACTTTTCCAGTTTTGAAATTACGAATTAGCTGTCTAGGTGGTATTTTGGCTAAAAATCGAGTATCATTATTTTTTAGTGACACAAAATAAAATAAAGGATGAAAAAAGTCAATGAAAAAATTAAAGCGCGGTGGGATTCTATTATCCCTAGCTAGCTTATTAGTTTTACTGTCCGGCTGTGTGCGAGTCAAAAACGGTAAGCCCTATGGAATGATTTACGATTACCTTGCAAAACCAATGCAACACTTTATGGAATTTATTGCTCAATATATGGGTGGTAGTTATGGATGGTCAATCGTCGTGATCGTAATCATCGTTCGAATGATTTTGTTACCCGTTATGATGAGTCAAATGAAGAAATCGACCTTGATGCAAGAACGGATGGCAATGGTTCAACCACAAATGCGGGCCTTGCAAGCACGCCAAAAGAAAGCTAAAACCCAAGAAGAACAAGCTGCAATTGTTCAAGAGATGATGTCTTTTTACAAGGATAACAACATCTCTATGACTGGGGGAATTGGCTGTTTACCATTGTTAATCCAATTACCAATCTTTACCGCCTTGTACAATGCAATCAGGTATTCCCCCGAACTCTCCAGTGCAACCTTTATGGGGATTCCACTTGGAAAGCCAAGTATCATTTTAGCGGTTCTTTCCTTCCTGGCTTACCTGGTTCAATCCTGGGTTTCAATGCTTGGGGTAGCAGAAGAACAAAAGAAACAAATGCGAGCGATGTTATTAATGAGCCCCATCATGATTGGCGGAATTTGTTTAACCTCCTCCGCTGGACTTGGGGTCTACTTCTTCATTGGGGGCCTCTTTGCGATCTTACAAACCATCTTAATTAACGCTTATCGGCCACGTTTGCGAAAACAAATCAAGCTTGAAATGGCTAATAAGCCGAAGAAGCCTGCTAAACCAATTATTGAAACAAAACAAGTTACCGAAGAAAAGCCAACGGCTGCCATCGAAGCCTTAAAGCAAACTAAACCATCCCAAAATAAAAGACCACGAAATGCTGGTAAGCAACATCACAAATCACAAAATTGATCATGTTAATTTTTAAGGAGCTGAGAGAAACTTTCTTTTCGGCCCCTTTTGTTTCATCTGGAGGAAAAAATGATTAAACCAATTAACAAAAATCTTCAAAGTTTAAAAGTTAAGAGTCAACCTGCCAGTATAGCTGATCGTCAAGTAGCTCAAGATTTACTTGATACTTTAGCTGCTCATCAAGTCGAATGCGTTGGCATGGCTGCTAACATGATTGGAATGCATAAACGGATCATCGCCGTTTCCCTCGGTCCAATCAATATTGCTATGTTAAATCCCAAAATTACGCAAAAAAGCCAGCCTTATCAAACTGAAGAGGGCTGTTTAAGCTTAACTGGTAAGCGTTCAACTACCCGATATCAAAAGATCACCGTCCATTACATTGATCTGACTGGTGAATCCCAAAGTTTAAATTTAACTAACTCCGCTGCTGAAATTGTTCAACACGAAATCGACCACTGTAATGGAATCATTATTTAAACCAAAAAAGCGAGTAAGAAAGTTGGAAAATTTCCCATTTCTTACTCGCTTTTATTTTTCACGTTCTTGGTTTTTCTCAGCATTATTATTTTTGTCATCAACAATCGGTAACGTTAAACGGAACAACGATCCTGATCCTAACTGGCTCTCAACGGTGATCGTTCCGTGGTAACCTTCAATTAACCGTTTAGCAATCGCAAGCCCAAGGCCGTTTCCACCTTTCTTCCGACTCCGCGCTTTGTCTACCCGATAGAAGCGATCAAAGACCTTCGATAATTCTTCTGGTGATATCCCCTCTCCAAAATCTTGGACACCAATTTCAACTGCTCGTAAATTTCGGGACAAGGAAAGGTGAATTTTCTTTCTTTCGCCAGAGTATTTTACGGCATTGTCACACAAAATTATCAAAATCTGTTCAAGATGATCCCGGTAAATTTTTACAACTTCATCATGACGCAAATCATCATCTAACATAAATTCAAAGTCCGGATGGATCATCTTAAAATTGTTGTAAACTTGATGAACCACATCGCGAACCGGAGTTGTAGCATCCCGAAAATTAAGTTCAACTTGCTCAGCCCTAGAAAGATCTAGCATTTCTTGAACCAAACTATTCATTCGTTTGGTCTCTGCAATCACAGCGGGGATGGACTCTTCCAAGACTTGTGGATCATCTTTTCCCCACCGCTGTAACATCTGCATGTGACCTTGAATAATTGCCACCGGCGTCCGTAATTCATGAGAGACATCTCCCACAAATTGTGATTGCTGGTCAATATAACGTTGCATCCGGTCTAACATTGCATTAAAAATCTGACTTAACTCTGCTAACTCATCATTGCGATTTAGTTCAGGAACTCGTTGATTCTTGGTAGGATCATCCCGAATTGCAACGATCGTCGATTGAATATCATCAAGTGGTCGTAAAATCAAGTAGGACAAACCATAACCCAACAAACCACTTGCGATCACAACCAAAGTAAGCGCCAAAATACTAATTAGTAACAGTCGGTTATATCTTTGATAATAATTCGTAAGATGATTTTCAATCTGCAAATAACCAACTACTTTCTTAGTTGATTTGCTATAGATGGGCGCCCGGCCAAGTAAAATCTTGTGTTTTTTTCCAGAAACTAGCTGAATTTGACTAGTTTTTACTTTTGCCGGTGCCCGGTAAAGCGTTCCAGTAGAAAAAACCAAATGATTTTGGCGATTATAAATTGCGACTTCAGTTCGAGGATTGATAATCTCTTGAATAATTGGTCCTTGAGAACTTTGCCGTACTTGATTTACCGTTTGTGATTCAATTCGTTTCTGTAGTAAGTGATTGATCTGTTGAGTAGTAATGTCATCACGATTTGTCGCACCCAGTTGGTGGCTAGTGGTAACCAAACTGTCATTTAAACTTTTCCGTTCTTGATTTAATAAATCCTGGGTAAAACTACTAAATAAAGCGGTAACCACAATTAACGAAATCAACAAAGACCCGATTGCTGTTCCAAGTGCCCATTTAACTTTAAGCGAAACAAACCTCGGCTTTGCCTGCTCTTTTTCCATATTAAGCCCCACTTACAAGCGAATTACATAACCAGTTCCCCGAACTGTTTGGATATAGCTCTTTTCACCAGGGCGGTCAATCTTATTTCTAAGATAACGAACATAAACGTCAACTACGTTAGTTTCAACTTTTGCGTCGTAGCCCCAAACCTTACTTAACAGTTCTTTCCGTGACATTACAACGTTTATATTTTCCATTAAAATTAATAATAGTTCATATTCCCGCTTGGTAAGGTTAATAACTTCATCGCCCCGCCGAACTACTCGATTTTCCTTTTCAATCGTTAAATCTTTGTAGTTAACTGTCGTTTGGTGACCACCATTTGCTCCGCCTTCAATATTAATTCGCCGTAGCAAGGCCCGTACCCGGGCAAGTAATTCTTCAATTGCAAATGGCTTAACAATGTAATCATCAGCTCCATGATCTAACCCAGAAACTCGATCAATAACTGAATCTCGAGCCGTCATAATGATAATTGGTGTATCCTTGACTTCACGGACCCGCCGAGCAACTTCAATCCCGTTTAATTCAGGAAGCATGAGGTCCAACAGAATAACATCAAAGTCTTGATTTAAAGCTGCTTCTAGCCCTGTTCGACCATCTAACTCAACATCGGTTTCATAACCATCATGCTTTAATTCTAGTTCAACAAACCGAGCAAGGTTTTCTTCATCTTCAATAATCAAAATCCGACTCATTTTTTCACCTTCACAAATCTAAAAATTTTTGACAATCCTACAATTATTCTATCATAAGTTATTAATTTTCCCTAGCAGTTGTCAAGAGTTTCTTAATATTCATTTAATTCAAAAAAAGACCCTCTTAGGTCCGGCGCCTAAAGAGAGTCTTTTCGTTAATTGGGATTAGTTGTTGGTATTAACAACTTGTTCACCATCGTAGTAACCACATGATGGACAAACCATGTGTGACTTACGAAGTTCACCACAGTTTGGGCATGGTGCCAAACCAGGAACAGTCAACTTAATGTGACCCCGACGGTTACGCTTCCGCGTCTTAGATGTCTTCCGTGCTGGTACAGCCATGTTTTACACCTCCTCAGTTTATGATATTTATCCACAATTGGTTTTTAACCGTTCGCTAATCTTCTTTGTCCTGATCAGGAAATAATTCTTTTAACTTAGCGAGCCGTGGATCAACAGAATTTACCTCCTCCTGATCGGTGGACCCTTCTTCTTTTACGTCCCAATCTTTTCCATTAGGCATCGAGGCCCCAGCCTTTTCTTCAGGAGTTAATACCCGACTTGGAATTTGTTCAATGATGTTCTCCATCACTGCTTCGTCAAACTTGATTGGTGTTTGGCCATCTGCAAGAACAAAAACTAAATCGTTCTCAGTATCATACCGGTCAAGATGGGCTGGATCACTAGTGTATGATTCAGTGAACGAGAAATCTAATCCTAACTCAACCGGTAATAAGGATCGTGTTGAAGGAACCGTTACCGTTGCCTTTATTTGCATAGCAACTGTTGCATCTCCACGATCATAAGTTACGAACCCATCAACCTGAACTGGACTAATTGCCAGGATCTGTTGTGGAAATCGCTTTTTCATTGCATTCTTTAAATCAAGGGTTCGTTGAAGATGCATTGGTTCATCTTCAAAACGACGAAGTTCACTTAATGTCCATTCCATCTTTTTCCTCCTAATGCAACGCGTTTAATTATACCCGGCGTTGCAATCCATGTCAATGTTTTTTGCTTGACAGGTCAATTAGTGGAGCGTGTTTCACATCTTGTTCAACGGCGGTAAAATTTTGATATAATTTTCCAGCTCGGTAATCCAAGGCTAGCAAATGGTCTTTCATCTCGGCATCGACCTTTGTAATCAAAGGATATTGCAATTGTTTTTTTACTTGATGAAGATATTCTCGGCCCCGATCATTAAAAGCTAAAACATGGTGATATGGTTGAGTATTTGTCATTTGTTCCGTAGTAATTTCCAAAGTCGTGTACAGACATAGACGGAGTAAACGGGCAAAAGTATAGCGCTTCGTCTTCGCTGCATGTAAAAATGATTGAAAATCCAATTCATGTTGAGCAGCTTCCTTTAAACGATACTCTAATCCTTCTGTCATTTGATAAATTTTTTGTAATTCACCTACTGGTGACTGAATTAAATGATTCCGCAAAATCGGATAAAGGACTTGCCAACTCGGGATGATCGTTAGCTTAGCAAGAGCTTGAGCTGTAACTTTAGGAACAACATTTTTAATCGACCGGCCAGTTTTGATGGCCGTCCGAATTCCACTTGCACTGGCCAAATAAAGACCTAAGGTTTGATCATGGTATCCTTTTCCTTGTCGTTTGATGGGGATCAAATTAATCGCCCAGTCATGTTCCTGGCAGGCTTTAAAATACGAGTAGGCTAAAATATCGTTTGGGTCCGTTAAACTGATACCGGTTTTTTCAACTAATGCTTCGTTAAACTGGGTGGCAAACGTCTCCCGATAGTCAGTAAAATCATCATGACGAAATTTTTTTTCAAAGGACCCTAATTTTTTAAAATTCCATTCCGGATGTTCAGCCCCAAAAACAACCTGTTTAATTTTGAGATCATTAAGTAACCGTAGAGCTCCCGTTGCAAATCGTTGTCCAGGTTGAACGGCATCAAAGACTGGTAATTCAACGACTAAATCAACCCCGTTTTCTAAGGCTAACTTGGCGCGCGTCCACTTATCAAGGATTGCCGGTTCACCACGTTGCGTAAAATTTCCACTCATTACCGCAACCACTACTTGGGCATTTGTTAGTTGCTGAGCGATTCGCAAATGATATTGATGGCCATTATGAAATGGATTATATTCAGTAATTAAACCAACTGCATCCAAACTTTGCTCCTCCTAGTTAGTGACAAACCAAAACCATCGCGTTGTATTAGGCTGAACTTTTTTACGACCAAAATCAGCCTTAACTTTAATTAAATCATCCTTAAATCCGGTATTTACCAAGGCCTGTTTTAGGGTTTCTAATTCATAGGCACGTTCAAAATGAGTTTCACCCACCCGATTATAAGTTTGATCCGCATTTTGAATAAAAAAAGCCAAATCATGAATTACTCCATGCGGAACTTCTTCATCTGCATAAGTAGTCCATAAAAAGGCCTTTGAATGATCTTCCGCTTCAAAATTATAGGTGTACCCAGGATAAACTTCGTCAGTTTGATATGGAGTGATTACATCAAAGAGAAATTTTCCGCCGGGCTTAAGATGAGCCTTGACAGCACGAAAAGTAGCTTCAACTGCTTCTAAATTAGGTAGATAGCATAAAGAATCGGCAAAACAAGTTACCGCATCATACACCGGTAACCCCTCTAATTTACGCATGTCTGTTTCAATAAGCTTGATATCAACACCTGCTACTTGGCGATGTTGATCAGCTAAAGTCAACATTTCAGGTGAAAAGTCAGCATCCGTTACTTGATAACCTTGTTGCGCAAGTAATACCGCAAGCCGCCCTGTTCCCCCAGCAAGATCAAGCATCTGGCTTCCTTCGGGGACTTCAGTTTCTACTAATCGCCGCCAATTATCATACATCTCAGGATCAAATAACTCATCGTATAATTGAGCAAAAGTTTGATAAATCATTAGTCAGTTAACCAATCATTCAAATTAACTAGTGGCGCATCTGACCATAGTTTTTCGAGATTGTAGAAGTGTCGGGTTTCTTCACGGAAAATGTGCACAACAACATCTCCCATATCAATCAAAATCCATTGGGCAGCATCTTTTCCTTCAACACTTCCAATTTCGATTTTATTTTCATGAGCCATTTCAATAATTGCATTTGAAATAGCTTGTACTTGACGATTAGAACCACCTGTCATCATAACAAAGTAATCCGCCATCGGGGTCAATTGATCTACTTGCATAGCAACAATATCTTCTGCCCGCCGCCCATCAGCTGCTTTAACAACTTTTTCAAGTAATGCTTTGCTATCCATTATTTTTAAGTTCCTTTCTATATTTCGGTACCCAGGCATTATAGGTTTCTAGTGTTTTGGGATAAATTGGCTTGCCGTTTTCCGCCAAATAAGTTAACGTTGCTTGAGTTTGAAAAGCTACTCCTAATCCAAGGTTAGTTTCTGTAAACTGCCGTGCCTTTTCAAGACCGGGAAAATCCCGACCTGGTTCAATATAATCTGCCATATATAAGACTTGAGCTAATGGGGTCATATAAGCTGCCCCCGTGGTATGTTCGCGAATAGCATCCAAAATTTCTTCATTTTGAACGCCAAGCTCATCTTTTACTAACTCGGCTCCAACAACACCATGCCAAATTGCATTGCCATAGTCTAAAAGTTCCTTCGATAACTTTTTAGCCTTAATTACCGCAATAAAATCTTCATCTGGCCGTTGTTTTGCATAATCATGACACAAGCCAGCCACACTTGCTGCTTCAAGATCAACGTCATACTTCTTAGCTAACTTGATGGCAGTTTGCTCAACCCGGAGAACATGATTAAACCGCGCTGGTTTAAGTGCTTCTTTTAACCGATTAATTAGTTCTATTCTGGTTAATGGTAAATAATGTTTTTGATACTTAATTTCTTTAGCCATGATATAAGTGATGCTCCTCAATATAATTTGCAACTGCGTCGGGAACCATATAACGAATTGAAGTTCCCATCTTTATCCGCTGGCGAATATCATTCGAAGAAAATTGAACTTCAGGAACATCAACCCAGATTACAGGATAATCACTCTCGTTTTTGGCCCCAGGACGGCGAACAGCAACAAAATTTACCATCTTGATTAGTTCGTTAATTCGGTGCCATTTAGGAAGATAATCAACCATGTCGCCACCAATAATAAAGTAGTAATCATTTTCCGGATGAGCTTCTTTTAGCTGCTTAATGGTATCATAGGTATAACTGACACCACCCCGTTGAATCTCCGCTAATTCGAGGCCAAATAATGAATTACCTTGAATCGCCAAACGGAGCATTGCCACTCGATCTTTAGCATCAATGGCTGCTTTTTTATCAACGTGCGGTGGAATGGCATCGGGCATAAAATCAACCCGGTTTAACCGTAAGGCGTGGCCAACTTGATCAGCAACCATTAAATGGGCATTATGAATGGGATTGAAAGTACCACCATATAGACCAATTCTCCGGCGCGAGTGAGTTTGAATCGGTTCAACTTGAACCTTGGGAATTGTTTCAAGCGTTACCTGACTCATACTAAAGCCTCCTAAATCTTGGCAACTTGAACTGATAAATCTTGAAATTCTGGTTTTTCTGCCGGTTTAAAGAGCACTAAAACTCGTCCAATCGTTTGTACAACTTGAATATCACTGTGTTCTTCAATATATTCTTTAACATCAACTACATCCACAGCCGTATTTTGTAACAAACTGACCTTAATTAATTCTCGCCGGTCCAAAGCACCATTTAGTTGTGCAACCCAAGTTGGAGTTAAACCATTTTTACCAACTGAGAACAGTGGCTGTAAATGATTTGCCTGTGCTCTTAGAAATCGTTTTTGCTTCCCACGTAATTCCATTTTCTTCCTCACTTTTTAAATCATTGCTTTCCGTAGTAAAACCGCAACTCCTTTGGGAGCCCATCCAGCTACCGTTACGTTTGCTGGAACGGTAATCCAACCAAGCCCTTCAAAGACCAGATCACTCTTTTGTCGCGTTTTAAATTCATACCGGACTAGTGGCGGAATTTGATCCTCATTTCCTGGATGCGGTGGCACTAAAAGATCACCTAAATGCCGTTGATAAAATTGATCAGCATTTTGATACTTGGTCCGGTGTAAGATCAAATTATTTTCAAAGTAAGCTACTACCCCGACTTTGGGCCCCTTCAAGTAATCAAACCGTCCAATCCCACCTAAGAAAATTGTTTGTTCATCACTTAGTTGATAAGTATGGGGTTTAATTTCTTTTTGGGGTGCCACCAACCGTAAATCTTCAGGTAGTAATACATAGGCCATTTGTTCTTGGTGAATGATTCCGGGCGTATCAACCAATTGATGCCCATCGTCCAACGGAATTTCAATCTTATCTAACGTTGTTCCTGGGAAGCGCGAAGTTGTGATTAAATCTTGCACTCCAGTCCGTTGCTTTATAATTTGGTTAATTAACGTCGACTTTCCAACATTAGTAACTCCAACAACATAGACGTCCCGATCACCCCGAAGAGTTTCGATTTCATCTAACAGATTATCAATTTGATGATTTTTCTTTGCTGAAACTAAAATGGTCTTCAGTGGTCGAATTCCCGCTTCATTAGCTTGTTGCCGTAACCAATCCGTTAACTTCCGTCGACGAAGTGACCTTGGTAATAAATCCTCCTTGTTACCAACCAATAAAACGGGATTATCACCAACAAACCGATGCAATCCAGGAATCAGACTACCATTAAAATCAAAAATATCAACAACATAAACAATTAAGGCATTCGCATCCCGAATCTGGTTTAAAAGGGCAAGAAAATCATCATCAGTTAGTGAAACTGGCGCAATTTCGTTGTAGTGTCGTAAGCGAAAACAACGTTGACAATATAAATCACCACTTTTTAGTCCCCGCTCTAGTGCTGATTTTGGTGTATATCCCAGACCGTTTTTATTTATCGTTTGAATTACACTACCACAGCCAATACAACGTAATTCTTCTTGGTCAGTCATCTAAATCCTCCTGCCAATCCATCGTTGGATATTTTTTCTTTAAGCTCCGTTTAACAAATGTTTCTAAAAAACGGTTAAACTTAGTATTCCACTTATCACTACTGATTAAGGGTTTCACCAAAATACACCTTACCCCTGCTTGATGCGAAGCTAAGACGTCGGTTAAGTATTGATCGCCAACCATGACTACATCATCCGGAGTTAAGTTCAACTGCTTGCAAGCCCGCTTAATCCCCGTTCCAAACGGTTTAAGTGCTCGTGAAACAAACGGCAATCCCAACGGAGCAACTGCCTTTTTAACCCGTTGGTAGCTATTGTTTGAAACTACCATCAGTGGAATCCCGGCTGCTTCAAGCTCTTCCATCCACTTTCTCAATTGTGGCGTTCCATTAGGATTATTCCAGGCAATCAAAGTGTTGTCTAAATCACTTAACACGGCCTTAATCCCAGCACGCTTCAACTCCGTTGGAGACACTTGATAAATTGTTTTTACCATCCAAGTCGGTTTGAATTTTTCTAACACAATTATTTCCTCACACAAAATTAACTAAACTTCATTATAACGGTCTACTTGTTCTGGTTCAAATTTTAACCTTGTAATTACCCTATTTAACTTTATTGTTAAAAAAAAGATTAGGGCAAGTTAGATAACCGTCCTAATCCAATTCATTTAATTTAAAGTTTAGTTTAAAGCCTTCTTAGCCTCTTCAACCAAAGCCTTAAAAGCATCGGCATCGTTAACTGCGAGATCGGCTAACATCTTCCGGTTGATATCAATGTTAGCTAACTTCAAACCATGCATCAACTTGGAGTAGCTAAGTCCGTTCATACGGGCACCAGCGTTAATCCGGGCAATCCATAATTCACGGAACTTACGCTTGTTAACCTTCCGGTCACGAAATGCGTAAGTGTAACCCTTCATAACTTGGTCCTTAGCAGTCTTAAAAAGACGGTGCTTTGAACCAGTGTAACCCTTAGCCAACTTCATAATGCGCTTCCGACGAGCGCGCGTAACTGTTCCACCCTTAACTCGCATAGTGGTAACCTCCTAAAATACTAGTTTTATTTTAATCGTGTAGGCTCGCTACTAATCTTACTTAGCAGGAAGCATCTTCTTGAAACGCTTTACGTTAGACTTATCCATCATGGATAAACCACGTAATTGACGACGTTGCTTCTTAGTCTTACCGTGGAAACGGTGGCTAGTAAATGAGTTACCACTCTTGAAACCACCCTTAGCAGTCCGCTTAAAACGCTTTGCAGCAGCGCGATTAGTCTTCATCTTTGGCATAATGAATTCCTACCTTCTTTGTTATTTTTTTGCCTTGTCGTTAAGGGGAGCAAGTGTTAAGAACATACTCCGCCCTTCCATCTTTGGCCGTTGCACAACCGTGGCGATGTCTTTAGTTTCATCAGCCATCTTCTCAATCATGTCACGACCGATATCCTTATGCGTAATTGCACGACCTCGGAAGCGAAGCGAGACTCGAACTTTGTCACCCTTTTCGATGAACTTCCGAACCCGCCCTAACTTCACGTTAAAATCATTCGTATCAATTGTGGGACTTAAGCGGATTTCCTTAACTGCAACAGTCTTTTGGTTCTTCCGCGCTTCCCGTTCTTTTTTTTGCATTTCAAAACGGTACTTCCCGTAGTCCATAATCCGAGCAACGGCTGGACGCGCTTTGGGAGCAACTAAAACTAAGTCAAGATCAGCAGCTTCTGCCATCCGCAAAGCTTCTTCTTTTGACTTAACTCCGAGTTGTTCACCATCTTGGTCAATTAACCGAACTTCCTTGGCCCGAATACCGTTATTGACAATCATTCCCTGAGCTATGGCAACACACCTCCGATATTTTTAGTGGAAAGAGCAAGCAAAAAAGCGGAGTGCACACCACCCCGCCGTAAAATGGTAATATTCCAACCATCATACTTCAACTCATCAGCCCGGCAACCTGTTTATTACCAAGGCGAGAAGCGGGTGCTTCTGCTTTTTTTCTTTCAACACTACATATACTATAAAAATTACCACTCCAAGTCAAGAACTTTTTATATTTTTCCTAACTTCTGTCGTAAATTGTCACCACCAACCGTAACTTCCCGGGATAAAAAGCGAATTCGTTCCATAATCCGTTTTGCCTTTAGTGGTTCTTGATCCCCTTTTACATCAACTGCCAAGTGTTTCTCAAGCTCAACCATTGTAAAATTAGAAGAGAAAAAGGTTGGTAATTCCATCTGCATCCGGTATTCCAAAATCACACCCAAAACTTCATCCCGGACCCAAGCTGACATCGCATCGGCACCAATATCATCGATCATTAAGATTGGAGCCTGTTTAATCCGATCCCGTTCCAAGTCAGTTGTATTTTTTCCAATTGAGCTCTTCATGCTAACCGCAAAAGTAGGAAAATGAATTAAAATTGATTGAATTCCGCGTTCCCTGGCGAGCCCATTGGCAATCGCACCAAGCAAAAAGGTTTTGCCGACCCCAAACTCACCGGTTAGATACATTCCTGGCATAAAGCTACTTGGTGAATAATCATGGACAAATCGCATGCCACGTTGAAAGGCAACGTTTCGATATTCAGAAGCATTTTCACCTTCTAGAAAAGCATTTTCAAAGGTCGCATTAGCAATAAACTTAGGCATAGCCAAAGTTTCAACTAAAGATCGTTGCTTTGCCGCTGCCCTTTGAGCGCGGAGTTGTTCAGTTGGAACATAAACAACATCAATTTGCCCAGCCGATATCGCTAACCGCGGAACATATCCAGGGGCGACACTTGCCTTGCCTTGTTTAACCAAGTCCCGGTCATGAACAAATTCGTATAACTTAGAGCTCCCTCGGTTAATGCTTTCTTGGTCAAGTTCATCTTGATGATTCCGAAGGAAGGATTGGACTTCCGGATCGGCAAAGACTGCTTTCATAATTTTACGATATGCCTCATCCCCACCTTGAGGGCTAATGATCCCATCCATCGTTTGATTAACTGATTCCATTTAAATCCCTCCTTTTAGTTGTGCTTATGATGTTTCTTCATATCAGCGAGCATTTTTTTCATTTCGGCAACCCGTTTAGGATCAACTTCGCCCCCTTTTTTTCCTTTAGTTGGATGGTCAGACTTCTTCGCCCATTCTGGTAGCTCTTCTTTGATCCGCGGTCGTTTATTACTGTAATTAGATGAATGGCGATTTTGTCGTTGATCAAAACGTTCTCGTTGTTTTTCCTGATGACTTTGTGCTTGCCGTAAAGCCTGAGCAGCTGAATTAATTCCTTTGGATTGCCAAGACGAAGCAATTGAAATTGCTAGGTTAGCAACCAGATTATCCATTCCTTGATCAACTAACAAATACCAAGTTAAAACATTCAATACGCTTCCTGGTAAGTTACTATTACGCCCAATTTCCATTAAAACTCGTTGCTCAGCCGGGGTGACAAACCCCCCTTTTTGTTCTTTAATTTGCTTAAGGAATGGAATCGGAGCCAATCGATCAGCTAGTTGAACCAGTTCGCGCATTGGTTGAGAAAAACCGGTTACGTCCTCATTGTCACTGACAACTTGAAGTTTGGTTTGAACTGGCTGACTAGCACGCTGGACCTCATTTTTAAAAGTTAATTTTCTAAAAGTATTAGTTGCAAGATCCGTTGCCCGGGCAGCCAAGTTAGCCAACTGAAGCTCATCAAAACCATATAACCGGTGCTCTGCCAAAATTAACTTTTGCGCCTCCCGTAATTGATCCTCTGGAACACCCAGACTGTCCGCTTGACGAAGGAAAAAATTAAAATCGAAATTCTCAGTTGGCACCGATAAAGAAGGCGTCTGATCAGTCGGCAATGATTGTCGCGCCTTAGTTATTGCCTGGTCATCTTTAGCTTGCGTACTTGGATCCGGTTTAAAAACAGTAAAGAAACTTTTCGTAACTTGTTTTAGTTGGCTAGGATCAAAAAAATTCTCCTTTGCCCGTTGAACCAAGTGATTAAATTCATTTGCCCCGACTTGTTGCAATAATAAAACAGATAACAAATCATCGTTAATTAATTCAACTGGGGTTAGTGGTGGTTGAACCTCAAAAACGAGGGTTACTCCTAATTCATCGCTTAATTGGTAAGTTTTTATCAACCCCAAACCTTCTAAGCGGTCAAGAGCCCGCGAAAAGGCAGGTAAACCAATGTTTAAACGAACTAGCAAAGTACTGACCAGTTGTCGTTTTGTTAAGACCGGGTTTGGTTTAACTAAGTCACTTAAAGCTAAAAAAAGCCCTAATGCATCAGCGCCAAGCAGGGGCTGATAGAAGGGCAAAAAAGATGTTTGCAAAAGCCCAACAAACTTCGGATTGGCACTAACTAAGTATCCCGTTTTAGGAGTTATCGGGGCACGTTCAATCATCATTGGTCTCCGTTTGATGATGTTGTTTATCCATGACCGATTTAAGTTCATTCATAAAGGTATCAACATCTTTAAATTGCCGATAAACGCTAGCAAAACGAATATAAGCGATCTGATCAACCTCTTGTAACTCATTCATCACAAATTCGCCAATCACCTGGCTTGAAACCTCATTTTCTCCAAGCCGCCGGACCCGGGATTCAACATTTGAAGCAATATCAGTTAATTTTTCCATACTAACGGGTCGCTTTTCTGCTGAACGTACTAAGCCATTCAAAACTTTTTGCCGGCTAAATTCTTGGCGGGTTCCATCCTTTTTAATTACCAAAAGTGGGGTCTCTTCATATCGTTCAAAGGTAGTAAAGCGAAAGCCGCAATTCATGCATTCGCGGCGCCGCCGGATAAAAGTCCCATCTTCGCTCGGACGACTGTCAACAACTCGCGAGCCGTTATGATGACAATGTGGACAAATCATCACTAACCTCCTAATTATTCCTTAACTCAATAGGTTCATTTTATTATAGCATTATTAAAGCCACTTAAACAGCCAATTATCAACTTGCAAGTAGGTATTCATTATCGATCCTTCATTATCGATCACCACATTCGCTAGCTCTTGTTTCTGCTCGAGCGGCCATTGGGCATTAATCCGAGCTTGTGCCGTTGCCTTATTATAATGATTGCGCGCCATTAATCGTTTTAATTGAGTTGCCGGCTTAACAGCAACAACCATTACGGCATCACACATGGTCTCGTATCCCCCTTCGAATAAGAGTGGAATATCTAAAACCACTAATTTCACTTGATTGGCCCTGGCCTTTTTTAAATCCACACAAAACTCTTGGTGAATAATTGGCCCTAAAGCTTGATTTAGCTTTGTTTCTGCTTGCGCATCGCCAAAGACCATTTCCCCCAATTTGGCTCGTAGCAAAGTCCCATCCGAAGCTAAAATTTGGGAACCAAAAGCCGCTACCAACCGCTTTAGGCCCAGTTGATGGGGTTCCACTACCCGGCGGGCAATTAAGTCACCATCAATAATTACCGCTCCTTTTTGCGCAAGATATTTTGACACCGTTGATTTACCGGTTGCAATCCCCCCAGTTAAGCCTAAAACCTTAGTCATCGGCTTTTACCAATGGTTGACAACGGGGACAGAAAGTCGTTCCTCGTTGGGCAACCTTAATCTTAACGAGCTTAGTTCCACACCGGTGGCATTTTTCACCGCCTCGGCCATAAACATCCAATTCATTTTGGAATTTTCCAGCATCCCCAAAAGCATTCTTAAAAGAGTGGACTGTTGTTCCATGATGTTCGGTTGCCCGGGCTAATTCATGAATGATGTTTTCACGTAACTTAGCAATTTTCGCTTCTGATACTTGGTTTGTGGGTTCTTCGGGATTGATCTGAGTTTCCCACAGGACTTCATCTGCATAAATATTTCCGAGACCGGCTACATGGGCTTGATTGAGTAAGAAAGGTTTAATCTTACTATGGGACTTTTTCATAATCTTTACTAAATAATCAAGTTTAAGATCTTCTTCAGTTGGTTCGGGACCAATCTTTGCCAAGCCGCCATACTGCATTTCTGTTCCGGTTTTAACCAAATGCATCCGTCCGAACTTACGGGTATCCCGATAGCCTAAATCAGTACCATCAGTAAAATGAAATAACACGTGAACATGCTTATCAATTGCAGTCCCCGTTTTTTGGTTAAAATAACTTCCTTCCATTCGCAAGTGCGAGATCATTGTTAAGTCATTTGAAAAACGAAAAAGTAAGTACTTTCCGCGCCGATCAATTCGTTCAATTGTTTGTCCAATCAAAGCTTCTTTAAAATTTTCAACTGAATTTTCAATCATTTTTGGATAATATATATCAATCCCGTTAACTTGCCGTCCCGCAGCAATCCGCATTAACCCCCGCCGAACAGTTTCTACTTCTGGTAATTCTGGCACAATCTCCGCCTACCTTTTGATTTATTTATATTTATTATAGTTAAAATTAGTCTTAGTTCTCAAGTATCTGGGCTGAAACTAAAAAGAGAATGGAAAAGTCCACCATACAAGGCTATGACTTTCCCATCCTCTAAACTTTTATTCACTAATCTAACTTTTTAAGATCATACCAAGTATCGCCCACCTTTTTCTCAACTTTCAAAGGTACTGCGAGCTCCATTGCTGAATCCATTACCTTTGGAACCAATTCAGCCAAGACTGGAATTTCTTCTTCTGGGGCTTCAAAGACCAATTCGTCGTGAATTTGTAGCAACATCTTAGCTTTAAGATGCTGTTTTGCCAACTCTTTTGGCATCTTAATCATCGCGATTTTAATGATATCAGCAGCACTACCCTGAATCGGCGTATTCATCGCCGTCCTTTCAGCAAAAGAACGTATATTAAAGCTCTTGGCATTAATATCTGGTAAATAACGCCGCCGGTGAGTAATTGTTTCAACATAGCCTTGTTTACGCGCAACTTCAACAATTTCCTTAACATATTTTGCTACGCCCGGAAATTCTTCAAAGTAAGCTTCAATAAAATCATGGGCTTGTTTCCGAGAAACGTGGATGTTTTGGGCTAATCCAAAATCAGAGATTCCGTAGACAATTCCAAAATTAACCGCCTTAGCTTGGCGCCGCATATTTGGGTCAACTTTTTCTCCTGGCAATAGGTGGAAAATCCGTCGAGCCGTGGCCGCATGAATATCTTCCCCATTAATAAAATCTTGTTGTAGGTTATGATCACCTGTTACATGGGCTAAGACCCGTAATTCCACTTGCGAGTAATCGGCAGAGAAAATCTTCCATCCTGGTTGACTAGGAACAAAAGCTTTCCGAATGCGCTTCCCTTCTTCAAGGCGTACTGGAATATTTTGGAGGTTTGGATCAACTGAAGAAAGTCGCCCAGTTGCCGTTAATGTTTGTAAATACCGGGTATGAATCTTACTGTCAGGATGAATAACCTTCAAAAGCCCAGTAATATAAGTTGACTGAAGTTTTGCGATTTGCCGATATTCCAGAATTTTTTCAATGATGGGGTGTTTACCTATTAATTTCTCTAAGACCGCTACCGAGGTCGAATAACCCGTCTTGGTTTTTTTGATTGGACGGAGTTTTAATTCATCAAATAAAATTACTCCTAGTTGTTTCGTCGAATTAATATTGAATTCTTGACCTGCATCTTGGTAAATTTCACTTTCAAGTTCGTTAAGACGCTCAACAAGTTTACTTCCCATTTCCTCAAGGGTCTTTGCATTAACCTTAATCCCTTGCATTTCCATGGATGCCAAGACGCGACTTAACGGCCGTTCAATTTCTTCATATAGTGGCCATTGCTCATTTACTTGAAGTTGATCAATTAACGGCTGACGAAGATTTTCAACTGCTTGAACTTTGGCGACTAAGTGCCGTAAGAATACTTGGTCATCTTCTGGAAGTTGCCGTTTTACCCCTTTGCCATACAAGTCTTCATCAGTGAGAATTTTCTGATAATCATGAGTGTGGGCAAGCTCTCCAACGTCATTAGCATTTAAAGTTGGATTCAATAGATAAGAAGCAAGTAATAAGTCAAAATCAATCCCGCTTAGCTCAATTTTTTGCCGATGTAACATTACAATTTGAGCTTTAGCATTAAACAGATCTTTTTTAACATGGTTATTTTCCAATAAGTCTTTAATTGGTCCCGTTGTTAATAAACTAGCATCCCGACTTGCGTACCATTGATCCCCATTACCAATCGCAAACCCTTTAATGGTCGCTAAATGATAGTTAGCTTCGGATTGTTCGATATGAATCGCCACCCGATCACCTAACTTAGCTAATGCCGATAGGTTTTCCTTAGTTAACACTTGAAATTTAACTTCGTCTTCTCCAGTTTGGGCAGGTAATTCTTCATCCCCAGTCCCCATTTTAGCCAAGAAGGATTTGAAATTTAGTTCTTGATATAAAGCAACTAAGGCATCCGTTTGTGGACCTTGATAAATTACATCAGCTAGTGAAATTGCGATTGGCGCATCTCGACGAATCCGAGCTAGATCTTGACATTGGTAAGCAATTGCTTTTTCATTAATCAGATTTTCTTTCCGCTTACTCTTCTTCATTTCATCTACATGAGCGTAAAGATTATCTAACGAACCGTATTCTTTAATCAAATTAATAGCTGTTTTTTCACCAATTTTCGTTACCCCAGGATAATTATCCGAAGTATCTCCCATTAAGGCTTTGACATCGATGAACTGAGTCGGAGTAACTCCTAACTTTTTAAGCATATAAGCTGGGGTAAAGTGTTCAGTTTGAGTAACTCCCTTTTTCGTAACTGCAACCGTAGTATGATCAGTTGCCAATTGGGTTAAGTCCCGATCCCCAGACACAATTAAAGTTTCGTACCCAGCTTCATCCCCTTGCTTGGCCAAAGTTCCAATAATATCATCAGCTTCATAGTCCTTTAATTCATAAGAATGCATCCCACAGGCTTCTACCAATTTCCGGACATAGGGGAATTGCTCACTCAATTCGCTAGGAGTCTTATCCCGGCCTCCCTTATAATCTTCAAACTTTTTCGTCCGAAAAGTTGTTTTACCGGTATCAAAGGCCACTAAGGCCGCATCAGGTTCAAAATTTGCCAGGATATGGTCCAACATTAATTTGAAACCATAAATAGCTGCCGTATGCAGGCCTTCTTGGTTAGTAAACCGTTCCATCTGCGTATGCATCGCAAAAAAGGCACGAAAAACAACACTATTTCCGTCAATTAAGAGTAATTTCTTTGGCATGTTAATAATCCTTTCCCGTCTTACTACTGCTTATTATTTTAACAGACCTGGTTTTCAAAATAAAAAAAGTGGGAAGAAATTTTTCTTTCCCACCCTCTTACATTTCTGAATTGTACACAGAAACTAAAACCGCAAATTAATCCCGGTTTGACATTCCAAAAATTTGAAGTAATTGAATAAAGAGGTTGATGAAATCAAGATAAAGTTGTAAAGCACCAACCACTGCTAAACCGCTCACTGAAGTTTGATTACCATATTGCAAGTACAAGTTCTTCATTTTCTGAGCATCCCATGCCGTAAGAACAACAAAGATAATCACGGCAATAAAGGAGAAGATGTAAGTGATCGCTGGACTTTGTAAGAACATATTAATAATCCAAGCAATTATTAAAGCAATTAAAGCTGCACTTGCTTGACTCCCGGCTCTTGAAAGGTCACGTTTAGTAACCGTTCCATAGATTGCCAAGTAAACAAAGATTGCGGCACTAGATAGAAAGGCAGCTGCAATATTAGCTCCCGTATAAGCTCCAGCAATTAAGGAAAATACAAAACCATAAATTACCGCTGTTACCATTAACATGATAAAGCTACCGACTGGATTTCGTTGGGCACTTGCACTAATCCCAAAAGTTAAGGCAATTGGGAGTAGTAGCATTAACCAAACCATCCCTGCATGCGCAGCAAAAAAGTTAACAACAACCACCCTAAAGGTTGTCATTGATAAATAAGCTGTAAGGGCCGATACTAACACTGCAAGGGCCATATTCCCGTACATCCGCGTTAAAAAACGGTTCAGCCCAACAGCATCAGTGTTTACTTCACGCCGTTGCGGTTCTTGCGAGAAAAGATTATTCAATTTTGTTCCTCCAATCAAGTTTGACTAACTTTGACGTTTACTATAGAAAATCTTAGCAAATCATTGATTCAAGTGCAAGAATCTTAAGCAATCCTTATCAAACTGAGGCTTTCCTCCCGCCACTAAAGTAACGGGTATCCAGCTTAATAATTATTAATGAATAATCTTGGTGTTTGGAAGTTCACCTATTTTTCCAGTAAAGCTTTAAATTGATCTTCGTACTTCTCGATATCACCAGCTCCCATGAAAACAAAGACCGCATTTTCATGGTTAAGAAGCTTTGTCATTGAATCAAGGTCAATTCCTTCACTGTTTGGCACAAGCTTTTCAAGGTCAGCACTTGAAATATTACCAGCGTTTTCCCGAATTGAACCAAAGATTGGAGTAACGTAAAGCTTGTCAGCAAGCGTCAGACTCTTCCCGAAATCAGTCAAATAAGCTTGAAGGCGTGAATAAGTATGTGGTTGGAAAATTGCCACTACTTCCCGTTCGGGATACTTTTGTCGGGCCGCATCCAAGGTCGCCTTAATTTCAGATGGGTGGTGAGCATAATCATCGATGATAATTTGACCATTAACATTACTTGCACTAAAGCGCCGCTTAACACCCGTAAAAGTAGCTAATTCCCGTTGAATTTCTTGCAAGTCAACCTTTTCAAAGTAAGCAACCGCAATCACCGCTAAGGCATTCAGCACACTGTGTTCCCCATATAAGTGAATTGTAAAGTCGCCTAACTTTTGCCCCTTAAAGTAAGCGGTGAAGTTAGAGCCTTCTGGCGTCCGTTCGATATTCTTAGCTTGGAAATCGTCTTGGTCACTTGTCCCATAGTAGTAGACTGGCACATCAACCTTGAGTTCCCGCAAACTAGGATCATCTCCCCAAGCAAAAATTGCCCGCTTGACTTGCTTTCCATAAGTTTCAAAAGAATCCTTAACATCGGCTAAATTCTTGAAAAAGTCAGGGTGATCAAAGTCAACATTGGTCATAATCGCATAGTCAGGATGGTAGGCCAAGAAGTGATCCCGGTATTCATCAGCTTCAAAGACAAAGAAACGGGCATCGGCTTGTCCATTCCCTTCGCCATCTCCAATCAAAAAGTTGGTAGTATCAACTCCCGACAAGACATGGGAGAGTAAGGCTGTCGTACTAGTCTTGCCGTGAGCCCCGGCGATCCCAATACTGGTATAACTAGCCACTAATTCTTCGACAGTTTCAGGATATGATTGAACAGTCAAACCTAGCTCCTTAGCCCGCACTACCTCTTCTTGGTCGTCTGGGAAAGCATTCCCCTTAACAATCGTCATCCCTGGCTTAATGTTAGTAGGATCAAAAGAATGAATTTGAATTCCCTTTGCTAAGAGTGGTCCTTGGGTAAAGGTTTCCTTCTCAATGTCTGATCCTTCGACTTCATTTCCAAGATCAAAAAGCACCTCAGCTAAGGCCGCCATCCCAGTCCCTTTGATGCCGACAAAATAATAATGTTTCTTTTCCATTTATTAACCCTTCCTACTTAAAAAGTTGGTTACCCTTTGTAAAGTCAAAGGCTGCACCTACTTCACCAAAATCAGCTGGTAAAATCAGTGCCCCTGGCTTTTGCGGCGCATTTTTGAGTTTTAATTCTCGGCCAGAACAAATCATCCCGTCACTTTCAACTCCAAGTAAGGCCCCCGGCCAAATAATTGATCCACTTGGCATCATTGTTCCAACATTGGCAACAACCACCTTAATCCCTTCTGCCATGTTTGGTGAACCACTAACAATTTGTTGTTTATGGTCGCCGAGATCAACTGTCGTAATGTGCAAATGATCAGACTTAGGATGATCAACCATCTTTTCAACAAAACCAATTTGAAAGTTAGGATACCGATTTGCGCTCAATTCATCGCGAAAGCCTGCTTTCATAAGTGCTCTATTCAGTTTGGCAATTTGATCATTATTTAAGTCAACGTTTCCGTTTACTCCAGTTTTTAATTCCGGCAAAATCTCACTAGCAGTTAAGAAGTTGTATCCAAGGAGACTCCCATCCTTGGCACCCTTAATTTGTACAATTTGGTCTTTTTGTGAAACAACATGGTCACCTGAACCCTTTGCGGTCATGACCACTAAAATATCGCCCAATTCCCCTGGGTTGTATCCTGCAACTAACATGGAATTTATTCCCTCACATTCTATTTAAATAAACTAAGTCTAAGTTTACCACACGAAACGGTTTCGGAATAAAAAAGGTGAAGAGAAAACTAATTTCTCCCCACCTTTTTCTTTAAAAAATAGAATTTAGGCGATTAAACCGTTTAAGAAAGTTTCAACTTGTTCCTTTGTTTTCCGATCTTTATTTACAAAGCGACCAATTTCTTTTCCATCTTCATAAACCACAAAACTAGGAATTCCCATAATTCCAAGATCAGCCGCAAGATCAATATTTTCATCCCGGTCAACCTTAATAAAAGTGTAATCAGCAAAATCAGCCTCAATTGATGGCATGGCTGGCTTAATGAAGTTACAGTCTGGGCACCAATCTGCCGTAAAGAAGAGCACATACTTGCCCTTTGCAACTTTTTGATTGAGTTCTGCTTGAGTCATTTTAGGTAAAGTTTCCATTATTTCCCCTCCTAGTTTTCTTACTAATTGTAAGTAATTATACACAGATTTTCATAAAAGTAAACCCGTTTGCTCAATCTCTTGAGCGATTATTTGGGACTAAATCAATCTTATGATACAATAATAATACTTTAAAAGAGAGAAGTGAGGTAAGTAATGGAAAGTTCCAATTCGCCAGTTAATCCCTGGTTAATACCAGTTACCTTAGGACTATCCGGTTTTGCTGGCTTCGTCGCTGGCAAGATCTTTGGGGATCGGAAATTAAACCCCAACTCAATTTTAAAAGCCATTATGAGTGATTTTAAAAAGGAAGGCCCTATTAGCGGGAGTTGGATTAATCACCAAGCAAAGCCATTTCAACGTTTTGCAATTCGCACCTCGGCTTATGAAGGTGGAATTACCCGCCAAGAAGACGACCAACTCACCACCTACCAGTTCTGGGCTGATGCCTACACTGGTTCAATTCTAGAAATGAAACGGGTTGCTAAATGAGGTCAGGAGAAAACCTCGCAATGACCTGCAAAAAATTAAGTAGAACGAAAAAAGCTCCGCTAAGCAATCGCCCTCCAGATAAGAGGGTGATTGCTGGTGGAGCTTTTTTTGCTTACGATAATTTAAAAGTTATATCAGCTACGTTCTAACTTTTATTAGTGGCCTTCGTTGAGTTTGCTCATCATCTTAATTTTTACTAGTTAGTCTTACTTTCGATCTGGAATATGAGCAGTTACCTTGTAAATTGGTTGCCCCAATTCACTGAATTTTTGTTCATATTCGGTTTCCACATTACCTTCATTTTCATCGGAATGGTGAAGATCCAACCAAACCCCATCAAATACCAAGCCATAGTTATTAAAACTGGTTAATGAGTATTCAAAAAAGCCTTGGTTATCAGTTTTAAGTTCGATCTTACCATGCGGTTTCAAAACGCGCTCATAGTTTGCTAAAAAGCTCTTGTAAGTAAGCCGTCGCTTTTCATGGCGCGTTTTTGGCCATGGATCAGAAAAATTGAGGTAAATTCGATCAATGGAGTGATCTTCAAAGAAGGTTTCTAACCCGGCACCGTTGGCCCGAATTAGTTGGAGGTTTGGTAACTCTTCAGGTAAAGCCTTCTTTAATGCAATGGCAGCGACCGTACTTTCAATTTCAAGACCAATAAAATTAATCTCTGGATGGGCTTTAGCCATCCCAATAATAAATTGGCCTTTTCCCATTCCAACTTCAAGTTGAATTGGTTGCGACTTTTCAAACCGACCTTGCCAATGGCCCTTGACGGTTTCACCATTCAAAACCATCTTTTCCGGGTGAGCTTCCATCAACGGTTCAGCCCATTTTTTGTGTTTAACCCGCATAAATTCGCTCCTTACTTATTTTATTCGTATTTTCAAATAATAACGGTTTAGTAGCCAAACTTCAACCATGGCTAAGATAAGATTTAACCCCTGGTGACTAAGTGAAAAATGGCCATGTCCAATTGAACTTGCCCCAATCACAATTAAAAGACCAACACAAATCATTATTTTCAACAATAATTTTTCAAAAGCTTGGTGTTGTTCGCTTGCTGAAACCGGGAATAGATGGGTGAAGGCAATTTGATCATATTGGTGGTAAAAAGGCATCAATTGGGTTGCAACCAAGTAAATAAACAATAACATTAAAGCCGTATTTAACCACGGTACCGTAACAAAATAAGTTACGATCATTGCCACTAGCGTCAAACGCATGACTAGATTTCCAACATCAACATTGCGGACAAAGCCATGACCATATAAATAACTCCATGGACCTTCACCCTTAGCTAGCCAATTTATTAAGCCACTTAACCACTGCCGCCGTTTCACTTTTCCTTGGACGCTTGGGACGTCAGTAAATAGGTTGAAGAAGCGGTAAACACTATCCATTCGTTGCATCTCGACTGCTGTTGCTAAACGCCAATTAATCTCAGTTTGCTGGCGGACCCGAAGTAAAGTTATACCTAAAAGGATTATAGCAACAATTAGGCCAACTAAGGGATACCAGATGGTAAGACCCCAAATCACCATGGGTTCAGTCCATTGCATAATTTTTGCAACCTGCGGCAATTTTTTTAGGCCAAAGCTAATTGTTTGCCGTGCTCGCAACAGCCATAAGGCCTTCGTCAATAATGCAACCAGAATGAAGTAAAATAAATCAACTTGATGATAAGCAACAACCCGCCAATAAAGTGGTAAGCAAACCGCTAAACCAGCTAAACTAATAATTCCAGCTCGCCAATAGCTATACCACCATGCTTGTTTAAAATATGGATTAAATTGACTTGTCTGAGGTAATAAAACGACTGGATCAGCTTTTTCAACTAAGGTAGCCAAACGCCCAATTTGACTCACCAAAACTAGCCAAATTACGATCAATGGCCGAACCCAAACTGCACCAGTGGTAACTTTAGGTAACCATTGGGCATAACTATAGGCCAAAGCACCAAACAAAAAGAAAAGGGCAATGACGAAATGATCATTAAAAACTAGTCGCCAATATTTTAGTAAGTGTGTCAAATGACTTTGCTTTCGGGTTTTAAACAAGGCGCTCATTACGCGTCCCCCCTTGCAATCGCTAGGTAAATATCATCTAAACTTGCGTTTGGATCAGTTGCTTGCGCCTTCAATTCAGCAAGAGTTCCCTTCGCTCGAACGTGACCATCATTTAATAAGACAAACCGATCACAGTATCGTTGCGCCGTATCCAAAACGTGAGTTGACATTAGGATTGCTGCTCCCGCTTCTTTACGTACTTGAATTAAGGCTAATAAATCCTTAACAGCTAGTGGATCCAACCCATAAAATGGTTCGTCAACGATAAAAAGCTTAGCATCCGTTAAGAAGGCCATGACAATCATAACCTTTTGCTTCATCCCCTTGGAAAAGTCTGCGGGAAACCAATCTAACTTATTAGCTAAACGGAAAGTTGTTAGTAGTTTCTTAGCCCGTTCCCAGGCAACTTTTTCATTAAGTTGATAAGCCTTAATCGTTAATTCTAAATGTTCACGGAGGGTTAATTCTGGGTATAAAATTGGAGTTTCTGGAACATAAGCAATTTGCTTTTTATATTTAATTGGTGATGTTGCCAGATCAATTCCATTTAAACTAATTTGACCACTAAACGGTTTTAGCAATCCAATTATATGGTTAATGGTCGTTGATTTACCAGCCCCATTTAAGCCAATTAAACCAACTAATTCACCAGCTGGGACATCAAAACTAACTTGATGAAGGACTGGTAATTGAGAGTAACCACCAGTTAGATTTTCAATTTTTAATGCCATATGAATTCCCTTCTAAAAAGTTCTAATATAAAATCAGTATACCACAATGAGTTGCGGTATACTGGTAGTATACTTATGTTAACTATAATAGAAACGAGGCGGAAATATGACTGATTGCATCTTTTGTAAGATTATTAATGGTGAAATTCCAAGTTACAAAATATATGAAGACGATGTCGTGTACGCATTTTTGGACATCTCCCAAGCCACTCCAGGTCACACGCTCGTAGTGCCAAAAAAACACGTTAAGGATATTTTTGAATATGATGAAGATCTTGCCGCAGCAGTTTTTGCCCGGATTCCAAAGATTGCACGGGCGGTTAAAGCATCAAACTCCGAAATTATTGGAATGAACATTTTAAATAACAATGGTAAGGCTGCTTATCAATCAGTCTTCCATTCCCATATTCACTTACTCCCACGTTACGCTGACGATAAGTTTAGCATGACTTTCATTAACAACGAGGAAGATTATGACGAAGCTAAATACAAAGCTGTTCAAGATGCCATTCGATCACAATTTAAAGACTAGATGGTATCAAGAAAAAGATGATCTCTTAAAATTAAGAACCGAATGGTGGACAGTTGTTCACGCTAAGAAGCAACTTACCCTTAATTTTAAGCAACTTCGCCAAACTAGTTCAGATGCACTTTCAGAATTAGAACCACTGCTTAAGAAGGCCGAGGTTTTTGGGCACCAAGCTCGTGAAAAATTGAGAAAATAACAAAAGACTGAGGAAAAATCTGGTTTTTTCCTCAGTCTTTATTTATCTCCCCATATTTCACGGAAATACGGTCAAAAAATTTCCCCAACAACTTCTTTGGGTATCACACCACAAGTTCTATTAAAGTGGTACTACTTTGAAGAACTAGATGAAGTTGTGGAAGCCGTACTTGATGAAGTACTAAGATAATCGTCTAGGATGTTCGAAAGATCCTTATCCTTAATCGAAACATTTCCTTTCTTCAATACTTTCGAGATGACCTTCTTCATGAATGAGGAGTCATTCATATTGTTTTCAACAATTTGGTTCTTCAAATCACTAATGTGGTTAGCCATCTTCCCCTTTGCAGGGTGCTTAATCATGTAGATTACTTGATAACCATTATCCGTCTTAACTGGTTCAGAGGTGTACTCGCCGGTCTTTAAGTTAAAGGCAGCCTTCTTGTATGCCGAGTCAACACTAGAGCTAGCGTTATCAAAGGCAGCAACTACCCCACCAGAATTCTTTGTTGAAGTATCCGTGGAGTACTTCTTGGCTAATTTCTTGAAGTAAGTTAGCTTGTTTCCATCGTGATTGTTCAATTTATCAATCACAGATTGAGCCGTATCCTTGGAACTAACCAAAATTTCAGCTGTTTGAACCTTTGGTTGGTAATTCTTCCATTGCTTTTGTAAAGCTTTATTACTAAAGGTTGAATAATGGCGAACCGCAGCTTGTAAAAGTAATTGGGAACGAATTTGATCCTTGAAACTCTTGGTCGTTAAGCCTTGTTGAGCTAAAACTGTGGAGAAAGAAGAACCGTACTGCGACTTGTAACTATTGTATTCCTTATTAACGTCTGAGTCAGAAACTTGCTTTCCATATTGCTTTTGCAAAACCTTATCCAAGATCATTTGTTGCAAAACAGCTTTCCCTTGGGAAGTTTGCTTCATGCTACTGTAATATTCACTTTGGGTAATCTTACCACCACTTGTCGTAGCGACGGCCTTATTCCCACATGCGGCCAGTGGAAGCATCAAAGTAAGTCCAGCCACCACGGCTAATAATTTTTTCTTCTTCAAACTCTTTACACTCCTTTAAAAACTTTACAATAAATGATACCACATTCTACTTAAACACTGATTATCGATCTGAATCTTAAGGTTTTTTTACTTTTCCGGTAGTTTCAACTTGTAAAATCGACGATTATCCATCGCAAATAGGCGCTCCGTAAATTCCCCAGGTTGAACCTTGGCTAAAGCTGATGTCATCATCAACAATGACGCGTCTAATTCATCAAGTTGGTGCAATAACTCCGCTTCCAAGATCTGAGGCCGAACTGGTGACCCATATTCTAACAAGCCATGATGAGCTAAAACTAAATGTCGCAAGGCTATCACTGCTTCAGATGAAGTTGAAATCTTTAATTCTTCACAAATTGCCGTAATTTCCCCATCAATAATTGAAATATGACCGAGTAATTTCCCTTCAACTGTATATTCCGTTGCAATCGGCCCGGATAATTCAATCGTCTTACCAAGATCATGTAAAATTGCGCCCGCATAAACTAATTGCTCATTAATTCCCGGATAAAGGGGAATAATCGCCTTTGCTAACCTTAAAATTGATAAAGTATGGTAGGCTAAGCCACCGACAAAAGCGTGATGGTTACTTTTAGCTGCCGGGCTGGAAAAGAAATCAGTTCCATGTTTACTAATTAAGCCATTAATGATTTGATGCCAAGTTGACTCCGTAATCGCTGTAAAAAATGGGCGAAGTGCGGTCTTGATTTCACGATCACTTTCTGGAGCACGGGGAACAAAATCATTTGGTGATAATTCGGGAATAAGTTTAACCCCTTGGATTTCAACTTGGGGTTTCCCTTGATAAGAACTACGTCGCCCCGTTAAATTTACCACTTTACCTGCTTCTAGGTCAGCAACCTGTTGATCAGTTGCATCCCAGAGATTACCGTTTAAGTCACCACTCTGATCTTGAAAGGTAAGCGCTAAGTATTGGCCCCCATTTTTAGTTGTTTTAGCTTGGGCACTTTTGATTAAACAGTTGACCTTAATTGGGTCGCCTTCATTAAATTCAGCTAATTGCATCCATCTTCTCCTTAAAAAAGCAACCCCATCCACAATGAGAAGGAGTTGCTAGCTTCAGTTTACTGTTGTGGCAAAATGTCCTTGTAAACTTCTTGAATTGGCTTAGTAATTACCTTATTTAATTCTTGCATCATGCTGTCAACCCGTCGTTCAACTTCCATTAAATCAATTACGGATTGCTTTGTGCTAACTTGTTTTGCAAGGTCTTGAACTTCTTTAATCTCGTCTTCAGAAAGCTCTTTCCCAGCCACTTGCTTTTGTTGGGCATTCATCTGGCTCTTTTGAAACTTCTTGAAGAGATCAAAAGTTGCTTGATCTTCCTTTAATTTATCAAAAGCAACAACCAAATCCTTGTATTCTTGCGTTTCCCGCATTTGGCGTTCAAGTTCATTTGCAGTATCGTAAATATTTACAACCATAATCGGCCTCCAAAAAATTTAATCATTAAACCTATTCTAACAAACCCCTACTGGAAAAGCGAACGAACATTATTCCAAGCTTGGTTCAATCGATCCTTAACGTTTTGGGCAAAATCACTCGCTTGTTGCAATAAATTCCCATTTGGGGTTTTTGTTTCACTAGTTGCCCGGGTTTGGGCATCCTTAACCTGGAATTTCGTTCCAGCTGTGTGTGGTAGTAAGTTATCCATTTCAGAACGATAAAGCGCGTAAATGTCGCGATTTTCCACGTCAGAAAGTTGTTGTGTCGCCGTCGTATCATCATAACCTTCCCATGTAGCAACTACCACATCTGGTGTATAACCAATAATCCATTTATCACGATCACTATCATTCGCTTTAATTCCAGAATTGGTTGTACCCGTTTTCCCGGCCAACGTATAACCTGACGGAGCCGCACTCTTCCCGGTCCCAAGTTTAAAAACATCCATCATCATACTCGTCATCTCGTTGGCAACTGACTGCTTAATAACCCGTTTTTGCGTTAAATGACCCTTACGCTTTACCTGATGACCACTAGCATCCACAATCTTGGTAATAAAGTGCGTCGTTGGTAATTTCCCACCAGAAGCAAAGACCGAGTATGCCCGAGCCATTTGCAGTGGGGAAACTCCCTTGGTTAAGCCTCCAAGCGCAAGAGCAAGGTTTTTATCCCCACTCTCGACTGGCAAACCAAATTGTTCTGCCATTTTGTAGCCAGTATTGACCCCAATCTTATTTAAAAGCCAAACCGCTGGTGCATTCAAACTTTCGTACAAGGCTTTATACATTGGGACTTCGCCACTATATTGATTGTCATAGTTCTTTGGTGTATAGCGATATTTGCCAGTTCCATAAGTAGTTTTTTCGTCTTGTAAAGTTGAATCATAAAAGTACCCATGTATCAAGGCAGGTGTGTAGACGGCAATTGGTTTAATTGTTGACCCTGGTTGCCGTCGCATCTGCGTTGCCCGGTTATATCCACGAAAGACGTGTTTTCCCCGCCCACCATATAAGGCAGTGACGCCACCGGTCTTCGGATTAACAGCAACCGAAGCAGCTTGCACCATACTTCCATCAGCGAGATTAGCTGGGAAATTTTCATCATCGTTAAAAACGGACTGCATTGCCTTTTGTTGCCCTTGATTTAAGGTTGTATAGATCTTATAACCATCATTCATGACCTCGGCTTCAGTAAGGCCATATTTATTAATCGCCTCCGCAATCACAGCGTCAAAATATGCCGGATAACGGTAAGTATTTGGCGATTGATAACCATTGTTCACCACTAAAGGAGTTGCTTGGTAGTGTTTAGCTTGTTGGTTCGTTAATTTATGGTTTTCGACCATTAACTCTAAAACCAAATTTCGCCGCGCTTTTGTGGCTTTCGGATGGTTCACCGGATCATACGTCCCCGGTGAAGTTAACATCCCCGCCAATGTTGCGGCTTCAGGAACCGTTAAGTCTTTGGCATCAGTATCAAAATACCGTTCCGCCGCATCCTGGATTCCCCAGACGCCGTGACCAAAATAGGCATTGTTAAGGTACATTGTCAGAATTTGATTCTTACTATATTGATTTTCAACTTCGACAGAAATAAAAATTTCTTTAGCTTTCCGGGAAAAAGTTTGTTCTTGACTTAAGAAAGCATTCTTCACTAATTGTTGGGTTAAAGTACTTCCACCACCAGAAATATAATCTCGCCCTAATACCTTGTTTTTTACCAAAAGAAAAGCAGCCCGACCAAGCCCTTTAACTGAAAAACCATGTTCGTGGTAGAAATTGCGATCTTCAGTTGAAAGAACCGCTGCCGTAACGTTAGGTGAAATTTCCTTTAATTTAACATAGGTCCCCTTTTGGGAATAAAGGCTCCCAGCTGAATTTCCATTTTGATCATAAACCATGGTTGGGTGTTCAAGGCGCGACTGGAGACTCCTAACATTTGCTGTTTTGGCAACAATCGTTAAGTAGATACTCATCAGTAAAAAAGCACTTAAGAAAATTACAATTAGCCACCGGGTTAACTGAAAACGATGCCAGAAATGGCGAAAGTTTTCGCGTAATGCTCTCCATAATCGTCTGAGCCATACTTCAAATTGTTTTTTTCGCTCTTCAAATTTCATTTAAGTGTTAACTCCAAAAAAATATCTTCAACTTCGCATTCTATCATAAGTTGAAGATATAAAAAAAGGAAGCCGAGGGAAAACTCAACTTCCTTAGCCAAATTTTAAGGTCTTTGGAATTACATTTCATCTGGTGCCTTAACCCCAAGTAAAGCTAATGCCGACTTCAAAACCTCGGCAACTGCTTGAACTAAGGCTAACCGCGCGAGCTTGCCCTCGTCATCAACCAAAATCCGCGTGTGAGCGTAGTATTGGTTAAAGTCCTTTGCTAATGCAAGGGCGTACTTAGCAACAATTGATGGATCGTAGTTTTCCGCAGCCCGTTGGATTGTTTCACCAAACTTCCCCAATTGCTTAAGGACCGGCCAAGCTGCTACCCCCACTTGGGAAAGATCAACATCATCAAAGCTTGGATTATTTTCTTTCCGGAGAATACTCATTGCCCGTGCTCGTGCATATTGTACATAAGGACCAGTTTCCCCTTCAAACTTAACAACGTCTTCAAGCCGGAAATCAACACTGTTCCGCCGGTCGTTCTTTAAATCATGGAAGACAACCGCTCCAATTCCGACCATCTTAGCAACCTCTTCGGGGTTCTTAAGCGATGGATTCTTTTGGGTAATTTGTTCCCGTGCCAACTTTACCGAGTCGTTCAAAACATCCTCGAGGGAGACCACGTTCCCCTTCCGGGTAGACATTTTCTTCCCACCGAAACTCATTAAACCAAACGAAATGTGTTCCAATTGATCCCACCAACTAAAGCCCATTTCCTTTAAAACGGCCTTCAATTGCTTGTAGTAGTTTTCTTGTTCGGCCCCAACAACATACAAGGACTTAACGTGCCCATACATCCGTTTCCGGAAAAGAGCCGTTGCTAAGTCACGGGTAATGTAAGTTGTCGTCCCGTTACTCTTAATGATCAGCGGTGGTACTAAGTTGTACTTATCAAGGTCAACAATTTGAGCTCCCCGGCTGAGCTTTAACAAGTTCTTGTCACGGAGTAATTGAATTGGTTCTTCCATCTTTTGTGCAGAGAAGGCTTCCCCATGGAAAGAATCAAAATGGACATCTAACATGTCGTAAACCCGTTGGAACCGCTCCAAAGAAATTTCTCGGAACCACTTCCAAAGGCGCCATGCTTCTTCGTCCCCATGTTCAAGCTTAGCAAACCAGTCCCGACCAGCTTCCGTATATTCTGGGTGTTCATCAGCTTCCGTATTAATCCGTACATAGTAATTTAATAAGGTATTAATTGGATCCTTCTTAACATCTTCTTCGTTCCCCCACATTTTGTAAGCCGCCATCAGCTTTCCAAATTGGGTACCCCAGTCACCAAGGTAGTCAATCCGAACAACCCGGTAGTTTTCCTTTTCAAGGATCCGGCCAATGGATTCACCAATCATTGTTGACCGTAAGTGTCCCATTGACATTGGCTTAGCGATGTTAGGCGATGAATAGTCAATCGTTACGTTTCCGTAGTGGCCCAAATCCTTAGAACCATAGTTTTCGGGATCAGCTAAAATGGCCTTTAAAATTTCAGCCCCAACCTTAGCTTTATTTAAGTAGAAGTTAATGTATGGACCAGCAACAACAACTTTTTCAAAGTTTGCTTGGTCAATCTTTTCAACTAATTCTTGGGCAATTGCTTGGGGAGCCTTATGAAGGGTTTTTGCCAAGAAGAAGGTTGGGAATGCATAGTCCCCATTCTTATTATCTTTTGGCCGTTCAACCTTATCCGCCAAGTCTTCCTCAGTCATATCTGGTAAGGCTAACTTTAATGCGTCAACGACTTGTTGCTTTTCATCCATAAATAAATCCTCCTTTATAACAAAAAATCTCTAGTCAGTATGTCTACTGATTAGAGACGAGATTTCCCGTGGTACCACTCTATTTGAACTTTCATTCCACTCATTCAAATGAATATTAAACTTTCCTTCAACTCCGCTTCGAAAACTCTCTTTATTCAGCTCCCACCAACCTGAACTCGCTTACAAAGGAAGACCTTTCTACTGTTGTTAAAGGTTTATAACATCAACAAATGTTATAAAAAAGAACACCGCAACGCGATGCTCGCAAAGCGGGTAACGAGAATCGAACTCGCGACTTAACCTTGGGAAGGTTATGTTTTACCACTGAACTATACCCGCGATCTAGGTGAACTAATCACCTTAGTTATGATAACATATCTCAGTTATTTGTCACTCTTTTTTTCCGTTTTTTTTTACAGTCTGCTTTTTCCGACTAGGCTTAGCCACTTTACTCCCCTTTTCTTTTTCTTCCTTAGCAGCTAATTCTTTATCTTCAGCAGTCCGCTCTACGGCCTTAACCATCTTGGCTTCATCCTTGCGGACAACCGCCCGGCCATTTAATTCGTTGACACTTGTCTTGTCGGCAGGATTGAAATCCTTAATAGAAATCATAATTGAATTTTCATATACCTTTTCAACAATCCCACCAAAATCATGTTCTAATGGGCCAAACTTTCCTGCCTTAACTTCATCGCCAATCTTATAAAACTTCATTCAGTTCACCTCATCCTACACTTGCTACAATAAAAGTTAGTTTACACGTTTTTGATAATTTTTCAAGCCACCCTCCCGATCCAACATGGTAAAATGAAAGAAAGTATCGAAGGGAAGGAAAACTATGATCTTAAGTACTGCTAGTTGGATCTTGGTAATTCTCATTATCCTGGTCTATCATCGAAGTCTCACCGCAAGTACTGAAAAAGAACTGTCTTTTTTTGGGAGTTTCACCCGGCTTCTACTGGCTTTAATTTTGAGTTTGCGAATTGCCGTTACAATCGTTACCTTTCCAATTTTTTTTGGGCTTCACCTTATCCAAATCATCCTTTTACTACTTACCATCGCGATTACCGAACTAAGTTTTCGGCGTTTACGTCTCACCTTTGGGAATCCTCGACTAGCCCGGACCTGTTTAATCGCAAACTCAATTTTTCTCCTCGTAATGCCCTGGTAATGCCCAGTAACTTGACTTGATTGTTTCAATCAATTTTACCAACTGTTGTGTCTCTTCGACATCATGGACGCGGAGCACCCGCCCACCAGCTAAAAACATCGCCGTTTCTGCGATTAGGGTTACTCCTAGTCGCTTTTCTTTTGGCAAACCAAATAGTTTTTGCCCAAAGCCCTTCCGGGAAATTGCCACCATGATTGGACGATGAAATTCATTTAACTCGGCAAGATTATTCATCATCGCAAAATCTTGGTAACCATCCGCTACCTTGGCATAACCAATTCCTTGATCTAAACAAATCCGTTCGCGATCAATGCCTGCTGCGGTCAATTCAGCAAGATTAGCCTTGAAGAATTTTTTCATCCCGTTGGTTAGATTTTCGTATTCATGGCCACGACTTGAATGCATAGTAACTAGACCGACCTTTGAATATTTGGCTAAGAGTTGCCGCTTTTCTATGGTTTCAAAGCCGTTAACATCATTAATAATATCAACTCCAGCCGCTAGCGCCCGCTCCATAACAGGTAACTTATAGGTATCGACAGCAATAGCGACCTGCGGATAACGATCCTGGATTAACTCAATCGCGGGAGCAATCCGTTGCCATTCTTCTTCTGGTGTAACCTCAACGAAGTGTCCTGGTTTCGTTGTTTGACCCCCTGGTTCAATAATGTCAGCACCTGCTGCCACCATTTTTTCAATTTGCTTAACCATTGCAGAATGACTATTAAAGCGGCCCCCATCATAAAAGGAATCCGGAGTTATATTTAAAATCCCATAGATCAAGGGGTGCTTAGTAAGATTGAAGTGAAAGCGTCCCGCTTGCCAGTATACTGCAATAGTTACCTCTAGATTTGCCAAATCAGCCAAAATTTGCTGATCATCAGCAAATTGTTTCCGTACCCGTTGAGTAAAAGTCGGCCAAGCCGAAATTGGTAAAACAAGGCCGAACGCTCCTCCTGCTAATTCAACGATAGCTAAATCAAACTGACTAAGTAGTAGCCTTACTTGCTTCTTTTTGTTACCCATTTCAGACCATATCAAAGGAAGCCAACCTTGCTTGTTTACAAGATTTGCCAAAATTTGAGTAGTTGGTTCCGATGATTGATTAAAATTCCACTTTTTTAAGTTCATTTTGTACTCCTTTCACTAAAGCCGCAACGGCTTTACTTCGATGATCAAACTTGACGAATTCAGGTGTTGGTAAGCTCCCTAAGACTTGGTCTAACCCAGCTGGTATCAGAATTTGGTCAAGGCCATGTCCAACCGGAGAGATATGTTTGGCAATCCGCCCCACTAAAACCCCTTGGTAAGTAGCGAGAGTGTAACCATTTCGAGCAAGTGCAATTACCGTTTGCATTTTAAAACCGCGACTCGGCTCGACCGCCCGGTTAATTAAGTCTTGATTGACAGCTTGAGTGCCATACTTGGCTTTTAACTGCCGGGCCGTTTGTACCCCTAGTTCATCTGGGCGACCTGCGAGTTCGATTCCCGAGTCATCCGCAATCACTAAGCGATCCGGTAAGAATTGACTAATAAATTCAGCTTTTTTACTTGCATTTGCTTGATAACTGGTTGTTCCTTCCGGTGGAAAAGTTAACTGTTTTCCAAGGGCTTCAACATAGGAAAGCCCCTGGGCACCGAAAAATTTTAGTTCTCGGGTTAGCTCACTAATTTTAAAGTCATTATTAGTTGCAATTACAAATTCGAGTTGCATTTGCTTAACCTCTTAAATTTTAAAACATCTTTAATCAAATAAAATGATCCCGTAACAACAATGATTGTTTGTTCGTCTGCTACTTGTTCAGCTTTTTTTAGAGCCACCCTAACATCTTGACATACAATTCCCTGTGGGAGAACTTGGTGGAGCACATCAGCTTCTAACGCTCGCTTTGGATTGTCAGGCGTAACTAGGTAAAAAGCCGTCCCACATTTTTGGTAATCTTTGACCATTTGACTAACATTTTTATCAGCTAAGAAGCCCAAAATAAAAGTAAACTTTCGGTTTGGAAATTGGCTTCTTAAAGCTGCAATTAGATGTTTAGCACCATCAGGATTGTGTGCGCCATCAATAATTTCAATCGGTTGCTGGTTAATTAGCTGAAAACGACCTGGAAGGTTAACTTGACTCAAAAAACTTTCAATCTCATTAGCAGTCCAGCTAATCGATAGTACTGCTAATGCTGCCAATGCCGTTTTTAGGTTAGCCAGTTGGTACTCTCCCAATAAGCCAAAATTGCTAATAACCGTTTGTCCTTTAAACTTAACCTTAACCCGATTTTTTGCAACCCACTCAGCTGGAAAGGTAGTTGCCGAAATCAGCGGTAGCTGAACTTCTCCTGCCCGTTGTTTCAAAACAGCTAAAGCTTCAGGAACTTGACCGGGAGCAATAATCGCAGCTTGACTACCGGTCTTAAAGATCCCCGCTTTTGCTTTGGCAATTGCCGTTAAGGTTGATCCTAAAATCCGAGTATGGTCTAAGGCGAGGTGGGTAATGACGGCCAGTTGAGGAGCAGAAATTGCATTAGTGGAATCATTTTCCCCTCCTAAGCCAACTTCAATCACTGCCCAATCAACCTTTTCGTCAGCAAAAACTTGTAAAGCAATGAGCGTCCACCATTCAAAGACGGTTAAATCAGTAGAAATGATCTCAGCTGGTAGTTTTTGACGAATAGTTTCATAAGCTTTAACGAATGCTTTTTTGGTTACCCACCGATTATTAATTTGGACTTGTTCTCGATCATCAAGCATTGCAGGACTAGCAAAATGACCAACTTTATATCCCTTAGTCATTAAAGCCTGAGTGATAATCTGCCCAGTTGAACCTTTTCCATTAGTTCCCGCTATGTGGATGATTTTGTATTGCCGATCTGGGTTACCAAGTACGACTAAGATCCGCCGTAAAAGGCCAACCCGATCATTTTCACCAGCCTTCATTAATGGTGAAAATTGGTTAATGATTGCTTCATAATTTGCCATTTTGGCCTCGTGATTGATGTAAAAATTCTTGCCGTAAAGTAAGGTCAGTCCTAAAAACCCCAGTAAACCGATCCGTATAAGTAAATTGCCCTGTCTTTTGGACACCCCGCATTTCCATACAGAGGTGTCGAGCAGCAACCGTAACTGCTACTCCGGCTGGAGCTAAAATCCGTGTTAATTCAGCCACTAGCTCCGTTGTGACCCGTTCTTGCATCCCCGGTTTCTTAGTCACAAAATCAACTAACCGCGGAATCTTACTTAAACCGATTACCTTACCGTTTTTTGGAACATAAGCAACATTAACTGTCCCAAAGAAGGGGAGTAAGTGGTGCTCACACATTGAATAAAAAGGAATTGCTTGAACTAAAACCATTTCCGGTTGATCATTTACTGAAAAAGTCTTATAGGTTGCCACCTCTTCGGGTTTCTTTCCTATAGAATTAAATACCTCAGCATACATCTTGGCCACCCGCTGGGGTGTTTCTTGTAAGCCTTCACGATTGGGATCTTCACCAATCGCTAGTAATAATTCATGCACTGCTTTCTCAATTCTCATCTGATCCATGGGTTAACATCCTCTTTTTCTCGAATTATCTTTAACCAATTGTGGTCCGGCGTTGTAGCTAACAAGTCAGTAAGTCTTCGGTGGAAATCATCTTCTGTAACAATTGTTAAAAGCGGTTCAATAACAAAGCGGCGATTCTTAATCTCGGGGTGGGGAATCTTTAAAGTCGCACTTCGATATTCTTCATTATTAAAATAGAGAATATCAAGGTCAATTGTCCGAGGACCCCAGTGAATTAACCGTCGCCGCCGGAGCGATCGTTCAATTACATGTAAATACTTCAATAGATCAGCAGCATTCAAGGAGGTTGTTAACTTCAAAGCAATATTATAAAAAGAACGTTGCTGTACCCCACCGACCGGTTCCGTTTCAAAAACCGGCGATATTGCGAGCAGTTGATTTTCTGGCCGTAATTGTAACATCTCCACCGCTCGTTGAAGATGTTGCATCCGGTCACCAATATTGCTTCCCAAACTAAGGTAGACCTGATTAAGCATTTTGTTTTTCAACCTCGATTTCAACATGATCAAAGATTCCATTAATTGGCACCGCATATTTCCGTATCCGGACTTTGATAGTTTGAATTTGGGAATATTTTGCTAAAACAGTGTCTGCAACTCGGTTTGCTAAACTTTCAATTAAATTATAGTTGTGAGTTTGGATAAATGCTTCCACCACTTGATAAACAGCCGCATAATTGACGGTTTCATTTAAGTCATCATGCAAAACTCGCTTTTCAATTGGAAAATTTAATTCAACATCCACTTCTAAACGTTGCCCCAACCTTTTTTCTTCTGGTAGTACTCCATTAAAGGTATGGAAAACCATATTCTTAATTCTAATCCAACCCATTCTTTCTTAATCCTCCACTTAAATTCCAAAATTTAACATTATTGCACTCATTGCTAACAAATTATTCAACCCATGAATCATAATCGAGCAAGAAAGTCGCCGTGTTTTTTGGTAAACAAAGGCTAAAATTACCCCCATCGCAAAATAAATCAAAAAACTAAGGGGATTGGTACTTGCATGCTCAGCTGAGAAAATTAGTCCTGAGATTAAAGTTGGCCACCAAAGCATCGATGAGTCAAAAAACATGTCAATGAAAATTCGTCGAAAAATTAATTCTTCGGTAATTGGACTAAGCACGACGGCACCAAATGCCATCGCATACATAATTGCTGATTGATGGCTCATCAATTTAATAATAATCTGATTATTGGCTGTTTGGGTTTGATGATAAATCAACTGGTTTAAAGTACCAAAAAGGAATTGGGCACAAAAGACGGCTAACCAACCACCCAAAACCCAATCAATTTTCATCTGCCTTGTCATCATCGGCTTTGAGCTCTTACCAAGTTGTTGGCTCACCCAGAGCGCCAAGCCCAGAAGAACTAAAAAGCTCACGAAATAGGCCCCAATCCAACTTAACTTATTTTCCTTACGGGCATAAATTAGGAAAATCGGTGGTAATTGAATAGCTAAGGCAAAAAAGATCATGATTACCACCCGTACCCAAAGGGGTTGCTGTTTTAAGTTTCTTTTGCTCATTTTAACCTTCAACCTGGGCAGTACTTGCCCGTTCAATCAAGTTAACCGGCATTTTGACTAATTGTTGACTTAACTTACCTTCTTTATCACTTAAACGTTTAAAAATCAGCTTTGCCGCTTCATTCCCTAATTGTTGAATTGGCTGGTGGATCGTCGTTAAAGCTGGAGTAACGTATTCATCTAAGTCAATGTCATCAAAACCAATAATTGAAATCTGACGTGGTACTTCAATATTACGTTCGGTTAGACCGCGGTAAAGGCCGATGGCTAATTCATCGTTAGCACAAAAAACCGCCGTTGGTTGCTTTGCCAAGACGGCTACGGTATTTTTATAGCCCCCCTGCTTAGTGAATTCCGTTTTTACAATATTAGTTTCATCAAAAGCCACCCCTGCTGTATTTAAGGCATTCTTAAAGCCCGCTAAGCGATTAAGTACGTTTTCAGTTGGCTGTTCCGGTAGGTACATCACTAGCTTCTTATGCCCCAATTTTAGAAGGTGTTCCGCTGCTAATTTTCCCCCTTGATAATCATCCACCGCAACTCGATCACCTTGACCATGGGCTTGGTTTTGATCAAACAAAAGGTAGGGGATCCCGTTTGGTTTTAGAATTTCATCGATCGTTTCGTTAGTAATAGTTGATGAAGCAATGATTAACCCATCAACCGACCGTTCTACTAACCGGCTTAGATAGTACCGTTCAAGTTCAACTTCGTGATTGGCACTGAACACCAGAGGCATGTACTCTTTTTCCCGACATACTTCTTGAATTCCCCGAGTAAAGGAAGAGAAGAAAGGATTACCAATATTGGGGACAAGAACCCCAATTGTCTTAGATGAATGTAAGATTAAATTTCGAGCATTAAAATCTGGAACATAATTTAATTCTGCTTTTAGCCGGTGAACCCGATCGCGAGTTTCTTCACTAAAACGGGCCCCCTTACCATTGAGAATTTGGGAAACTGTAGTAACTGAAACACCAGCTGCCTTGGCTAAATCTTTGATTGTCACTTTTTTTGCCATTTTCGCGTCCTCCTGGCTAATTTGGTAAACATTTTACCTTATTTTGCAGTAAAAGGCTAGTTAGACAGTCTGATGGAAAACGTCCTGAAAAACCTTGGCTGTCGTGGCCGCTTGACTACCCCGCATCCGCAAATAATCAATCTTGGCTAAGAGAATTTCGTACTCCCACAAAGAAGAAAGGTCGTGCTCATTATAGTAATGCAAGTTAATCTTAATTCCCTCAAAATCAGCAATCACACCTTCAAAGTCATCCCGTCCCTTATACTTATTAGTTCCGATCACAACCGGTAAGTGGTGATCATAGGCATCTTTAACTAACGTTAGTAAAATGGGGTGGTTTTGATAATCTTGGTTAGCTAGGTAAGCTTGGAGACCCCACAAATCAAAATAATTGTGTTCTTGGGCTACCTGACTCTTAAAGGAGACTGTCGTTAAATAATCAGTTTGACTGCGTACAGCATGAATACTACTCAAGCGGATGGCAGTGATTCCGTTTAATTTGGCATCCCAATCCAAAGTTAAAATCAAGGTGAAGGTTTGATCAGTGGCTAAAACAAAGCCCACATTAAAAGTATCGTTGTCCGCAAAGTTATAGACCTCGACTAGTGTCCCTTGTTGTTGACTAATCAAAAGCGCTTCTCTGATCTCGGTTTCATTCATTTCTAACATACAAAACCCTTTCTCATTCAAAAGTCAATCCTTTTGTCTATCTTTAGTTTGTAGTAAGATTATTAACGTTGCAAAAAAAATTAAAGAGGGGCAATTATGGTGATAATTACAGCTGGAATGATTGGTGTCGGTAAAACTACTTTAACAGGCAAAATTGCTAAACATTTAAACACTAAGGCCTTTTTTGAACCAGTGGGTGAAAACCCAGTGCTTCCATTGTACTATAAGAACCCAAAACAGTACGGGTTTCTGTTACAAATTTACTTCCTTAACAAACGTTTTTCAATGATCAAGCAAGCTTTGTCAAACGACAATAATGTTTTGGACCGTTCAATCTATGAGGATGCATTGTTTACTAAGGAAAACAACGCGGAAGGTAATATTTCGGATACTGAACTCCAAGTTTACTTACAATTACTCGATAACATGATGCAAGAACTAACTCGGCTTCCCAAAAAGGCACCTGACTTAATGGTTTATTCTGAAACCACCTTTGAAACCATCCTGTACCGGATCAAAAAGCGAGGCCGTGACTATGAACAAATCGATAATAATCCTGAACTAAAGGATTACTACTATAAAATGTGGTCTGCTTACAAAGATTGGTACCAGGATTACGATGCTAGTCCAAAAATGAAGATTGATCTTGACCAATATAATTTAGATGATCCCAAGAATGTTGAGATCGTTTTGGGGATGATTGACGATAAGTTGAAGAAAATTCGGTAACCCAACCCATAAAGATAATCATAGTTTACCAAGATCACTGATTTTTAACTGATCTTGGTAAACCAATAGACGAGGCTAGGAAGAAACTCTTTTTCCCGACCTCGTCTATTATTTATTCTACATAAATTTTTAGAAGCTTCTTTCTAACTCTCTAACTACCGCCACATTCGTCGAATTAATTCAAGGATTCCGACCGAACCGGCACCGCTAACCATGGGAAGAGTCCAGTCAGTTTTAACCGGTCCAACAGCTGAGGTGCCTGGTTTGTTTGGGTGATATTTTGTACTAGGTTGATTAACCTGAGCTTTATTAGATTTGCTCTGGTCTGATTCACCAGTCCGTTTGCCATAGTCATACTTTGTAAGCCCATAACCCTCAATAATCGCGTTTAACTTCCGGTTATAGTTGGGATCAGTCGCATACTTCCCCGTTAAGGCATAGGTTGCCTGGCGGTAAGTTGAAGCGAATTTACGGTGTACATTTACATAAAGTGGCTGGTTTAAGACGCTAGCGTAATCTTCTAAAGAAGCCATATCATTTGGATAATGACGGAAAGTCCCCATCACCTTTATATCTCGACCGTTTAAATGTTCTACCGTTGGTAAGCTCACCCCTTGACTTTGGAAAAAACCTTTAATCCCGAAATAATTATGATGTTGCCGAGCAAGGTCACTGGATCCAAAGTCACTTTCTAAAGCAGCCTGAGCAATCAAAACGGATGGATATAAATCATGCGCTGCCGCAATCTCCTGAGCAACCGGTGCTATTTTTTCAATAAAGGCTTGCCGGCTAGGCGTGGGAACCTGATTAAAATAATCCGTATTATCAGTTTGCACTTGAGCATCTTCTGGAACTGAAGGGGTTGTTTCTGGAGCGCTATCTCCAGCTCCCTCTGGTTCGTCAGTTACCGGAATTACGACTTTAGTTTTTGAAGCTGGTTGGCTCGGTTTAACATTGGTTACCCGATTGGAAACCGATCTATCTTTTTCTTGAAGGTCCTTTCCGAGATTGAAGCCTGCCTGGTATCCCGCTAAAGCAACTTCATCTTTATAATTAGGTTGCCACTGGTTTTTTAATCCGGCTTGAACTCCCTGCTTAAAGGCTTCTTGATAAATATTAGTTAGCAAAAAAAGCTCCTGATCAAAATCAGTCTGTACATCAAGAGGCATTTTAGCCCGCTCTGCCGGTGTTAATGGTGCTCTTTGTTGTTTAACAATGGCTTTAGCTAGTTGTTCCATATCCTCACTTAAAGGTGCTGCCTGCGCTGATAATGGATTTGCTAGGGTTGCCACCATGGTTAAGATCAAAAACGTTGTTCTTATTTTCATTTTTCTCCCCCTTATACTATATATATACGTAAAAAAGGCCGCAAAATTAGCAAAGAAGGGTAAATTAATAAATTTTATTAATTAATTACAAAAAAGCAGCTAGTAACCAAAGAAGCGTTAACTAACTGCTTAAGATTATTAATCAGATTTGTTCAGTAAATAATAACTGGTTCCTTAACACTCAACGCCTTAAAAGCCGTTCCGGCGTCGGCTGGATGCATGTTGACACAACCGTTTGAACCATCATTCAAGTAAGCACTTGAAGACCAGTTACGCCGCCAACTAGCATCATGGAATCCACATCCACTAAGGGTAAATGGTGACCAATAGGTAACTGGTGAAGCATATGGTTTCCCATTATCGCCAGTTCCCCGTAAAGTAGTATGCATCTGTTGATACATGATGTACCAAACTCCCTTTGGTGTATCATCCCCAGTACTATGCTTTCCAGTTACAACATCAGCCGAAGCAACTAATTTACCATCCCGGTAGAACCAAGCATGTTGATCGGCAATTGAAACCTCGGCATAGGTATTTCCCAAGCCATCATTTTGGGTAACCCCATAACCAATTCCTCGGGTATCGTAACCTTGTCCATAAATATCCGCTTTGGCATCAACTGAAGCTTGCTTCTTAACAATCGCATTACCAATCGTATCCGCAGCCCGGCTAGTCATGATCTTCCAGCCATAATCACCATCTGCCGCAGTGGTGATCACTTTACCGTCATGGGTCTTAAACTTAAATTTCTTTCCCAGCGTAGCTTGTTCAGCATTAATTTTTTGGATCACAGTTGCCGCTTTAATTGGAGTAAATTGATACTTACCATTTTGGTAAGTGGCTTCTTTAATTACATCCGTCGCCTTAACTTGATAATTATGACCAGCTACTTGGTACTTAACCGAACCATTGTTTAACTTTTTTAAGGCTTGCTTTTCTTTTTGGACCGTTGTACTTCGACTTGACAGCGGCTTTTTAACTTTAGCCGTTAGTCGAATCGTTGGCGCAAACTTTTCCTTAGCGAAATCCTTTAAGACTTGTTCTTGATCCAAAGCCGTTCCTTGTTTCGCCTCAATAACTGAAACTTTGTTATTATGCCAAACAGCTTTTGCATCCACTGGTAATTTTTTACCTTCATTTAGCTGTCCAAGCCGAAATTCCAAGGTTGCCTTCATATCGGCTTCCACTAATTTATTAGTGTTTTGGGGTGCTAAAACAAAGTTATATTGCTTATCACTTGGTAAAACAGAAGCCTGCTTAGCTAGCATTTGACTCACTTTTTGCTTTGCATCTTTCCCGTAAACCGGTTGGCTATCCTTACCATCAAAAACTAGGTGATTATTTAGGTAAACCCGGTTGGTTACCTTTGTTGCTTTTATCTTTTGGTAGGCTTGTTCTACAGTTAAACCACTAACCTTAATCCCATTAATTTTAACGTTCTGGTTAAAATGGGTGTGGTGATAATAGCCACTTCCTAAACCAACCAGGACAACTACTGCTAACCCAATTCCTAGCCACGTCCACAGTTGCTTTTTCTTCATTGCTCATCCCTCCAAGCCATCCGATAAAACTATTATTATTCTATCATGGACTTAGGGAATTGTAACCATTATGTAATATTTTACTTACTTAACTTTGACTCCAAAAAAACCCAAGTTCAGGAATTTCCTGATACTTGGGTCAATCTATCACAAAATCAAAATTATATTTCCGGATAAATTACTTGCTTAAGATCAACTGGCTTGTTCTCCTCATTGGTCTTTACTACGATGACATCACATGGTGCCTGCCGCACAATATAAGCTGTCGTTGAACCGATGATCATCCGACCAATAGTGTTTAAACCAGTTGCCCCAACTAAGATTAAATTAATTTGATGGTCAACTGGGTAAGTTTCCGTTAAAGCAACCTTAGCATTACCAACCATAACAGAGGTAACAATCTTTTCGACTCCTGCTTCTTCCGCTTGCTTCTTCATTTTCGCTAACAAAGCTTTCATCTTGTCGATTACCTTGTCATAAATTCCCTTATCGGAAATTCCAAAGGTAATCGCATTTGGATATGGTTCCCCATTTACAACACTTAGTAAATGTAAACATGCGTGATCTCGCTTTGCGATCGCAACTGACTTTTGAAACGCTAACTGTGATTGTTTTGAACCATCAATTCCAACTAAAATATTTTGATAGTCTGTCATGGCTTCCACCTCCGGAATATGTTTGTAATTTTATTTTACCACAAAAATATTAATCGGTAACTAAATCATTAATTGCTTGCATATAAATTGCCATCGACTTCAATAGATCATTGACTGGTTGATACTCATTAGCTTGATGCATCGTATTTGGCGTAGTAGGCATCAAGGCCCCAAAAGCAACTCCGCGTTTCATCAAGCGACCATAAGTTCCACCACCAACGACTTCTGGTCTAGCATTTTCATCCCCAGTTTGGTCAATATAAGCCTTCATCAAGGTCTTTACCAGTGGGTCATTTGCATCTACATAGTGTGGCACTTCAAACTTTTCATAGTGAACCGTCATCCCATGTTCCTTAGCAACCGGGAGTACTTTAGCTTGCAGGCCATCAGGGGTCACACCCTTTGGATAACGGAAGTTCATGTCAATTTGCCCACCCTTAGTATCATCAAAGCTCAAAAGTCCAACATTCATCGTAAGGTCGCCCATTACGTCATCCCGGTAAGCCCCCATGAAGTTGTTAAAACGAGTATCAAGATGTAAGAAATCGGCCACAAAGTCAACGAATTGCTTGGCTTGGCCACCAAGACTTAAGCTTTGCAAGAACTTAGCTAAGTATGTGGCAGCGTTGATCCCTTTTTCTGGTTCCATCCCATGGGCAGCTTTCCCAATTACTTGGAAATGAAGCCCATCAGCAGAAAGTTCACATTCTCCTTCAATCGGATTAGCATCCAAAAAGGCAGTGAACTTGGCAACGGCTTGTTCGTTATTAGCCGTTTCGACCACGGCATCAGCTTCCCGCGGAACCATGTTAAAACGCAAGCCAGCCTTAAAAGACCGTAATAAGTCATCCCCGTCATTACCACCTGGGTAATCTAAGAGTAAGGAAACTTGTCCTTTTTCCCCGTTAATCACTGGAAATTCAGCATCTGGTGAGAAGCCGTAAGTTGGTTCTGGTTCGACTTCAAAGTAACGCTTCATCCCGGTCCAATTACTTTCTTCATCAGTTCCAACAATAAAACGAACCTTCTTGTTTGGTTCCACGCCCATATCCTTCAAGGTTTTCATGGCATAGTAAGCTGCCATCCCAGGACCTTTATCATCAGAAACTCCCCGGCCTATTAAATTGCCATCCTTGATAATTGGATTAAAGGGATCCGAATTCCATCCATTCCCCGCTGGCATCACATCAAGATGGGCAAGGATAGCTAAGGTTTCATCTCCTTGACCCCATTCAGCGTACCCAACCAGGTTATCGATATTCTTCGTCTTAAAGCCATCTTGTTCTGCCATCTCCAAAAAGGCACTTAAAGCTTGTGCTGGCGCCGGGCCAAGGGGATATTCATCCGTCGCTTTACTATCATCCCGGACACTTGGAATTTTAACTAAGGAAATTAAATCATTTAAATAATTTTCCTTTTGTTCATTTGCTTTTGCTTGCCAGTCCGTCATTTTTTGGCCTCCCATTATTGTTTTTCATATTTAATGATACCATAATGATAACGGTAGTGGGACTTTAGTCGCTAGTCTCACTATTAAAGATTAATTTCACCGCTAACTTTAAATTAGCAGAAAGGAATACCTATGCCATTACCATTTAAAGCCGTCGCCTTTGATATGGACGGGACCTTTTTACGGGATGATAAAAGTTTTGATAAGGACCTTTTCAACCACTTATTTTCTGAATTAACTGCTAAAGACGTCCACGTGATCGTCGCAAGCGGAGACCCGTCCCAAGTATTGCTACCCTATTTTGATCAACCGAATGATTTAACCGTAGTTGCAGAAAACGGTGCTCAAATAATTGATCACGGCCAAGAAATCATTACTTCAACCCTCGATTACCAGCTGGCAACGGAAGTGGTTGCTTTTTTAACCAACCAATTAGATATTTGGCCAACCTTAGCTGGAAAAGAAATCGGCTACTTTCCACCGCACCAATCAGTTAAGTACTTAGAACATATGGCTTTTTATTATCCCAAACACCAGGTCTTACCCAAAATGCTTCCCCTTCCAGATGATGAATACTTCCAAATTTCTTTCTTAGTTGCGGATAATGAAGTTGCGGGAATTAAAGCCCAAATTGACGCTCATTTTGAAAAGCAATTAGTCGTCACCCCAAGTGGTAATGGTTCAATGGACCTCACTAAACCAGGAATTAATAAAGGTTGGGCACTCAATAAATTACTTAATCAATGGGGCTTAACTGGTAATGACCTGATTGCTTTTGGCGATGGTGGTAACGATATTAGTATGCTTAAACTCGCTAAATTTGCCTATGCGATGCCAAACGGGAGTGCCGCTGTGAAAGCAGTTGCAAACTATCATGTCCCAGTTGATAATAATCATGATGGGGTTCTTAAGATCCTCGCCCAATACTTAGAAGATTAGAAAGAAGTTTTTTCATGCAATCATTAAACGAAGAAATTCTCCAAACTGTTATTAAACCTCGCCCTCAAGAAAGTTTTAAGGGTACCTTTGGTAAAATCCTGTTAGTCGGCGGAAACCACCAATTTGGTGGAGCCATTATCATGGCTGCTACTGCCGCAGTCTATGCAGGAACTGGCCTAGTTACGGTAGCCTGCGACCCTCTTAACGCAACCGCCCTACACACCCAGCTCCCCGAAGCAATGGTGATTGATTTTAAAAACCAAGAAAAACTCGCCCAAATGGTAAGCCAAGTTAATACCGTTGTAATTGGTCCCGGGTTAGGCGAAGAAGCTGAGAGCCTAGCAGTTTTAAAAACCGTCTTTGCTAATACCATAGATGATCAAGTTGTCGTGATTGATGGTTCCGCCATTACCTTACTTGCTAAAGAAAAATTATCGCTACCAGCCGGAAGACTAGTCTTTACTCCGCACCAAATGGAGTGGCAACGGTTAAGCGGAATTAAAATTGCAGACCAAACTCCTGAAGCTAACAAGTCAGCGCAAGAAAAGCTAAACGGAATTGTCCTCGTGAAAAAACACCATACCGAAATTTATACACCTGATGGTGATTGGAAATTGCCAATCGGTTCGGCTGCCCAAGCTGTTGGCGGCATGGGTGATACCCTTGCTGGAATGATTGGCGGCTTTACCGCCCAATTCCGGAAAAACACTACTCAAGCTACCTTAGCGGCGACCTACGCTCACAGTGCCATCGCTGATGAGATTGCGATTAATCAATACGTCGTTTTACCTCGTCAAATCAGCCATGCTCTACCAGGCTTTATGAAAAAGGTTGCTAATAGCAACAAAGATCATCAGATTGGGTTTATGAATTAACAAAAGAGGATGGAAAAAAGCTCCTTGACGGCCTGGTTGGGATAAGAAGGACGAAGGTTGATTCATTAGAATCGACCTTTCGTTCGCACTTATCCACTAAGGCCGTGCTTTTTGACCTTAGTTACTGAGTAACATTCGGAGATAACAAAGAGGTCGGGAAGAAACACAAGTTTCTTCCCGACCTCGGCTTTTGATTACATAATTTAAGAAAATCTGTTGCCAACTTCTTCTATTCTTTCTAACAACTATTCTGGATCCACAATTTGGTGAATCAAGGTTGGTGCCTGAGCAGTTTCTTCAACCCTCAGACTAGCCCGTAAAAGAGCTTTAACTTCAGTTAGATCGTCTTGGTCGGTATGAATGGTAAAGACTGGTTCACCTTTAGCAACGGTTTCACCAATCTTTTTGTGGACTTCAATTCCGACCCCATAGTTTAATTGATCATCGGACTTCTGCCGTCCACCACCAAGAAGCATAGCCGCCACGCCAATTTCATCCGCCGTTAGTTGACTAATTACCCCACTCCGCGGAGCTGGAAAATCAACCTTTTGTTTAGCATGTGGCATTAAGGAATAGTCATCAACCACCCGGGGATCGCCTCCTTGGACTTCAATCATTGCCTTGAACTTTGCTAAGGCTGAACCATCTTCAATCGTTTGTTCAAGCATCTTTCGTCCCGCCGCAATGTCTGACGCTTTTTTGCCCATCACCACCATTTGACTCCCAAGAGTGAGCACCAGTTCAAGTAAGTCCGCTGGTCCCTTTCCCTTTAGGAGATCTAAGGTCTCTTCAATTTCAAGGGTGTTCCCGACTTTATGACCAAGCGGTTGGTTCATATCGGAAATGATAGCCTTACAATCAAGTCCTGCTTGGCGGCCAATTCGTACTAAGGCTTCGGCTAGCTTTACCGCATCGTCTTCAGCCTTCATAAAGGCCCCTGCGCCAGTCTTCACATCAATAATCAAAGCATCCGTTCCAGAAGCAATCTTCTTGCTCATAATGGAACTAGCAATCAAAGGAATTGAATCTACCGTGTCGGTTACGTCCCGTAAAGCATAGATATACTTATCCGCTGGTGCGATTTCACCAGTGGCTCCAACAATTGCTAAGCCGATTTGTTTAACCTGATCCTTAAACTCTTCTTCACTTAGGTCCACTTTAAAGCCCGGAATAGCTTCAAGCTTGTCTAAGGTTCCCCCAGTATGACCAAGACCTCGACCCGAAATCATTGGTACCGGGATTCCCAGAGCGGCTACCATCGCTGCTAAGGGAAGACTTGTCTTGTCGCCAACTCCACCAGTTGAGTGTTTATCAACCTTAATTCCAGGAATTGAACTTAAATCTAGATGGTCACCAGATTCCATCATTTTCATGGTCAAAGTTGTTTGTTCGCTGGTTGTCATTGACTGGAAATATATCGCCATTAGCAAAGCTGAAATTTGATAATCTGGAATCGTTTGATTGACAACTCCGTCCACAAAATATTGGATTTCCTCATCCGTAAGTTCTTGCCCTTGCCGCTTGTGATCAATAATGTCTACCATTCGCATCTTTGATCTCCTCCTTCAATTGTGTATCCGCTTACATTATTAAAATGATACCACAAAAGTTTGGTTTGCAAAAGGTAAAACGAAACACTTTAACTAGGATAAAATCCTCTCAACGGCTTGATTGGGAAAACAAAGGTTGACCCATTAGGAGTGCCCTTATCCGCTAAGGCCGTGATTTGGAGCGAACCAGCCAACTGGTTTGGCGTTTGTGAGCCCATGCAAGGCTGAAGCGGTTGGTGCGACCGCCAGGGAAGTAACTGCCATTCAGCTACTGCTTTGACCGTTGTTGCTGAGTAACATTTAGCGATGAAAAAAAGAAAAACAACCTTATCCAAAACTGAATAAGGTCGCAATGGTAGCTTGGATGGATAAGCCCCAGAAATGCTACTTTGCCATTGTCAAGCACCATGATCGATACCGTTATCGGCACCAGGGCTTAAGGCCCTTAGTTGAGGGTTAACCCTCTTCTTCAGACCTCACTACCTCCAGATCTTTAATTTACATGTAATTTTAACCGGAAGTAGTTAGCCCGCGCTTGGCCCATAATTTCATCAACTAAGCGGAAACGAAGCGCGAGATAACCAAAAACGCTAACCCCAACGATAACTCCTGGTATTAAGGCAAAAAAGGCAGTGTAACGGCCATATGGACTAACGAAAAGGTTAATTCCCATCATGACTGCTTTTACAGCCACAAACATAATTAATGAGTAAGCTAAGATTTGGTTGGTTGGCTTAGCCATCTGGTGGAAGCGAAGGCGAAATTCCATATTAAAAGAATGAAGAATTAAGTAGTTAATAACCATCATCGAAATTCCGGTTGCTAGTAAAGGCCCCATCCCCTTCAAGAAGAAAATCAATGGTGCCTGGATAATTAACTTGATCATTACCCCGATGGCTAAGAACTTCATCATCTTTTTGTTTTCTGAAATTCCTTGCATCATTGCCGCGCCAACCGTGTACAAACCAAACGGAATTGCCATGAAGGCCGCAAATTCCAAAATCGTTACCCCAGCCGCATCGTAACGATAGAAAACCGTATAAATTTGTTGAGCAACGGCAGCTAAACCTAAAGAAGCTGGAATCATAACAAAGTAGAACAACATGATTCCGTTTTCAATTTGGTCTCGCATACTCTTTTGATTGCTTTGAGCCCGTGCTGTGGCAAGAAGCGGAATCACCGTCGCTGCCATAGCGGAAGCTAAGGAAATAACAATCATGTACAACTTATTGGCGTTAAAAGCAAACAAGGCGTAGACTGCGTTAATTTGGTAACTGGTATAACCACCCATCATCGTCATCACCCGCTTAAAGGTGTATTGATCAATTAATTGAAAAATGGTAATCCCAGCTTCAATTACGATAAACGGAATTGCCTGGTAAATGATCTTAAAAATTAATTCCCGGGTCCGCACATCTTTGTCTTGCACTCCCTGGGTTGCTAATTGGTTCATCTCTCCTAAATGCTTTAGGTAAGCAAAGCCAAGCACCAAGATCGCTCCGATTGCCCCAACAAAGGCTGCAAAGGTTGATTGGGTAACCGCTGGCACCCAGTGAGTTGGGTGCATTTTCATAATGAAGTAGGTGGCCGCTAACATGTAGACCACCCGAAAAACCTGTTCAACAAATTGCGACATCGCTGACGGAGCCATCCAGTTATACCCTTGCAAAAACCCCCGGGTAATACTCATGGCCGGAATTACCAAGACCGCCCACGCTAAGGAGCGAATAACTGGCGTAACGTTGGGATCCCCATTATTCAAGAGATTTGCCCCAAAAAGCATGATGGTAGCACAAATAACCCCCATTGCCATTGAAACGTACATCCCCGACCGATATAAGCGTCGCCCAACTGAATACTCATTAATCCCATTGTAGTGGGCCACCAACTTTGAGATCGCTGATGGAATCCCCGCCGTTGCCACGACTAAAAATAAATTATAAATATTGTAACCTTGGGCATATAAGGCATTAGCTTGGGTACTATAAGCGCCTAACCAAGTTGTCCATGGAATAATGTAAAGCGCCCCGATAATTCGGGAAGTCACGCTCCCAGCCGTCATCCACGCCGAACCACTCAGCATTTTAGCCTTGGCATCGTTGGTCGACTTTTCCTGTTTATCTTCCGCCATTCCGGAGTCCTCTCTTCCATCTAATTAACTTTTCCATTTTAGCTTGAATCAAAGGTCGATGCAATTTCTTTTCTGTTAAGACCTAGTTAATATTCATCTAAATCAGTGGTAATCATTTCAACTTTGGCATTTGGATTCGTTAATTGGGCATTTAATTCTACCGGATTAGATGGTTGTGGCACCGGTTCATGATGGCTTTCCAAATCGATAATAATGATTGCCAAGCCAATTTGAGCTCGCATCAAGGCTTGATAGTAATCTTGATCAATAATATCCGCATCTGGCAAATCTGGAAAATGAATATTCGTCCCTTCCGCCCCTTTAGTAATTATTGCTGGGTAGGAAACTAAATTATGATCCATTAAATCTTCCTTTCTAGCACAAAAAAGAGGCTGGAAAACTCACATTAGGTTTTCCTCCAACCTCTTTACTTTACCACGATGTTAATGATTTTGTTTGGAATGACAATGACCTTCTTAATGTCCTTATCAGCAGTAAACTTTTGGACGTGTTCGTTCTTCAAGGCTTCATTCTTCACTGTACCTTGGTCAGCGTCCTTTGGCATCTTAAGCTTTGCCCGAACCTTTCCATTAACTTGCACGATCATTTCAACGTTAGCTTCGACTAACTTAGATTCATCATAAGTTGGCCATGTTTCGTAAGTGATTGTTCCTTCGCCACCGAGCTTTGCCCAGAGTTCTTCGGCAATATGGGGCATAATTGGAGAAATCATCTTAACTAAGCCTTGCATGTATTCAACTGGTAGGTCGTCAGCCTTGTAAGCGTCATTTACGAAGACCATCAGTTGCGAAATTGCCGTATTAAAGTGTAAGCGTTCGTAGTCTTCAGTGACCTTCTTGACCGTTTGGTTGTAAACCTTATCAAGTTTTCCATCGTTAACCGTTGAAACTCGATCCCGGAGATGGTTATTATCATCAATTAATAACCGCCATACCCGGTGAATCCACTTGTTAGCTCCGTGGAGTCCTTTCTCATCCCAAGGAACACTTTCTTCCAGTGGTCCCATGAACATTTCATATAGCCGTAAAGTATCAGCCCCATATTGCTCAACAATATCATCTGGGTTAACGACGTTTCCTTTAGACTTAGACATCTTTTCATGGTTAGAACCAAGAATCATCCCTTGGTTAACTAACTTCATAAATGGTTCAGGTGTTGGCACGAGACCAAGGTCGTAGAGGAACTTATGCCAGAAGCGGGCGTAAAGTAAGTGCAGAACAGCGTGTTCAGCACCCCCAACATAGAGGTCAACTGGTGACCAGTATTCCAAGGCTTCCTTAGAAGCAAAGGTTTGATCGTTCGTTGGATCTGTGTACCGTAGCCAGTACCATGATGAACCAGCCCATTGTGGCATCGTATTGGTATCCCGCAGACCGTGGCGACCATTTTCATCATAAACGTTAACCCAGTCCTCAATGTTGGCCAATGGGCTTTCTCCCGTTCCAGATGGCTTGATATCATCAGTGTCTGGCAAAGTCAATGGCAATTGATCTTCTGGAACTAAGGAAGTGGTCCCATCATCCCAGTGGATAACTGGAATTGGTTCTCCCCAGTAACGCTGCCGGGAGAAGATCCAGTCCCGTAACCGATAGTTAACCTTCTTAGTACCAGCATGGTGATCGGTTAACCAATCGATCATCTTAGCCTTGGCATCTTCAATATTTAACCCATCCAAGAAGTCTGAGTTAACGTGGGCCCCGTCTTCCGTGTAGGCCCCTTCTGCAAGGTCGCCCCCTTCAAGAACTCGTTTAACTGGTAAGTCAAACTTCTTGGCAAAGGCCCAGTCCCGATCATCATGCGCAGGTACCGCCATTACGGCCCCGGTCCCGTATGATGCAAGGACATAGTCTGAAACCCAAATTGGAACTTGTTCGCCGTTAACTGGGTTTATCGCGTAAGCCCCGGTGAAGACCCCGGTCTTATCCTTGTTAAGGTCTGTCCGTTCCAAATCAGACCGGCGAGATGTAGCTTCTTGGTAGGCCTTAACAGCTTCCTTTTGCTCGGGTGTCACAATTTCGTCAACCAAGTCCAATTCTGGAGCCAAGGTAACATAAGAAACCCCAAAAAGGGTGTCGGCCCGGGTAGTGAAGACTTCAATTTGCTTACCTTCATGCCCTGCAACCTTAAAGAAAACGGAAGCCCCAACAGAACGGCCGATCCAGTTTCGTTGCATTTCCTTAACGCTCTCTGGCCAATCAACGAGGTCCAGATCATCAATCAAATGGTCCGCATAAGCTGTAATCTTCAAAACCCATTGACGCATTGGCTTCCGGTAAACTGGGTAGCCACCCCGTTCAGTTTTCCCATCAACAACTTCTTCGTTGGCGACCACGGTACCACCCATGAAGTCAGGGGCCCAGTTAACCATAATTTCATCTTCGTAAGCGAGACCTTTTTTGTAAAGTTGTTCAAAAATCCATTGGGTCCACTTGTAATACTTTGGATCTGTCGTGTTAACTTCCCGATCCCAATCATAAGAGAAACCAAGAGATTGGATTTGATCCCGAAAGTGGTCAATATTTTGGTTGGTAAAGCCCTTTGGATTATGACCAGTCTTCAAAGCATATTGTTCAGCTGGTAAACCAAAGGCATCAAATCCCATTGGATGCAAGACATTATAACCTTGCATCCGCTTAAAACGGGCAATCGCATCCGTGGCGGTGTAGCCTTCAGGGTGCCCAACGTGGAGCCCTTGGCCTGATGGATAAGGGAACATATCGAGGGCGTAGTATTTCTTTTGCCCTGGCTTTAAAGTTGCCTTAAAGGTCTTGTTTTTCTTCCAGTATTTTTGCCACTTTTTTTCAATCTCAGAATGATCGTATCCCATGAGCTAGCTCCTTTTGTTTTTTATCGTTAAGAAATAAAAAAGTCCTGTGTTGAACTTCAACAACAGGACGAAATAATCCGCGGTACCACCCGTACTTCTACTATTCCTAGTAGCGCTTAAACCCTTAACGCGGACCAACGCAACTTACTACTTGCTTTCATAAGCTGACTATTTTGACCGAGTTCGATAAACTTAACTGCTGGGCTTACACTCTTCCCCAGTCGCTTTCCAGTTGGTGATTATCTACTACTGCCAAACGTTCTAACGATTGCTATTAATAATAGCAACCTTTAATCTTGTTCGCAAGCTTTTCACCAAATTATTTTCGAATTTGACCATTTCCGGTAATTTCGTACTTAATCGTCGTCAATTGGCCTAAACCCATTGGTCCCCGAGCATGTAGTTTTTGGGTACTAATCCCAATTTCAGCCCCAAAGCCAAATTGACCACCATCGGTAAAGCGAGTTGAAGCATTGACATAAACACAAGCTGAATCAACCCGCCGTTGGAAGACTTGACCCCGGCCCAATTCTGGAGTAATGATTGCTTCGGAGTGGTGAGTGGAGTGGCGATTGATGTGGGTAATTGCCTCATCCAGCGAATCCACTACCTTAACTGCCATAATTAGGTCGTTATATTCAGTATCCCAATCTTCAACGGTTGCTGGTTTCATTAAAGGAACGATTTGCCGGGCTCGCTCATCGCCACGTAATTCAACACCATGGTCTACTAAGGCTTGGGCAATTTCTGGTAAAATCTTAGCCGCTACCTCCTGGTGAATCAAGAGTTTTTCCGCTGCATTGCAAACCGATGGCCGTTGTACCTTCGCATTTACCACAATTGCTTTTGCCATTTCAAAATCTGCATGCCGGTCTAAATAAATGTGACAATTACCAGCACCAGTTTCAATCACTGGTACACTCGCCGTCTTAACAACCCGTTGAATCAAGCCCTGACCACCCCGGGGAATTAAGACATCAAGATAATCATTTAATTGCATTAAGGCATTGGCGCTATCATGACTGGTATCAGTGATTAATTGAACCGCATCCATTGGTAGCTGCTGATTCGCCAAAGCTTTCCGTAAGAGGTTAACCAAGCATTCGTTAGTTTGAATGGCTTCCTTGCCACCCCTTAAAATAACTGCATTACCGCTCTTAAAGGTCAAGGCAGTAGCATCTACAGAAACATTTGGTCGGGCTTCAAAGATAATTCCGATTACCCCTAGTGGTACCCGTCGTTGCATAATTTGCAGACCATCCAGCGTTACCCACCCCCGATCATATTGGGCGGTCGGATCGTTGAGTTGAGCAACATGTTCCAAACCTTGGGCCATGTCTTCAACTCGTTGATCGGTTAACTTTAACCGGTCAACAAACTTAGCAGGCATGGCCTTTGCATTTTCAAGGTCCACGGCGTTAGCTTTTAAAATTTCATCCTGCCTGTTCCGTAACAACTTTGCCATCGCTATGAGGGCTTGATTCTTATCCCCAGTTGATAATTGAGCAACCTGGGCAGCCGCTTGCTTTGCCTTCTGTCCCATCGTAGTTAAATCAACCATCATCATCATCCTTTCTAACCAAATTTAGTTCCGATTTTCTTTCCAGCAACAACATCCAAAATATGCGTGGGATTTTTACCGTTACAAAGGACCATTTGCTTACCAGCTTCCATCATTGCTTGGGCAGCCCGTAATTTGGTGACCATACCACCGGTACCGAGACCACTTTCACTCCCACCAGCTGCGGCTTTCATTGTCGGTGTTAATTCTTTAACTTCTGGAATTAACTTCGCATCAGCCACTTGATTTGGATTTTGATCGTAAAAACCATCAATATCAGATAAGACAATCAATAAATCAGCATTTAAATGCACTGCTACCATCGCAGATAATTCATCATTATCACTGAAAGTAGTGTGATGATCTAACTCATCAACCGCAACCGTATCGTTTTCGTTCACAACTGGAACCACGCCTTGAGATAACAAAACCTCAAAGGTATTCAAAACGTGCTGGCGGCTGATGGGGAAGGTTAACACATCCCGCGTTAACAATACTTGGGCAACTTTGGTTTGATAATCCAAGAATCGTTGAGAATAAATTCGCATTAATTCCATTTGCCCCATTGCTGCTAGTGCCTGTTGCTTAGCAATCTCGGTTGGTCGGGATGTATAACCAGCACTTGCTAAGCCAGCGCCAATCGCCCCTGAACTAACCAAGATTACTTCATGACCGTCATTGCATAGCGTCGATAAAGTATAGGCTAAGCGGTCAATAGTTCGCAGGTTAACTTTCCCATTTGGCAAAATTAAACTACTCGTCCCAATTTTTACTACAATTCGTTTCCTCTGTCGATTCATTCTTTAACCCCTTTAATAAGTTATCCTTACTTTACACGATATCATTTTAAGTTTAAAGGATTTTATTAGTTGTAAACTTTTTAAATAAAAAGCACTTCATCATTGCTAGCCAGTTTGGTTAACAGTGATGAAATGCTGATAGAAACTAATGAAATTCTCGATTCTTATTACTAAAAATATATGAGTGATGATGATACCTCATCGACATTACCATTCCAATCCCCAGTAAATTACCGATTAAAGAAGAACCCCCGGCAGAAATAAATGGGAGTGGAATCCCTGTTAATGGTAGTAATCCGATGTTCATTCCAATATTTTCAAAAACGTGGAAAAGAATCATCATAATGACCCCAGTTGCAATGTAAGCATAAAACTCGTTCTTCGTATCAAAAGTTACCCGAATCATTAAGTAAATCAACAGTAGATATAAGAGAATTAAAAGGACTCCACCGATAAAACCAAAGTTTTCACCAATCACCGTAAAAATCATATCAGATTCACGAACGGGCACATAAACTTTTGAATTACCAAATCCAGTCCCAGTAATCCCACCAGAGCCAACTGCTTTGATACTTTGCCAAAGCTGATAACCAGTATTGGAAGTGTCTTGGGCTGGGTGTAACCAGTTATCAACTCGATCAAATTGGTAAGCTTGAAAACCAACATGTTCTAGTACAAATCGCCCAGCATTACTTGTCACCATTGCCAAAGCACTCCCTCCAATTACAACCGCGATCGTAATCGCAGGGGTAAGAATCCGCCACGTAACTCCGGAAACCAGAACTAATCCCGAAAAAATAGCGACGAAAACCAATCCAGTCCCAAAGTCGTTCTGAAACTTTAAGGATATTAGCACTGGTAATAACCATAAGAACATTTTACCAATCAAGCGCCAGTCACTATCGACGGTATGACGACTATATTGGTTATTGTGAACAGTGATCACTCGCGCCATCATCAAAATATAAGCTGGCTTCATGATTTCCGACGGTTGAAAAGTAACTGAACCAATTGCAAACCAGGATTTTGCCCCCGTATTAACATAGTAAGAACGACTATAAAAGACAAGGATCGCATACATTAGAAATAATCCAAGCCAATATGCAATTGGCGCCACCTTCCATAGTTGTTCAGAGTCAAACTGCATGATAACAATGATCATGATTGTCCCAATTACATACCACGCTAATTGCATCAATACAGTTCGGGTAACATTAACTGTCGTTTTATCATGAGTTGCAGCAACATAGATGGCTGCCAACCCAATTAACGCTAAAAGGAGCACACAGAAAATTATCCCCCAATCAATCCGTGACTCGTTCTCATTTTCTTGCGAACGATGCATTTTTCTCGCTCCTTCAACTTAGCCTTGGTGCAAATGATACTGGGCGAGGATAGTCTCCAACCCTTCTTCTTGCGACCGAACAATAAATATTTGATCACTTCCCATTAATTGGGCTTTGAACTTGGTACCATCAGCAACTACTTCGCCAATTACCCGATCTTGAATTAGAATTTGTTCAACTAATTGGCCTGCCCGGTCAATATCTTTTACACTAACTGCAATCGTTTTTTCTTTCTTTGCCACTATTTCACCTTCACCATTCTTTTCTCTTTGGCCTTGGCCACCTTAAGGGGACCGGATCAACGCCACCTTGACTAAATGGTTGACATCGTAAGATCCGCCATAGGCCTAACCATACTCCTCGGAAGCCAAATCGTTGAACCGCTTGAATCATATAATCTGAGCAAGTGGGTTCAAAACGACAAACGCGGTAGGGCCGGCGGGCCGAAATCCCGCGTTGGTACCACCGCACTAGTTTAATCACTAGTTTACTTCCCATTCTTTTTCCGTTTCTTCTTACCGTCATCGTCGCCTTGCATCCGTTCGAGCATTTCACCGGCACCCTTGGCGACATTATCCAATGGATCTTGGGAAACAACCACTGGAACCTTAAGATAAGAACTAAATAACTGATCGACACCATGGAGCAAAGCTGTCCCACCAGTTAACATGACTCCTCGATCAATAATATCACTCGCAAGTTCTGGTGGTACTGTCTCGAGCACTGAAATTGCTGCCCGCACAATTTGATGTAGAGTGTCATGTAAGGCTTCTTCAACCTCATTTTGGTTAATTTCAATTTGTTTTGGCATCCCACTAGCAACATCTCGACCCCGCACAGCCATTGTCTTTGGTTCATCAACCTTCAAAGCCGTTCCAAGTTCAATTTTAATTTTTTCAGCTGTGTGTTCACCAACAACTAATCCATGCCGATCCTTAATAAAACTAGCAATATCCTGATTTAATTGGTCCCCAGCCATTCGAATCGATTGACTAGTAACAATATCACCAAGTGAGAGAACAGCAATATCACAGGTACCCCCACCCATGTCAATCACCATATTACCACTTGGCTTAAAGATATCGAGGCCAGCACCAATTGCGGCTACCTTTGGTTCATATTCTAGATAAACCTTACCCCCACCAGATTGTTCGGCTGCCTGCATAATTGCTTTCCGCTCAATCTCCGTAATATTAGTTGGTGCACAAATCATAATATTAGGCTTTGACACAAAACCTTTAACGCTTAACTTACCAATAAAGTAAGCCAACATTTCCTGGGTAATATCAAAATCAGAAATCACCCCATTCTTGAGGGGACGGATTGCTCGAATATTACTTGGCGTCCGTCCAACCATCCGATATGCTTCCGAACCAACTGCTAGAACCTTATTTGTTTGCGTATCAATGGCAACCACTGAAGGTTCATTCAATACAATTCCCTTCCCTTGCACATAAATTAATACGTTGGCCGTACCAAGGTCAATCCCGATATCCTTTGCCATGTTGTTTCTCCTTCCGAAACTATTCTAAATCGCTTGCTATTATACCACAATCAAGGATAAGTTTAGCTTTCTCATATGGTCTTTAAAAAAACACAATAAGTCAATCAAAATTAAAATTCAATTTTTATTTGGGCCCCAAGTGAAACCAAGTGATCAACAAGTTTTTTATCGAGTTCACCTAACAATTCTGCTTGATCTAACCAAGTTGTCTGTTTAACGGTTAAAGCTAGTGCTAACCCAACTAAACCAACCGTTGATTCATGATAAGTTAAGGTAGTTGGTAAACTATTAATTGGTCCATCTAACGTCATTCCACGGCCTTCTTGATAGTGAACTTGACTGCCTAACCAAGGACGAATTTCTTCTGCCAGTGTTTTTGAAAATTCAAATTGGGTTTGACCAAGTTGCCGAGCCTGCACTGCAAGAATTCCAATTTGAATCCGCAGATCAGCAATCGCCAGTAAATCCGGGTTAGGTTTGGTGGGGAGTAAGATTTGAGTACCAATTACCCGAATACCATTTCGCTGTGTAATAATCGTATTTCCCGCCGCTTCAAGATATTTAGTTACTGGTTGAAGATAATCCGCATAAGCTCCTAATGCAACCAAATCACCACCTGTTGCCGCTGCTAGCATCAAATAGAAGCCAGCTTGTAGTTGATCATTAATAATATACAAGTCTGCCCCATGAAGGTAGCTAACTCCTTGAATCCGCACGGTCGAGTTATTGGTACGATGAACTTTTGCTCCCATCTTATTCAATAATTCAACTAAGGAACTTACCACTGGTAAGTTAGGGACCCCATTCAGTACCGTAATTCCCCGCGTTAAAGTTGCAACCGTTAAAACATTAATAATACTTTCGACGGACCAAGAACTTACATCAAAAGCTTGTCCTTCAAGATGGTTAGCTGTGATCGTCAATTGAGTATCATTTTCTGTAACGGTCGCTCCCAATTGGTTAAAGATAATTTTTAATTCCGAAACCTGTTGGGCGATTTCGGGAGTTTTTATTAGGCTAACCTCACGGCACCGTGCTAAAACCGTCCCTACCATTTGAACTTCATTTGCAGTTAGTTCAACTGAAGTTAGGTGCCAGCCAGCATCGAGTTTCAAAATTTCTTCATGACGATTATAAGCAAGCTTCACCCCAATCTTTTGGAGGACTTTATTAGTTGCAACGATCTTCGGAGTTGATTGAACGTGATCAAGAATCACCGTCCCACTAGTTGCAAGAAGGCTTGCTGCTTGGCAAGCCAAAATCGTTAACTCATCACTAATTAATTCAATATTTCCCTTTAGTGGTGCTCCACCAATCACTTTTAACTTTGCCATTTTTATCCCTCTTATGTTCTTTTTTAAATTAACCCATCATTTTGAGTGCTCCATGAAGAACCGCAAAAAAGCCAATAAAGAAATTCGCACATCCTGTTCCCAACGCAATTGAAGTTAAGACAATCAACATCGGTAAAGACTGTGGTGGTTTGCGAAACATCTTATCAATTTTTAAGGAATTAATCGCCATAAAAGCAAGTCCAATAAAGCCGATTTGGACAAAAAGATTAATTATGGAAGCTGAACCAGTATATTGCATCTTGCTTCTCCTTCAAATTCTTTTATGTAAAAAGGCTGAGAAAAATCCCAGCCTTCAAGTAATTATTTGCCACTAGAAACCCGTAACCGGTTAATTGCCCGAGCAAGGTGAACTTCTGCCCGTGCTAATTCATCCGCATTATGAACTTGCTTAGCATGAGCGATTTGTTTTTCTGCTCGTTTCTTAGCACTTTGAGCACGAGCAACATCGATCGCATTGGCAAGCTCAGCGCTTCCAGCAACAACCGTTGCATTTTGCCCGTTGAAATCTATGAACCCACCATTCACGGCAATCACAGTATCCTCAGTATCATTACCATGTTTCAACCGTAACTCGTCAATTGCTAGAGAAGCAATAATCGGTTGGTGGTTTTTCATAAGTCCCATTTGACCTTCCGTTGTTTTCATAACAAGAAGGGTCGCCGGTTCATCATAGACGGTCCCATCAGGAGTGACAATCGTGACATTGAAAGTCGACTCAGCCATGGTCATCCCCCCTAAGCGTTATCAGCGGCGTCTTGCATCTTCTTAGCCTTGGCAACTACTTCATCGATTCCCCCGACAAGCCGGAAAGCTTCTTCAGGAAGATCATCGTACTTACCATCTAAGATTGCCTTGAAGTCCTTAACTGTTTCTTCAAGTGGAACGTATGCTCCAGGTTGACCAGTAAATTGTTCGGCAACACTGAAACTTTGGGAAAGGAAGTTTTGAATCCGTCGTGCCCGAGCCACGATGGTCTTTTCTTCATCGGATAATTCATCCATCCCTAAAATAGAAATAATGTCTTGCAATTCACGGTAACGTTGAAGCACGTGTTGAACCCCAGTAGCTACTTCATAGTGTTCCTTACCAACTATTTCTGGAGCAAGAGCCGTTGAAGTAGATGCCAATGGGTCCACGGCCGGGTAAATCCCAATTTGCGTTAACCGCCGTTCCAAGTTAGTCGTTGCGTCCAAGTGGGCGAAAGTCGTAGCTGGAGCAGGGTCGGTGTAGTCATCGGCAGGCACATAGACAGCTTGAATTGAAGTAATTGAACCCTTTTTAGTCGAAGTGATCCGTTCTTGCAATTGACCCATTTCAGTAGCCAAAGTTGGTTGATAACCAACGGCAGAAGGAATCCGACCAAGCAAGGCTGAAACTTCTGAACCGGCCTGCGTGAACCGGAAAATGTTGTCGATAAAGAGCAACACGTCTTGACCCTTAACATCACGGAAGTATTCCGCAATCGTTAACCCAGTTAAGGCAACTCGCATCCGGGCACCAGGTGGTTCGTTCATTTGTCCATAAACCATGGCCGTCTTTTCAAGAACCCCTGAGGCCTTCATTTCGTAGTACATATCGTTCCCTTCACGGGTCCGTTCGCCGACCCCAGTGAAGACAGAAATCCCATTGTGTCCTTGGGCAATGTTGTGGATCAATTCTTGGATAAGAACCGTCTTACCAACTCCGGCACCACCGAAGAGACCAATCTTACCACCCCGGACATATGGGGCAAGTAAGTCAATAACCTTAATCCCAGTTTCTAGGATTTCAGTTTGGGTACTTAATTCTTCATACTTTGGTGCGTCACGGTGAATTGGCATCCGCTTTGCATCTGGTCCAAAGGCTGGACCATCATCAACTGGTTCCCCTAAGACGTTAAACACCCGACCAAGGGTTTCGTCACCAACAGGCACACTAATAGCGGCTTCGGTGTTTTCAACCGTCATTCCCCGCGTTAACCCGTCAGTACCGTCCATGGCAATCGTCCGAACGACTCCGTCACCTAATTCAAGGGCAACTTCAACCGTCAAAGTCTTGTCATCTGCTTCTTGAATCTTTAAAGCCGTGTTAATTTCAGGAAGCTTTTCGTCTAAGGGAAATTCAACGTCAACAACTGGTCCAATGACTTGAACAACTTTACCAGTAGCGCTCATTTCATTTCCTCCAAAATCTCAAATTATTCTTGTGCTGTCATCCCACCGGTAATTTCGGTAATTTCGGTCGTAATGGCAGCTTGACGTGCCCGATTGTATTGTAACTGAAGCGTAGAGATAATATCATCTGCGTTATCAGAAGCTGAGCTCATTGCGTTTGCGCTTGAAGCATGTTCGCTAGTCTTAGCGTCCAAAATTGCTCCATAGATTAAACTCTCGGCAAACTGAGGAACTAATTTACTAATCAATTGTGGCAAGTCAGGCTCGAGGTCATATTCGGCCCCGATCACTTTTGATTCCGTGTTATCTTCTTCTAATGCTAATGATTCAGCTGAAATTGGCAATACCAAGTCAACCCGGTCGTGAGATACAATTCGGTTTACGTAGTGACTGTAGGCTAACAGAAGTTCATCGTAGATCCCATCAGCATACATTTGCACTGCGTTTTTAACAATATTGTGAGTTTCACGATAGGTTGGAACATCACTAATTCCAGTCGCTTCGAAGACAACGTTCATTCCGCGTTTCTTAAAGAACTCGGTCCCAGTTCGACCAACCGTTAAGAATACGGTGTTCTCTTTGGTTAAACCATTCTTCTTCATCTTATCGAGGGTAGCCTTGATAACATTACTATTATAAGAACCAACTAATCCTCGATCAGACGTAACAACTAAGATCCCAGTCTTTTTAACTGGGCGCTTGGTAAAGAGGCTTCCCAAATGATCTTTATCATCTGAAACCCCGTTCTTTAAGGTCGCTTTATGAGATTTAACCAAACTAACCAGGACTGACTTAACCTGATCAGCATAAACTTCATAGGTCTTAGTGTGGCCTTGAATTTGGTTGAGCTTAGCGGTGGAAACCATGTTCATCGCCGACGTAATTTGTCGGGTGTTCTTAGTTGACTCTAAACGCCGCTTAACTGCAGCTAATGAAGCTGGCACTAAATCTCACCGTCCTTTCTTAGCTTTTCCTCTTAGTCGTTAGCCTTTGCTTGATTATTAGCTTTTTTAGTCACTTGGAAACCAGCTGCAAATTCAGCAACTGCCTTTTCAAGTTGGTCACCTTCTGGTAGCTTACCAGTCTTCTTGATTTGATCGTACAAGTCTTGGTGGTTAGCGTGCATAAAGGCTGCTAATTCTTCTTCAAAACGCAATACATCTTCAACCGGAACCTTATCAAGGAAACTGTGTCCTAAAGCAAATAAGGTAACAACTTGTTGTTCAATTGGTTGACCAGCATGAAGGCCTTGCTTCAAAACTTCAACCGTCCGTTCACCACGTGCTAACTTAGCTTGCGTAGCGGCATCCAGATCAGAACCGAATTGAGCAAAGGAAGCCAATTCGTTGTAAGATGCAATATCCAAACGAAGGGTCCCAGAGACCTTCTTCATGGCCTTGATTTGAGCATCCCCACCAACCCGGGAAACAGAAGTCCCGGCATCAATGGCTGGCCGTTGACCAGCGTAGAATGAATCAGAGTTCAAGAAGATCTGACCGTCCGTAATGGAAATAACGTTCGTTGGGATATAAGCAGAAACGTCACCGGCTTGCGTTTGAATAATTGGCAAGGCCGTCATGGATCCGCCACCCATATCATCAGACAACCGCGCAGCCCGTTCAAGCAAACGAGAGTGGGTGTAGAAGATATCACCAGGGTAAGCTTCCCGACCAGGTGGCCGCCGAAGAATCAAGGAAAGTTCCCGGTAAGCATCGGCTTGTTTTGATAAGTCATCGTAGACAATCAAAACATCCCGGCCGTTGTACATAAATTCTTCCCCCATTGCAGCCCCAGCATATGGAGCGATGTACAGCAATGGAGCTGGGTTTGAGGCACTAGCTGAAACAACGATCGTGTAATCTAAAGCCCCAAACTTCCGCAAGGTTTCAACTTGTGCCCATACAGTTGATTCCTTTTGACCAATGGCAACGTAAACACAAATTACGTTTTGGTCCTTTTGATGAATAATCGTGTCAATGGCAATTGAAGTCTTCCCGGTCTTCCGGTCCCCAATGATCAATTCCCGTTGACCACGACCAATTGGAACCAAGGCATCAATAACCTTAATCCCAGTTTCCAACGGAACAGAAACACTCTTCCGTTGCATAACACCAGGAGCCTTTTTTTCAATTGGCCGCGTCTTCTCAGTCTGAATATCACCTAAGCCATCCAGCGGACGACCAAGGGGATCTACAACCCGACCAAGTAAAGCATCACCAACAGGAACTTCCATGATCCGGCCAGTCCGCTTTACCGTATCTCCTTCACGAATACCCGTAAAGTCCCCTAAAATAACGATCCCGACATCGTTACTTTCGAGGTTTTGGGCCATCCCGAAGACGCCATTACTAAATTCGAGCAACTCACCAGCCATGGCATTTTCCAAACCATCGGCCCGGGCAACCCCGTCCCCTACGTAGGTTACCGTTCCCGTTTCTTGAACGGAAATGTCATCTTGGTAGTTGGCGAGTTGCTTTTTGATGAGTGAACTGATTTCCTCAGTTTTAATGCTCATACAAATCTCACCTCTTCAAGTCCAATATTAATATTATTTAATAAGTAAACGACGAATCTGCTCAATCTTTGATTTCAAGCTCCCGTCAAGGGTCTTGTGTTCGGCAGTGACAATTACCCCACCTAAGATTGATTCATCAACCGTTTCATGCAAAACAATCTCTTTCGCTCCATAACGAGTTAAGAGGTTTTGCCTGAGTTGAGCGCGCCGTGGTTCATCAAGTTGCACCGCTGTAACTACGTCGGCATGAACCCGTTTATTTTGTTGATCGTACCGGCGTTCAAACTCATCAATAATTACGACCATGATATTCATCCGCCCGTAATCAAAAACCATTTGAATTAAATTTGAAACCAGTTGACTAGCATCTGACTTCAAAGCTTCAATTAATGACTTCTTTTGATCAAGACTTAGCTTAACTCCCGTAAGCATTTTTGCTAGATTGGGGTTAGCTTCAAAAACCGCCTTAATACTAGTGAGTTCTTCATGAACTGCATCGAGTTGGCCTTGTTCAGATGCTAACTCAAAAACAGCTTTGGCATAGCGGTCGGCAACTGTTCTTAGATCAAGACTCATGTTTTACCAACCCTTCAATATAAGAATCAATTAAGGCTTTTTGATCATCTGCATTTAACTGCTTCTTGATGAGCTTGGAAGCAATCTCAATAGATAGGTTTGCGACATCGTCCTTGGCGCCGCGCAATGCATCTTCACGAGCCTGCTTTGCATCTCTTTGGGCTTGTTCCTTCAAGTTTTGTGCGTCTGCTTGAGCAGTTGCAACAATTTGATCACCTTGTGTCTTTGCAGACTTTTTGGCTTGATCAACAATCTTAGCAGCTTCAGCTTGGGAACCTTCTAATTGAGCTTGACGCTTTGTAGCTAATTGTTCTGCTTCTTCACGAGACTTTTTCGCAGAATCAATGTCATTTGCAACCGTCTTAGCCCGCTTTTCCATCATTCCAGTAACTGGCTTCCAAACAAAATGCCAAACCAGTAAAGCGGTGATAATAAAGGAAATTAAATAAAAGAGCATATCCCCAACATATAAACTATTGGACTCTGCAATTACCAGCATCTATTGACACCTCCTTTACTAAATAATTCTAAATCAATTAGTAACTACTTGTTCATTACTAAGAACGCAATAACGATAGCAAGGATTGGCAAAGCTTCAATCAAACCAACCCCAACGAACATCGTCCCACGTAAAGTACCAGACATTTCTGGTTGACGAGCCATCCCGTCAATCGTGTGGCCGATAACCAAACCGTTACCAACACCAGCACCAACAGCCGCTAAACCAGCAGCGATACCTGCAGCAATTGCACCCATTGTATTTTCCTCCTTAAGAAGTGGTTATTCCTCAGTTACCTTCCGAGAAATATAAACCGTCGTTAATGTTACAAAGACATATGCTTGGATTGAACCGATGAAGACTGAGAAAGCTTGCCAGATCATTTCAAGTGGCAAACTGACAATCATTGTTGGTAATCCATGTGAAAAGGCCATTTGCGCCAAGAGCTTCAATAGCAATTCACCAGCAAAGATATTACCAAAGATCCGTAGACCCAGCGTTAAGAAATTACTAAATTCCTCTACTAGATTAATGGGAAGCATTAACACGCTCGGGGTGAGGTATTCTTTGAAGTAGGACTTGAAGCCCTTTTGCGAAATACCTGCAAAGTGCGTCAAGGTAATCACACACAGCGAGAACGTTAAGGTTACCACCGGATCAGCCGTAGGACTCTTGATCAATTCGTGACCATTCCAACCAATTTGTAGAATCAACCCTAATTGGTTTGCTACAAACAAGAAGACAAAAAGTACAAAAGCTAAAAAGCTATAATTGCCCACTTGGTCGGCTGGCATTTGGGACCGAACAATTCCATTAGTAAATTCGATTAACCATTCCAATACATTTTGTCCACCAGTTGGCTTCATTTGTAGATGCCGTGAAAGGCCAAATAAAATAAAAAAGGTTAGTGCAAATACCAATAACCCAGAAAGAATGTTAGTCCAATTAAAGGTCAAGCCAAAAAGCTCAAAAGTAAAAGCATCACCGCCCATTTACATCTCACCTCTTTTCCTTATAACATTCATAAGTTGTAATTTATTGCCATGACTAAAAAGCTTAGACACCTAAGTTACAGAAATTAATATAGCATTGTTTAAGAAAAAATTCAAAACCGTTTCCACCCTATGAAGGCGCCAACAAGCGCCTCTTGTTTCCTATTTAATCGTTTCCAGTTTTTTATCTTGTGAAGTACTATTCGATTTTTTAAGAATATTTAGCCATTTTATTCCTTTAACTATCAGAAATAATTTTTTGTAAATTTAATAGTTTTTTAACTTTTGCTTTAAATTCCAATTTAATTTTTTCTTAGCTAAAAAAAGCCACACCTAAATTATTCCAAGTCGAATAAAATAGTTTGTGACTTTTTGCATACAAACGACAAGTCTAAATAAATGTCGTTACTTTTCTTCACTCCGAGCCTCTTCAGGTAGAACAAGATTCAATATAATTCCGAGAATTGCAGCTACCGCTAAACCTGAAAATTCATATTGCCCAAGTTTTAAGTAGGCATTGCCAATCCCAACTACTAAGATCACGGAAGCAATCATCAAGTTCCGTTTCTTATCGAAATCAACATGCCGTTCAATCAATACCCGCAATCCTGATGAAGCAATTACTCCAAATAATAGGAAGGAAATCCCCCCAATTACTGGTGACGGAATGGATTCAATCAAAGCCGAAAGCTTACCAACAAAACTAAAGAAGATCGCAAAAGCAGCGGCCCCGGCAAGTACGTAGACCGATTGAACCTTCGTAATCGCTAGAACCCCAATGTTTTCACCGTATGAGGTAACCGGAGGACCACCAACAAATCCAGCAATGATGGAAGCTGTCCCATCTCCTGCTAGAGTATGATTTAAGCCGGGATCCTTAAAATAATTATTACCAGTTAATTCATCAAGAACCATAATATGCCCCAAGTGTTCTGTCATTGTCACGAAGGCAATTGGTGCCATACTTAGAATTGCTCCCCAGTAAAATTGCGGGTGATAGTTAACAAAGGGAATCTGGAAATTAGGTAAACTAAACCAGTGAGCTGCTTGTACTCCTGAAAAATCCACAATTCCAAAAGCACAAGCGATTAGATAGCCACCAACAATTCCTAATAGAATTGGAATCAATCCTAAGAAGCCCTTGAAAAACATATTAAAAATAATTGTAATCAAGAGGGTTAACAAGGCCACCAAGAAGAACTTTAGATCATACGTATTCCCATTCATCGTGGCATCCTTAGCTGCAGTTCCAGCCAGCGAAAGTCCAATTACCATTACGATTGGTCCGACAACGATTGGGGGAAGGACCTTATCAATCCAATCTGCGCCAATTGCTGAAACGATCAGAGAAACAATCAAGTAGACACATCCAACTGCAATTGTTCCTTGAGCAATTCCTGGATACCCCGTCGTTTTCATTAAAACGATCATTGGCACAATGAAAGAAAAACTCGATCCCATATAAGCCGGAATCTTATGCCGGGTAATCAAAATATACATTAGGGTCCCGACCCCGGAACTGAAGAGGGCGATCCCCGGGTTTAAGCCGACCAAGATTAGGACCAAAACAGTTGAACCAAACATTGAAAACATATGTTGCAATGACAGCCCAAACCACTGGCCTAAAGTTGGTCGTTCGTTAACTGCTAAAACGACATCACGTTTTTTTGCCATGTTTTCTCCTTCCAAAATAAAAAACGCCTTTTGATCCTAAGGACCCAAAGACGTTATTTTGGCAGGATACCAAAACTTACTTAACCTTTGGGGCCTCGCTGGACCCACATTAAAGGATTCGTGAACAATCGTTGTTATTCTACCGATTTTTTCTCCCACTGTCAATTATTCTGTACGGGTAAGGTTATTTTTTAGGTGATTTCGCCGGTAAATCACAACCAAGGCCGTGACTGGAACGGTCAAAATGACTGCCAAAAATGATATGAGAACCAAGGTTGCTTCGTGCACAAAAATCTTATTATTTAGGATTGTTCCTAATGAATAATGTAGGCCTAAAAACCAAATTAAAAGTGCTAATAAACCGCCAACAAAGCCAAAGAACAGGGTATTTAATGTTGTACCAATAATTTGTTTACCAATCGTCATTCCATTGTGAAAAAGGCGAACATTTGCGAGCTTAGGATGATTACTTAAAATTTCCGTCAATCCAGCAGCAACCGCCATTGCCGCTTCAGCAATGGCGCCTAATATTGATAAAAAGGCGGTCGCAATCGTAACATTTAGAAAAGAAACTCCCAGTGCCAAGGACATACCTTCTAGATCGTCACTATCTTCGAGGCTAAAGCCTTGGACCATCTCAAGATGTTCAATCCCATAAATAATCAAAAGGAGGCTAAAAGCAACAATGCAAGCAGTTAAAAAAGCTGGAATTGTGATGTTTAAATCGTCTTCCCCCATAAAGATAGTAATTGCTAACATGACCACTCCCAATACGGCCGCCACCCAAATTGCTGGCACCTGCAAAGCAATTAGCAAAAGGGCAAAGTACAAGAAACCAAAATTTAGGATCAAACTCAAAAAAGCTAACCAACCTTGTTTTCCCCCGACTAGAATCATTAATCCTAATAAAACAATTCCAAGCGCTGTAATTGAGCTCACTTTTGTCGCCTCCCTAATAAACTAGCCGCGAAGAAGCTTACTAACGGCACCGCCAAAACAATTCCAATCCCGGAAACCAAACTTTGAACCATGCCAAGACTCATATTCATGTTAAAAGTATAAAACATTGAATTACCATTTTTAAGGTACATTAATGCAGAAGTAAAAGTATCTGCCATAAAGATTAGAAACAAGACATTTACTAAGGGTCCCATAATTGAACGACCAACTTTGCGGCCCGAACTAAACAATTGGCCGAAACTAAGTGCCGGATCTAAGGTTTTTAGCTCAAAGAGGGTCGCAACAATATCTGATGATTCATCCATTACTGCTCCTAGCGAACCAATCAACGTTTCTGCTAAGAATAAAGGGCGTGGTACCTGCGTAACATACTGCATTGATTCATAGTAAACTCCCCGCTCATTCGTAATTTGTAAGATCAAATAACTGAGAAGAACCGCCACACTCGTGCCTAAAATTGTCGATGCTAAGGTCGCAATCATTTTTTTATTTAATCCTAAAACTAGCACTAAACTTAGCATTGCAAAAACCAAGGCCAAGCCAGCAAAAATCGCAAACGCATTCCATGATTGAAATTTCAAATCAACTTCAATTGCGATTATCAGTAAAATTGAATTGATAACGACTGAAAGCATCGCTAAGCCCCCAGCTTTTCCCAAAGTAAAGACTAGTAATCCCGTGACTAGCCAAAGCAACATGATTAGCGTTCGATCACGTTTCAAACCACTAATTGTTGCTTTTACATGATGACCCGGTTTTAAATTTAATTGACTTAGGAAAACTTGATTTCCAGTCCGGTATCTCTGCGTCAATCCCATTGAACGATAGTATTGATTTTGAACTGTTAGTTTTTTTCCGCGATGTTTCGTATTTAATAACTTCAATCGTAAACGCTGAGTAACTTCTTGATCACGATTTTCAAATTGGTCCTTAGTTTGATTAACTTGAATGGTTTTTGCCTGTTCAACCTGAGCGATTGGAGTTTGATAAAGGCGTTGATTATGACCCATAAAAAGCCAAAGTAAAACTCCACTCAACAAAAAAACCGCTAGCAATTTTTTATACTTAGCGGTCCATTGAAAATTCATCTTTTCTTCACCTCACTAATCAAAACTTCTTTAGTCTACTCCATCCTGATTTCGAATAGTGGGAACTTTACTAATTCTAAAGGGAACCTTATAAAAATAAAAGATTTATAAAAATAAAGCGAGGATGAGCAGAAACTCAAGTTTCTGCTCATCCTCGCTTTCATTTCCGAATGTTATTCAGCAACTACGGTCAAAGCAGTAGCCGAATGGCAGTTGCTTCCCTGGCGGTCGCAACAACCGATTTCGCCTTGCATGGGCTCACAAACGCCAAACCAGTTGGTTGGTTCGCTCCAAAGCACGGCCTTAGCGGATCAGGGCGAACGAAAATTTATGAATCAACCTTCGTTCTTCCTATCCCAACCAGGCCGTCAAGAAGCCTTTTTTTCTATCCTCTTTTAAATTTAATCAAATAGATTATTTAGTACCGAAAAGTCGATCCCCAGCGTCACCAAGACCTGGAACGATGTAACCATCTTCGTTAAGATGGTCATCAAGACCTGCTGTGTAAATATCAACATCTGGGAAGGCTTCTCGAACAGCCTTTACCCCTTCAGGAGCGGCAACCAAGCAAGCAAACTTCATGTTCTTTTCTGAACAGCCTCGCTTCTTTAAAGCATCAATTGCCATAATTGCTGAACCACCAGTTGCTAACATTGGGTCAACAATAAATAATTGCCGTTCTGAAATATCATTTGGCAACTTCACAAAATATTCGTGTGGCTTTAAAGTTTCTTCATCCCGGTACATCCCAATGAAACCAATCTTAGCCGCTGGGATTAATTCCGTCATCCCATCAACCATTCCTAGTCCTGCTCGTAGGATTGGTACAATCGCAACCTTTTTACCAGCTAATTCTTTTTTCGTTGTCTTGGCAATTGGTGTTTCAACTTCAACATCCTTAAGCGGCATAGAACGCGAAACTTCGTAGGCCATTAATGTTGATAGTTCCTTAACAGTTTCCCGAAATGCTTTCGTTCCAACATTTTTGTCCCGAATCATTGTTAACTTGTGTTGGATCAATGGGTGATCCAAAACTTCAAATTTACCCATGGTACACACTCCCTTTTGGTTTCTCAACCATTGTACCAAAAATTCTTGGCTTTTGACCCTTGAATTTACCTAAAAGCCAAGAATTTTATGCTTTAAAATCAAAGTGACAACCACCAGCCGATTTATTCAAGCGATTCATATATGCTGCCCCCAGGCCAGTTGCTACAAACCCTTGGGCAAGGATAATTTTAATTGCTGGTTGATTATCAAATTCTCGTAAACCATCAAATAACAAATGGGTAGCCGATTTTATATCATCACCGATTGAAAACAAGACTGCATTTGCTGGAAACTTAGTGGTCTTAAGGGTTGAATCTTTAGCCATGATTCCAACCTGCTCTGGTTGCTTAGCCACCCATTCACTAACCACTTGCCAATCAGTTGCGGGATCAACAACGTAAACCTGCGCATTTGGCGCATAGTGCTTATATTTCATTCCCGGTGCCTTAGGAATTTCGTTTGCTTTAACCTTCCGATGATTTAGTTCAATTGAACCAATTACGGCTTCAATATCGGCTTTGGTAACTGCTCCTGGTCGAAGAATCACTGGCTGGTCAGTAGAAAGATCTAAAACCGTTGATTCAACCCCAACTTTTGTTGGCCCATTATCCAAAATTCCGGCAATCTTACCATTTAGATCATGGTAGACATGTTGAGCCGTGGTTGGACTGGGTTTACCGGAGGTGTTGGCTGACGGGCCAACTAAGGGTACCCCAGCTGTTGAAATCAAATCAAGGGTTGGTTGACAAGCTGGAAAACGAAAAGCAACGGTCGTTAACCCTCCAGTAACCGTTTTTGAAAGTGACCCTGGCTTGATCTTAAGAATAATCGTTAATGAGCCTGGCCAAAATTTGGCCATTAAAGCGCGCGCCTGATCAGGGATTTCAGCCGCATATTGCTCAACCATTGTAACTGAAGAAACGTGCACAATTAAGGGATTATCACTCGGCCGTCCCTTAGCAGCATAGACTTGTTTAACCGCAGTTTCATTTGTCGCATCAGCCCCTAAACCATAAACTGTTTCAGTTGGAAAAGCAACCAACTTGCCAGCATTAATCGCCTCAGCGGCTTCTTTAATCTCATTCGTTGAAAAAATTTTAGTTTCCAAAAATTTCGCCTGCTCTTCCTCTATTTTAGACTTACCCGAATCATGCGCATTCGGTCTGCAACGTCATGTTTTGTTTCAATTTTGCCGCTTGCCACGGTTTGATCAAAAAGTTGTTGAATGGTTTGTTCTTGTCGATATCCAGTTTCCCCAAAAAGCTCCCCTTGAGGAGTCAAATGTTGCTGTAATTCTGTAAATAACCGCCGGTAAAAACCTAAGCCACCTTCCGAGGCAAATAAGGCCAGTGGTGGCTCATAGTCAATTACCGCTTTATCCATCTCACTGATCTCATCAACTCCAATATAAGGAGGATTCGTGACAATTAGATCGAACCGCTCTTCACCAAAGCCAGCAAAGAGATCACTTTCAACTTGGCGCAAGTTAGTCCCGTGTAAACGTTGATTTGTAAGGGCCACTCGTAAGGCATCTGTTGAAATATCAGAAAGGGTAACTTGCCACTTCGGCCTTTCCAGTGCCAAAGTAATCCCAATTACCCCACTCCCGGTTCCAAGATCCAATACTTTTAATGGTTTATCAGCTGGCATTGAATCAAGTACCCATTCAAGCAATTCTTCCGTTTCAGTTTCTGGAATTAGTACATCTCGATTAACCACAAAAACCCGGCCAAAAAATGGCGCTTTACCGACTACATATTGAGCCGGCTCAGCATTGGCGATTCGCTCCACCGCCCGGGTAAAACGAAAAGCCTCATCGGCTGGCATAAAATCACGATTATGCATTACTAAATCAGTAAATTTCCAATCATGAATCATCTCAAGAATGAATTGTGGTGTGCTTGGATCCATCCCCGCAGTTTTCAAAAAAGAAGAAGCCCACTGCTGGGCTTCAAAATAGGTCCACTTACTCATTCCGTAATTGCTCCAACTTTTTCGCTTGGTCAGCAATAATTAAGGCTTCGATAATTTCATCTAAATCGCCACCCATAATCTTGTCCAACTTATTTAAAGTTAAACCAATCCGGTGGTCGGTAACCCGGTTTTGCGGATAATTATAAGTTCGAATTCGTTCCGAACGATCCCCCGTTCCGATGGCATCTTTTCGTTTAGCATCGTAAGCAGATTGTTCTTTTTGTTGGTAGTAGTCGTAAACCCGAGCCTTTAAGATCCGCATTGCCTTTGCTCGGTTTTGCTGTTGTGACCGTTCATCTTGCATAGCAACCACAATTCCAGTTGGTAAGTGGGTCATCCGAACTGCTGAAGAGGTCTTGTTAATGTGTTGTCCACCAGCCCCAGAAGAGCGGTAAACATCAACCCGAATGTCCTTTGGGTCCAAATCAATTTCAACGTCCTCAGCTTCTGGCATTACCCCAACCGTTGCCGTTGAGGTGTGTACTCGCCCAGCTGATTCGGTAACTGGGACCCGTTGAACCCGATGAGCTCCATTTTCAAACTTTAGCTTTGAGTAAACATTGTCACCAGTGATCATCATCGCGATTTCTTTGAAACCACCAACTTCAGTTTCCGTCTTATCGATAATTTCTACCTTCCAGCCTTGCTTTTCAGCATACCGTAAGTACATGTTGTACAAATCACCAGCAAATAAGGAGGCTTCATCCCCACCAGCAGCTCCTCGAATTTCCATAATAATGTTCTTATCATCATTTGGATCTTTTGGAATTAAAAGAACTTCCAATTCTTTTTCAAGCTTTGCCTGACGGTCCTTACTTTCTGCAAGTTCTTCCTTGGTCATCTCGGTTAATTCAGGATCTGAAGTATCACGTAACAACTCTTCGTCATCCTTAATGGTTTGGGTGACATTTTGGTATTCATGATATTTTTCAACCGTTTCCCGTAAACTTCCTTCTTCTTTTGAAAGTTTCATAAATCGTTGACTATCAGCGATTACTTCGGGATCAGAAATTAACTCATTTAATTCGTCATAGCGATCAGCAACCGCTTGTAACTTATCAAAGATTTCTTCCATTTGCATTAGTTATCATTCTCCTGTCCTGTGGATAATGCGGGGTGAAAATAGTGATAGCGACAAACCGGGTAGTAGGACTCATTGCCCCCAATTTGGACCTGCTCGCCTTCATACACGGGTTTTCCATCATGAATCCGTAAATTCATAATTGCCTTGTGCTTGCAAAACCAGCAGATTGTCTTCATCTCTTCAATTTTATCAGCATTAATCAGCAAATACTTGGTTCCTTCAAATAACTCATTTTTAAAGTCATTCTTTAGCCCGTATGCCATAACTGGAATATCAAGCTCATCAACCACTTTTGTTAATTGCAAAACGTGTCGCTTTGTCAAAAACTGTGCCTCATCAACCAACACACAGTATAAAGGATGGTCAACTGCCTTCACCAATTCAAAAAGGTCAGTCTCTTTCATCACGGGCGTAACCCGCCGTTTTAAACCAATCCGGCTAGCAATGACTCCTTGTCCAGCGCGCGTATCAACGCCACTTGTCAATAGCTCAACCGGTTTCCCTTGTTCTTCATAGTTATGAGCAACTTTAAGGATATCAATCGACTTTCCTGAGTTCATTGCGCCATACTTAAAAAATAACTGTGCCAATTTTTTCACCCTTTTTACTGCATAGTGAACTTTATTATAGCGAAATTTTCCTAATTTTTAAACCATTCCCACCAAGGTCTTTTAGAAAAGAGCAATCTCCGAATAATTTATTTTCCATTCTTGAATAAAATACCCTTCATTGATGACTTTTCGAACAATCTTCTTGGAATTGCCATCAATCTTCGACCGTTTTACGGAAGTAATTCAGGAGGCTGAGGCTGGGAATTAACTATTAATTTTTGCCCCTCTAACATTAAAATCCGGACTATAATTTTTGCCTTGATCAAAAATTGTAGTCCGGATTTTCGATTATTTATGAAATTGGCCCTCCATCGGTTAATTAATTGTCCCAATTTCGTTATGTTTAATGTCATCAGGGCCAGGCCAATGTCATTTTCCACAGCCCGTTGACCACGCAAGTGAGTTCGGCGTATGCCAAAATCCCTCTTCATGTGACCAAAGACTGGCTCAACGTCGAACTTCCGTCGACGATAAATCGCCTTACCTTCGTCACTTGAGAGGGTCGCTTTCACTTTTGCTTTGTAATAATTCCAGGTCGGGTTAACCTTCATATAACGTTGCCGACCACCTGGTGTTTTCGTTAATTTATCCAATTGCGCTGACGGCTGGTGCTTATCTGCCCGATAGATTTTAAAATCACGTTTGAAACCATATTTATCGATTTGCTCACTATACCGATAAAAGCTAAAGCGAACCCCTAAATGATCAATATAGTAATCATCTTCGGCGTTATACTGCCAATTTTGTGAGTTAGTTGGGTCGTTTTTAAACTTGCGCTTCTGTTCCTTTTGATAAGTTGTATAGGGAATAATAGGTTGCTTTTCAAACTGATCAAGAATCGTTGTGTAATTGTATTCACTACCATAACCTGCATCAGCGACGATATGTTTAAAGAAGCCTAAGGCATGAAATTGCTTAAGAAATGGCACTAAAGTCCTTGTATCAGTTGGGTTTGAAAATAATCCGTAATCAAGAACAAATTGCTTATGAGTGGCAATTTGTAAGTTATAGCCAGGTTTCAATTCCCGATTCATCATCGGATCTTCTTTCATACACATAAAAGTCGCATCATGATCAGTCTTGGAGTAGCTATTGCGACCTTGGAAGATATCTTCGGCATGTTCATACTTTTGGGCACGAGGAATTAAGTCGTTGCTTAGCTGGTGGCGAAGTTTTTTTAGGAAACGACGACGCCGTTTCCTAACTGAACCACCTTTGATGATTTTGGGTTCTTGCTCAATCTCTTCATCTAATTTAGTGATTTGCTCTCCGAGTTCTTGTTCCATTGTTTTCATGCCTTCGGCAGAAGTGACCAGCTCTGGCGCCATTTCTTGCACCACTCGTTTTTCCACTAATTCCTCATAAATCTTACTTGTCTTTTCCCTTAACTTAGCGTGGTACTTTTCCACTGCACGACGCCAAGTAAATGAATATTTATTGGCATCAGCTTCGACCTTGGTTCCATCAATAAAAACTGCATCATTTTGAATTAGGCCGTGATCTGTTAAAGCCATGGTAAAGTAGACAAAAGCACGCTTGATCAGATTACTAGCGTGCTGACTGCTCCGAAAGTTATTGATGGTGTGGTAACTATAAGTATAGTCATGGGCTAACCAACGCATTGGTAGACTCTCATCCAACATCATTTCAATCTTTCTTCCAGAATAGGTTTGACGCGAGTAGGCAAACAAGAGGATCTTAAGCATAATTGCTGGATGCGATGCAGGGCGGCCAGTAGCCGCCACCGACTCTTCCAATAGAACCTCCTGTGGAATTGAGTCGACAAATGCACTAATTAGTCGCGCAATATGGTTCTTTGGTAAATCATAGTTATAGTTTAGTACGAATTCGGTTTGCCCTATGGTATAATTTTGATACATGGAAATCGCTCCTTTTTGTTTGTTTTCGTGATAATTACATCATATCAGGAGCAACTTCCTGTGTACATAAAAACCGGATGATGAATTGTTTAAGAAATTCATCATCCGGTTTTTACTTTGGACTAGGAGTTTTTTCCCAGCCTCACCCTCTTTGCATCTCCGAATGTTACTCAGTAACTAAGGTCAAAAAGCACGGCCTTAGCGGATAAGTGCGAACGAAAGGCCGATTCTAATGAATCAACCTTCGTTCTTCTTATCCCAACCAGGCCGTCAAGGAGCTTTTTTCCCAACCTCTTATCCCTTTACTTTTCTTTTGTTCTTGGAACGCTTATAATTTCTAAATATATAATTGCGAATTTAAGGAGGAGCTTATGACGCTCAAAAGTTCAATTGCTGAAGTAGCTGGTCGATCAAGTTACTGGTTTTTACACAAATTTTTCCATGGTGGGAGTTCGCTACCAGGAAAGATCACCCTTAAATTAGATCCTAATATTTTAAAAGCTTTTAGTAAAAAATACGATTTAGTTATTGTAACGGGAACCAATGGGAAAACCTTAACTACCGCTCTCAGTGTTCGCGTGCTTCGGGAAAAATACCCCCAAGTTTTAACTAACCCTACTGGTTCAAATATGGAACAAGGAATTGTCACTACTTTTATAACCGCCCCCCGGCCAAAGCAAAAAAGCCTAGCAATTCTTGAAGTGGATGAAGCTAACGTGGTTAAAGTCTGTCAATTTATTACCCCAATTGCTTTTGTAATTACTAATCTTTTCCGTGACCAAATGGACCGCTATGGTGAGATCTACACAACTTACGATAAAATTCTAGCGGGAGTTAAGCTAGCACCAAAGGCTACCATTATTACTAACGGGGATGAACAAATCTTCAATACGAAAGATTTACCAAACCCAACAATCTATTATGGTTTTAATCATGAGGCCAAGAGTGATTTCTTAGCGCCTGCTAACACGGATGGATTACTATGTCCAAAGTGCCAACACATTCTCCACTATCATCTTCGGACTTATGCAAACCTTGGTGATTACTTCTGCCCTCACTGCGGTTTTAAACGGCCTAAATTAACTTATAACGTTACTAAACTAACTAAGTTAACCCCAACTAGTTCAAGTTTTGAATTAGATGGCAAACCATATAAAATTGAAATTGGTGGTGTTTATAACATTTATAACGCGCTTGCTGCTTATGCCCTTGGCCGTTTCTTAGGAGTTGAACCAGCGCAAATTAAAAACGCTTTTGAATCTGACGAACGCGTATTTGGTCGGCAAGAAATAATTAATGTTGACGGTAAAGAGGTTACCCTCGTCCTAGTTAAAAATCCAGTCGGCTTAAACCAAGTACTTGATATGATCATGACTGATAGCGAACCATACAGTTTTGGATTCCTTTTAAACGCTAACTACGCGGATGGAATTGACACTAGTTGGATTTGGGACGGTAACTTTGAGGCCCTAAAGGGTCAATCAATCCCTTATTTCATGACCGGTGGAGAGCGCTACAAAGATATCACGACCCGCTTAACTATGGCTGGGATCAAATTAAACGCTACCGAACCTGATCTAACTAAAGTAATTGATCTAATTAAAAAAATGCCAACGAAGCATGTTTACTTATTAGCAACCTACACTGCTGTTTTACAACTGCGGAAGGAACTTGCTGATAAAAACTATATTCAAGGAGGGATGGACTAATGGCTAAGTACCATCTTCGTTTAGCTCATTTATATGGGAACCTTTTAAATACCTATGGTGATGAAGGAAATATCATCGCTTTAAAATATTATGCTCAACAAATGGATACTGACATTGAGGTTAAAGTCGTTAGCATTGAAGAAGAATTTAATGCTGATGATTATGACCTCGCCCTCTTTGGTGGTGGTCAAGACTATGAACAAATGGTTGTATCCAAAGACCTACCAAAGAAACAAGCCGAAATCAAGCGTTACATTGAAGCTAATAAACCAATGCTAGCCATTTGTGGTGGTTACCAACTCCTTGGTAAATATTATATCGGCGCAAACGGTGAAAAAATATCTGGTGTTGGAGCCCTTGACCACTACACATTAACGCAAAGTGAGCACCGAACTGATAGGGTAAACAACAGTCGCTTTATTGGGGACATTGTGATTAAAAACTCCGAAACCGGACAACTTTACCATGGTTTTGAAAACCATAACGGCCGGACATTCCTTGGTGAAAATGAACGTCCTCTTGGGATTGTTCAAGAAGGTCACGGTAATAATGGTGAAGATAAAACTGAAGGTGCTATTTATAAACACACCTACTGTTCATATTTCCATGGGCCAATCTTGACAAGAAATGGTGAATTAGCAAAAACAATGCTTTTAGAGGCCCTAAAAAATAAGTACCCCGATGCCGACTTTAGCCAACAAGCAGCCTTAAAGATTACCCCAACGTTCTAAGGAGGATTTTTTATGAATCTCTTTTCTACCCTAATGGTCGTAATTTTCTTTATTGAATCTTTTTGGGAAGTCCGTTTATACACTCGCCTAACTCAACAGGTTGCAAGTGTCCGAGACCACAGTGAACAAGATAGGGTTCAAAAAGTACTACGCCTTGAGCGAAGGTGGAACCTTTTTTCATGGGTAATCGTCCTTGCAGTTCTCTTCACTCCCGAAAGTGTTTTTCTTCCCCTTTCCTGTGTTCTCGTCTTATGCGAGACGATCGTAATCATGAAGCTTGATCGAGAAGATCAACGCTTAAAATAAGAATCAAAACCTTGGCATTTAATCCTGATGCGTGATAAATTTTATTTAAAAGTTTGAATTTAAGATTTGAGGTGTCCTTATGGCAAAAATCAATTATAAAGCCGCCCTCGTTGCTGGGCTCGCAGCCGGCTTTGTTTCGGGACTTGTTAAGTTAGGTTGGGAAAATTTAATGCCACCCCGAACTCCTGAACGAGATGCTACTAATCCACCACAAAAATTACTAGAACAACTTGGCGTACCCAAAAGCGTAACCCATTCAACTTATACTTATTCTGGTCATCAACTTCCTTGGGTAAGTTACTTAGTTCACTTTAGTTTTTCAAGTGGCTTTGGCGCCCTTTATAGTGTTGGTGGGCAATTACTTCCTTGGATCAAGGTTGGGCAAGGAATCCCATTTGGACTAGGCGTTTGGGAACTCTTCCACGTTGAACTAATGCCAAAACTAGGGACAGTACCAAGGGCAAAGGAACAGCCACTAGAAGAACACGTTTCTGAAATTCTTGGTCACGCCGTCTGGATGTGGTCAACTGATTTAATGGCTAACCAAATCTATCAACATTTGAACAATCAAAAGTAAATTTGACTAGCAAAAAAGCGGCCGGGAAGAAATTAATGTTTCTTCCCGACTTCTTTGTCATCTCCGAAGGTTACTTAGTAACTAAGGTCAAAGCAGTAGCTGAATGGCAGTTGCTTCCCTAACAGTCACTCCAACCGATTCAGCCTTGCATGGGCTCACAAACTCCAAACCAGTTGGCTGGTTTGCTCCAAATCACAGTCTTAGCAATATCCCTCCCCCTTTTTTAATCAATCTAGCTTTTCTCTTTTTCGTTCAAATACGAAGCAACAATCTGATCTCGTAATTCCAGAAAACGATCATTTTTTGCTGTCGGGTGAACCCGGTTGGTTAAAACAATCAAACCTTGATCCGTTTGTTGATCTAAAATCATAAAAGTCCCAGTAAAACCAGTATGCGAAATTACCGAATGGCGATCTTTGCCCCGGGACAAAAATAATTTCCAGCCAAAGCTCCGGTTATGCATCCCTTGCATCCGCGTTTGGTCATGAAAGAAACTTTGAATCATCGTTGTCGTTAATAATCCACCAAGGTTATTTTCCAACAATTCATAAGCGTATCGCTCTAATCCAGTCAAAGTTCCAAATAAACCGGCACTTCCACATTGCTCTTGCAAAACAAAGGCCTTGGGATCATGCACTGTTCCTCGGATTAATCCCCGTTTTTTAGATAACTCAGTAGGCACGGTTCCTTGGACTGGGGGATGATAGCTTAGCTCGTTAGTTAGGCCAAGCGGTTGGATAACCGTGTCGGTTACCAGTTCTTGAATTGGCTTACCAGTCACCTTTTCGGCAATTAATCCTACTAAGATTAATCCAAGATCGGTATAACAAATGTTTTTTGCTAAATTCTCCCCAAAAGATTCAGTATTTAAAATTGCCTGTAAAAGTTCGGCATGATTAAGCTCGTTTCGATGGGGAATATACCCCTCAATTGCTGCGGTATGAGTTAATAAATCTCGGATAGTTGCATTCTTTCCTTGCAGCTCTGGAAGGAAAGTTTTTACTTGATCATCCCAATTTAGTTTTCCAGCTTGGACTAACTGAGCAATCGCAGGAAGGGTGCCGATCACTTTCGTTAAAGAGGCTAGATCATAAAACATCCCCGGCCTTAGCGGTTCAAGTTCCGGTTTTATTTTTGCCCAACCTGTTTCAACCTTTAGACGTTGATTTCCTTCAAAAATCAAATATGAAAGTGCTGGAACCACTTTGTTAATCCGCATGTTAGTTAGTAATTTTAGCGTTTTTTGATACTTAGTTTGAATTTGCATTTTTCCTCGAATTAAGCCTTTTCAGTCATTTGACCTGAAAATTGGCTATTGTATAGGTCTGCGTAAAAACCGTTTTGCACCATTAATGAATCATGATCCCCAGTCTCAACAACTCGGCCATGGTTCAAAACAATAATTTGTTCTGCCTTTTGAATTGTCGATAGTCGGTGAGCAACCACAAAGCTAGTTCGACTTTCTTGCAACTTTCGCATCGCAGCTTGAATTTGAACTTCGGTCCGGGTATCAACTGAACTCGTAGCTTCATCCAAAATTAAAACTTCTGGATCTGCCAAGAAAGCCCGCGCAATTGTCAATAATTGGCGTTGCCCTTGCGAAATATTTGAAGCCGTTTCATCTAAAACTGTGTCGTAGCCATTTGGCAACTCGCGAATAAAGTTATCAGCCCGGGCCATCCGAGCAGCTTGGTAAACTTCTTCATCGGTTGCATCTTCACGGCCATACTTAATGTTTTCAAAGATTGTTCCCGTAAATAACCATGTTTCTTGCAATACCATCGCTAAATGTTGTCGTAATTCATGACGACTCATACTTCGAGTATCCCGGCCATCTAAGAAAATCTTACCGTTATTAACATCATAAAAGCGCTCTAACAGATTAATAATGGTGGTCTTACCAGCTCCAGTTGGCCCAACGATAGCCACCATTTCATTTCGTTTAGCCCGGAGATTAAAGTCTTGAATCAGTGGTGTCTTTGGATCATAAGCAAAATCAACGTGTTCAAATTCAATCATCGGTTGCGGTTGATTCTTAACTGGGGTTGTCGTCTTACTTTCATCCATTTCCGCTTCGTCCAAAACTGCAAAAATACGTTCCGCTGAAGCAATCGTTTGCTGGATTGTACTTGATAAGTTAGCAATCTGGGTTAAAGGGCGGGTAAATTGATTGACATACTGAATAAAAGCTTGCACATTTCCCAAAGTAATTTGGCCATGAATAACTTGAATTGTTCCCACTACAACAACTAGTAAGTAGCCCACATTATTAATAAAGTTCATCAAAGGAAAAATTAAAACTGAGAAAAACTGGGCTCGCCACGCCGCCCGGTAGTAATTCTCGTTATGTTCCGCAAATTTAGCAGCTTCATCTTGTTCATGGTTAAATGCTCGGATAATCGTTTGTCCTGCATAAACTTCTTCCACTTGAGCATTAATCTTTCCCAAAGCTGCTTGCTGGCGTTCAAACAGTTTTTGAGCAGTTGGTGCAACAAAGCCAACTACGATTGCCGAAAGCGGAATCGTGACTAGAGCAACAAGCGTTAACCGCCAGCTGATTAAAATCATCAATGTCAAAGCCCCAATAATCGTCAAAAGCGAAGTAATGATCTGAATAATCCCTTGCTGGAGAGCAGTCGCAATGTTATCCATATCATTAACCATCCGGCTCATGATTTCCCCATTACTCGTCGCATCATAGTACTTAACGGGCACCCGAGCGAGCTTTGCTTTGAAATCTCGTCGTAAATTAAAGACCGCCCGTTGCGAAACCCGGGTCATGATGATTTGCTGACCAAAACTAAAGAACCCGGACAGTAAGTAAAGGACTAACACAATCAAAGCAATACGACCGATTTTAGCAAAATCGATTGGGAAGGTCGTTAAATGCTGACCCATTTTTATCTCGGTATACCCCTTCATGATGCCTTGATAAATCGTGGTTGTCGCTTCCCCAAGAATTTTGGGAGCAATGATCGAGGTGATAACCGAAGCAATGGCCATCCCAATTGCAATCACCATCGCTAACCGCCACGGTCGTAGGTAAGTTAACAGCCGCTTCGTTGTCGGCCAAAAGTGATTAGCTTTTTCAGCTCCCCTCCGTTGCCGATTATGCATTGGTTGTTACCCCCTTTTGAATCTGTGACGCAATAATTTCTCGGTAAGTTTGATTATTGGCTTTTAGAGATTGGTGATCACCTTTCCCTAACAATTCCCCATCCTCAAGCACTAAAATTAGGTCCGCATCGGCAACTGTTGAGACCCGTTGGGCAACAATTACCTTAACGGCATCTTTTAGCTTTGAATCAGCTTTCAATGCTTGGCGTAGTTTTGCATCCGTCTTAAAATCAAGAGCTGAAAACGAGTCATCAAAGATGTAAATGCTTGCTGGTTTAATAATCGTTCGAGCAATCGCCAATCGTTGTCGTTGCCCGCCAGAGAAGTTGGCACCATCTTGTTCGACAATTGCATCCAAGCCCCCAGCTTCTTCAACAAAGTCCCGCGCTTGAGCAATTTCTAGGACATGCCAAATCTCTTCATCGCTTGCGTTTGGATAACCAAATTGCATATTTGAACGAATTGTTCCCGCAAACAGAACCGCCTTTTGCTGAGTGATTGACACTAAGGTGTGCAAATCATGTTGACTTAAGCGTTTAATTGGCATGCCATTAATCTTAATTTGGCCACTTTCAGGGTCAAATAGGCGTTCAATTAGGTTAACCAGGGTTGATTTTCCTGAGCCAGTCCCGCCGATAATTGCCAAGGTTTGCCCACTAGTAACCTCAAAATCACAATTATTTAAGGATAATTTTTCAGCTCCTTGATAGCGAAAATTGACGTGATTAAATTGCAGACTTGGTGCTTTTGACGTTAATCTAAGTTGCTCGCTTGGTTTTGGATCTTTTACCGCAACTTCATAATCAAGAACTTCATTAATTCGCCGAGCCGAAGCTACTCCCCGTGGAACAAACACAAAGACCATTGCTAACATCATAAATGAGAAGAGAATTTGGACAGCATATGTTAAAAAGGAGACCAAATTTCCCACTTGCATCGTCTGGTTTGCAATTAAATGGGCTCCATACCAAATAATTGCTACATTAGTAAGGCTTAAAATCAAAGTCATTGTTGGGAAAAGAAATGCTACCCAGGTAAAGGCTTTAATCCCCGTTTCTGTATAATCTTCATTAACAGTATTAAATCGATTTTGTTCCCGTTCATCCTGGTTGAAAGCCCGGATTACCCGGACTCCGGTTAACCCTTCCCGAAAAACCAGATTAATCCGGTCAGTCTTCTTTTGAATACTCCGAAAAAGTGGTACGGCTTTGCTCATTACAATCACAACCGTTACCGCTAATACTGGCAGACTAATTAAAAAAATCATGGTTAATTTTGATTCCCGATGATAAGCCAAAACAATCACTGCAATCATCATAATTGGTGATTGCAGCATCATCCGCAAAGTCTGGAACATCACCGTTTGAACTTGAACCACATCATTAGTTGAACGGGTAATTAAGGACGAATCACCTAATTCACTAATTTCCTTATTTGAAAATCGCATTACTTTATCAAAGACTTGTTTCCGCAATTTTCGACCAACGCTCATGGCTTGAGTTGAGGCAAAAAAGGTATTTAAGGCAGCGGCAACAAGCCCAACTAAAGAAACCAGTAACATCATGATCCCTTCGTGTTTGATATAGGCAAGGTCATGGTTAATTACCCCTTTATCAATCAAATCAGCCGTAATGGTTGGTAAATATAAATCACAAAAAACTTGTAGCAGTAAAAAAACAACCGCAAAAATCGTTGGCATAACTGCTAAATTTTTTCGAGCAATTTTTATCATGGCTTACTCCGCATTCTTCCCATAATAGTGTTCAAAATTCTTTGTCATTTGTAAAACCGCTCGGTTCATCGCAACCTTATCGGCATGGGATATTCCTTCCATCAAGTGTTCCACAAATACTTTGTGATCGGCTGCAATTTCACTCGCCCGTTTTTCACCTTTTTCAGTCAAAGAAACCCGCCAAATCCGCCGATCTTTTGGATCACGTTCACGATTAACGTAACCCTCTTCTTCCAAATTTGTTAAAGCATCCGTTAACGAACCTGGTCTTAGGTGGACAAACTTAGCCAATTCTTTTTGGGAAAGACCAGCTCCCCGATAATTAATCATCCCAATTATTCGATCCCGACCACGCATACCGATTGAATTTGTTCCTTGATGCTTGGCGTGAAAAAGCCGGCCAATTTTCATTCGTAAATTCCACCAATTTGTCAATAATTCTGTATCTTTCATCATCTCTCTCCTTTTAGTTAGATTTGTAATGATTCGTTATCTAACTGTTTTAGTATATCGAGTCATTCATAATTGTCAACAAATTTCCATTCCGAAATGCGAAGGAATTTTTACAACTTTTTTAAATCCTTAAATGTAAATTGACGCTTGAATATTGTTTTGATAACGTTAAGAGGTTAGCAATTTTATTTAACTGAGGTAAGCAAAATGAATGATGAACATGAAACACGGGAAGAATACCGAAGAGAACTAGAAAATCGGATTAATCAACGTGTTGCTGAAAATAATGCCAACCGTGGAGAGGGTAACAATTTACCACCGAAGCCACCCATCCACCGGCCTAATCGGGGAGATGGTTATAAATGGGTACGGCGGGTAATTTTACTCATTACACTCATTGTCCTTTGTTTCGCAGGATTCGAATATCACAAATTACAATCAACTGCAAAAGGAATTTTTGCGACTGGAGATGGAAAAGTCGATACTAAAATTAAAAATGGTGATCCTCTTTCTATCTTAGTGATGGGAACTGACGTTGGGGCCTTAAACCGAGGAAATACCGGTGGAAATACTGACACGATGGAAATCATCACCGTCAACCCAAAGCAAGAAAAAATCACGATGACCAGTTTGCCACGGGATACGTTAGTCCGAGTTAATACTGAAGATGGGGCAGATTATGTTAAGATTAACGCTGCTTATTCAATTGGAGGAGCTAAGCAATCAGTGAAACAAGTTAAAGAATTACTTGGCATCCCCATCGATTACTATGTCGTCGTTAATATGGGAGTGATGGAAAAAGTGGTTAACGCCGTTGGTGGGGTAACCGTTGATAATCCATTTGCCTTTACTTATGAAGGTCACCACTTTAAAAAAGGTAAACAACACTTAAACGGTAGTGAAGCCTTAAAGTACTCTCGGATGCGTTATGATGATCCTAATAACGATTATGGTCGGCAAAAGCGGGGCCAACAAGTTATCGAGAGTGTAATTAGTACCTTTAAGAAAAAGGGCTCCCTCACCGCAGCCAACAAGATCTTAGATGCAGTTGGCGATAGAATTCAAACTAACGTTCCAACGGACTCGATTGGGGCACTATATTCAAACTACCGGGTGGCGATGAACAGCGTTTCGACTTATCACTTCCAAGGTAAGAACGCAACCATTGATGGGGCATCATTCCAAATAGCTTCACCAAAAGAAATTAACCGTGTTTCAAAGTTAATCCGAACTGCGCTAGGGCTTAAAGTAAAGCATGTTTCGAACGCAGAAACAAGAATGTACAATGAGCAAACAGATTACGACGGTTACAATAACGTCAACTTTGTATTACCAAATAATGCTACTTATAACGTTCCGGGTAGTGGCACGAGCAAATCGAGTTTCAAATCAACCAGTTCATTTGGGACAAGTGATAGTTCAAATTTCATTTCAAATTCAACCACTACTAGCGGTTTGGGATTCGTAGGAAAGAGGCTGGGAAAAAACTCCTAGTCCAAAGTAAAAACCGGATGATGAATTTCTTAAACAATTCATCATCCGGTTTTTATGTACACAGGAAGTTGCTCCTGATATGATGTAATTATCACGAAAACAAACAAAAAGGAGCGATTTCCATGTATCAAAATTATACCATAGGGCAAACCGAATTCGTACTAAACTATAACTATGATTTACCAAAGAACCATATTGCGCGACTAATTAGTGCATTTGTCGACTCAATTCCACAGGAGGTTCTATTGGAAGAGTCGGTGGCGGCTACTGGCCGCCCTGCATCGCATCCAGCAATTATGCTTAAGATCCTCTTGTTTGCCTACTCGCGTCAAACCTATTCTGGAAGAAAGATTGAAATGATGTTGGATGAGAGTCTACCAATGCGTTGGTTAGCCCATGACTATACTTATAGTTACCACACCATCAATAACTTTCGGAGCAGTCAGCACGCTAGTAATCTGATCAAGCGTGCTTTTGTCTACTTTACCATGGCTTTAACAGATCACGGCCTAATTCAAAATGATGCAGTTTTTATTGATGGAACCAAGGTCGAAGCTGATGCCAATAAATATTCATTTACTTGGCGTCGTGCAGTGGAAAAGTACCACGCTAAGTTAAGGGAAAAGACAAGTAAGATTTATGAGGAATTAGTGGAAAAACGAGTGGTGCAAGAAATGGCGCCAGAGCTGGTCACTTCTGCCGAAGGCATGAAAACAATGGAACAAGAACTCGGAGAGCAAATCACTAAATTAGATGAAGAGATTGAGCAAGAACCCAAAATCATCAAAGGTGGTTCAGTTAGGAAACGGCGTCGTCGTTTCCTAAAAAAACTTCGCCACCAGCTAAGCAACGACTTAATTCCTCGTGCCCAAAAGTATGAACATGCCGAAGATATCTTCCAAGGTCGCAATAGCTACTCCAAGACTGATCATGATGCGACTTTTATGTGTATGAAAGAAGATCCGATGATGAATCGGGAATTGAAACCTGGCTATAACTTACAAATTGCCACTCATAAGCAATTTGTTCTTGATTACGGATTATTTTCAAACCCAACTGATACAAGGACTTTAGTGCCATTTCTTAAGCAATTTCATGCCTTAGGCTTCTTTAAACATATCGTCGCTGATGCAGGTTATGGTAGTGAATACAATTACACAACGATTCTTGATCAGTTTGAAAAGCAACCTATTATTCCCTATACAACTTATCAAAAGGAACAGAAGCGCAAGTTTAAAAACGACCCAACTAACTCACAAAATTGGCAGTATAACGCCGAAGATGATTACTATATTGATCATTTAGGGGTTCGTTTTAGCTTTTATCGGTATAGTGAGCAAATCGATAAATATGGTTTCAAACGTGATTTTAAAATCTATCGGGCAGATAAGCACCAGCCGTCAGCGCAATTGGATAAATTAACGAAAACACCAGGTGGTCGGCAACGTTATATGAAGGTTAACCCGACCTGGAATTATTACAAAGCAAAAGTGAAAGCGACCCTCTCAAGTGACGAAGGTAAGGCGATTTATCGTCGACGGAAGTTCGACGTTGAGCCAGTCTTTGGTCACATGAAGAGGGATTTTGGCATACGCCGAACTCACTTGCGTGGTCAACGGGCTGTGGAAAATGACATTGGCCTGGCCCTGATGACATTAAACATAACGAAATTGGGACAATTAATTAACCGATGGAGGGCCAATTTCATAAATAATCGAAAATCCGGACTACAATTTTTGATCAAGGCAAAAATTATAGTCCGGATTTTAATGTTAGAGGGGCAAAAATTAATAGTTAATTCCCAGCCTCTTTTTTTTTTTAATTCTCATCCAATTAAAGTAATTCTGCAAAAACATCTTCGTTCTGGTTAAGGAATTCTTGATCTGCGTGAATTTCTTCAATCTTGACGCCTTTCAGTGCCCGTTCCATTAGACCATCCACGTCAAGCCACCCTTCATATTTAGTGGCTTTTTCAAGGTTTGGCTTGGTCTTAGGAGAAGGTGGGGTAAAGACGGTACAACAGTCTTCGTATGGTAAGATTGACAAATTATAGGTATCAATATCTTCCGCAATCTTAATAATTTCAGTCTTATCATATGAAAGAACAGGCCTCAGTACTGGTAAATTCGTTACAGCTTCGATTGCTCGCATTGATTCCATCGTTTGGGATGCCACCTGACCAAGTGATTCCCCGTTGAAAATTGCGAGCCCCTTCCGGCGGTTAGCCAATTCAACTGCTAATCGTAGCATAAATCGCCGCTGAACCGTCATTAAGTAACCTTCTGGCACTTTTTCCTTCACTGTCTCTTGAATTTCTGTAAATGGCACTTGAATAAAACGAATACTTCCTGCATAACGAGCTAGTTTCCCCGTTAATTCCTTAGCCTTAGCAAGAGCTTGTTCACTCGTATACGGTGGACTATAGAAGTGAACCATTTCAAGCGAAACTCCACGTTTAAGAGCTAAGTACGCCGCAACTGGAGAATCAATGCCACCAGAGAGCATCATCATCCCCTTACCTGCTGTACCAACTGGTAAACCACCGGCCCCCTTAATAATTTCACTCATTAAGTAAATTCCATTTCCGCGAATTTCAACTCGAATTTCAATTGCCGGATTATGAACATCCACGGTTAATAAATCTGGAAACTGTTCCAATAAGTAACCCCCTAATTGGCGGTTCATCTCAAATGTTCCCATTTCAAAATTATGATCACTCCGCTTAGTTTCAACCTTAAAGGTAACCGGTTGGCTAACTTGCTTTTCAATTAACGTTTTAGCTGCTTCACACACGGCCCCAAAATTCTTATCAACTTTCAGCACTGGTGAAAAAGTTTGAATTCCAAAGACTTGTTTTAATCGCTTCATCACGGCTTCACTATCTGCGCCGTTTAAAATTACGTGCATCCGGTCTTGATTAGCATGAACTTTCACATCAGTAAAGTCATGTAATGCTTTACGAACGTTGGTTCCTAATCGACCAATAAAATTTTTCTTATTGTGGCCCTTGGTTGAAAGTTCTCCATAGCGAACCATAATTTCATCATAATGTAATTGTGCCACTAGCACACCTTCTTTCTTACTAATCTATAATTTTTTTAAAGCCAGCATACACTTTATCAAAAACTTGGTTGAACTGATCTGCTTCGGCAAGGGTATTTTGATCACCTAAACTAATTCGAACAGCACATTCCGCCAGCTTCGTTGGGACCTTCATTGCCGCAAGCGTACTTGCTTCCGCTTGCTTTTTGGAGGAGCAAGCACTAGTCGTTGAAAGATAAATCTCCCGCTCTTCAAAAGCATGAACAATCGTTTCACCGCGAACACCCTCAATTGCAAAGCAAAGTACGTGGGCGGCAAAGCCATCATCCAAACGTGAAAATAAGTGCACATGATCGAAAGTCTGAATATGCTTGGCAATCCGTTCCTTAATTGCTTTTTCATTTGCAACACTCGTTGTCTCTTTTTCCTTAACACGGCGAACTGCTCGGGCCATTGCTGCCATCCCGGCAACGTTTTCGGTTCCTGAACGAAGTCCTCGTTCTTGGCCACCACCGTTAATTAAAGGGGCTAACTGCCGTCCTTGCTTGACATAAACAAAACCCGTCCCCCGTGGGGCATGGAACTTATGACCAGAGAAAGTTGCAAAGTCAACCCGGTCAGAAAAGACAAGATCATCCAAACCTTTACCAATTGCTTGAACAGCATCAACCATAAAGTGAATCCGGGGATAATCCTTTAGAACTTCCCCAATTTCCTTAATCGGTTGAATTGTTCCAATTTCATTATTTACCGCCATAATTGATACCAAGATCGTATCTGGGCGCAAAGCCGCCTTTAGATCAGTAACGCTTACTCGTCCTTGGTCATCAACTGGTAAGTATGTTACATCAAATCCCAGCTCTTCTAGTTGAGCCATAGCATTACGAACCGCCGCATGTTCGACACTTGAGGTAATAATATGCTTCCCAAATCTATGTTTTGCGATTGCCGTTCCTTTTATGACCCAGTTATCCCCTTCTGAGCCACCAGAAGTAAAAATTATCTCACTTGGTAAAACGCCAAACAAGTTAGCAATTTGCCGCCGAGATTGTTCTAGTAAGTTCCAAGCTGGCTCCCCTAATTTGTGTAAACTAGATGGATTTCCCCAAATTTTTTCCGCAACTTGATCGTAAGTACTTAACACATCCGGCCAAATTTTGGTTGTGGCGCTATTATCAAAATAAATCAACAGGCCTATTCCTCCTTATTAAATTCTAAACCTTCGCTCACAACTAGTAGTGCATCTTGCTTCAGGTAGGTTGTAATTTGGTTCGACTCTAAACGCAAACTATTATACAAAAAAAGGGCAACAGAATAAACTATAAGTTCCTGTTACCCAATATTTTAGGCTTACTTTGGTTCTTCAACTTCTTGATAATAACTATCTTCGAGGCGTTTAAAGCTTCCCGGTTCAGCTTCTTCAACCGCCGTCCCTAAAGTTTCCAAACTTTCAGCGTACTTATACTCACTAAATAGAGTTTGTGCTTCTTCAATAGCTTTCTCAATTTCTTCGTGATCGACACTTAACCGATGCGCATACTGGATTAACCGTTCCGTCAACTCCGCACTATCACGTAAACTAGTCGTCCTTTCCCGTAAAGTTCCCAAATCAGACTGAACAACCAATAACTGTTTGGTAATTTCTTCCATATCAATTTGTGGTTGGTTCATTAATTGGGATAACTTCTTTACTTCGTTTGAAACTACAAAGAAGTAATCTAAATAGTCTTGCGGGATTCCCGGGAGATTAAGATTTTCAACCCGGCGTTTAGTTGTTTTCAAGTCAACAGCAAATCGTTGCAAAGCCCGTTGAGCTCGCGCTTCATCTTCCCGTAAGGTTGCAACACTTTGATTAATTTCTTGTTGTTGCTTTTCGATCGCCGTTAATTCATTTTCTGTTTTTTCAAGATGAGTTAAAACTTGACTTTCAATTGCTGAATGATCATTCAATCCAGCTTCATCAGTCTCAAGGGTCGACCGTTGTTGTCGTAACTGCTCGCTTAATCCTCGAGCATCAGCCATTTCATTATGATTAAGAGTATAGCTAATACTCAATTTGTCCAATTCATTAAGTAATTGGCGGTTTTGCGATTCGGCATGTTCCAAATGAGTCTTGGTTTTTGGAAACAGCTTTTTTACCTGAGGTCGGGCATCTAATTCTTTTTGCATCACATCATACAAGTGATCAATCGCTGGTGCTAGATGATCCACGGCTCCTTTCACTGGGCCAATCTCAAGCTCTGCTAATTTTTCTAAGGCAAATTTTTGCTCGCCACTAAGATCTCTAATTTGGTCAGGAAGGTTAGCCTCAGTAAAGTTGTAATTTTTCTTTTTTAATTCTTCATAACCACTTGATAATTCAGCTAATTGGTCCGGGAAGGTAGTATAAAGCGGCCGGTAAAGTTTGGGAACCGTCTTTAAGAGCGTTTCATAATTTTGGGTTTCCGTCCTTAGTTCATCTAAAATTTCTTGAGCTGCTTGATGATCACCTTGATTAGCTACCTCAGCAAAGTGCTCAAACTTCTTTTGTAAGTCAATCAATTGTTGATTTAACTTAACCTTACTTTCACCGTATGAAAAGCCTTCATCATCTAATTGCCGGCTAAATTGATTGTAAGTTTGTCGAAGCTTTGTTAGGGCTTCGGTTTGATTTTTAACTGATGCATCAAGTTTGTCCAAGGCGGTTTCAATTTTTTTAGTTTCGTCAAGCAAACTAGCTACTTCTTCTGCTAAAGTACTTACACTCCCTGCAATTGTAAAAAGCGCCGTTGTTTTGGCCTCTTGGCTAAGCAGTTCGATTTGATGCTGCGTTTTTTTTACGTTTGGAACAAGTTTTTTATCAAATTGTTGCCGCAAATCTGTGAACGTCTTTAACGATTCACCCATTAAGGTTTGAACCTTCTCCTTACTAAGCCGCTGATCAATTTTTTGTAATGGAATGGCCCGGATACTCTGACCATATGTAGATAACTTTTTCAAAGTTTGTCGTTGATAAACGAAAAGCCCCACAATTACTAACAGGGCAATCAGTAAAATTATTATTAATATTTGCACCATAAAAATCCCACCTATATTGATATCCTTGTTTTAGTATAGCATAACGTGATCAATAACGTTGGGATCTTTTGAAGCAAATTTTATTTTTACTTGACGATAATCTTCAACCCATTGTATGATAGTCATTGTGTAAAATAATGCAGCAGTGTGGAGCAAGCTCGTCAACAGACTAATGCCAAGATGGTGTTTCTAGTAACTCGGCTGCTAGGGTGAACGATCTAATTAGGCTGCACGAATGCCAACCACACAATCGGATTATTTTACTCCAATCAAATTTTTTGGAGGAATTTATTTATGTCACGTTACACTGGTCCAAGTTGGCGCTTATCTCGTCGCCTTGGTGTTTCACTTTCTGGTACTGGTAAGGAATTAGCTCGTCGTCCATACGCTCCCGGTGATCACGGGAACGATCGGCGCGGTAGCGTTTCTGAATACGGGATGCAACTTCGGGAAAAGCAAAAGTTGCGTTTCATGTACGGAATGACTGAACGCCAATTCAGTAATCTCTTCAAGCGGGCTGGTAAGATCAAGGAAGGTACTCACGGTACCAACTTCATGATCTTACTTGAACGGCGTTTGGATAATATGGTATACCGTCTTGGCTTGGCTACTACTCGCCGTCAAGCACGGCAATTAGTTAACCACGGTCACATCACTGTTGATGGTAAGCGGGTTGACATTCCATCATATGAAGTTAAGGTCGGCCAAGTCATCGCCGTTCGCGAAAAGTCCAAGAACTTGGAAATCATCAAGAACGCGGTTGACGCTGTTGTTGCTCGGCCATCATACGTTGAATTCGATGCCGACAAGTTAGAAGGTAAATTAACTCGCCTTCCAGCTCGTGAAGACATGAATGCTGATATCGACGAAGCGCTTGTCGTTGAATTTTACAACCGTCGGTAATTTATTACTGGTGGTTCTTCAAAGGATCTCAAAAGAATTCTCTTTGGGATCTTTTTTTACATAACTAAAGAGGTTTCCTCAAAAATTTGTTGGTATGCTCCCATTAGAGTAGACATGGAGATACAAAAATCCATATCTACTCTAATGGTTTTTTGTATGCCTAAACAAATAAAATTAAACAGCCAAGCACCGCTAGAATATCGGCGCTTAGCTGCTTAATCTGATTTGTATATTTAAATGTCTGCTTGACAGGGAAAAATGCATTATTTGCACTATCTCTTTCTCTACCCTAACCAAACCGCTAGGACTGCTCCTTCGGCGAGAACTGCTGGTAAAAGTTGCATAATCCAAACTTTCTTGCCCACCGTTAAACCTCCATAAAAAGCAACGACAATTATAAACAACAACAATAATGCCCAGACTTGAAGTTGGATTGTTCCGCCAAAAAGCCAAGTTGTTGCGATTATGAATAAACCTAACATACCGTTATAAATTCCTTGGTTAGCCATGGAAACTCGGGCCTCAGGTTGTTGAGTATAGTCATTACTAAGGCCAAATGCCTTTGCCTGTTGCTTTGGTGAAGCCCATATTTCAAGGACCATTATCCCTAGATGCTCAATGCCAACTATCCAAGCTAAAATCGTTGCTAACATCATTCTTAACTTACTCCTCGTTTTCTGAAACTAATTTCATTCCGGCCCAATGGTTAATTGGCCCATACTGATGACCCACCGTCAGTTCATTTTGAATCGCAGTGTGGACAAATTGATTAGCCTTGATCACTGCTTGCTTAACCCCGACTTTCTTTGCTAACTCGGCAGTAATGATTGCAGAATAGGTATCACCAGTCCCGTTAACCCGGTTAGTTGCTAGATAGTTTTGAGAAAGCCAAAATTCTTCACCATCAGCTAAACGAACAAAATCTCGAACCGGTTTAACTTGGCCTGGTTGGTGTTGTCCTTTAATAACGACATTTTGCGCTCCCATTTGTTGCAATTCTTTTGCCGCTTCAATAATTGCTTCATCATTTTCGAGTTCCCGTTCAGTTAACTTTTGGGCTTCAAAAAAATTAGGCGTTAAAACTGTTGCTAGCGGAACGATTCGCTTCCGGAAAAGTTCGAAAGCTGACTCAGCCAATAACATCGCTCCATGCTTCGTGATAATAACTGGATCAACAACTAAGGGGCCAAAATCGACCTTCTCGTATTGATCAGCCACCACGTTAATTACGTCATCATTAGCCAGCATTCCTGTTTTAGCTGCCTGAATTTTGAAGTCAGTAGCTAAAACTTCAAATTGTTTGGCAATAAAATCAACAGGCATTATCTGACTCGCATAAACTCCCTGTGAGTTGCCAGCAACTGCTGCCGTTAAAATGCCATGACCATATACCCTATCCGCAAAAAAAGCGTGTAAATCAGCTGGCATCCCAGCGCTTCCATCGGAATCATGGCCAGCAATTGTTAAGGCTTGCGTTGTGTACTTCATTTCTTTCCCTCCTTTTTAATCATATTTTAATTTTACCATGAATTAGTAAGGAGACCATAAGATTATTTTTTTAGAAACATCTGTCAAGCGGTTGACATACAATTTTTCCAGTTGTAAAATCAGTGATCGTAAAGTGAAGTTTTTCACCAAGGAGGAAAGAGAAGATGGAAGAAACACCAAAAGTGACACAACGGTCGATTTCAATGACCACGAGTATCGCTTACTTCGCCCTTTCAATTGTGATAAATTCGATGGGGAACGTTTTAACACTTGTGACAAGTTCACATATTCACCCACATTTTTTGGGTTCGGCTTATTGGACCGCTGCTGAAAACAATCTTGGTTTAGCAGTCCTTGGAAAGGATAATCCCCTTGCATTATTCTGGGCCTTTATGATTTTGGGGATGTTAACATCCGTTTTAAACGCAATTTTGATGAAAAAATGGGATTGGAAACGAATTGGTGGTAACTTTATTTTCATGTTACCATTCTCAATCTTTATCCAATGGTTCTCAAACATTTTTAATCAAATTATGCCCGATGCATATTCTCTACCAATGGTAATCCTATACGTCTTAATTAATTTCTTTGGGGTTGCTTTAATTGGGACCGCTATTTCAATCTACCAACGGGTTAACTTAGTTTTACACCCTGCAGATGATTTGTTCCAAATTTTGCGGTTCCGGTACTGCAAAGGAAATGCAACCATTTCAATGTGGATGTCTTACATTCCACCGACAATTTTCGCCTTGATTGCAATGCCAAAGATGGGCTTAGCAAACTTTGGTTTAGGAACCATCTTTGCCCTTCTTTTCCAAGGTGCAATTACGGGTTGGGCTGACAAGCACATTTTTGGCAAACTTACTCACCAGGCGCTCGACTTAGGAAACTAGTATAACTTATTTTGAAAGGAAGTAATTATTATGGCATTTAACAAAAGTCTAGCAGGATACTTTGACGATGTACAACACATTGGTATTCCAACCGATAATCTTCCAAAGACGATTGCTTTTTGGGAAAAACTCGGTTTCAAAATGATTGGTAACTTCGATACCGATGACCAAGGCAATCAAGTTGTCTTCATGAACATGGGCCACCTCACCCTCGAAATCTGGACTGGTGATGGTGCGGTTCACCAAACTGGTGCAATTAATCATATTTCCTTAAATACCATTGATGCTGATGCTGCTTATAAAGCTGCTAAGGATGCTGGATTTAAGATGAAGGAAAGCGAAGTTCAACACCTTGACTTCTGGGAAAAAGGAATCAAATTCTTTAACATTGAAGGGCCAAATAGTGAAACAATTGAATTTTGTGAAATTGTAAAGTAACGAAAAAAGGTTGGGAAAAAACTTCTCATTAACCTTAGTTTCTAATTAACATTTAGAGATACAGAAAAGCGACTGGGAAAGATTAATTTCTTCCCAGTCGCTTTTTCGCTTTAACTAAATTTACTTCAATTGGTCAATTTCATTTTCCAATGCTTCTGCATTTTCGGTTTGATCATTGATTAAAAGCAAACTCTTAGCAATTTCGTAGTTTTCAATTGCTGCTTGACGATCTTCTAGCATTACTTTGGATTTAGCAATTACTTGGTAATAGTCACTAAGCAAGAACATTGAAAGGTCTTCCCGGCAAATATCAATTCCTCGGTTAGCAATCTTAATTGCTTCGTTTGGTTGCTTCAACTTAAGGTAAAGGTCAGCAATATTCCGATAAATAATAATCCATTGCCGCTTACCACCAGTTAATTGTTTTTCGTCAATCAACGTAACCGCTCGTTGTAAGAACTTAAGAGCTCGCTCTTCATTACCGCGCTTTTCATAAGCCATTGCCATCCCAACCGTCGTCAGCGCCCAGTAAATATTAGCACTCATCGTTGAGAATTGCGTTAGGATCAATTCAAAATTAAAGATCGCTTCATCAACTTGATCAGTGGCAACTTGTAATACCCCAAGGAGGTAGTAATAACGTTGCTTATCGAAGTCATTTTGTAACTTCTTTACTTTAATCTTATTTAAGCGGTCAGTTGCATCATCGTAATGCTTTTGCACAATTAATAAACTAATCTCATCAAATTGAGAAGTCATTGAAACGTCATCATTTTCAATGATTTTATCAACCGGAATATCTAACCGGGCACAAATCGCCGTTAAGATGTTCATCTTAGGAATTCGGTTTTGCTTTTCCATTAAACTAATTGTAGCTTGGGTACAAATTCCCTCAGAAAGCGCCGTTTGAGACAATCCCCGCTTCCGCCGAATTTGCTTTAAAACGTCACCTTTTAAACGCATATAAATTCCTTCTCCCTATAATTTATTGCTAAAATAATACCTTACTTTTACTTCTTGCCAATACTTTACCACAAAATTAATTTCATTGAAAAAAATTAGCCTTAAAAAAATATAACATATTCTTTTTTAATAAGAAAGAGTTATTAATAAAAGTTATTTGTAAAGAAAATGAAATTTAAAATCTCTGCTTAGCACGAAAAAAATAGGTAAACATTCAGTTATCCACCGAATGTTTACCTATTTCTAATCATTTTTAACCTTTAAAAAAGCTTCCACTTTATTTTATTGATTAGTAAATTTAATGGTACCGCTTTTCTCCGACGTGTTCTTCACCCAGAGAAGTAAAGCTGTAACTAATTTCGTTATTCCGGTTAAACTCATCAATCCCTAATTGAATCAAGCGATCAATTAATTCTGAGTAATCAATTCCAGAAACCTTCCACATTTGTGGGTAAAGACTAATATTGGTAAACCCTGGCAAAGTATTTGGTTCGCCTAAGTATGGCACATCATTCTTATCAACTAAGAAATCTAAGCGCGCCATCCCCTTTAAATCAAGGGCCTTATAAGCCTTCAACGCCATCGAAGTGATTTCTTCCCGTAACTTATCCGATGTTGGTACTGGTAAATCAAAGACCACGGCCGATGCATCAACAAATTTATTGTTGTAGTCATAAAACTCATCAGAATCTGGTACCCGGATTCCTCCTAACTTGGAGGCAATTGGTTCTTCATTTCCTAAGATAGAAATTTCAATCTCCCGTGGATGATCCAAGCCTTGTTCAACTAAGACTTTAAAATCATAAGCAAAAGCATCTTTGAGGGCCACCTCATATTCTTCAGCCGAGGTAACCTTGTGGATTCCAACAGATGAACCTTGTTTAGCTGGCTTAACAAAAACCAAGCCGCCAAGTTCTTCTTCGATGCGGGACCAAGGGTAATCAGCCCGGTTGTCTGAAGTTAATAAGACGTATGGTGTATTACGAATTCCTGCGTGATCAAGAATCCGCTTTGTTAGGTCCTTATCAAAGGCCATTGCTGAACCGGCAATTCCTGTCCCAATATAAGGCTTCTTTAGTAAGCGGAAAAGACCCTGCACCGTTCCGTCTTCCCCGAGGTTCCCATGGATTACTGGGTAGAAGAAATCAATTTGACCTGCTGATTCTAACACCTTAATTGGGGCTAAAGGTGAATCCAGGTCCATCTTGGCATACGCTTCTTTTACAACTTGATCCTCAGGTTCACCATCAAAAATTCGTCGTGATGATTCGTCATCAATGAGAATGCCGTCCTTGGTAAACATGAAAAGCTTAACGTCGTACTTTTCCTTGTCCATTGCATCATAGATGTTGTGTGCTGAACGTTTGGAAACGTCGTGTTCCGAAGAATTACCCCCGAATAACAAAGCGACGTGAAGTTTGTCTTTTGCCATAACTATCTCCTTTATTCAATTATCATTTAAACCGTAACTCTTAGAATCTCCATTATAACACGACAGGAAATAATTTAGCTATTATTTTCTTGATTCATAATTGCGTCCGCAATTTCTGGTGGTAAAGTTTCATCCATTAACATAATTTGCAATAAATGGCGGTGATTAAACACCTGGTGCCAAGTGGCAGTTTTTTCCATGTTTAAAGTATCTAACTTTTTTCGCCATTCTTGTAGCTCATTAATAAAATAACGTCGGTATAAGGGATGAGTCTTTAAAGTCTGGTTGATAAATCCAGCTCCTTCGTCGGGTTCGCTCATTGTAAGTGGCGTCGTTAACTGTTCATAAGCCTTTAAATAACTTGCCATTAAAAATAATTTATCAGCTCGCTTTAAACGATCATCAGCACAAATTTCATTGCATAAACCCGCATAGGCAGCAAAAATTTGTACCCAGCCTGCCCCTTCTACAAAGCCCCGGGTGTCACGCTCTGCTAACATCGCCACTGCCAATCGGTTAATAAGACGCTTTACAACTTGAAGGTTAATTGGTTTTTTCTGCTTTCGAGCAGCATATAGAAGGTATCGAAAATACACTAATCCTAAGCTTCGTCCATAAACCGCTGGACTATTTCGCTCAGTTAAATGGTTATAAAAATATTTTGCTTGCAATAGGTTAACCGTTAACCATTGTAATTGTTCATTTGAAAGCCGATGATGTTCAACCGCCCAATTTATGAACCCAACCAACTGATGACGGAGATGAATCTTAGTAGTTTGTAAGGCTCCGGGGATGGCTTCGACTAATCCCTTCGCAAGCGGTCGATCATGATCAATAAGGTCATTATTAACCGTCAGTTGCAATTCAACCATAAATAATGGATCAAGCTCGTGATTTTCAAATTTTTCTCGTCGATGGCCCTTCAAATTTTTTGATAGTTGCGCCAATCGTTTTCCAAGATTCAAAAAGATTTCACCAGCTACTAATTGCTCATGCAAGGCTTTAATTTGTTGTTCAACTTCCGCTAATTCGTTCACTAGCCTATCCTCACTTTCCAAGGGTACTAAGTCTAACTAACCAGGAAACGGTTATTTGAGGAGGATTAATAATCCCGGTAAATGCTTCATTAGTAGCTACCACTTTCCCGTTAACTGGTGAATTTAGGGTGATCACCCAATTTTGACTTTCAATTGTTGCAAAAGGCATCCCCTTTGATAAGATTGCCCCCGGATTAGGTAAATCAACGAAATATAAGTCCCCCATTTTCTGAATGGATTGTCTTGTCAATCCAAGAGTAATGGTTTGACCAACTTGTTTCACCCACCACGGATTTTCGAGTTGCTGCATAATTTACCTCCTTGCTTATCAACTTTAGTTTACGAACTGAAGTAACTAATCGTCAAGCGCTAGTTAATAATGATACAATAAGCTAAATCATTCTATTCGGAGGTTGAGATTTTGAAAGCCTTTAGCAAACGAACTTTCTTTTTCTGGTTGCTTTTACTGTTTTTCCTTATTGATTGGCTATTGGTGGCCACTCATAACTCCTTCGTTTTAAATAGCGACCATACGATCCGAGAATTAGTTAATCTTTACCGTACAAGAAACCTGACCTTCTTTTTTTCAAACCTCACCAAACTTTTTAATTCCACCCCTTCAATCATCTGGGCACTTGCAATTGGTATCAGTTTAGTTTTAACTCAGAGATTTAAATTCACCATTTTGTATTGCTTGATTGTTCTTTCAGGAACCCTTTTAAATAAAGTCATCAAGCATATTGTTCTCCGTCCACGCCCACAAAGCGACGTTTTAATACACTATGCTGGTTACAGCTTTCCGAGTGGTCATTCCAGTGGGGTAGTTTTAATAATTGGTAGTACCTTGCTTTTCTTATGGGCCAGTCACCAATCCAAACAGTTAAAAATTTTCGAAACCAGCTTAATTATTGCCCTAATCCTGCTGATTGGTTTTTCCAGGATCTACGTCGGTGCTCACTACCCAAGTGATGTTCTTGGTGGTTGGTGTTTAGGGGCTATCGTTATCTTATTTTGGCAAAACATTTTTCAAAGGTTTAAGAAATAAAAAAAGTGATTGAAAGAGAAACAACATCTCTTATCAATCACTTCTTTATTAACCCAAGATTTGCTTTAAGGCATCAACCTTATCTAACTTTTCCCATGGCAAGTCAACATCCGTCCGGCCAAAGTGACCATAAGCTGCTGTTTGCTTGTAAATTGGTCGTTTCAAATCAAGCATTTGGATAATCCCAGCTGGCCGCAAATCAAAGACTTGGTTAACGGCATCGATTAATTCCGTTTCTCCCCGCGTACCAGTTCCATAAGTATCAATTGAAATCGATACTGGCTTAGCTACTCCAATGGCATAAGCAATTTGAATTTCTAACTTTTTAGCGTAACCAGCTGCTACAAGGTTCTTTGCAATGTATCGAGCGGCATAGGAAGCTGACCGGTCAACCTTTGTTGCATCCTTACCAGAAAAGGCACCTCCACCGTGGTGTGCAGCCCCACCGTAAGTATCAACAATAATTTTTCGTCCCGTCAAACCAGCATCACCTTGAGGACCACCGATTACGAAGCGACCAGTTGGATTAATGAAGTATTTAGTTTGATCATCTAATAATTCCGCTGGAATCACCTGCTTGATAATCTTTTCCTTCACATCATGGCGAATTTGTTCCAGTGTGGTAGCTGCATCATGCTGAGTACTTAAAACTACCGTGTCAACCCGTTTAGCTCGATCATTTTCATCGTATTCAACGGTAACTTCAGCTTTAGCATCTGGTCCAAGATAGCTAATTTCACCATCTTTCCGGGCCTTAGCAATTCTTTGCATCAAATGGTGACTCAACATCAATGGTAATGGCATGTATTCTGGCGTTTCGTCAGTTGCGTAACCGAACATTAATCCCTGGTCACCAGCACCGATTTTATCGAGAGGATCCGTTTTACCGTCCCGCGCTTCAAGAGCATCATCTACCCCTTGAGCAATATCAGGTGACTGTTCATCAAGTGAAACAATGACAGCACAATTATCGCCGTCAAAGCCATACTTCCCATTTGAATAGCCAATTTGCTTAATTGTCTTCCGGACAACCTTTTGAATATCAACATAAGCTGTTGTTGAAATTTCACCAAAAACTAAGACTAAGCCAGTAGTAACGGAAGTTTCAACCGCAACCCGTGCATCGGGATCTTTTGCTAACAAGGCATCCAAAATAGCATCTGATATTTGATCGGCTATCTTATCAGGATGACCTTCAGAAACTGATTCTGATGTAAATAGATGTTTTTTCATAATAATAATTCCCCCATACTTCAAACTTGAGTGTGCGGTTACAAGGCAGCGAGTGGAGATCCACCCTCCCATCGGGAATTTGCTTTATAACGTTGCTCATCTTAACATATTTTAAAGTTAGTATTCAATGGATATAAAATAAAAGTTATACTAGAGAAAATACTTTTTGGAGGAATTACTTTGGCAAAGTTTAATTTACAAGTCGCCAATTTAGACTTTACTAACTGGCAAAGCAACCTAGCAACAGCCGCAATTATTTTCATTAGTTGGTCATTTGCCCCGTTTAGCTATGCCGTTAGTGTTTCAGGAACCCACTTTAACACCCATATGGGGATGCTTTTTTTGTATGAGCTTTTATTAGCATTTAGCTTGGTACTCCAGTTAAATAACCATTTTCAATCGCAATTAGCTAATCTCTTAATCATAATAAGTGGCTTTTGCGTTGTCTTTGGTTTTGTCACTGCCCCTTTGGTAATGTTGCTCTTACTACTCCTCCCAATTTTCATGTTTTTAATGCAATTTTCGCAATTAAATTTGCAAAACGAGGCTGGTCTTTTAACCTTTGGAGCCTTATTGATGTTAACCATTCCAATCGGCAATGCCTATGCTAGTTTGCATTTTATTTCCTGGGAAATCGTTCTCTACTTACTACCAATTATGACTTCAACTTGGTGTTTCTTAACTCCTTTCTTTTTACCTCGTAGTAAAAAACGGAATTGGTTATTATTAGGTACCTTGCTTTTCTTGATAATCTCTCTCTTTACACACCCAATTAATCGATTAACCATTGTTGCGATTATTCTTACCCTTGGCTGGTGGCTTTTTACGCTAGATAAGCGGCTTGCAGAACCATCCTTAATTCTTACCAGTTTAGTTCAAATGTTAATTATTGTTTTAATTTATTGGAATTAAAAGCGACCATTATATAATCCGGATGCACACAATAATAAGAAGGTAGTAACGGAATCCATTAGCTTACGATAATTGGGTTGCTAATTAACTTGCTAGTGGCGTTGTTATTAATAGACAGCCATTTCCATCAAGATAATTTAGGATGATTTCCGGTTTCGGCAAAGCTTCTTAGCTACCTGATTAGGATAAAGAGAACGAAAGTAGATTCGTAAAAATCTAAGTAGCCAACTTACTTGGTGTTTACAAACCCATGCAAGGGCAAGTAGGATCATGCCACCTGTAGGGAAGACCGGATCCACTTGGTCACTGTCTTGGCCGTAGTTCCTGTGTCATCTTCAGAGTGGAATGCAAGCGAGACCGGGAAGAAACACGCTTTTCTTCCCGGTCTCGTTTTCATCTCCAAATGTTACTCAGTAACTAAGGTCAAAGCAGTTGGCTGGTTCGCTCTAAATCACGGTCTCAGTGGAATGTGCGAACGAAAGGCCGACTCTAATGAATCAATCTTCGTTTACTTATCCGAACCAAGCCGTCAGGGAAGGTGCCATCCTCTGCTCATACATCCGTAAAATTTGCTGAAGTTATTTTGGGGGATCTTTTTATTATTTCTGATTATTTTGAATTAAAAATGCTAGCAATAACCCAATTATTTCTATTCCAATCATTGCTGAGAAGACTAAATGATACCCCCTCAACGAAGCTAATCGAAGACTAACCCCTTCACTTAGTGCAGCTTGACTTACGCTAGTTAAAATCACAGTAGAAACCGCTACACCCGTTGAACCAAGGACTTGCCGAATGGTTGTGATCACCGCAGTACCATGAGGAACTAAATGATTTGGTAAAGCATTAGCACCAAGGGTTACAGCCGGCATCATCACAAAGGCATTTCCGCCCTCAATAATCATAGCCGCAAAAATCATAATCGCTAAATTAAGTTTAGTAAGGCTAAACGTCCCAATTACCCAGCCAAGAATGATCATGGCCATTCCTAAAAGCATGGTTGGCTTAAAGCCAATTTTATCAGCTAATTTCCCAGTTAGTGGATTTAAGATACTCAAAAATACCGCCCCTGGAACTAGAGCCATCCCGGAAACAAACGGACTCACATGTAAGATTCCTTGATAGTATAGTGGGAAAATAATTGTCGTAACAATTAAAGCAATGTAAGAAATCGAAGTCAGTAAAATTGCTAGATCATAATTAAATGTAAAGAGGACCCGCAACTCTAATAATGGGGTTGTTAATTTAAATTGCCGTCCAATAAAAACTGCCAACATAATCAAGCTTACAATTAAGATTACACCGTTCAATGACCAATTTACGTTCTTTTTCCCGATTTGATCGATCACTTCCATCAAACCAACTAGCCCGAGTAATAAAAAGACTGACAACCAATCTAAATGGGTTTCATGACGCGCCATGACATCCCGAATCAATCCCATTTGGGCGAAGATAATAATAACGGTAATCACGATCATAAAGAAGATAAAAAGGGCCTTCCAATTAAAGAATTTTAGGATAATCCCAGAAACAATTGGACCACAAGCAAGGGCTGAACCCATCACCAACCCTGCAACCCCCATGGTTGTTCCCCGCTCATCTTTTGGAGTAATTTCAAGTAAAACCGATTGGTAAGAAGGAAACAACACTCCAACCGCGAAGGCTTCCATTACTCGACCAATCATCATAAACCAAAATCCGTTTTCTCCAAGTTGGATTGGAGTAAAGACAATCATTAACGTACCAATGTCGAATAAAGCTAAAGCTAAGACAAACATGCGCTTAAAACTAAGGTTGTTTAATAGCCACGGCGAAATCGGCATACTAACACACATTACCAACATAAAGCCCGTTGTTAACCATTGAACAGTATCAGCAGAAATCCCAAAACTCCGCATTAGTGTAGGATATGCTGTTGATAAGGAAGATTGGCTAATCGACATTGTAAAGGTTCCAATTAATAACGTAAAAATAAACCAAAAACGGCTATAAGCTTTGCCGTTTTGATCAACTGAATTCTTCATTTTCTCGTCTCCTAGTTTAGAATTATTCTCAACAGTGATTATTATAAGTTTTCAAACCAATTATGTAAATGCTATAATAACAAAAAGGAACCGATTATAAGGGGGGGAATACAATGGCACAGGATGAATACCTACATGCACTAAAAATCTTACGGAACCATAAAGTCCGCTTAACACCTCAACGCAAAACCATTCTAAATTATCTAGTTAACCATCACACTCACCCAAGTGTCGAAATGATTTATGATGATTTAAAACAACATGATGACTCAATTAGTATTGCGACTGTTTATAATACCATTCGACTGCTACTTGATTACCATCTTGTAATCGAACTCAAAAACGGTGACGGCTCCACACATTACGATTACTTTGGCCAACCACATTATCACGTTGTCTGTGATAATTGCGGTAAAATCACCGATGTCTTTACTGATGAATTCACTGACTTGAGTACTAGTTTGGATGAAATTACCCGGCAACAAACTCACTACTTAGTGACTCGAAATGACATTGAAGTTCATGGCCTATGTCCAGAATGTCAAGCTAAATTGGGATTACTAGCTCAAGCTGAAAAATAGGATTTACTTTTTATACGGAGGAAATATTTTGATTACCAATGAACAACGCGCTCATGAAATCGCAATTGCTTTAATGGCCAAAAAAGCCGATCTTAACAACCCGATTGCCGCTTATCACGATTACATTAATTATCTCTTACCAATTTTAAAAGAATTCGATAAAGACTTTCCAATGGGGATTAAGGAACATTTGGATAATTCCAGTTCCGATCATTAAAATGTTTTCTCGCGATCAATCTAAAAGAAAAAAGGCTCCTCGACGGTCTGGTGGGGATAAGGATAACGTAGGCTGATGCGCAAAAATCGTTTTTGAGGCAAATCAGCTAATTTACTTGGTTTTACAAATCAAATAGGATCGTGCCACCTACACAGAAGGTTAGGTCCTCTTGGTACTGGCTTGCCGTAACTTTTGTGAAATATTTAGGAATTATAGCTAAAATAAAAAGGTTCAAGGTGAAAATTTTTCATCTTGAACCTTTTTAATAGTTTGTTATTTATTATTGAATTTCAATCCGCGTATTAGTTTGATCTTCAGTTGTTAACTTTGGCAAGGTAATGGTCAAGACGCCTGCATCGTACTTAGCACTAATTTGCTTTTGGTTAACGTCCGGTAACCGATATTGCCGGCTAAATTGACCATACCGCCGTTCTGAATGAAGTAAGTTTCCTTGATCATCCTTCACATCAGAATCTGCTTCGCGATGTCCTGTAACCGTTAAAACATTCCGATCATAATTCAAGTGAAGGTCTTTCTTGTCAAAGCCTGGCATATCAATTTTAACTTCATAGCCGTGGTCGTTTTCACTGATGTCAGTCTTCATTGACCCATTGGTAATTGTATCTGAATAGAAATTATCGTCAAACCAATTTAACATACTATCCATCAAATTATCCCGTCTTTGTAGTCCATTCATCATCATTCAGACTTCCTTTCTTTATTGATCCTTACACTTACTATTATCGTCAAAGGTCAAAAAAGGTCAAATTATTTGGTCTAAGTTTTAACCAATCTTGACCTTTTCTCGAATAATATATTGAAATTCTCAGGACTATCTCTTTTAACTAAGCATTTATATAAAAAATAACATTATTGAAATAAGACTTCTTTTTAAGCTATATATGATAAAAGTAACATAACAGCTAGTAAAAGCGACGATGGAAAAAAGGCCGTGAGGAAACAAAAGTTCTTCACGGCCCCTTCTTTATCAATTATTGTTTAACTAATTTTAGTACCAACCATGGCTTTCCCAGAAAGCTTGGGCGGCTACCCATGAACCATAACGATTTGCGACGTATTGGTTTGCTACGGCATCTTGGTTAGAAGCGGACAAATCACCATTTAAGTATGAAACACTTAATTGATATGCCCCGTAGTATTGACCGTTTTGAGCAGAGTAGTTACCACCAGATTCGCGTTGGACAATCCAAGCCTTTGCAGCGGCTTCACTTGAAGAAAGGTTACTTGAAGTCGTTGTAGAGGTGGTATTAGTAGAAGCAGCGTTTGTAGTAGCTGCAGAATTTACGTTACTGTTTGTCGTTGTAGTGCTTTGAACCTGTGGTTGTACTTGGCTGGTGGCGCTTGAAGCAGCAGTAGCCGTGTTAGCACTTGAAGCAACGGTAGCAGAGTCACTTGCACTTGAAGCTACAGCTGAACTTTGGACTGAAGCTGATGGTAATGTAGCTACTTGTTGAGCAGTTGCTGAAGTAACTTCCCCATCATCTTTGATTACTAATTTTTGGCCAACATAGATTAAGTTCTTGTTAGCAATGTTGTTGTTTTGAGCTAAGGTATCAACAAAGGTTAAGTCATGACCAAACTTTGCTGAAATACCAGAAAGCGTGTCGCCAGCTTGAACCGTGTAAACGGAGTCTGCGCTAGCTGTCGTTGCTGAAGTGATCGTTCCTAAGGCAACGGCCCCAGCAACTGCTGCAGTAACTTTTAATGCTTTCTTGTTAAATTTCATAGTATTTAAAACATCCTTTTCTTTTGTTTTGCTTAACTAAATCAACGGTATCTACTATACATGCATTGAATTACGTCGCAATTACTGAAGATTTTCAAATTTCGTTGATTTTGTAATACGCTGTAAAATAGCTTTGGAAAGGCCAAATTTTTCATTTCGGTCAAAAGTGCATACCAACGCGTTTTACTTTCTCCATGTTGCAACCAGAATACCTTCCATATAAATTATAATTTTCTGTAACAATCGCCAAGAAAAAAAGGCAATTTTCCTGGTTTTACTTTTAAAAGAAACGGGATTACCAAGTTTTCCACCCTTATTTTAACTTTCCTGTAACATTATTTGGTTTCTCGGGGGCTATTTTGATAATTAAAGAGCAACTCTAATTAAAATTGGTAGGACCATCAAAATTTGGAACGGTAAATAAAAAACAGAGAGAGGCTGGGAATTAACTATTAATTTTTGCCCCTCTAACATTAAAATCCGGACTATAATTTTTGCCTTGATCAAAAATTGTAGTCCGGATTTTCGATTATTTATGAAATTGGCCCTCCATCGGTTAATTAATTGTCCCAATTTCGTTATGTTTAATGTCATCAGGGCCAGGCCAATGTCATTTTCCACAGCCCGTTGACCACGCAAGTGAGTTCGGCGTATGCCAAAATCCCTCTTCATGTGACCAAAGACTGGCTCAACGTCGAACTTCCGTCGACGATAAATCGCCTTACCTTCGTCACTTGAGAGGGTCGCTTTCACTTTTGCTTTGTAATAATTCCAGGTCGGGTTAACCTTCATATAACGTTGCCGACCACCTGGTGTTTTCGTTAATTTATCCAATTGCGCTGACGGCTGGTGCTTATCTGCCCGATAGATTTTAAAATCACGTTTGAAACCATATTTATCGATTTGCTCACTATACCGATAAAAGCTAAAACGAACCCCTAAATGATCAATATAGTAATCATCTTCGGCGTTATACTGCCAATTTTGTGAGTTAGTTGGGTCGTTTTTAAACTTGCGCTTCTGTTCCTTTTGATAAGTTGTATAGGGAATAATAGGTTGCTTTTCAAACTGATCAAGAATCGTTGTGTAATTGTATTCACTACCATAACCTGCATCAGCGACGATATGTTTAAAGAAGCCTAAGGCATGAAATTGCTTAAGAAATGGCACTAAAGTCCTTGTATCAGTTGGGTTTGAAAATAATCCGTAATCAAGAACAAATTGCTTATGAGTGGCAATTTGTAAGTTATAGCCAGGTTTCAATTCCCGATTCATCATCGGATCTTCTTTCATACACATAAAAGTCGCATCATGATCAGTCTTGGAGTAGCTATTGCGACCTTGGAAGATATCTTCGGCATGTTCATACTTTTGGGCACGAGGAATTAAGTCGTTGCTTAGCTGGTGGCGAAGTTTTTTTAGGAAACGACGACGCCGTTTCCTAACTGAACCACCTTTGATGATTTTGGGTTCTTGCTCAATCTCTTCATCTAATTTAGTGATTTGCTCTCCGAGTTCTTGTTCCATTGTTTTCATGCCTTCGGCAGAAGTGACCAGCTCTGGCGCCATTTCTTGCACCACTCGTTTTTCCACTAATTCCTCATAAATCTTACTTGTCTTTTCCCTTAACTTAGCGTGGTACTTTTCCACTGCACGACGCCAAGTAAATGAATATTTATTGGCATCAGCTTCGACCTTGGTTCCATCAATAAAAACTGCATCATTTTGAATTAGGCCGTGATCTGTTAAAGCCATGGTAAAGTAGACAAAAGCACGCTTGATCAGATTACTAGCGTGCTGACTGCTCCGAAAGTTATTGATGGTGTGGTAACTATAAGTATAGTCATGGGCTAACCAACGCATTGGTAGACTCTCATCCAACATCATTTCAATCTTTCTTCCAGAATAGGTTTGACGCGAGTAGGCAAACAAGAGGATCTTAAGCATAATTGCTGGATGCGATGCAGGGCGGCCAGTAGCCGCCACCGACTCTTCCAATAGAACCTCCTGTGGAATTGAGTCGACAAATGCACTAATTAGTCGCGCAATATGGTTCTTTGGTAAATCATAGTTATAGTTTAGTACGAATTCGGTTTGCCCTATGGTATAATTTTGATACATGGAAATCGCTCCTTTTTGTTTGTTTTCGTGATAATTACATCATATCAGGAGCAACTTCCTGTGTACATAAAAACCGGATGATGAATTGTTTAAGAAATTCATCATCCGGTTTTTACTTTGGACTAGGAGTTTTTTCCCAGCCTCGCCTCTTTTTCATCTCCGAATGTTACTAAGTAACTAAGGTCAAAGCAGTAGCTGAATGGAAGTTGCTTCCCTAACGGTCGCACCAACCTATTCAGCCTTGCATGGGCTCACAAACGCCAAACCAGTTGGCTGGTTCGCTCCAAAGCACGGCCTTAGCGGATAAGTGCGAACGAAAGGCCGATTCTAATGAATCAACCTTCGTTCTTCTTATCCCAACCAGGCCGTCAAGAAGCTTTTTTCCCAACCTCTGAATTTGATCCTATTATTTAGTAATCTCTTTCCATCGCCATTGCACTTGGCCACCCTTCGAGGGATTTTCGCTGGTCTTGGGCACGCAACAATTGTCGCTCTTCGTTGCTTAAGGCAAAATCAAATAAATCAATATTTTCTTTTACATATTTAAGATGAGTGGCCTTAGGAATTACAACCACCCCTTCTTGAATTAAGAAACGGAGTGAGATTTGGGCAGGTGTTTTATGATATTGCTGGGCAAGGGTTGCTAAAACCTTGTTTTCCATAATTGTTTCCGCTGCTTGACCAAGCGGTGACCAAGCTTCATGCACCATCTGATGTTCAGTCAAGAATTGATGCATTTTTTGCTGTTGCCACATCAAATGGGTTTCAACTTGGTTAACCGCTGGCTTAACTGTTGCCTCATCAAGAACTTTCTGAAGCTGTTGATGATTGAAATTGCTTACCCCAATTGCCCGAATTTTCCCCTCTTTAACAGCATCTTCTAGAGCCACATACGAGTCAAGGTAATCAGGAATTGGCCAGTGGATTAAAACCATGTCGTAATAATCCATCTTACCTTCTAATAATGACTCATCAATCCCTGCCTTCGTCTCAGCGTATCCGCTTAAGGGCGTTTTGGTAGTAATGAAAAATTGATCACGACTAATTCCACTTTCCTTAACAGCTTGACCAACACCGGCTTCATTTCCATAATATTGAGCAGTATCAATTAGTCGGTAGCCGGCATTAATCGCTTGCTTAACAGCTTTTTTTGTATTAACACTTTCAATTTGATAGGTTCCAAATCCCAATACAGGCATCTGCATCCCATTATTTAAGGTAACTGTTTCCATTAATCTCTTTCCTTACTCTACCGTTTTCCTCAAAACCATTAAAAAAGAGGCTGAGCAACCTCAACCTCTAACATTTTAACCCATTACTCACTCTATGCTCAAATAATCCTCTCTTGGTTTTTACCATCTAGTAACGATCACGCGGCATTAATAGGTTTAAAATAATCGCACAAAGGGCAGCAATGGCAATTGGTGACCCTAACAAGTATTGAATTAATTGTGGAGCATTGTTGGTTACCTTACTTGGTAAAAGCACAATGGCTAAGGTCAAGATAATTGGTAACCCAATAATATAAAGATCACTTGATTCGGTTTTAATTCCCCGAATAACATTCAAACCATTCAACATGATCGTAACCGTAATAATAGCAAAAACCCCACCGATCACGGGAGCTGGGACAGCAGCTAAAAATGCCGATAACTTTGAGAAGAAGCCAAGAATAATAAACCAAATTCCAGCAGCAACAAAAACCCGTTTGGAAGCAACCCCAGTAATTGAAACTACACCGGCATTTGTGGAGTAACCCGTTACTGGCGTTGCCCCAGAAAGGGCAGCCACTAAACAAGACAAACCTTCACCAATAATCCCGCGATTCCATTGTTTTGGTGTAATTTCATGATTTGTAACTGCCCCCATTGCAAACCAAGTCCCCGTCGTTTCCGTCGTAATAATTGCATAAATAATGATAAACGTTAAAATAGCGGTTAAATTAAAGTGAACTCCCCAATGAAAAATCGTCCGTTGAGGAAGACCAAACCAAGTTGCCTTCGCTACCGATTGCCAATCAAACCGACCCATAGTAGCACTTAATAAGGTACCAACCAAAAGCGCAATGACGATTGAACCGGTCCGGAAAATCTTTTGGACTTTTGGAAAGCGAATACTAATTCCAACACAAATCAATAAAGTCAAAGCCGTCGCCGAAGCTAATTCCATATTTTGGTAAATATTACCGTTTGCCTCAAAAATATTGTCATTTAAGGCTGATGGAATCAATGATAATCCCACACAAGTGATAATCGTTCCCCCGACCACAGCTGGTACTAACTTATTGATAATCTTCTGGAAGGTACCACTTAAACCAAGTAAAACCATTAGGATTGCCCCAACAATTAACGCCCCAATTAAGGTTGCCATTCCATCCCCTTTGAGTCCACCACCGGCTAAAGCAATCCCCGCAGCTGCACCCAGCGGAACAAAAGATGGCCCTTGAGACATTGGCATCTTCATAAAGAAGACCGTTTGTAAGATTGTCCCAATCCCAGCTGCTAGGAAAGTTCCCTGTAATAATCCCTGGGAATCAATTGCTCCCATGGAGAGCATCCCCGCTAAAATAATTGGTGGCACATACACATCCATCGCTAGCACATGTTGTAATCCCAATAATGTCGCTTCGCTAGTTGGCACCTTATCATCAGGACCAATCATTAATCCGCTCTCTACTCGTGAATCCATTTTTACCTCCACAAAACCTTTTCTCTCTCTTGCCGATCGCTTAATCGCCTACATTCAACTACATAGACTACCGAACATTCGGCTTTTCATGTTTTGAATGTTATCACGAACTTTAGCAATTGTAAACACTATTTCAAATAAAAAATCCCGAACATTACTATTGTTCGGGATTAAAACACTTTACTTATTAACGAACTAAATTCTTCCAGATTGTAACTTGACCACTTTTTAGTGAGGCTGGAACATCAATAATCCGTTGGTTGGCACTTCCACGGAATTGTAAGGTTAAATCCTTTTGAGCCAATAAAAAGCGCCCATCAACTAAAATATCTAGTTGTTTTAGCAATGCTAACTTATCTGCTGTTTCCTTTTGGAGTTCTTCCCAAGTGTAACCTGTCCACGACCAGATATCTTTTTGGTGCCCAAATTCTTTACGAACGCGTTTAACTAACTGTAGACAAACCTGGGTATTCAAAAATGGTTCGCCACCAAGCAAGGTTAAACCTTGAACGTAGGATTGACTAAGGTCAGTAATGATTTGATCTTCGAGTTCTTGTGTATATGGCTGACCGTAATGAAAATTCTGTGCCGCCACGTTATAACAACCTGGACAATGGAAGGGGCAACCCGAGACATATAAACTACATCTGATCCCTTCGCCATCAACAAAATTAAATGGCTTGTAGTCTGCAATATATTGTTGTGAAAGTTGGTCAGCGCACCATTCTTTCGGCTTCGGATTGTTTGGCTTTCTCAAAGTTTGCGGCATGTTTTACCATCCCTTCTGTCATATTTTTTGCCCGGTGAATAATTTCTTCGTGACGGCCATGAACCATTGGTCGCTGTTGCGGATTACCTAAATAACCACAAGTTCGTTTGACCACATCACAAGTTGCTGGATCATGGTTGCCACATTGGGGACACTCGAATCCCCTAGCAGTGGCTTTAAATTCACCCTTAAAGCCACACTTAAAACATTGATCAATCGCTGTATTCGTTCCTAAATAACCAACATGGTCATAAGCCCAGTCCCAAACTGCTTCGAGTGCTTTTGGATTTTGACGCAAATTTGGATATTCGCAATAGTGAATAAACCCCCCCGCTGCATATTTAGGAAAAGCTTCTTCAAAACTTAGCTTTTCAAACGGGGTTGGGTGCTTACGAACATCATAATGGAAACTATTGGTATAGTATTCTTTATCTGTCACATCTGAAATGCGACCAAACCGTTTAATATCGGCTTGGCAGAAAGTATCGGTTAACGACTCAGCTGGGGTTGAGTAAAGACTAAAATGATATCCTTCTTCAGCTTCCCATTGGTGACAAGCCGCTGCCATCTGTTTAACAATTTTAACTACAAATTGATGAGCCGCTTCGTTTTGCTCCCAACTTGGGCCATAGAAGCTAGCCCCAACTTCATATAACCCAATGTAGCCAAGGGAAACCGTTGCCCGACTATTTTTAAAAACTTCATCAACACTGTCCGTTGGTTTTAGGCGTTTCCCAAATGCTCCATACATATATAGAAGGGGCGCATTTTCTGGTTTTGCTTCCTTGGTCCGCTTAATCCGGTAATCCAAAGCAATCTTTGCTAAATTAAGTCGTTCATCAAGAATTTCCCAAAATAGTTTTTGGTCACCTTTAGCTTCTAGGGCAATCCGGGGTAAATTTAAGGAAACTACCCCTAAATTCATCCGTCCAGAGTTAACTTCTTTCCCGTTTGCAGGATCATGCCACCCCTGTAAAAAACTCCGACAGCCCATCGGGGTCTTAAAACTTCCGGTAATCTTGATAATCTGATCATACATCAACAAATCTGGATACATCCGTTTCGTTGAGCATTCTAACGCCAACTGCTTAATATCATAATTAGGATCTCCAGGATTAAGGTTTAATCCTCGTTTCAAAGTAAAAATTAGTTTTGGAAAAATTGCCGTTCGGTGTTCTTTCCCCAGTCCTTTAATCCGAATTTGTAAAATTGCTTTTTGAATTGCGCGGGCAATCCAAGAAGTTCCCAAACCAAAGTTAATTGTGGTAAATGGCGTCTGACCTTGGGATGAGTATAAAGTATTAATTTCGTACTCTAAGGCTTGCATGGCATCATAAATGTCCTTTTGCGTTTTCCGGCGTGCATAAGCGATTTGCTTATCAGGTGCCACCCACTCTTTGGCATCCCGTAAATGCTTTTGATAATTTATTTTTGCATATGGTTCCAGAAGCTGATCAATCCGGTTAGCTGAGCACCCACCATATTGCAACGAAGCCACGTTCGCAATGATTTGCGACATTTGAGCAGTCGCCGTTTGAATTGATTTCGGTGAATCAACCCAAGCATTTCCGATCTTAAATCCATGAGCTAGCATCTCATCAAAATCAATTAAGCAACAATTTGTTTCCGGCGTAACAGGTGAGTAGTCAAGATCATGCCAATGGAGATCTCCCCGTAAATGGGCCTTAGCCACCACTTCGGGCAACATTTTTAACCCCAGTGCTCGACTGACAACGCCAGCTTCAAGGTCGCGTTGAGTATTAAAAACCTTTGAATCCTTATTGGCATTTTCATGGACAACCCGATCATTTTTCCCAAAAAGCGCTTTTAGTTTTACTTGAGGGTCGGTTGCCTTGGCAAAATTTTCTTCATCGCGTCGCCGATAATCACTATAAATTTTAGCCAAAGCGGGTTGATCATTTGTAATTAAAGTGGCTTTGATCTCGGCGGCAATTTGCTTGGTTTGGATAAGTTTTTGGCCTGAAAATTTCTTAATTAGGTTGGTAACTACTGCATTTTTAACCGTTTTGTTCGCATGAAGCTGATCAAGCACCCAGTTAATTTTGTAGGGGTAAAAGGGCGTCACGGTCTGATCACGCTTTTCAACTTGAACAGTTTTTAAGGTTTCAAGATCTGTTTGCATTTTCTTAGTCCTCACTTCAATCGATAATTAACAGTTTCCATAGTAGCCAAAATGACAATATATAGAAACTCTTGACTTCAAAAGCACTATATGTTGTGTATGAACTAATAGTTTGTAAACTATCCTAATTTCAAAATAATCAAATATCATTTGATATATTAATTAAGCAAGTGGTAACTTATCTTTATCAATGACTCTTATTTTTTATTAGTTTATTTAAACCGGTCTCAATTTTCACAATTTGCTCAATTGATAAACTAACGGACAACTAAAAATAATTTTTCTAAGCTGAAATTTTTATCATGTTTTAATCTGTAGGTTTTAAGAGTGACTACACGGACCACACAAAAAACGACCTTATCCAAAACTGAATAAGATCGTAATGGTAGCTTGGAAGGATAAGACCCTGAAATGCCGATTAGCCATTTTCAAGTATCATCCGTTATCGGTATCAAGACTCACAGTCCTTAGTTGAGGATTAACCCTCTTTTTTAATATCATCTTTTCCTGATTTTTTATTCTTATTTAGGTAATGTCTGGTGTACGCTTATTTTCGCCAACTTTTCTTTTGACTATTCATCTCTGTATGTTACTCAGAAACGGCGGTCAAAACAGCAACTGAATGGGCTTGCAAACGCCAAACAAGTTGGCTGGTTCGCGCCAAGCATGATTCTAATGAATCCACTTTCGTTCTTCTTATCCCATCTGGCCATCGAGGAATTTTTCCCCTCCTCTACTTAGCTTTACTGCTAGTTTAATTGGAAGAATTAAAATTCCCCTTCGGCAATTTGGTCAAGCAGTGGCCGGGAAGGAATGAAGAACAATTGACCACTCAAAATATCAGAGAAAGTCAATAAGAAATCGCTTTGATCAACCATATTTTGTAACATCATTTTGGTTACCGCCCAGTGACGAGAGTAACCAATGAAGTAAGTCCCAGTATTTCCAGAAGCCGGATCAGAATATGGTACATTCATCCGGACAATCTTTTGTTCTTCACCGTCGATTTCTGCCTTAGAAGTTACGTTGTGAGCATTCTTGAACTTTTCTTCGTCATCAAGTTCTAGGTCACTAAACTTCTCCCGACCAATAGCTTTTTCTTGTTCTTCGGTCTTCAAGTGGTTCCAGAAGTCCATGTTATGCCGCCACTTTTGTGCAAAGGCATATGAACCATTTTCAAAGGTCGGATCTTCATCCCCGATAATTGCGTAGTCGGCAGCATCTTCAATTTGTGGTGCTTCAGTCCCATCAATAAAACCGATAATTGCGCGACCTTCAAAGTAACGGAAACCCTTTGTTTCATCAACGACTGTCGTAATATCTTTTAAGAAGCGCCGGAATTGACTCATAGCTTCATATACCACAGCTTCGTCACTAGCCCGAATGTGGAAGAAAAGATCACCCTTAGAAGCTGGCATCTCATACTTTGGCCCCTTAACCGTTTGGTATGTTTCCAATTCCTTTGGTTTTGCTGAACCAGGGAATAGGTAGTCCCAAGCAGCACTACTAAAACCAAATGATCCCTTTAGATCGCCCTTTTCATCACGAATCCGTAAGGAACGCAAAATTGCTTGATAACGGTCAGCAAACTCACAAATTACTTCACGCTCCTTAGCTTGGTCCTTTCGATTTAATTCAAGTACCGTAAATTGAACATGTTGTCCAACATCTTTCCATACATCCTGAGCCTTATTTGGATCCATTGTCATGAGCAATTCCTCCTCAAATTTGATTTACAAGTACATTTTACCACAAAGCGTTTTCATAGCGATAAAAAGGGATCACTTAGTATCAAATTTTAAATAAAAAAGCCAGGAAGAAACGCGTTTCTTCCCGGCCTCCTTGCATCTCCGAATGTTACTCAGTAACTAAGGTCAAAGCAGTAGCTGAATGGCAGTTGCTTCCCTAACGGTCGCACCAACCGATTCAGCCTTGCATGGGCTCACAAACGCCAAACCAGTTGGCTGGTTCGCGCCAAATCACGGCCTTAGTGGATAAGTGCGAACGAAAGTTGATTCTAATGAATCAACCTTCGTCCTTCTTATCCCAACTAGGCCGTCAAGGAGCTTTTTCCCCAACCTCCATTTTTGGGATTAAGCCTTGCAAAAGCAGTTTACCTACTTACCAAGATAATTACTCGAAGTCCCGAACCATTTTTCGTTAATTTTTTTAAGTTGGCCGTTTCTTTGTAATCGTCCAAGGCCTTGATCGATCTTCTTCTTTAAGGTCTTATCCCCTTTCCTTAAACCAACGGCAAAATCATCCACTTCAAAGTTAGGATTAACAATGACTCTAAAGTCTTTTCGATTTTTCTGGTGCCGAATATAGTATTCTGCATAAACTTTATCCATCAAAAGCCCTTGAATCCGGTTAGCATTCAGATCAATAAAGGCATTTGGAAAGGTATCATACAGAACTGGCGTCTTTCCCTTAATAAAATTCTTTAATAATTTTGGTTGAGTATTTAACTCCGTTTGACCCGTCGAACCATTTTGAACCCCAAGGGTTTTTCCTTTCATATCAGCAAAGGTTTTAACCCCATAACTTTTCTTGGTAACTAAGACCTGTTGATTTTGGAGGTATGGTCGACTAAAAGCCACCTTTTTCGCTCGCTCTGGGGTAACTGAATAACCATTCCAAAGGAGATCAATGGTTCCATTGCGGAGTTCAGTTTCCTTCATTGACCAATCAATTGGTTGAAAATCAACTTTAATGCCATATTGCTTGAATACTGCACGAGCTAAATCAACATCATATCCCACAAGCTTACCACTTTTTTCCCGAAAGCCCATTGGAACAAAACTATCATCTAACCCTATTACAACTTTCTTTTGCCGCTCGATCTTTGACCAAGTATCCTGACTGTTTGCCCGTTGAACAACCGACTGACAACCAGCTAAGAAGATTACTGGAAGACAAAGAACGGCCAAAATTAGTAATTTAAACCGTTTCATCCTTAGCTTACCCCTTTTGATCTAATGCTGTAACCTTTAACAACTTATCCGCAATCTTTTCAGCAAAGTCCATATCGTGGGTAACTACTAGTTGAGTCATTCCCTGCTCTTTCAACTTCAAAAGTAAATCAGCTACTTCGTCCCGTAATTGAGGATCGAGGGCACTTGTTGGTTCATCATAACAAAGAATCTTTGGTTTCATCGCCAAGGCCCGGGCAATGGCAACCCGTTGTTTTTGACCACCAGATAGCTGGTACGGATAAAGATCGCTCTTTCCCTCTAGACCAAGTTCGGCTAATAATTCGCGGCCTACTTTTTCGGCAACTTTTTTACTTTCCTTGAGGACCATTTCTGGTGCTAAGGTAACATTTTCTAAGACTGAAAGGTGTGGAAAAAGATTAAAATCTTGGAATACAACTCCCATCACCGCATCACTTGCTTCCATTCCTTGGGGATCAAAAACGGCACCATCAATTAAAAATTCACCGCTATCTGCACTTTCCAATCCGGTAATGCACCGCAATAAGGTCGTTTTCCCAGCTCCGGAGGGGCCAACAATACACAAAATTTGGCCATCATTAACTGTAAAATTAACCCCGTTTAAAATTTGACGGCTGCCAAAGCTTTTCTTTAAATTCTTTATCTCTAACATTTTGCTACCTCCCAATTATTTGTAGTATGAGTAGCGATTTTCAACCTTCCGTAATAAGAAAGTACAAATTCCAATTAAGATCAGGTAAATTACCCCAACCATTAATAATGGTACTAAAGTAACATCACGAGCTGTTGCCACATTTCCGGCCCGTAGAAGATCGCCAAGTCCAATTACATATACCAAAGATGAATCCTTAACCAAGTTAATAACTTCATTTCCAATTGAAGGAATTACAATTTTAACAACTTGTGGAATCACAATCTTGCGTAAAGTTTGGGAGTAGCTTAACCGTAGCACCTTAGCCCCTTCATATTGACCAGGATCAATTGATTGGAACCCACCCCGGAAAATTTCTGCAAAATAAGCGCCATAATTAAGAATAAAGGCAAAGACCGCTGCTTCATAACGTGGAAAAACAATCCCGATAATTGGTAAACCATAGAAGACAAAAATTAATTGCAAAAGCAGTGGCGTTCCCCGCATCAACCAAACGTAAAGATCTAAAATCCATTTTAGCGGTTTAAATTTACTAATCAAACCAATACTAACTAAGATCCCGAGTGGTAATGATCCAATTAAAGTCCAAAAGAATAATGATAAGGTCAGTTTCGTTCCATCAAGTAATGATGGTAAAATTTCCGAAATGTAATTTAACGACATATTTGCTCCTCCTCGTCTTATATTAATTTTGTTAAACGCGAAGCGGCGATCAGTGCTGAGAATTAAAAAGGCGCCCCCTGAGCACTTAGCCTCAGGGGACGCTTCACCGTGGTTCCACCCCATTTTACGGTCATCTCACGATCACCGCCTCATTAAGTTCAAAATTTTTATGGAATCAAAAAACGCCCCCCGGTCAATCTGACCAGAGGGCGTCTCCGCGGTTCCACCTCATCATTACCAACTTTTCACAAAGCTAGCCTCAGCGAGTTCAACTTTAAACTCTGTGCTGTAACGGGCTTCCCCGGATCACCTTTGAAGTGATCAACTCACAGTTGTGATTCAAAGTAACCGACTACCTCATCCCACCACCTGAGGTTCTCTGCTTAATCAGCTAACTTTTACTAGTCCTGCTCTTCGTCGCTTATTTAATTGTCACTATCTTAACGAGCTTTTTTTATTTTGTCAATCACTTTTGATTAAAAAAATATGAGAAAACTAATTTTCACCTTTCGTTGCCCACTTAAATACTGCACTAATTGGCCAGTATAACACCACAAAATAAACCAAATTTAAGGCTAAGGTTGGAGTTAAAACATCCACCACAAAGTCAACAATTGACATCGTTGTTACCCCAACAATGTTATAGGCCAAATAGTTTAAGAATTCAAAGGCTGCCACATCAATAAAGAAAATTAAAATGGACGTTAAAAATGATGGATTAAACGAATGTGCTAGTACTCGCGTTAACCAAACAATCAAGGGATACAAAAAAATAAATAGACCTAAAATTCCGGAATAGTAAACATCCGCAACCACTCCTGCAATTACCGCAAAGAATGTTAACGGAATTTGAATGTCTCCCTTAAAAAAGTAAGCCATCACAAACCACAAAAGGGTTAGTTGTGAAACCATCGCATAAGGATAACTAAAAAAGAAACTCGCAAAGATTTTACTTAATGATCCATCAAGGAAAAACATAATAAAGAGGCCGATTGGGAAAAGATATCGAAGCCGTGAAAGTCGATACATTAACTCGCCCCCTAATTATCCGTTTTGGCAATCGAGACGACGTTTAAATTATTAAAATCAGCTGATGGCTTAATGTAAACCTTTTGGGCAAGGCCATAGTCATCCTTACCAACTCGGCTAACTTTACCAACATACAGACCTTTAGGAGTAATTCCTCCCATCCCGTTAGTATAAACCTTCGTCCCTTTACTAATTGAGGCCTTAGTTGTCACCTGGCCCATGACTAATTCATTCGTTTCAGATTGATAACCAGTGATGACTCCGTTGACCGTCTTACCATTTTTTCCATTAATTTCAATTGCAAAGCGGTTAGCCGCCTCGCTAGTATCACTTAATAATTCAATCTTACTATTCGTCTTATTAACTTCCTCCACCCGGCCAATCAGGCTACCAGCGGACATTACCGGCATATTTTTCCGAATTCCACTTGATTGCCCCTTATTAACAACTAATTGTTGTTGCCATGCAGATGGCGAACGCGTAATTACAGCAGCCGTAATTAATTCATAATCAGTCATTGAATTTTTCATATTCAATTCAGCCTTTAACTGCTTATTTTCTTTCGCCAAAACTTGGTCCCGAACTTTTGTCTGAGCCACTTCGGCGACTTGTTGTTTCAATTCTTTATTTTCATGGTAGGTGTTCAATAAATCATTGTAGTTAGTAAATGCATTTTGAACGGCATTCGCTGGGGAAGCGATGACATCATTTCCAAAGCCAATGATATCATTTCCAAACTGTTGAATTAGCGGTAGGGTTAGCCGATTGTTACGCAGGGTAACGGAACCACCCATTAACCCAAAGGCTACCACCAAAGCAACCACAATCATAACCAACCGTCGATTTGAAAAAAATTTCCGCATGCTTTAATTCTCCACTCTCACCATTGTAGTTAAGTAGATATACGAAGAGGATGTGCGAAAGTAACTTTTCAACACATCCCCCACGGTAGCGACTTAATTAAACTGGCTACTTTTTCTTCTTCATCACATCAATGCTCTTGAGTGATTCACCAGTCCCAATTGCAACACAATCCAATGGATCATTAGCAATAAAAACTGGAACCTTAGTGGCGTCTGCAATCACTTCTGGTAAGTGTTTTAATAATGCTCCCCCACCAGTGAGTACAATCCCGTGATCAATTACGTCGGCTGCAATTTCAGGTGAGGTTTCTTCCAATGTTCCTTTAATTGCCGCAATAATTTCGCTAACAACATCTTGAAGGGCCGTTGAAACATCAACTGCGGAAACTTCCATCGTCTTTGGAAGACCAGTAACTAAATCCCGTCCCCGGACTTCAGTCGTCCCCATGTCTTGTGCTGCTTCAACCGAGGCAGAACCGATATCCCACTTCAACTTTTCAGCCGTCCGTTCACCAATCAAAAGATTCTTTTGTTGCCGAACGAACTGGATAATTGCATCATTCATCTTATCACCAGCCATTCGAATTGAACGACTAGAAACAATTCCACCTAAGGAGATGGTAGCGACGTCGGTTGTTCCACCACCGATATCAACGACCATACTCCCAGTTGGATCCATCACTGGCAGACCGGCCCCAATTGCTGCTGCAAATGGTTCTTCGATGACATAAGCATCCCGTGCACCAGCAACTCGCGTAGCATCGATCACGGCCCGCTTTTCCACTTCTGTAATCCCACTTGGTACACAAACCATGACATATGGCTTACCAGCGTTCTTACCAAGGGCTTTTTCCATATAGTACTTCATCATTGCAACTGTCGTATCGTAATCGGCAATCACCCCATCCTTCATTGGACGAATCGCCGTGATACTTGCTGGTGTCCGCCCAATCATGTCTCGTGCGGCTTCACCAACAGAAATTACATCATTGGTCTTTGTGTTCCGTGCTACCACTGAAGGTTCACGAAGAACAATCCCTTTACCGTCAATGTAAACAATCGTATTGGCAGTCCCGAGATCGATCCCAATGTTCTTAGTTCCGATTCCTAATGGCACTCTGTTTCTTCCCTTCAATAATTTTAAAATTTACTCTTTCAATAACGTTGATATTATACCATACCTAACGCAATTTAACAGTTTATAATCTTACACCAAATTGGCTTAGAAAGATACCCGTCAAGGGGAGGTTTAAACTTTCTTAGCATATATTTAATCATTATCTTAGTCATTGTTTGGTACGTTAAGAAACAATTCATTTTCACGCCAGGAAAAATAATCGGTATTTCCAACAATAATAAAATCTAACAACGGAATCCCAACTAACCGCCCCGCTGCTTCAATGCGTTGGCAAAACCTTTTATCTGCTTCAGAGGGTTTGGGTACCCCCGTTGGATGATTATGAGCAAGGATCATCCCGCTCGCACAATTTTGAATCCCAATCCGCAAGATTTGGTCAGGATAAAGTGCACATTCACTAGTCCCACCGGCAAATAAAATTTGAAAATGAATTATCTCGTTATGCACATCCGTACAAATCAAAGCAACTTGTTCTTGTTCACAACCGGCAAAATGATCGATTAAATCTGGTCCAATAATTTGACTTGAATAGGCTTGCCCCCAATATTCCCGAGGACTCTTAATAATTAATTGACCGGCTTCAATTGCTGATAACATTGGCGATAAATGCTCTAAATCATGACTTGCCAGGTCATTTTTCTTTTTTTTCGATAATTTTCGGTAAGCGGCTGGTGTGGGCACCTGTTTAATCCACCACTGATATAGTTCTGGTTGATCATACAATGCACCTTTAATCAATGATCGGTATTTTAATTCTGCTTCCGGTCGATCTAAACGTGAAATCATTTAAAATTCCCCCTTTACTATATATATACGTAAAAAAAGGGGGAAAATTAGTTAGCTTTCTAAAAAATTTCGAATTTCTGAAATAAAGTAAAGCGAACCAGTCATAATAATCACGTCATTAGCTGACATATCTTGAGTAATTTGGCTTAAACCAAGTTGCCAACTAGTGACTTCTTTAACCGGATAACGGGTATTAATTTGCTCAATCAAAACGCCTAAGTCCGCACTTGGCCGTTTTGCACTCGGCCCTTTAAACTGAGTTAAGTAGAAGTGAACATTAGGCAAACTTGCCAATTCCCCTAACATCAATTCAGCTTGTTTATCAGCAAGAATTCCAATCAACAAATAAATATCATAGTTGCTTAGATCATCTTGAATAGTTTTTGTTAAGGCCTGAATTCCGGGTAAATTATGGGCGCCATCCAAAAGCATTAATGGTTCATCGTTTACAACCTCTAAGCGTCCTGGCCAGGTAACTTTCGCTAGGGCGCTTTTTAAAACACTGGGTTGAACGGTCAGGTGTTGGCGTCTTAAAAAAGTTAGTACCAGCTGGATTGCAATTGCAGCATTAGTAATTTGATACTCCCCGGCGAGGTTAAGGCGAACTTGAAAATTATGAAGGTCCGGGCTGTTAAATTTAATATGGGCAAATAAAGCGCCTGGATTTAAATTTTCAACCGTAAAATCATTTCCTAAAGTGATCAATTGACTTTTTTTAACCTCTGCCGTTGCCTTCACAACCGCCATCGCTGCGGGAACAAGTTGCCCCACAATCGTTGGCCGCTGTTTTTTTATAATGCCCGCCTTGTGTTCGGCAATTGCCGTTAAAGTATCACCAAGGATAGCCATATGATCATAACCAACTGTTACAATTACTGCTACTTCAGGAACAATCACGTTCGTTGAATCCCATTTTCCGCCAATTCCGACTTCTAAGATCACCACATCAGGCTGAGAGGCTTGAAAGTATAACATGGCAACTGCCAGATCAATTTCGAATTCCGTAGGACCACCTTCCGACAGTTCTTGATCAAGTGCTTGAACAACTGGTTCAACTTGCTGAACAAACTTGACCAAATCAGTATCACTAATTGGTTGACCATCAATGGCAATTCGCTCATTAAAGCGCGTGATAAAAGGCGAAGTGAAAGTTCCCACCGTTAAGCCACTCGACGTTAACATTGCTTGGGTCATCGCAACCACGGACCCTTTCCCGTTAGTTCCAGTAATGTGTAAGTATTTTAATCCCTGCTCTGGATGGCCAAGACGGGCCAAAAAAAGTTTCATCCGTTCTAAAGTTGGCCGTTTTTTAAACCGTGGTCGTCCGTGGATAAAGGCTAAAGCTGATTTATAATCCGTTACCATTTTTACCCCCTATGTAGGAAAAGGCTAGGTTCGCTCATGGCGTTAACCTAGCCCCATAAATCTAATCGAAATTGCTTAGGCTTCCGTTAATGACGTTAACCGTTCTTTAGCTGCGGCCAACTTTTGTTGCCATTCCGTTGCCTTTTGCCGTTCTTCTTCAACCACCGCTGCCGGGGCATTTTGAACGAACTTTTCGTTACCAAGCTTCTTTTCGGAACGTTGAACTTCTTGTTCCAACTTCTTGATTTCCTTTTCAACCTTGGCTTTTTCTTCTTCTAAATCAACCAACTCAGCCATTGGAATGTAGACCGTTGCCCCAGCTAAGATTCCGGACATAGACAGTTTTGGCGCTTCAACCGCTTCATCAATCATTAACTCTGCTGGGTGGCAGAAGCGATCGATGTAGTCACGGTTGGTTTCAAAAATGTGCTTGATTTCAGCGTTATCAACCTTAATCAACATCTTGACTGGCTTGGACATTGGCGCCCCAGCATCATTTCTGATTTGCCGAACCGCCTTAATTAAAGCAATCAAATCACCCATCTTAGTTTCAGCTTCCGAATTTGCCAATTCCGGATGTTCAACTGGATATTGTGCTACCATGATGGACTTACCTTCATGGGGCATTGCTTGCCAAAGCTTTTCAGTTACAAATGGCATAATTGGGTGCATCAACTTCAATATTTGGTCAAGCACATAACCTAAGATATTCTTGGTATCTGCTTGTTCTTCAGCCGTCCCATTGTTCAACTTTTCCTTGGTCATTTCAATGTACCAGTCACAGAAATCGTTCCAAATAAAGTTATATAGGGCACGACCAGCTTCCCCAAATTCGAACTTTTCAAATTGAGCACTGACTTGTTTGATCGTGGCGTTTAACCGACTCAAAATCCATTGGTCAGCTAAATCCCATTTATCAGCATTTGGTAGTTGTGGCGCATCCATTTCTCCAAGATTCATGATAACGTATCGACTAGCGTTCCAAATCTTGTTGATAAAGTTCCAGGCTGCATCCATCTTCTTGTATGAGAAACGGATATCTTGCCCCGGCGTTGAGCCAGTAATTAAGAACCACCGTAAAGCATCAACCCCATACTTTTTAACCACGTCCATTGGGTCAATTCCGTTACCAAGAGACTTAGACATCTTTCGCCCTTGTTCATCCCGGATTAACCCGTGTAACAGAACGTGCTTAAATGGAGCTTTACCAGTAAATTCGAGGGATTGGAAGATCATCCGGGAAACCCAGAAAAAGATAATATCGTAACCCGTAACTAAAGTATTTGTTGGGAAGTAACGTTTGAAGTCTTCCGCGTCAGTATTCGGCCAGCCCATTGTCGAAAATGGCCACAAAGCACTGGAGAACCAGGTGTCCAGGACATCCTTATCTTGTTCCCAATTTTCAATATCCTTTGGGGCTTCCATGCCAACGTACATTTCACCAGTTTGCTTATTGTACCAAGCTGGGATCCGGTGTCCCCACCAGAGTTGTCGGGAAATTACCCAATCATGAACGTTTTCCATCCATTGGGTAAAGGTATGTTCAAACCGTTCTGGAACAAAGTCAACCCGGTCGTCTGTCTTTTGGTTTGCTAAAGCTTGTTCGGCTAATGGCTTCATCTTTACAAACCATTGAGTCGAAAGCCGAGCTTCAACTTGAACTCCCGTCCGTTCGGAATGGCCAACAGCGTGCACAATTGACTTTTCCCGAAGCAAGTAACCTTCGGCTTTTAGGTCAGCAACAATGGCTTTCCGCGCATCAAACCGATCCATTCCTTCGTACTTACCAGCATTTTCATTCATTGAAGCATCTTCATTCATGGTGTTCAATTCTGGTAAGTTGTGGCGTTTACCGACCTTGAAGTCGTTTGGATCGTGAGCTGGGGTGATCTTAACCATCCCCGTCCCAAAGTCAGGGGTAACGTAATCGTCAGCGATAATTTCAACTTCCCGGTTAACAAGTGGAACCATGACTTTCTTACCAACTAAGTCCTTGTAGCGTTCATCACTTGGGTTAACCGCGATTGCTTCATCCCCAAACATTGTTTCTGGCCGGGTCGTCGCAATTTCAATGTAATCCTTCCCGTTAAAGGTTGTGCCATCCGTAAATGGGTACTTAACGTAGTAGAAGGCCCCTTGATCATCCTTGTGAATAACTTCAATGTCAGAAAGTGCCGTCCGAGCCTGTGGATCCCAGTTAATAATGTAGGTTCCCCGGTAAATTAACCCTTTCTTGTAAAGATCAACAAAAACCTTGCGAACCGCCTTGTTTAGACCTTCGTCAAGGGTAAAGCGTTCCCGGTCATAATCAACGGAGATCCCCATCTTGGCCCATTGCTTATGGATGATATCACCGTATTCGTCCTTCCAGTCCCAGACTTGTTGAACAAACTTTTCCCGACCTAAATCGTACCGGGAAACCCCTTGTTTACGTAACCGGGCTTCAACCTTAGCTTGAGTTGCAATTCCGGCATGATCCATCCCTGGTAACCACAAAACATCATAACCTTGCATCCGCTTTTGCCGGATAATCATATCTTGCAAGGTCGTATCCCAGGCATGGCCTAAGTGCAACTTTCCAGTAACATTTGGCGGTGGAATAACAATTGAATATGGATGGGCTTTCTTGTCGCCGGAAGGCTTAAAGAAACCATTATCAATCCACCATTGGTAACGACCGGCTTCAACGCTTGCCGGATCGAACTTGGTTGGCATATCTTTTACCATGAAAAAGCTCCTTTCAAATAAAAAAAGCCCCGTCCTAAACATAGGACGAGACTACTCGCGGTACCACCTAATTTGAGGTAATAAAATTACCCCCACTTGACCATTTGATAACGGTAAATGAACCGAACCCCTCTACTTAAGTTCAAGGAATTTGCTCCCAAGCTACCTTCTTAACCGAACCTGGAGTTCTTCACACTAGCTAAACTCTCTCTTAGCAGGACAAGTTAAAAAGCTCTTGATCTTCGCATAACGTAGCTTTATAATACGCTCCCCAAAAAGAAGCGTCAAGTTAAAAAGATAAGTTGGTAAGCAAGCTTCTGACGGTGCTACGAGATAAAAAAGGAGAACATCCTTTTCCAATCTCAAAGAATTTAAAGTAACTTCTTTAACTCAGCAATTGCGGTGGCATAATCTGGTTCCATCACAATTTCTGGGCAAATTTCGCGGTAAGTAATCTTACCTTCAGCATCAACAACCCAAACCGAACGAGCCAAAATTCCTTCATCAGGAATCAACAATTTCATTGCGTAACCGAATGATTCTTCATGATCGGAAACCAATTGCATATTCTTAACCCCTTCAGCAGCACACCAATTTTGTTGTTCTTCAATGGTGTTAGTTGAAACAGTTAAAAAGTTAGCCTCTTTATACTTATCAACTTCTTCATTAAACTTCTTCGTTTGAATGCTACAAACAGATGTATTTATGTTCGGAATTACACTAATTAAAGTTGGCTTACCAAATAAAAAGCGGGTCTTAATCTTTTCGCCATCCTTATCAAAAACCTTGAAGTGTGGCAATTCTTCCCCAATCGCAGGTGGATTCCCAACTAAGCTCCGAACTTCACCGTTTAATGTAACTTCCACGATATTTGCCTCCTTTGAATTGCTGATAACTATTAATATGCAATTAGTATACCAAAGGATTTGGGAAAGCTAAAGCTGAAGGCTCATCGAATTATAAGAAAAGGCACCAAACTGATAATAAAATCAATTTAGTGCCTTTTAGAATTGGGTATACTGGGCTCGAACCAGTAAATTACGGATTCAGAGTCCGCTGCCTTACCAATTTGGCGAATACCCAAAATTATTAAACTTTAACAACGTAAGTTATTATAGCCAAGTCATTCTCCTTACGCAAGAGCCTTACTCGCTTTTTTTCAAAAAATTGTTACAATAAAAAAGAGACATTTCGAGAGGGAGAATGATTATGGCTAGCAATTCGGATTCGATCTATTACGTATTATCAAAATTAAAAAAACATCCCGAATTAATTATTTCGCAACATCCACAGTATTCTAATGCAATCGTGATTACCTTTAATGATCAAATGAAGGTTGCCGATAGTGAATTTTATTTTCCAAAAAACAAGCTTCTGGTAAATCGCTTAGCACCCAGTTTTGTTGCTAAAAACGGTGATCTGCTTGACTACTTTTTCCAATTAACTGGTCAAAGCAATCCCGGCTATCACGACGTTTGGGTTACCACGAGCCACGTTACGAAGGCACAACAATACTTAATTGATCTCTCGTATGAATAACCTTGACAATATTCGTTAAAAAGAGTAAACTACCATTTGTAAATTATTGCCCGTTGGTCAAATTGGTTAAGACGTCGCCCTCTCAAGGCGGAGTTACGGGTTCGATCCCCGTACGGGTGATTTATGGTAGTTTATATCGTTTTATTGCGATTTTAAATCGTTGATTTAAAGGATTTTTGAACATTACCGATCATTACCAATTTTAAATTTGATGTACAAATGTTGTACAAACTTGTAAAGCTCCCCAAATCTGGGGAGCTTTTTTGATCCTAAGGATTGCTAAAATATTTTTCTCAGAAAATACTAAATTGTAGTTTACTAAACTGTAATTTAGTAGTACTATATACATGTAAACAAATGAAGGAGGAAATTAATCATGATGAAGGAATTGAAAGGATCAGAAAAGCAGATCAAATTCGCAGGTGACATTAGGAACTACGTCATCTTCCAAATGGAAAAATTGGACAACGAATATCTCGCCAAGTTAGTTATTAACTTTGTATCTCGGACGAGCAAAGCAAAGTTGATTATCGACACCTTCGTAGATAGCTTCTACGAAAAGGACGTCCAAGAAACTGTTAAGATGGCCTTCCATTGGGTGGACGAAGGCGAAAAGTTCACTCAAGCGGAAATTAAGTCAAAGATTAAGACTACTCACGTGCTTGAAAAGTACAGTGACGTAGAATTTGACGACAAGGGAGCTGCTAAGAAGGCCCAAGCCACCAAGAAGATTGAACGCACCCTCAACTACATGGAAAACGATGTAGAAGAAGGCTACATCTCAAATCGCTCAAAGGACATTTACCACGAAGCTTTGGCTGATCTTCACCGCTACGGTGTAGACACTAGCGCATACGAAGCAAAGTATGATGAATTAGTAGCAAAGCTTGAAGCCCAAGAAGAAAGCAAGGAAGAAGAGGAACAAGAACAAGTAGAAGTACAAGAACAAGAAGAAACTGAAAGTGAGGAAGAAGCAGAAGAACAACCAATTGAAAAAGAAGTAGCAGAAAAGGAAGTAGTTACCCTAGACACAGATGAATTCATCCCACAAATTGGTCAAGTTGTGACTGACGAGGGAAAGCAATATAAGGTAATTCAAGTCTATAGAAAATTTGTGCCAGTGGAAGTGCTGGAAGACTTCGATGAACTTGACCTGGCCATGGATAATCCTAATGGCTATACCTACTACGAATATAAGGCAAAACTAATTAAGTAAATACAAGGAGGAAAACATTATGATTAAGCAAGACCAAGCTTACGCTACCAACAACTTGATGGAAACCTTTATCGGTAAGGACGGCAAGGAACACACCGTCTACCTCGCCGTGAAAGTAACGGTTTACGGGGTGGCCCCGCAACCAACTGCCGACTTTGACGTCGTCCTCGCTGATGATCTCGATATTGAATATGCCCGGTTCTTCTTAGACCCCGTATTCAACACCGCTGGTGAAGTCGTTGATAGCAAAGCTGAAAGTGCCGAACTGTACAGTGAAGTTAGGAAGGAAGAAGAAGGCTACCGCTTCTTCTTTGGAGTTGGCAACTCATATGTCGACAACTCCATCTGGTACGATGGTGACCAAGATACAGAAGAGATCGCCGAAGAGCTGGCATTAGGTGCCAGCGGTGAAGGCGACTGGGAAGAAGCATATGTAAACTTGACCGATGATCTAGACTTTATTCAAGAAGTTCTCGATCAACGGCAAGATGTCCCAGAAACGCCATTCTACACCGAAGGCGATGGCCGCTTTCTGGAAAAATAAAAAAGGCGCCAAGCAATGGCACCTTACCCCCACTGACGTAGGGAAGAATATAAAGGTTGCGTATTTCTGAAAACGCTATCCGCAACACCCCCACTAACGTGAGGAATTGGCTTAATTATAGAAACGATTGGAGGAAATGTCAATGATAATTAATGTTAAACTTATCGATTGGCTTTTGAATAACGATAACATCAGTGGATACCGTATATCAAAAGATTCTGGTATCTCTCAGCAATCGCTGAGTAAGTATCGCACTGGCGAAACAGAAGTCGAAGCTATGTCACTTAAGATAGCCAAGAAGTTGTCTAAGGTGGCTGAAATGTACTTTAATAATCAAATTGATAAGGCGGCTCACTTTATCAAAAGTGAAACTGCTGATGGTGTCATGCTTAGCGAGGTCTTCACCGTCAGCGAACTCCGCTCAATTATCAGAGAGGACCTTGAAGCAGAAGAAAGTGAGCGGACTCTCATCGGAGATGATGAGGATTTAAAGACAATCCTTGATGATTTAGAAACCTACGAAACTAAGTATGCCTACGTCCTTGAGACCGCTGATCCAGAAGTTAAATTGTATGTGGTACCTTTCGACTTTGACCACATGCAAGAATTAAGCTTCAAGTTTAGTAGTCGTCCGTCACTATGCAAGCTACTAAGTGACACTGCCGACTTACTACCAGATTTAAATTAAGCTCCTGCCCCGTGCCGGGGCTTTTTATGTAAAAAAACACCCCCACCGAAGTGAGGGTGCAAGACTATAGCACAGTTATTATATCAGAAGAATTAGTTATTTAAAAGACCCGTAGGCTTCCCGGGTAGTGGCGTTCCGGACCGCAATATAAGCATAGTTGCCATTGCCACGTGGTTGCCGGACGTAGACAAAGCCGTCATGGACGGAGTAAGCATCATACTTAATTACTAAGCCCGGCCCGGCATACATGACCGTAGTCGAGTACGGTTTAGCACCATAGCGGAGATGGAGCCAAGTGTTAGATGTAAAAGTTCCGTCTTCTTTGTGCCAAGTGTCGCCTAAACTATCCGTCCAGATCTTAGCAGTTGGTTGCTTGACGGGTTGGGTAACCTTGTCGGAAACTGTATTACCCTTGCTCTTATCGGCTACCCGTAAGACTTGACCCGGATAGATTACGTCATTGATTGACTTGCCGTTAAGTTGGGCTAAGGCCGTCATATCCATGCCGTGATCGTGGGCAATCTTCCACCAGCTGTCACCGCTCTTGACGGTGTAGTTATGCGTGTCTTGGTGGATTTGCTTCCCGGCTTGGACGGCTGGGGTCGTCGTCACTGGTTTTTGCGAGTTACCACCACGATAACCATTTTTGGTTATATCAACGCCACCTGGTGCCAAGGAGATATTACCGTCATAACCTCCTGCCCGGTAAGTCGATGTAAATTGGTAAATTGTGACGCCATCCATGCTTGGAAAGACACCCCAGTATGGTTGCGACCGAACGTTGTAATCTGGGTAAGCGGCAATCCACCCCGAATTAGGGAATTGCCTTATAACTTCTTGCCAATTGACATGCGCTAAAGTATAAGGCTTGTAAGAATAATACACTGGCGTATATCCAGCATCCTTGATTCTTTGCATCCCATGGATGATGTTGCGGGTGTTTGCTTCAATATCACCACTTGCCCCGGCTTCGTAATCAAGGGCAACGATTGAGCCTTTTGGCGTTTGAATCCGTGGTAGGAAGTAGTCCAGCATTTGGTCAGTCCAGTAAATGCTTGACCCGGTCTGATCCCATAAGTACGTGTGCATCCGCAAGCCGTTAGCAATCCCTGTCTTAACTTGATTTGCGTAGGTATCTTGCGTGTAAAGACGTGCACCATTAAACCCACCAATTTGAGCAATCCCGAACTCGTCTTGATTGTAAATCTTGGTAGCGACAAAGCCTTGATACTTTGACAAATCCACCCCATAGGAGCGCCCTTCGGCGAGCACGGTTTGTGGGTTTTCTCCAGTAGCACCGGCAACTAAAAAGGCACCTGCCATCGCAAGTGCCCCGTAAGTCATCGTCTTTTTAATTAATTCCTTTTTACTTGCTTTGATGATCTTCATCTCCTTTCGGTGCTTCGACTTCGCCGTTGCCTTCGATAAACCCGGCCACAGAAGCCAGTGCTAGCAGGGTGTTAATTGCCCCTACTAGTTGATCCCAGTGACCGTAGCTAAAGCCAAAAGCAAGCATTACTTGTTGTACTAAGACAATCAATAAAGTAATAAAGCTTGCTAATACCGTTTTATTAAGCGTTCCATCGGCATTTAGGAACTTCTTCTTTAAGCTAACCTTCATCGCTATCATCTCCAATACTCATCTTTGCCTTAATAACCGCAATATCCCGCTCGTTGTTGTCTAAGCGCTTCGAGTGGGCGTCAAGACGCTGTTTCGTGGTCTTCCGGTCGCTTTGCAACTGCTCCAGCGTCATATTGACCCGGATCATAGTTTCTTTCAGCCCCTCCAGCGCTTCTTTAAGTTCCGCAAACTCGGTCTTAGTGCTCTCGTGTGCCGTAATCTTCACCCCCGAGCGAATCCAAGTCGCCGCTAAAGCGATCAAACTGACGATTGCGAGCCAGTCTGACCACGCTAACCCCAGTGGACGTGGTGCCATCTACCAACCTCCTTCTGCCGACCCCCTACCGCTTAAAGTATGTAAGCCGCCCATAATTAAAGCCCCACCGTAGTGAGGCTTCATTATGTACTGTGTGTTTCAGAGGCGACTAAAAAAATATTATTGAATTACAGCTTGTGAATCGGCAACTGCAGTTGATTGACTAGCTTCACTCGTAGATTGGGAAGTAGAAGTTGAAGTCGATCCGCTTACGCTTGAATCCGGATCAGCGTAATCCTTGCCCGTAATTAGCTTATAGCCTTCTTTAGTCAAAACGATATCCCCAAGCTTGACGTACGGAACCAAGTCAAAGCCCGGCATCCAAGCATACATCGACTTGCAGAAATCAAACATTTGTCCATATGGATACATAATTAGTTACCTCCTTGTTCTTTTGCAAGCAGTTGTGCTACTTGCATACCTAAAGATGATGCAGTTTGGCTCATCTCTTGATCGGATTTCTTTAAGCTTTGAATTTCAGTGGTCAGGTTAGCTACCTGTGCTCCTAGCTGATTGATAACTTTCTGCCCATCTGTAATTCCAATTTCCGGGATTGATGGCTTAGGCGCTTCATACTGATCGTTGATGATCACCTTCCCGTCTTGGTAAAGATACTTTTCACTCGCGAAATTATCTTGGAATCCAGTTGGCAAGTCACCAGTATACTCGATCGTACCAGGCAGATCTCCTACGCTACAGTATCCTATAATCAAATTTCCATTAACGACTAATTTCATCACTTCACCCCCATAATCTTTGTAATATTAATTTTCTGGCTACTCTCGCCTAAGTGAGCCGTATCGTCGCTTGAAGAAAGAAGGGTTATCGCTCGATTTCTTGTAACTTGAGCAGTAGTGCCTGTGGGAAAGACAAGCTCGGCTTCGTAGAAATCCGCAATCTTTAAAGTGGGGTCGTTATTTAAATTTAATGCGTTGATCGTCACTTTGTTCAAGTTGCCGTATGCTAGCCCGAAATCTTCAGTATCGGTAGTGTATTTGACTAAGATGGTGTTATATAAAGTTGCGCCACTCGATAGATATAAACTGCTACTTAAAGTTGCGGGTTCATCTAGTTTTGAGAAGCCACTCCACAGAGTCACCAATCCGTCATACTTAATCCACGCTCCTGTCCCAGAGTCTGGAGCACCGCCAGTATGGAGCGTTCGCTTCCAGAAGTAACCATTTAAGTTATCCATAAGATAGATCATGCGCCGACCGTCATCTCCATCAATCACATCGACATTGCTGATCCATGTCGTAGGTGTATCGGCAGTTGCAGTTGCAGGATGATTGGTAAAGCCAGACCCTTCGTAGTATCCGGGAGCCAACTTTAAAATATCGACATTTGCTACCCACTTTCTTTTAGTAAAAAGTTGCTGATCGTGCACATACATATCTGGTGTGGCAAAGCCGGCATTGTCAGTGTCAACTGGAAGATGGACTGACTGCTCATTTGACCCATACCCATTAGAGCCGATGTGCTCCAGCAGCTTTCGTTCTAGTTCAGAAACTGATTTTTCAAGGCTTAATTTATTTTTCGTCATTAGTAACTCACACTCCTACTTTGACTATATCCGAAACCGTGGATGTGGGCTTTTCGATTTTCCGTATCCACTTGCACGATCGCAAAGCCGTCTTCACTCGGCGTATCTACAAAGCGTGACTTGAAGTTGTCGTAAAAGACTGAGCATGCTACTTCCACGATCGATAATCCATTGTATGTGGTGATTTCGTCTTGGTGGGTATGCCCACAGAAGTATCCAACCAAGTTCCGTGGACCTTGCTTAGTAAAGTCTGCTTCCAAATTAAGTGGAAAGTTAGCTTCAGTCGAGTTCAATTCAACTTTAGATCCGTCACGAAAAGCGCATAGCAAGTCTGCTACGAGCGTTAAATTGTGATAGCCGATGGTATCATTGTTGTTGATACCATCATGCCAACCACCACTAGCGTTGGCATTAAGGGGCGTATGGCCCATCACAACCACGTGGTAGTCCACTGGGACATTGGCTAGAGCGACATTGTATAGCCAATTCATCTGCTCTTGGCGAACTGTATGCGTGCCCCAGCGGTCAAATTTTTGTGAACCGCTATTGTCTAAAACTCCTTCAGCGATATCGTTTGTATTGATTAGGATGAAGCGAATTTTCTTTTCTGGATAATCCTTGTAGAAGTAGATGCTGCCATTATCACGTGTTTCGCCGTTTAGCAGTTGATCAGTTCGATATGCTTTACGGAAGTAAGCGTCATGTAAATAATTATCTTGTGCCAAGAACCGATTTAGTTGATATTCCCTTCTGGTCGAGCCGTCATCATGATTACCAAGTCCGATAAAGCGGTCCGCTTTTCCATCGGTCACTTCGTCAAAAAAGACATTAGTCAGAGTTTGAATATCGTGCTTTACTCCATCTAAACTAGCCGTATCAGAGTTTGTGTTATCGCCATTCAAGACGATCAAGTCACTGACATCTGAAAAAGCTAAGGCGTTTTTGACGTGGTTTAAAGAGCGGTAAGCTTCGGGCTTAACTCGTGTGATTGTCTCCCAGTGAGTATCATTCATTTGTGTAAAAGTAAAGAGCCCGGATTGTAATTCTGACTTCACCCGTGAAATTTCAGGTTTGAAGTAGTCCTTCACAAAACCACCAGAAATTGCAGATTCGTCAACGTTGATTGCGCCAAAATTATTGATTTTTTCATCCAGCTTAGCTTCTGTATCACTAAGTTGCTGAGTAATCGTATTTTCGATAGCTTGTGCATCTGCTTTGGTAAAAAGCCCATCTTGCTGGATTTTAGTTTGTAGTTCAGTCAAAGCCGCCTTGACAGTTTCCATCATGGCATTTGTTGTTTGCCCTTGCGTATTTAATTTGTCAATTAAATCCGTGGCTTGCTTCTTGTAGTCATCAAGCACCGTCTGCAAAGCTTGAGCTTTAGCATCAAAGTCACCTTGTGCGGTAAGTAGAGCTTGCCGGATCTTTTCTTCATAGTTTGCTTTGAGCTGTTCAAGATCGCTAAGATAGTAATTGCTTGCCTTCCCGAGATAAGCGACGCCCTTATAGACTTTAAACCAAATATCTACTGATGTGACTTTCTGATCAGTTTCATCATCAATTAACCCAATCGAGCCGTAGAAAATCCCTTCTTGCGGGAACATTTGCTCGGGGAAGATATAAGTGACGTGGCCTGCGTAGTCAGTATCAGCAGTGGTCCCGGTGTAGGTAACCAATGCTGCATCATCAGCCATCACAATCTTGCCATCTTCATCAAAAGAGTAGTGGCCGACATTACCTTGAATAAATGGTTTCTTCCCCTTTACATTCATTAGCGAACCTTGTTGGTAAAAAGTTAATAGCATGGGGGCATTCCGGTCACCCATCCGGGCCTTAAAGTATTCAGTTAAATTAAAGACTTCATCACCTTCCTTGGCAATATCAAGTCCAATTCGGTAGTATTTCCGTTTATTTACATGGTTGATATGTTCTGCCATTTATTTTATCTCCTTTCCAGGTACCATAATCACCGATCCCGCTTGCTTAGGGGTATCAGTGATTAAAGCTTCATCTCCACTTGGACTTACGTCGTTAGGTACAGGATAATCTGTAATTTCTGTTGATCCATTGCTTGATTGTGGTGGCAAGTCGTCATCTACATAAGCTGGCTGACCGTCATAGATCAAGGCTTCCAGCTTCTTCAAGCGATTGTCGACATCAGTTAATTCGCTCGTAATTCGATTACTCAGCGTTTTATCCGCATCAGAAAAGGCCCGGGTTAAGTTGTCCCGAGCCTGTTGGATTGCTTTGTAGATATCTGTGACGTCAGCGGTGTGCTGATTGTCAAGTGCCGTAAATTCACCTTCGAGCTGACCGACTTCTTTTGATATTAACTGAAAGTTATCAATCAGTTGCTCCCGCAAGGTCTTCTCCGAATTAATCGAAAGGTCATTTGTGTGTAATTCCATTCCCTCACCTCCTAGCTAAATTGCTTGCGAATCACATCAGCCGCTGGGTGGCCGTAAGGATTGTACCAGCTGTGGCTATCATCGATGGTAAAGATCGAGTAACCCAGCCACCATGGTTGACCACCAAAGACTTTGTAGTAAGCGTCAAAGAGGTTAGCTGGCACACTGTAATCAAGATTATCTTTGCCTGTGACATCATCCCACGGCTGCTTAGCACCACTAGCGAAAGGTGGCACCCCAAGTTCACCAAAGAGGATTGGCTTACCCCACTTGTCAGCAAAGGCTTTAACTTCGCTAAAGATATCTTGGCCACGATTGTAGTAAGGCACCTTATGTAAGGCGGCCTGTAAGTCCTCGCTTGTCGGATTAAGCTTGTCCGTGAGCTCAAAGTAGGAAGCCACCCCGATAATATCCACGTACTGCCAGAAGCTCCGTCCAAGCGTCGTCTGGTAATTCCGGATCGTGGTGGCGTCCCAAGTAGCGTCGTACCACCAGTTAGTCCGATAGATGATCTTACCGTGATAAACTTCCCGGACAGCCTTGATTAAGTTAATCCAGTCGCTTTCGTGGTTTTCCATCTTAATCAGATTAGTACCAATGTAAATCCCCCAAGCGCCAGCGCTTTCAGCATACTTGGCCATACGTAAGATGATAGCCTTGTAAGCAGTCATAAAACTGCTAAAGTCGCTCGGCTCCCAAGCAGTTTCAACTACGCTCCCCGAAGCAATCCATGGATAAGGTTGGATAATTACTTTGTAGCCCTTTGCTACCAAGTAATCCACGTCCTTGGTCATGTTGTTCCAGTCATCATCAAGGACTACTGGATCCGAGCTGGTAGCATTATCAGCCCGGACAAGCAAGGAAGCCGTAATCGAGTTCAACTTCATATCACTAGCTTCCTTGTCCGTCTCAGCTGGGTCCATGCCACCCGAAGGCGAGATATTTCCACCCTTGATAAAGCTAACTGTCGTTGGTTGACTAGCAGGCTGAGAAGCGCTAGAAGATTGACTAGCAGATTGCGTTGCGGACTGGGCGGAGCCTTGACTTGAAGCGACAGAATCACTAGCTGATTGATTGTCACTTTGGCTAGCGGGTTGAGAAGTACTTTGAGGGGCAGAAGTTGCTTGGCTATCAGACGTAGATTTACTTTGGCTATTTAAAACACTTGTTACCACATCTAGCGCAATCTTTCGGACATACGGTTCAATCACTCGCATAATTCTCATTGCGTCCGCATCATCATATCGCTTGCCATCGGGTCCATACTCAAACTTGTATGTTTGCCCATTATCTGGTGAGCAGTATAAGCCAGGAATCCCGTTAGTCCCGATCATATACTTCAAAATAATCGGCGTAATATAAGCATTTCCGTTTGTCGGCGCAATTGGTTGTAAAATGTTATCTTCATCAGCCATTTGGCCAGGTCACCTCCTTACCATCTGTGTAATCTTTCCAAGCCCGCATTTGATCTTCCGTATACTTAGCCGTGATCGTAGCGGTATGTGTTTCCTTGTGCTCATTCGTAGCCGTGACCATATTAATTCCACTGACTTTGGAACTAGTCTTGATATTTTTCAATCCTTCCATAATTGCAACATTGACGTCTTTCATTGCCAACCCCGTATTATCGAAGGTCAAAGTCATATCAGCTCCCGGGTGAACTCGCTGATCACTACCATCAATCCCGACTAAAGTAACGTCAGTGTTTAATTTCATTCGTGGCACGACTGCTCGGAAAACTTCTCCAATTTGATAATTACCATCGTAGTTACCAGTGATTGAGAAGGTTACAGCCGGGTCATGCTGCACTGTTGAATCCACATATTGCTGGGCTTGAGTTTGATCGTAAATGCTGTCAAGCGTGATTGGTGGTCCCCAGTGCTCCTTGTAGTTCTTAATGCTTTCTTGATTTCGATAGGTAAAGTGGATTGAGTAATACTCTTCGGTCGTGGTGGTCGTTGTCGTAGAATCGCTTGAACTCCCACCAGATTGACCGTCCCCACCATTTTTAATCATCGCTTGTGGATCAAGCCAAGTTCCGTCATTAGAAAAAGCATGACTAAAGGCTTCTGGAAAACTATGACGAGTAATCCCGATATGCAAGTGATCCGTGTTCCGATAGCCAATAACATCGCCTGTCTTGACGATATCACCCACGTTTTTGATGATGTTTCCAGCACTTGCGAAGGCTTCCTGGTACTCCACATTCAGACCGCTAGAATCTTGAATTACGATATACCAACCAATCCCGCCAGAACCCCAAGCCCGGCTGATAGTTACCTTCCCACCATGGACGGCATGCACTTCGCTTCCCGGGTGGTCAATTGAACCGAAGTCAAGCCCGTCATGAAAGCTATTTGTCCGATAACCGCCATCATAGCCAAACTTTTGCGCTTGCATGAAAGTTCCTTCGCCCACGCTTGGAAAAGGCCAGCCCCAGCTATTATCAACCGCAGGTTTAACTTGAATTGGGTCTTTCGTAATTGGTGCGCCATGTGGTGACCAACCCGTTCGCCCGTTAATTTGATTTCGCCAGTTGGGAATATTCAGCAGGGCGACAAATTGTCCAATTGCCGTTTTGATGTTGGTGTATGGTTGCCGGGAGTAGTAATCGAAAGTTCCTTGCTTAAATTGCAAGATTCCGATTGCGTGTCCGTCACTTAATCCATCGTCACCACCGACAATCGTTTCATTTCCGCCCGATTCGAGCATTACTTGGGCTTTAACTAAATTGATATCAGCGTCTGACAAATGTTCACCGACTAAATCGGCAGCGTACTTCAAGACTGATACATAATCGCCATTTTTCATTTCCGCGCTTCCGGAAACACTCCCACCACTAACTGTAGTGGTTGTTTTCTGCATCTTCCCAGCGTAGACATCGCAACAATTAATAATATTAGTTGCATCGGTTTGGATATCAACATTTGTTAAGTTGTTCAGGTACCGCAACTGCCGCCCGTTGTTGACCTTCAAGTGGGCCAAGTCGTATATCTTCAAGACATAGTTATCCGGGACCCAGTACGCTTTAAAGCTTGCCAGATTTGAAGTAATCCAGTCATAGCAGCTTCCCGTTAGTTCGACATTGAGCTGGGGGAAGTCACCATGTAGTTCGTACTTAGTACTTTGCCGATTACCCTTAAAAAAGGAATCTAAGTAATAAGAAAGTGGGTGAAGATTAGTTTCCTCACTCGCTTTCTTAATTACCACCCCGGCTTGTTGATTATCATTACTATTAGAATCATCGCTTGCGCTATTTGAATCCGACGATTGCGGATTATCTTCAGTTGGTTGAACGGGGTCAATTCGCATGTTTTTGAGCCGGTCAATGATTGTGGCAGTCGCTGTCAATTTAACGATTGCCACTCCATTTTCATCAAGTCCCGGCTCCAGTTGCTGAATATCGTACCACTGCCCGTAATACCAGATCCCTCGTTTAGCTTGAGCAGTATTAAAGACGTCCTTGAACTTCTCCGTATAAGTTAAAGTCATCGAAATTTCATAGTTACTACTTAACTGAAAGTTGACATTTGCAGTGTCGTATAAGTCCTGTGAGCTAACTCGATATGCAGTATTACCATCAAGCGTTTCAATAAAGACAGTATCCCGCTTAATTCTTGTGTTAATCATGATAACCACCACATCGCAAATTCAAATTTCGCCGTGCCCGTAAAGTTTTGAATTTCAAAATCATTGGCCCCAATCTGTAAGGTGATTACCCCTGCGTTGGTAGCGAGTAAATCACCTTTGCCATTAAGAAGCGGATTAACACCATCAAGGACAAATTGACCGTTAAACGCATCCTTTCTCGTGAGAACATCGCCAGTCGTTTTATTGGTAATGCTTAAATTTCCAGTCGATGAGCCGTCTAAGGTGAGCTTGAAGGGGTGTCCCCGATAATCGGGGTCAATCATCACGTCCGAGAAGTTGTACACCTTAAATTTGCTTTCAGTGAAGCTATACTTAATCTCGCTATCCTCAATCATAGTTCGATTACCAATGGTCAGCGTATCGCCGTCATAGCTCATGGTGTCTTCAACGCTACGACTAAGACCGATTAGGTCAGTGAAAGTTACTTCACATAGCCAACGATCACCGTAGTAAGTTGGTGCCCCCAGCTTTGCCTTCACGTAATACATGCGACCGGGCCAACTTGAAAAACTAATCCAGTATGGATCCCGGGCCACTAGAAAGCGTTGTAGCTCATCGAAGGCCAGGAAACCATCTTTCTCATCAACTGGATCAGTGCACATGACTTCCATCTTAAATTCCCGAGTATCGTAGCTAGTCGAAAGCAGTTGTTGACCATCAGCGATACCAATCTTCTTAAAGCTATTAATTGGATTGGCTGGTTGTGGGTCTGGTGCCTGGTAACAGTACACTCCCGAACCGTTGATTTGATCAAACCAACTAGTCCATTTCTTACTATCTTCGGAAATTGAGAACTCGATTGGATTAAAGCCAAGTTGATTTTGATACTCCCCAAATTCGTACTTGTGGGGGCGATCGGTACGGGTAGAAAAGACTTGGATCAATGAATCTTACCTCCTAAACTCCACCGTTGAGCATTTTGCTTATTAACGGCTTTCCGAACATCATCTGTCATTAGAACTGGTTGCAAGTCAAAGTCACCAAACAATTGGACGAGTTGTTCTAGCAGTTCAATCATGCGGTCGAGCTTTGAATTACCACCTTGGCTAATTCCTCGTGACGTTGTCGGTTGAGCGCTAGCCGTTGTTTCAAATGCTTGCTCCATTAGTGGTTCAGCATTTACATCATACGGATTTAATACAAATTCGTGCCCTTCTGGATTATCGCCAAGGATTGCCCGGGTTAAGCCTAAGACTTCTCCCCCGTGTGCCATTCGACGAGCCCCAGTTGGACCCCAACCACCAAGCGTTAAATCAGACCGCCAAGTGGTATCGTTAAACATCGCTAAAAATTGATCGAAAGGACGCCAGATATTGCCATATCCAGCAACTGCATACTTTCGGAAGGTGCTATCGATAAATTGAAGAACCCCTTTTGAAGGGTGTCCGGCTTTGGCGTTGCTATCCCAGTTGTTTTGAGCACCTGACTTACCGCCAGATTCGTGTTGGATTACGTTCAAAATATGAGCAATGTCGCCACTGGAAACTTTGACGTGCATTTTAGCAGCGGCCAGGCGAACTAGGTCCGAGCTAACAGACCCGTTTTCCATTTGTGCCACTAATTTATCGACTTCCCGCTTGAACCAATCAGCAATTGGATTGGTTAGCTTATTCATCGTACCGTGAGCAACTTCGCCAAAGTTCTTTAAACCTCCATACATGCCACTAGTAGCGTTATCTAGTAATTGCTTTGTGGCTTGTACTGGGTGTTCCATGAACTTAATCATCATCTCAAACTTATCGCCAAACCAACTGGTGATATCGTCAAGTTTATCCATTGCCCAATCAACGGCTTTACCGACAATGCCACCGCTAGCAAAGTGTTGGCCACCAACAATTCCGCCAGTAGCATAATGATCAATTCCAGCGGCGTTCATAATCTCCCGGGTTTCTGGCCCAGAGTAAACACGGGCGCCTTCTGGCAAGTAACCTGTCCAATTGCGCTCTTGGCTCATAAATAACTCACCGGATGGCATTTGAACAAGTTCTTTCCAGTCGGGACCTTCACCGTCATTGATTACTGATAAGTGGCGGTGAACCACACCACCTTGAGCAAAATGAACTTTGCTTAACTTGCCAAGTGCATTATGACCAGTAAAGAAAGACCAAACCTTGTTAATGGCGCCAATTCCAGCGTTAATAACGCTAATAACGCCATTCATACCGGCTTGTGCGCCTGCTTTAATATCATTCCAAATTCCAATAAAGAAATTCTTCAATCCATTCCAAGCGCTCCGCCAAAGTCGATCAATCTTATTTAAGGAACTCGAAATGACTGACTTTACCGAGTTCATACCTCCGTGACCAGTATTTTTAATGCTGTGCCAAATGTTACTAAAGAACTTGCCGATCGCTTTCCAACCACGATCCCATGACTTTTCAATCGCCTTTTGACTGTTCTCGATTGTTTTGTGGGTATTATTCATCCCGTTTTGGGCGTACTTTTTAATATCCTTCCATCGATCTTGAACGGCCTTTTTGAGTTCTCGCTCGTACTTGTCACGTAATTTAGCAAGCTCTTTATAGTGCTTCTGGCGTTGCTTCTCGGCTTCTCTTTCCGCCTTCTGCTGTTCCTTAGCTTGATCTTTAAAGTAGTTCTGGACGCTCTTTTTGGCATTCTGGAAGCTCTTGACTAAAGACTTCTCCCAGCCAGCTTTCCCAGTAAAGACGTTTTTTAAGTCTTTACCAAGTTTGTTTACGGCATCGCGGAAAGTTTTACAGTGATTGTAGGCATAGACAATCCCAGCCACAAAAGCCGTAATAGCAACAACTGCAATTCCGATTGGATTCAGCGCTAAATCAACATTTAATGCTTTTTGGACTAAATCCCAAGCTAGAATCGTTCCCCGTACAACTTTAGCAGCAGTAGCAAATCCCAAAATAGCACCTTTAACTGCAATCATCGGACCCATAAAATCCCCAATCGCAAAAGATACTGCTTTGATCGCAGAACTTAAAAACTTTGCGCCTTCGGTCCCTTTTTGAAAGTGCTTGTCTAATCCGGTAACTTTGCCAATTTCCTTTAGTAAGTCTCCCAGAAAGTCAAAAACGGCTTTAAGAGCTTTGGCAAAGAGATTAGCCTCATCACCCATAAGTTGGAATGAAGCTCCCATGCCTTTAAAGACGCCTGGCGTCATTGCCTTAGCTAACTTACCAACTAAATCTAGAACAACTCTTAGCGGCTTGGTAACGTCACTTGTAAAAGTAATTGAAGCGTTAATACCATCAGAAATTACCTTCCCAGCGTTCTTAAATTCAGTTTGGGTCTTTGGATCAAGCAACCACTTGGAAATATTGGAGTATAGTGGATTCTTCATGTTGAAGAATGGCTTTTCAAACGCCCCGATTAATGCTGGTGTTTGCGTTCGGATTGTCCGTTGCATCCCCCACATGGATTGCATCATGTTGTCAGCGGCTTTACTGTATTTACCACTACCAAGTTGATTAAAGACTTCTTCAAGGTCTTTAGCGCTAATCTTTCCGGCCGAAGCCATTTTACGCATTCCCTTGACACTCGTATCGAAGTGTTTAGCCATCGCTTCATCAATCATCGGGAAGTACATCCCAATTTGATTCAGCTCACCTTGTGTGATTTTCCCAGTTGCCAAACCATGTACCATGTCCTGTTCGACTTGGCGCATTTGCTCACTAGTCAAACCAACAGCATCACCCATGTTAAGCATGGACTTGGTTAAGCTGTCAGATTCAGTCTTGCTTGAGTGTAAGTGATAGAATCCTTGCTCTAACTCATTAACTAAATCCCGGCTTTGACCAGTCTTAACCGCTAAGTCGTTAATAGTGTTGACCATTCCTTTAGCTTTGCCTGCATCATCAGTCAGCGTTAGCCAAGTTTGGTGCATTTTCTGCTGTTGGACGTCGTACTCCATACCAGCAGCGGCCATTTCCTTAATCCCGTTGGTGATGGAATAGACCCCATTTAGGATTGCGCCACCTAAAAAAGTACCGCTCATAACATTCTTCAAATCAGAAAACGAATGCTTTGCCCGGTCAACTTGCTCCTGGGTTTCCTTAAGCTTACTACCGAAATTGCCCTTTAAATTTAAGACCATTTCTTTCAGCTTCGGTACCTTAGTGACGTTAGATACAAATTCTTTTAAATCCGATAAGTTGCGAATCTTTAAGGCGACCTGATAAAGCTTAGGGACGTCGTTGATTTTCCTTTGAAGTTCAATCAATTCAGCGTCCTTGACCTTTACTTCAAAATTGGTCCCGTAAAGTTTCGGTACTTGTTTAAGCTTGTCCTCATAAAGATCAACGGCTTCTTTGGCGCTGTTTAAAGCTTGCTTAACGCCATCACGATAATCTTCAGCGGCTCGTTTCTGCTTTTGAAGATTTTCAAAAACGTTAGTTCCAGCTTCTTGCGCCTTCGTTGCCATCTCTTTCCATTTATCACCAGAAGTTGCAACTTCTTCGGCGGCTTTCATAGCAGCGTCTTTAGATTCGCTAGCCACGTTTTTAATTCGTTCCATTGGGCCCGTTGCTTCGTCCCGAACTCGCCAAGCAAAAATCTTTTCAACAACTGACACTAATTGTCACCTCCTTGCATTAATTCGATAAACTTCTGCTGAATTGGATTTAGTTTAGGCTGACTGCTTGTTTGCTGATCCTTGCCTAATTCTTCTGTAATTTCCTTGTTGCGCTTGAATAGCTTCTGGATTAGTTCGCCATAAGCATTAGCGTCAAGGCTTGTCGGAATCGTCGGCTGGGGTACTTGCTTGGCAATCAGCATTTGCTCCCGCTGGTCAGCCAAGTTTAAGTAGTAGCCCCGCCTTACCGCTTCAAACTCTTTAGGACTAAGCTCATCTAGTTCGTTAATTGAGAGTCCGATTCTTCGGGCTTCGGCGAGGAGTCGGGCTCGGCTAAGAGTTTCTTGACCTGTTCGATTTGATCCTGGATTTGTTCCAGTCCCATTTCCAGTTCGTCCTTCTTGTCCCCGTCTTCCATGCCATCGATCCGCTTTTGAATTAGATCCGCTGACTTGTTGAGATCCTTCAAGTATTTGGATAACTTCCGGGCTAAAAAACCGTCAGCCTTCAAAGCTTCAATGATGTTGGTGATTTCTTGGTCGGTCTTTTCATCATCAGTAAAGACGGTTTGTTCAAGCGCTTCAAACACTTTATTTTCTGCCGGTTGATTACGCTTAAACCAAGCCAAAGCGTGCCAGTGGAACTTGATAATCATATCCAAGTCACCGTCTAGGAGCTTGTCAATAAAATTGGAAAAGCCGTCCCGAGTATTGGTCTTTAAGTCTGGGTCATTCTTTAGTTGATTGTAGAAAGCATAATTAAGTTTTTCTTCGTAAACTTCGTTATTAATCGTTAAACTTGCCATGAATTAAATCCTCCTAAATTAGCTGTTTGCGCTAGAAGTTGATTGACCAGCTGCGGTAGATGGTGAACCGTTTGCCTTCAAGTAAGCTTCCAGTGGCGTTGGTTCTGGATCAATTGTGCCCCCAATATCCGTGTTGTGAGCAAATGCGGATAATTGAAGCCCTGTCGTGTAAAGTTCTTCGTCTAATTCTTCTTGCTTAAGCACTCCGTCAGTCGTGTTTCCATCGACGTTGTAAGTGATGTTGGCGTGATTTAAGTTATTGACCGCTTCTGTGTTTGGCACCCCGTTTGGATAGCACATCCCGAACTTAGCTGGAACCACAAAGGAACCCGGCTTAGCTGGATCGGCGACCTTTTGGTTAAAGTCAATCCGCCAAACGCCAACTTTAATGCCAAGCTTAACTGCCCGTTCCAAGCCAGCTTGAATCTTGTCTCCGATCTTTTTCCAGTAAGAGTCAACAACAAAGGTTTCTGCCCGAGAACCCGGAGCGTGGACAACCCCTTTCTTTAAGTTCGTGCTTGAAATTGTTGGTGCATTAGTGGTTGAAGTGGCGGCTTGTTGCCCCAGCATTTGAATTGGGTCTTCCTTCTTGTCCCAAGGGAACTTAATACCGTAAAGGATCAAATTAGCGTCTTGTAATTCAGACGTGTCAAAAGTAGTATCTGCCATTTTTATGCTCCTCTCTTAATTGAGTAGATTAGATAGTCAACTAAAAAGGCCAGCCTTAATACAGGCTGACCATTAATTTCATTTTGTAAGGTTCGCAGTGAGTAATCATTGTACTGTGACCACCATTCCTTACCTTGTACTTTCTGCAACCGATTAATCATATCTCGACCAATGGAATAAGCTTGCCCTGTCTTAGCGGGGTCAATATAAAGGTCAATTGCCAACGTGGCCTTGATTACTTCCTTGGTCCGTAATTGGTGTTGTTCCTGAACACTTGAAAGACTAATCGTGATGTATGGAAGGGCTGGTAAATGTTTGTGCCCTTCAAAGTAAGAAGGCACCGTAAGGTCTTTCAAGGCACTTTTAACGGTACTTAAAATATCTTCTTCTGGACTAGCCATTAATTGCCCTCCTCATTGCTTCTTCAAACTCTCCGTCAAGCTTCACCGCTACTTTCTCGCCACTTGGCTTCATAAACGGCTCGGCTTTCATCTTGCTATTACCAAATTCCACATCAACACCATAGTAGTGGACACCTTGAGCTTTGCCAGGCTGAAAGTGTCGTTGTCGCCCTTGCTTAGCGTGCTGACGGGCTTGTTCTGCCTGTTCAGTCGTTGCTAACGGAACAACGCTCACCTTTAGACCACCCTTGCTAAATTGCGGAGTAATACTCCCTTGCAAGGTACCAGTCGGAATATATCCCGATTTACTGTGGCCAACTTGACGACTTTCGATTTTCTGGGCTTCATCAACCTCATCGGCAGCGGCATTGCGGATAAACATTAAGCTATTCTCCTTAGCTCGCTGATATTCCCGCTGAAACTCCGCATAAGCTCCTTCAAAGCCAAGTGCTTCCATTTTCCTTGCAATAGCTTCAAGGCGCTTAAAATCGCTTAGACTGACCTCAAAATCAACTCTAGGTAATTGATCATAGTTATTAGCCATGGAAAATCACCTCATTCGTAATCAAAGTGAAGTCAGTCCGACAATTATGTTTGCTGGTATCTTGGACTTCGAAAATCTTGGATCCAATTTGAATTTGATTGGCTTGGTAATCACCATAGACTCGGACAATTAATGATCGGAAGGTCTTACCACTCGCAGTCGTGACCTTTGTTGACTGGACGTTAGCTTTAACTGGTGTTTTAACATCAGTCACCACTTGGTCCAGTGAATCATCATCATCGTTGACTTGGTTTTGAATCAAAGTTACTGATTGATCGTAGCGCATTTTACCACCCCACAATCTCGCCAGTATTCTTCTCCGCTTGTTGATCTACCCACCCTTGAATAGCGTCAAGATAATCCTTAATGCCATTCCCGTAGTTGATAGTCAATCCTTCTTCGGAAATTGACTTCATGCCTTCGTTGTGGAATCGATTAAACATGCCAAGCACCAACTCATCAACAATCCAGTTGAGTTCGCTTGGAAAATCGTCACCTTGATTTTCTTGGTCCACGTCTTTTTGAAGCTGTATATAGCCTTCGGAGTAGTTTGCAATCATTCGTTTGGCATTCTCAATGTAGACTTGAACCCGTTCAGTGTCGTCCTCGTCTAATTCAACGCCTAACAACCGCTTAATCCGTTCCAAGTCCGTCATTTAATCACCTCTAGTCAGATCCAGTAGAAGCCGTTGTAGTTTGTGCTGGCGTGATTGCTTCGGCAGAGGTTGTGAACTTAACAAATGGAATTAACTTAGGATCAGCGACCCGAGTCCAATACTTACCGTTTGCGAGTGCGTCCATACCAGGATAAGGCACTTGTTTATTATTGTTGGAAGGCATTGCATCATTTTGGAATGCTGATTCATTCCAAGACATACCAGCAGGAGCAAGGACAAAACGCCGGCGATTTACTAAGTAATCTACCCCGTGGAAGCGTAATTCATCCCGGCCAGTTGCCGCTGCATTATCTACTGGTAATTCTGACCAGCCAAAAGCACCAGAAGCGAACAAGTAAGATGTGTAAACCCCGCTCTTAACTGGAAGTGAATCATCAACAACGATTTTGACACCCTTAATCGTGTCACCAGGGTTCGGCGCTACAACTTGAGTTGGTAAGTTACCAGTATTAAGGATTACGTTAGTCTTTGGGTCCACCACGTTGGCGTTTTGAAGTTGTTCCAAAATATCGGAGTGTACTACGACCATTGTTAAATCACGGTAACGATCACCAAGTTGGAAACGCGCCTTGTTAAAGTTTTTAAGAGAGAAAGTCGAATCCGTTGAGCCCTTAGCGGTAGCGTCAAACTGATTATTTTTCTTCATAGTATCAGAAGCAAAAACGCCGTCTAAAGTCTTCAACATGATCTTTTCGTTAAAGTGACGCCAGTAATCAGCCACACTGTTAGAAGTTGCCGTCAGTGGGTCAGCGCCCGCTAATTCAGCGGCTAAGTCAGTTGCGGACCAAGCTTGATCAAAACCTAGCTTCCGAGCTTGTGATACTCCCGTAGCAATCGTGTTAAGGGTTAAGTCGTTTTCATCTGTTGCCACTTGAGCGTCAGTATCTGCTAGTGGCTTAAAGAAAGGCATGTTACCTAAGTAACCACCGGCAGTAAAGGCACTTGCAATTTGTGGCACGGCCTTGATTACGCCGGAAGTAAAGAATTGATCTTGTTCCACTGACCGTTGCGCCGTGTATTGTGCCCAACCTTCAGGGATTTGCATATCTGCTAACTTAGTAGCGGTTTGAATATCTGCCATTTATATACACCTCTTAATTAATGAATGTAGTAGCCCGTTGGTTGCGCTTGGGCAATCATCTGTTGGGCTTGTTCTGGATTACTTGCAATAATTTGTTGTTGCTTAGTGAGATTCCAGGCTTGCTTTGACCATGGATTATCACCAGTTACTTGAGTACCGTTCCCGGTATTTCCGATTCCCGTATGGTGACCAGCCATCAATTTATTAACGGCCTTTTGAGTTTCCGCCTTTACATAGTTATCAAGTAAAGCAAGATTTTGTTGAGTTTCCTCATCGTCTTTACCCATAATTAGCGGTAACATATCAGCGCTAATTCCCTTGTCCATCAGCATTGACTTGGTACTTAGTTCACGCTTCATCTTTACCAATTCGGCTTTATCAGCTTCCAACTTTTTCCGGCGGTCTTCCGCCTCAGCCTTAGCCCGTTCTTCGGCTGACATCTTAGTACGTGCAATTGCTTTTTGAATTGCATCTTTCTTTTCTTGCTCAGCTTTTTGGTTATTCGCTTGTATTTTTGCATCAGACTTAGCTTTCACTTTTGCAACCTTTTCAGCAATCAAAGAGTTAATAGCTTCTTGTTGTTCAGGTGTGAACTCTACTTTAGGCTTCTCTTCTTGCCCCTCGTTTTGAGTTGGCTGATTATCCTGTTCTTGTACAGGCTGTTGAGTTTGAACTTCATTTTCGTTTTCCATTATCAATACCTCCGTTTTACATCCGTCGATGAATTCCGTTTAACCTCCGTCGAGGAAACCCGTCCGCTCTTTTACGCCTGTCAGCACGTTTGAAGGCATGAAAAAAGAGGTTTTGCATTTTGAAAATGCTAAACCTCTTTTATTTGTATTCTTTTTTTACGAAGCTGTATTTATCAATGATGAAATGCAGTGGTTGATCATAATCGGGATCGTTAATTTCATTGTCCCAGTCATCCACACCGAATTCATCTTTTACAAACGCTTTATCGATGTAAGTTACTTCCCAATAATCATTACTACCGTCTGCACCAATCATGCACTTATTATTTCCAGCAATTTTTGAAAGCCAGACAATAAATAAATCACGAGTGTTAGGCAAACCTTCCATTTCTTTAACATAGCGTTCTGCCAATTTAACAAATTTTCCATTATCCATTAATTATCCCTCACAATCCTAAGTCTTCCAGTGCTTCCTTGACTGGTGTTTCAGCCGGAATGATGTTACATGCACAACGTGGGTGAAATGGTGGCACGTTAATACCGACTACAATGCTGTCGATTTTAACTTTTGTACCGTCCATTCCCTCGCAGAAACGGCAAACGTGAGTGTTATGACGTGATACGACCTTCGCTCGTGAGTAGCCTTTACTCCGATAGAATTTAGCAGTTTCTTTAATTTGTGTGGCCTTGCCTTCGGTCAGAAAGATTCGTTTAGCGTTTGCTTTGGCTTTTCGATAACTTTCTTCTGTCTGGCCTTTCCACTTCTTGACCTGGAGTGCTTCTTCACTTGCTTTTCCTAAGGAATGTGGATTCATATGATTCTGTACTTGGTAATCAATTACGTTGTCCAAGTCAATCGACAGACTTTGCATGTGCTTGAAAATTGTTGGCAAGTCATCATCAGCTTTACCCGCTTTGACGGCGGTCTTAAACAAAGCTTTGCGCCGTAACTGGGGGTTATAGCCTTTATACTGCCTTCCCTCAAGATTCATCACTCGCTGATAAATCTGGTCTTTCAGCACTGCTAACGCACCACCAATCATTAGTCCCATTTCTGCCACATTAGCCCGGCTATTTAGCTTGGCAAGGTCAGCGTTGGTGTAATTGGGCGAGTTATCAATTAAGGCGCTTAAAACGGCTCTCTGGTCTTCTGTGACTGTCTCCTCGCTTAGCTGACGTAAAACGTTCATGATCGCTTCCTTGTCAGTTTGATCAGCGGGTGCTTTCAAGTCCGTTGATAGGTAATAAGCCAAGTTACGCTCTTGATTACGCTGATACTCATCAATTAGACTTTCCAGCTCTTTGATCGCAGGGTCACTTGGACTGAATACCTTCCGCAGGCGGTTTAACCATTCTTGATCGTCCATTAGCTCTCATCCTCGTCTGGTGCTTCATTCGGTAACTTACCATTGCTGAAAATACGTCCAATTCCAAAGTCACCGCTTTGTTGCTGGGAATCAAGGTCTGCTCGGTGCTTCTCTTGGTCGTCTACCCGCTGTTGTTCAGCGTCTGCTGAAACTTCGGTGATTGGCTCTGCCATTTCTCGCATTGTTTCCGCACTGAAAAGATTGGTTGCTTGCAAGATTTGAATCAATTGAGCGGTGGCATCGTCATTCTTTGGCAAGTTTGGCATGAAGTTAGGACTAATCATTGCCACCACGTTATCCTCATTTTTGATCCCTGCCTTTAGGTCGGACTTAGCAATCCAGTAGTGGACAGTGGCACTTAAGCGGCCTTTCAGTGACTTCTTAAATAATGCTTCTTGAACTTTCCGTTCTTGATCGCTCCCCCACAACTTGTAACTCATTGCGACCCCGCTAGCATTACTTGCAAAGTTAGGGTCATTGACGTTCGGTGAGTTGGTGTACTTATGGATTTCGTTAATTAAGAAGTTCGTGTAAGTTGACCACCCAGTGGAATCGTATTGCTTAGTCAGGTATTGCAATGACGGCATGACAAGTTGCTTGCTTCCATCAACGCCAGTCCGCTCTAAATACGGCTTAAGCCAGTAAATCCGGTCATTAGTGTGGATAATTGGATGTGGCGGAATTTCGATAATTGGATTGCCCGACTTGTCTCGCATGATATTCCCATTATCATCCTGCTTATAAACCGGATCAGTTTTTCTGGCAAATTCTCCAGTTGCCACTAGTGCAGCAGAATTAAAGTCCTCTTGGAAATTAGCCATTGTAGAAACGGCCATATCAAGGGCATCTAGGTGGTCAAGTTCTGGCTCCCAGTCACCCATTCGCTCCTCGTTGTTGGCGTATTCCGTCAATGGTACCCGTCCAAAGAAAAGGGGAATTGATTCATCAAGCACGGCGTTATCTACTGGCGCATTGGAATTAGGTAAGCCACCGTCAGTGTGGAATTTGTATAAGAACTCATCCGTGTAAATCTCATACTGTTCGACCAGGTCTTCATTTAAAATCCCAGTTTGATAGTATCTGACCGCAAACAAAGGCTTAGCCTTAATTGAATCATCATAGACCACAAAAGCGGTTGTTGGATCAATCTTCGCTAAATTTAAGGTCGTGTCACCTTCGTTCGCAAAGACTAAGTCATAAGCTCGCCCAGTAATGGACAAGTCCTTCTTGATCATTTCATCAATGTAAGCTTCGTCACTGGATTGATTGTAGTCAGTCAGTAATTGCTCTAAGTCGTCTGCTAAGGATTGATTACTGTCTTCATCTGGTGTGACTTTGTATTGAATATCATTCCCCAGAAAATAACCAACTCGCAGATTAGTAATGTAGCGTGCAAAAGCGGACGAAATCCGATTGTGTGCTGAATGTGGATTCTTAGGCCCAGCCCACTTCTTAATTCGCCCTTTTGCTTCGTAGTAATCCATCAACTTGTTTAGACGCGGCACTTGAAAACTAACGTGATGATTCATGAACTTATAAGCAATTTCGAATAATCCAATTGGTGCTTCTTTCACTGCTTCAAAACGCTCACGCGGCATTTGATAGACCAGATTTGCTTCACCTTCAAAGCGAATGTGCTTCATATTTCTTCGTTTACTCAAATTTCTTCGTTTACTCAAATTTCAACCCCCATTTCTTGGGCAATGTGATATTGATCGTTCCAATCAACGCCAACGCTTCCGTCATAAGCGTCCATGTACTGGCGCATAGCATACCTGATAGCGTCCATTTCGTGATTGTTTTCGTCCTTAGGGCGATTTAAGGTATTCCCGATGGAATCACTGTCAAAGACGTAGTTATTAAACTCATTCCAGACGTTCTCACACTTTGGGTGGACATGAATCTTGTATTGCCAAAGCTGATCAATCCCGGCTTCAATCGGGGTCTTAGACACGCTCATAGCATTACTAATTCCTAAATCCACCAATTGTTGCGTTCGCTCTGGTGAAGCACTATCAGCATAGATAATCGCCCGCTGATAGCCGTTCTCTTTCAGCCAGTTAGCCGTTTCTGGTGTGGTCTGGTGGTAAGCGTACATCTCATCGTAAATCCAGATTTCCCGGTGCTGCTTATCTACGGCCATTGCCACAAAGGCAGTCGGATCACTCCCAAAGCCGTAGTCCAAGCCAAAGGCAGTTGCTCCACACTCGGTAATCTTTGCCATCGGGTCGAACTCAATCTGCTCTACGTTATTCTCAAATACCAAACCTTCACTCACGCCCCAGTCACCGTCAGCGGCGACCCTTGCCCGTCTTGGATTAGTCCGGTATAAATCTAGGTACCGTTTCCGGTCCTTGTCATCGAGCCACTCGTTACAGCGGAAAGTAGTGGTCTTAGAAAATACATCATCTTTCCGTGTTTCTGGGTCAAAGAAAGTCCGTTTAAGCCAGTGACGACCGTTCCACGGATTGAACGTGATGGTGATTTGCTTGAAAGCATCTGGTGCATCAATTCGCCCCCGAATACTTTCTTGGATCGTTTCCAGCTTGTCGGCACTTTCAATCTCATAGGCTTCTTCCACCCATACCCAAGCCAGATAACCTTGAGTTACGGTAATTGAAGTCAGTTTTAAGGCTTTATCAAGTCCCCGAAAGATAATCCGTTGTCCAGTTGGCAAGTAGATAATCTCTGGCATTGATGGATTGCATTTAAAAAGGCTATCCGCTCCATAATGGTGGATAGCCCAACATAAGTCAGCGTAGGTTGACTGACGATTAGTGTTTGAGTAACGCCGAATGACTAAAATGTTCGCCCACGGGTACTTCATTAGACGATAGATTAAGTTTAAAGCAGTCGTCTTGGATTTTTTGCTAGCCCGGCTTCCTTTAACGACCCGGTAGAAGTGTTTGTCGTGCCAGAAGTCGTAATAGCCACCACCCACGAGTGAATTTAGGCTATTCTTCTGCTCCGTCATTGTCCACCTCCGCATCTGGCTTTAAATCGTCAGTAAAGACAATCTTAGTAAGACTATCGTTTTCGCTCAATTGCTTAGTTTCAAACTTTAGCCTTTCTGTTTCAGCCTTCAAACGTTCAATCCGTGCCTTTGATAAATTGTTCTGTATTGCCTTAGTTTCTTGCTTCTCGATCTCATCTAGTAAGTAACGGCTCCATGCAGGATCGGGCTCAATACCGCTCCTTTTGTCACCATATACATACTTAGCAATGTTCAACTTAGCCTGGGCTTTCAACATGCCTTGCCACTGTTTCCTTTTTCTACGAAGGGACGGATCTTTGCGCTCGTAACCATTCCACGTTGTGTAGGCTATATCTACTAATGCTAAGGCATCTTTTAAGGTCAAGCCTGCCATAAGGTAATTTTTAACTTGCTCGTAGGTGTTTTCGTTTAATTTCTTATTTCCTGGCATAAACTCACGACCTAGCCTCCACTGTGACCTGTTGAAGCGTGTTTAGTCGCCCGGGTTCCTCGCCTTGTATTTGCAAAATCAAATAAATTAAGCTGTTGGCTCATCTAAATCACTCCTTTTCAAAATATCGTTTAACTTGATCGAAAGTGATAAATTCTTCATTCGCTGGAATGTTGGCTTTACGATAAAACGCCTTTTTAGTATCGTTATCGGGAAATACCACTTTCGTATAGAAATTAATAATGGTGTTGTCTTGATCTTTATGCCTAAAATCGGCTTTCTTTTGATTGAACTTTTCTAGACCTTCTTTGCCTTGCTTACCTTCAAAACTGGCAATTTCGGCAAGTTTGTCCTTCTCATCTTCTACTTCATCGTCTAAAGGCGTATCTCGCTTTCCAAGAACAGTTTCCGTTTCGCTATCAAAAGTAACTTCACCATCGAACATGAAGTCAATATCAGCCGGATCAAAGCCCATATCATCAAAGCTAATTCCGTCATCAGTCAAATCAGCTAAGGCGCCTAAATCCCAACTCCCTTGCATGGACGGATTGTTAAGTTGCACGTTAAGGGTCTTTTCCGTCTTCTCGTCTACGTCAATGATTGCTACGGGAACTTCATAATCTTTCTTACGGTAAATCTTGTCCGCCGCTGCTAATCGCTGATGACCACTCACTAGCACTCCGGTACGCTTATTCCAAATCAGCGGTGTTACTAGCCCGTGTTCACGAATTGCCTTAGTTAGCTTTTTTTAAATGACTGTCATCAATAATTCGCGGATTGTAATCAGCTAGTTTTATCTTATCTCTGGTAATCTTTCCGTACTCAAATTGTTGTAATTCCTTCGCCAATCAAACTACCCCCCAGAATGACCAGAACTAGCGTGTCCACCAACTTTGTATTTAGCCAGCCCTTTATGGACACGTCTACGATTTATTTTATTAATAATTTCATCAACTGGATCATCGTATTGGTAAAACATAGTTGAAAACTGCCTACCAAATCGTGATTTAGTCATAGCATCAATTTCAGCTTGCTTTCTAGAAATGCCTTTATTTTGTTTTTGATATTCGCTAACGATTTGTTTCTTCAAGCTCTTAATTCTAGGATCAGCGTTGGCATCAAGCACTGCCCGAAAATCTTTACCTTGTGCTTTGTATTTTTCCCTTAAGGCATACCTTCTCATCATGCGGCTATTTCTTTCATTAGATTTTCTAATCATCTCTTGTGCTTCTTTTGAATTTGGATCCCAATACACTTTTATTCAACTCCTTACCTGTAATTCTCGTACTGTAAAACGCCTGCTTCGGCTTCGGGAAAGAACTTAATTATTCGCTGATAGTCTTCTGGGTAAATTTTCTTAATCGCACTTAATTCTTTTCCAGCTAAGCTATGGAAGCTGAATCCTAACTCTTGATTAAACTTTGGATAAAGCAAGTGATTAAGCTCGATATATTTCTTCACGTCCTTATCCGACCAATACATAATTGGGAAAAAACGTCCTCGCTTCTCATTAATACTTCCCGTGTTTTTCAACATCGCACGGCGAACCATTGAATCGTTAATCTTCTCACCGCCACTAATCCAGTAAATACCCGTTTGACTGCGTAAGTAGTCGTATATCCACTTAATTTTCACCCGGGGAACTGAAAAATCGGGTTCCCGAAATGAACCGTAGCGATAGAAATCGGAAGTTTCAAAGTGGGGCACCCGAATAATCTTCGTATTGTAGTGGCGCTCGTACTTTCCCAAAGCTTCTTCTTGAAACTCTAAATTGGGCACCATGTACATAAAAAACGGTTGAACACGTTTAAAATACTTAAAGCAAAGGTCCATTGTTGCAATGCTGTCTTTTCCCATTGAAAAACTAATCAATACCGTATCAGTAATTTGTGCTTGTGTTTTGATTGCGGTTAGTAGGCTCATTTTTATGTCTAACTCTTCTTTTCTTTTTACGATGTAGCCTTTCAAAGTGATGTTCAGCTTGAATTAACATGTAGTGCTCGGCTCCAGTCACCAAGCCATAACTTTTTGTTTGTTTCATAACACAAAAAAAGTCCACATTGCTGTGGACCCACTATGCAGTTTATTTTATTTTGCCATTTGGCAACGCCTCGAGACGGGATCGAACCGTCATCACTGGTTTTGGAGACCAGCATTCTTCTTTGAACTATCAAGGCAAATCCAGTAGCAAAATATCTTGAGAGATCAACTTACAGTGTAATTAAGGAGTGCTACTGGAACATCGCTTGCAGGAGTCGAACCTACCCTGGAAATTTTTAACATTGAGAAACGTCGTGCGACGACATGGGCACCACCGAGCTTCCAGTTCCAACATAAAGCGATATTAAGTGGCGCGGGTGTTAATGATCGAAAGAAGAAGGATTTTTTCACCTTCCTTTGATTAAAATTGTATTTAAAGCACGCCACAGTCAACGGCGTCGAAGATTTGAACTTGTAACTTAACCGTTGGTATGTAAACCCGAGCTTCCCCGGGCTGAAACGAAGAACAGATTGATTTGATACTATTTCAGAAAGAAACAAATGAAATCCAGTTGCCCATTACGGGCAGGCCTTACAGAAGGGAGCGACCCTTGCAATCCATGGACAATAAATTGTGGTTTCAATGGTAAATTTTTTAAAGGAGTTAATTAATCAGATTGCCAATTCGCTTGCTGTAAGACATCAGGGGGCAACTATCAAAAAACTGAATTAGGGGGTTAAACCTTCTTCCTTTTTTAATTTTGCCCCAAAAAGCCAAGTGGGATACTTGAATTACTGTCAATCCGCTTTTGCCACCCCGATAAAGGTTGAAAAAAACATGAGGTGCCCACCTACGGGACTTGGCTTAAAAATCACGGTTGGGATCGAACCAACCTAGTGCCCAGCCGCACGTGATTTCTTAAAACCTAGATTTAAAGGAGTCTTCATCGAATTCGCTTTGCCAATTTCTTGACGATACCATTATATAAAGAAATCTACCCTAGTAGTGCCCTAGATTTGACCTACTTTTACCCTAGATTTGCCCTACTTTTGCCCTACTTTTTTGTTGGGTAAAATCTGGTATGACTTGATCGGATATATTGAGCATGCTTTTGATCTTGGCAATGACTTCGACAAATTCAAAAATCGCTCGATGGTCGGCGCTGCTGTAACTAGCGTTACCACTCAAGTTTAATTCGGCCATGACTTTGCTAATTACCCAGTGTTTGAGATACCGCTTATCTAAAATGACGTCACTTGGATAGTGACACGATTTAATCGCAATTTTAATGCCGTTATATGCCCGGTAATACTCATCGGCATTCAGCAGGCGCTCTTCTGCCGAATTACCTTTGGCACTTCCCCGAATCCCAGTAACGTCCCCTGACAAGCCAGTTAAGCCAAGCATGATATTTGCTTCACGCTCAATCTTAGCGTAGGTAACTTCTCCTAAACCGTCATGGAAGAAGAAAGCTCGTACTTCCCGAATCACTCTTTTTTCGTCAACCTTCTCGAACAATTCCAATTTCCTCACTCCCATCAATCAAAGCCCCCGTCTACGTAGTACCATAGTCTGCGCTTAACTTGATACCTATCTGAAATTGGCGGTGCACCGTGCCGTTTTTGTACCCGCATCTTTACTGCTGATCGACTAACTCCAATGTAGTTGCTTGCCTGTGCCATCGAATTGAAGAATTTAACCTTTTTCGCTTCTTGGTCAAACATCGCAATTTGAGATAACTGCGTGCGCTTAGATCGATAATGCTTGTGCAATCTAGTATTTTTTTCGATTAGCATTCTTGCTTGGGTATAAGTAATTCCAAAATTATTTCTAACTGCTTCGATAAATGGAAATTTACTGACAAATTCGTACACGTCTTGATTATCGATCCCCGGCAAATGGTACTCTTTAACGTTGCCTTGAAGCTTTTGTCGAAACTCCAGAACAACTTGAAAATCTGAGTCATCAACTGGCATCTCGTCATCCCAGTCACCCTTCCAGTAAATTGTTGGGTATTTTTTCTGTAATCGGTCCAAAGCGTCATTCAATTTATGGACCTCGTGTGCCCACCCCATACTTTCCTCACTCCTCGATTTTGTAATTAACGTCCTTTCTCTCAAATATGCCTTTGTGCCCTAGTAACGCCACCCTAAAGCGCCCCTTCATCGGGGTAACGAGTTCCACTGCTTGTCCGGTTACTCGCTGAAAATCATCAATCAGTGCTATCGCCTTGCGTACCTCATGCAATTGCCGATCGTCCTTGGTTGGGTACATATCGAACATGACAGCCAGGTCACTAATATAGTCATCAAAGTTCGGCATTGACGGATTATGGATAATAAACTTTTTGCCTTGCTTCTCAACCCTTCCTCTAACAAGCATCATCCTTGACCTCCTCACCACTAATTGGTGCCAGCCTACCCTTAGGTGCGTAGATTGTGCCACCGAATGCCTCAGCTACTCTCCTTGCTGGATCAAGGTAGTGGAAAATCATAGCCTCATCTAAGTTGTCAGTCACCACTAACTGATCTGGAACGATCTTCGCAGAAAACATGGTAGCGTGCCTCCCTGCATAGCTTTTTACCCAATTGTGGTCGCCAATCTTGACGTAGTAGATGTTACTCATTAGCTACCTCCTCAACTCCAGACCGCATAAGTGCTTCAAACCATCCGATCCCCTTAAAACGCAAGTCATTGCACAGTTGGTCCAATTCATCACGTGTGAATTTCTGCTTCAAACTATGATTTAACGCACAAGCAAACACACGGCCATGAATATCATACCTACAAGTTAGATACTGTGGACCGTTGTCTGAGTTAAGCCCTGGGATCCGGACACGATAAAGCCTGACACCCGACGCTTGCCACTCGTATAATAGCTGTTGAAGTTTCTTGAGCTTCTGGGGATCAGCCTCCTTATCAAAGCTGATCTTAAAGTCGCGGTGATCACTGGTCTCACGGAGTTTAATCTTGATCTTGTGTTCTCCTGCTGGTATTTCGTCACCAATCTTGTTCATGGCTGATATTAATTCTTCTGTTGTCATTTCAATTCCTCCACTTCAATTTCAATCCTCCAAAAGTTGTGCAATCATTACTATCACCAAAACCCCGATACCTACATTGGCTGGGTCAACTTTACATATGATCATCGTGATAATCACTGCTGTGACACAGATGATCCCAACGCATAAAGGTAGCTGCTTCATTTGCAATCTCCCATCCGCTGGTCAATCTTTAGCTCAACGGCTTTCAACTTGCCGTCAATGAAGTTAGCGAGTTCTTGAAATGAATTGATGTCCTCAGTGATAGCCGCCTTCTGGATCCAGTCTTTAACAGCTTGCCCAAAGCTCTGGTAGTAAAACTTCTGCCCAGCTGGTGTGCCGTCCTTCTGCAAGTGCCCTGACTTCTTAACCAAGATCACATTGCAATGATTGCTGGAAGTAATACACCACTTGTCATTAAGATCAATCTTCATCATCGTCATCCTCAACCTCCATCACAATTTCAACGCGTGGCTGGTCCGAGTAAAATTTTTCGGCCTCTAACTTGATAATGGCATTATCATCGGCCCACAGCACCCCCGTGAGCGCGTCTAGCGTGCTTTTGATGTAATTGTCCAAGTCTGGCTTTACGATCGGTCTATGGACGCCTGACAGCCTCCTAGCGTGCTCCACTTTTGACACACTCTTTTGGATTGGGCGGTAGAACCGCAGTTGCAACTTGATTGGCCCGGTAACTGGCGGTGCCGCCACATAGTAGCCGGCTTGATTGGCAAAGCAATCCCTAGCCTGCTCAGCAAGGGTCCGCTTGTACTGCTTGGCCTTGACTGGGTCGTAAGCATGGACATATGGCCGGCGCGTAAAGCGGGGCCGCATCTGGGCCACTGGTTCGACGGGAAATTTAAATACATACTCAGTCATTTTCGCCTCCGATCTTGTAGCACTTGTTAAGCTCTTTGTTGTACACGTCCAGGTACAACTCGCATTTGTCACCGTTATATGTTGCCTCGTAGTAATGATTATCATCAGGTAACGGCGTTGACAACAGTGCCTTGTGATTCTGTAACGTTTTGGCATACCACACGACAAACACATCATGATAATTAAGGTGATAACGCTCTGGATCTGCCATAACAGCCACTTTAAGCTTTGCAAAATCAATAAATTCTTCGTTAGTCATCATTATTCCTCTACTTTCTTGTAAGTTTTATTAAAAATTTCATCTTTGACCGCCCAATGTTCCCCATCAACTCCGGTTAAAATCCAATCACCTGGGTTGATAATCATCTTGCCTTCCAGCGTTGGAATTACATAACTATTAGGGCCCTCGTAAACGACTTGTGCACCCATCGTGGGCTTAAAACCGCTAATTTCGCCATCTGATAGATCCCCAAGCTTGTAATACCGTATTTTGTGCGGTAGTAATCAAGTCTGGCGTTATCAATCGGCATGAAGCACTCAGCTTTTACCGTCGCAGTTTTGCGATAGGTGCCAATTTCTGCGCCACTGTACACTCCCAGCAAACAGCGAGCCGCTTTGTCTATTACATCGATACCTTCACGTGCACTACAAATTCGCTCCGAGATTTTAATATCATTCCAGGGCTCAGGGCTGTAACCATCAATTTCCGGGTGCTCGCGTAAATCCATTGCTAGGTCCTCGAGCTCAGCGTCGATGTGACTAATTTCATGTATCAGATTTTCTACATACGCAAATTTACTATCCATCACAAATCCCCCTTGTACTTTGCCACTGCTGCTTAGCTAGCAATCCTAACTCTTGCTTGAACTTCTTAACTTTGATCGGGTCATATAGTTGCACTCCAAACTTAGTCCGCCTAGCACGTGGCCGGGCTTGCTGGACGGGTTTTAAGTCAAATCTTAAGTGATATTGTTTCTGCACTTACTTATCCAACCCCGTTAGCTTTAGGACTTGCTTAGCCGCATCTAACGCGGATTTGTTTAAATCTTCAAAATCGGTATTGGTATTCTTAGCCAGCAGAAGGACCAGGGTATACAGTGCTGAAGCAATCGTAATTATATCGGTCCCCTCATACTTTTTTAGCGTGTCTAAAACATCCATGATAATTCCTCGAATTTGATCGCCATCAATAAAAATTTTTTCTTTAGGCATTGTGCTCCTCCATAAATTGTTTAATTGTTTTAAGTGCTGCAATTAATCCGGCCATTTCTTCGGTCTTGATGAAGGCTTCTGACGACTTCACATTAAATCGCCATATATCATCTTCCTTTCTGATTAATTCTTTTAGCTAATTCGGCTAACGTTAATTTCCGACCTTCGTGTGGCATTAATTGCTTTTTACATACTGGGCATTTATCTAAAGCAATAGTGCCTTTAAATTTACCTTACACGAAAAGCAATGCCTTTACACCTTGATAGTGCTTCGTTTTACCAGTCTTAGGATCTTTAGCATCGTATTCATAGGCTACATTAGTAAGCACTAGGCAGCCGTTATCTTGACCACTTTCTCCCACAGGGACTGGCTTAAATGGATATTCATGGTATTCACACTCTTCCATCAGTAGTCCTCCTCGTTAAGATCATAGATCTCACCGCTTAGCTCCTCAATTGTCCTGCCGATCCAATCAAGGCGATCCCGCTCTAAGTTATTTAGCGAGTCCTTTAATTCCCACGAAGCATTATCAATGCCCTTGAAAGTGCTTGGAGCACCGGTAAAAACGCAATCGTGGGTGCCTTTCAGGATCTGATTACGCATCTCTTCCACTTGGTCTTTCATGTCGCTAGCTTGCTCTTGCATCTCAGCAATTTTTCCAGCCATTTCATACAATTGGTCCAGATACTGATTGATATATTCGCCTTTATTCATTGTCTTTACCTTCCTTTTGCTTTTTAAAATGGCATTTGGTTGTCTTTATGGCTTAGTTCATCTTTGTGTTTTTCTTCCCACTTTAATTGAGCTTCTACCTTAGCTAGCCTTTCCTCTTTAATCTTTTTAATTTTGTCATGCAATAGTTCAAGTTTTCGGTCGTAATCCGTAATTTCCCCAGTCAACTTATATGTGTCTGATGTTGGCCAGGCCAAGTTTTCTACCCAATTGGGATCCTCAATTTCTAACTGCCATAAGGGATTATCAAAATCAAATTCATCAATCCAAACTTTGTCCCAATTAATCACTGGTAGTTCTTTTTTTAATCTTTGGATATCTTTAGCGCTAAAAATAAATTGCGCTGGGCCACCGTCAAAGCAAATGTACGTTGGATCGCAAGCCGTGTATTGATCTTCCGGATAATCTCCTGGTAGATAATCGCCATCATCGTATAGGAGTGCCAAATACCCGTTATCACCGCTAAATAATTGCACTGTGTAACACGTATCTTCTCTTAAAGGTTCCATTAGTACCCCACCCCTTCGTAATCCTTGTCAGAAGCGTTGTGTAAGTCTTCTAAGCCTTCGTAAGCGTCCCTCAAGGCGTTATAAGCATAATCAAGGTGATCGTCTACATACTCAATGTCATCACTTGCTCCTGCTAGTACACCGTCTTTTAGTGCTCCTCGCATATCTTCTAAGTCGTCCATCGCCTTATTCATCGCCGTCTCAAAATCTTGGATTCCGTCCATGCTTAAGCCTCCTTTAATTCCACTTCGGTAAGTGGTACATCTTCAAACTGCAAGTAGCCATCTTGGCTTAAGTTACAAGTCCCGTCTTGGTAAGTACCGCTGCAGGTGTATTGATTCCCATGCCAAGTCACCAAGTGCCCGACTAGAAAGATCATTTTTTGATTAAGTGTCATTATCCTCGCCCCCGTACATCGCTTAGTTGATTAAAGTCGATCATGTAATCAGCTTCCTTTGGTATTAGCCGACTCAAGATCTTGCCATCATACATCCGCTCTAGCTCTTCTCGTGAATTGTTAGTGGTGATGATCATTGACCCCGTCCAAGAGTTTGTTTGCTGATTAAAGCGCGCATTTGCGACTTGATAGATTGCTTCTTGCAGGTCGAGAGCAACCCCTTTGTAGCCATCAGAATTTATCCGGCTGATAATGCCACCTTCGGTCCCGAAGTCATCTAGGATAACTACATCGGCCTTCTTCATCTGCTTGATTACACGGTCAATGCGATCTTCTGCATCACGCTTACTAAATTTAAGGCGGAAGAGATAAGCAAGCTCCGAAGTTGAAACAAACATTCCTGATTTTCCGGCTGCCATTAAACTTTGGAGCATTGCTAGGGCTAGTGAAGTCTTCCCTGTCCCGGGTTTGCCCCACATCACCACTGTGTGATTTGTCGTTGCTAGTTGCTTAGCAAGATTAAAGGCTTTAATCCCCACTTCACGCCCTAACTGCTGATTAGGCTGTAAATTAGGCTTCCAGTCTTTAAATTGGAACTTCAATGGTTGATTATTAGGCCATAAAGAAGCTTGATACAGCTCCTTTGCTTGCTGTTTTTGATACAGCTTCATAAAATCTTGGCTCTCGCGCTTTCTTCTAGCTTCACGCTCCTCGATAGTCTCTGTCTTGGAAGTATCAACTCCCTTTGCTTCCACCAGTTTTCTGATCTGATCCAAAGCGATATTTCCTGTCGAGTACATTTGCTCACCCCCTTAGAAAGGTACATCGCCATCATCTTGACTAAAGGTTGATGTTGATGTTGTTGGTTGTTCATTGCCCCAGAAGTCTTTGCTGTAGCGCTCCTCTTGGGCTTCTTTAAATGTTTTTTTGGGTGTTTCATTGAGATAACCTTCAAACTTTGTTCCAAAAAGGGTTTCCGGTCGCATGAAGCCCTTCTTTACGAACCAGTCATCATGCAATTTGTTATCAATCACTTTCTTGAAGTCGCTAACAGTGAAGCCCTCCTTCATTCGTGCATGAATCAAGCGTTTAGTTTTGTCGGTCTTTGCCTTGTAGTGTTTACCAGCCTTCTCGTTAAGGTAATCAACAATTTCCTTGACTTGGTCGGAGAAGGTATGGCCAGGCTGTGCCTGAGCTCCCCCTTTAGGGGGTAGGGGGTGTTCTTTTGTGTTAGTCTCTGAAGAAGTCTCTGAGTAGTCTCTGGTATTGGTCTGGCAAATCTTGCCAGTTTCTTTTGGCAACTTTTTCCTATTTGATTCGGCAGAATTTTCCTTACCCATTCGGCAAGAATTTCCGAATGCATTTGTTAGTTCTTCCAAACGGTCGTAATCAATCGTGTACCACTTCGTGCGGTCAAATTTTAATTTGTTGTAGTTTCCAGTTAATAGAATTCCTTCGTCTTCTAGATATTTGAGAATACTGCGAAGAGTTCTTTCAGAAATCCAATTGAACTGCTTGTGCCAATTTTTAATTGTGTTGTAAATCCATTTGTGACCGTCGTAATATTTTTCTGATCGTTCAATCCAGTAATGGATTTGTTGCAGCAGTAATGCACGGTCAGAACTTCCAAGCATTTCCGCAAGCTTTGGAAGAAATAAAATTGGGTAGTCATCCAATAACAATCTGCTCATTTAATTACCTCCTAGAAAGGCACATCATCTACACTTGGCGCTTGTTGGCCAAACACATTGTTGCTGTAATCTAAGCCTTGATTTTGTGGCTCAACTCCCGGTTGGTCATAGCCGCTTTCAGCATTGTCTTTCTTGGATTCCAGCAAGGCAAAGTTATCAACAACAACTTCCGTTACATATACTTTCTTACCATCTTTGTCTTGGTAGTTTCGTGTTTGCAGGTGTCCATCAATACCAATTAATGAACCTTTGTGAGTGAAGTTAGCGAGGTTTTCTGCTCCCTTCCGCCAGATCACGCAGTTAATGAAATCCGCTTCCCGATTACCATCTTTATCGCGGAATTGGCGATTGACGGCCAAAGCAAAACTCGCAACTGCTATCCCAGATTGGGTGTATTTAACTTCTAAGGCCTTAGTAGTTCGGCCAGTTAAAACTACTCGATTAATCATTAGCTTGTAACTCCTTTAATCTTTGTCTGGTTAAAATGTGGAATCTTAGTAAGTCCTCATCACTAAGCTTGATCGGCTTAATGTGGTACTTCTTACAAAAGTTATTGATCCCAATATTGTGCTGTTCTTGGTGGTGATTCCGGCAGAGCGTCATAAAGTACATTTTCCTCTCGTCTATGCGGTGGCGGTTCCGTCCTAGCCCTACCGCTTTAAAGTGAGCTAAATCGGCTCCATGATTGCCACAAATTACACATTGACGGTGTCTTAAGCAAAGTACCTGCCGTGGAAAGTCATCTGGTAAGCTATCCCAGATTTTGGTCTTGAAAGGAATGTCTTCCTCAAAGAGAAAATCAAGGATAACTAGAATCATGCGCTTCGCTGTCGTGACGGAGCAGTTTGATAGGCTAAACGGCGATTCACCGAAAGCCGTCTGCACCCGCCATTTGAACTCGTCTTCCCAGTAGTCGGGAGTGTCTCCCGTGTAACTACATAGGTCGTTAATTAGTGCCCAGATCTTCTTCCGTTGATCGGGGCTAATCTTCCTTTTATCAAGCACTGTCAGCTCGATAGACGGCTGTTCCCCCTCGCTTAGGTGATTTACCTGCGACAGATTTAAAACGTCGTCTAGCGTGACTGTGACGCTTTTACCAGCCACTTTATTCAACTTGCCAAGCATTAGGCTTCCTCAAACACGTCTTGTTGTTCTTGGTAGCCTGCTTCTCCTAGTAGGTCATTTGAGGCAGCAATGGCGATTTGCCATTGTTGCTCTTGAGTTGGCTTCTTGATCTTGTCAAGCTGTGCCGCTGCCCTACCCTTAACTGCTTTTTCGACTTCATCGGCTCCAATTCCCATGAGCCCAGTTAGCAAGCTGATGTTTTTGGAATATTGCTTTCTCCAAGCATCAATCTTGGCTTTTTTCGCATTAGCTTCTTGCTTCTTCTCGGCTTGCTTTTCGTCTTGCTGATTAAGATCGCCCATTGGGAGGTCTTCTCCTGCATAAAGGTTCAAGCCAAGCCCCGCCATCGCAAGTGCTTTTACTAAGCACCGTTGCTGGGTCTTGTTGATTTGCGCAATATTCGGATTTGGCACCGGCTGATTACGCATATCCATTACATATAGGCGCTCCGTGTATTCTTCACCTTCGATAGTGACGGTGACTTTAACTTCACACCCGGCAGGAGTGATACGGTAATCTAGCTTTTGACCCGTTGCATACCAGCGCCCATCTTTATCGGGGCGGTATTCGGGGTACTCTTCAATTGTTCGCTTGGCGTCTGGATAAGCTCGCTTAACCATTGCCCAAGCCCATGCCCATGAAACATATTTCAAGGCAGGGCCCTTATTCATCTTGATGGTTTCAACATGTCCTGAAACATCAATGTTTGATAAGGTTTCAAATACACTTTTCTTTTCTGCCATTTAAATTCCCCTTTCCCTAATTGTGACGGTCTTGTATCCGCCCTTCTTTCCTGTCAGTCCCGGGATAATTTCCCCAGTTTCCGTGAGCACTACTCGGCCATCGTCCAAGATTTGACTGGCCTTGTTGACTGCCCCTTCTTTTGGCTTACGGTCCACAAGCTCTTCCGGAAGGTGCTTAGCGATCTCTCGCTTATCGTCGGCAGATAATGCCTTCCAGTCGAACTTGTCACCCGCCGCCCTTAGGTGAGCGTTTCCGTAAGAAGTAGAAAAACTTGTCATATCGTAGCGATTTAGGAAGTCACCAAGCCGTTCCTTAATCACTTCCAATTCCTTCTCGTTCTTCTCAATCTTTTCATCCCAATACTTACGGGCAAATTCAATGTCTTTTTTCTTCCCGTAAGTCATTTGTTGAATGCGATTTTTAATTTTTTGTGCTTCCTTCATCTGGAAGTTGAACCATTCGGAATCAAACTCGTCTTTAGGTTCTGGCATTGATCTTCACCTCTTTAAACAGTCATCAACGAGCAAGCACTTGCTAGATCTTTTCTAATTCCTTCCAGCTCGATAAAAGCTAACTCGCCATACAGGCTTTCGATTTTTTTGATAGGAGTTTTCATTAGAACGTCAGTAATTGCTTTTTCTTGAATTTTCAGCAGTTTAATGTAATCTAGAATTTCGTCAGTCATGAATCTTCATCTCCCAATATGGTTCGCTCGTGCTTGAAAAACTTGCGCGCTTGTATTTCAGCAGTCCGTCTGGCAAGGCGTCGGAATAAATTTCTTCCGCCTTCATGGCTAATTAAGTAGCCAAGTCACGGACTGCAAGTAATTCTTGGCGGTGTTCTTCCAAAGATTGCCCCTTTTGGAGCATTGTGGCCGCGTTGTTCATATCGCGGTAAAGCTTGTATAGCTTGTCTATTAGGCGTTGTTCACGTTCTAATATTTCTGTTTTATCTTTCATGATGTATAATTAACCTCGTTAATATTTATTAATGCGCTCTAGTGATTGCTTTGGTCGGTATCACTGGAGCTTTTTTCGTCTGCAAAATCAGTAAAGGGGCGGAAAATTTCCAAGTCCCAGGGAGTAATCACTGCTACTAAATCCATTGCGATAAACGGAATCAATAGCATCATGGTCATCCCCATGATGTGGGTGTGGCCCATCAGCCACGCCCAAGTCATTACTGACCCGGCTTCGATGTACATAATGCTTTTTAAAAGTTTCATGCTAATTTCCCCTTCCAATTGATTTCTTGTCGGTGTGCTTCCATCCACTTGGAAGCCTCATATTCAAAAATTATCGTTCTTCTGATTCCTTCTTCTTTATGTGGAGCTAAGCACCATCCCCCTTCGTTGAAGTTCGTTTCGGGAAACTCATCAAAGATGAAGGTTCGCACCCACAACTTCGATTTGCCCCCACAATAGTTTTTTCGGAACTCATCGATTCCGATGGTCCTGCCCTTAAGTTGTTCTCTCGGCACTAAGCCGAGAGTTTTTATTTTGTTTTCAACGGCTTGCTCAATGAACTTGTCGCTGATTTGAAGTTCCATCTGCATCCCTCCTAACGTACATATCCGATCAAGTAGCCAACTACGAATGCCAAGCAAAGCAAGGCAATCGTTTTAATATTCATATCCTTCCTCCTTTTACATTCGTGGTCCATGTAGTTACTTGTTTACTATTTTCATAGTATTTAAAGCTAAAAAAATTTGGTCTGTTGTGACCTCCAATACTTTACTTAATTTCCAAATATAATCTGCGTTTGGCCGAGACTTTCCATTTTCCCAGTTAGCAACCGAGCCAAGCGAGCAATCTAGCCGTTTAGCTAATTCCATTTGGCTCATGCCTGCTTTCTTTCTAAAATCTCTTAAACTCATATTTCATTAATCCCCCCTAACTCTTTGTATATTTATATAATACTACATTCGTTGTAAATGTAAATAGTTTTGTACAACTTTTTTATGTATAATAGATTATAAATAAAGTATTGTACTATGATATAGACAAATCAATGAAAGGATCAATTATTATGATAGGTGATAAGCTAAGAGAACTCAGAGCAATTCATAGAATGTCGCAAACGGAATTGGCAAAATCTATACATGTTTCACAACAAGTAATAACTAAATGGGAGAATGGCAAATCAGAACCGTCTTCGGCTTATTTAAATGATATTGCAAACTTATTTAATGTTTCTACTGATTACTTATTAGGTAGAACTAGCGATCAAACACCAAATAAAGAACTTTCTAAAAATCAAAAGCTTGTTGCTTACTCCATTGACCCCGATATTTCGGACGAGGAACGAAAAGCGATTATCGAGATGGTCCAGGCAGCCAAGAAATTCAGAAGGCGGATTTAAGGCGGTGATCCTATGACCGACTTGGAACGAATCGAGGATAAATACCCTCAGCTAAAATTCTGGGGGATTGAAATTGAAAATCCACATTATCACGGGCATATTGAAGGTGATGATGTGTACATTAATCTATTGCAACCCGATTTTGATTGGCTAAAGACTGCACTTCACGAATGCGTCCACTATGACTTCGATCAAGGTGATCTAACAGATGGAACTAGTTTTGAAGTTAAAGTGGCAGAACGCTGGGCTGTTAATGAATCAAAACGGGCGTTTAATCAATTATTTGGGGGAAGTAATTACTAATGGATTCAGAAGATAGCATTGAACTTTTTCGACAGATTATCATCGCTTGTAATCAATTAACTATCAAAGGACCATCTGACGGTTTTGAGTTACTACATAGTTTAGAAAATAATGCCATTATTCAAGATTTAACAGAAAAATATGATAATGAAACCATCACTTATCAATTTGTTAGAGGCACGCAAGAGTTAATAGATTGCCGATTGCTTGATGGTAAGTATACCCCTACTAAATCTGGACCGTTATTCAAAATTGCCGGAGTAACAATGAACGGTAATGATTTCTTGATTCAAACTACTAAACCAAGTGTAAAGAAAAAAATTAACGACTTTGTTAAAACAACAGCCGTTAATATTACACCGTCTTTAATTATGCATTTCATTGGACTTCTTTAATTGACTTTGAAAAATTGTAAAAAGTGTTGCTTGATAACGATTTATTATACACGTCCAAGCGTGATTGACGTTAAAAGCTACTTGGGGGAATAAAAATTGTCAAAAGTATGTATTATTTGCGGAACGAAACAGAATTTTAAAAATGCAATGACGTTACCTTTCTATTCAACGTCTGATCATAGATATATTTGTGGCCATTGCCTACCAAAGATTTTCCCTGATGTAAAAGTTAAAGATACTAAGCTACAAGTCTTTGTTACTCATAGCCAAACTGCTAAAGATTGGTTGTTTAAACATACAAGCGTTGAAGCCAAATACTACTATGATCATGGTAAGCAATTGACTTATTCTGGATTTGATTCAGTCGAAGGTGAAGAATTTATCTGTCCTTATTGTGCTAGTCATGATGTATCACCAATTAGCGAGGATAAAAAGGCCTTCTCTTTCGGTAAAGCGGTCGGGGGTGCCCTTTTAACTGGTGGCGTTGGCGCATTAGCTGGTTTTGCTGGTAAGAAAACCGGCAAATTAGTTTGGGTATGCAATAACTGCCATAGCAAATTTACGGCTTACGGTAATCCTAATCAGAGTACTCAGGGAGATGCAGACGAGCAAAATAAAAATGACGCAGCAGAAGAAATTATGAAATATAAGAATCTCCTAGATAATGGCGCAATTACTCAAGAAGAATTTGAGGCTAAAAAGAAACAATTGTTGAAATTATAGGAGTTTATCATGAAAAAGATCATTGCTTTACTAACTTTTTTAATCGCTATTTTAATTTTACCTAGCACGGTATCTGCTAATTTAAAGCAAGATGCCATGCAAACTAATGATCCAAAAGTTCTGGTTAAATATCTAAAAACAACTAAAGCCGGGAAAACTTTAAATGTTACAAAGGCAGCTTATACTGACGATAATTATTTAGTTTTAACCATCAAGAAAAAGCCAAAAGTTGGTTCCTTAGCTCAACGTGTTAAATTTGCAAAGAACGTCCAAAAGGTTATGCAAGCAGTTCCAGAATCGAGTCGCAAAAGTGGTATTGCCTTCTATCAAGGCGATAAATATGGTTCTAATTTGATTATTGCCTTTAGCGCTGACAAAGTTGCTAACAGCAACTATGGATCAGTGGTTCAAAATTCATCTTTAGGAAATTTAAAAAAGGGAACCACTGCTTGTTATTTTGAACCACTCTTTGCCAAAGATGATGGTAACGAAGCTTTTAAATCCTCACCAGATACACAAGGCCCACAAAATGAAGATGGTGAAACCTTAATTGAAAGAATCCAAGATGTAACTGAATAAACAATTTTGAAGTCCGTCATAAATTGGCGGATTTAAAAATAAGTTTTATTGAACAAATGTTTTAATTATAGAAAGGAAATGAACACATGGCTAATTTTATGAAGCGTGGCGATAAGTGGCAAGCTCGAATATCTTGGCGTGACAATAATGGCAAGCTCCATCAGAAGTCTAAGTCGGGCTTTGCTACCAAACAGGAAGCCCGGCAGTATGCAATTAGGTTAGAATCACAAAAGGAAGATGGCGTACTCCTTGATAAAGAAGTATCTTTCAAAGACTATTTTCAAGAGTGGTTTAAAACGTATAAACAAGGCACTGTAAGCGATAATACTGCTCGTCACTACCATTTAACGGGTAAGTTAATTACTAAATATTTTGAGCAAGCAAGCCTCAAAAATATTAAGCGGACTGACTTCCAGAAGTTCATTAACTGGTATGGAGCAAACCATGCGCCTGAAAGTGTACGAAAAGTCAAAACAATTTGCCGTGCCTGCATTAGATCAGCAATCATTGATGGTTTAATCATTAAAGACTTTACTGCTGATGTGGAGCTAGTAGCCAACAAAAATAATATAACTGACGTTGAATATCTTTCGCTCAAGCAATTATCTAAGCTGACAAATTGCTTAATAAAACACCGCCAAACTGATAAGCCTACAATCTACATGATTTTAACGGGTATCTATACCGGGGCTCGCTTAAGTGAGGTTCAAGCTTTAACTTGGAATGACCTTGATCTAGCTCATAAAACCATCAAAATTAGCAAAGCGTGGGACAATCTACATGGTGGTGGATTTACTTCAACCAAGAATGAAAGCAGCAAGCGAACTATTCGAGTTAATCAAGAACTGCTATCTTTGCTCATGGAGTTAAAAGTTAATGGTAATACATTAATCTTTGAGGAAGATAGTCACAAAATCCCTGGTAGCTATCAAGTTAATCGTGACTTGCGAAAATTTCTTCTAACAATTGGATTAAAGAATACTAGCTATCATTTCCACTCACTTCGCCACTCTCACGTTGCTTATCTACTATCACAGGGAATTGATCTATATGCTATTAGTAAACGTTTAGGGCACTCAAACATGACAATCACGGGCAAAGTATACGCTTATCTGATTGATGAATATAAAGCGAGGATGGATGATGAAATTGAGAAAAAATTGGGCAAAATTCGAGCTTGATGTACAAAAGATGTACAAAGCATTACTGAATCATTGTTATATCAACTGTTCGAGCACTTTATTAATCCTCGTACGGGTGACTTATGGTGGTTTTGCCGTTGTAACAACCTTGAAGAAGGTTGTTACAACGGTTTTTTGTTTTTTCTATAACACTATGCGCATCAATTTTTGTTGAACATTTGCGGAACAAAAAATATAACTTTCACCCATGCAATTAATTAAATACCTCAATTAGTGAACCATCTTCCGCAAAAACACAGACATTTCCATTATTTTGTGGAACTTGTGGTTGGCATCCCCCGTCGGTAAAGTAACGAGCGGGTTCGCCCGCATACTGCACTTTCACCACTGGGCAATCATTCGTTGGTCCCGCTTGATAACCAATAATTTCCGGTTGTCCTGCTGGTACATCACCATCAAGAACCCCACGAATTAAGCAGGTTGGGGTGTGACCAACGACAATGGTTTTTCCAGTCTGATTATGAGCAAAGATCTGGGAAAGTTGGTTGTGATGACTTTCACCGTACCAATATTCTTCCCGAGCCCATAGAGCATATTCTCGAGAACCTGCTTGACCATTTAATGGAACTCCAGCATGGACAAAAATGTACTCCATCTCATCTCCCCCTGTTTGTCTTATTTTACCATTAGTCCACTTTTTCTTTGGTTATCTTTATTAATTTTTCTCATTACTTTTTAATTTAAACTTGACAGATTTTCCTAGCTCAGTTAACATTTAAATATCAAAACAAAGGAGTACGAAACCATGAATTACGCAAGTTTACAATTAAAGACTTGGTGGCAAAGCCGGTAATTCAGGTTACCCGTCTGACGGATGTAACCTGAAACTCTTTCAGATTGCGTCTGTACCGGCGGTGAAATTTTAGTGCCCGTACGGATCCTACGTACGGGCTTTTCTTTTGCTAGCGAGGGGGCCTGTACTAGGTCCCCTCGTTTTGATTTAATTGAAATACCATTGAGGAGGAGAAATAATGAAACGAATGTATTCCTTGATTGCCATTTTAGTGGTTTTTCTCGGGGTCGCTTTCTTTACCAATAATGGGGGTAATGGTTTGGGCCTTCACCAAATACCCAAAGTTGGGGCTTTAACCCTAATGCATCACCCCGCTCTGGATCAAATTTATAAGGGTTTCCGCGATGAATTAGCTAAAGAAGGCTACCATGACGGCAAAAACGTGACAATTGAATATCAAAACGCTAATGGTGATCAATCGAACCTTAAAACCATGGCTAACAAGTTGGTTAATGATAATTCCACGATCCTATTTGGAATTACCACCCCGGCTTCTCAAGCTTTAGCTAACACTACTTCAAAAACTCCAATTGTTTTAGGGGCCGTTACTGATCCCCAAGGAGCTGGCCTCGTAAAAAACAATCGTCACCCTGGTGGAAATATTACCGGGATCTCTGGCCAAGCCCCGGTTAAAGAACAATTACAGCTGGTTAAAGCGTTTATGCCCCATGCGAAAACCTTTGGGATCATTTACACTTCATCGGATCCATCCGCCGCTTCTGAACATGAAATCTTTGTTAAACAGGCAAAGAAAATGGGGATGAATTTAAAATCATACTCGATTTCTAATAGTAACGATCTAAATCAGGTTTCGCAGACAATGTTAAACGAAGTCGATGCTGTCATTGTTCCAACTGATAATACAATTGCTGGGGCAATGCAAACCTTGGTTAAAAATGCTGATGCCGTTAATAAACCGGTCTTCCCTGCCGTTGATACAATGGTAAAACAAGGTGGGGTAGCTACTTACAGTATTAACCAATACAAGATGGGCCAGGAAGGAGCCAAAGTGACCGCTGCTATTCTTCGGGGAGATAAAAAACCAGCCACTACTCCAATTGAATATATTCGCCATGGTGAACCCATCTTAAATCTCAAACAAGCAAAAAAACTGGGGTTAACTATTCCAAAAGATTTCCAACAAAAAGCTGAAAAATATGGAGAGGTGATTAAATAATGGCATTAGTAACTTCCGCAATTGGGCAAGGACTCCTCTGGGCTTTATTAGGGCTTGGGCTTTACCTCAGTTTTCGAATTCTAAATGTGACTGATATGACAGTTGAAGGAACTTTTCCCCTCGGGGCCGCAACCGCAGTGAGTTTAATCGTTCATGGAGTTAATCCATATTTAGCTTCGTTAGCTGCCTTTGGGGCCGGGATGGTTGCTGGCTTAATCACTGGTTTATTAACCACCAAGGGTAAAATTCCGAGTTTGCTAGCGGGGATTTTAACGATGACGGCCGCTTACTCGGTCAACTTAAGAATCATGGGAAATAAATCAAATCTTAGTTTATTAAGTCAACAAACCCTCTTCTCCAATCAGTTTCTTCGACAACTCCCGCAATACTTCGATAGTGTTGTGATGGGGATGGGGGTAATCTCAATCATTACCATTTGTCTAGTTTTATTTTTAAACACCGAATACGGGCAAGCCTTCATTGCTACCGGAGATAATCCAACAATGGCACGTTCCATGGGAATCTCAACCAACAAAATGGTAATCTTTGGCTTAATGGTTTCCAACGGTTTGGTTGGCCTATGTGGCGCTCTAGTTGCGCAAAGCAATGGTTATGCGGACATTAACATGGGAATTGGGACAATCGTGATCGCCCTTGCTTCAATCATCATTGGGGAAGTCGCTTTTGGTGAACTTACCCTAGGGCAACGGTTAGTGGCCGTTACTCTAGGGAGTATCGTTTACCGCTTATTATTACTTGCCGTTCTCCAACTCGGCTTCTCCGCTAACGATTTAAACCTACTTTCCTCAATCGTGCTCGCTCTTTGCATGATGCTACCGCAATTAGATAAAATTTTGAACATTAAAAAGCCAATTCTAAAGGGGGTCCAGACTAATGAATAAACCAATTTTAGAGCTCAAAAATGTCTCAACAATTGTTAATAAGGGAACTGCAAGTGAGACCACGATTCTAAAAAACTTAAATTTAACGATTAACCCTGGTGACTTCATCACCATCGTTGGGACCAACGGGGCCGGAAAATCAACCCTCTTCAATGTAATTGGCGGGACTTTGATTGCTGACCAAGGACAAGTTTTACACAATGGTCAAGATATTACTCATCAAAACGAAGTTACCCGGACTAGTTTCTTAAGTCGCGTTTTCCAAGACCCGAAGCTTGGGACTGCTCCCCGGATGACCGTCGCTGAAAATCTTCTGCTTGCTAAACGGCGGGGACAAGGACGACGCCTTGTTTTTAGGCGGTTAAAGCAACACTTCAGTGAATTTAAAATCCTTGCCGCTTCAATGAACAACGGCCTTGAAGACCGTCTTAACACAGCCACCGGTGCCCTTTCTGGTGGCCAACGGCAAGCGCTTAGTTTCTTAATGGCAACGTTAAAACGGCCTGACATTATTTTACTTGATGAACACACTGCTGCCCTAGATCCCCACACTAGTGAAACCTTAATGCAAGCAACCAATCAGCGCATCCAAGAAGATCACCTAACTGCTTTAATGATTACTCATCACATGGAAGATGCAATTAAGTATGGAAACCGGCTCTTAGTTTTAAAAGCCGGCCGTATCCTCGCCGATATAACTGGTAAAGAAAAAGCCCAACTAACCCCGGAAAAATTAACTGCATACTTTGAATAAGTAACGTTTATCAACCATCTAAAAAAGTTCTAAAAACATTTAAGCCACCAATCTAAAAGGTTGGAACGTAGCCAATCCAGATTTGAAAGAGGGTGGGAAGAAACTCAAGTTTCTTCCCACCCTCTTTGTCATCTCCGAATATTACTCAGTAACTAAGGTCAAAAAGCACGGCCTTAGCGGATAAGTGCGAACGAAAGGTCGATTCTAATGAATCAACCTTCGTCCTTCTTATCCCAACCAGGCCGTCAAGGAGCTTTTTTCCCAACCTCCTTCCTAGCCTCTCCTCTTTCTTTTTATTCCACTACCGGATAGTTAGGCCGCTTACCATCCAAAATTAACATCACATCATCAAGTCCCATCTCAACAATGTTCCGCATGGCTGTATCGGTATAGAAAGCACTGTGAGGTGAAATTAAGACGTTTGGCATCGCCCGTAAGATCTTATAATCTTCCGGAATTTCTTCTGGTTGAGCTTGCTTTTCAAAGAATTGACCTTCATCAGCTAAGGTATCTAAAGCCGCCCCGGCAATTTCGTGATTTTGGAGGGCAGCAATTAAGTCATCTGTTACTACTAATCCACCTCGGGCCATATTAATTAAATAAGCGGATGGCTTCATTTTCTTGAAAGCTTCAGCATTTAACATTGCTGATGTTTCGTTATTCAATGGTGTATGAATCGTTACAATGTCTGACTCTTTAAGAACCCGGTCTAAATCCGTGTAGGACAAATACGGTTCCAATTCAGCATGGTGAACCGGATCAACTGCAATTACTTTTGCACCTAAAGCTGAGTATAATTGGGCAGTTGCGCCTCCAATATGACCAGCCCCAATAATTCCTACCGTTAAATTGTAAATTTCGGTACTTTCTAATCCAGACCACCGAAAATCAAGCTGATCCATCCGATCATCATAGTACCCTAACTTACGAACCAATCGGAGTGCTTGAGTTAAGCCCATTTCAGCAATTGCTCGCGGTGAATAAGCCGGTACGTTAGTAACTATTAGCCCATTTTCCTTTGCTAATTTCAAGTCAATAAAGTCAAAACCAACCATTCGGGCCGTAATTTGTTTGATTCCAAACGATTTTAAAGTTGGATAAATTGAAGGATCCAACGGGATAGTTTGCTGAATATCAATCCCATCAAACCCCTTTGCCCAGCCCACCGTTTCTGGCGTTAATCGTTCGGCCACTGACTTAATTTCAACGTTGTGGGCTTTAGCATAAGCATCAATAAAGGGTTGTTCAACATCTAAAACGGCATACATAATAATCTTTTTCATGTTTACCACTCCAATTTTTTCATCCGCTTTACGGCTTCTTCTAAGACGGCTTGTTTTTGGGTTGCTGCAATCCGGACAAAGCCTTCACCAGCTTGACCAAAGGCCACACCAGGTACCACTAAAATCCCCGCTTCATTCAATAACTTATCAGCAAAACTCAAAGAATCCATTCCTGTTGCCTGGATGTTCGGGAATAGATAAATACTTCCCATTGACGGTGTTAATTTCAACCAGCTAACCTCTGCCAAAGCTTGGTTTAAATAAGCCAACCGCTTTTTAAATTCACTTACGACTGGAGCCGTTAATTCATCATAGTGTGCTAAGGCATAGAGGGCGGCATCTTGCGATGGCGTTGGGGCTGCGAAAGTAACTGCATCATTAACTTCGCCGGTCGCTTTGACCAGCCAATCTGGGCCAACCACATAGCCAATCCGCCAACCCGTCATGGCAAAATTCTTGGAAAAACCACTAACGATTACCGTATTTTCTGGCGCATAGGTTGCAGGTGAAACAAATTCAACACCTGGTTCCACGTAATCAGCGTAAATTTCATCACTTAAAATCATCAAATCATTTTCAATAGCAATTTTTGCCAACGCTTTTGCTTCCGCAACCGTTAATGCATTCCCCGTTGGATTATTTGGGGAATTAATGACAATCGCTTTTGTCTTTGGGGTCAACGCTTTTTTTATGGCAACAATGTCTAAGGCGAATCCCTTCGTCGCATCCGTTGCTACTTCAACAGGTACTCCCTGGGCTAATTTAACTTGGGCAATATATGGTGAAAAACTTGGTTCTAAAACAATGACCTCTTCACCTGGATTGAGAATTGCCTGTAAGACAAGGAACAGAGCATGTTCAGCCCCGACGGTTACCATCACTTGATTGGATTGGGTTGGCCGACTAAATCGTTGAGTATAAAAATCCGCAATTGCTGCTCGTAATTCCGGCTTGCCCATTGCAGCTGTATAATGGCTATCCCCCGCTTTAACAGCTGCAAAAGCTGCTTCAGTAATTGCAACTGGTGTTGGGAGATCTGGATCCCCAATTGATAAGTCAATCACATTATCCATTGTGGCGGCCTTCTCGCAAACATCCGCTAAAATATTTGGCGTTGGATTTTGATAAGCTTGATTTAAAAAGGTCTGATCCATATTAGTTCCTCCTTACAGAATCTAATCATTTTATAATTAAATATCATACACTCCTTAAATGTTTAATACAAGCAATTTGTAATTTTTATTCATAAGGAAGTTAAGTAAAATAAATCTGCTAAAAGATTGATTTTTTCTAATCAAGTCCGTTAAAATCTTGATGTATTCTAGCTTTTAAGTATAAATATCAAAAAATATTTATACTTTGTAAGCGAAAACAAACGAATATATATTTTCGGTAATAATTAAGATATTCTCATCTATTTGGAGGGAGTTTCATGCAAGAACTACGTAAATATTCAGTTAACGATTTCTGGAACAAGCTCATGTCAGCCGTTGCGATGGCAATCGTTGTCTCAGTTACCCCAAGTGCAATTGTTGGTCCCCTTTTTCAAGCTTTAGCTAACCACGGGCCGTTTTGGGCAACCTTAAATATGGTTACAAATATGGCTATGTATGCTGTTCCTGTCCTTTGCGGGGCCCTAGCAGCCGGTCAATTTGGCTTTTCAATGATTGAAAGAACCAGTGTCGCTCTTGCAACCTTAATTGGTTCTGGCGCAGTTGCCTATTCAGCTAAAGATGGTACCTATACCTTAATTGGGATGGGGGACCTAATTAACATCATCTTAATTACCGCGATTGCAATTAGTGTGATTTTTATCATCCGGCCATATGTAGGTAGCTGGTCAATTATCTGGGATCCAATCATTGGTGCCTGTGCAATCGGCGGGTTCGGAGTTTGGACCTATCCGTATGTTCACATGGTTACTACAACCGTTGGGGCTTTCTTAAACCAAGTGACAAAGCTCCAACCATTACCAATGTGTACCATTCTGGGGCTTTCCTTTGCAGTGATTATTGCTACCCCACTTTCTACTGTCGGTTTAGCCTATGCTTTTGGGATTGCCGGGATTGCCGGCGGGGCTGCTTCTGTCGGAATTACTGCTTGTTTCTTTACTGTCGCCTATGCGGTTTCAAAGGTTAACGGGAAAGGACTAGTTGTTGCAATGGCCTTTGGATCAGTCAAAATGATGCTGGCCAACTTTTTAAAGCATCCCCAAATGTTAATCCCAATTGCTATTTCTGGGGGGATCGCTGGGTTTATTGATTCGTTTGTCCAAATGAAGAATGGGGCTGCTTATGCTGGATTTGGTTTCCCCGTTGGTCCAATTAATGCTTTTACGTATCTATCAGGTAGCCCTCTGCATAACTTTTTGATTGTCGCTGGGATGTACTTTATCCTCCCGATCATCGTTGCTCTTCTGTCCTACCACTTATGTAAAGACGTCTTCCATATCGTCAATGAAGATGATTGGTACGTTAATTTAAATGCTTAGTTAAAAAATAATTAGACTTTTTTAATATTACTATTGACGAGCAAATTGCAATCTGTTAGGATATCAACAATCAATTCGACAAATTTTCTAAAGGCATTAGTAGTTTCTTAGTTAAGCTCAGCGAGGAACTGGTTGGTGAAAAGTTTCTTTAGCTAAAAAACGGAAAGGCCTTTAACTAAATGCTAGCTTTTCGAGGCTAGCTGGTAGCACCCATTATCGTGCAGCATATCGGAGCAAATCCCGTATGCCTAAGGGGCTAAATTAGCCTAAAGTGGGGTGGTACCACGCGGAAGCGTCCTCTGTTCAGTCGAACAGGGGGCGCTTTTTTTGTCGAAAATCTATGAAAGCAGGTATTAATTATGCACTACGGGATTATTGGAGCGGGGGCAATGGGCTACCGCTATGGAGTAATGCTTCAGGAGCATGTAGGTGTTAAGGTTGATTTTATCGAAACTTGGGAACCAAATTTGCAGGCTGTTAAATCTCAGGGTGGGGTTAAAGTTGCTCGTGATCATCAAAATCAAAGACTGATCCCAATTAATATTTATCGACCTGAAGAATATTCCGGTTCACCTGACGTCTGGATTATTTTCAAAAAACAAATGCAACTTGCCACCGAGCTTATGCGTTGCCAAAAAGCTGGATTATTCAAACCACATCAATACGTTTTTTCCGCAATGAATGGAATGGGACATTTTGAGAAAATTAGTCAATTCTTTGATTCCGATAAAATCATTTGTGGAACAGCCATGATTGCAACTAGGATGGACAAACCAGCAGATGTCGATTTCATGGGAAGTCTTGGAACCGAAGTCATGCACATGGCACCTTACAATAATCAAGCACCTAATCTAACAATGCAACAAATTTTCCAGGATTTTCAGTTAGCCCAACTTGGTCCAAAGTGGGCTACTGATTGGCAAGGTATGTGTATGTCAAAAGTTGTCTTTAACGCTGTATGCAATACTCTTTGTACAATGTTTGAAATACAAATGGGCGAATTCATTCAGTATCCTGGTGTCCGAGAAATGGCTAAGCAACTCTTTGATGAAGCCTTCGACGCCTGCGAACGAGCCGGAATTGAGTTGATTGAAACTCGCCAAGCCGAAGTTGATTCAGTAATCACCGTCTCAAAGGCTTATCAGTACCACTATCCATCAATGTATCAAGATTTTAGTAAGGGACGCCCAACTGAAGTTGACTACATTAATGGCTATATTGCAAAATTGGGGCGTCAAAATGACTATATTTGCCGAACTCATGAATTTGTTGTTCACGAAGTTCACCTCGCAGAGACAATGCGTCAATTTAAATAGCTAACAACACATAACTTTTATTGGAATTTGAGAAGGATTCCCACATACTAAAAATGAGGTCTGGAAACCCAAACCTCATTTACATATTAAGCTTAGTCAACCACGTGGCGTTCAAATGGTTGATCAGAAATCCCTTCACTTAAGATCTTCTTTGACCATTCCTTGGCAGAGAAGAGAGAGTGATCCCGGTAGTTTCCACAACTTTCGATTGTGGTTCCTTGAACATCTTTCCATTCAGTATGGTAAGCAATTTCTTCTAAAGATGACTTTAAAGCTTTAGCAACTTCCGTCGTTGAGTGTTCTCCCCAGGTAATTAAGTGGAAACCAGTCCGGCAACCAAATGGTGAACAATCAATCACCCCATCTAGCCGGTCACGCAATAATCCGGCTAATAGGTGTTCAATCGTGTGCAAGCCAGCCGTTGGAATGGCGTTTTCGTTTGGTTGAACTAATCGCAAATCATAATTACTAATTTCATCACCCTTTGGACCCTTTTCAACCGTAATTAACCGAACATAAGGGGCCTTAACCTTCGTGTGATCTAAAGTAAAACTTTCAACTTTTGCCATAAAGTATTTCCTCCTTAATTTAATAACTTTATTTTTGTTCACTAAATCAAATTCGTCAACTGTTTTCTCCAAAAGAAAGTAGTTTAAAATAAAGAACGTCCCGGAAACTGTAAATTAACAGTTCCCGGGACGTTACTTTGAAACGTGGTACCACCCAAGTTTAGAAATCCTTCACAGAATTTCACTTACTAAGCACAATCATGCTTAACCACTGATATCGGGTGGCAACCGCTAACGGCTAAAATCTTCACCGCTAGGATCCTCCAAGACCATCTTCGTGATGATTCTCCTTACTGGCTTTCACCATTCCAGCTCGCTATGAAGGTCGTCAAAACTACTCATCTTTTCTAAGTGTTATCTAATTTGATTGTCATCATCTTATAATTTTAGCTCTAAATTGTCAACCCTAATTTGGACCGAAATTTGCCATAACTTGTGGATAATAGTAGTCACAATGCATTGTTTGCGGAACTTGATCCCATTTAACCGGGTAACCTGCCCCATGGGCACAGAAAACTGAATCTGGCGTATTTGGCAAGTCGCTTACTGGATCATAAGCTTCTTTTTCGACAAGCGTTATTTGGTCTTCAGCAGGCCGAAAACCACCAAATTTAACAGTTAATTGCCCTTGACCATGAGTATATTGCCGAACAATTATTGGATAATCCTGCAGTTTAATCACAGGCGCCTCACCGGCTAGCCGTACTGGTACTTCGCCACTCGGTAGGTTTACTGGGAGCTTTAAACTTCCACCCATTTGTTGAATATCATTAAGGGCCCGACCCACCTGGCTCACCGGGATCACTAAACTAAATTGATACCAAGGTTCTAAAATTTGGGTCTGCCCTACTTGTTTAAGCATCATCAACCCTTGACGCACTGCTCGCCAAGTTGCTTCCCGAAAGTCACCACCACTGGTATGCTTAAGATTTCCCTTTCCCCCAACGAGAGTAATTTTAACATCGGTTAAAGGCGCCCCAATTAAGACCCCCCGGTGTTCTTTAGCCTGCAGAGCAGTCAAAATTTGGCTTTGCCATTGATGAGGTAAAACTTCTTCTCGACATTGACTCTCAATTTGGAGCCCACTTCCTGGCTGACCAGGTTCCAGCAAAAGATGAACTTCCGCATAATGCCGCAAGGGTTCAAAATGGCCAACCCCTTCAACCACTTTATTAATTGTTTCTCGATAAACAATTCCGGCAGGTTTTAAAGTAACTGTTAATCCAAACCGATTTTTCATTAAAGCTTTAATTACCTCAACTTGGACCGTTCCCATTAACTGAAGGGTAATTTGATTCAACGCTTGATTAACATTTAGATGCAAAAGTGGTTCTTCATCAGCTAGTTGCTCACAAGCATTCCGTAAGATTTGAAAATCATGATCTTGATTAGTCGTCACCGCATACTTAAGGACTGGTCTTAAACTCACTTGATCAACCTGGCTCTCGGTACCAATCACCTGACCTGGAAAAGTTTTTTGTGGACCAGCAATGGTAACTATTTCACCACGTTTAGCGACTCGTTTAACCTCATATTGCTGGCCATTGTAATGGCGAATTTGATCGATTTTTTCATTATTAAGGGTTGTCTTAACTTTCAGATCTCCTCCAATTACCCGGAGCCAAGTTAGACGCGTACCATTAGGTTCATGGGAGATTTTAAAAATACGAGCACCAAAGTTAGGCGTTGGTGCTAATGATGGTCCCCACTTAATAATCCCCGCTAGTAACTCTGGAATTCCAACCTGGTTTAGGGCTGCGCCAAAGTATATTGGCACAACTTTTCGTGATGCAACCAGCTTCCGGATAGCTTTTTGATCAACTTGTCCATTTGCCAAGTATTGGTCTAAAAGTTGCTCATCACCTTGCATAGCAATCAATTCTGGCGTATCTGCTGACCAAGCTTTAAGATCACTAGGTTGATTAAACGGTAAGCATTGACTGCCAAATTCGGTTTGAAATTCGGTAACCACTTGATCTGGGTGGGCTCCAATTTGATCGAGTTTATTAACAAAAATCATCGTAGGAATTTTCTTTGCTTTCAAAAGCGCCCATAATGTCCGAGTATGACTTTGAATCCCTTCAACTGCCGAAACTACCAACACCGCTAAATCAATTACATTGAGCACTCGTTCTACTGCTGGGGCAAAATCAACGTGCCCCGGAGTATCTAACAAAGTAATTTGATTGTCGCCCACCGTCAGCTCCGCCTGGTGATCAAAGATTGTGATTCCACGTTGCTTCTCAATTACATTTGGATCAAGAAAAGTACTTTGCTTGTCAACTCGTCCTAATTGACGAATTGTGCCGGCTTGATAAAGCATTCCTTCAGCTAAGGTTGTTTTACCAGCATCAACGTGAGCCATTAGCCCCACTACTAAGTGTTTTCCCATCGCAAGTCCCCCATTCATATTAAATCCGTCACTTATGGAGATTAAGGTCCATTATTACAATTCATCAAAAATCAAAAAACCGTCCAAACCCTCATGTTAAAGGATTTAGACGGTTTTTGAATATTCGACTGTTTTTCCAAAATTCCGCCAAAATGGTCCCACCCGGGGTCGAACCGGGATCAGCCGCTTAGGAGGCGGATGTACTATCCAATTATACTATGGAACCAAACTTCAACTTATTATCGCATTGATTTTAGTTCCTGTAAAGTTGGATTTACTTTTGTTTTTTGGCAGCAGCTTCCGCTTTTCGGCGGTGCTTTAACCGAATTCCTTTGTTTTTTCGGTTCTTCTTACGTACCTTTGCCTTGGCAAAAATCCGCTGCGAAGCTGAGTGAGCTTCATTTTGATCGTTGGTAGTCGAAGGTTTCTTTGCCTTTTGGAATTTTTCCTTTGCTAAACGCACCTTTGCTTCGTCTTCGGCAAGTAGTTCCCGCTCGGCAATTGCCATTGGGACTAATTGATAATCGGTTTTAGCCAAAAGCCGTCTTAAATCACGGAAATCGTGGTCATCCCCAAGGTTGATTACCAATCCTGGTTCACCTTGTCGCCCTGTTCGACCACTACGATGAATATATAGATTTGAGCTAGTTGGTAATTCAAAATTAACAACCGCCGGTAGCTTTGGAAGGTCAAGGCCTCGGGCAGCCACATCAGTCGTTAGCAAGAGCTTAATTTGATGTTTCCGAAACCCACGCATTACTGCTGCACGTTCCGTTTGGCGTTGCTTACCGCCTAAAGTAGCGCTGGAAATCCCAGCGTGTTTTAAACGACTCGCCGTGTAATGAAGAGTCTTAATACTAGAAAAGAACACCAAGGCCCTAAAATTTTTGGTTTTACTCAGTCGTTCCAACATCACTGCTTTTTGGCTCATCGTTCGGGCCTTTACTAAAGCATGTTTAACGGGCCCTTGACTATCATCGCTTTGTCGCACATCAATTTTTTCAATATGCCGCCCAAACAAATCATTTAGCTGATCAAATACTTTCCCATAGGTTGCCGAAAAGAATGCAAGTTGAGAATCAATGGGAGTTGTTCGTTCGATATCTTCAACTACCGCTTGGGTATCGTCCACTAGTAAATCATCTGCTTCATCAATTACTAGGGTTTTTAACTTTTTCAAGTTTAAATCCCGCTCATCGATTAAGTGGAGGATCCGACCTGGTGTTCCAACAATAATTTCTGGTTTGGTCTTCTTCAGTCGTTCTGACTGGCGACGAAGATTGGCTCCTCCCGTCAAGGATTGAACGTGCAAGTCTAACAATCGAGCCCAGTCCCGCATTACCCGGGTTGTTTGCATCGCTAATTCTTGGGATGGTTCCAAGACCAGAAGCTGGATTCCCGCATCCTTTTCTATGCGTGGTAGCAATGGCCATGTGAAAGCCAATGTCTTCCCAGAACCAGTGGGAGCAATTCCTAAGACTGATTTTCCTGCTGCTAAAGGCTCAGCAACTTCAGTTTGAATCGCAGTTAACTTCTTAAAACCCGTTTCTTGAAAATGTTGCGTGAATTTTTCTTCCACGGGAGCCTCCTTAACGATTTGTATCAGCTGGGAAAACAAAATCAGCAGATTGGCGAAGATCATACATCACTGCATTAACTTCCCGTGATAATGTTTGCCAATGCTTGTAAAGCTTTAACTGTTCTGTATCGTCGGGAGCTTCAAAAAGATCAGCGAAGTCATTTAATTCATCGACCATTGAATTTTCAAAGTATGGGGCTTCAATTGCATGAGCTTCCTTATTTTCGTCAAAGTAGGTTACCTTCGTAGTATCAAAAATACTGTCGAAGACTAACGTATCCTTAAGCCCATAGAATTCACTTACTAAGTGGGAATTTGCCGTCTTCCCGATATTCAAGGTAACTGAGAAACCATCATAAGTTAGGATTGCGACCCCTTTGGCATCAACCCCCGTCTTTGCCATCGTTGGGAAGTAGACCACGCTATTTGGCATCCCGTACATTGTAACTGCCCCATAGACAGCATAAACACCAAGGTCCATCAAAGCGCCGCCGGCAAATTCTTTCGTGAAAATGTTTGGATATGGCTTTTCATCAGCCAAGACCTTGTCGTAACGACTAGAGTACTTCATCACCGTAATTGTTGCCCCTTGGTGATGCTTCATCTTCGCAAATTGTTTTTGGGCCGCCTTAAATAAACCAGTATGAATATGCCGTGCGGCCTCAACTAAGCGAGCCTTAGGATGAGCTTGCAAAAGGGATTCAATTTGGCTAAATTCTTCTGGATTAACAAAAGCTGGCTTTTCCAAAATAATAAACTTATCATTTTCAATTGCTAAACGCACTTGTTCATAGTGCAAGCTATTTGGCGAAGCGATATAAACAACGTCAAAGTCACCTTCGTCAAAAAAGTCTTCCAAGCGATCATAAAAAGCAGTTGCTCCATATGGCTTTCCGAATTCTTCTGCACGTTGCATCGTCCGCGAATAAACCGTTGTTAATTGATAACGACCAGTTGTTTTTGCGGCATCAAGCATTTGATCGGTAATAATATGTGTTCCAATAATTCCTAATTTTAACATTGCTTTATGCTCCTTTAGCTTAATGCATTTATTTTACCACCCTGGCTAGTGGTCTTACCACTACCATGATTTATTATCTCTTTTTAATCAAAATGAAACTTTTTTCTGATAAGAAATGTGTATAATTGATGCAGTTAATAATATTAGGTTTTAGGTGATATGATGAAGAAAAAAGGATTGTTATTATTTGGTGCGGGGCTATTGGCTGGGATTTCAAGCTCTTTTGGTCTCAGCCATTCCAAAAAAAATTCTCCGGCGGTCTCCTTGCCACTTTTTTATGCTGGAACTTGGCAATATCATGATGATGAACGAAATCGTGACCATACCATTTCAATTAGTCCGGATTTACGATTAAAAGTCGATAATCATGAAATTAAGGCGACCGTTGAACAAATTAGCAACGAACACCTAATTTACCTTGATCGACTCGGTTACCATATTACAATTAAGGCGAATGAAAGTCGCCCGATTGCCCTCATTGATGAAACCGATGATGAGGTATATCATCTTAAGCCAATGCAATAATTTATTTTTAGAGAGGGTGGGAAGAAACTCAAGTTTCTTCCCACCCTCTTGTCATCTCCGAATGTTACTCAGTAACTGAGGTCAAAGCAGTAGCTGAATGGCAGTTGCTTCCCTGGCGGTCGCACCAACCGATTCAGCCTTGCATGGGCTCACAAACGCCAAACCAGTTGGCTGGTTCGCTCCAAAGCACGGCTTTAGCGGATAAGTGCGAACGAAAGGCCGATTCTAATGAATCAACCTTCGTCCTTCTTATCCCAACCAGGCCGTCAAGGAGCTTTTTTCTCATCCTCTTATTTGTTCACAACATACTATTCCAACTCAGTATGTTAGAATTGAGGCAATTGTCTTTTAGGAAGTGAAATTATGATTAAGCGAATTGCCGTTTTTTGTGGTGCTCAAGCAGGTAAGACCACTGATTATCAACAATTAGCCCAGCAACTCGGCCAAAAATTGGCCCAACAACAAATTGAACTTATTTATGGTGGCGGCGGCTACGGACTAATGGGAGCCCTGGCTAATGCTACCCTCGATGCTGGAGGACGAGTTACTGGGGTGATTACCGAAGAACTTCTTAGTCGTGGCGCTCAATTAAAACGCTTAGAGAAGCTTGAAGTAACTGCTAATATGGACAAACGTAAAGAGCGAATGATTAATCTAGCCGACGGTTTTATTGCCCTTCCAGGTGGTTTAGGCACTTTAGAAGAAATTAGCCAAGTGTCAGCATGGACAACAATTGGTGATAACCAAAAGCCGGTTGCCATTTATAATTATCGCCATTTTTATGATGATTTAGCAAACCTCTTAACAAAGATGAGTAATCAAGGATTTTTAGAAAATCAATATCTCAAGGCGGTTGCATTTGCTACTAGCTTAGATGAAATTCTAAGTTTTATGACTAATTACCAAGTACCACATTTTCGTACGTATGAATAACAAAGAATTAGTCAAACGAAAATTTTCTCAATGTTTTGGAAAGACGAATGGAGATTAATTCTTAGTGTTGAATAACAGTTACTTCCATTGAGTACACCAGCGTTCTCAAATTTGCATGTGTTTGCGGACGCTCAGTAAGTTGGCTAACTACCTTCAATCATGATCCTTATCGATAAGTCGAGGCTGAGAAGAAACTCGTGTTCCTTCCCAGCCTCGCTTGCATTTCGAATATTACTTAGCAACTACGATCAAAAAGCTCCACCAGAAAGCTTACGATGAAAAAGAAGCAAGCGGCGAGCAGCTTCTTTCTCATTCTTTTTTACTTTTGAGTTAACTGCGTCTCTTGATCAGCAATTGCCTGCCGGGCTACCTTGAGCTGGGCTTCTTCAAGAGGATACAGTTTCAACAGCAAATAATTTTGGACACCATTTTGGCCTATCATAACTGGAAAACTCACATACCCTCCGAATTGAGGTTGATTTACCGCTAAGGTAAAAACGGTCTGTCGATCTTCAAAAATCGCTTGGATTAGCACTAACGTTAGTCTAGTTGCAGTCAGTACCCCAGCTTGACCACGCTTAATGTAATAATTGGTTAAACGTGCATTAACAGTTACCTTATTTTGATCAAGCTTGTGCCCGCTAATTACCTGGTCGTTAAAACGACCATTGATTCTAAATGTTGACCAAGCTGGGACTAAACGCCCATCGTGTTGGCCATATACATAACCAGTTACATTACTTGGCGCTAGCTGAAGCGTTTCCCCAATCGCCAGTTTCAATGCTTGGGTATCACTCATCGTCCCGGTTCCGATAACTAGTTGGGGCGGTAACTGCCATTGTCGCTGAATAAAAGCTGTCATTGCTTCATTCGGTTGCATTAAATTAATTACAATTCCCCTAAAATTACTCTCGGTGATTTGATCTTGAACCTGATTAATTAACTCCACCTGGTTTTTAAGTTGCGGTTGGACTGAGTTTAGCTCACCACAAGCAACAACCAACACCTTCGTTTGAGCAAGACTACTCCACTCTTGGACGCGAACTTGTTTAAAAAAGGGGTAGGCAAGTTTTAAATCGTTTGCTACCGCTACTGCCCTATGCTCATCTGGATCAAGAATTATTAATTCGTCGACTTGGTGTTGGCTAACTAGGCTAGCGGCAACTGTTGCTCCAACCGTTGTTAGACCATAAATTGCAACTGTCCGCATTCTTTCACCTTCGTCTTAATTTAAATCTGGAAAAACCTGTTTAAGATAACCATCAGCTCCGTCAGGAAGATCGAAATCTTCGCCTGGGGCAACATGAACACTATTGCCACCAAACTCAAATTCAACATCATCATTAATCCACACTTGGATTCCTAAGAGGATTGCTGCCCGAATCAATCGTTGAACCGTTGGCGAATAACCCTTAGCAATTACACTCAACGTTTGACCAGACTGAATTAAATTTGAGAAGCGATCGTTAGCTACTTTCAGCCCAAATGATAAAAAGGCCCCTTGTTCTTTCTTTTCTTGAAGCTGACCAGCAAGGGTAAGGCTTGGATCTTCAATCCGCCGTTCCACGAACTTCAATGCCAGACGGTAATTTCTTGGGGCATCATAGTCTTCACAGAATTGTGCAAGTGCTTGGGTGAAATCCTCTGCTTCTTGGCGCATCCAATCAGTTTGCGTTAGTGGTTCTTGGAGCGCCACCTCGTTATTCCGTCGCTGAGCTGCCATAATTTGTTCTGCAGTATAATCCGGCTGTGGCGTTAACAGCAAATAGACCATCACTAGTTCTAAGAAATTAAGGGTATCTTCACTAATTCCAGCTGCCGCAAACGGATCAAGGTCAAACATCCGTAAGGAAATGAATTGAACTCCATCGGCAAGCGTTTGATCAATATCGTCAGTTTCGCCGCGCAAACTAACCGGAGCAAAAACTTCATGCGGATTTCGATAAGTTCCGTTAGCTAAGTAACCCTTTAAACTTTCAACATAAGTAGCTAACGAACTATAATTTAGCCGCTCATCGGGTAAGTTAGCATACCCATAGTCACTATTTCGAAAGCTCCGAACCTGATGGTCTACTTCTGGAAGGATAATTGCTTTGGCATCATCAGGAACTGGGCTTGCCCCAAACAAATAAGTAAACAACCATTCCCACATGATGTATCCTTGGGCCAGCTTGAAGTAAATGTAGTTTTTAAAAGCTGGTAAACTTGCATGTTCAGTCTTACCAAACCGGTTATACAATTCTTCAATCAACTCTTCTTGAAGTGAATATCCGACATGAACCCCAGCGGTTAAGAGCCGGCTTGCCCCGTATTTTTTAACCAAGTAGTGATTAAAGTCAACTGCTCCTGGTTTCGTCGTATGGTCACTCAAAAATTCTAAATCATGAAGATAAACTGGCGCCGGTGCCATTGAAAGGGGCCACAAACGTTCAGTTTCATGCAGTTGGTGGTCAATAATTTGTTGAAGAATCTCAAGTTGACGAACTGCCGCCTTGGATTCTTTCATAATAACGGCATTAAATTCCATTAAGTTATCGTTTACCCCACTGGTTAAATATGGATTAATTCCACGGCGGTCTAACGTTTTAGGGTAAGGAAACTGACTTGCCCGACCATTTGTCAAAACCCGGTGGGCTTCCATCCGAAGCCCAAATCGCCCTTCGTATAGTAATTTTTGCATTGCTGGCTCATGACAGGCAGCTTGTAATTTTTCTTTATCCATTTTGTTGTCACCCCTTTGGGAGGATTATTTAATAATTTTTGTCGACTTTCTCTTGAGATTCATCTTCTAACTTACCATTTTTTGTTTAATTTTCAATTGCATTTAAAACTATTCTATCGACTGATATCCGATAAATACCGATTTTCAAAGATTTTCTTAAGGAATTAATTGAAAAGTTAATTTTACTGGATTGTGGTCTGTTTCTTTAAAATTGGTTTGGATATTATGAGCTTTAGCTTGTACATTATCTGAGACAATAAAACCATCGACGACTGTCGTATACGTTTTTCCCGGGTGATATGATGTATCGGTCCCCCGAACCGTAGGTGTTGTCCAATAATTATCAGCCCGAACAATCTTAAATCCAGCTGGAAGATCTCGATTATTTAGTTTTGAAACCCACGCTGGAATCTTTTGATTAGTTTTAAAATGAGTCATGATCTTACTCCCTAAAGCATGGTTAAAATCACCGCCGACAATTACATAATCACCCTTTGCACGAGCTTGCTTCATGACGTGAGTTAACAGCTTTAATTGGGCAGCCCGCATTTTTCCACCTTTATCATATGCCGACATATGGGAGTTAATTAAAATTAACTTGTGCCCATTCTCAACCGGAAACGTCAAAACCGCAAAGGCCCGGTCGAGGTCAACAAATTTTTCGATAAAGTGGCTTGAAACTGGATATTGACGGCGCTCTGCTTTTTGTATTTGGTAACCAGCAAGCGTTAATAATCCCGACCGAACTTTTCCGTGCGGATTATTCAGGGGAACCGCTAAATAACCAGAATGGAAATTTAAAGCAAAGACGCTTGCTAAATTTGGAAATACCTGTTGGGCTCGTTGAACTTGATTTACATGAAATGATCGGGTTGAATTCGTATCAATTTCTTGAAATAAGGCGAAATCTGGATGTTGATTTTTAACAACCTTTAACGCATAATTTGTCGATCGGATTTCAGCGTGCTTACTTACGGCCGTCCCATATTTTCCACGCGTATGATGTCCATTTTTTGTTTCACCAGTGTCCATAAAGAAAGAATAGTGTCGACTATAAGCCCCAAAGCCAATATTATATGTCGTAGCTGTATATGATTTACCAACCTTTAACTCACTCTTTTGGGGATTTTTTACCGCCAAAATTTGATGGTCAGGAATTCGGTAGTAAGTTGCTTGTAAATAAACCACATATCCGGCAACAATTCCGGCCAAACATAAAATAATGATGCCCATTATTTTCCAAAATTTTTTCATTTCAACTCCCCCTCGTATTATTTCATACTTTACCACATCTCTAGCTAATAAAATAAGGGCTTCTTTTGGCTGAAATTCCCGAAAATGATACAATAAGAGCAAACTTTTTTAAAATGAAAGGATCTTAAAATGCCACAAGGTGAATCTAAATTAGAACAACATCTTAACGCAAGTTTGTATGGGGTCCCAGAACTCAAAGCGGTTGAAAAACGAAAATACTTAGGAACTTTCCGAGAACGAGTTTATTTAACGATCAAGGTCGCGCAACTCTCAATTGATTGGCTCCCAGTTTTCGAAAAAGAGATTGTCAAGAGCGCTGACCGGCTTGTTCTCATCAATGGTAACCTTGATGATCGGCTAATTCGCCCATATTTGCGGGTTGCCGCCCAGCATCAGGTTAATTTCACCCTAAAAACGGGATCAGAGTATCAAACAACACCTGAAAGCTTGGCAATCGTAATTACTGCTTCAACGGCCGTTAACCTAGCCGAGGTTGATATTGCCAAACTATACCCTAACAATGTTTCTCAAGCTGATCATCCGCATAAAAATTCGCTTTGGGATCGACTACACCATCGAAAGGAGTAATCTCTTGCAACCACTTGCTTTTCGTATGCGACCACGCTCATTAACTGAAGTTGTTGGCCAGCAACATCTTATTGGTCCTGGAAAAATTATTTGGCGCATGGTCCAGGCCCATATGCTTTCTTCAATGATTCTTTATGGCCCTCCGGGAACCGGTAAAACCAGCATTGCCAGTGCAATTGCTGGATCAACAAAATATGCTTTGCGAACCTTGAATGCTGCCACTGATACCAAAAAAGACCTACAAGTCGTCGCTGAAGAAGCCAAACTATCCGGTACGGTGATTCTTTTATTAGATGAAATCCACCGTCTCGATAAGACAAAGCAAGATTTTCTTTTACCCCACCTCGAAAATGGCCGCATTATCCTAATTGGGGCCACCACCGAAAATCCCTATATTACAATTAATCCGGCGATTCGATCACGAACCCAAATTTTTGAAGTTAAGCCTTTGACGACCAATGACATGATCCAGGCCATTGACCGGGCTGTTACTGATCGAGAACGTGGCCTAGGAAAGATGAACTTAGCCTTGACTGCGGAAGCCAAGCAACAATTAATCCTAACCGCTAACGGTGATTTACGCTCAGCTTTAAATGGTCTCGAATTGGCAGCTCGTTCAACTGCCCCAAGTGATGACGGCGTAATTCACCTTACTACCGCGGTAATCACTGATAGTCTCCAAAAACGTCAAATTGCTGGTGATAAAAATGGCGATGCTCATTATGACGTTATCTCAGCTTTTCAAAAATCAATTCGGGGAAGTGACACTGATGCTGCCCTTCATTACCTGGCTCGATTAATTGAAATGGGCGATCTACCAATCATTGCCCGCCGGCTCATGGTAATCGCTTATGAAGATGTTGGACTAGCTAATCCCCCTGCTTGCGAACGCACGGTGTTAGCAGTTCAAGCAGCTCAACAACTTGGTTTCCCAGAAGCACGGATCCCGCTTGCTAATGCCGTAATTGAACTTTGCCTCTCGCCAAAGTCAAATTCAGCCATTTCTGCAATTGATGCTGCTTCGGCACGGCTTGCTAAGGGAAATTATGGGACAATTCCCAATTGCCTTAAAGATGCCCATTATAAGGGAGCTACCAAACTCGGTCACGGGACTGAATACCGATATCCTCATGATTATCCCGAAGATTGGATTCGGCAACAATACTTACCGGATCAAATCAAGCAAGACCAATATTATCATCCTAAAACTAATGGTAAATTTGAAGTTGCCTATGGGCGTCAATACTTACAACTTCTTAAAGCTCAACGTGGTAAATCCTAGTTTGTTAGTCCACAGAATCAAGAAATTGACTCATTTTCTTAATCCCATCTCATGTAACCGTTTCAAGTATTGCCCGATTAATGTTCATGTGCTATGATAATGGCAGAAGTTCTGTTGTGTACGCATTGTCCATCTCGCAGGTTTGCCTTACAGTCTTATTACCTTGGGGTTAGTGTTAACCATTTTGCCGGCATGCCTTTTCACTTGGTAGCTGAACATTTGGCAACCGTACCCCACCTGTCTTACACGCAGGTCAACACTGTCGGACAACCAACGGCACGAACGGAGCTTGTACATAGTCATTCAGTAGGAATAAGCCTAACCGACAACTTAGGGAGAATAAGTTTGAACGAAGGTTGAGTCGTAAATTTTTTATTCGGCCTTGTCTTTGAAAGCCGTAGTTTTCGACCTGAGTTTCTGTGTAACATGTAGCGATATGGAAAAGAGCTTGGAAGAAATTTGCTTTTCCTCCAAGCTCTTTTTAATTAATTATTCTCTATAAAATGCCCTTACTGCAATTTAGGAGGAAGTGAGGAAGTACTTTGATAATTCGAATTTTAGTTTTTATCTGCGCCATGATTTTCTTAATTGAAACTAACTACTTTCGCACCCATCAAGAAAAAATGTATTTTGGAATGCCGATGAAACATCCGGAAAACGTTAAAACAACTAGTAAAATTTGGATGATTATTTTAGCGCTAATGACCATTTTAGCCTTAGTTGCTGCTTTTACAATGAATCTTGTTATTATTTTTACGACTTTGATTCTAGGCTGTATCTTAGAATTATTAATGGCAATTTCGGTTAGTTCAATTTTACTAAAACCATAACCTTCCTTTACGAATTGCCTAATCCGTTATAAAATATAAGTAAATAAGTAACTCATAAATAAGGGGGTAGTTCTTATGGCTATTCAACAATATCATCATATTTTAGTTCCCGTTGATGGTTCAAAGGAAGCTGAATTAGCTTTTAAGAAGGCGGTTGCCGTTGCTAAACGGAATGGGGCCGACACTGAATTACAATTACTTCACGTTGTTGACACCCGAGCTTTCCAAAACATTTCCAGTTTTGATAGTTCAATGGTTGAACAAGTTACCAAGACAGCCAAAAAGACCTTGGAACAATACATTGATTACGCAAAGCAACAAGGGGTTGAAAATGTTTCCTACACCATTGAATACGGTGCACCAAAGACCTTAATTGCCAAGGAAGTACCACAACAATCACATGCTGATTTGATTATGATTGGGGCAACTGGATTAAATGCCGTTGAACGGATCTTAATCGGTTCCGTTACGGAATTCGTTACCCGGACAGCTATTTGTGACGTCCTCGTTGTTCGGACGGACCTTGATAACAAGCCAATTAAAGTTGGAAAGAAAAAGTAAATTAAAACAATCTATTAAAAAAGAGAGGAGGCTGGGAATTAACTATTAATTTTTGCCCCTCTAACATTAAAATCCGGACTATAATTTTTGCCTTGATCAAAAATTGTAGTCCGGATTTTCGATTATTTATGAAATTGGCCCTCCATCGGTTAATTAATTGTCCCAATTTCGTTATGTTTAATGTCATCAGGGCCAGGCCAATGTCATTTTCCACAGCCCGTTGACCACGCAAGTGAGTTCGGCGTATGCCAAAATCCCTCTTCATGTGACCAAAGACTGGCTCAACGTCGAACTTCCGTCGACGATAAATCGCCTTACCTTCGTCACTTGAGAGGGTCGCTTTCACTTTTGCTTTGTAATAATTCCAGGTCGGGTTAACCTTCATATAACGTTGCCGACCACCTGGTGTTTTCGTTAATTTATCCAATTGCGCTGACGGCTGGTGCTTATCTGCCCGATAGATTTTAAAATCACGTTTGAAACCATATTTATCGATTTGCTCACTATACCGATAAAAGCTAAAACGAACCCCTAAATGATCAATATAGTAATCATCTTCGGCGTTATACTGCCAATTTTGTGAGTTAGTTGGGTCGTTTTTAAACTTGCGCTTCTGTTCCTTTTGATAAGTTGTATAGGGAATAATAGGTTGCTTTTCAAACTGATCAAGAATCGTTGTGTAATTGTATTCACTACCATAACCTGCATCAGCGACGATATGTTTAAAGAAGCCTAAGGCATGAAATTGCTTAAGAAATGGCACTAAAGTCCTTGTATCAGTTGGGTTTGAAAATAATCCGTAATCAAGAACAAATTGCTTATGAGTGGCAATTTGTAAGTTATAGCCAGGTTTCAATTCCCGATTCATCATCGGATCTTCTTTCATACACATAAAAGTCGCATCATGATCAGTCTTGGAGTAGCTATTGCGACCTTGGAAGATATCTTCGGCATGTTCATACTTTTGGGCACGAGGAATTAAGTCGTTGCTTAGCTGGTGGCGAAGTTTTTTTAGGAAACGACGACGCCGTTTCCTAACTGAACCACCTTTGATGATTTTGGGTTCTTGCTCAATCTCTTCATCTAATTTAGTGATTTGCTCTCCGAGTTCTTGTTCCATTGTTTTCATGCCTTCGGCAGAAGTGACCAGCTCTGGCGCCATTTCTTGCACCACTCGTTTTTCCACTAATTCCTCATAAATCTTACTTGTCTTTTCCCTTAACTTAGCGTGGTACTTTTCCACTGCACGACGCCAAGTAAATGAATATTTATTGGCATCAGCTTCGACCTTGGTTCCATCAATAAAAACTGCATCATTTTGAATTAGGCCGTGATCTGTTAAAGCCATGGTAAAGTAGACAAAAGCACGCTTGATCAGATTACTAGCGTGCTGACTGCTCCGAAAGTTATTGATGGTGTGGTAACTATAAGTATAGTCATGGGCTAACCAACGCATTGGTAGACTCTCATCCAACATCATTTCAATCTTTCTTCCAGAATAGGTTTGACGCGAGTAGGCAAACAAGAGGATCTTAAGCATAATTGCTGGATGCGATGCAGGGCGGCCAGTAGCCGCCACCGACTCTTCCAATAGAACCTCCTGTGGAATTGAGTCGACAAATGCACTAATTAGTCGCGCAATATGGTTCTTTGGTAAATCATAGTTATAGTTTAGTACGAATTCGGTTTGCCCTATGGTATAATTTTGATACATGGAAATCGCTCCTTTTTGTTTGTTTTCGTGATAATTACATCATATCAGGAGCAACTTCCTGAGGCTATGGACGACCTTAGCTCTATCTTTAGGGTAATAAAAAAGTCCAGGATGGTAAAATTCATCCTGAACTAATCTTAGGTTGTTTGTCATCTCCGAATGTTACTCAGTAACTAAGGTCGCACCAACCGCTTCAGCCTTGCATGGGCTCACAAACGCCAAACCAGTTAGCTGGTTCGCTCCAAAGCACGACCTTAGAGGAGCTTTTCTTCATTACCACTCATAATTCGTTGGGTCTTGGCGACCGCGACCGGTAGCTTTGTCAAGCACGATCCGCTGTTCAAAATGGGCAACATTACGCTTAGTTTGCTTTACCATGTCTGGGTTAACCGATACATAGTCAATTCCACTTTGAATCAAGAATTCAGTGAATTCAGGATATTCTGATGGAGCCTGACCACAAATTGAAACCGTCTTGCCATCCTTATGAGCAACCTTAATTAAGTGACGAATTGCCCGCTTAACAGCTAAGTTCCGTTCATCAAAGAGCCGCGATACTGTATCGTTATTCCGGTCACACCCCAGAATTAACATTGAAAGATCATTTGAACCAATGGAGTATCCATCGACATATTGATTAAATTGATCAGCTAAGATAATGTTCGATGGAATTTCAGCCATCATAAAGATCTTAAAGTCAGCACTCCGATGTAATCCTTCAGCCGCCATGATATCAGTAACCTTCTTAGCTTCATCAACCGTCCGTACAAATGGAATCATGACATTCAGATTCTTCAGGCCAAATTCGTTCCGAACCTTCTTAACGGCGCCAAGTTCGAGCTTAAAGGCTTCAACATACTTCGGATCGTAGTAACGAGAAGCCCCTCGCCAACCGAGTAAGTCAGCAGGTTCCACTGGTTCGTACTTTTCACCACCCTTTAAGTTCCGGTATTCACTGGACTTAAAATCGGATAAACGAAGGACCATTGGCCGTGGCGCAATTGTCCGGGCGACCTTAGCGATCCCTTCGGCTAGCATATTAACGACTTTCTCGGGTTCACCCTTTTCAATTAAGTAAAGTGGGTGTTCATGAATATAAGAAGTCCAGAGGAATTCTTCCCGCATCAAACCAATCCCATCAGCCGGCAAATCTGCATACTTATCAATTAATTCCGGGTCCCCCAGATTCATCATAACTTGCGTTGCGGTTGGGGCAAAGTATTCCGCCGCTACCGTAGTTCCAGCAGTAGTAGGCTTGGCTTCCTTTGGCTGCAAGCTATCAACGATGTCACCCTTATAAACGATCCCATTCTTCGCATCAACCGTGATCACATCACCAGTCTTAACAACGTCCATAACCGCAGTTCCCCGACTTTTGGTCCCAACGATACATGGAATTTGCATTTCCCGGGAAACAATCGCCGCGTGACAGGTCATTCCCCCATTGTTGGTAACAATGGCCTTGGCCTTCTTCATGGCCGGAACCCAATCAGGTGAGGTCATTAAGGTAACTAATACTTCACCTTCCTTGAAGTTATCGATATCATCAGGGCTCCCAATTACGTGAGCCTTCCCAGCAGCTAAACCGGGGCTAGCCGGTAACCCTTTTACAACAACTTCGGCATCCGCTACTGACATCTTTGGCGCCTCCTCAGCATTCTTCTTTTCCTTGTTCCGGCGAGACCAAACTGTTTCTGGCCGCGCCTGGACAATCCAAAGCTTATTTGTCCGTTCATCAAGGGCATATTCCATATCCATGTAGCAACCATAGTGGTCTTCAACCTTCTTAACGTAACCCGCTAATTCTTCAACTTGATCATCCGTCAAGACCGGCTTGTCCTTAATGTCAGCTGGAACATCTTCTTGTTCGACCCCACTACCTGGCTTCCGGATCAAACGAACTGGTTTCGTGGTAATTTCCCGATCAACTATCTTCAGCGTCTTCTTATCAACAACAAAGTGGTCGGGCGTAACCTTCCCGAGAACGATGTATTCACCTAAACCGTAAATCCCATCGATCACGATCTTTGAATCATCCCCATTAGTAACATCAACTGAGAACATAATCCCAGCTGCTTTGGAGAAAACCATCATTTGAACCGCTGCCGAAAGTGCAACTTTTTCATGCGGATACCCTTGCTTTTGCCGGTAGTAAGTTGCTCGATCAGTGAATAAGGAAGCGTAACATTCTTGGACTTTCTTAACAACATCCTTAGCCCCTTTAATATTTAGGTATGATTCTTGTTGCCCAGCAAAGGAGGCATCTGGCAAGTCTTCCGCAGTCGCACTTGACCGAATAGCAACAAATGGATCCTTTTCACCAACTTTTTGGCTTAATTCTTTATAGGCATCTTCAATTTCCTCCGCCAGGTAGTCCGGCATCTTGGCGTCGACAATAATTTGCCGAATCTTTGAACAAGTTGCGTGCAGTTCATCGGCATCTTCGTAATCCTTGATCCCCGCTAGTAATGCATTCACTTGATCATTAATCCCGGTTTCCTTCATGAAGCGCCGATACGCCGTGGCCGTTGTTGCAAACCCGTATGGTACCGGAACATCCATTGCAGACGTCATTTCACCAAGTGATGATGATTTTCCCCCAACAAGGTCAACGTCCTTGCGGCGAAGTTCATCAAACCATAAAACATTGGCATTTTCACGTTCAACCATGAGATAAACCTCCTTAATCAATGACAGCGTTTACATTATTATTTTAATTACTATCCATCATAAATGCAATTAACATTTTCTATATTTATGTATATTAGGCCTACAAATTATTAATTTCACAGCTTTATTTTCACCGGTTAACAACCAAGATGGTAGCGTTAACAACGCAATTGAGTTTATAATAAGACCATCAAAGGAGAATAATTATGACAACAACATTTACAAACGCAAAAATCTTTCTTGGGACTGACGAAACTAGTTTCGCTACCGCAATGACGATTGATCATGGCCAAATTACTTGGGTTGGTAATCAGGATGAAGTTACCGATCGAACAGCGATTGATCTTCATGGTCAAACTGTCTTACCTGGATTAATTGACTGCCACACTCACCCCAAATATATCGCTGATGCTTTACACGGGATTGCTTGTACTCCCCCAAAGGTTAATAGTATCGCCGAGTTAATTACGGCTTTAAAAAACGCCCCAACGTATGGTCAAGGCGAAGGGGTTTGGATTGAAGGCTGGGGCTTTGACGAAACAAAGTTAGCTGAACACCGCGCTCCAACAGTTGATGACTTAGATCAAGTTTCAACGACCCAACCGATCTTTCTTTACCGTTCTGACTGCCACTCTTCTGTCGGTAATTCAAAGGCACTTGAATTAGCTGGAATTGACGCAAACACGCCTGACCCCGTTGGAGGAAAAATCGGTCATTTCGAGGATGGCCGGCCAAATGGCTTTATGCGGGAAGTCGCAGCCAGTCAATTATTAATCCGGGCTAAGTCCGCCCAAAATTATCAAACTGATGTTAATAACCTTGTAAATTCTTCCCAGCATTATCTTGAAAATGGGATCATTGCCATTGGCGAAATGATGGGTCGGCTTCACCCATACGACTCGCTGAACTTATACCAAGATGCCGTCAAGGCTGGCTTCAAACCTCGGGCATCAATTTACTATGTTTTTGACGAACTAGGGGATGAAATTTTAGTTCCTGGTGATGACGATCAACTCCGAATTGCTGGTATCAAAGTCTTTATGGACGGTTCAATTTCTGGAGAGACAGCTGATAATAAATCCCCTTATCCTTCTGGCAAACGGGGAGTCTTATTAACTAACCGCCAAAAACTTGAACGTGCTGTTGAATATGCGCAAAAGCATCATCTCCAAATTGCTATTCATGCCATGGGAGATGCTGCTATCCAATTAGTTATCGACGTCACTAAAGATCTTCAGCCGTGGTTAACTGGTACTCCCTCCGTTCGGATTGAGCACGCTTCATTGTTAAGTGATCAAATTTTAAAACAAATGAATGATGCTTCCATGGAATACGGCTTAGCCACTCAGCCGATTTTCTTCTTTGCTGAAGATGAATCCTACCGAAGTTATCTCTCACCGCAACAATTTAAATTAGCTTACCGGCTAAAATCAATGTTAGCTACAAATGCTTTAACCGCCTTAAGTTCAGATGCCCCATGTACTCCATGGTACGAACCTGATAGCCCGTTTTATAGCATTTACGCTGCGGTCACACGGAAGACCGCAAACGGGGATCTCGTTAATCCTGAAGAAGCGATCACCGTTCCACAAGCGATCCTTGGTTATACGAAATGGGCTGCTCAATTAGGACAATTCACCCATAATGGAACCCTCGAAGTTGGTAAAGCCGCTGACTTTGTGATTCTAACGGCCGATCCATTTACTGTTCCTCATGAAGAACTTCAAAACATCCGAGCCAAAGAGACCTGGCTACGAGGGAAGAAAGTTTATCAACGATCGTAATAATAATGAAACCGGCAATTAAGTAACCGTAGGATTTAGTCCCTACCATTATCTTAATTGTCGGTTTTTTCTAATTATGAAATCGTCTTCAAGAAAAATATGACCGCAAGCTTGACTAACTTCTTGAGGCTACCACGACTCAAGTTTTCTCGGTCAGATCCTGCATAATCCAGCTTTACTAAAAATCACGCTCGCGATAAACTGACCGCCTTGAATCTAGATTACGCTTGCTCATACGCCGATCATGCTTATCATGATAAAATTATTTTGCTAAGGAAGAACCTTATGACTAAAAAAATTACGATTCGCTTCGCTGACATTGGGGACTACTTAAAAGTTTTTGCTTTCTTTGCGGTTGTCCTTCAATCAGTCCTAGCCTTTGCCCTTAAAACGCAACCTAACCATCCCCACCAAATTATCATTGGTCTACTATACAACCTAGCTAAGTACACTGCTCCTGCTTTCATTTTTGGGATCCTCTATACATCACTACGAACCCAACCCCAAATTCAGCTTCATCCTTACCGTTATCATCTTAACGGTGCTTGGCATAGTCTCTTTGTTCCAACAATCTGGTGGACTAGTATTTACTTATTGATCATCCCTCAGCTTCAGCAACACCATCATTACCACTCTGGGCTTAGCTTGCTCTGGCAATTTGTCAACGGAAACGCTGCCCCGCACCTTGGTACAATACGATGATGCTTCAGTTTATCATCTTGATGCCCTTTTTCTGGTGGCTAACTAAATCAGCAATTATTCACCCCAAACTCGTCACGATTACCACTGCCTTAGGCTACTTACTTTGGTTAGGAATCTATCAAATTGCAACCAAACGATCGTCAACTCATTGGTACCTCCTCGACCGCGTTTGTCTTTCATTTATGATTTATGGTGTCTATGGTGGCTTAGCTTGGCAGTTTGCTTCTCGCGTTAATTTGTGGCTAGTCAAATGGCGAAAAAAGTTAATCTTAGCAACTGGCTTAGTTTTAATTTGGACAAACAGGGAACTATTCCAATTTGGTTTCCCTGTTCGCCTTACTAATGCCCCTTATTACAAGCTATCAATGACTTGCTATTCCCTTTTGATTATCGCTTTAGTTGCCAACTTAAATTTATGGCAAACTACCCACCATCAGGATCATTCGCTAGCTAGCTTTCACTGGTTAGCAACCTATGCCTACCGGGCCTTTTTATCACATGTCTTCTGGTTATATTTTATTTGGCACGGAATGCTACTTTGGGGCCTTCCAACTAATCATCTTATTTTGGCAATTGTCCTAACTTGGTTAATCACTTGGGGATGGTCATACTTGAGTGCCTATCTAATCCACTTTAGCTGGACTAAAGTTAAATCAACAATCATTACTAATTAATAGCCAGGGATGGTTTTCGAGCTCACTCGTCTAGATGACGTTATCAGCCGGCAATTTTCTCTACCCAACGCACCCCTTTACCAACAAGCGGTTCCACAACCTTGAATGGTCCTGAATACAAAAGCGCCTCTAATAACGAGAAAGCAACGCAAAGCCCCTATTTCTTTGCTTCATCGCGTTCGACGTGCCGCGCAATATCCGCTTGTGTCTCATTGACTAACTGTTTAATCGTAATTTTAGCTAACCGCGCCTCAATCGCTTCTTGAAGTTGGTCAAAGTGTCCGGCTAGAACATTTGGAAACGCCACCCCAACGGAACAGGTTTGTGAAGTATTGTGATCAACCACTAATAGATCATGAGTCGGTTCACTTGCTCGATAAACATCAAGTGCCGTAATTTCATCTAGTGGGCGACAAAAATCAATTTGTGTACTCCCCCGTTGCGTTTTTAAAATCCCCACTTTGCTAAGTTGGCTAATCATTTGGCGAACTAAACTTGGGTTTGTATTTAAACTCGCCGCAATAATCGTACTTGGTAATTTTTCTCCCTCGTGAACTTTTAAATAAACGAGGATCTGGAGTAAGTCACTGAGTCGCGTATTTGCCATTTTAATTCTCCGTTCTTTATTGCTGATATTAGGATATCATTTACTTTTTGTAAGTATCAAGCAATCAAACCTTGAAAAATTAAGAATGTTAATTTTATTTACTTTCCCCTCAAATATTCATTTAATATTCGTGCGTTTTTCGCCTATCTGATCAACTGTTATTAAGAAAATAACTTTTAACAAGAAAGATGAAAACTTTGTCATTTGTAATTACTAATAATTATTTATTTTGAAAGCGATTGCTATAAATTTACTATGGTATACTTAGTTCAATAATTAACTTCTCATAACTTTGTCATTAATTATTAACTTTAGAAAGAAGGCTCTCCATGTTAAGCTCTGATGACCAAGGTCACATAAAACGTAGCCTCAAAACACGTCATTTAACCATGATCGCTCTCGGTGGTTCCATTGGAACTGGATTCTTAGTTGCCTCTGGATCAGCAATTTCAACGGCTGGTCCTGGTGGGGCCCTCCTTGTTTACGCCCTAATGGGAATTATGGTCTACTTTCTGATGACTAGTTTAGGAGAAATGGCAACTTACAGTCCAACGACGGGGTCCTTTGTTAAATATTCAAGTGACTATGTTGATCCTGCCCTGGGCTTTGCAATGGGTTGGAACTATTGGTTTAACTGGACCATCACGATTACCGTCGATGCCGTATCTTGTGGGGTTGTCCTAAACTTCTGGCTTCCCCACGTCCCCAGTTGGATTTTTACCATCGGGGTCTTTATTATCATCACGATCATTAATTGGTTGTCGGTCCGTTCCTATGGTGAAATGGAATATTGGCTATCCCTCATCAAAATCGTCACAATTGCCATCTTCATTATTGTCGGCTTAGCCATTATTGTTGGCATCATGGGTGGTCATTCTGCCGTTGGCCTTTCAAACTTTACTTACAAGCAAGCTCCATTTGTTGGTGGCTTTCCAAGTATGTTCGCTGTCTTTTTAGTTGCGGGAATGTCATTTCAAGGAACTGAAATGGTCGGCATTACCGCTGGTGAATCAGCTAATCCCCGCAAGGACGTTCCTAAATCAATTAAATCAACTTTCTGGCGGATCCTCGTCTTTTACTTACTTTCAATTTTTGTAATGGCTTGTATTTTACCATATACCGATAAAAACCTCTTGAGTCAAAACGTACAGGATATTTCAATGAGTCCGTTTACGATTGTTTTTGAACGAGCGGGCTTAGCGGCTGCCACCAGTGTAATGAACGCAGTAGTTTTTACCGCTCTGCTCTCAGCTGCCAATTCTGGGCTATACGCCTCAACCCGGATGCTTTATACCCAAGCCAAGGAAGGTTATGCTTGGTCGATTTTTGGCTACGTCAACAAACGAGGCATTCCAATTTATGCCATGATCGGAACCTTAACCATCTCCCTCTTAGTTTTCTTAACTCAGTTCTTGGGGAAAGAAGCTTACAACTACTTAATTGCCGCTTCCGGATTAAGTGGTTTCATTGCCTGGCTTGGGATCGCCATTGCCCATTATCGGTTTCGGCGGGCCTTTTTAGCTCAAGGTCACCAATTAAGTGAGCTGAAATACCAAGCTTTGCTCTTCCCGTTTGGACCAATTTTTGCCTTTATCCTGTGTCTAATTGCTGTGGGTGGCCAAAATATTGACGCCTTTATTCATTGGAACTGGGAAAGCATCTTAATCACCTATATGAGTGTTCCCCTCTTCGTGATTCTTTTCCTATATTATAAAATTAAATATAAGAGTCACTTAATTCCTTTAAATGCGGTTAAATTACGTTAGTCTAGTTTGTGGAAAGAAGGAATGGAAAAGGCCACCAATAAAGGCTAAGTTGCAGTGAACTAGCCAGGTTTCCTGTCGTTGGCGAACCCATGCGAAGTCAAGGAAGACAGGACCAACTACAATGAAGAAAATCTCCACGCTCTGCTAAGAAATCTCCCTCGAAATAAAAGTTACATCCTCGAACCTAACTAAAGTTGGTTTTCACAAGGTTTACTTTTATCGTCATAGGGTTTCTGGCAGAGCCTTTTTTACTAATCTAGCTTTTGGGGAAATCTTTCCAGATACCTTAGAACGGCCTTCTGTACTATGGTAAACAAGTCCTGTGAGCTTTAGTAGACTTGGTTGTTTTTCCCTTCCTCTGTATCTCCAAATATTACTCAAAAAATTTGTCATCCCACTCACCGGAATTAACATTGTGTTAAGATAGGAAGTTGTAACACGAAAGGATGGAATTAATATGAAGATTTTGGCACTTGATACTTCAAATCATCCCATGAGCGTCGCCCTAGTTGAAGATGATCAGTTAAAGGCAACCACGACGCTAAATACCGTTAGAAACCATAGCATTTACGTTCTCCCTACCATTGATGAATTAATGCGCCGGGTAAACTGGGAGCCAACTGATCTTGACCGAGTAGTAGTAGCTAAAGGCCCGGGTTCTTATACCGGGATCCGGATCGCCGTTACCACTGCTAAAACTTTAGCAATGACTTTAGGAATCGATTTAGTAGGGATCTCGAGTTTAGCAACCATTGCTGCTGGCATCGCACCGGTAACTGATACCTTATTAGTTCCTTTTTTTGATGCGCGCCGGGGTAACGTTTTTGCGGGAAGCTATCGTTACCAAAACGGTCAATTAACCAACATTTTACCCGATGGCCATTTCACCTTCGCGGAATTAATCGATCAGTTACCGAGCGATGGACCAGTCTACTTACTTGGCGAACTGACTAAAAAGCTTCAAGCCGCTGTTCCAAGTTTACCTGCCAATATTCAAGTTATTGAATCAGCGGCCATGGTTTCAACCTTTGCTTTAGCAAAACTTGGCGCTAAAGCCCAACCGGTTACCGATATTGATAACTTTATCCCAACCTACTTGCGGATTACCGAAGCCGAAGCTAACTGGCAAAAAGACCATCCTAATCAAGGACCGATTGAATATGTTAAAGAAGTTTAACAGCTGGTTAAAAGTTTACTTTGGGATGCAGTACGAAAACCACTTGCGGTTTACACCCCAGACAGTTGTAGTTAATCAACAACCATATCTAATTTCCCAAGTAAGCGAAGTTGAAGTTCCCGAACTCGTTGAGATTGAGCGAGTCATCTATCGCATTCCACCATGGGATGAAGCTGCTTTTTATTATGACTTACACCGGCCGAATTGTTTATATTTAGCAGTTAAAGACCATGATACTGTTTTAGCCTATGCGGGGATGGCGGTTAATTATGCGGCTAAAGATGCCCACCTAACAAACGTTGCGACCCACCCCGCTTTTCAACAACGCGGTTTAGCTTCCGCTCTTCTTCGGTCACTAATGCAAGTTGCAATTCGCCAACGCTTATTAACCATGAGTTTGGAAGTTCGGGTTAGTAACTTAACCGCCCAACATCTTTATGAGCACTTTGGCTTTAAAATTCAAGGCACCCGTCACCATTACTATATTGAGGACGGGGAAGATGCCTACACAATGGTAAGCGACTTAAAATTGAAAGGAAATTAACATGGTAGAACCAACCTATATTTTAGATTTTGAAAGTAGTTGTGATGAGACAAGTGTGGCGGTGATTGAAAATGGCACTAAAATCCTAAGTAACATCGTAGCCACGCAAATTGCTAGTCACCAACGGTTTGGCGGCGTTGTTCCTGAAGTTGCTAGTCGCCACCATATCGAACAAATTACCAAATGTACCAGGGAAGCCTTAACCGAAGCGGGCGTTACCTATGAGCAATTAGCTGGCGTCGCCGTAACGTACGGCCCTGGCCTTGTTGGTTCCCTTCTAATTGGCGTTACCGCTGCCAAGATTATCGCCTGGGCTCATCACTTACCGCTGATTCCAGTCAACCACATGGCTGGTCATATCTACGCCGCGCGCTATGTTGGTGAATTCACTTACCCAATGATGGCCCTTTTAGTCTCGGGTGGGCATACCGAACTCGTTTATATGAAAGCCGAGCACGAATATGAAATCATCGGTGAAACTCGCGATGATGCCGTTGGGGAAGCCTATGATAAGATTGGGCGAGTATTAGGGATTAATTATCCCGCGGGGAAAACCGTTGATGAATGGGCTCATCAAGGCCAGGATACCTTTAAATTCCCCCGGGCAATGGTCCAAGAAGATAACCTTGACTTCTCTTTCAGTGGTTTAAAATCCGCTTTCATTAATACCGTCCATAACGCTCATCAACGCGGCCAAGAACTTAACAAAAACGACCTAGCGGCAAGTTTTCAAGCTGCGGTTGTTGATATTCTGGGTGAAAAAACGATGCGGGCCCTTGATCAATATCCAGTAAAGCAACTGGTTCTTGCCGGGGGAGTGGCGGCTAACTCAGGCGTTCGGTCTCGACTGGAAAAGGATTTAGCAAAACTCCATCCAGAAGTTAAATTACTCCTCGCTCCCTTAAAGCTATGTGGTGATAATGCAGCAATGATTGGAGCGGCTGGATACGTAAATTACCAACATGGTGACCGGGCTGGTTGGGATTTAAACGCCGTTCCTGGCTTGTCATTTGACCGGACAACCGATCTGACCCAATAATTTTTAACTGACGTTAAAAAGGGATCGTCAACTTTAACAAGTAATTCAGCACCTTAAAAAGTATTCACAGCGAAGCAAGATTTACTATCCAAGTGATTGATGGTAAGTAGAAACTATTGATGCTTCGCTATCTAAAACACACTAGTCTCTAACGCAATCACTACTTTCGCTATTAAGATCGTCACCTAAGAAATCCTTAATGGCTCAACTTAACGGACTAATGGTAGATAAAATTCGTCACTTGATGATTAAATGAAAAAAGATCCTCGACGATCTGGTCGAGCTAAGCAGAACGCAAGTTGATTCATTAATTTCAGGCCACTGGGCTAGTGCGCCCAGTGGAAAGCAACTGCCATTCAGCTACGGCTTTGACCTTAGTTACTGAGTAACATTCGGAGATGAAAGAGAGGCCGAGAAGAAACGTGTATTTCTTCCCGGCCTCTTTCGTTGTGGATCTGAAAAATATTACAGAAAACTTAGGTCGTTACCCAACCCTCTTATTCAGCTTCATTAGCGGCCCGTTCTCGTTCTTTGGCTAACCGTTCTTTGATGTAATTTGCGGTTGTTTCTAGCTTGCTTTGCTCTTCAGGCGTTAAGTTAAGTTGCAGTTGCTTAACCACTCCCCGGCGCCCAACAACTGCCGGATATGATAAATATGTACCTAATTCTTCCCGGTAATTTGAAACCGGTAATTCCGTCATTGCATCGTTTAACATCGCTAAGGTAAGGCGAACAGCTGCCGTTGCAACCCCATAGTTGGTATACTTTTTCCCCTTGTAGACTGTATACCCACCTTGACGGGCTTTTTCTTCCATTTCATCAAGGTCGACTTTAACCTCTGGATTCTCCTTAAGGTAGGTTAAAAGTGGCTTTCCGAAGACCCGGACGGTTGACCAAGCGGTAAACTGTGAATTTCCATGTTCACCTAAGTTATACCCAACTACTGACCTCGAGTCTAACCCTAACGCCTCACCAACGGTTGCTCGCATCCGTGCGGAATCCAGCAAGGTCCCGGTCCCAACAACTTGGTTCTTTGGTAAACCAGTTGCTTCTTGATACATCGAAGTCATCACGTCACAAGGATTTGTGATTACGACCATATTGCCGTGGAAGCCATTTTCTCTTAATTTCTTCCCTACCAATGGGACCTGGGTGCGGGTAAACTTAAATTCGGCAAACCGATCGTGGTCTGGGGTGTCAACTAATTTTGATTTTCCAAGCGCTGAAACTACCACATCACAGTCAGCAACTTGTGACCAATCATTAACGAATAGGTTAGTGTGCGTTGGTAAGTTTGCCATCGCATCCCGCAAGTCCAAAGCATCAGAATTAACCTTCGCTTCATTGGTATCAAACAAAACTAAATCATCAACAAAGCCACCAGAAACTAAATAGTGAGCAACAGTGGCTCCAACATGGCCCATCCCAACAACGGCTACTTTTCTTGTCATATGTATCATCCTTTCAAGTTTAAACCTTCTAATTAAAATTAAATTAGAGATTTTTAATATGTGTATCATTAATATAACACCCTTCTAAATTTTGTCAATGGAAAACAAAAAAGCGATTAAAAAGAACCAAAAAGTTCTCTTTAGTCGCTAATTAAGCCGTCGAGCAGGTTCCTTCCGACCGCTAATATAAAGTTGCTTCCCCACGGTCATTGTAACCGGCTGGGTGCGTTGAGTGCCACTTCCATGCCGTGGCAATGATATCGTGAACATCATCATATTGCGGCTTCCAACCAAGGACTTCCCGGGCCTTGTCACTAGCAGCAACCAAGGAATCCGGATCCCCTGGACGCCGGGGAGCCATCTTGGCTGGGATTTCCTTCCCAGTAACTTCCCGGGCTGCCTCAAGCATTTGCTTGTTGGAGAAACCAGTCGATGAACCAAGATTGAAGGCGTTACTTTCGTTACCTTCTTGCAAGTACTTAATTGCCAAGATATGGGCGTCTGCCAGGTCCATAACGTGAACATAATCCCGGACGTTGGTTCCATCTGGCGTGTTGTAGTCATCACCAAAAATACTCAATTCATCCCGCTTTCCTTGCGCAACTTGCATGATAATTGGAACCAAATGGGTTTCTGGACCGTGGTCTTCCCCAATCGTACCATCGGGAGCAGCCCCAGCAACGTTGAAGTACCGTAAGGCAACAAATTTAATCCCGTATGCCTTATCAGCCCAGGCCATCATGTGTTCCATCATCAGCTTAGAAAGACCATATGGGTTAATTGGCTTTTGTGGATCGGTTTCCTTAATTGGCATGTGTTCGGGTATCCCGTAAGTTGCCGCTGTTGATGAGAAGACAATGTACTTAACCCCAAAGTCGTGCATTGCTTCAAGTAAAGTAATCATTCCACCAGTATTGTTATCAAAATACTTTAATGGCTTAGCCATTGATTCAGGGACAATTGAAAAGGCAGCGAAGTGAACAACCGCCGTAATATCTTCATTTGTAAAAATCCGATCCAAGAATTGCCGGTCCCGGATGTCACCGTAGTAGAACTTGGCTTCCTTAGCAATGGCTTTCCGATGCCCCGTTGAAAGGTTATCGGCGACAACCACGTCCTCTCCCTTTTCAACTAAGCGTTTTACCATATGAGAGCCGATGTAACCGGCACCCCCCGCAACAAGAATTGCCATAATTTGCACCCTTTCTTTTAACTAAAATTTTAGTAAACAAACTTTTCACGCTAAATTATATCACAATAAAGCGCTTGCAAACAAAAAATATCGCAAATCCTGAAAAATCGTTGGTTACATCAATAGCGACCAACGATTTTTTAATTAATTTAGTTTTTGAATTGCAGCTCCATCTAACTGATGATCGAGATATTCAAACAACAATCCTTCCCGCAATCCATTATTACTAAACATTACTTCTTGCATTGAAAGTTGCCGGAGTAAGGCCATTAATGGTAATAAGCCCCCCACAATGACATCCGCCCGCGCAGCGGCAATCCCGCGCATCTTGGTCCGTTCAATTTTATTTGCAGCCACCAAGCTGTGCATTAAGGCAAAGGCATCTTGGCTTTGCATCTTTAGACCATGGACCGGCTGAACATGCGTTGGCGAAGCGGCCAACTTCCAGCGGAATAACTTCGCCAATGCCCGGTTACTACCGCCAAGAGCAACCACCCGCGTATGTCGCGCCCGATTAAGCCAGCGTTGGCTCGTTAACACTTCATCCACCTTAACCACGGCATCATATAAATCAGCCGGGTTAATGACATCCCCCAAATTGTATCGTTGGGATAAAAGAACTGAGCCAATTGGTAAACTGATAACCTCTTCGGCTTGGCCTTCGTCCACTAAAATCAGTTCCATGCTGGCTCCACCAGTATCGATAATTAGGCCATTTTGAATCGGGAGGGTCCGAGAAACCCCAACGTAATCTAGATATGCTTCCCGTTCCCCAGAAATGACGTTAAACTCAATGCCAACTTCTTTTTTAACCCGTTCTAAAAATTCAGCTTGATTTGTTGCTTGGCGCACTGCGGCAGTTGCGACCGCAATTAAGCGGACATCTTTTAAAGCTTGCCATTCGGTCGCAAACTTTTTCAAGGCGGTAATTGTCCGTTCGATCGGTTCCGGCTTCAAAATCTTTTCCGGTCCCATATTTTCTGAAAGGCGGACAAATTCTTTTTCATACTTTACTAGTTGGTGCTTCCCATTCGCATAAATTTCGCTGATTTGTAAACGACAGGAGTTGGAACCAAGATCAATAATTGCCAGGTTAGTCATGCTTACTATCCTTTCCAGTGCTATCTAAGTGCAAGTTTGAAACGTGACGGGTTAAGGTTTCAAAGACGTTTGAGAGCCGCTTATGGTTCTTTTTTTCCCGGTTCAAATCACTAATGTGCTTTTGCGCCTGCTTAATGAAGTAAGCTTGGGAATCAAAACGCTTGCCTTCTGCAGTAACCTTTTCGTAAACCGTTCCTTTCAGAACCCGGGTTTTAACATTATCCCGCCACATATTCTCAAAGATCGCAATCGCTTGAGCTTTTGTGTCTTCTTCCGTTACCGGGTAAAGTTCTTCAACCCGCCGGTTTAAGTTCCGGGTCATCATATCCGCACTGGCTAGGTAAATTTCTTCGTGGCCTTCCCCTTCAAAGTAGTAAATCCGGGAGTGCTCAAGAAAGCGTCCTAAAATTGAATGTACTTCAATGTTTCCATTTAAGACTGGTAAATCATTTCGAAGACAAGTAATTCCCCGAATCAACAGACGGATCTTAACCCCCGCGGCGGCGGCTTCATAAAGGTGGGCAATAATTTGCTTATCGGAAAGTGAATTCATCTTCATGCTGATCCGCGCTGGGTTCCCCCGCTTGGCAATGGCAATTTGTTGATCAATTTTGGCATTGATAAAGTCCCGAATGCCGTCTGGAGAAGCATGGAGCTTATGAAAATACTTGGTCCGGGCAAACCCAGACAAAGCATTGAAAAGGTTGGTTAAATCCTCGCCTAGTTCATAATCACAGGTTAAAAGCCCCATATCCGTGTAGAAGTGGGCGGTCACGTCATTGTAGTTCCCGGTTCCCAGGTGCATATAACGCCGAATACCATCATCATCCCGCCGGATTACTAGTGCAATCTTACAGTGGGTCTTTAACCCGACTAATCCATAAATAACATGACATCCCATTTGTTCAAGTCGCCGGGCCCAGCGAACGTTATTTTGTTCATCAAAGCGGGCCTTAACTTCAACCAGAACAGTAACTTGCTTGCCTTGTTGAGCCGCTTGACCAAGGTACTTAATAATTGGTGAGTTCCCCGAAACCCGGTAAAGAGTCATCTTAATTGCCAATGTCTTGGGGTCCTCAGCGGCCTGATGAATAAAGTTAACCACTGATTGGAAATTATCGTATGGGTGTTGTAATAAGTGATCCTTTTCCCGGATAGCCGCGAAGATGTTGTGGTCCATGTCCAAAGCTGGGTCTTGGTAAGCTTGATATGATGGGTAACGTAAATCAGCATGGCCATCAACCATCCCACTTAACTTTTTTAAGAAGGTCAGGTCAACCGGCCCATTGACCCGGTAAACCCAGGCTTCATCAACCTTGAGACGATCAATCAAGTGATTTTCTAGCCAACTATCAAAGTCTTCTTCAATTTCTAGCCGCATCACACTCCCGTGTTCCCGGGCCCGCAATTGGTGTTGCACCGCCCGTAAGAGGTCGGACGTATCTTCTTCGGCCACGTCCAAGTCCATATCCCGCATAACCCGGTAAGTTCCGGTAGTTAAAACTTTGTAACCTGGGAAAAGCTTAGCGATAAATTCCTTTATCACGTCATCAATTAAGACAAAGACATTTCCCGTTGGCAACTTAAGCAAGCGTTTATAGATTTCTGGGACCCGGATCGTTGCAAATTTTTCTTCCGGCTTTTCGCCGTGTTCATGCATTGCTTGGCTGTTTTCGGTTACTTCTTGGTCCCCTTCAAGGACCTTCCGTGGCCGTGCTTCGACTTGCGAAAGGTCGCGGATTAACTTAACAGCAACATTCAAAGAATTGTTGGCAATAAACGGAAACGGCCGCGAAGAGTCATCAGCCATTGGGGTTAAAACTGGCATTAATTCGTCTTCAAAGTACCGACTAATGAAATCATATTCACGCTCATCAAGATCATTAACATGTTTGATATAAATTTTCTGCTTGGCTAATTCTGGCAATAAGTAATCATTGTAAACTTGATAGCGTTTTTCCACCATTTGGTGTTCCTTCTCGTTGACGGCCGCTAATTGTTCAGCTGGAGTCATCCCCGAAGCATCAGTCGTGGTAACGTTAAAAGCTGATAACTTGTGAAGGGACGCCACCCGCACCATGAAAAATTCATCAACATTACTTTGGGTGATACCAAGGAAGTTAGCCCGTTCAAGGAGTGGGTTCTCAGGAGCAACTGCTTCTTCGAGCACCCGGCCGTTAAAGTCAATCCAAGAAAGTTCCCGATTTACATAGTTACTTGGTTGGTAAAAATCAGTTTCGTTCATTTTACTTTGCTCCCTTCGCAATCAATTCCGGTTGCAAACCATAAACCTGGGTAAAAAGTTTGTTTTTCCGTAAGAAAGCCCACTTTTCCAAAACCAAATCGTCATTGGCCTTTGCCTTTATGAGCAAACGATCCCCCTTCAACTTCAGACTAATTTCCGAAATTTTTTGTTGCCGTGAATCATCCAGCGAATCTGCTACCCGTAAAATAGCAGCCAACTGAGCAATTGGTAACCGCAACCGACTCCGTAACTCCTTAAAGTGATGCTGATCGATTTCAGGTGCTTCTGAGGAATGGTACCGCGAAACTTCAGCAATGATCAAATTATCAACGTCAGAAATCCCGATTAATGGGTTAGCCTCTAGAATATAGGCTGAGTGGCGATAATGACCTTGCGGATTAATAAAGTTACCGATATCATCAACTTTACATGCTAATTCTAAGAGTAACCGGTAATGGTTATTCAACCGGTGAATTGGCTTTAAGGCATCAAATAGTTGCATCGCCACTTTAGTAACGAACTCTTTGTGGTAAACATCAATACCGTACCGTTGGGCCATCTTATCGGCAGCGCTCCGGACAAGGTCATTTACCGGTAATTTATTCGCATAGTCCGCTAACAAACCATCTGGTTGGTCTAAGCTCGTCACATAAAGCTTCCGGGCCTTCAATAATCGCATCGTTTGCCGCACAACTAAATAGCTTGGTAAGACCCAATCCACACTTTGTTCATCGACATCATATTGGTGAATAATGTACTGATCCGATGAAGAAAGAATCCGGCGGAAACGTTGCTTAAAGGAAGCCATATCAACCTGAGCAATTACGTTTGGGGCTTGGATATAACGTTGAGCTAAGGTTTCTACCCCTTGAACTAATAGAACCGGAGCTGGTTGCCCACTCAATTCAGGAACCAAGTATTCCAGTTTGGAACTAATGAAGTCGGTAATAATATCACTCGGGGTAGCCGTCGTTTGCCGGAGGTTTTCTGCTAATTGATTAATCCGGGCCTTGCCAAGGTCAATATCCCAACAGTTCATAAATTGTCCTTGATTAAAGTAGGATAAAGTACTGTTTGAAAGGCCAACGCAAAGCACATAACCAGTTAATTGTTGATCGCCTAATTCATGCTTAAAACGGGGCCATGTTTGGGCAAGAGTTTGCGCTAACAACTGGTTTTTGTTGAGCCACCGTAACTTCAAACCAACCCGAACTTCAATTTGATCGGCCACGTATTGGGCAGAAACATCGTCCAAATCGTCCAAATCGCCAAAACAAGCCACTTCTTTAACTGCGTATTCTTTTAATACTCGTTGAAACCCAACCAAGTTAGTAGTAATGGCGTCCATATTTTCCAAATAATTGGCCACCAACTCATCCCCAACCCGGAGCGCTCCGGACCTAACTTGTGTGACCACCTTTTGATTCTCGTCTTGAATGGTTAAGGTCAGGCGGTCCGGTCGTAATAGGATAATCCCGACATTTTTTTTGGTCACATCACTCAATCCCTTCTGAATTTTTGCTTAATAAATCTGCAATTTAAGGAGCGTTAATCAAATTTTAAGTAAAACAAATTTTCAGCTTATAAAATGATTGCGAACGCTACCATATCTAACTTAAGGATACCACGGATTTTATAATCACAAAAGAATTTCTCAGGGAAAGATTAACTAATTGTCATCACCCTTGTTTGTTATCCAAAGCAAAGGCAAAAATAACATTCTAATTTTCAAAAATCGCCAACAAGAACTGATGTGTAAATTACACTTTTCTCGTTGGCGATTATTTTTTATATTAAATTGACGGTGCCGGTACCATCTTAACCGGGATAAAACTTGGCCAAGATTGATCCGACCCAGTTTCAATTTGTTGGAGTAGTTTTTTGGCAGCCAATTGACCCATCGTTTCCATATCTTGTTGAACCAAAAAGATCCCCTCCCCGACAAAACGTGACCAGGCCCAGTCATCAAAACTAACGAGACCAACATCATCTGGAAATTGCCACTTTAGGATTTTAAAGACGTCCAAAAGATCAAACAAAATTGGTCCCATCAGTGAAACAATCACCGTTCTCCCCCGTAAACTTTGGACCCACTGCTTTATCTTTGGCGCTAAGTCGGTTACGGTATCACCCTTTTTAGTTGCGATATTAAGATAATTAAACCCAACTTGTTCAGCCGCTTTTTTTAATCCAGCAATCCGGGGGATTTGGCCGGAAGCTTCCGCATACCTAGCACTTACCGAAATAATATTTTGGTAGCCCTGCTCAGCCAAATATTTTCCTAAATCAAAGCAGGAAGTTTGATTAGTACTGGTTACTTTCCCCACCGTTGCCGGTTGATCAGGAATTTCCCGATCAACAACCACTAACGGAATTTTCTGGTCAATTGCCGTTTGAAATTGACTAAATTCTCCTGCACTGGGTTGGACGATAATTCCGTCCACTTGCTGAGTATATAGCCGATCCAACGCCCGGGCCTCATTTGTCACCGAGTCGTTGGTGTTCATTAATAAAACATCATAGCCCGCTGGTTGTAAAACATCATAAATTCCCTTTGCCAACAGTGAAGAAAAGGGATTGGCCATATTACCAACTAATAAACCAACTAAATGACTCTGACTTTGGCGTAATCTTCGGGCCGAAGCTGTTGGCGCATAATTTAACTCTTTAATGGTAGCAGCGATCCGTTCTTTGGTTTTCTTCCCCATCCGATCGTATCGTCCATTTAAATACCGAGAAACGGTCGTTACCGATACTCCCGCTACTTTCGCCACATCTTTAATTGTTACGTGTTGCCGCATTTACCTCTTCTCTCGCTTTCCAAACTAGTAACAATAATCATAACCCCAAGGAATTCCAAAAAACAAGATAAAAAGAAAATGAAGGTGGGAAAAAAGCTCCTCGACGGCCTGGTTGGGATAAGAAGAACGAAGGTTGATTCATTAGAATCGGCCTTTCGTTCGCACTTATCCGCTAAGGCCGTGCTTTGGAGCGAACCAGCCAACTGGTTTGGCGTTTGTGAGCCCATGCAAGGCTGAATCGGTTGGTGCGACCGTTAGGGAAGCAACTGCCATTCAGCTACTGCTTTGACCTTAGTTACTGAGTAACATTCGGAGATGAAAGAGGGGCTGGGAAGAAACGTGCGTTTCTTCCCAGCCCCTCTCTTTCTTTGATAATTTTGGCTGTTAGATGACTTTCGCTAAACAAACATTGCCATTACGAGAATCGTTGCTAACCCGGCTAGGGCGAGGACGCAAGTTAAAGTCGTCCAAGCAATGAAGTTTTCTTTTAGGGATAAACCAAAGTATTCCTTAATCATCCAGAAACCAGCGTCGTTAACGTGACCACCGAAAACTGAACCAGCCCCGACAGCGAGAACCATTAAGGCCGCCATCGTGGAATTGGCCCCAAATTGATGAGCCATTGGGGCAATCAAACCTGCAGCCGTCATCGCAGAGACGGTTGATGAACCCAGAGCAATCCGCAAAATAGCGGTGATTAACCAAGCGGCTACGATTGGAGACAAGCTGGTGTGGGCAAACAGTGCCGAAACATACTTGGAGATTCCACCATCTACCAAAACTTGTTTGAAGGCACCCCCACCACCGATGATTAGGAGCATCATGGCAATTTGCTTAACGGAAGTGACCATTGAGTTAGAAATTTCTTCCATCTGCTTGTTCCGCATCAAGCCCATTGTAAAGACGGCAAATAAGAGGGAAATCAACATTGCTGCATCAGGCGCCCCAATAAATTGAATTACTTCGTTCACAACGTTACCTTTTGGCAAAATGAAGGAACAAATCGTAGCGACTGCAATCAAAATAACCGGTAACATCGCCGTTAAAACAGAGATCCCAAAACCTGGTGTCTCTTCAAGCTTAAATTCCTTGTATTCCCCTAAGACCGAGATATCCATGTTCTTCCGGTAAACCTTTGGGTAGAACTTGTGTAAAAAGTAATTGTAAAGTGGACCAGCAACAATAATCGTCGGAATCGCTGCGATAATCCCGAGCAAGAGAACGTGACCTAAGTTAGCCCCTAAGATATCCGTAATTGCCGTTGGCGCCGGGTGTGGTGGTAAAAAGGCGTGAGTAACGTTCAAAGTTGCCGCCATTGGAATTCCTAAGTACATCAATGGCATATCCATTTCCCGCGCAATGATGAAGATGATCGGAAGGACAACGACCAACCCAACTTCAAAGAATAAAGCTAATCCAATGATGAAAGAAGCTAAAATAACGGCAACTTGAATCCAACGCCGCCCAAACTTTTCAATCAAAGTCGTTGCGATCCGGTAACCACCACCAGAATCAGAAACGAGTTGACCCAGCATGGAACCAAACCCAAAGATGACGGCTAAGTGACCTAGCTGGCCCCCAATCCCAGTTTCAATCGTGGTTGGAATTTTAGCAATTGGTATTTGAAGCATTAGGGCAATAATGAATGAAGTAACAACCAAGGAAACAAAGGTATTTAACTTCAACTTAATAATCATGAAAATTAAGAGGGCAACCCCAATTAAAACAATCAATAATGGCATCTTTTGATCCTCCTATGATTTTTGCTTTGCTTGTAGCTGAGCGACAACCGAATAAGCTGGCGACAATAATTCCTCGACTTGTTTAAAAAGTGGTAAATATTCTTGGTAAGTTGCAACTGCTTTTTGATCTGGCATGTAACTTTCAACTGGTCCCATGAAATTCTTTACGATTGCATAGTCATCAATGAGACCAAGGCTCTTCATCGCCATCGTGATTGCTCCTAGACAACCAGACTCAAACGATTCCGGAATATTAACGGTAACGTTTAAAATATCCGACATCATTTGTTTCCAAACGGCTGATTGAGCAAATCCACCGGTTGCCGTAACACTAGTTGGTTCGCCAATCAAATCACGAACCGCTGCAAAGACGGTCGCAATATTGAAGTTAATTCCTTCCATCACCGCGCGGAGCATATCCGCTCGGGTGTGGAGTGGAGTTAGTCCAAAGAAAGATCCCCGTGCATTTGCATCCCAAAGCGGTGCTCGTTCGCCACCAAGGAAGGGATGGAAGACCAATCCATGCGCTCCAGCCGGTGCACTAGCGATAACTTCATTAGCTAAGTCGTAAGCACTACCGCCATTTTGTTTAACAGCTGAGTTATCCACGAGGTGTTCAACTGCCCATTGGAAAACATCCCCACCATTATTAATCGGGCCACCAACGACATACATTCCTTCATCAATGGCATAACAGAATAGTCGCTCTTGCGGGTCAATCACCGGCTTGGTCGTTGCGACCCGGACCGCTGCTGAAGTCCCAATCGTAATTGCCACTGTGTCTGGTTTTAAGGCCCCTACCCCAAGATTTGATAAGGCCCCATCAAAAGCCCCGTAAACAAATGGCGTGTTGGCTGGAATCCCCATTTCTTGGGCCGCTGCTGGTACCAGGTCATGCGCTTGGCTGGTACCCTTTACAATTTCCGGAAGTTGTTCTTCGCTAACCCCAGCTAGTGCTAAGGCTTCTTCATCCCAGGTACTAGTTTGTAAATTAAACAGTCCCGTACATGAAGCAATTGAGATATCGACCTTAAAAGTTTGGAATAATTTCCAGAAAAGATAAGACTTGATATCTGCAATATACCTAGCCTTGGCCATTAAAGTTGGCTGGGTTTGTTTTAACCACATTAGTTTAACCAACGGTGACATCGGATGAATTGGGGTCCCAGTATGAGCAAACAAGGTTTTCGCTACCAATTGACGGCGTAGATCTTCAGCAACCCTGCTTGCCCTGGTATCGGCCCAAGTGATTGACCGCGTTAGTGGCTGGTGATTTTTGTCTAATAAAATCAAACTTTGGTTAGCGCTTGAAAATGATACCGCTAACAATTTTCCGGTTACCAAATCCGCTTTCTGAGATGCTTGCCTAATTACTTGTTTGACCGCGGTAACAATGGCTTCAGGATCTTGTTCAGCCATCCCGCTTGCATCCCGATAGAGGGTATAACCAGCTTTAAAACTCGCTATTACTTTTGCTTCTTGATTATAGAGAACTGCCTTTGTTGACGTTGTTCCCACATCGACTCCAATTAAGTAATCCATGTTTCTCTCCTCTTTTTGTAATCGCTTACGTTTATCGATACACCAAGTATTATCCACAAAGAACGCCTTATTGTCAACCCAATATCTAGGTTCGAAGGGAAACGTTTTCCTAAAACGGTTACAAAAAGTGCATAAGACTAGTCTTTTCTGACAATCAAATTTTTATCAAAAAATTTCCAACCAGGCCGTCAAGGAGTTTTTCCCCAACCTCAAGATCCATTCAGCTCCTACGCTGGTATGACCGATTAATAATTTTAGCTATAACAAAAAAGCTACTAATAAGGTTAAGTCATGGTCAGTTAGCCAGATTTACTGGCGTCGGCGAACCCATGTGAGGCCAAGAACGATCATGCCAACTGTAAGGCCGACAAAATCCCACTTGACTACATTCGAACCTTTAAATTAGTAGCTTTTGTAGTTTGTTTCCTAGGTTATTTACTATTTTTCTTGCTGTTCTTTTGCGACTTCTTTTTTCACTTGTTGGCGTAAGTTTGCCAAGTACCAAGCATGAGCCATCGTTGCGCCCAGAAAAATAATGAGTCCAATGATAAAAATCAACCAGGCCTTGACCATCATTGCCGCCCCGGCCGCAAAAATTCCCAGATTGCCAATCGCATTCAGGATGATCACTCCATCATATTTCACAAAATCACCTACTTTTGAATAATTTGGGTAGTGATAATCGCTAATTGTTGACTGTTCGAGGTAGCGTTATCCTTCAATAATTCTGGCAAAATCTTTTTCAAGAAATATTGGACACTGGCCATTTGTTTGAAGTTCATAATCGCTTCGAGGCTCGACTTATAGATATCCATGTAAACTGGTTCGGGATTTCCCTTTTGGATTTCGCCAAAGGATTCATACATCAAGTCAACTTTATCGGCAACTGATAGAATCTTTCCCTCTAGTGAATCGTCTTTTCCTTCACCTAGCCGCCGTTCATAGGCAGCTTGGTATTCGGCTGGTATTTCGGTTTGAATAAAGTTCTCCGTCAATGAACGATCCACTTTAGCTAACATTGACCGCAATTCTGGCGTTGCATACTTAACGGGCGTTTTAATATCACCAATAAACCGTTCCGTATAATCATGGTTAAGGGCCTTTTCATAAAGCGAACGCCAATCAATTTCATTTCCCGCTGCTTCTTCAATATCCCCTAACATTTGGGCCGCTTGCGTAACCTTAAAAGAATGTGCAGCAACATTATGCTGTTCAAACTTAAAATAACCCGGTGCCCGGTTAATCATTTCCAAATCACTGAGACTTTTTAAATATTCATGCATCCCCATTTATTCTTCCCCCATTACTTTTGGTTATAAGAAAGCCGTCTCAAACTAGGAATCCTAGCCAGACGGCTTTTTTAATTAATTTATTTTAGAATTCAGCTAAAGCCGCTTCAAAGTCAGCTAACTTTTGACTGGCTGCTTCTTCGGTAGTTGCGGAGGTTCCAATATAGTACTTCAACTTTGGTTCCGTTCCTGAAGGCCGGATTGCAATCCAAGTTTCGTCATCCAAAACGTAGCGTAAAACATTTGATGCTGGCATATCAAGTTTTTCAACTGTTCCATCGGCTAAAGTCTTGGTTCCCTTAGCTAGGTCTTCTAAGGCCACCACCTTATGACCAGCAAATTCCTTTGGTGATTCTTCCCGGAACTTCTTCATCAAGGCCTTGATTTTTGCCGGACCATCCACCCCGGCGTAGACATTAGCGATCGTCTTTTCCTTAAAGTAGCCATACTTCTTAAAGAGTTCTTGTACCCCATCGTAAAGCGTCATTTGCCGACTCCGGTAGTAAGCAGCCACTTCGGCTAACAACGTCAATGATTGGATGGCATCCTTATCCCGGACGAATGGCTTAACCAAGTACCCATAACTCTCTTCAAAGCCAAACATAAAGGTGTGATTGTGTTTCGTTTCGTACTGATGAATTTGATCAGCAATCCACTTAAATCCAGTTAAGACATTGATCATCTTAACCCCATAGCTTGCCGCAATCTTAGCAGCAAAGTTAGTTGAAACAATCGACTTAACTGCCGCAGCGTTTGCTGGCAAAGTACCAGCTTGCTTGTGCGCTTCCAGGATGTAAGCCAACATCAAAGAAGCAATTTGGTTACCCGTCAAAAGTTGGTATTCACCGTTTGGTTGCCGAACTGCACACCCTAACCGGTCAGCATCAGGGTCAGTCGCAATCAAAACATCCGCATCTACTTGCTTACCAAGGGCAATTGACCGGGTAAAGGCCTCCGCAAACTCAGGATTTGGATTCTTTAAACCAGGGAAGTCACCATTTGGTTGTGCTTCGGTTGGTTCAATCACAAAGTTAACAAACCCAGCTTGCCGCAAAGCGCGTTCCCCGAGCATCCGCCCTGTCCCACAAAGTGGGGAGAAGACAAACTTCATATCCCGGCCGTATTCCTTAGCAAGGTCATTATTAATCGTAACTGCCTTGGCTTCTTCAAGGTAAGCATGGTCAATATCTTCCCCCATCAAAGTTTCAAGGCCATTGTTTAACATCGTTTGTTCGTCAGCTAATTCGATGCCAAATACATCGTCAATTTGGCGAATATAAGTCGTCATTTGGTCAGATTCCTTGGGTGGTAATTGACCCCCGTCTTCCCCATAAATCTTGTAGCCATTGTATTCCTTAGGGTTGTGGGAAGCCGTAATCATAATCCCGGCGTAAGCGTGATTGTAACGAACGGCGAAGGACAATTCTGGTGTTGGCCGCACATTGTCATAGATAAAGACAGGAATTTGGTGGGCCCCAAGAACCCGCGCACAATCATGCGCAAATTCGGCAGAATGGTGCCGGGAATCAAAACCGATGGCAACCCCTCGTTGCTTTGTTTCATCCCCAAGTGATTCCATCAAAGCAGCTAAACCAGCCGTTGCTTGACGAACCGTATAAATGTTCATCCGGTTAGTCCCGGGCCCCATCAAGCCCCGCATTCCGGCCGTTCCGAAAGAAAGGGGACCATAGAAAGCATCTTCCTTTTCTTCGTCCGTCATTGTTGTTAATTTCTGCTTTAAATCAGCAGCCAAACGTGGCTCATTTGCCCAAGTTTGGTAAGTTTCCTTCCAACTCAAAGAAACATCTCCTATCTGAAAGTCGATTTATCAATTCTCACAATTCTTAGTATACCGCATGGTAATTTGTGTGAAAATACACGAAATTAAGATTGTTGAAGAAAATGCGCAATCCCATCGCTTTCATTATCCAAAAGAATTTTTTTGGCTACCGCTTTGAGGGCTGGTTTAGCATTGGCAACCGCCATTGGTATTCCCGCTGCCTTTAGCATTGGTAAATCATTTAAATCATCCCCAACCGCCAAAATTTGATGGCTGGGAATATTCTGATTTAGTAAATAATGAACTGCTTGAGCTTTATTAACCCCCGGAGCTGTGATAACTAGGTACCCATCGCCTGAATCTGCTAAGGTCAAATTTGGTAACTGTTCATGGATCAAGTTTTGAACTTGGTTAAATTTTATTGGATCCGGAATTTGAATTAAAAAGTCATCGATCGTAATTGTCGGTAATTGTGAAGCATATTGAACTTTAACGCCAGAATAATCAATTTCCATTTGAACTTGTGGGGTCCATTCGGTTGACCAGAATTTATTGTCGGCGACCCATTGGATTGGTAGTTTTAATTGCTGATGGACTAATTCAAATAATTGTTGCGCTAATTTGTCCGGGACCGGCTGATGTTGTAATCTTTCTAGCCGTTCATTTTGATATTGAAAGAGTACCGCTCCATTTAAGGCTAATTGCGGTCCCGTTAACTTTAACTCCGTAATTAAATCAACCATCTGACTCGGCATTCGGGCTGAGGCTAGCATAACTTGCCAATCACTCTGGCGAATTACTTTTCTAGTAAACTCCGAGAGCTCGCCTTTTTCGTTTAATAACGTATGGTCTAAATCACTAATCAAATATGGCATTTTTCTCACCCTAATCGCAGAAAATATAAGAAAAGAGTGAAATCAATGCCTAATCAACTTTAGATCCCACTCTCTTGTTATTAATGTTTTGAATAATTAATCTCGATAAGTAGCCACAAATTCGGTGGCGTCGGCGCAAGCTTGCTTTCTTCCGGCCGCTACGTCGGTCGTGCTTATCATCGCAAAACTTTTAACAAAGCTTGTTAGCCTTCTAAATACTTATACACTTGTTGGCCGGCGATAGCTCCATCACCAACAGCAGTGGCGACTTGGCGCAGGACTGTATTCCGAACATCACCAACGGCAAAGATTCCTGGTACCTTTGTCGCCATCTTTTCGTCCGTTTCAACCCAGCCCTTTTCGTTAAGAATACCAAGGTCCTTAAATGGTTCAGTCATCGGAAAAGTACCAACGTAGATAAAGACCCCATCAGCAGCAATTTCACCAGTTTCACCCGTTTGGTTATTTACGGTCTTGACTCCAGTTACCGCCATTTCATTCCCAACAATTTCCGTGACACTCGTGTTATAAACAAATTCCATCTTTGGATTCTTAAAGGCTTTATCTTGAACAATTGGTTGCGCCCGTAGCTTGTCACTCCGCACTAAGACCGTCACTTTAGCAGCAAGTTGGGTTAAAAAGGCCCCTTCTTCAACGGCAGAGTCGCCCCCACCGACAACAATCAGGTTCTTTCCCTTAAAGAACGCCCCATCACAAACCGCACAGTAGGAAATACCTCGGCCTGAAAATTCGCTTTCTCCGGGGACACCAAGCTTTCGCTGGCCAGAACCAGTTGCGATGACTAAGGCCTTTGCCGTAAAGGTTTCACCCATGTCAGTCGTAACTTGCTTTTCATCACCAATCAATTCAACCTTTTCAACGGCACCGTAGGCATAGTCAGCCCCAAATTGGGTTGCCCCTTCATACATTTGCTTAGCCAAATCTGGCCCTTGAACGGATTTAAAGCCAGTATAGTTTTCAATCTCAGCAGTATTGTTTAGATTACCACCGTAGATTCCTCGATCAAGCATTAAAACGGAAAGATCAGCCCGGGAAGCATACATAGCTGCCGTCATCCCACCAGGACCAGCGCCAATCACAATTACATCATAGTTGGTTTTCTTTTCTTCACTCATTCTGATGCGCTCCTTTAATTTCTCCAAGTATTATCGTAATGATACTTGCTTTTTATCTTTCTGTCCATCATCTTGCTTACTTTTAGTAGCTAAATTACTTTATCCTTGACCCACTATGTTATAATTATTAACAGAAATTTAAAATTTTGGAAGGAGAAGATGTGATGGTTACCCCAGGGCAATTTGGCAAATTAATTTTAACAGCTACCATCAGCGGTTGCTTAATGTCTTTTCCGCTTGTGGGGCAAGCTGATCCGATTACTCCCAATGAACCAATTACTAATACTGCCGTCAACGAGACAAATTCAAAGCAGGCCAATTATCAATCGGCAACAACCACCCAATCTACACCAAATGACGCGTCAGCCGATGTTTCCCCAGATGCTAATCCTGGCTCTCCCACGGTTGGCTTAGTAGTAATACCTAACGATCAGCCTTTTTCATCAGTGACTGATCAAATTGCATCATCACAAGTTTTAAGCCCTTCACCTTCCCCTTCAGGGTCATTAAATGAACAAGCTTCACCAGAAAAGCCAAAATGTTATCATCAACTTTTTACGTCACCACAATCTTTCCAACAGTGGCATCATGCTCCAGTAGACCAACTGCAAAGTAACTATGCTATACCTGTGACTAGGTCATCAATTTTAGAGGTAAACCAAGAGTCTCAACCCCAACTTAGTCAACCGCTAGCTAATTCACAACTGCAACCTAACCAAGGTGCCCAACAGGAAGTGACCGTCACGAAGACGACTCCATCTGAAATAATGCCAACTGACTATTCAGCGAAAACACAACACCTTGCATTCCCTTATCATCATCCACTGGTACTACCAACCGTTCAAGTCAAGCCAACCAAATCACTAGCAACCCATCTGAAATTAGATCCGGGACAAATAAATATTTTGGCTCGTGACTCAAAGATAATTCCAGTTATCATCGGAGCCTTGCTCTTACTAATTCTTTCTTGGGTTTTCAAAATTAACTTTCAACATAATAAATTAATGAAATTAAACTAAACAACGCGAGGCTACGGAGAAGAGCGATTATCTTCTTCGTAGCCTCGTTTGCTATATTCGCACTTCGATCCACAGCATCTTAATTGTAAACAAGATGGTTCAGCCAGCATCCAACTAAGAAAACTAATTTACCAATACGATTAACTACGGATCAGCGGGACTGTATTTTTCACTTCTTCTCATTGTTAATAAAACTATTTCGCGAATTAAACTGAATATCAAACAAATTTCAAATTTTAGCTTGCTTTTTTTCGAACTTCCATGTATATTCTTTCCGGATTAATAGTAATGATTACTATTTAACAAAAATTTAGGAGGAATTATCCATGTCTAAAAAAGTTATCCTTGGAGTAATTAGCCTTTTTGTTATTATCCTTGGAGCGGTATTTTACTTTTATCATCAGCCAAACAATGAGTCAAAACCATCGTCAATTCGGGTTGTTACGAGTCTGAATTTTTATGGTGAAGTTGCTACAGCAGTTGCTGGAAAACACGGGCAGGTTACTTCGATCATCAATAGTGCAGCAACCGACCCTCATGATTTCAAGGCTACGACGAAAGAAGCGAAAGAAGTTAGTCAAGCGAACGTGATCATTACCAACGGTCTTGGCTACGATGGCTGGCTGACTAAACTGGTTAAATCCGCTGGTAAGGAAAAACAACAAATTGTTGTTGGCACAACAGTAGCTCACAAGCAAATGGGGGCCAACGAACATATCTGGTACCAACCGCAAACCATGGCTAAACTTGCCAATGTCCTAGCACAACGCTTTGGCCAACTTGACCCGGCTCACAAAAAGGAATTTAAGCAAAATGCTCAAGTATACCAAAAAAAGCTCAAAAGTTGGACGCAACTATTCAAGCTAGCAAGCAACGTGTGCAAGTAACTAACAATCGCGTTGATGTCAGCGAACCGGTTTTCAACTATGCCTTAGCTAACCTTGGATACCAAATCAATAATTCTCACTTTGCCAAAGCAGTCGAAGATGGGACCGATCCTTCCCCAAAGGATATCCAAGAAATGAAAGCTGATATGCAAAACCATCGAATTGCTTTCTTTGTTAATAATCCTCAAGAAAGTAGTCCCGTTGTTAAAAATCTTCTTAAAACTGCAAAGCAAAATAACATTCCTGTTCTCAACATAACGGAAACCAAACCTGATGGTAAAACTTACGTCCAATGGATGCTAGATCAATATCAAGATTTGGAAAAGATTCAGGAAAAGGAATAGCTAACTGTAAGGGAGGTCGGGGCCACTTAGTTACTGTCTCGACCGTAATTCTTAAGTACATTTGAACTGTTAAAATTCCCCAGTAGATGATATTCGCTAAGTTAATCACAATCCAAAGCGACCAGTTTTCTTGGTACTTCAGAATGTAAAGAACTTGTACAATAAAACTAACCACAAAGTTAATTGAATCAAGGTATGGTAATTGTCCGTGGACCATCGCTAAAATCCACCACCCAATTGCCCAGGCAACAAATGCTCCAGCGAAAATTAGATTTCTAGTTTGTTTTGAGAAGCGTTTCGTAGCTTCATCATGTCCCTTAAACTTAAAAAGTTCTCCTGACGGTTTTACCCATCAAGAGAACTTCATTTTACTTAATTAAGCAAAGTGTTCCTTTACAACTTCATCGGCAATCTCAGCATAATGGTCTAAGAAGCCAGCATATTCATCGTCATAAAGATAATCTTTATCAGCTACTGGATCTTGGGAAGTCAAGATCTTTGGCCCGTCTTCCGTGATTACTAAGGTGTGTTCGTATTGGCAGGAAAGCCCACCATCAGCTGTCTTAGCTAGCCAACCACTTGGATCAGAAGTGTCAGCCTTCCAAGTTCCCGTGTTAATCATGGGTTCAACAGTGATCGTCATTCCCTTCCGTAACCGGATCCCATGACCAGCTTCACCATAGTGCGGAATCATTGGATCTTCGTGCATCGTGGGGCCGATTCCATGGCCAACAAATTCGCGCACATCACCATAGCCATTTTCGTCTTCTGTATAGTGTTGGATAACCGCACCAATGTCACCAACCCGGTTGCCAACTTTACATTGATCAATTCCCATGAAAAGGGACTTCTTGGTAACGTCCATTAGCTTTGCAACTTCTGGAGTTGCCTTGCCAACCACATAGGACCAACAAGAATCAGAGAAAGCGCCATCAAGGTTGACGACAGTGTCCACCTTAACCAAATCGCCTTCTTTTAAGATTAACTTTTTCCGGGGAAAACCGTGACAAATTTCATCGTTCACACTTACGCAAGTAGCGTACTTGTAACCTTCAAAGCCAATTTGCGCCGCAATAGCACCAGTAGCTTTAAAGTACTTCCGGGCAAATTCTTCAATGACCCAACTTGAAATGCCGGGCTTAATAATTTGGCGAATTCCAAGATGCATCCCTGCTAAAACGGCCCCGGATTTTTCCATCGCACGGATTTCTCGAGGTGACTTTAAACTAATCATTCCGTTCATTCTCCTTACATTAAAAAATCTCACTCTCCAGTATATCACCAGTTTGGAACTTAAGAGTGTGATATACTGTATTTTGATTATTATTGAGGAAATAGGTGAAAAAAATGACAAAAGCAGTTGTAGTTTACGCAACCATTACTGGAAATAATGAAGATGTTGCTGACTTAGTAACTGATGCATTAGAAAACCTTGGCGTCGAAGTTGACGAAAAAGAAATCACAATGGCCGATGTCGCTGATTTTAATGACGCTGACATCTGTGTGGTTTGTCCATATACTTATGACGAAGGGGCCTTACCAGAAGAAGGTTTAGATTTCTACGATGACTTGCGAGAAGCCGATCTAACGGGTAAGATTTACGGCGTTGCTGGCTCGGGTGATACTTTCTATGCTGACGATTACTGCCGGGCCGTTGACGACTTTGGTAAGGCTTTTGAAGATGCCAATGCCACGAAAGGGTCAGAAAACCTCCACATTGACTTAGCCCCAGAAGCCGACGATGTTAAGAAAATTGACGCTTTCGCTGCCGAACTCGTTAAGCAAGCTAAAAATTAAACGGAGGCGTTCATGCGAGCATTGTGGCAAAAGTATAAATCAATCCTTGCCTATCTATTCTGGGGTGTGGTTACCACCATTGTTAATTTGGCCTCATACCAATGGTTAAGTACTGGCTTGCACTGGAACTTTGAAGTTGCAACCGTCATCGCATGGTTCCTTTCAGTTTTAGTTGCCTACTTTACTAATAAGGTCTGGGTTTTTGGCTCCCATTACACGACGGTTAAAGCTTTCGTTGTTGAGTTAATCCAGTTTTTCTTCTACCGGGGATTAACCCTCCTCCTCGACATGTTGATCGTCTACATTGGGATTTCCTTGTTAGGTTTCCGATCACCGCTCGGCCAATTTATCGTTAAGATAATTGATAATATTCTCGTCGTCATTGCCAACTATGTCTTCTCAAAGTGGCTGATTTTCAAGTCCAATGAGAAAATGATGAAGAAATAAATCTTCAAGTCGACAAAAACAGCCTTGATAGATAAGTCAGCGGCTAGGAAGAAACTCATGTTTCTCCCTAGCCGCTTTGTTATTCCAAGCCCTCCTTCGAGCAAATTTCTCCCACTACTACTTAATGAACCGTTTCTTTAATTCCGCAACAATCCGTTCGGCCGCATGTCCATCCCCAAAAATATCGGCACTCTCACTCACCATGCTCCGATATAAATGCTTGTCATTTAACAAATCAAACATGGCTTGTTGAATACTAGTTGGGTCGGTCCCAACTATTTTCGTAGTTTGGGCAAATAAGGCCTCTGGTCGTTCTGTATTTTGTCGCAGTAATAAGACGGGGCGGTGGAAAACAGTGGCTTCTTCGACCGTTCCAGCTGAATCGGTGAGAATCAAATAACTCCGGGCCGCAGTATTAATAAAATCCCCCAGTGTCATTAGTGGCATTAAATGGATTCGCTGATGATTAGCCAATAGTTGTTCTGCTAGCGAAAAGCTTTGGGAATCAAGCGGTAGCGGACAAATTAACTCCACATCAGGATTAGTTTCGACAATATCCCGCATCGTTCGAAGAACCCTTTCCATTGGTAAACCGGTATTTTCTACCCGTCCCATGGTTAACAAAATTATCCGGCAATGATCTGGTAACCCAGCTAATAAGGCACTGGCGTATTTCGGATCGTATTCGTTTTGAACAACGTCAACGATCGGATTCCCCGTCACTACAATTTGTGTTTCTTCTTGATGCTCAAACAATAAGTTTTCTTTTGCGGCTTCAGTTGGCGCAAAGTAAAGATCGGTCAAAGCATCTGTTAGCTGACGGTGCATTTCGTCGGGAAAAGGTTCATGTTTGTCAAAAGTTCGTAAACCGGCCTCAATATGGGCAACTGGTAAGTGACAATAAAAGGCACTCAAACTAGCTGCTAAAGTCGCAATAGTATCGCCCAAAGTCAACATAATGTCAGGCTGAGCCGCGTTAACTACCGTCTGTAAATTATGCAACAAGCGACTTAATTCGTCCAACTGTCCCCGCTCATTTACTGGATCAACGTTAAGCTCAAAATCTGGTTTCAACCCAAAGTAATTCAAAACGGCATGAAGTTGCTGATACCTTTGGGAAGCCACCACTATAACCGGTTCAAAGTTAACTTGATCAGCTTGCATTGCCTTAATTACGGGGGCAAATTTAATTACTCCCGCCCGGGTACTGAGGGGGATCATCACTTTTAAACTTGCCATCTTCCCCCTCCTTTCAGGGTAAACTACTTCTTCTTGGTTTCGCTCACTTTTACTGCCTTCGGGGCATATAACTCAGCCACTCGATTTACCATGGTTAAGAAATTATCCGCATCCAAACTTGCCCGACCAATCAGAACCCCATCAATGTCCCGCTTGTCCATTATCTTTTGGATATTATCAGGGTTAACACTTCCCCCATATAAGATCCGGATCTTATCAGCCACTTCATAGGAATAAGTATCCGCGATACTTTGGCGAATTAACCGACAGCCTTCTTCTGCAAGTGTTGGATTAGCATGTTGACCAACCCCCACGGCCCAACTAGGTTCATAGGAAATGATCACGTTTTTAACTTGGTCGAAGGAAACCCCATGTAAAACGTTCATTAATTGGGCAAAAACGTAGTGAACTTCACCGTTAAATTCCTTTTGAACCATCGTTTCATCAGTACAAATAATCGGGGTCATGCCCGCTTGCAAAACAGCGGCAACTTTTTTTGCCACCAGGTCATTATCTTCGTGAAAAATCGTTCGCCGCTCAATATGCCCACACATTACATACTTAACCCCGGCCGCTGCCAAGGCACGGGGGCTTACTTCACCCGTGAAGGGTCCAGAAAATTGATCATAAGAATTCTGCGCAATAATCCCTAAATTAATCCCTTGTGTCTGTTGGACCATTGGGTATAAAGCCAAGAAGTGTGCCGCAATCCCACAAGTTAAAATTTCTTCACTTGGGAGCCGCCGTTTAACTTCCTCAACAAATTGTAGTGCATCATCGACCGTCTTATGCATTTTCCAGTTTGCTGCGATAAAAGGCTTTCGCATTTCAAACCCTCCATTTTCGATAAATTAATTTTAATTTTCATAGCTTAAGTGTATCATATTACTACTATCTATGAATCAATTTTGCAATCGTTTCCAGAAAATATCTAAGTTGGGAAGTGACGCCGATGCGGTTTCGACGACTAATTTCGCTCTTATTTTACCTAATCTTACTTGTTGGTGGAATGCATTTTTATCAAACTAATTTAAATTTTCAAACTCGAGTTAATATCGGAATTGCTGCTGTTAAAGATTATATCAATCGTTTCCAAGCAAGTTTTGATGATCCTTCGACCACTAAAACAACTAAACAAACCACCAAAGCTACCATAAAGACTGATAACGATACTAATGGCCGGTGGACGAGTCCTAAAGCAACGATCTACCTCGATTTTCAAAATCAGACCCTTGATAATGCGATGCGAGAAGCTATTAATGCTTGGAACGCGACGGGAGCATTTACCTTTCAAGTTGTAAATAATAAAAAAGCTGCTAATCTAATTGCGACAACAATGCAAAACAATCAAGATCAAGCGGCTGGTTTAACTGATATGTCAATTAACACTGCTACCGGTTATTTCATGGATGGCCACGTTTATTTAAACACGGCCTACCTTTTAAACCCAGAGTATGGTTATACTCATGAACGGATTGTTAACACGGCTGAACATGAGCTTGGTCATGCGATTGGTCTCAGTCATACCAATCAAATTTCGGTAATGCAACCAGCTGGTTCTAATTACGGGATTCAACAAATTGATATTACTGATGTCCAACAATTATACGCTAAAGCGCCAACTACAAGTACCAAGTAAACAACAGTTAATAATAATTAGCTGTAGGGGGAAATCCTCCCCACCGCCCTAAGCCGCAATTATCGTGCTCAGAGTTACTAAAAGGGGCTGGGAAGAAACGCACGCTTCTTCCCAGCCTCTCTTTCATCTCCGAATGTTACTCAGTAACTAAGGTCAAAAAGCACGGCCTTAGCGGATAAGTGCGAACGAAAGGTCGATTCTAATGAATCGACCTTCGTCCTTCTTATCCCAACAGGCCGTCAAGGAGCTTTTTTCCCAACCTCTTTTTCGGTTAATAGTTTAATTCCTTTCTAACAACTGTTCATTAAACTCTTTTTAAACTAAATTGTAATTCACTAACTGGTTGACACTGCCGATTATAATATTGAACTTCAAAGGTGGTTGGAGTAACTTCAACCGTTGCAAAAGTTCCCCCTAAACGAGTATATTCACCTCGTGGTTGACTGATACTTCCTGGATTAATGAATAAAGTCCCCTTAACAACTTCGCATCCCAATTGGTGGGTATGACCAAAGCCCATGATTAAAGCATGCTTCTCCCGTACAAGCATCAACAAAGGGGTTAAGCTAGTATTAACCTGATACTTATGACCGTGCGTAACTACCACTTTACCTTCTGGAAATTCTTCTTCTACAATGGTGGGATAAGTAATTCCCCAGTCCGTATTTCCAATCACAGTTTGGTAAGGTGTCATTACCGGATCATTACTTGGTAAATTTGAATCCCCACAGTGGAAAAAAGCGTCCACTTTCCCGTTAAAGTGGTCATAAATGGTTTGCAGAATTTGGGCATCCCCATGATTATCACTCACTAATAAGATTTTCATTAATCTTCCCACCAATCATTAAAGTTAGCCATGAATTGCCGTAAGGCGCGTCCCCGGTGGCTAATCGCATTCTTTTGATCATCCGTAAGGTTCCCCATTGAAGTACCAAGCTCGTCAACATAGAATAATGGATCATAACCAAACCCATGAGTCCCCGTCAATCTCATTAGGATGTGGCCCTGCACTTCACCGTCAGCTACTAATTTGGTGCCATCCGGTTTCATCCCAACAATCGTTGTGTGAAAGTGAGCCGTCCGCTTTTCTGGCGCAACGTCCGCTAACTCGCGAAGTAACTTAGTATTATTAGCCGCATCATCATGATCACCGGCATAGCGAGCTGACCGGACTCCGGGCGCCCCATTTAAGGCATCAACGACTAAACCTGAATCATCCGCTAATACGGGGAGCTTCAAGTGTTGACAAGCCGTCTGTGCTTTAATCGTGGCATTTTCTTCAAAAGTCATCCCATTTTCATCAATCTTAAACGGGGGAAAATCAGCTAAGGTCTTAACTTCAATCCCTTTTGGAGCTAACATTTCACTAAATTCCCGGGCCTTTCCCGGATTTTTAGTTGCAATTACAATTGTTGCCATCTATATCCCTCCTAATTTTAGTTGATGATAAGTCATTGGTGCCGGCGCAAGCCATTGATCAGCTCCTTGTTTTAAATCAGTAATTTCACCAGTCGTATACAGGGTTAATTCGCCCCCAGTTGGATTTAACTGATCTTGTTGCGTTAATTGTTTTTTTACGGTAGCAACAACTTCGACTGCCGGATCAACTAATGGAACTGCCCCTAGGGTTTGGTGAATTTCTGGGGCTAAGAATGGAAAATGAGTACATCCCAAAATTAAGGTATCCACCTTTGCCGTCTTAAAACTAGCTAGTTGTTCATCAACTGCCGCTTGAGCTTGCTTGGTCCCTGTTAAATGGTGTTCAACGATACTTACCAAGGGTTGAGTAGCCTTGGTAATCACTGTTGTAGCTGGGGATTGATGTTTAATCTCTTTTACATAAGCTCCGTCATTGATCGTTGCTGTCGTCGCAATGACCCCAATCCGGGCATGCTTTTGCTGAGCCAAAGCAGCTTTAACTCCCGGCACAATCATCCCAATCACCGGAATTGGAATGGCCGCTTGTAAATTAGGTAAGGCTGTTGCCGTGGCTGTATTGCACGCCACTACCATCATCTTAACATCTTGGGTGACTAAAAACTGGCCGATCGCAAGTGCTAACTGCTGAATATCACTTGGCGTCCGCGTTCCATAAGGAAAATGTCCTTGGTCACCTACAAAAACTAAGGATTCATGCGGAAGCTTTTCTTGTAGAATTCGAGCAACTGACAGGCCACCTAGGCCAGAATCCATTACTCCAATTGGTCGCTTATCCATTGTTTCACACTCTTTCGTTTTAATCGTTTTTTTACTTGAAACTACATTATTATCTTTTCCCATCACTTTTGCAAGTTTTCGTTAAATTCACTAGGTTTACGGCCAGCTTTTTTGTATAATAAAACCCGATTGACAAATAAGGAAGTAAACCAAATGACCCAAAAACTTTATGATCAACTCTCAAATAGTGTTCGGGGAATCAATGCGGCAACGATGCGCGACGTTTTGTTACCCCTAATTTTAGGGAACGAGACTAACGGAATTCTTTACTGGGTTGGTAAAGATCTTGCCCGACAATTCCCAGTTGCCTCAGTATCAGAGTTGGTCACTCTGACTCACCAACTTGGCCTTGGCAACTTAAAGTTAATTACCAAAAAAGATAATACTCGTACTTGGGAACTTAGTGGCCCGGTTGTTGAAGAACGGGTCGGCATCAAAAAAGAAAACACCTCTTTTACCCTGGAAGCTGGTTTTCTCGCAAAAGAAATTGAATTCCAGCTTAGCCGTTTAACCGAAGCTAAAGTAACTGAACTAAAAAAAGACCGGGTTACCATTACTACGGAAAGTGAAGCCGTCACTGATGAAGGTGAAGTTGAATTAGTTACCTTCATTAAGTTGGCCGACCAAACGCTAACTTCAGAAACTAATGCGGAGTCAACTGAGGCTCCGGAAAAAGTGCCGCATCACAAGTTAACCCGCAGTGAAAAACGCCAACAAAAAATCAAAGCACGGGCCGCCAAAAAAGCCGCCAAGCTGGCAGCTAAGCAAGCTAAACAACAAGCAAAAAAAGTTAAGAAAAAACTTTCTTGACGGCCTGGAAAGGCTAAATCATGAGGTTAGGTGTCAGTGTCAAGGGAGCGCAAAGGTTTATTTGATAGTAACCCATGACTCTGCAAAGGTCGCCCTATGCTAAACTCGTGATAAAAAGACCCACTCTTTACCGATAAGTAAACCGGAGAAAATTCGGAAAACGAATTCTACTCCGGCTTTTTCTTATCCCAGAGCGGTTGTAGCCACTTTAACTTTTTCCAATTGAATTACACCGTAACTTTTCCCGATTGAAATAGATTGACTTAAATCCAAAAAAAGTTCAGCGTAATTAACCCTGAACAAACCTTTCTTCTCATACAACTATTAGTTGACTTACCGGAAATGGCTTTTGCCAGTAGTAGCCTTGCTGGAGAACATAATCTTTTTTAACTAACTCAGCTGCAACTGCTTCCGTTTCGATGCCTTCAACCACAAATTCAATTTTGACCGATTGCGCAAACTTCGCCCACAAATCCAATATATTCTTAACCTGATCTGGTGAAAGCTTCTGAAAAGCAATTAAGGAAATCTTGGCCCGATCGATATAGGCTAAGTTTTGGGCAACCACTTGAAGCGAAAACTGTCCGCTTGAAACATCATCAAAGGAGATTTTATATCCAAGCTTCCGTAAACGCGCAATATAATCAGAAAATTGATCAAGTTGGTTATTCAATTCCGCTACTCGTTCGGTCACTTCAATCGTTAAGCGCGAGGAAACCGCTCGTAACCGCTTTAAATAGCACCAAGTATCTGAATAAGCCAATTGCCAAGGATCAATGTTTATTGCAAAATTTGCATTGCAACGTTGCGTTAAGCTAGTTAATTGATCAACCATCCAATCTTCAAGTTCCCTACGAACTAAAGCCTGGGTTTTTAAAGCTTGGAAAAATTGGACCGGGAAGCTTCCCGTCTGCTTGTCACGAAGCAAAATTTCATAATCATTAACTTGATGACCAAGGGCCTTATCAATCCGGCAGATGGGTTGGCAGTACAGCTCTAATTGATTATTAATCCGACTTCCCATGTGATACGCTCCCATTTCTTGATGACTAAGATTTTAGCAAATTTTACTTCTCTAAACGCACTCTGTTCATTTTTTGTAACAACTCAAAGTAAGCAAAGGTTGGTAGAATAATTTAAAAGATAAATTTGCTTAAAATCTCATTTTTTCCAGGGCTCAAGCAACCGATTGCATCTTCGAATTTAAATTGTCTTTATTATAAGTTATTTTAGTGGTTTTATGGAAAATAACAGCTTAACATTACAAATCAAATATAATAAATCGTGGTAGAAATTGATTTTAATCATCTTTACATATTCGTAGCGTATTAAAAATAATAAAAAGGAGTTACGTTGGTTCAACCTTCGTAACTCCCGCTTTTTTATAGGTATTGTTCTAACACTTGCTTTAATTGTTCTTTGCTGTGGTAACCAACTACTTGGTCAACTACCTTTCCATCCTTCTTAACCAGTAAAGTTGGGATACTCATAATCCGGAACTTTTGAGCCGTTTCGGGGTTAGCATCTACATCAAGTTTGTTAAAAGTAACTTGATCCCCCATTTCTTCAGATAATGCTTCTACTACTGGCGACTGCATCCGACAAGGACCACACCAAGTTGCCCAGAAATCAGTTAAGGTTACCCCGGTTTGCGTATCTTGTTCAAAAGTTTGATCAGTCGTAACTGCTACAGCCATGCGATTTTCCTCCTTTAAACAAATGGAACGTTTTATTTCTATATTCATAATTCTACCAAACTTGGCGAATAGTTCAAATGATCTGCCTACTTTTTGTAAGTCTTATTTAAAATAAACAATTGTGGCCCCATCCCCACCATTACTTGGTGATGCGTAAGAGAACGATTTAACCCGCCGATTGCTTCGTAAGTACTCTTGGGTCATCTTCCGTAGGGCCCCCGTTCCTTTACCATGAATGATTGTGACACTCGGTAAGTTATTTAACAGCGCGTGGTCAATAAAGTCTGAAAGCTCGCTTTGGGCTTGTTCATAACGATGCCCCCGTAAATCAAGGCGAGCCCCGGTCTTCCGGGTTTGAACTGTCCGGACCCGCATCCGCTTTGGAGCTTTGTCTTTTTGCTTTTGAAGTTGCTTTTTGGAAATCTTTTCCAGATCTGCTTCATCAATTTCCAGCTTCAAAATCCCAAGTTGCACTTCCCACTTGTGGTGACCTCGCTTGCTCATCAACTCCCCTTGCTGGCCATAAGACTTAACCAAGACGGCATCCCCAACGTGAAGGTCATGCTTAGCCTTAGCTCGTTGAAGGACCGAATTATGCTTCAAGCGTGGATTCTGGTGAAGGGCATTCAAAGCACCTTGAGCATCAATTAACTCGTGTTCTTTTACTGAGCGCCCTTGTTGCATTTCCAATTGCCGTAAATGGTGGATAATTTGATCCGCCTTCCGCTTAGCTTGGGAAACTTCGTGGTTCGCCTTCTTGCGGGCATCTTCATAGAGTTTATCCCGTTGCTCGTTGAAACGATCGAGTTTCTGGGTTAGTTCTGCATTTTTGGCTTCACTATCCGCCAAAGTCTTGGTTAAAGCTTCATTTTTCTCGCGAACTTCTTTCCGTTGCTCAACCAAATCCCCAATCATGGCATTAAGTTCTTGGCTATCATCCTCAACTAGGGATTCCGCCATTTGAATTACTGCTCGATCAAGGCCGAGGCGCTTAGCAATCGCAATCCCATTTGATTGTCCTGGGATTCCCAAAAGAAGCCGGTAAGTCGGCTTAAGGGTTTCTTGATCAAATTCCATTGAAGCGTTAATCGTTTGCTCCCGGTCGTAACCATAAACCTTTAGTTCCGGATAGTGGGTCGTAACCACCACTTCGGCACCGATCGTTCCAATCTGATCCAAAATCGCCATCGCTAAGGCGGCCCCTTCCTTTGGGTCCGTCCCAGCTCCCAATTCATCAAGGAGAACGAGCGATTTCGTAGTCATCGATTCGAGGATCTGTTTAACATTTTCCATGTGGCCAGAGAAGGTCGATAAGTTTTGTTCAAGCGATTGTTCATCCCCGATATCCGCAAAAATATTATCGAAGACTGCGACCTTCGAATTCTCGTTGGCGGTGATAAAGAGTCCTGCTTGGGCCATCAATTGAATCGTTCCAAGGGTCTTTAAAGTAATTGTCTTCCCACCAGTGTTGGGCCCTGTAATCACAATTGCCTGGTAATCTTTACCTAAGATAATATCGTTGGCAACCACTTGCTGCGGATCAATCAATGGGTGGCGAGCTTGGCGTAAGTAAACTTCCCCTTGATCATTCACAATTGGTAGACTCGCCTTAGTTGCCGCTGCCAGCTTCGCCTTGGCATTGATGAAGTCCAAGTGACCCAGAATCTTTTCATTATCCCCAATTTCTTGCCGATAAGGGGTAATTAATTTTGAAAGTTCCGCTAAGACGCGCCGCACTTCTTGGTGTTCTTCAATTTGCGCCGATCGCAACCGGTTATTTAATTCCATTGCACTTGCCGGTTCAATGTACAAAGTTTGCCCACTAGCTGATTGGTCGTGAACGATCCCGCCAAATTGATTCCGGTATTTCGCAATCACCGGAATCACATACCGGTCATCCCGAATAGTAATGATTGGCTCTGATAGATGCTTAGCCGCTTTTCCCCGCGTATAACGTTCCAAAGCTTGCCGAATTTCACCTTCGGTCTGCGTGATTAATTGCCGCAAACCGTGCAACTTTGAAGAGGCTTCATCAGTTACCCGGCCATCCGGATCAATTGCTACTAAAAGACGTTTAGTAATGTTAGGAATCGTTACCAAACGACCAACCGAGTTAGTGATTGTCCGGAGCTGGACCTTTTTTTCAGCTAACTGATCAAAGAAGTTTTGGACCGCCATACTAGCACGTAAAACTTGACCAATTTGGGCCAATTCCGTTCCATTTAAACTAGCCTGTACCTTTAACCGCTTTAATTGTGGGGTTACATCGGCTAAACTTGGCAGGGGAATTCCCCCTTCAAGTCGCAGGACATCGGCCCCATCTTCAGTCTCAGCTAACCAATGATTAATCGTTGTTAAATCGGTTGCTGGTGTCAGGGCTTGAACCTCCCGTTGCCCCGCTGCTGAAGCGAGATATGGAGTTAATTGCCCCTTAATTTTATTAAATTCAAGTGTGGCTAAAATCTTATCATTCATCAAATTTCTCCCCCTATCGTTCTACAGCCAATTAAAAACCGCCCGCGCTAAGCCCGGTGTTTTTTGGATCATCAACTGGGCAAGCCCTGATTCCGCCAATTGATTTTGCCACCAGGTACCTGGTAAGTATTGGAAAACCACAAGTAACATAAAGATAATCACATAACCCACTAAAAAGCTCAGAACCGCTCCGCTATAACGATTAACAGTACCAACTACTGGAACCTTCTTAATAAACCGCAGGCTCCGCATTAACCACCGGCCTAAAAAACTGGTTCCCCAAAAAATCACCATGAATGCCACACCATGGTAAAAGAAAGTATTCGTGCTGGTTGTGACTAGACTAGCGGAACTTGCAGCACTGCCATGGTTACCAATTGCCGGTAAGACACTCGCTAGCGCGTTTCCCAACGGTTCGGCCGCAAACCGGGCTAAAAACCAACCACAGAAATAGGTAGTGGTTGAAAGTAAAATTTGGACTAATCCCCGCTCCTTGCCGTTAATAAAGCAGCCTAAAAGGAGCACTAAAATCGCAGTTGTTAAAATCATAAGCGATCCTCTTTAAAAAATTTGGTAAGATTAATTATATACTCTCAATGTGAAAGGAAATTGAAATGCAAGCTGTTATCAAAGTTACCCCCGACCAATTAGATAAAATGGCTTCAACCTATCCTGCTAACCGCAAATTGCCAAATGGGGCGATTTTTGCTAGTAAGATTACCGGAGCAACCATTACTGGTTATAAATCTGGCAAGGTCCTCTTTCAAGGTCCACTCGCGGAAAAAGAAGCTGACCGTTGGGGAACAATCGTAACTTCTAATTCACCAAGTAAATCAGCTCCCGACCTGCCTCCCAATTTTGACCATTTAGCCGTTTTAGGTTCGGATGAAGTGGGAACTGGAGCTTACTTTGGCCCTTTGACGACCGCTGCCGTTTTTGTTCCAGCGGATCAAGTTGACGCACTCATTAAACGCGGGGTAAAAGATTCCAAAAAGCTAACTGACCCTAAAATTTTAGAACTAGCAAAGGCAATCGAAGAAAGCTGTCCTTACCATGTCTTAGACCTTGCCCCTCATGATTATAATCGGCTAATTAATCAATATAACCAGGCTCAACTAAAGGCCCTCTGTCATAACTTTGTCTTGTTAAAAGTGTTGGATAAAATTGCTCCCACTAAGCCGGATGCGATTCTAATTGACCAATTTGTCCAGGCTAGGACCTACTTTAACTATTTAAAAGGACAAGCGCGTATTTTAAGGGAGCGAGTTTATTTTAAAGAAAAAGGCGAAAGTTATCACGTCGCCGTTGCCGCCGCTTCAATCGTTGCCCGCGCCTATTCCCTAGCAACCATGAATCAGCTTTCTGATGAGGCTGGAATGACCTTACCAATCGGTGCTGGGAGTAAAGTTGACCAAGTAGCCATAAAACTTGCCAAAGCAGGTAAGGACCTTGATCACTTTGCCAAGCTCCACTTTGGCAATACGAACAAGGTTAAGCAAGCTCTTAAAAAAGCTAACTAAAAATTTAGGCTACCAATTAAGAGGAATTTTTAACCTCAGATTGGTAGCCTTTTTTAATAGCCAAAATTACAAGTTCAAGTTACCTTCATCGTCAATAAAGGTGTTCATTACTTCTTGAACCATATCCCATTCTTCATCACTTTCGATTGGAAGCAATTGAAGTTCTTCACTTTCATCTGCCGGTTCATTAAAAGCAAAGGCTTGGATATCAACTTCTTCGTCGTTTTCTTGGTCTAACGGGTAAAGGCAAATGTACCACTTACCAGTTTCCGGATTTTGAAACCGTATGGCTTCCTTGTACAGTTCTTCATTGCCCTTTTCATCAACGAGTGTAAATACTTCGCCGTCGTCTTGAATTGGTTTAATCTCTTCTGCCATTTTTCTTCCTCACAATCTGGCGGTTAATTTTCCCTTGCGGTCAAGGTAATTTTGTAAAATCAAGCTCGCCGCTAATTCATCAATGACTTTCTTTTGCTTCCGACGCGAAACATCGGCTTCTTCAACCAACATCCGATGAGCTTGAACCGTGGTTAAGCGTTCGTCTTGGTAGTCAACGGGTAAGGCGAACTTTTCTTCTAACATTGCCCCATAATGGCGAGCCGCTTCCACCCGGGGCCCTTCTGTATTATTCATATTTTTAGGCAAGCCAACCACAAAGCCAGCAATCTGCCGCCCCTTCATCAGTTCTGCTACTCGATCTAGGCCGAAGACTTCCTCATCTTCATTAATTGGAATAATTTCGATCCCTTGCGCTGTCCAGCCAAGGGGATCACTTTCCGCAATTCCAACCGTTTTTGAACCAACATCTAAGCCCATTAACCGCATTAGTGTTCACCATTCCGTTTTAAGTAATCCTTCACTAGCTCTTCGATAATTTCATCGCGTTCGTGTTGACGGATTAAATTACGGGCATTGTTAAGCCGTGGAATGTAAGCGGGATCCCCAGATAATAGATACCCCACGATTTGGTTAATTGGGTTGTAGCCTTTTTCTTCTAGAGCTTCGTATACAGTTTTCAACGTTTCTTTAACGTCTTTTTGATGCTTTTGACCAAAATCAAAAAACATTGTTTCATCGCTAGCCATTTTGGTCACCTCCACAAGTTTATCAATTACCTATTTTACATTATCCCGGCAAAAAGTACAATTTTCAGCCTTCAATTTGACTTAAGCAATTATTTAGAAAGCGATCACATTATTAACCATATTACCGGCGATGGTTTTAAAGACCGCGGTGATGATCATGAAACTAAGCTTATTCATTACTGGTTTATAGAAAATTAGCTTCCGTTCAGTTACTGCTTCGTTCAAATTTATCATCTAGAGATCGTAGTCTTCAGCCTACGTTTCTAGGTGAATTTCTGAACTATCGCGGATCCTCACTAAAACGTTACCAATACGTCGATAAGTATATATTATACTGGATCCAGCCCCTATTTTGGGGTTTTTATTATTTTTCTAATTAAAAAAAGCGGCTGGGAAGAAACCCGTGTTTCTTCCCAGCCCATATTTCATCTCCGAATGTTATTCAGTAACTACGGTCAAAAAGCACGGCCTTAGGGGATAAGTGCGAACGAAAGGTCGATTCTAATGAATCAACCTTCGTTCTTCTTATCCCAACCAGGCCGTCAAGGAGCTTTTTTTCCATCCTCCTTTTAACTTTTAAGTTAACCACTAGTAGTTATAAATCAGCCTTACTATTTCATCCATTCCTTTGCTTGGTCAATTGCAGTTTGCAAACCGGCTGGATTCTTACCACCAGCTTGGGCAAGGGTTGGCCGACCGCCACCACCACCGTTGATAGCTGGAGCAATCGCCTTAATCAAGTCGCCGGCCTTCAATTCCTTGCTCTTGGCATCACTTACAGCAACTAACAAGTTCGCCTTGTCGTCAACCGCTGTTCCAAGAACCAGTACATCAGACAAGTTCTTTTGCCGCCACTCGTCGGCCATTTGCCGTAATTGACCCATTCCAGCAACTTTAACCACCGCTGCAATCAAAGAACCCTTTGCCGTGGTTTCAACCTTATCAAAGGCAGCCCCAGCTTGTTGGGCAGCTACCTTAGCTTGTAAGGCCTCATTAGCCTTCTTCGTTTCCTTCAAGTCAGCTTGGATTTCAGCTAAGCGGTGTGGCACATCCTTAACTTGAGCAGCTTTAACTTCACTAGCCGCTTGGTCAAGTAAGTCAAGCCGTTCTTGCATAAATTTGAAGGCATCACTTGCCGTCACCGCTTCGATCCGCCGAACACCGGCACCAACCCCACCTTCAGAAACAATCTTAAAGAGGCCCAGTTCGTTAGTGTTCTTAACGTGGTCCCCACCACAAAATTCAGTGTTGAAGTCACCAATCTTAACAACCCGGACGGTGTCACCGTACTTGTCGGAGAAGAGCGCAATTGCCCCCATCTTCTTTGCAGATTCAATATCGGTTTCCACGGTCGTCACTGGAATTTCTTTCCAGATTTGTTCATTAACCATATCTTCAACCTTCTTCAGGTCTTCGGCCGTTACTTGACCAAAGTGATTAAAGTCAAACCGCAGATAGTGGGCTTCCACTAAAGAACCAGCTTGTTGTGTATGGCCACCAAGGACGTTCCGTAATGCTTGGTCTAACAAGTGAGTTGCCGTGTGGTTCTTTTCAATCTTCAAGTGCCGCGCCCGGTCAACGACTAACTTGTAACGAGCCCCAAGCTTCAATGGTTCACTTAGTTGTACCCGGTGTAAGTTTTGTTGGTTTGGTGCGTGTTGAACATCAACCACCCGGCCAACAACCTTGCCGTAATTATCAATGATGTCACCAGTATCAGCAACTTGACCACCCATTTCAGCGTAGAATGGCGTTTGGTCAAAAATTACTTCGACATCCTTTGCACTTGGATCAGCACTTTCGACATGTTGACCATCGCTCGCTAAACCGATCACCTTGGCATTTTCAACTTCAAGGTCTGTGTAACCAACATACTTACTTTCATCCTTAAAGTCGGTCCAGAGGTCAGTTTGAACCCCCATCCCGTTATCCATGTCCCGCGCATTCCGCGCCCGGTTTTGTTGTTCGGTCATAGCAGCTGCGAAGCCCTTATCATCAACCGTCAAGCCTTCGTCAGCGGCATATTCTTCGGTCAATTCCACCGGGAAACCATAAGTATCGTAAAGTTTGAAGGCCGTTTGCCCATCAATTTGCTTGGTGCCAGTAGTCTTAGCTTCTTCGATCACTTGGTTTAAGAGGCTTAAACCACCGTTCAAGGTTGCACTAAACCGGTCTTCTTCAGACTTAATGACCTTGGCAACATAATCGGCATTTTCAAGGACATCTGGGTAGTAGTCCTTCATAATTTCACCGACCGTCGGCACCATCTTAGCCAAGAATGGTTCATCGATGCCTAACTTCTTGCCGGCCACAACCGACCGCCGTAAGAGCCGGCGAATAACGTAACCCCGCCCCATGTTAGAAGGCAAAGCTCCATCATTAATGGCAAAGGTAATTGACCGAATGTGGTCAGCGATAATCTTAAATTGGATATCGTCAGTCTTGTTTTTACCGTACTTCTTACCATCACTGAAGCCCTCGACTTGCTTGATTAATGGCATAAAGAGATCGGTTTCGAAGTTGGTTGGGGCGTTTTCAAAAATGGAAACCACCCGTTCCAGTCCCATCCCCGTATCAATGTTCTTATGTGGCAATGGTTCATAAGTATCTTCTGGAGTATGGTTAAATTGAGAAAAAACAATGTTCCAGATTTCAAGGTACCGTTCGTTTTCACCGCCTGGGTAACTTTCGGGATCATCTTCGGGAAGGTTGTTAAATTCTTGCCCCCGGTCGTAGAAAATTTCCGTATCGGGACCAGAAGGACCTTGACCAATATCCCAGAAATTATCTTGATCTGGAATTAAGTGATCTTCTTTAACCCCGGCCTTCAACCAATCCTTCTTGGCCGCATCGTCCTTTGGATAGTAAGTGATGTAAAGGCGTTCCGGATCGAAGCCAAACCATTCATCACTAGTTAAAAGTTCCCAGGCCCAAGGAATAACATCATCCTTGAAGTAGTCCCCAACGGAGAAGTTCCCCAGCATTTCAAACATTGTGTGGTGCCGGGCTGTCTTCCCCACGTTTTCAATATCGTTGGTCCGAATGCTCTTTTGAGAAGAAGTCATCCGTGGATTCTTAGGAACAACTTGCCCGTCAAAGTACTTTTTCATCGTTGCCACCCCAGAGTTGATCCAAAGTAAGGTTGGATCATCAACTGGTACGAGGGAACGACTTGGCATTTCCGTGTGTCCGTGTTGGATAAAGAAGTCCAAATACATTCGCCGGACTTGAGCGCTGTTAAGCTTCTTTAGTTCTTTCACCATTCTCATCCTTTCTTATAAAACAAAATCCACCGTTGGAACAGAGACGCCAAGACGCGGTACCACTCTGCTTGCAACGATGGATTTCGTAGCCACTTTAAGCACATTATTATTTTTAAAACTGGGTAGCAACCTAAGCCCCAAATTACCACTTTTCATCTTTCCGTGGCTCGCTGAAAATTGTTCTAACTTAGGCCATGTCCCAAATACGCTAACATTATACAAAAGGCTCTAACTGAAATCAAGTTAATAAAAGGCTTTTCCAGGAAATCTGCGATGATAAGGACCACGTGGAAACCGGCAGTGACGGATTCAAGAATGAGTCCTTAACTGGAGCAAATTCCCCAGAAAAGCTAGCTTGCGCACTATGTCGCCTGATTAAATTATTCGCCCTGTTTTTGCCGGGCGCGCTCAATGCGGTGTTGCTTTTGACGAGCACGTTTGGCCTTCCGTTGTTTGTGCCGCATTTCTTGTTTAGCCTTTTGGCATTCATCCTCTTTAATCTTGGACTTAATCCGCTTCTTATAACCTGGCTTAACCTTTTTCTTCGTCTTTTTGACAAAACCCTTCAGACTGGGATCGAGGGCCGTTTTACGCCGATGATAGGATTGGCGCCGGTTTCGGTCGTAAGTCGTCTTTACGCGGCCATTTTGTAGTACCTTTGGAATAAATTTAATTCCTCGAGCTTCTAATTTAGCAACTAGGTCGTCTTCGGCTGGTGCGTAAAGGGTAATCGCCGTTCCTTTGAGGTTTCCTCGCCCGGTCCGACCAACCCGGTGAATAAAGTATTCCAGGTCCGTTGGAATGTCATCGTTAAGTACTAAGGAAACCCCATCGAGGTCAATTCCCCGTGCTGCCAAGTCAGTGGCGACAATGTATTGATAGTCCATATTGCGGACTTGGCGCATTGTCTTTTTCCGCTCCCGTGGTTCGAGGCCCCCATGAATCAAGGCAACCTTTAACCCCCGTTCCATTAGATAAGCATGGAGTTCTTCTGCCCGTTCCCGAGTATTAGCAAAAACCAGCGCTAAGAATGGTTCCCCAAGCGTTAAGAGCCGGTAAACTAAGTCGTTCTTATCTCGGCCCTTAGTGGACATTAACCAGTTTTCCACGTTTGGATTAATCACCGTTTCGGTTGGAATTTCTTCAATGACTGGGTTTTCCAGGTACTTCTTCAAGAATGGCCGTAATCCTTGGGGAATCGTCGCGGAGAAGACCATCATTTGTAATGCTTCCGGGAAATGCGCCGCTATTTGGTCAACAGGTTCCAAAAAGCCCATATCCAAAGTCATATCAGCTTCATCAATCACGAATTGGGTTGCCAAGTGGATATCTAAGGCTTGGGAATTAATTAAATCTAAAATCCGTCCCGGCGTCCCGATGACCAATTGAGGTTGTTTCCGGGAAAGTTGTTCCACTTGATGTTGCTTATCGGTTCCCCCAACATAGTTATGAATGGTAAAGGGGGTTGGCGCAAACTGGTTTAATTGCTTCGCCGCACTGTAGATTTGGTAAGCTAATTCCCGACTTGGCGTGGTAATTACCGCTTGAACTGTTTGATCTTCTGGATCGAGCTTGGAAAAGATTGGTAACAAGAAAGCGTGAGTTTTCCCACTCCCCGTTTGGGATTGACCAACGACACTCTTCCCTTGCAAAATCAACGGAATCACCTTCGCCTGGACTGGCGTTGGCTCGTGAAACTTTAAATCATCAATCGCTGGCATCAGCCATGGCGCTAAATTGAGTTCATTAAATTTAGGCATCATTGCCTCCTTTCAGTTACATTCGCTTACTTTTTAAAGTTTTTGGTTAAAGTTGTTAATTCTTGGATTACTTGGTTAATTTCGGCATGGTCAGCGGCTTGGGCCCCAGAAGCCAATGGATGACCGCCACCATTGTGGGCCTTAGCTAAGCCGTTAATTTCAGGACCTTTAGAACGAAGCCGGATCCGGTAATGGCCATCTCCTTGGACAACGAAGATCGCCCAGGCCAAAACATCACTAATTCGACCAGGAAGCGAAACAATTGCCGACGTCCCTGCTTCGGTAATCCCAAATTCATCTAGGGTGGCTTGTTCTAAGACTAAGTACCCAGCCCCATCCTTAATTTGGAGGTTTTGATAAACATAAGCTGACAACCGCGCGGCCGCCAAGGAAATTTCGTTTTCGCGTTGGTTAATGGCCGCTGCATCAGCTCCAGCAGCCATTAAAGCACCGGCAACTAACATCGTCCGCGCTGAAGTGGCTGGGTAAAGAAAGCGCCCAGTATCGCCAATAATCCCAGCATAAAGGGCATCCGCTGCCTTCTTAGGTAAGACTAGTTGCTTAGCAAAGTGTTGATAAAAGTCGTAGATCATTTCAGAAGTACTGGAAGCTTCTGGCCGGACCCACATTAAATCACCAAAGGGCTCGTCATTTGGATGGTGGTCAATCTTAATTAGGAGACTCCCGTTATCGAAGCGCCGGTCATCAACCCGCGGCGCATTGGCGGTATCAGTTACGATGACAAGGGCATTATTATAATCATCCCCATCGACCGTATCCATTGTTCCAATCCAATCAAGACTGGGGATATCTTTGCCAACAACGTATATTTCCTTGTAAGGGAAGGAAGCCTTTAGAATTTCAGCTAACCCCACTTGGGAACCAATGGCGTCCGGATCAGGGCGTTGATGGCGATGAATAATAATCTTCGAATACTTGTCAATCGCATTGTAAATCTCAGCTAATGTGTCCATGATGGCTTCCTTTCCAAAGTCTTATTTAATCAGTAACAATTCATTATAACAAAATTTTGGTTTGTCTGGGATATTTTCTGTTAAATTAAAAAGCTACCTTTCGCAACTCACGAAGGTAGCTCGATTTTGGTTATTTCTTTTCTTCCTTTGAGGCTTCGGCATCATCCTTAGCTGATTCATCAGCTTCAGCGACTTCTTCCTTTGGAGCTTCGGCTTCGTCGTTATCTGCCTTAGCTTCCTTTTCTTCAGTCGGCGTAGCACTAGCTGGTGCTTCGGTTGCGGCTTGGGATTCAACCCGTTGGATTGCGCCAAGGTCAAAAACTAAGTAGATCCCTTCGCAATCTAAGGTAACCGTCCGCTTTTGGTTGTCAACTTCAGAAACCACCCCATGAAGCCGGCCAATCGTAACCACGTGATCACCTGGCTTTAATTGACTCATCATAGCTTGATGCTTCTTTTGTTGTTTTTGTTGTGGGCGGATCATGAAGAAGTACATTAAAGCCACCATCAACACAATTAATAAAATACTAGACATTCCGTTGTTCAACTGTTTTCTTCCTTTCTATCATAAAACATTGCTAACAACAACGATACCAGAAAAGTCTTGAAAAGCAAACTACTTTCCGCTTTGTTTGATAATTTCTTTTACGTTATGGAGTAAGAGTAAGCGACTTGCTAATGGTTCTTTAGCATGTAACATTGCGTGCAAGCTTGCTCGCGTAAAGCCAGTGCAGGCCGGACAATTGCAACCAGCTTCAAGCGGACTGAACTGTCCCCCAAATGCTTGGTGCCGCAAGTTGACAACTTCACCATCAACCAAGGCCTTTCCGCCTAACCCCAGTTTAAGTGGCCAAGCTGACAAGATGTAGTCAATGCCGAGCTTTTGACTCAACTCAATTGTTGCTAGATTCGGAGCAACGACGGCCGTTGCAGTCCCCTTTGGTAACAGCTTTAAGGTTAACTCAAGGCTCCGTTGCCATTCCCTAAGTTCTGCAACTGGTGGCAAGTTAGTAATGAAAGCCCCAATATTATTGGGTAAAGCAGCGATACTTGCTTGGCGGAGCGCCTTCAAGCCGGCTCCCAAAACCGGCAAAAAAGTTACCGGAGCCTCCTGGTTCCATTCAATGTTGGCTTGCATTGCCCGTTCGAGATCGTCGACGGGGGCGTAATAATCTGGATTTTGAAACATTCCCACGGTAATTTCTGCCTTAGTAGCTGTTTGCCATTGTTGATAAGTTGCCGGAGTTAGGGTCAATTTTGCTTGATTCTGCGGATCTTGATAATGGATTCCCGTCTTCGCCAAGTTCTTTTTCACTTTGAAAACCGGAGTAAAGTCTCCCGCTAAGGTCATTAACTGACCTGACCAGTTAAGTAACGACTTTAACCCTCCGGCTTGGTTAATTAAGTTAAATCCCGGTTGGCGTTCGTAATCAACCAGCTTCACCGCTAAGGTTTGAACCCCAATGGCCTGCAATTGGGAACCTAAAACTGGTAGCCAGGCTGCTTGAAAGTATGGGACAAATTCAGTCATGCTTTACCTCCTTGGTCTGGAAAGGGAATTCCAAGATGTTCATAAGCCGCTGGAGTGACTAACCGTCCCCGCGGCGTCCGGGAAATAAAGCCGATCTGGAGGAGATATGGTTCGTAAACTTCTTCAATTGTCGCCGCTTCTTCCCCGATATTGGCCGCAATCGTTTTAACCCCAACTGGGCCACCACCATAATAGTTAATCATCGTAAGTAACATCTTCCGGTCGGTAGCGTCTAACCCTTTTTGATCCACGTCGAGCATTGTCAAGGCCCGGTCAACACTTGCTTCATCGATTTCATCTTTACCCGCAACTTGGGCAAAGTCTCGTACCCGTTTTAAAAGCCGGTTTGCAATCCGCGGGGTCCCTCGCGACCGCCAGGCTAAGGCTTTCGCTCCGGCTGCATTAATTGCCGTGGTAAAAATCCGGGCACTTCGATTAATGATCTGTTCAAGTTCGCTTGGTTGGTAGTAAGCTAAGCGTTCAATAATTCCAAACCGATCCCGTAGTGGTGCCGTCAATAACCCAACCCGGGTCGTTGCCCCCACCAAGGTAAATGGTGGTAATGGGAAATGCACCGGATGAGCGGTTGGACCTTCGCCGACGACAATATCGATGTAGTAGTCTTCCATTGCCGAGTACAGCATTTCTTCAACCACTTTCGGTAGCCGATGAATCTCATCAATAAACAAGACATCCCCCGGCTTCAATTCATTTAACAGAGCCACTAAGTCCCCCGGCTTTTCAATTGCTGGACCAGAAGTGGTCTTAATCCCCACTTCCATCTCATTGGCAATTACCATTGCTAACGTCGTTTTCCCTAAACCGGGTGGTCCATATAAGAGGACGTGGTCAAGGGCTTCTTCTCTAGCTTTAGCTGCCGCAATATAGACCTTCAGTTCGTCTTTAATCTTTTGTTGCCCAATGTAAGTCGCTAAGGTCTGCGGTCGGAGACTAACTTCTAATTGACCTTCGGCGTCATTTTCAACATCTGGTCCCATGACCCCATGTTCTTCGGTTGCCATTCTTTTCCCCCTAACTTAAAAATTCTAGTTCAGTAACTTCAAACCTTCCCGGAGATATTGATCGGTTGTTAGGGCGTCCTCACCTTGCAAAAGCTTCTTTTCAACTCGCTTTACGTCTCTTTCCGCATAGCCTAAGGCTTTCAAGGCCGCCAGGGCATCTTCTAAAGCTGGATTATCTGCCACTTTGGTTGCCTTAATCGTAAAGTCGAGTTCATTTGTTGGGAGGAGACTATCTACCTTATCTTGCAATTCAATAATAATCCGGGAAGCCGTCTTCTTACCAATCCCCGGGAACTTTGCGAGATAGTTAGCATTATTTTCCCGAATTGCTTGAATCAAAGCTTGGTGATCCGGATTAGCAAGGATTGCTAACCCACTCTTCGGCCCAATACCAGAAACACTGATAAGCTTTTCAAAGAGCTGCTTTTCATCGCCACTTTGAAACCCGAAGAGGGTAATGCTGTCATCTTTAACGGCTTGATAAACGTAAACGGTCACTAGCTTATCAGCATTCACTTCGTAGGCATACGGGTTTGCCACTGCTAGGCGAAAACCAACCCCATTGACCTCAACTACAATGTAGGTTGGCTTAACAATGGTGACATAACCTTTCAAATATTCGTACATTAACTTATTCCTTCCTAAAATTCATGATCGTCAAATTCCCCGGCATAGGGTTGATGACTATCCTGAATCCGCTTAAACATTTTTTCTAGATCTCGGTCGGTCAAATGAATCAATACGGGCCGCCCATGGGGACAATTAAAGGGATTTTCACAACTTGGCAATCGTTTTAACAAGGCTACCGCTTCTCGTTGATCAAGGTGGTGGTTAGCCTTAATTGCTCGTTTACAACTCATCATAATTGCCGTTTTCTCCCGAAAACTAGCTACCGTAATCCGACCATCCTTTAAGACCCAATCAATCATTTCCCGAATCGTTGCCTCTTCTTGCCCGGCCACAAACCAAGTTGGATGTTCTTGAATCAAAAAACTATTCTGACCAAAGGTACTCAAATGCAACCCAGCTCCAGCTAGGACTTCCAAATGTCGCCGAATCATGAGGGCATCCGTTAGGGAATAGTTTAAAACCAAGGGAGTTAAAAAGCTCTGTTGGTCAGCACTCACTTCCCCAATCTCTTTTCGGAAACGTTCATAATTAACCCGCTCTTGTGCTGCATGTTGGTCAAGAATATAGAGACCATCTGAAGCCTGCGCCAAGAGAAAAGTTCCCTGGAGTTGCCCGATATAAGTAAGATCCGGGAACCGCTTTTGGGCCGGTTCACCGGTATCTTCAATTGGTAAACTAACCTGTTCTGGCTGCGGAACTGAGGTTTCTTTTTTGGTGACCCCTAAACCCGCAAATGGTGGCATCGTTCCTTCAGCGCGGTAACGTTGATCAAAAGCCGCTACGACCGGACTTTCAAGGTCACTAATTTGGTGAATGATAATTGGGGCGGCCACTTCACTATCATTACCATCCGCCGCTGCTGGATTTTGTTGTTGAGCTTCTTTGGGGGGAGTGAGGTTTTCTTGGTAGGTAACTTGGGTTTCTTGAACCGCTGTTTGAGTCGGCATTACTTGTTTTGCCGCTACCAATTTTTGGGCGGTTTTCCCGACATCAGGAATCAAGTTTTCCTTGGCTAAACGTTCATAAATTGCCTTCGCAATCAAAGCCGATAATTGTTCCTCTTTACTTAAACGAACTTCGCGCTTAGCCGGGTGAACATTGACATCAACCAGGGCCGGGTCTAGTTCAATTTCTAGGACCGCAAAGGGGTACCGGCCAACCATTAGTTTGGAACCATACCCGGCAATAATAGCTTTATTCAAGGTAAAGTTACGGATATACCGATGATTAATCAAAAGGGTCTGGTATTTCCCGGACGACCGGGTAAGCTCTGGCAAAGAAACATAGCCACTAACCCTAAAATCATCGTCTGCTCCTGCTATTGCAACCATCTTCCGGGCCACTTGCACCCCATAAATGGCAGCGATCACTTGATGGAGATTGCCATTACCGGCTGATCGGAAAAGTTCCTTACCATTATTGGATAAGCTAATCGCGATCGTGGGATTTCCCAAAGCTAAGCGGTAAACAATATCGACAATATGCCCCAGTTCAGTCTTGGGGGACTTTAAATACTTGAGCCGGGCCGGCGTGTTGTAAAAGAGTTGGCTAACAGTCACGTCCGTTCCAGGACGAGAAGCTGCCGGACCTTCTTCGACCACCTTTCCCCCCTTAACGTGGTACAAATAGCCGTCTGCCCCAGCCACTGTGGTGATCAATTTCAAATCTGCTACCGAGGCAATACTTGGTAACGCTTCGCCCCGAAATCCCATCGTTGTTACCTTAAATAGTTGTAACTTTGAATTGATCTTACTGGTGGCATGGCGTTTGAAGGCAATCGGAACCTGGGACTTTTCAATCCCATCACCATCGTCAATTACCCGGATTTCGGCTAGACCGGCTTCTTGAATCAAAATATCGATCCGCCGACTATGGGCATCAATTGCATTTTCAACTAATTCTTTGACCACTGAAGCTGGTCGTTCAATGACTTCCCCGGCCGCAATTTGATTGGCTAATACCGTGGGAAGTTCCCGAATTTCAGCCATTTTGCTCACCTACCTTAACTTTCGTTGCCATTGATAAACTTGATTCATCACTTCCATTGGGGTCATCCCCATTAAGTCAAGGTCCTTCAACTGTTTCAATACGCGATTTGCCTTGGTATTTGAGGATTTATTTGTTGGCGCCGGACCAAAAAGATCCATTTGCCCGGAGGCTTCCGTTACTAATTGCGGTTCCGGAGTAGCAGAAACTGACGTTGGCACCGTTGCTTTTTTCCCCTCAAGTTTGGTCAAAATGGTGTCAGCCCGTTTTAATAAGGAATCCGGCAAGCCTGCTAGTTTGGCGACATGAATTCCGTATGACTTATCCGCTGGGCCGGCTTCGACCTGGTGTAAGAAGACTAATTCACCGTTTTCTTCACTCGCCCCAACGTGGACATTTTTTAACTGTGTCAACCGTTGATCAAGCGTCGTTAACTCATGATAGTGGGTAGAAAACAGGGTTTTCGCATGGACATGATCATGAACATATTCAATAATTGCTTGAGCCAAGGCCATCCCATCATAAGTTGCCGTTCCCCGACCAATTTCATCAAAGAGAATCAAAGAATTTGGAGTAGCGTGTTGAAGGGCGTTGTTGGCTTCCATCATTTCAACCATAAAGGTACTTTCTCCGGAAACCAGATCATCCGCCGCCCCAATTCGGGTAAAAATTTGGTCAAAAATTGGCAATAACGCTGAATCCGCGGGGACAAAACACCCAACCTGAGCCATCACCGCAATCAAGGCTAACTGCCGCATATAAGTACTCTTCCCAGACATGTTTGGCCCGGTAATCAGTAAAATCTCGGTATCAGGATCCATTACCACATCATTTGGAACATACTCTTGGTGGCCCAGGAACTTTTCCACGACTGGGTGACGACCCGCTTTAATCTTTAGTTCATGACCTTGATTTAATTTGGGCCGCACAAAGTGATAATCTTCGCTGACTACGGCAAAGGATTGTAAAACATCTAATTCTGCTAAACTAGCCGCTAGCTTTTGAAGTCGTCCGATCTGAGCTTTTACCTTATCCCTGACCGCTACGAAGAGGTCGTATTCCATGGAAGTTGACTTTTCCTGAGCTTCCATGATGATGGCTTCTTTCTCCTTTAATTCTGGCGTTGAGAACCGTTCCGCATTCACCAGTGTTTGTTTTCGTTCATAACGATCAGCCGGCAATTTAGCAATATTAGCCTTCGTAACTTCAATGTAGTATCCAAAGACATGGTTGTAACCAATCTTTAAGTTATTAATCCCAGTTGCTTCGCGTTCTTTTTTCTGGAGTTGGGCAATCCATTCCTTACCGTTATTCATCGCATCCCGGTAAGTATCAAGCTGGTCATTGTAACCCGCCTTAATTACCCCACCATCAGTAACCGAAACTGGCGCATCTTCAACAATTGCCTGGTCAATTAGATTGGCCACATCCGCTAAGGGATCTAGTTTGGCCAGCATCTGGTCAAATACGGGGGCTTCAAGGGTTTCCAAAACATACTTAATTTTGGGCACTTGGTTCAACGACGTTTTGAGTTGAATTAAGTCGCGACCATTGACACTGCCGTAAGCCACCCGGCCCGCTAGCCGTTCCAAATCATAGACCTTGGTTAATTCTTCTTGCAGGTTACTCCGCTCGAAGTAGTGATCCAAAAGGACCGCAACCTTATCTTGCCGTTCAGTAATTTCATCCAAGTTGATTAATGGCCGATCAAGCCAGCGTTTTAACAGTCGGCTTCCCATCGCGGTTTTGGTGGCATCAAGTAGCCATGCCAAGGTGCCTTGGCGCTTACCACTCCGCATATTAACCATTAATTCCAAATTTGCCTTGGAGTTATGGTCAATTTCCATGTAGGAATTTAATTCATAGGACTGCGCAACTTGCATGTGGGCCAAGGCCCGCTTTTGGGTGGTAAGCAGATAGGATACCAGCAGGGTCACCACTTGTTTTTCGCCAGCATCCGTTAATTCTTGGGTAAGGTAGGCAATTTCAGCTTGCGGTTCTTGCGTCGTTTGCTTTGATAAAAGTAAATTGCGCTTATTCAAAGTCGCCACCAAATCGGCTGGCAGGGCTTGTTCATAAACGATTTCTTTGGTTTGGAGATTAATTAATTCGTTTAAAACTGCGCCTTGATTAGCCAAAGTTGTAACCTTAAGCTCCCCGGTTGAAAGGTCAGCGTAGGCAAGCTTAAAACCATTTTCAACTGGTAGGACTGCCGTTAAGTAATTATTTGATTGAGCGGCGTCTCCTTTCAGATCCATCTTCGTCCCTGGGGTAATTAATCGCGTAACCGCCCGCTTAACCATCCCTTTAGCCTTTTTTGGATCTTCCATCTGTTCACAAATGGCAACTTTATACCCCTTATCAATTAAAATATCAACATAGTTTTCAACCGCCCGGTGGGGAACCCCACACATTGGGATCGGATTTGCAGAACTATGATTCCGGGTGGTTAAAGTCAATTCGAGTAATTGGGAACCCTTAATTGCATCATCGTTAAAAAGTTCGTAAAAATCTCCTAACCGATAAAACAAAAACGCATCTGGATACTGATCCTTTACCTTTTGGTATTGCGCCATCATGGGCGTCTGTTTTGCTTTTGCCAAAATTTTCCCCTTACCTTTTCTATTCTTTATGATTGCAATTTCAGTTCTGATAACATGTGGTGATCGCTTGGAATAAGCACTCAATCTCAACTAAATCCCCTACGTTGACGCGGTTCTAAGCTACATCCCAAGCAAACCTACCTTTATTAAATCAGCGTCAACGAGGGGGCGCGATGCCATACTCAGTTGACGCTGTCTCAAGCCGGTCTTCACCAGCACTACTTATTTATCCTACTTTGCATAATCGACCGCTCGGACTTCCCGAATAACGGTAACTTTGATATGACCAGGATACTCGAGTTGATCCTCGATCTCTTGTTTAACATCATGGGCTAAAGCCGCTGCTTGCCGATCATTAACCTTGTTTGGTTTTACGATCACCCGTAATTCCCGCCCAGCTTGGATGGCAAAACTATGATCAACTCCGCGATGGTCATTAGCAATCTTTTCTAATTGCTTTAACCGTTGGATGTATTGCTCGAGCGATTCACTCCGTGCTCCTGGCCGGGCACCAGAGATGGCATCTGCCGCTTGGACGAGCACAGCGATAATCGAAGTTGGTTCTACGTCACCATGGTGGGAAGCAATCGTATTGATCACAATTGGACTTTCCTTGTATTTCCGGGTTAATTCAACCCCAAGTTCAACGTGGGAACCATCAACTTCATGGTCAATTGCTTTCCCAATATCATGAAGTAAGCCGGCCCGTTTAGCCATCGTTACGTCTTGGCCGAGTTCAGCCGCCATAATCCCAGCTAGCTTGGCCACTTCAATCGAGTGTTGCAAAACATTTTGTCCGTAACTAGTTCGGTATTCCATTCGCCCGATCGTCTTCATGAGGTCCGGATGAACAGAATGCAAGCCTAGGTCAAAGACGGTTTGTTCGCCGACTTCCCGAAGGTGGTTATCCATGTCCTTTTGAGCCTTTTCAACTGCTTCTTCAATTCGGGCGGGATGAATCCGGCCATCTTGGATCAAATGTTCTAAGGCCATCTTAGCGATTTCCCGCCGGACCGGATCAAAACCGCTCAGCACTACGGCTTCTGGGGTATCATCAATAATTAAATCAATCCCCGTTAAAGTCTCCAAGGTCCGAATATTCCGGCCCTCCCGACCAATAATTCGGCCTTTCATCTCGTCATTCGGTAAGTTAACTACTGAAACCGTAGCTTCTGAAACCATATCGGCTGCTGAACGTTGGATGGCTTCGACAATCAAGGTTTTGGCCTTCCGATCAGCAACTAATTCTGCTTCCTGTTCGCTTTCCCGAATCATAGTTTCACGTTCAACCCGCAATTCATCTTTCAATTGACTCAAAATCTTCTCTCGTGCTTGGTCACGAGTTAAATTAGCAACTTCGGCTAACTTTTCTTGTTGAGCTTGTACCAATTGGGCTACTTGTTGTTGATCCTTTTGAATTTGCTCGTTTCGCTGTTCGACTTTACGTTCGCGAGAACTAATAGCATTTTCTCGATGTTCAAGGAGATTATCCTTACGATCCAAGGTTGTTTCCCGTTGGAGGAGTCTTTCTTCTTGCTTTTGAACTTCACTCCGCCGACTCTTTAACTCTTGTTCGACACTTTCACGGTAACGGTGACTTTCTTCCTTGGCTTCCAAGATTGCCTCTTTCTTGGCAGTCGCCGCATCCTTCTTAGCTTTTTCAATAATCTCCTCGGCGCTATTGTGCGCTTGTGTAATCTGCCGTTCCAAAATTGACTTTCGAATTACATAACCGACAATAATCCCGACAACAATAGCGATGACGGCGGTAAATAAGTTTGTCATACCCATTTCCCCCTCCAAATCAACTATTATTTCGTTATTGGTTTTTAAAATTTTTAACCGATACGTAAAATTTAACGTACAGATTTAATTTTATACGGGCAGAAATAAGGTGTCAACAGGCTAGCTCAGAAAGAAAATGAGAGGGCGGGAAGAAACTCAAATCACTTCCCACCCTCTCTTCATCTCCGCTTATTACTCAGAAACTACGGTCAAAGCAGTCGCTGAATGGTAGTTGCCTTCCTCGTCGGTTGCCCCAACGATTCAGCCTTACAGGGGCTCACAAACGTCAAACAAATTGGTTAGTTTGCTCCAAGGCTAATGCTAACAAATCAGCCTTCATTCTGCTTATTCCAACCAGGCCGTCGAGGAGCTATTCCCCCATCAGCATCAATTGCATCTAAAATTTAAGACTTAGTTGCTCCTGACCTTTTACTTTTGGAATCCGTTGCTTGATCCTTTGGTTCAGCAACTTCTTCTTCGCTTGGCTGATCCATGCCATAAGCAACCCGGACCTTCTTCATTAGGAGGTTCATTTCCGTTGGATGCTCAGTTAACCACTTTTTGGCGTTTTCTCGACCTTGACCAATCCGTTCTTCGCCGTAGGAATACCAAGCCCCACTCTTCTTAATCAAGTCCTTATCCGCCGCCATATCAAGCAATTCACCCATCTTAGAGATCCCTTGCCCGTACATGATGTCGACTTCGGCCTTTTTAAACGGTGGTGCAACCTTGTTCTTAACCACTTTAATCTTAGCGCGGTTCCCAATTATATCAGAACCGTCCTTGATTGGTTCTCCCCGCCGGATTTCAAGCCGCACCGTGGAGTAGAACTTCAAAGCCCGACCACCTGGTGTGGTTTCAGGGTTACCGAACATCACCCCAACCTTTTCCCGAATTTGGTTAATAAAGATGGCAATCGTCTTGGTCTTATTAATTGTCCCCGACAACTTCCGTAGGGCTTGGGACATTAGCCGGGCTTGCAAACCAACGTGCGCGTCCCCCATTTCGCCATCAATTTCTGCTCGCGGAACTAGGGCCGCCACGGAGTCAATAACCACAATATCGATGGCCCCACTAGAGATCAAGGCATCGGCAATTTGTAACCCTTGTTCCCCCGTATCTGGTTGGGAAAGCAAAAGATCGTCAATGTTAACTCCTAAGGCCTTGGCATATTCTGGATCCAAGGCATTTTCAGCATCAATGTAAGCTGCCGTCCCACCTTGTTGTTGGACTTCGGCAACCGCATGTAAGGCCACCGTCGTCTTCCCAGAACTTTCTGGACCGTACATTTCAATAATCCGGCCTCGCGGGTATCCTCCGACACCAAGTGCTTCATCAATTGCTAATGAACCACTTGAGACCGTAGCAATTTTCGTGTCTGCAGCGTCCCCCATCCGCATAATGGCACCCTTACCGAAACTCTTTTCAATCTTCTTCAGGGCGGTATCAAGGGCCGCTTTCCGTTCGTCAGCCACTTACTTCACTTCCTTTTCAAAATCCTAGCATTAATAATATCAGTTTTTTCGCTAAAAACCAAGTCTTTTTCGAACCCGCGTTCTAATTTTCTGCTTGTAGGCGATGATACAGGGCTAGTAAAACTTGGGCCACACTCTGATTTCGAATGGTTTGCCGTCCTAAAAGCCCGGTTAATTTTAATTGCCAGGCCTTGGTTGGGTAATTCTTTTGGGCAATTGCCACAAAAACCGTTCCGGCTGGGTGGCCTTCTAAGGCATCCGGACCAGCGACCCCCGTAAACGAAACCCCCAAGTCAGCATCCATGGCTTGTCGAGCGCCTTCGGCCATCGCCGTAGCCGTTTCTGCACTGACCACACCGTACTTTTGAATCGTTGTTGCTGGCACACCAACTAATTTTTCTTTCGCCCCGGCCGCATAGGTGACAAAGCCACCGTTAAAAACATTCGAGGCACCACTCACACTACAAAGGGTGCTTTGGAAAAGCCCCCCCGTTAAGCTTTCCGCTGCGGTAATTCGATACCCTTTTGCCCGTAAGAGGCGGACAACTTCACCTGCTAAATTTAATCCATCCCCGGTGCCAAAGTAATATTGTTTTTCCTGGGCAATAATTTTTGCTTCGGCTTGATCCAAAGTTTGTTTAGCAACTGTTGCCTCCATCCCGCTCACCTTTAAACGGACTTGAATTTCCGCTGGTTGAACATACGAAGTGGCAACAACCGGTGAATTTCCTAAGGTTGAAGTAATTTCATCCATCAAAAGGGATTCCGGTTGACCGACAAAGTGGAGGTTGCGCGTAATAATTGAGTTTGTAACTCGAAACTGCTTTTTTAGTTCCGGTAAAAGTGATTGCTTTACCATCGCTTTGAACTCACTTGGTGGGCCGGGAAGCACCACTGTGGTTACTTTGCCAGTCGTCACCATTGTCCCCAAGGCCAAACCAACCGGATTAGCTAAGGCTATTCCGTCAGCTAGATAATAGGCTTGGCGAATATTTTCTGGCGTCATCGTGACATGCCGCCGTTCAAAGTTAGCTTGGATGGTCGCCCAGTGATCTTCATCAAGGACCAATTCTTTTCCTAAAGCTTTGGCAACACTAGGCATTGTTTGATCATCATCAGTCGGCCCCAAGCCCCCACAAACAAAAACTAATTGGGCGCGTTTTTGGGCCGTCCGAACTGCCGCAATAATCCGTTCTGGTTCGTCATCAACTGTGGTTTGGTAATGGGCCACTAAATCTATCTGGCGGAGCTGATCCGCCAAGTAGGCAACGTTGGTATTCACGATTTGGCCCAGAATCAGTTCGTTGCCAACGGAAATAATCTCTACTTCCATAAAATATCCCCCTACTTTATATATACGTAATTTTTCCTGATTTCTTAGAAAAAAGCTTTTTAAATTTTGATGAGAAACTAATTTTACTTAGCTAGCACCTATTTTACTCGCTTTAAGCGAAAATGTTATAAAAAGGATAGCCAGAAACAAACATTTCTTGCTATCCTTTTTGAATATAATACAGAAACTCAAGTCAAAAACCATGGCCTTACGGATAAGTGTGAACGCAGACCAATTCTAGTAGCCTTCATCCTCCTCATCCCAGCTCGGTCATCGAGCAGATTTTCTGCCTATCTGATTTATTTAAACCCGTCACTAAAGATATCCTTACTCTTAATGAAGTAATCGGCCCCGGAGTAAACCGTGAAGAATAGGCAGATGTACAACATAATTTCCCCAAATGGGATGTGCGCATAAGCAAAGATGGCGTTGTGTAATAACAAGAAGATAATCGCAATGAACTGGGTGGTCGTCTTAATCTTTCCTGGCATCTTAGCGGCCATCACTTGACCGTTTTGTTCCACGATCAATAAGCGGAGCCCCGTTACGGAAAGTTCCCGCCAAATGATCACCACCGTTACCCAAGCGGGCACACTGCCACTAGCCGTTAAGACAATGAAGGCCGTCATCACTAGCAACTTGTCCGCAAGTGGATCGGCAAACTTCCCAAAGTTAGTAACTAAGTGGTCCCGCCGGGCAATCCGCCCATCTAAGTTATCAGTAATCGTAGCCGCGATAAAGAGGACCGTTGCCCAAACCTGAGCAACCGGTACTGTGGCCCCTAAAAAGCTAACGTCACCCCAACCAAGGGGTAAAACCATCAGTAATAAGAAAAATGGAATAATAATTAACCGCACGACGGTTAACTTATTTGGTAAATTCAAACTAACTCCTCCTCAAAAGCTCGCCTACCGACTAGTTGTGGTAGCAGTGTTATTCGTTGTCGTCGCAGTCGTCGTCCGTTGGTTGTTAGCCGTGGTCGTTGATTGCCCCGTCGTCGTTGTCCCGGTCGTCCGTTGACTCGTACTAGTAGTGGTAGTCCCAGTTGTTGTCCGCGTAGTTCCCGTAGTACCAGTAGTTGTTGCGGTTGAGGTCGAGCTTGAACTTGCTGACGCAGAACTCGTTTGGGTGGAACTAGAGCCAAAGTTAATCGTAATTACCCGGGTTGATGGATAACGATTGTTATTGGTAAAGTTTAGCGTTTGATTACCAAGCTTAATTGTTACCCCACTAGCACTACCAAGGGTAATAACGACTTTCTTAGCCGTCTTTGCAAGCGTAACCGAACCCGTTTGCTTGGCTTGCAATGTCTTGGCCAACCGGCTTGTGTTATCCACGTTAACGGAAGTGTAAAGTGCATTTGTTCCAGCCTTGACCGTCAAATCAGTACTCTTCTTTAAAGTTGCGGTCGTGTTGTAAACAACGCTGGTGGAAGTCCGGGAAGCTTCCGTTAACTTCAACTTAGATTCTTTTTGCTTGCTACTTGATGAAGAAGCCTTTTTCTTGCTAGAACGGCTCGATTCACCCGAAACAGAAACGGAGCTCGAATCAATCTTGGTTGCCGAATCCGCATGGTTCTTAATAATTGTTGTCACCCAAATGGCCCCTAAGATGATTACTACGATCGCCCCAACAATAACCGTGGGGATGTACTTCCGGGCCCGATCAAAGCCATCGGTCGTCACTTTATGGCTCCCCCGCCGGGTTTCAACCGCTTGGCTTAAATGTTCAGAGTACTCCGTCGTCTTGGTCTTAGGCAAGTAATCATCATAATCCTTCAAAAGTTCATTGCCATCAAGGCCGACCGTATCGGCGTATTGCTTAACAAAAGCTCGGACATAGAAATCCCCCGGCAATTCGTCAAACTTTTCGTCTTCAATCGCAATCAAGTAGCGCTTTTGAATCTTGGTAGCTTGTTGTAAATCATCGAGCGTATAGCCATTAGCGACCCGCGCATCTTTTAACTGTTGCCCAATTTGCAAGTGTTTTTCATTTTCACTCATGCTCTATCCTCAATTCTTTTTCCTAATAACCTAGGCAAGTATAGCACATTCTTTTTCCCAACGAATTTAAAGTTTTTATAATTTCTTTTGGAATTAATTAGCGTCAATTTCGTAGACCGTTAACCGGTCCGGTACCATAAAGTCCTTAGCAACTGCTTCAACCTCTTCCCAGGTCAAAGCCTTTAGCGTCCGAATTTCATCAAAAATCGTTAAACTCCCCATGTCCCGGGTCGCAAACCGGTTAACCACCGTTTCCGGCGAGTCTAAAGCACCAACTAGGCGACCTAAAATGCCGTTTTTTAACATCATAAATTGATCCTTCACCGCAGCCAGTTCCGCACTAGCGTTTTCCACTAACTGGCTAATAGCATCTCGAAAGGCGGCCTGTTGTTCGGTTTCAGTCGCAAACATGGCGAAGTTAAAGCCCCGGTTACTTTCAAAGTTGAAACTGAAAGAATCATCGATAATTCCCCGGTTGTACAAGTCTTGATAATGTCGTCCGGTATCATCAAAGAGGAGTTCCAACATTAATGAAATTGCCAATTGGCGCTTCAAGCGGACCTGGGGATCAGTTGTCGATTGCACGCCCCGTAACCCGACAATTACCTTTGGTCGGCTAACCGGCATCGTTAAGTGCCGGTAAGGTAAGATGTCTTTGCCAGTTGGATCTGCAACTTCGAAAGTTATGGCCTTTCCAGTTGGCGCTTTAAAAGCCTTTTGGGCTTGGTTAGCTTTGATCCACTGTAAAGTTTCTTCAGGATCTAAGTTCCCCGCCAGTTGAAGGGTCAAATATTCTGGTTGGTAATAGGCAACGTGGGCCGCATACAATAGCTCTGGGGTAATCTTTTGCAGTGATTCTTCGGTCCCGGCAATGTCGTCCGCTAAGGGATCGTGGGGATAAAGATTTCCCAACATGCCCATATAAAGCCGACTATCTGGATTGTCATTGTACATCCGAATTTCCTGGGAAATAATGCCAATTTCCTTTTGGACCGTTTGATCCGTAAAGTATGGGGTTTGGACAAAATCTAAAAGCACATCGAGATTTTCTTTGAAGTGCCCAGTCGTGGAGTAGAGGTAACTGGTCTGCGTAAAAGCGGTAAAAGCATTGGCATCAGCTCCTAAGGCCCCAAAGAGATCAAAGGCATCATGATCCGCCTTTTCAAATAACTTGTGTTCCAAGAAATGGGCCATCCCAGCCGGGATTGGCTGACCATCTGGTAACGACCGATCGACCGCCCCAAAATCGGTCGTCAACATGGCATAGGTCTTGTGAAACCCGGTCATCGGGATTAATCGGACCCGCAGGCCATTTTCGAGGGTGGTTTCATACACCGTTTGATTAAATTCGCTATAAGTTCGGGTTTCCATCTTAATTCTCCCCTTCAAGGAAATACCGGGCCGCTGGTTCGAGTTGTTGGGCTAAATCAACAATCTTTGCCGGCGTAACTGCTTGAATTGCTGTCGGATAATCACTTGGCTGCGCCTGGTGTAAAATTGTCCGCGCTAAAGCCCGTCCAAGTAGATAGTTTTCATCATCTTGGTTGGCATAGTACTGGTTAATTAAACCGGCTTTAACCTTAGCTACGGTTGTTTCATCGAAATCGCCATTTTGCAGTGCCACAATCTGTTGCTTAATTAATTTTTCAGCTTGATTTACCTGATCCGCTCCAATTCCCGCTGAAATAATTAAGTGGCCAGAAAAGGCCCGCAGACCACTACTTGCGGTGTAAGCCAAACTAGCTTTTTCGCGGACATTGACAAAAAGCTTAGAATAAGGGGTCCCACCCAAAATCCCGTTCATCACAATCGCGGGTCGGTAATCAGGCTCCCCAAAGTAAACCGGGAAAGTGTAAGCCAAATTGAGGTGTGCCTGTTGGATTGGTTGGTGTTCAACCAATTCCTTGAAAGCTTCTTTTGGTTGGTGATGGAACAGGGTGGCTGGTAAATGACTTTCCCGTGGTTGGAACGGTAGTTGTCGGAGGCTCGCCATGACCGTATCTACATCAACGTCCCCAATCACAAAAATATCTACCTGATCTTCATTTAACATCTGGTGGTAAGCAGCGACTGTTGCTTCATTAGTGACCACTTCAGCTTGTGGTAGCGTCCCTGAACTTGGGATTTCCATGACCGAGCCGGTTTGGTAATAAAGTTTTTCCAATTGGCGAACGGAATAAAATTGTTTGTCGTCCTCCCAAGATTTTAGGGTTGCTACCAGGTTAGCCTGTTGCCGTTGCCAAGTAGTTGGGTCAAATTGGTCGTTAACCATTAGGGGATGAAAAATCAATTCTCCCAGGGTAGCAATCATTTCGGTAAGGACGTGGGGGGCAAAGTGTTCATTTACAAAGGTTGCCTTTAACCGCAAAGTGTGAGCATGCCCAATCCGAGTAACATAACCACTGACGGCTGCTCCGTACAGGTTAGCCAAGTGACGGGAAAGTACCGTTTGCGTTGGATACTTTTCACTGCTAGTGACTAATAGGTTTGCTAATAGATTACGTACTACTGCATTTTCCCGCGTCTGCAAGGTTGTAAAGTTTACTAAGACCTTGGTTTGCTTAAATTGTTGTGTGGGGATAATGTGCACGTTTACCCCGTTAGCTAACTGAACATCCAATTAGAATTCCTCCCAATTACTAAGCATAAAGTATGTATCGTTTTAAAACCACTCTAACAATGATAACAAACCTTACCACTGAATACATACTTTTCTGAAAAATATTTGCCATTCAATTGTCAATCAACCCAAATCAATACAAAAAAGCCTTAAGACTAGGAAATCCTAATCTTAAGACTTTAAACTTAATAATTTAATTTAGTAACCTAGGCACGGCTCATGGCCCCGTCGTTCCGGGCATAGAAACGTTGACCATTATAGTAAATGTAACTATTTCGGGTTAAGGCACCAGTTGATTCGTCAAAGTGAACTAAGAGGCCATTAATGTGGGTGAAACCGTGAATCATTTTACCATCGGTACCATAGTAAACGATCCGGCCGTCCTTTAAGGTTACCCAACCCTTAAGCATGTGACCATCGCCTTGCTTAAAGTTGTACCAACCACCGTTGACGTATTGTTCCCCATAAACCATGTGGCCTTGGCTGTTGTAATCAACGACTCGACCATCTGGTAAGGTCGTAATGCCAGTAGCCATTGCCCCAGTTGTCTTGTTGAAGAAGTACCAGTACCCACCAAGGTACTTTTCACCATATTGCATTGCACCATTAGCATCGTAGTAAACTGTTCGACCATCATTCAACTTTTGGAAACCAGTTAAGTACTTACCATCGGCCGTTACCAACCGCCATGCACCATTAATGTATGCTTCATGAGTCTTCGTAGTATCAGTCTTGGTCATAACCCCATTCTTATCAATTGAGTAAGTTACTCCGTTGACCGTCTTCGTGGTGTTCTTTAATAAAGCACCAGTTACATCGTTAAAGTAGTAAGTCTTTCCATCAGGAAGGGTTTGCATGCCATGAACCATTCCGGTTACCTTACCAGTCTTAGCATCAAAGGCGTAGTAAACTACCCGACCATCCTTTAATGTAACCCAACCGGATTTAACGGCCCCAGTAACACTGTCAAGATCGAACCATGCCCCATCAATGTAGTTTTCACCATGAAGCATAGCCCCCTTGTCGTTGTAGTAAACTACCCGGCCATCCTTCAGGGTTTGCCAACCAGTAAGGTACTTACCATCAGCTGACTTCAACCGCCATGCACCGTTTTCGTAAACTTCATGAGCAGTCGCCTTAGTCATAACCCCATTCTTATCAATTGAATAAGTTACTCCGTTGACTGTCTTCGTGGTGTTCTTTAATAAAGCACCGGTTACATCATCAAAGTAGTAAGTCTTTCCATCAGGAAGAGTTTGCATCCCGTGGACCATCCCGGTTACCTTACCCGTCTTAGTATCAGAGGCGTAGTAAACTACCCGACCATCCTTTAAAGTAACCCAATCAGACTTTACGGCACCAGTAACATCATCAAGGTAGAACCAGGCATCACCAATATAAGCTTCACCATGTAACATGGCACCTTTTTCACTGTAGTAAACTACCCGGCCATCCTTCAGGGTTTGCCAACCAGTGAGGTACTTGCCTTCAGCCGTTACTAGCCGCCATGCACCATTAATATACTTTTCCTTTGGTTCTGCATTTGCAGCGGAAGAGTCAGCAGATGAATTAGCACTGCTGTTTGCCGAAGAGTTAGCACTGTTGTTTGCGGATGAATTTGCTGAAGCACTTTGAGCCGCAGATGCGGAAGCACTAGCACTAGCTGAAGCTGCTTCTTCAGCTGCCGCTAAAGCTTCCATCACATTGGTCTTAAGGTAAGCAACTTCATTGTGGTTACCCACCCCAAAGTTAATCGTCATGTTTAACTTGTAAACATCCTTGATGTCACTCGTGGTAACCGTCCAATCTTTTCCATTATTACTGGAAACAAAGGCATTGTTGCCATCAGCCAAACTTAATTGCTTAATCATTGAAGCAAGTGAAGCTGATTGATCATTCATCGAAATCGTTAAGGTTAATTGACCGTTTTGCTTAACTGCCTTCCCAGTATTTTTAAAGAAACCTGCCATTTCAGACGTTGCGCTGGTTTCATTACCATTAGAATCTGCCTTTTCAAAAGTTACACTTGGCGCTGCTGAGACAGCTGACGTACTAGTGGTAGTACTTGAATTAGCGTTTGTCCCTGAGGTTGCCGGCGCTACGCTAGAACTTGCACTAGATGATGCCGGTATTGCGCTTGAGCTAGCACTACTATTCGCTGAAGCGGCGGCGCTTGAATCACTAGCACTTGCGCTTGCAACTGCAGTTGTACTTGTTGATGCGGTTGCAGTGTTATCGGCAGCATTGGCGGCCACTTGGCCCCCCGCCATCAAACTAACCGCCGTAATCCCGGCAACTAACCATAATTTACCACTCTTGTACATCTTAAAATGACGCTTAATTTCTGGTGTTTGTTTACTCATGCGAAACTCCTTCAATTGATAATCAAAATTTTGCTTAACGGTTAAATTTTACCATTTATCGAAAACGCCTTCAATTATTTAGAAGGCAAAACAACCAATTTCCGCAGAAATTGATTGTTTGATAAACTACTTCCGGTATACATAGTAGTATGGCCGTTCATCATAATTCCAATAATAGTTATAATTCAAGTTTTGAACGGCAGTATTCTTTTGCCCATCCGTGTAGTAACAAGTCGAGATCATCTTGGCATCACTACCCGAACCAGTCATAATCCCCGTATGGCCAAATTCACCAGCACTGTAACCTTTCCGGCCCCAGATAATAACGTCACCAAGCCGGTGGTCATTTTCATAACCAGAGTTTTCATGAACTAAGTGGTAGCCATTTTGGATTAAGTAGCCGTGAAGGCTTTCTGTGTTGTAAAGGTAAGAATATGGTACTCCAGAGGCTTCATAAATGGCCCGGGTCACTGAACCAGAACAATCGGCCGTACCATCAGCTCCATCCCGAGAACCATACATTGAATAAGTGATCTTACCAACCCGATGGTAAAACCAGGAAATTAATCTGATCGTGTAACTATCCGTGATTTGAGCACCAGTTCCAGAATCAAAGAAGTATTCCTTACCACCAATCCAGACGTCACCCCGCGCAGCATCACCGGTTGATAGGTTAAAGTAGTATTCTTTCCCACCAAAGTTCTTCCACCCGTAAATCATGTGACCTTGGTTATCATAATAGACTAACCGACCATCGGTAAGCTTGGTGAAACCTTTGCTCATAGTACCCGTCGATTCGTTAAAATGGTACCAGTAACCATTGAGGTACATTTCACCGTGTTTCATTTGACCATTAGTTTGGTAGTATACATAACGGCCATCTGGTAGAGTAACAAAACCAGTCTTCATGGCACCAGTATTGGTATCAAAATCGTACCAAGCCCCATTAATGTAAGCTTCGCCATGCTTCATAACTGCAGTAGTTGGATCATAGTAAACAGTCCGACTATCACTAATCTTTTGCCAACCGGTCTTAACTTGGCCACTCTTAGCATCGTAAAGGTATCAGTTACCGTTGATGTAGTTTTCACCGTTAGTAAGTTGTAACCTCCCATTAACACTAACTTTAAAGGTTTGGTCGCCTAACTTAATAGTGGTGTCTTTAGTTAACTCACCATTTTCATTAAAGTACAGGAGTTGCTTTGTGGCTGGATTAAAGTAAACCGTGCTCTTCGCCTCGCCCTTCAACGCACCCGTAATGTTATCAAAGTTATAAAGGTGATCGTCCATTAATTGAGCACCATGGAGCATTCCTTGCCCAGAGCCGTCGGCCTTCAAATCATAGTAAACTTTCCGACCATCGGGTAAGGTTGTCCAACCAGACGCCATCTTTCCAGTTACCTTGTTAAAGAAATACCAGTGTCCGTTGATATAGTTTTCACCATAAAGCATTTCACCCTTACCATTATAATAAACGGTCCGACCATCCCTTAATTGGACAAAACCAGTTGCCATAGTTCCATCTTGGTTAAAGTAACGCCATGAATTATTGGCATAAGCTTCAGAGTCTTCAACTCGTGCTGGGCTAAAGTCATAAGTCTTACCGTTAATGGTTTGAAGACCTGTCTTTTCGGCCCCAGTGATCGGATCAAAGTAGTAGGCCTTGTTAGTGTTTGGCAAAGTTTGCATACCATGGAGCATTCCTTGCCCAGAAACAGAATTGGTTCCCTTTTTAACGTCATAGTAAACTTCTCGACCATCTGGAAGTTTAATCCAACCAGTTGCCACATCGCCATCTACTTTATTGAAGTAGTACCAATGATTGCCAATATACCTTTCACCATACTCCATCTGGTATGTACTCGGATTGTAGTAAGCTTCCCGGTTACCCGAAAGATTCCGCCAACCAGATAATTTATTACCATCGCTATCTTTAAGGTACCAGTGACCATTTTCGTAAGTTTCTGTTGGAGCTGCACTTGTTACTCGCTTAGTAATTGTCGTGGCTTGTTTTGAAGCTTGAACTTCTGTACTACTTACGGGAGTAATATTAACTGACTTCGTTTGAAGAGTTGCCCCAGCATTTACGTCGGTACTACTACTATTACTATTAGCTACCATTTGACTATTAGTACTTGCTGAAGCCACTGTCGTAGCTGCAACTTGATCATTAGTCGAGTTAGCAACCGTTACCGTATTTGTATCCGCTTGGGCCATCATTGTACTTCCGAAGAGAACGCCCAGGGCAGTGATACCGGCTAATAACCACTGTTTTTTTGCCTTATACATTTTAAAGTGCGTCTTTGATTCCATTCCTTCATATCTCCTTCACAAACAATTCATCACGCCTTTCATCTTACTCGTCACATAATTACTTTTCAATTGAAAAATTTAAGAAAACCTTAAAAACACAAAAAAAAGGAAGATTTCCTACATTTAGTGGAAATCTTCCTTTCAATTTTTGAGGGTCTACAATATTTGGTACTGATAGGAGTAAAATCCTAGCAGTACCAATTTTTGATTTAGGGGATTTTATGTATAAAAAAAGAAGACGGCTGTCCCCCGTCTCTTCAAAAAGAAAGGACCGTCTCCATGAATGAGTATATCAAAAATCTAACGGGATTAACAGACAACTTGATTAAATTTAGCCCCAAATTCAAGGATAGTGAGCGGATAAAGGTGATTCAAGCTGTCCCCAGCTCACAATCAGTTCACCATCAATTTAAACGAATGACGCACAATGAAGTTTATTTACGACAATCATATCCTTCAGCTTGTCCACATTGTGGGCGCTTAATGCGAAAGAATGGTTTTAAAACCGTTTATTTGAAAGGACTTGATATTGCGGGGTTGCCAACAATTCTAGTAGTTGAAAAGCAGAAATACATTTGTCCGCGACAAAAAGGATGTCCCGAATTAACTACTGACCTTGCACGAATTCACGGAATTGATAAGAATCATCAGATTCTTGATAAAGTGAAACAACAGGCGCTTCTGGCCCTAACAGAAAAACGCTCCGTTAAAGATATTTCTGCCAACCTGCACATTTCCGAAGGAACAGTAAATCGGCTTTTCCCCCAACTAGCCCCTCAGTTTAAGGCGAATTATAAATTTTTACCACCAGTAATTGCGTTTGATGACTTTAGTTCAGGTAAATTTGCCGCAACTCAAATGAGTATGGCACTGATGAACCCGCAAACACATGAATTACTGGATATTATTGAGTCAAGAAATAGCTACGCGCTTAGGAAGTATTTCTATCGGTATGACTTTCATGCCCGAGCCAAAGTCAAGCTTGTCATTGTCGACTTGTATCAGCCATATCGGACGATTGTCCGTGATCTATTTCCGAATGCCCTTATTGTCGCCGACCGATTTCATATCATTGCCCAAGCATACCGGGCAGTAAATCAAATCCGGATTCAAACGATGAAGGCGGTTAAGGAGTCTAACCCTGCTTTATCAAGAGCGCTTAAGCGTTATTGGCGCTATGTGCTAAAAGATCGGACAGATCTTGATTGGCAAAGTTTCCGGCGCTACCGCGTCTTTGGCGGTGCGCAGTTAACCGAAGTAGAATTAACTGATCGTTTAACAAATGCCAGTGAGGAACTTCTAGGAGCTTACAACTATTACCAAGCCTTACTTCACGCCATGCACAATCGTAATATTAAGAGCTTAGAGGCACTATTAACAGATAAAGTTGACTGCCTTACCACAACCTTTGCGCAAGACCCAAAGAACCTTACGTAACCATCAGAACGAAATTAAGCGTAGCTTTGAAACTTTCTACAGTAATGGGCCTCTCGAAGGAACTAATAACCTCATCAAAGTAATTAAACGTATCGCCTTTGGCTATCGAAGTTTCTACAACTTCCGTTTAAGAATTCTCTTAGTCGCCAAGAACCCGCATTTTAAGATTAAATTGAGGGACAAAAAAGGCCACCCGCGTCGGGCAGCCTAAACTAGACCAATTTAGCCTTAAAAATTCTATCAGTACCAGTTGACGAAGAGCCATTTTTGAATTCGCTTTATTTAGTTAGAGCTACTCGAGCTAGAGCGAATGATCGTAGCTTCGCTTGGCAAAGCACCAGACCAATCAGCGTAAGTCGTTTGGCCGTTCTTCGTTTGCCGATCCATCCCATCACTATCAACGTGGTGAGTTACACCATTTGCATCGGTCCAAGTAGCCACATCCCCTAAGCCAAGTTGACGGCTTGAGTCAACCGCTGATGAAGAACTCTTAGATGAGCTTGAGCTGTCATCATCAGTAGTTGCTTGGCTATTAGCATCGTTCTTGGAAGAAGTGTTACTACTATTACTATTAGAAGCAGAACTACTTTCAGAAGATTCTTTCTTTGCGTTGGAATCCTTGGTTGAATTCTTGTTTGCCTTAACACTCTTCTTTACAACCTTGCTAGAAGTCGTGTTGCTTGAAGAATCAGATGCTTTCTTAGAATTGCCACATCCAGCAACAAAAAACATCATTGCAACTAACATTACGACCGCAGCGAAACTCTTTTTAAAGTTTTTCATTGGTAATCTTTCTCCTAAGTCCTTAATAAATTTCAATCACTTTTCTTATGATCGTCACTACTTTAACAACTATTATACCAAAAGAAATCTCAGTAACAAGCATTAACCCAGATTCCCTTAAGATTTCTAAAAAAATTAAGCCCCTAAATCAAAAATTACTTCATCTTCCAATCCTTAACCAAATACTGCTTTCCCGCAGTTAAATCATATTGAATCAGCTGATAGTCATGATAAAGCTGTTTTTGTTTCTTGGTAAAGTGCTTTTGACTAATGATCTTGCCTTGGCGGGTAACAAATTGAGGATGAGGAGCGTAACTATTTGATTGCTCACCAGTCATATTCATCACTTCTGCCGGTAAATCATGCCAAGCATCAGTTAAGAAAGCTAAGTATGGAGTAACTTTGGAATTAGTTTGTTCAGCTACCATTGCCATAAATTCGTTTGGCGCCACAAACTTGGTATCCCTGGTTAAATTCTTAGCCCCTTGTTCTCTTGCCGCCTTATTTGAATAAATAAAGTAGTCGGTCTCGTGGAGCTTCTCGCCATCTTTAGCAAACGAATTAGCATAAATCCCAGGAAGATGATCACCATAAAAGACAACGGTAACTGGTTGTTTCAATTGATCAAGTTTGGTAATAAACTGTTTAACTTCTTGATCAGTATGGTGAATCCCGCCAACATAATCTTTCAATTGCGACACTGACGTTTGATTTGTGATTTTTATTTTATATTTGCTTGGTAAATCATAATAGTTACGATCAAATGGAAAATGGTTTTGCATCGATATCAAATTGATAAATTGACCATTCGGATGTAATTTAAGTTGATCTAATGTGTTCTCATATGCTGTTTGATCAGATAAATATGGGGAACGATCCAGCTTTTTTTGATGCTTAATTTTATATTTACTTCCTAAATACATAAACTTATTAAATTTAAATTTCTTATATACAGAAATACGACTATAAAAAGTACCTTCATATGGGTGAATTGCCGTTGACGTCTTAAAAAGTTGATTAAACGACCATGAATAACTCATTCCCGGTACTAATTGGGTATATGGAATTGTTAACATTGGCATAAAACTAGCAACTGGTAATCCTGTCAGGGTCATATATTCCATATTTGCTGTTCCCCCACCATATCCGGAACTAAGCATTAAACCACTGGTAGTTTGACTTTTAATTGCATCAATTCGTTTAATTGGATTCTTTGAAATCAATATATTAGGTACCCGACGAGGATCTGAAAAACTTTCGCTTAAATTAAAAATAATTGACTGTTTATGAAGTTCATTCGTTCGTTGCTTATTTATTTTCTTTGCTTCTTGTCGATAATGTTTTGCAACTTTCTCCATGGTTGCTCGATTATAATCTTTTGGTCGATTCATAATAGTAACATCTATATTATTTAAAAGTTGAACTAATGGTCCACTGTTTTGTACTCCTTCTAGTTGGTCGTAGAAAGCTGGATCATTGCCAAAAGCTTTCAAAAGCATGCCAATTCGATTACCAGGATGATTCCAGAAACAAGATGAACCAAAAATTAGTGAAATAATAACAATAACAATTAATCGTTTAAGTGGTCTTTGCTCTATCTTTACTTGATGTTTTCTTTCTAGATAAAAAATACCGAAAACTAAAGCAAAAATCAAAAGTATAGCTATTATTAAGACACCATCCGGTACCATCTTAAAAACGTCACCATAAGCCTGAAACATTTTTACTTCTGCAGGTAGAATCGGATCATTTCGTACTTCAATCTTGATCTGATTAGCGATCGTCCAAAAGATTTCTGCAAAAAGTGAAATGATTAAACTAACCCAGTAGCGATTTGTGATTGCAAGCAAACCACGATAAATTAACCATAAAAAGAAAGCATTAACAATGATCATGCCTTGGAGCCTTACAAATATCATTACAAGCATTGAAGCTTTAAATGTCGTTAATACACCTACAAAAGATAAATAGGCTACGCAATAAATTGTAAAGAGTGCAAAAAGTTGCCTTTGATACTTAACAATATATTTTTTTATGGCACTCTTTGCTTCGTCGAATGTTGTCGGAAATTGAACTTCACTAAAATTCTTTAGGTCAGTATTTAGAATGATATATTTCCACCCCAAACCAACGACGTAAGTAATAATTGTTATCCCAATAGCACATATAAGAACGTACTCAAAACGTAAAATTAGATCTCCTGGAAAATTGGTGATCAGCTTAGTCCAATAAGTACTAACTATAGGTAATGTAGAAATTATACTTAATGGTACAATTAGATTAGATAATTTTAAAGACAATCTAAATTTAATTTTTCTGTATAACTCAGTTAACCCAACAATAACAAAACCATTCCCTAAACTTGAAAAACGTGTTGCTGTTGATAGGTTCCAGTGAGCTAATGATGAAAACAATGGCATTCCTAGAGCCAATATAAAACCTACACCGAGAATGGTAATTGGGACTTTCTTACTACCAGTGCATTCGTGCAGATTTGCTCCAAGAAGAATAATTAATACGTAAATTAGAGCTGTATCTTGCCCACTAATTCCCCACAAATTTACATTAAAGATTGTTTGTGTTAAAAAAAGTAACTCAATAACCCAATTTATTTTAGTTTTAATTTCACTTGTTAATTCTTTTGTTAGGAAAATAATAAACGGAGTTATCAACAATGCAATGACTATATTAGATGCGCCTCGTAAGATAGGGAAAAACACAGTGATTAAATCCGAAAACTGAAAATGTTTTCCCCTCAGTAGGCCTCCCAATAAACTTAGGCTACCTACAAAAACTACTAATAACCAATTCTGTATAATCCAACCAGTTGGTTTTGACAATTTTTTATATTGTTGCCCTACTTCCAATAAAACCCAAATCTCCACCATATTTAAAATAGTGTGAATACCTTGTAAAATAACAATTTTTGTCAGGCCAATGCTATTACCGATATATGGTAATGAATCTTTACTCCAAAGAATTAAATTCGATATGTCATTACCGTAATTTATAAATGGTAATGAATTATTCCATAGAAGTAAATTAAACACGAACAAAACTATTAAAACCTGACTAAATGACCAACTAATAACCTTTTTAACCATGATGACTCCCATAATATTGAATTCTATGTAAAAACGGTTGGTAAAACCAACCGTTACCATAACTTACTATTTTGACTTATTATTAAACTTTGTCGTAAAAGTTTCTTCTTCAATGTTATATCGTGGACGCCGTTTAACTTCAGTAAACACCTTCCCTACATATTCACCGATAACACTTAAGGAAATTAATTGAATCCCTCCGAGAAGCCAAATTGAAACCATTAGAGAAGACCAACCCGAAACAACATGCCCAGCAAATTTTTGGTAAATCGTGTATAGCATTAGGAAGATACTAATGAACACGATAACAATGCCCATTCCTAATATCAAATGAATTGGAGCGATTGAAAAAGAGGTAATCCCATCTAAAGCAAAATGTAACATCTTACTAAGGGGATACTTAGATTTGCCCGCAAATCTCTCTTTTCGTGGATAATAGACCTTAGTGGATTTAAATCCAACTAAGGGTACCATCCCCCGTAAAAAGAGGTTCCGTTCCTTGTACTGTAATAAAGCTTCTGTAGCTCTTTTACTCAATAGCCGATAATCAGCTGAATCAGGAACAAGATTAACGCCCATCTTTCGCATTAAAGCGTAGTATGCTAAAGCCGTCCGTCGCTTAAAAGCAGTGTCAGTTTCTCGACTATTACGGACCCCATATACAACGTCATTACCTTTAAGATAAGCATCAACCATTTTCGGAATGGCATTCACATCATCCTGTAAGTCAGCATCAATGGTAATTAACATATCAGCATGCTTCACCGCCACTGTCATCCCCGCCAATAAGGCATTTTGATGACCATAATTTCGTGTAAACTTAATTCCGGTTACATATTCATATTTCTCAGTATAATTCTGGATTAATTGCCAAGTTTTATCCTTACTTCCATCGTTAACAAAGAGTAATTTACTATCTGAAGCAATCTTTCCAAGAGAAATAAGATTTTCTAGAATATTACCAAGTTCCTTAACTGTTTCAGGAAGGACTTCTTCCTCATTAAAACAAGGAATAATAATTGTTAATAAATTTTTCTTCTGTTTCATATCCAAATTATTTTTCCTTCCCTTCAACTCTGAGCCTATATAAGAAATGCTAGTAGCAAAATTCCCGCTAAGATTAAGATAAATACTAAGTAAATTGTAATTGGCTTAACCCTTTGTGATGAAATCATTGAAAATGTGAATGGTAAGTACGTATGCTTTACATTATTTATTTGAGCTTGTAAAACCCCAAGGTTATCAAGACTCTTAAAGACTGGTACTCGTTGCACTTTTGACGAGGTATTTTTCACCACCAAAGTGTACTTACCAGGGTTAAAGCGATTTGCTACATTTTCTTTTTGATTAACCATAACTTTTTTTCCATCTGGTTTTTCTAGCCACGCCTTAACTTTATGACGGTTCCACAATGCTAAATTAAAAGTATTCGCCCTATTCTTTAGATTAATCGTTTCCTTTAGTTCAACACCTGGATTTAACTGATATGCTTCCTGGCGGAAAAAATTTTGTCCTAAAACAACGGTACTTACACTAGTAGTTCTATTTTTTCCAAGTAATTGACCAGTTCCAATCGCCAACAATAACAAGCTTATACCAACCAATGTAACTTTTCCGCATCTTCTTATTGCTAGTTTTGAAAAATCAAATTCAGCAACTAACCTCAACCCGTTTGTCGCTAACATGATAGTCGGTAGCGTTACTATATAAGCATAACGTGGTTGTACTTCCCAGAATAAAATATGAAAAATAAAAATCCCAATCACATATAAGCTCATAAACAGAGTAAGGGGCTCCATTTTCACTTTCTTCTTTAAGCAAACACAACAGCTAATTAAAATTCCAATCCACATAATTAGATACGTTGCTTGAGAAATCGTATTTACCGGTTGACTCTTATTACCAAAAATATAATCTAAAATTAAATGGTATTTTTGAAGATAATTAAACTGGTGATCCTCAGCACCAACTGTTCCAAGCGACCACTGAACGTTAATTTTTTTTAGCCATAATTTAACAACACCAATTGGACCAAGTTGCTTAATATCTTGCTTAACCTGTGACCTAATAAATGCCTTTTTTTGATCAACTGTTACATGACCAGTAGCCACTTGATCCCAAGTACTAATCCCATTTTTTATAACCGTTCCATCAGTTGCATTACTATAGCCAATGTATACCCAATAAGTTAATGGAAAAATTTGGTCTCTTTCGGTAACAACTTGCTTTTTAATTAACGAATTTGTCGGCGAAAATATCCCAAAAAATATAACTAACACCGCTAATGATTTTGTCAGTCTAATTATTAGACTACTTCGTTCCTCAAATAATAGAGTTATTACTAAAGCAATCAGAGCAATTAAAAGATTTTCTTTCGACAAAGCAGCTAGGATAAGACTAATAGTCGTAGCAAATAGCCATGTATAGCTAATAATTCCACTTTGATGAGTATACTTCACAAAACAATATACACTCATCATTAAGAAAAACTGAGCAATTGGATCTGTATATAAGATTAAGGCAGTCACATACAATGGCAAAAAAAATGCCGCAAGTAGTATATAATAATCAGCTAACTTTTGGTTAACGATTTTTAATGCCTGGAAACCAAATAAAATAGCCAAGTCAGTTAAAGAAAATAAAAATAAATTGACCGCTACACCAACATTACTAATTCCAATAAAACTAGCTAATTTGATAAAACTAACCGTTATCAAAGTTGCAACTGTATTCTGCGGAGCCCAACTATAATATGGTGACCAGGTGAAAATATTATGAAGTAACGAACCAACTTGTAGTCGCATATCCATATCATCAACACCTTGTGCACCATAGGTAGTCCAAGATAAGTAAACTTGGAAAAGTAACTGTATTCCAAGAATAACCCAGAGAATTATCCTTTTTTTAACGCTTTTGTGTAAATTCTTTCCTAATTTAAAAACAAAATAGGTAAGAACAATCGTTGCCAGAATGTTAATTGAAATTGGATAGAATTTAGCTAACTTCCAAGGTTGTCTTACTCCCGGAAATAGTGCACTGTTAAGAGTAATTAATCCCGAAATTATTAGCAAAAGAATTAACAGAATTTTGTTGGCACAGTTTTTTATCTTCATTTCATTGATTTCTCCTAAGTTATTTTAAATAAACTGTTTTCTCAAATGCTGCATTATAAACATAATTTGGAAAAGCATTACTATCCTTACTTAATTCGATATAAGACCCTGCCATTGTATACTTATTACTTTGGTATTTGATTGCTGGTAGCTTAACTCTTTTATGATTTGAATGTTCAATTAGGACATACCTTTCGCTAAGTTGTCTATTAAAAGACAACGTACTAGGTAGCTTGTAAGTGAAGTAAACAAAAAAGAAAAATAGCATAGTAATGCTAATTAACCTTTCTACCCGTTGTCCACGATTTAACGATAATATCCTAAACATTCCAATGAAGGACAAAGTAAACGCTCCAAAATACGTCCTTCCAACATTCATTCCTTCAGGAGACAAACAAAGAACCGCACCAGTAGCAACACCAGCTATTATAAAAATCAATCCCAATTTAAAGTTAGGACTTTTCCTAAAATACCGATAGAAAATTAGAACAATAATAATCAATAAAATCAAAAATACAATGTTTAATGGCGTATTAATGAAATACAAAATCATTGATTTTAAGCTAGACTTAAACTTATCAAACGTACTCAACTGCAACCATTGTGAATCATACATTTCGGCTCTTTTTTTATCACCTGGTGAAAGCAATAGGCCTGAGAAACCTAATAATAGAAAACCAACACTCAATAGTTGTTGTTTATTAAGCTTTTTAGTTTCTAGCCAGTTTTTCAGAAGAATCAGAAGAGTAATCAAAATCACTCCACCAGAAGTATTTTGATTTCCAAAGCCCGCTAGAAAACCTAACCCACACAAACTAATCAAACTCAATAATCTTTTGCTACTTAAAGAAATAAATTTATCTAGATAAGCTAACATAATTGTTGTAGTTACTAAATAATTTCCTGCACCAGAACGCCATAAAACCACACTACCAAAATCTGGCACAAATAACATGAAAGCTGATAGTAAAAGTATAAATCGCCAAAAATTATACTTATCTTTTTCAAAAGTAAATGTTAATTTACAAAGATAATAGATATATATCGTAAATATCACTGTAACTAAGATACTCGATACTAGTTTTCCGTTTGATACTAAAATTCTAGTATAGATTTGTCCAAATAGACGACCGTTGCTTTCCAGATAATCTCCCCAAGCATTTTTAAAAATTTGAAGAAAAGAATTATTTGAAAACCAAAAATCATCTTGCATATAAGGCGTTAAATAACTACTAACAAAAGTTAATATCATTACAATAAACAAGCTCACAGTCTTCTTTATCTTGGAACTGTTAACCACCATTCTGTATTTCACCGATCCTAAAGTATTATCTTTTCTATAATTTCGCAGTCAACTTGATATCCGGATACTTCTGCTTAAACCAATTTTCGGCAAATTGATTTTCAAATAAGAAAAGGGGATCTCCATGAATATCCTTAACTAGCAGATTCCGTGAAGATGCCATCTTGGTATCCAATTGTTCTGGATCAATCCAACGAGCCGTCTTCTTACCAAGTGGTTCCATAATCACTTCCGAATTATACTCATTTTGCATCCGGAACTTAAAGACTTCAAATTGAAGTTGCCCAACTGCTCCCAAGATATAATCATTTGAGGTATAACTTTGGTAAAGTTGGACCGCCCCTTCTTGGACTAATTGATTAACCCCTTTATGGAAAGATTTTTGTTTCATCACGTTCTTAGCTGAAACCCGAACAAAGAGTTCTGGAGTAAACTGTGGTAACTTTTCAAACTTGATTGATTGTTTTCCAGTAAAGATTGAATCCCCGATTTGGAAGTTACCAGTATCATAAAGTCCTATAATGTCACCAGCGACCGCAGTTTCCACATTTTCCCGAGTATTAGCCATAAATTCTGTAACATTTGACAAGCGTAACGGTTTACCAGTCCGTTCAAGGGTTACATCCATTCCCCGAGTAAATTCACCTGAACAGATCCGAACAAAGGCGATCCGGTCCCGATGCTTAGGGTTCATATTAGCTTGAATCTTAAAGACAAATCCTGAGAATTCCGGGTCTAAAGGCTTAACGGCTTCGCCGTCCTCTTGTTTGTGAGGACTCGGGGCTGGTGCAAACTTCAAATACGTTTCTAAAAAGGTCTTTACCCCAAAATTAGTCAAAGCTGAACCAAAGAAGACTGGTGTTTGGTCACCGGCTGCAATCTTATCTTCATCAAATTCATTTCCGGCCATTTCAACTAATTCAATTCCATCAAGAGCGTCTTGCCATTCACCCTCACCAGCAATTGGATTATCACCATCAACCATCCCATCTTCACCCAATGGAAGGTACGGCTTTTCAGGATCTGTCGGATGAGTTAAAGCTACCCGGTGGTTAAAACGATCATAAACTCCTAAGAATTGCCGCCCCATCCCAATCGGCCAATCCATTGGGTAAGTTTCAATTCCTAGAGTTTCTTCAATTTCATTCATCAAGTCAAGCGGTTCACGGGCATCCCGGTCAAACTTGTTAATGAAAGTAAAAATCGGAATTCCCCGCATCTTACAAATTTGGAATAGCTTCCGGGTTTGGGGTTCAATCCCTTTTGCCCCATCAATCACCATGACAGCCGAATCCACTGCCATTAGCGTCCGGTAAGTGTCTTCAGAAAAATCTTCATGCCCTGGAGTATCCAAAATATTAATTCGTTTACCATCATAGTCAAATTGCATGACTGATGAAGTAACCGAGATCCCCCGTTTTTGTTCGATTTCCATCCAGTCAGACTTAGCAAAATTATTGCTTCCTCGTCCTTTAACAGTCCCAGCCTCACGGACAACACCACCAAACAGCAGTAATTGTTCAGTAATCGTTGTTTTCCCGGCATCCGGGTGTGAAATGATTGCGAAGGTACGTCGTTTGTTTACTGCCTTTTTTAGTTTAATTTCTTCTGCCATAAAAATTCCTTTCCCCTACCAAAAACTTTTAGTTACTAGATAGTTTAATTTCTGGCTAAGTGATGTATTTAAAATAATGACCCATATAAAAATAGCGCCTATAAACAATAAACCATCCAATATACTTGGGTGATAATAAACACTCACTTTCTGCCTTCCAGAGCTACTTAACATAAATTCTACTGTTCCACGTTTACTTTCTTGAGATTTAACGATTTTCCCGTTAACCTCTATTCTAGTTCGATTATATTTCATTACTGGAATGTCAATCTTGTCACCTTTTTTAGCTTCAAAAATAAAAACTATTCTGTTCTCATCTGAAAATCGAACTTTGGATTTTACCTTTCCATTAATAAGTAAGTGATCATTTTTAATATTTTTATAGTTATTATCCTTTGCTGCGAGTTTTGTAATGTAGTCTGTTGAGCCACTCGGAGATAAATAGTTGTTCATCTTATCATACTCCATGTTATTAATAACCATAAACATTGGCAATTGTTTATCTTTCTGGCTCCTTACTACATTCGTTGCTTGATTGTTTGAAATAACGCTGTAATAACCTTCTAAACTTTCTTTGTAGCTAAATAAGAACCCTAGAAATAGTATAACGGTTAATATAATCCCGTATTTTTTTATTTTTATAATTCTTGTTAACAGGAGTGATGCCGTTATACATAAGAAAAATACTGATACAATCAAAAAGCGAAATGAGTTCTGAAGAGGAGTAACTAAATTATATAAACCAGTTCTTTTTACTATTTCCCACGGAAAGAGGTTCGTTGCTGCCATAGTCGTAAAAACACCAACAACGTAAATCCATTTTTCGATTTGATTATTGATAACAATCCATCCCAAAACAAGAGATATAGAAATAACTAACCCTAATGAAGCATCATCAAAAATATTATGCCATGAGTTATGCCATAAAAATTCGATTGGATCTACATGGAACAAAAAATTAGGTGTACTTACTTTATGCCTAAAATCATTTTCAATAAACGGCATTAACTGCCAACCTACTAAAAGTAAAAATAATATTGCACTTTTAACACAAACTAAGAAAGTTCTTATATCAATCTTTTTTAATAAAAATAAGACGATAAAAATAAATGCCATAGTTGTGACAGTTAAATACAATGATAAAACGTGACTATATGCTATTAGTGCTAAGCCAATGGCTAATAACCTTCCCCCCTGCTTTTTTTCAGACGTTAACATTAGCTTATAAAATCCTAAGAAGGCAATTGGAATAAAAGTATAAGCGATAACTTCACCTATTTGGAACTTCATAAATTCCGTTATGTGTTTACCAGCAAAACCATAAATAAGAGCAAAAGCAATGCTTCTTACACGATCTCCCTTAGAGTATGATAGCATCGTAAAATAAGAAACTACCATAGTTACAAAAAAGATCACAATATAACCAACATAAAACGCAGTTACTGGTTTAGATATGAACCTTAAAAGTGCCCAAGGATACAAAAATACACTCGGATAGAACTCAAAAGATGCAATCCCCATTTTTCCAAATGTATGACTAGCAATAAAGGTCGGAGAACAACTCTTTAAATTTAGATAAACCTCATTTAACCTTTGCAAATGAAAGACACCATCATTGTAAACAAAAATTTTCCCCAATCTCATTACTGGGAAGAAGGTGAGTATGCTTATCGCTAAAAATATAAGCATTAAAGTGACATTGTATTTGTTTATCCTTCTACTTTTTAATTTCATTATTTATAACCTTTTCAAACTCTTACTTTGCCAATTCTTTCATCGCCTTCACTTCTTGAAGTCTAGACTCAAATTCCCTTCTCTCTTTTCTCTGAAGTGCATCTAACACTAAACCAGCATAAAGAGATATAATTCCTGCCAATACACAGAAGCCACATACAATTAAAGTTGGATAATTCAACACTTTACCTGTATGCAGATATGGAATCCATACATCCGGAATAAAAAACATAACTGCAAGAATAGTTAGTAATAAGCCTAAGATACTATAAAAAGGTAATGGCCTATAGTTTCGAAAAAGCGTCACGATTAGTCTAAGGACCTTAAAACCATCTGAATAAGTATTTAGCTTTGAACTACTCCCAACAGGACGATCCCGATATTCAATAATGTGATTCTTCATTGCCAAATTATTAACAATAGCAAAGATACTCATCTCAGTTTCAATTTCAAAGCCCTTCGAAAGCACTGGATAAGTCTTCACAAATTGATAACTGAATGCCCGATATCCAGTCATGATATCCCGAATGTCATTCTTAAAGAAAAAGTTAATGCTTCCCCGAACAAGCTTATTACCAATTCCGTGGAAAGGTCGCTTATTTTCTTCAAAATAACTTGAAGAGAGCCGATCACCAATTACCATGTCATAGTTTTGTTCATGGACATACTTTGCCATCTTTGGAATCTCATCGGCTGGATAAGTATCATCCCCGTCGATCATAATATAACATTCTGCGTCGATTTCTCGGAACATCCGTCGAATGACATTTCCTTTTCCTTGCGAGTATTCGTGACGGACAACTGCGCCAGCTTCTTTAGCAAGACTAACTGTATCGTCAGTGGAATTGTTATCATATACATAAACAACCGTCCCATCAATATCTTTAGTTGCGTTCAAACAATCCTTAACTACTTTTTGAATTGTTTTTGCTTCATTATAGCAAGGAATTAAAATTGCTAATCTATCCATTAATACTCTCCTTTCTACCTTTAAGCATAATCGTTAGCATTACTGGTCCCATGCAAATTAGTGGATAAACATACCTATACAGTACAATTGGCCCCAAAAATAATGTCCCAAATACCCCTAACAAGATGCTTGTAATAAAGACATACTCTCTATTTTTGGTAAGAATTTGCCAACCAATAAATAAAATAAAGAGGATAAAACTAAAAGCTGGACTCATTAGAAAAGAAATTATTGGAATCTTTTGATAAGGATAATCTCGTGTATACCAATCTAAAAACTTTGATCCTGCCGGGAATATCTTATTTCCCCAATTATTGATATGAAACCAATACGGATCTGTTGTATGCGGATAGGCCGTAACATACTCAATAAATTGATGTGGCCCATTAATTGTTTGCGGAAACCTATTGTCAGTTGGGGCATACCAAATACCAGCCGTTAGTTTGGCAAAGGCATCCACATATTTTGAAAAATTATTTAAACCGACTTTTACCCATAATTTAATGAATTCCAGCTTATTGCTTTCAAATTTCTTACTATTAAAAGTATCTTTATAAGGGTCTGAAATTGCTTGGACTCCAGATTTATAATATTGGTTTGAATTAGGAATATACTCTTTAATTAACCTCCGCTGATTATTAGTTAAAAGAACATTTTTCGATGATTCAACACTTGATAATTGCATAATTGGGACGCTCAACATTTCCGCTGAATGTCGTTCATACGGAACTCCCCTGAGCGCTTTAGTTACCGGTCCATTATATATACTAAATAAACTTGTAACAATTAGGCCTAGAATAAAAATTTGGCGACGATTCTTTTTTTCTAAAATTAGAGACAGAATAATACCAAAAAGAAAAATATAGATTCCTTGGCTCATAATAGCGGCACTAAGAAAGGCAAGCAACCCAAGGATAACCCAATAACTTTTTATACCCCAACGATTAATAATTTCATTTTTTAACAAAAAACTAATAACGAAAATATTTAAGAACGCTACATATAGAATATTTTTCGTAGCAGAAATTGCCATTAATGGGTTTTGTGGAACTAATGTAAAAAACAGTAATGTCAAAATATAAACTAATCCAGATACTCTTTTCTTTCTCATATACATTAAAATTAGTTCAAAAGAAAAAGCCAAGGTTAACATTTGAATTACGGTATATAATAATAAACCTATATGGTAACTGTGAAAGATTTCCTTACCAATCTTTAGGACAAATAAAACCAACAACAGTGAGTGAGCTAATGGTTGATGAAGGTCATAATTACCAGTTGCAACATGATATGCTAACTGGTAACCCGCATCATAGACATAATTTCCTGGAAAAGAAGCAATTAAAGTTGGTACCCAACAAATAAAAATTAGGATAAACTCAAAGATAGTGTATTTTTTTGGTTCTTTAGTGGCTAATTTTTCTAATGGATTTTGATTTAGTAAAATATTTAAATATTTCAGTCCCCATTGATAGAACAACGCTATCAATGTAAATAAAAGCGGTAAAGCTAATACTATTGTTACCCACGTCACTAAAGAATTTATTTTTACTGATCCAACAACATGTAAATTAAATCCAAAGACCCAACAAACTCCAATCAATAAGGAAATCGTGATATAGATCAAGATGTCATTTTTTGGGGGGATTGTAATTAATTTAAAACTCCCCATAAAAAAGATAATTAGAAGTAAAAATAACAAGGCCACGAAACCCGGACTATTTAAAAAATTACTTACTACTATTGATGTATTTTTTAATGCTAACGTTGAAAAACCTGCTAATAGTATACTTAAAAGAATTTTTGTTGATCTTTTTCTTAATAACATTAATCTACATTTCCTTATTTCTTCCAATTACAGCTTTACCACAAATAACACACCATGATAACCAATTAATTACGATACTAACAATAGACAGATGATACGGAACCAAACCTTATAAAAGTGATGCAACAAATAATGCTAACTGATTTTTAAAAAAGTAAGCAAACTAATCAATGATTACCAAACGTAAAACACTGAAACAGGTTTAAAATAGCATAAACTGCCCATGGATACAGAAAAAAGTTAGGATAAAATAGAAAATTGGTAACTCCTGTTCTCTGAAAGGTGAGAGTCGCTACAAAAGCAAAAACTACTCCTTCCTTTAAATTTCGATAAATCTCATCTACTTCTGAAGCTTGAAAACCCCAATCGTAATCTACTAAGGCCTGACCGTGTAGCCATTCTTGCAATACAAGAATAGTAATTATCATTAAATATACAATCAGTATATGAAGGTTAATTACTTATCATTATGGAAAGTTTTTTTGCTATGAAGTTTAATTTTCAAATCTTTAAATTATCCTAAATTTCTTCTGTTCTCGCTACATAAAACAACCAATTAAAAAAGACATTCACTTTTCCTGTATGTCATAAATAATATTGCGCTACTCCTCATGCAAAAATAAGGACCATTACATATATAACATGATTTTTAACTTTCATATTTTTTACCGAGAAATCTCGTTAGTCTATTATCCAAAAAATTGCTTAACCTATTAAATAACTGCCCAAAAATCAACTGATATCCAACTAAATCTATTAACGAGCAAATAACATAAACTAATAATGAGCCCAAAAGAACTACTATTAGATAGTTTACCGCTGTGGTATCAGCAAAGCTTCCATTAGGGAGCCATTCGTGCCATAAAAATACCCTAACAAATGAATTATCACTAATCAAATAGACTCCAAATGTTGTATGTGCAAAGATATTAACAACTCTTGAATGCCAATTAATGTTTTTGAAAATACAGAACATGACAGTAGCTGTAAATAAAGTAAACGGACCATAAATACCAGTTAATTTTTCAAGAATCAAATATTCGCCTCTTACACTTTTACTTACTAGACAAACTAATAATAAAAGTAAAATAAAGCCAGTGCAGTGCATGTCATCAAAAATCGATTGTCAAAGTACTGATTCTTATATTTTTTCAAGTAAGCAGCAATGAAATATGCTAAAATCATTCCTGTAAAATTCGAATAACCCCATTGGGCGGCACTAACATCGGGTTTACCATCAAAAATAGTAAGTAAATCTGGTATTAAGCCGTAAATTATACCCCCCAATTATTGTTGTGAATAATTGGTATCTAGTTAAGTTTTGAATTAGTAGATTGAGTAATGGCATTAGTATTAATAATACTAGGTATGCTTCTACAAACCAGTAACCACTCGGTTCCGGAAAGGGAAGTAACAAAGCCTTTAAACTTTCCGCTTGGAATGGAAGATGATTATCTCCCAATAAGAAAAAAAGATATAATATAAAACTATAAAATACCGTTTGTAATACTAGACTAATTGGTCTACGAAAATTAAACTTCTTTTCGCACAAAAAATAAGCGCCTATCAAAACAAATAGTGTTACTCCAATCGGACCTAAGAAAAGGAAAAATAAATTAACCTCCATAATATGCCCTTGAGCCGCATTTACATTAGTTATGTCCAAAGTCCCATGAGCACAAAAATGGCACAACACAATCATAAACATACTTATTATTCTCAGAAACTCAAATTCAGAATTCCTAACCTTACTGTTTTTCATTTAAAAACTCCATATTCACTATTTATTCTTCACGCTTCTCTAACCGATAAATCGTCCAAACATAATTGATCACCGTCTTTGCCACGGCATAAAATGGAATACATATAATCATCCCCGGAATTCCAGCGAGATTACCCGCAGCCATCAATAAGATAATGATGGTCAATGGGTGTATGTTTAACGTCTTCCCGATAATATTCGGATATATAATATTCCCATCAATTTGTTGGACAACAATCACAACAATGATTACCCACAGTATCTTTTGCGGAGCTACGGTTAAGGCAACTAACAAGGCAGGGGCAATTCCGATATAAGGGCCAATATACGGAATCATATTAGTAACTCCCGCAATTAAGCCTAAAACGGTTGCTAAAGGTTGACCAATAATCAAATAGCCGATGCTCGTAGCAACCGCCACAAACAGACACTCAATTGCTTGGCCTGAAATATAGGCGGACAAGGTAGCATTCATCTGTTGAAGTAGACTACCAACTTCATCCGCATGCTTCTTGGAAAGTAATCGTTGAATACTGGGAACGAAGCGATAGCCATCTTTTAACATATAGAAAAGCATTACCGGAACCGTTACTGCCACCACAACAATATTCGTCACCGTTCCAATTACAGTCCCCGCACTTGAAGTTAAGCCAGTCAATAGGACCTTTACATACTTATTTAGCTGGCCGCTATATTGTTGGTAAAGCTGTTCAAAATTAATATGTTTTAAACCAGGATGCTGAGATAATTGAACAAGAGCCTTTTGTGTTTCTTTTGTTGCGGTGGGTAACCACTTAATCAGTTGGGTTAGCTCATTAATTAATGATGGTACAAGGGCTGAAAAGGCCCCAACAATAATCAAAATAATTCCCAAAACAATCGTTAAACTAGCCAAACTTCGCGGAAAACGAAACTTTCCGATCCTAATCTTCAAGAGTAATTTCTGAATTGGGTTTAGCATGTAGTATAAGAATAACGAAATGATTAAGGGAACAATAATCGCCGATACAAAAACGACGATTGGATGGAAGACAAAATCAAGCTGTGAACAGATCCAAACAAAAGCCGCTAGGATTAACAATTCTAACGACCAATATAAAATTCGCGACTGATTTAGTTTCATTTTTTCTCCTTCACAATATAGATCGGCCGATGTTTAACTTGGAGGTAAATTCGACCAATGTATTTTCCAACAATCCCAATACAGAGAAGTTGAAGCCCCCCCAAGAACAGGATAATACAAGTTGTCGAAGCCCAACCGAAGATACTAGATGCTGGGTTTATTAACCGACGAATAATTACCCAAAGCATCCCTAAAACTGAAATAACAAAAGAAGTCGTTCCTAACCAAACAGCTAAAGAAAGCGGTGCTTGAGAAAAGTCAGAGATCCCGTCCATTGCGTAACGGAAAAGTTGCCACGTATTCCAATCAGTCTCACCTGCAACTCGTTCAACATTATGGTAATCAAGATATTTCGTCTTAAAACCGACCCAAGAAAAAATCCCCTTAGAGAAACGACTATATTCCTTCATTGAAAGTACGGCATTGACCATCTGGCGTGTCATCATTCGGTAATCACGCGCACCGGGAACAATATTAGTATTGGAAATTCGGTTAATGACCTTATAGAACTGGTCACTTAAAAAGGACTTAATTTTCGCTTCGCCAGTTCGATCAGTTCGCCGAGTTCCAATACAGTCATACTCCCCAGATTGGAGTTCCGCATACATCGTTGGTAAAAAAGATGGTGGATCCTGCAAATCAGCATCCATTACCACGACATAATCGCCAGTTGTTGCTTCTAGTCCAGCATACAAACCGGCCTCTTTCCCAAAATTTCGCGAAAACGAAACGTAATGAACACGCTCTGGATCTTGCTCATGGAGCTTCCGCATTTCGGCTAATGTCTCATCCTTTGAACCATCATTTACGAACCAATACTCAATTTCTAACTCTTTAATCTCACTGACCACTTTTTCAACCGCTGGGTAAAAAAGTGGTAAAGCCTCGGCTTCGTTGTAACATGGAACCACAATTGATAGTTTTTTCATAAAAGTTCCTCAATTAACATTCTAAAGACTACGTAATCCTTTTAATTTTATAACAGTTTTATCTCCATAAACAATAAAAGATCATAGAATTTAGCGTTTGTTTTGCTAAATTCTATGATCTTTGTTACTAATTCATTAAAGCACCAGTGATGTTGTTAAGATGGTAGGTTTTATTATCTAAAGTTAGGGTTCCATGAACCATTTTACCTTGATTATCATAGTAAACTTGACGACCATCAGATAATTTAACCCAACCAGTATGCATGTGACCATCCACTGGATCAAAGTAGTACCAAGCACCATCGATGTAGGCTTCACCATGTTTCATGATGTTTGTTTGCACGTCATAGTATACCTTCCGATTATCACTTACTGTTTGCCAACCATTCTTAAGTTGCGTGGTAGTAGCGTCATAAAGATACCAACCACCGTCAAAGTAGTTTTCACCATTCTTCAGAGTCACCTTTTTGAGTAATTTACCAGTGATATTATCAAAAGCATAAATTGTTGCATTAATTACATGGACTCCATGCAACATCCCAGAACCCGAGCCATCAGAATTAAGGTCATAGTACACTAATCGGCCGTCTGGTAAAGTAACCCAGCCAATTTCGAGTTTTCCGGTACTCTTATTAAAGAAATACCATTTGCCATTAAGAAAATTTTCGCCATAAAGCATTTCACCTTTACTATTATAGTAAACTAACCGACCATCGGGTAACTTCGTAAAACCTGTCCGCATTACTCCATCAGTCCCAAAGTAACGGAAATGACCACTTACGTAGCGTTCACCTGTATACATTGTCCCAGCTGAGGTATCAAAGTAGTACTTATGTCCATTAATCGTTTGCCAACCATAAACCATATGACCTTGAGCGTTATAGTAAACTGTCCGACCATCGCTAATCTTTGTAAAACCAGTTTGCATTACACCGTCATTACCAAAGCCGTACCAATAGCCATTTAAGTACATCTGGCCATGAATTGCTTGCTTTGTAATTGGATCAAAGTAATATGTCTTGCCATTTACGGTTTTCCAGCCTGAGGTCAAATCTCGACTAGCACTATTGTAGTAGTACGTGTTGCTATTAATCGTATTCAACCCATTTACTAATGTTGAGGTATCAACCGTTCCATTCGCTTGAATATGAACCCTACCAACATAAGTTCCATTACTTGAAGTTAAAAGTTTTCCAGTCGTTGGATCATAGTATTGAAGCGTCTTAGTTGCGGCATTGTACACTAACCCTGTCTGACGTTGACCAGTTGTTGGATCATAGTAGTAATTTGCCCCATTAACTGTAATTTGGCCCATTTCCCGAGCCCCAGTTGAAGTATTAAAGTAGTAGTGATACCCATTGATCGTTTGGTCACCATACTGCATTTGACCAGCTGCGTTGTAGTAGACTACCCGACCATCAGATAACTTCATAAAGCCCGTCTGCTTGACCCCATTATCGTATAGGTACCAATGACCGTTTTCATAGGCTTCTCCGCTCTTACTAAGGTTAGAAGAGAAGAGTCCCATATCAATGGAACCATCGTAAGAATTATTGTATTGGTCAGTGTACTGCCATGCACCATATCCAGAACCAAGCATCGCACTCTTCCAATAGGAGTAGTAGTATGCCGCAATCCAAGTCCGGCTCTTACCAACCGTTGAACTGACATTGTATTGCTTATCAAAGTAGTATCCAGTGTAAATAGCGTGATTTGTAAAGCCTAAGGAACTTAAAGTCGACCAGTAGGCAGCCAAGAGACTATTGACGTTGCTCAGCTTTACGGCATCATCTTCCACATCCGCAATCATTAAGGTATCCGTATCCAGGCCTAAGCTTTTTGCTTGATTTGCAAAGTATCGAGCTTCAGCTTGGGCTGCTGAAGTGGACGTGGAAACAAAGTAATCGTAAGCATAAACTTTTAAACCAGCAGCTTTAGCATTGTTAATTTGAGTTGCCGCATATGGATTAGTATAAGTCGTCCCTTGAGTTAACTTAACAATCACATACTTAACCCCTTGATTTTTAAGGTTAGTATAGGTTGCCGTACTCATTGCCCCTTGGTAAGATGATACGTCAATTGCATCAGCACTAGTACTATAGTTACTCTTTAAAGTAACACTTCCAGTTGAAGAACCACCCGTGTAAGTTTTTACTGCTGGACTACTCGTGGTACCAATCGTATTTGACACAACTTCACTACTTGAAGCCGAAGCAGATGCACTTGCCACTTTACTTTCAGCAAGTGCACTACTATTTACAGTCGTTGCACTTGCTAAACTGGCCTTCAAAGTCATTGCTGAAGTACTCTGGCCATTAGCACTTGAATTTGCTTGTTCCGTAGTAGCACTTTGACTATTTTCTGATGCACTAGCTGACGTCGCATTAGAATTACTAATCGATGCATTAGTAACTTGGGCATTTCCCTGAGTATCTGCCCTAACTTGACCAGGTTGACTAAAGATTAAAATACTTGCAGTCGTTAAAACTAGTCCTGAGATCGTAACGGCCTTTTTAACATTTTTTGCAAAATTCACTTGGTATTCTTGAATTAATTTACTTTTGTTCTTCAAAACTCTAACCTTTCTTCAAATTTATTTCCTTACTAAAAGAATACCGACCCTAAGCCGGTATTCTTAACGATATATTATTTTAGCTTATTAACCGTTATTCTTGATAATCGTTAATGGGTTTAACCAAGTACCATTATTCAAGAAGGAGCTTGCTAACGCAACACTTAAGTTCTTTTGTCTAGTAATCCCAATGTGTAAGTGAGCAGCATTCCGGTAACCAATCGTGTCACCAAGGCCAACCGTTTGGCCAACCTTAACAGCAATTTGGGAACGAGAACTGAAGGCTTCTTGGTAAACAACCATGTATTCACCAGTATCAACCGTTACGTACCAGTCAAGCCCAGCAATGTAACCAACACCAGTAACCGTCCCAGCATGAATTGCGTGAACCGTCGTACCGGGGTGGTCAATAGAACCAAAATCAAGCCCATCATGGAAACCGTTAAGACGGAATTCACCACCAGCGTTTACCCCAAAGAGTTGGGCGCCAGTAAAGCTTCCTTGCCCGTCAGCTGGGAATGGCCAACCCCAAGCTTCTTCAACCCCATTGTTGTCAAAGGTGTAGGTCTTGCCATCGATCTTGTGGGTACCAGTATACATTGCCCCAGTTGACGTATCGAAGTAATACGTATTATTGTTGATCGTTTGCCAACCGTATTGCATTTCACCTTTGGTGTTGTAGTATACTGTCCGTCCATCAGGTAATTTTGTGAATGAAGTTGCCATTGCACCAGTACTCCGGTTAAAGAAACGGAAGTGACCATCAATGTAATGTTCACCGTATTGCATTTCACCCTTGGTATTGTAGTATACGGTCCGTCCATCCGACAACTTAGTGAAACCAGTTGCCATTGCACCAGTACTTTGGTTAAAGAAACGGAAGTGACCATCAATGTATGCTTCGCCATGAACCATCGCAGCAGTTGATGGATCATAGTAAACAGTCCGGTTAGCTGAAATTGTTTGGAAGCCAGTTACGACCTTACCATCCTTTGTAAGGTACCAATTACCAGCAATATAATTTTCACCATCAGCAAGGTTTAGATAACCATTTGCATCAGTTGTTACGGAACCAACCTTACCATTCTTAACTAAAGCACCGTCTGTGCCAAAGTATTGTAACTTACCTGTACTAGAGTTGTAAGCAACCAAATTAGTTTTTTCAGCACCAGTAATATGGTCAAAATAGTAAGTATTATTTTCAACTTGGACAATCCCATGTTGCATTTGCCCTTGTGCATTATAATAAACTACCCGTCCGTCAGCTAACTTTGTAAAGGAAGTTGCCATCTTACCAGTACTCTTATCAAAATTGTACCAGTAACCATTGATATAATGTTCTCCATACTGCATTTGACCTTGGTTATTGTAATAAACGGTCCGACCATCAGGAAGCTTAGTGAAGGAAGTTGCCATTACACCAGTCTCATTATTAAAGTCATAAAAATGACCATTAATATACCTTTCACCCTTTACCATACTAGGGGCAAAGTAATAAGTCTTACCATTAACCTTCTTGAATCCGGTTTCTTCAGCACCAGTTTCATTATTGAAATAGTAGTAAGTACCATTTTGAGTCTTTTGCATCCCATGAAGCATTCCTTGACCAGAAACAGAGTTTGTTCCTTTCTTAACGTCATAGTAGACTTCACGGCCATCATTTAACTTCTTCCAACCAGTGGCAACATCACCATCAATAGTATTGAGGTAATACCATTTTCCATCAATTAATTGTTCACCGTATTGCATTTGGTTGTTTGTGGCGCTGTAGTACGCCAAACGGTTAGCGGAAAGGCTTTGCCAACCACTAAGATTTTGATGAGTAGTTACATTTTGAAGGTACCAGTGACCACCACTGTAGACTTCCTTAGTTTGGACAGCAGCTGATTCCACACTAGCACTTTGACTACTTTGAGTAGCACTTGAAGGTGTAGTAGTAGCTGATGATGTCGTAGCTACCGCTGCATTGACCTTCACTTGACTTGCGGAAGCTGAAGAAGCATTAGTTGCTTGAGAAGCTACCTGCAAAGTAACTTGGGCGCTTGAAGTTGCCGTTGATTGGCTTTGACTAGCTGAACTTGATACCGTAGCTTGACTAGCAACTGGCGCATTAGTACTTGCACTTTGCACAGCGGTACTAATGACGGTTGAATCATCGCTACTATTTGCGTTTCCGGTCGTGGTTGTAACCTTGTTAGCTTGGTTAGCAGTTGCAGTCGTATCGGCCTTAGCACCGTGTACTCCCGCAAAAAGGCTAGCTGCCGTGATTCCGGCAACTAACCAGAGCTTACCCTTCTTGTACATCTTAAAGTGACGTTTCATATCCTGACTCGGTTTACCCATGTCGTACTCCTTACGTAATAAATCTCTAAAATTGTTTAAGTTTGTTCAAAAAAATAATTTTCTCAATGTTCCTTGTAAATTTTATCATTCATCTCTTTTTCAATCAACGATCTTCTTAAGATGAAACATGATTGTTACATGAGAGTAAAGTTTTAGTTGAAAACTATTCATAATTTTTTTCAATTTTAATAACAAAAAGCCCGTTAAACCGCTTTTTCGCGGTTTAACGGGCCACAGAGCGTGGAATTAACGTTCATCGTGCATTTGGACATTATTGGCAAGTTGGTTGACATAATTACCAGCATTTTGTTGATTAGCTGTTTGAACCATGTTACCTACTTGGTATTGTTGCCATTGATTTTGGTGATAAACATAGACTGATGGATCAACCCCAGCCACATCTTTACCTTGAGCGTAGTAATTTACCCATTCGCCATTATCAGCAGTGCTACCGTAAACTTGGTAGTAAGTGTTGTTAGTACCATTTGGCAATGGTGCCAACACGCTACTTTCATTCATTGCCGTAACGGAAATTGGCCGTTCCGTAGTTGGCAAGGATTCGTTTGTAATTTCCTTACTGGTGTACCAAACATAAAGCCCAAACTTTTGATTTTGGCTAAGTTGGTCAGTGGCCAAAGTTACCTGCGGATCAGTCTTTTCCGGAGCTACAACCGTCTGATTTGACTTGCTAGCTTGAGTAGCCTTAGCGGTTTGCGAAGTAGCTGTAACTGCGAGGTTCGATTTTTGAATTGGATTAGAACTTGTAGTGTTAGCAACCAACCGATTCGTCGTTAACGTCTTAGTAGCAACGTTATAGCTTGCTGGGGCAACACTCGCTGCTGACTTCAATAAACTACCATCAGTGACGGTTGTAACATTCTCTTTGGTTTGACTACTTTGATGACGACTTTGTTTTTGACCGGTCGTCTTGCTTACCTTTGGTGTGGATGATGAGTTAGCTGCCTTTTTAGAGGTAGTCGCTTGCCCACATCCCGCTAATAATGCCGCAATAGCAACAGTTCCTAGCATAACCTTTAAGTTCTTCCGCATGATCATCATCCTCCTAACCGACTTTAACGAATTATCTCTTATGCCGTTAAAGTTTATGTAATATTTATTACTTATCTGTAACTATATTGTAACATAAACTTTGGAGGTTTGGTTAATGATCCGTAAAATTATTTAAATTAAATCCGATATGGCTTAAAGAGATAGCGCTCCACAAACTCTTCACATTCTTTAAGATCAACCTCTCCATAGACACGTTCGCTGAATTGGATCAGGATCGTTTTTATACGAATTTTTTCTAAACGTTCTAGCTTAGTACGTTCTGCCGAAGTTTCCGCCTCCCAAATAGAAGTACTGCCAAAGAGTTTAAGGCAATTATCCTTGAATTCAAGTTGTGTTTTACCAACTTCGACTGCTGTATCTAAGTGTCGGAGAAAAGTTGCCTTACTAACTTCAACTACTAACTTAATTGAGCCATCCCCAGTCTGATCTTTAAAGCACAAGATCATGCCAACTTGGGGATCGTAGTGAGTATCGATAACTAAATGACTCATATAGAAGATGGTATTTTCATTCTTTAACCCACCACTTGGAACTAAAGCATATTTTCCTCGAACTAATGCTTTTGAAACTTGGTTACTAGTTCCAGAGTAAAAAACATCGGTCATTAGCTGATGGATGTGATGCTTGGTAGCAAACTCATTAATTACCTCACGGACAGATTTTGCGTAAACAATCCCCGCTCCATTGGCTTTCATCACAAAAGTCTTGCCAGTTGCATAATGTGCTAAGAAAAGAACGTTTTCCCAACAAATTGGTTCATACGCTGTTTCTTTCCAACTTTGCTTTCGGATTCCATTTAAATTAAATAACATTACTCTTTCACCTCTTTTGAAAAAATTAATGGAAATATTTAATCATATCTTTAATTGATTATCAATATATATTTAAAAATTTGCCGCTAAATAGACTTATTGTTAATTAATTCAATTGTAATAAGCTAATCAATATAAGCGTTTTAAAATTGCAAATGCTAAACTTCAAGAAAATTCGGACAAACTACAGTGATTATTGTTAAACATAATCGTTATTAACTCCAAGGTGACAGCATTTCCATAACTTTAGCTGAAAAATCAATTTGTTTGAAATTTTCATATTTTTTCTAACTCACTTAAACTCATAAATTGTCTCCGGCCGGGATAAATACAAATAACAACGGAGAAATTTAATGAAAAAAATCAGTCAATTGAACAGTGAATATAATCGTTATTTAGCCGCCACTTTTACAGATAAACAACTCGAAGGAGCAATCTTTGGCGTCCTAAAACATGCAAATGTTTTACCAGGTCATCCCCATCGCGATGACTTAATTCAAGAATGTCGGTTAACTGTTGCCCAAGCGTCGATTGATTATGACCAATTATTTCAACCTAAAATCAACCGCTTCGCTTTCATTTACCAACGTTTACGCTGGCAAATAACTAATTTCTTTAACCGAGAAGAACGCTTACGCCAACACCAAGGATTAATTCTTGACGGTCCCACCCCAATTGAAGAAATTAACCATCCTGCTTTACAATATGATTTTGATTTTGAAAGCCGGACCGATTCCAAAAAATTGCTTCAGCGGCTTTATCAGGCCTGTGAATCTAAGCAAAAAGCATATCTAGATTTACTCATTAAAGACCCGGAATTAACAAATCGGGAAATTGCAAACATATTAGGTATAACTCCCCGTGCTGCTAATTATCGTTGGAAAAAAATTCAAAGAATTGCGAATCAGATGATAATTAAGCGAGCATAAATTAAAGGACACAACAAATGCCAATCATATGGTTTTGTTGCGTCCTTAATACATATCACATTATGATAAGCGATCACGTAAAGTAAAAACATTCTTGACATAACAATGGCTTTTAGCCATCATCCAAAAAAATAAAGAACGTTAACGACTATTTTCTTAAAATTTCCTGTGCTTGCTTAACAATTGGGGCTCTTAAGATAATAACCCCAACTGCGTAGATAATGACTCCAATGGCCCCCTGAAAGACCAGGTTAATAATGTTCATTGTCATCATCGCATTTATATGATAAACGATCCAAAACATAATGAATCCCGGCAGTAAGTAACGCCAAAGGTTCTTGAATAATACGCGTCGCCGAATTGTCGTCCGAACGCAGTACAGTTGAACTGCCGCCACTAAAAATTCAGCACAAACAGTAGCTAAAGCAGCCCCATTTGAAACATAACGTGGAATTAAAATAAAGTTCAATATGATATTTGAGATTGCCCCAACAGTTACAGATACCGTAAACTCATTCACCCGCTTAACTGGCATCAAGTACTGGGTTCCAATCACGTTACTCCAGGCAATAAAGAGAATCACCGGCGCTTCAATAAACATAATTTCGCCGGTTGGGACGTACTTACCACCCAAGAACCAAGGGGCAAACTTCTTGGAAATTGCCATTAAACCAAACATCATTGGGACTGCTAATGCAGTCACAAACTCAAATGAGTTGTAAAGGCTTTGCCGGACCCCTTTAACATCCCCTTTAGCAAACTTATTAGCCACATGTGGAAGCATCACGGTTCCCGTTGCCGTTACAATCGCTAAAACTAGCTTAACGATTTTATCAGCATAGTCAAATTGTCCTAAGGCGTCTTGAGCTCCCAGCCGACCCAACATTAATTTGTTAACCACCAAGTAAATTTGGGTCGTAATTGTTGGGATAAAAAGAATTAAAGCGGGATAAAAGTGTTGGAATGGTTTCCAAAAACGAGGACTCACCCATTGAATTGAATTCCTTAAGTAAGGCCAAAGGGTAATATTTCCGCCAACTTGAGCTAAACCAAGCAACAAAATATATTTCCATAAGTCTGATTCTTGTTTGACAACTACAAAAATTAAACAAATCGTTACTAGCTTAACGATGGTATTCCGGACAACCGTTTTCTTGAAATCTTCCATCCCCATAAAGTACCAAGAAACATCTAACCCGGCAGCAATAATCCAAAAAGTTTGCAGAAGGTAAAAAGTTCTGAAAGTGGTACTAAAGATAAAGATGATTACCAAATAAGCAAGCATCGAAAGGATAATTGTCCCAAGTTGGAGGGCTTCAACACCCCAGAAAATTCGTGATCGTTCTCGTTTATCATCACGATGGTAGGCCACTTCCCGGTTTCCGTAAAGCGTAATCCCCATTTGACCGATCAGGCAAAAAAAGGTCACCCAACCATTTGTATAGCTATTAATCCCGGATGCGTGGGGGCCCAATACCCGGGAAATATACGGAGTGGTGATTAAGGGCGCAAACATCAAAAGAATCTGATAGCCAGCATTATACAAATAATTTTTAATTACTTGCATCTTACTTTCCAAACTCCTTTGCCACCGTTACTAAGGCCGCATGCAAGACTTGATCCATATCATAGTAACGATATTGTCCGAGGCGACCACCAAAAATCACATTTGGTTTGGTTTCAGTGGCTAACTTAGCGTATTGTTTGTATAGACTATTGTTAGTCGCGTTGTTAACTGGATAATAAGGTTCGTCCCCCCGTTGCCAATCAGCCGGATATTCTTTAGTAATTACGGTTTTCCCTTGGTCACCCTTACCAAACTCAAAATGCTTGTGTTCAATGATCCGGGTATATGGGGTTTCCGCATCCGTATAGTTAACTACGGCATTTCCTTGATGGTTATCTTCATCTAAAACTTCAGTTTCAAAACGTAAGCTCCGGTATTGGAGTTCACCCAATTGGTAACCAAAGTATTGATCAATCATCCCAGTAAAGACAATCTTTGGAAATTCAACCTCGTATTCTGCCTGGTGATCAAAGTAATCCACGCCGGTCTCAACGTCAATCAGATCACTAGCAAGCATCTTTTCAACGATTTGGGTATACCCCCCAACCGGGATCCCCTGGTAGAGATCGTTGAAATAGTTGTTGTCATATGTCAACCGAACTGGTAACCGCCGAATAATAAAAGCTGGTAAGTCGGTGGCCTTTTGGCCCCATTGTTTTTCAGTATAACCCTTAACCAACTTTTCGTAGATGTCCCGGCCAATCAAAGAAATTGCTTGTTCTTCAAGGTTAGCCGGTTGCTTACCAGCCATTTCTTGCCGTTGTTCATCAATCTTAGCTTGTGCTTCGGCTGGGGTTTTAACCCCCCACATCTTACTAAAGGTGTTCATATTAAAGGGAAGATTGTAAATCTCACCCTTGTAGTTAGCAATTGGGGAGTTGGTATAGCGGTTAAACTCTGCAAATTGATTTACATAGTCCCAAATTTCTTTATTTGAGGTATGGAAAATATGTGCCCCATATTGGTGTACTTGAATTCCATATTCTTCCTTAGTATAGATGTTACCTGCGATGTGGTCCCGCTTTTCAATTACCTTAACGCGTTTGCCTCGTTTGGCGGCTTCGTAAGCAAAAGTGGCCCCAAAGAGACCGGCACCAACCACTAAATAGTCATATTTAGACATAATATTTCCTCTTTTACATAAATATCTATTCCTAAATAATAGGCTAAAGCCGAAAAAACTACAAGGGAATTCGCAAAGTGTTAGGGATTGTTAATTTTCCAATCCCTTAACTAACTTGTCAGAAATTCCAAACACAACCTTACGTGCCCAGAAATAATCACCTGCTTGAATTGGTCTTAAATCCGTCTCATCAAGGATTGCCGGTCGACTACCATGACGTTTTTCAAGAATAATATAGCGGTGAATATTTTGATCAATTCGCTGGTAATACTTCGGTATATTACATAACACCGTTGGTAACCAAAACTCATCTGCAAAGGCGCTAGTACTCAATAATTGTCTTAAACGTTTATTACTATCAAAATCTTTAATTACAAATTCAGCGACATCTCTTGGCAAATCAACCCAGTTAGCTCCAGAATATATTTGATCTTCAGCGTAACCTAGTTTTTTGAGCTTATTAACTCTTAAGATCATCTGAGCCATGATATTTAAGCGATGATAAATTTTTCCAAAAGTTGTCCGCCGGTTTAATTTATCATAAGGATAATAGTACTTAGCCCACCAAATAACTTTTTCACCAGTTTTTGACACTTTATTTGCTTGGAAGTATGAAAGATAGATTTTTGAACTATTTTCAAAAAAACGAGCAATTTCTGCTGGCTTCTTGGTTGGCCAGTCTTGTCCAGAAATTAGATGAAGATAAGTAATTGAAGGATCCTTAAGAGCTACCTTAAAAAGTTCGACAGCAACTTGACCTATACTCCAACCACCCCAACGAACATCAATTTTAGAAAAATAATAAACCCCTAATTTATCAAGTTCTTCAAGCTGAGAAGAGGTTACTGTCATCTTCGTATCAAGATGGATAAATACTTTAAAAGTTGGCACTAGTTCTTTTGCGAGCGCAATTATTTGTTCCGGTTGACGATGCGCAATTACTAAAACAGCTTGCATTTCTATCTCCTAAATCAACTCATTAATCTTCTTAATTGCAGTCTTAATTTGTTTACCATTCCTTAATCCTTCAGCAACTTTTTGAACCCGAGCCTTCATTTGTTCGTATTCTTCAAGTGAAAGTTGACTTAAACGGCTAGGCAATTCATCCAAACTATCAACAGCAATTCCAAGACCATTATCAACTAGGTATTTCGCAACTGCTGCTTTTTTCCAAATAACGATTGGTAAGCCAGTACTTAAGTACAACGATACCTTATGCGGACAGTTATACTGCATATACTCTCCGTAACTACCATCACATGTATCGGTCCGGCTCCCATCCCAAACTAAGCCAAAATTGGCCTCTAAATGCTTGGGTAATTCTTCCGGTGAATATACTCCCCTATAACTGACATCGCTTGGAAACGCTTCTAACGGATTTGGGCCAAACACTTCTAGTTGCATCTTACCTTTAAAATCAACTTTTTTAAGAAAAGTTGATTTTACTAAATTTCCAGCAAAACAAATTGATCGACGATATGGTTTCTGAATTTGTAATAATTGTGGATTTAAATAGTCAAACACCCCTAAAATTACCATTGGTGTTTCGACTTGATGACTAATTAAATAGTCTTTCATTGCTTGGCTATGGACAATTAGACCATCTGCTTCATTCAACCATTTAGCTTCATTTTTGGCATATTCATTTGTCTGAAAACGACGTAACGACTCAATATCATGAATAATAAAAATTAATTTTGCATTCGTCGTAGTTCGAATTGACTTAATCAGAGCATCCATCAAAACCGTTGAATACGCAGGAAATTGAAAATAAATTTCATCAATTTGCTGACCTTTAAAAAGACGGGGAATGTTCCAATACATATACTTAAACTTTTTTAGCTTGGATTCATAGTTAAAAGGAAGATCCCATATATCATAGTCTTCCTTTCCAAGAATTTTTTCAATATCAGTCCGTGCTTTTGGGCCAGCATCATTTGTGTGTAAGTCTTCTATTGACAACAATACCTTATGCATTTTCTCACCTTTTATATAATAATAAGCCACACTTTTCAGTATGGCCTATATGCTACTTGCTGTTTTTACGAATAAAGTCCTTAATTACAATTCCACCAAAGGAAATGATAATTCCGATTAAACCACCTAAAGCTACCCCAGCAACGAGATATTTTTTGGCATGAGGAGTTGTTTCGCTAGTTGCATCACCAACCGTTGCTTTTGATAAAGGAGTAACCGTCCCAATGCCAGCTTTAAGCTTTGGAAGTTCCTTTTGAGCCGCAACTGCCGTCACATTTGCAATTTCTGTAACATCTTTAGCAGAAGAACCTTTAATCTTAATATTCATAATTAATGATTGCTGATGGCTCTTAGCATTAATCATGCCATAAATATCATCGGTTGAATATGCTTTTTTTAACTTCTTAGGTAGTAAAGCGTGGGCTTTTTTGGCAACTGACTTACTTTGAACCAAATCCTCATAAGTAGGCATCAGATTTTGATCTGCCATCACTTGAGCATTTTGATCATTATTCTGGCTAACCGCCGCTTGGTAATTGTGCGAAATCATAATTTCACGTTCCGCTGTATAAGTAGTATGTTGACGGTGCTTAGCTAAAAAGCCAAAGACACCACCAAATAGGACTGCCAGTATAACGATTAAAGCAATACTCTTGGCAAACATCCGATTTAACTCTTTAACAGTGTACTCTTTCAAAACTTTTCTCCTTTATTTTTAAGCTACTTTGCTTAGCTAATAGAGCTAATAAAAATGGATCATAAGCAATATCAATTAATCTTTGTTCTAAAACCGCACTGATCATAATAATAACCATAATACTTGCAAGTGCGTAATCGTTACTTTGAATCGATTTCCAGCTCAATTTAGTCATAATTACTAGGGCAACAATTAAAGCAGTAATTCCAAAAATTATTAATAAACGTAAATAAGACGAATCAATGAAAAAATAATGATTCAAGTCTTTTGTCATTGGGCCGAGGCTTGCGCCCCACCCATTTTCATGAATTTTTTGACCAAATAAAGAGAGCGGATAGCGATCAAAAGCTACTCTTCCATAGAGTAATCGTCCAGAAATTAGGTGATTCAATTTTACTAGTATGTGGTTACCCGGCGTATAGAAATAAGCACTCCAAATTGTTAAGTAAGCCCCTAAAATTGGCAATGTCCAATAAAATCCAGCAACCAGACGCGATCCTAAATAACCAGCAGCTGCGCGCTTACCAATCCAAACAACTGGAATCGTTAAAACGATCGCTAATGCATCTAATCGTGCATCAGTAGTCACTGAAACAAAGATCGCAAGTAACAGGTAACTTAAGTAGTGATACCACTTTAGGCGTCGAAAAGCTAAATAACAATGCGCTAACACCAAGTACAAAACATGGGCCGCAAAATCGGTTGAATAAATAATTCCAAATGATTGCCGCACAGCATTGGTCGTATCACGAACAAAAACGATATTTCGAATGATTCCAAGTTCAGCGTTAATAAATATTCCTACTAATGAAATGGTACCTACTACCAGATAAAGGCGAATAATCTGACGAAAATTAACATTTCGCATCCCTAAAATTAAGGAACCCATGACAACAATCATAAAATCGTTTGACGATCGCCAAGTAATGAATAAGTAGGCTAAAACGATTAAATTAACACAAATCGTTTTAAAACTGTGTCGATCCAGAAAGAAAATCTTAAAGTAAATTAAGCCTAGGCCGACAAATAACCAACGGTGTAAAGTACTAGGGACAAAAAAGTCCGTGTACGTTGATGTTTGGAGAAACGAGACGGACAAAATCAGAATAAAAGTAACCTGGTAAAGAAATTCACCATTCAGTTTAAATTCCTCAATCCGATGCCATTTTTCAATTACCTTCCCCATCGCAAGTCCTCTCTAGTGCTCACCATGGCCAAAGATCTTACGTTTTAAGAACTTACCACCTTTTTTTAACCAATTAACTGGTTCCATGAACACGTAATTAATTTCTTTCACTTGATATTCTGAATGCGTTTCTAGCCAGGTGTCAAGCATTAACTCACTTAAAAAACCATATACCCTTTTTTCGTAAGGAGTGTAATTCGTAATATCAATCTTGGCTTCTACTTTATCAAGAACTTCAAACATCCAGGTACAGTACTCATCTAACGGTTGACGCTTCATCACAAACATGTTAAACATGTGGGCCCATGTTCGCTTTAAAACTTTTTGGAAAGCTGGGTAGTAATCTGGATATTCATCCTTGATAATTTTCCGCATGACATCCAATGGCTCATGTTCATGAACATGGTAGTAATGGGATTCATTGGTTTCGATATAGTAGTTTCGCCGCTTGGGAACCAAGACATCAGCGGATTGCAAATAGCCTTCAATCTCTGCTCGCGTTGCAACAGCGTTAACATCCTTTTTACCATTTAAACTAAAGTAACGCCGGTAATGAACCAAGCCCATAGCATCAAGGTTAGTTAAATTTTGCCATCCCCAGTAAATGGCCGTTAATTCATTATAGTTAGCATTTTTAGCTGAAATGTTCTTTCCCGTATTATCACCCTGGAAGGTATGGTTAACATCTGGATGAAGATCCTTTCCAACAAACACCGGTAAATATAAATCATCCTTTGGCATAGCATAGTTTTTATGCGTTGCCACTAAAATTTTAATGTTCACAATTTTCACCCTTAATAAGCACCAGTACTCTTAAAGATACTGATGATATTCTTAAAGATAATCTGCCAATCATACCAGTAAGAAGCATGATCAACGTAACTTAATTCAACATCACAACGTTCGGGGTAACCGATGTTACTTCGGCCACTCGCTTGCCAAAGCCCCATCGCTCCCGGTTTAACTGACAAGAACTTGTCAACTCGATCTTCATACCAACTAAGTTCATCTTTAACAATCGGACGTGGGCCCACTAAACTCATATCTCCTCGGATAATATTGATAAATTGTGGTATCTCATCAAGCGATGTCTTTCGGAGAATTCGTCCTAACCTAGTGATACGCGGATCTTCTTCAGGTTCAAGCTTATAGTTATTTGCAACGTACTTCTGATATAACTCCGGATTTTGATGTAAAATTTCATCCGCTCCAACAACCATGGACCGAAACTTATAGATTTTAAACGGTTGGTGGTTTAATCCAATCCGCGTCTGCTTAAAGAAGAGCGGACCCTTATTATCACCAAACTGATCCATTAAGTAAATTACCAGGAAAACCGGACTTAAAATTACTAGGGCAATTAGTGAAAGGATAACATCCGTGATCCGTTTTGCAAGCAAGTAACCTGCCGATTTTCTTTTGACTATTTTTTGGCTATTCACCATTCTTAGCCATCCTTTTCCTATACTGATATCGCAAAGAAAGCTTAACCGCTCTTTTTAATACGTTCTATCTTTTAGTTTTTAATTAGCGCTTCAAATTAATGTTGGAACTTTTCTTAATTAAGATATATTTTGAAAAGCCAAGATTCAACCAACAAAATCTATTCTATAATAACAGTTTTGTCCTGAGAACAAAAGGTTTGATTAATAACAGTTACCTTTCCTTAACCTTAACGCAACAAAAATGTTGTTTAAAAAGCGAGATTAAATTAATCTCAAGAGTTTAAATCTATTTTATCAGCATTAGTTAAACAAGATAATTAATTTTGCATTTTCACTTAATTTTTTCTGCTCTCAAATTGTTATTAAAAGGTGTAAAGCATGTGTACATCACTTACAAAACGATTTTCTCAAAAACCAGAGCCAACTGGCAAATCGCTGATGGCGTTTTAACTACCACAAACAACTTGCAGATTGCCTAATCAATTTTACGACTTAACTCTATTAGTAATTGGAGGAATTAATTAAATGAAAACATTAAACTTAACTTTCAAAGGCTCCCTTGGTAAGACCCACACTTTAAAGCTCAATTACGCCAGTGACGGTCTATCAAAAGAACAAGTTCAAGCGGCCATGGACAAGATTGCGGCGACTAAGCTCTTCGTTAAGGACGGTGAATTCTTGTACGCCGTACCGGTTAGTGCCAAGTACGTAACGGCAACTGAAGATGTAGTTATCGCAAAACAAATTAGCTTAATGATTAAGCGGACGCTCAATTTTGGGCGTCCGCTTTTTTACGTCTAAGAATTCGTTAATTTCCGTAAGCGAAAAATGAGTAAAGCCAAAGGTTCTGAAAAGCGGAATAGCTTCATCGTAATTTGATACCGACGATCCAAAGTTTTGGGATCAACCGGACTAGTCTTGATAATCGTTTTTGCCTGATCAAACAACTGCCGATTATAGTTTTTTGGACAATAGGTGCAGTAACGAAGCGCCCTAATTAACATATATACATTCATTTTTGGTGCAATTGTAGGATAGTTCTTTTTAAAAAATGAATACCGGTCATTGCTCGATTCGAACTGATCCGCTATTGTTTTAGAGCTCATATTTGTCATTATACTATCATTTCGAACTTCATAAAAATAAGTGGTAACCGGAGAATAAACTATTTTATCTGCCTCATCAAAAACATAATGTAACGTCCATGTGTCCTCAAACATTTTACCTTTTGGAAACGGATGTCTCTTTAAAAGATTAGTTTTGTATACTTTATCGCATAGATAGCCATCATTTATTAATAATTCCATTGCTTGTTCTTTAGATAGTTCCATCACTTGATTATAAATAACAGCTTTTGTCTCTTTTGCTTTATCATTAATGTCCATAAGTTTCATACAACAAATGTCAGCCTTGAACTTCTCTAAAATGCCTACCGCATATTCGCAATGTTCCTTTGCTACTGTATCATCACTATCAATAAAAACGGTATATTTTCCGCTAGCGTTTTCTATTCCAGAATTTCTTGCCATTGATACACCAGCATGGTTATTTCTTATAATCTTGATTCTTGAATCTTCACTTGCATATCGTTCACATATTTTTAATGAATCATCAGTTGAACCATCATCAACAAGAATAATTTCAAGATTTTGGTAGGTCTGATTCAAAATACTCTTTAAACAAGTATCTAAGTACTTGTGACGATTATAAATCGGCACCACAATACTAACTAAAGCTTGTTCTGTCATTTGGGAACCCCCGTCTTTAAAATAAACTGCCTTTATTATACTTTTCCAAGCTGATTGCGTCCATCTTCGTTATGGGTTTAGCACTAACTATCTACCACATCAATCTACATAAAATAAATATATTAATTTTAAATTTTCGTTTCCTTTTTTGCTTATTCAAATTGTTATTAAGAGTGTAAGGCATGTGCACATCACTTACGAAAATAATTTTCTCAAAACCAGAAAGGAACTACAACCATGCAAGCATCTTTTAAGGCCAACAAACTTCAACTCAACGGCACAAGCGAACTGCACCCTAACGGTTACCGGCGTAATTTCAACAACTTGATTGAAAAGCCAGAACCAACCGCAGTGCAATCCTTTGCCGAAGCAATCGCCAGTTTAACTGGCGAACAAATCGCTGATGGCGTTTTAACTACCGCAAACAACTTGCAGATTGCCTAATCAATTTTACGACTTAACTCTATTAATAATTGGAGGAATTAATTAAATGAAGACATTAAACTTAACTTTCAAAGGCTCCCTTGGTAAGACCCACACTTTGAAGCTCAATTACGCCAGTGACGGTCTATCAAAAGAACAAGTTCAAGCGGCCATGGACAAGATTGCGGCGACTAAGCTCTTCGTTAAGGACGGTGAATTCTTGTACGCCGTACCGGTTAGTGCCAAGTACGTAACGACAACTGAAGATGTGGTCATCGCTAAACAAGCAGCATAATCCTTGACCATCAAAATTATTCTATCCCCTCAAGTGGCCGCTTCAATGAAGCGACCACTTTTTACATATTCTGCCACAAATCACTAGAGGTTAATTTTACTGTCCCTGCTTGGCATACTTTGCTTCCACTGCAGCCTTTTGACTTTCCCACCAGTCCCGGTGGTCAGTGTACCAATCAATCGTATGCTTTAAACCAGTCTTGAAGTCGGTGAATTCGGGCTTCCAACCAAGTTCAGTCCGGAGCTTAGTAGCATCGATAGCATAACGAAGGTCGTGACCTGGCCGATCTTTAACGTGATCATAAGCGTCCTTTGGTTGCCCCATCATTTCCAGGATCATTTCTAGAACTGCCTTGTTGTTCTTTTCGCCGTCCGCCCCGATCAGGTAAGTTTCACCAATCTTACCCTTGGTTAAGATCGTCCATACGGCCCGGGAGTGGTCATTGGTGTGGATCCAGTCACGGACGTTCTTACCAGTCCCATAAAGTTTTGGCCGAATGCCGCTCAAAATGTTGGTAATTTGCCGGGGAATAAACTTTTCAATGTGTTGGTATGGGCCGTAGTTATTCGAACAATTTGAAATCGTTGCTCGTAAACCAAAGGACCGCACCCATGCCCGCACTAAAAGGTCGGAACTAGCTTTGGAAGAAGAATATGGGCTACTTGGCCGGTATGGGGAATCAGGGGTAAACTTTTCACCTTTCCCTTCCCCGTGACCTGGTAGGTCTTCTCTTAATGGTAAATCACCATAAACTTCATCCGTGGAGATATGGTGGAAACGGACATCGTATTTTCGACAAGCGTTGATTAAGACCGACGTCCCCACGATATTAGTCTGAATAAAGGGCGTTGGGTCAATTAAAGAGTTATCATTGTGACTTTCAGCCGCGTAGTGTACCACTGCATCGGCATCCTTCACCAAGGAGTCCACCAATTCCTTATCACAAATATCACCAACAACGAGCTTTACCCGATCTTCTGGCAAGCTCGCTAAGTTAGCCTTATTACCAGCATAAGTTAGTTTATCTAAAACCGTAACATGAACTTCAGGATGGTTGTTCACGACGTAGTGGACAAAATTCGAGCCAATAAAGCCGGCTCCCCCAGTAACAATAATATTTTTGAACACCTTTTTCCCCTCGAGATGATTACTCTTCTTCACTTCGCTGGTTAACCCAAGCCTCGATTTCATCATAATCAAAGCCCTTACGGAACAGGGCCTGTTTAACTTTCATTGTCAGTTCATATCCACTAGTCCGGCGCGCATAACGGGTCCAAATTTTCTCGCCTTCACGATCAAGTTGATCAGTGGTATCAACGGTTGGCTCCGCCGGAGTCGCCACGCGAGTAGCTTCCTTAGCGATATCGCCACCATAACCCTGGGTGATTAAACCTTGATAGACTTTTTCTTGTTGCCGTCGGGCGGGTTGTTTAGCATAGCGGCGGAAGAGTTTCTGCGCAAGTTTGGTAGCGTTTTCCAATTGTCGTTCCGGCGTGAATTGCTCCAAAGCAGCATCAATTTGAAGTTCGCCGACTCGTTTTGCCCGCAACTTTCGCCGGATCATCGTTGGCCCCTTTAATTCGGTATTCATCACCGTCCGCACATAAGCAGCCGCATAGGCTTGATCATCAAGAAGCTGGTTTGCCCGCAGTTGCTTTAAGACCGGTTCAATCTGTTCCGGGGGCACGTCTTCTTTCAGCAGTTTTTTGGTCACTTCAGCTTCTGTCCGCAACTGGTAAGACAAGAAGTCCAAGGCCTTCCCATAGGCTTGGGCAATTGCATCATCGGTGGTAATCTGAGCAACTTCTTCCTGTGTCAGTTCCATCCCCTTCATTAAGCGGTGCTTCACCAAGACGCTCTCCGCCACTGGAAAAGCATATTTACCATTTAAATAGATATTATAGCGACCTGGCCGTTTTTGGGCCGCAATTTTTGTAATTTGTGCCATGGTTCCTGTTGATCACTCCAATCGAAAAAGGCTGAAAAGAAAAGCTAAATTTCTTCCCAGCATCACCGTTTTCTTATTACCCAGAAATTCAAGCCGATAAAAAAGCTTTCTCCCTACTTTTCCTTGCGCTTTTGCCAAAAATACAAGCGTTCTTCAATTTTTCCTTCCACAATGTCCTGTAAGGTGGCATTAATCGTTGCCCCGACCATGACCAAGATTCCAGAAAGATCAAGCCAGATCATCAGCAAAATGAAGGCTCCAATTGTTTTATAAGAAGTAATGTTATGAGAAAAGAAGGCGCTATACAAGGAGAATATGCGGGAAACGCCCATCCAAGCTAAAGTAACTAATAAAGCTCCCACAGCGACAAAGCGTAACCGTACCCGGGCATTCGGAACGAAATAGTACAAAATCGTTAGGATAATAAAAAGCCCGCCAAAAGTGATCGGCCACCGTACCTGATTAAAGAAGTGAATGTATTCAGGATTGAAGTGGAGAATTCCTTGTAGCCCTTGCATGACTTGTTCCCCAATCCCGTAGGTAAAAGTTAAAACAAACATGAAGAGAATCAAAACTAAGAGCCAAACAAAAGAAACTACCCGATTAATAATTGGATTTTGATAACGGGCTACCCCATAGGCACGATTAACACTCCGCTGAAAGGCAGCGATCCCCTGACTAGTCGACCAAACTGCCACTAAGGCCCCCGTCGTTAAGACCCCCCCTGATCCCCGGGATAGGAAGTCATAGATAAAGGGCCGCAGGAATGAATAAATTGAAGGCGGAACTGCCGTTTGGAGGTAAGCTAAAACTGTCTTGGCATTTAATCCCAACATTGGCAACAGGTTTCCAATCACCAAAACCGCTGGAAAAATTGACAAGAGGGTGTAATACGCTAACACCGCGGCTGAGGTCGTCACTTCGGCCATCTGGAAATGCCGCATAAACAATTGAAATTCATGTTTTAGCTTCCGCTCGATTGGTCCGCCCTCCCTTCGTTAGATATGATTTTATTTTACCAGTTTCTAGAAGGCATGGAAAAACCAAATTTGAAGTTTGGGTTAACTTTAAGATAAAGAGGTTGGGAAAAAAGCTCCTTGACGGCCTGGTTGGGATAAGAAGAACGAAGGTTGATTCATTAGAATCGGCCTTTCGTTCGCACTTATCCGTTAAGGCCGTGCTTTTTGACCTTAGTTACTGAGTAACATTCGGAAATGACAAAGAGGCCGGGTAGAAACATAAGTTTCTTCCCGGCCTCAAGCTTAGGTTGGTTAACTTATTTAATTTTTATTGCACCGTAACACTCTTGGCCAAGTTCCGTGGCTTATCAACGTCCAGGCCCTTTCCAAGGCTAGTGTAGTAAGCCAACAATTGTGCTGGTACGACACTTAATAATGGTGAGATCATTTCATCAACGTCTGGCAAGATGATGGAGTCATCTTCTTTTGCCAAATGCCGCGAGGCGATCGTTAAAATGTTAGCCCCCCGAGCTGCCGTTTCTTCAAGGTTACTCCGGGTTAAACCAGCGGTCCGGGATTGCGTAATAATCCCAATTACCGGCGTATTCTTTTCAATTAAAGCAATCGTTCCGTGCTTTAATTCCCCCGATGCAAACCCTTCGGCTTGAACATAAGAAATTTCCTTCAACTTCAAGGCCGCTTCTAAAGAAACTGACCAGTCAAGTCCGCGACCGATGTAAAAGGCATTCCGGGGCTTAGATAAAGCATGGCTAGCAATGGCTTCAATTTCGTCCTTGCTGTCAACTAAAGCTTGCATCCCATTAGCTACCTTAGCTAATTCATCCTTGACATCAAATTTTTGTGCCGCTTCTAAACCGAGATATTCACCTAAGGCCTTAGCCAAGATCGCTTCCACGGCAACTTGAGCCGTGTAAGCCTTAGTTGAGGCGACGGCAATTTCTGGTCCCGCGTATAGTAACAAGGTATGGGTTGCTTCCCGTGAAAGGGTAGACTTGTCAACGTTCGTAATCGTCAAACTTGGCCACTTGTTTTCATTGACGTGAACCAAAACTTCCCGACTGTCTGCGGTTTCCCCACTTTGGGAAAGGAAGATAAAGAATGGCTTCTTGGAAAGCAATGGTTGTTCGTAAGCAAATTCGGAAGAAATGTGGACCGAAGTTGGAATTTGCGCAAAACGTTCAAACAACCGTGCCCCAACTAAACCGGCGTGGTAACTCGTCCCAGCCCCAATGATGTAAAGATGATCGGCTTCTTGCATTTGTGCCAACAGCTTTTCATCAATTTGTGGCTTGCCATTTGCGCCTAAGTACTCTTGAACTAAACGCCGCATAACGGCTGGTTGTTCGTCGATTTCCTTTAGCATGTAGAATGGATAAGCGCCCTTATCAGCGGCATTGGGATCCATATCAACTGTAAAGGTATCACGGTGCTTTTCTTCGTTATCAAAGCTTTCGATCGTAACATGATCTGGTTGCACAATCACCAATTCATGATCTTCAATTTCCATGAATTCATTGGTTTCGTTTAACATGGAAAGGGCATCGGAGCCAACCATATTGTAGCCCTTACCGATCCCGACTAGTAATGGACTCTTATTCTTGGCAACATACAAGGTGTCTGGTTGTTCCTTGTCCATTAAAGCAAAGGCGTAAGAAGAATCCCGAGAAATTAACCGCAAAACCTTCAATAAGGCGGCCTTCGTGTCCATATCATAGGCAGTGACAAACTTATCTACGAGTTGGACGATAACTTCCGTATCCGTTTGGCTCTTGAACTTAACGTCACTTAAGTATTCTTCTTTTAGATCTTTATAGTTTTCGATCACTCCATTGTGAACCAAGTAAAAACGTTTGTCAGCAGAGTATTGTGGGTGGGCATTAGCTTGGTTTGGTTCGCCATGGGTTGCCCACCGTGTATGACCAATCCCAGCCATTCCTTGAACTTCTGGCGTTAAAGCAGCTTCCAAATTTGTAATCCGACCAGCTCGCTTGATCAAGAAGTCTTTACCGGCTTGATCATTAACGTAAATTCCGGCTGAATCATAACCCCGGTATTCCAAGCGCTTTAAACCATCGATTAAAATTGAGACCGTCTTGTTTGTCCCCGTAACTCCAACAATTCCACACATAAGCTTTTCTTCCTTTACAAATTGGTATAGATAGGTTTTTTAACCATTTTAATAGTTTTCTTTCTAACTCCTAGTATATTAAAAGCTTTTTCAACGTTTGTCAAATTCCCTGATCAAAATTGGTATGGTTAAGTTCTAATTTTACTTCCCCCAGCTAATTTCTGCTGTAAATTAAGGAAATGGTGGTCAGCGACGCCAAGATAACAACCGAGCCACATTGAAGTTTCGAGCATTACTTCTTCTCAATGGGTAAAAAATTGTGATTTTGTGAATCGTTGGCTAAAGAAAGAGGTTGGGAAAAAAGCTCCTTGACGGCCTGGTTGGGATAAGAAGAACGAAGGTTGATTCATTAGAATCGGCCTTTCGTTCGCACTTATCCACTAAGGCCGTGCTTTTTGACCTTAGTTACTGAGTAACATCCGGAGATGACAAGAGGGTGGGAAGAAACTTGAGTTTCTTCCCACCCTCTCCTAATATGTCGTTGCGAGTTTTTCCCTACCGCTTCTACTTAAATTCTTCTTCGGCTACTTTGGCGATCTGAGAAACGTAATCGTGAACAAGTTCTTTCGTTGGGGCTTCAGCCATGATCCGAAGCAGGGGCTCAGTCCCACTTGGGCGGACAAGCACCCGACCATCGCCATTCATATCACCCTCAACTTTTGCGATAATGGCCTTTAAGTTTGCATTTTCCATTGCCGCTGCTTTATCGGCCACTTTAATGTTAACTAACTCTTGTGGATAAGTTGTCACATCGGCAGCTAATTCCTTTAAGGTCTTGCCAGTCGTTTTGACTACTTGGAGTAATTGAAGGGCGGTCAACATTCCATCCCCAGTCGTGTTGTGATCCAAGAAAATGATGTGGCCAGATTGTTCCCCACCCAGATTGTAGCCGTTCTTCAGCATTTCTTCAACTACGTAACGGTCCCCAACCTTGGTTTTCACACTCTTCATGCCATGAGCTTCTAAGGCCTTGTACATCCCCAAGTTACTCATCACCGTTGTGACCACAGTATCTTGCTTGAGGCGACCATTTTCTTCCATGTTTTTCCCACAGATGTACATGATCTTGTCTCCGTCGACCAGGTTTCCTTCGTGGTCAACCGCAATACACCGGTCGCCATCGCCATCAAAGGCAATGCCTAGATCAGCTTCGTTTTCCACTACGGCCTTTTGGAGACTTTCAGGATGAGTCGAACCACAGTTAAGATTAGTGTTTAACCCATCTGGTTGGTCATGAATCGGAATCAAATCAACGTTTACGTCCGCAAAAAGGTTAGCGATAAAACCGCTCGTCGCCCCGTTAGCAGCGTCAACAACGACTTTCAAGCCTTCAAGATCCGTTGAAATTGTTTGTTCCAAGAAGGAAGTATACTTCAATGCTCCTTCTTTGTAATCATCAACGATTCCTAAACCATCAGCGGCGGGCCGTGGTAAGGTATCTTCTTCGGCGTCCAAAAGTTGTTCAATTTCGTATTCGAGTTCATCGGAAAGCTTGAAACCATCGCTCCCGAAGTACTTAATCCCATTGTATTCAATTGGGTTGTGGGAAGCCGTAATCATCACGCCGGCATCGGCTTCTTGGGCCCGTACCAAGTAGGCAACCCCGGGGGTAGTAACCACCCCAAGTCGGAGCACTTCAATCCCTACTGAAAGAAGCCCCGCAATTAAGGCACTTTCTAACATTTCCCCAGAAATCCGGGTATCCCGGGAAACTAAGACTTGGGGCCGCTTCCGATCAGAGTGGCGGGTCAAAACATATCCACCGGCCCGTCCAACCCGAAAGGCTAATTCTGGACTTAATTCTTGGTTAGCGACTCCCCGAACTCCATCGGTTCCAAAATACTTTAACTTCATTCAAAAAAACTCCTAACTATTACTGCTGTCACTACTCGACTCAGAACTTGAACTTTTTTCTGACTGACTCGACTGTGATTGGCTTTCACTAGTTTTATTACTTGATGATTCACTACTACTGCTTGATGAAGAATTACTATCACTCTTACTTGCATTAATCGGTACGGTCACGCTAATTGTGCTTGGCATTACCACCACATTGACGGTTTGTCCCCGTCGATCAATTGCTTGTAAAGTAACTTGTTGTTGCAGGTCACTCGTGGCATTCTTTGGTACATTAACCACTGCAATTACTTTGGCAACCCGCTTAACTTCACTCTTAGCCCCCGTAATTTGGACAGTATTCAAGGAAGCTTTGGGGGTGCCAACTTTGTAATTCCCGTTAACGGTCTTGGCACTTAGCCGGACCTCAACTGGTAAGGCCGTCGTGATCCGTGGTTGAATCTTAACTTTGATAGTTGCTGGAATGATCCGCGCTCGCAATTCGGAATTCAACCCCGAAGTCTTAAGCTTAACGGTATGTTCTCCATTCCCCAGATTATTTAGGTTAGCATAAACTTTAAAATTTTGCGTATTCATCGTGGTAGTAACTAAGGCTGAAGGACCACTGATCTTGACTCTAACGTATTGGGGATAACCAGTAACCACATACTTTTGGCTATTTACCGTCAAATCTAGGGGCATCTTCATAGTTTCGGTCTTATTGGACATCAAAGCCGTTGAATTTCCGTTCCGGGTCGTTTGGTGCAAGAAACCATTTTTACTCCCGTTAACATACATAAATAGGGTTAAGGCAAAGATTAGAGAAATAATCCGATAGAACCACTTACTGTTAAAAAAGCCGGTTTGATCGTCTTTCACTTGCCCACCCCCTTTAAGCGGGTTAATAAGTCAGTAAACAAATTTTTGTTACTTTCTTCTTTCTTATAGAGTTGCGCCCGGAGGAACTTCAGATAATTCTTCTGGGTCATACTCCGCAACAATTCATTATCCTTGGTAATCGAAACTTCCCCAGTTTCTTCAGAAATCACAATCGTTAAAGCATCGGTCACTTCGGAAATCCCGACGGCGGCCCGGTGACGAGTCCCTAATTCTTTGGGAATTAACTTACTATCGGACAAGGGAAGGTAAGCTGCCGCCACGGCGATCCGGTTATTTTTAATGATCACCGCCCCATCGTGGAGTGGGGTGTTAGGGATAAAAGTGTTGATCAATAAGGCCCCAGTCACTTCAGCGTCCAATGGAATCCCAGTTTCGATATACTCTTCCAAGCCGGTTTCCATTTGAATTGAGATCAACGCACCAATCCGGCGCTTAGACATGTATTGGATTGCTTGGTCAAGTTGTTTGATCAATTCCTCTTCTTTTTCATTCGCTGCCCGGTTGCGGGTCAACATCGTCCCCCGGCCGAGGTGTTCTAATCCCCGCCGAATTTCTGGTTGGAAGATAATTACCATCGCAATTACCCCCCAGTTAATAACCTGGTCCATCACCCACGAAACGGTTGAGAGGCCAACGTACCAAGAAACCACCTTAATCACAATGATAATCAAGATTCCCTTGAACAGTTGGACCGCCCGGGTACCTTTTAAAAGGACCATTAACTCGTAGATTAACAACCAAATAACTAAAATATCGATTAAATTAATAAAATTTCGCCACGTGAGAAGTGTAGCGAGGACTTGCATTGAGCATCCCCCCGATCAAATTACGGGACCAATTATATCATTTTGATTCCCGCTTTGCTGACTTGTTTTTAGTCCCGACCAATAATCCGGACTTCCGTTTCCAGTTGCACCCCAAACTTTTCCTTTACGGTTGCTTGAACGTGACGGATGACGGCTTGATAATCACTAGCCGTCCCGTTGCCAATGTTAACGATAAAGCCAGCGTGTTTAGTAGAAACCTGAGCTCCACCAACAGTGTAACCTTGAAGACCCGAATCATGGATTAACTTACCAGCATAGTAACCCGTTGGCCGCTTAAAGACACTCCCACAAGAAGGTAATTCAAGGGGTTGTTTAGCCGCGCGTCGGGCATTTAGGTCATCCATTTCCGCCTTGATAGCATCAAAGTCTCCCGGGGTTAACTTGAAGTCAGCGGAAAGAACCACCATGTGGCCTTCTTGAACAGCACTGTGGCGGTAACCAAAAGCCAGTTCTTTGTTATTTAAAGTTTTAATTTCGCCGGCTGGTGTCATTACCGTAGCAGAGGCAACAACGTTCTTAGTTTCGCCACCATAAGCACCCGCGTTCATAAAGACAGCTCCACCAACACTTCCGGGAATTCCAGCTGCAAATTCAAGCCCACTTAGGCTAGCATCCCGCGCCGCAATCGTCACATCAATATAAGCCGCCCCAGCCTGAGCTGTTACGACATCATCATGTACCGTAATTTGTTTCATCTTCGTTAAGATTAAAGTCAAACCGGCAATTCCACCGTCCTTAACGATCAAATTACTTGCGTTTCCAAGCACCGTCAACGGAATTTGGTGTTCATGGACATAGGACACAATTGCTTTGACTTGATCAACTGTTTCCGGAAAGGCTAACCAATCCGCTGGTCCACCGGTCTTCGTATGCGTGTACTTAGAAAGTGGTTCGTCTTTTAAAAGCTTCAACCCAGTAAAGGTGTCCGCTGCTAATTCATAAGTCATTTTTAAAGTTCCTTTCAAACATCATTGGGCTTCACCCAAATCTTATAGCTAACTACTTTGGTTTTAGCTTGCGTTAGGGATAAATGGATCGTTATTTTTTATGGAACCCCAACCAACTCTCTCGATTATATCATTTTGCCAATAGTTTGCATCACAAAGACTGTGTGAATTATAATTTTGGCAAAGAAAACGGAGGAACCAAAAGATGAACTTTATCGCCATGGACTTTGAAACCGCCTCAGCTAAGCGGTACAGTGCCTGCTCATTAGCCCTTACTGTTGTTCGCAATAACCAAATCACCGACGAATTTTACACCCTCATTAATCCGCAAACACCATTTTTCTGGCGGAACATTCAAATTCACGGGATCCACGAGCAAGACGTCCAAGACGCCCCTACTTTTCCGGAGGTTTGGGAACACATTCAACCATTCTTTACCCCGGAAAAGTTAGTAATTGCCCACAATGCTACCTTTGACAATAGCGTTTTAAAGAACACCTTACAACACTACGGAATCACCCCCGCACACTATCTAACCTTGGATACGGTCAAAACTAGCCGGGCTTTTTATCCCCAACTAATGAACCATCGACTTAATACGGTCGCTGAAGCCTTACAAATTGATCTTCATCACCACCACAACGCCTTAGATGACGCCCAAGCGTGTGCAAATATTTTAATTCACCAAGTTCAACAATTTGGTCCAGCCCAGTTACAGCGATTTATTAAGGAAGTTAAGTAAGAAACTATCGTAGGAAAGAGAGGTTGGGAAAAAAGCTCCTTGACGGCCTGGTTGGGATAAGAAGGACGAAGGTTGATTCATTAGAATCGGCCCTTCGTTCGCACTTATCCGCTAAGGCCGTGCTTTTTGACCTTAGTTACTGAGTAACATTCGGAGATGAAAGCGAGGGTGGGAAGAAACTTGTGTTTCTTCCCACCCTCTCGCTTCTTGTCTTCTATAGCTACTTCTTGTAAACCATCCGATAAGCAGCAGCCAATTCACCATTTGCCATTGGTTCGTTTAGTTGACCCGTTGTTTTAAATCCCAAATCCTGGTAGAGCTTAATTGCCCACCGGTTTGTGGTAAAGACAGTTAACATTAGTTCATCAAGGGTACTGTAATTTTCGTACCAATACTGGCCTTCATCAACTAACAGCTTTCCAATCCCCTGGTGCCAATAATCCTTTGCAACGACAACACCTAACTCACCAGTCCCTGGTTGATCAGCGACATGCATAATCGTTAGTACCCCAACAATCTGTTCACCTAACCAGGCTAATAAGATCAAGCAATCATTTCGATCAGCAACGGAGGCAAGCCGAATCGCTTCTTCTTCAACCGTAATTTTATCTAATCCCGGAAGTAAAATTGCCTGGCTTTCGGTTGCTGTTTGCCGCAAAAAGGCTAATAATCCTTTGGCATCGTTTTTTTCAGCTAAACGCATTTCGATTTCATTTGTCGTCATGGAGCCATTTCTCAACTACCTTTTCAAAGTGTTCCCCATGGGGGATAATCTTGAGTTGTCGTTCATTTTCTTGGTCAGTTCGGGTAAAGCTAAGGGAAAGGTAGTCCGTTGGAAGCTCATCTTCAATAAATTGAGCCCACTCAACGACGCTAACTCCGTCTCCATCAAAGTATTCTTCCAAACCAAGGTCTTCAGCACCGCCAGCTTCCAAACGGTAAATATCCATGTGGTAAAGGGGTAGCCGACCAGACTGATACTCTCGAATAATGGTAAAGGTCGGACTCTTAATCATCTGGTTAATCCCTAAACCGGTAGCCAATCCCTTAGTAAAGGTGGTTTTACCGGCTCCGAGGTCCCCGTTTAAAACAAGGACATCCCCCGCCTGCAGAAAGGGCGCTAATTTTTGGCCGAGTTCAATGGTAGCTTGACGATTTGGTAAATTAACCTGCACCATGGTCACCCTACTTTACTTGGGCCGCCGTAATTACAGCAACCTTGTAGACGTCTTCTTCACTCGTCCCCCGAGAAAGGTCCGCAATTGGGGCGTTCAAACCTTGGAGGATTGGACCAACGGCTTCAAAACCACCAAACCGTTGAGCAATCTTGTAACCAATGTTCCCAGCTTCAAGACTTGGGAAGACAAAGACATTGGCATGCCCAGCCACCTTGGAGCCTGGGGCCTTCAAAGCCCCAACTTCTGGCACAAAGGCTGCATCGAATTGGAGTTCTCCGTCAACTGCTAAGTCTGGAGCTTGTTCATGAACGAGCTTCGTTGCTTCAGCTACCTTGGTAACCATGTCACCCTTGGCGGAACCCTTGGTAGAGAAGGAAAGCATCGCAACCTTTGGATCAATGCCAAAAAGCTTTGCCGTTTCAGCACTTTGCATGGCAACCGCGGCCATCGTTTCAGCATCTAATTCAATGTTAATGGCACAGTCAGCGAAAACGTAACGTTCCTCACCCTTTTGCATGATGAAGGCCCCAGAAATCCGCTTTTGACCTGGCTTAGTCTTAACAATTTGCAATGCTGGCCGAACCGTTGCCCCAGTTGAGTGAACTGCCCCAGAAACCATTCCGTCAACTTTCCCCATGTAAACTAGCATGGTCCCAAAATAGGAAACATCTTCCAATATCTTAGCGACTTCTTCTGGAGTATTTTTGCCCTTCCGCCGTTCAAGCAAGGAAGCATGCATTGCTTGTTTGTCACTTGCGGGATAAGTAGCTGGATCCAAAATTTCAATGCCACTTAAATCAAAACCATTGTCCGTAGCAACTTGATTTAATTTTGCTTCTGAACCAAGCAAAACGGGGTCAACCACGCCATCAGCCTTCAAACGTACCGCAGCCCCCATAATTCGCTTGTCGCTACCTTCTGGGAATACGATCCGGCGATTCTTACCCTTTAAATCTTGAGCTAACTTTCCAAAAATATCCATTTCGAAGACTCCTTTTCTTATTCACCATCAACGGTTGCTGGTAATTGCCAATCAATCGGCGTTTCCCCCATCGCTACTAGCGCTTGGTTCGTTTTTGAAAATGGTCGCGAACCAAAGAACCCCCGGTAAGCTGATAGAGGACTTGGATGGGCTGATCCCAAAACAATATTCGTTTCCAGATTAATCAATTGCTTCTTCTTTTGGGCCGCTTTGCCCCACAAAATAAAGACCACTGGTTGGGGCCGTTCAGATAACGCTACAATGGCAGCATCCGTTAATTTTTCCCAACCATGTCCTTGGTGAGAATAGGCTTGCCCAGCCCGAACAGTTAAGACCGAATTCAAAAGTAAAACTCCTTGTTCCGCCCATTTTTTAAGATAGCCATGCTTTACCGGCGGGTAGCCAAGATCATCCTGCAGTTCCTTATAAATATTTTGTAAGGATGGTGGGATTGCGACGCCCGGCAAAACTGAAAAACTTAAACCATGTGCTTGGTGAGGGCCATGGTACGGATCTTGCCCTAAAATCACCACTTTCACTTTCGAATAGGGTGTCCATTCAAAGGCAGTAAAAATATGATGCATTTCGGGATAAACCGTCTGCGTCTGGTACTCATTTAACAAAAAGTTATGAAGTTGTTGATAATAATCCGCTTCAAACTGGGGCTTTAGAATTGGCCACCAATCGTTATGAATTAATTGCTTCAAAATCATGCACCTCGTTTTTAATTTTAGCATATTTTGTAACCAGGCGGGAGAAAATATGAAATCGCTATCAATCCTGTTCAAATTCTCAATTCACTGATAAAATGAAGATGAATATTCGAAAGGGAGGAGTTACCTGTGCGAACCCTGTATATGCGCGATCGTACTACCGATCGACAACCGGCAACTGTTGTTCATGATGCTAATCATAATGCGATTTATCTGTTAGCCGGTAAGTGGGGAATTCGGCAAGACACCCTTTCGCTTTACAATATGCACGGTGATTTATTGGCTGAAGTAAAGCAACTTTCGCTCGGCCTCCTCCCCAAATTTGCTCTTTATGTTGATCAGCAACGAGTCGGCGTTGTTGGCAAGTCGCTTGGCTTTGTCCGAGAAGTCGTCTATATCCGGGGTCTCAACTGGGTGATCGTTGGTAATGCGCTAACTAACCACTACCGGGTCTTCAAAGGGAGTCGCCAGATCTTTGCCATGGAGCCCGCTAAAAACTCGGGTGCTTCCTACCTTGCGATCACCATTGGCGTCAAAAGTGAAGAACCCCTCGCCATCCTTGTAGCTTGTGTCTTAAACCACTGGGCAAAGCGGCCTGATCCGAAACCAATCTGGGACCGGTTTAAGTTCAAATCAATTTCACAACCCAACTTAGGTTTGGAAGCACCAATTAACATTAGTAATAAAATTATGAATAAGTAATTAGGGTCACCAACAAAGGTTTAGAATGTAATACTTAACCTTTATTGGTGACCCCTTTTTTACGTAACTTAAAATTTATCTAACTAGACCGAAGCGGTTTTCGCTTGACTACTTGCTTAATAATGCTTCATTACCCGTTCGATTTGGCGTTCTTGTTCCCGCCGTTTAATGTCATTACGCTTATCGTACTCGTGCTTCCCTTTGGCTACTCCAATTAAGACCTTAGCAAAACCGTGCTTTAAGTACATTTTAAGTGGCACAATGGTGATCCCTTTCATTGAGAGGGCTTCCCTTAATTTTTTCAATTCTTTTTTATGCAGGAGTAACTTCCGATTGCGGAGGGGATCATGATTAAAGACGTTCCCATTACTGTACTCAGTAATATGGACATTCATCAACCATAACTCACCATTATGAAACTGGGCATAGCCATCTTTTAACTGAACTCGTCGCTCCCGAACGGATTTAATTTCGGTTCCGGTTAAAACTAACCCGGCTTCATAGGTATCCGTAACCGCATAGTCGTGGCGGGCTTTTTTATTTTGGGCCACTAAATTGGCATCCAAAGCTGGTTTCTTTTTCTTTGCCATTTAAAACCCTCTTTTCTTTTGTCATTTTAGCGGTGACGCCGGCGTCGTTGGAATGGTTCCCGATCACCCTTATGCCGGGTCTGACCCCGATTAATCTGGTAGCTATTCCGGTCGCCATTGTCCCGCCGGCGATCTGAATTCCGGTGGTCATCCCGGTTGTGACGGTGACCATTATTTCGGCTACCACGGCCGCGACCACCCCGACGATCATCTTGACGTGGCGCTCGGAGTTTCGTTATTGGTGCATCTCCAGGATTAACCAATTCAAAGTCGACTTCTCGTTGATCCTTATCAACCCGAAGTAACTTTACCTTAACCGGTTGCCCAATTTGGAAGATATAATGATTGCGCCGGCCAACTAAGGCCATGTATTTTTCAAGATATTCATAGAAGTCATCTTGCATGACACTAATATGAATCAAGCCTTCAACCGTATTTTCAAGCGCCACAAAGAGGCCAAACTTCATAACAGAAGATACTACAGCATCGAAGGTTTCTCCAATGTGGTCTTCCATGTATTCAGCCTTCTTCATACTATCAACGTCCCGCTCGGTATCAATCCCCCGCCGTTCGGTCATCGAAGTATGCTCAGCAACTTCTTTTAAAACTCCATCATACTTAGCCTTAGCTTCAGCTCCCGTTCCATTTTCAGCATACCAGCGAATTAAACGATGGACCGTCGTATCTGGGTACCGCCGAATTGGGGAAGTAAAGTGGGTGTAGTACTTTGCCCCTAGACCAAAGTGACCGCGCTCTTCATCAGAATACTTAGCTTGTTGCATACTCCGCAACATCATTACTTGGACCATTTGTTCTTCTGGTGTGCCAGCAACGTCCTTCAAAACCTTTTGTAGCATCTTTGGCGAAACGTCGTTCAAACTCCCCTTCATTTGAATCCCAAAGACTGAGAGAAATTCCGCAAAGTTCTTAATCCGGTCCGCATCGGGAGTTTCATGGATCCGGTAAAGAAATGGCACGTGGAGTTTAAAGTAGTGTTCTGCCACCGTTTCATTAGCAGCTAACATAAAGGATTCAATCATCCGTTCTGATAGGCCCCGGTCCCGCAACTCAATATCGATTGGGTGGCCAAGATCATCCACGATAATTTTAGCTTCTGGGGCTTCAAAATCAATGGCTCCTCGTTGATGACGGTGCTTAAGTAAGATCCGGTGAAGTTCGGCCATTGTTTCAAACATTGGCACTAATTCCCGGTATTCTTGGCGCGTCTTTTCATCATGCGCTTCCAGAATCTTATTAACGGCCTTGTAAGTCATCCGCGCGTGCGAACGAATGACGGATGGAAAGATATCTTCCTTAACGATGTTCCCTTGGGGATCAATTTCCATTTCACAAGACATCGCCAACCGTTCTTCATTCGGGTTTAAAGAACAAATCCCGTTTGATAACCGTTTTGGCAACATCGGAACTACCCGGTCCGTTAAGTAAACCGAAGTCCCCCGACGGTAAGCTTCTTGATCCAATGGCGTACCCGGCTTAACGTAGTGGGAAACATCAGCGATGTGAACCCCAAGATGGTAGTTACCATTGTCTAATTTCCAAGCCACGACGGCATCGTCCAAGTCTTTCGATTCAATACTGTCGATCGTAACTAATGGTTGATCAGTTAGATCCCGACGCCCCACCTTTTCTTCAGGTAAAACGTGCAATGGAATGGCATTAGCTTGATCAAGGGCTTCCTTTGGAAACTCGTGCGGAACATCATGGGCATAGATGACTGATAAAATATCAATTCCCGGTTCATCCTTATCCCCAATCACTTCGGTGACCGCTCCCGTCAAAATTTCTGGAGATTCATCACTCGGATAGGCGGTAATCGTAGCGGTTACGACTTCATTATCTTGCGGATGCAGGCCTTGGTCCGTCACAAAGAAACGGAAGTTAGCCAATTTCTTATCTTTTAAGATAATTTCTCCGATAAAGTTACCCATCGTCAGGTTCTTAAACTCACCAACAACGTGTTCATAGTGATGTTCTAAGATCTCCGTAACTTCACCTTCTGGGCCTTGTTCCTTTGTTGGATCACCGGCTCGCAGAATCTTTACTTTGACCTCATCCCCCGTTAGAGCATGGGCGGTATGGTCAGGGTTAACGTAAACATCAGGGAGGGTTTCATCATAAGCAACGAAGCCAAAGCCCTTAGCATTTCCGTGGAAAACCCCAACAATTTCTTGTTGTTGGGGGACGAGCTTAAATTCCCCCTGGTCAGTTACTTCAACCAAATTTTCCCGTTCCATTTGGGCTAAGGCTTGGATTAAGGGCTTAAAATCATCGGCCGTTTCCTTTTTAATTAGGCGGCCGATTTTTTCGGCTGACAAACTAATCGTGGGATTAGTCCCCAAGACCTTTAAAATTTGTTCCTTTAATTCTGTCATTAAGTATTCCTCTCAATTATTTCATGTGCTGGAGAAAGCTAAATTGCAAAATAAAAGGCCATGGCACCTGCCACAGCCTCTTCAATCAGTATTACTTTTTGTTCGCCGCGGTCGTCTAATGTGACGTGGTGTAAATGATCGCCAAAGCCAAAATAAAGAAGATCGCCCCAACGATGGTTGTAACAATCTGCATGACAGCTTCAAAGCCCCGGGATTTCCGCCGGGAGAATAAATCTCCTGAACCACCAGTCAATGCAGACATTGCATCGTTATCAGTTTTCGCTGGCTGCATCATTACGCAGGCAATTAAGACAACGCAGTCGATCAAGAAGAGGGTTATTAACATTGTTATTCCTCCTATTTTCAACCACAACATATCTTTATGATCATAACATATTTCAACAGATTTGCCTACTTAGATCCCTGAAATCTTTATTTAGCGATCGCTTTAAGGGTCGTTCCCGTTTTTAGACTAACGGGTAGAACCGTTGTAGATGGGGTAAATTTACCATTAATTCGGTCAGCTAACAATTGAACCGCATAGGTCGCCATCTGTTTAATTGGCTGAACAATGGTTGCTAATTCAGGAACCAATTCTTGGGTTGCCTGAGCACCGTCATAACCAACGATTTGAAGTTGAGCTGGCACTTGGTAACCCCGTTGGCGAGCAATGCTTAAAATCCGCGCCGCATCTAAGTCGTTACTAGCAAAAATTCCATCAACGTTGGGATGCTCGTCAAACAAGCGGTTAAAAAGTTGATTTCGATCCGCCACGGTTTCGTTATTTTTAACGGTGTAGGTATAACTAACTAAACCCTTTTCCTTCATAGTGTCTTCAAAGGCCCGCTCCCGCTGATTGTCATGCCACTTAGAAGGATTAACACGATAAGTATGCACAATGTGTTGACATCCCCGCGCAATCAAAGCTTCCGTTGCCAACCGGGCTCCAGCGTAATTATCTGACGCTACCACTGGGATATCATTCCGTAAAAAGCGGTCTAAGGCAACCACCGGTAAATTGGCATGCTGGTATTCTTGAAGGTCGTTATTATGGGTGGCAATAATTAGGCCGTCGACTTGATGACCCATTAACTGTTGAAGATAACGTTCTTCTTTGGTTGAGTTATCTAAGGCATCACTGATTAAAACCTTATAACCACGTTGGAACAATGCATCTTCCAAGTACATCGTTAGCTCGCCAAAAAATGGATTAGCAACTGTCGGAACTAAAATTCCAATTAATTTTGTTTCTTGGGTATGCAATTGTTGGGCAATCACATTCGGATGATAATTCAAATCCGCCATGGCTTGTTCGACTTTTTGGATTGTTTTTTCACTTAAGGAACCCCGGCGATTAATCACCCGAGATACGGTGGTTTTGGAGACACCGGCACGCTCCGCCACATCTTCCAGTTTCAACTTCTTCATGGGCTTCTTCCCTTACTAAAATAATTAATTCCATTATACCATGCTCAATAAGGGGCGAGATGAAACATTTTAGCTCGTGTGAACACTAGAAAAGCCACCTTGCATGAGAAGCAGCCCACATTGCTAATCATCAAGATGGCTTTTAAATTTAATTGATTACGTAAGATATGGACTAAACATTGAACCTCGCTTGCTAGTCCCACCGTCCTAAGCAATACCCAATATAATCAAGTTCTACTTCTAGGAATCTGCACTCTAGCTAAGCGGAGAACTTTTAGTCCAGCTAAACAGTACTTTTTGCTTATTTATCACAGATTTCCTCGAAAAGCACCTTAATTTTCATATGCTCTCAAAGCCAAAGCAAAGTTACCAACCGTAGCGGAACCATTATTCTTAGCCAATGGCATTACGATGTACTTGTCAAGGTCGCCAACTTCAACGTAGCCGTTCAAGAGTTCCTTAAATTGGGCCCGAACCTTCTTCAAGAATTCTTCACTAACAACCCCACCACCAAAAATAATCTTGGCTGGCCGGAACATCAAGGTTGTGTCGAGCGCAGCTTGGGCGACATAGTAAGCCATAATATCCCAAACATGATCCGTCAAAGGCACATCTTGCCCCTTCTTACCAGTCCGCGCTTCAAAGGTTGGGCCTGAAACTAATCCTTCGAGGCAGTCACCGTGGAATGGGCAAATCCCTTTAAAGTCAAGGTCATCTGGGTGGCGCTTAAGCCGAATGTGCCCCATTTCAGTGTGGCCCATATCACCAACAAACTTACCATCAATGACCGCACCAGCACCAACCCCAGTTCCGATCGTGTAGTAAACCAGGGACTGCAACTTTTGGTTAAAGAGGGTTGATAAAACATATTCCCCAAATGCAGAACCATTGACATCAGTGGTCCAGTAAATTGGTAAGTTGAATTCCTTCTTTAATGTTCCAACAAAGTCAACATTTGACCAACCCGGCTTCGGGGTGTTCGTGATGTAACCATACTTTGGTGAATTATGACGGATTTCAATTGGTCCAAAGGAAGCCACCGAAATTGCCTTTAAATCTGGGAACTTCTTAAAGTAATCAATTGTCCTTTGCAAGGTTTCTTCTGGCGTCGTAGTTGGAAAATGAACACTATCCATAATCCGATAATCTTCGTTACCTACCGCACATACAAACTTCGTTCCACCTGCTTCAACACTACCTAATAACATGTCTATCGCTCCTTTTTAATGCATATTGTAACCGCTTAACATAGTCCTTGAAATTTAACCGCCCGGCCGCAACCAGGCGGTTAATCCTCAAACTTAACTATTTATTTTCAGCCATTTCCTTGCGAAGCCGATCGCCGACTTCTTCAAAACCAGGCTTTCCAAGCAAACCAAACATGTTGGTCTTGTAAGCTTCAACTCCTGGTTGGTTGAATGGGTTAATCCCGTTCAAGTAACCAGAAATAGCAATGGCAACTTCAAACCAGTAAATTAAGTAACCTAACGTAAAGGCATCTTCCTTATCAATGTGAACCGTCATTACTGGAACACCACCAGTCGTGTGAGCGGCAACAACGGCTTCATAAGCCTTCGTGTTAACCCAGTCCATGTTCTTACCTTGCAGATATTCAAGACCATCAAGGTTGGAGTCAGCCGTTGGAATTGTCATATCATGGTTTGGCGTATCTAACTTAACAACCGTTTCCATCAGATTCCGCCGACCTTCTTGGATGTATTGACCCAAGGAGTGGAGGTCCGTCGTAAAGTTAGCGCTTGATGGATAAATCCCCTTTTGGTCCTTCCCTTCGGATTCACCAGCTAATTGCTTCCACCATTCTGCAAACATCGTCATGTTTGGTTCGTAGTTTTCCAACAATTCAGTGGTGTAACCCTTCCGGTAAAGGATGTTACGATAAGCAGCGTATTGGTAAGCTTCATTCTTCGTTAAATCAGCATCTGTGTATGTGTCTTCAGCTGCCTTAGCTCCAGCCATCAATTGGTCAATATCTGCTCCAGAAGCCGCGATTGGCAAAAGTCCAACGGCCGTTAAAACAGAGTAACGACCACCAACACCGTCCGGAATAACAAAGGTCTCCCAACCAGCAGCGTCCGCTTCCGTCTTCAAGGCACCCCGCTTCCGGTCAGTTGTAGCGTAAATCCGCTTGTTAGCTTCGGCTTCACCATACTTCTTGATCAATAATTCCTTAAAGATCCGGAAAGCAATTGAAGGTTCCGTTGTCGTTCCGGACTTAGAAATAACGTTAACTGAGAAGTCCCGGTCGCCAATCAACTTGATCAAATCGTAAACGTAAGAACTGGAAAGGGAGTTCCCAGCAAATAGAACCAATGGGGCCTTCCGATCTTCTGCTGTTTCCGCTTGGTAGAAGCTCTTGTGTAAGAAGTCAATGGCCATCCGAGCTCCTAAGTATGAGCCCCCGATCCCGATAACAACTAAAACATCAGAATCAGATTGGATCTTCTTGGCAGCGGCCTTGATCCGGTCAAATTCTTCCTTATCATAATCCGTTGGTAAGTGCAACCAGTCACGGAAGTCAGCACCGGCACCCGTGCCTTGACGAAGTTGCTCGTCAGCAGCGTTTACCATGGCTTGCATTTCACCTAATTCGTTGGGTTGGACGAATTTCTTTAACGCAGAACTGTCAAATGATACGTGAGCCATTAATAAAACCTCTTTCTTCTACAAAATCATTTTTAACTATCTAGTAAAGATGATAGGCGTTTGTGAACTCGTTTTCAACAGTCAAATCCAAGCATCCTACCGAATAGTCTCGGCAAACCACTTCTTTGAAAATAATTGTAAGCGGTTTCCTTCATCAACGACTATAATATATCCCACTTTCCGCTTTATGTCAACCGGTTGAAATAGTAAATTTTGAAAGTTTATCAAAATTGGATTTTTCGCTAAAAAGAAAAAGTGAATAAATTATTTGACCTTTTTTGACCTATAGAGTAAACTGTTCATATCAGTTAGCAAAGCTTGCTAACTACTGCTAATTAAGGAGGCACATGGTATGAACTTAGTACCGACTGTCATTGAACAATCCTCACGTGGGGAACGTGCTTATGACATTTACTCACGGCTTCTTAAGGATCGGATCATTATGGTCTCTGGTCCAATTGAAGACAACATGGCAAACTCAATTGTTGCGCAATTACTATTCTTAGACGCGCAAGACTCAACCAAAGATATTTACATGTACATTAATTCTCCTGGTGGTGTAGTTACCTCTGGGATGGCAATTTACGACACGATGAACTTCATCAAGTCTGATGTTCAAACGATCGTGATCGGGATGGCCGCCTCAATGGCTAGTGTCCTCGTATCATCTGGAGCGAAGGGTAAGCGGTTTGGTTTACCACACTCAACAGTGATGATTCACCAACCTTCTGGTGGTGCTCAAGGACAACAAACTGAAATCCAAATTGCCGCTGAAGAAATCTTGAAGACCCGGAAGATGATTAACGAAATTTTGGCTAAGAATTCTGGTCAAAGTTTTGAAAAGGTTCAACAAGATACTGAACGTGACAATTACATGACCGCTCAAGAAGCCGTTGATTACGGTTTGCTTGACGGTATCATGGACAACAGTCAACTCAAGTAGAATGAGGCTGGGAAAAAACTCCTAGTCCAAAGTAAAAACCGGATGATGAATTTCTTAAACAATTCATCATCCGGTTTTTATGTACACAGGAAGTTGCTCCTGATATGATGTAATTATCACGAAAACAAACAAAAAGGAGCGATTTCCATGTATCAAAATTATACCATAGGGCAAACCGAATTCGTACTAAACTATAACTATGATTTACCAAAGAACCATATTGCGCGACTAATTAGTGCATTTGTCGACTCAATTCCACAGGAGGTTCTATTGGAAGAGTCGGTGGCGGCTACTGGCCGCCCTGCATCGCATCCAGCAATTATGCTTAAGATCCTCTTGTTTGCCTACTCGCGTCAAACCTATTCTGGAAGAAAGATTGAAATGATGTTGGATGAGAGTCTACCAATGCGTTGGTTAGCCCATGACTATACTTATAGTTACCACACCATCAATAACTTTCGGAGCAGTCAGCACGCTAGTAATCTGATCAAGCGTGCTTTTGTCTACTTTACCATGGCTTTAACAGATCACGGCCTAATTCAAAATGATGCAGTTTTTATTGATGGAACCAAGGTCGAAGCTGATGCCAATAAATATTCATTTACTTGGCGTCGTGCAGTGGAAAAGTACCACGCTAAGTTAAGGGAAAAGACAAGTAAGATTTATGAGGAATTAGTGGAAAAACGAGTGGTGCAAGAAATGGCGCCAGAGCTGGTCACTTCTGCCGAAGGCATGAAAACAATGGAACAAGAACTCGGAGAGCAAATCACTAAATTAGATGAAGAGATTGAGCAAGAACCCAAAATCATCAAAGGTGGTTCAGTTAGGAAACGGCGTCGTCGTTTCCTAAAAAAACTTCGCCACCAGCTAAGCAACGACTTAATTCCTCGTGCCCAAAAGTATGAACATGCCGAAGATATCTTCCAAGGTCGCAATAGCTACTCCAAGACTGATCATGATGCGACTTTTATGTGTATGAAAGAAGATCCGATGATGAATCGGGAATTGAAACCTGGCTATAACTTACAAATTGCCACTCATAAGCAATTTGTTCTTGATTACGGATTATTTTCAAACCCAACTGATACAAGGACTTTAGTGCCATTTCTTAAGCAATTTCATGCCTTAGGCTTCTTTAAACATATCGTCGCTGATGCAGGTTATGGTAGTGAATACAATTACACAACGATTCTTGATCAGTTTGAAAAGCAACCTATTATTCCCTATACAACTTATCAAAAGGAACAGAAGCGCAAGTTTAAAAACGACCCAACTAACTCACAAAATTGGCAGTATAACGCCGAAGATGATTACTATATTGATCATTTAGGGGTTCGTTTTAGCTTTTATCGGTATAGTGAGCAAATCGATAAATATGGTTTCAAACGTGATTTTAAAATCTATCGGGCAGATAAGCACCAGCCGTCAGCGCAATTGGATAAATTAACGAAAACACCAGGTGGTCGGCAACGTTATATGAAGGTTAACCCGACCTGGAATTATTACAAAGCAAAAGTGAAAGCGACCCTCTCAAGTGACGAAGGTAAGGCGATTTATCGTCGACGGAAGTTCGACGTTGAGCCAGTCTTTGGTCACATGAAGAGGGATTTTGGCATACGCCGAACTCACTTGCGTGGTCAACGGGCTGTGGAAAATGACATTGGCCTGGCCCTGATGACATTAAACATAACGAAATTGGGACAATTAATTAACCGATGGAGGGCCAATTTCATAAATAATCGAAAATCCGGACTACAATTTTTGATCAAGGCAAAAATTATAGTCCGGATTTTAATGTTAGAGGGGCAAAAATTAATAGTTAATTCCCAGCCTCATTTCAACCAATTGCCAACGTTATCACCTAACGCTGGGTAAATCCCAATCGCAACTTGTTGATACTGCTTGCGACTTATCTTAAGGCCAATCATTGGGATTAAGTAGTTTACTTCATCAGCAGCATGATCACCAACTGCACTGACGCCAACTAAGTGATCGTCATGATAAACAAGAGTTAATTCACTGGTTTGATCATTTTCTCCTGCCTTCAAGCTTCCGTATTTCAAGGATTGGTGGTGAATTTGATAGGCGGAATCTTCAATTACCTGGTCTGGATTAACGCCAGCTAAAGCAACCTCTGGAAAGCTAAAGGTTGCTTGCCCAATTACCGGGTATTTAATTGGTGCTTTTTCTTGTCCCATCAAGTAGTCAAAGAGATATTGCCCTTCAAATTCCGCAACCGGCGTTAATTTGGGCTCCGACCTCGATACAACATCCCCTACTGCATAGATTCCAGGGATATTAGTCATTAGATGTTCGTCAACGATAATCCCTTGGTGATCAATTTTAATTCCAACCCGTTCCAAGTGTAAGCGATCAAGATTAGGTCGTCGGCCAGTTGCGCCAATTACATAATCAGTAGGGAAAGAGCCATGATCAGTTTGGACAATGAAACCCCCGTCAGCCGTTTCGATTGCTTCCGGCGTCACGTTATATTCGAAACGAATCCCCCGTGCTTCCATTGCGGCAACTACTTTCTGGACATCTTGACTAGGGAAAGCTCTTAGTATCCGATTAGAATGAATCAACATCGTAACTTTAGCCCCAGCAGCGGCAACTAAGGTGGCTAATTCCATGGCAACAATTCCCCCACCAATAATGATAATTCGGGATGGTAAGTCCTTTAACGAGAGGACCTCAGTACTAGTGTGCAAGTATTCGTTACCAATAATTGGCAAGACAACGGGACTTTGTCCAGTGGCAATAATAATGCGCTCGCCCTCATAGTTAACGCCGTTTACCCTTACTATGTGTTTGTCCACCAAACTGGCATACCCACTTATTGTGTCATGGGTTCGTTCAATGTTTGCCTTGGTTTCAGCTGGCCAGGAATTAAAACGATGAAGTTTGGTTTGCATTAACTGATGCCAGTCAAGAACTGCAGGGTGGCTAATCCCCCGACCTACTAATTGTTGTGATTGGATAACCGCTCGAGCGGCTCCCGCTAAGAAAATTTTCGGTTCACAACCATAATTCGGACAAGTTCCCCCAAATTGATTTCCTTCAATTACCAACACCCGGTGGTCAGTCTTAGCTAGCAAATTGGATAGTTTGTAGGCAGCCGGCCCCGAACCAATCAAAATTTCGTCATAACGTATCATCTTAATTTCTCCTTACTTTACCGGCACATAGTGAACTTTAGTATCGTTAGTTGGATTATTAATTTTAACCGTCGTTTCAACAGGTAAATAGCCTTCAATTGCTGGAACCGCCAAGTTTTTAATCACTTGCGTTGGATCCTCAGGATCAGTTGGGTAGGGGAAAGGCTGACTTTCTGGTAAGGGCCGATCATCCTGGTCCACTGGAATTAGGCGGCCATTAGGCGTGTAGGTAACGGTTGTCGTTAGGGTTGGTTGATCAGCTGTCAAGGTTTGTCCCCCGGCTTGACGAAGGTTGGCATGGTAACCCGGAACCACTGGGGTCTTAATCACATCGAATTTAACCTCCCCCGTCCATTTTCCAATTTTAACTAGTTCGTGAGTAATTCGATCTAAATAAGCTGGACGTTTAAAGGTAACCTGTTGGTTAGTAACATTCCGGGTTGTCGGCCGTTTTCCATCCGTAAATTGATAGACAATCGTTTGCGAAGCTCCCCTTAAAAGCTCAGGTTTTCCCGGAACTTTATCAGCATCAAAAGTAGTTTTTAGCGCATGCTTAACCGTCACGACGTATGTTTGACCATCATTTTCCTGACTAAAGGTGGTCCCTGCTTGACTGGTAAAACCATCCCAAACTAGATCAAAGCCCCGTTTTGATAAGTCTTGCAAAACTTGCTTAGAACTGTAATTAATCGTTTGTCCATACTCACCAGAAATACTCTGACTAACGGAGGCCAATTCAGCATTATTTTGGTCTTGATCCATATAAAGCACGTGGATCGTTCCCATTGGCTGAGTTGGCAGGCCAGGGGCATAAATAACGGGCATGTCTTCACTAGGCTTAGCCGGAACGATTGGCGCTTGAGTGGTTGGATGATAATCAGGAACCAGGGGTAACTTTTGCACAATGGTTCGAGTCGCATCGGTTTTATCGGTCGTAAAAGGTTCCCCCGGAGCTAAAGGGTGTCCCCCAACGTCAGTCGGTACCACCTTTCCATTTGCGATGTACGTCACCACTGTTGCGATATCTGGTTGATCTGCAGTTACGTTAACTTCCGGTGTCTGCTTTTGATTAGCATGAAAACCTGGAATTACCTTCACTAATTGGGAAGCAAAGCGATAACTTCCTTGCCAATCTCCCACTTTTAAAGTTTCATGGGTAACTTGATCAATCACGATCGGCCGTTGAAAAACCTGCGGGGCCGTGATTATCCACGTCAAATCTTCGCGTTCATGATTCTGAAAATGAGCCACGATTGCAAGGGTTGCATCTTTAGTAAGCTGATAGCGATTACCTTGTTTATCACGATAAATTGCTCCCTGAAGGGGTCCATTGGGCTGGTCTGGATCTTGTAATTGATTAAACTCAATTTTACGTTGCTGATGATTTAGCAGGACGAAATACCTCTGACCATAATTATCTGCCGAGAATTTCCGACCCGTTTCTGTAGAGTACTCATCCTTATAAAGTTGGTAACCTTGTCGAATAAAATCCTGCAAGGCTAAACTAACCCGATAGTTAATCGTTGTTCCATATTCGCCTTCCAAGCGTGTAACCGCTAAAACTTGGTTATTATGATCATGATCCGCAAAGACGATTTCAACTTTGCCAATTGCATTTTCATCTTGATTTTGTTTTTTCATGCCAAGCCCCTCTTTCCCAGACAATCTCATTTTTATTATAACTTGGTAAATTTTACTGGACTAGCTTCTTGATTATTTTTTTGTAAATTAAAAAACGAGAGGCTGGGAAGGAACACGAGTTTCTTCCCAGCCTCTCTCCGAATGTTACTCAGTAACTAAGGTCAAAAAGGTCTCAATTACTTTTTCTTAGACTTATCTTCAGCAGCAAGCTTAGCACCCAATTTTTCAATGTAAGTCCGCAACTCATCTTTGGTTTGTGGGTGATTTAAACCATATTCAATGTTAGTTTGAAGCCAACCGAACTTGTTACCAGTATCGTAACGGTCACCCTTGTATTCGTGGGCAAAGACCCGTTGTGTCCGATTCAAGGTGTTAATCGCATCTGTTAATTGAATTTCGTTCCCCTTACCAGGTTTCGTCTTTTCCAAAACGTCAAAGATTTCTGGCGTAAAGACATACCGCCCAATAATTGCGAGGTCAGAAGGCGCATCCTTTGGATCTGGTTTTTCAACGAAACTCGTTACGTTATAAAGGCCTGGTTTAACTTCTTCACTTGGGTTAATAACCCCATACTTAGCCGTATCTTCATGTGGAACCCGCATAACAGCAAGCGTAGAAGCTCCCGTTTCTTCGTAGCTATCAATCAATTCCTTTGTCAATGGATTCCCATTGCCATTAATGTTATTAAGGTCATCCCCTAACATAACAACAAATGGTTCATCACCGATGAAAGCCCGGGCTGTCAAAACAGCATCCCCTAAGCCACGTGGGTGAGATTGCCGAATAAAGTAAATGTTGATGTCGGTAGTTTCTTCAACCAACTTTAACATTTCATCCTTATGCTTAGAACGTAAGTTGTCTTCCAATTCAGGGTTAGAATCAAAGTGATCTTCGATGGAGCGCTTATTCTTTCCATCAACGACCACAATATCTTCGATCCCAGACTTCCGGGCTTCTTCAACGATAAATTGGATTGTTGGCTTGTCAACAATTGGTAACATTTCCTTTGCCAATGCCTTCGTAGCAGGTAGGAAACGGGTGCCCAGCCCCGCGGCTGGAATAATAGCTTTACGTACTCGCTTCATAATGTCAATTAACCCTCCGTAAAAAAATATTGCATACGCTTTAATTCTACCATACTTATTCGACTTCGGAAGTAACTTCTCGATTCATTAATGTTCTTATCGCAGTTTTTACATCTTCACCTTGATAAAGAACCCGGTAAATTGCCTCCGTAATTGGCATCCGCACGTGTCGTTTTTGAGCTAATTCATAGGCAGCCTTGGTTGTATAAACCCCTTCGATAACCATTCCCATCTGGTCAATTACATCTTGGAGCGGCTTTCCTTGACCTAGCTGGTAACCGGCCCGCCAATTCCGAGAATTCTTACTCGTCGCGGTTACCACTAAATCGCCTACTCCGGAAAGGCCAATGAAAGTCATTGGGTTTGCTCCAAACGCCACCCCTAAACGCCGAATTTCAGCTAGCCCACGGGTAATTAGTGCCGCTCGAGCATTATCATGGTAGCCTAAACCTTGTAAAGCTCCAGCCCCAATGGAAATAATGTTCTTTAATGCTGCGCCAAATTCGGCACCAATGACATCATTATTGGTATATACCCGGAAATAATGATTACTAAATAGTTTTTGGACTAACTCAGCACTCAACAGATCTTCACTAGCAGCGGTTACCGCTGTCATATCGTGAATAGCTACACTTTCGGCATGACTTGGACCGGATAAGACCACAATCGCTTGCCGATTTGCGGTGGGAATTTCTTCGGCGATAATCTCGGAAGGACGCTTATAGCTATTTTGTTCCAACCCCTTCGTAGCGTGAGCAACTACTGGTTTAGCTCCAATTTTAGCTAAAATAGCCGCTAATTGGTGCGCTACTGATCGTAAGCCCTTAGTCGGAATAACAATTAATACTAGTGATGCACCTTCTACAGCTTCCGCCATGTCATTAGTCGCTTGTAAGTGCGGTTGATAAGTAAAATCGGGCATATATTTTTGATTCGTATGCTTTTGATTTAACTCCGCAACCTGATCTGCATCTCGCGACCATAACTTTACTTGATGACCATTTTCAACTAAAACATTCGCTAAGACACTGCCCCAAGAACCAGCACCTAATACTGCAACTTTTTTATTCATAATATCCTCCTTGTAAGATCTGAGGGTTAATAATTACGCTAATGAATCTAGGTAAAGCTAACTTCTACGCCGATCTTGCTTTTCCTGACAGAATTTTCGGTGAAAGCTTTTATTCCACATACCACCGTAACTTCTTCGTTCGGCGGCGATAGATAAAGATACAGATGGCCCCAATAAAGAAAATTAGGGACAACATTTGTGAGAAACGAATTGGGCCTAACATTAAACTATCTGTGCGCATTCCTTCGATAAAGAAACGCCCAAAGGAATACCAAATTAAATACGATAAGAATACTTCACCACGTTTAAAAAAGTGATGACGATGCCGTAATAACATCAAAATGATAAAACCAGTAAAATCCCAAACCGATTCATATAGAAAGGTCGGTACTCGGTAAGCACCCCCAATATCCATTTGATCAATAATCCACCCCGGGATATGCTGGTACTCCAAGGCCGCCCGGGTCGTAATCCGGCCAAAAGCTTCTTGATTAAAGAAATTTCCCCAACGGCCCATTCCTTGCGCCATAATTACAGTTGGTGAAACAATATCCAAAAATTGCCAAGGCGAAATTAAATGGCGATGACAATACCATAAAAGAACGGCTATGCCACCTAAGAGACTACCATAAATGGCAATTCCACCATCCCAAATTGCAATAATTCCATCAGGATGTTGCGAATAATACGGCCATTGAAAAATAACATAGTAAATTCGCGCACAAATAATCGCTACCGGCAAAGCATATAATAAAAAATCATAAAAGGTATCTTCGTCAATTCCCTGCCGTTTTCCTTCGCGAATTGACAATAGGAGGGCCAAAACTACTCCGGTAGCGATAATCACCCCATACCAGTGCACGGTTAGTGGTCCCCACTGTAACGCAATTGGATTAAGCGCACCCTTAATCATTTTTGGCTCCCTTATTATCAGCCGTAGAATTTTGTTTGATCAACCGGTTTAGGTTTTCATCAAAGGTCTTAGTAGCGTCATACCCCATTGTCTCGGCCCGGTAATTCATTGCCGCTGATTCAATAATAATGGCTAAGTTCCGCCCAGTTTTGACTGGAACTGAAACTTTTGGAACCTGCACGTCTAAGATTTCTTGCTTATCACCACGGTCACCAAGCCGATCGAATTGGGTATCTGGAGTCCAGATTTCCAAATGGACAATTAAGTCAATGGTATCTTCTGGCATTACTGCCCCCGAACCATAAAGGGTCATAACATTAATGATCCCAATGCCCCGAATTTCCATTAGGTGTTCTAGAATCATTGGGGCTGCTCCCACTAATGTTTGTTCATCCCGAGCATAAACTTCAACCCGATCATCAGCGACTAAACGGTGACCCCGCCGTACCAATTCTAGGGCGGTTTCACTCTTACCAACCCCAGAATCACCAGTAATTAGGACCCCAACCCCAGCAATATCAACAAGGACCCCGTGAATTGACTGACGCTTAGCCAAACGAGCAACTAAATATGAGGTCATATTCCCCAAAATCCGGGAGGAAGTTAACGGGGTTCCCAAAATTGGAATATGCGCTTTCGCCGCTGCTTCCTTTAGTTCACTCATAACCGGTAAGTCAGTCGATACCACGAAGCATGGCGTTGCCGGCATACACATCCGTTCCAAGTATTCCTTTCGCTTTTCATGCCCAATTTCTTTAGCAAAAGCAGTTTCAGTAATCCCAAGTAATTGGATTCGCATTGCTGGATAATGTTTAAAATACCCTGCGAATTCAAGGGATGGACGACAAATATCACTCGTCGTAATTGGTCGATCAAGGTAATCTTCTCCTTGAAGAACCGTTAAACGCACATTTTTGGCCAAATCAGCCACGGTTACTGAATCTTGCGGCATTATTTTGCTCCTTTTAATCTTGATAATGACTAGAAATAATGGTATTGAATAGCGACATAATCAGTGCTACTAAAATTGCACCCCAAATTGACGAAAAATGGAAGTATTGGGGGCCAATAAACCACGAGGTTAATTCTAACATCAAACCATTGAGAACGAAGCTAAATAAACCCAAAGTTAAGATGTTAATTGGTAATGATAAAATCCATAAAACTGGTCTAACGAGCACATTTAGAATTGACAAAATCAGACTCGCTAAAATCGCTGCCCCAAAGCTACTCAAATAAAATATTCCGGTTTGAGTAAACAGGCCAGCTAAGGCCACGAAAAGAATGGTGTTAATCAAAAGTTCTTTTAAAAATCGCACTTTATTTTCCCTTTTATAATTAATGATTATTACTTACTAAGCTACATTCTGATACTAGGTAATCTAGATAAGGACTCAGTCTTGAAACCGGCTATACCACCTCTTACGACTGATTGTCCTTCTTATCGGCTCATCTCGGGGAAGCGCCTTTTAAACATCATCCTTCTCCTCCACATCATGGAGTTCTTTACGTTCCCGATGTTGAGGTTGCGATGATGGAGTTTGACCCTTTAAAAAGCTAGCTAATGAGAAAGTATGAGGATCCGATGGCATCGCCAAGGCCATCATTAAGTAAATAATCGCCCCCGGTACCACATGCGTCAAAATCGTTAAAATTACATAGGTCCAACGTAAATAACTAGCCTTGATTCCATAGTACTGGGCAAAGCCACCGAGCACTCCTAACAAGCGCCGATCACTTGCTGAACGGGTTAACCGTTTACGTCTTTTACGCCGACTAGCCATAAAAATCCTCCTCCTTAACTGTCAAAATCTTTAAGAAATTACCTTAATCATAATATTTATGATAGAAAACCGCAATTAATCAGTTGTCTTTTTACTTAGTTTCCACTGTAAGTAGGCATTAATGAACGGGTCAAGGTTACCATCCATTACTCCCTGCACATCATGGGTTTCATACCCTGTTCGATTATCCTTAACCAAAGAATATGGGTGGAAAACATAAGACCGAATTTGGGACCCCCACCCAATCTCAGCTTGTTCACCTTCGATTTTGGCCCGTTCCTGCGCCTTCTTTTCTTCTTCTAATTCGTAAAGTTTTGACTTCAACATATTCATTGCCGTAACCCGATTTTGCAGTTGCGACCGTTCAGCTTGCGAAGAGGTTACAATCCCGGTTGGTAAGTGGGTTATCCGGACCGCCGATTCAGTCTTATTAATGTGTTGACCACCCGCCCCACTAGAACGGAAAGTATCGATCCTCAAGTCACTTGGATCAATATTAACCTCAACTTCTTCATCAAGTTCAGGCATAACATCAACCGAGGCAAAGGAAGTATGCCGACGATTAGCTGAATCAAACGGAGAAATCCGAACTAACCGGTGTACCCCTTTTTCTGGGTGTAAATAACCATACGCATTATGTCCTTTAATTAAGAGAGTAACGGATTTAATCCCCGCTTCTTCTCCCGCTTCATAACTGGCGATTTCAACCGTGAAGTGGTGTTGATCTGCCCAACGAGTATACATTCGCAGTAACATTTCGCCCCAATCCTGGGCTTCGGTACCACCAGCTCCAGGGTGAATTTCCAGAATGGCATCCTTAGCATCATACTTACCACTCAGCAATTGACTAAGCCGATACGCATCCAACGCTACTTGCGTCTGCTTAAGTTGGGTTTCCATTTCTGACTGTAACTCTGGATCATTTTCCATCATTAATAACTCAAGGGTATCTTGCAGATCATTTACCTGGTCCCGAAGGGTAGTAAATTGATCTCGCCGAGCTTTAAGTTCATTATTTTCACTAATTAACTTTTGTGCCGCCTTCTGGTCGTTCCAAAAGTCCGGTTGGGCCATTTTGTTTTCATTAATTGCGATGCTTTCATTTAAGGCATCTAAGTCAAAGAGACCTCCCGAAGCGCGCAATCATTGCTTGTATGGCTTCTAATTGTTTTTTAACTTCACTTAGTTCCATAAAATTCTGCTCCTTTAAAAGAAAACCGGGCGAACCGGATCGCAAAGTTCCCCTTGCGACTGGGGTTCCACCCGATCGTAATTCTTTATTTTTACCGTGTTACATTTTGGCGAATCTCAGACTTCATAAAGAGCCGAGTCGTTTCGTATTCAATGTCGGCAATCATTTGTTCGAACATGTGATAACCAGCGGTTTGGTACTCAACCAGTGGGTTTAACTGACCATACCCCCGCAAACCGACTGATTGCCGGAATTGATCCATTTCATCGATATGGTCGGTCCAATGAGAATCAACCACCCGGAGGATAACTACTTTTTCAAACTCAAGCATTTGCGCCGCATCATAAAGTTGGCGTTGTTTATCTTTGTAAACTCCTTCAGCTAAACTCATTAAGTAGTCCACAATTTGATTAGCATCCTTACCAACGAGATCCCGCATACTAATTTGATCTGGCTTTACCAAGACTTCCGTTGCAAAGTCAAGAATGCCTTGAAGTTGCCAATCTTCAGGATTACCAAGGGTGTGTTGGTCGACTTCCCGTTGAATAGTCCGCTTAACCATTGGCATTAAGACCCACTTCAAAGATTTCTTTTCGGTAATGACTTGTTGCCGTTCTTTATAGATGATTTCCCGTTGTTCCCGCATCACATCGTCATATTGCAAGACGTTCTTCCGGGAGTCGTAGTTGTTCCCTTCAACCCGTTTTTGCGCAGATTCAACTTGCCGAGTTAAGAAACGACTCTTGATCACCGCATCTTCACCTTCAACCTTCATCCGATCCAAGAAGGCCTTGATCCGATCACCACCGAACCGCTTCATTAAATCATCTTCAAGGGAAAGGTAGAACTGAGATAAACCAGGATCCCCTTGGCGACCAGAACGTCCCCGAAGTTGGTTATCAATCCGCCGGGATTCGTGGCGTTCCGTCCCAATAACGGCAAGACCGCCTAGTTCCTTAACACCAGGGCCAAGCTTAATATCAGTCCCCCGCCCAGCCATGTTGGTAGCAATTGTAACCGCCCCAACTTGACCAGCGTTCTTAACGATTTCTGCTTCCTTAGCGTGGTTCTTAGCATTCAAGACCACGTGAGGAATCTTTTCCTTATCCAACAAGTGGGAAAGATACTCCGAAGTTTCAACAGCAACCGTTCCGACAAGGACTGGTTGACCCTTTTCATGCAGCTTCTTAATCCGTCTTACCACGGCCGCGAACTTACTTTCCAAAGTTGGATAAAGCAGGTCTGGTTCATCCTTCCGCGCTACAGGCCGGTTAGTCGGAATGGTAATGGTTTCCATATTGTAAATTTCCCGAAATTCTTCCATTTCGGTTCGCGCCGTCCCGGTCATCCCAGCTAGCTTACTGTACATCCGGAAAAGGTTTTGGTAGGTAATATTGGCCATCGTCTTATTTTCTTCTTGAATTTCGACGTGTTCCTTAGCTTCAATTGCTTGGTGTAAACCATCAGAGAATCGCCGACCTTCCATTACCCGACCGGTAAAGGAATCAACGATCAAGACTTCACCATCGGAAACTACGTAGTCCTTGTCCTTAAGCATGATGTAGTTAGCCCGCAAGGCTTGATCCAAGTGGTGAGTTAAGGCGGTGTTATCAGGATCATAAAGGTTCTTTAAGTTAAAGTACTTTTCCGCTTTTTGGATCCCTTGGTCTGTCAAAGAAACGGTCTTGGATTCAAGGTCAATCTTGTAGTCGTCCTCGTTCTTTAATTTCTTTACAAACCGGTCAGTCTGTTGGTAAAGCTTTGAAGTCCCTGTCCCGGGACCAGAAATAATCAATGGCGTCCGGGCTTCATCGATTAAGATTGAGTCAACTTCATCAACGATGGCATAATTTAATCCCCGTTGAACTTGATCTTCTTGGTAAACCGCCATGTTATCACGAAGATAGTCAAATCCAATTTCACTGTTCGTGGAATACATGATGTCACACTTGTAGGCTTCCCGCTTCTCATCCGGCGTCTTTTCCGCACCGTTAACCCCGACAGAGCAACCTAACCAGTGATAAAGTTGTCCCATTTCTTCGGCGTCCCGTTGCGAAAGATATTCATTAACCGTAATAACGTGAACCCCTTTTCCACTTAGGGCATTTAAGTAAACCGGCATCGTAGCCGTTAAGGTCTTCCCTTCACCGGTTTTCATTTCGGCAATGTTCCCTTCATGGAGAACAATTCCCCCCATGATCTGCACGTGGAATGGGTAGAGACCTAAAACCCGTTTTGCTCCTTCACGGGCAACCGCGAAGGCTTCTGGTAAGATCTTGTCAAGGTCTTCTCCTTGTTCTTGCACACGCTTCTTAAATTCGGTTGTTTTAGCTTTTAATTGATCATCCGTTAGTTTCGCCATCTGATCGGCATAACTTTCAACCTTATTTGCGATTTTATTGATCCGCCGAAGTTCTCGCCGGTCACTTTCAATCCACTTTCTAAGTATGTTCGCCATTAATGCGTCCTGTCCTTCCCCAAATAAATTTGCCGGTGTAGGATTAAAATCCTAAAATACCCGGTATTTTTCCATTCTAATTTAAATTCACATTTTTAATTCTACCATGTTCAAGAAGTTTTTGAAAATGATTGCTTTCTTTCATAACGATGTTTTATTTATCTTAAGAAAATTAAAAAGAGGCTAAGAAGAAACACGAGTTTCTTCTTAGCCTCTTTTTTATCTCCGAATGTTACTCAGAAACGTCAGTCGAAAATCACGACCATTTCCTATGTACATAAAGCACAAGCCGGAGCATCCTTAGTGCTGCTACCTTCCGGTCCTGACACGATTCGCGAGTCCAACCTTGCTTTATGGCCTTACGGCACTTACTACTTTACCTTATCTATAGAAGAAATGCTAGTCAAAACTTAAATTATTTTTTAATTAGCGATTTCTTTTTGACGTTTACGCTCTGCTTTCCGCTTTTTCCGAATCATCCGAAAAAAATGACGGAGCATGTCACCACATTCAGTTGCCAAAACCCCACTTTTAACTTCAACTTGATGATTTAATCGCTCATCTTGAAGTAGATGATATAAAGAATCAACTGCTCCGGCTTTAGGATCAGGAGCCGCATAAATTACTCGCTTAATCCGTGAATTAATAATGGCCCCACTACACATAATGCAAGGCTCTAGTGTCACATAGAGATCGCAATCTTCAAGTCGCCAACTTCCCAAATTCTGACATGCCTCCATAATTGCAAGTACCTCGGCGTGATAAGTTGCGTCTTGAAATTTTTCACGCATATTATGGCCACGACCAATAATTTTTTCATCATGAACAACCACTGCTCCAATTGGAACCTCACCTAAAATTTCTGCTTGCTCTGCTTCTGCCATGGCGGCGCGCATATAATCGATTTCTGTCATCATTTTTAAATTTCACCCACTGTTTTTTATTCCGATTCAGTGTATAATGAATTTTCGTTGGGTGCCAACTTTAAATGACCTAAAATTCATTTTGAAAAAAATTTTGGCCCCTGTGAAAGCGAAATAAAAGCCGAATTAATACACCATATCTTGTATTTAGTTTTTATTTAACTACGAGATATGGTGTTTTTTGGATTGATTTTTCCCAAAAATCGGCTATACTTTAAAACATCAAATTCGTATTAGGGGGATTTAATTATGGTAACCGTTTTTTCAAAAAATAATTGCGTACAGTGCAAGATGACGAAGCGTTTCTTAGAACAGCACAACGTTAACTTCATAGAACACAACATTGATGAACAACCAGAATATATTAACTCATTAAAGGCTGAAGGTTTTAAGGCAACCCCAGTTGTTAAATTACCTGACGGTGTTGCTTTCACTGGTTTCCGGCCAGACATGCTTAAGAAGTTGGCTTTCTAGGGTCCCCCAGATAAATTGCTGGGGCGTGCCCCGGCAGCCCTACCATAGAGTAGTAGGCGCCTTTGCCTACGCTCTTTTTTGTGAGGTTTATCCTTAACTGGCCTCAAGGGGTGGAACTATCGAAACTTTATTCCACTTCTTTTCCTATATATATTATTAATAAATTGTACGGAGGAAAACATGGCACTTTCTGATATTGATATGACGCAAGTCAAGTACTTTGATTTAAATAATGAAATCAATTTGCCTAAGAATGGACAAATCCAATTAAATAAGGACAAAGAGGCCCTTGAAAACTTTCTAGAAGTTAACGTTTACCCCAACACCAAAAAATTTGGTTCCGTTGAAGAACGGTTAAACTGGTTGATTGATCACGACTATTTAGAAAAGGAATTCATTGAAAAGTACTCAATGACCTTCATCACTCGTTTGTATGACTACCTAAAAGGGATTAACTTCCATTTTCATTCCTTTATGGCGGCCTACAAGTTCTACGCCCAATATGCAATGCGGACAAACGATAAGGAGTACTACTTGGAAAACTACATTGACCGGGTAGCAATGAATGCTCTGTACTTAGCTGATGGGGATGAAGAGCTTGCCATGGATCTCGCTGACGAATTAATCCATCAACGCTACCAACCAGCTACCCCAACCTTCTTAAACGTTGGGCGGAAGCGCCGGGGAGAGTTTGTTTCCTGCTTTGAAATCCAAGCCACTGATAATATGAATACAATCGGCCGGACGATCAACTCTGCCCTCCAACTCTCTAAAATTGGTGGTGGAGTCGGCATTAACTTAACTAACCTCCGGGAAGCCGGCGCCCCAATCAAAAAAATTAAGGGTGCAGCCAGTGGCGTGGTACCAGTTATGAAATTATTGGAAGATGCTTTCTCATACTCCAATCAGCTTGGCCAACGGCAAGGAGCTGGTGTTGTTTACATTTCAGTTTTCCATCCTGATATTGTGGCATTTCTATCTGCCAAAAAAGAAAATGCGGATGAAAAAATTCGACTCAAGACCCTTTCCTTAGGGATTACGGTACCTGATAAGTTCTACGAATTAGTTGAAAAGGGTGAAAAAATGGCCCTCTTCAGCCCATATGATGTGGAACGAGTTTATGGTAAGCCATTCGCCTACGTTGATATCACCAAGGACTACGACAAATTAGTCGCTAATGATGAAATCACCAAAAAGTGGATTGATGCTCGGGAACTTGAAGACGAAATTTCAAAACTCCAACAAGAATCTGGTTACCCATACATTGTTAACATCGACACTGAAAACCGAAACAACCCCGTTAACGGGAAAATTATCATGAGTAACCTCTGTTCTGAAATTGCCCAAGTTCAAGCCCCTTCAGTTGTGGCTGATGATCAATCTTACGATATCTTAGGGACTGACGTTTCATGTAACCTTGGTTCCACCAACGTTGCTAACTTAATGGAAAGCCCCGACTTCGGACGGTCTGTCCGGGCAATGATGCGGGCATTGACCACAATCTCTGATGCGGAAAGTTTAACGGTGGTTCCTTCAATTCGGAAAGGAAATGACCTTTACCACTCAGTTGGACTCGGCGCAATGGGGCTTCACGGATTCTTAGCTAAGCACCATATCCAGTACGGGAGTCCAGTAGCAATTGAATTTACTAGTGTTTACTTTATGTTGCTAAACTACTGGACTTTGGTTGCTTCCAACGAATTGGCCCGCGAAAAGGGTGAAAGTTTCTACGAATTCGATAAGAGTACTTACGCTGATGGTTCATACTTTGACAAGTACCTCAACCAAGACTGGGGACCAAAGACACCTTTAGTAAAGCAGCTTTTTGATGGCTTCTTCATTCCTGGTCCCGATGACTGGGCAGCCTTGAAGGCCAAGGTTCAAAAAGATGGCCTTTACAATGCCTACCGGATGGCGGTTGCCCCAAATGGATCAACTTCTTACATTGGTGATTCGACTTCAAGCTTGCATCCAATCATCAATCGGATTGAAGAACGGCAAGAAAAGATGATTGGGAAGATCTACTACCCTGCCCCATATCTAAGCAACGACACCCTCCCATACTACAAGTCAGCATACGATACAGATATGCGGTCAGTTATTGATACCTATGCGGCGGCCCAAGAACACGTCGACCAATCCCTTTCAATGACCCTCTTCATGCGGTCAACCATTCCAGCAGGAATGTATGAATGGAAGAACGGGCGGACGGATAAAATGACTACCCGGGATCTAAACATCTTACGTCACTATGCTTACCAAAAAGGGATTAAGTCGATCTACTACATCCGGACCTTCACCGACGACAGTGGTGAAATTGGCGCTAACCAATGTGAATCCTGTGTAATTTAGGCGTTATTAATTAAAGTTTCACGATTAGCATGCTACAATTGAATAGTTATTTCTTAAATTTAAATTAAAAGGACCGAGGATAAATAAAAATGGCAATTGAAAACTATAAAGCAATCAATTGGAATCGGGTTTCCGATATGATTGATAAAGCAACTTGGGAAAAACTAACTGAACAATTCTGGTTAGATACCCGGATTCCAGTTTCTAACGATATGGACGACTGGCGCGAATTAGACGATGATCACCGGTGGGTTGTTGGTCACGTCTTTGGGGGCTTGACCCTATTGGATACACTCCAATCTGAAGCTGGCCTAACTGCTTTAAAGGAAGATGTTAAGACCCAACATGAAACGGCGGTTTTGAACAACATTCAATTTATGGAATCGGTTCACGCCAAATCATATTCAACGATTTTTTCCACGTTGAACACGCCCGATGAAATTGAAGAAATTTTCCACTGGTCAGACACTGAAGAATATCTTCAAAATAAGGCTATTAAGATTGGAAACCTCTATTTGGATCCAAACGAAGACCCATTAAAAAAGAAGATTGCCAATGTTTTCCTGGAAACTTTTCTCTTCTATTCTGGTTTTTACACCCCACTCTACTACCTTGGCCATAACAAATTAAACAACGTCGCTGAAATCATCAAGTTAATTCTCCGGGACGAATCAGTTCACGGAACCTACATTGGTTACAAGTTCCAAGTGGGTATGAAACAACTTAGCACCAAACGGCAACAAGAAATTAAGGATTGGATGTACGACTTTCTTTATGAACTTTATGATAACGAAGAAAAATACACCCAATTATTATACAATCAAGTTGGTTGGACCGATGACGTATTGACCTTTATCCGTTACAATGCCAACAAGGCCTTAATGAACTTAGGGCAAGATCCACTCTTCCCAGATACTGACGAAGACGTAAACCCTGTTGTAATGAATGGAATTTCTACCACCACATCCAACCATGACTTCTTTAGTCAAGTCGGAAATGGTTATCGGCTTGGAGCGGTTGAAGCAATGGCTGATAGTGATTATCACGTTGCTAGTCCTAACGACGGAAAAAACGCAGACGATAAAGAATAAACCATAATTAAAAGGAGGCTTCTGCCATTGTTGGACTAAAGCTAGACAATTTGCAATTGTTAGTCACTCGATTGGGTGACCACTTTGGCGTTGACTAGTTTAGTTTAACCTGAGAATTGCCTTGTTATCGAAGCCTTTTAAGATCCGATAAAGACCAAGAAGTATTAACTTCTTAGCTCTTCTCAAACGACTTAAAAAGTCCTTGCCAAGTGCAGGGGCTTTTTATTTTTCTCTCCTTCATCAAAGTGGCCACCAAGAAAGGAGTTCCTGATGTCAAACATTACTCTTCAGCACTTATCATTTGCCTATCCAGGCGAAGGGCCACTTTTTGACGATATTAACCTTATCATTGACGACCAATGGCGACTCGGTCTATTAGGTCGTAATGGGCGGGGAAAGACGACCCTCCTTAAATTAATTCAGGGTCAGCTTCACGGAAAAGGAAAAATTATCACTCACCAATCCTTTGCTAGTTATCCAATAAATATTCAGTCTCCCAATCTTCCAACAATTATGGCTATCCAAGAAATTGTGCCGATTGAAGAATGGCAAATTGCTAAAGAGTTAGCCAAGCTTAATACTCGAGCTGACATTCTTTGGCAACCCTTTAACACCCTCTCTGGTGGTGAACAGACAAAGGTTCAGTTAGCTTGTACTTTTGCCGACCCCATAAGTTTTGTCCTCTTAGATGAACCAACTAACCATTTAGACGCCCAAGCCCGCCAGACAGTAACTCAATATTTACATGCAAAAAAGCAAGGCTTTATCATCACTAGCCATGATCGTGGTTTCCTTGACCAAGTCATTGACCACGTTTTAGTAATTGAAGCTAAGCAACTTTATCTGCAACAAGGCAACTATTCAAATTATCGTGCCCAAAAAGATTTACGAGACCAAACCAATCAAGCTAATAATGAACAACTCAAAAAAGAAATTCGTCGCTTAAAAGCAACTGTTCAGGAAAAACAAACCTGGGCCAACAAGGCGGAAACTAAAAAAGACCACGCGGCCCATGGCGATCGTGGTTTTCTAGGGGCTAAAGCGGCCCGGATGATGAAAAGATCAATTAATCTTAATCATCGCCTAAATAACGAAATTAAGGCTAAAAAAGGCCTGTTAACAAATATTGAGCAGAGTTCAGAATTAACAATGAACTATCAGCCAGCTTCAACTCCCCAGCTCCTCACAGTTCATGATCTTAGCCTCAGAAACGAGGAGCAATCACCCCTTTTTAAACCTTTAAATTTCAATTTAGCACGCGACCATCAGTTAATTATTACCGGAGCAAACGGCATTGGAAAAACAACCTTGCTCAACTATCTTGCAAAGCAAATTACAAACCAGTCACCAAGTTTCGATTGTGATTTTCCAAGGCAATTAACCATCAGCTACCTCCACCAACAACTTAATTATGACCACCAAAAACTTGATGAGTATGCCAAAACCCACGGACTAGAAAAGGAAGCCCTTTTAAATTTGCTGTATAAGCTCGGCTTTCAGCGTAACACATTTCGCCACGCAACCGACGAGCTCAGTGCTGGTCAACAGCGTAAGCTCGCCCTCGCTACCTGTTTATTAACTCCGGCTAATCTTTATCTCTTAGATGAACCCTTTAACTACCTCGACACCTATAATCAAGACCAATTAGTTAACGTTCTTCAGACTGTCCATCCAAGTCTCATCATGGTCGAACATGATCCAACTATCATTCAGCAACTTGGCTTTCCAACAATTAATTTGGAGTACTAAGTTTAATTCGTGTCAAATTACACATACTTTCTGATTTTCTTTTAATATTAAGTTGATTGATTAGTAAAGTTAAAATAATTAAGCTATGATAAAAAGCCACCCAATCAAGAAAATGATTGAGTGGCTTTCATTATAAAACCCTAGTTTCGACCAGTGTATTTATCAGAAATCGTAAAGTGCTTGGAAATGTGAACCTTTGGCTTTTGCGTTACATCGGCACCATAGTACTTCATAGCGATCTTCTTGATCGTGCCGTTTTTGATTAACTTCTTCAGCGACTTGTTAATCTTCTTTTGTAAGTCCTTGTCGTTCTTGTTAATCAACATTCCTTCGCCAGCACCATCAAGGTTGGTAGTAAAGTACATGTTAGGTAAGATCTTTAACCCACTATTTGGTACAGCCTTCAAAGCTAATTTTTGTAAGTAGTAGTCATTCATAATTAAGTCAGTCTTACCGTTCTTAACATCTTTGAGGTAAACGTCGTTAGAAACGTTGTCGTAATTAACGAGTTGCGCACCAAGTTGTTGGGCTAGCCGTTGATAACCCGTTCCGGCTTCCCCAGCAGCTTTTTTGCCTTTAATATCAGCCCAGGAATTAATGCCGGAGTTATCACTAGCCCGGACAACAATGCTGTTAAAGGAGTGTTTAAATGGCGTCGTCATCAAGAATTGCTTTTTCCGGGCTGGAGAAATCGCATAGTCGTTGACTGCCAAATCAGCTTTACCAGACTTAACAGCAGCCAATTGACCGTCAACGTTATATTCCTTGAACTTAACCCTCATTCCAAGATCTTTGGCCACCGCGCGAACAACTTCGATATCATAACCAGTTAATTTCTTAGTCTTTGAATCATGATAAGAAGTTGGGTAAAGGGTCCCAGAAGTGGCAACCGTCAAAGTCTTCTTGTCACTTGCACGGTTTTGATTACCACAAGCAACTAAACCGCCAACAACTAATAAGGACATCGCGGCTAAAGCAATCACCTTAAACCGTCTAGATTTGAAAAGCATAATGGACAATACCTCCTAAATTTGTTAATTAAAGAATAACCTAATCGACAAAAAATGCAAGCGCTAACAAAGTGAAACATTACACTAAATTATGATTTAAATGACGTTCCAACAGATCCTGACCAAATGACATTAGGCAACAAACCAACCAGTAAATTACGGCAATAACAATATAAATGGTCATGTAGTCCTGATTAGCACCCGCTACAATTTTTGCCTGCATAAACATTTCAGAAATCGTAATCATTGCGACTAAAGAAGTTCCCTTAAATAAGTCTAGCAATACATTCCCTAATGACGGAATGGCGATCCGAAAAGCTTGGGGAAGCAGAATATGATAAACCACTCCAAGGTAGGAAAAGCCAAGTGAAAGGCCTGCATCCATTTGTCCCGGATCAATGGCAAGAAAAGCTGACCGATAATATTCAGCCACAAAGGCCGCTGGGACAATCGTTAAGGAAGTAATCGCGGCTGGTAAGGCATCTAGATTTAACCCAAAATAGGTTAGAAAGAGGACCACTAACATTGGCACACCCCGGAAAAAGGAAATATAAAAACGGGCAGGCCATTGTAAAAACTTTATTCGGCTAATCCGCATTAACATCAAGATAAAGCCCAAAATGTTTGCAAGGCTAAAACAGACTACTAACAAAAATAAGGACATTGGCAGACCACTTAAAATCGTTGGAATTGAGTCGAAAGCCAATTTAGCATCAAAAAAGCCTGGTATTGATAATCGAGTTAACAAATCCCCCATTTTTGATCCCTTCTCTTTACAAAATTAACAAATTAGTGATGATTCGTCTTTAATTTAACCACGATTGTTAAACGCTTACAAGTTAAAAGTGATATCATAAAAATAGTTCTTGTTCCCCGTGAAACATAGGAGGTTGCTGATGACAGAAAATTTATTATTACAACCAGCTATCAAGCTCGCCCAAATGATTAGGGCAACAGAGATTTCAAGTAGTGAATTAATCGATACCGTCTTTGCAATGATTGAAAAGCAAAATCCGCAATTAAACGCGGTGATTAGTGAACGACAAGCGGCAGCGAAAAAAGAAGCTACTCAATTACAAGATCATGGTCAACCATTTCTTGGTGTTCCCCTTTTGTTAAAGGGGCTTGGACAAGCTAAAGCAGGACTTCCATCAACCAATGGTAACCGCCTTTTTGGTAATACCATTGCCCAAAGCTCCAGCAATTTTACCAAAGCACTGGAAGCTGCCGGCTTCATCATTATCGGCCAGACTAACTATCCCGAATTTGGCTTTAAGAACGTTACGGACTCGAAAATGTACGGGAATGCCCATAATCCGTGGAACCTCGATTACTACCCTGGCGGTTCTTCCGGTGGGGCAGGAGCAGTAGTTGCCGCTGGTATGCTTCCCCTAGCTGCCGCAAGTGACGGTGGTGGTTCGATTCGAATCCCAGCTTCTTGGACGGGAACCATTGGCCTAAAACCAACCCGTGGCCGAATCGTAACGGGACCAGGTGATTGGCGATCTTGGCAAGGAGCAGCTGGTAACTTTGCGATTACCCGGTCAGTCACCGACACCGCCCAATTATTAGATTGTTTGCAAGCTCTTCAACCGGCCGCGGTTTTCCAAGTTCCACTGAATGAAAAAGGGTTTGTTAACCAATTAGCTACCAAGCCAAATTTAACGGTTGGTTACACCACTGTTTCGCCAGTCGGAACACCCGTTGACCAAGAAGCGATTGAAGCCGTTAAAGAAGCGGTCATATTCTTAGAAAGTCAAGGAATTAAAACCGAAGAAATTACTTGGCCAACTGATGGTAAACACCTCATGGATACTTATTACTTGATGAACGAAGGCGAAACCGCCGCCATGTTTGACCAAATTGAAGCTGGTTTAGGCCGGTCAATTACGAGTGACGATATGGAGCCATTAACTTGGGCCCTCTACCAAACCGGGACTCATGTTACTGCTAGTCAATACAGTCGCGCATTGAGTACTTGGGATTTTGCGGGTGAACAAATGGCTAAGTTCCATCAGAAGTACGATCTACTTTTGACCCCATCCACGGCAATGACGGCGCCGAAGATTGATGAGCCATTAAATACCGCAGCAGAAATTGATACCATGCTCCACATTACCGAATTAAGTCCAAAGGAGCAACAACAATTCATTTGGGACCAATGGTTAGCTGCCTTAACCCGGTCACCATTCACCCAGCAAGCTAACTTGACCGGTGAACCAGCAATTAGTCTTCCAACTCACGTAACGAAAACCGGCTTGCCAATTGGTATTCAATTTGTGGCTGGTAAAGGACAAGAAAGTCAGTTACTGCAAATCGCTAAACTTTTTGAAGATCATCATCAGTTTAAATTTTTACATTAGCAAAAAAGGTGCAATTGAGAAAATTCTCAACTGCACCTTTTTGATTTATGAGGACTGTTAGAGCATAAGATTAATTAATTAGTTTCGACCCCTTTACCATCGTACTCAGCAATCATGATCTTCTTAAGGTCGCTGATTAATGGTTCTTGTGGGTTAGCCGTTGTACATTGATCTTCGTAAGCCAAGGTAGCTAACTTGTCAACCACCTTGTCGAAGTGGGCCTTGTCAACCCCCCATGCCTTCAGACTAAGGGTTACCCCAACAGAGTGGGCTAATTCCTTAATCTTGTCACAAAGCTTATCGATCAATTCCTCGTTCGAGTCACCCGTTAAGCCAATCGTCCGCGCAATCGTTGCGTAATCGTCAGCAGCCCGGAAGGCTTCGTACTTTGGCCAAGTGCTGAACTTCTTAGGCAAGGTTGCGTTGAACTTGATAACGTGTGGCATCGTGATGGCAATACAGATTCCGTGGGTCAAACCAAACTCCCCACCAAGCTTGTGAGCAATTGAGTGGTTGATCCCAAGGAAGGCATTCCCAAAGGCCATCCCGGCTAAGGTTGAAGCGTTGTGCATTTCAGCCCGGGCTGTTTCATCTCCATTGTAAGAAGCCGTCAAGTTATTAAAGACCAACTTAATTGCTTGCAAGGAAAGTGGCCGGGTGTAGTCAGAAGCCATTGAAGATACGTAGGATTCAATAGCGTGACACAGAACATCCAATCCAGAAGCAGCAATGTTACCCTTTGGTACGGTATCAACGAATTGTGGATCGACAATAGCAACATCAGGTGTCAAAGCATAGTCAGCTAATGGGTACTTAACGTGCGTTTCGGAGTCCGTGATAACTGCAAATGGTGTTACTTCAGAACCAGTCCCAGAGGTCGTTGGGATCGCAACCATTTGAGCCTTCTTTGGCTTATCGAACCGGTAAGCCCGCTTCCGAATATTCAAGAACTTTTGCTTTGCACCGAAGAAGGAAGCATTTTCGTTTTCGTAGAACATCCACATCCCCTTAGCAGCATCCAATGGTGAACCCCCACCAAGAGCAATGATTGTATCAGGCTTAAAGGACTTCATTAAAGCGACCCCTTTTTGAACCGTATTTGTACTTGGGTCTGCTTCAACATCAGAGAAGACTAAGTATTGTACATCATTTTGCCGTAACTTCAATTGGTCAACAACAACGTCAACGTAGCCGTGAGCGTAGATTGATGGTCCAGTAACGATGAAGACCCGGTTAATGTTTGGCATGTCCTTGAGGTAACGAACAGAGTCCCGTTCGAAGTAAATCCGTGGTAATTTAATCCATTGCATGTTATTCCGCCTCTTGGCAATTGTCTTAATGTTGAGCAAGTCGTAGTCAGTAACGTTATGGGAAATGGAGTTTTCACCCCATGAACCAGTCCCTAAGGTCAAAGATGGCGTCATCCGGTTGTAGATGTTACCAATCCCCCCAAGGCCAGATGGTGAGTTAACAATAACCCGGGAAGCCTTCATTTCAACCCCGTATTCACGAGCAAGATCCATATCAGTAGTTTGGATAGCAGCCGTGTGTCCTAGCCCACCGTAGTTAAGAAGGGCACTACACTTAGCAAAGGCATCTTCCTTACTTTCGGCCCGGTAAACAGAAAGTACTGGACTTAATTTTTCACCAGAAAGAAGCTCCTTTGGACCAATTTCGTTGATTTCAACTGCTAAGACTTGGGTATCTTCAGGAACCTTAATGTCAGCCATTTTAGCAATCTTCATAGCAGACATCCCGGCAATTGGACCATTAACACCACCGGTCTTTTCGTTGAACATCGTCTTTCGTAACTTAGCGTGTTCTTTCTTTGGGACAAAGTATACTCGGTTGGCTTCTAAGCCGGCCTTAACTTCTTCGTAAATGTCTTTGTCAATTACGGCACTGTTTTCAGTAGCACAGATCATCCCGTTATCGAAAGTCTTGGAAAGTACAATATCATTAATTGCTCGGGCAAGGTTAGCACTTTTTTCAATGTAAACTGGACCGTTACCAGGACCAACCCCTAAGGCTGGTTTACCAGTAGAGTAAGCAGCCTTAACCATTCCGGGGCCACCCGTAGCAAGGGTGCAGGCAATTCCGGGGTTGTTAATCAAAGCAGTACTAGTTTCCCGGCTTGGTTCGTCAATCCATTGAATGGCACCTTCTGGCGCACCAGCAGCGATAGCCGCGTCCCGAACAATCTTAGCAGCATGACGGGAACATTCCAAAGCTTGGGGGTGGAATGAGAAGATAATTGGGTTCCGCGTCTTCATCGCAATGATGGCCTTAAACAACGTGGTTGACGTTGGGTTGGTAACTGGAGTAATCCCGGCTAAAACCCCGAGTGGTTCAGCAACCGTGATCAACTCATCTGCCTTGTCATCCTTAATAACACCAACAGTGTGATCCTTACGAATGTTGTGCCAAATTTCTTCAGTGGCAAACATATTCTTAATTGCCTTATCTTCAACGACTCCCCGGCCAGTTTCCTTAACCGCTTCAATCGCTAATTCCATGTGCTTGTCTTGCCCAGCTTCAACCATTTGGTGAGTAATGTAGTCAACCTTCTTTTGGTCAAAGCCTTGCATAATATCGAGGGCTTCGTGAGCTTTTTTAACTAGCTTGTCAACCATCGCTTCCGCGCGAGCCTTCTTATCAACTTCAGGGGTTTGAGCTTCATTCTGCTTAGCCATTCTAAACAGTCCTCCTTGAACTCTTAAATCATTTGTATCTTGTTTACGGTTATAAGTTTACGGGAGTAATGTGAAAAAGTCAACAAACTTTTCGGCTTGTTTTATTGGGTTTTACTCTATTGTTAAACGTTTGCTTGTGAAACTATTATCATTATCGTTTTGAACTAGCCCGTTTTAAAGATAATGGAAACGGATACAAATGATGTGTAAATAATTCGCTAACTGCTTTTACTTGGCGCTAAAAAAATATTGGTCTAGTTTTGAGGAGAATTGGTTGGTCCACGTTGAATTGCAGTTCGGTTGTTGTTTCTTCCTTGATTAACCCATTTGGGCTAAAACTAGGAACGCTTAATAGTATGGTATAATGTTTGATTGTGTGAAAATCGAAATTAAACTTTGAAAGGAATACGATCAACGTGACAAAATTACGCTCAAAAGATTATCTAATCCTTGGTTCGCTCTTTTTTGGGATGCTTTTCGGCGCTGGCAATTTAATTTTTCCCATTCATCTTGGCCAATTAGCTGGTCAACATTGGCTCGTAGCGGCTGGAGGATTTTTACTTTCCGGAGTCCTCTTACCATTTTTAGCCTTGTTAGCCTTGGCTTTAACTCGTTCGACCGGGATTGATGGCCTGGCCAAGCCACTTGGTAAATGGCCGGCATTAATCTTTCTAATTGTCGTTCAAACTACCCTGGGACCTTTGTTTGCGACCCCACGAACGGCAACCGTTTCATATGCGATCGGCATCGCCCCACATATTCAAGCCCATAATCAAAGGCTGGTGCTACTGATATACACCGCCCTCTTCTTTACTTTGAGTTACTTAGCAATGGTTAATGCGAGTAAGATTACCGATTGGATTGGAAAATATCTTAATCCGCTCTTCTTGTGTCTGTTAGCAATCATCTTTATCTTGGCCTTCATTCACCCCATGGGTTCCGCCAAAACCGCGACTTTTACTGCAACCTACCAGAATCGTGCCTTTTCAAATGGCTTTTTAGAAGGATATAACACCATGGATGGCCTTGGTGCCTCCATCTTTGGGGTAGCCATTATTACCACCCTCCGTGAAATGGGGGTTCAAGACCGTAAAACAGAAGCCCTCGCTACCATCCGCAGCGGTCTGATTGGAATAAGCGGGATCGCCATCATTTACGTCGGTTTAATTTGGCTAGGAGCAACAAGTCGGCATCACTTTAGCTTGGCAGCGAATGGCGGCACCACCCTGGCTCAAGTTGCTCATTTTTATCTTGGTACCGGCGGAGATATATTATTAGCTTTATTAACTATTCTCGCCTGCATTACGACTGGAATGGGACTGGTATCGGCCTTTTCGCAAGATTTTCACCGGCTTTTCCCTAAAGTTTCTTATCAGAACTTCCTCCGCCTTTCGTGTGGGATCTCATTTTTAATTGCTAATTTAGGTCTTAATTCAATCATTAAGTGGTCACTACCAATTTTGGTTTTTCTTTACCCATTAATGATTGCCTTGATCTTGCTCGGAATTGTTTCGCCACACTTTAAGCAGCAAGTTCTTTTATATCGCTTGACCACTTGTTTAACCTTAATCCCAGCTTGCTTTGATCTAGTAAAAGCCTTACCACCGGTACTTTCGCAGACTAGCTGGGCACAAATGCTAATTGATTTTGCCAACCACTATTTACCCCTTTATCCAATTGGGTTTGCCTGGTTGCCATTCACTTTGACCGGCTTAATCTTGAGTTGGTTAATCGTTAAATTACCTATTTCTAAATAAAATGGAGTTTTCCAACTACTTTGATTGGGAAACTCCATTTTTTATTTAACAAGTTCAAATCCTTGTTTCTTAACAAATTGAGCCACTTTTGGCCGGCGTAATTCAGCAAAAAAAGTTGCCTGAGTTTGGGTCCAAGTCGTATCTTTTTGATGGCTTGAACGATGTAAATAATACTGGTGGACCGCTTGATCATAATCTTTAAGCTCGGTAAAACCGGTTCTAGGATATTGATCGACGGCAGTAAATTGGTTGAGTGGCAACCGGGGCTTGACTTCGTTCTTCACCGTTGGTATCCCAATCGTCATCCCAAAGAGTGGTACTGTTAATGCTGGCAAATTCAATAACTCTGCAACACGCGCCAGGTTATTCCGAATGCCACCGATATAGCAAATTCCTAACCCCATTGATTCCGCCATTAAGGCCATATTTTGAGCGGCAATCGTGGTATCAACCGTCGCTACTAAAAAAGATTCCAAGTTCTTCAAAGGGGCTAAGCTTTGATGATTCGCCTTTAAAATTTGCGCTTGCCGGTTCAGGTCAGCAACAAAAACAAAGAAACCACCACTCTTTTTCACATAAGCGGCACTTTGCGAAATTTCGGCAAGTTCATTGCGAACCAATTGATCCTTAATATCCAGGATAGTAAAGGCTTGAACAAAATTTGAGGAAGAACCAGATTGAGCAGCTTGGAACAGCTTTGTTTTTACTTCATCACTCAACGACGTAGCTTCAAAATCACGTACCGAAACGTGGTGTTGCATTTGATTTAATAAATCCATTTACGTTTTTTCCTTTCAAAAAAGGCGCGGAAACCAGTTTTCCGTGCCATTTTATATTTACTTCGAAATCATCCTTGTCACGGCTTCATTGACCGCTTGAGCCTCAGCTTGAACTAAGGCTACCTTGGTCTCAACGACTTTAACATCCATTTGAATTTCCCGGGTTAAGCCAGGCGTATTGACTTTGGGCTCAAAAAAGGCCTTAAATTCAGCAAGACGCGCTGGGGTATGGAAGATGGCAGAAGTAACCGTAATAAAGGTTGCAAATTCCATGTCGCCACCGACCGTTGCATCTAGCCAGTCCCATTCGTCACGAATCCAATCCCAGGCCGCTTGTTGACCAGCTGGGGTGGCAAGTAAGCCCCGGTACCAAGCCCGAAGATCTTGCGGTTTAATGGTCTTGGCATCTTCAAAACGATCAATTAACTTACCAATCAAGGTTGCATCCTTAGTCTTAGTTAAGGCAAAGCAAAGGTCTTGCTTGTAACTAGGATCACTCGTTTGCTGATAGTCAGCTAATAATTGGTCAAAGAGTTCACCAGAGCCAAAGTTAACCACTTCATTTTGCAAGACTAAAGCCCGTACGTCTGCTGGCAATTTAGCTGCTGAATGTTGTTCAAACAAGGCGTGAGCGGCGGCAATTGCGGCCGAATCTTCCGCGTAGAGGGCAGCTGACAAAATCGTTGGCCGCATTAGTTCAGCATCAAAATCATCATTTATTTGTTTTTCCCAACCTAACCGCTTAGTTTGATCAGCACTCAAGGTTGCAAAATATTGCTTTAAGTTAGTTTCACTTGGTGTGTTTGGTTCGATAAAGTCCCGCAATTCACTTGCGATTCGATAAAGAGCATCATTAACGATGGCTGACTGGCTAGCCTTAAACTTGCCAAGTAAACCAACTAAATCAGCGTAGCTAATTTGGTGAGCTTCCGCTAGGAGACGGAGGTCTTGTAAGAGTTGTAATTGCGTAATATGGTCTAGTTCGTTTAAGTGATTTAGGATATCATCAAGCAATTCGGGAGCATACTTAACAATTAAGTGGGAATTATTTCCATCATTCAACCGTAAAGGTTTCCCAGCGGCTTGCCGGAGGCTTTGGTAATCACCAAGGTCTAAATCCGCCTTCTCCATCAACTTAGGAGCTTTAAAGTTAGCATTCAGTGGAATTGGCCATAAGCGATTTTGATCCTGGCCATCCCCAATAAAGAATTGCTTTTGATGTAACGTAAGGTGTCCATCAACCACTTTGGCTTCCACGACTGGATAACCAGGTTGATTCAACCAGGCCTTCATAATCGCTCCAATATTCATTACAGAAGCTTCACCAAGGGCCTGCCAAAGATCATCCCCCTTGGCGTTGCCGTACTGATGAGCCGTAAAATAGTTTTTGAGGCCTGCTCGTAAGGCGTCATCCCCAATTAAGGACCGCACCATTACCAAAAGGCGGCTTCCTTTGGCATAAACAATCGCCCCGTCAAAAATGGCATCGATTTCCCGGGGATCCTCGACATCAACGTGAACAGATTGGACCCCATCAGTAGCATCCCGCTGTAAGGCCATTGGCGCTTCGGAAGTTTGGAAGAGTTCCCAAATATGCCAGTCTGGTTGTAAAGCATCCACCGAAAGGTATTCCATCATATTAGCAAAAGATTCATTTAACCAAAGATCATCCCACCAGTTCATCGTTACTAAATCTCCAAACCATTGGTGGGCCAATTCGTGGGTAATCACGGTCGCAACAACACGCTTGGTATCCAGCGCGGTATTATCAGGATCCAAAAGCAAATAAGCTTCCCGATAAGTTACTAAGCCCCAGTTTTCCATTGCTCCTGCAGAGAAGTCTGGGAGAGCTAATTGCCATGAGTGTGGCAATGGGTACTTGGTTTGATAGAAGTCCTCGTAAAATTCAATTGCCCGTTTAGCAATATCAAGGGCAAAATCAAGTTCTTTTGCTTGATGGGCCTTGGTCGCAAAGACACCAACTTGGACCCCACTCTTAGTCGTGGTTAATTTCTTTTGCATTTCCCCAAAGGCAAAGGCAACCAAGTAAGTTGACATTTTGACCGTTTCTTGGAAGTAGTGCACCCCATTAGTAACGTGATCCTCTGGCATATTGGCAATAATTGTTTCGCCTGGATGTTCATCAAATTTAATTGCCAAACTAAAGGTTGCCTTAGCGGCAGGTTCATCCACACAAGGAAAGGCTTGCCGGGCAAAAGTCGTTTCAAACTGGGTCCCAACTAATTGTTTCCGTTCCCCAGCCACATCGTAGTATGAAGGATAGATTCCCATCATGGTGTCCGTCAGCGGTGCTTGGTAGTCAATCGTTAACGTAACTGGCCCTTGCTTAGCCAGTTTAATTTCAATGGTTTCCCTTGCTTGGTTTAATTCAAATGGAACTGGTTGTCCATCAACTAATACTTGGCTAACTTGGAGAAATTTTTGATTGACCGCAATTTCAGTTTCTTTGGCTTTTCCAACAATCGTGGTTGTCCCCTTGATCGTTTTTGCTTTCCGATTAATGTCAATCAACAAGTCGTAATGTTCGGGAACAAATGATGCTAATAAACGTTTTGCCATTTAATCAATTTCCTTTCGTAATCTTTATTTTTCGGTTTTGGAAGGATGGACTTGCCCTTGGATAAAGTCCGCTGCCAGATCATAAACCGCTGGACTCCAGAAGTTAGTTTCATGGTCAGCTCCTTTAACCCGGACCGCAGTGACGTCAACACCAGCGTCCGCTAGGGCACGTGCCATATCTTCCATTTGATGATACGGGACCACCCGGTCAGCATCCCCATGGAAAAGTAAGAATGGTGGATAAGCTTGCCCGGCCTTAATTTGATAAAGCGGACTCATTTCTTTTTTCAAATCAGGCCACTTTTTTTGATCCTTTCCAAACAAACAATATTGTAATAAATCAGATCCAGGGACTTGGCTACTATATTTAAAGACATCTTCAACATCAGTTGGCGCAAAACAAGCAATTACCGCATTAACTGCATCTGATTCTTCTGGATAAGCCGCCGTCCGGTAACGTTTATCGTTTCCCGTCAAACCAGTCAAAAGCGCAGCGTTGCCACCAGATGAGGTCCCCCATAAAACCACCCGATCAGGATCAATCGCATACTTAGCCGCATGGGCCCGCAAAAAGCGAATCGCCGTTTTAACGTCTTCTAAAAAAGCCGGGAAAGGGTGACCTTCAATTGAGTTTCGGTGTTGGATCGTTGCCACCACCATTCCTTGGTGGACATAACGAACCAGTTGCGGGATTTCTTCCCCTAAGGTTGGTCGTTGCCAAGAACTTCCTTGAACAAAGACTAATAATGGACGTTGCTTGAGTTCCCGGACCCGATACCGTTGTAACCACGGCACTAGGAGGGATAGTTTCAAAGCCTCCCCATCAACAGCGGCGTAAGTAACATTTTCAATCAACCGCACTTGCCCCGTTAAATTAGGATTAGCGGTAATTTCTTTGATTTCCATTTGGTTACCTCTTTTTCTAATTAGCAATGATTTCTTTTTGGATAATCTTGAGGCGATCATCTAACCGATAAATAATTGGTTGAGCATTGGGAACTTCAACTTGATTAATTTGATCATCTGGAATGCCTTCGAGGTACTTAATTAAGGCTCGTAACGAACTTCCGTGAGCAACCACCAACTGATTCTCGTGATTTAACAACCGGGGAGCAATTGCATCTTCCCAGTAAGGAAGTAACCGTTTCTCAGTCATTGCTAGACTTTCAGCCAAAGGTACCTGAACACCTAAGCGATCATAACGTCGGTCATGTTGCGGTTGACTTAACCGCGGTGGCACTGCTGAATACCCCCGCCGCCAAGCTTTAAATTGCTTTTCACCAACTCGGGCTTTAACTTCATCCTTATGTTGACCGCTAAGGGCCCCATAATGGCGTTCATTTAAGCGCCAAGTTTTATAGATTGGCAGATATAATTGATCTTGAGCGGCTAAAATTAAGTTTGCCGTAATAATTGCCCGTTGCATATACGAAGTATGAACGGCCGTATATTGATAACCGCGTTTAGCAAGTATTTGACCGACTTTTTTCGCTTGGGCCACCCCTTTTGCCGTTAACGGTGAATCCGTCCACCCGGTAAAAATATTATCTAAATTCGCCTGGCTTTGACCATGGCGAACGACAACTAAAATTGGCATTGTTCACCTTCTCTCTCACCTTTCTTATCTTATCACGATCAATTAACTTAGAATATTAATTCCGGAGCATTTTTAGTAAATAATTATCTAATGACAGTCTTAACCAGAACCATCAAAATTGGAATGACGATAATTGAAAGGACTGTCGTTTCTGTTACCATTACCGCGGCATACTCAGAATCAGCATGATAAAGTTTGGAAACAACTGGGGCATTCGTCATCACCGGCATCGCTGCTTGAATAATAAAGACTTGTTTCATCAAGGCTGGCATACTGCTTGGTAAAACCAATAAGGCCATTAAAGCTGGCGCGATTAAGAAACGACCAAGTAAAATTCCCCAGGCATCCCGCGTGAACCGGATCCGACTTAAGCCAGCGTTAGAAATCGCAATTCCAATGAAAATCATTGATAACGGAATGGTTAATCCCCCTAGATAACCACAAGTCTGCATAATAAATTTCGGTAAATGAATATGCAAAACCACCAAAATTACGGCCACAATAAACCCAAGGAGGGGCGGAGAAAATAATTTTCCCAACGCTTGTCTAAAATTAATCTTGGCCATTCCAGTACCATCTTTTTGAATCAGCCAGACACCGAGCGTCCAAAAGAAAGTTGTATTGGCCATGTAGTAAACCAATACATAAGGAATCGATGGTGTTCCAAAGAGGGCGAGATTAATCGGTAGACCGATAAAAACGGTATTCGAATTAAAAAACATCGATGAAAAAAGCCCCAAGTGACTTTGCCGAATTGCCAAAGCCCGGGCAATCGCTAAGGACAAAGCAAACAAGATTACCATCGAAATTACCGGGTATCGTAAATCTGGTAACAAAACGTGTAATTCATTCGCTGAAAACTGCTTGGTAATTGTAGAAATCATATAAGCAGGCAAAGCCACCTGAGTAACTAAGCGGGAAATAATCTTCGGTGAAACCGGACTAAACCATTGATGCTCATTGGCAATAAAGCCAACCAAGACCATCATCAAAATGACGCTAACTCCCGAAAGCGCTGCTAAAAATACTGCTAACATCTTTTTCCTCTCTTTTTATGTAATCCTTCTTAATTTTAGGCTGATTTACTCAAGTTGACTACAATATATGAGAAGAAAATTAGAAAAATTAAACTTATAAGCAACCTCTCAGCTAGCCCGCCAAAGATAAAAAAGGAAGCTGGGAATTTCTTCCAACTTCCTCTAGATCAATCTAATATTTTCCCTCATTCGGGTAAGAAATAATTACGACCATCTTGCCATGCCAGGTCCAATTTTGAACATTATTTGGCAAGATAAAGTGAGTTCCCCGTTTCAAATTATAAGTTTGGTCGCCAACCGTAATTTGACCATCGCCAGCAACAACTGAGCACAAAGTAAATGGCCCTTCATCGCGAGTTTGTGGTAAATCACCAAAAATCGTTAATTTTTTGACCGTAAAGTATGGTGAATCGGGAGCGGTCACCAAGGTGGTAATCGTTGAATTTGCTACCTGTTCCGTCTTTTGGTGAAGCTTTGGCAACTTGAATGGAACCGTAATGACATCCTTAGCTGGGCCAAGGTGTAATTCCCGCTTATTTCCTTGGTCATCCGTCCGATCATAGTCATAAAGTCGATAAGTAACGTCAGAACTTTGCTGGGTTTCAAGAACTTCAATTCCTTCGGTTAAGGCATGGATCGTCCCACTAGGAACATAGACAAAGTCGCCGGTTTTAACCGTTAACTTACCAAGAAGTTGATTCCATTTCTCTTCATCGATTAATTTTTCTAACTCTTCCTTGGTCTTAGCCTTGTGACCATAAATCAGATAAGCACCCGGTTTGGCCTTCAAGACATACCAACACTCGGTCTTTCCCAACTCATTTTCATGCGCCATCGCATAGTCATCAGCTGGGTGCACTTGGACGGAAAGCTTTCCATTAGCATCTAAAATCTTGGTTAATAAGGGGAAGCGATCGCCAGTTGGGTGGCCAAACAAAATCGGTTGGTCATGAAAAAGATCAGCAAGATTTTGACCCGCAAATTGGCCATTGGTAACCACACTTACCCCATGAGGGTGACCTGAAATTGCCCAACATTCACCAATCTTACCCTCGGGAATATCATAGCCAAAATCAGTTTTCAAATTTCGACCACCCCAAATTTTTTCATGGAAAACAGGTTTTAAAAATAATGGTTCTTGCTTCATTGATCTTGCCTTCTCTTTTATGCTTCTGGTAACTTAATTTCAAATCGAACTTCGTGATCTTCTTCAGCGGAAATGTGGTAAGCTGGTTCAACACCAGCGCCCCAGCTATCAATCCCACCAACACCCCGTACAGCCCCGGCAATCACGAGGACTGTCCGTCGTGCTGGCGGAAGTTCTTCGTGGTGGGTGGCATTTTCGAGTTCTTCACTGGTATATGGTAAGGCGCTGAAGGCAAAGTCATGCTTATTAGCCTTAAATAGCAAACTAAAAGGTTCCTTATCTGGGTCAGCATTATTTTGGGTTGACGCCCGGGTAAGCTTAACCCACTTTGTTGCCATGTGCATCCCATTTTCTTGCGGTACCAAGTACTTCGTAACTGGTAAGCCAGTAACTTCATAAGTCCCTGGTTTGCCCCCGGCCATCCGGTCAGGATAAGTTTCACCAGAAAGGCCTTCATATTCAAACTTAGTAGCTTGTGTTGGCATAATGAACCGCATCCCAAAGACTGGCAATTGGGGTAACCCAACTTGGCCGTGGTACTTAGCAACAACTTTAATTGTCCCGTCAGCCTTCACCTTGTAGCTTACCTTAACGGTGGTTGCTGGAATTGTTAAGGTTTGGTAAGTGTAACTAAGCTTAACTTGCTTGGCATATTCGGCATTGCTAAATTGATTAGTCGTTGGCGCAATTGGTAAGTGCTTAAACCTGTGGCCATCAACTTTTAAAGTGATCTTAGTGCATGGCAAAGCATAGTCAGCAGCTAACCATTGGGCCGACTTAATGTTAAAACCATTTCCCCGGTCATTATCAGTTGTTGCCCGCCAGAAAGTCGGCTTTGGTTCCCGGTACAACCATTCTTTTCCGGCAACTTTTAATGATTCTAAACCACCCCGTTCATAGGAAAACAGGTAAGCAAAATTTTCCCCTTGAAGTCCAAGAGTGCCATCACCGTAAATTACGTGGAGCTTATTTTGGTAATCCATAATAATACTTAACCTCCTGCATTGCTGGCTTTGGTGTCCGATCTGCAAACATAATCCCGTCACCAGAGAATTCATAATCTGAATGGCGATCATCAAAGTCCCCACCATAACGGAGTACTTCTTCACCAGTTACCGGATCCTTTACAAAAATGGCTTGGTCAATGAAGTCCCAAATAAAGCCACCGGCATATTGTGGGTATTTCTTCATCAATTTAATGTACGAACCCATCCCACCAACGGAGTTCCCCATTGAGTGCATGTATTCGCATTCAAGGAATGGTTTATCGGCATGCTTTAAGTACTTTTCTACCCCTTTTGGTGGTAAGTACATCCAACTTTCAACATCAGAAATTTGGCCTCGATAAGCTTCGTTACGGCAAACGCCTTCATAGTGAGTTAACCGACTATCATCATGATCCTTGTAGAACTTGTTCATTGCCGCAATATCATCGGCAGCATATGATTCATTCCCTAATGACCAGAATAAGATGGCTGGGTGATTCTTGAAAGTTTCAAAGTTAGTCTGAGCCCGGTCAAGCACTGCTGGTAACCAAAGTTTCAAGGAACCTGGAACGTTATATGATGGTTCGACAGCTCCTGATTTTTGCCAAGTACCATGACTTTCAAGATTATTTTCAGCCATCATATAAATCCCGTTTTGATCACAAAGTTGGTACCATTCCAACCGATCTGGATAGTGACAAGTCCGAACAGCGTTAATGTTATTTGCCTTGAAAGTAGTAATATCTTGCTTCATATCCGCCATCGTAATTGTCCGCCCACTGTGAGCATCCCATTCATGGCGGTTAACCCCGTTAATAATCAAACGGTGGTTATTAAGCATGATTACGTGATCTTGATTAATTTCAATCCGGCGGAAGCCAAAATCATATGGCACAACTTCCAAAAGGGTACCACTTTGGTTGTAAACCTTAATGGTTAAATGATAGAGGTAGGGATCATCCGTATCCCACAGGTGGACCCGTTCAAAGTTAGTTGGACGAATCGTTGTGGTATCGTTAACTTCATATTTTTCATGGATTAAAGTTTGGTGATCAGCATCAGCCACATCAACCGTTAAATAACCAGCCTCTTTAGTTTCTAGCTTTAATTTCATTGCTAATTGACCACCAACAAAATCGTCATTAACGGTTGGCATCAAATGCAAGTCCTCGACATGAATCTTTGGTTGGGCAATTAATGAAACACTCCGGAAAATTCCAGAGAAACGGAACATATCTTGATCTTCCAACCATGATGCTGAAGAATGCTTGAAAACTTCAACCACGATAACATTGTCTTCATCTTTCAAATAAGGAGTTAAATTAAATTCACTCGGGGTAAAACTATCTTCGGCATAGCCAACAAAGTGACCGTTAAGCCAAAGATAAAGGGCTCGTTCAACTCCTTCAAACCGAACCCGAATCTGTTTGCCCTTTAAACCTGGAGCTAAATTAAACTTTTTCCGATAAATACCAACAGAATTGTCCGTTGCTTGACTGAAAGAGCCAGTTTGTAAGTCTTCCGCCTCAAGGGTCCCAGCAGGCCGCCGGAAGATTTTTCCTTCCCATGGATACCAAGTATTGATGTAGTGAATTTGCGCATAATCACTCATTTCAATTTCGCTTGGTACCGTAATTTGGTCTGTAAAGCCTTCAAAATCGCTTTGCCAAAAGTTAGCTGGCCGAACCTGGGGATTTTCGGCAAAAATAAAATCCCATTGACCATCTAAGGATTGAACCAAACTACTTTTACCATCTAAGACTTCTTCCGCCGTCGCATAAGCTTGGTGATCACTGTGAGCCGGGAGCTGATTAATCCGGTAAACAACTGGATCATCCAACCATTTAAGTTCTGCTTCCATCGGAAAACCTCCTTAAACTAAATGCCGGTTTTTACTAAACGTTTACTCATATAGTATAGCGCTTTCACAAATTAATATTAAGGGTTGACTTTCACGATTTGTTCAATTCTTTTGAAAAAAATATAAATAGGAAAGGATGGAAAATGGTTTTCTCAACGGTCTGGTTGGATTGTTCAGAGCAAGCCAGCCAACTTCTTTAGCGTTTGTGAGCCCATACAAGGCTGGTGCGACCAGCGGGAAGTAACACCATTTGGCTACTGCTTTGACCGTAATTGCTGAGTAACATTAAAAGATACAAAAAAGAGCTAGGAAGAAATCAAATTTCTTCCTAGCTCTTAGTAGTGCGGCAAAGAGGATTCGAACCTCCACGGTCTAAAACGACCACAAGATCCTTAATCTTGCGCGTCTGCCAATTCCGCCACTGCCGCGTCAACAGGTAATATAATATCAAGTAAATACCTGTTTGACAACCCCTTTTTTAAATCTTTTCGATTTTTTTGATTAAAAACTTACCGCCACATTTGGCGCAAATATAACGATCAGTGTTAAACCGGCGTTTTCGCCGAATTATTACCCCACAATGTTGACATTGATACTCAATAATTCGCTGGGGTTTTGCTACCCGCGTTCGACTAGTCGCCGGGGCATAACGCGATCCTCCTACCGCTACTAATAAACGTTTAAAATCAGCATCGCGGTGGCGATAGCCTCTTCTAGCTAAGTGTAAATGATAGTGGCATAGTTCATGTAAAACAACCCGCTTTAAGTTGGCCATATCAAATTCTTCATACATCAAGGGGTTAATATCAATATGATGGTCTTGTAAATGATAACGGCCACCCGTTGTCCTTAAACGGCGGTTAAAAATGATCGGGTGGTTAAGAGGCTTCCCAAAAGCCGCTAAGGACCATTGTTGAGCTAAATGCTGGAGTTCTTCATTAGTCATTTTGCGGTCCTAACATTGTCAGTTGAATCCGTTGTCGCTTTAAGTCCACAGATTGAACCCAAACGGTCACAATATCCCCCACAGCCACAATTTGACGAGGATCATTAACAAACCTCTTGGTCAACCGCGAAACATGAACTAAACCATCGTGTTTAACCCCGATGTCAACAAAAGCGCCAAAATCTACTACGTTACGGACGGTTCCTTGTAGTTCCATCCCCGGTTTTAGATCTTCAACTTTTAAGACATCCTGTCGTAACAATGGTGACGGCATCGTATCGCGGAGGTCCCGTCCCGGTTTCATGAGATCATTAATCACATCGGTAATCGTTGGCAGACCCGCTATTTCAGTAACAAATTGTTGTTTATCTAACTTTTTTAGTCGCCGATTAGCCTCAGCCGTTCCTAAGTCATCCGGTTGAATTTGAGCGGCTGTAAGTAATTGACTTGCCAAAGCATAACTTTCTGGGTGGACATCAGTATTATCTAGTGGGTTTTCCCCACCAATAATCCGCAAGAACCCGGCTGCTTGTTCATAAGCCTTTGGTCCTAGCCGGCTGACCTTTAACAATTGTTTTCGATCGGTATAAGCACCGTTCTCATCTCGGTACTTAACAATATTTTTAGCAATCATTCCCGACAGTCCAGAAATATGCGTCAAAAGTTGGTAACTAGCCGTATTTAAATTAACTCCAACCCGGTTAACAGCCCGTTCAACAATTGTACTAAGTTCAGCCTCAAGTTCTTTTTCTGGTAAATCATGTTGGTATTGTCCAACCCCAATTGCTTGCGGATCAATTTTCACTAATTCCGCTAACGGATCTTGTAGTCGTCGACCAATACTAATCGCACTTCGCTTTTCAACCGTCAAATCTGGAAACTCATCTCTGGCTTCCTTACTTGCTGAATAAACTGAAGCCCCGGCTTCGTTTACAATCACATAGTAAACCGACCGGCTAAGTTTCTTCAATTCATTCGCCACAAATTGTTCTGATTCCCGACTTGCAGTTCCGTTTCCAATCGCTATCATTTCAACATGATACTTTTCAATCAAGTCCCTTAATTGTTGCCCGGCAACAGCACGTTTCGCTTCTGGCGCTGGCGCATGCGGATAAATAACTGCGGTTTGTAATAACTTACCGTGTTGATCAAGAACGGCCAGCTTGCATCCAGTCCGATAAGCTGGGTCAAAGCCTAATACCACCCGTCCCTTTAATGGCGCTTGCATTAATAGATGGTACAAGTTTTCACCAAAGACCTGGATCGCTTGGTCACTAGCAGCTTCCGTTAATTGCCGCCGAATTTCTCGCTCCGTGGCCGGTAACAAGAAGCGTTTATATGCATCCATCGCTGCTTTTTCAACTAACTTTGCCGATGGACTCGTTGTATGATCTTGAATTAGTCTAAATTTAAAATAGTTTTTAATCGTTGCTTCATCGAGAAGTAATTTTACCCGGAGAACCTTTTCTTTTTCTCCCCGGTTAATCGCCAAGGTCCGGTATGAAGTCATTTCAGCAACCGGGATCTTAAAATCATAGTACTGTTGGTAGACGCCCATTTCATCAAGTGCTTGTCCATCCTTTTTTACAGTTGTTTCAATTTCACCATGATCTTGGGCATAGCTTCTAAGCCAAGCTCGCGCAGTACTCATTTCACTAATGGCTTCAGCTAAAATTTCATGAGCACCAGCTAAAGCTACTTCGACATCTGGGACATCGTCATTCAAATATTTAGCTGCTTCTTCAGTTGGTGCCGTCATCGAGTAGGTTAATAACCAATTAGCCAGTGGCATTAGACCATGTTTCTTTGCGACTTGCGCCTTTGTTTGCCGTTTCTGTTTAAATGGTAAGTACAAGTCTTCAACCGTTGCTAAATCTTGGGCTTCGTTAATTTTCTTTTCCAAAGCTGGCGTTAACTTTGCGGCTTCCTTAATTGCCTTAATCACCGTCTGCTTCCGGGCAAAAAGCTCACTCTCCTTATGATAAGTCGTTTGGATTTTTTGAAGGGCGACTTCATCAAGCGTCCCCGTCCGTTCCTTCCGATAACGAGCAATAAAGGGAATCGTATTCCCTTCATCCATTAATTGGAGAGCAGTTTTAACTTGCCAGGCTTTATATTTTGATAGATTATTTGCAACTTGATTTATGACTGTTTGTTCCATACTTCCCCCTTAAGATTAGTCCATGGCAGCAATTTTGATGCTAGATTTGGTTTAATTTTATTGTCGGCGACAACACGGTAGAAGCGCTAGCCAAAATTTCTAAATCACATCGTTTTTGGCAATCTTCCGCGTAATCTAGCTTCCAAAAATTCATCGCCAAGTTAAGCTGACCGCCCTAAGATTATCTAAGACTTAGGCGATAAGCGTTAAAGGCTACACAATTCTAGATTATATCTAGCGCAATCCGGCTCTGCTGTACTTTGGATAAGTGTAGAGCTTAATGCTCGTTTTATTCTTATCCGCGCCTCAAACCTAGGAAAACCTTTTTACTTCCACCAATCATCACTTGGCGTAACTGGCAGATGACGTTTATGGCCGGTACGTTGATACCAAGCTTCAATCTTTTCGGCCACTGCTTGGTCAACTGACTTTCCTTCCAAATAGTCATCAATATTTTGGTAAGTTACCCCCAAGGCCTGTTCATCGGGTAAAGCGGGACGATCTTCTTCCAAATCAGCCGTTGGGGTCTTTTCATACAGATGAGCAGGAGCATTTAACCTTTCAAGCAACGCTCGACCTTGTCGCTTATCCAAACCAGTCAAGGGAGTTAAATCGGCCCCACCATCCCCAAACTTAGTATAAAAACCAGTTACTGCTTCTGCAGCGTGATCAGTTCCAACAACTGCACCGTGATGAGCACCCGCAATGGCGTACTGGACAATCATCCGTTCCCGGGCCTTAATGTTACCCTTGTTAAAATCAGAAATCGTCTCACCAGCGGTTGCTAATGCCCTCATCATCGCGTCAGTCGCTGGTTTAATATTTACGCGATCTGTTTGATCAGGATGGATAAAATCATTAATTGCACTCATTGCGTCCGCTTCATCCGCTTGCTCACCATATGGTAACCGAACGGCAATGAAACGATAATTGCTATCCCCCGTTTTATCTCGCAAGCCCTCCACTGCAAGTTGCGAAAGCCGTCCGGCTAACGATGAATCTTGACCACCGGAAATTCCCAAGATTAAAGTTTTCATACCGGTTTTCAACAAATAATCTTGAATAAACTTAACTCGTTGATCAATTTCAGTTTGCGGATCAATTTGGGGTTTGACCCCTAAAGTAGCAATAATTTCACTTTGTTTAGTCATTTTTGCTTTCCTTCCCAAGCTTATCTACATAATCGTGAATTCTGGCAATCAAAGCCATCTTATTGTCATAACATTTTTGTGAAAGATCAACCGGGTAAACTTCTGGATTTAAATCCCGTTTATATTCTTCCCATAGCCGGTCTAGCCGTTCTTTATGAGCATGCTTAATCTCATCCAAACTTGGTTCATCATAAACTAATTCACCATTCACAAAAATATTTTGTAAGAGTGGTCGGGCAACGAAGTCCTTAACCGTCTTATGCAAGAAGGTAAATTGAGGATCAAACATGTATAAGGAATCCAGTTGTCGTGGATCCTCATCGAACAATGTCACATAATCCCCTTCACTCTTTCCATCACTCCGGTCAGTAATCCGCCAAACTTGGTGCTTACCAGGAGTTGAAACCTTCGTGATATTATTTGAGAGCTTCATTGTATCAACCATTTCACCATTTTCATTTTCAACAGAAACTAGTTTATAAACTGCCCCAAGGGTTGGTTGATCATAAGAAGTAATTAATTTGGTTCCAATTCCCCAAGCATCAATTTTAGCCCCTTGCATCTTAAGATTTTGGATGGTTTTTTCATCTAAATCATTTGAAGCATAGATCTTAGCCTTTGGGAAGCCAGCATCATCAAGCATTTGCCGAATTTTCTTTGAAAGGTACGCCATGTCACCGCTATCAATCCGGACCCCTTGGAAGTTAATCCGGTCACCAAATTCCTTGGCAACTCGGATTGCCGTTGGGACCCCACTTCTAAGGGTATCAAAGGTATCAACTAGGAAGACGCAATCCCGGTGCGTTTCAGCATAAGCTTTGAAAGCCTGGTATTCATCCCGGTATGTTTGAACTAAAGCATGCGCATGAGTTCCCGAAATTGGAATGCCAAAGAGTTTTCCAGCCCGTACGTTACTAGTTGCGTCAAAGCCCCCGATATAAGCCGCCCGGGTTCCCCAGAGGGCAGCATCAAATTCTTGCGCCCGCCGGGTCCCAAATTCCATAATTAGTTGATCACCGACGACTGACTTAATTCGGGAAGCCTTTGTTGCAATCATAATTTGAAAATTAATAATATTTAAGATTGCCGTTTCAACTAAAGTCGTTTCAAGTAAATTTCCTTCGACCTGAACAATTGGTTCGTGATTAAAGACTAACTCCCCTTCAACCACACTCCGGACGGTTCCTTGGAACTTAAAATTAGCCAAGTAATCTAAAAAGTCCTGATCAAACATCCCCGTTGACCTGAGATAAGCAATATCACTTGGCGTGAAGTGAAGTTGCTTTAAATACTCAATAATCCGGCTTAGTCCGGCAAAGACAGCATAGCCATTCTTAAATGGCATCTTGCGGAAAAATGCTTCAAAAACCGCTTTCCGGTCGCCGATCCCCTGTTGCCAATATGTCTGCATCATCGTCAGTTCATAAGCATCTGTATGCAAGGTTAAACTGTCATCGGGATTTAAGTATTCCATAATTTAAAAGCTCCCTTTTTATTTTTCCAGGATAAATTCAAAGCGGTTTCCAACATACTGTGAGTGAACATATTCAAATGGTCGCCCATCTTGCAAGTAAGAAACTTGATTCATTCGTAGTAACGCATCACCCCGGCGAATCCCAAGGTATTCAGCAATTCGCTCCGTTGCGCTAATTGCTGAAACCGCTTGGGTCGCATGACCTGGGTAGAGATGGGCCTTATCGGCCAAAGCTTTAAAGAAAGAAGTCGTAATTTCTTCCTTAGTAAAACCCTCAATTAGGTTTGCCGGGACCGTGGCTGCTTCATAGCAAATTGGAACATCATTACCATAACGAATTCGCTCCATCCGCAGGACCCGTTCATTTGGCTTTAATTGTAAAGTTTCGGTTTCATTTTGAGAAGGAAAAGTCAAATGGTAAGAAATCGTCTTACTAGATGGTTCTTTCCCTAACGTATGCATCAATTCTGTAAAACTCGTTACCCCCGCCATCTTCTCTTGTACTTTACGGTTGGCAACGTAAGTTCCGGCTCCCACTCGTCGTTCAAGGATTCCATCGTCAACTAAAGTTTGAATTGCTTGGCGCAAAGTCATTCGACTAACCCCAAATTGAGCAGCCAGTTCTCGTTCTGCTGGAATCTTTTCACCAATTTGCCATTTTCCCGCTTCGATATTTTCCCGTAATTCATTATGAATTTGAATATATACCGGTGATCCCATTTTGTCCGCTCCTCTCGTCTCTACATCCATGTATTACGTAATATTTTAACACTTCAACAATTGGGCTACCAATTTTTTTGGTTGGGCAAAATTATTTAAAAGTTATGAGAAAATTACCTTTACTTTGAGAGCAAAAAAGCGGGTGGAAAGAAACTTGCATTTCCCCACCCGCTCTGAATTTTACAAAAAATATGGTCAAGTAGCATGACCGCGCTCCTAAGCTTACTGCTTTTGCTTTTTTGCCAAATCAATTGTGCGATCAACAATAATTGACTGGGAATCCGCAACCGGATACTCAGTTTCAGGATTCATCTCTTCGGCATAAGAAAGCTCCGTGCATCCAAGCACCACAATGTCGGCCCCCATATCTTCCACCATTGTTTGAACTAAATGATGATACTTCTGACCGTCCGAATGACCAGCAATCTTAATATCATCGTAGATTAACGATTCAGTTTCATCAATTATTGCTTGAGTTGGTTTAATAACCTCATACCCCGCCTTTTCAAGGTATCCATCGTATAAGCCTGATTTAATTGTGCCCGGGGTTGCCAGTAAACCAACCTTCTTTGCGGACGGCTTGATCCGGGAAATTTCCTTTACCGTCTCATCAATCATATTTAAAATTGGAATTTCAGTGGCTGCTTGTAATTCATCAAAGAAATAGTGCGCTGTGTTACAAATTAAAACAAAAAAGTCAGGCTTTAACAGACTTTGTTGCTTAATATCTTCGATCAGTGCTGGCCGAGGATCAGCCTTGGTGTGATCAAGAATCCAAGTCGTCCGATCCGGAACGGTCGCATGGTTAACAACAATGTAATCATAATAATCTTGATCGGAATGAGTTGGCGTCCGTTGATCCAAAATCCGAACATAACTCTCAGTGGCCAACGTTCCCATTCCGCCTAAAACTGTGAAAAAATGTTTCATTCTATTACCCCATTCCATAAAGAATCACTTGCTAATAATAACATATTTTTATTTTGGTAGCCGATAACTTACCGGGTCAAAAGTTACTAATTGTCTTAACCAACTGAGAGTCGCTTCATCAGGGGCCTGGTTAATTGGAAAAGTAAATGGTGCGAATAGCGCTTGAATTGTCGCCCACTTTAGTTGACCATCTTGTTCCAATTGGGTAACTAATTGCTGGGCTAATTGCTGACTTTGATGACTTTGCTGTCCCTTTAACAAGGTTAAAGTAGCAGCTTGATGAGCAAATTGAAGCGCCAAAAGATGGTTCAATTCGCTTAAGTTTGGCAGATGTTTTAAATATACCCGCTTAGCCAACGGAATTGCTGGAACTTCACGTTTTAAAAACTTTGCCATCACTGGCCAAGTCAAACTTACTTGGGCCCAAAATTGCCATGGTACCCGACTACTTGCATTTACAATGACCGACTGCAAAGCTTGACCAACTTCCCCGTTCGCTAAAATTCCTGGCGTTAACTCCTGTAAGAAACGCTGATTGGTCTCCCGAAATTCCTTTGGTAAAGAATGCTTTGTTGTTAAAGCGTACCGCACCAAAAGAAAATCAGCTGCTTGTTCACTATCAATTACCCGACTTTGGCTCTGCTTTTTGCTCTTAAAATTATCCCGTTGATGAACCAGTTTACTTGCTTTTGCATATTGCCCTTGTTTTACCATCTTAATTTCCCCTTTGATGCAAAAAAGCCGCCACCGAAGTGACGACTTTGACAGTTGGGCTAGCTGGATTCGAACCAGCGCATGACGGTACCAAAAACCGTTGCCTTACCGCTTGGCTATAGCCCAATAATGAAATGGAGGAGAGTGGATTCGAACCACCGAACCCGAAGGAACGGTTTTACAGACCGTCGCGTTTAACCAGACTTCGCTACTCCTCCAAGAGGTTAACCGTTTCAATTAAACAATCAACGTATATTATAATACACAATTTAACTGCTAATTGCAAGTATTAATTTTAAACTTTTTGGAGAATTTTGTTAATTAAATAAAAAATCGCCACCGCAGTGACGACTTTAACAGTTGGGCTAGCTGGATTCGAACCAGCGCATGACGGTACCAAAAACCGTTGCCTTACCGCTTGGCTATAGCCCAATAATGAGATGGAGGAGAGTGGATTCGAACCACCGAACCCGAAGGAACGGTTTTACAGACCGTCGCGTTTAACCAGACTTCGCTACTCCTCCGGAAATCAATTGCTTCCTCTGAACAATCAACGAATATTATATTACACAAACTACCGGTTGATTGCAAGACCTAATTGTAAAAAATTAAAGTTCCCAAACAATTAATCGTTTCTCCCACTGAGCCATAAAGGTTGGCATTTGCCATTCACGATAGCGCCGTTTTACCCCAACAGCTGCATTATAATAATTTACTCCACCAACTTTCAACACTGGTGGTTGACCATGGAGGTGCCCAAAAACAACTCGTTTCACGATCGCTGAAGTAGCTAGCTTTTCGCCAAAGCGTTGGCTCCCTAACATCGCCCAAAGCATATTCCAAAATTCAATTTGACGAGCGCGGTTAAACTGAGATGGCATTGGTGGTACTAACTCGACTGTTGGAACAAAATGAGTTAATAAAATCACCTTTTTCTTGTCTTGACTTGCTGCTTGGAGTTGTTCATCAAGATCATTTATTTGGCGCGCTAAGCGAGCTTGATCCGTTTCTCGTTGGGGGATCCCCCCATCGATCCAGTAAACTCTTTTCCAATGAGCCACCTTCACTCGGTCAACCTGGTAGGGTGAAAACGTATAGTCATACCATCCATTAATACCAATCAAGCGCCAGTCAGTTTGTGGAACATCAAAGTAAGAATTGTGGAAATATAGCGGATCCGCTAACTTTTCAAGCGACTCTTCTCTAATTCCACTAATTAGATCGTGGTTCCCTGCTAAATAACGAATTTTTATAAGTCCCCCTACCCGCTGTTGGAGTTCATGAACGTAAGCTTGTGTTCTTTGAAAATTATTAAAGAGATCACCTAAATGATAATATTGATCAATTCGGTGACTTACTAACCAATCCGCTTGTTGATTAACCGCCCAATGAGGGTCAATTTGATTTACATCAAGATGGTTATCACTACTAATCGCTATCCGCATAATCATTTTCCCTCATAACTTGTCAAAATCAGTTTGCCATCTAAAAACTCCCCCAAAAATACCTGACTAACCGACTCAAAGCCCCCTTCATCAAGCTGTTTTTTTAGCCAAGGATGATCATGGTGGATCAACTCTAAGACGTCTTCATTAACTTGTCCATCACTAATTAAGGGAAAGCGAATGTTTTGATCATCATTTTCAATTACCGTTAACTGGCCATTTTGTTCAAATAGACAGTTTTTAATCTTGGAAACTGAGAAAATCCCTTGCATCCGCAATCTGAACATTAAATCATTAGCTGATATTCCAGCCTGCATACAATTTTCAACAATTACTTGGCCGTTTTTTACAACCTGAACTGGACGCCCATCAATTAACCGTTTAACTTTACGATTATGATCCCGCAAAAATTTGATAATAAAAACCACTAAGGTCCAAAGAATTAAAACAATTAGAAATTGCAAAATACTAATTGCCGGATTATAAATTACTCCCCCAACAATTCCCCCAAGAACATAGTTTTGAAGTTGGTCAAGAGCAGTTGTTGGCGCTAAATTACTCTTGCCAAAGAGATTAATTTGGACAATCAACGTTAATAACCCGAGTCCAAATTTAACAAACAATTGCCAATAATCTAATTGCATTAATCTTTCACCTCAACTTGGTGGTTAATTACGTGAACTTTTTTTAAAGTATAAGTTTTATTGTCACTGCTAAAAGTAACTTGATAATTTTCCTTTTGTGGCCTTACCCTGACGATCATGCCATTTACGATAGTCGTCGAATTAACTAAAATTTGATTAGGCTTAACTCCTTCATCTAAGGCTACTGACCGAATGAAAGGTATCATTTGTGTGGTACGTGCCACCTGATCGTTTAGCGTCATAAATTTTTCTCCTTCGATCCCCGTCAACAATAACAAGCAAAGCAGGGCAATAATTCCTAAGTCACGATATCTTGTTTTTAACCGATTCTTAAGGTAACCAACCATAAAGCCAACCACCGCTAAAAAAGCGAAAAGAATTAAAATTGTTAATACTAATTGTTGGTTCTGTTGATTGGTTTCAAGATAATGCAAAGTGTAAAAATCCATCCAACGCTCCATTTTCAAATTTAAAACTACTTACTAAAAAAGAGGAAGGGTTTCCCCATCCTCTTCATTATTCAATATTAAATTTTATTAGTCAATTCCGCCCATCAGGTTGTGAATCTTCTTAACCATGAAGAACATGATCACCCCGAAGACTACACTAACGGTCCCGATAATTAAGAAGTATGGGATTTCTGTTGCGGATGAATAGTATTTAACAATTTGAGCATTGACGGCTTGACCAGCAGAGTCAGCCAAGAACCACATACTCATCATTTGAGATTGGAAAGCCTTCGGTGCTAACTTCGTCGTCACTGAAAGTCCAATTGGTGAAATTAACATTTCGGCAATTTCAACAATGAACCAGGAACCAACTAACCACAATGGACTAACCCGACCAGCGGTTGTTCCATGAATAATTCCTGGTAAGGCCATCCACATGTAAGAAAGCCCGGCAATAACCATCCCAGCCGCAAACTTCCCTGGCGCACTTGGTTGATATTTCCACTTTGACCATAGCCAAACGAAGAATGGGGTTAAGATCATGATGAACAAGGGATTCAAAGTCTGGAAGTTAGCCGCTGCAAAATGCCAACCCCCAATGTGTAAGATCGTCCGTTGTTCCGCAAACAGTGCTAAGACAACCGAGCCAGATTCTTCAATTCCCCAGAAAATTGCGGCTGCAATAAATAGTGGAATATAAGCAACTACCCGGGAACGTTCAACCTTCGTAACTTTCTTGGAGTTTAACATCATAATAAAGTAAATGATTGGTAAAGCAATCGCAATGATCGTAATGATGTTAATAACGTTGGTGATGTTTAATTGGCCCATCGCTGCAAGTAGTCCTAAGACAACAGCTAAAACAATTACTCCAACAACCGTCCAAGTTATAATTGGCTTTAGACCTTCCCGATCGATTGGGTCGTTTGGATAAAGACTGTCCTTTGAAAGGTACTTTTTACCATCAAGCCAGTATTGGATCAAACCAAAGAACATTCCAATGGCTGCCAAGGAGAAGCCGGCATGGAAATTCATCGTCGAACCAAATAAGTGGAAACCAAAACCATTAGCAGCCCACGGAACCGCCCATGGAGCAACTGCCGCCCCTAAGTTAATCCCAAAGACGAACATACTGAATCCGGCATCCCGGCGTTTATCACCTTCGTTATAAAGGCTCCCAACCATATCAGAGACGTTTGGCTTTAAGAGCCCCGTCCCAGCAACGATTAAGGCAATCGAAGCATAAAGAGCTGGTAAACCGAATGGTAGGGAAAGGGCAATATGTCCAAACATGATTAAAACCCCACCAATGAAGACCGTCTTTCGAGCACCCCAGACCCGATCAGAAAGCCAACCACCAACAACCCCTGATAGATAAACAAGGGAACCGTAAATTGACATGATCGAAGCTGCAGTAGCTTGATTCATGCCAAGACCACCTTGGCTTACCGCATAGTACATATAGAAGAGTAAGATGGCCCGCATCCCGTAGTAACTAAACCGTTCCCACATTTCGGTGAAAAACAGCGTCGATAGTCCCCGGGGTTGACCGAAGAATGATGCATCCATCGATTTTTGTTTCTCCATTAATTTTCCTCCAAATTGGATATATTCATTGCTTTTAATGAAAGAGATGAGAAATATTGTGTTAAAGTCATCATCGTTTTTTAATAAAAGTGTAATTAATTATACTCTCAGAAATAGAAATCGTCAAATTTAAAAAACGTTTTACGCCTTGATATCATTAGGATCAATTATCCTATTTTGTTTCAAAATTTATTTATACTTCTCATTATGAACTGAAAATTTCTCATTCCTTTGTTTCATAAAGTCAGTCTAAATGTTAGATTTAATTTTATAAGTCGACTGGCATAAAATAACTAAAAAATGCTGAAAGACAATCCTCTCTTCTCGGTTTTTCTTATCCTACAGAACCGGTTAAAAGCTTTCTTACCACCTCACTTTTTAAATTTTGCCTGTAATTTGAAACGTTGTAACTTACCGCTTGCATTCCGGGGTAATTGCTTAACCCCATATATCTCTTTTGGAACTTTATAGTGGGCTAATTTTTCCCTTCCAAATCGAATTAAACCTTCAGGATCAACGTTGCCAACAACGAAGGCGACTGGTGTTTGACCCCAGATTGAATCTGGTTTACCAACTACTGCAACTTCTTTAACCCCGGGGTACTGTTGTAAGACGGTTTCAACTTCTTGGGGAAAGATATTTTCACCCCCAGAAATGATCATTTCGTCTTTCCGGCCCGCAACAAAAAGAAAGCCTGCTTCATTTAGATGACCAACATCCCCAGTAAGGAACCACCCATCTTTAAACTTCGTTGCAAACTTTTGCGGTTGATTTAAATAGCCCGGCGTTAGCGCTGGCGTTTTAATCGCAATTTCATTAGTTTTTGGCATAATCTTAAGTTGCGTCGTAAATAATGGTTTCCCGACAGAGCCAATTTGTTCTTCAGCATCTTTAGCACTTAAAGCAATTACTTGCGAACAAGTTTCTGTCATCCCGTAACATTGGACGACTTGTAACTTGGCATTTTGGCAAGCCTTTAGTGTTGCAAGATCAATTGTCCCCCCACCAAGGAGAATCAACCGAAAATGATTATTATAGGTTCGTTTACTCTGCCGCCGTTGGGCTAACATTCTTTTTAACATGTAGGGCACCGCTGAAATTATTGTAACTGGTTCAGTTACCAAAACATTTTCAACGGCTTGCGGCTCAAAATGCGTCATTAAACGCACTGTCATCCCATAAACTAAACCGCGCATTAAAATCGAAAAGCCACTAATATGAAATAACGGGGTAACGCATAACCACTCTTCATTTTCTACCAAACCGAGATTAAGGCTAGACGCAATTGCTGAAGTATAATGGTTACCAAAGGTTTGGAGGACTCCTTTGGGACGCCCCGTAGTCCCTGACGTATACATAATACTTGCCACTTTATCAAAATTAAATTCAGCGATTAAATTTGCTTTAGCTGAAGGACGTTTTAAAACCTTTGCAAATGATTGGTAACGGTGGTCAAAATCTTCGCGCATTAAAACGTCATCCACGATCACCAAGTCTAAATCACTATCATCAACTTGAAACCTTAATTCTTGGGTTGATAAGCGCCAGTTTAACCATACAATCGTTTTCCCAATTGATATTAGAGCAAGCGCCAACCGGTAACCTTGGATGTTATTTGTCGTCATCAAGCCAACTCGCTCTTTTGCAGTTAAATTTACCAAATGACTAGCATCAGCCTTAATTTTTGCGAGAAGAGTTGCGAAATCATAACTTATTTGACCATCGCTGACGGCAATTCGATGCGGATTTAACTCGGCCTGTTTGATTAACCAATTTTGTGTTTTCATTATTTTTTATGGGAAAGTTGGAAATTGACCAAAGTCAGGCTTCCGTTTTTCATTAAAGGCATCCCGACCCTCTTTACCTTCATCAGTAGTGTAGAACAACATTGTGGCATCGCCACCCAATTGTTGCAGACCGGCCAAACCGTCAGTATCAGCGTTCATTGCGGCTTTAATTAACCGAATAGCAGTTGGAGACTTTTGTAAGATTTCGTTAGCCCATTCCAAAGTTGCATTTTCTACTTGATCAAGCGGAACAACCCGATTAATCCAATTCATTTGAAGAGCTTCTTCAGCTGTGTAGAAGTGATTTAAGAACCAGACTTCCTTAGCCCGTTTGTGGCCAATTACCCGCGCTAAATAACCTGAACCATATCCAGCATCAAACGACCCCACCTTCGGGCCAGTTTGACCAAACTTTGCGTTATCAGCAGCGACTGTTAGATCACACACAAGCTGGAGAATATTACCGCCCCCAACTGACCAACCCTTAACCATCGCAATTACCGGCTTTGGTATAATACGAATGAGGTGTTGGAGATCCAATACATTTAAGCGTGCAATATGGTCGGGACCAACATAGCCCCCGTTTCCCCGTACTGATTGGTCACCGCCGGATGAAAAGGCCTTATCTCCAGCTCCAGTTAAGATAATTACTCCAATTGAACGGTCATCCCGACAAATCGTAAATGCTTCAATCATTTCAGCAACCGTCACCGGTGTGAATGCATTTAATTTTTCTGGCCGATTCATCGTAATCTTGGCAATTTTACCAGCTCGTTCGAAGATAATTTCTGAAAAATCCTTTACCTTTTCCCACTTTACGTCTGCCATTTTTAAACTCCTTTCAAAGTGAGGTCCTAAAATTGAATTTACTTGAAAACCTAGGAATTGAAATTCAAAAGCTCTCAAAAACAAATACTATCGTATCACTTCCAGTCACTAAAAAGATACTCCAACCACTCGGATTTGTACATGGCGGCATCAATGCTGTTCTTGCTGAAACCGCCGCTTCCCTTGGGGCCAATGAAAATCTTGCAAGTAATCAAATTGCTGTTGGCGTTGATATCACCACTCACCATCTTGGCGCCGTCACTAAGGGAACGTTAATTGCAACCGCCATACCAATTCACATTGGAAAACATCTCCAAACTTGGGAGGTAAAAATCAGGAATAACCACCAAGTTACAAGTATTAGTACCGTAACCCTCAGCGCCATTAATAAATCCTAACAAGTCCCTTCTATTTTAACCCTTTACAAAATAAAAAATTTACATTACAGTTAAATTATGAGGTATACCTAAAAATGGAAAGAAGATCCAATAATGACAATCGTAACAAATATTATCCGACTTATTTGGTGGCTAATCGTTTTAGGATTAACGGTTAGCCGTAAGATGACAATTGCGATGGAAATGATGTCAATCGGAATGTGCTTAGAAGTTGTGTTGTGCTTTCTTCCAAGAAAAAATAAACGGTGAATCATGACCCGTGTATTAATTACGTGGCGAACTCCCTATACTGAAGACATTAAATCTCGGTTAGGGGGTTCGCTTTATATAAAAAATAACTGGCGGGAGTAGTTTTCAATAAAAAAGTTCTGAAACAAAATGAAGAGCTTTTAGAAATCGTCCGACAACTTTAACGGATGGTTATGACTAAATTTGCCAGTAATCATCTTTGATACATAAAAAATCCCATAAACCAGGCTGCTAGGATTTTAATCCTAGCAGTACCAAATATTGTAGACCCTGAATATACAAAAATAAAAGCGATCAGAATAACTCTGATCGCTTTTTAAGCAAAGACCTGAATATTTTAAAATGCCTCCGGTGGGGGTCGAACCCACACTCCCTCAACGGGAACTGGATTTTGAGTCCAGCGCGTCTGCCAATTCCGCCACAGAGGCATGTCTTTACTAAAAGGTGGTAACCGGATTCGAACCGGTGATAAAGGTTTTGCAGACCTCTGCCTTACCACTTGGCTATACCACCAATTAGTTATACTAACTAATCATAATGACTAGTTACAAGGGCGGTATGTGGGATTCGAACCCACGCATGTCGGACCCACAAACCGATGTGTTAACCAAACTTCACCAATACCGCCAAAATATTCAGTTGAGCAGGGATAGTAGGAATCGAACCCACAATGACGGTTTTGGAGACCGTAGTTATACCGTTTAACTATATCCCTATAAAGTGGAGGAGAGTGGATTCGAACCACCGAACCCGAAGGAACGGTTTTACAGACCGTCGCGTTTAACCAGACTTCGCTACTCCTCCATAAAGTGGCGCGGGACGGAATCGAACCGCCGACACACGGAGCTTCAATCCGTTGCTCTACCAACTGAGCTACCGAGCCATCTTTAGGTTATACAACTATTTAGCTGTAATGGAGGATACAGGGCTCGAACCTGTGACCCTCTGCTTGTAAGGCAGACGCTCTCCCAACTGAGCTAATCCTCCAAAGTAATATGACCCGTACGGGACTCGAACCCATGTTACCAGCGTGAAAGGCTGGTGTCTTAACCAGCTTGACCAACGGGTCATAAACGGAGAGTAAGGGATTCGAACCCTTGATACAGGCTTTAACCCGTATACAGCATTTCCAATGCTGCTCCTTCGGCCAGCTCGGACAACTCTCCAAAATCCAAGCCCTGACACATTTAACTGCCAGGTGCCAAAGGCTTGATCATCGCGTGGCGACGCCCTATCCTCGCAGGGAGCGATCCCCCAACTACTTTCGGCGCGTTGAAGCTTAACTTCTGTGTTCGGCATGGGAACAGGTGTATCCTTCAAGCCATCATCACCACACTCTATCCTTTTCAGGATTGAAAGCTTGTGCTTTCAAAACTAAACAATATCTTTCCCCTCAAGTAACCTTACCACCTTTTACCTTGGTTAAGTCCTCGACCGATTAGTAATGGTCCGCTCCATGCGTCACCGCACTTCCACTTCCATCCTATCTACCTCATCATCTCTGAGGGGTCTTACTTCCTTAACGGAATGGGAAATCTCATCTTGAGGCGAGTTTCACACTTAGATGCTTTCAGCGTTTATCTCATCCATACATAGCTACCCAGCGGTGCTCCTGGCGGAACAACTGGTACACCAGCGGTATGTCCATCCCGGTCCTCTCGTACTAAGGACAGGTCCTCTCAAATTTCCTACGCCCGCGACGGATAGGGACCGAACTGTCTCACGACGTTCTGAACCCAGCTCGCGTACCGCTTTAATGGGCGAACAGCCCAACCCTTGGGACCGACTACAGCCCCAGGATGCGATGAGCCGACATCGAGGTGCCAAACCTCCCCGTCGATGTGGACTCTTGGGGGAGATAAGCCTGTTATCCCCAGGGTAGCTTTTATCCGTTGAGCGATGGCCCTTCCATACGGAACCACCGGATCACTAAGCCCGACTTTCGTCCCTGCTCGACCTGTCTGTCTCGCAGTCAAGCTCGCTTGTGCCTTTACACTCTGCGAATGATTTCCAACCATTCTGAGCGAACCTTTGGGCGCCTCCGTTACCTTTTGGGAGGCGACCGCCCCAGTCAAACTGCCCACCTGACACTGTCTCCCACCACGATGAGTGGTGCGGGTTAGAGTGGTCATAGTGCAAGGGTAGTATCCCACCAACGCCTCCACCGAAACTAGCGTCCCGGTTTCTATGGCTCCTACCTATCCTGTACAAGCAATACAAACACTCAATATCAAGCTACAGTAAAGCTCCATGGGGTCTTTCCGTCCTGTCGCGGGTAGCCTGCATCTTCACAGGCAATTCAATTTCACCGAGTCTCTCGTTGAGACAGTGCCCAGATCGTTACGCCTTTCGTGCGGGTCGGAACTTACCCGACAAGGAATTTCGCTACCTTAGGACCGTTATAGTTACGGCCGCCGTTTACTGGGGCTTCAATTCAGAGCTTCGCCGAAGCTAACCCTTCCTTTTAACCTTCCAGCACCGGGCAGGCGTCAGCCCCTATACTTCATCTTACGATTTTGCAGAAACCTGTGTTTTTGATAAACAGTCGCCTGGGCCTTTTCACTGCGGCTGGTCTTGCGACCAGCACCCCTTCTCCCGAAGTTACGGGGTCATTTTGCCGAGTTCCTTAACGAGAGTTCACTCGCTCACCTTAGGATTCTCTCCTCGACTACCTGTGTCGGTTTGCGGTACGGGTAGTTAGTTACTCACTAGAAGCTTTTCTCGGCAGCGTGACATCAACGACTTCGCTACTATAATTTCACTCCCCATCACAGCTTGTTAACCCGGATTAAAACATTTAACTCTAACCCTAACTTACTGCTTGGCCGGACACTTCCAATCGTCCGGATCGTTTAGCCTTCTGCGTCCCTCCATCATTCAAACGCAACTAACTAGTACAGGAATCTCAACCTGTTAGCCATCGACTACGCCTTTCGGCCTCGCCTTAGGTCCCGACTTACCCTGGGAGGACGAGCCTTCCCCAGGAAACCTTAGTCATTCGGTGGACAGGATTCTCACCTGTCTTTCGCTACTCATACCGGCATTCTCACTTCTAAGCGCTCCACTAGTCCTCACGGTCTAACTTCATCGCCCTTAGAACGCTCTCCTATCATTCAACCTAACGGTTGAATCCACAGTTTCGGTAATATGCTTAGCCCCGGTACATTTTCGGCGCAGGATCACTCGACTAGTGAGCTATTACGCACTCTTTAAATGATGGCTGCTTCTGAGCCAACATCCTAGTTGTCTATGCAACTCCACATCCTTTTCCACTTAGCATATATTTTGGGACCTTAACTGGTGATCTGGGCTGTTCCCCTTTCGACGGTGGATCTTATCACTCATCGTCTGACTCCCGGACATGAATCGATGGCATTCGGAGTTTATCTGAAGTTGGTAACCCATGACGGGCCCCGTGTTCAAACAGTGCTCTACCTCCAAGATTCTTAATTCCGAGGCTCCCCCTAAAGAGATTTCGGAGAGAACCAGCTATCTCCAAGTTCGTTTGGAATTTCACCGCTACCCACACCTCATCCCAGCCTTTTTCAACAGACACGGGTTCGGACCTCCAGTGCGTTTTACCGCACCTTCATCCTGGACATGGGTAGGTCACCTGGTTTCGGGTACATAACTACGTACTTCGTACGCCCATTTCAGACTCGCTTTCGCTACGGCTCCGGTTTTTCCACCTTAACCTTGCACGTAATCATGACTCGCCGGTTCATTCTGCAAGAGGCACGCCGTCACCCATTAACGGGCTCCGACAGCTTGTAGGCACATGGTTTCAGGAACTCTTTCACTCCCCTCCCGGGGTGCTTTTCACCTTTCCCTCACGGTACTGGTTCACTATCGGTCACTAGGGAGTATTTAGCCTTGCGAGATGGTCCTCGCGGATTCCGACGGGGTTTCACGTGTCCCGCCGTACTCAGGATCCTGAACTGAGGGGGTAAGGTTTCGTCTACTGGACTATCACCATCTCTGGTGCAGCTTCCCAACTGCTTCGACTACCTTGCCCCTTGGTAACTCAAACGTTCAGTCCTACAACCCCAACAAGCAAGCTCGTTGGTTTGGGCTCTTTCCGTTTCGCTCGCCGCTACTCAGGAAATCGATTTTTCTTTCTCTTCCTGCAGCTACTTAGATGTTTCAGTTCACTGCGTCTACCGCTTACTAGCTATGAATTCACTAGTCAAGCAACTAACGACTAAGTTAGTTAGGTTTCCCCATTCGGAAATCTCCGGATCAAAGTGTACTTACCACTCCCCGAAGCATATCGGTGTTAGTCCCGTCCTTCATCGGCTCCTAGTACCAAGGCATTCACCATGCGCCCTTTGTAACTTAACCTGATTGATCGACGATCAATCGAGTTAATTGAGATAGCGATTATATTCGTTAAAAACTCAAATAACGCGGTGTTCTCGGTTTTCTTGATTATTTAGAAAAGATATTATTTAGTTTTCAAAGTACAAACTTTTACCAACTATCGTTGGTAATGGAGAATATCGGGATCGAACCGATGACCTCCTGCTTGCAAAGCAGGTGCTCTCCCAGCTGAGCTAATTCCCCATAATGGGCCTAAGTGGACTCGAACCACCGACCTCACGCTTATCAGGCGTGCGCTCTAAACCAACTGAGCTATAGGCCCAAATAAGCGAGCTATTAAATTGAGAGGTAAACCCCTCAAAACTGAACAAAGTTTCAACGCTGTGTAGGTTTCCGATTAATTCCTTAGAAAGGAGGTGATCCAGCCGCAGGTTCTCCTACGGCTACCTTGTTACGACTTCACCCCAGTCATCTGCCCTGCCTTAGGCGGCTGGCTCCAAAAGGTTACCCCACCGACTTTGGGCATTGCAAACTCCCATGGTGTGACGGGCGGTGTGTACAAGGCCCGGGAACGTATTCACCGCGGCATGCTGATCCGCGATTACTAGCGATTCCGACTTCGTGCAGTCGAGTTGCAGACTGCAGTCCGAACTGAGAACGGTTTTAAGAGATTAGCTTGCCCTCGCGAGTTCGCAACTCGTTGTACCGTCCATTGTAGCACGTGTGTAGCCCAGGTCATAAGGGGCATGATGATCTGACGTCGTCCCCACCTTCCTCCGGTTTGTCACCGGCAGTCTCACTAGAGTGCCCAACTAAATGCTGGCAACTAGTAACAAGGGTTGCGCTCGTTGCGGGACTTAACCCAACATCTCACGACACGAGCTGACGACGACCATGCACCACCTGTCATTGCGTCCCCGAAGGGAACGCCCTATCTCTAGGGTTGGCGCAAGATGTCAAGACCTGGTAAGGTTCTTCGCGTAGCTTCGAATTAAACCACATGCTCCACCGCTTGTGCGGGCCCCCGTCAATTCCTTTGAGTTTCAACCTTGCGGTCGTACTCCCCAGGCGGAGTGCTTAATGCGTTAGCTGCGGCACTGAAGGGCGGAAACCCTCCAACACCTAGCACTCATCGTTTACGGCATGGACTACCAGGGTATCTAATCCTGTTCGCTACCCATGCTTTCGAGCCTCAGCGTCAGTTGCAGACCAGGCAGCCGCCTTCGCCACTGGTGTTCTTCCATATATCTACGCATTCCACCGCTACACATGGAGTTCCACTGCCCTCTTCTGCACTCAAGTCATCCAGTTTCCGATGCACTTCTTCGGTTAAGCCGAAGGCTTTCACATCAGACTTAGAAAACCGCCTGCGCTCGCTTTACGCCCAATAAACCCGGATAACGCTTGCCACCTACGTATTACCGCGGCTGCTGGCACGTAGTTAGCCGTGACTTTCTGGTTGAATACCGTCAATACTAGAACAGTTACTCTCTAGCATGTTCTTCTTCAACAACAGAGCTTTACGAGCCGAAACCCTTCTTCACTCACGCGGTGTTGCTCCATCAGGCTTGCGCCCATTGTGGAAGATTCCCTACTGCTGCCTCCCGTAGGAGTATGGACCGTGTCTCAGTTCCATTGTGGCCGATCAGTCTCTCAACTCGGCTACGCATCATTGCCTTGGTAAGCCATTACCTCACCAACAAGCTAATGCGCCGCAGGCCCATCCAGAAGTGATAGCCGAAACCATCTTTTAAACATTAACCAGGCGGTTAATGTTGTTATGCGGTATTAGCACTTGTTTCCAAATGTTGTCCCCCGCTTCTGGGCAGGTTGCCTACGTGTTACTCACCCGTCCGCCACTCGTTGGTAAACCAACGTCAATCAGATGCAAGCATCATCAATCAGTTGGGCCAACGCGTACGACTTGCATGTATTAGGCACACCGCCGGCGTTCATCCTGAGCCAGGATCAAACTCTCATATAAAATAAGAATTTGAGATAGCTCTCAAAAATAAATTAAGCGAATTGACTTCGCAAATGTTTTGCCTCGATCATTACGATCAAGGACCCTACACATTTGATTCGTCGAAACTTTATTCAGTTTTCAAAGGTCTACCGAATTGCTTGGAAAAATAATTCCTAGCGCTTAGTTATTATAGCATCTGATTTAGAAGATGTCAAGAACTTTTTTAAATCATTTTTGGAGTTCTTAATTACTAAGCTCATCAGCAACTCTTATATGTTACCAAAGCATTAACTTTACGTCAAGAAGTTTTTATTGAAACTTTCAATTGCCGTGACAACGATAACTACTATACAGGTAACTATTAGTAATTGTCAATCATCTTCACAAATTATTTTTAACTTTTTTGTTTTTCTTTGTTATTCACGTTCATTAATGGCTAATTATTCGTAAATTATCTACTATAATTCATTATGAAGCAATAATAGTTCAGTTAAAAGCTTTCATAAAAATCATATAGGCAATTAAAGATCTCAATTGCTGCTAAGTCCAGGTCATCAAAAACTAATTGTTCTTGCTCACGATTGCGGACGATAATAAACTCGTTTTCCGACTGTCGATAAATTACCTCACAGACATAAACCCCATATGCCGTAAATTCACGGCGTTGATCATGAGCATCTTTAGCCAATGTCATCGCTTGGAGGCGCTTAATAATTGGTATTAATTTCGATTTCATCATTTTCATCTCACCCAATTTGATTTTAACGAAAAAAAGAGCCTATGCAAACCCTTTGGATTGCACAGACTCTTTTTAATTTTCAACTTTATCTGGTTTAATCATCATGGCAAACATTCCAGCAAACATTCCAAAATAGTAAGTTAAAAGACGCCATAAGAACATGGCTAAAACCAATTTACTTTGAGAATGAGTGAAACTCAAGAAAAGCACTGAAAAGCTATACTCTGCCCCACCCGTTCCTCCTGGAATTGGAAATAAGGAAATAATCATAAAAATAAGGACATGTAAGCTCATCACCATAATGAGATTGATTCCATTAACTCCTAAAGCTAAAAGAATAAAATAGGGAATAATATAATAAGCCAATAATTGTAACAGAGTGACCACTGCAACCTTTCCTAATTTATGGTACTCTCGTTTCATTTTGACGCTTTCTTGATAAAAAGTATCAATCTTTGTATCTAATCTTTCCCATATTTTTTGGTAACGTTGCTGTCCACCAAACCATCTTACCGGTACTAAAGCGGTCTTAACTAATCGTTTCGTGAAAGAATACCAATACATTACCATTAAAAGAGCAATTATTACTGCCAGGTGAATCGTAAAACCAAAAAGCACAAAAAGTGATAAGGCATGCAGTTTTTCGGCAATATAATGAAACCCGATTAAAATACTAATCAAGAAATTGATGACAATCATGGCCTGGAAAACCACAAATTTCATTAATAACACCGAGCTGGCCAAACCACCTTCAACCCCCGACTGCAGCATTGCCATCAGTTGGGCTGGTTGCCCTCCCGTTGAAAACGGTGTTATACCATTAAATAATTGTTCAATTAATGGTAAGCGCAAAGCATCCTTCCAAGTAAAGGACGGGTACCGGTCAGTCATAAAAATCTTTACAACAACACCTTCAAGACCCAAATATAGACAAATACACAAAACAGCTATCAAAAACCATCCCCAGTTAAGGTGAGCCAAATCATAACTCAACCGGGTTAAATTTGTATTTCGGAGTGAAAAAGCAAAGATTCCAATTCCTACAAGAAGCATCAAAACTAAAACAATCCAATTTTTTCGCGACATTTTAGTGCTCCTTTACTTGCGAAAAATAAAAATGTTTCCAGACTTGTGCTAGATGATCTTTCGAATATCGTTTGGCTGCTTGGCAAGACTTGTCCCTCAACTCAGCCAAAGCTTGGGGATCTTTGCTTAAAGTGCGGAGTTTTGTTTGCATCATCTTTAAATCCGTTGCTGGTTCATAGTAACCCCCAATAATGCCATGATAGAGGCTTAAATCTCTTAGCATTACTGGTGTTCCACAACTAAAAGCTTCCAGGACCGACATCGGAAATAATTCATTATAAGACGGTAATAAGAATAAGTCCGCCAGATTATTATATTCAGCAATCACTTCACGAGAAACAATCCCAGGAAAACGCAAATTGGTAGGTGGATTTTTGACTACTGCCTTTAGTTGCTTATAACCATCGGTGATCGCACCGAAAGAAAAACCACCAGCCCAAATAAAAAGGGTCTGCGGATTTTGTTTTGCTAACTGGATGAAATCAAAAATTCCCTTACGCTCTTGGAGTTGCCCACTCCCAAAAACAACAAACTGATCCTGGGGAATTTGATATTTAATCCGCAACTGCTCCTTTTTTTTAGTATCAACCGGGAAAAAGTGACTAGAATCAACGAAATTTGGGATATAGGTAATCTTTTCTTGCTTGATCCCATAAGCAACTAACTTTGGAATAAAATTAGGATTGACTACTACCAAGTGATCCATTCGTTTATAAAAGGCAATTACATATCGATAAAACAAACTCCGCCATGGTTGCGGAATTTTTAAACTTCCTTCCAAAGTTTCGGGCAAAAAATGGACATACCCAATTTTGCGCCCCCGTTTTTTGGAAAAAGTCGACAAAAAATAGGTAGGATTAATGGTGTGATAGTGACTAATATCCGTTGTTCGCCAAGAATTGATTGCTAAATCAAACGTTGAGCTAAATCGCTCCCTTAGCAAAGTAACTAATTCGTTATAAGCACTTCCTACCCCTTGTCCTTTAACTGAATCAGCTTGCGAGAACATCGTGATTTTTATCATCATCTACTCCTCATAAACGGTAACCGCCGATGGAATGGTGCCGTTTTTTGAGCGGCCCGTTCCGCACATTCTTGATAAAATTCGACCACTCGTTGTTCAAAGACCGCTGCCGAAATCTCATGTAACTTAACCTGTCGTTTTGCTTGATCTTCTGTAGCTGGTTGACTGGTTAAATACTTAATCACTCCTTTAACCAATTCTGAACGTTGTTGAAAGACCTGACCAATTGCCACATCATCAATCAATTCTGCGGTATAATCACTTTTCATTACAACTAAGGGTAAATCAGACGCTAAGGCTTCATCATAAGTTAATCCTTGCGACTCCGAGTCCGAAGCGGATACAAAAACGTTCGCGAGTTGATAATAATGATAAACTTCATCATTATCAATCTGACCAATAAAAGTGATGTGGTCTGTTAGTCCTAATTCACGACTTTGACGTTCAAGGGTCGACCTGGCCGGCCCATCCCCCACAATTAACAATTGGGCATCTGGGACCGTAGTTAAGATATCAGGCAAAGCTGCAATCAGAGCTTGAATATTTTTTTCAAACGCTAATCGGCTTAATGATAAGAGAACCGGTGTATCCTGACTGAAACCAAGTTCAGCCCGACGCTTAAGCCGTTCTGCTTTGGAATCTCGTTGCTGGTAACGGCTCAAATCCACCCCCGTGGGAATAATCCTGATTGGAGCAGAAACCCCATAGCCAATTAAGGTATCTAATACCCGCTCACTCGGGGCAATCACCCCATCCATATTCCGTAAATATAACCGCGCTAAGCGGGCAACATCTTTGGGTCGTAAAACCCGTCCATTGGCAATGTAATGGAGATAATCTTGGTACATTGTATGGTAAGTATGCAAACAAGGGATTCCTAATTCACGAGCAACCATTTTCCCCATTAAGCCAAGCGAAAATTCTGTTTGATTATGCACCACGTCTAATTGCAGTTGCTTAGCTACTCGAAGAACTTTAAGCCAACCAGTTACCGCAATCCGTCGATCAGTAAAGGAAACAAAGGGGATACTTTTAAAACGGTAAATTCCCTTCTCTGGTTCAGAAGCGGGTGCCGCTGGGTCAGTTGTTGTAAAGATATAAACCTGATGTCCATGACGGATCAATTCATCCCGTAAGGTTTTAATTGAGGTTGCGACCCCACTAACTTGCGGAAAATAGGTGTCTGTAAACAAACCGATTTTCAAGCTGCCCTCTCCTTTGATATTTTTTCGGTCTAAATTGAAAAGTCAAACTTCTCAATTACGCTGATTTTCTCATTTTAAACTCAAATTATTACAATAGCAAACAAGACCCCATTTTTATAACAATTATTAAGAAATAGGGTCTACTTCTTTTGGTGGCGTCGGAGCCATTTGTTAACTACTTCTGCCACTTCATCATCATTTTCCATCATTAGGACTTGCTTTACTAATGGCTGAAGTTGACGAACTGATAAATTCTGTAAGCGTTGCTTTAAGGGTAAGATTGCTGGGAGGGGGAGTGAGAATTCATCAATCCCCATTGCTAAAACCAATGGTTGAGCTAACTTTAAGGTTGCCATTTCCCCACATAAGCTAATCCATTTTCCTTCTGCATGCGCAGCCTGAATTACTTGTTTAATGGCCCGTAAAACAGCGGGATTCAGCGCAACATAGTGCTGGTTACTACTATCGGTTCGATCTTCTGCAAAGAGGTATTGGACCAGATCATTTGAGCCGATGCTAAAGAAGTCCGCATACTTAGCAAATTGATCTGCCATCAAGACCGCGGCTGGCGTTTCAATCATCATTCCAACCTCAACATTATTAGCTACTGCATGGCCCTGTTCTTCTAGAAGGCGGCGTTCTTGATCCAAAATTGCTAATGCCCGTTGAAATTCATCAATCGTGGTCACGAAAGGAAACATGATCCCTAAATGACCATAGACCGAAGCTCGCAAAAGTGCCCGTAATTGGGTCCGTAAAATTGGTTCTTGTTTTAAAAGCCAACGTAACCCCCGCTGAGAAAATAGCTTTACATTCCTTTCTTGGCCAAATCTTGGTTGCTTATCTGCCCCCAAATCTTGAACCCGAATCACTACTCGATCATGTGGCATAGCTAATAGGGCCGCTTTATAATTAGCAACTTGTTCATCTTCTGTGACGCGATGATCAACATTTAAAAAGAGAAATTCACTCCGGTACAAGCCGATTCCTTCGGCACCACTTTTAACCAATTGATTCAATTCATCCGGCAAGGCAATGTTGGCTGCGACATGAACCCGATTATCATCAGCGGTCACGGTTGCTAGATCCCGGTAAGCACCAAGACTTTGCTGTTGCTGTTGATACTGAGCAGCTAACTGTTGATAATGATCGATTTCCTGGGGGGTTGGCTGAAAAATCACCTTTCCATGTTCACCATCAATAATTGCCACCATATCCTCTTGGGCAATCTGAGTTGCCGTTTTAGTTCCTACGACTGCTGGAATTCCCAGTTCAGCTGTCAAAAGGGCTGAGTGGGCCGTCGCTCCCCCATTATCGGTAATTAACCCCGCGACCAATTGCGGATTAAAACTAGCAACTAAGCTGGGACTAACTTCATGGGATACAACAATCGCCCGATGATCTAGTTGTTCATTTTTTTGTGGTTGAAGATGCGTGATTAAACGTTGTGCCACGTCTTGATACGCTATTGCTAGGCGATGGCCTGTGCGCGTAGTTTGATCAATTTTTGCTAAGGTAGTGGCTAACCCATTTTCAATGGCACTAATCGCAGTTATTTTTTGACTCACAATTAACCGGCCAATTAATGCTGGAAATTCCCAATCTCTAAGAATTACTAATTGCTGTTCTAAAGGCTCTTTAATCTGTTTTCCATAATTACGAGTTGCTTGTTGGATAATCTGCTCGAGCTCAGCTGCCGTAATACGAAAAGAATCATGAAGCCGTTCGACCTCATGATTCACATCGGTTGTTTTTTGATCTTTAACCGGCGGCTTGCCGTAACTCAACAGATGAACTGGCGCAATGACAATTCCACCACTCGCTGCAATTCCGTTGAGTAATTTTGCCATTTTAGCCAGCCAAGCCTTCCTTTGCCATCGTGTCGGCGATTGCTGCAATGGCATCCTTTTCGTCGTCACCATCAGCAGAAATCGTAACATCAGCGTTTTGACCAACTCCAAGGGACATAACTCCCATAATGGACTTTAAGTTAACGCTCTTGCCGTTGTAAGTCAACGTAATGTCAGAAGCAAACTTGGAAGCAGTTTGAACCAAGATCGTAGCTGGGCGGGCGTGAATACCTGTTTCAGCAGTGATGTTAAAATCGCGTTTTTCCATTGTATCATTCTCCTTAGCACATAAAGAATAGTAGGTATTAAAAATACTTACTTTATAAGTCCCATTGTAGCAATTGTAAGCGTTAAATACAAGAATCTTCCGTCGGTTTTAATGTTAAAAACGATGAAAGCTCCTCATTTCTTCTCAAACTTTACTTTTTAACGCGATGGTAATGAATTTCACCGTCCCGATGAGCATCCCCGGTAATTTGGGTCTTAAATTGATATGTCCGGTAAGCCGTTTGAAAATCCAGAAAATCATCTGGGGTGACGATTAATTCATCAATTTCCCCTTTTCGCAATTGCTCTAACTTAGCTAAATAATCTGCTGCCATTAATTAGCCAACCCCCTTTTTAAATATTTTACCATCCAATGACTAAGAAACATTACCAAATTAAACTGATTTATTTCTCTCATTCTATATAACCTTTTAAAGCAATCTTTTTTATTTCTTTGTTTTCACTTAAAACCAGGTAGATAACTTGCTTTAAGTGAAAAAGTAAGTATAATTAAAGCTAATTAGTCAAGAAAGGTCAAATGACCAGGCAAGGGGGAATTAAACCATGCTATGTCAAATCTGTCATAAAAATCCAGCAACCATTCATCTACAAATGATGATGAATGGCCAAAAGATGCAGATTGACCTCTGTCAAAATTGTTATCAAAAATTACAAAACCAACAAATGCAAATGTTAAATGGGGGAAACGATATGAACAATGCTTTTGGATTTGGTAACCTCGATGATTTTATGAATGCCTTAAATAATATGCAAAGCCAAGCTGCTAATGGTGGTGGCCAAGCACAAGGCCAACGCCAAGGTGGCAATGGCCAACGGGGAAAGGGCGTTTTAGGCCAATACGGAATTAATATGACCGACCTTGCCCGCCAAGGAAAGATCGACCCAGTAATCGGTCGGGATAAGGAAATCCATCGGGTAATTGAAATTTTGAACCGGCGGACGAAGAACAATCCCGTTCTAATTGGTGAAGCTGGGGTTGGGAAAACCTCTGTGGTTGAAGGCTTAGCAACCGCAATTGTTTCTGGTGAAGTTCCGGAGAAGTTAGCTAACAAGGAAATTATCCGGTTAGATGTAGTTTCACTTGTTCAAGGAACTGGGATCCGGGGCCAATTTGAAAAGCGGATGCAACAATTAATTGAAGAAGTTTCCAAGAACCACAATATTATCCTCTTCATCGATGAAATCCACGAAATTATGGGAGCCGGAAACGCTGAAGGTGGGATGGATGCTGGAAACGTCTTAAAACCAGCCTTAGCTCGGGGGGAATTCCAATTAATCGGTGCTACAACCCTGAATGAATACCGGAAGATCGAAAAGGATGGTGCTTTGGCTCGCCGGTTCCAACCAGTTGAAGTCGCTGAACCAAGTGTCGACGAGACCATCAAGATTTTGGATGGGATCAAGAGTCGGTACCAAGATTACCACCATGTTAAATATACTGATGATGCGATTATGGCGGCTGCAAAGTTATCTGACCGTTACATCCAAGATCGGTACTTACCTGATAAGGCAATCGACTTGCTTGATGAAGCCGGTTCGCGGAAGAACTTAACCTTAAAAAACGTTGATCCAAACGCGATTGAAAATCAAATTCACACTGCTGAAGCTCATAAACAACAAGCGGTTGAAAGCCAAGACTACGAAAAGGCTGCCTTCTACCGTGATCAAGTCGAAAAGTTAACCAAAGCCAAAAAAGAAGCCGAAGAAAATAAAGTCACGGACGAAGCCATCGTTGATGTTAAAGATATGGAAAAAATCGTCGAAGAAAAGACCAATATTCCGGTTGGTGACCTGCAAAAGCAAGAACAAAATCAATTAAAGGACCTTGATAAGGAACTTGAAAAACACGTCATTGGTCAAAACGAAGCGGTAGATAAAATTGCCCGGGCAATTCGCCGGAACCGCATTGGTTTAAACAAGTCTGGTCGGCCGATTGGTTCCTTCCTCTTTGTTGGACCAACTGGGGTTGGAAAGACTGAAACAGCTAAGCAATTAGCTAAGCAACTCTTTGGTTCTAAAGACGCGATGATCCGATTCGACATGTCTGAATACATGGATAAAACATCGACTTCGAAATTAATTGGAGCGGCTCCAGGCTACGTTGGTTACGAAGAGGCTGGTCAACTAACGGAACAAGTTCGTCGGCACCCATACAGCTTAATTCTCTTGGACGAAGTTGAAAAGGCCCACCCAGACGTCATGCACATGTTCTTACAAATCCTTGATGATGGTCGGTTAACCGACTCTCAAGGACGGACGGTTTCCTTTAAGGATACCATCATCATTATGACCTCTAACGCTGGCTCTGGCGATGCGGTCGCTAGCGTTGGTTTCGGTGCTGAAACTAACGGCAACGTTAACTCCGTCATGGATAAGTTAACTAATTACTTTAAGCCAGAATTCTTAAATCGGTTTGACGATATTGTTGAATTTAACGCCCTTACCAAGGACGATTTGATGAAGATCGTTGACTTGATGATTGATGATGTTAACCAAATGTTGGCTGACCGGGAACTTCATGTTACAGTCCCACAAGACGTTGAAGAAAAGCTCGTTGAACTTGGTTATAACCCAAAGATGGGAGCGCGGCCATTACGGCGGGTCATTCAAGAACAAATTGAGGACCAAATTGCTGACTTCGTGCTTGAACACAATAACGACCATCGACTCATTGCTCAATTAAATGACGATGGCAAGATTGTAGTTACTGCCGAAAATAGCCAAAACGAATTAACAAAGCCAGCTGATAGTTCCTTGACCACTACGGATTAGAGATTAAGTTATTAACACTAGCAAAAGAAAAGCGAATGAATTGGGAAAGTTACCTAGTTCATTCGCTTTTTATTTAGATCTACGGGGATTACACCTTAGCGAAAAGAGGCTGGAAAATCGACTAGGTCACTAATTTAAAGATTGGAAGGTCACCACCCCATATCTGTTATACAGATACCGGAGAAGTAGTAATAAATGGTAGTTGCTCCGGGAGGCTGACCGCTTGCATGAGTTTGCAGACGACAGGAATCCTATCTAGTTCGTCCCACATGGCCTTATTGGGGAAAAGAAAAAGGTTGCCCGGATTTGGACAACCTTTCATTACATATTTGTTTTCCTAGCTAATTGCAATCGTGCCATTAGCAACAAAGTAGATGGCAAGGATTGAAAGCAAGAGTACTAAAATAATAACTGTCTTTTCGGCTCCGCTCATCTTGTGGTTTTGTTCCTTGCAGTTTTGCCAGTAAATAATGAAACCTGGAATAAAACTGATGGAAACTAAGAGCACTTGACTCCAACCCGCAAGGACCATACAAATGAGTTGGAAGATCGATGCTATCAACCCAACCGTGAACTGACCCCATTCTTGGTTTTCTGCACTATACTTCATTTGGTACAAACCAACCAGTAAGTATGAGAACAAGATCGCAGCAGCAGCTAATGAGTAAGCAAATTCATAAGCTTGTTGTGTGAAGAGCAAGGAGAAGAGGAAAATCGTTTGCAAAACCCCAGTGATCATCAAGGAAGTTGTTGGGGCTCCCTTAGCGTTTACCTTTCCCCACACCTTTGGCATTGCCTTATCATCAGCGACTAACATCGTCGTTTCAGCTGGTAACATCGTCCAGGATAGCCAAGAAATGATCGTTGAGATGATCAACCCAACGTTAATCATTACGGCCCCCCAGTGACCAACAACGGCTTCAAGGACACTTCCAAGGGCTGGTTGACCACCAGCAGCTAAAGCGGCCCGACTTAAGTGACCGTATGGTAAGATCGAAATCATAACATAGATCAAAACTAAAAGAATAAAACCAATAATCGTTGCTTGTTCGGCTTGTGAACGGTTCTTGGCCCGGTGGGACATAACAGAAGCCCCTTCAACCCCGATGAAGACCCAAATCAATGTCATCATCGTACCTTTAATTTGTTCCCAAACTGAACCAGTTGTGGTTCCCTTTGACATATTATTAGCAACGTGGCCCCAGAAATCAGCAGTAAAAAGACCACCCTTAAATCCAATAATCATCAAAATGATAAAAAGAACCAGTGGAATAACCTTAAAGACCGTCCCAATTGAGTTAATGAAGGAGGCACTTTCCACCCCTTGATTAACTAAGAGCGTTAAAATCCAACAGAAAATAATCGCAACAATGATTGATGCTAAGTTTTGACCACCCTTAAACATTGGGATAAAGGTCCCTAATGAACTCATTAGCATCGTCGCAAAAGCAATATTCCCTAGCCATGCTGACAACCAGTATGACCAACCAGAAATGAATTCCCCAAGCGGGCCAAAACCGGCTCCAGCGTAAGAGAAGATCCCAGCTTTAAGATCAGGACGCTTGTTTGATAAATTGTTCAACGAAAGAACTAAAAATAAGATCCCAATTCCAACAAATAGCCATGCTAGTAAAGCTGGACCAGGCGCAGCAGCGGCTGCAACATTCGTTGTAATCCCAAAGATCCCAGTCCCAATACAGGAACTAACGATCAAGGCAATCAGCTCAGTGCGGCTAATTCCTTTTTTGTTTTCCATTTTTCACTCCTCGATTCTATAAACTAACCTGTAAAAAAGAATGATTGCAAATAGGCGATCATGGTTTTTCGCCACTAAAGCCTACTATTAATTATATTATACACGCTAATTATAAAACTAACCGAATAATTTTTGGCTCAAAAAAGCGGAAGTAACCCTTGGTAGTCGTTGGTACCATCTAGATCACCTCCGCTAATTTTTAGCTAGTCGATGTCCTCACGAACGATTGGGCAGGACATGCACCGCGGACCACCACGGCCCCGGGACAATTCACTCGAACGAACCTCGTGAACTAAGATCCCATGTTCACGTAATAAGTCATTTGATACGTAGTTCCGGTTGTAGGTAACAACCTCACCTGGAGCAATTGCTAAGGTGTTTGAACCATCATTCCATTGTTCCCGTGGCGCTACGATTGGATCAGCATTCCCAGTTGGAATTAAATCGATTTCAGACTTGTTCAAAGCCTTCTTCAAAACTTCCTTGATGTCGGTATGGTGTTCCATCACGATTTCGCCATCTTTACCTGGGTGAAGAACCCAGTTGTCAACTTGACCGTTGTCATCCAAGATAGCTGGGTGAACCGTAAACTGATCGTAGTTAATCATCGTAAAGACAGTATCCAAGTGCATCATAGCGTGGTTGTGTGGAATTGAAATGGCAATTACGGTGTCGTAGTCGGAGTCCTTGAAGAGGTTCTTAGCGATGTCTTCAATTGCGTCGGCTGTCGTCCGTTGGGAAATCCCAATTGCCAAGACGTGGTTAGAAAGAACCAGTTCGTCCCCACCTTCAATGTGGGTCGTGTGGTTCCGGTCACGCCATACTTCAACCTTGCCAGCAAAGCGTGGATTGTGCTTAATGATGTATTCCGTAATTAAGGATTCCCGTTGCCGAGCAGCGAACGTCATCCGGTTAATTGAGATCCCATCACCAATTGAGGCTTGTGGATCCCGGGTAAAGTAAGCGTTTGGCATTGGGTCCATTAAGAATGGCCAATCCGTATTTTCAGAAACTGATTGTAAATCACCATGCTTAAGATCGATATCCGTCCCCCGGACCCCTTCGATAATCTTATCAACCATATCTTGAGGGTTCATTGCGGAAAGGTATTCAATCAAAGCATCATGGGTTGCTCCAGCAACGTAACCTGATTCAGCAACCATCCGATTCAAAAATTCTTGACGAACTTTTTCATCAGCTAAAGCTTCAGCAGATAATTTTTCGAAGTAAATAACTTCAGCGCCTTGGTCACGTAAAGTTTGAGCAAAAAAGTCATGTTCTTCTTGAGCGATTGGTAAGTATGGAATGTCATCAAAAAGTAAGCGTTCCATTGAGTCAGGGGTAATGTTTTCAATTTCACGCCCTGGCCGGTGGAGCATAACCGTCTTTAACTTACCAATTTCGGAAGTAACGTGGATCGGACTTGTCATTTTTTTACACTCCTATCTATTTAAAAAAGTGTTAAATCAAGAGAATCACATTGGAATTAGTTTAGCCGTGAATTACCGTTCCAAGCTTACCAGCCAGAGCATCATCTAGCCCATCAAGGGAAGTGATGATTGCTTCACGCTCTGGGTGCCCTTCCACGAAGGACAAGCAAGCTTGAATCTTTGGTAACATACTACCGGCAGCGAATTGATCTTGGGCCATGTATTCCTTAGCTTCATCAACGGAAAGCCGATCTAACCGCTTTTGATCTGGCTTGTTAAAGTTGATGTAAACGTAGTCAACAGCTGTCAAGATAATTAATTTATCCGCATTGATGTTATCAGCTAACAAAGCGCTAGAACGGTCTTTATCGATCACAGCTGGAACCCCTTTAAGGCCTTCATCAGTAATTACAACCGGGATTCCACCCCCACCACCAGCGATGACTAAGTCACCATTGTTGATTAGGGTTTCAATACTATCGAGTTCGATGATCTTTTGTGGTAGTGGTGATGGGACCACTTGCCGGTAACCGCGTCCAGCATCTTCCTTAAAGGTATAACCTTTATCAGCTGCGATTTGGTCAGCTTGTTCTTTAGTGTAGAAGTCACCAACGGGCTTAGTTGGATTCTTGAAAGCCGGGTCGTTTTGGTCAACGACAATTTGGGTTACCGTGGTTACCACATTTTTCTTCATCCAGCGCTTGTGGAGTTCATTTTGCAGACTTTGTTGCAAATGGTAGCCGATGTACCCCTGGCTCATTGCACCGCATTCGGGGAATGGGAAAGCGGCCGTCTTTCCGTTCTCCGCGGCAAAATTCATCCCTAAATTAATTTGACCAACTTGAGGACCATTTCCGTGACTAATCACTACTTGATTCCCTGCATCGATCAACCCCACAAGTGAAGCGGCAGTGTTTTTTACTAACTGCAGTTGTTCTTCTGGAGATTTACCCAGGGCGTTTCCCCCTAAAGCAACGACTACTTTTGCCATTTCTGCATCCTCCTAACTATTCACCTAAAGTTGCAACCATAACAGCCTTGATCGTGTGCATCCGGTTTTCAGCTTCACGGAAGACAACGGATTGTTCACTTTCAAAGACTTCGTCAGTAACTTCCATTTCCTTCAAGCCGTACTTTTCAAAGATCTTCTTACCAACACCAGTTTCTTGGTCGTGGAATGCAGGTAAGCAGTGTTCGAAGATCGCATGTGGATTGCCAGTAGCTTCCATAACTTCCTTCGTAACTTGGTAAGGCTTTAACAACTTAATCCGTTGTTCCCAGATTTCGTCTGGTTCACCCATGGATACCCAAACATCGGCGTAAATAACGTCCATTCCCTTAACACCTTCCTTGATGTCGTTGGAAACAACGATCTTAGCCCCCGTCTTATCAGCAATCTTTTGAGCCTTGTTAAGAACTTCTGGCGTTGGGTTTAATTCCTTAGGCGTTACCACATGGTATTCCATCCCCATAACAGCGGCCCCAAGCATCAAAGCGTTAGAAACGTTGTCTTGACCATCACCAACAAAGGCAAACTTGATGTCCTTGTATTCCTTCTTCAAAACTTCCTTAGCAGTTAAGAAGTCGGCCAAAACTTGTGTTGGGTGGTCTTCATCAGTTAAACCGTTCCAAACTGGAACTCCAGAGTATTCAGCTAAGATTTCAGCGCTCCGTTGGGAGAAGCCACGGTATTCAATCCCGTCAAACATTCCACCAAGAACCCGCGCAGTATCCTTAACTGATTCCTTGTAACCGATGTGAGAACCAGATGGGCCAAGGTAAGTAACGTGAGCCCCTTGATCCTTAGCACCGACTTCGAAAGCACAACGAGTCCGCGTAGAACTCTTTTCAAAGATTAAGGCGATATTCTTGCCCTTTAATTTTTGTTGTTCAGTTCCGGCGTACTTTGCCTTCTTGAGGTCTTCTGCCAAATTCAACATGTATTCCATTTCACGCGTGTTGAAGTCAGCAAGTGTTAAGAAACTACGATTCCGTAAATTAAAAGCCATTGATCTAATTCCTCCTAAGGTTTGTAATAACTTTCTTTACGATTATTATTATAGAAAGCGTTTTCAAAATTTTACGTTGAACTTACGCATGCTTCAAAGAATTGCGGAGAATTTTTTCGAGGACTTTAAATTATACAACCAATTTTGCATGATTTATCCTCGCTAAATGTATAAATGCATACAACAATGTATAAGCCAGCTTCTGATTGTGAATAATTTTACTTTATTCATCAATTTAAGTTATACTTCAATCAGCATCAAAAAAAATCAAATTTGTTTAAAAAAGGAGCAATTTTGCAATGAATTTCTATCTTGCTGACCCAAATGAAGCCAATCGCAACCTCTTTCAAGAGTTGATTGAGCGCAGTTTTGATAACTATGTCGTTGGTCAAAGCAGCTCAGCTTCACAGGCTTACTTAGATTTGTTGGAATTGCGGGTTGATATCATGGTAATCAGCAATGATCTTACCCCTTATGACGGGATTGAACTTGTCCGCCGCCTGCGCGATGTTAACTCCCGCCCCCGCTTTATCCTAACGGGGACGAAAATTACCCCTGAAATTCGGGAAGCCGCTTACCGAGAAAATATCGATATTGTTGTTGCCGCTCCCCTTCAGCCAATTGAAGTTAAACATTTACTCCAATTAATTGGTGGTTATGTCAACATGACCAACCGCCTCGCTGCTATTTACGAGTTAGCGCTCGCCAGTCCCGCTTCATATCAACGACCTCAATCGGCCCAACGAAAGCGAATTGACCACGTTAATTCAGTTTTAATGTTCTTAGGAATTGCGGCTGAAACTGGGAGTGAAGATATTCGGCGGATCGTAAAGTTAATGGTTGACCAAAATATTAACTTTGCGGCGATCAACTTTGAACGCGATCTTCAAATGAATGACCACACTAAAAAGGTCGTTTTCCAGCGGATTCGTCGTTCACTAAAAGCCGGCATCACTAATCTTGCAACGATGTGCCTCGATTATCCTGAAAATGATATTTTACTTGAATACGCCAATAACCTCTTTGAATACCAAAACGTGCATGTTGAAATGCAACGGCTCCAAGGCGATGAAACCCCCGCCAAAAGTCAAATCTCTTTACAGCATTTCTTTGATGGTCTCTGGCAAGAAAGCTTTAGGGAAAGATAAAAAAGGCCTCGCTAAGAAATTTTCCTCTAGATAAGAGTGAGATTTCTTAGCGAAGCCAGATTACATGCATGATTTAGACTAGAATAAGGTTGTTTTAAATTTATAACTACCGATTTACTTCCTATTTTATTTTGCTAACCGTTGGATCACCTTCCGTAAAGGGATCACTAATAAAGGAACTACCACCGTAGCAAGGACTGCTTCAGCAATTCCGTTGGTCCCGACAATTGCGGCTAAAGCTACCCCTAAATTAGTTTGACTAACGTGGTAGCCGGCAGCGACTTGCGGTGTATTCGCAAACAGGTAAATCCCGCCTAATACCAGAATAGTGTTGGTTAATGATGCTACTAAGCCGCCCAGACTTGCCGCTAGTCCAGTTCGTCCACTCTTTTGAACTAACCAGAAAACCCACCCAGCAAATAAACCAACTAACATCCGAGGAACAATCGAGATTAAGGGATTGGTAAAAATTAATGGTGCAAGGGCACTACTTGGGTAAACAAAGGCTCGAATAAAAGTTAGAATTCCCCAAACCGTCCCTGCTAAGGTACCTTCAATTGGACCATATAGAGCAGCAATTACGGCGACGGTTATTGGCATTGTAGTAATTGAAAGGGGGCCAAGTGGTAAATTACCAATAAAAGGAACTAAATCTTGAACGATAATTAAAACTAATAGTAGACTCCGCCGGGTTAGGCGGCGAATTTGCGATCGTTGTTGCATATTTACCTCCGTAATAAGTTGATGTTTTATTTTACCATTATTAACCTACAAATTTCTTTAAAAATCATTCGAAAAGTGGCGGGACACAAGCCCATTAAAGCGGTATACTTAAGACAAACTATGCATTTGGGGTGAACCTTATGAAAGACGAATTCAAAACCGGTAATCCAATTTGGATCTACTACCGAGACATCGATAGCAATGATAACCTTCGCCTGCCCCAGCTTCTCCGGGGGCATCTCGGGCAAAGTTACGATATTAAAAAAATTGAAATTCCTAACTATAACTTAGTTCAAATTACAGGAACCTTAAAAGGAACCTTTGACAATACGGCCAAAAGTGTTTGTTTTTACTACCGGAAACAAACTTGGGGGGAGATTCAAAACATCGATCTTTACCTCCATCTAAAAACGCCCGTTACTATTTACGACCGCGTTGGCGGAATGCCATTACCCGATAAACTTCCGGGAAATATCTATGTGAAATCTTTTCAACGGGTTGCCACAACAACTCGTGAATTTTGGTATCAGGTCAACGCTGACCAATGGGTTAAGTTTGATGATGCCCAAATGACCTTAGTTGAACACGATCCATTTACAGAACAAAAAACAACGAAGCCAATTATTGACCTTACCTACTTAAAACTAAATCAGATCAAGGGAGTCGTTGATTTCCTTCCTAACCGGTCCGTAGACACCTATGATCAACCATATGGACTTCCCCTAACAAAGTTATCAAATGGAAGTGTCGTCACCTTAATCGCCCGAATTAAGGATGAAAACGGCGTAACTTGGTATGAAACGGATCACGCTGGCTACATTAATGCAAGTTACATTAAATTAGATAATGAGGATGGTGAAGATTAGTGAAAATTGCCATTGTTGGTGCTGGTAACATGGGCACTGCTATTTTAAACGGATTTAAGGCCGCTGGTGAAAATGATCTAATTACGCTTAATCCAGTTAATCCCCGGGTTGAGAAATTTACGCAAGCTAAGCAGATCCAATTAGTAAATACCCCTACTGACTTGGTTAAAGCCCAGCCCGCGGTCGTAATTTTAACTACGCCAGCATCGATTACGCTTGAGGTTGCCAGTCAGTTAGCTTCCCTAAATGAAGAAACAATCATAATCTCTTCAGCTGCGGGAATTAGCTTAGCCGCACTTGCCAAGGCTTTACCTAATCATCCCCTTGCAGCTATGATTCCGAATACGCCAGTAGCTGTAAATGCAGGAACGATTGGTTTAGCATTGCGTGAAAACTTACCCGCAACGATAACAGCAACCATTAAAGAAATCCTCGGTAAACTTGGCGATGTGATCGTTGTCAAAGAAACTGATCTCAATATTATTGGAGTGGTAGGTGGTTGCGGACCGGCTTTTGTTGATGTTTTAATGGACGCCTTTTCGGATGCGGCTGTTAAACATGGTCTAAGCCGCCAAATTGCTTACCAAGTTGTCGCTAGCATGGTAAAAGGAAGCGGCACCCTTGCAACGGAAACTGGTTTTGCCCCAGCTCTCCTTCGTGACCAAGTCACCTCCCCTGGCGGAACGACTATCAAAGGCATTAGTGCTCTTGAAGCGCGTGGTTTTCGGGGAGCGGCAATTGCGGCAATTGATGCGGCTAGTGACAACTCTGCAACTAACTAAATCGCTAGTAATTTTTTGAAAGACTAGTTTTATTTCTATTTTTGCTATATAACATCCTAGGACTGAAAAAAAGAGGTTGGGAAAAAAGCTCCTTGACGGCCTGGTTGGGATAAGAAGGACGAAGGTTGATTCATTAGAATTGACCTTTCGTTCGCACTTATCCGCTAAGGCCGTGCTTTTTAACCTTAGTTACTGAGTAACATTCGGAGATGAAAGAAAAGGTGGGAAAAATTTGAGTTTTTTTCCCAGTCTCTTTTTAACTTTTTTACTAAAGGAGCTTGACTTAATAATTATGACTGCTAATTTTATCCCGCTTATTCTTGGAAGTGACTTCAATGCTTATGGAATGGCCCGGGCAATTCACAAAACCTATGGGATTAAATCCGAACTTTTTGCACGAGCTGAGTTAGCCCCAACTAAATATTCAAAAATCGTTAACCTTCACTTGCATCCGGACTTGCAAAAACCGGATGTCTTTACAGACCTTCTTGTTAAGGCTGCCGAAAAGTTTAAGGCCGAAACCGGTAAGCAAGTTCTTTTAATTTCATGTGGTGACGATTACACGGAATTAGTTGCCAAAAATCGGGACGCCCTCGCTCAACACATGGTATGTCCCTATGCTGATTTCAAGACGATTGCCACGCTAACTGATAAAGAGAAATTTTATGAAGTCTGTGAGAAATACAACTTACCATATCCAAAAACTGCGATTTTAAAGCCTGATCTGGACTATCAAAATTATGTTTCGCCATTTGAATACCCCGTGGCCCTTAAGGCCGCCGATGCAGTTGAATGGCACAAGGGAAACTTTGAAGGTTACGAAAAAGCCTACATCATTAATGACCAGGCCCGGCTTCGCAAAGTTTTAAAGATTATCTATGAAGCTAGTCCCTACAAGGGGGATTTAATCTTACAAGAGTTCATCCCGGGTGATGACAGTAATATGCGAACAATGAATGCTTATGTTGACCAGTACCACCACGTAAAAATGCTTAGCCTTGGGCACCCTTTACTTGAGGACTGCAACCCAGCTAACGTTGGTAACTACGTCGCCATTCTTCCCCAATATAATAAACAACTTTACCATCAAGTTCAAAACTTCTTGGAACAAGTTAACTTTACGGGTTACGTGAACTTTGACTTTAAATATGATCAACGTGATCAAACCTTTAAAGTCTTTGACCTTAACCCACGGCAAGGACGAAGCTCTTTCTTCGTTTCCCTCAATGGAAACTCAATGCCGTCCTTCCCGGTAATGGACTACATCGAAGGAACCTTAAAAGATCAACCAACTCTTTACGCTAACCAAGATCCAAGTAAGTATCAGGTTTGGCTTGGCGTTTCGAAAGCAACCTTCCTCAAATACGCCAAAGATAACCAAGCTAAGCAAACTGCCGAACAACTCATTCAGCAAGGTCAATGGGGCACAACCTATTCATATGCCGCTGACATGAACTTTAAGCGGTGGTTACTTGGTAAACGCATCGATTTTAATTATGCCAAAAATTTTAAACGTTTCTTTATTCAAAAGGGTGATTTAAAATAGCCCTTTCTCGATGAACTTAGCTCTTGATTAACATGCAAAGATCCAATACAGACTGGATAACAAATTAAGTTTTCTTCTCAAAGTCAAAAATCCTAGTGAATTCTGAAGTAACTTGCAATTGTTGGGCAAAGCCCCAATGATTATGAGGTACTTCAATTAAAATTCACTAGGATTTTTTTATAAATTAATCACTTCATACGTAAAGCCTTGCGCTTCAATAAACTTTAAAACGTCTTGATTATCGAGGAAAATCGTATGCGTATTTTCGTTGGGGTGAAAAGTCCAAATCGGTTCATCTAAGACCATTTGATCAACATAAACTTTAATATCCTTAGCTTTATTATTTATTAAGCCAAAGGGAGAAATAATTCCAGGCTTTAAACCGAGTTCATCCATGATCTCCTCATCTTTAGCCATTGATATCCGTTTGGTCCCTGAAATTTCTTGGAATTTTTTGAAATCCATCCGCTTCGCATCATCCATGATTATCATGTAATGCTGGTGGTGCTTATCGTGTAAAAACATCGTCTTCGTCCGGGCACCTTCGTAACCTTCAATATAATGGTCGGCTTCTTCAGTAGTTTTAGCTGCCGGATGATCCACCATTGAGTACTTGATCCCCAGCCGTTTCAATTCATTAATGCATTGCTCGTACGTTGCAACTGTCATTTTATGCCCCTTTTCCCTCTTCCCCTCGCTACTTAAATTATATGGTTACTAAATCGGTTTATCAACACATCAACATAAAAATGAGTGGAAAGTCTTTTTCTTCCAAAGACTTTCCACTCATTTTTATTCTTGCTAAACTTTTTCAACCGTCACTTGGGGATGTGGGTGGGTAGGTTGTTGCTTTTGAGGAATCGCTTTAGTACGAACTAAGCGTAGCGCATTCAAAACAGCGATTAGCGTTACCCCCACATCGGCAAAAACCGCTTCCCAAAGGTTTACTATCCCAAAGGCCGCTAAAGCTAAACAGCCAACTTTGATGGCAATCGCAAAAGCAATATTTTCTTGCGCGATCTGGCGGGTTTTTTGTGCTAATTTCCGAACTACTAAAATTGAACTTGGTTCGTCATTCATTAGGACAATATCAGCCGCTTCAATTGCCGCATCTGATCCTAAAGCTCCCATAGCAATCCCAAGATCGCTACCTGCCAAAACTGGTGTGTCATTTAGTCCGTCCCCGACAAAGGCAACTTTTCCTTGGTTAGTTTTTTGAAAGCGACGAACCAACTTTAACTTATCTTCTGGGAGTAAGTTAGCGTACACTTGATCAACGCCTAGCTCAGTTGCAACAGCCTTAGCAGTTGCTTCATTATCTCCCGTTAGCATGATGGTTTGGGTAATCCCGCTTTGTTTAAGTCCACCTAATGCTTCTTTGGCACTGCTCTTTACGGTATCCGCTACCAGAATTGCCCCTTTAAATTGACCATCCCAGGCTACATAAACCACGGTTCCCGTAACGCCCATTAGCGGAACAAAAGCTTTAACTGCTTGAGAATGCATTAACTTAGCGTTCCCAACTAATAAGACTTTTCCTTGGTATTGGGCTTTTACCCCTTGACCAACAACTTCAGTAATTTTCTTTGCTTCTTCCCTAGTATTACTTGCCTGAACCAAGGCCTTGGCAATTGGGTGGGGCGACTTTCGTTCCGCAACCGCCGCTAATTTCAAAAGTTCAGCGGAACTAATTCCTACCGGGTGAAGTTGACTAACCGTGAAGTGACCTACCGTTAGGGTTCCCGTTTTATCAAAGACCATTATTTTAACCTGGTTTAAAACATCCAGATAATTACTTCCTTTTACCAAAACTCCTTGCTTAGATGCCGCCCCAATGCCACTAAAGTAACTTAATGGGACAGAGATTACAAGCGCACAAGGACATGAAATCACGAGCACACTTAGGGCTCGATAAAGCCAAGTTAACCAAGCACCACCTGTTAAGAGCGGGGGTAAGATTGCGACTAAAGTAGCTAAGCCAACCACTGCTGGGGTGTAAACCCGACTAAACCGAGTAATAAAGTTTTCAACCTTAGTTTTCTTTTCACTTGCCGATTCAACTAATTTAAGAATCTTAGCCACGGTTGAATCACCATAGCGCTTAGTAACTTTAAGTTGAAGAACTCCGCTTTGATTTACCGTCCCACTTAAAATTGTTTGTCCCGGACTAACAAAAACGGGGTTGCTTTCCCCGGTTAAAGCCGCGGTGTCAAGATAGGAACTACCTTCAATAATCTTACCATCCAAGGGAACCTTTTCTCCTGGTTTGACTTGAATAACATCCCCAATTTCAACCGCTGATGGTGAAACTTGGTTGATTTTTCCATGAGCTAATACTAAATTAGCATAGTCTGGCCGAAGTTGGAGCAAGCTACTAATTGACCGTTTAGAATTTTCAACCGCCAAATCCTGAAAAAAATCACCAATTTTATAAAATAACATGACGGCTACTGCTTCGGCAAACTCACCGATCGCAAGTGCTCCAATCGTTGCAATCGCCATCAAGAAATTCTCGTCAAACCAGTGCCCGGCCCGGATATTTTTGCCAGCGGCCACTAAAACGTCATAACCGACGACTAAGTAAGCAAATACTAAAACTCCCGCTTTGACAAACTGCGGGAATGGTACCACGACACCAATCACTAGCAATAAAATTCCCAATCCTGCCAAGATTGCTTGGCGTTTTTGATTTGTATTTAGGTTCGATAATTTTACCAACACCTTAATCTCCCCCGATCTTTTTTACCGCTTTCATTCATATATAAACATACGTGAATATGTTATCTATAATTTAACATTAATCATTAGTTTTATCAACAAAATGGTGCCTAAAATTAGCCTTGGGTGGTATGGGCTTGAACTTGGCGTAAAATTGTTAAAACGTGATCGTCAGTTAATTGGTAATAAATGTAGCGTCCATCGCGTTTACCAGCAACAATTCCCGCTTGTCGAAGAATCATTAATTGATGAGACATTGCCGGTTGGGAGGTTCCTAACCGGTCGGCTAATTCATTTACCGTTAATGGGCCATGCGCTAAAATAGTGACAATCAAATACCGGGTTCGATCCCCAAAGGCTTTAAAGAAAGTTACAACCCGGTCTAATTCTTGATTTTTAGGAACTTCAAATGGGACTGATTTCATTAACTAACTGCGCCCTTTCTCAATTATTGCTTACTTTATTATAGGGCAAAACGAGAAAAAATGCTTTGCGAATGCAATAAAATCAATGGAGGAACTTATGAGTGAAGTAAACTGGTGGGAAAGCTCTCCTGAAATGACCATTTATTACGAAAGCGAATGGGGCTTTCCGGAACACAATGATCAAAAATTATTTGAAATTCTAAGCCTTGAAATTATGCAAGCGGGGCTCAGTTGGAATACCGTTTTTAAAAAACGAGCTAATTTTCGGCAAGCTTTTTATGATTTTGAAATTAAAAAAGTTGCCGCGATGACTTCAACCGACATTGATCGTTTAATGGGCAATCCAGGGTTAATTCGTCACCGCCAAAAATTAGCTGCGATCATTAATAACGCTCAAATGATCCAAAAATTTCAACAAGCCGGGCAAAGTTTCGATCATTTTGTTTGGCAAAGCGTTAATTTTCAAGTTATTAATCACCATCCTCAGACCATGGCCGAGGTTCCAACCGTGATTTTCGAAGCCAAACAATTAGCTAAACAACTTAAAAAGGCCGGGTTCAAATTCGTCGGTCCCACGACCTGTTACAGCTTCATGCAAGCCGCCGGTTTGGTGTGTGATAGGATAAATTTTCCCTAAGATGATACAACAATGAGCCCTTAGTTAATAAAAGCGAGGCTGGGAAAAAACTCCTAGTCCAAAGTAAAAACCGGATGATGAATTTCTTAAACAATTCATCATCCGGTTTTTATGTACACAGGAAGTTGCTCCTGATATGATGTAATTATCACGAAAACAAACAAAAAGGAGCGATTTCCATGTATCAAAATTATACCATAGGGCAAACCGAATTCGTACTAAACTATAACTATGATTTACCAAAGAACCATATTGCGCGACTAATTAGTGCATTTGTCGACTCAATTCCACAGGAGGTTCTATTGGAAGAGTCGGTGGCGGCTACTGGCCGCCCTGCATCGCATCCAGCAATTATGCTTAAGATCCTCTTGTTTGCCTACTCGCGTCAAACCTATTCTGGAAGAAAGATTGAAATGATGTTGGATGAGAGTCTACCAATGCGTTGGTTAGCCCATGACTATACTTATAGTTACCACACCATCAATAACTTTCGGAGCAGTCAGCACGCTAGTAATCTGATCAAGCGTGCTTTTGTCTACTTTACCATGGCTTTAACAGATCACGGCCTAATTCAAAATGATGCAGTTTTTATTGATGGAACCAAGGTCGAAGCTGATGCCAATAAATATTCATTTACTTGGCGTCGTGCAGTGGAAAAGTACCACGCTAAGTTAAGGGAAAAGACAAGTAAGATTTATGAGGAATTAGTGGAAAAACGAGTGGTGCAAGAAATGGCGCCAGAGCTGGTCACTTCTGCCGAAGGCATGAAAACAATGGAACAAGAACTCGGAGAGCAAATCACTAAATTAGATGAAGAGATTGAGCAAGAATCCAAAATCATCAAAGGTGGTTCAGTTAGGAAACGGCGTCGTCGTTTCCTAAAAAAACTTCGCCACCAGCTAAGCAACGACTTAATTCCTCGTGCCCAAAAGTATGAACATGCCGAAGATATCTTCCAAGGTCGCAATAGCTACTCCAAGACTGATCATGATGCGACTTTTATGTGTATGAAAGAAGATCCGATGATGAATCGGGAATTGAAACCTGGCTATAACTTACAAATTGCCACTCATAAGCAATTTGTTCTTGATTACGGATTATTTTCAAACCCAACTGATACAAGGACTTTAGTGCCATTTCTTAAGCAATTTCATGCCTTAGGCTTCTTTAAACATATCGTCGCTGATGCAGGTTATGGTAGTGAATACAATTACACAACGATTCTTGATCAGTTTGAAAAGCAACCTATTATTCCCTATACAACTTATCAAAAGGAACAGAAGCGCAAGTTTAAAAACGACCCAACTAACTCACAAAATTGGCAGTATAACGCCGAAGATGATTACTATATTGATCATTTAGGGGTTCGCTTTAGCTTTTATCGGTATAGTGAGCAAATCGATAAATATGGTTTCAAACGTGATTTTAAAATCTATCGGGCAGATAAGCACCAGCCGTCAGCGCAATTGGATAAATTAGCGAAAACACCAGGCGGCCGGCAACGTTATATGAAGGTTAACCCGACCTGGAATTATTACAAAGCAAAAGTGAAAGCGACCCTCTCAAGTGACGAAGGTAAGGCGATTTATCGTCGACGGAAGTTCGACGTTGAGCCAGTCTTTGGTCACATGAAGAGGGATTTTGGCATACGCCGAACTCACTTGCGTGGTCAACGGGCTGTGGAAAATGACATTGGCCTGGCCCTGATGACATTAAACATAACGAAATTGGGACAATTAATTAACCGATGGAGGGCCAATTTCATAAATAATCGAAAATCCGGACTACAATTTTTGATCAAGGCAAAAATTATAGTCCGGATTTTAATGTTAGAGGGGCAAAAATTAATAGTTAATTCCCAGCCTCGCTCTTTGTCATCTCCGAATGTTACTCAGTAACTAAGGTCAAAGCAGTAGCTGAATGGCAGTTGCTTCCCTAACGGTCGCACCAACCGATTCAACCTTGCATGGGCTCACAAACGCCAAACCAGTTGGCTGGTTCGCTCCAAAGCACGGCCTTAGCGGATCAGGGCGAACGAAAGGCCGATTCTAATGAATCAACCTTCGTTCTGCTTATCCCAACCAAGCCGTCAAGGAGCTTTTTCCCCAACCTTTTAAATTTGCCCCAGCGCCTCGTCAACTGGGGTTGAGCCAGCCTTCATCATTATTACTTGGTGAATGGTATTATCGTGGTCGAGACATTCAACGAGGACCTTGGCAACATCTGAAATTGGATTTTCACCAGCCGTTTCTGGATTTAATGCGATCATCCCTGTCCCCGGTTTCGTGGTCAAACTCCCTGCTTGAATAATCGTGTAATCTAACTGGGTTTCGTCCATTAGCCACCGATCAGAATAGTATTTAGCTAAATTATAATCCGTGATTTGGGCAAGACTCGGGACCTTCGTCCACATTTCTTGATCAAGCGAATAGGCCGAGCTGAGTTGGATAAAGCGCTTAATACCGGCTTTTTCAGCCGCCATCATTAACTTAACTGCTCCATTAAGGTCCGTCTGTAAGAGATCTTTACCTCGTGATCCAGCAGTAAAGATAATGGCGTCACAACCAGAAATTAACTGCTGTAAGTCAGTTACTGGAGCGTGTAAATCCATGGATACTGGGTTTGCTTGGACCGGAAGCTTCCCCAAATCCCGACCGCCCGCATAAACGGTAACCTTTTTTGCCAATAATTGTTCAACAACGGCTTGACCAACTCGACCCGTTGCTCCTGCAACAAAAACTTTCATCGTATTTCCTCCTCGTATTATATAAATCAATCTTTACGGATTTTGATACTTTACTACTTAAATTTTCCTAAGGCTTCAATTTCGCTAGGTAACATTATGGGTAATCCAGCTTCGTAAGGAAAGTCCCCTCGCGCTAAGCTGACTGCCTTGCTTAATACCGCCCCATTCTGGATGCGGCTTTTTGACCTACATGAATCGCCGCCGCACCGAGGTTAAGCGGGATAACCTTAACAGCGACCATTCCAGCTTCTTCCATCATTTGCTTTAACTTACTTGCCGAAACAAACTGCATAGAAGTTTCCTTTAAGTAGGTATAGTCTTTATAACTTCCCCCAAAGGCCTTTGCCAAAACTGGAAAGGCGTTGAAATAGGCTTTCCAACCTAAACGAACAACTGGATTGGTTGGTTGCGACATTTCAATGCAAGCAAAGTAGCCACCTGGCTTGAGTACCCGTTGGGCTTCTTTTAAAACTTGGTTGGCATCTGGAACATTCCGGAGACCAAAGCCGATCGTCACAAAGTCAAATTGATTAGCTTCAAATGGCAGGTACATCGCATCCCCTTGCACCAATTCTATATCTTTTGTGAGGTCAGCCTGGCGAATTTTTTCTTCCCCGCCAGCTAACATAGCTGCGTTGAAGTCTAGCCCAATCGTTCGTCCCCGTGGGCCCGCTAGTTGAGCTAACTTGATGGTTAAATCAGCAGTTCCGCAACAGAGATCTAAGCTATCTGCCCCTTTAAAGACTGGAAGCTGATTAAAAAATTTTTTTCGCCATTGGCGCTGAGTCCCCAAACTAACAACGTCATTCATTAAATCATAACGACCTGCAAGCCGGGTAAACATTTGGTTAACTTCATTTTCGGAATGGTGATTAGTCAGTGTCATCTTTTTCTCCCTTAGCGGTATTTGTCAATAAATCACGATAACGTTTAATCAACGCGGTCGCTTGAATAAGCACGACATTATTTTGATTCAAGCGTGCAAAAGCCCGGGCATCAGTTAATTCTGCCATCACTAATTGTGGGTTCTCCCCAACAGCTAAGGCGTTTTGGGCCCGAAGTAACTTTAGGCGAGGTAAAAAGTAAGTAACGTGTTCGTGAGCACACCGCTCAATTCCTAATTTTAAGTAGTGATTACTTTCCTGGGGCTGATTTAACAAAGTATAGTACTCCCCAAGATAATACATCATTGTAAGCAATCGTGCATTATCGACGTTTCCAGGATGAGGATCTCCTTGCTTTAATTTCGCCGTCAAATATTGTTTAACCTTATGAATAAAGAACTGGGCCCGCTCCATTAAATTTTTCCGTGCATACAAGACCCCTTCTCCTAAGTATGCCAGTTGGGAAAAAATCGTCTCATGCCGTTCATCAAGTTCATCCAAAATTTGGGTAAAGGAAAAGAGTGCAACTGTATCAGCTTGATTAGTCAAGGTAGCCATTAACCCTTCTAAATAGTAGTATTGCATCTTTAATTGGGTGTTTTGCACCTGATCGATTTTAATTGGCCCTAATATTTTTTGAACCGCCCGGTAATTTTCAACCATCAACTCTTCTTCAGCCATTTCTAATTGATGGCGAAGCGAAAAGGTTGCTCGACTCCGTTCATCTAGATCATCCAAAGTTAGATCTAGGCGCTCACATAATTGCCGTAAGATCGCTAACGACGGAATCTGGCTGTTATTTTCAAATTTACTGAGGGTCGACTGGGTACAAATTCCCCGTGATAATTCAACTTGTGAATAGCCCCGGGCTTTTCGCCGAGCAACAAAGTATTCAATATCCATTTTCCTCACCTAACCATAAATTCCAAGAGCGATCTTAGCATAGCGACTAACCATATCGACATTCCAAGGGGGTTCAAAAGTTAAATTAATCTTACATTCTTTAATCCCATCAACGGAAAGAATTGCTCGATTAATGTCATTATTTAAATAATCAGTTAAGGGGCACCCCATCGTTGTTAAGGTCATTGTAACGGTACAACTTCCTTTAGGATCAACTTCGACATTGTAAATTAACCCTAAGTTAACCAAATCAAGTCCCAATTCAGGATCGATTACTTTTTCCAAAGCCGTCATTACTTGGTTTTCAATTGGCGAAAAAGGCGCCCCCGTATTATTTTCCGCTGTCATTTTTACGCCTCCTACTAAAATGCCACAAAAGCCGTCGTTCAGGTTTACTAACCAGAAAGACGGCTAAATCGTTGTTAACCCTAATACTAGCCAATGGAGCCTTCCATTTCAAAACTGATCAGTCGGTTCAATTCAACCGCGTATTCCATTGGTAATTGCTTAGTAAATGGTTCCACAAAGCCCATGATAATCATTTCCGTTGCCTTTTCTTCAGAAATCCCCCGACTCATTAAGTAGTAGAGTTGTTCTTCAGAAATCTTAGAAACCTTCGCTTCGTGTTCCATGGCCACGTTATTGTTATCGATTTCGTTATATGGAATCGTATTTGATGAGGATTGGTCATCCATAATAATCGTATCGCATTCAACATGCGCTTTGGATCCATCGGAATCCTTCGTAAAACGCACCGTTCCCCGGTAGTCAGTGGCCCCACCGGTCTTGGAAATTGACTTGGAAACGATTGAACTTGAAGTATTCTTGGCGTTATGAATCATCCGGGCCCCAGAATCTTGGTGAATCCCGTTGGAGGCGACAGCAATTGAAAGCATGGTTCCCCGGGCACCTTCACCGTTTAAGTAAACGGATGGATACTTCATCGTAACCTTCGAACCAAGGTTACCGTCAACCCATTCCATCGTGGCGTTTTTATCGGCAGCCGCCCGCTTCGTTTCCAAACTGTAAACATTATCAGACCAATTTTGGATCGTCGTGTACCGGCAGTAAGCATCCTTTAAAACATTTACTTCAACTACCGCGGCATGTAAACTATCAGAAGAGTAATTTGGTGCCGTACACCCTTCAACATAATCCACACTTGCTCCTTCATCTACAATGATTAAGGTCCGTTCAAATTGACCAGAATTTTCGGAGTTCAAACGGAAGTAAGATTGGATTGGCGTCTTGGTCTTAACTCCCTTTGGGACATAGATAAAGGAACCACCGGACCAAACAGCACAGTTAAGGGCCGCAAACTTATTATCTGCTGGTTGCACTAATTTTCCAAACCACTTCTTGAAAAGCGCCGGGTATTCCCGCAAGGCGGTATCGGTATCGGTAAAGATGATCCCTAGCTTTTCAAATTCATTTTTCATATTGTGGTAAACCACTTCGGATTCATATTGGGCGGAAGAACCAGCTAAGTACTTTCGTTCGGCTTCCGGAACCCCTAACCGATCGAAAGTCTTTTTTAAATCAGCTGGTACATCGTCCCAATCCCGATACTTCTTATCGGTCATCTTTTGGTAGTACAACATGTTGTCCAAGTCAAGTTCTGACAAATCAGGGCCGAACTTTGGCATTGGTAACTTCTTGTAAATTTCGTAAGCCTTCAAACGATAGTCAAGCATCCACTTTGGTTCGTGCTTTTCAGCTGAAATAGCCCGGACGATATCTTCGGTTAACCCCCGCCCGGTTGAAAAGGCTGGTTGAATGTTATCGTGGAACCCAAATTCGTAATCGTCTTTATTTTTTAAAAGTTCATTTGCATCTGTCATTGGCTTAATCCTCATCACTTTCTTGTAAGAGTGCCCGTTGCAATGCCCACCAAGCGAGGGTTGCACACTTAATTCGGGCTGGGAATTCCATAATACTCGTTAAAATTTGGGCATCCCCTAGTTCTTTTAGATCCGCTTCTGAATGTTTTTTACCAATTGCCATATCCGAGAAAGTCTTAGCCATTTTAAGGGCTTCTTCCTTGGTCTTTCCTTTAACAGCTTCCGTCATCATTGATGCGGAAGCTTGACTGATCGTACATCCTTCCCCGGTATAAGCAACTTCCTCGATCTTATCAGTATCATCAAGGTTAATTTGGAGATTAATAACGTCCCCACAAGTTGGATTATTTAAAGTAATTTGATGGGAGGCGGACGCTAGTTTTCCCTTATTATGGGGATTTTGGGCGTGGTCTAAGATGACTTCCCGATATAAACTATTTAGTTTCTCCAGTCCCAATTCTAAAGAACTCCTTTGCTTTCTTAATCGCGGTCACTAAAGCATCGACATCCGCCTCAGTATTGTAAAGATAGAAACTGGCCCGTGCCGTGGCAGTAACCTGAAGGTATTCCATTAATGGTTGTGCGCAATGGTGTCCCGCCCGCACTGCAATGCCTTCCATATCAAGGGCGGTTGCTAAATCATGCGGATGGAGGCCAGTTAAATTAAAAGCAACCACCCCTGTATGCTTTGCGGGATCATGTGGTCCGTAAACCGTTAATTGGTCAATTGATAGTAATTGGGGAAGTAATTTCTGAACTAAAGCTTGTTCATGGGCCGCAATTTGCGTCATTCCAATTTGATTGAGGTAATTAATCGCAGCGGCAAGCCCCACCGCTCCAGCAATGTTTTGGGTTCCAGCTTCAAACTTATAGGGAATTGGAGCCCAGGTACTAGCTTGTTGATGAACTTCACCAATCATTTCGCCCCCGTATTGGTATGGGGGCATTGTTGCTAGCAGATCAGCTTTCCCATAAAGCACCCCAATTCCAGTTGGCGACATCATCTTATGGCCAGAAAAAGCATAGAAATCCACATCAAGCGCTTGAACATCAACCGGCATATGGGCTACAGCTTGTGCACCGTCAACTACAATCACTGCTCCATGTTGGTGGGTAATTTGAGCTAATTCCTTAATTGGATTAACCGTGCCTAAAACGTTCGTGGCATGGGCAATCGCCACTAACTTAGTTTGGTCGGTAATTTGTTGTTTGACATCCGCCAAATCCAACTCGCCGTCATCAGTTAAGCCAATATACTTAAGCGTTGCTCCCTTTTGCTTAGCTAATTGTTGCCAAGGAATCAGATTACTATGGTGTTCAGCAATAGAAATAACGATTTCGTCACCGGCTTGGATGTTAGCCTGCCCATAGGTAGCTGCCACAAGGTTAAGGGCATCGGTACAGCCCTTAGTAAAGATAATTTCTTCTGGTTTGGCCGCATTAATAAACTTTTGCACCGTCACCCGGGCCGCTTCGTAATCAGCGGTTGCCCGTTCGGCTAAAGTATGCACTCCCCGGTGAACATTTGCATTATCCGTTTGGTAAAACTTCATTACCCGGTTAAGCACAGGTGTTGGTCGTTGCGCAGTTGCCGCGCTATCTAAGTAAACTAACTTTTCCCCGTTGACCGTTTGATCCAAGATGGGAAAGTCAGTCCGGTATTGTTTAAAGTTGGCCATCGGTAAGCTTCCTTTCCAAAATTTCAATTAGCTTTTCCCGAACTTCCTTTTCTGGAATTACTGAAATAACGGAGCTAAGGAAGCCCCGAATAACCAAGTGGGCTGCTTGCGGTTTTGGGATTCCGCGACTCATCAAGTAGTTCATTTGGACTGGGTTGACTGGACCAACACTAGCCGCGTGGCCGGCAATTACGTCATTTTCATCAATTAGCAAAATTGGGTTTGCATCCCCACGACATTCTGGGGACATCATCAAGACCCGGTTTTGTTGTTCCGCATTGGCATCATGAGCTCCATGAATGATTTCACCAATTCCGTTGAAGACTAAGTGTGATTTCCCCAGAAGAACCCCCCGTTGGTTAATGTTCCCGGTAGTATGTTCACCATGGTGGGTAACCCGGTTATTGATCCCAACGTGTTGGTCACCAGTCGTAACCGCGATTAGCTTAGAATCACCCTCACCACCAACACCAATTAATTCGGAGTCCATGTCGCCAACCGTATTACCACCATTCATTAAACCAACGGCCCATTCGACTTTAGCATCCCGGCCAATATTGGCCCGCCGCTTAAAGTAGGTAACCGTTTGCTCGCCTAATTCATCTAAAGATGAAAAGGAAACATGACTCCCTTGGCGGGCATCAATTTCAACCATTAAGCTGGCAGGATTAACCTCTTCTCCACGAGTAGTTGTGTGTTGCAAGACGCTAACTTCACTATTATCATCGGCAATAATTAACAAATGCGAATTAAGCGGTTGGTTAGCCTGGGTACTGTCTTGGATCAAATTAATTTCAACTGGGGCCGTAATTTTGACCCCTTTTGGAACATAGAGGAAAACCCCTGCATTTAAGTATGCTAAGTGGTAAGCTGTTAACTTATTTTCTTCTGGCTTAACAATTGGCCGCATTAAATTGGCCTCGACTAATTCGGGATCTTTCTTCATGGCTTCAAAAAGATCCATCAAGATAACTCCTTGATCAACCAAGGCTTGGGGAAGATGAGTTTCAATGGTTGTTTGACCAAATTGAACAAAACGAATTTGATCATCAGTAACTGGTTCTAAATCTAGTGTCGCCGTTTCAACCCAGTTTAGTTCTGGTTGGCGATCAAAGAGAGGCCAGGTGCTAAAGTTAAACTTTTGCATCCGGGGCATTTTTGCCACCGCAAATGAATCAAAAGCCGTTAGGCGGCGGGCCGTAAACTCAGTACTTTCGCCATGGGCGGCACTCGCCGCTTGCAATTGGTTTCGTGCAAGATCTTTATCCATGCTTTTGCCCCCTAGTCCTTATCGTCAACCAACTTAATATCAAGGCCTAATTCGTCTCGTAAGCCAGCGTAACCTTCTTTTTCAAGCTTCAAAGCTAAGTCAGGACCACCAGTCTTAACAATCCGGCCCCCCATCATAACGTGAACCGTGTCAGGAACAATGTAGTTCAAAAGTCGTTGGTAGTGGGTAATAATTAAAGAGCCAAAGCCTTGACCCCGCATGGAGTTAACTCCCTTAGCAACCACTTTCAAAGCATCGATATCTAGTCCCGAATCGATTTCGTCCAAGATTGCAAAGGTTGGTTCAATCATCAATAGTTGTAAGATTTCATTTCGCTTCTTTTCCCCACCGGAAAAGCCTTCGTTTAAGTAACGTTCCGTCATGGATTCGCTCATATCCAACAATTCAAGATTCTTATCCAGTTTCTTGATAAAGTCCATCACGGAAATTTGATCGTCCTTTGGGCGACGGGCATTAATGGCTGCTCGGAGGAATTCAGCATTGGTAACCCCTTGGATTTCAGCTGGGTATTGCATGGCTAAGAACAAGCCTTGCCGCGCCCGTTCATCAACTGGCATATTAAGGATACTTTCCCCATCAAGCAAAATATCCCCTTGGGTAACTTCATAGCCAGCTTGGCCCATAATTGTTTGTGAAAGGGTAGACTTACCCGTCCCGTTGGGACCCATAATGGCATGGATTTCACCGGTTTGCATCTTTAAGTTAACTCCGGTCAAAATTTCCTTTTGCTGCTTGGTTTCTTCGTCCGTAACCGCGACGTGTAGATCTTTAATTTCAAGCGTTGCCATGTTTAAATTCCTCCGCATCATGTTTAATATTCCAATTCTTTTTTTGAAAACGTTATATCTCTATTATAATCACTTTTTTTGAAATTAAACTTAGGAATTTTCCTAATTCTAAAAAACCGATTACAGTGGCATTCTAATGGTGTACTATAATGATAATATATTCTTCGATATTCTAATTTGGAATATCAAATATTTCAAAAAACTTGTAACCCTTATTCTTAGTGATTTAAATCATTCGCAATCTTTTTCACAAGATGATTGCTTGTCACCAATTAAAATGTGGATTAGGAGGCATCAAAATGAAAAAAGCAACTAGTTTTACTCTGCATCATTTTGACAAAGTTAATAAAGAAACTTTTACTCGCTTACACAACTTAGGCCTTTATGATGGGGAAACTATCCGCCTAATTCAACGTTATCCTTTTCATGGTCCAGTAATTATCGAAAACAACCACCAGCGAATTGCCTTACGCTATCAAGTTTTTGCCACGTTAACTGGAGAATGACAAATGGAAATTGCACTAATTGGAAATCCAAATACCGGAAAAACGACCCTTTTCAACAGTTTGACCAATAATTATGCAACGACGGGGAACTGGACGGGAGTAACCGTAGCTCAAAAGATTGGTAAATTAAAGCACGCTACTGCTAAGGTCATTGACTTACCCGGGGTCTATTCCTTAACACCCCTAACTAAGGATGAAGAAGTCGTTACCCTTTATTTACTTGACCATCAACCAGACTTAATTTTAAACGTTACTAATGCCAGTCAACTAAAACGAAATCTTTTATTAACCTTAGAAGTACGGGAATTTGGGCAACCAATGATCCTAAACCTCAATATGATTGACGACCTTAAGCGTCAAGGGCAAGCTTATGATTTCACCACTTTGAGTCATCTCCTGGGCTGTCCGGTGATGGCAACCAACGCGCGGAATCAAGATGGGGTTAAGGAACTGGATCACGCCCTACAAAATGAGCCAGCTCCTTTAGCACCACTAGACCTTGACTATCCACCAATGGTTAAACAGGCCATTCGGCAAGCAACGGAGGCTTTAGTGGAAAAGTACGAATTACCGGCCAGCACAGCGCGCTGGTTAACTATCCAATATATGAACCAAAATAAGGTTGTTCGCCGGGCAGTTGCTTTTAGAAATTTACAACCCCTCCTTAAGATGCGAGCTTATTATGACGCTCAACATTTTGAAGAAAAGATCTTCAATACCCGGCTTGATTTCATTGAAACCATCCTGGCAAGTGCAAAGAAAAACCTTGGTGATCAAAAACCAAAGGAATTTTCAAATAAAGTTGATAAAATCATTACCAACCCGATCTTAGGTTTGCCAATCTTTGCCTTAATCTTTTTATTAATCTTTGAATTATCCTTTGATTGGATTGGGACTCCCCTTTCAGATGCCTTGGATAGCTTTATATCTGGTCCCGTATCAACGACGGTTAGCCACTGGCTGATCGTAGCGGGAGCCCTCCCACCACTTCGCTCGTTAGTCGTTAACGGAATTATCGCTGGGGTTGGTGGGGTCTTAGTCTTCGTCCCCCAAATCGTTGTTTTATTTGCCTGTATTTCAATCCTTGAAGATTCTGGCTATATGGCAAGAGCAGCGCTAGTTACTGATCGGATTATGCAAACAATTGGGCTAAATGGAAAGTCCTTCATCCCTTTGATCATTGGTTTTGGCTGTAATGTCACCGGGATCATGGCCGCCCGGACCATCGAACAACCAAAAGAGCGCCTCGTTACTACTTTGATTTCACCCTTCATGTCCTGTTCGGCCCGACTCCCGATCTATAGCTTAGTCGTCGCCGCTTTTTTCCCCAAACATCAAGCCTTAGTTGTCTTGTCAATTTACTTTTTGGGGATTGTGGTGGCCTTAGCAGTTGCCAAAGGCTATCAACTTTTCTTCCATACGACCGATAGTTCCGTTTTTATCGTAGAACTCCCTGAATATCACTTACCGCGGTTTGATGTTATTTGGCAGGGAACCTGGGATAAGAGTAAGGGATTTATTCGGAAAGCGGGAACCGTGATTTTTGCAGGTTCAGTTTTAATTTGGTTAATGTCTTCCTTTGGAGTCAGTGGCTTTGTGACTGATCCAACCAAGAGTTTTGCGGCTAACTTAGGCCAAGGCTTGGCCCCGATTTTAGCACCACTAGGGATCACTCACTGGCAAGTCATTTCTGCCCTTTTTACTGGGGTCCTAGCAAAAGAAGTCATCACTTCCAGTATGATGGTCATGTTCCACGCCACCAACCAAGCGGCTTTAATTGGGGCCCTTGGTACCTACATGACACCGGTCGCGGCTTATGCTCTACTGGCCTTTATCTTGCTTTATTCACCATGCTTTGCTACGCTAGGAACGATTAAACAAGAAACCGGCTCAACGAAATGGATGCTTTGGTCATTGGCTTTAAGTCTAATGATTGCCTACGTTGTTGCCGCTGTTATCTATCTTGGAGGAACTTTGATTTTCGGTTAAATTAATTTGAAAGGAGTACGCTCATGGCAGTCTTCGTAAATACCATTATTATTTTGGCAATTATCAGCCTCGCTGCTTGGCAACTTGTTAAGGTCTTTAAGCGAGCTAAAAAGGGGAAATGTGCTGCTTGCGATTATGATTGTGTTTTAAAAAAACAAGTTAATTCACGGCACAATTCTGCTAAAATATAAGATAGTAAGGTTTGAAAATGGAAAGGGTGAGAAAAATCTCGTCGGTTTCTCACCCTTCTTCTTTGTCAAATTTCACACTGTAATTCCGGGAAAAAGCTTAAGCTGATAATTATAATGTGTCAGTAAAAACTTATTTCCAACTACTTACATAGGGGACTTCTCATGCAACAAGCCTATTTTCGTTATTATCCGCAACTAAAACCCAGCCTAACACTAGTAAGCCAATTAATTGACCAACGGCTGATCGTTCGTTACCAGCAGCTCGAACCCGCCCTAAAACAAATGGCAAGCCATGGCGGGAAATTCTTACGGCCCGCCTTCTTCCTGCTATTTGCTGGTCTTCATGAAACTGAGATTAGCGAAAAACAGGTCAAGGCCGCTGCATCAATCGAAATTTTACACATGGCAACCTTGATTCATGATGACATTATCGACGATTCACCTAAGCGGCGGGGGCAGGCTAGTATCCAAGCCGCCTTTGGCAAGGACGTTGCAGTTTATTCAGGGGACTATCTCTTTACCGTCTTCTTTGACCTTATTACTGAAACGATGGCCAATAGCCGGTTTTTAACGATTAACGCCCGGATCATGAGACGAATTCTTAACGGTGAACTTGGCCAAATGGGTGACCGGTTTAAACTTGACCAAACCATCCTAAGTTATCTGCGAAACGTCAACGGTAAGACAGCAGCCCTCTTTAGCCTCGCTGCTGAAGAAGGAGCTGCTTTTGGGGGAGCAAACAAGCAAGAAATTCAACTGGCAAAACGGATCGGCCAAAACATTGGAATTGCCTTTCAAATTCTCGATGATATTTTAGATTACAATGGCCATCATTTAAACAAACCAGTGCTGAAAGACCTCGCGACGGGGGTCTATTCCCTCCCCCTCCTCTTAGTTTTACCAACTCATCAAGCTGAATTAGCTCCGTTGCTAAAAAAAGGTAAAGATATGACCCCTAAGGACATGCAAGCCGTCCAAAAGCTAGTCGTTAACTTCGGTGGGGTTCAAGCAGCTCAACAATTAGCTGGTAAGTTTACCGCAAAGGCCGAACAAGAAATTGCCCAATTGCCAGCTAGTCCTGCCCAAACGGCGTTGAAAAAAATTGTTGAACAGTTACTGAAACGAACGAGTTAAAAATTTAAGAAAAAAGGTAAGGATTTTCTTAGCATAATGCCTTGATTTTCCTTACCTTTTTTTATGTTCACTAAAACAGCATTCAATTTAATGGAAGCGTGCCCTCTTCCCTTTACTTCCGATACTTCCGGGTATTTTCAGCAAGGTGAACTAAGCCCCGGAGGAAGTCATGCGTACTTGCTTCATAATCATATTTTTTACCGAGATCATAGATGTAACCATTAATGTAGTCAACTTCAGTTGGCCGGTCCTTACTCATATCTTGATACATGGAAGGATAGTGTAAGGGATTAGAAACCGCGCTAACGTAGCGAACTGTTTCCCATTCTTCTTCCCGTGTTGAAAGTAATTGCACTCCGGCTCGTTCAGCGACATCAAAGGCTTCATTAATTAATTGCTTACTGAGCCGTTCGGCCCCGTTATAATCAATAAATTGTCCCATTTGGATTTCAAAAAGAGTACATAAAGTGTTGATGACGGAATTAAAGACCACCTTAGTAAAAAGCGTCCCTTCACAGTTATGGTTTAGATGGGGATTAATGTTAGCGGCGGTAAAGTCAGTAACTACTTGGTCCAACCATTCCGCATCTTGGTTATTTTGGGCCGCTAGATTAATTGAACCAGCGCCAACTTTCCCAATAAAGTCAACATCCCCTGCTTGATTAAGCACCGTTCCAATCAAACAAGTTCCGGCCGCAACTCGCTCTTTGGGGAAGTATTGATTAATCTTTTCGAGATGCCCCATCCCGTTCATTCCCGTAAACACATATTGTGTCTGCGGATCGAAAGCATGGGCCGTCCGGTCAAGTAAGTCTTGGAGCGTCATTTGTTTAGCGAAGACAATCCAAACATCAGGATTTCCTTGATATTCTTCCGGACTAAAAATCTTGACTGGAACGAGGTGTTTATTTTCATGATCCCGTGAAACGAAGACGCCACCTTGTTCTTTGATGGTATCGACTTGCGGCGCCCAATTATCAACAAATTCAACTTCAGCACCGGCAACTTCTTGAAGTAAAACCCCAAACCGAAGTCCCATTGCCCCTGCGCCTAAAACAGTATACTTTAACGTCATATGTATGTACCTCCTTATGTTCACCGGTAAATCCCAACCAACCACCCAAATTTAGCAATTTAATTAAAACAAATTCAGCTTACCAACCCGTTGGACCGCTTCAACTAAGCGTTCTGGGGAAATTAAAAGTCCGATCCGAACATAACCCTCCCCGTATTTACCAAAGCCCCGCCCAGGAGCAACCGCCACAGCGACCTTCTCTAATAATAAATCAGCAAAGGCTTCGCTCGTCATCCCGGTTGGGGTCTTCATCCAAGCGTAAAAGGTCCCTTTAGGAACGAATCCTTGCCAACCAATTTGCTTAGCGGCACCCAAGAAGGCATCACGGCGACTCTGGTAACGGTCGACTAACTTTTGAATTTCACCATCTCTCTCGGGGGCTTTTAAGGCATCGATGGCCGCATATTGAAGGGCGGGAAAGAGGCTCACGAAGAGATGATCTTGAATTAAATTGAGAGCTTCAATAATGTCAGCATTACCGACTGCAAAGGCAATCCGCCAACCTGCCATATTGAAGGTCTTGGAATAGGTATAAAATTCAATTCCAACTTCCTTAGCTCCGGGAACTTCCATAAAGCTAGTTGGTTTCTCACCATCGTAGCCCAACGCCCCATATGCAAAATCAGAGATAATCCCGACATGATATTTTCGCGCCCAAGCAACTAATTCAGTATAAAATTCCATGGTCGCAACCGCTCCCGTGGGATTATTCGGGTAATTAAGGTAGAAAAACTTTGCCCGTTTAGCATCGGCTTCCGGAATTGAAGCGAGGTCAGGAAGAAAACCATTTTCCGCCTTGAGAGGCACGGTTTTAAATTCGACTTGTCCGAGGGCTGCTCCAGAAAGGTAATCCGGATAACCCGGATCAGGAAGTAAGAATAGATCACCCGGGTTCATCGAAGCCCACGGCAATTCCACCAAGCCAATCTTAGAACCGCCTAAAATGGCAACTTCCTTTTCCGGATCAAAACTTGCCCCATATTGTTCATGGTAAAAATCGGCCGCCGCTTGTTTAAAAGCCGGTAAACCACGAAAGAGAGAATACTTGTGAGTTTGCGGATCAGCCACCCACTTTTGGGTACTTTTAACAATATATTCCGGGGTTGGTTGGTCAGGGTTACCCTGGCCCAAATTAATCACATCCGCTCCAGTTGCGATTTTGGCATTAACCTTTGCAACTAAATTGGCAAAAAATTGTTTTGGTAGCTGATTTAGTAGTTCAGATTGTGGAAATTCCATGTAATCACTCTTTCCTATCATAATTTACCCTACCGGTATAATTCCGGTCGGCGATCGTTTTGAATATCAAATAGTTGCTTAGCTTTTTGAACTGCAGTTTGATCAATTTCAACGATAGTAATCCCCGCTTGTTCACCAGCGTTAGCAAGTACTTCCCCACTTGGGGCAACTGCCATTGAATGGCCATTAAAGTGGTTATTGGGGTCATCTCCGACCCGGTTAACCCCAATCACAAAGGCTTGGTTTTCAATCGCCCGGGCCTTCAACAGCACTTCCCACTGTTCAATCCGTGAAGTTGGCCATTCAGCAGGGAGAAAGTAAACATTAACTCCCTTGGTTCCAGCAGTCCGCCACCATTCCGGGAACCGTAAATCATAACAAATTAAGCTTGCACTTTTGAGATTGGCAATTTCATAATTGGCTGGCTGATTTCCGGCCGCTACATATTGATCTTCTTGCATTGGGCCAAAGCGGTGAGCCTTATCATATTCTGCAATAACTTTACCAGTCTGATCAAAGGCATAAGTCGTGTTATAAAAGAGGCCATCCTTTAAAGTCGCAACTGAACCAGCTACGACATTCAACGATAATTGCTTGGCTAGCTGCCCGACAAGGGTCTTGGTCCGGCGGCCGTCCCGGTCAGCGATTGATGGCAAATTTTCAAGATCATAACCGGTATTCCACATTTCGGGAAACACCACCACTTCAGCCCCTAGATCCTTAGCTTGTTCTAAGGCTTCGCCAACCCGACTGAAATTTTTAGCGGGATTACCAAATTCAATGTCCATTTGCACCATTGCTACCTTAACCACGGTTGCCTCCTTGTAGCGATTGCTACTTCCTTTTCTAGTAATTAAATTCTATGGTTGAATTCTAATTTAATTCTCATATAATGTCAACGGAATTTGTCGCCATTTTTGAACGTTTCAAATAAATAATTGTCATTTAGTTAATTTAATAAGGCATTAAAAGTTAACAACTAAAGTAGATAATTTTTTAACGCGGCTAATCCCGAACTTTACTTCCAATTAGCCTTTTTAATCCTAGCTTAAATTAATAACTATGCAAGCCGACCATTAAATAAATATAATACATTGTATGCGTTTTGATTCGCAATCTTCTTTAAAATGTTAATTTTTATAAAGGATATACAACTATTTATTCACCATTTTGATTAATTAAGGAAAAAACAATCTTTTTAGCTTTACTTTTTATGGATAATAATGCAAAATAAATAGCAACTTCGAAATGATTTATGTAAAAAATATTCAGAAAGTAAATTTAGGAGACACTATGGAAAACTTAGTAATTCTTCAGTTTCCCCTGTTTATAATTAAGGTTGATCGACGACGTATTTTCGTATAATTATCAAACTTAATCACTAAAACCTTGGGAGGAACTTAATCATGAAAATTAAAACTATTAAAAAATTACTTGGCTTCGCCACGGTCGCACTCTTAGGCGGATTAGTTTTAACTGGTTGTGGGAAGTCAAACGCTGATAACAGTTTAAAGAACATCCAAAATAAGAAAGAGTTAGTCGTGGGGACTTCCGCTGACTATCCACCGTTTGAATTTCAAATTGTCAAAAATGGCCACAAGCAAATCGTCGGGTATGACCTAATGGTTGCCCAAGAGGTTGCTAAAGACATGGGTGTGAAGTTAAAAGTGGTAAACACTGAATTTCCATCCTTAATTTCAGAATTGCAAGATAAGAAGGTCGATATCGTCATGGCTGGGATGGTTTCCACCCCCCAACGGAAAAAAGCGGTCGATTTCTCGAAGTCTTACTATACCGTTAAGAACGTACTCTTAGTTAAAAAAGCTGACGCTGATAAGTACAATACCGCTGCTAGTTTAAAAGGCAAGTCAATTGGGGCACAACAATCAACGACCCAAGAAACAATTGCCAAGAAACAACTTTCAGCAGCTAACTTGGTTACCGAAGCTAACTTCACTAGTTTAACCAGTGAGCTTAAAAACGGGACTCTTACCGGGGTCGTTACGGAAACGGAAATTGCGGATAACTTAGTCAGCACGTATCCTGACAAGTATGCGGTGGCTAAAGTGCCATTGACTACCCCCAAGGAGGACGCCCAAATTAATATTGCTATGCAAAAGAATAGTCCTGCTTTGAAGAAGCAAATCAACAAGACCATTACGAAGTTACAAAAGAACGGCCAACTTGATAAGATGTTTAAAAAGGCCCAACAGCTACAACTAGAATACAAGTAAATTCCCGGCTTTTCTGGGGGCAACCTAGAAAAGCTTTTTATATCGAAAGGAATCACTATGGAATTACTAAAATATTATCCAATGTTTTTACAGGGGACGGCCCTCACCATCATCATTACCATTATCGGAAGTATCTTCGGGATTATCCTGGGATTAATTTTCGTGATGATGCGGCTTTCAAAAGTTAAAGCCATTTCAGCAATTGGTCGAACCTACATCGCAATCGTGCGGGGTACACCTTCAATGATTCAAGTAATGTTAATTTATTACACTTTGGCCAAAACAATGGACTTACCAACAATTCAATTCTTAGGTTCATCCCTTGACCGGATCATCCCCGGGTCAATTGCCCTTGGGATTAATTCTGGGGCCTATGTTGCGGAAATTTTCCGGGCTGGTATTACAGCGGTTCCGGTTGGCCAAACTGAAGCTGGGATTTCCCTTGGCTTGTCAGATCGGACAACGATGACTTCAATTATTCTCCCCCAAGCTTTTCGGAACATTTTGCCCGCCCTGGGGAATGAATTTATCACCTTGGTTAAGGAATCATCCGTCCTCTTCTATATTGGGGTCCAAGAAGTTACCGCCCAAGCGCTTAGTGTCGGCGGAACCCTATACAACTTCATCCCACCGCTATTAGTATCAGCGGTTATCTACTTTATCTTGACCTTTGCCCTTTCCCAAGTTTTCGGGCAAATCGAAAAGCAAATTAATAAGAAGTACGCCCACTTAGGTTAGGGAGGGAAACATATGAGTAACGTAATTGAAGTTAAGAATTTACACAAAGCGTTTGGTAAAAACACCGTTCTTAAGGATATTAATTTTACCGTCACTAAAGGTGAAAAAGTCGTTTTAATTGGTCCATCTGGTGGCGGTAAAAGTACCCTCTTGCGGTGTTTAATCCGGCTTGAAGAAAACTATACCGGTGAAGTTACCTTTGAAGGTAAAAACGTTAATCAAGCCAATAAAGACCAACTCCAAACTCTCCGGCAAAAAATGGGCTTTGTTTTCCAACAATTTAACCTTTTCCCTCACATGACCGTTTTACAAAATATTACTTTTGCGCCACTAAAGTTAAAAGTTGACGAACCTGATAAAATTGAGGCTCATGCCGTAGAATTACTTGATCAAGTGGGACTGGCAAATAAAGCCCAAGCTTACCCCCAATCTCTTTCTGGCGGTCAACAACAACGGGTGGCCATCGCCCGGGCTTTAGCGATGAAACCAGAAGTAATGCTCTTTGACGAGCCAACTTCCGCGTTAGATCCTGAAATGGTCAATGATGTGTTAAACGTTATGAAGCAACTTGCTGCTGACGGAATGACGATGATTATTGTGACTCACGAAATGTCTTTTGCAAAGGACGTTGCTGACAAAGTTCTCTTTATGGATAAGGGTAAAATTGCCGATCAAGGTAGTTCGGATTATATTTTCCACGAAACGACTAATCCCCGGACCAAGGAATTTTTGGCCAAACTTATGGGGTAAACATTCTAAACGCCCCAAGTCGCTGGGGAAGATTCAAAGAGAAGAGGCCGGGAAGAAACTAATGTTTTTTCCGGCCTCTTTTTCGTCGCCAAAGGTTATTCAGTAACTAAGGTCAAAACAGTAGCTGAATGGTAGTTGCTTCCCTAACGGTCGCACCCTTGCATGGGCTCACAAACGCCAAACCAGTTGGCTGGTTCGCTCCAAATCACGGCCTTAGCGGAGTCTGTTTTTCCATCCGCTTTTATTTAAGCTCAAATTTCCTGGAGGTTACCTTCCGCAATTGTTGCCAATTGATCTGGTAACCGATTCCGGGTTGAGCCGGTACTTGGACAAAGATTCCGGCCAGGGTAACTGGTGGGGTAATGATGTCAGTCGTAAAGAAGCGCCCTGAAGCCGACAAATCATTGGGGAGGTTAATTCCCGGTAAGGTTGCTAAAGCGAGGTTAGCGGCCCGACCAATCCCCGTATCGACCATTCCACCAACCCAACAATCAATACCGACTTGCTGAGCATACGCTTGAATAGCCTTAGCCTGACTTAAGCCACCAACCCGGGCAACTTTTAGATTAATTACTTTCCCCGCCCCTAGTTTCACCATCGCTTTGACATCCGCTATGGTAACGATACTTTCATCAAGACAAATTGGCGTCTTAATATGAGCTTGCAGGTCTGCGTGTTCGACTAAATCCCCAGCCGCTAGCGGTTGTTCCAGCATCAAAAGATTAAGGGAATCAAACTGTTTTAGGTGGTTGACATCTGCCAACGTGTAGGCTGAGTTAGCATCAGCCATTAACATCAAGTCCGGAAATTTTTCCCGCACTGCTTTAAGATAGGTAAAATCATGGCCAGGTTTAACTTTGATTTTCACCCGTCGATAACCTTCATTAACCGCTGATTGGACCTTGCTAACTAAAGTTGCCGGGTCAGATTGTAAACCAATCGCAATTCCCGCTTCCGCTTCATTTCTTACCCCACCGAGGGCTTGGGCTAGCGGGATCCCCTGTCGCTTTGCGTATAAATCCCAAAGGGCACAATTTACCGCGGCCTTAGCCATTTCATTTCCCTGGTAGCCGGCAAATTGGTCATCAAAATCAGTTGGTGTTAGATAGGAATGATTTATTAACTTAGGAAGAACGAGTTCCGTTAAAAAGGCCCAAGCTCCACTGCGGAATTCAGCAGTATAAAAAGGGGTCGCGAAAGCGGAACATTCCCCATATCCGTGATTCTTCATTTCATCGGTTAATTCTAAAATTAAGGCCGGTTTAGTTGTCATCTTAGCTTCACTACTAATAAAGGGATGGCGCAGCGGGAGGTCAATTTGCCAAAGGTTAATTGCGGTAATGTGCATTATTTAGTCCTTTCATTAAGCAAGTCTTTTTGCTAATTATAAGCAGTATTTACGCTAAGTTAAAGCAACTCCAAATTACTTATCATAAAAAAATAAACTGGAAAATTCTAACAAGACACTTGAAATTATTTTTATTGTCCGAGATAGTACCGATAATTTAATGATTTGGTATGAAAACACAAAGAAACGGAGATTAGTATCAGTGGCCTTGCATAGTGAGCCTAAGATAGTGAAAGTTAGGTCATGAAAGTAACTGTGAAGTGGCTAAGGCAACGAAGTGGAGTTTTAGCCGGGAGCGCCCGTTACCGCACCAACGTATCTGATTGATTCATGGAGGTGAGGTGTCACTAGTGATGGTGACCTGAATAAAGGTGGTAACACGCAATGGAGGATGGGAAAAACTCCTTGACGGCCTGGTTGGGATAAGGAGAACGAAGGTTGGTTCGTGGGAGCTTGGCGTCGGTGAACCCATGCAAAGCTAAATAGGTTGGGCGACGGGGCCACTTGGTTGTTATCTTAACCCTAGTTTCATAATTTAAAATAGAAGAATGGCCGGTAGGAAACGCTTCTTACCGGCCGCTTATTTCTACGGATCTACAATATTTGGTACTGACAAGGAGACGAATTAAGGAATTACTAGTTGGAATAAACCCAGTTGGCACACCACAGGCACACCGAAAAGATTTAATGTGAATATGCAAGAATATAATTATATATTAAACACAAAAATAAAAGCGATCAGAATAAATCTGACCGCTTTTTAAGTAAAGACCTGAATATTTAAAAATGCCAACTAGAGGAATCGAACCTCCGACCTTCTCTTTACGAGGGAGATGCTCTACCGACTGAGCTAAGTTGGCATAAAATAAAAGATGTTGACCCAACCATCAACATCTTACAACTCCGGTAGTCAGACTCGAACTGACGACACCCTGATTAACAGTCAGGTGCTCTACCGACTGAGCTATACCGGAATAATGCGTGGCGACGCCCTATCCTCACAGGGAGCGATCCCCCAACTACTTTCGGCGCGTTGAAGCTTAACTTCTGTGTTCGGCATGGGAACAGGTGTATCCTTCAAGCCATCATCACCACACTCTATCCTTTTCAGGATTGAAAGCTTGTGCTTTCAAAACTAAACAATATCTTTCCCCTCAAGCAACCTACCACCTTTTACCTTGGTTAAGTCCTCGACCGATTAGTAATGGTCCGCTCCATGCGTCACCGCACTTCCACTTCCATCCTATCTACCTCATCATCTCTAAGGGGTCTTACTTCCTTAACGGAATGGGAAATCTCATCTTGAGGCGAGTTTCACACTTAGATGCTTTCAGCGTTTATCTCATCCATACATAGCTACCCAGCGGTGCTCCTGGCGGAACAACTGGTACACCAGCGGTATGTCCATCCCGGTCCTCTCGTACTAAGGACAGGTCCTCTCAAATTTCCTACGCCCGCGACGGATAGGGACCGAACTGTCTCACGACGTTCTGAACCCAGCTCGCGTACCGCTTTAATGGGCGAACAGCCCAACCCTTGGGACCGACTACAGCCCCAGGATGCGATGAGCCGACATCGAGGTGCCAAACCTCCCCGTCGATGTGGACTCTTGGGGGAGATAAGCCTGTTATCCCCAGGGTAGCTTTTATCCGTTGAGCGATGGCCCTTCCATACGGAACCACCGGATCACTAAGCCCGACTTTCGTCCCTGCTCGACCTGTCTGTCTCGCAGTCAAGCTCGCTTGTGCCTTTACACTCTGTGAATGATTTCCAACCATTCTGAGCGAACCTTTGGGCGCCTCCGTTACCTTTTGGGAGGCGACCGCCCCAGTCAAACTGCCCACCTGACACTGTCTCCCACCACGATGAGTGGTGCGGGTTAGAGTGGTCATAGTGCAAGGGTAGTATCCCACCAACGCCTCCACCGAAACTAGCGTCCCGGTTTCTATGGCTCCTACCTATCCTGTACAAGCAATACAAACACTCAATATCAAGCTACAGTAAAGCTCCATGGGGTCTTTCCGTCCTGTCGCGGGTAGCCTGCATCTTCACAGGCAATTCAATTTCACCGAGTCTCTCGTTGAGACAGTGCCCAGATCGTTACGCCTTTCGTGCGGGTCGGAACTTACCCGACAAGGAATTTCGCTACCTTAGGACCGTTATAGTTACGGCCGCCGTTTACTGGGGCTTCAATTCAGAGCTTCGCCGAAGCTAACCCTTCCTTTTAACCTTCCAGCACCGGGCAGGCGTCAGCCCCTATACTTCATCTTACGATTTTGCAGAAACCTGTGTTTTTGATAAACAGTCGCCTGGGCCTTTTCACTGCGGCTGGTCTTGCGACCAGCACCCCTTCTCCCGAAGTTACGGGGTCATTTTGCCGAGTTCCTTAACGAGAGTTCACTCGCTCACCTTAGGATTCTCTCCTCGACTACCTGTGTCGGTTTGCGGTACGGGTAGTTAGTTACTCACTAGAAGCTTTTCTCGGCAGCGTGACATCAACGACTTCGCTACTATAATTTCACTCCCCATCACAGCTTGTTAACCCGGATTAAAACATTTAACTCTAACCCTAACTTACTGCTTGGCCGGACACTTCCAATCGTCCGGATCGTTTAGCCTTCTGCGTCCCTCCATCATTCAAACGCAACTAACTAGTACAGGAATCTCAACCTGTTAGCCATCGACTACGCCTTTCGGCCTCGCCTTAGGTCCCGACTTACCCTGGGAGGACGAGCCTTCCCCAGGAAACCTTAGTCATTCGGTGGACAGGATTCTCACCTGTCTTTCGCTACTCATACCGGCATTCTCACTTCTAAGCGCTCCACTAGTCCTCACGGTCTAACTTCATCGCCCTTAGAACGCTCTCCTATCACTCAACCTAACGGTTGAATCCACAGTTTCGGTAATATGCTTAGCCCCGGTACATTTTCGGCGCAGGATCACTCGACTAGTGAGCTATTACGCACTCTTTAAATGATGGCTGCTTCTGAGCCAACATCCTAGTTGTCTATGCAACTCCACATCCTTTTCCACTTAGCATATATTTTGGGACCTTAACTGGTGATCTGGGCTGTTCCCCTTTCGACGGTGGATCTTATCACTCATCGTCTGACTCCCGGACATGAATCGATGGCATTCGGAGTTTATCTGAAGTTGGTAACCCATGACGGGCCCCGTGTTCAAACAGTGCTCTACCTCCAAGATTCTTAATTCCGAGGCTCCCCCTAAAGAGATTTCGGAGAGAACCAGCTATCTCCAAGTTCGTTTGGAATTTCACCGCTACCCACACCTCATCCCAGCCTTTTTCAACAGACACGGGTTCGGACCTCCAGTGCGTTTTACCGCACCTTCATCCTGGACATGGGTAGGTCACCTGGTTTCGGGTACATAACTACGTACTTCGTACGCCCATTTCAGACTCGCTTTCGCTACGGCTCCGGTTTTTCCACCTTAACCTTGCACGTAATCATGACTCGCCGGTTCATTCTGCAAGAGGCACGCCGTCACCCATTAACGGGCTCCGACAGCTTGTAGGCACATGGTTTCAGGAACTCTTTCACTCCCCTCCCGGGGTGCTTTTCACCTTTCCCTCACGGTACTGGTTCACTATCGGTCACTAGGGAGTATTTAGCCTTGCGAGATGGTCCTCGCGGATTCCGACGGGGTTTCACGTGTCCCGCCGTACTCAGGATCCTGAACTGAGGGGGTAAGGTTTCGTCTACTGGACTATCACCATCTCTGGTGCAGCTTCCCAACTGCTTCGACTACCTTGCCCCTTGGTAACTCAAACGTTCAGTCCTACAACCCCAACAAGCAAGCTCGTTGGTTTGGGCTCTTTCCGTTTCGCTCACCGCTACTCAGGAAATCGATTTTTCTTTCTCTTCCTGCAGCTACTTAGATGTTTCAGTTCACTGCGTCTACCGCTTACTAGCTATGAATTCACTAGTCAAGCAACTAACGACTAAGTTAGTTAGGTTTCCCCATTCGGAAATCTCCGGATCAAAGTGTACTTACCACTCCCCGAAGCATATCGGTGTTAGTCCCGTCCTTCATCGGCTCCTAGTACCAAGGCATTCACCATGCGCCCTTTGTAACTTAACCTGATTGATCGACGATCAATCGAGTTAATTGAGATAGCGATTATATTCGTTAAAAACTCAAATAACGCGGTGTTCTCGGTTTTCTTGATTATTTAGAAAAGATATTATTTAGTTTTCAAAGTACAAACTTTTACCAACTATCGTTGGTAATGGAGAATATCGGGATCGAACCGATGACCTCCTGCTTGCAAAGCAGGTGCTCTCCCAGCTGAGCTAATTCCCCATAATGGGCCTAAGTGGACTCGAACCACCGACCTCACGCTTATCAGGCGTGCGCTCTAAACCAACTGAGCTATAGGCCCAAATAAGCGAGCTATTAAATTGAGAGGTAAACCCCTCAAAACTGAACAAAGTTTCAACGCTGTGTAGGTTTCCGATTAATTCCTTAGAAAGGAGGTGATCCAGCCGCAGGTTCTCCTACGGCTACCTTGTTACGACTTCACCCCAGTCATCTGCCCTGCCTTAGGCGGCTGGCTCCAAAAGGTTACCCCACCGACTTTGGGCATTGCAAACTCCCATGGTGTGACGGGCGGTGTGTACAAGGCCCGGGAACGTATTCACCGCGGCATGCTGATCCGCGATTACTAGCGATTCCGACTTCGTGCAGTCGAGTTGCAGACTGCAGTCCGAACTGAGAACGGTTTTAAGAGATTAGCTTGCCCTCGCGAGTTCGCAACTCGTTGTACCGTCCATTGTAGCACGTGTGTAGCCCAGGTCATAAGGGGCATGATGATCTGACGTCGTCCCCACCTTCCTCCGGTTTGTCACCGGCAGTCTCACTAGAGTGCCCAACTAAATGCTGGCAACTAGTAACAAGGGTTGCGCTCGTTGCGGGACTTAACCCAACATCTCACGACACGAGCTGACGACGACCATGCACCACCTGTCATTGCGTCCCCGAAGGGAACGCCCTATCTCTAGGGTTGGCGCAAGATGTCAAGACCTGGTAAGGTTCTTCGCGTAGCTTCGAATTAAACCACATGCTCCACCGCTTGTGCGGGCCCCCGTCAATTCCTTTGAGTTTCAACCTTGCGGTCGTACTCCCCAGGCGGAGTGCTTAATGCGTTAGCTGCGGCACTGAAGGGCGGAAACCCTCCAACACCTAGCACTCATCGTTTACGGCATGGACTACCAGGGTATCTAATCCTGTTCGCTACCCATGCTTTCGAGCCTCAGCGTCAGTTGCAGACCAGGCAGCCGCCTTCGCCACTGGTGTTCTTCCATATATCTACGCATTCCACCGCTACACATGGAGTTCCACTGCCCTCTTCTGCACTCAAGTCATCCAGTTTCCGATGCACTTCTTCGGTTAAGCCGAAGGCTTTCACATCAGACTTAGAAAACCGCCTGCGCTCGCTTTACGCCCAATAAATCCGGATAACGCTTGCCACCTACGTATTACCGCGGCTGCTGGCACGTAGTTAGCCGTGACTTTCTGGTTGAATACCGTCAATACTAGAACAGTTACTCTCTAGCATGTTCTTCTTCAACAACAGAGCTTTACGAGCCGAAACCCTTCTTCACTCACGCGGTGTTGCTCCATCAGGCTTGCGCCCATTGTGGAAGATTCCCTACTGCTGCCTCCCGTAGGAGTATGGACCGTGTCTCAGTTCCATTGTGGCCGATCAGTCTCTCAACTCGGCTACGCATCATTGCCTTGGTAAGCCATTACCTTACCAACAAGCTAATGCGCCGCAGGCCCATCCAGAAGTGATAGCCGAAACCATCTTTTAAACATTAACCAGGCGGTTAATGTTGTTATGCGGTATTAGCACTTGTTTCCAAATGTTGTCCCCCGCTTCTGGGCAGGTTGCCTACGTGTTACTCACCCGTCCGCCACTCGTTGGTAAACCAACGTCAATCAGATGCAAGCATCATCAATCAGTTGGGCCAACGCGTACGACTTGCATGTATTAGGCACACCGCCGGCGTTCATCCTGAGCCAGGATCAAACTCTCATATAAAACAAGAATTTGAGATAGCTCTCAAAAATAAATTAAGCGAATTGACTTCGCAAATGTTTTGCCTCGATCATTAAGATCAAGGACCCTACACATTTGATTCGTCGAAACTTTATTCAGTTTTCAAAGGTCTACCGAATTGCTTGGAAAGTTAATTCCCAGCGCTTAGTCATTATATCATCTGGTTTAGAAGATGTTAAGAACTTTTTTGAATTATTTTGAAGCTCTTAATTACTAAGCTCATCAGCAACTCTTACATGTTATCAAATCATCAACTCTTTGTCAACTACTTTTTTAATTAACTTTTGTTGATCAGCAGTGAATTTACTTAACTGCCGTGACAACGATATCTAATATACAGGGTTCCCTAGCCTCTGTCAACAAAATTTCGAAATTAATTTTCAATTTTTTTATCTCCGAATTTTAACTTTATTCAATTTCTAAATCATCGCTGAATCACTAACTTTATTCCCGTTTTTCGATGAATCACCCGGCTTTAATATTTAGAATTTTGGGTATCAACATCCCGATTTCAAAGTAAAATTTGCAGATACTTTTTACAATTTCCATTTAATTTAAATCTCGTTTCTAACTTCAGCAAATAAAAAAAGCCCAGGGTAGTTTCAAAACTACTCTGAGCTTAGCAATTATTACTTCTTTGGCCGCATGGTTGGGAAGAGCAAAACATCCCGAATCGACTTAGCATCAGTCAAGAGCATGACTAACCGGTCAATGCCAACCCCGAGTCCCCCCGTAGGTGGCATTCCGTATTCGAGGGCTTCCACGAAGTCTTCATCGATTGGTTGGTATTCATCATTCCCTTGAGCATGTTCTTCGGCTTGCTTTTCAAACCGTTGCCGTTGATCAATTGGGTCGTTTAATTCACTAAAGGCGTTAGCAAATTCACTACCTAAAATATAAAGTTCAAATCGGTCAGTAAACCGTGAATCTTGTTCGTTAACTTTAGCCAATGGTGAAATTTCAACTGGGTGCCCATAAATAAAGACTGGTTCTTGGAGCTGGTCTTGGACCTTTTCTTCAAAGAAGGCGTTGATAATGTGGCCAACCTTCCACCAATCTTCATATTCAATTCCATTTTCGTCAGCGAGCTTCTTAGCGTCATCGTCTGACATCGGTTCCCAGAAATCAATCCCGGTGTACTTCTTAATTGCATCCACCATGTGCATCCGGGCAAATGGCTTGGTAAAGTCCATTTCATGCCCTTGATAAGTAAACTTAAGGTTCGGGTGAACAGCCTTAGTAGCGGCCTTGACGATCCCTTCCGTTTCTTCCATCACATCATTGAAGTCAAAGTACGCAGCATACGTTTCCATCGTATCAAACTCAGGATTGTGGCGCAGATCCATCCCCTCGTTCCGGAAAATCCGCCCTAGTTCATAAACCCGTTCCATTCCCCCAACAATCAACCGCTTCAACCGTAATTCGGTCGCAATCCGCATGTACATATCGATATCAAGGGCGTTATGGTGCGTAATAAATGGCCGAGCTTCAGCACCAGAAGCCACATTTTCCAAAATTGGGGTTTCTACTTCCGTAAAATCATTGTCATCCATGTACCGCCGAATGGCCTTGATGATTTTAGTCCGGTTTTGGAAACGTTCAAAGCTTTCCCGGTTGGTAATTAAGTCCAGGTAACGTTGCCGGTAAACCAATTCAGGGTCTTGAAGACCATGGTACTTATCTGGTAATGGCCGTAATGCCTTCGTTAAGAAGGTGATTTCAGAGGCCCGGACAGTCAATTCACCAACTTTGGTCTTAATAACATCCCCCCGGATCCCCCAGAAGTCACCAATATCAGATTCCTTAAAAAGCTTATAAGCTTCTTCGCCAACCCGGTCTTGCCGAATGTAGAACTGAATCCGCCCACCACGGTCAAGCAGGTCACCAAAGCTAGCCTTACCGCTTCCCCGCTTAGCGATCATCCGTCCAGCGATCGTAACCATGTTACCCTGTTCAAGTAAGAGCTCGCCACTGAGTTCGCCATACTTAGCGCGGATATCCGTTGAAATATCATGGTCAGGAACAAACCGGTGGCCAAATGGCGCAACACCAGCATCCCGCAAAGCTTGCATCTTTTCTCGACGAACGATCATCTGGTCGTTCAATTTTTCTTCTGCCATCTTAAAGTGATCCTCCTCTACTGTGCTCGGCGCATTTGCTTTCTTTGCTCCAGGCTTTCAATAAATTCATCAAAAATATCGTTAACTTCTTGTTGAGTCTTGGCTTCCATGACCTTAACCTTGGTCCGGGCTGACCGCGGAATTCCCTTTAGGTAATATGCTGCTTGACCGCGGAATTCAGGAACCGCATTGTGCTCTCCTTTAAGCTCAATCAGCCGGGCGAGGTGGTCCTTAGCCGTTTGTAACTTTTCCGCTGGGGTAGCTTCTGGTAATAATTCGCCCGTTTCAAGGTAATGAACCGTTTGGGTTAACATCCAAGGATTTCCCATGGCAGCTCGGCCAATCATAATTGCATCAGCGCCAGTATAATCCAAGACATACTTAGCATCTTCAGCTGAGCGGATATCGCCGTTTGCCATAAATGGAATCGTCAACTGGCTGGCAACTTCTTTTAAGATATCCCAGTCGGCATGACCAGAATACATTTGTTTCCTGGTCCGGCCATGCATCGCTAAAGCAGCAGCTCCCGCTTTTTCAGCTGCCAGGGCGTTTTCAACGGCATAAATATGCTTGTCATCCCAACCAGTCCGCATCTTAACTGTAACTGGCTTTTTAACAGCGTCCACCACATAGGCAACCATTTCGTAAACTTTCTTTGGATCAAGTAACCACCGGGAACCCGCATCAATATTAACTACCTTGTTAACTGGGCATCCCATATTAATATCAATCACATCGGCGTCGGTATTTTGGTCAATAAACTTGGCCCCTTCGACTAAGGTTTCCTTGGTTCCCCCAAAAATTTGAATTCCCATTGGGTGTTCTGATGGATCAACCCCCGTCATAGAAAGGGTCTTTTTGTTTTTGTACATGATCCCCCGGTCAGAAATCATTTCACAAACGACGTATCCAGCGCCAAACTTTTTACAGATGACCCGAAAGGCCTTATTGGTTACCCCAGCCATGGGTGCAACAACAACCTGATTTGGGATTTTAACATCCCCGATTTGCCATTCCATCTTTTCCCCCTTTATGCCCAAATAATGATTAATTTTCAGGTTCGACTTTTATATACACAATGACTAACTTACCATTTTTTTCTAATAATGACCAGTCTCGTTTTTATTTCTGCTTCTTTTGTATATCTTGATACTTTAGCATGCCTTTTAATTCAGCTTCACTGAACTGGTATTTCTTCCCACAGAATTGGCAAACAGCTTCTGCTCCATGATCTTCATCGATCATCGCCTGAATTTCATCTGGGCGTAAGGTTGCAAGTGCCCGGGTAAAACGATCCTTGGAACAATTACACTTAAATTGTACCGGCATCGTTTGATGAAGTTTTAATTCTTGATCCTTAAAAATCATCCTTAAGATCTCTTCTGGCGTTTTACCGTCTCGCAGTAACTCTGAAACCAATGGAAGATCCTTAATCGAAGCTTCAAGTTGGGTTAAGGCCTCATCGGTCGCGCCGGGTAAAGCTTGAACCAAAAAGCCCCCCGCAACGTCAATTGAATCGTCTTGATTAACAAAAACCGAAAGGCCCATTGCGGATGGGATTTGCTCGGATTGCGCTAAATAGTAAGTGAAATCTTCACCAAGCTCACCCGAAACCAGGTTTACTTCGCCGGTATATGGCGTTTTATCAGTTAGCGCCATCTTGGTGACCGACAATACCCCAGTCGTCCCAACGGCTCCCTTCACATCAATTTTACCTTGCTTGTTAAGTGGCAAGTTCACGTGGGGTTGCTTTACGTAACCACGGACATCCCCATTGGCCTGCCCATCACAAACAATAAAGCCGACTGGACCGTTTCCTTGGATCTTAACCGTTAAATGGCCATCGCCTTGCAGACCAGAAGTTGCTAATAGAATTGTCCCAACTAAGCTCCGGCCGAGGGCTGCTGAGGCGGCTGACCACGTATCATGAATTTCATGGGCATCTTCAACAACTTGACTAGCCCGAACTGCATAAGCTCGGAACATTCCGTTCATCGCCGTTCCCTTTACCAAATAATCCTTTGTCATTTATTTGCTCCCTTTCTTTTTTCTCATACCCTTAAGCATACCAATTCCCTAATGGAAGGGCAACTCAACGGTACCAGCGATAATAAAAAAGAGACTGGAGCATTGCTCCAATCTCTTTTTGGCTAATCTTCATCTGAACTCGAATCACTATTAGCTGAAGAACTAGCTGATTCATCTGTTTCCGAACTAGGGGTTGCAGGTGCCTTTGGTTCTTCACTAGCTGACGTTTGCTTTGGCTTAGGTTGATCCGCCGCTGAATTAGCCAGTTGTTCAACTGAATCTGCCGTTTGAGCTTCATCATTAGCTTCTTCGGTCGCAGTTGCCCGGGCGTTTTCCCGCCGTTCAAGTTCTCGCTTGGATTCTTCAAAAGTTTGGGCGCGGTGTTCTTCTTCCGCCACTTCAACATCCTTTTCTGGCATCTTTCCCGTCTTGTAAAGACTAAGAATTTGCTTTTCATCCAAGGTTTCGTACTCAAGTAGGGCTTCTGCAATGATCCGGTGTTGTTCCCGGTGAGTCTCAATAATGTGCAAGGCTTCTTCATGCCCTTCATTCAAGATCCGGCGAACTTCTTCATCGATTAAAGCCGCTGTCCGTTCAGAATATGGTGATTGACCAAATTCTTGGCCAGTAAAGACCGCCCCGGAAGATTGTAATTCAACCGGTCCAATCTTTTCAGACATCCCATACTGGGTAACCATGGCCCGCGCAATCTGAGTTGCTTGTTCAAAGTCGTTTGAGGCCCCAGAAGATTGGGACTTGAAGATTAATTCTTCGGCAGCCCGACCACCCATCAAACCAGCAATTTGTTCTTGGGCATTCTTCTTTGACATCAGCATTTGATCCTCTTTTGGCAACATAATTGCGTAACCGCCGGCCCGGCCCCGGGGAACAATCGTAACCTTGTGAACAACCCGGGCATCGTTAAGTACCAGCCCAACGATCGTATGACCAGCCTCGTGGTAGGCCACTGTCCGCCGTTCTTGCTTTGAAATAACCCGATCCCGCTTAGCTGGACCAGCAATTACCCGATCTTCGGCTTCATCAACGTCAGCGGCGTCAATTTCAGTCTTATTCCGCCGAGCAGCCAGCAAGGCCGCTTCGTTTAAGAGGTTAGCAAGATCAGCCCCAACGAAACCAGGCGTTTGCTTAGCGATTTCCTTTAAGTCAACATCGCTAGCTAATGGTTTATTCTTGGCATGAACCCGAAGAATAGCTTCCCGGCCTCGCACATCAGGCCGACCGACAAGAATCTTCCGATCAAACCGTCCTGGCCGTAGTAAGGCTGGGTCTAAGACATCTGCCCGGTTAGTAGCAGCCATTACAATGACCCCTTCATCACCTTGGAACCCATCCATTTCGACCAAAAGTTGGTTTAAGGTTTGTTCACGTTCATCATGACCGCCCCCCATACCATTACCACGCCGCCGACCAACGGCATCGATTTCATCGATAAAGATGATCGCTGGAGCAGCCTTCTTGGCTTGTTCAAAGAGGTCCCGAACCCGGCTAGCCCCGACCCCAACAAACATTTCAACGAAGTCAGAACCAGAAATGGAGAAGAATGGAACCCCAGCTTCCCCGGCAACGGCCCGAGCAAGCAAGGTCTTCCCAGTTCCGGGAGGGCCTTCAAGCAATACCCCAGATGGAATCTTTGCGCCTAACTTCATAAATTTCTTTGGGTTCTTCAAGAACTCAACGACTTCGACCAATTCCTGTTTTTCTTCTTCTTCCCCAGCAACGTCAGAGAAGCGAACCTTGTTTTCCTTGGCATCGGCAGGCTTGGCCTTGGATTTACCAAAGCTCATCACCCCACGTCCACCGCCACCTTGGCCGGCTTGACCCATCATCATGTAGAAGAAGAAAATCATGATTACCAATGGCAAGATCATCGTCAAGAGGTTAGCCCAAAAGCCATTACTTTCCTCTGGTTTTGTCGTGACCTTTACCTTATCATGATCAGCATATTTTTGGAGTTGGCCCATCGTAACTTCACTTTGAAGCACCGAACTTTGGAAGTTCTTAGTGGTCCCGCTTGCTTGACTAGCAAAGGAGAAACCACCCTTATCACTGCTACTTACCGATTGAGCTTTTCGATAGGTCCCAGTAATCTTGTAAACGCCCCCGTTTGGTTGCACCGTAAAGTCCTTGACCTTATTATCCTTTAATTCAGTAATGAACTCACTTTGGGAGACTTCCTTTGTTTGACCAGAATGCGTGCGACCCCCGAAAAAGTAGTACGCAATCCCCATAATACAAAGGAAAATTACTGAGTAAAAAAGGACGTTATGAGTGAACCCGTTGTTTTTCCGATTGTTGTTCATAACAACCTCCTCATCCAACGGCTATCTGCCATTCATAATGGCCTTAATATACCACACTTGACTAACATTGACCATTAATTTAAACAACAAATGTCAGTCTTGTAAAATTACTTGCTGTAAACAGCTGGCTTCAAAATCCCAACATACGGTAAGTTCCGGTAAAAGCCATCGTAATCAAGTCCATATCCAACTAAAAATTCGTTTGGCACAGTAAAGCCGGCATAATCAGCTTTAACTGTTACGGCTTCATCACGCCCGTCTGGTTTATCAAGCATGGTGGCAACCTTAATTGACTTAGCACCCCGTTTTTTTAATAAATCAACTAAGAATTGAAGCGTCCGCCCGGAATCAATGATATCTTCACAAATTAAAATATCTTTTCCCTTAACATCCGACTTTAGATCGCGGACTAATTCAACTCGACCAGATGATTCGGTTCCCCCAAAATAACTTGAAACATCGATAAAATCTAAAGTGGTATAAACATCCAACTTTTCCAGTAAGTCAACCGTAAATAAAATTGCTCCGGTTAAAACTGAAATTACCACTGGTCGCTTGTCAGCATAGTCATTTTCAATTTGCTTTGCCATTTCAGCAATCCGGCTTTGAATTTGGCTTTCACTATACAAGACACGCTCAATATCGTTATTCATGATTTTCTACCTTTCTTTGAAAGAATCGTAACTGTTGCCATCCGTTAGTTTGTTTTGGCCAATCCCACCAAGCAGTTTTATAACCAATTAACCACCAAACCCGCCCAGACTGATCAACTAAAACTTTAGCTTTTTGCCGTTGATCAACGGGAACTTTTTGATTAATAAAAATTCGCCGTACCGTCTGAAATCCCCCATTTTTCAACCGGAGACGATCTGTGAGTTTGGCCGGGCGGATCATCAACGGTAAGTCGCTTGGACGAAGCCAGACCGTTGCCACTAAGTGGTTGAGTGGTAAATCCGTTTGCCGATTGGCACTAATTAAAATTGCTCGGCTTGAATTTACAGTTTGCCAATGAGCAAATTTTACCATATTTTGCCCCGAATCATTCGGCTTTTGATTCAATTTATCCAAATTTTCCAAATAAAGCAAATGGTAGTTCCGAATTAATCGCCATTTTCCTGGTAAAGCGAAAGTTTGGTTCGGTAATTCTCCCGGTTGGAGCCGACGTTGAAGTTGTACCAAGGCCGTCCACTTATAATTTACGATTCCGTTTTGATGGAGCCATGTTTGCAATAACAACCGCTGGGTAGCCGCCGAAGATTGCCACCATAAGCGCAAATCAAGCCCCTTTTCACTAACTAATGACTGTAATTGAGTTTGTAGCTGGGTTTGCGCAAAAGTTAACCAGTCTTGCAATTGAGCCGCAGTCTGACCAAGATCCGAAATAATTTGGGGATTTTCGGTGGCAAGCTCTGGTAGATATTGATGGCGATACCGATTACGAGTAATTGATAAATCCTGATTCGTCTCATCTTCATACCACTTAACCCCGTGAGTTTTAGCATAGTCAATTAAGATCACTTTGGGGATGGTCAACAAAGGACGGATCAGTTCACCACCTGCGAAGGGCCGTTGAGGACGGAGGCCAGCTAATTGGTGGGGATCACCACCGCGAACTAGTTTCATCAAAACTGTTTCGGCTTGATCATTTGCATGATGGGCAGTTAATAAAATTTTAGCCTTGGTTTCAGACATAATCGTAGCAAAAAATTGATACCGCGCCTGACGAGCTGCCGCTTCAAGACCATTTTTAGGATGATCTTGCCACTGCATCACTCGTAAGGTTAGCTGGTGTGCTTGGCAATATTGGCGGAGATAGCGCTCTTCAATTTGACTTTGGGATCGCAAGTGGTGGTTAACATGGGCGACAATCAAACGTTCCTTCGGCACCAAATTTTGGACTAAGGTTAATAGCACCATCGAATCAACCCCGGTTGAAGTTGCCACAATGATTGGAGTTGGGGTAGCAAAAAAGCGACTCCCTTCAAGGTGCCGCTTAATTACCATTTCTAAATTCGTTACCATTAGCTTCGCCGACCACCACGGCCACCCCGTTTACCATCGGTTTGCCGCTTCAAAATGGAAAGCCGGGATTCACTTTCCTTCATAAAAGAAGCTAACATACTGTTAAAGTCATCATTTTGATGGTGGCTTGCGTGAGGCTTAAAACCCGCTTGTGAACGTGGCTGGGAATTTGTAGTTTCCCGGCGAAAATGTTCATGCCGTTCATGTCCCCGACTGCCTTCATGGTAATTATGCCGACCTTCCTGTTCGCCATGCCTTGAACGAGCTGGCCGTTCTTCAACCGCCTTCATCGAAAGGGCAATTTTTCCATCTGGGGCAACCTTAACAACTTTTGCGGTAACTTCATCCCCAACTGCCAAGACATCATGGATATCCTTAACAAATGAGTTTGAAATCTGACTGATATGCACTAATCCCGTTTGATTATCATCTAAATCTACAAACGCTCCAAAGTTAGTAATTCCTGAAATCTTTCCAGAAACCTTAGCGCCTTCTTCAACTGCCATGAACAGTAAATCCTCCTCAATAATTGTGGTAGCACCTAGAAAGAAGGCTTTCTCTGATAGCGCTCTGCGCACTAAATCTTACTTCCTAGCCGAAACCCTTAAAAATCCTTAAATTCATTGTAGTTGAGTATACCATACTCACTACTTAATTTGATCGCTTTACTTAACAAAGTTGTAGATAATTTCACCTTTCTTAGCGTAGTTATACTTTGAGCGCAGTAACTCTTGTAAGTAAGTTGGATCTTTTAATAACTTTTGTTTTTGCGTTAATTCTTTATTTTGCACCTGCTTTTTTTGCAACGTTACCTTAGCGGATTTGATTTGGCTATCAACTTGACTGATTTGACGATGCGTCGACCATAACTGAATCCCTAAGGTAGTCGCAATCACCAAAAATATGCCTAGGATTACGCTTGCTCGTCGGATATGAACTCGTTTGCGCTCTTCACGTTGGATTTGTGCCAGCTGACCAACGGCCCGAGTATATTCGTTATCTAACTTTGTTACCCGTTTATTTACCACGACCCATACTCCTTTCGACTAATCACTTCTAGTCGTAAGTATGACACACGATACTAAATAATGTCTAGCCGACATCCAAAATTAAATTCATTTTTTATTTAGTAATTTTTAATGGGAATCTCAATTACCAGGTAAGGCGCATGGAACCGCTAAACAGCCTTTGAAATAAATTAACTGCCTTGAACTTGGCTTGCTTATCATCGCAAAATTTTCGGCAAAACCTTCTTAATCATCAAACGTCTCCGCATACTCCTCGGAAAGGATGGTGTACATGGCGTCGGCGTCGGCCTTCTTAGTAGTTTCTTCAATCCGATCAATCCGGACCTTTTCAGTTTTATTGCCAAATTTGATGGTTAAAACATCCCCAATAGCCACCTTCGAAGCCGATTTTGCTTCCCGATCGTTTACCAAAATTCGCCCTTGATCGGCAATTTTCTTAGCGATCGTCCGCCGTTTAATAATTCGCGAAACCTTTAAGAATTTATCTAATCGCATCTTTTTCACCTTTCTTTTGTTCCATTATGATCACTTTTAAGTTTTCCACAAAGGTAATTAGTTGTTTCAACCAATCAGCTTGCGTCATCCGGGGCTGAATTACCAAGCGGATCGTTAGGCGCCCAACTTCATCTTCTCCCATTGTGGCTTTAAAACGAGTTTTTGATAGGGCCTGAATGATTTCTGGTGCCGTTAATTGATGGGAAGCTGCTGTTGTTAACCGGATCAAAAGGTTATCTTTTTGCCGGTGAATATAATCCAACCGGGCAAGATCAGCGTCAAGCTTTAATTCCGCTACCTGTAAGAGGGTTGCCACGGCAGCAGGATAATCACCATAGCGATCAATTAGGTCACCCGTAAGCTCCGTTAATTCCTTGGTGGAGTTAATGTTTCGTAAGGCTTTATATAGTTCAATCTTTTGACGTTGATCTTGGATATAAGTTGATGGGAAATATGCTTCTACGCCCAATTCTAGTTCGGCATCGGAAAGTTTTGGTTTAGCTTTTCCCTGCTTTTTCGCTACCGCATCCGCTAACATCGTTGAATACAGGTCATACCCAACAGAATCGATAAAGCCATGTTGTTGTTTTCCTAGCAAACTACCAGCCCCACGAATGGAAAGATCCCGCATGGCAATCTTAAAACCACTCCCTAACTCAGTAAAATCACGAATCGCCGCTAAACGCTTCTCCCCAAGTTCAGTTAAAACTTTATTAGGCTGATACATAAAGTAAGCGTAGGCGACCCGATTACTCCGGCCTATTCGACCCCGAATTTGGTATAACTGAGCCAATCCCATATGATCGGCATTCTCAACAAAGAGGGTATTAACGTTGGGAATATCTACCCCAGTTTCAATAATCGAAGTCGTAACCAGAACATCATATTCGCCCCGAATAAAGTCGTATAAGACTCCCTCCAGTTGAACCTCTGTCATTTGACCGTGAATATAGCCAATCCGCGCCTCAGGAACCAAATCTTGGAGCTGTGCAACGGTTCGTTCAATATCACTCACCCGGTTGTGTAAGTAATAAACCTGGCCTCCCCGTTGCATTTCCCGCCGGATACCGGCTTGAATTGCTCCTCCATTTTGTTCTAAAACGTAGGTCTGAATTGGATAACGTCCATCTGGTGGAGTTTCCAAGACCGAGAGATCCCGGACGCCAAGCATCGACATGTGCAAGGTCCGGGGAATTGGCGTTGCCGTTAAGGTTAAGACATCAACATTAGTTTTAAGTTGCTTTAACCGTTCCTTATGTTTGACTCCAAACCGTTGCTCTTCATCAATGATTAATAAACCAAGATCTTTAAAATGGACATCTTTTGAGAGAATCCGGTGGGTCCCGACAACTACGTCAACTGTTCCATCGGCCAATCCTTCTTCAGTCGCCTTTAGTTCTGCCCGGGTTTTAAACCGTGACATCATGGCAATCTTAACTGGGAATCCTTCAAAGCGGTCGGTTAAGGTGTCAAAGTGTTGTTGGGCAAGAATCGTGGTTGGAACTAAAAAGGCAACTTGCTTACCACCAGTAACCGCCTTAAAAATTGCGCGCATCGCAACTTCGGTTTTTCCATAGCCAACATCCCCCACCAACAACCGGTCCATTGGCTTAGCCTTCTCCATGTCAGTTTTAATTTCATCAATACTTTGTAATTGGTCTGGTGTTTCGGCATATGGAAAATTATCATCAAATTTTGCTTGCAGATAATCATCGGGTGGAAAGGCAAAGCCCTTGGCAACCTTGCGCTGAGCGTACAGATCCACTAATTCATCCGCAATATCTTCAACCTTTGCGGCTACCCGGTGCTTGGTTTTGGCCCATTCACTCCCACCTAAGCGGTTAATCCGTGGTTGTTTTCCTTCTGCGGCTACATACTTTTGGACCAGGTTTAATTGGGTAACGGGGACAAAAATTTGGGCATGGTCCCGGTAGTCGATCACGATATAATCTTGATGGACACCATCAACTTCCATCGTCTTGATCCCTGCAAATATCCCAATCCCATGATTAACATGGACCACAAAATCACCAGGCTTCAAATCGGTATACGACTTAATTCGTTCCGCATTTGATAAACGTTGGGCCCGTACCCGCCGCTTTTTTAATTGGGCAAATAATTCACTTTCAGTAATTACCACTAGTTCAGCCGGCGGAAGTTCAAAGCCATTATTTAAGCTTCCAGCCACTAGTTGTAGTTGATGAGGCTTTAATTCCGTCACCGTTGTTTCAAGGGCGCTTAACCCAAACGATGTCAGGTCAGTTGCTACTTTTCGCCGGCGTTGTTCATTTGCCGTTAAAATTACCACCGTTTCCCCTTGGTCAAGATAGCGATGGAGTTCATTTTTAAGCAAATCTACCTGGCCAAAGAAACGTTGCATTTCCCGGGCGTGGAGATCTAAGAGTTGACTAAATTGGAAGTTGCCTAACCCCTTTTTAAACCGGGCTAAGTATAACTGAGCGTGGTGATCACTAGTTAAATTGGCAATGATTTGCGGGCCAATTAGTTTCCCAGCAATCGGCCGATCAGCCTGCCAATTATTTTGATCTAAGACTAAGGTTTTCTCTTGCTCCTTAATGCGGCTCAGATCGTCAATTACTAGGCTTCCTGATTTTGGTAAGTATGCTAACAGATTCGTTGCCTTTGGAAAAATATTATCGGCATAACCAAGGGCCGTTTCCGGCACATGACCATGCTTTAATTCTTCAATCAAAGCTTGATAATCATGTTGGACTGAATTTGACTCTGCTAACGTTGATTCTAGCGTGGCTAGCTCTTCTTTTAAGCGTTTTGCGGCCGCCAGACAAGCTTGCTGATCCAAAACTAACTCGGTCGCCGGTAAAATTTCGGCTTCTTCAATATTTTGAACACTCCGCTGGCTATCAGCTTCAAAATAACGAAGTGAATCAACCTCGGTATCAAACAAGTCAATCCGCACCGGGTATGGGGTGTTAAGGGCATAAATATCAATAATCGATCCCCGGACCGCAAAATCTCCCGGAGCCATGACCATTTTTTGGCGCACATACCCCATCAGTGACAACCGTTCAATCGTTGCTGTTAAGTCTAAATCGTCACCAACGGCAACCCGAAGCGTCGCTTGATTAAAGGTGGTTGGTTGCGGTAACGGACGCATTAAACCAGCAGTAGGGGCAACGATAATTGCTGGCTGTTCAGCCTGCAAAGCATGGAGGGCCATTACCCGCGCTAATCGGTAATTTGGCGAGCTAACTGCCATCGCCATTGCCAAACTCTCTTCTGCTGGGAATGAATATACCATCGTTTCTGGCAGTAAGTTATTTAAATCATTAACCAACTCTTCCATATGGAAAAGACTATCAACCAGTACCAATTGTGGGCCAGGTAATTCTTTTTGAAGGTTTGCTAGCAAGAGGGTTTTTGCGGAACCAGCAATTCCCGTTACTAATTGCCGATGTCGCTTTTTAATTTCAACCTTTATTTTCTCGATTTGCGGAACTTGATTTAAGTAATCGGTTAACTCCATTCATCCCACCACCTAACTTTTTTAACCTGCTCTAGGTTAAGTTCTACGCAATTTTGCTTTACTTATCATCGTAGGCTTTTTGGGCAAAGCCGTTTGATTAATTATAATCATTCATCAAATGAGCGAAGTCTTCTCCCTTTACCCAATCGGCAAGGGCATCTTCGGCTTTAGCCACTGCCACATCAAAGGCTGGCCGTTCGTCCTTCGAAAATTTACCGAGGACGTGGCTCACAACCGTTCCTTGCTTAGGATGATCAATCCCAACCTTCACCCGGTTAAACTTATCCGTTCCTAAGTACTGAATAATACTCTTCAAACCATTGTGTCCCCCCGACTTACCATGAGTCTTTAAACGGACCTTACCAACTGGCATATCCAAGTCATCATTAACAATGACCAAATCAGCTAAATCAAGCCGATAGTAATCCATTAGGGGCTTAACCGCTCGCCCAGAATCATTCATATAAGTTGTCGGCTTAACCAAAATTACTTTTTCACCGTCGACAACCCCACTTGCGATAACTGCTTCAACTTTTGCGTGGGTAAATGCTCCTAGGTGATAGTCACGGGCAAATTGTTCAACCACCATAAAGCCAGTGTTATGCCGGGTTTCATCATATTGGGTACCGATATTTCCCAAGCCAACAATCATTTTCACGTTTTTCCACCTCATTTTATTATTTGGCAATCTTTTTAATTATACCGAATTTAGTGGGGAAGATTAAAGTTAACTGTTCAATAATTTTAATTTTCTTTCTCATCAGCTTCTCATTTTTCACCAATTTATGGTATGATGAAAGCCGGTATTAATTCGGTAGAAATAAAGGAGCTTTTTATGATTTTTAAATCGTTAATTAAGCCAAAGGAAACTCTTACAACCCTTTCGGAAAATGCAACGTTGGCAGACGCTTTGACCACTCTTGAAGATTCCGGATATCGGTGCGTTCCTGTGCTAGATCCTACGGGAACCATTTTTCGAGGGAATATTTACAAAATGCACCTCTATCGCCACAAATCGCGAGGCGGTGATATGAGTTTGCCTGTCACGGCATTATTAAAAAACGCTACTAAGTTTATTTCCATTAACTCATCTTTTTATACTGTTTTCTTCACTATTCGCGACTTACCATACATCGCTGTCTTGGATAGCGAAAACCATTTTTATGGGATCTTAACCCATAATAGTTTACTAAAATTATTGGCCGAAGCCTGGAACGTTAATAAAGGGAGCTACGTTATCACCGTTCGGGTTCTTGATGAACGAGGTGATCTTTCAACGATTTCAAAGGAAATTACCCGTTATACCCAAATTGTAAACGTAATTTCCTTAAATCCACACGATGATGAAACAAAGGAAATTCTGTTTACTTTACCAGCAGATGTGGATGAAGACAAACTTCAAAAAATCATTAAACGTTTGAAACGCCGCGGTTTTGAAGTTCCAGAAATTGAAAGTTTACACGCCTAATGAAAAAGGACATGTTTCAAAGTCACCCAAGAAGTGATCTTGAAACATGTCCTTTTATTTAACGTGAAAGCTAACTCGTAAAGCGTGATCAACGCGCTTCATGATAGTTGGATTAAGATGGGTTACGCGTTGACGAAGCCGATGTTTGTCAATGGTTCGCACTTGTTCCAACAAAATCATCGAGTTTTTCGCAATTCCAGAATCAGCGGCGGCTAAGAAAACGTGGGTTGGCAAACGGTGCTTGGTTAATTTCGTTGTAATAGCAGCGATAATTACCGTTGGACTATGGAGATTCCCCACATCATTTTGAACAACCAGAACCGGGCGCACCCCACCCTGTTCAGAACCAATTACAGGATCAAGGTCAGCGTAAAAAATATCGCCCCGCATGATTTCTTGGGTCCGTTTAAAGACCATTAATTAACATACTCCCGGTGTAGCCGTTCGTTCATCCCCGTCAACACCTCGTAGTTAATGGTATTTAATTGATCTGCTAAGTCGGTTGCTGTAATCTCCGCCTCGCCCGACTTACCCATCAGGACTACTTCTGTCCCTACTGGCATTTGTTTTGGTAATCGGATCATAAATTGATCCATGCAAATCCGGCCTAAAATTGGACACCTTTGACCATCCACTAGGACGTAATAACCCGTTAATCCCCGGGCATAGCCATCCGCATAACCAACTGGCACCGTGCCGACCCATTCATCTGCTTGGGCGGTATAGGTTGCTCCATAACTTACTGAGCTTCCCTTTTTAAGGCGTTTAACGAACGTTAACTTAGCTGTTAATGACATAACCGGCTCCAAATCCCAGGTTGGCGTTAGGTCGCGGCCAGAAGGATTTAATCCATATAACGAGATTCCCATCCGTACCGTATTACCAACTACCTCACCTTTATGCCAAAGGGCGGTTGCTGAGTTAGCCACGTGTACAAACGGCGGCAGATGCTTAACAACACTCGTAAGGCGTTGCCAATTAGCATATTGCTTTTCAAAATAAGCTGTGTCGGCGCTATCAGCTGTTGAAAAATGGGTAAATATCCCTTCAAACACAAAGTGCGGATCCTTTGCCAACAAGTCAACTGCTTGGGCAAGTTCTTCTTCGTCTGTAAAGCCAATTCGCCCCATCCCCGTATCTAGGCCCAGGTGAACCCGCAAGGGAGTGGTAACTTTAGCTACCCGTGCAATTTGAAGGTACTCTTGTAACCACGCTAATGATCCGACAGTCAGTGAAATTCCTTCGCGGGCCGCAACTAACGCGTACTGAACCGGGGTAATTCCCAAAACCAAAATCATTTGGCCGATCCCTTCATCACGCAATCGTAGTCCTTCGTCAAGCAAGGCCACACAAAAACCGGCAACTTCTGGTTCGTTCTTTAAACTATTAACCACTGGTACTAAGCCATTTCCGTAGGCATTAGCCTTTACCACTGGCAAAATTCGACTACCAGCGGGAAGCTTAGCAACCTGAGTTTTTAAATTATGGCGTAAAGCTGCAAGGTTTACCACCAAGTTAGCATCACGTAGTTGTGCACTAATCATCTTGCGCATTCCTTTCTAGAATTACTTCTGTCATTACCAACTCTTTAGTATGACTAACTGAAACGTGGGCTGGGCCAGGATAAGGCGATTTAGTAACAATTGGTTGCCCTAATTCGTTATCTAGAATTTCAAGGTCTAAGAAACCAACTGTTTTACTAATCCCTGTTCCCATCGCCTTACTAAAGGATTCTTTTAAAGACCACCGACCAGCAATATATTCCACTTTCCGTTGATGATGAAAGTTGGCAGCTTGAGCCTGCTCAGCTGTCGTAAGAATCCGGTCAATAAAGCTGGGATGGTTTTCAATCGCTACCTTTACCCGGGCTAATTCCGTAATATCAATTCCCAGACCGGCAATCATTTGCTAATCCTCCTTCCGGTGCATCCGGAAACCAGGTTTTTTCCCCTTACCATCATGACGTCCTCGGTTTCGCGACCCGTTAAAATGCCGTTGGTGCTCCCGGTGAAAATCACGGCGCCTACCCTTGCGATGTCCGCGATAACCACCTCGCCGATCACTCTTTCGTCGTGGTAATGGCCGTTCAGGGGTAATCTTAACTGGAACTTGTTCTGCCGTATCTTTAGTTAAGTCATTTAAAAGGGCCGCTACTAGATCAATGGCATCGTAGCTATCCAATAGTTTAGCCGCTGATTCATGGTAACGTTCAGTCGTTTTGTCCTGGATCAAATCGTTAATGTCATTAACGGCACTTGCAACTTGTCCGCGAAAAGCTTCTTCAGCCGTTGGCGGTTTCAGTGGAAGCATCCGAACCCGGGTCAATTTTTCAATTTCATGGAGGTAATCCATTTCATTTGGCGTCACAAAGGTTAATGAAACTCCGTGGTGGCCAGCCCGGCCAGTCCGCCCAATCCGGTGAACATATGAATCAGGATCAGATGGAATATCATAGTTATAAACATGGGTAACCCCAGAAATATCAAGGCCCCGGGCGGCAACATCGGTTGCAACTAAAATATCCAAGGCGCCGTTCTTAAAGCGTTTCATAATCTTCGTCCGGCGTTCTTGCGTTAAATCCCCATGGATTCCCGCTGCGTTGTAGCCCCGGGCAATCAAGCCTCGCGATAATTCATCGACTCGCCGCTTTGTGCGACCAAATACAATCGTCAAATCAGGGTCTTGGACATCAATCAACCGGGTCATGATATCAAACTTTTCATAATCCTTCGCCCGGATGTAATATTGATCAACCAGGTCCGTCGTCAATTCCTTGGCCGCAATCTTAACCGTTTGCGGTTCATGCATAAATTGAACCCCAATTTTCTTAATTTCTGGAGGCATCGTTGCTGAGAAAAGTAAGGTTTGCCGATCAGCAGGCGTCTGTTTAATGATGGCTTCAATATCATCTAAGAAGCCCATGTTTAGCATTTCGTCAGCTTCATCCAAGACTAAAGTTTTAACTTGGTCAAGTTTAACCGTTTCTCGGTTAAGGTGATCGCGTAAACGACCTGGCGTCCCAACTAAAATCTGCGGATTTTGCTTTAAGGCTTTGATTTGCCGCCGAATATCAGCCCCACCGTAAACAACTTGGACCTTAACGTGCTTTTCCCGACCTAAACGGAATAACTCTTCTTGGGTTTGAATTGCCAATTCGCGGGTCGGTGAAATAATAATGGCTTGAATTGCTGGATTATCAAGATCGACATGCTCTAAAAGCGGTAACCCAAAGGCCGCCGTCTTTCCAGTCCCTGTTTGAGCTTGACCAATCACATCTTTCCCCTCTAATACAAGCGGAATTGTTTGTTCTTGGATCGGAGTGGCTTCTTCATAACCACTCTTTTGAATTGCTCGTAATAAACTCTTTGATAAACCTAGTTCTCCAAATTTCAAATTGTCACCTCATAAAAATTATTTGTTTCTGTAAACGTAAAATGGCGGCAATAACTAAATAACCTGCCATTGCCGAGCCATTTCACCTAATTATTTGCCTTTAAAGCTGCCAAAGTTTGCTCTAAGTGAATCCCGTGACTAGCCTTTAGTAAGACCACATCATCTGCCGTTAGGTCAGTCTTTAAAGCTTCAGCCATTGCCGCTTGCTGATCCTTTGGGAAATAATGGATATCACCAGTGGGGTAACCTTGTTCAATTAGTTGCTTTTGTAACGCCTCAATTTCCGTTCCAATCAAGTAAACTTCCTTAAATTGATCGTGGTTGATCCCAGAGGCTAAGCTAGCATGCAGCTCAGCACTTGCTTCACCAAGCTCTAACATATCGCCTAAGACCAGGATCCGTTTTCCTTTAACCGGAACTTCAGCTAAGGTCTTAATGACCTCTTTCACAGCCGTTGGATTTGAGTTGTAAACATCAGAAAGAATTCGCTCACCGTTTGCTCCCGTAACCCACTCGGTTCGGTTAGCGGTTAAATCAAATTTTTTCAATGCTTCCCGCATATGATCAGGGGTAACATGCATTAATTTCCCAACTTCCATTGCTGCTAAAGCATTGTTAACGTTGTATTCCCCAACCATTGGAATTACAAAGTTTTCGTCGGGCCATTCGTTAACCTTAAATTCAACGTGGTCGCTCGCAGGTTTTACGCTCGTTGCGTACAAATCATTATCAAGTTGCCGGCCAAAAGTCCGCGTTGCTTGTTGCAAATTTTTTACCCGTTCTTGAAGCAGGGGCTCGTCCCCATCGAAAACCAAGAAGCCATCTTCTTGCAAGCCATGGGTAATTTCCATCTTGGCATCCGCGATCTTATCCCGGGTCCCAAAGAATTCAATATGCGCTTCTCCGATCATTGTTATAACCGCAATATCAGGAGTAACTAACCGACTGAGTAAATCGAGTTGGTTGAAGTGGTCCATCCCCATTTCAACAACAACTGCTTCAGTACTTGCATCCATGTTTAATAAGGTAACTGGAACCCCAATCTCATTATTAAAATTGGCATGCGTCTTCGTCACATTCATTTGGGTACTCAAAATTGCCGCTACCATATCCTTGGTAGTGGTTTTCCCGTTGCTTCCCGTAATTGCAACTACTTTCGGGTTAATTTTGTTAAGGTAGTACTTTCCCAATGCTTGAAGAGCAGTTAGGGGATCATCTACTACTAACCGCGGTTGACCGTCTGCTATGTAGTCGTGATCAGCGGCCCAAAGGCTTGCTACCGCACCATTTTCAAATGCCTTGGCAACATATTGATGACCATCATGGGCCCCTTGTAATGGGACAAAAAGCGCCCCGGGCTTTAAATTCCGACTGTCAAAGGCAACGCTTGTAACTTCCTGGTCTTGCCATTGGGAAATGTCATTTTGGGCCTGCACCGCTTGGGCGATTTCGGCTAATTCCATCTTCATCGGTAAATTTCCTCTTTTTTCTTCCTCGTATTAGACGTTTTCTTATTATATCACCGAACAGAGACGAGTGCGAATTAGATAAAAAGCTTTCTCAAGACTGAGGCCTTATTTAGAGGGTCAGATCGTTAGGGAGAGCTTCAAGGTAACCTAAAGCCATCGCACTTGTTACCTCCAATCTTATTTATGCGGGTTGCTGATTTTATACGCAATGTAATCTTAGAAATAAAAAAGAAGCCGAGATTTTCTCCCCACTTCTTAATTCATCACAGTTGCTTTAACCGTTCAATTCGCGCATCTAGCGGCGGATGGGTGTCAAACAAATGACTAAACTTACTTCCCGCCGGATCGTTAATATACAACGCTGAACTGTTTGGATCGGCATTTTGCATTGCCGGAGCCCCCTTAAGTGCTTCCAACGCTCGAATCATCCCTTGCGGATTTCTTGTTAGTTCCACTGCTCCAGCATCGGCAAGGTATTCCCGATTTCTGGAAAGGGCCATTTGGGCAATGGTAGCGGCAAGGGGCGCTAAGATAATTAGTAAAATGGAACCGAAAATGGCAATAATCCCACCACCGTCACGCCGGTCATCATCTCTATGTCCACCAAACCACCAAAAATTGCTAGCAAAGTTAACTAACAAACTAATTGCTGAAGCCAGGGCTAAGGCAATCGTTTGTAAACGAATATCATAATTTCGTACGTGAGTCATTTCATGGGCCATAACACCTTCAAGCTCTTCGCGGTCCATAATGGCCAGTAAACCAGTCGTTGCTGCCACTGCCGCATGTTCAGGGTTATTTCCCGTTGCAAAAGCATTAGGACTGGGATCATCAATTACAAAAACTCGCGGCATTGGCACTTGAGCCACCATCGCCATATCTTCCACCACGTGCCATAATTCTGGATATTGATTAGCATCCGTAATTTCATGAGCATTATTCATACTCATTACCACGTCGGTTGATTGCCCCACCATCACCGACACATAAATCAAAGTAATAATTAGGGCAATAATAACCCCACCAACGGTCGAGCCGGCAAATAATCGCCCCACCGCTGCTCCAATTAGGGACACTAAGAAGGTAAAACCGGCCATCACATAAATTGTCCGGCGTTTATTCATTGCTATTTGTTGATATAACATCGGACTTCCCCTAATCTAAATCGTCAAAAGAAACCTTTGGTGCTTCCTTAGCCGTATCTGGCACTTGGAGGTAATCCATCGCCGTAAAGTGGTGCTTTTTCGCTATAATATTTGCCGGGAAGTTTTGAATCTTAGCATTTAAATTGGCTACAACTGAGTTGTAAAGTTGGCGCGAGTAGGCAATCTTATTTTCCGTATTACTTAATTCTTCCATCAACTTACTGTACTCCGTACTTGCCTTTAAATCGGGGTAGTTTTCAGCAACCGCATAAAGTGAGTTGAGGGCCCCCGTTAGCTTATCAGCAACTTCCATTACTCCCTTGTGGTCACTTGATGGCATCGCAACCATTTGTTGCCGCAATTGGGTAACCTTTTCCAAGGTTTTTTGTTCATACTTACTGTACCCCTTAACGGTTGAAAGTAAGTTCGGGATTAAATCGTTCCGTCGTTGCAATTGAACGTCGATTTGACTCCAAGCTTCTTGCGCATGGGTCCGTAGGTTAACCAAATTGTTGTAAGCCGAAATATACCAAATAACAATTACAGCAACAATTACAATCACAATAATTAAAGCTATCATTTTTTCCTCCAATATTCTATTTGATCATCTAATTGTACCAATTCTCTTAATTTGTGCCTAGCCAAAACTAACCGGGTGGTAATTATCTTATAATTCTCTTATGATTTAGGTAGAACCATCAAAAGGAGAAATCTTTATGAAAGTATTATTTGTTTGTCTTGGTAATATTTGTCGCTCCCCAATGGCCGAGGCAATGTTTTTAAAAGAACTTCAAGATGCTAATTTAACTAGCCAAGTTGAAGTCGCATCGGCGGCCACTAGTTCCCATGAAGAAGGCAATCGTCCTCACCCAGGGGCGCGCAAGATTATGGAAAAGTACCATCTTAATGATCGCGAGCACCGGTCACGGCCGATTACAATGACAGACTTTGCTAATTACGATTTGATTATCGGGATGGACGAGATGAATATGCATAATTTAAAAGCCATGGCACCACGTCAATATCAAGATAAAGTGTATGCCATCAATGACTTTACCCCCGGTCACAAGGGCGAACCAATCCCTGATCCATGGTATACTCATCGCTTCCAAGATACCTATGACAGTTTGGCCCTGGCTTTGCCGAACTGGTTAAATTACGTGAAGAAACAGATTCAATAAAAAAAGCTGCCATAATGGCAGCCTTTTTTATTGAATCTGAGTAATCTGCTTTGTTGTGGCATTAAAGTCATATATACCGACAAAGTTGGCAACTGACCCATCCGCATTATCTTGTCGAACTTCAAACCGGTAAACATTCCCATTTTTGCTGACGGGGATAATTCCGTAGCCTTCTTTATTAAAGCCGGCTTGACTGGCAAAAGTATTAACGACATCTTCACTTGTGGCAGAAGCAACACTTGCATTAGCTGCTGAACTATTACTATTTGAATTAGCTTGACTCGTAGCGTTTGTGCTCGTCCCTGACTCTTTTGCCGAAGCAATTTGACTCCGCAACTTACTGTAAGCAGATTTCATGCTCGAACTAGTTGACTTAACTGTTGATAAACTAGTTGCCGCTTCATCGTAATTATTGTCTTTTAAGCTACTCTTAGCTGCTAAGTAGTTCTTAAGATCGCGCCGCAATGCTGATGTCGTCGTTGTCTGGTGGTCTAAAGCATTTAACTTATCAAGCGCTGCTTGGTATTTTCCTTCGCTGATCAAATGGTTGGCTTGCTTAACCGCTGTCGCCGTTGAATCCATCGTTTGGGTACTGCTTGATTTAGCCGAACTGCCACTTGGAGTAGCGGAATTACCACATGCCGCTAAGGACAAAGCCATCCCCAGTGTAACTGTCCCAATTAAAATGCGTTTTCCAAATTGGCTTGCCATGATGGATCCTCCTAATTCTTCCGAAGTTATTTTAGTTGATACAACATTATTTTAACATTTTCTGGTAATCAGTACACTTATTTTAGTACTCTCCATTAATTTTATAATTTTTTACTGTGGATCCTAATTTTAAGTTAACCGATAAAACGACTTCTTCCGGAACCGCTTGTTGGTTAAGCTTAGCTTCTAGTAATTCAATAGCTTTCTTTGCCATTGCTGGAATTGGTTGAACCACTGTAGCTAAACGGGGTAAAAGTCGTTGGGTGGTTTGGGTCCCATCATAACCAATAATTTGTAGTTGATCGGGAACTACATAGCCATTCTCAACTGCTAAATCTAACAGGGTGGCCGCATCAAGATCATTACTGGTAAAAATCGCATCAACTTCTGGGTGTTCTATGAAAATTTTTTGCAATGCTTCCCGGTTTTGTTTGGGATCCGGTAAGCTTGGATAGGTAATTGCTGGTCGATCGTGAGCTTTCATTACCGCTTCATAAGCCCGACGCCGCGCCGTATCTTGATCATTGAGCGGTGATAAATCATCCGTATGAATAATATACTTGGCTCCCCGCTGAATCAGGGCCTCACAAGCCTGTTTTGCCCCACCATAGTTATCAGAATAAACAACTGGAATATCAGACCGTAAAAATCGATCAATTGCTACAATCGGTAAATTAGTATTTTGATACTCAGGAATATTAGCGTTATGGGTTGCAATTATTAGACCATCCACCTGGTGGCCCAGTAATTGGCGTAAATAACGTTGTTCTTTTTCGGGATCATTGAGAGCATCCCCCACCAATACCTTGTAACCCTTTTTAAAAAGCTCATGTTCCATCGCTGCTGTTAGTTCTCCAAAAAACGGGTTCCCTACGGTTGGAACAATAATTCCGATTAAATTTGTACGTTGCGAATGCATCTGGCGAGCAATAACATTCGGATGATAGTCCAGTCTTTCCATTGCCTGCTCGACTTTTAAGATTGTCCTTTGACTTAAGTAGCCACGCCGATTGATTACCCGCGAAACTGTAGCTCGTGAAACTCCCGCTAGCTTTGCAACATCTTCTAATTTGATTCTTTGACTCACGTTCTCAACCCTACTCTACAAAATAATACTGATTATTTTAACAGTTTTTACCAACTAAAAACAGGATAAGGATGCCAAAAAGTCCGGCTTAGTATCCTTATCCTGTTTGTTGATTTTTAACGCAAAACGCTTTATTTAGGAGAAAAGAAGGTTAATTGGATTGCGTTAGTTTTTAGTTTTGTTCCATCACTACTTAACCATTCGCGGTAATCTTAAAGGTCTTCTTAGTAGCATCAGCTTCTAAAACGGCCACATTATCACCAGTATGGTCTTGGCGGACGACCTTAATCGTCGTTTCACTCGGAGTCGTAACTTCGATTGAACCATCTAAGTCAAAGGCCGTAAAGTTATTCCGCCACGTCAACAACTTCAATAAGTTGGCAACAACTGGCCGTTGAACTTCATGGGCAACTTCTTCTTTAGAGTAGTAATGCCGGTTGATATTCCGCCCTTCCTTCGTTTCTTCTAGCAACTTTAAGTCATTAGATCCAGCTAACAGACCAACATAGTAAATCATTGGAATCCCTGGTGCAAAAATTTGGACGGCCCGTGCAAGCAAGTATGCCCGGTCATCATCTCCTAAAGCTGAGTAGTAGGTAGAGTTAATTTGGTAAATATCTAAGTTATGATATTCCGCTGACGAGTATTTTCGCTTAACGTTCGCCCCAACCTTGTAAAGTTCATTGGAAGCGTATTCGATTTCATCATCCGTCAAAATATCCTTAGCATCAACAACTCCGATTCCATCATGAGTATCCAGAGTAGTAAATTGCTTCATCGGCGACATCTTAAGCCACTTCGCAAGCCGGTTCGTCTTACCAGAATAAAGGGTGTACAAGGTCGTCATTGGTAAAGTGAAGTCATAGATGTAAAAATCATGCGCTGAGATCTTTTGGGGAATCGTGTAGTGTTCGTGGATTTCAGGTAAAATCTCGGCCTTATAAGGTGCAAGCGTCTCCTGAATTTCATTCAAAAGATCCCAGATTTCTGGTTCAACAAAGAAATCGTTAGTACCAATCTTCTTAACGGCATAGGCAAAGGCATCCAACCGGATCATATCAGCTCCGTGTTTAACCATATCAATCAAAGTTTGCTTAAAGAAATCATTGGCAATTTTACTCTTAACGTTAATATCAATTTGTTCTTCACCGAAAGTATTCCAGAGATGTTCTTTGCTACCGTCATTAAATTCAATAACTTGTTCTGGTGCTTTATCCTTCCGTTTGTAAATCAAATCAATATCTGCTTGAGTTGGTCGATTTTCACCTGCTTGTTCCCAGAATTTTTCCCACCGAATAAAGAAGTCCCGGTACTTTGAATCATCATGTTTGGCCTTAAAATCCTGATACATTTCTGACTTCTTTGAAATGTGGTTAATCATAAAATCGAACATTAAGTAATAATCTTCCCCTAAAGCTTCAACATCGGACCAGTCACCAAAAGCTGGATCAACCATATCATAACGGTATGGTGCAAACCCCCGGTCACCCGTTGATGGAAAGAATGGTAACAGGTGAACCCCACCAATTGCATCCTTAATGTACTTCTTTAAGACTTCATGGGTTTCCTTGATATTCTTTCCCATTGAATCAGAATACGTAATCAACATGGCTTTATTTTTAATTGGCATTTTTTATTCCTCCAAATGTGTAAATTTTTGCTTTTAAATTATGCAAGGACTCAGTCTTGAATCCGGCTACGTTACCTTCTGCGACCAATTGTCCTTATTATCGTGGCATTTCGGGAAGCGACTTTTTTATTCCAATCCGCTTTCCATGAATGGTGAGATAGATTAAAGCAGCAATTATCAACAAAGCAATTCCGTAAGCTAGGAATGGAGCGGCTAAACCTGTCCCTTTAAGAGGAACGTTTAGCATCGTATTTAGCCATTCCGCCAGAGTTGGGGAGAAAAAGGCCCCAAAGTTAAATCCAATCAATACCATTGACGTTACCAAAGGTTGACGCTTAGCTGGTGCTAAACCTGGTAAAAGATTAAAGATCATTGGGGATACTAATTGTAGTGGAAAACCGATTAACAGGAGTCCCATCACTAACAAGCCAAAATTATTTCGTCCAAAATAGAACAAGAAATTAGCTAAAGCCATCAAACCTAGCCCCAGATAGATAGTTCCAAAACCAAACCGACGATTAATCGCTCCGTAGAAAATTCCACCGAGTGTGGCCCCAATTAACATTAAAGATAAGTAGTTGGCGGCCCCGGTATATGCAGATCCCTTAAGAAAAACCGCTAAACTAGCAAACCGATTTTCCATGCCAACATAATCAACAACGAGAAAGAAGGCAAATAAGATTAATAAGGCTACTCGGGGACTCGTTTTCGTGATCGTGTCTGGCGTAGCAGTTAGTTTTTCCACGGGCTGATCTTGACTTGGTCGATCATTTGGCACCTCTAAGGCAAAGAATAACAGCACTACAAAGGCCAGTAGGTAAACTAAAAATGAAAAATGCCAACCGCCAATGGTTAATAAAATACCTGCAATAAATAAGGTGGTCGCTTGCCCAATTTGTTCAGCAGCAGCCCGCCATCCAAGCATTTGCGCCCGGGTTGCCCCTTCGTACCAAACAGAGATCAAGGCAATGGCTTGCGAATTATACAGCCCATACCCTGCTCCCAATAGTAACCGAGAAGCTAAGATTAAAGCGTAATTATGAAGATTGAAGAATGGAACAATTCCCATTACCCCAACTAAAGTAACTCCAGCCATGATCATTTGCTTATCAGATACTTTGAGCCAAGTCTGTAATAGTGGTGATAAAACTACGAAGATCATCACCGCAAAGGATGGCATCGTTGCTAAATATTCGGCTTGAGTTTGACTAACATTTAGAGCTACCTTCAATTGAGGTAAAGCTCCTTGAACCGCATAGGCACTGGTCAGCATAAACGAGACCGATAAGAAGGCAAGCTTCTCAACAATCGAATCCTTTTTCTGCATCGCAATAAAAACTCCTTTGATATTAAGTATTTAGCTTTAAGGTGTAGCTAGTATTTTTCTTGACTACATCCTGTACAGTTTAGCTTTCCTAGGTGAGCTAACACTCTAGATAAGGACTTCGTCTTGAACCCGACGATCCCGTCTTATACGATTAATTGTCCTTATTCTCGTGTCATCTCGCGGCAAGCTTGTTCTTCTCTCTGGTGTGTTTCGAAACTACCAAGAGATTATCATGTAAAGCGGTTTCTGTCAATCGAGTAACATAAAAAATAATTTTAATTATTTAAATTTGTAAAGAAAAAGCGATCAAGGCGTAGTTCCTCAATCGCTTTGTAATATAAGTAGGCCGTTCCTAATTAGCTTCGCCCTCTTGCTTGAAGCGTTCGTTAAAGAGTGGGCTAACGGGCCGATTTTCATTGATCCGCTTGATTGCAGCACCAATCAGTGGTCCAACGGATACTTGCTTAATCTTATTAATTTGCTTTTCTTCTGGAAGCCGAATTGAATCGGTGACAACAACTTCTTTAATTGGAGAAGCTTCTAACCGTTCAATTGCTGGACCTGAAAGAACCGCGTGGGTACATGAAGCGTAAACTTCCTTTGCTCCGGCATCAATTAAGGCTTGCGCCCCTTTACTAATCGTCCCGGCGGTATCAATCATATCATCAATCATGATACACTTTTTACCCTTAACATCCCCAATGATGTTCATAATTTGGGCAACATTTGCCTTAGGACGCCGCTTATCGATAATGGCAATTGGTGCCTTCAAAAATTCAGCTAATGCCCGCGCCCGGACAACCCCACCATGGTCAGGAGAAATGACAACCGCATCGTCAGCGACCCCTTCCCGGATAAAGTAATCGGCTAACAATGGTGCTCCCATCAAGTGATCTACCGGAATATCAAAGAACCCTTGAATTTGGGCAGCGTGCAAGTCAAGGGCAACCACCCGGTTTACCCCCGCGTTTTGCAACATATTAGCAACTAACTTAGCGGTAATTGGTTCGCGAGAACGCGCCTTCCGATCTTGGCGCGCATAACCATAATATGGAATTACTACATTGATGGTCTTGGCACTTGCTCGCCGCAAGGCATCAACCAAAATCAATAACTCCATCAGATTGTCGTTAACTGGTGCTGATGTTGATTGAATTACGTAAACGTTGTCGCCCCGGATACTTTCCTCAATATTGATTTGAATTTCCCCATCGCTAAACCGATCAACAGACAACTTTCCAAGTTCAACCCCAACTTCAGCAGCAATTTTTTCTGCCAATGGTCGGTTGGAACTTAAAGCAAAAATTTTGAGTTTTGAATCAAAATAACGTTCTTTCATTAGGTCCTCCGATTTTGAAATACTCCCGTCATTGTTCTTCTCCATGATATTAATAAGTTGGGGAAAAAGCAAGAACTACCACGGGAGTTTCTTGGCATAATCTGCCTTATTGGTCTGGCGTGCCCGAGCAATCGCCATATCAAATTTTTGAGTATCATCCGTAATCGTTGAGCCAGCGGCAATAAAGGAATCAGCGGCGATATTAACTGGCGCTACTAAGTTGGAGTTTGAACCGATAAAAGCATGATCCCCAACATTGGTATGATGCTTGTTGGCACCATCGTAGTTGACGAAAACTACCCCACAGCCAACATTGATATTCTTACCAAGCGTCGCATCCCCAACGTATGACAAATGACCAATCTTAGTTCCTTCGCCAATGTAGGCTTTCTTCACTTCACAGAAGTTACCAATGTGAACTTCCTTACCAATTTCGGCTTGGGGCCGAAGGTGACTATTCGGTCCAATATCAGAACCATCATGCATTTCAGCTTCTTCAAGGGTTGAAGAAATTACCTTGACATTATCATGCAAAATTGAATCGGTAATCCGGGAGCCGGCACCAATCAAACAGTCACTTCCAATTTCGGTATGCCCTTTAATAACCACATTACCTTCAATAACCGTATCGTTGCCAACTTTGACCCCTGCATCAATATACGTAGTTGCTGGATCAAGCATTGTCACCCCGGCACGCATTAAGTTGACGTTAATTCGCTTTTGCATAATTTGATTAGCGCGAGCCAAGGCAACCCGATCATTAACCCCCATTGATTCATCAAAATCCTTCATCCGGTAAGCCGTGACAACTTCGTCTTGGCCCTTCAAAATCCCGATGACATCAGTTAAGTAATATTCACCTTGAGCGTTGTCATTCTTTAATAATTTTAAAGCCGCAAAGAGCTTCCGGTTATCAAAACAGTAAACCCCGGTGTTAATTTCATGGATTTCTTGTTCTTCTTTAGTGGCATCCTTTTGTTCCACAATCCGTTCAACAATGCCAACATCATTACGGACAATTCGGCCGTAACCTGTTGGATCTGGAGCTTGGGAAGTTAAGATCGTTACCGCAGCCTTCCGTTGGGTATGGTAATCAAATAATTTAGTAAAAGTATCAGCCGTAAAGAGGGGCGTATCCCCACTAACAACCAACGTTTGACCGTCCAAATTAGCTAAAAGATCAGCCGCCTGCATAACGGCATGGCCAGTCCCTAATTGCTGCTTTTGCAAGACAAATTTGGCTCGGTCACCAACTGCTTTTTCGACCGCTTCGGCCCCATAACCGACAACCGTGATGACATTATCAATGTTGGCCGCTTCCAGTTGATCTAAAACATGGGCTACCATTGGCTTCCCACAAACTTGATGGAGAACTTTGTATAGTTTCGACTTCATTCGCGTCCCCTTACCGGCAGCGAGAATAATTGCGTTCCGTTGTGTCATATTAGTTTTCACCTTCCGTAAAGACCCTTGTTAAGAAATTACCAGGTTCAGCTTTTAAATAGTCATTTGGACCTTCTTCAGTTGTAACCTTAATTAAGGATGTGCAACCACTTACTAAGCGTTCACCTTCAAATTGACCTTCCGCAAAGACATTCATGCCAACCAAATGAGCATCAAACTCCTTAATTAGTGATTGCATCCCTTTCATGGTACCACCACCCTTTAAGAAGTCATCAATAATTACCACATTGGCCCCTTCTTTAAGCGTCCGCCGGGAAAGTTCCATCTTCTTAATCCGCTTGGAAGAACCAGACACATAGTTGACACTAACCGTGGAACCTTCCGTAATGTGCGAGCTATTCCGCACAATCACAAACGGTTTGTTCAAGTACATGGCGACTGCTTGGGCCAACGGAATTCCCTTGGTTTCAACCGTCATAATGACATCAACATCAGCGTCAATGTATTGGGTAGCAATTAATTGGCCAACTTCACGTAGAATTTCCGGCCGGCCTAATAGGTCTGATAAGTAGACATAGCCGCCGGGAAGTAGCCGGGAAGGGTCGTCAACCAAGGTGACTAATTCACCAACCACCTTTTCGGCATTTTCTTTTGAGTAGCGCGGTGCAAAAAAAGCCCCACCACTAGCCCCAGGTACCGTATCAACTTTTCCCAGGCCAAATTCAGCCATGGTCCGCTTAACAATACTTAAGTCTTCACTAATGGATGACTTTGCGGCCCCGTACTGTTCACTAAAGGACTTTAATGAAACTAACTTGTGTGGGTGTTCTAATAAGTAACGGGTGATATCAACTAAACGGTTACTGCGCCTGATTTTCATAAGCTTAATTCCTTTCTTCGTTGGTTAACTTAGGTAATTCCTTTTAAAATAGTAGTAATCCTTACAAATAATACCATAATTGTTCGGGGATTGTGGTATTTTTTTCAAAAAAGCAAAAATAAAAACCCGAACGTTAGAAAAAAGGCTGAGGAAGAAACACGAGTTCCTTCCCAGCCTTTCTCATCTCCGAATATTACTCAGTAACTAAGGTCAAAAAGCACGGCCTTAGCGGATCAGGGCGAACGAAAATTGATGAATCAACTTTCGTTCTGCTTATCCCAACTAGGCCGTCAAGGAGCTTTTTCCCATCCTCTCCAAGTTATTAATCAACAACATGCTGGCGATGAACTAACGCTGCTAAATAAATGACAACCTCAATTACCGCAATGAAAAAGCTAACTGGCCAATTAGTTAAATAGCCTAAATAGAGTCCCGTCCAGGTCCCTGCTAAAGAGAACAAAATAGCTAAGCCAATCATTTTTGCAGTCCCCGTGGTGTAATACTTTGCACTGGCAGCGGGTAAAGTCAGCAAAATAAAGATTAACAAGGAACCAACAATCTGGGCGGCCACACTGACGCTTAAAGCCACTAATAGTAAGAAGATAATTGCGACGACTTGTTCACCAACCCCATTAACTTGGGCCCCAATCCGATCAAAGGACGCAAATTTTAAACGCCGGTAAATCAAAAGAATTACCAACAGAACAACGAGGGAAAGCCCAATCAATTGGCCTACTTCATTCTTGCTGATCCCCACAACACTCCCAAAGAGGATGCTCGTTGCCGAACTTGCGGTTTGACTACTAAGGGACAAGAAAAGAATCCCTAACCCAATAAACAAAGCTGAAGTTGCACTAATAACGGCTTCACGGCGAGACTCTTCAGCGCTCATCTGACCAACCATAATTGAACTTGTCATCGTAAACAATAACATCCCCGCCAAAGGTGACCAACTCATAAAAACCGCAAAGGACGCACCGGCAAAGCCAATTTCCGATAAAGTGTGGGTCAGAAAGGATAGATTACGCGCCACTACAAATACCCCAACCGTCCCCGCTACAATCGAAATAAAGGTACTGGCCCAAAAAGCATAACGCATAAAACTTAAACTAAACATTTATTCTTCCCCTTTCGGTGATGCTGGGAGATCTGCAATTACCCCCGTTGAATAACCCTTAGTGGTTAAATGTAAAAAACGGGTCCCGTAATGCTTAGCTAAGTCCCAGTCGTGGGTAATGAACATGACTGTTACCCCTTGCTGTTGAAACTTAGTGACTAAATCTAATAATTCATACTTCACCTCATTATCTAGACTTGCCGTTGATTCATCGAGAATCAATAATTGGGGGGACGCTAATAAAGCTTGTGCCAAGTAGGCCCGTTGCTTCTCACCGCCGGAAGCCAACCCGAGAGGGCGATCAGCAATCCGGGTTAAATTGGTTTGCGTTAAAATTCGTTCAACCTGTGACCGTTCTTTTTTGCTTAACCAAGGCGTTAGGCGCATTGGTAAATTCAAAGCAACAAAATCCCGAACTGACAATGGATAGTCACGTGCTAAATTCCGAAATTGGGGAACGTAACCTAATTGTGTTCCAGATTGGAAATTAATCTCACCGTGCCGGGGTTTTAATTGGTTAAATAAGGCCCGGACAAGGGTCGTCTTCCCCACCCCGTTTTCACCAATCACAATTAAAAACTCCCCTTGATTAAGGTCAAACGACAAATCATGGATAATTTCATGTTCACCATAAGCCAAGGTTAAATTTTTTACCGTTAATAATGCGATTTTAATGCACCTCCACTTGAATTTTAATTAGGCGTTGATACTCCCTTGTCATCCATTCAACGTAGGTTAAGTGATCGGGTTTAGATTCGGTAACGTTTAAGACCGGCACCTTATTTTGGTGCGCAAGTTTAACTAAATTCTTCACCGTTGAATCACTTGCTTGCGAATTATTAACAAAGAACGCAATTTGGTGATTAGTAATCGCTTGCCGTAATTGAGCAATATCACTTGGTGAAGGATCGTTGCCATCTTCAATTGCTTTTTCAAAGTGGCGATCAACTACTTGATAGCCAAGATTTTGCAATGCGTAATCAAAGACTGGTTCACTAACAGCTACCTTTTGATTCCCACTAACATTCTGCTTTGCTTTCGTAATTACTTGATTTAACTTCGCTAACTTAGCTTGGTATTTTTTAGCTTGGCTCTGGTAATATTCTCGATGCTCTGGGTCAAGCTGACCATACTGTTTGGCTAAAGTTGAAGTCAAAGCCACCATTGTCTGCGGCCGGTACCAAACATGCTCGTTTTCTCCCGCTTTTTTTCCAGCAACCTGAGTCCCAACTGTGATCACCGTTTGTCTGTCATTATCAGCTTTGACCATCTTGCTTAACCACTGGTCATAGCCAAGACCATTTTCGATTACAACGTTAGCACGACTTAACTGCCGCGCTTGGGAGGTTGTTGGTTGGTATTCATGCGGATCAACCGCTGCACTATTGATAAAAGATGTTACCTGCCCATATTTTCCAGCCACGGCCTTTGCCGCCTCACCATAAAAGTTAAGGCTGGTTACCACCCGAATTGGCTTTTGTTGTGTTGGCTTGAATGGTTGCCAATTCGTAATCATTAGTAAGAGGATTACCACTAAATAAGTCACTAACCCAATTAATCCCCAGTGTCGTCGTTTCAATTTAATCCTTCTCTCATGCCTAATTTTCATTAAATAGTAATTGTTATCATTAGAACGACAGTATGATACACAGGATCGTTACATAATGCAAATAATTTTTTAATCTTTTCCCAACTTTGAAAAATTAAAACCAGTTCTTAAAGGTTCATCCACAAACTAAAAGCCGGTAAAATTCACCGTCCAAGCAATTTTACCGGCTTATAAAACCTCGTTTACAATTAAAATTTTCATCCTACTCCTTCGATTCCCGGGTGCACCATCGTAACATGTTCCCGTTCCGCTTCGATAAAGTGCTCCCCAACGCTTTGAAAATTAAATTGGGCATAAAAGGCTTCTACTTGGACCTGGGCATGAATCGTAATCGGGCGGTTAGGGAAGTTTTGCTTAATCCCATCAAAGATGTGGTCCATTAATTGCTTTCCCAACCCTTTTTGTCGGTATTCTTTTGCCACCACAACTCGCCCAAAAGTTAAGCCCTGGTCCCCAATAAAATAACGGGCATAGGCAACTACCTGCTCAGCATCTAGCGCAAAAACATGGTGACAAACTCGATCTTTTAAATCCGGATCGGGGAAAGTACACCCTTGCTCGCCATTAAAAACAACGGCCCGGAGCCGATATACTTCAGCCAATTCGGTTAAGGTTAAGGCTGAAAATTCCTTATCAAACCATTCCATCTGCATACCTCATAATAAAACCACTTGATAGACCTCACTACAAAAACCACGTAAGCCATTGTAAATCCGTTTTGCTCGCGATTCACTGCGACAAATCGCAAAAACCGTTGGCCCCGTTCCACTCATTTGAGCACAATCAGCCCCTAATTTGAGCATCTTTTGTTTTAAACGTCTAATCTCAGGATATTGACTTTCCGTTAATGGTTCTAAAACATTGCCCATTTTAGCTAAGGCCCTGTCCCAATTACCGTTTTGCATTTCTCTTAAGAGGCCTTCGTTATCCAAATGCTCAAGGGTTTCATAATTAATTTGACGCAAAATTGTGGGCGTTGAAACACTTACTTTGGGCTTAGCCACTACGACCCAGTCATGGGGGACTGGTGGTAGTGGCGCCACTAGTTCGCCATGGCCAGTAACATGCGCTGTTTGACTATAAACACAATATGGCACGTCAGAATCAATCGCCAAAGAAAGCTTTGCTAATTCTGCTAAACTTAACCCCAATCGCCAGCCCTTGTTAAGACCACGCAAAACGGCAGCCGCATCTGAAGAACCACCTCCCAGTCCGGCAGCGACCGGAATATTTTTTTTAATTCGAATCGTTACCCCCGCCGTTTGATGAAACCGAGTTTTTAGCACATGGGCGGCTTGATAAGCTAAATTTCGTTGGTCATTCGGAAGAAAACCACTATCCGAGTAGACCTTAATCGTTTGCGGCCGCTCATGGATATCGATCGTCAAATAATCAGCCAGGTCAATTGAGGCCATAATCATATCCCACTTTGGCAAACCGTCGAGGTATCGCATTGGCGTATCCAGCGAAAGATTGATTTTGGCTGGAGCCTTTTCCGTCACAATCATTACGATGCCCCCTTTCCATTTCTTTTTGTTTTTTTAATTATAACGATCAACCACCCCCGCTTTCAAATTAAAAAGGATTTGTTAAGAAAGCTTCAACCTTTTAGGAAAAGAAAGAGGGTGGGAATTTCTTCCCACCCTCTTGTCATCTCCGAATGTTACTCAGTAACTAAGGTCAAAGCAGTAGCTGAATGGCAGTTGCTTCCCTGGCGGTCGCACCAACCGATTCAGCCTTGCATGGGCTCACAAACGCCAAACCAGTTGGCTGGTTCGCTCCAAAGCACGGCCTTAGCGGATAAGTGCGAACGAAAGGCCGATTCTAATGAATCAACCTTCGTTCTTCTTATCCCAACCAGGCCGTCAAGGAGCTTTTTTCCCAACCTTTTTCTTTAATCTAAGCTTCTTTTCCACTAACCAAATAATTTTGCTTCCCCCATGGCATTTGCTAACGCTATAAACTGGTTTAAAGTTAACCGCTCCGGCCGAATTTGGGGATCAAGGGCTTGCTTAGCCAAAATAGTTTCCATTTGTTTTTGCTTGACCGCATCCTTTTTAAAGTACGGCTTTAAGTTATTCCACAAACTCTTGCGCCGGTGAGTAAAGCATGACTTAATCAACCCAAAAAGTTGCTTTTCGTCGCGGGGTTGCACCGACAAAGCTTCCGCTCGCTTTGTCAAAGTAACAATCGCTGAGTCGACATTTGGGGCCGGCACAAAGGACCGTCGCGAAACGTTAAAAGCGATTTTGGCATCCATCCGATATTCAATTGCCAGGGTCAATGATCCGTATTCCTTGGTTCCTGGTTTAGCAGCTAATCGCTCAGCCACTTCCTTTTGCATCATTACCGTGATCCCCGCCCAATCAATTTTGGTTCCTAAAAGGTGCATCAAAATCGGACTCGTAATGTAGTACGGTAAGTTGGCAACCACCTTGATAGGCTTAGTCGGATCGTCAAAATGATTTTGAATTAGTTGTGGCAGGTCAACCTTTAAAACGTCCTGGTTAAGCACTTCAACATTATCAAAATCACTTAAGACATCTGCCAAAACCGGGATTAAATCGGTATCCAATTCCAGGGCGACAACCTTCCCAGCTCGTTGGGCGAGCTGCTCGGTTAATGCCCCTAAACCAGGACCGATCTCAATGACATTATCAACCTTGCTTATTTCCGCCGCATCAACGATGCCCCTTAAAACGGTTGGATTCGTTAGAAAATTTTGACCGAAACCCTTCTTAGCGTGCAAACCATACTTTTGCATGATTTCTTTAGTGCGTTTAAAGTTTCCGATTGCTGGTTGTGTCATTTTTTTCTCCTTCCCGATTAAGCTGTGCAAGGGCAGCTTGAAAATTGGCCTTTGAAATCCGAAAAAGGTTTAGCCGGACCAAAAGTTGTTTAGCATTGCCATATCCAATTCCTAAAATCTGGCCTAAACGTTCACGACGTTGCCGGGCTGCTTGACCGCCCATCAACTTGGCCGCTTGTAAATCCGCCCGGGTAAATTCAGCTGGAGCCGCCGGTTCTTCCGTATAGACTTCCGCAAGGGCCGCCCGAATCGTTGCTGGACTAGCATGTTCGACCCCCAAACTTCCATGAGCTTCCGTGGGAACACCTTGGTCCCGACGAATAAAAGCATGTTTTACCCCGGGAATCGCTTGGCTAATCATTTTTCGTAGCCGTTCCCCATTAAAATCAGGATCGGTAAACACAATTAGGCCCCGCCTTTCCTGAAGTTTTTTTAGCTGGGCCAGACCAGTTTTATCCAAGGCCGACCCATTCGTTTCATAAGTATCCGCGTTCACAGCCATCTGGATCCGTTTGGTATCGTCTTTGCCTTCAACGACAATCACTTCTTTAATTTTCTGCATTTTTCCTCCTAAAAAGGCGGTCAGCCATTTGGTAGCTGGCATTAGCGATCGTTGCCGGGGTTTCGTTTAGTAAGTCAGCCAAACCTAAAACCGTAAAGTAAGTAAAGGCGGGCTCATTTTGCTTACCCCGGTAAGGTATCGGAGTGAGGTAAGGGGCGTCGGTTTCAACCATCAGGCGATCGAGTGGTGTCACCTTCGCCGCTGCTTGAACATCAACCGCCTTATTAAAAGTTACCACTCCACTATAAGAAAGATCCATTCCCAAATCCAAGAAGCGTTTGGCCCATTCTGCATTCTCAGCAAAGCTATGCATCACGCCACCATAATCACCAACGTGGTTTACTTTTAAAATCCGGTAAGCATCTTCAATTGCCTCTCGGCAGTGGATTACCACTGGTAAATGTAAATCATGTGCAATCGCTAACTGGCGAGCAAAAACCCGTTGTTGTTCTTCTCTAGGAACAGCATTCCAGTAATAATCGAGACCAATTTCGCCAACTGCAACTACGGCTGGATCCGCTAATTGGCGGATTAGCGTTTCTTCAGCTTGCTCATCGTAGTTCACTAAATCTTCCGGGTGCCAACCAATCACGGCGGCAAGTTGTGAGTATTGGTGGGCCAACTTAATTGCCCGTGCATTTAGTTTAGTATTTGACCCTACCATATTCATCCTAACGACGCCAAAATGGGCGGCCCGCGCTAGGTAGGCCGCCACATCGTTATAAAACACATCATCATTAAGGTGCGTGTGTGAATCATAGATTGTTAGTTTTTGCAATTGCATTATTCAACGCCAGAACCATTAACTAAGTTATCAGGAACCGTCACAACTTGAACCTCACCATCATGTTCAGCGGAAAGGATCATCCCCTGACTAACTTCTCCCCGCATCTTCCGTGGCTTCAAATTGGCAACAATCACAACTTTTTTACCAACTAAGACTTGCGGATCTGGGTACCATTGAGCAATTCCAGAGAGAATTTGGCGACCAGTTTCCGAACCATCATCAAGTTGGAACTTCAACAGCTTATCAGCGCCTTTAACGTGATCAACAGCCTTGACTTGGGCTACCTTTAATTCAACCTTATCAAAAACATCAATCCGAATTTCTTTCTTACCAGCTGGTACTTCACTAGCTGCTTGCTTAGCGGACTCTTTCTTTTGTTCCATTGCTTTACGCCCCTTTTGCTTTTGGTTAGCACTCATTTGACTTTGGATAAAGGCCACCTCTTCTTCGGCATCCCGCCGTGGGAAAATTGGCGTCCCCTTCTTAACAACCGTTACTTCAGCCGGAAAATCATCAAAGGCTAAGGCTGTTAAGTTAACTTCAGCTGTTGGCAAACCAAGTTGACTCCAGATTTCCTTTGGCGCATCTGGCATGAATGGTTGTAGCATTGCGGCTACAAAACGCAAGGCCTTTGCCAAATGAGTTAAAACATCAGACAATTCAGCCGCTTTTGCTTCATCCTTTGCCAAAATCCATGGCTCTGTTTCGTCAATGTACTTATTTGCGCGAGAAATCACTTGCCAAATAGCACTCAAAGCATCCGCAAACCGCGTTTGATCCATTAATTGGCAATATTGATCAAAAGCATGCTTAGCGGTTGCTTCAAGCTCGGCATCAAAAGCCGTCGTTGCACTTGGTTGGCCCACTAGTTTCCCCGCTTGGTACTTATTTACCATTGCGACCGTCCGGTTTAACAAGTTTCCAAGGTCGTTGGCAAGATCATAGTTGACCTTTGCGACAAAGTCTTCTGGACTGAAGACTCCATCGTTACCGAACGGCATTGCCTTAAGTAAATAGTAACGAGTAGCATCAAGGCCATAACGATCAATCAGGGTTTCGGGATAAACCACGTTTCCCTTGGACTTGGACATTTTACCTTCCTTCATCGTCAACCAACCATGACCAATGACGTGCTTTGGCAATGGTAAACCTAAAGCATGAAGCATAATCGGCCAGTAAATAGTATGGAAACGAACAATTTCTTTCCCAACCATGTGAACATCGGCTGGCCAGTACTTCTTGAAGTTAGCATCATTATCACTACCATAACCAAGCGCCGTGATATAGTTGGACAAAGCATCAATCCATACATAAACGACATGCTTTGGATCACTAGGGACCTTAACCCCCCAGTTAAAAGAAGTCCGGGTAACGGCCAAATCTTCAAGCCCTGGTTTCAAGAAATTATTAATCATTTCATTCATCCGAGATTGCGGTTGGATGAAGTCTGGATGTTCTTGATAGTAGTTCATCAACCAGTTGGCATATTTACTCATCTTAAAGAAGTAAGATTCTTCTTCAACTAATTGAACTTCATGGCCAGATGGAGCCTTTCCACCGATAACATTACCATTATCATCCCGATAAACTTCGGCCAATTGGCTTTCCGTGAAGTATTCTTCATCATCAACTGAGTACCAACCACTGTACTTGCCCTTATAAATATCACCTTGGTCAAGTAATTGTTGGAAAATCTTTTGGACCGCTTTTTCATGATAATCATCGGTTGTCCGGATAAACTTATCATTTGTAATCTTAAGTTTCTTCCACAATGCCTTAATACCGGCTGCCATACCGTCAACGTAAGCTTGCGGTGTTTGGCCCAGTTGCTCAGCCTTTTGTTCAATCTTTAAGCCGTGTTCATCCGTCCCGGTCAAGAAAAAGACGTCATAACCACGGAGCCGCTTAAAGCGGGCTTCAGCATCACAGGCCACCGTAGTATAGGAATTTCCGATATGGAGTTTCCCTGATGGATAATAAATTGGAGTTGTAATATAGTAAGTTGGTTTTGCTTCAGCCATTCCCATTCCTCTTTTCAACACTTGTTAATTAAACTCTAGTATAGCAAACTTAGTGGCTGGTGTCGCACTTCCTGATGAGATTTTAGAACAAGTTAAGTTGCTCGGGAGATCGCGGAACCAAACCTTGAAAATGCAAATTCATTTGTTGCGTTAACATTTGAGCGTTTGGCGCCGCATCCCCACCAGAATTATTATTGAAAATAATACACAGTTCCTGGGGTTGCGGTTTTAATTGTTCAATTACCTTTTTTAATCCGGTCAGTTCTTCTTTGGAGTAAGCATACAAGGTCCGCTTTTTTCGCCAATCACTGCCCTGGTGATTCCACCCTTGCGCATTCCGGCCGTGCAAGCGAATCAAACCTAGTTTAGGATTAGTCAGCCTGAGCTTAAAAGGAACACTCGTTGGTAGCTGATGGGGTTCATCCACTGCCACTAAAGTGAAATTTAATTCCCGACAATAATTAATTAATGACGGGAAAACGCCTTGCCGATACCAAGACTGATGGCGAAATTCAATTGCAATCGGTAAAGTTGGCAACCACTTTCGTATTTGCATTAAGTATTCAATATTCATCGTGGTCGCTGTAAAGGTTGGTGGAAACTGAAAAAGCACCGCTTTTAGTTGATTCGCTGCCACTAGCGGCGCCACCGTTCGTCTAAAAAGTTGAAACATTTCTGTTAGGGACCGCTCATTTGGCAACTGGGCTTGCGGGTGTTTGGTCATCGTTTGGTGAGCCTTAACAATAAATTGAAAGGCCGGGGAAACTTCCCCTAACCACTTTTGTACCGTCGTAACTTGGGGTAAAGCATAGAAAAAAGTATCCACTTCGACTACTGGAAAATGCTGGGCATATTCATTTAGGGTGACTGGTCGTTGCGCGTGAATCAAAGCGTGATGTTCACTCCATGTGGTTAAACCAACTGTTATTTCCATTATTTTCAATCCTTTTTATGTAATAAAGCCACCAAACGACAACGATTCAGTCCACGTTGCTTTGGTGGCATTGTTTCAAGCCCTTCTTTATTGTAGTTTCCTTTTTAATTTGGATCAATAATCCGAGGCTGAGTTATTTATTTGTATATTTCCCACTAAATGCTTTTTGGACAGATTGTGGAGCTTGATCAAAATCAACGGCCTTAACGTAGTTTCCGCGGATCATCAACCGATTTTTACCAGTCGCATCGCAGGTAATCAAAGTGACGATCTTCTTTGACGTATTGTTAACCACGTCAACTCGGGTTGCTAAGATAAACTTACGTTGGTAAATCTTGTAATAATAGATCTTCTTCATGTCCGTTAGGTAGATCATTTGCCCAACCTTCGCATGGTAATACAAAGGTGAGAAAAGAATCTTGGAACCATTTGCCATGTTATGGCCCGCTAATGGGTAGTTACCTTGTCCTAGCTTTTGATCCGGACGCATCGTCCCAGCAGCCACCGCTAAAGTCGCATTAGACACTCCAGTGGCGATTGGAATATTTAAATTAATCGCTGGAATAGCAATCTGACCAATCACATTAACCGCCTGCTTATTTGCCCGCGCTTTAGCAACCGCCTGTAAATTTAAATCTTTCGTCTGCGAAAAATCATACTCTTTTTGATCAACTTTTTTCTGCTGATTTTTAGCTACCGTCGTCTTAGTAATCGTTGGGCGATAACTTCCCACCAAATAGTATTTAATCTGTTGGTTAAAAATTAAGGCGAGACTAACGATAAGCAGAATAATTATTCCCGTCCACGAAAGCCATTTTCGTTTCTTCATCTTTTTTCCTCCTAACCACCATTATAAGTTAGATGATGATAAGATAACCTCCTTAGTATACCATCATTTTCCGGAAAAACGCTTATTTTTTGTCAGTGAACTCTGCTTTAAATTTGAAACACGGAGCGTGGGATTAAGCAATGGTGATCGCTGTCCAAGACTTCTAGTGATCTTAATCAATTCCTGTTGGTGGCGAACAACTGCTTTAACTTCCTGATCTGGTTGGCGGAGTTGCACCTTCCCGTTAATATCAAAATGATAACCACCCCACATATGTTGGTGAATCGGCGGCATCGGTGAACTAGCAACCAACCGTAATTTACCAATTAGATCGTGACAATTAACATACCCTAAAGTAACGGGATCATAGATATCGACATAGTTATTCACCTTGTGCCTAAATTTCCGGACATGGTGTTTCTCTTTACGGGAAAGTAAGGGATATAGGTTAGTCCCCTCGTAGAGGTAAGCAGCCCTAATTTGACCAATAAAGCGACAATGGGCAAGGGCAAATTGAAGATTGATTGCCCCTAGGGAATGGCCCACTAGATATAACTTTGCGTCTTGGTATTGGTGACACAGCTGGTTCAAGGTCCGGGCGGCCGTTTTTAGCTGGCTCGGAATGGTTCGCTTTTGGATGAGCATAGCTTCTAAAATCGGCAGATTGGTAGTCAACCATTCCTGATCAAAGGTCGTCAAATTTCCCTTCCGTAAACCAGAAGAACCTTTAAATAAAATAACTACTTGTTTTGGGTGCGGATTTTGGCCCACCACAAAGAGTTGCATTCCATCTGCGGCATAGTAGTGTTGCAAAACCTGCCCTAAACAATGGTGACCAATCACGATGTCTTGACCTACCTCGAGCGGTTGATATTCTTGCTTGGCTAAGGCGACCCAATCCCGATCTGTTAGTTGTTTGCGTAAATCCAAATTGCTCACCCCCTCTTAATATATTTTATCTTATTATGAGGACAAAATAAAAAGAGGTTGGGAAAAAAGCTCCTTGACGGCCTGGTCGGGATAAGAAGAACGAAGGTTGATTCATTAGAATCGGCCTTTCGTTCGCACTTATCCACTAAGGCCGTGCTTTTTGACCTTAGTTACTGAGTAACATTCGGAGATGACAAAGAGGGTGGGAAGAAACTTGAGTTTCTTCCCACCCTCTTTCTGAAGCTTTGGCTGATTACTTGAGACCGTACTTCTTGTTGAACTTGTCGACTGCCCCATCGGCTTGCGTAAACTTTTGCTTACCAGTGTAGAATGGGTGTGAGTCGGAAGTAACTTCAACCCGGATTAATGGGTATTCGTTACCGTCTTCCCACTTAACAGTTTCCTTGGACGTAGCCGTAGAACCTGATAAGAACTTAAAGCCAGTAGATGAGTCTTCAAATACAACGTAGTGATAATCTGGGTGAATTCCTTGCTTCATAATTTAATACGCTCCTTTGCCATGAATCATTGCCTGAAACATAGATTATTTTCAATAACCTAGCCAGAATAACATAGTTTTACCAAAATGGCAACTATTCATCTTCAATCTTAACATTTGCATTCAACCGATTAAGTTTCCAAACAACTCGGTCGTAACCCCGTAAAATATGGTCAGCTTGGTGAATAACAGTGGTTCCTTGGGCCATCAAACCAGTAATCATAAGGGAAGCCCCCGCGCGAATTTCGCCAGCTTCGACCTCAGCGCCATGAAGCATTGCGCTGTCGGTATGATCAATCACAATTTTGCCATCACCAGCTACAATTTTCATGCCCATTTTTTGCAATTGTGCAATGTGTTTAACCCGCTTTGGATAAATTGTATCAACAACCACGCTTTCTCCTTTGGCCAATGCCATCAGTGGCGTAAGTGGTTGTTGTAAATCAGTCGCAAAGCCTGGATAAGGCATCGTCTTGACATGAATTGCTTTTAATTGCTTAACTGGTGGAACAAAAATTTTATCACTGTCGATCTGAAGGTTAACCCCCATCTCAATCATCTTACTGGTGTAAGCTTCCAGGTGTTCAGGAATAACATTATTAACCATTACTCCATCACCAAGAGCAGCTGCCAGTGACAGATAGGTTCCCGTTTCAATTCGGTCAGCGATAATGGTATGCGTGTTCATAGACTGAAGGGTCTTAACTCCCGTAATCCGAATCACGTCGGTTCCAACGCCCCGAATCTGGGCCCCCATGTTGTTTAGAAATGTTGCCAAATCAACGATTTCCGGTTCCCGCGCGGCATTTTCGATTACGGTCATACCTTCCGCCCGAACCGCTGCTAAAATGGCATTGATCGTTGCTCCAACGGAAACCATATCCATAAAAATCCGATTTCCATGAAGACCATTAGGGGCGGCTAGATGCACCGTCCCACCGTTTTGGCTAACAGTTGCTCCTAAAGCTTCAAATGCTTTTAAATGTTGATCGATTGGCCGTGGCCCAATATTGTCACCACCAGGAAAAGTTAAGGTTGCCCGGTGAAAACGGCCGAGGAGGGCTCCCATGAAATAATAGGACGCCCGCAGACTCTTAATTGCCTTACTTGGTAACTCTGCTTCGACAATCTGGGTCGGATCGATATCAAGTACCCCATGCGAAAATGAGGACTTAACATTCATTGACTCCAGAATAATCATTAGATTGTGAACATCCAGGATGTCCGGCACGGTATCAAACTGCACAGGAGTGTCGGCTAAAATTGCCGCAGGGATTAAGGCAACAGTGCTATTTTTAGCACCGCCAATGGTAACCTCACCCGCCAGGCGGTTTCCTCCTTGAATGATCATTTTTTTCATGATTGTCTTTCCTCACTTAATAACACGATAAATTCATACTAAAACCCTGTTTTACAAAATAAAACAGTCAATAGATATGATAATGAATCATCCGTAAAATTACAACCTTTTACCAGTATTCTTAACAAATCAATCTTGATCTGCTCGGATTTAGCGAAAATTTTCGATCAGTCTGCCAAAAAAACAGAAAAACTTTTCTGCTAGCCAAACACCAAATTAAGCTTCTTCCTTACCTGCTAATGCGGCCTTAATAAAGGCGGCAAACATTCCCTCTGGCCGGTTTGGCCGGGATAAGAATTCAGGGTGATATTGAGCAGCCATGTAGAACCGATTCTCTGGTACTTCAACAACTTCGACTAGGTTCCGTTCTGGGTTAACCCCCGCTACCTTTAAGCCCGCTGCTTCGAGTTCTTCACGGTAAGCATTGTTAAATTCGTAACGATGCCGGTGTCGTTCATGAATAATCGATTGGTTTCCATAGGCCGCATAGGCTTTCGTTCCTGGAATCAGCTTACATGCATAAGCACCCAGCCGTTGGGTCCCACCCATATCTTCAGTTTCCGCTTGATCAGCCATTAAGTCGATCACATTGTGCTCTGTGTTCGGGTTAAATTCCGTTGAATTTGCATCTTCGTACCCTAAGACGTGGCGAGCATATTCGATAGTTGCAATTTGCATTCCCAAGCAAATCCCCATGTAAGGAACATCATTTTCCCGTGCATATTGGGCAGCCGTGATCATGCCTTCAATTCCCCGACTACCAAAACCACCAGGAACTAAGATTCCATCATAGCTGCCAAGGACATCAGCCACGTTATCGACATTAATATTTTCAGCGTTAAAGTGATCAATCTTAACCTTAGCATCAACAGGATAGCCAGCATGCCGTAAGGATTCATTAACTGAAATGTAGGCATCTTGCAAGTCAGTATACTTGCCAACCATTGCAATCTTAACCGTCTTTGTAAGGCCATTTTCAATGTGGTTAACCATTTCCGTCCAGGAACGCATATCGGCAACTGGTACATCCAACTTAAAGTGGTCAACTACCAATTGATCTAAGCCTTGCTTTTGCATATTCAATGGGATTTCGTAAAGGTATGGCACGTCCATTGATTCAACAACTGCCTTGGGATCAACGTCACAGAAAAGGGCAATCTTCTTCCGCATTTCATCCGTGATTGGCTTTTCCGTCCGTACAACCAAAATGTTTGGTTGAATCCCTAAGCCCCGCAATTCCCGCACTGAGTGTTGGGTTGGCTTTGTCTTCATTTCGCCAGCGGCAGCTAAGTATGGCACTAAGGTCGTATGGATGTAGAGAACATTATCACTCCCAGCATCCTTTTTCATTTGCCGAATTGCTTCCATAAATGGTTGGGATTCGATATCCCCAACGGTCCCACCAATTTCGGTAATCACTACTTCAGCATCGGTACTTTCTCCAGCCCGTTTGATCTTTTCTTTGATCATGTTAGTGATGTGCGGAATAACTTGAACGGTCCGGCCAAGATAGTCACCCCGCCGTTCCTTACGTAACACTTCTGAATAAATCTTCCCAGTTGTTACGTTGGAATATTTGTTCAAATCATTATCAATAAACCGTTCATAGTGACCAAGATCAAGGTCGGTTTCCGTTCCATCATCAGTAACGAAAACCTCCCCGTGTTGGTATGGACTCATCGTTCCAGGATCGACATTAATGTAAGGGTCAAACTTTTGAATGGCAATCTTTAATCCCCGGTTCTTTAACAACCGGCCTAGTGAAGCGGCCACAATCCCCTTTCCAAGTGATGAAACAACTCCACCAGTAACAAAAATATACTTTGTCATGCTCTTCCTCCTAAATAAAATTGACAAACTCCGGGTGACCCTTTTCCAAATATAAAAACTCCCCATTTCAAACGAAATAGGGAGCTGAAATTTTGCTTTTAATTGGCCCAATTTTTTCTTGGGAGCCCAAGTATCATAATACCGAGGCCAATTCCGATAGTCAAGGAATAAGTTTAAGCTTCCTTATTCCTCATCGTTGTCTTCGTCGTCATCATCGTCGAAGTCTTCATCGTCTAATTCTGACAATTGGTCCTCGATGTTATTATCATCGTCGCCATCATCAACCGGATTGTCATCATCATAATCGTCATCGTCGTAATCATCGTTGCCATCGTCGTCATCATCCAGATCATCGTCCTCTGGATCATCGTTGTCGTAATCAATTACGTCGTCATCGTCATCGCTACCAGCCAAGAAGGCATTAACCTTGCGGCTCTTCTTCTTTGGACGATCTTCATCATCGTCACTTTCACCAACCGTAGCTTCATCGATTGATTCGTATGGATACCATGCCCGAAGACCCCACGTATTGTCACCGAGGGAAATAAAGCTACCATCGACGTTCAAGTCCGTGTAGAACTGGGAAAGCCGTTCGCGAATTTCCTCATCGCTTTTTCCAAGGTACTGTTGAATTTCGTTTGTTAAATCCGCAAAGGCCATTGCTTCCCCATGGTACGCTAAGATCGCATGTGCGACCTCAACCATTGAGAGTTCTGACTTGTCTTGGCCATCGAAAACCTTTAAATCCAAATTGGTGCACATCCCTTCAAAAAGTCTAACCTACATAATACTATCTTCTAAAGTTTAAATCAAGATGATACTTACCTAAAACCATCGCGCCATTTTTTAAACGGTAATCAACTTGTAACGTGCCACTTGCTTGGTCTAAATCAATTAGTGACAGCAACCGATCAGTCAAGACTTCTAAATTGATTACTCCGTATTCAGTCTTGTACCGAGTCTGTGTGCTTTGCTGCGGGTCAAAATGTAATCGGGTTCGCCGGGCACCATCTCTTGTAACCATTAATTGCCCCTCGTCCAAACGAATTCGCACCGGAATTGACTGACCTGCCTGGTGTTCAATATAAGTTAAATAGTGCTGATGTTCATTTAAAGTCACCAAACGACCAGCTTCTGTAAAAGAAAATTCTTCTTTTTGACCATCAATCATGGTGATCGTCTTGAGCTTAATTTTAACGGCCTCTTCTTGCTTAATCTTTAATCCCTCCATTACATCCCAATTTAGTTTCTTTAATTATAGGAAACTAGCCGTTAAATCTCAATTCCAGTGAAGTTTAGTTTCAGATTCGATATAATTAGAAAAGAAATTTTTAATGAGAGGACATACCATGGGATTTTTTGACGAACAATTACCACAAGAAAAAGTTTTCCGGGACCCCATTCACCACTACATCGTGGTCGATAACCAAATCATCCTAGATTTAATCAATACTCCTGAATTTCAACGACTGCGGCGGGTAAAGCAACTAGGAACGAGTTCTTTGATTTTTCACGGGGCAGAACATTCGCGTTTTGGTCACAGCCTCGGAGTTTATGAAATTACTCGTCGCATGTGTAATCATTTCCAACGAAACTACCCGAGCCAAAGAACTGGTGATGGATTGTGGGATGAACAAGAACGGCCAGTCGCCCTTTGTGCTGCTCTGTTGCATGACCTCGGCCATGGCCCTTTTTCACATACTTTTGAGCACATTTTTCACACTAATCACGAAAACATCACCCAGCGATTAATCACCAGTCCCGAGACCCAAATCAATCAGATTTTACAGCGGGTTAGTCCAGATTTTCCGGCCAAGGTTGCTAGCGTCATTGACCATACTTACCCTAACCCTCAAGTTGTACAAATGATCTCATCCCAAATTGATGCTGATCGCATGGACTATTTACAACGCGATGCTTTTTACACCGGGACTAACTATGGAAAATTCGATCTCGATCGGGTCTTAAAAGTAATGCGGCCAATTCATAATGGAATCGCCTTTCAAATTGCCGGAATGCATGCCGTGGAAGATTACATTTTGAGTCGGCTTCAAATGTACCTCCAAGTCTATTTTCACCCAGTTACGCGGTCAATGGAAGTCATTTTAGCTCACCAACTCAAACGGGCCAAGTGGCTTTATCAGCATCCAAATGAATATCAACCTAAATTTACCCCTGAATTATTAATGCCATTCTTCAATGGTCGGTTCTCACTTGACGATTACCTCGCCTTAGATGATGGCGTTTTAACCACCTACTTCGCTCACTGGCGGCGATCAAATGACGATATTTTAGCCGACTTAGCAGATCGCTTTTTAAATCGCCGTCCTTTTAAATCGGTGCTCTATGATCAAACAACCGCCAAATTATTGCCACAACTCAAAGACTTAATTACCACAGCTGGCTTTAATCCAGACTACTACACGGCCACTAACTCGTCCTTTAAATTACCGTACGATATTTATAATCCCCAGGATAAAAAGCCGCAAAGTCAAATCGAACTTGTCCAGCCAAACGGCGAGCTCGTTGAATTATCCCAAGTTTCAACCCTGGTCGCAAGTGTTGCCGGTAAAGAAGCCGGTGATCAACGGTTCTTCTTCCCAAAAGAAATGCTTGCCCAACGCCAGAACATCGAAATTTTTCAACCAATTTACGATGAGTTTCAAAGCTACATTCAAAACAATCATTTAATTACTAAAGGAGAATAAATATGGCAATCAAATTAATTGCAATCGATATCGACGGAACCCTAATCAATGACCAACGTGAGATCACTCCAGCAACCAAAGCGGCTTTAGCCAAAGCAACTGCTAGTGGACTCAAAGTTGTCCTTTGTACTGGGCGACCAATGACTGGCGTTGCGGCTTACCTCGATGAACTTAATTTAAATGGCCAAGCTGATCAATATGTGATTAGTTTTAACGGCGGTCTCGCTCAGTCGACCGATGAACATCCCATTGTTGAAGCCACCATTTCCTTTGATGACTACCTTGATTTACAAAACTTCTACCGTAAAAACAAGGTCAAATGCATCATCGAAACCAGTGATTTTATCTACACAGCTAACCAAGATATTAGTCCTTATACGGTTCACGAATCCGATCTAGTTTCAATGCCAATTCATTACCGGACGATTGATCAACAAATTGCGCTCCGCAACCAAATGGAAATTGGTAAGGTCATGTTAACTGACGAACCAGCCAAAATCGACGCTATCCTGCCCAAAATTCCAGCTGAACTAAAAACTCGCTTTGCCTTTGTCCGGAGTGAAGCGTTTTATTTAGAAGCTGTGAATCCCAAGGCCGGGAAAGGGAATACTTTAAAGGCCCTTGCCGCACACCTTGGTTTTACCATGGATGAAGTGATGGCGATTGGCAATGCGCAAAACGATGAATCAATGATTAAAGTTGCAGGGGTTGGCGTTGCCATGGGAAATTCGATTGCCTCGACCCTAGCTTGTGCTGATATTACCGTTGCTGATAATAATCACGATGGGGTTGCCGAAGCCGTTGAAAAAGCCATGACCGGTAATTACTAAATTAAAACCGTCAACCAGTTTAAGGTCCGGAAAACTCAATAATGCCCTCTAAGTATACAGATGAAATAGAAAATTCATCTTATACTTGGAGGGGATTTTTATGTTTAGAAAACCAAAAGCTAAATATCTTGAAAGAGACTGGACATTCTAGCTTCAGATAAGTAGCTAAAAAGTATTAGTTTAATGAGGGACGATCATGACTTAGTATCGTTTGTATCGGTATCAAGGAAGGCGCGCCTGCCAAAACCTGGGCGAAGCTGGAACAATCCGTTCAGCAGGCAATTAAATATTTCAATACAGAACGTGCTTATGCAGCAAAAAACGGCTTGACCGCGGAAAAATTCCGTGCTCAAGCCGCTTAAATAATTTTTCTGTTTGCACTGTATCCTTGATGGGTAATAATGCCCTCCGACATAAAGGCTGGGAAGAAACTCATGTTTCTTCCCAGCCTCTCTTGCATCCCCGAATGTTACTCAGTAACTAAGGTCAAAAAGCACGGCCTTAGCGGATAAGTGCGAACGAAAGGCCGATTCTAATGAATCAACCTTCGTTCTTCTTATCCCAACCAGGCCGTCAAGGAGCTTTTTTCCCACCCTCTTTATTTTCTCTTTACCAAGCGAAGCAGGTCGCGAAGGTAATAAAACTAAAGAAGATCCCAGGGAAGTTGGCCCAGAATACAAACCAGTCCCGATCTTGCTTAAAGTAAGCATAAATACTCCACAACGTACAGTTGACCCCAGCAACAAATGGTTGTAATGGCGCTGCGTATTGGCCATGCAAGTTGTTATAAATTTGAGCAATATAAGAAACGTACATTAAAATTGCAATCACGCTGGCGATCCGTCCAAGCCATAAAATAAACTTTTTTTCTTCCATTTGTTCCTTCTCCTTTTGAATAAAGCGTTTTCTTCTTTTCGCACCAGCAATGATAGCGCTTATTTTATTCGCTGTCAACCGCTTGACAGTTAACTGCAACAAAAAAGAGCTGGTCGTAAACTTTATCCTAGCCAACTCTTCATTAATTTTTAAAGCTACCCTCGCTTAAGCCGTTGTTCCCGGAATTAATTTTACTGGTAAAGTCACTGAACTAACGCTTTGATCAGCTAATCGTTTTTGAAGAAGGTCAACTGCGACTTTCGCCATTTCCGCAATTGGTTGCTGAATCGTCGTTAAATCTGGGAATAATAATTGGGTTGAACTCGCCCCATCATAACCGATAACCTTAACGTCTTCTGGCACCCGTTTTCCAGCTTGTCGAGCTGCGTTGATTGCTAGCCGCGCGTTGGTATCATTATCGGCAAAAATTCCATCACACTCGGGATGATCAATAAAAATTTGTTTAAAGATTGCTGCCTTCTCCTCGTTTGGTGAATCGAAGCTAATTTCGTAAGTAATTTTTTCCATCCCGTGTTCATTCACTAATTCTTCGTATCCCCGCCGCCGTTCTTGGTTGGGCGTTGAACTTGTTGCCGGATAGTTAGTATGGATAATGTGCTGACAGCCGTCATCTAATAATCGTTGCGTTGCCAGCCGCCCGCCAGTATAGTTATCTGCCGCAACTACGGGGATTTGTTTGCTAACAATCCGTTCAATCGAGACAATTGGTAAGTTCGTATTATGATAGGCTTCAATTCCTTCGTTGTGGGCCCCCACAATCAAACCATCAATTTGTCCATTCAACAATAACTGTAAATATTGTTCCTCTTTTTGTGGGTTATTTTGACTATTGCCCATCACTACCCGGTAGCCAAGTTCATACAAGCGTTCTTCAAGTTCGGCTTCAAGCTCCCCAAAAAAAGGATTATTCACAGTTGGAAAAACCAATCCTACTAAATCAGTTTTTTGCTTGAACAGCTGGCGCGCCACCGCATTCGGACGGTAATTTAATTCTTCCATTGCTTGGTGAACCTTCTGGATAGTTTGCTTACTTAAGTACCCCCGATTATTTAAGACTCGCGATACCGTTGTAACTGAAACCCCTGCCCGTTCAGCAACATCTTGTAGTTTCACCCTTGTCATTCCATTTACTCCGTTCTCATAAGATAATTATTACCATTATAGCAAACTTTATCCTAACTTTGAAAACCCTTTCTATGTTTTTCTAATTCCCTGACTATCATTTTATCAATTTCCAGAAAACCTGATAATAATGCCTTGTTATCAACGATTAGCTATGGTATGCTTACCTATATCTTAAGAGATTATTTATCGGAGGGATTAGTAATGAACAAAGCAGAATTAGTAGGTAACGTTGCTACTGCCACTGGCTTAGCTAAGAAGGATGCTACGCGTGCCGTTGATGCCGTATTTAGCTCCATCCAAGCTTCCCTTGCAAAGGGTGAAAAGGTCCAATTGATCGGCTTTGGTAACTTTGAAGTTCGAAACCGGGCTGCTCGTAAGGGTCGTAACCCACAAACTGGGGCAGAAATTCAAATTCCAGCAAGCAAGGTTCCTGCTTTCAAGCCTGGTAAGGCTTTGAAGGACGCTGTTAAGTAATTCTTACTTAATTCAAAACACCACCATCGAGCATTCTTGATGGCGGTGTTTTTTTGTGCTTTTTATTTATTGACAGCATAATACTATATTCAATATAATATTATTGAAAGAAAGAGGTGGTGACATGAAAATTCCCGTTAGTGCTGATTTACTGGATGGTCTAGTTTTAGCCCTATTAAATCAACAAGACAACTATGGTTATGCAATTACCCAGGCCATGCAAGCCGCTATTCCAGTTTCAGAATCAACCTTATACCCAGTTTTACGAAGATTGAAAAAGGATGGTTTAGTGACCACCTATGATCAACCTTACCAAGGACGTAATCGCCGTTACTACCAAATTACTGATCTCGGTAAGACACGCTTAACCGTGATTACCGAGGAATGGAATCATTACAAGCAACAATTAGACCGCATCTTTAAGGGGGGATCAGACAGATGAATAGCGAAGTTAAACAATACCTTAGTGAATTACAACATCGTCTTCGGCGCCTACCGGCTGAAGATCTAGCTGAGGTCATGGAATACTATACCGAATACTGTGAAGACGCCAGTTTCACTAATCGACAAGCAGTCGAAAAAGCCCTCGGTAGCCCCCGAACTTTAAGTTTGCAAATCTTAGCCGAGCATAGTTTTGATGCTAAGCCACAGGGGCACTGGTGGCACCCAGAAACTAATATCAAAACGGCTTGGCTAGTTGTCTTAGCTCTCTTAGCTTCACCAGTAACCTTCTTTATTGGCATCATCTTACTAGCTGGATTAATTGCCGTAATCGCTGTGATTTTCTCAATCGTGGTTGCTGCCATTGCTTTAATTGGGAGCGCAATTTTGGTTACCGGCGCCTTTTTCTATGTCGGAATCGCCTTACTCTTTACGAAATTAGGCGTTGGGCTATTTTACCTTGGGTTAGGTTTCGCCTTCCTTGGGCTTGGTTTGCTTATCATTACCATTGGTACCTGGTTCTGCCTAGCATTAATCCGCTTAGTTACCCGTGGTTGCCAATGGCTATACCACCGCTTTGTTAAACGGGAGGGAGTAAAATGAAAAAACTTATCATTACTGGACTAACCTTCCTTGGACTTGGTTTAGTCCTTACCATTATTGGAATTGGCTTAGGTGGCAACCAGTCAGTGGAATTTAATGGTTTGCAACCAAAAGTCATCACTTCTAAAGTTATTCATCAAACTCATCAATTTGAGCAAGTTGATCAAGTTGATTTGAACGTTAACCAGGGGCAAGTCAACTTTAAAACTGGTAAACAATTTAAAGTAAGTTATCAAGGAAGCAAAGGGAGTGCCCCCCGAGTTACTCAAAGTGGTAACCAGGTAACCATCACCCAACCGAGAGCAACTAACCATTATCTTTTTATGAACTTTGGGCAATTAAATCATCACGCAATGCGTAATCAAATCACAATTACCTTGCCTAAAAAAGAACTCACTAAGCTGCAAATCACGAGTCACGATACCCGTATCTCAAGTGACGCCAAGTTTACGCTACAAACGCTCCAACTCGACTTGACCGATAGTGACTTTATGCTTAACCAAGCAACGGTTAAGCAATTAACTGCTAATGCTTCTGATACGGACATTACTTTAAACCACAGCCAGTTTAAGAACGGTGATTTAACTACTCACGATGGTGATGTAACGGTTAATAATACCGACTTACAGCAGGTTAAGCTCGACATCCATGATGGTGATAGCTACTTCCATCAAGTAACTGCTACTGGTGGTCAAGTCAACCTCGTCGATGGTGATCTGAATGCTCATGATTTGAAAATCCTACAAGGCTACGCGGTTAAGACCAATGATGGCGATGTTACCATTGTTAATCCACAAGCTGATGGTTACCAACTCCAAACTACCGATGGTGACCTTTACCTCTTTAACCAGCACCATGAAGGTGGGAGCCTCAGTCAAAACCCAACTGCATCCAATCGCCTTACCATTACAACTAGTGATGGGGATGTAATGGTTCGCTAGCTAAGAAAGCGGGTAGGAAGAAACCTCGCGTTTCTTCTTACCCGCTTCTATCCTCTCCGGATCCGAAAAGAGATCCCGAAGGCAAACATTAAGAAAACGATCACAATTAGGTATGGGACTTGGTAGTTCATGTCTAAAGTGGCACCAGAAAGTAAGGGGCCGACGATGTTACCGATACTGGTTAAAGACATGTTGACCCCATTAATTAACCCTTGATCGTGATCACTGGCTTTCGTAAGTAAAGTCGTAATTGCCGGTCGTAAAAGATCAAACGCTTCAAAACTAACCAAGGTAGCCACGATAATTTGCCAGTGCGAATGGTCATAAATAACAACAAAGGTTGCTAAGGCACTTAAAAAGTAACTATACCGAATTAAGCGGACTTCACCCAACCACATGGTTAATTTCTCAAAGAAAAAGACCTGGAGAATTAAAGAAATAATCCCATTGAGCGTTAAAACCGTGGCAATAGCTCCCAAACTAAATTGGTGGACTTCGTTAACATACAGACTGTAGATACTTTCAAAGCCGGCAAGGCCAAAAGAAGCCACGAAGATCATCAGAAATAAGGCTACTAGCTCTGGTGTTAATAACTCCTTTAGCTTATGCCACATGCCTTTTTCCTCATGATGATTACTTTGATGGAGGACAATCCCGGCCTTCCGCTCATCTGGTAAACCAATTATCGCTACCACCACACTTAACGTTCCTAAAATTCCGGCAACCCAAAACGGAACCTTGTAACCATAAGTTGCCAGTAAGCCACCTAATCCTGGCCCTAAAATCAAGCCCCCGCTAAAGGCCGCTGATAGCCAGCCAATCACCTTAGCACGTTCCCGTTCGGTAGTAATATCTGCTGCTAATGCCATTGAGGTTGGGACAAACATAGCCGCTGATAAGCCATCAATTACCCGGGATAAATTAAATAACCATAAGTGGTTTGCGGCCGCAAAAATAAATTCACCGAGGGCAAAGATGATAATTCCCCAAACAAGCATTGGCTTCCGCCCCGTCTTATCTGAGATCCGACCAACTACTGGAGAAGCAATGAATTGGACTAACGCAAAGAGGGCTGACATCACCCCCATATCAAAAGCGGAAAAGTGGTACTCATTCTTAATAAAGGGCATTACTGGAAAGATCAAACTGATTCCCAAACAAATTAAAAATTCGCAGGCGAGAATGATCCAAATTGTGCGTTTTACCATTTTCGTCATGCTAAAGCATCTTCCTTTCTTAATTACTGTAAAGACAAACCGCCGTGGGGCTTCCCCTCATGGCGGTTATTTTTATTCACTTATTTAACTTGTAATTCGTTGAAAAATTCAACTGCATCTCCGGTTACCATCGAAAAGTCACCCGGTAATGACAATGGTTCTTGGTTAACGGCCAAAATTTTGGCGCCTGAATTAGCGTAGTTAAGTAATCCTGCAAACGGATAGACCTTCATCGAAGTACCAACAATTACTACTAGGTCTGCCGCTTGTAAGGCCGCTAACGATTGACTTAAAGCTACTTCGGGAATTGCTTCATCGTACAGGACAATATCTGGTCGCAAGCTTCCACCGTCAGCCTCATGAATTCGGCTCTTTAAGTAATCAGCTACCGGAACCGTTTGGTGGCACTTTTCGCAGTAAACCCGTTCCAGCGTCCCGTGAAAATTAATCAAGTGCTTAGTGTGGGCCTTTTCGTACAAGCCATCAATATTTTGGGTGATTACCGTTGCCCGATCCGCTTGGGTAAACGCCGCTTGTTTTTCATGAATGACATTGGGCTTAGCATCCGGGAAGTATAGATTATCCTTGCAGAACCGATAAAAGCCCTCTGGATCACTCATAAAGTAACGGTGGCTAAGGTAGTATTCAGCATTTTTATTTTTAGTATATAGCCCATTGGCCGACCGAAAATCCGGAATTCCGGACGCCGTTGAAACTCCCGCTCCCGTCATAAAAACAATGTGTTGCGCTTGATCAAATAAGGTTTGGATCGCTCCATCCATGTAATCACTTCCTTAAAATGTACGGAATACCATGATTTTCCAAAAACTCTTGCACTGGTTGGTCATAGAGTTTAACGAAAGTTTCTGGCTTATTAGGTTTGGGGGCATCAATTACAAATGAATTTTGCCCATCGTTGCGTCGTACCCCAACATAAACATCTTTTTCACCGTGTCGCCCAGTCATTTCAGAGTGAAAAATTTCAAAAACTTGCCGGACCTTTAATCGTAATTGTCGTTCACTCAGCGCGGGCGTTAACGTCGTAAATTCCCGATTCCGTAAAGCTGGTAACCCCCACTTCTGGAGTTGTTGATCAAACAGGCCAAACAACTTTACAATTTGGCGTCGCATTTCAAAAGGCGACGTAACTGGCTTAGTTGCCCACTCTTGGTACAACTTTTGGGCAGCCGCAAAGGCAAGCGGATAATCTCGTTTTAACTCCGTAGCAACTTGATCAAGGTGGTCACCATAAAAGACAATCGCATCAAGCAAGGTAAGTAAGCGGAGGGTCCGTTCATCATTATCCCCGGCCTTCTCCGGCTTTAAGGTTGCCTGAATTCCCTTTAAATATTGGGCTTCAATTTCAGTATCAATCAAGCCGTGTTGGCGTTGGACATCGACCACTACCCGGTGCATGGCTGTATCGTAAAGGTCGGTCGCCATAATCATCATCTGTTCATCGAGCTGACTGTTACCCAACGACAATTGGAAAAAGATCTGCGGGAAGCCTTTTAACAACATCAACAAGTGTAATAATTCATGACTCGCGGTGTAATCCGGGGCCGTAATATCATTAACGGTAATAAATAAACCGCCCGGCAAAACCTTTTGACTCGCTTGGTCATGGCGGACGTAACCAGTTTTTTGATCACCAAATTGAACGAAGACGCTTCCTTCTGGATAGTTTGCGTTAACCTCATCCAATAATTTTTTAACTTCTGTGTTTAATTCAATTTGTGCCATGTTGGCTTCTCATCTCCCTTAAAATCTCCCGGGCAAGCGTTGCGTCCACATGAGCATGTTGCTGTAGCTGATCCACTAAGATTTCGACTTCAGCAGTGGTTGCCCCCACGCTCATTGCTAAGGAACGGTATTGTAATCTCATATGACCAGCTTGAATCCCCGCGGTGGCTAGCGCCCGTAAAGCGGCTAAATTTTGGGCTAGCCCGAGACTCACGATCACCCGCGCGAGTTCTTGGGCTGTTTGAATTCCACTAATTTGATAATTAACCTTGGATTGAGGGGTTAACTTAATTGAACCCCCAACTACGCCCACTGGCATTGGCAAAGTTAGTTGCCCGACTAACTGCTCCCCATCCAAGTGCCAAGTAGCTAATCCTTTATAATGGCCATCCTTAGCGGCGTAAGCATGGGCCCCACTTTCGATCGCCCGCCAATCGTTACCGCTGGCTAGCACAGCCGCATCAATACCATTCATGATCCCCTTATTATGGGTTGCTGCCCGGTAAGGATCAACTTGAGCCAGTTCGCTTAATTTGGCAATCTTTTCTGCGACTGACGCCCCATCAAATTGCGGAGTTGCTAAGGCTGTAAAGTTGACCCGACAAGTTACCGCGACTAAGGATTGGTCAGCGAGGTTACTGAGAATGGCCGTTAAAACATGATAGCCACTTTGTCGTAAATTTTGCGCAACCGCTTCAGCCATTGTATTGACCGTATTAGCTCCCATCGCTTGTTGGACATCAATTAAGAGATCCACGCTGATAAAGTCACCAACTTGACGAATCCGTAAATGTTTAGCCCCACCACCACGCTTTTTCATCGATGGATGGGCACCATTGGCAACTTGGAGTAATTCATCCTGATGCATCAATAAATCAGTTGTTACCCGCTCAGGATTCTCAACATCAGTTAAAACGACTTGCCCCACTAAATAGCGTTCCTTCGCTTCAGCAAAAAAACCCCCACTTTGGGCGACTCGCTTAGCACCATTTGAAGCCGCCGCAATGACTGATGGTTCTTCGGTTGCCATTGGAACGGTGTAATTTTTCCCATTAACAACTAGTCCAAGGGCCACTCCTTCCGGCAAGCGATAATCAGTAATGTAATTTTCAATTACCAAATTGTGCTGCATCGTCATATTAGCCTGAAGTTGTTTAAGGGTCGCTGGATCCAGTTGCCGTCCTTGAACTAACCGTACTTGCCGATCAATTAGTGACCGCCGATAAAAACCGTGTTGCCAATCTTCAGCCATTTTCCTTCGGTCCTTTCTGCTGTTGGATGTATTCAGTGATTATTCCTTCACGCACACCGCTTTCGGAGAAAATCACCCGTCCATCGCTATTACGCTGCAATAAACAAATTAATGGTAGCATCCCCCCGATAATAATATCGGCACGATCAGGCTCTAATCCACTCATCTTTTTTCGCTGGGATAAATTTCGGTTTAACAGTTCCCGGAAGGTTGCATAGACCACGCGAGCTGACAGCCGATAGCCATGGATGCGGCCGGTTTGCTGATGGCGGTGTGACTTACTCATTCGCGCTAAAGTTCGGTTAGCTCCCCCCAAGAGGACAATTGGGACACGATTAGCATATCGTAACCACGGTACCTTATTAAAACGGTCCGTAACTAAAGTCTCCGCCCGGAAAAGATCACTTGCTTTGACATAACCACCCAAATGAAATTGTTCAGATAAGTTAACCGCTCCAAACGGCAGTGAAATCAAATCTCGAGCACGCTGGTTTTGAACAAGCACTAGCTCACAACTTGCACCCCCAACATCTAAAATCAAGCAGTGATCCATCTTTAATGTCCGAACGACCCCTAAATAATCATAATAGGCTTCTTGCCGGCCAGATAAAACCCGAAGTTCAATTCCCACTTCATTTTTAACCCGGTTTAAAAACTCACCTTGGTTTTTAGCTTGCCGAACTGCTGCCGTTGCAATTGCAACCACGGTTAAATTTGGAATTCCGGTATACAAACGTTTAAAACGTTTCAATGCCGCAATCGTACGATTTATTGCGGCTGGTTGGAGCATGCGCTCTGGTCCCATTCCCTCGGACAAACGACTATTTTCCTTTACGCGTTTAACTTCACGGTACTCACCATCACGTGAAATTCGAGTAATCGCTAGCCGAGCAGAATTGGAGCCCAGGTCAACGATTGCAAGGTTTTCCACGGCTCCTCACCTCTCTTCAATTTAAGATTAATTTCAGTAAAATATCACTTTTAATAATACCATTTTCTAAAGGTAGACAGAAGAAAAAAGAAAAGGGAATGTAAGCTTTTTAGCCGAATAATTGACACTATCCCACGAAACGATAAATCTTGCGTTCAATCAGCTTCCTCACTACAATAGAAACACTCAATCAACGGAAAAAGTAATCAAAGCATAAGGAGGTTCTATCTTGAACATCACTGATCAAGAACTTCAAACAGAACAAGCACGGGTCGATCTGGTCATTCAAGCAATTGATGAACAAATCATCCAAACAAAAGCAGCCGTTAAAAAGGCCCACGCTGAAACTCGGGCCGTGGAAAAAAACTACGGTGCCAATACTTCTATTAACCGCTACGAAATTGATGATATTGCCGAATCACGGGCTGAAATCGAACAGCAACGACGCCTCCTATTTCAAGCCAGCGAAAACGAAGATATCCTAAAACGCCAATTGGCAACTCTCCAAGAACTAAGACACAGCCCCTACTTTGGGCGGATTGATATTCTCGACCCTGGCGAAAAAGAGCCTGAATCACTCTATATTGGCATAGCTTCTTTAATGAATAATGATAAGAGTGACTTTTTGATCTACGACTGGCGAGCCCCAATTTCGGGAGTTTATTACAATGGTACCCTCGGAACTGTAACTTACCCAACCCCAAATGGTTCACAAACCACTAAACTGGTTAAAAAACGGCAATTTACAATTGTGAACGGTAAAATCACTAACATGTTTGATACCAACGAAACGGTAGGGGATGAGATGCTACAAGCAGCGTTAGGCCGGCAAAATGATCAATACATGCAATCCATCGTCGCTACGATTCAACAGGAACAAAACGACATTATCCGTAATACAACAAGTGACTTGTTAGTTGTCCAGGGGGTCGCCGGAAGCGGAAAAACCTCGGCCATTTTGCAACGAATCGCTTACCTACTCTTCCATTCGCGCGATTCCTTAAATGCGGATCAGATTGTCCTGTTCTCTCCAAACTTACTTTTCTCTCAGTATATTTCCCAAGTCCTCCCAAAGCTTGGCGAAAAAAACATGCGTCAAGTCACGCTAGCTGGCTTTTTACGCCGGCGGTTTGAAGGGCTAAAAGTCGAAACGCTCTTTGAACGGTATGAAAAAGATACCGCTTCGAACCCCACTCAAAAATATTTGGAATCCGCAGCGGTGATGAAAGCAGTCGAAGCTTACCTCGCGAATATGCAGGCAAAAACCGTTCAGCCAGCCTTTATCACTGTCACTTTTAACGAAACGCCATTCTTCACCGCCGATCATATTCAATCAATCTACGATGCTCAGCCAGCCTCAATGGCGGTTGCCGACCGGCTTTTAGCAACTAAAAATGCCTTAATTAAAGAACTTAAGGGCCGAATCCGCGAAGAAGCGAAAAAGGACTGGGTGGCCAAAGAACTGGATGAATTAACCACCCAGCAAATTACCAAGTTGATGGGTAAACATTCCGTGGATGATTTTAATAGTCCTGATCACCTAAATCACTATCTAGCACGCCGGTGGGCTCGCAAACGACTCCGAACTGTTTATGATGCCCTTTTCAATAATTACTTTATTGATTTTTACGCCCAATATCATCACTTCTTGCAAACTTTACCGCTTGAACATGCCAACCAAATTGCTAAAGCCTTCTATAATCAATTAGAATGGCATCAAATCAGCTTAGTTCATACCGCTCCTTTAATGTACTTACGGGACCTAATGAGCGCAAGTGGTATCAACCGGGCCTTTCAATATGTCTTTATTGATGAAATGCAAGACTATTCTCCCGCGATGTTGATCTACTTACACCACGCTTTTCCACTCGCCAAATTCACTATTCTCGGTGATAGTGAACAAGCGCTTTTCTATCCACTCAAACTTCCAGCAGACCTCCTCAAACAGACCCAAACAATCTTAGCTGCCAAGCATCCCCGGTTAGTGACATTACGGAGGGCTTACCGATCAACTAAAGAAATCACCGACTTTGCCAAGGCCCTCCTTCCAGACGGTGATCAAATTGTTTCTTTTACCCGCCACGGAGAAGTTCCTGAACTAATCATGACCAACGAGGGGGATGACTGGCAAGCAAACCTAATTGAAACTGTGAAAAAAGCGCGTTCTAAATATGCGACCGTTGCTTTATTAACTAAGAATCAAGGAGTCGCTCAAAAAATTTACCAACTTCTCTATGGCAAGATAGCAAAATTAACGGTGCTTTCCGATCAAGACAGTTCTCTTCCAACCGGGGTGATCATTCTCCCAACTTATCTTGCCAAAGGACTCGAATTTGACGCCGTCATTATTCCTGATGTAAGTCAACAAGCAATGTCATTGGATGACACCGGATTATTATACACAATGGCTTCCCGGGCAATGCATCAGTTAACCCTTCTTAGCCAAGGGCCATTGAGTCCGGTCATTACTCCGGCTGCTCGAAAGTTAATTCAAATAAAAATGACCAATTTGCAATAAAATTGATTTAAATCAATTACAATCCTTCCGTTATATGCTAGGTTAAGGAAAATTCAAGGAAGTTAGGTGGAAAAATGACCCAAACATTAGCTGAAATTATTAACGCAATTAAGGCTGATCCCGAAAATGCTAAATATACCGCCCAAGGGATTGACCCGCTCTTCAATTGTGATCCAGAAGCAACGATTTTAATTATTGGCCAAGCTCCTGGAAGAATTGCGCAAGAAAAGCGGATCTTTTGGGATGACCCTTCCGGTGATCGGCTCCGGGATTGGATGGGAATCGACCGCGATCAATTTTATCACTCTGGCAAAATCGCCGTGGTCCCAATGGACTTTTACTTTCCTGGAAAAGGAAAATCTGGGGACCTACCACCCCGTAAAGATTTTGCAGCTAAATGGCACCAACCAATTCTTAAGCTAATGCCTAAAATTCAGTTAACGCTCCTAGTGGGCTCATACGCAACCAAGCGATATTTACACTTAAAGTCATCTGCCAAGTTGACGGATATTGTTAAAAATTACCAAGCATACCAGCCGGAAATTTTTCCACTGGTGCATCCTTCACCCCGAAACCAAATTTGGATGAAGAAGAATCCCTGGTTTGTTGAACAGGTCCTGCCAGATTTAAAGGTTGCTGTTCAAAAGGCGATGCTAGCTTAACTAGGCAACGATCAAAACCAACCTCAGTCGCTAACCAAATTAGTCACTCCAACAACATGTTTGTGGATTAACCTTCCTACTCTTCTCCCTTCCAAGCCGTTGTGAACTTTTTTCCGACCTCATTTTCAGCTGGCCACTTAATTCATTTACGTTTAGTGCATAATTAATCATTTAGCTATGATATACTGATTAGACTGCATCAATTTGTAAAACTAAATTAAAGGGAAAACATTATGCAAAACTATCACAACGTCTCTAAGGGGATCTTCTGGGCCGGGATCGGGGCTGCTAGCTGGGGAGTATCCGATACTGTCCTCCAGACTCTTAGTCAAAACATCAATATTCCAGCCTTGTGGATGCTTGCTACCCGGACCTTTTTTTCGGGGCTAATACTCTTAATTTACAATCTCATTGTTTATCGAAAAACCACCTTTACTATTTTCAAATCACCAGCGGTACTCCTATCAATTATTAGTTATGGGGTCTTCGGGTTAGGTTTTAACCTTTACACCTTCTATATTTCAACCCAAGAAGGCAATGCTTCAATGGCCACAATCTTACAATACCTTTCACCATTGTTTATTGTCATTGGAGCCGTGGCCTTTCAGCATGTCCGGCCAAAAGGAACTGATTTAATCTCGTTCTTCTTGGCCCTCCTGGGAGTCTTCTTTTGTATTACGGCCGGTGATTTTACCCACCTGTCAATTTCCTTTTCCGCTTTTATATGGGGATTAGCTTCGGGAATTGCGGCGGCCCTTTGTATTGTCTTACCAAAGAAAGCAAACGAAACCACCCCACCACCGGTTGTTCTCGGTTGGGGAACCCTTATTGCCGCTTTGATGTTTAACTTGATTCATCCGATCTGGACTAATCCACCGCATGTTACGACTTCGTTAGTGGCTTCAATCGCCTGTGTTGTGCTACTCGGAACAATTATTCCGTTTGGCCTATTACTCCATGCTAGTAATTTTGCGCCATCGGATGTGGTTTCGATCATGGACGCTCTCGAACCAATCGTTACCATCATTTTAAGTGTAATTTTTCTGCGCTTCCACGTTAACTTAATTGAAGCTATTGGTGTAATTATCGTCTTAGTGGCTATTTTTATCCTGCAACAGGGCCGGAAAGTAAATGGCTAACAACTAAAGAAAGACCGGGGAGAAACAAACGTTTCTTCCCGGTCTCTTTGTCATCTCCGAATGTTACTCAGTAACTAAGGTCAAAGCAATTGCTTCCCTAACACTCAGCTATTCTGTTGCCCCTAAATGATGGGTTGCCTTTAGCGAATGTTTCAAAATAAATGGTGCTAGCAAGGTTGCTAAAACGATAACCGTGATCACATCGGAATAATACTCAGACGATAGTAAATGCGCTTCGTAACCAATTTGGGCAGTAATGAGTGACATTTCCCCCCGGGCGATCATCCCACTCCCGATAATGTAAGAGCTAGGGACTGAGAAGCCCATCAACTTTGCGCCACCACCGGCCCCAAAAAGCTTCGTCAAACAAGCTAAGATTGTCATAATAATGATAAAAATCCAGGATTCCAGCGAAGTTGTTAATTTCACTGAAAGGCCAACGTTAACAAAGAACACCGGAATAAAGATGGAATAGCCAATCGGCACAAAACTTCGATTAATCGTTTCTTTCTTTTTGGTATTAGCAACCGCAATTCCAGCAAAGAAAGAACCAACCGCCCCACTAAGGCCAACGAAGTCTGCTAAAGCCGCCATACCAAGGCAGATAACCATCGCCATCACTGAAGTTGAAGCAATTGTCAATAGTTGGCCAGACAGGTGAATCAAATACGGTGCCAACCACCGAATTAAGAGATACGTACCGCCAAAAAATAGAATTTGTTTAACTAAGGTAAATAGAAGACTACTGTGACCAACTTCACTACCACCTGCGGTACCACTCATACTAATTAAGATACTTAAGACCATTACGGCCCCAATATCATCAGCAACCGCTGCGCCAAGAATTGTGGCCCCTTCTTTCGAGTTTAATTGCCGATATTCTCTCAAAACTGCCACAGAAATACTAACCGAAGTCGCCGCAAAAATCACCCCGATAAAGAGTGATTCAAACCATTGGAGGCCAAAGAGATCTGCCGCAATTCCCATTACGACAATTGGTAACAAAATCCCTGCTAAGGCAACTACGACTGCTGGTTTCAGATATTTTTTCAAAAGGGAAAGATCACTTTCCATACCAGCGATAAACATTAAAATGATGACTCCAATTTCTTGGAACTCAAAAATCATCCCACCTGGATGAATCCAATTTAAAATTGCTGGGCCTGCCACAACCCCGACTAAAATCTGCCCAATCACATCCGGGATGCCAACCCGATTACACGCATGTGAGACAATCTGGGTTACAAGTAAAATTCCAGCTAAGGTGGCAATAAAAGCCATCAAAATCCTCCCTTTCTATAATTTTTCAGGTTAAGCTTTCTCATTTAAGGAAACCTTAGACCAATTTACGACAATTTAAAGAGCTAGTTTTAATTATACCAATAAAAAAGGCTTCCTGTGAACTCTTTGGAATCACTGGAAGCGAAGTTTTCAGAAAAGTTAATTATCCTCAATTATCTGATGCCAGAGAATTTGGAAAAAATTTGCTTGGCGCACTGGGATACTGGTTTCGATTGGCGCCTTTAATCCCTTAGTATCAAGCGTTGCAATCCCATTTTCTTGGGCATAGACGGTCCCAATAACTTGGTTAGCACCAACCGGCGCACGAAGTAATTCCCCCCGTGCTAATGACTTTATTAGTTTGATTGTCATCCGAGGTGCGGCGTTACTAGTCGTTTGCTTTCCCCAAACTACTAATTTTGGTGCTGTAACGTTAACTTCTGTTGGCAAGCCACCCGTAACTTTGACATTTTGAACATCTTCGGTTAAGGCTAGTTTTTGGGGTTGAAGATTTTGTCTAACTAGCCAACGGTACATGGCTTGAGTCACCGTAAATCGATCATCAGATTGGCCATTAGCGTGCAAGACGATAGTAATAATTTTGCGTCCCTGATAAGTTGCCGCCGTAGCTAAACAATATCCAGCCGCATTTGAAGTACCTGTCTTTAGACCAGTGTATTTAACTTTTGCAACTTGATAAGCCGCATCCGTCAGTAATTTATTGGTTGTTGCCAAGGTCCCCGCTTTCCCAGTTAAGGTAAAAGTAGGTTGGCTAGCAATTTGAGCAAGCTGAGGTTCATTGTTAACTAATACTGAGGCAATTTTAGCCACATCAGATGCAGTCATCATGTTTTCCGCACTAGATTTAACCCCTTTAACTTGTAATGATTTTGGCAGATCACCATTTTGCAATCCAACCGCATTTACAATCGTGGCATTGCTTACGCCCAATTGTTTTGCCTTCTTTTGTAGTTTCTGATTGAAAGTTGCCGTGCTGTCCCCCTTTGCCCCAGCTAAAGCTAAAGTTGCCCCATCAGCCGATTTGATCAGCGCGGCCGTTACTAATTCCTTGACTGAATATGCTTTACCAACCGTCAGGCCAGCATTCGAATACTCAGGATTATTGGCCACTTCACCAACCGCTGGTGTAATCTTAATCTTAGTTTGCCAACTCAATTGATGGTGGTTAATCTCATCTTGAATCACTAATACCGTCAATAATTTACTTAACGAAGCAATTGGTAATTTTTGATCCGCATTTTGTTCCTGTAAAATTTGACCAGTTTGGGCATCAACCATTAAAGTTGCCCGCGCATTAAACTTTGGGGTCTGCGTCGTTGCCAGTGCTGGTACAAGCCCAGCCATCAAAACCATCCAGAATGTCAAAATGATTGTCAGCGTCTGTTTTATTATTTTCATGTTACGCTCCTTAAATTTGCTTCGTAATAATTTTACACTGAGCGTTTGATTAATTCAGTTATTCAACAAATATTAAAGGAGTTTTAATAAGCCGTTACCTAACAAAGCGGCCGGGTCGCTTTTTTCTCCATTCGTGCTTGTCGATTACTCTCAAAGAAACACTAAGCCGTATCGTATCACTGCTTACGGACGCAAAACCTACCGTCAACGGCTTTTGCTAACGATCTTTAAGCCATCTAGCGGACTTGAACCGCCGACCTCATCCTTACCATGGATGTGCTCTACCTAGCTGAGCTAAGATGGCATTTCTAGTATACCAGAATTTAATGTTTTCTTCGTAAGCAAACAAAAAAAGAGCCTAAGGAAAACTTAGCCTCTCTAATTTGATTCTCATCCAATCCATGAATTTTCGCAATCGTTTTTGTGAAGCAATTAAAAACGACTGCGTTAATTCACGTTACTAGGATACACTTCTTGGTTTTCTTTAACAAGCCGTTTGGATAATCTGTTTCACGTGGAACAACTTTATCTTAAAATCTCATTTAAGGCGTCAAAAGTTGCCGTCATTAATTTGGTTCCCATTTGGGGAATCATTGTTAAATGCCCTTCTAACAAGCGGTGATACAAGTCCTCCGCTTGTTGTTTGTGGCGTCGATCTTGTTCCCCGCAAAAAATATCTGTCCGGCATTGAATGTGCATCAATTGGTTAGTTAAATCTCGTGCGATGGTTGACTTAACGAGTTGTCCAGTTGCCACTTTATCTAAGGCCGTTGCTTTAAAACTCCCCTTGCTCTTAAAGTGAATTCCCGATGATAATACCAAATGTTTTTCCGTCTGATACATTGGGGTAATTAACATTAAGCGGTCGATCCGGCCAAACTGAGTGGTTGCAACATTTAAGGCTAAAAAGGCCCCAAAACCGTGGCCAACCAGAATTACCGGTTGCGGTAATTTTCGAACTAAATGAACCGTCGCTGCTGTCACTTGGTCGAAATCACCACTCTCACCATTTAATTCGCGATAGTCAGCAATCTGCAACTCGCGGTGACCGACATTGAGCTGCTGCCACTCTTCAAGGGGACTTACTAAATCTGGTAATACTAATACCGTTCCCATTTACTCACCTACAAATCAATATCCAACAAAATCGGGGCGTGATCACGCCGTTCACCAGTATCGACCATTGTCGAAGCTTTAAGCTGATCCTTAAGTCGATCACTAACTAGCCAATAGTCAATCCGCCACCCCGAGTTATTTTGCTTAGAAGTAACCGCTCGTTGGGCCCACCACGAATAAACCCCCGTCACTTTGGGATTTAAGTAGCGAAAAGTATCCACAAAGCCGGCATCCAAAAGCTTCGTAAAGTGTTCCCGCTCTTCATCAGTGAAACCAGCAGAATGATGATTATTACCCGGATGAGCTAGATCGATTTCTTCATGGGCAACATTAAAGTCTCCACTAGCAATTACTGGCTTGGCTTGATCTAATTGATGTAAGTATTTTCGGTAACAGTCATCCCAAATCTGTCGTTCGGCTAACCGCTTTAAGCCATTCCCAGAGTTAGGCGTGTAAACTTCGGTCAAATAGAAAGTTGGAAATTCCAAAGTAATAATCCGTCCCTCTTGATCCATCGGCGCAGGGGCCCCGATTTCAGGATACGTAACCTTCGGGTCATAAGTCTGCTTAACTAAGTACATCGTCCCCGCATATCCCTTTCGGGCTGGCTCAACCGAAGAACGCCAGAAGACCTGGTATTCAGGGAAGAAGTTTTTCAACGCCGCTACATGCTTTTTGGTTGGACCATCCTTGGAAAGCTTTGTTTCTTGAATGGCAATTACGTCGGGCTGTTTTTCCGCTATTTTCTTTAAAACTGCCCGGGTTTCTTCGGCCCGGGCCGAGGTTCCCGTTAAGGCAGCATTGATTGAATCAATATTCCAAGAAATAAATTTCATTTTTTGAACCCCTTTTTGATTTACTATTACCTAGTATACAAGAAAAGCACGTTAAGACGTCAAATAATCACTAACAAAATTAAAATTGGCGACCTAACGTTAGTAAAACATTAAGTTGCCAATTGCTGGTAAATTTACTTATAACCTTTATGGTAAATCATTTCCTGCCGCAAAATAGAGATCGTACCATTCCTGCTTGGTTAATTCAACGTCGCTTCCCTTGGCGCTATCAAGAATATGTTGTGGATTAACCGTTCCCAGTAATACTTGCATGTGTGCGGGGTGCCGCAGGATCCACGCAACCGCAATGGCATTCTTGGAAACCTCATACTTATCCGCTAACTTAGCTAACAGCTGATTTAACTTGGCGTAATGTTCATCATCATTGATAAAAGTCCCATTAAACATCCCCCATTGGAATGGTGACCAAGTTTGGATTGTCATCTTGTGCAACCGGGTATATTCAATAATTCCACCATCGTGATTAACCGAACGCTCATCCGCCATATTCGTATGGATTCCAAAGTCAATCATCCCAGTGTGCGCCAAGCTAAATTGAACTTGGTCAATCAGCAATGGTTGCCGAACCCCACTTTGTAAGAACTCAATTTGTCGGGGGTTAAAGTTTGAAACCCCAAAATGACGGACCTTTCCGCTGGTTTCCAATTCATCAAAGGCAGCCGCTACCTCATCAAGCTCCATTAATGGGTCTGGCCGATGAAGTAAGAAAGCATCCAAGTAATCAATATCCATCCGCTTTAAGATCCCATCAACAGCTTGAATAATGTGATCCTTTGAGAAATCATAACGTTGACCAAAGGCGAAGTCCCCGTGTGAACGTGCTGGGTCCAGGACAATGCCGCCCTTAGATTGAATAAAGAATTGATCCCGGCTAATCCCCGCTTCTTTCATTGCGGCTCCAAAGTGTTCTTCCGAGCGACCATTGCCGTAAATATCAGCAGAATCAATGTAGTTGATTCCCGCTTCTAAAGCAGCATTTAACGCGGCCGCCGTTTGCTTGGTATCCAGAGTTGCCATCCGCATCGTTCCCAATGCAACATTTGAAGTAGTCCAATTTGTTCCACCAATTGCAACTTGTTTCATAATGCGCCTTCCTTTCTTTGTAACCACATTTCTTACTATAAGTACATAACAAATAAAAAGCAACCGTTTTCGGGTTGCTTTAACTTAATCGCATTTACATAATATGTTGTCGCGCATAGGCAAAATAGAAGACGATCCCAAAGGCAAGCCAAGCTAGGTAAGTCAGCCAAGCATCTAAACTAATGTTAAATAACAGCGCGATACAAATAATTACCGAAAGGATCGGAATAATATTTCCCAATGGGACCTTAAATGGATGCTCTAAGTTTGGATGTTGTTTTCTCAATAAAATAACAACTAATGAAATTAAGGCAAAGACCGTCAACGAACCAACGTTAGCGATCAGGGCCAACTTCCGTAAGTTGACAAAGCCAGCTAAAATTGCGGCCATGATTCCATTAATCCAAAGTGCCCGATTGGGGCTTTGGTACTTATCACTAACCTTAGCCCATGCTGATGGCAAAAAATTACTCCGACTCATCGCCATCGTGACGTTTGCTCCGGCATAGACAAAGGCATAAACCACGGCCATAATTCCCAGGATCGCTCCAGCAGAAATAATTTCTGCCGTTACCGTGTGACCTTTAATCAAAAGGACGGTTGCCATCGCTTCGGAAACATTCAAGTCTTTGTAAGTAACTACCCCCGTCATCACCAGACTGACAATGATATAAAGCGTGGTGGATACAATTAAGGAAATGATGATTGCCCGGGGAAGGTTTTTTTGTACGTGTCGAGCATCCTCAGCTGAAGTAGCCAAAGCATCAAAGCCAAGGAACGTAAAGAAGACCGCCGAAGCTCCTGACATCACCCCACTAGTGCCATATGGTAAGAAGGGGTGCCAATGAGCTGGATTAACATCCCTTACACTGACGACAATGAAAAGCAGAATAATCGCTATCTTCACTACGACCAAAGCATTATTTAAGAACTTACTCTCACTGGTTCCCCGTGTCAAAATAAACGTAATCAGTAAGGTCATCAATAAGGCTGGTAAATTAACCATCCCCCCACTTGCCGGATTAGTTAAGAGGGCTTGGGGCAGGTGAACGCCAATTTCTTCCAAAAACGATTGGAAATAGCCGGTCCACCCGTTGGCAACCGTGGCCGTCGTGGTAATATAAACGCCAATCAACGTCCAACCAGCGAGAAAGCCCATAAATTGCCCCATGGTAACCCAAGCATAAATATAAGCACTCCCCGAATTGGGAATGGTTGTCGATAATTCAGCGTAGCACATTCCGATTAGACCACTTGCTAAGGCCGCAATTAAAAAGGAAAAAACCACCCCAGGTCCAGCATCGGTCGCCGCAACCACCCCCGTTAAAACTAAAATCCCGGTCCCAATCATCGCCCCGATTCCTAAAATCGATAAATCAAAAAGGCCAAGGGTCCGTTCTTCCTCCGGTTTAGCACTAATGCTTCGTAGGAGATGATTAATATCAACTTTATTATTCATAAATTTCTCTCTTCCTAGCTTTTTCCCAATATTTGAGATTTTGGTTTTCCCATCAATCTCATCGGGTTATCAATAACTAAATGATAATTTTTAACTCGAGTAGTGATGAGTTTTAACATTTTTAGTGTAATTAAGGGTAGCATGTGAAAAATTAAAGCGCAAACTTGCGAACTCAGCTATAAAAAGAGAACGAAGTAATAAAAATAAAGCAAAACGGCGGATTATCTTTATAAAAGTCGCCATTTCGCTTTATCAAAGCCAAGTAAATCCGTTTTTAACTTATTTTTATTAAGTAGGTCGTTTCACATGAAACTTCCTCTTGCCATCATGAATATTACTCTTGCCGGAGTAGCAAATCGATGACTGCTTGCCGAGGAATCTTACCAAAGTAAGCACTGAGATCCAAAGTTGCTAAGGCCTTTTCAACACTTTGACGGTCATAACGAATTCCAAGTAAACGCTTCTCAAATTCTTGCACGTTGGCTTGACCAAAGAAATCACCGAATGTCTTTAAGTAGGTAATTTTCCCGCCTTCAATCTGAAGCCGAAAATCAATTGTCCCCTGAGTAAAATGTTGCCGGTGTTGGATGGCCGCCGCTGGTGATTGGCCATAAATCCAATCCCAGTTTGAGAATAAACGTTGATTCAAGTCACTAACCGCCTGCTTCGTAGCAGCATCAAGTTCATATGCCTTGGCTTGGGATAAATCAGCTACCCCTAAAATCTTCTTTGCTAAGGTATCCCGAAATTGTTCAATCGTTAAATCCTGATACTCCGGGGAAAAGTATGGCTTTAAATTAGTAACCCGGGAGTGGACGGACTTAATCCCCTTTGCTGCAATTTTATCCTTTGGAACCGTCAAAGCATCGCTAATCACATCCAAATCAACATCATACATTAACGTTCCGTGAGAGAACATCCGCCCGTGTTCTAAGCGCATCGCATTTCCGGAGAACTTCCGGCCTTCAATTTGAAGATCATTGCGGCCAACTAATTCAGCCTTGGTAGCCCCCATTTCATGTAAGGCATCTAAGACCGGGGTGGTAAACTTAGCAAAATTACCGTTAGAATTACCATCATCCTTTGTGATAAAGGAAAAACTTACATTCCCCAGATCGTCAAAGACTGCACCTCCCCCAGAAGTCCGCCGCGTCACAATGATATTATGTTGTTTTACGTAATCAAGGTTAACTTCATCGTAGACATTTTGGTTGCGGCCCAAGATAATACATGGCGAATTAATGTAAAAATACAGAATCGGTTCGCTTAGGTCAGCATGTTCCATCAGAATTGTTTCTAGGGCTAAGTTATAGCGAATATCGCGACTATCGGTTACTAAATATTTCACTGCTAGACCTCCTCAAATTCATCTACTAGTTTGATTGTTACATTGGGATTAGCGCCTAATAATTTCGCCATTGGGCAACGTTGCTCCGCCTTTTTCAGGATTGCTTGCGCGGTTTGACGATTAACTTGGGGGATCTTAACGTACGCCGTTACCCAAAATTGATATCCCGGCGTATCGGGTCCCATCTCACTTTTTACTCGAACCACGCTTTGATGATCGTAGCCCCGTCGCTTTTCTTCAGCTTCAATTGTTGCATTAAGGCAAGTTGCAAGGGCTAAGCCGACTAATTGTTCCGGATTAGTCCCGGCAACTGGTTTTAATGGACTACTAACTTGGACTTGTAATTCACCATCTAAACTCCCCGCTGGCCCCTGAATTCCGGTTGCATTTTCAACCCAAGTGGTGTACTTGACTTCCTTTTCCATCTCTACGACCTCTCTTTCTAACTTTTTGTTAGCGTTATCATCATTATAAACTTCCTAATTAATCCGTACAGCTTTTTTGCAACATTTTTCCAGTTTTTGTTCAACAAAGCGGTTCGATAGTGACTAATCTAGTCTTCACACTCCAAAGGCGCTTTTCTGAGCGGCCACTTTAAAATTCAAATGATAATCAATTAGAACTTTTTTGCACAATTTTTTTTAGCAATGGTCTAGGAATTAAAACGCCTTCAAAACCGTCACAAACTATCTTTTATCTTGCGAAAGATTCTTTAATAACAATATTTATTCATTCACAAATTGCTTGCTTAGTTTGTGAAAATATGTATAATAATAACCGTTAGCAAATGTTAAATGTTTCACATTAAAGGAGGAACCTAGTTATGTCTGAAGAAAAACGCGTTGCTGTTGTTACCGGTGGTGAACGGGGAATCGGTCGGGGGATTACCAACCGCTTACTCAAGGATGGTTACTATGTCGTAATTGCCAACCGGAACGAAGCCACCGGGAAGCAAGCTGTTGCTGAATTAGAAGCAGCTGGTTACCAAGGAAAAGTCGTTTCCGTTGCCGGTGATGTCAGTGAAAAGGCTAGCCACGAAAAGTTTGTTCAAGCTGCCGTTGATAACTTCGGTCGGTTAGACACTTACATTAACAACGCCGGGATCGCCCAAATCAAGCTCCTCCAGGACGAAACGAAGGAAGACATGGACGAAATCTTCCAAACCAATGTTTACTCAATTCTTTTCGGGATCCAAGCCGCTACGGCCCAATTCCGGAAGCAAGCAGATGGCGACAAGATCCGGAAGATCATTAACGCTTCATCCATTGCTGGTCACGTGGCCTTCGACATGCTTGGGGCTTACTCTGCTACTAAGTTTGCCATCCGGGGCTTAACCCAAGCAGCGGCTAAGGAACTTGGCCGGGATAAGATCACAGTTAACGCCTACTGCCCAGGGATCGTAGGTACTGACATGTGGGACTACATTGACGAAAAGATGGTTGACGCTTGGGGTGGCGAAAAAGGACAATACCTTAAGAAGTACTCCGGCTTAATCACGATGGGCAGAGTCGAAACGGCCGATGACGTTGCCGGTTACGTTTCCTACTTAGCTTCTAAGGATTCTGACTACATGACTGGTCAAGCGGTTCAAATCGACGGTGGAATCCAATTTATTTAAAATATCGATGCTTTTTTATTTGGTCACTAAAGGCCAAGCTTATTTTTCGTCAATCTTAATCGAATGACTTACTGGCCGCCCCTTCAATTGCGTAGCGACAATGAAGGCAACAATAATCAAGGCAATTGTAAAGTAGAAACCAACGTGGGCCCCAGCGGTAAAACGAGCCGCTTCGGCACCAGTTGCGGCATGGCGACCAAATTCTAAGCAAGAAGTTGCCAAAGCCGTTGATAAGGCCCCGGTAACTTGTTGAATCGTATTTAAGATGGTCGAGCCATCCCCCGCTTCCCGACCACTCAATGCATTCAAAGCTGAGGTTTGGGAAGGGGACATCGCTAATGGCGCCCCAATCATTAACACGATGTGGGCGGTAATGATGTAAGCTACCGTTGCGTGATCAGAAGCCATCGCTAACATCAAAGCCCCGATCAAGGCAATTACTAATCCAATCATGGCTGGCTTCTTGGCCCCAATATTATCGTACATCCGACCAGCGACGGCCGAAGTAATGGCGTTAACAACTCCCCCAGGCAACATAATGATCCCGGTTAAGGCCACCGCGATCCCAACCCCATTTTGGATGTATTGGGGCATCAAGTACATGGCCGAAAGAATAATCCCAAAGTCTAACATGACCACCAAGGTCCCGACCGTAAAGTCCTTGTTCTTCAGAACCCGTAAATTCAGAATTGGATTTTCGAGTTTTAATTGCCGGTGGACGTACAAACCAAGAACAACAATCCCAACTAATAGACTAACAATTACTTGCCAGCTGCCCCAACCGTAGCGACTAGCTAGACTGGCACCAGCAACAACTCCGGAAAAACCGATAATTGACGCCAAAATTGAAAGTAAATCAATCTTCGGCCGCGTTAAACGACCAACATTTTCCAGTTCAAAAATAGCGAATAACAACGCCAATATTAAAAAGGGGATAAAAAGCCAAAAAATCCAGCGCCAAGAAGCCATCCCCAAAATCATCCCAGTTAAGGTTGGCCCAATAGCGGGAGCAAACATGATAACTAAGGCCATCACCCCGTTAACGGCGCCTAACTTTTCTGGGGGAAAAATTTGCATTGCCACCGCAAACATCAAGGGCAAGATTAATCCGGTACCGATTCCTTGAATCATCCGCCCGGTTAATAGGATTCCAAAACTTGGGGCTGAAGCAGAAATGGCACTCCCCAAAATAAAAATCAATAGGGCAAAAATAACAATCTTTCGAGTTGAGAACCATTTGGTAATAATTGATGATAAGGGCATAATAATCCCAATCACGAGCATGTATCCTGTAACTAACCATTGTAGGGTAGCGGGGGAAAGTCCAAAGGCCAAGCTTAATTTTGGTAAAGCAATATTAAGTGACGTTTCTGAAAACATCCCAACAAAAGCTCCCAGTAACATCGAAACCATCGCCAATTTCGGGTGGTTAACTCGTTGAATACGATGGCTTACTGGTTGAGTTTGTGTATTATCCATATATATTTTTCACTCCTTCTCTCAGTTCACAATTGATTACCTTACCAGAAAATTTTTGTTGACGTAAGTAAAAATTTAATTATATTTGCTATAACCGTGAATGAAAGCGGAATCAAAAAGAAGGAACCCGGAAATGTCCATACCGCGAAAATTTAGGGAAATAAAAAAGCTAGCCCGCCGGACCATCCCCGCTTGCTAGCTAATTATGTTTTGCATCAATAAATACTTATTTCACCCAACTCAACACCTTGGCCATTAGCTTTTGCCACTTGTCTTGGTGATGATTATTGTCACTTTCCCAGCCATTCTTGGTCGTTGGTTTATCGGCACTCACTGAATGCAACTTGACTTTTTGGGTATTAACAACTGGAGTTTTGGCCACCGTCATCTTAATGGCATTCCCGTTGCTATCGTAAGCAACATTATTTTTAACTTTCCAGCCATTCACGATTTTCCCAGTATTATCGACCACCCGGTTATCAACAATCCGGTAACCATTCGCAATGGCTTCCGCTTGCGATTGCTCAACTTGAACGGTTGCTGGGTGAGTAATGATTGTCTTTGGTGGCGTCGAAGTTGTTGTCGTTGATTTTGCCGTTGAATTGGTAGTCGCTTGATTAGTAGTTGCCGCCGTCTGACTGTTTTCAAGCGTTGCTAATTCTGACTCTAATTGATTTAACGTTGCTTGATCAGCCGCTAAGGTCTCCTTGGCCGTTGCTAAGGTCACTTGAAGCGTCTTCGCTGTATCTGAACTAGCATCTAAATTAGCCAATTGAGTCTTGATTTGGTTGACTTGATCATTATCTGATTGAACCTTCAACGCCGCTGCCCGGACCGCTGCTTGCTTCGTTGCTAATTGACTTGTTAAAGCTGAACTGGTTGTTGTGTTCTTGACTGGTGTCGCATTAGTTACCACCGCCGCTTCCGTATCGGCATGAACTCCACTATTAGTGGAAATCATCCCCGTCACCGCAAAGGTACTTACCGCCACGGTAACGACAAAGCGTTTAATACTTCCCTTCATTTTTGTTCATCCCCACCAAATTTCGTACTATCCCTTTATCATCTCCACCATTATACACTTTTTAGATGACATTCGTTTTACAAAAAGTGAGCGAACCGGCCCACGGACCCCCGCTCACTCAAATGATTGATCTAATAAGTCGTAACTTCATTGGCAGCTTGGTTAATAGTGTCTTGTTGACTTGCCGTATGGTAGTATTGACTCTTCAATTGATCGATAGTTGTCGTGGTCTTCGCAAAGTCTTGTTCAGCCGTTGTCTTCCCCGTTTGGTCTTGGAGAGTATAGATCGTGACTTGATTGCCATTAACCGTGTAGTAGACCGTACTTGCGGCTGTCCCACCACCAATTGCTTGGCGACCTTGTGGAGCTGACCCGCGAATTAACTTCGTTAGGTTAGTATAACCACTGGCCCGATAAATCAAAACCGCCAGTTGGTTATCGGTTAATTGTTGGTTACTAGTACTAGTCGTTGATTGGTTCGTGGTGCTTGATGCTTGACTCGTCGCCGAACTAGTCGAGCTCGATTTAGAACTTGCACTAGTTTTAGAATTCGTATCAGCACTCGCCGCCTTTTTTTGGTGACTAGAATGTTTGGTTGCTTGCGTGGTTTTAACCGTACTGCTTGAAGAAGAATCCGTGGCACTAGATTGATTTCCGCAGGCGGCTAAACTAATGGCTGCCCCTAAGGTAACCCCAAATAATAGTAATTTTTTCATCAGGCTTCTGCTATATAAAATGTGAACAAATATAATCATGAATTAGATTTGATTATATTTGAGAAAGAATTATATAGTTTTCCTTTCTTAATTTTATTCACTACCGTCAACATTAGTATTCCCATATCCCAACAAGGGGGTAATGACATTGACCAACTCTGATAGCTTTAGGGTGTAGCCCACCCATTAGTATTATTTATACTAAAGCTAAAAGATTCTGAACCGCATTTTCATCACGATCCATGACTGCACCACACTCATAACAAATATATTCATTATGTTTGGTATGATGTAACTTGTTGCCATCAAGACCAACTTTATCTGTGCCAGTCTTGATAAAACCACATTGAGAACACCGTTGGGTGCTAGGATAGAATTGATCTGCCAATCGTAATTCTTTACCATACCATTGGCATTTATAAGTTAAAACCTGTCTGAAATAACCAAACAACGACCGTTGTAAACCTTTAGACGCAACATGGCTCATCTGCATTTGTTTCACCGCTAAATCTTCAATCACGACTTTGTCATAATCAGTAACTAGCTTAGTGGTAAACTTTTGAATAATATCATGCTGAATGTTGGCAACACGCCGATAATCACGCTGTAACTTGGCTCTCGTCTTAGCATAATTATTCGATTGAGTTGCTTTCTTTCCATTGACAGTACGCTTTCTAGCTAACTGACGTTGATAATGCATAATGCGTTTGTAGAGCTTCTTTAAATGATCGGGTAGAGCATTAACTTTACCTTCGGTATAGTTAAAATGACCGACGTTAATATCAACCGCTGTTTTCTTACCAGTTTTACTTTTCTTAGCTATTTCAACTTCTAACGGTAAACTAGCCCAGTATTTACCATTTTCACGAAATACTGAAACAACTTTTAGATCACCCTTTAATGATTTTGCACCAACCATTTTAATGTCAGCCCAATCATTAACTCCGTGGGGTTTATCCAATCTCAATTTGCCATTAATAATTTTGGCACGATCAGTTTTAAAGCCCTGTCTAGGCGCTTTCTTAGATTTAAAACGAGGTTTACCCCAGTCTGGTTGAGCTTTATCAAAGAAATTCTTCCAAGCTTTACCCAAATCGGAAATTGCTAGTTGTAAGCACCGTGCTGAAAGCGCATATTACCAGTCAGCCTTCTCTGCCACTAGAATATTACGTACTTTTCTTTCACTAGGACGCAATTTTTTGTTGTCCATAATTAGAGATTCATCATACATATCATTCCATAAAGCCAGCCCTTGGTTCCAACAATAGCGACGATAGTCGCATAGTTCATCAAGATGCTTTTTCATCATCTGATTTGGATATAGCCTTACCTTCTCCGTGCGTATCACTTGTTTCACCACCTTTCAAAGTCTTATCAGCTACTAGCTTACGTTTATATTTTCGTAAACCATCTAGACGGCAAGAGAATACATGAATAATACTTACTAAATCATCTACTAATTCTTGATTAGGACTTGTATCTGGGTTGTTTATAACTACGATTAGTGTGCCGTGTTGTTGGCATAGCTGTTCAAACCAGTCATATCCGAAACGAACAAAACGATCCTTATAAGTAATGTAAATTGTCTTAATTTTGTCATCCATTACCTCTTGTAGTAATTGATTCCATTTCTTACGCTTGTAATTTAATCCACTGCCAATATCAGTTATAACTTCATCAAGAATTACACCTTTGGCATTCACAAACTGACGAATAAAGGCAATTTGATCTTTTAAGTCGTCCTTTTGCCCGTAGGTAGAAACCCTAGCATAGGCTACTGTTTTGCGATCCTGTACATTTTCGGACATCCCAATATATTGCAAGTATTGTTCTTCTGTATAATATCTTCAATTGGTTGGTGTTCGATAGCTTTTAGAATTCCTTTATTATCCCAACGTTGGAGAGTTAGCACTGTAACCCCCCAATTTTTCAGCCATATCTTTTGGCTTTAATATTTTAGACACAATACTCGCCCCACATTCTTCTTTCTGCGAGTATTATATAGCATTTGATTATAATTAACTATATTTCATTTAACTGTTATCTCCTCCTTTTAACGCTAAGTAATTGTTTAATTATTATTTTATCACTAAAGCTTCATCCTTGCTCAAACCTTAAAATTTCTTTTACTAGAATTTAAACACGGCGCTTTTATAATTAGATCCCACCTAATTGACTAATAACCCTTAATTAATACTCAATCTAATCGACTGTAAAATGAATGTAATCGAATTATTATCAATTGGTGACGAAAAAGGCCAGCAATATATTGTACACTTATAGTGTAAGCAATATTTATTATTAAGATTACATAGGAGGTGTCGGCTTGGGAATTGATTTATTAATTAAGGTTTTAGGCTATGAAGTTATCTTTTGGGGCCTCACCTTAATCATCAGTTTTATTGGTCAAGGAAACATTGATGTTTTTGATAATATGTTCGTTTTAGTTCTCATTAGTTTAGGACTAATTGTTTTCCCTTATTGGCGCCAGTGGCACCTCATTCAAAAAGAAAGAGGGCAGGAAGAACCATAGGTTTCTTTCTGCCCTCTATTTCATCTCCGAGTATTATTCAACAACGCTGGTCACGAGCTTTTATTTAACTACAAGTACATCAGCTTTAGCATGGCGCACAAGGTAATTAGTATGTGAACCTTGCAACATCTTTTCTACGACATTGATGCCTGTGTTACCCAGTACAATCAGATCAACATCATGCTGATCGGGAAAGTCCTTGGCAAGCACCGTCTTAATACTCCCAATGATTACCTCAGCCCGCACATTAACGCCTTGATGTCGCGCTTTTTCGAAATAAGGTTGTAATTTTTCTTTCGTGCGTACCGCAAAGTCTTGGTAAAAGTCTTCACTCACGCCAAAAAGCGGAGTCCATCCCGGGACATCGAGTAACCGATCCGTGACTGACCATATAATAGTACCAGAATAACCGTCGTCATCCCCAGAATCGCCCCAATGGAAACAATAATCGATAGCCAACTTTGGCCAGTCTTTGTAAGGACAGCTAAAACCGGGGCGTTAATGTATTTACGAAAAATTGGATACCGGACAACCTCCGTCATGGTTAAGGTCATACAGCAATACAAGATTGTCGAAACCACTAATGAAGCCTGGCTAGCTAAACTCCCCATCATCTGCTCCCGAGTGAAAATTTAGTTGGTGGCTAATGTTGATAACATCATCAAATTAATCAAAAGCGGGTGGGAAAAATGCAGTTCCCATCCGCTTTATTTCATTTTCATTTTAGTTTTCAATTTACCAATTTTTTGGGCAAACGGTTGTATCGCCTTAACAATCGGTGATTAACTGTACCAGTCCAATTGTATGTAACGAATCATTTTCTGTCCATCGATTGACCGAAACCAGTTTTCCCTTTATGCTGTCGTTGTAAGCGCTTCAATAAATCATAAAAGGGAGCAATAATCATGCAAAAAGTTGATGAATCCAAAACGATTAAAGTTACTAACCAACGCTATCGGCAACAATTTCACATCTCAACACCCGGCGGTTGGCTCAATGACCCCAATGGCCTTTGTTACTTCAAAGGTTACTACCATGTTTTTTATCAGTTCCATCCTTATTCCGCTGAATGGGGGCCGATGCATTGGGGCCATGTTCGGAGCCGTGACCTCGTTCACTGGGAACAACTCCCCGTGGCGTTAGTCCCTGGCGATCCCGAAGATACTGGGGGTTGCTTCTCAGGTTCAGCGATTGTCAAAGATGGGCGCCTTTACCTTATTTACACTGGTCACCATTACTTTGATGATGGCGACCAAGATCACTTCTGGGAAAACCAAAACTTAGCCTACAGTGATGATGGCATTCACTTCACCAAGTCAAAACATAACCCAATTATTACGGCTCCAGCGGATAATACCCAACACTTTCGGGATCCGAAAGTTTGGCAAAATGATGGTTACTACTGGCTAATTCTTGGTAGTCAAGCTACTGATGGTCTTGGTCGGGCCCTCCTTTACCGATCAACTAACCTGATCCTCTGGGAAAACCAGGGACCAATCGCAAAGGCTAAAGTTGCCGACAGTGAAGGTTTTATGTGGGAATGCCCAGACTTTTTCCGGGTTAATGATACCGATATCTTACTTTACTCACCAATGGGAATTAAAGCCGTTGCCCATAACTTCTTAAATGTTTCATCGGTTTGCTACCAAGCTGGCCAACTCAATTATGAGCAAGCAACATTTGACCATGGTCCCTTCTGGGAACTAGATCGGGGTCACAATTTCTACGCTCCCCAAACTTTCTTAACTCCTGATAAGCGCCGGATCTTGATTGGCTGGATGAGTTCTTTTGATGACCCAATGCCCGAAAAAGCCGATGGCTGGGCTGGTTGTTTGACCTTACCACGGGAACTTCATTATCAAAAAGGACAACTTTTGATGACTCCCGCCCGGGAACTTAAGAATCTCCGAGAAAGCCAAGTTGCTAACGAAGTGATGACTCTCGCTTCAAGTTACACCTTTAATTACGATGACCAGCAACACAGCGAACAATTAATTACCATCGATCTTGCCCCGGCTAGCATTACTAAATGGCAATTGGAAAGTGCTGGCAAACCACTATTAACTCTGGTCGCTGACCAAGCGAGTGGTGATATTACTATCCAACAGGGGGATTTAACCCCTCGATACGCTAAATTTACGGGCCATCAATTAAAACTTCACCTCTTCATTGATACGAGCTCAGTTGAGATCTTTATTAATGATGGCGAAACTACCTTTACTGAACGTTACTACGCTGATCAACCAATCCAAACTACCGTTAGTGCTAATCAGGCCCTACCTACCCAAATTGAAGCTTATCAGCTCGCTTAACGAAAGGAGTTTAAATCATGAAGCAAAAAGTTAGTGCCTTCAAGAATCCATTTTATCTTCAAGGCTCACTTAGTTTATTAATGTTCTTTATGGCTTGGGGAATTTGGTGGTCTTTCTTTCAAATTTGGTTAACCACTAGGCTTGGCTTCTCCGGGACCCAAGTTGGGACCATTTATACTTTTAACTCCGCCATTACCTTGGTCCTAATGTTTGTTTATGGTTCCATCCAAGACCACCTAGGGCTTAAACGTAACCTGCTTTTGGTGATTACCGTCTTAGAAATGTTACTCGGCCCCTTCTTCACTTGGATATACGCCCCACTTTTACACACAAATTTCTTAGTTGGGGCTTTGCTAGGCTCACTTTACCTTTCCTTTGCTTTCTTAGCCGCTTCACCAACCTTTGAAGCCCTAGCCGAACGGATGGGCCGACGCTTTGGTTACGAATACGGAAAAGCCCGGGCCTGGGGGTCATTCGGATATGCGATTGCTGCCCTTTGCGCTGGATACCTCTTTACCATCAGTCCCTACATTGTTTTCTGGTTGTCCAGTGGTTTTAGTGTCATTACTTTCATTATTTTGATTACTGGTTCGCGAACGAAACAATCAACGATTGATAAATTTGAAAATCAAGCTGAGGAAGCCAAGGAAGCCCAAAAGCCTTCTTTCAAGGAAATCCTTCAAGTCTTTAAGCTCCCAGAGCTTTGGAAATTAACCATCTTCATTATCTTTAGCGGTTCCTTCTATACCGTCTTTGACCAACAGATGTTCCCCGAATTTTTCACCCGGTTCTTTGCCACCCAAGCTTCTGGGGACACGGCTTACGGGATCCTAAACTCCATTGAAGTATTCTTAGAAGCAATTATGATGGCCCTTGTCCCCGCAATGATGAAGAAAATTGGAGTTCGGCGAACACTCTTGATTGGGGTAACCGTCATGTTTGTCCGGATCGGCCTCTGTGGAATTGTAACTAATCCACTGGGAATTTCAATTGTAAAGTTACTCCACGCTCCAGAAACAGCGATCTTTGCTTTAGCTATGTTCCGGTATTTAACCCTTCACTTTGATACCCGGCTTTCTGCTACAATGTACATGGTAGTCGGTCAGATTGCTGGGCAAGTTGGTCAAATCATCTTCTCTACCCCACTTGGGACCTTACACGATAAGATTGGTTACCAATCCACTTTCCTCATTATTTCTGCCATTGTGATTTGCGCTGCTATCTATGCCTTCGTAATCTTGAAGAAGGATGATCAAGACGTGAATGGGCAGCCATTGGAAATTGATTAATTCTTTCATCCCCCGCGCTAGTTTTATCTCGGGGGATTTTTCGTTATAATTTTCTTTAGAAAGGAGGCGCTTTCATGGCGAAACTACGACTAGAGGATGTTGCTGACGCTGCTGGGGTATCAAAAGCCACGGTTTCCCGGGTAATCAACCGCCGGGGGTACTTGAGTCAAAAGACGATTAACCTAGTTGAACGGACAATGAAGGAATTAAACTACCGGCCTAACGCCATTGCTCAACAGATGACGACCGGAAAAACCCAATTAATCGGGATCCTCGTCCCTAACGTCGCTAATCCTTTCTTTGGTGAACTGGCTTCCGCCTTGGAAAACCGGCTTTTTAAGATGGGCTACAAGGTTCTAGTTGGTAACGCCCAAAATGATGCCGTAAAAGAAAGTCGTTACCTCCAACAACTCTTAAATCATCAGGTGGATGCCTTAATTATCGCTACCCACAATCACAACGTCGAGGAATATCAAAATGCCAACTTACCGATTATTGCCATTGATCGTTATCTGCGCCAAGACATCCCTGTTGTGCAATCTAATAACTACGCTGGCGGAAAATTGGCCACTGAAACCTTAATTCAACGGGGAGCTACCAAAATTATTCATACTGATAACCTACCATCGAATCAGCACGACACGCAACGGAAAGTAGCTTACGAAACTACTATGCGATCTCACCAACTAACGCCGACTACCTACTTAACTAATTTTTATGGTGATCACACCGACCGCGTTAATGTTTTTAATCAACTCTTTGATGAACATCCGGATGTTGATGGGATCTTTGCTTCTAACGATACCGATGCCGCCTTATTACTCCAAATTGCCCACCAACGGGGTTACCACCTCCCAAACGATCTCCAAATTATTGGTTATGATGGCACCCAAGCCAGTCAATTATTAGCCCCCGACCTGGCCACCATTGTCCAACCAATTGCTAATATGGCTAACGTTGCCGTTGACCTCTTGGAATCACGATTAAAAAAACAACCCCTCCCAGCTTCGGTAGTTTTACCAGTAACCTTGCGCGAAGGAGCAACGTTGCGAGCAAAATAAAAGGGAACTAATAACCATTTATTGCTAATCCCTATTTAAAACGATTAATTTTGAAATTATAATCACGAACATTTCTACCCGACCACGCGATTCTAGGCTCCCCCCCACAATCTGGCTAAACTTACGGAATTGGTACCAACCTTGGATTTGTTTTTACCAATTCAGCGGCTGTTAGTGCTTATCACCGGACCATTCCGGGTGAAGTCTTCGATTACCCAACTCCCAAAAGGCTAAGGCGGAAGCAGCCGCAACGTTTAAGGAATCAACTTCGGGGGCCATCGGGATTTTGATTGTAAAGTCACTCTGATCAATCGTTGCTTCGTTTAATCCGGGACCTTCCGAACCGAGAATGATTGCTAGCTTTTCCGTTTCCCCCAACACCGGATGATCAATATCGATCGTATTATGACGGAGGGCCATTGCGGCGGTCTTGTAACCAAACCGGTGTAACAGGTCAATCCCTTCACGCTGCCAGATTTTGGCGTCCATATAAGTCCAAGGAACCTGAAAGACCGTTCCCATCGCAACTCGGGAAGCCCGCCGATACAGCGGATCCGCCGAATCACTGGTTACAATTATGCCATCGATCCCTAAGGCAGCCGCTGACCGAAAGATTGCCCCAACATTAGTGGGATTAACGACTCTTTCCAAAATGGCAATCCGGGGATGATCACTCGGCATCGTCGCTAAAAAGTTAGTTAAATCCGGTCGTTGGACCCGATACATTACCGCCAAAGCCCCTCGCAAAAGGTTATATCCGGCCCCCGTCAACTGACGGAGTAATTTACTATCAACAACATAAATTGGCGTTTGCCCTAGACCAGTGGTTTGATTGATTGCCATCTCATGGTCTAGATCAGCCAAGTCCCGCTCCATGGTCTTTGCCTCCATGAGCAGTGAAGCTGGCCGATAACCAGCCCGTAAGGCGCGTTCAATCACTTTTGGACTCTCGGCGATAAATAAACCGGGATGGGGCGCTAACGCATGGAAAAGTTGGGCTTCATTAAGGCGGACATATGGAGCTAAATCTTTTCCTTCCAGGTTCTCTAGAAAAATTAAGTTATGCATGTAAGATTTATCCTCATTGGTAATAATTTAGCTATCATTGTAAAGCTTATGGACAACTGTCGCAATCAAGTTTGGTTTTAAATAACATTAAAAACTGCGGAGGAGGGGATTTTTTAAGTCGGTTGGGAGAAAGCTTCCCCCGCACCACAATTAAGCCTAATCCCGTCCGACAATCATCAAATATCGAAGCAAAAGTAAAGAGGCCGGGAAGAAACGCACGTTTCTTCCCGGCCTCCTTTGTCATCTCCGAATGTTACTCAGTAACTAAGGTCAAAGCAGTAGCTGAATGGCAGTTGCTTCCCTGGCGGTCGCACCAACCGATTCAGCCTTACATGGGCTCACAAACGCCAAACCAGTTGGCTGGTTCGCTCCAAAGCACGGCCTTAGCGGATAAGTGCGAACGAAAGGTCGATTCTAATGAATCAATCTTCGTCCTTCTTATCCCAACCAGGCCGTCAAGGAGCTTTTTTCCCCACCTCTTTGTTTCATCGCCAACGATGCTTCTATTCATATTCAAATGATGATGCCTGCACCAAGCCCTATAATGACGCTGTTTCAAAGCATTATTATTCATTTTGGTAGGGTTTTGGTAGGGAACCTTATTTCGTAGAATGAATATTTTGATTGCCTGTGAATCGTAGTCGATTTTCTTTCGCTGGTTGAAACTTAATATTACCTTCCATTTCATCCGCGATTGTTTCATCATTCCGTGGCCAAAGATGAGCATAATACTTTAATGTAATCTCAGGACTAGAATGACCAAGCCGACGTGATACTGTTAACACATCAGTATTAAACTCGTTGATAAGGTAACTAACGTGACTATGACGCAATCCCTTTGCCTGAATCGGTTTTACCCCAGCTAGTTTAGCGAAACGCTTCACTATTAATGGAATCGTTGTTCTACTCATCGGCGTATCATCATACGACATAATAAAGTTGTGAACCCCGTGCTTCTCTTGGTCTTTTCGCCAATTTTTTAAGACACGAATTGTATCATTGTCTAATGAAATAGTTCGGATTCCATTAATGGTCTTAGTATAAGGTTTGATTACATAGTCATGCTTGTTCTTCATTTCAAGTGTCTTATGAATCTTCAAACGATGCCGCTTAAAATCAACATCATCATAAGTAAAGCTAATCCCTCACTAACCCGCATTCCGCAGGTAAAGTAAAGATACAAAATTACAAAATACATATGTTGATAATAATCTTGGGTATAGATTACTGACAAAACCTTTTCAAACTCAGTCTTGGTCCAAAAGGCAACGGTCGTTTTTCCCTTATTAATCGCTTTTGTCTTTCGCGATGGATTCTTAACTAGAAAATCCATTCTCACCGCATAATCTAAAGTATTGCGAAACAAACAATATACTAAACTGGCAAAGCCTTGTGAATACCCACTTTTACCAAGTAGGTACACTCGAAACTTTTCACAATCTACGGCTCTAATTTCTCGAAGCTTTTTATTGCCAAACCACTTTTTTAAATGTGGCAGATTGTAAAATTTAAGTTGAACATTTAAGTGGACAGAAAAACCCATCAAGGTCTTTAATGGTGTTACCACAACATTCCATTAGAAAGAAGGACCTTAATGGGCACCACTATTTTATCATTCCAGAACCGCATTGTCATTGAAACGCTTCATAATGAAGGACGTTCCTTACGATACATCGCTAATTACTTAGGCTTTAGTAAAACCACAGTCTTTAACGAACTTCACCGGCTAAATAGTGAGTACCAGGCTGAGCTAGCACAAACTGACTTTGAACGCAAGGTTAGTCAACGGGGGCAGAAGTCTTCGCTCACTAAAAACCTTAAACACTTGGTCGAGGAAAAGATTCAAGTCCAGAAGTGGTCCCCTGAACAAGTTGCCCATGTGGTGGGGATTGCCTACAAGACGGTCTATAACTGGATTGATCAAGGATGGTTTGATGTACAGCTACCCGATTTGCCTGATCATGGAATTCGTCGCCATCGTGCTAAAGAAAAGCGTGGTACGTTCAGTCACGGCCGCTCAATTGAGGAGCGTCCTCATAAAGTCGAAACTCGCCAGGAATTCGGCCACTTTGAAGCTGATACCGTACTTTCTGCCAAACGTAAAGGTCAAGCTGTGGCTACTTTTGTGGAGCGTAAGAGTCGCCTGACAATTGTTAAACGGCTCCATGGTCGCGACAGTCAGTCCATGACTCAGGCCGTACTTGAACTAGCTAGTCAACTTCAAGACAAGCTCAAGGCGCTTACCGTAGATCATGGTAAAGAGTTCGCTAACTACCAGGCAATTGAGCAGCGAACTGGTACTCCGGTTTATTTTGCCCATGCTTATTCACCACATGAACGCGGTAGTAATGAGAACCGTAATCGAGTTTTGCGACGGTTTATTCCCAAGGGACAAGCCATTGAAGAACTAAGTGATTACCAACTGGTTCAAATCAATTGGTATCTGAATTCACGGCCACTTAAATTTCTTAATTGGCATACACCAATCGAGATCTTCTTGCTTAATCTACATTACTAAATTCGTTCAAGTTATTTCTTGCAATCTACCTTATGGAAAACGAATTAGTATATCAAACTGAAAAGGAAAAGCGGCAGCAAAGAATTACTCATGTGAAACCGTTGCTTGATAGGTTTTACCAGTACTTGGGAAGTATCACTTCACCACAGGGACGGCTGTGTGCAGCCATCAAGAATGCCTTAAGGCTTCGGACAAGAGTCTATCGAATTCTTGAAAATAGACAAATTCCCCTAAGCAATAACTCGCTAGAAGGAGAGATCCGTTTTACAACCTTGGTTCGCAAGAACTGCTTGTTTGCGAAAAGTATTCGTGGAGCTGAAGCCAATGCGATTTACTACACGTTAGTAGCAACAGCGAAAATTAATAAACTAAATGTATATAAGTATTTCAAATACCTGTTTGATCGACTACCGAACCAGAAAAGGAGCGATATTAAGGCTTTTTTACCATGGGCAGAAGAAGCGCAACAAGTATGTCATAACTAGAGAAGGGGCGTGAACCGCAAGAAACCGCGGCTCACGCCCTTTCATTTTTTTCAATACGTGTCGTTATTCGGTACTTACCTTACACCGCGCCTAGACGTATCGTTATTGACTGCTTACGTTTGACCAACCTAGCCATCCTTGCGGAGGTTCGAAGACAAACGCCCCAAACCAGCTTGCTAGCCGATTTGGGGCGTTTTTTCTCACTCTCCTTATTTATGTTATGAATTTGTTACGACGGTTTGAGTAGTTGCTTAATCCCGCTTTTTACGGAATCCGGCACTGCCCAACAAACCAACTAAGCCTGCAATGGCTAAGCCAACTAAGCCTGCTCCACGTTGTGTTTCGTTACCAGTTTGTGGTAATTGAGTTTTTTCATTACCAGACTGTTGAATAGAACTATGCTTTGTAACGTCACTGGAGTTATCACTTTGAATATGACCAGCTTGGTTACCGTTCCCTTCATTAGTTGCAGAATTATCTTGGTCATCGACTGAATTACTCTTAACAGTAATTCCGTTAATAGCTGCAATTCCATTGTTCTTAGCAGTTTGAACGTCTTCATCAGTGGAAGCACTCCGAACGTTTTCCTTAGCCTGGTTAGCTGCGTTCTGAGCTTGATCAATAAGGCTTTGTTTTTGGTCATCAGTTAAGTTGGTGTTAGCTTTGATTTCTTCAATCTTTTTAGCTAAAGCATTCTCAATTGCCTTGTTGGCAGCATCTTTAGTTGCAGAAGTAGTAGGAACATTAATGTTGTTAATCTTTTCAACACCATTATTCTTGGCAGCTTCAACAACCGCATTAGTAGTAGCGTCATCAATAGCGGCCTTTGCAGCGTCAGCTTCTTGATCTACCAAGTCGTTTAAAGGCTTGGCTTCTTCAGCAGTTAATGGCGCCTTCGCAATTGCGCTCTTCTTATTGTTAAGAGCAGCATCAATTGCAGCCTTTGCACTTACCTTGTCGATTGCGAGCTTACCTGCATCCTTTGCATCTGCAACACCTTGGTTATCAGAAGCTTTCTTGATGTTTTCTTGAGCATCACCAACAGCTGTGTCAATTTGATCCTTTGCTGTTTGCTTTTGATCATCAGTTAAACCTGAAGTTTCATCGATGGCCTTCTTAGCAGCATCAGCTGTGTTATCGAGATCACTATTAGCGTCATTCTTGGTCTTAGAAGATGTTGGGATTTCAACAGCATTAATATCCTTTTCACCCTGGGTTTGCGCTGTATTAACATCAGCGTCTTTAGTGGCAGCATCAATATTGCCCTTAGCTTTTTGAACTTCCTCAGCAACTTGCTTCTTCAAATCAGCCTTTTCTTCACCAGTTAAGTTTGAAGCATCGATTGCATCGTTCTTAGCCTTAGCAGCTTGATCGATGGCATTCTTAGCAGCATCTTTAGTTGCAGAAGTATCAGGAACATTAACGCTGTTAATAGCCTTTTCACCATTAGTTTGCGCTGTCTTAACATCAGCGTCTTTAGTGGCAGCATCAATTGCAGCCTTAGCTTTGTTAACTTCACCAGCAACTGTCTGCTTCAAAGTATCCTTTTCTTCAGCAGTTAAGTTTGAAGCATCGATTGCATCATCCTTAGTCTTAGCAGCTTTATCAATGGCATCCTTAGCAGCATCCTTAGCAGCATCTTTAGTTGCAGAAGTATCAGGAACATTAACGCTGTTAATAGCCTTTTCACCATCGGTTTGCGCTGTCTTAACATCAGCGTCTTTAGTGGCAGCATCAATTGCAGCCTTAGCTTTGTTAACTTCAGCATCAACTGTCTTCTTCAAAGTATCCTTTTCTTCAGCAGTTAAGTTTGAAGCATCGATTGCATCATCCTTAGTCTTAGCAGCTTGATCGATGGCATTCTTAGCAGCATCTTTAGTGGCAGAAGTATCAGGAACATTAATGTTGTTAATCGTTTCAACACCATTTTCCTTAGCAGTGTTTACTGCATTGTTAGTTGTTGCTTTATTGATGTTAGCGATTGCGTCATCAGCAATTTTTTGTGCTTTGTTAACTAACGCGGATTTTTCTTCATCAGTTAAGTTAGTACCGTTAATTGCAGCCTTCTTATCTGCTAATGCAGTATTGATTGCGTTAATGGCATCAGTCTTAGAAGCTGAAGTAGGGATTTCAACAGCATTAATAGCCTTTTCACCATTGGTTTGCGCTGTAGTAACATCAGCGTCTTTAGTGGCAGCATCAATATTGTCCTTAGCTATTTTAACTTCATCAGCAACTTTCTTCTTCAAAGCATCCTTTTCTTCAGCAGTTAAGTTTGAAGCATCGATTGCATCATCCTTAGTCTTAGCAGCTTTATCAATGGCATCCTTAGCGTTCTTCTTAACATCAGAATCAGTTGGAACAGCCTTTTCAATAGCTGTCTTACCATCTTGCCCTGCCTTAGTGGCAACATCGTTAGTTGTTGCGGCATCGATTGCATCTTTGGCAGTCTTAGCAGCTGCATCCACTTGGTTGTTTAGGGCTTGCTTTTCGCCATCACTAAGGTTGTTAGCATTGTTGATTAATGCTTTTTGCTTATCTACAGCGTCTTTGACTACTTGGTTTGCTGCTGTCTTAGCGTCTTCAAGACTGGTTGGAACAGCCTTTTCAATAGCTGTCTTACCATCTTGCCCTGCCTTAGTGGCAACATCATTAGTTGTTGCGGCATCGATTGCATCTTTGGCAGTCTTAGCAGCTGCATCCACTTGGTTGTTTAGGGCTTGCTTTTCGCCATCACTAAGGTTGTTAGCATTGTTGATTAATGCTTTTTGCTTATCTACAGCGTCTTTGACTACTTGGTTTGCTGCTGTCTTAGCGTCTTCAAGACTGGTTGGAACAGCCTTTTCAATAGCTGTCTTACCATCTTGCCCTGCCTTAGTGGCAACATCATTAGTTGTTGCGGCATCGATTGCATCTTTGGCAGTCTTAGCAGCTGCATCCACTTGGTTGTTTAGGGCTTGCTTTTCGCCATCACTAAGGTTGTTAGCATTGTTGATTAATGCTTTTTGCTTATCTACAGCGTCTTTGACTACTTGGTTTGCTGCTGTCTTAGCGTCTTCAAGACTTGGAACCTTAACATTATTGATATTAGAAACGCCATCGTCTTGAGCTTTCTTAATTGCGTCAGCTGTAGTTGCTTGAACAATAGCATTCTTTGCAGCGTCCGCTGCATCAGTAGCATCTTGGATCAACTTGTCTTTAGTAGTTTGATCAATATTAGTTGCTCCATTAATTTTACCCTTCTTGTTGACAAGAGCAGTATCGATGGCCTGATTGGCAGCTTTGGCTTCATCCCAATTAGGAATAATATCTTTAGCTTCTACTGGATTACCTTTTGCATCCAGTGCTCTCTGCTCACCATATAATCTAGAAAACATGTAATAGTGTCTATCCTGATAAGAATAAATATTAGCTGAGATTCCTGAGAATTGTTGATTTTTCGAACCTGTAGATAATTCTGAACCTGTAGATAATTCTACTTCATGAGAGTCTGTGTGTTGCATAGTAAAGGAAATAACATAAGAAGAAAATTGTGGGTTACCCCGATACTCTTTACCTTGTGACTTAAATTCCATTGCTTGGTTAAAGTTAATACTGCTAAATACGCCCTTAGGATTAGCGTTTTTAGAATTTAACCTATACCCCAGTGTGTCATAAATGATTTTGTCCCCCTGTTTTGCACCGTCAACTCCAGTTTCATTTTTAATTTCAAAATTATTAAAATGGAAGTCATGATTGCCACCTAGATAAGGGGAATTATCATATGCATTATTATCATAAGTCTCATTACCATTATTGAAAAAGTAAGTCTGCCATAAGTTCTTTTTACCAGCATAAGTACCCGTAGCCGTAGTGAAATAGTATGGACCTTGCAAATATTCATTGTTATAAGCTGGCATAGTTTCACTATTAATTAAACCAGTATTTGGATCGGCATCTGTGTTAGGATTAAATGAAAACGTCTTTTTATCTAATGGATTTACTGAAATTTCAGTAGCGCTATTGCTACCGGGCTTAAATGTATAAGATGTAAATGATTGCTTAGGATCACTAATTACGTCCATGTCAACATTACGAACGATTTGGTAGTCAGAAGTGAGAGCAATACCAAATTTTGCAGAACTTAACCCATTTAATGTACTACCATTTTGTAATCCCTTATTAGGGAAGAAAGTAACAGTCCAACGGGTCTGACCATTTCCTAAATCTTTTTTAGAAATTTGGATATTATTTTTAGTATCTTCAGCTGACGTTCCCCATTGCCCAAAAGCAGTACCATTAGCTTGAATATCAGCAGTACGGTAAACGTAGTCCTTCTGACCATAAATAGTTACAATCTTGTAATAATTTCCATCTTTACCTTTATAGATATTAGAACTGTAGTTATCTGAAGAAGTTAGATTAGACTTATTGGCCAATTCGTTATTTTCATTAGCTAGCTGAGTATTAGTGTCATTTTGACCTGCTGTACTTGCTGCATTTCCGTCAGTACCAGGCATTGCCACTAAATTCGTAAATGCTAATTTTGCTGCTAATGATTTAATATCAGTGTCAGCGCTACCTTGCGTATTTGGTGCAGATTGTGAGGTTGTCGCAGCTTTTGTAGAATTATTAGCTGTTACATTGTTACTTGCACTACTTTGTTGAACTTTTCCTGTTGCATCGTTACCTGCACTACTTTGTTGAACTTTTCCTGTTGCACTAGTTGCTTTCTGAGCATTAGCTTGTTCAACAGGTGTCAATACAACTGCTGAAGTTTGTTGTAAATTACCGGTTGGTGAACCATTGGGAATTCTAACGCTTTCTACTGTGGTTGCTGCCTTTACAGAATGATCTGTAAAGTTAATTCCAAAAATGGTTACTCCTAATAATACCGAAGCCACACCAACGTTAAGCTTACGTAAACTATAACGCGGTGTCCGCTTAGTTTCTAAAAATTCAGGTCGCTTCATCATTATTTTTACCTCCCAAATTTAATAACTAGTGGTGTATTGCAGTACACCAGAACAATAGCGCTACCGTTAAGCTATCAGCCTAATTGTTGAATATAATATTTCTTCAAAATTCCGCTACTTACTCACTACCATCATTCCCCTTTCATATAATCAACCGAAAAATTTAAAACCCAACCGTTGATTTATCACTTTTGGCAGCGCTTCCTAAGTCAAAAAATTATCGTTATAGTAATCCATTTTGGCTACCAATTCACTATCATTTTAACATAACGATTTATTTATAATAAATGAAATACATATGATTAGTGAATTCTTTGCGAATAAAATGTTGCGGCCAACGCCGTCGGGCTACTCCCCTATAAACTTAATTTTATTAAGCTCGTGTCCAGGCACCGCCACGCATAAAAAACTGATGCGGTCGGCGCTGATTACACCAATCGCATCAGTTTATTTTTGTCAATTTTAAAATTAGTTTATAATTTCACATTATTTTCAAGCCGGCCGGCGGTCACGGGCGGGGCCATTGTAAGGCCGCAATCACGGCCAACACTAACCGTTTCGGCAACTAAGGGTAGCCCTGGGCCGCCCAGCGCATCCACCACGCCATCCCGACGATTACTTGGCGCTTCCCCCGCATCATCCCCGCGTAGCCCACCCGCGCGACGATTTGGGGCGCCACCCCGGTGCCCGGCGCAAACAACCGGGTCTGGGTCAGCTGCCCGGCTTGGGCAAAACCGGTCTCAATCGGTCCGGGTAAGAGGGTGGTCACCCTGATCCCCAGCGGTTTTAACTCATACCACAAGGCATTGCCAAGCGCGGCTAAGTACGCCTTAGTCGTAAAATAGGTCGCTTGTTCCGGTCCTGGGAACCACGCCGCGGCGAACGCCACGTTTAAAATTCGACCGTGTCCGCGCGCCACCATCCCCGGTAAAAATAATTTCAACAACGCCATGGGCACCGCCGCATTCACCTGCACCATCGCCGGATCGCGGGCGGCCGACCGCGTCACAAACGCACCGCCACCCCCAAACCCGGCATTATTGATTAAATAATCCACCGGCCAGCCCACCGCTTGGACCGCGGCAAAGACTTGCTGGGCCGCATCGGCCGCGGTAAAATCAACTACCACTAATTCCACTTGTTGTCCCGGCGCCGCCCGACGCAACTCTGCACTTAAAGCCTGTAATTTGGCGGCGTGGCAGTCTACTAAAATCACATCCCCGCCGTGACGAACGTGCTCAAATGCCAGCACCCGACCTAAGCCACCGGTCGCCCCAGTAATTAATGCTGCTGCCATGCTGCCCTCCTTTCGTTGATCCTCAGCTGACGCTAGCCCCCAGCAGTTTTATCAGCCGAGGGGCTCCAACCTGATTTTATCACTTGCACCTGGGTTCAGAGACTTTCGTCGCGTTTTCTTACCTAATTACGCTACAATAACATTAAAATTAAACAAGGGGGACTTTTCGATGTTAACAACCATTCAGCACTTTTTTACTACGTTTAGCGCACCAGTCGTGGTGCCGGTGATTTTGTTGCTCATCGCCCGCGGTTTACGCATCCCCTGGGGGACAGCCGTTAAAAGCGCCCTAGCCGCGGGGGTTGGGCTCACCGGCTTTAGCTGGTTAATCGGCGCTTTCACTCCGCTGGTCACCAAGCTAGTCCATCAGTTGGTCAACTCTGCCGGGATTCAGCGGCCCGTGGTCGATTTAGGCTGGCAAACGGGATCCTTAGCCGCCTTTGGCGCCCCGGTGGGACTCACCGTCTTTGGCTTTAGCTTAGTCTTTGAACTACTACTCTTTATTTTCGGGATCACCCGGGTCTTTATGCCCGCCAACCTGTGGAACAACTTCGGTTTCATGTTGTGGGCCACAATGGCCTACACGGTAACACATAACCTTTGGCTCGCTTTGGGGCTGGCAGCCTTTCTGATCCTAACAACCCTGTTGCTGGCCGAAATTCAAGCGCCCGCCTGGTCTGCTTATTACCAAGTCCCCCACGCGACAGTCGCCGCTGTGCACAACATTGAACAAGTCGTCCCGATCCTGATCTTGGACCCCCTGTTCAACCGGCTGGGGCTGGATAAGTGTCGCTTTAATCCCACACACGCCCAAGCCAAATTCGGCGGGCTCAACGACCCCCTGCTCCTCGGGGCACTGTTGGGGGCCAGTTTGGGAATTTTGGCCAATTTTAAACGTTTGACCCACTTGGCGGCCTGGGGCCAAATCAACCAGTTTGCCATCCAATTAGCCGCGATCATGGTCCTCTTTCCGTTAGTCACCCAGGTCTTTGCCCGGGCCTTTACCCCCTTAGCGGCCGCCCTTGATCGCCACCCCACCTCGCCAACCGCCAAGCGGGGCGCTTGGTTCTTAGCCGTGGATGATGGGGTGGGTTATGGGGAGGCAACAACCCTGTTTGCCGGGATGCTCTTGCTGCCCATCATGGTTTTGCTCGCCTTGATCTTACCCGGTAATCAAACCCTACCCGTCGTCGACCTCATTGCCCTGCCCTTTATGATTGAATCCATCGTGGCCCTTACCCGGGGAAACCTAGTCAAAATCGTACTTACCAGCGTGATCTGGTTTAGCTTGGGCTTATACGCCTCCAGCTGGCTGGCACCTATTTATACCACCACTATCGCCCATTATGGCACGGCCTTACCAGCCGGCGTCATCTTGATTACCAGCTTCAATTTAGTCGCCCGGCCCTTGAATGCCTTGTTTTTTGCCGCCTTTATTTCGGCTAACCCACTCTGGATTGGTCTGGCTGTCGCCAGCTACTTAATCGCCAGCGGAGCCTTTCGTCGCCACCGCACGCAAGTCTGGGCCTACGTAGCCCGCCAAGCCGCCCGCAACCATGCCTAAGTTGCCCCGCGGGAAGGGAAACGTATCCCTCTTTTGTGTTTCTCGTTGCGGCCCCAATTCTCAAGTTTTGCGGCAATCTTCTGGCGATAAAGCAAAGGGAGTGGGAAATAACCTTCTCGGCAAGCCGTATGGATAAGCTAGGACGAAGGTTGACGCGGTACGCGTCGTTCTTCGTTCGTACTTATCCACTAGGCTTGCGGTTATTTCCCACGTGATCTGTGTAATATTCGAAAAACCAAACAGAGGGGGCTGTGACATAAGTCCCAAATAATTAATGGAGTTAGATGAAATCTTCGGATTTCATTTAACTCCATTTTCCCTTAAAATATTAGTAAAGGCAGATTGCAAGAAATAACTTGAACGAATTTAGTAACGTAGATTAAGCAAGAAGATCTCGATTGGTGTATGCCAGTTAAGACATTTAAGTGGTCGGGAATTCAAATACCAATTAATTTGAATCAGCTTGTGATCGCTTAACTCTTCAATGGCTTGGCCTTTGGGAATAAACCGTCGTAAAACTCGGTTACGGTTCTCATTACTGCCGCGTTCATGTGGTGAATAAGCATGGGCAAAATAAACCGGAGTACCAGTTCGCTGCTCAATTGCCTGGTAGTTAGCGAACTCTTTACCATGATCTACGGTCAGCGTCTTGAGTTTGTCTTGAAGTTGACTAGCTAGTTCAAGTACGGCTTGAGTCATGGACTGACTGTCGCGACCATGGAGCCGTTTAATAATTGTCAGGCGACTCTTACGCTCCACAAAAGTGGCTACAGCTTGACCTTTACGTTTGCCAGAAAGTACGGTATCAGCTTCAAAGTGGCCGAATTCCTGGCGAGTTTCGACTTTATGAGAACGCTCCTCAATGGAGCGGCCTTGACTGAACGTACCACGCTTTTCTTTAGCACGATGACGACGAATTCCATGATCAGGCAAATCGGGTAGCTGTACATCAAGCCAGCCTTGATCAATCCAGTTATAGACCGTCTTGTAGGCAATTCCAACTACATGGGCAACTTGTTCAGGGGACCACTTCTGGACTTGAATCTTTTCCTCGATCAAGTGTTTAAGGTTTTTAGTGAGCGAAGACTTCCGCCCCCGTTGACTAACCTTGCGTTCAAAGTCAGTTTGTGCTAGCTCAGCCTGGTACTCACTATTTAGCCGGTGAAGTTCGTTAAAGACTGTGGTTTTACTAAAGCCTAAGTAATTAGCGATGTATCGTAAGGAACGTCCTTCATTATGAAGCGTTTCAATGACAATGCGGTTCTGGAATGATAAAATAGTGGTGCCCATTAAGGTCCTTCTTTCTAATGGAATGTTGTGGTAACACCATTAAAGACCTTGATGGGTTTTTCTGTCCACTTAAATGTTCAACTTAAATTTTACAATCTGCCTAACAAAAAAAGTACTACGCAAGCTCAAATTACGTAGTACCTTTTGCGGTATTATCTATTGATGTTTTTGGTAGACTTTTGGTAGACAACTTGCAATAAACTGCCTTTTCTACCAAATTTGCCCCTCTACAAATGCCGTTATCTTAGGCTTCCCTCTTCATGTTGTACTATAACATCACTCGTATTCAATCGTCGAAGGCGGCTTACTCGTGACATCATAGAGTACACGGTTAACGTGATCAACCTCATTTACGATCCGGACGGAAATCTTTTGTAAGACATCCCATGGAATTTGGGCAAAGTCGGCTGTCATCCCGTCAATCGAAGTTACGGCCCGGATTACGACGGCTTCATCATAAGTCCGGCCATCCCCCATGACCCCAACGGAACGAATCCCTGGTAAGGCCGTAAAGTATTGCCAAATTTTTTGGTCTAACCCAGCCTTAGCAACTTCTTCCCGTAAGATAGCATCACTTTCCCGGACGATTGCTAGCTTAGCTGGCGTAATTTCGCCCAAGACCCGAATTCCTAAACCAGGACCAGGGAATGGTTGCCGCCAGACTAATTCATGCGGAATCCCTAACTTTTCTCCGAGGGCTCGGGTTTCATCCTTAAAGAGGCTCCGTAATGGTTCAATTAACTTGAAGCCCATCTTTTCTGGCAAGCCCCCAACATTGTGGTGGGACTTGATGGTTTGGGCGGTATCCGTCCCCGATTCAATCACGTCAGTATAAAGGGTCCCTTGGGTAAGGAACTTCACGTCCTTTAACTTAGCGGCTTCTTCATTGAAGACTTCGATAAACTCCGCCCCAATGATCTTCCGCTTCCGCTCTGGATCAGTCACACCCTTGAGCTTGCCTAAGAACCGATCCGCAGCGTCAACTTTAACAATATTAACACCGAGGTCACGATTTAAAGCATCCATCACAGATTGGGCTTCGTTCTTCCGTAAGAGACCATGGTCAACGAAGATACAAGTTAATTGATCCCCAATCGCCTTATGGATCAAAACTGCGGCCACACTGGAGTCAACCCCACCGGAAAGACCCAAAATTACCTTTTGGTCGCCAACGGTTTCTCTGATCTTGTCAACTTGGAGATCAATAAAGTTATCCATTGACCAATTAGCCTTGGCACCACAGACATCAAAGGCAAAGTGCTTTAAGATGTCAAGCCCGTACTCCGTATTCCGAACTTCAGTGTGGAATTGGAGGCCGTAGAATTTCTTTGCGTCGTTGGCCATCGCTGAAATTGGACAGTTAGCACTCGTGGCCGTAACTTCAAATCCCGCCGGGACTTGGGTAACCAGGTCCCCGTGACTCATCCAAACAAATTGTTTCTGTGGCAAGTTTTTAAACATTACCGCATTTTTTTCGGTAACTTCAATATCGGCACGCCCATATTCGGAATCTTCCGCCGATTCAACTTTTCCACCCAAGTTTTGGGCCATTAATTGCATCCCATAGCAAATCCCCAAAATTGGAATCCCTAACTTGTAGATCTCCGGATCGACCGTAAAGGCCCCTTCATCATACACACTATTAGGCCCACCAGAGAAAATGATCCCCTTCGGGTTGATCTGCTTGATTTCGGCGGCTGTAATCTTATGCGATAACAATTCCGAATAGATCCCAAAGTCACGAATTCGTCGGGTGATTAATTGGTTATACTGGCTACCAAAGTCCAGGACGATAATCTTGTCAAAGGCATCCAGATTAATGTTTGCCACAGTTCCCACTCCTTTATATTGGTTTCAGACTTATCCAATATTGTACGGTCTAAACCGAACATGGTCAACCAAAAGCCATGAAAAGATCCCCAATGATTTAAGTTTTTCTTATTGACCTGTTTTGACCAACCCAAACTCGCTATAATATGGATAGTTAAAAAATTACTTTCGCTGAAAGGAAACTTGGATAATGGATATTTATGGGCCCTTTCAACCTGCCCTTAACCAATTGCTAACCAATCTACAAAGCCAAATTAAAGCGCTCAGCCAGGCTGAAGTGACGGCCGGCCGACCTAAACTCTACGAACACTTAATTGGCCGGGTTAAAGCACAACAAAGTATGATTGAAAAATGTCGCCGTAAGGGTTATCCAGTAACTACCGAAGGTGCCTTACGGGATTGCAAAGATGCGGTCGGCTTACGGATTGTTTGTAACTTCATCGATGATATTTACCGTTGCTTGAAGTTAATCAAAGCCAATCCAGCCTGGCAAATCGTTAAAGAAAAAGATTACATTACCAATGCAAAGCCGAATGGTTACCGATCCTATCACGTCATTTTAGCGGTGACTACCCCCTTTAAAGATGTTGATGGTAATCAACCCGGGAAATACTACGCTGAAATACAACTCCGGACCATTGCCATGGATTCATGGGCAAGTTTGGAACACGAAATGAAGTACAAGCACAATGTCCAAGATGCCGAACGGATTGGCCGTGAATTAAAAAAATGTGCTGAACAATTGGCCGCCTGCGACATTCAAATGCAGACGATCCGTCAATTGATCAATCAAAACTAAGAAAGGGGTATTATTATGCGAGTATTAATCGCCGAAGATGAGCAACAATTAGCTCACGTCTTAGTTACCGCCCTAAAAAGCGTTCACTATGAGGTTACCGCGGTAGCCAACGGGGAAGAAGCGGTCAAAGCCGTCCAAGAAAACGCCTATGACGTCATTATTTTAGATATCATGATGCCGGTTAAGGATGGACTAACCGCCTTAAAAGAAATTCGAGCTGGCGGTGATCGTACTTATATCATGATGTTAACGGCGATGGCTGAAATTGACGATCGGGTTACCGGTTTGGATGCGGGAGCGGATGATTATCTTACCAAACCCTTCTCATTAAAAGAGCTTCTAGCACGCTTACGTTCCCTCGAACGGCGCAATGAAGACTATGATGATGATGTATTAAATTTTGCCGACCTCACCCTTGATAATAATGAGCAACGACTCGAAGCTCACAATTCAATCAGTCTCTCCAAAAAGGAAACCCGCCTCTTACAATACCTAATCTTAAATGCCGGAAAAGCGCTCTCAATTGCTGATTTAATTAATCATACTTGGGATGACGATGATGAAGTGGCTGACGCGACCGATTTGTGGATTAACATTTCCTACTTGCGGCAAAAACTCCAAGCCGTTAACTCCCAGGTCCAAATCACTGGTGAACAAGGGGGGCCCTTTACTCTGGTTAAGCCTTAGGAGGTGACCGCTAATGATTCAAAAAATTCGGCGGAAGTTTATTATCATTTCAACTTGCGCCTTAGCAGTCGTTTTGACTACCGTTATTGGTAGCATTATCGGTACTTCCTACTACCGGGCAGACCAAGAAGTTAGTACCGTCCTCACCACCCTTGCAAACAATCAAGGAGATATTCCCAAACGCCCAGTCGCGGTCTTGGGGCAGGCTAAACATAATCGAGAAGGGCTTTTTCAATATCGGTATTTTAGTGTCACTTTTAACGCTACTGGTGATATCGTGGACTTGAACGATGAACATATCTCAACCGTTAAGTCCAGTGAAATTAAAACTTTAGCCCAAGAGTTCCGCCATCGTCAACGGCAAGGGCATACCTTCTATAAGGGAACTACCTATGCTTATAAACGGGTAACTAAGCAGGGATTAACGACCATTGTCTTCTTAGATGAAACCTTACTTATGGCGCGGGTTAACCAAATTGTCCGCTCGGCCACCGTTTTAGGGGTTGCTTCCCTTGCCCTTTACGCCCTCTTATTAGCGCTCTTTTCCAAGCAAGCCATCGAACCGGTTGTTCGGGCAGAAAAGCGGCAAAAAGAGTTTATTACAAATGCCGGGCACGAATTAAAAACCCCCCTTGCCATTATTGCGGCTAATAATGAAATGGTTGAAATGTTAAACGGCGAGAGCGAATGGACCCAAAGTAACCACCAACAAATTAACCGCCTAACCCAGTTAATTAACCGCCTCGTCTCCTTGGCGCGGCTTGACGAACGACCAACAATGGTCATCACGGACATCAACGCTTCCCAAGCGATTACCACGGTAGCAAATAACTTTCGGACTTTGGTAGAACAAGATGGTAAACAATTTGTGACCAACATTACGCCCGATTTAACAATCAAAGCCGATGAAGGGTATTTTACGGAGTTAGCTAACATCTTAGTCGATAATGCCAACAAATATTGCGATGATCAGGGGATCGTCAAAATTACTTGGACCGCCACTAAGCAACATAAAAGCCCCACCTTAGTGGTTGCTAATTCCTACGCTGCCGGTAAGGATGTGGATTACAATAAGTTTTTTGAACGTTTTTACCGTAACGAAACCTCCCATAATCAAGAAAAAAAGGGGTTTGGTATTGGCCTTTCAATGGCCCAAAACCTCGTCCAAACTTTTAAGGGCAAGCTTACTGTTCACTACCACGAAGGAATGATTTACTTTGTGGCGCGATTTAGATAGGGCAACAAGTCAACATACATTCCATCGTTACGTAGAGATAATCGTCAAATGGATACCGTTTATTAATGGTTCTATCTGAGCCACTTAAACTCATATATTCATTATGGTTTCTGTCACTTTCATATATTTTTAAACTTTTTTCACAAAGGCACTTTAAATTCGAAATAAATTCAAAAAATCAATTGATAACCATTGCTAATTGATAAAAATTTGTTTAGGATATTTGGTGCATAGATAAAACAAAAAGAAAGGAATGGTTCAGAAATCAATAGTGTTTTTGAACCATTAAGACAAAACCATGCAAAAACATTTTCGTTATGCCTTACGAAAAAAAGCTGGCCAACGACTAGCTTCTTTCGCTATTGGCTTAGTCTTTTTTTGTGGCTTTGCCGTTATTACCGGTTCCTCTGCCCAGGCTAGTGAAGTTCAAAATCAGCCCGTGGCAGTTAGTGCTAGTGATACTCCCGTTAGTTCTATTACCGAACCAGCTTCAACTAGTGCAATACCTAATTCCGTACCAAATTTAGTTTCGGAAAGTTCCAGTAGTACTAGTGAAGCTACTAATACTGTTACTGTTCCACCTACTAGTGCAGTTACTGAAAATAATCTTACTAACAACAATCTGGCTCCTGTTCAAGACCGCGATCACGATGGTATCGTTGATAGTTTTGACAAACACCCCGATCAGTGGGATGTTTCTGATCGAGACTTACGATTCTTTACTGAGCTTTCCTATCGAGATGAAAACGAACTTAACCTAATTTTTGGTGGGAACCAAGTTGCCATCGCCGCTTTTTCTCACAACAAACTTCTTGACGTAGCCAACGTTAGTGAAGTCGTTAATGATTGGCAATTTGCTAGGCAGTTCAATAACACTAAAGATGGTTTCTCAGCAACTATCTTTACAAATAAGGATCAAGCAGTAGTTGCTTTCCGCGGAACTAACGATAGACTAGATGCAATTGCTGATTCGGCAATCTTTTCTGGAACTCAACCTAACCAGGTTAAAAATTTTGATCAAGTTTTGGCAGCTTTAAATCCTTTTCAATCAATATTCCTTACGGGTCACTCACTCGGCGGATATCTGGCAGAATATTTTGCCGCCACAAAGTTAATGTATGATCCTCGCTTTATTCATGGCGCTGTCTTTAATGCGCCAGGTATCCGCGATGCCTGGTCATGGATTAGTGGAAACTTAACTCACCGAATGGCTGCTACTAATAGTACAATTCTTTCTCGGACTAGCTACATCAATGATGCTGATCTAAGCAATCCTGTTTATGAAGCTAAGATGCAGTCCTTTGCCATTCATGATGATGCTGTTGGTGGACTCTTTTACTATCCAAATACGAAGTGGGCCTACGCTGTCAACAATCGTGGTACTCATTCAAGTTCTAACTTCTTTGCTCAACGTTACAGTAGTGAGATTGCCAACTGGTTTACTACTGGTTACCAAATGGACACCCCTGTCGGCTTATTGGATGACGATAATGATGGCTTTAGTAATCAGCTCGAGGCAATGATTGGTTCAGATCGGCATGATGCGATCAGCCAACCACATCATCTTAATCAAATATACCAAGTAGCAGTAAAGGGTAAAATTACCGCCACTAGTCTGGCTACTTTAAGTAAAAATGATTTAATTAACCAAATTGATATCAGTTTAACTAACCAGTTTGCCCCTTATATGAAGTATCTCCCCAAAACTAGCACAATTCGATATGAGTTTATTAACTATCCTCCCCAACTGACTCCAGATACTACTAACTTTAATATGAAGGTAGTAGTTCTTTATCCCGATGGTAGTCGGTCAACTATCTTAACTGTGCCAGTTGAATTCACCCAAGCCGCTAACTTCATGGCCCTAAAGAACCGAATGAAGTCTGCCGTTGCCCAAATGAACTTAACAGCTATCCAAATAGACTAACTTAACAAAATGATTAATCAAGCCACCACCCGTACTGATTTAGGACAAGTCACTGCTCAAATTTTGGCTTGGCGATAAAAATAAGTAAAGAAGCAGGCCAAGCTCGCTTAGTCTGCTTCAACTACATAGCGAATACCAAACCACCCCATAAGCTAAACGAGAGCTCAGCTTATGGGGTGGTTTTAATTTTTCAGAAATCGCAATTCTGGGCGATCAATTATCTTTTTTTGCCTCCGCCTGAGATGCCAAACAACTCTAAAAAGTTCAACCTAACTTCATTTAAGGCCTAAGTTTTTAATCCCTAGTTTAGGTATCCTTGCCCGTAGTTTGGCATTGAAAGGAATGGCCATTTTATTTTTAATCTTCCCGCAAGTAAATCCGATCAATTTTATGATTAGTCGTCTTATGGAGAATTATATCGGCGCGATTACGCGTTGGCAAAATGTACTCGTTTAGGTTAGGCAGATCTATCCGTTGCCAAACATCCCTAGCCATGTCAAAGGCCGCCTGCCGGTCCCCTTGAGCATAGGAATAATAATAATTACTTGGATCTTGAAAGGCCGTATCTAGCAACAGCCCAAAGCGTTCTAGGTACCACTGCTCAATTAACTTAGCATCCGCATCAACATAAACCGAAAAGTCGAAGAAATCACTGACAAATAGTGGTTGCTTACTTGGGAGTTGTAAGACATTAATCCCTTCCACGATTAAAATGTCGGGCTCTTTAATAATTTGGGGTTGATCCAGCAAAACATCGTACACACTATGGGAGTATGTCGGAGCCATCACTTCAGCTTCCCCCGCCTTTACATCATTTAAGAAGGCCAGGAGTTTATCCATATCGTAAGACTCCGGGAAGCCTTTTCGGTCCATTAAGCCCCGCTTTTTTAATTCCGCATTGGGATATAAAAAACCATCAGTAGTAATCAACTCTACCCGTAAATCTGGCATTAATTTATGCAACAAAATTTGCAAAAGCCGCGCACTGGTACTCTTACCCACCGCTACGGAGCCCGCAATGCCAATAATATACGGGACCCGCCGATTACTCTTCTTTAAAAAAGTCATCTTTTGCAAATGCATTTGTTGATAATTTTGGTATTGCAGTTGTAATAGCTTAATTAAAGGAAGATAAACTTCTTGGACGTCCGCAATGGAAATTTGGTCATTTAGCGACTTAATCTCATCCAGATTAGCTTGTGACAATAAAACTCGTTCACTAGGAAAAAAACTATGCCAGGTAGCCCGATCAAACTGGTCATAATTTAGCCATTCGTTCATATTTTGCACTCCGTTTTAAAAACCTTAATATTTTTTATTATACCACACAGGGCGATAATGGCAGCTCTTACATTGAATGAGACGCTGATCGCTTTACTTGAAAACGCTCATCAGCTTTGTTAGCGTATAGATATTAAAGGGGGGAATTATTCTTGGATTTAGACATACAGCCCGTCCGATCGAGCTTACCCGACTACCAAGAAATAAAGCAACTTTATCATCGTGCTTTTCCAGCCTATGAACGCGAAAAATGGGGCTGGCTACTTTTCAAACGCTACTTTAAGCATGCAGATTTTACGGCCTTTTATGACCAGGATCAGTTTGTGGGCTTTGCTTACGTAATTCACGTCAAGGGATTGCACTACGTTTTGTATCTTGCCGTTAACGATCAATTACGTTCGCAAGGCTACGGTAGCCGCATTTTAACAACGCTAAAGCATCACTACCACGATGTGCCATTGGCCCTCGATATTGAAGCTCCCAATCCCAAGGCCGTTAATAATCAGCAACGATTACGTCGCCTAGCCTTTTACCAGCGGAACGGCTTCCATTTGACCAGTCGAAAAATGAAGGATCCCGAAGTAACCTACCAGGTGCTCACCACCACGAATCATTTTAACGGAGCCAAGGTTGACCACGTCTTTAATTGGTTTGAATGGCCGTTTGGTTGGTTAGCAAAGTAATTACATTAAGTAACGACCAATTAGAATTACTAATGAATTTTTGCTCAGTTATCAGTAATTTTCCAATAATTATTTGCTGGCAAAAAAACTAGTATTCCTTCACTTTACGGTTGAAAAATCATCACTATTCCCAAGACAGGTTTAATCTGATAATTTCAAATGTTATAATATTAATAACTAGGATGGTTTACTCCCAAACAACTCTGGCATCTGCCAGGACGACATCATGCCGTTACACTTTCCGTTCGTTCCTATGAACTGGATTATCTTCATACCACCCTAGCCAAAAGCTACCAAAATGGTGGCTTTTTCTTTACATATTGATTAGTTTTGGTAATCGATTACTTTAAAATTAACAAATTATTCCTTTATGTAAAAAACGACCACTGTAAACTTAAGCCTTCCGACTTAAATTCAAGGTGGTCGTTTTTATGATCAGCTATGTCCTATTTACTTAGGAAAACTTAGCGTTGTATCTTTCAATTCTGGTGCATCGGTCGTGTAATCATCTAAGGTACTCTTATTATCATTTTCGGACTTCAAACTAGTTTTCTGTTCTTTCTGGGCTTTCTTCAATTGCTTCAAGGCCTTTACCCGGTTATAGGTGACGTCCTTCTTATTAGTCTTAGTAAAGCCTGGTAACTTGTAGAAACGTAAGAGATCCCCATTAATTACCTTATCAGAGAGGCCAAGATCAGTTGTGACATACTTTTGAATCTTTGCGAACTCAGCTTTTTGAGCCTTCGTTGGGTTAGTAATCTGTTTACCTGTCTTGGTGTCATAATAATCACCGCTCGACTTAGTGTATTTTGGTGTTACCCAATCACCATCCCGGAAAGGAACAATCTGGTTCCGGCTCTTTGATAATAAGTCTTGGCCGAATTGCAGATACTTATTAGAAGAAATCCCGAGAAGATCTTCTAGGGTTGGTAAAACATCAATTTCCCCACCATAAGTGTGGTTAATGCCCCCTTGGAGACCCTCAGCATTAATCATGAATGGTACCTTTTGCCACATGGCGAGGTCGTAATTAGTAACTTTCTTCTTACCTAGGATCTTCGCAATCGCCGGCTTATGGTTATTAGAAATCCCATAGTGGTCCCCATACAGGACTAAGACCGTGTTTTTACGTAACCCCGTCTTGTCCAAGTAATCTAATAACTCCTTAACGGATTGGTCAAGGTAGTGCGCCGTTTGGACATACGGATCAACGGTATTATCGCCCGTCTTAAGGGATGGGAAATCTGTATTCTTCTTATCAATTAAGTATGGATAGTGGTTAGTCACCGTAATTAACTTAGCGTAAAACGGTTGGGGAAGCTGTTGCAAGTAATAAGCTGCATCTTTGAGGAAGATCTTATCCTTGATCCCATACCCCATATCCTGATCCTTAACTTTCGGGTAGTACTCCTTGCTAAAGAAGTATTGGTAACCAAAGGACTTGTAAGCATTGTCCCGGTTCCAGAAACTAGGCACATCACCGTGGAAAGAAGCCGTGGTGTAGCCAAGCTTTTGGTGTAATAAGGCCGGTGCGGATTGGAAGGTGTTAGTCGTACCATCAATCGTCATGGCCGATCCTTCGGGAAGGCCAAAGAGCGAATTTTCTAGCATCATTTCCGCATCGGACGTTTTCCCTTGGCCAACTTGGTGAAAGAAGTTATCAAAGGCCATGGTATTGCTAGAGTGGTACAGTTCGTTGATGGTTGGCGTAACTTCTTTGCCATTAACCTTGTAGTCAATCAACCATTGTTGGAAACTTTCCAGGTGCAGAACAATAATATTTTTCCCCTTAATGGTCCCATAATAGGTTGCATTGGGTCCAGCATAGTGTTCCTTTAAGAATTTTTGAATCGGCGCCACATCTTTTTTATTTGCTTCTGCTTTGATGGCACTATTATGCGTCGTTTTTACCCCGTCATAAACCGTGTAAAATTCAAGCCCTAGGTATTTAACAATGTAGTTGCTATCAAAGGTTCGAGTTAACAACTGGCTCCGGTCCGAGTAAGCCATCCCTAAGTTTGCGCCAAACAAAAGAGCCCCAATGGCCGTTACAGTAGCCGCATAGCGAATCTTAAAGTAACGCATGTCCACCCGGATTAAGTGGCATAACAAGATGACAATCAAGATTACTACATCGGCGTAAACCAAAAAGTCAGATGGCTTAATAATTTGCGCCAAACTAGTCCCTAAATTTCCTGATGCACTACTAGAACCCTTAATCACATTAAAGGTAATAAAATCAGAAAATTCTCGATAATATAAAATATTTGCCAGCAGCCAAGTCGATAAGAGCGCATTGATAATGCTCATCAACCAATATGACAACCGCCCCCGGAAATAGAGGGCAATCCCAATTAGGATAATTGCGCTTGGCAAGGTGTTAAAAGCCAGCAAAAATTGCTGCACCGTGGTATTTGCTCCAAGGTTAAACTTGGTTTCATATGCCCAAATACTCTTAATTGCAAATAAGAGGACTGTGAGCGCAAAAAAGCCCAGTTTGGTATTCAGTCCAGCCCTGACTTTTTGCAACGCTGTTTTCATTCGTTCTTTCCTCCATCAAAATAATCAACACTCACCATCATACAATAATGTTGCCGGTCTGTAACGTCCTTTCGCCCGATTTAAAGAAAATATAGAAAAGATTTTATCCTCCCTAAACCGTTAAATTTTTAAAAGTCAAAAAAGACGTTAACCCTCATAATTATGAGAGTCAACGTCCTTTTCTTAACGACCACAATAAGTGGTTACGGTTGCTTTAGATGACTAAGTTAGTTTGGTAACTAATTAGTCTTCCTTCCGCTTCTTCAAACCAAGTAATCCAAGAGCAGCTGCCATGGTTACCCCGACTAAGCTCATCGTTGCAGCTTCATCATTACCAGTTTGTGGTAATGCATTTTGGTTCTTAGCTGCTGATTGACCTTGGTTAGCATTGTTAGTATTACCGATACCGTTACCAGTATTACCGGCGGTACCATTGTTGCCACCATTGTTAGTTGTCGGCTTGTCTTGTTCACCTTGACCAGCATTATCAGTTACGTGAACCGTAACGTGGACTTCTTCCTTGCTTCCATCTGGGTAAGTTACGATAATCGTAGCATCCTTATCACCAGGGGTTGAAGTATCTGGCGTCTTGCCCTTGTCGGTCGTGACGTCTTGCCCCTTAGGATCGTACTTGTCAGCGTCAGTAGTCTTGTTTGGCGTGTCATCCTTAACGTGAACCGTTACTGGAACTTCATCTTGAGAACCATCTGGGTAAGTTACAATGACCGTAGCAGCCTTATCACCTGGCGTTGAAGTGTCTGGCGTTTCCTTCCAAGTTTAGTCCGTGCCGTCTGGCAAGTCACCCTTGTTGGCGATACCATCGCTAGCATCTGGCGTCTTACCCTTGTCGGTCGTGACGTCTTGACCCTTAGGCGTGTTCTTATCAGCATCGGTTTGACTACCATCTGGGTTCTTAACGTGAACCGTTACTGGAACTTCTTCCTTTGAACCGTCTGGGTAAGTTACGATAACCGTTGCACCCTTGTCACCAGGGGTTGAAGTGTCCGGCGTTTCCTTCCAAGTGTAGTCAGTACCGTCTGGCAAGTCGCCCTTGTTGGAAATACCGTCTTCTGCCTTAGGAGTTTCGCCCTTGTCGACCGTGATGTCTTGGCCTTTAGGGTCGTACTTCTCAGCATCGGTTGGCGTCGTTGGCGTGTCGTCCTTAACGTGGATCGTTACTGGAACTTCGTCCTTTGAACCGTCTGGGTAAGTTACGATAACCGTTGCATCCTTGTCACCAGGGGTTGAAGTGTCTGGTGTTTCCTTCCAAGTGTAGTCCGTGCCCTTTGGCAAGTCGCCCTTGTTGGAAATACCGTCTTCTGCCTTAGGAGTTTCGCCCTTGTCGACCGTGATGTCTTGGCCTTTAGGGTCGTACTTCTCAGCATCGGTTGGCGTCGTTGGCGTGTCGTCCTTAACGTGGATCGTTACTGGAACTTCGTCCTTAGTACCGTCTGGGTAAGTTACGATAACCGTTGCATCCTTGTCACCAGGGGTTGAAGTGTCTGGCGTTTCCTTCCAAGTGTAGTCCGTGCCCTTTGGCAGGTCGCCCTTGTTAGAAATACCGTCTTCGGCCTTAGGAGTTTCGCCCTTGTTGACCGTGATGTCTTGGCCCTTAGGGTCGTACTTCTCAGCATCGGTTGGCGTCGTTGGCGTGTCGTCCTTAACAGTTACCGTTACATCTACAACTTGCGGATCTTGGCCTGGGATAGTAACAGTTACCTTACCCGGCTTGTTTTCACCAGCCGTTGAGGTATCTGGGGTATCAGTCTTGTTCCAAGTGTAAGTAGTACCATCTGGTAACTTATCCTTGTTTGAGATAGCTTTCTTAGCATCTTCATCCGTTAAAGTATGACCCTTGTCAACATCAATGTGGCCACCTTCAGCATCCTTGGCCTTTTCATGTGGATCTTTAGTGTCTGGGATACCATCGTTGTCATCGTCGGTATCCTTAGTGTCTGGCGTACCATCACCATCGGTGTCACGCAGGATCGTTACTGGAACAGTGGTTTCAACCTTTTGGTCACCCTTGGTTACTGTTACTGGAATTTCGATTTCACGACTGTCATCGCCGGCCTTGTCTTTCCAGTCATCTACCTTTGGCGTACCAGTCAAGTTACCATCTTTGTCAACAGATACGCCATTTACTGTTTCTGAAGTAATCGTTGAGTTTGGAATGCTTGGTTCGATTACCTTAGTTGATGGTACTTTCTCGCCATCCTTTACTGGATCTGGGTTGGTAACCTTAACGGTTAATTCGTCCTTGGTCTTTTCATGTTGATCTTCAGTGTCTGGAATACCATCGTTGTCGTCGTCAGTATCCTTGGTGTCTGGCGTACCGTCACCATCAGTGTCACGCAGGATCGTTACTGGAACAGTAGTTTCAACCTTTTGGTCACCCTTGGTTACCGTTACTGGAATTTCGATTTCACGACTGTCATCGCCGGCCTTGTCAGTCCAGTCAGTTACCTTTGGCGTACCAGTCAAGTTACCATCTTTGTCAACAGATACGCCATTTACTGGAGTTGAGGTAATCGTTGAGTTTGGAATGCTTGGTTCGATTACCTTAGTTGGTGGTACTTCTTCGCCGTCCTTTACTGGATCTGGATTGGTAACCTTAACGGTTAATTCATCCTTGGTCTTTTCATGTTGATCTTCAGTGTCTGGAATACCATCGTTGTCATCATCAGTATCCTTGGTGTCTGGCGTACCATCACCATCGGTATCACGCAAGATCGTTACTGGAACAGTGGTTTCAACCTTTTGGTCACCCTTGGTTACCGTTACTGAAATTTCGATTTCACGACTGTCATCGCCGGCCTTGTCTTTCCAGTCATCTACCTTTGGCGTACCAGTCAAGTTACCATCTTTGTCAACAGATACGCCATCTACTGGAGTTGAGGTAATCGTTGAGTTTGGAATGCTTGGTTCGATTACCTTAGTTGGTTTTACTTCCTCGCCGTCCTTTACTGGATCTGGGTTGGTAACCTTAACAGTTAAAGTATCAGCATCTTTTGGATGTTCATCATCAGTGTCAGGAATCTTGTCGTTGTCGTCGTCAGTATCCTTCTTGTCTGGCGTACCATCACCATCGGTGTCACGCAAGATCGTTACCGTAACCGTCTTATCAACGCTTTCAGAACCATTAGTTACCGTTACTTGAATTTCGACATCCCGTGATTCTTCACTGTCATCTTTCCAGTCGTTAATCTTTGGCGTACCAGTTAAATTACCATCCTTGTCAACAGTTAAGCCATCAACGGTGTCCTTGGCAGTCACAGTTGAACCATCCTTAGATGGGATAACTACTTGTTTGTCGCTAGGAACTGCTTGACCTTCAGTTACTGTTTCATGCTTGGTAGTTGCATCCAGAGTAGCTTCCTTGTTAGAAACATTAACCGTTACGGTAACATCCTTGGTTTGACCGTTTGGCAAAGTAATCGTAACTACACCCGTGCTAGTACCAGCTTCTGAAGTGCTTGGCTTGGTCTTCCATACGAATGTGGCGTCATTTGGGTAAGTACCAGTCTTTTCAATGTAGTTTTCAGCATCACCAATAGCTGAATCTTTATCAACATTAACCGTCTTACCAGTTGCATCGACAACGTGAACTGGGGCATCTGAAACAGTATCAGTTGAGTCGTCAGAGTAGGTTACTGTAACGTCGCCAGTCGTGTCGCCAACCTTTGATACATCTGGGGTCTTTGCCCATTCTTCGTTCGTTGGCGTTACGGCATTGCCGTCAGTGTCCTTCAATGAATTTGGATCAATTGAGTCAGCAGCCTTGACATCGTTGTCTTTAAAGATGTATTGATCCTTAGCCTTTGGATCTACCTTATCAGCAATCTTGGTTTCTGACTTCTTATCCGTAACGTTAACTGTTACTGGAACATCAACCGTTACCGTCTTATTTGGATCGTTTGGATCAGGAACCGTGGTCGTTACCGTAGCATCCTTTTTACCTGTAGTTGAAGTATCTGGTGTCTTATTCCAATCAGTATCCTTACCACCTGGTACGGTCTTATCAGCATCATCCTTTGATGGCTTTTCGCCTTGTGGAATATCCACATTACCACCAACAACAATGGTTACCGGAACATCCTTGGTTTGACCGTTTGGTAAGGTAATCTTTACCGTCGTGTTCTTAATCCCTGGCGTTGAAGTATCTGGTTCTGTCCAGTTGTACTTCGTGTCAGATGGGTAATAACCATCAAGGTTGACGTATTTGTCTGGCGTATCAAGTTTGTCACCTTGCTTTACCCCAACCGTCTTACCAGTTGCATCGACAACGTGAACTGGAGCATCTGAAACAGTATCAGTTGAGTCGTCAGTGTAAGTTACTGTAACGTCACCAGTCGTGTCGCCAACCTTTGATACATCTGGGGCCTTTGCCCATTCTTCGTTCTTTGGCTTTACGGCATTGCCGTCAGTGTCCTTCAATGAACTTGGGTCAATTGAGTCAGCAGCCTTGACATCGTTGCCTTTAAAGGTGTATTGATCCTTAGCCTTTGGATTCACCTTATCAGCAATCTTGGATTCTGTACCATCCGTAATTGTTACGTTTACTGGCAATGGATCAGTCTTGGCACCATCAGGGTAAATAACCCGTACAGATGGGCTTTCACCATTTGCAGTTTGGTTAGTACCAACCTTAGTCCAATCAGGTTCATTTACCCAAATGACCCGAGTACCTTTAGTTTCTGAACTATCGTCAGCCGGTACGCTGGTTGGCATGTCACTCATATTTTCAATGGTAGTTGAAGCATCCAACCCGTCTTTGACTTCATCTAACGTTTTAGTAACATCTTGAGTAACTGGATTTGGATATACAAAGACCGTAATCGGTACGTCCACACCTTCACCATTCGTGGAGTTCTGAACGTGAACCACTGCTGGTGTCCCTTCATTGACAACGGTCGTAACCGTACCAACTCCGTCCTTACTTGGAGTAGTGGTACTTACCATCTTGGTTGCTTTAGACACATCCGGGGCTTGCGTCCAAGTGTAAACCATATCTGATGGAAGACCCTTTCGAGCTTCTTCAGCAATCCCTTGAGATGCATCTGGCATGTTGCCAACAGTCGTGTAAATATCTTGACCTTGGTAGGTCACAGGATTTGGTGCTAAGGTGTATTGTTCACCAACTAACTTGTATGCATTTGACTGAGTATTTTGTTGGTAAGTTGAAAAACCAGCTAAAACCCCAGAGAATTGGGTACCATTGTTACCCATCGGCAAGGTACCTTGGGTAGCATCAGTATGATCAGCATCAAATTCAATCGTGTAGCTTGAGTATTGAGAGTTACGAGTCATCCCCCATGACTTCAAGGAAATGTAGGTTGAGAAGTCACGTGAGTTAACCGGTGCTCCAGAATTAATATTATTTTGTTGAAGCTGGTCGTTTACACCATTTTCGCCGGTCTGTAAGTATGACCGCGTTGAATCACCTTGCGAAGCGGTGATAATTCCTGAACCATTGACAGTCTTGCCATTGATCGTGTAGCCAGTATTGGTAGTGTTACTGTTATCACCTTTATATTGGCCAAATGAGTCCAACAAGATCCCGTGGGTATCACCATCATAATCATTACCCATCAAGTCTTTCCCTTGATCAACATCTTTATCAGCAAAGATCAAAGTGTATAAGTTGTTCAAGGTATTGGCACTTGCACCTTGCAACATTGAACCGAAGTATAATCCTTGGATGTACTCGTTAGTTGCTGAAGTACCTAAAGTAGAACTACCAACTAAGTTAGGAACCCCGTTGGCATTGGAATCATTATATGGATCAAAAGTTTGAACAACGTGTTCTTCCGGATCTCTAACTACGCCATATTTTCCTCGAACATAGCCGTCACCGTCATTGTCGGCACTCTTTGGAGTATCAATAGTTACCGTTACATCACCAGTAATCTTGTAGTCACCAGTTAATGCAATCCCCATCCGGGCGTTTTGTAAACCTTTAACACCATTAGCAAAAGTACCGTTGTAATCAGTGTAATTTAACCCATATGATGGGAAGAAAGTGATCTTGTAGTGAACCTTACCGTTACCTTTGTCGACCTTTTCAACCTTAACGTTGTTGTTGACAAAGTCGTTATTTTCTTTTGGTTCGTCCTTATTACCTAAGTTGGCGTTTACGATCTCATAAGCCTTATAGGTCCCGTTGGTAGTAATAAACTTGTACCACTTACCATCAGTACCTTGGAAAATACTTGAGGTGCGATTGTTAGATGAGGTTAGGCCAGTTTCTTGTGAAAGCTTGTTATTAACCTCAGATGATTGGTTACTAATCCCTGGCCCAGAGATTGAAGCTTGCTTAGTAGCTGACGTTGAATCATCAGAATTTGTTGTAGTATCTGCGTTTACGGCAGTAGTCGTAGGTGCTGCTGTCAACTGACTATCAGTACTAGAAGCGCTCGCTGTTGACGTAGCATCGCTCGTAGCTGAACCCAAAGTGACTTGATCACTTTGTAAGTTTTGAGCCTTAGTATCATTATTAGTTGTCGTTGCATTAGCATCCGCACCATCGGTACTTGTACTAGTCGTATCCGCTTGGGCCTTAGTTCCAAAGAATAAGGTAGTCCCTACCAACACTGAAACAACTCCGACAGAAAGTTTCCGCAAAGCAAACCGCTGCTTCTCACGATCAACGAAGTTTTGGTTATTCTTTTCTATGTTATTCCTCCTAAAGATCTAAAACCTCTAATTAAACCAATTTTGAAAAAAGTTCGAAAATTAGTTATTAAAGTAATGAATGCTTAGTGATCTTGAATTACGATTTCATTGTAACCGAGTACTTAACTTTAATCAACACTTATCATGAGTAAATTACTAATTTATCAATAAACCAAAATTAATTCGCTAGAGTCTTTAAAATATTGCGGTTACAAACCTTGATATAAAGCCTTTTTATACCAATTAGCAGTTTATAACTTACCCGTATGATATCACGCAAAATATTAAAAGTAAAATATTTAACTATCAATATTTATTTAACTAATGAATAGCAATTGTCTATTTTCATTATGGACAGATAACTATTTTCAAATTTTGAGTAAATCGTTTTGCTGTCTAAAAATTAACTATACCAATTTAAAATTATCCCTAATAAACCACTGATTTATCAGGAAATTCATTGTCCTGGTTGGTCTACTAAAATTGGTATATTCCATTAAGGTTAAGAAGTTTTTAAATCAACGGAGATTTTCTTTCTTTGCTACTTTTTAATTCTTTTTTTGTTAAGAAGTTACTGATTTTCTTAAGCCCCACCTGAAAGCTTGCTTCCCCACCCACTTGGTTACTGCCGTGCTGGTAGTTGCTGAGTAACCTTTGCAATCAAAAAGCGGGTACGGAGAAATTTCTGTTTCTCCGTACCCGCTTTTTTCTCGGTTAGCGCTCAATCACCTTTTCATATAATTTAGGATCTATTTTAGCCAATAGATAACTTGGCTGTCCCACACTTATCAGCGTTAGGGTGTGCATTGCCCGTGAACAAATAGTATATAGCAATTGTCGTTCCGCATCCCCGGCATACTTTTGCTGATTAGCATCCCAAACAATCACGGCGTCAAATTCCAACCCCTTTGCTAGGTATGATGGCACCACCATCACCCCATCAACTAGCCGTTGGTTTTCCGTCCGCACTAGGGTCACTTGTACCCCCGCTTGCTTCAAAGCGCGGGTAATTTCTTCACTGTCTGCCAGTGATTTTCCAATCACTGCTACCTTTTCTTGGGCCGCTTGAGCTGCCGTTAAGGCCGTTTGGACGGCTTTGACCCCAGCCGCTTGATCAGCAACCTCAACTAATTTTGGCTGGGGCCCTTGTCGCTGAAAGGCTTCGATTTTTTCACCATCGACCAAAATCTGCTTTGTAAAGTCCGTAATTGGGGCCGTTGACCGGTAAGATTTTGTCAATTGCACTACTTGCGTCTTATCCTGATCAAACATGGTACTCAACTGGCTCAACAGACTCCGGGAATTTTCGTGGGTAAAAATCGCCTGATTTAAGTCCCCGAGCAGGGTAAACTTTGCCCGCGGGAAACAATACTTCAAATAGGCCAACTGGAAAGGATCGTAATCTTGCACTTCATCCACAAAAACAAACCGCATTTTTCGATCGCCCCACTTCCCCGTTAACAGGTCATAGAGATATAAGTAGATTGAAACCCCGGCCGCACTAATTCGTCGTTGTTTAAAAGCCGCAATTTGGCGTTCGGCGTATTGCGACCATTCAGCTGCGGTCAAGTTCCACTGATCCAGTTTGACGAGGTGGGGAACGACCCGTAACAAGTGCAAATATTGCGCATTAATATTTAGCCAGCGATGATGATCAATTGCCCGCTTTACCGGCATAAGTTCCTTGATCAAGATTTGTTTAGCTAAAAACTTGTACTCGGCTTCATCGCTTGCAAATTCCCGGGGCCGATTTTGCAAGAGATTATCCAGCTCCTCTTTACTAAGGTTTTGTACCCGTTCTTCGACCCACTTAGCATGGAGCTCACTCCCCAAACGACTATTTAGCATCCGGCGTAAGCGCTCTTCCGTTCCATCTAGCCGATTACCCAGCTTATAGGTGGCATTAAAGCCATAGTAGATCGACCGGAGTTTATCTTTTGAGGCAAAAATTTGGTTGCCAAACCTTAAATTTTTAAATCGGAGGTGACCATCCGTCCCCAACCGTTTAGCATACCGGGTTGTGGCCTTAAAAAACGCCAAACTCGTTAACAGGCGGTTCGCTTTTTGATCAATTTCATCAGTCACTTGTTCAAATCGTTCACGCAGGTCCGCTACTTTGAGGCGCGGAACCCGCCGATTGAGGTACTGAAAGTAGGTCATCTGGACCATATTGTGTTCACCTAGTTCGGGCAAAACCTGATCAATATAGTCATTAAAGAGCTGGTTTGGTGAAAAGAGAATCACTTGCCCAGCGGTTAGATTTCCCCGGTAGCGATACAAAAGCCAGGCCACCCGTTGCAAAACCGCGGCGGTCTTGCCACTGCCCGCCGCCCCTTGCACAAACAAGAGATCAGCTGTCGTATTCCGGATAATCTGATTTTGGGTCTTTTGGATGGTTGCGACGATACTCTTCATCTTGGTACTAGCGTGGTTACTCAAGGCGGCAAGTAACATCTGATCCGTCACCGTTGCTTGGGTATCGTAGAGGGTAACAATGACCCCCTCCGCAATTTGAAATTGACGTTTAAGCGTTACGTTGACAGTTTGTTTCCCTGCTGGCGTTTGGTAACTCACCTTGCCTAATTCTCCTTCATAGTAAATAGAAGAAATGGGCGCCCGCCAATCATACACCAAAAAGTGATCCGGAGTATCAGTAAAGGAAGCTAAACCAATATAAATAGTTTCCGCCTTTTGATCGGGCCGCTCCTGAAAGTCAATCCGGGCAAAGTAAGGTTTGGCCTCTAACCGCTGTAGGGTAGCGAGGTGATCAGCGGCGTGTTGCCAGGAGTTTTCCCGTTCAGCTAGCATTTGTTGTTGCGCGCGGACCGACATCGCGGTATCCATCATCCCTGAATACGTCGAAGTATTCATCCGAATATCATTAAATTGAGCATCAATACTTTTAATATCACGCTTGGCAATGCCCATTTTCTTTGCCGCAGCTTGCTCGGCATCACGCACCTTTGCCAACACATGGTCAAGGTGGGCTTGTTCTTGTTGCCTTGTCGTTCCGGTCAAAGTCAAAATCCCCCTTAAATTTTAATCTAACCATTATATCATCATTCGTCGTACCAGTTCGAATAATTCGTTTGTCCTGCGTTCTGTAAGAATTTCCTAAACTAGTAGAAAAACTTTTCCATTTTTTGCCTAAACCAGTACAATAAAGGTCAAGAAAGGTAAAATTAACCATTGAAAGGGGCTAGCTATGTCACACATTTTATACATGATAATGCACTTACAAGATGTGATCGTGCCCCTCTTTAATTGGCTGGGTAATTGGTCATACTTAATCTTATTTACCGTAACTTTTATGGAAACGGGCCTGGTTATCTTCCCTTGGCTTCCCGGTGAATCCTTAGTCTTTGTGGCCGCCTCGGTGGCTGCCATTACCCCCTCCGTTAAAATTAGTATCCTAATAAGCGGCTTTTTCTTGGCTGCCCTCCTTGGGGATACCGTTAACTATTTGATTGGAACGCAGCTAATCAAATGGTCATGGTTACGCAAGCGCGTAATGGGCCCCCGGCTAGATCAGACGCAAGCCTTTTTTGAACGGCACGGCATCATTGCCGTTATTTTTGGCCGTTTCGTGCCCGTGATTCGGACCTTTATTCCCTTGATTTCGGGGAGTGCCGGCTTCCCTTGGCATAAGTTTATGATTGGTAACTTCATTGGGGTGGCGCTTTGGGTTGCCTTAGCCGCCGTCATGGGTTATTATTTCGGCTCAATTCCGTTTGTCAAAGACCATTTCTCCTTAGTAATCATCGGCATCGTAGCGATTTCCTTCCTCCCAGCCGGGATCGTATACGGTCTCCGGAGTATCCGGCGAAAAATCATTACCCGCCGGCGCTTTTAATTGCTAAGGCCCCATCGAGGGATAGAATATGGTAAAATTGGTGGCAAATACTTGGAATAGTGGAGGAATTAACATGGCCATTAACGTTTACTTCGTCCGCCATGGACAAACTTTTTTTAATAAGTATCACCGGATGCAAGGGTGGTCTGACACCCCGTTGACCACAAAGGGAAAGCAAGATGCGGCGCACGCTGGTCAAATCCTCGCCCCCATCGCCTTTGACTATGTTTTTGCTTCAGACTTAAAGCGGACCATGGATACCGCGCGGATCCTACTCGCCCACCATCCAACGACCATTAGCGAACCTACCCCAGCTCCCGCCTTTCGGGAAGAATTTTTCGGTTATTTTGAAGGTTTGAATAGCCAGGAAACCGGGGTCTTTGTTAGCGGCAATGACGACCTTAACTCCTTTGAAGCGATGATCAGTGCCTATGGTCCAGATGGCACCCGCGATAAGATTGCGGCCGCTGATACCACCCAAGATGCCGAAGATAGCACGGCTTTTTGGCAACGGGTATTGCCAGGAATCGAAAAATTACGCGCCTTACCTGACGGGAGTAACGTCCTGGTGGTTTCTCACGGGATGACCATTCGTTCGCTAGGGAGCCGGTTTGGTACCAAACCAGAGCATACTGCCCAACCAGCAAATGGTTCGATTACTAAGATGCAATTAACACCTACCGATACCACAATCGAATTTTATAGTCAGTTAGCATTACCAACAGCATAAGGGGGTAGATTAATTTATATGGATACCACCATATCGCAATCTGAGCGAGTGATCATTATCGGCCTTGATAATGACCAACCTGACTACCAGTATTCCATGACGGAATTACGAGAGTTAGCTGAGGCCAACCAAATGACCGTCGTTGATCGCCTCGACCAAGCGCTTGAACGGCCAAATGCGGCTACTTACTTTGGTTCTGGAAAAGTTGAAGAGCTTAAGCAACTAGTTAACGCCTTAAATGTACCAACCGTCATTGCCAATGACGAGCTTTCGCCAAGCCAACTCCAAAACTTGGCCCAAGCGATTGGGGTTCGGATTATTGACCGTACAGCTTTAATTTTAGAAATTTTTGCCAAGCGTGCTCAATCACGCGAAGCCAAAATCCAAGTTCAAATTGCCCAACTGCAGTACCGTTTGCCACGCCTACAAACCGCGAGCGATCAACGGCTCGACCAACAAACTGGTTCTGGGGGCGGCGGTGGTTTCACTAACCGGGGGGCCGGGGAAACCAAACTGGAAATGAACCACCGGGTAATTGCCAAACAAATTAGCCATCTGCGGAATGAATTAAAGGCGATCGAAAAATCAGAAACCACTAAGCGGGCCCAACGGGTCAAGGCGGCCATACCGACAGCTGCCCTCGTTGGGTATACAAATGCCGGTAAATCAACGATTATGAACCAGCTTGTTGACCGGTATGGGGTTTCGGAGGATAAACAGGTCTTTGAAAAGGATATGCTATTTGCAACCTTAGATACCAGTGTCCGCCAATTAACCTTACCCGATCAAAAACGCTTCTTATTAAGTGATACCGTCGGTTTTGTTTCCAAACTTCCCCACCACCTTGTTCAAGCCTTCAAGTCCACCTTAAATGAAGCGGCCCAGGCCGATCTTTTAATCCAAGTGATTGATTATTCGGATCCCCACTATGAGCAAATGATTAAAACAACCGAAACGACCTTAGCGCAAATCGGGATTCAAAACGTGCCGATGATCTACGTGTTTAACAAAGCGGACCAGACTAACGTTGAGTTTCCAACCATGGAAGGTGACGATCGCTTGGTCATTTCGGCTAAGGACGGCGCATCCCTTGACCTGTTGATTGAAGCGATTAAGCACCATCTCTTCGCTGACTACGAAACTGTTGAGCTCTTAATCCCCTTCGCAGACGGTCACATCGTTTCCTACCTAAACGAACACGCTACAATTCTTAATACCGAATATGTAAGTGCCGGGACCCATCTTCAAGTTGAACTGGCGCCAAAGGATTTACCGCGCGTTGAAAAGTACATTATTTAGGCTTCATTAAGGAAAAATTTTAGTTAAATAATATGAAAGAGAGGTTGGGAAAAAAGCTCCTTGACGGCCTGGTTGGGATAAGAAGGACGAAGGTTGATTCATTAGAATCGACCTTTCGTTCGCACTTATCCGCTAAGGCCGTGCTTTTTGACCTTAGTTACTGAGTAACATTCGGAGATGACAAAGAGGCCGGAAAGAAACATTAGTTTCTTTCCGGCCTCTCGCTTTTTAGCACCTACTTATTTTCTTGCACCTTCACAAACTTACCAATTTGCCGGACGGTGTTACCACCTTGTTGCTGATTAATGGTGGTTACTAAATCATGCCAAGCAACCGAACCTAAATAGTTATACTGATTATTATCTTTAACTACATAGAAGTTAACTTTCTGATCTTGATCCAAAGTATACCGTAATGGCGAAGCGGTTTTTCCCGGAGTCAAGGTATATATGATCCCTTGTCCTGCATGATCAAGGTGCTGATTGCTAGTTATTTTTTGGACGGTTACATTTAAGGCCTTTACGTTTTGCGTGGTTTTAAGACCATTTTTGAAGTCTTGGTTATTTAACTTTGTGGCTCCGTAGTATAAAATCGCTGCGGCAGTATCATTGCCATCTAGTTTATTAGCTAATGCTTGATTAGTTGATGCTTTGTTAGCTGACGCTTGACTGGTCTTAGAGCTATGCTTGGCTTTGGTTTTAGTTGTTTGCGTAACCTGCGGCTTAGCATTTCGGTGTTGGCGACTCATTTGGACACCCAGGCCACCAATTAGCAAGATTAAAACAATGCCGACGACCCAAGGTAACCAGCGGTGTGGTTTAGGCGGGACCACACTGGTTACTGGGGCCTTCGTTACTGCTAAAATCTGCCCACAATTGGGACATTTTGTTGTATCGTCCTCGACTGGGTGCCCACATTTGGGACAATTTCGCATTTTGATCACTTCTTTCGTTTAGCTTAAATATCGTTTTAAAGCCTGCTTGTAGACCTCAATATCCTTATGGAAGGTTTCTAACACCATGTACTCATCGACTTGGTGGGCCGTCCGGTTTCCCGGACCAAAGACGGCAATTGCCATCTGCGGATTCCCCTTAATCATTTCGGAAGCATCCGTCCCGGCAGCACTACCAATGACCTGAATGGGGTGTTGGAAGATTTTTTCAGCGGTCTGATGGAGGATTTGATTAAATTCATCCTTCGGGTCCGTCACTACTGGAACCTTTTCCCCCAGAATCTTTAAGGCTAACTGGGCCCCTTGTTGATCATTAATCCGCTTAATAATGGCCCGCAAATGCTTTAAGATCCATTCATTTGGCTCTTCCGGAATGGTCCGGACTTTCATATAGAGCGCTGCCGAGCTTGGCACGGAATTTAACTGTTGGCCCCCTTCAATCTTGGTAATTACCGGAATGGTCTTGCCCAAATACTTATTTCGGGCCTGGAGGGTCGCAAAGAATTGTTGCTGGGCTTCATAATAGGCCATCAACGGCACAATGGCATTGTACCCCAGTTGGGGCATTGAACTATGGGCCGCCTTTCCCTTTGAGGTTACCGCATAGGTAATCGAGCCCTTATTTGCACAGTTCATCTGACCTAGGGAGGGTTCGGCTAAGATCATCGCATCAACGTCCTTCAAGTACCCCGCCTTTGTAAAGGCTTGGGCCCCTTGCATATGATTTTGCGGGCTTGATTCTTCTGCTACCGTCACGAGGAGTTTTACCTTCCCTTTTAAGGGTGTCGATTGGGCCGCCAGTTCAAACATGGCAATGCATTCAGCCGCTAGGCCACCTTTCATATCTGTCGTCCCCCGGCCGTACATTTTACCGTCCTTAATTTCCGCTCCCAAGGGGGCATGGTCCCACTGATCTGGGTTTCCTAAAGCTACCACGTCTTCGTGTCCTTCTAAAGCCACGACCCGGTCACTTTCCCCAGCCCCGATTTCCGCGTAAAAATTACTCCGGCCATTTTCAACCGGGATAATCCGGTTGGTGATCCCGTGCTTATCAAAGGCTGCTTTTAAGAAATGCGCCACCTTATCTTCATGACCACCGACGGTATTTAAATGTATTAAATCAGCAACAAACTGTTCTCGTGCTCGTTTTTCCATTTTATTCATCCCCACTTACTTCACTTAAGTGTGCAACCGAGCCTAGTTGGCGAACTACTGGCGCTGCATTATGTTGGTTATCATAGTTAATAATACTTTGCCAACTAGCCGACCCTAAGTAGTCTAACTCTAGCGGGGGTTTTCCCCACTTGATAAAAGTTAACGGTTTGATCCTGATCTAAAGTATAACTGATGGAAGCATCAATTTGACTTGGTACTAGGCGATAAGCAACCCCTTGACCAGGGTGGGCTTCATAACCATTTTTTTGATCCGTGGGAAATTTGTTTGGATAAATATAAAGGCTGTTTTTTTCCTGAGCAGCCTGAAGATTTCCTTTATAAAGACTATCAGGATACTTATGCCCGCCATAAAATAAAATCGCAGCCGCCGTTTCTTGGGGCCCTAAATTCGTGGAGAGTTTGTCAGTTGACCCTGACGAATCGGAACTGGCCGTCTTTTGGCTACTTTCATCCACCGTTGATTCACTACTCGATGACGACAGGCTTGTCGAAGAACTTTGACTGGAAGCTGTTTCCACAACTGATTGGTTTTGCGTATGCTTAAACCACCAGCCACCACCAATTAACAGTAATGCTACAACTACGGCCAGGGCTAACCACCGCCATCGCTTTTTCGGTGCCTTAGGGGATTGGCCTGCTTGCCGCCGACTTTGCCGGGTAGTGGTTGCCGCCTCATTAGTTGCTAAAGCCGTCCCACAATGAGGACAAAACTGGTCGCTTGCTTGGACTTGCTGACCGCATTTTGGACAAATTTTCATTTCGTTACTCCTCCACTTAAAACCGTAAATAATTCCTATCCCTTTAAGGATAAGCGATAATTTTATAGATGGAAAGTAACAATAGCAGTGAGTCGGAAGTTTTCCTGACTCGCTGCTATTTCACTTAAACGGTTTGATTCCGGTCTTGCAAGTGCATGCCATCATCGTCTTTTTCTTCCCCAAGGAGTTCTTGGTTGTTATCTAATTCTGACTTACCAGCAAAATGGTGCTTTTGCAACCAAATCATGGCAAGGAGCGAAAGTAAGACAAAGACGACGGTAATTCCACCGAGGACCCCGTTACAAAAGGCGATGTAGTGTTCACCAATCCCCCCGGAAATCCCTTGCCGTAACCCTTGAATGGAGTAGGTCATTGGCAAGTACCAGTGAATTACGTTGTAGAACTTCATCGTTACTTCCATTGGGAAGGTCCCACCAGAACCACCAAGTTGAAGCATCAAGAGTACCATGGCAACGAACCGTCCTGGATTATCAAAGAGAATTGATAAGAACATGACGATCGCAAACGAAGCCCAGGCAAAGAGGATCAGCGTCCAGAAGAAGGATGGCACGTGGTCGATGGTCAAACCAAGGGCCATCATGATCCCACCTTCAGCTAAGGCCATCACCGTTGCCACTAAGCCTTCAATGGCAACCTTACTTGCCCACCAAGCAGAGGCTTTCCGTCCTTGAAGCGCTACCCGCCGAATTGGGTAAACAAAGTTGAAGACCAAGGCCCCAACGTAAATGGCCACAGAAAGCACGTATGGCGCTAGGGCATGACCATAGTTTGGTACGTATGAGTAGTCCCGATGCTTCAAAGTCGTTGGCTTAGCAATCATATCCGCCGTCTTATCAGAAGGACGGACGCGATTAATTTGCTTAGCTCCTGAAGCTAACTTGTCAGCTAATTCGCCGGCACCGGCATTTAGTTTTGTAATCCCAGCCGTAATTTGTGGCGTATTGGCATTTAATTGAGCCGTCCCCGCTGCTAACCTTGCTACCCCCGAAACAAGGGTTGGTACTTGTGCGTTAAGTTGTTGCAAGCTAGAAGCTAAGGTGTTGGCACCACTAGTTAACTTCCCAGAGTTAGCGGTTAATTGGTTAGCTCCGGCAGCGGCAGTATCAACACCAGCTGTGTATTGGTCGATTCCAGCAACTAACTTATTAATATCATTTGGATTGATATTGTTAAGTTGATCTAAGATACCTTCAGCTTGTAGCGTCTTCAAAGTTGTACTTAAACCATTTAATTGATTAAGTAATTGCTTAGAACTAGTCATCATCGTATTAGCTTGCGTCAATGTACCACTCATTGAGCTAATTTGGTTAAGTAGGCCTTGGACTTGTTCTAACTGTTCTTGAGCACTATCCAACCCAATCTTAAGCTGTTTTGCAGAAGTAGCGGCTGTCTTAACCCCCGTACCAGCTTGACTTGCTCCCTTAGAAATTATACCAACTTGGTTTAAGATCTCCTGTTTCTCCCCATCGCTCATATCTTTTGAACTTTGTACAGTAGAAGCGATACTTTGCGCAGCACCCCCAACACTTGAAATACCACTTTCAGCACTGGATAAACCATTCGTAATCCCAGATTCTGCTTGGTCAGCAGTATTTTTTAACTGTGTTACAGACGACGTCAAACCATTAACATCTACACTATTAAGTTGCTTTTGAATTGTTGCTAGTTGGGACTGCATGTTATCAATTTGTATACCTAATTGACTAGCTCGTCCAACTGATTGCATTAAGCCTTCAGTATTAAGCTGACCAAGCATCCCCTTCATCTGGGTCAAACTACCAGCTGCACTTTGTAATTGACTGGCACCAGCACGGAGTTGACCAGAGTTAGCTGAAAGCGTTCCTAAGCCAGATTGGAGTTGACCAACTCCACCAGCGTACTGTGATAAACCACTGGCTAACTGGCTACTTCCACTAGCTAATTGACTGGCACCCGAACCCAGGGCCCCCACGCTACTGTTTAGGGTCTGCATCCCCGTGTTCACTTGGCTAACCCCGTTAGCATAGGTTGCAAACCCGTTATTTAAAGTATTGGTCCCAGAAGCGATTTGCCCGGCCCCATTTGCAGCCGTGGTCATGCCCTTGCCAACCGTCCGTAAGGCTAAGAAGGTCGCCTTGGCATAAGCCTTGGTCACTTGGGTTTGAATATTTTGGTTAAGCTTCGTCATCCCCAATTGGCTAATCACTTCGGCAATGTAGTTCAAAGAACCATTTGTTTCGTACTTAATCTGCATCTTCTTGGGATGCTTACTCAAGACCGTCGTAGCGTTTTCCGAGAAGTTTTCTGGAATCGTAACGACCGTGTAGTATTTCCGGTGGTGCAAACCGTATTCCGCCTTTTTAGCGGATACAAATTCCCACTTCAAAGAATGGTTCTTCTTTAATTCCTTGACGGTTTGCCGACCAACCGCCATTGTTTTCCCCCGATATTCAACCGGCACGTCCTTATTAACAACGGCAACCGGTAAATCTTGTGTATTCCCATATGGATCCCATACTGATTTCAAGAAGAAGATACTGTATAGGAAAGGAATAAAGCAAATGACGAATACCGAAAGACGTAGTAACTTATTACGCCAAATATGACCAAATTCGGCCTTGATCATTTCCCACATGATGATATTCCCTCTTTCTCTCTACAACCTAATTTGTTCCTTGCGGTAAAGAATTGACAAAGCGCTTAACGGAATCCACGATTTCTTGATCCGCAAGTTCATAGTTTTGTTCTTGCCACCAATATAAGGATCCCATAATTGCGCCACTAATTGACGATGCTACTAATTGTGGGTTTTTAGTAGCGCGCAAGGCCCGGGTAATTTTGGCATTTTCTGGGCCATTTTCACGGACGTTCATCAAAATCTCCGTACTCATCCGCATTAACTCGGTATACAAAGAATCTCGACTGCCACTCGTCGTTAAATGCCGGAAGAAACTCTTATGCTCATTTACATACTGGAGTAACATTTCTAGCAATTCGTCTTCATCGCTAGCTTTTTGCCACAAAGCGTTTAAACGTGCGTTGATCGTTTGCTCTAGTAGGTCATATTTGTCATGGAAGTAACGATAAAAGCTACTTCGGTGTAATAAGGCCTCTTCACAAATCTGATCAATGGTAAGTTTTTCAAATGGCTTTTCCGTCACTAAAGCTTCCAAAGCGCGTTCAAAATCGCGCACTGTCCGATTCATTTGCACTTTACTCCCTCCCCCCAAAACTTTTTACATCGAATCATTATAGTTAGTCTTCACTTAGGACAGAAGCATTATTCTGAAACAAGAATTTAAAATTGGGACAATATACCACTTTTGATTCAGTAAAATTATTTTTACTAAATATTTACTAGCACTATTAATTCTGCTATAATTTAACCAGTCTATGCTAGTAAGCGCTTTCTGGAAGGGAGAACCATTAGAATGGAAACATCTCAAGAAAAATTCGGTGAATTTAACGGTCAAGACGTTATCAAATATACTTTGACAAATGAACATAACGTCAGCATCAGTGTTTTAAACTACGGTGGGGTTTGGCAAGCCTTCATGGTTCCTGGTAAGGATGGTCAACGGCACAATCTCCTCTTAAGTTCTGATAACTTTGCCGACTTTCACGCCGCTGGTTACAGCATTAACCGGGTCATCGGCCCAACTGCTGGGCGGATTGAAAACGGTGAGTTTACCATTGATGGTAAAGAATACCACGTTGACACAAACGAAAACGGCAACACCCTCCACGGGGGCAGTACCGGCTGGGGCGATGGTCACTTCTGGAATGTAACGGTTGACACCGATCAAGGGACGATCACTCTGCAACAAACCTTTACTCCCGCTGATGATACTTATCCTGGGACGGTTAAGGCCGCCGTGGTTTACACTTTAGGCGAAGACGACAGTGTCACCCTTGACTTCTATGGTGAGAGTGACGAAAACACCCTCTTTAATCCAACTAACCACACTTACTGGAATATCGCTGACGAAAGCGAACCCACGATTGAAGGCCTTGACTTACAAATTAACTCCAAGTACCACTTAGCCGTTAAGGATGGGAAAATTCCAACTGGTGAACGAATTGAAAATGCCGGCACCCCTTACGACTTTAGTAAGCTGACTAACCTTGGGGAGGCCTTAAACGAAATGTTAAAGACCCCCGAAAAAGGGTTTGATGACTACTTTGAAGTTACCCCAAGTGATACTTTGGCCCATGAACCAATCGCAATCCTCCACGATCAAAAGTCAGGACGGACGTTAAAGATGTTCTCGGACCGGAATGGGTTAGTTATGTTCTCCACCGACGGGATTACTAGTGACGTGAAGTTAAACCGGCCAGGGCGGCCATGGATGGCGTTAGCCCTTGAAGGGCAAACCTTACCTGACACGCCACACCACCCAAGCTTCGGGGATGTTGCTTTGCGGCCCGCTGATCCCAAGCACTTCCAAATTCATTATGAAATTGAATATTAAGAGGTTGAGGAGCTTTTCCCCAACCTCCGTCAGCCAACTGATTAACCGGCCAATAACAAAAGACCACTAATCAAGGTTAGGTAACTAGCTTATCTGCTTACGATAAGTCAACTACTTCTCAACCTTTAAATTAGTGGTCTTTATTTTTTTTATCAGCGCTGTTGTCCCCGGGCCCCGTTAATCAAGTGGGCCCGGTGTACTGCTAGTGCCCGGTCCAAATCCCGGGCTACAATTGCTTGGGTTAGCTGTCGATGTTCTTCAAGTCCGGGGGGTACCCGTCCCTGAACTAACGCTTGGTTACGGGAAAGCTCGCTTTGGTTCCACAGGCGTAAACAAATTTTACTCGTGAACTACTCGGCCATAAATGACCGAGCTTCTGGATCAAAAGGCAACAGTGTGCCTCTTGATCTGGAAATCGTTTAGGCAATGGAGAATCAAGTTACACTTGATTCTCGAACAGTTAAAACCGTTTCCGAAGGCTTTTCGCACCCGTTTTGCACGCTCAGGGTGATACGCCAAAGTCTCCTCTTGTAGCCTTTAAGGACGGCAAGGTTCTGTCCCGCCCGTGATGATATTAATTAATTTCAACTAGATATTCTGGCTTAATTGCTTTAGGGAGTCGTGTTTTAGCGACTCCTTTCTTTTTTGCGTCTTTAATTTCTTGTTGCCGTTCGCGATACTTGTAATGTTTCTTTGGATCGAGTGCCCAACTAAGAATATTCCAACTTGCGTTGAGGTCCCGAATGATTTCTTTACCTGTCAGTTCAGAACGCCAGTGGCGTTCCACAACCTCATGTTTCTGGACATAATCAGTGCCGTATTCAACTTGACTTGTCTTGTAGGAATCAACCTTAAGCAGGGTTTTACCCTCGCAATTAGCGACCTGCGTCAATAATTGGGCTAATTCGTAAGGTTTAACTTTTGCTAAATGGCGGTTCTTACCGTGATTACCGGCTTTACTTAACGCCTTAGCCTCACGACGCATTTCTTTAGCGTCGAGTTGCTCGATGGCTAGTAAGTCGTAATCATCAAAGAGTTGTTTAGCAATTTTACGGTAGGCTTCCGTTAGCAGATTCGTCCTTCGCACATTATAGTATCTAATTTGTTGGTTGAGATCAGCTAAGCGGCGGCACCGCTTGTTTAGGTGAGCGCTTAAAATATCTCGACGACTCTTGAGCCCGTTGATGATTGATTCATACTTATCAGCTAATGCCGACGTTCGTAAGGGCAGGTAAATTCGCTCGTCATTGGAAGTATGAAAGATTTTTTCGTCTTTCATGTTCCAATCAGCGCCAGCTTTTCTTGCTGGTTTAACCCGTTCAACTGTGGACTTTAGAACTAGCTGAAGCTCAAAAGTATCATCGCCTTTACGCTTAATCTTAGATGTGACAACCTTCTGGTTCTTTAGGTTCCGGATATCTTCTAATACTTGAACCACTCCATAATCTTGAAGCTTAATCCAGTGTGGTGACAGTACCTCGATTTGACCATTATCGGGCAAGGAAACCGTCTTATGACTAGCTTCATTCCGTAGGAATGTTAGTGATCCCTTACGGTACCAAGAGCGGTGTTTAGGATTGTTACCGTGCTTATTGTTACGGTAATCTTCTTTTTCTTGTTCGGTCATCATGGATGCTTTCTTGAGCACCTTTCGGTACTCGCCGAAATTAGTCAACATCGTTACTAAGAATTGATAAGCTGCTTGTGAGTGTAATCCGATTTTCTTAGCATTCCAACGTTTTAAATTATAGTATTCTTTTAAAAATCGCGGTAATATTTCATCTTTAATAATATAGTTCTTACCAGTACGAGTAGTTGGAAAAGTACGACCGAGATGCTTATAACCGTAGGTTCTTTCTAGGAATTTAAGCGCATAGTTGTGTAGTTCGTTTTCTACAGCCAAGTTACACATGTGTTTTTCAGTTAACTCTGCCGTAACAACTAGGTGGTACCGGCGAGTACGGACATATTCAGTTGTTTTAGGCAGTTTAAGCATTTAGCTCTCCTTTTTACGTTGGTCGTCAATATATTTAGCTACAGCTTGCTCGTTTACGGCACCAATGCTTTCTACGTAATAACTAGGTGACCAAAGGTGGCGCCCCTTTTGTTTCCAATAGCTGGTCTGCAATTCTGGACATTTGCGAAATAATTGATATGCAGTGATCCCTTTTAACCAACGAACAATATTGGTGACAGATAGCTTAGGTGGGGCGCTAACCATTAAGTGAACGTGATCATCTTTGCCAATTTCAAGATGAGCAATTGTAAAGCCATACTCTTTAGCAATCTGATTAACTAACTCCTTAAACACTTGCTCAACATGTCCCTGCAAGACTTTGTTACGGTATTTAGTTCCCCAAACAATGTGGTAATTTAAGTTATATACGGAAGTTCTCCCATACGTAAGTCTATTTATATCTTTCATGTCAATAATTATATCACATATTTATCTATCCATGTGACCTAAAGGACAGAAAATTAGGGCAATTCATCACGTCCTTAAAAGAACGTGTTTCCTTGCCCGTTTTCAAAAACTGATTATTAGCTCCAGCCACGATTGTTTGGTGGAAAGCCCGGTGCGCTTCATACCATTCTAGGCTTAATTGGTGGGTTTCGGGTGAAGAAAAGCTAGTCCGCGCTAACTTTTGATAGGCAGTCTTTACGTTTTGGATCCATCGGTCAGAACCGTGTTGGATCGCCAAACGAATGGCCTCCCCTTCGTTAATTAAACGGGCCACTTTTAATTCTTCAATGCCCCGGTGGTTAATTTTCACCACGCTAAAGCCGATATTTGGAGTAGAAATTACCAGTTCTTGTTCGGTTAACCGGGTTAAGGCTTCGCGAACTACGGATAAGGAAACGCCATAATCTTGCTTTAAGTTGGCAACTACTAACTTAGTGCCTGGACGATACTTACCCAAAATAATATCACGCTGAATTTGCCGCATTGTTATTTCAATATAAGTTTGCCCTTTTTTCACGACTGTTCCCGCCTTTATTTTATGCTAATGCGATTATCACATACAAAATAAATTTTGGAAAGTAAATACTGCTGCGTACCCTTTGGAGATGCAAGAGAGGCTGAGAAGAAACTCATGTCTCTTCCCAGCCTCTCCTCAACTTAGCTAAAACCATATTTACTTACTACTACTCCGGTCCCGATATGCTAAGTAAGCATCAAGACCAAAGTCCCCATCGGTCAGGATGGTTGAATCCCGGCGACCAGCAATTTTGTTTGGTCCCCCAGTGATAAACAGCTTTGCCAAGTATAGTTGATACTGCATTCGTGCTTCGTGAGCGTCGGTTAAGCCAATTTTTGTAATATGGCCGACTTTCACCTTTTCCATTTCGTTACGACCAGCATAGATTTCTAAGCGGTGCTGGCTTGGTTCATGGACTAATTCATAATACGGCAAAGTTTGCCCATGATTTAACGCCGTAACCGGTTCTTTAGTTGCCCGGTATTGAGCAAGAATCTCGGCTTCATTCATCCCATCATATTCTGCTAATAACAGTTTATCAGCGACCAAGCTATCAACCAGGTGCTGCAGATTTTGCCGTTCAACCGCATCCGTTTCAACCTGCGCCTTTACCACATCATGTCCTTCGTAGTAGCCAGCTGCCTGGTTTAAGGGCTGCATCATTCGACGCCGGGGCAACTTCCCGGTTTCAGGGGATGGTGCGGTTCCCGTAACCTTACTTAACCACGGTGAAAGAAAATCTAACTTAGAGGTCCGATTTAAGAAATAATAGACCGCATTTAAATACAGATAATAGGTTAAAAAGAGGACCGCTAAACAATAAAGGAGGGCTCGCACCCAAACTTGGTTGGCGAACAAACGCCAAGTAACGTAAATTAAGTAGCCATCCCCTAAAGTGGCAATAACTACATAAATCTTATTTTTCAGTGTCGGCTTAATATTAAAGTAACTAAGCGAACTATTAATCATGTCTAAAAAACTAAACATTGGCCGCCCTCCTAGTTGCTCGTATTCTGCGTTGTGGTGTTGTTAGTAGTGGTGGAATTAGTTTGGGCCGTTGAACTAGCAGAACTTGAATTCGTAGTTTGATTATTCGTTGTCGTACTCTTAGTATCAGTTTGGCTATCATCCTGATTTTGCGTCGTACTGGTCCTGTTAGCTCGACTCGTATCCGTTGTGGAATTGTCATCTTGCGCATCACTACTTTGGTCAACCCGACTATCTTTATTCGTTGAGGAATCACCCCGACTGTTATCCGTCGGTTGATGGTCTGGGTTGGAGCTTGTACTTACTGAGGTCACCTTGGCCCCTTCATTAGTGTGGGTAGTTTTGTTAACCACCACGTTCGTCGCCCCTAAAGCAAGCACCAACGAAACTAAGGCAAACGGTGTCACAAACGGGGGAGTTTTCATAATTCTCATCCTTCCTGTCTTGTAACCTTAATTGTAGCTGATTTAGGGGACAAAACAATTAAAGAATCGGTAAAACTTTTAAGGTTCTTTCGTCTCTGCTTGGCGCAAGCAATCGGCACACAAGCCGTATAATTCAAAGTCATGTCCGGTAATCTTGGCCCCCGGTAATTGTTTTTCAAAATAACTAGCATCCCACGGTGGCAGCTTAATTTCAAAAACCTTCCCGCACTTTTGACAAATAAAGTGGTGATGGTGGGGCCGCTCACAGCTAAATTTGACCGCCCGTCCATTAGTTCGCCGGGTAAATTCAACTAGACCTAACTCTTGAAATTCACTTAAGTTTCGGTAAATCGTATTATGGCTAATTCCAGGATAGATTTGCCGCATTTGATCATCTAACTCCGTAATGTCGAGATAGTGATCCGGATGGGCAATTAGTAAATCAACTAGGTGTTGTCGTTGCTTCGTTACCCGATAGTGTCCTTGCTTGAGTGCTTTAATTGCTTGTGCTTTTAAATCATCATTCATCAATTGTCCCCCTTGGGCACTAAAATAGTTGCCATCAGTTGATCTAAACGAGTTTTCGTTTGTGCCCACTCATCATTTTTGATCACGATGGCTTTACCTTGTAAGGTCGTTGGTAAGGTTAAGTCCCGTTGAAATTCCGCACTAGTAAGCCGGGATTGGATCTTTTCCGGATCATCCCCCCGTTGCGCCAAGCGATGACCTAAATCTGTCGTCGGTGAAACCGTCAAGAAGACGACGACAACCTGATCCCCCAGAACCTGCTGATAAGTCGTTGCGCCCTTTGTATCCAACACAATCACGGCCCCGGGGTGGTCAGCAAGCGCTCGCGCAAGGCCTTCTTTTGAAGATCCATACTGATGATGATCGTACACAACCTTTTCTAAAAGGTGTAATTTGGCCATTGAAGCGGGCGTTTCAAAGTAATAGTCCTGTCCATTAACTTCCCCTTGGCGGGGCAACCGGGTCGTATGCGTCACCACCCGGGCGAAATTAAAGTGAGTTTGTAAGTAGGTCTGAACCGTGGTTTTTCCGGTGCCAGCCGCCCCACAAAGAACAATTATTTGTTTCATCTTACTTAGCCGTTAAGTAGGCATTGGCTTCGTCCAATAATTGCTTTAGATTATCGTAAGTTAACCGTTCCCGCGCCGCTTGATAAGGCAACCAGGCCGCGTTTTTAATTTCTGCCGCCTGCAAAGTCAATGCTGCTTGATCCGTTAATTCTGCCGTGAAGAGGGTCATTTCCTTGTGGTTACCATTCGGTAAAGCATACTGGGTGTAAACCGCAAATTGGGTATTAATGGTTAGGGCTAAACTAGTTTCTTCTTTAATTTCACGTTTAGCAGTTGCCAACAGGGTTTCATCCCCTTCAACATGTCCCTTGGGGAACCCCCAGAAATTTCCTTGATTTGTACTTTGAAGAAGTAAGTATTCTAATTGTCCTTGATGATGGCGATAAACCACTGCACCACTGGTCCGTTCTAATGCCATTATTCTTCCTTCCTTTCGTTAACTAATTATCCCTATTTTTACCAAGTTTTCGCAGAAAAGCAAGTTTCCCTGCTAGATCACGTCCAACCTTATCGTAATCATTACCATTGAAGTCAGCCAGCCCCTTTTTCGTTACTACAAAAGCCAAAACTTTGGGAGGAGCGAAAATTAGGATTACCCGGCGCCCTTTATCATTGACTTCTCATCAAAATTTAATTAAACTAGGAGAGACTAATTAATCAACCCCCAATGGAGGTAGTTTGTAAATGAATCTTTTTCGGAAAGAAAGTCTCGAACGTTATTTAGGGACGGACCAAAAATTTGTTAAGTCACTAACGGCGTTTGACTTAATTGCCCTGGGTGTCGGCGCCGTGATTGGAACCGGGATCTTTATCCTTCCCGGGACGGTAGCAGCCACCGATGCTGGCCCGGGGGTAATCCTATCCTTCTTCTTGGCCGCGATTGTCTGCGCTTTAGCCGGAATGTGTTACGCTGAATTTTCGTCCGCCTTACCCGTGGCCGGAAGTGCCTATTCTTATGGAAACGTGATTTTCGGTGAAATTATCGGTTGGATCTTGGGCTGGTCCCTAATTTTGGAATATATGTTGGCAGTAGCGGCCGTTTCAACGGGGTGGGCGGCCTACTTTAATTCCTTACTAGCCAGTGTCGGGATTAAAGTTCCCACCGCACTTAGTGGTCCCTTTGATCCCGCTCACGGAACTTATATCAATCTGATTGCGGTCATTATCGTCTTAGCAATTACGGCGATGTTGGCGCATGGAATGAACACCTCAATGCGGATTAACAACATTGCCGTGGTCCTCAAAATTGCTATTATCGTGATCTTCATTGCGGTTGGGGTTTTCTTTATCAAGCCGGGCAACTATCACCCCTTCTTGCCTTACCACATCACTGGGGTCTTCCAAGGGGCGACGACGGTTTTCTTTGCCTTCCTGGGATTTGATGCCATTTCGTCTTCTGCTGCCGAAGTTAAAAACCCCCGGAAAAATATGACAACCGGGATCATCGGTACCTTGTTGATCGCAATAGTCCTGTACATGGGGGTTGCCGCGGTCTTGGTTGGGATGGTTAAGTATACCAAGCTAGATGTTGCCAACCCGGTTGCCTTTGCCCTTGAAATGGTCCACCAAAGCTGGTTGGCTGATGTGCTATCCATTGGGGCTTTAATCGGTATGTTCACCATGATGGTTACCATGATTTACTCCAGTTCGCGGTTAGTTTACTCTATCGGCCGGGACGGGATGTTACCAACCTTTCTCGCCAAGCTTGATCCCCACACTAGTGTGCCCCAAAATGCCCTTTGGGTAGTAGCCTTAATCATCGCCTTCATGGGCGGGCTAGTTTCCCTTGACCACTTAACTAGTTTGGTTAATATTGGGACTTTATTAGCCTTCACCTTCGTTTCCTTTGGGATTATCCCCTTGCGGCACAACCGGGAAATCTCCAACCAAGGCGGTTTTAAGGTGCCCCTTTATCCAGTTTTCCCAATTCTTTCTGGCGTGGCTTGTTTAGCAATGATGTGTCTATTAAAGAAAGAAACTTTTATTGGGGCCGGAATCTGGTTTGCGATTGGATTGTTACTTTACTTTGGCTACGGTTACCGCCACAGTAAACTAAATCGCTAATTTTTACCCTCATTATCGTTAACAGTGCGATAATGGGGGTAATTATTTTTCCCAGGAGGATTTTTTATGCGGAACAATCAATTTGCAATTCAACCTACGACGCCGGCTGAACGACAAGCCGAACTCAAAGCCCTTCGTTTGCTACCTGACGACTGGCAAGCCTTAACCCCCAAGGCCCTACTCAAACATTTTTTGGTTACTAGTCATCCGGCGGCTAAAACTGCCACTAGTGCTAACCAATGGTTAAATGGTCTGGCCGCCACCAAAGACCAATCTGTCATGGCCTGGCTAACGAGTGATGACCCGCTAACAACGCCAATTTTTGACCTTATCGCCTTACAATTACTTCACTTTATTCCAGAAGTTGATTATCAGGTAACGGCGCCGGTAGCTGCGGTTGAAAAAATCAGGCTTCCCCTCCTTGATCCAACTAGCTGGAATGTCGCAACAGTTACGGATGCCTTTTACCAGCTCCTAATTAGCCGGAATAACAATGGTTATCGGCATTTAGATCAGTTAGTCGCCGATGGGGCCTTAGCCTGGACGTATCAACTGCCGGCTACGGAAAAGCCCCTCATCTTTAACGGTCAACCAATTGCCTGTTTTGACCCCGCAACCTTCATCCGCGAGGTAGTTTATGTTGAAACCGACCTTGATACTGACTTTGACGGCCATGCCGACCTCGTTAAAGCTGAAATTATCCGGCCAGTCGAAAGTAACCACGGCCTAAAAGTCCCAGCAGTTTTCACCGCCAGTCCTTACAATCAAGGAACCAATGATGCTTGGGGGGAAAAAGTAACCCATCAGGTTAACCATCCCCTTACCCATAAGTTAACTAGCGACCAGGCGCCAGCTGAACTGCACTTCCCTCAACCACAGTCTTATCAAACCATCACGGGGGAAGCTTCTCAGGCTACAGAAACCTTCAGTGAAACCCCCAGCTATACCTTAAATAATTACTTAGCGGCCCGGGGGTACGCCATTGTTTACGCTGCCGGAATTGGAACCAAAGATTCCGATGGTCTCCAAACCTGCGGGTCTCCTGAGCAAACAGCTAGTATGCAAGCAGTCGTGGAATGGCTTCACGGTGATCGCCAGGCCTTCACTGACCGGACCAGTGGCCAATTAATCAAGGCCGCCTGGTGTAATGGCCACGTGGGGATGACGGGGCGTTCTTATTTAGGGACCCTTTCCACAGCGGTCGCGACGACTGGCGTTGCTGGCCTTAGCGCCATCGTTTCAGAAGCTGCCATCTCCAGTTGGTATGACTACTACCGCGAAAATGGTCTTGTCATGGCTCCCGGTGGTTTCCAAGGTGAAGACGCTGATGTTTTGGCGGCCGAAACCTTTAGTCGGACGGAAAATTTAGCCGACTACCTTAAAATCAAGCCCACCAATGATCACTACCTCCACCAAATGGCCCGCGCCCAAGACCGGGAAACCGGGAACTACAACGCTTTTTGGGCCGCGCGGAATTACCGGCCCCAAATCAAGAACATTCAGTGTCCGGTAATGATGGTCCACGGTTTAAACGATGATAACGTCAAGCCTAATCAAGTTAAGGCGCTTTATGATGGCTTAAAGGCCAATGGAATTCCTGCTAAAATTATTCTGCATCAAGGAAAACACATCTATATTAACGCCTTCCAATCCCTTGACTACAGCGAAATGATTAATCTTTGGTTTGCTAAACATTTATGGCGGTTTGATAATCAGGCCGATGAAGTCCTACCAGCCGTTCTGGTTCAGGATAATTACACCCCGCAAACTTGGCGGACCGTTAACGATTGGGACGGCGTAAAAACCACCCACTTTAACTGGGGCACAGGATGCCTAACCCCGAAAGCCGTTGAAGCCACTACCCAATTCTTTACCGACGGTCATCCGGCGGAGCAATATCAAGCCTGGTGTCACCACCCTAACCAATGGCAACAAGCCCTCTTAGCTGATAACGGGAGTTTTAGTGCTCATTTCCGGACCGCAAATATTTCCCAGAAAATAACTTACCGGGGAACCCCACATGTTCATGCGCGCGTAAAGGTAAACGCTGATCATGGCCTGCTTTCGGCTTTCTTAGTCGATCGTGGGCTTACCAAACGCCTAACCGTCAGTCCCGTTACCATTAATCCCCGGAGCTTACGGGCTGGCTTCCATTTTGGTAGTGATGATCTTCGCGAATTTAAACTAGCTAGCCAAGTTAGTCCTGCTAAGGTAATATCTTTTGGGCACATCAATCTCCAAAATCGCCATTCAGCTAGCCAGGTTGATGACCTTCAGCCAAATCAGTTTGTCGACGTTGACTTCCCCCTCCAACCGATTTTCCATCGACTACCAGCTAATCATCAACTAGAACTAATCATCTTCGCAACTGATTACCAAATGACCCTCCGGGGAAATGAACCTTTAACCTACACGCTTGATCTAGCTAACTGTTGGTTAGAAGTCCCCCGCGATTAACTTGCCGATTCCACTTTCAGAAGCGTATACTAACTTTTATACGCTTTTGGGAAAGAGGGATTAATTTATGCGTACTGGTACGAAAATTTTGACACTTGACAATGGTTATCACCTTTGGACAAACACCCAAGGAACCGGTAAGATCCACTTGCTAGCTCTCCATGGTGGTCCTGGTGGCAATCACGAATACTGGGAAGATACGGCTCAACAATTAAAGAAACAAGGGCTCGACGTTCAAGTTCACATGTACGACCAACTAGGATCACTTTACTCTGATCAACCGGATTACAGTGATCCAGCCATCGCTGATAAGTACCTTACTTACGAATACTTCTTAGATGAAGTTGAAGAAGTACGGCAAAAGCTCGGTATCGATAACTTTTACTTAATTGGTCAAAGTTGGGGTGGGCTCTTAGTTCAAGAATATGCTGTTAAATACGGGCAACACTTGAAGGGGGCCATTATCTCCTCAATGGTTGATGAAATCGACGAATATGTTGACCACGTTAACAAGTGCCGGGAAGCAATTTTACCGGCTGCAGAAGTCGCCTTCATGAAGGAATGTGAAGCCAAAAACGACTACGCTAATAATCGTTACCAACAAGACGTTCAAGTTCTAAACGAAAACTTCGTCGATCGGAAACAACCATCTAAACTCTACCACTTAGCTGATATTGCCGGGTCCGCTGTTTACAACGCCTTCCAAGGCGACAACGAATTTGTCATCACTGGGAAGCTCAAGGACTGGCACTTCCGGGACCAACTCAAAAATATCAAGGTACCAACCCTCTTAACCTTTGGGGAACATGAAACCATGCCCCTCGATACGGCGAAGACGATGGCATCCTTGATTCCTAACTCCAAGCTGGTAACCACGCCAAATGGTGGTCACCACCACATGGTCGATAATCCCGACGTTTACTACAAACACCTTGCCGATTTCATTAAGCAAGTTGAAGCAGGAACGTTTAATAACTAATCTTAGAAAAGAGGATGGGAAAAAAGCTCCTTGACGGCCTGGTTGGGATAAGAAGAACGAAGGTTGATTCATTAGAATCGACCTTTCGTTCGCACTTATCCGCTAAGGCCGTGCTTTTTGACCTTAGTTACTGAGTAACATTCGGAGATGACAAAGAGGGTGGGAAGAAACTTGAGTTTCTTCCCACCCTTTTTTTACTACTCAGCAACCACAGTTAACATAGTGTTTCCCGCTAGTCACACTATATTTAACCTCTTTAGTATTCACTCGGTCCCCATGCTTCTCTTGGATCAATCACTGGGTGAGGGGTTGCTTGAGCTCGTTTGGATTGACCAAGGTCACCCTTTGCTAATTTGGCTGTATGTTCGCTTAAAAAGAAGCCACCCCACTTTTTAATTCCTGGATCTTGATATTCATACTTAAAGAAATGGCTAGCAATTCGTTGGCTTTCTTCTTCACTAAAAATTGGCATTTTCATCAAGAACACTTCTTTCTTAATTGATTTCTATTTTCGATTTATGTTCGATTTTAATATATTATTGTTCTTTGTTTTTGTCAATATCATTTTAAAACGAAAATTTGGTCAACTATCTCTTAATTTTCTGCTATGATTCGAAATCGTGGCTTATTTTAAGGGGTTCTGTGATAAAATAGTTGGCGTTAAACTATTTCCCGGGAAAACTGGGGAACGCCTCGTTACTCAATTCAGTAGCGAAATAAAATGTTTGTGAGGAACCACCCGAAATGAAAAAACTAGGGAACTTCGTCAGTACCCGGATTGGGTTCTTTGCCCTCTTAATTATTCTTTTTTGGGCCAAGACCTTATTTGCCTATGTAACTGACTTTAAACTTGGGGATACGAGTTTTGTTCAAGGCTTAATTACCTTTTTTAATCCCCTCGCAACCACCATTATTCTTTTAAGTATTGGCCTTTATTTCAAGCGTTCACGCTTCTTTTATCCCGTAGTAATGGGACTCTACATCGCCAATACTGTTTTGTTGTACCTCAACGTTATCTACTTCCGGGAATTCACCGATTTTATGACCATCGCTACGATGACCGGCTACTCGAAGGTTAACCAAGGGCTATCAGCGTCATCATTAGCCCTAACCAACATCCACGATATTTTCTACTGGTTAGATATTATTGTAATCTTACTATTGATGCTCTTTCGAAAGATCAAATTTGATCCCCGCGCAATTGGCCACCGGTTGGCTTTTGCGGCCACCTCAGTCGGGATTCTCTGCTTAGGGCTTAATATCATGGTTGCTGAATTTAGCCGGCCCCAGTTACTTGGGCGGACCTTTGACCGGACTTACATCGTTAAGTACTTAGGGGTGGATACTTTTACCGGTTACGATTTAGTTCGTTCTCAACATACTTATACGATGCGAAAATCCGCTACTAAGTCCCAACTGGAAAAGGTCAAGAAATTCACGGATCAGCTCTACGCCAAGCCAAACGATAAACTCTTTGGTATTGCCAAGGGGCGGAACGTGATCATAATTCACCTCGAAAGTTTCCAACAATTCTTGATTGACCGGAAGATCAACGGCCAAGAAGTAACCCCGTTCTTAAATTCTCTCTACCACAGTAATAGTACTTATGCCTTTAGTAATTTCTTCCACCAAGTCGGCCAAGGAAAAACTTCCGATGCCGAAAACATGTTAGAAACCAGTACTTTTGGCCTTCCCCAAGGATCGTTATTTGCAACCTTAGGGAGTGACAATACCTTTGAAGCGGCGCCGGCAATCCTCGAACAGCGGGCCGGTTATACCACTGGGGTCTTCCACGGAAACGTCGCCTCCTTCTGGAACCGGAACAACGTTTATAAAAACCTACCTTATCAGTATTTCTTTGATGCTTCTTATTATGACACTTCTGGTGACAAGGCCACCGGTTATGGGTTGAAAGATAAGCTCTTATTTGCGGATTCTGTAAAATACCTTGAACACTTACAACAACCTTTCTATGCTAAGTACATCACCGTTACGAACCACTTCCCTTATGAATTAGATAGTGAAGATAAAGATCCAAACTTCACTACTACCAATACCGGGGACACCAACGTTGATAACTACTTTGTCACTGCTCACTATCTTGACCAAGCTGTGAAGGAATTTTTCACTTACTTACAAAAGTCGGGACTTTACAAAAATTCAATCATCATGATTTATGGTGACCACTACGGGATTTCCAATTCCGAAAACAAGAATTTAGCCAGTGTCTTGGGTAAGTCGAGTGAAGATTGGAATGACTATGACAACGCGATGCTACAACGAGTTCCATTAATGTTTGTCATTCCTGGAACTAACCAAGGGAAGATTTATAACACGTATGGTGGCGAAATCGATGTCTTACCAACGCTCTTGCACTTACTTGGGATCTCTACGAAACGTTACATTATGTTTGGGACGGACCTCTTTAGTTCCCAACATAAGCAAGTTGTTGCCTTCCGAAACCAAGATTTTGTAACCCCAAAGTATACCAGTGTTAATGGTACGATTTACGATACCACCACTGGCAAAATTGCTAAGCTTACCGCTAAGCAACAAAAACAAGTCGAAAAGGACCAGGATTTCGTTACTAAAGAACTCCACCTTTCCGATTCCTTAAACCAAAAGAACCTATTACGGTTCTACGATCCAAAGGGCTTTACTCCGGTTAAAGCTAACGACTATAACTACTCAAATGGTTTGCAAAAAGCCGAGAAGATTGAAAAAGAAAAGGGAAGTAAGTCAACCAGTCTTTATTCCGAAAATGGCAATAAGACCACTGCTAACCTATACTCTACCGATGCACCGGAAGTAAATCACTCTTCAACTAGTTCAAACCGGATTAAGATTACTAATCCTGATAGTAATAACTAGTTACTTTAGCGAAGCAAAAAACCGACCAGGAATTTTCTCCCTAACCGTTTTTTTTATATGATAAAGTTAATTACATTACGGCAACATCCTGTGCAACCCGGGAAATAGTTCACAACTTCATCGACGAACTATGCATGGCCATCCGCTTCTTAGGGTAGAGGGCTTTAGCAAGACTAGTTACAGCGACAGGGGCTTCCCCAAAGCCGTTCGCAATTAAGGCTACTTTCCCTGGATACGTAACCCCATCGCCAATTGCGTATACCCCTTCAACGCTAGTTTGCATGGTTGAATCAACCGTAATTAAATTATGGTCGCTCGCTAAATCCAAGTCCCAATCCTGCAAAGCAGCGTTATTAGAAGTAAAACCGTAGTTAACCAAAACCTTATCCGTAGTAATGGTCAGCTCGGCTTCACTCTTCATTTTCTTCAAGGTTATCTCAACCTTACCATTTGCTTGGCCGCTAATTGCCTTTGGTAAGTATGGCGTTAACAATTGAACTTTAGAAGCTTTCAAATCCGAAACTGTCTTTGGCAAAGCCCGGAATTGATCCCGCCGGTGAACTAAGCTAACTTGCTTGGCAATCGGTTCTAACATTAAGGCCATATCAATTGCGGAGTCGCCTCCGCCAAGGACGACAACTTCTTTATCAGCATACTCATCCTTCTTAGTCACAAAGTAATCGAGTTGCTCCTTACTTAAGTGATCAACCCCTTCGAGAGCCAAGGGCCGCGGGGTAAAGGCCCCTTTCCCCAGGGCGATTAAAATTGCCTTGGCCCGGGAAGTTCCAGTAGCAGTGGTAACGATAAAGGTCCCATCGGCTTCCTTTTGAACGTTGGTTACGGTTTGCCCGAGCACGGTATCAATCGGCGCCACTGCCATTTGGGATTGCAAATCCACTGCTAATTGGCGACCAGTGACCCCGGCTTTCCCAGCAACATCCCAAATCTTTTTTTCGGGATACAAAGCAGCCGGTTGCCCCCCTAAGGTTGGGAGTGCTTCAATTAATTGTGCCTTTAACTCGTGTAACCCACAATAAAAAGCCGCAAACATTCCGGCCGGTCCCCCACCAACAATAACAACATCATAAATTTTTTCTTCCATCATTTTGCCTCGCTCACTTTAAATCTACCGTGCTTTCATTGTATCATTAGCATCAAAAGGGAGCAAAAAACGGAAATTTCCGATTGTAATCCTTTTCATTATTAGTTATTATTAAGAGGTAAAACGTTACTACTCTCAAAAACTGATTATATTCTTTGGAGGGACTTATCATGGCACAAAAGAAAATGATTCTTGACTTGGACACTGGGGTGGACGATGCTTTAGCAATTGCTTACGCCGTTGCGGCTCCTGATGTTGATTTGATTGGGATTGTTTCTTCATACGGAAACAACCTCCTCAACGTTTGTGCACAAAACAGCTTGAAGCTTTTGGAATTACTTGGCCAACCAGACGTTCCAGTTTTCTTGGGTCTGCCACACTCCAGCACAAGCGACCACTTTGATGTAATGCAAGTTTCCAAGGATATCCACGGGAACAACGGGATTGGAGAAGTCGAACTTCCAGAACCAAAGCGGCAAGTAGAAGCACAATCGGGGGTTGACTTTTACATCGAAGCTGCTCACAAGTATGGGAAGGACTTAATCATCATCCCAACTGGGCCAATGACCAACTTGGCGGCGGCTCTTGAAAAGGATCCTGAAATTGCCCACTTAATTGGGAATGTCACTTTCATGGGTGGGGCGTTAACGGTTGAAGGGAACGTAACTGACGTTGCCGAAGCCAACATCAATCAAGATGCTAAGGCTGCTAACACGGTCTTGACCAGTGACTTACCACTAACGATGGTTGGCCTTGATGTTACTTTGCGGACCCTCTTAACCAAGAAAGAAACCCAACAATGGCGGGAACTTGGGACTAAGGCCGGAAAAGCTTACGCTGATATCACCGACTTCTACATCGATGCTTACTATAACCTCGACATCGACAAGCATGGTTGTGCCCTTCACGACCCACTCGCCGTTGGAGTTTCCCTCGACCCAAGTTTTATTCAAACGATTAGCCTCTTCATGAAGGTAATCTACGATGAACACAACTACGCTCGGACGGTCGGTGACAAGGACAAGTTGAACGATCCTAACCCAAACGTTAAGGTTGCCGTTAATGTTGATAAGGATCGCTACTTGGCTACCTTCATGGACCTTTTAACGAACCTCTTCAAAGAACATTAGGATAATTTTATCTAAATAAACATCATTTAAACTTATTTGACCGTGAGAGGACGAGAAGAAACCTTGGTTTCTCCTCGTCCTCTTTTTCATCTCCGAATGTTACTCAGTAACTAAGGTCAAAGCAGTAGCTGAATGGCAGTTACTTTCCTAACGGTCGCACCAACCTATTCAGCCTTGCATGGGCTCACAAACGCCAAACCAGTTGGCTGGTTCGCTCCAAATCACGGCCTTAGCGGATAAGTGCGAACGAAAGGTCGATTCTAATGAATCAACCTTCGTTCTTCTTATCCCAACCAGGCCGTCAAGGAGCTTTTTTCCCAACCTCTCTACTTTTTACCTATTTAATCCACTTTCCGTGGTCTAACATTAGCAGCCAATTTAGTGATGCTTTTTCAATCCACGGTACGTGGTGTTTAAATTGGACTGATTGTTATAATCTATCCATAAGTTATCCACAAGTTTTCAACTTTTCCACCAAATTATTGTGGATAAATCATTACTTTTCCCCAGCTTGGTTATGGTTAATGATGATTTTGATAGCTAAATTCACAATTCGTGTTCTTCAAAGTTTTCCACAATCTGTTAATTATGGTGCGTCACTAGTGACCTTATTTGTCAATTGGAAGCGAATTCGTTATAATATGCTTATCAATACCATGTCTGGGGTGCCTTTGGCTGAGATAATACCCATTTAACCTGATCTGGTTAGTACCAGCGTAGGGAGTTACATTCGGTGAATCGGCAAAAGATAGATTTAACCCGCACCCCGCAGGCTTTCTGTTGGGGTGTTTTTTGTTGGCGTGGATTGAAATTTATTTCCACAAGGGGGACATTTCGATGTCAAAACGTTATCAACTCAAGGAAGTTATTTTGTTGGCTTTGATTGGAATCATTTTCGGGGTCATCTACTATGCCGGTGACTTCTTATATAATGGTCTCTCCATAGTTTTAACCCCAGTTGGCTTGGGACCAATGGCCAACGATATCACAATGGGGCTTTGGTGCATGGCTGGTCCAATGGCGGCGATGCTTCTCCGGCGACCGGCCGCTTCCTTTCTCGGTGAATTTTTAGGAGCGGCTGGGGAAATGTTCTTAGGGGGCCAATGGGGAGCTTCCAACCTGATCTCTGGTTTTGTCCAAGGGGTCGCTAGCGAACTTGGGTTTACCCTTACGGCTTATAAGCACTTTGATTGGTTTGGGTTAACTACTTCAGCACTCACTTCAACTTTCATTACTTTTGGGTGGGACTGGTTCCGGAATGGTTATGCTCACTTTAGTTTGCAACTGAATTTGATTTTACTGATTGCTCGCTTTGTTTCGATGTTTATTTTCTGCGGGGTCCTCGTTAAGTTAGTCGCTAATCTCTTAGAACGGGCCCATGTGATTAAGACCAATTAAAATGACCCAAGCAATTGAAATCCACAACCTCAGTTTTAGTTACGAACCGCAACTCCCAGTTTTAAAAGTAGCTGATTTAACCATCCCCCGGAAAACGATGACCCTCCTTTATGGGCCTTCCGGGAGCGGCAAATCCACCCTCTTAAAAATTCTGGCCGGTCTGTTACCCAAATACGGTGGTCAACTTGATCCTGGAAGTGAAATTAGCCTCAAAGCAACCGAAGCCGCGATGATGTTTCAAGATCCAAGCCTCCAATTTGCGATGGATACTCCCTGGCACGAAGCAGAGTTTGCCTTAGAAAACCTGCAAATTCCACCTGTAGAAATGCCGGCCCGGATTCAAGCGGCGTTTGCGACCGTTGAAATCAGTCACCTCGCCCACCGGCAATTTGCCACCCTCTCAGGCGGAGAAAAACAACGGGCGGCCTTGGCAGTAATTATTGCGATGCAAAAACCAGTGATCCTCTTAGATGAGCCCTTCGCTAGCCTGGATCCGGTTAATCGTAAGCGCCTGTTACAGCAACTTCAAAGCCAAGTTGAGGCCGGCAAAACTGTGATTATCGCGGACCATGATTTAAGCAATTACCAGGCCGTTAGTCCTAACGTGATTCAATTTGGAACCGACCATCAAACACAGGTTTTAACCAGCCAAGCAGTCCGGCAATTACTAGTAGCAGCAAATCAGCAACCGGTGATTCCAGCCAAACCAGCTGCACAATTTCCGGCAATTTTGACTGGAACAAATCTTAAAATTACCCAACCCAACCAAGTTTTAATCGATCAAGCCCACTTTCAACTCCCGGAAAACCAAATTAGTCTTTTAACCGGTGAATCCGGGAGCGGGAAGTCAACCTTGCTCAAGGTTCTGGCCAAACTCGGGACCTATCAAGGAAGTTTACTTTACGCGGGCCAAGAACTCCGCAAATATTCTGCCCGGCGTTGGGGCCGGAAGTGTGGTTTGGTTTTCCAACATGCCGCGGATCAATTTTTAAACGTAACTGTAGCGGAAGAACTAGCCTTGAGCCAAAAACAAGGGCGCCATCCCTATTTCACACCAGCTAACCTCCAAAATGCCCTCACTAAATTGGGGTTAGCCGATTTGACAGATCGGGTGGTCTATTCCCTTTCTGGTGGCCAACAAAAGAAGTTACAAATTCTGATAATGCTAATGATGGGCCAACCCCTCTTACTCCTTGACGAACCTTTTGCTGGCTTAGATGCTAAATCAGCTCAGACTATCCGAGAATTAATTGATGCTTGCCAAGCCACGGCTCCCGCTACCATCCTCGTCGTTTCTCACCAATTAAATGGTCTGGCAGATTGGGTGGATTGCCACTTTAAATTGCAAAACCAACACTTAGTTGATCGTGGGGAGGTGCTAGCATGAATCCCAGTTTAAAACTTGCCTTAGTGCTGTTAATTTCCCTGGAGGTTTCCTTTACCCAAAAGTTGGGCATTAACTTAATCCTAATTATGATCGGACTCAGCTTAGTCCTCAAGACCCGGCCCAGTGGGTTAACCTTAGTCCGCCTAATCGCAATTCCGGCCATTCCTGCTGCCACCTTAGCAATTACCATTGGGGCCTTTTCTCCAGGCCACGACTGGTTCTTTGCGGCAGTCCTTGCTTCTCGGATCTACGTCTATGTCTGCTTAGGAAGTGCCGTAACTTTAGCAACGACACCATTGGAGCTTGCCCGCTCCTTAGAACAAAACTGTCACCTTTCCGCCAAGTTTGCTTATGGGACCTTAGCCGCCATCAATCTGGTTCCGCGAATCATCAGTGCGGTGAAAACCATCCGCGCAGCTGGTCAAATGCGGGGCTTAACCCTTTCTTTTTGGTCACCCCAATTGTATTTTAAAGCGATTTTAAGCGCCCTGACTTGGTCAGACCAAGTCGCCCAAGCCATGGAATCGCATGGCTTTGTTGATGATCAAGCGCGGACAACGGCCCACCAAATTCGGATCACTGCACGGGACTGGGTAATCTTGGTAGTAAGTTTAGCGTTAGTTCAAGGGGGCTTAATTGCCCTTCCGTAAGTTAATTTGGTAAAATATAATTATCAATTACTTACTAAGGAGGACATGATGAAACCAACTTTTTCCCCAATTGATACACTGAGCCGGTTAATGGCCAGTATTTGTTATTTTAGCGTTCTTTTCATGCCGGTAGTCTTGCCATTAATTGCTTGGCTGGTTGCCCGGTTAATGAGCAACCCCAATGAGGCCGTGGCTTACCACGCTAAACGGGCCTTTTGGAGTCAAGTCATTCCCGCAATTTTCGGAATCTTTGCCCTCCTATTAATTACGGGAATTGGCTTTTCAACTGACTTTAATAGCTGGGCCCTTTCCGGTTTAAGTATGGCCTTATTAATTCTAGCCGGTTTAATTGCGGCGGGATTATGGGTCTATAATATCGTGATGGCCATCTTGGTTTTATTAGACCGTTAACGAAAACCCAAGCGGATTACGTGAAGATTTCTTCTCATAACCCGCTTTTTTTAGCGGTTGGAAAGGACCGCCTATCTTCAATTTTGCTCTTCGTTGCTGGATAATCGAAATGTTTAATTAAGGAGGAATTTTATGTCAACGATCCTTGGGATCATCACTTTAATTGTGGCGGTGGTGATCGCGAATATTGCTCACCTGTTTTATCCCCGCTTACCGCTAGCGGTTTACCAAATTTTCATTGGGATTATCTTTGCCATCTGGCCCACCATCCCAACCTTTGAATTAGAACCAGAAACCTTTTTGCTCTTAATCATTGCCCCGTTAATGTTTAATGACGGCCAAAATGCTTCGTTCCGGGCCCTTTCCAAAAACGTTAAACAAATTCTCTCGATGACCGTTTACTTAGCAATTTTTACCGTTCTCGTTGCTGGCCTTGGACTACACGCCGCCGTACCCGCTTTTACCTTACCCTTGGCCTTTATGTTGGCAGCAATCATTACTCCAACCGATGCGGTGGCCGTTAAATCGCTAACCACGGGGGTGGCAATGCCGAAAAAGGTTCACCAAACCTTAGAGCACGAGTCTCTGTTTAATGACGCCTCCGGTTTGGTCCTCTTTAGTTTAGCAGCAACCAGTTTATCCTCCGGCAAATTCTCGTTCTTGACTAGTATCTCGACCTTTCTCTACGTCTTTATCGGCGGGATTTTAATTGGGGTGATTACCGGTTGGCTAATTATCGAACTCCGCCTCTTTTTAATGCGGACAAATGTAGATATTGGCCAGATTGTCATCCCGATGAACCTAATGACCCCGATTGTGGTTTACTGGCTAGCCGAAGAAGTCCATACTTCCGGTATTTTAGCGGTGGTGGCGGCCGGGGTAATGCACAGCCTGTTAAATGATCGGCTCCGCTTAACTTCAACTAAGGTTCAGATCGCTACCACCACCCTCTGGCAAATTGTAAGTGATACCTTAAACGGGATTGTCTTTGTTTTCTTAGGCCTAAGTTTACCGCAAGTTTTAGGGGCAACGACGCCCCAAGGATTAGGTACCTTAATCGTCATTGCAGTTTGCCTTTACTTACTAACCGCCGGAATCCGTTATTTGTGGGCACGGTTAAACTTCGTTGATCTGCAAGGCCAGCCAACCCAACAATCCAAAGCCGCCCTTTTACTCGCCCTCGGGGGAATTCACGGGACGATTACCTTGGCCTTAGCCTTCTCAATTCCCCTGACCGTTAAGGGAGCTCCGTTAGGCTTGCGGAACACGATGATCCTGATTGCGGCCTTGGTCATCTTAATTAGTATTACCGTTGGGGCAATTGCCTTTCCCAAAATCCTCCCACCAAAGAAAAAGAGCTATACCCGGGCCGAGTTTCGAAACTCGCTAATCCAAACCGTCCAAGCAGCGATTAACCGGATTAACGAGCAAACTACCCATCCCCTTGAACGGGCCGCCGTAATTGACCAGCTTAGTTCCCAAATGAGCCTAACTTACCAGATCAATCCTACGGTCTACCAACAATTGCTGGAAGAGTGTTATGAAGTGGAAAGCAACATGTTAGACGAACTGAGCCAAACCGACGAGTTTAGTCCGTTTACTCTCAAACTTTATGCCCGGTTAATTACCCAAAACCTCACCAGCCATTCCCACCTTGGCCTTCGTTCCTTACACCGGACGATCATTCAACGCCTAAAGTGGCGACGGATCCAACGGCGGTTCCGGGTTGTCCAAGCCACATTAGCGAACGACGAAATCCAAAAAGCCCTTCGGACGCTTCTCGCCCGGACTACTTGGGCAGTTAACAACCACCTCAACCAGGTTCAAACCGCCCAAAACGATAATGAAGTGATCATGGTCCGGCGCCTCTACTTAAACCGCATTCGGACGTTTGGCCGCCACCACCAACTCGATAACGAGATCATGCACCAGCTCTTTGTAACCGCCTTTCAGGATGAACACTCCGCCATCCAACAAGCCCTCGCCGACGGTGAAATCAACAGCGACCTCGCCAAAGCCCTCAATGAGCACATTTCCGTTGATGAGTTGGTGTATATGCAATCGGCATAAGCAGCTTCTGTGATGATAGGTACAACTGGCGTAGCGGGATAGCTTAGCTAATTTCAAAGAAACTTGGAATAGCACACCAACTAAATTGGGGATGCGCCTCGATCGGCAAAATAAAAAATGACCCTGTACAGATCCACCAGATCTGTGCAGGGGCATTTTTTATGATTTAAAGTATATATTCTTAAACGAGGACTTAATAATTCGGTAAGTTAACTTACTTTTACCTTTGTAAGTCCAAGAACGGATTAGTTTACCATCCTGGTCATACTCTAAGACTTGCTTTTTCGCACCAGCAGCAACAATCAAGTGATGACCGTACTGTTGGACGTTACTTACGTAGCTCGAGGCTGGCACTCGTTTAGCGGCTACTAAACGGTAAGTTCTCTTTTTCTCATCAACTAAATACCGATAGTACATCGAGTATTTATTGGTTACCCGGTTACCATTGGCGTCCTTTTTAAAGAACTTTGACCAGTTAAAGTTTGGTCGGGAATCCATTAGGTGCGAATTATTATTGAACATAATCAGGTAGTATTGACCCGCCTTCAATTTTTGACTGTGCTGGATCAGTACACTATGTTGGCCAGTTTGACTAACAAAATTACCTAATTTTTTCAGTAACAATTCCGAGTAATTACCGACCCCTTTCCAGAAACTCTGGTCGCTAATTAGATAGGATAATTGGGGGTTCGTACTAGCCTGGCTAATCTTGATAATCGACGAAGTTTCCCGGGAACTAACCAATAATTGGTCATTTTTCATTACCTGAATTGAATTAAGGTGGACTAAGTCATGCTTTCCAGCATTATAGGTATGCTTTTCGAAACCGGTTGCCGTTTTATATAGCGCTGGCAACAAAGTCTGCATATTAATCGTCTTAACAACCTTACCACTTGCAAGCTTAATCTTAATAATTTGATCTTCTACGTACTTGCCGGCGCTTTGTTCCCGTTGTTTACTGGTTGCCAGGGCCCAAACATAATCACCATCCTTACTCAAAACAAAATCATGATGGAACTCATACCCTTGGGTACCAACGTTGATTACTTTTGTAACTTGTCCGAGCCGGTTCACCTGAACCATTTGCGTTCGACTAATGGCATAGATTAACTGATGATCTTGGGTAGTAACTAGTCGCATTGAATTATACCCAAGAAGTGGTAATTCACCACGGATAACTCCGTTGTTATCCATTAAGAGGGTCGAACGCACGGCAGTGGCTTGATTATAAGTCCCACTAGTTTGGTTACCAATTACTGCGAATAACCCGTCACTTAAACTTTGGTTACTCTTTCCGTTTTTAACCCGGTAAGTATTCGAAGCTGTCGATTGTAGCTTTGGGGCAACGTAGGTAAAGGTCTTTTTACTGGTTTGCCCATCCTCAGTGGTAGTTGTGATCGTAATCCGGTTCTTTACCCCACCAACCGCACCGATTAACTGAAAAGTATGGCGCTTGGTATACGTACCCTTAGGGTTATAGACCGACTTAGTGTATTTATCATAGCCAGTTGCTTGGATCGTGTAGGTTACCCTCACCGCCTGGGGAGTCTTGAAGGCAACGTAGAGACTAGTTGTATTGGTTAAATATGGATTGGAAACCACTAATGGTGACTGAAAAGAATATTGATGCTTAGCTTGTAGTCTCCTTAATTGCTTAGTAAGCTTCGCCTGATTCTTCGTTGAGTATACATCATTAAGGCTTTTGATCCTCAGCTGAGTATAATCCAGCTGTTTGACAATTCCGTTTGCTTTCGTTAGTTGGTTAATATGCCAATGCTTTTGTAAGCTTGCATCATCAACTTGGCGATGGAGATAGTAGTATCCTCCACTACCAAGCATTACCAATAAACTAACAATAATTATTCCCAACCGTTTTCGCATTTGATCACCCCTAATTTATCATTGCTTTAATGAGGTTGATCAGCATTTTACGGAAACAAATTGAAAGTTCGCCGAAGTATTTAGGGAGGAGAATGTGAAAGCGTCTGAAAAAAAGGTGACTATCATGGCTTTTTTTCGAAGCTAGAATTTAAAAAAGCCACCAAGAACGGTCCTAAACATCGACAGTTCTTGGTGGCTAAGCTAGTTTAAGATTTTTATTAGCTTATTTATCCGCTTCCTTCACCGCATAAAAGTTACCAGCTGGAGATTGGAAAGCAAAGTTCGGGAAAGGCTCATTATTAATTGGAGAAACCAGGTCACTAACTTTCTTAATTAGTTGGTAGGTTGCTTGGAGGTCGGCTACTTCAAAGAGCATGCTTGGTTGGTTGTCGACAACTTCGGGGGAAGCTTTTTTGATAAAGTCCCGATCGTAGACAATTAAGGTTAAAGTGGCTTCTGGCGCCGTCTTCATGGCAAAGTATGGAACCGGGCCATCACATTCATCGATAATAATTTGAAAGCCAATTGCTCGCCAGAAGGCACATTCAGCAGCAAGGTCATCAACGTACAACATAACGGAAGTATTTTTAGCAAACATGATTCTCTCCTTTAATTTCCCGGGAAATTATTTTACGTATTGGTTTAGGAATTTAACGATGTGGTTTTGGTAAGCTTTCTGCGCCGTCGCATACGAGGAAGCGTGTTTAGCCTTGGGAACTACCCAAAGTTGCTTAGGCCCCTGCGTAGCGGCATAGTTTTGATACACCATCTTGGTTGGGACAAAGGTATCCTTGGCTCCATGAATAAAAAGCATCGGTCGGTGGTTATGATGTAAGGAAGTAATCGCTGAAGCGCTCTGCGTGAAGAAACCATTTTTGATGCGGTTAATGCCACTCAAGGCTAATTCAATTGGTTGGCGAACCCCGTTTGGAATGTGGTATAAGTTACCTGCTTCGTAATCGAGCTCCGCTTGCAAACTTGAATAACCACAGTCTTCAATAAACGCTTTGACCTGACTCGGCAGCTTAATCCCACTCGTCATCATCGTGGTTGCTCCCCCCATACTAACACCGAACATCACAATTTGGCTCTGTTGGCCGTTCTTTTGAATAAGGCGATCAATCCATTTCCGTTCATCAAAGCGCTCTGGCCAACCATAGCCGATATATTTCCCCTGGCTTTGGCCGTGGGCCCGAGCATCAGGCATTAAGACGTTGTAACCAAGTTGATGAAAAAGGTAGGCATAGGCTCCCATACTTTCCTTATTTTGCATAAAACCATGGGCAATCAAAACGCTCTTCCGACTTGGGTGCGCTGCCGGAAGATAATCGGCGACTAACTGATAATTACCACTTGCCGAAGTAATGTGCCAAGTCTGTTTCTTAGCGCTTTTAAACCACCGCTTTTGGTGATAAAGGGGATCACTTTTTTTCAAAACTTGATTTGGGCTGTGAACAAACGACTTATGACTCGGTACCATGGCGACATTAAAAAAATAAGCTCCGGCAACGAAGTTTAGTATGATATAAAAAATAGCCAAGCCCAGCAACCAATGCCACCACCGGTGCGTTTTCTTTGCTTTCTCCATCTTCTCAATATCCTTCTCTCAAAACTTCCGTTAGTTTACCATAATTTAAGAAAATTCGCATATTTTCCACGTTCCGTGGTTATTAATGTTAAAATAATAAGGTAAAGGATGTGACGACATGTTTCCAGAACGATTACGGGCCCTTCGCCGAGGCCAAAAAATTACTTTACGCGAACTCGCCAATGAATTAAATAAGAACTTGGGACCAAACGAAAAGCCTAATTCCGTTTCGCAAATTGGTAATTGGGAACGCGGAATCCGGACCCCCTCCTACGTTGAAGTCCGCAAGTTGGCAGAATTTTTCGATGTTAGTATGGACTATCTAAGTGGTAAATCCGACCACAATGATTATGACCTAGGAAAACTCTTTTTTTCCAGTCGGGATCTTAGTTTTAACCATACGGTTTTAACCACCGAAGACCGGTATGAAATCTTCCAACTAATCGATGGCTACTTAAAGGGGAAGGATAATCGTCGTTCCACGACGAATGTTGATAGCCTCCAAGAAGAATTGAACTTAAAATTTAAAGACTAATGAAGAAAAAACAACTCCAACGCTTAAAAAAGCAACTTAAAAATAGTAAAAAATCACCACGTCAAGTAAAGCCGACTTCCTATATTGGTCAAATTACTCACTATGCTGAACTTTTTAGTGATTTCCCCCAAATCAAATACTTAACCAATAATGTCATCGAAGCCGACCGGCTATTAAAGCAGGGACTGCTACCTCAACCATTACCAAAATTACTTTTACCCGATAATATCCAGGACGTGATTTTCCAATTTTTGAATGATCGCTACCCCCAAGGTGACCACCAGGGCGATGTGCTTTGGGAAAAATATTCAGCGGCCCTGCCCAAATTAGATAAACTCCTCCGGGACTTCCGTGATTATCTTGAAAATACTTATGGAATGTGGTCCTACACTAATTTTGCCTTTATTAACGCTCTTTCCCAATACCTAGATGGTCAACCAGTGCTCGAAATCATGGCCGGGAATGGTTATATTTCTAAGGGTCTTCGCGACAAAAATCCCTTACAGACGATCTACACGACGGATAGTAAAGCCTGGGTAAAAGAAAATGAAACCGGTAAACACCCCGTCACCGAGGTAGAAACTCTCACGGCAGTGGCTGCCATTCAAAAATATGGTCAGCAAGTAAAGTTCGTCATTATGTCGTGGGCACCTGATAAAGATGAAAACGATTATCAAATTCTCAAACTACTTCGGGAACAATTTCCTAACGTTCGTCTTTTGGTGATCGGCGAACGCAACGGGGCAACAAACTCAAAGCGCTTCTGGCAGCTAGCCCAATTGAGTCAACCTGCGGAACTAAAAGCGATTAATCAAGCATTAACCAGCTTTGACCTTATCGATGAACAAGTGTACTTGGTTGAATAATTTTTCAATATCCGATCTTTTAAAACTGAACTAATTTAGTTTTGAAAGATCTTTTTTTCGTTATTTTTGATTGATTAGCTGACAAAGGAAAACCCTAAAAAGCGAATATCGACCGTTTAATTTTACATTTTTTAGGGTTTTTACTAATAATCCAGTTCCATCGTTTATCAATTATGGTATACTACAAATTGTATTCGCTTCCATCACGAAAAGGATACGCTATCCATTCTCATTAAGGAGGAAAGCAATGGTAGGAATTGTTTTAGCCAGCCACGGTGGGTTTGCCGATGGGATTTTCCAGTCCGGGGAAATGATCTTCGGTGAACAAGAAAACGTGGCGCACGTAATTTTAAAACCTGACGAGGGACCTGAAGACATCCACAAGAAAATGGAAGATGCTGTTAAGGGCCTTGATGATCAGGAACAAGTTTTATTCTTAGTTGACCTTTGGGGTGGGACTCCATTTAACCAAGCGAGCGACCTCTTTGCCCAACACAAGGATACTTGGGCAATTGTTACGGGGATGAACCTGCCAATGGTCATCGAAGCCTACGCTTCCCGCTTTACCATGAATACGGCGCGGGAAATTGCAACCCACATCGTCGAAACGGCCAAGGAAGGCGTAAAGACGATGCCAGAAAGCATCATGCCAAAGGATGCCGCTGCTGAAACGGCGCCAGCGCAAGATAAGACGCCAAAAGGAGCGATTCCTGAAGGAACGGTAATCGGTGACGGAAAGATCAAGTATGTGCTGGCCCGGGTTGACACCCGTTTACTTCACGGGCAAGTTGCTACTGGTTGGACCAAGGCGACTAATCCAAATCGGATTATTGTTGTTTCCGACAACGTTGCCAAGGATAAGCTCCGGAAGAATATGATCGCCCAAGCGGCGCCAAGTGGCGTGCACGCCAACACGGTGCCGATCAAGAAGATGATCGAAGTGGCCAAGGATCCCCGGTTTGGGAACACCAAGGCCATGCTCTTGTTTGAAACTCCTGAAGATGCCCTTGAAGCTATCAAGGGGGGAGTTGATATCAAGGAACTTAATATTGGTTCCATGGCTTATAGTGACGGAAAGGTTAACGTTAACCAAGTACTTGCAATGGACCAAAAAGACGTTGATACTTTCAAGGAACTGAAGAAGTTAGGCATTAAGTTTAATGTTCGGAAGGTGCCATCCAGCTCTGCCGAAAACATGGATGACCTTTTGAAGAAGGCACAAACGCTGATTGACCAGCAAAAGAACTAAAGGAGATTATTATGTCTGCGATTTCAATGATTTTAGTTGTAATTGTAGCGTTCTTAGCCGGGATGGAAGGGATCTTGGATGAATTTGAATTCCACCAACCCCTGGTTGCATGTACGCTAATCGGTTTAGTAACGGGCCACTTGATCCCATGTGTTATGCTTGGTGGTTCATTACAAATGATTGCCCTTGGTTGGGCTAACATTGGGGCTGCGGTTGCCCCTGACGCTGCGCTCGCCTCTGTCGCTTCTGCAATTATTTTTGTTCAAAGTGGCGCAGCAACTAAGAACATGGGGACTGCAACAGCCATTGCCATTCCTTTGGCCGTTGCCGGACTTTTCTTAACGATGATTGTCCGGACGATCTCAGTTGCAATTATTCACATTATGGACAAGGAAGCCGAAAAGGGTAACTTACGGGCGATCGATACTTGGCAAATCATCGCTATCTGCTTACAAGGGTTACGAATTGCCCTCCCAGCTATCGCCCTTTTGATCATCCCAGCTAAAGAAGTGCAAGGCTTCTTAAACGCTATGCCAGATTGGTTAACCCAAGGGATGACCATCGGTGGTGGGATGGTTGTGGCCGTTGGGTACGCAATGGTTATTAATATGATTGCTACCCGCGAAGTTTGGCCATTCTTCGCCATTGGGTTCGTGCTCGCTGCTGTTACGCAATTGACTTTGATTGCCATCGGGACGCTTGGTTTAGCCTTCACCTTGATTTACCTTGAACTTGAATCCAAGGCCAATAATGGTGGTGGTAACGGCGGTAACGGTGGTTCTGGCGATCCACTTGGTGACATTTTGAATGATTACTAAAATTTGGAGGCACATTAACAATGGCAGAAAAGAAAATTAGATTAACAAAGCGGGATCGCTGGAATGTCTGCTGGCGGTCAACCTTCCTCCAAGGTTCATGGAACTACGAACGGATGCAAAACGGTGGGTACGCCTTCTCTTTGATTCCCGCAATCAAGAAGTTATATAAGACGAAGGAAGACCGGGCAGCCGCTTTGAAACGACACCTTGAATTCTTCAACACTCACCCATACTTAGCTTCCCCAATTATCGGGGTTAGTTTGGCGCTTGAAGAAGATAATGCTAACGGAACCCCAATCGACAATGCTACAATGTCTGGGGTTAAAGTTGGGATGATGGGACCGCTCGCCGGGGTTGGTGACCCAGTGTTCTGGTATACGGCTCGGCCAATTATTGCCGGTTTAGGGGCATCCTTAGCTATCTCTGGTAACATCCTGGGACCAATCCTCTTCTTCGTGCTTTGGAACGTAATGCGGATTGCCTTCATGTGGTACACGCAAGAATTTGGTTACCGGACTGGGACCAAGATCACCGATGACGTTTCCGGTGGTTTGCTCCAAAAGGTTACCCGGGGGGCAGCCATGATGGGGATGTTCGTCCTTGGGACTTTGATTGAACGGTGGGTTACCATCAAGTTCACGCCAGTTGTTTCCCGGGTTAAGCAATCATCTGGGGCTTACATCGACTGGAATAAGTTGCCAAACAACCCCACCGCAATTCGGGACGCTTTACAACAATGGAACATGGGGAAGGGGCTTTCCTTAACCGAATATAAGGTTACGACCTTACAAGATAACTTGGACTCCTTGATTCCAGGGTTAGCCGCCCTCCTCTTGACCTTGCTTTGTATGTGGTTATTGAAGAAGAAGGTTTCCCCAATTGTAATTATCCTCGGCCTCTTTGTTGTCGGGATCCTCGGCCACGTAATCGGGCTCTTGGGTTAATACTTTGAGAAAGGATTGACGAGATGGTTGAAGCGTTAAATGCTCGGGTTGAATTAGTGGAAAAAGGGACTTACTTCACCGCCTTTAGCTCCTATGGCAAAATTTTGGTGGGCGAAAAGGGCTTTGAATTTTACGATGATCGCAACATCGAAAACTACGTCCAAATCCCGTGGGATAAAATCGACCTTGTCGTGGCATCCCTCCTCTTTGGCGGGAAATGGATCCCTCGTTTCCGAATTCAAACTAAACGCGATGGAAGCTTTACTTTTGCGGCTCAGCAACCTAAGCGAGTTTTAAAAGCGATGACTAATCACATTGATCCAAATCATGTAGTCCGGGCCTTGACCTTTAGCCAAAACCTTACCCGGAATATTAAAACCTTACTAAGCCGTAAGAAAAAGGCTTAATCAAACTAAAAATCCACCTCCATAGCTCACTACGAGTTATGGAGGTGGATTTTATTTACATATTCAATTAGTTCTGCTTTCGCTTAAAGCCAAGCAGGGTCGCTAAGGCAGTTAATGCCATTCCGATAGCTCCAACCGTTGTAACATCATTAGAAGTTTCATTTCCAGTTTGTGGCAACTTACTTGCCTGACGGGCCGAAGCAACTGTCGAATTGATTACATCCGACGATGCCGATTTGGCTTGGTCAGTCCGATTAATTAGGCTTTGACTTGCACTCTGTGACTCACTAATGCTATCTGACGAACTCTCTGAAGCTGAGGTGCTTGCAGACTCGTTCTCTGATTCACTCACGCTATCAGAGCCCGAAGCTGAAGTGCTCTTCGAAACTACCTCTGATTCACTCACACTATCAGAGTTCGAAGCTGAAGTACTCTTCGAAACAGCCTCTGATTCACTCACACTATCAGAGTTTGAAGCTGAAGTGCTTTTCGAAACTACCTCTGATTCACTCACGCTATCAGAGCTCGAAGCTGAGGTACTTGCAGATTCCTTCTCTGATTCACTTTGGCTTTCAGAGGCTGAGAATGAAGTACTTGCAGACTCTGCTTCCGACTGACTCAAACTCTCCGAAGTCCCTTTAGACTCGCTAAGGCTCTCTGAGCTTGACGTACTGTTACTCTTTGACTGACTTAAACTCTCCGAAGTTGAGGCACTCTTCTCCTCAGATGCACTAAGACTTTCTGAGATTACTGTACTGTTACTCTCCGAGCTTGACCTTGATTCGTTCAAGCTCTCCGAAGTCGATACGCTTTGACTTCCTGATTCAGAAATCTTTTCACTATCGCTAGTTGAAATTGAATCCTTTGCACTATCGACAATACTTTGAGATTCACTATCCGACTGTGAATTACTAATCGATTTCGAATAGACTTCACTTTTTGATTCACTATCAGACGCTGAATTTGAGGTGGAAGTTGAATTGTGTTCACTAATTGACCTACTAATTGATCTACTTACCGATTCACTACCTTCAAAACTACTAATACTTTCGGCTCTTCGTCAACTGGTACTGATAGAATTTTTAAGGCTAAATTGGTCTAGTTTAGGCTGCCCGACGCGGGTGGCCTTTTTTGTCCCTCAATTTAATCTTAAAATGCGGGTTCTTGGCGACTAAGAGAATTCTTAAACGGAAGTTGTAGAAACTTCGATAGCCAAAGGCGATACGTTTAATTACTTTGATGAGGTTATTAGTTCCTTCGAGAGGCCCATTACTGTAGAAAGTTTCAAAGCTACGCTTAATTTCGTTCTGATGGTTACGTAAGGTTCTTTGGGTCTTGCGCAAAGGTTGTGGTAAGGCAGTCAACTTTATCGTTAATAGTGCCTCTAAGCTCTTAATATTACGATTGTGCATGGCGTGAAGTGAGGCTTGGTAATAGTTGTAAGCTCCTAGAAGTTCCTCACTGGCATTTGTTAAACGATCAGTTAATTCTACTTCGGTTAACTGCGCACCGCCAAAGACGCGGTAGCGCCGGAAACTTTGCCAATCAAGATCTGTCCGATCTTTTAGCACATAGCGCCAATAACGCTTAAGCGCTCTTGATAAAGCAGGGTTAGACTCCTTAACCGCCTTCATCGTTTGAATCCGGATTTGATTTACTGCCCGGTATGCTTGGGCAATGATATGAAATCGGTCGGCGACAATAAGGGCATTCGGAAATAGATCACGGACAATCGTCCGATATGGCTGATACAAGTCGACAATGACAAGCTTGACTTTGGCTCGGGCATGAAAGTCATACCGATAGAAATACTTCCTAAGCGCGTAGCTATTTCTTGACTCAATAATATCCAGTAATTCATGTGTTTGCGGGTTCATCAGTGCCATACTCATTTGAGTTGCGGCAAATTTACCTGAACTAAAGTCATCAAACGCAATTACTGGTGGTAAAAATTTATAATTCGCCTTAAACTGAGGGGCTAGTTGGGGGAAAAGCCGATTTACTGTTCCTTCGGAAATGTGCAGGTTGGCAGAAATATCTTTAACGGAGCGTTTTTCTGTTAGGGCCAGAAGCGCCTGTTGTTTCACTTTATCAAGAATCTGATGATTCTTATCAATTCCGTGAATTCGTGCAAGGTCAGTAGTTAATTCGGGACATCCTTTTTGTCGCGGACAAATGTATTTCTGCTTTTCAACTACTAGAATTGTTGGCAACCCCGCAATATCAAGTCCTTTCAAATAAACGGTTTTAAAACCATTCTTTCGCATTAAGCGCCCACAATGTGGACAAGCTGAAGGATATGATTGTCGTAAATAAACTTCATTGTGCGTCATTCGTTCAAATTGATGGTGAACTGATTGTGAGCTGGGGACAGCTTGAATCACCTTTATCCGCTCACTATCCTTGAATTTGGGGCTAAATTTAATCAAGTTGTCTGTTAATCCCGTTAGATTTTTGATATACTCATTCATGGAGACGGTCCTTTCTTTTTGAAGAGACGGGGGACAGCCGTCTTCTTTTTTTATACATAAAATCCCCTAAATCAAAAATTGGTACTGCTAGGATTTTACTCCTATCAGTACCAAATATTGTAGACCCCTTTATTTGAAAATTAAATTTTATTTATAGAATAAACGTTAACAGCCATACCGTAATTAAGCCAACTATCACTGACGATAACATTGAACGGGTAAAATAAGCCACGATTGCTACAAAGACTGCTGCAATCAAGTAACTTAAGTGTCCAAAAATCACCATATGTGACCCCATTAAAGTAACATGATCAAAGAAATAATGATACTTACCATCAACAAAGAGGGCTTTAACCACCAGCGCAGTAAATAAACTTACCGGCACATACTTCATCCATTCGTTAAACCATTCTGGAATTTTCCGATTGGTAAAGAATCGCATTGGAAAGTACCGAGGTAAGAAAGCCGCTACCGCCGCTACAACAATGACAATTAAATGATATGTCATATTGTGGTGACTTGGAACAAGTGAGGCCACCGTTAGATTAGTTAATACCGTATCCATCATTCTTCACCATTATCCATTGTTTTCGTTGCCTTGGCTTGTGCCCGTTCGTCTAACATCTTCCGATCTTCGACCGTGTGGCGAGTTATCGCTGGTCTAATAAATCGTCTTAAGACCCAAGCATTCTTGGGATCCTTTGCATGCTTGCGTACTTGATCTTCAATCATAAACCCAACTAAAGAAGCAATTAGGGTTGCGATAATGATCCCCAGGGTACTCTTTGTTAAGGTCAAGAAAACCAACGCCAAAATAGCAGAAGTAATGCAAATAATTAAACTAAGGTTACTCCGCATCTGCATGATAATCATGTAAATGAACAGTGCCGTCAAAGCAAAGTCAACAATTTCAAGGTCAATCGTAACGGTACTACCGATCAACCCACCAATTAAGTTCCCGCTAGCCCATGAAATCAAGGAATAGTGTTCAACTAACAAAGCATCTTTTGGCGTCCACTTTTTATCGGTCGCAAACTTTAAATAATTAACGGCATAGTTTTCATCGTTCATCGATGCTGAAAAAAGTAAGACAAATTTTTGCGATGATGTCCGAAAATACTTTGAAAGACTAGACCCCAGTAAGGCATACCGTAGCTCTAGGAAGAACAGAGTCATAAAAATCGTACTAATGGGGGCATCAATCACTAAAAGTGAAGCCAAAATAAATTGGGCCCCACCAGAGAAGACCATAATTGAGATTAAGAAGGTCAAAACAAAGTTCATCCCCGCCGCATGCAGTAAAATCCCACATGCTACCCCAATCGGCAGGTAGCTTAGGCACAATGGCATTGAGATTCCTAGCACCTCAAGCCAACGTTGCTTCTCTGGATTAAATTGATGTGCTTTCTGTTGCAAGAAAATTTCCTCCAAAATTTGCGAATTGAAGTCGTCAGAATTAGGTAATCGCATTTACCGCCACTCTCTATGGTAACATATTTACTTTTATCTGAGGACCACTATCCAGAAATGATCCGCTAACTTTATTTGATTAAATCCGGAGGGTGAAGATTAAATTGCCAAATTAATCTTTTGTTCGAATTTACCCGTTAAAATAGTAATTTCCGCTCATAACCACTAAGCAATGTTTGGAAATACCAGCGGGGTTGGTTTTAAAATTATCTTTTCTCGCTGTTTTTAATAAAAAAGTGCCCCCTCAGGCACTTTTTTGAATAAATCCTAGAGTGAAGGATCACGCTAACGATAAATCCAAACTCCTTCACTTGTATTCAATATTATAACCCGAATTAATCTAGTTTTCACTTAAAATACCTAAATGCAAGGCTAAACGCTATCTTTAATTAAGAGTTATCAACTATATACAATATTTCCTTACGCTTCTAGCATCCCGCTAGGACAATTTAATCTAGATCTTAAACTTGATTCTTTCTACTTATCTTCCTAAATTTTCTTGGGATTTTAAGACCAACGGGGGTAAAATAATTTTTGGGAGTACGGAAAGTGTAACCAGCATATCGCATGGGCTACGTATCCATACTTACGGAGGCTGGGAGTTTACTCAGCTTCTCTACATATTATTACTAGCTCCGTAAGGGCAGGGCGAAAGCAAGCCCCCTTGATGCCTTAAAAATGCAAGTCATTCTCTTTGTTTGCATTTATTTTCGAAGGCTGGGGCTTTTGACAGTCGTTGCTGAGTAACCTTCGGAGACGAAAGAAGAGGCCGGGAAGAAGCATTTGTTTCTTTCCGGCCTCTCGTCTGGATATTTACTTAATTTAAAATCAAAAAACGCCCTGGGAGAAGTGGGCGTTCTTGATAATAAAAATGAGACAGGTTCTATTCCAGAACACAATTGTATTCTATACCTCATCAGCGACGGTTTAAATATCAATAGCTAATGTAAGAGTTTTATTTATGCTAGCGCTTTTATAAAGTTATCAATCGGTAACAATTCCGGTCTATCAGTTTTTTTATTTCAACTGTTAACTAAAAATAAGTAACTATCTTTGAAAATTGATTAATATCACTTATCGATTTCCGTTTCGCTAGTGGTAGTGGGTTGCTCAACCGGCAAGGTAACCGTAAAGGCAGTTTCATTATCATCAGAAGTAACCGTAACTTCTCCGTGGTGGAGATCCACAATACTCTTGACGATCGCTAAGCCCAGGCCCGTTCCCCCGGTCGCTTTAGAGCGAGAAGATTCAACCCGGTAAAATCGTTCAAAGAGGTGGCTCAAAGAATCAGCCGGAATCTTGGTCCCATCGTTTTTAACTTGAATCTGAACTTGATCACCATGCTGATGCGCTTCAATCTTAATATAGCTTGCCCCATTCCCGTACTTCAGCGCATTGGAAACTAGGTTACTAAAGACCCGCCCTAGTTTTTCGGGGTCAGCACTTATTTTCAATGGCTCTGGTTCCGTTATCGAAGTAACTTCAATCCCCCGCTTTTGCCCTTCCAACTCAAAACTAGCACTAACTTGTTCGAGTAATTGCGAAAGATCAACCGTCATAATGTTCACTGGGGCCCCATGTTGCTGGACCTTAGTATATTCAAAGAGATCTTCCACTAGGTTCTTCATTTGCTTGGACTTTTCGTAAGCAATATGGGCATACTTAACAATTTCTTCTTCAGAATGATACTGCTTGTCTTCAATCAACCGGAGATAACCAATGATTGATGTTAACGGGGTCCGTAAATCATGACTAACATTGGTAATCAATTCATCCTTGGACTTTTCAATTTGTCGTTCATCATTCATTGATTGCACGGCACTATCGACAAGCGCATTGACACTAGTAATCACGTGCTGTTGGTTCCCCTTCAGGCGGAACGGAATCCGATGATCAAGATGTCCCTGGGCAATGTAGTGCAATTCAGCTAGAATGTGATCCATTTGATATTGGTGATACCGCCGCCGGAGTCGCCACCAAACCACCCAGGCATCAATGACAATAAAAATCCCGATCACAGTCCGTTGGTAGGACCAGATCTGCGTGTGGTAAGGGCCAAACCAAAGTGATTGTTTAATAATAAAGATCCCACTGGCCAACCCCGGATTCGACTGGATAAAAGTTTGAATAATTACAATTAAGGCCACGTTAATTAGGATTAATAACGCTACCGTTTCAACACCTTCAAAAAAAAGCGCGCCCTTTTCACGCCCAGTTAGTTTTAACATATTTTTCCTCAATGTTTAGTGTGATTCAACTTTGTAACCAACACCCCAAACGGTTTCAATGACCTTTTCACCACCGGTAGCGGCTTCGATCTTATCCCGCAAGTGACTCACGTGAACCATGACAGTCTTGGCCGAAACGACGCTTTCTTGTTGCCAAACCCGTTCAAAAATGTCATCAGCTGAGAAAACCCGGTTTGGGTGGCTCGCCAACAGGTACAAGATCCCAAATTCAAGGGCCGTTAACTGGATTAAGTCTCCCTTGATGGTCTTAACTTCGTGGGAATCCTTGTTAATTTGAAGCGGGCCCACGTTTAAAATGTCGGGTTGGTCATTAGTGACTTGGCCCTGGCTCCGCCGTAGCAAAGACTTCACCCGTGCCATAACCTCCAGTGGATTAAATGGTTTCGTCACATAATCGTCTGCCCCCGAAATCAGGCCTTGGATCTTATCCATATCAGCGGTTTTGGCCGAAAGCATCAAAACTGGAATTGATGAGTCTTTCCGAATTTGTTTTACAACTTCCATCCCATCCATTTCCGGCATCATAATATCTAAAATAACCAAACCAATATCGGGCGTAGTATTCAACTTGGTCAGGGCATCTTTCCCATTATAGGCTGCAACCGGCTCGTACCCTTCATTCCGAACATAAATTTCCAATAATTGAACAATTTCCTTATCGTCATCAACCACTAAGATTTTCATTAACAGTGCACCCCTTTTTTACGAAATATTCTGTTCCTATTATAACCAGATTTACCCAGCAAACGGTATTAAATAGCTAGGGCTTAAAGAAATGTTAAGGGGCCATTTTGTTTTCCATTCTGAACTAATCTTAGGTTGTTTGCTTTTAGGGTTTAATCTCATTAAAATTTGAGGTTCAATATCTTGAAATATCGGTCGATTTCTCAGTACAATAATTGTACTGAAAGAAATAGACAACCCCGATTAGCTAGGGTAGATAATTAATCGGTAGCTCGTTGAAGTATTGGCGTACTTCAGCGGGTTTTTTCTTTTACTCTAATTTATTTAATTTTTACTGAACATATTAAACAACACGTAATGTTGTCGCCCATTCAATTAGTATAATACTCTTATCAAGTCCAAATGAAACTATACTAAGCATTCCTAATTCTCGTTGTGGTAAGAAATTATCAATAATACCCTGAAAGAGAAAAGCTCCTACTATTTCTGCAACCATCGATAACATGGCACATATAACTATTACAAATATTGACTTGCGGAATTTTGTTAATAAAGTTCTATAGGAGAATAAATTAGGTTGCTTAATAGTAACCGGTACATATTTTTGACTTTTTTCAAAGAAAACTGCAATTCCCGTCCATTCCTTAAAAAAAGCATCTCTTGTTTTCCTAATTATTCCTATATCATTATCTGGATCCGAAAGTACAACATGTTTTTCAGTTATTTGGTTAAGCACATAATAATGCTGAAAACCATTATTTTTTATAACATGTACTATTAATGGTAAGTATGATTTAACCTTATCAAATTCATCATTTTTCAAACGAATAGCTTTCCCTATCAATTCATATGCCTTTGCAGCTTGAATTATTCCATATATACTAGTCCCTTCTTTTGAAGTTTTAGCTAATGTTCTTAACCTAGAGATTGGTATTTTTGATTTATAATACTTAAGCACCATACTCAATGCAGCCACGCCACAATCCGATTCATCGACTTGTGCCGTATAATACTTCTTAAACTTCACTTTTATCCTCCTCTTTTTACTTTTTTATAATAGCAAACTTGAAGGCTTAATTTACTACTCATTATTTAACGTTGTTTTTTTGTCTTTTTTCGTTAACTAATATATTCCTTTACTATCTATCCAATTAAATAACTATTTTTTTCATTTTATTATTAGGATCCATTTGTGATAAATAGCTTCCGTTCAATACAAAAAGCGCCAACCGAAGTCAGCGCAGAAAAATAAGCAATACTATTTCATCATCTTACGAATCAGATCAATCACCTTTTTGATTAATTTTTTTACGTGTTTGTTAGGCACGACAATAATTAAGATGCACCAATGGCACAATTGGGACACCTCCCAACTTGCACATTTTCAGGGTGGTTTCCCTGGCGTGCTTTACTAGTATAGCATTAAAAATCATGCTATAATGCAGGTACAATAATTAAGGTGCTGGCGTGCAAATTGGAATCAGCTGGTTACTTATTCCGAGCCGGCGGGACATCTTGAAAGGGTGTCCCTTTTTTGTTTTAAATTATTTCATGTCTATTGAAAAATACCTTCTAATATTAATAACGATCGAGGAAGTAAAAAGTAAATACATAATTTATAATTAGGGTCCATTTGTCATAAATAGACCTTATTTTAGATGTGTGATATCATATGAGTGTCACATTGATACTCATATGATAGGAGGCTTCAACATGACCATGACTAAATCTAAAACTGGCTCAACCATTCGACTCGATCCTGAATTACGTAAAGAACTTTCAGAAGGGTTAGCTAATGTGGGTATGACCGTTAATGGGTACTTTACGATGGCTGCTAAGCAATTTATTATTCAGGGAAAAGTCCCGTTTGAAATTAAGAATGCACCTAAAGTTGACCATGTAACTTTTAACGATAAAACCAGAAAAGCGATTGTTCGTGCGTATGCCGAAGAAGAGGGAATTATTCCAAATACCGCCAAAGACTTTGACAATGCCGATGATGCCATGAAGGAGCTTTTCGATGACAAGCAATAAATGGAAAGTAAGGTTTGACCGGCAATTTCAACTTGATGTTAATCGATGGAAAAACCAAGTTGATGATTTACAAGGTGAATTACAAGATATTGTTGCCTATATTTTGGAATATGGTGAAATCCCGAGTGAATATGATCCGCATGAATTAGTAGATCCAACACTTCCATATACAGGAAATATGGATTTTCACCTCTTTGACGGGAAACTCGATTTACTTATTATCTATACAGAGATCAATAAACATCGTGTTTTTCGTTTTATGCGTCTCGGCAGTCATAATGAGCTTTTCCATCAAAAATAATTTTAGGGTCTATTTCTATAAAACAACCCCTGGCACTATTGTAGTCTGGATTTTCGATTATTAATGAAATTGGCCCTCCATCGGTTAATTAATTGTCCCAATTTCGTTATGTTTAATATCATCAGGGCTAGGCCAATGTCATTTTCCACAGCCTGTTGACCACGCAAATGAGTTCGGCGTACGCCAAAATCCCTCTTCATGTGACCAAAGACTGGCTCAACGTCGAACTTCCGTCGACGATAAATCGCCTTACCTTCGTCACTTGAGAGGGTCGCTTTCACTTTTGCTTTGTAATAATTCCAGGTCGGGTTAACCTTCATATAACGTTGCCGGCCGCCTGGTGTTTTCGCTAATTTATCCAATTGCGCTGACGGCTGGTGCTTATCTGCCCGATAGATTTTGAAATCACGTTTGAAACCATATTTATCGATTTGCTCACTATACCGATAAAAGCTAAAACGAACCCCTAAATGATCAATATAGTAATCATCTTCGGCGTTATACTGCCAATTTTGTAAGTTAGTTGGGTCGTTTTTAAACTTGCGCTTCTGTTCCTTTTGATAAGTTGTATAGGGAATAATAGGTTGCTTTTCAAACTGATCAAGAATCGTTGTGTAATTGTATTCACTACCATTTAACCTGCATCAGCTTCGACCTTGGTTCCATCAATAAAAACTGCATTATTTTGAATTAGGCCGTGATCTGTTAAAGCCATGGTAAAGTAGACAAAAGTACGCTTAATCAGATTACTAGCGTGCTGACTGCTCCGAAAGTTATTGATGGTGTGATAACTATAAGTATAGTCATGGGCTAACCAACGTATTGGTAGACTCTCATCCAACATCATTTCAATCTTTCTTCCAGAATATGTTTGACGCGAGTAGGCAAACAAGAGGATCTTAAGCATAATTGCTGGATGCGATGCAGGGCGGCCAGTAGCCGCCACCGACTCTTCCAATAGAACCTCCTGTGGAATTGAGTCGACAAATGCACTAATTAGTCGCGCAACATGATTCTGTGGTAAATCATAGTTATAATTTAGTACGAATTCGGTTTGCCCTATGGTATAATTTTGATACATGGAAATCGCTCCTTTTTGTTTGTTTTCGTGGTAATTACATCATATCAGGAGCGACTTCCTGTGTACATAAAAAACCGGATGATGAATTGTTCAAGAAATTCATCATCCGGTTTTTACTTTAGACTAGGAGTTTTTTTCCAGCCTCTTTTTAATGTATTGATCTATTAGATCGCAGGCTAAGGTTAGTCGTCCACTACCAACCTTAGCCGAGCCCCCTGCAATCCGGCAGGTTAATGGGCCCCATGAGAAGTTTTACCACAATGTGGGGTAGCAATTGGGGTTGCTACCATACCTCTCGACTCATCGCATGGTCCAATGTAACACAATTTTAGCGGAAAGTAAAATTTATTCGGCACTCCGGTTTTCAACCGTTTGGGCCAGTTGGGTGGCCAACCATTCTTGAAGCTGCTTAACCAAGGTAGCCTCATCCCCACTGGCCAAGGCTGCTTCATCCGCTAACAAGTCAATCCGCAAGCCCGATTGGTTAACTTGATCGCCTTCAATGACCATGTACAAGTTAACCCCATATTCAGTTTCGTTATCTAAAAGCTTTCCATCTAACCGATCGGCATCCTTAACGGGAACGTTAATTAGGTTTTCTTCTAACCGCACGCTAACCGGATCACCCTTTCTTAAACGGACCTTCCACTCATATTGACTAAGATAACCACTGTCAAGTTGGGCTAAGCAAAAAGCAACCCCGGGCTTTAAAGCCTTTGGTTGTTGGACTTGAGAAGCCGTAAACTCAACCTGTTTAACCTGTAAGTGTTCTTCGATTTGACCTAAATATTGATCTTTTGTTAATTTCATTTCAATCGTTCCTTCAACTTCCGATCAGCATATTTTTTCCGTTGCATGATTCCATACCAGATCCCGGCCAAGCTTGCCAAGAAGCCAATAATCGCAACCAGTTGCACTAAGAGGCCCACCAGACTCGTGCGGTCGGCAACTTGACTAAAGCCCCCAAAGTCACCAATCGCACATAAAATCATTGCTAAAATCGTTATATAGCTGTCAAACCGTAAATCTAAAATTGCTAAAACTACGATAACAATCGCCAGGACGACCATCATCCCCACCCGGGCCATCACGATCCCGCTCGTTAAGGCGACCCCCATTTGAGCATACATCGCGATTTCCACAATAATCGTGGCAATAATCGCCGTTAAGGAAGTCGCAATGACCTTCTTAATATTTGCTTGATCTTTCATCATTTTCATCCTTTATTTTGAACTCTTATTTTTCATTCTACTAAACTCCCTGCGGAAAGTACAATTTTCCTTGGTATAATTATAGTAAGAATAAAAGGGAGGCTCCAAAATGATCAGTAACTCATACCGTAATATCCTTGTCCCCATCGATGGTTCCAAGGCAACTCCTAAGGTCATGGAATCCGCCATTAAAGTTGCTTTATTGAATGATGCCCACTTAGATATTTTAAACGTCGCCCAGGTTAACCAAATCGCCGATGGTTACGCTGATATTCTAGCGCTCAGTGAAGATCAAACCCTTGATCTGGTCGACTTAGTTACCGAACGCTTAAAAGATTTGCAAAACGAAGCCTTAAAAGCAGGCGTCAAATCAGCCGATATCCATATTCGCTTTGGAAACCCGAAACAAGTCATTGCCCGTGACTTCCCGCAAGATCATCATCCTGACCTCATTGTCATGGGACGAACTGGTTTAAATGCGCTCGAACGCGTTTTAGTGGGTTCCGTCACGGCTTACGTTGAACGGTTTGCCCCGTGTGATGTGTTGACGATTCGGATATAAAATACCAATCGCCTTAAGCCAGGGAAAGGTGGCGAGAACTAGCCAACGCCAATTACAATCAAAAAGGTCGCTAATAAACGGTTGCGATTAAGGTATGTTAACCTTGCTTCAACCTGTTTAAGTTAGCGACCTTTTTTGCTTTAGCTTTCAAAACTTTGCTCGGCTACATTATGCGTAATCCGACGTGGCTAAGTTTGGTCTTCTCGATAAGACCAAACCTTTTATTTGCCCCAATGCTTCTCCAAAAACTGAGCGCGACCACCCATCTCTTCGATCGCGTAACGGGCCGGATTCTTCTTATAGAAGTCTTGGTGATAGTCCTCGGCTAAGTAGAAAGGCTTGGCGTCTTCAATTTGGGTCACAATCTTCGCATCCCCAAACTCACCACTCGCTTGGAGCGCTTGCTTGGAAGCTTCCGCAATCCGCCGTTGCTCCTCATCCTGCACGTAGATCACCGGCCGGTAACTATCTCCCCGGTCCTGAAACTGACCACTCGCATCGGTTGGGTCCGTTTGGTGCCAATAAATTTCCACTAATTTTTCGTAGGAAACCTTGGCAGGGTCAAAGGTAATTCGCACGGCTTCGGTATGACCGGTCGTTCCGGAACAAACTTGTTCGTAAGTTGGGTTAGGTACGTGGCCGCCGGTATATCCCGACTCAACCTTTTCAATTCCTGGATAAGTATCGAAGGGTTGCACCATACACCAAAAACAGCCCCCAGCAAAAATTGCAGTCTCTAAGCTCATGTGATCAAGCTTCCTTTCCATTTAAGGTTCTTATGTTGAGTATACTAAGCAAAGTCAGGTTAGACCACCAATTTGCTTCCGCCATCGCCTTAATAAACTGGTTTTTCCATCGCTTTAGTAGGCATTTTAAAAGAATTGTATCACTAGCCCTAATTAATCTAAGGTACACTAAGATTAGTTTTAATTTATGAGGTTATGTTATGAACTTACTTTTCTCAATTGACGACCGTTTCTACCGCCAACTCATCACGGTCTTATATTCACTTACCCTTAATTCCCCGGAAAATGAAATTAACGTTTACGTAATTACCACGCCCGAATTTTCCCATGCTAGTGAACTAAAACAGGCGTGTCACCAACTAAAAATGGCCTTCCACCAAGTCATTATTCCTACCGATGCCTTTGCGGATGCCCCGGTGACCGATCGTTACCCGAAAACCATTTATTATCGGCTCTTAGCCCACCAATACCTGCCGGCTGACCTCCACCGGATCCTCTACTTAGATGCGGATTTACTTTGTATTAACGATCTTACCCACTTTTACCAAATGGACCTAGCTGGCTATATGTACGCCTCAGCGATTCACACCAACTTAACGAATACCACTGACGTGATTAATAAACTCCGCCTCCAGAATTTTGATGCCGATGGTTATTACAACTCCGGGGTCTTACTAATGAACCTGGATGAGATTCGTCAAAAGATTAAACCAACCGATATTTTTGACTATATCCAAGAGCACATCCTCTTACTTCCTGATCAAGACGTCTTAAACGCCCTTTACGGGAAATATATCCGCACCGTTCCGGATCAACTGTACAACTTTGATACCCGCAATCTCCGGGTGTACGAAGCGATCTCAACCGGTCAGTGGAATCTTAACTGGGTAATGGAGCACACCGTCTTCTTGCATTTCTGTGGCCGCCAAAAACCCTGGCTAGCAACCACTAACCGGGGAAAGTTTACTGCCCTGTATAAAAACTACTTTAAGTTGGCAAACCGATTGGGGTAACGCTCCTTGATAACTAACTGGGACTGTTTGCTAACCTCATCTAACAAACCAGTTATAAGGAGAGGCGGGGAATTAACTACTAATTTTTGCCTTATCAGTCGGATTTTTTGCACTGGACAAAAGCATCCCCATTAGACCCAAAGCTCTAGTGGGGATGTTTTTTACTATTCTATTCTTCGGCTTCTTCTACTACCAAATCAAGGCTAGTAATACTAATACAAAATAGTCTATTAAGGCAATCTTTAATTTATAAATTGAAGGTAATTTCCAGTAAAATGAAGAGGATGGGAAAAAAGCTTCTTGACGGCCTGGTTGGGATAAGGCCGTGCTTTGGAGCGAACCAGCCAACTGGTTTGGCGTTTGTGAGCCCATTCGGTTGGTGCGACCGTCAGGGAAGCAACTGCCATTCAGCTGCTGCTTTGACCGTAGTTGCTGATTAATATTCGGAGATGACAAAGAGGGTGAGCAGAAACGCGCGTTTCTGCTCACCCTCTTTTAATTAATAATCACCATTCATAATCGAATTCTTAACCACCACATAGTCAACCTTTGTTAAGGACTCTAGGTCCCGTCCGCCGGCGTAGGAGATTGAGGACTGCAGGTCCTCTTCCATTTCTTGGAGGGTGTCCTTAATTGAGCCTCGGTATGGCACTAACATTTGTTTACCTTCCACGTTCCGATAAGCTCCCTTTTGGACTTCAGAAGCCGAGCCCCAATACTGTTTGTATTGCTTCCCATCAATCGTAATGACGTGGCCTGGTGATTCTTGATGACCTGCTAATAGCGAGCCAATCATTACCATACTAGCCCCAAAGCGGACCGATTTAGCAATATCACCATTGTGGCGGATTCCCCCGTCGGCGATTAAAGGTTTGCGGGCCGTTTTACTACATAAACGCAAGGCATCTAGTTGCCACCCGCCGGTCCCAAAACCGGTCTTTAACTTCGTGATGCAGGCTTTCCCCGGACCAACTCCCACCTTCGTCGCATCGGCCCCAGCATTTTCAAGATCACGCACCGCTTCTGGAGTAGCAACGTTACCAGCGGTTAAGAAAGCCGTTGGTAATTGCTTTTTGATGTACTTAATCATTTGGATCACGAAATCCGAGTGCCCGTGAGCCACATCAATCGTAATGTATTCTGGTACCAGTTGCTTAGCCTTCAGTTGGTCAATAAACTCATACTCCGCATCCTTAATCCCAACGGAAATCGAGGCAAATAGGCCCTTTTTGTGCATCCGCGCAATAAAGTCCGCCCGGGTTGTCGGATTAAAACGGTGCATGACGTAGTAGTAGTCATTGGCCGCTAACCATTCCGCTAAATCCGCATCAATCACACTGGCCATATTAGCGGGTACCACCGGAATCTTGAAGCGCCGGGGGCCAAATTGGACACTCGGATCAGCTTCCTTCCGACTTTTGATAATGCACTTGTTAGGAATTAGTTGGATATCATCGTAATCAAATGTTGGCATAAATTAACCACCTTTCGGTTCTAAGCAACAAACCAAAGGATACTATACCAGAAATCTAAGCTTAGTCAAGGGAAATCCGAATGATTTTAAGTTGTCATTTAAGAATCGTTTTCCATATAAAAAATAACCAGCAAGAAAGATTACTTTCTATTCTGGTTATTCAAAATCTCCGAACAATTAATCTGTAAATTTCACTGCAGTTCCGTAAGCTACCACTGACTGCATATCACTCGCAATTGAGCCAGAATCAAAGCGCATCATCACCACAGCATCTGCCCCCTTAGCTTTGGCTTCTGCTTGCATCCGTTCAATCGCTTTTTCCCGGGAAGCTTGTAGCATCTTCGTGTAACCGCGGACTTCACCACCGACGATATTCTTTAAGCCGGCCCCAATATCGCTGACGACGTTTCGGGATTGGGTGGTAACCCCAAAAACTTCACCAAGGACTTCATATTCATGACCAGGAATCCGTTCTGTCGTAGTAATTAACATTGTATTTACTCCTTTCGACCTTGCATAACGCTTTAATTAATTATCCCTTGTTAAGGATAACGGTGTCAATTAATTTTAAGGTACAATAGAGATAGTACTTTAGTTGAGGTGAAAAGAATGGATGTAACTGTAACACGGGAAGGTCTGACCCTCCGGGGTGTCCTTGAAGGTACGGACCGCTTACAAAACGAAAAAATTGCGATTCTAATGCATGGTTTTCAAGGAAACCGCGGTCGCGAAAAAGGTGAGCTCCTTTATGACCTTTCCCACTATTTAAATCAAGTTGGTATTCCAACCTTACGCTTTGATTTCGCAGGTTGTGGCGCTAGCGATGGTAAGAATCAGGAAATGACAGTCCTAGGAGAACTGTTAGATGGAATGGCCATCGTTGACTACGCCCGGACCACCCTTGGGGCAAAAGCGATTACTTTAATTGGTCACTCTCAAGGCGGGGTTGTCGCCTCAATGATTGCGGGTTACTACCGCGATATCATTAAGAAGCTCGTTTTATTAGCCCCCGCCGCTACACTCAAGGATGATGCCCTCCAAGGAATTTGCCAAGGGAGCACCTATGATCCAAATCATATTCCATTAGCGGTTCCCGTCCATGAACGGATCGTCAGCGGCCAATATTTCCGGACGGCGCAGCTATTACCGATTTACGAAACGGCCCAACATTTCGCTGGCCCGGCCTTAATTATTCACGGTTTGGCTGATGACATTGTTTCGCCAGAAGCTTCCCGAAAATACAACGTAATCTTACCGAACAGTAAACTCTACCTCATCGAAGGTGAGCGTCATCGATTAGAAGGGCCAAAATTACCAATGGTAATGCAAACAGTCGCTGAATTCTTAAAATAATAATATATATATGTACACTAAAAGGGCCTGCGCCATCCAGCGCAGAGCCCTTTTATTAGTTATTTATGACGCGTTTGTCAGTAGTTATTACTTAAGACCCTTCCAGGACCATTCTTCAACTTCTGGCATGTCCTTACCTTCAGTCCGGATGTAGTGGTTGTGCTTTGCAACCATGTCATCCATCTTTTGAGCGAAGGCAGCACCCTTTTGTTCGTAACCCTTAATGTTAAGGATTGCGTCCTTAGCCAAGTGGTACCGGTCAAGTTCGTTCAATACCCGCATGTCAAATGGAGTCGTGATGTCCCCGTTTTCGATGTAGCTGTGAATGTGAACGTTGCGGTTGTGACGTGGGAAGAAGAGACTTTGCATCATGTCACGGAAACCGTGCCATGCAAAGACAACTGGCTTGTCCGCAGTGAAGTAACGGTCGAATTCTTCATCAGACATTCCGTTAGGGTTCTTGTCAAGCGTCATCAACTTCATAACGTCAACCACGTTGATAACCCGGATCTTCAATTCTGGGAAGGCATCGTGCAATAATTCAACTGCCGCGAAGACTTCTTCAGTAGGTTCAGTACCAGCCGCTGCAAAGACAACATCTGGTTCAGCACCTTGGTCAGTAGAAGCCCAGTCAACGTAGCCAAGACCGTTAGCTACCAATTCAGTAGCTTCGTCAATGGAGAACCATTGAAGCCGTGGGTGCTTGGAAGTAACAAGCACGTTGATCTTTTCCTTTTCACGGAAGATCTTGTCAGAAACTGCCAAAAGCGTGTTGGTGTCAGCTGGCAAGTATTCACCGATCATGTCTGGACGTTCCTTTTCGTAAAGGTGCGTCAACAGACCTGGATCTTGGTGAGTGTAACCGTTGTGGTCTTGTTGGAAGACCGTTGAAGTATCAACGAACGTCAATGCTGGGTAGTCATTCCGCCAGTATTGTTCCTTAGCCTTCCGCATCCACTTCATGTGTTGCGTAAGCATGGAGTCAACCACCCGACCGAATGATTCGTAGGTTGCAAAGTAACCGTGACGACCAGTCAAAGTGTAACCTTCAAGGAATCCTTCAGCTTGGTGTTCGGAAAGTTGTGAGTCGATGATCCGACCATTTGCAGCCAAGTCTTCATCGTTTGGTTCATGAACAGAAGCCGTCCAAGTCCGCTTTGCAGTATCAAGTGCTGCGTAAAGCCGGTTAGACTTGGATTCGTCAGGACCGAACCCACGGAAGTTGTTAGGGTTGAGTTCCATCATCTTAGCGATGTACTTACCCCATTCGATCATGTCTTGGTGCTTTTCAGTACCGTGGTCCTTTACGTCAACCGCAAAGTCACGGTAATTTGGCATCCGAAGAGCCTTTTGGTTAGCCCCGGCGTTGGTTTCAGGGTTCATAGCCATCCGCATATCAGCAGCTGGTACGTTTGCCCGTACAGCGTCAACTGGGTAACCATTTTCATCGAAGAGTTCTTCTGGCTTGTAAGACTTCATCCAGTCTACCAACATGTCCTTGTGTTCCATTGCATCTTGGGCAACCGGAATAGGAATTTGGTGAGCACGGAATGAGTTTTCGATTGGGTTACCATCAAGATCCTTCGTAGGACCAGTCCAACCCTTAGGTACCCGGAAGACGATCACTGGCCATTGAGCCATTGAACCATCGTTGTTTTCACGAGCGTTCTTTTGGATTGCTTGGATTTCTTCGATGGCAGTGTCCATCACCTTAGCCATTTCTTCGTGGACTTCCATGTGGTCCTTAAGACCATCAAATTCGCCGTCCTTGTAAGCAGACACGAAGTAAGGCTTCCAGCCAAGACCTTCGAAGTACTTAGTAACTTCTTCGTCGCTCATCCGAGAAATCATCGTTGGGTTAGAAATCTTGAACCCGTTAACTTGAACGATTGGCAATACAGCCCCGTCAGTAACTGGGTTGATGAAGCGGTTAGAGAACCATGAAGCAGCCAATGGACCAGTTTCGAATTCCCCGTCACCGATTTCAACAGCGGCGATTTGGTCAGGGTTGTCCAAGATAGCCCCAACACCATGAGAAAGGGCGTAACCTAATTCCCCACCTTCGTGAAGGGAACCTGGAGTTTCAGGAGCAGCGTGTGAAGCAGTTCCACCTGGGAAGGAGAAGTGCTTGAAGAGCTTTGCCATCCCTTCTTCATCTTGGGTGATTTCTGGGTAAATTTCAGTGTATGAACCGTCAAGGTATGAGTTGTTAACCATAACTTGACCACCGTGACCAGAACCTTCGATGTAGAACATCTTAACCCCGTACTTCTTGATAACCCGGTTTAAGTGGGCGTAAATGAAGTTTTGAGGAACGATCGTACCCCAGTGACCAATTGGCTTAGGCTTAACGTCTTCAGCCTTTAATTCCCGACGCAACAATGGGTTGTGCATCAAGAAAAGCGTACCAACTGAAAGGTAGTTAGCAGCGCGCCAGTAAGCATCAACATTTTCCAAGTATGCCTTGGAATCGTAATCTACTGCCATTTAATTTAACACTCCTTTTTGTGTAAAGAAATAACTACGTGTTTGACTTTAACGCATCGTAAATCTCAAGCAATTTACGATTATCATGATAAAGCATTTCGCCAAAAAGTCAACCTTTTTGAAAATTGATACGGTCCAATTTGGTTAACGCTTATCAAAATGCGATTAGATCAACCTTTAGCGTCTCTATCAACTCCTTCATTTTACCGAAGGAAAGCGGTTTACCAAAACTTTTTGCTCAAAATTTTTCCGGATTTTTGGAGAATTTTAATTTTTATAAAAAAAGAAAAACGAGGCCGATTCTAATGAATCAACCTTCGTTCTTCTTATTTCAACCAGTCCGTCAAGTACCATGAACGATACCGTTTCAATAACTTTACCCTTGTCTAATCGTAAGAAAAAAGTTGGGCTTACAGACACCAAACAAGTTGACAAAGTCTTTTAATTCACCACCAATTCCGCTTCCCGAGTCGCTTGACTAGCCCGGGTGGAGAAACCAGCAATAATGCAAGCGATCGTCACAATCGTTGGAAAGACAGCGAACGGGATGTAAGCTACTGTCGAAACTTGTAAGGTTGTGGCAATAAAGACCCCCGAAACACTCCAAGGGACAATGGCGTTAACGGCTGCCCCGGCATCATTTAAGATCCGCGTCATACATTGCCGGGGTAAGTTGTGGTGATCAAAGGCTGCCTTAAAGGATTCCCCGGGTAGGATAATGGCTAGGTAGTGTTCTCCAACTAAGAGATTCACCCCAATACAAGTCAAAGCCGTGGCGACCGTCAAACCACCGGCCCCCTTAACTTTAGCTTCAATTAATTCGATGATAATACTAATGATCTTAAACTTAATCAAGAGCCCGCCAAGGGTTAGCGCAAAGATAATCAAAGCTTCCGAAGTTAACATACTACTAATTCCGCCCTTTGAAAGCAAAACGTTGATCGTCTTGTTTGGCGTGTGGGCGACGTAGCCATTCATAATTAAGTTACTAATCTTGCCGATCGTCGTCGTTGGGTCATGGAACCAACCCAAGGCAATCGCAAACATCGCTCCTAACCCTAAGGAAGGAATGGCGGGAACCTTAAAGAAGGCTAAAATAATCAAAAGTAAAACTGGTAATAAGGTAATTGGGGAAATCCAGAAACCTTGCTTTAAGCCCTGCATCATCTTATGAATGGCGGCCAGACTTGCCGTCTTCGAATTCAAGCCAGTCACCGTAAAGAAAACCAAGGAGATGGCCCAGGCCGGTAAATCCGTCCAAAGCAACGCCCGAATGTGACGGTAGATATCAATTTGGCCAGTTGAGGCCGCCAAGTTTGTCGTCCCCGAAAGCGGAGAAATATTGGCTCCACAGAAAGCCCCCGAGACAATTGCCCCGGCTGCTAAACCAAGGTTAATGTGCAATGTAGCCGCAATCCCAATAAAGGCAATTCCCATCGTAGAAACACTGGTGAAGGAACTCCCACAAGCAATGGCAACTAAGGTACAAACCAGAAAGACCGTTGGTAAGAAGAATTGCACTGAAATGATCTTAAAGCCAAAGTACATAATAGTTGGAATTGTCCCAGAGAAAATCCAAGTGGCGATCAAAACCCCAATCGTCAGAAAAATCACCAGTGGATCAATCCCTGCCCGGAGCCCCGTTCGCATTCCGTCCATTATCGTCGACCACTTAAAGCCCCGTATCCGGCCGTAAAGCATTAGGAGGACAAAGGCAATTAACAAGGGTGCTTGTGGTTCTTGGTGCTCAACGATGATTAGAAAACCCAACAAACTTAAAATAACAATTAAAACAATGACACTTTCCGTGAAACTAAAGACGGGTTCGACCCGATTTTTTAACTTACGCATCGTATTTCTCTCCTTTTAGTAATCTATGACCGCCAATTATTCCCCGTAATAATATCGATCTTGACCACTAATTTGCTCGACCCAACACTCCTTTTGCATATAAATTACCCCTCTCTTTTTCGTTTTAATAAAAAAATCCCTCACCTGAATTACTCAGATGAGGGACGAATGATTCCGTGGTACCACCCAGCTTCGCATGGTTACCCATACCTCTAGCCAATACAGCGGCCAACCGCGATTCTTTATTGGGATGGAGTGTAATTCGCAGTTACGCTTTACGTTGGTTCTCAGCACCACCAACTCTCTTGGCCAGGGAACGAAACTCCTACTTGGCTCCACGGAATCATTAGAAAAATTTAATTAAGTTGTTGTTATTTAACCATGGTTTTACCTAGCAGTCAACCAAGAAAATTAGTAATTTTTAATTTAATACTAATCATCCTAATTTAATTAATCTTAAAAGCATTTACTTATTTTAAGTGATATTTTGTTCTTCGAACTTTTCAAAAGTAATCAAGCTTAACTTGATCACCTCGACCAATTTTCTGGTATTCTAAAGAAAATCAACGAAAGAAGGCTTTTATCATGAAGCAAATTAACGTGGCGGCCGCAGTTATTATTAAGGACGATCAGATTTTAGCTGGGCAACGCGAAGGGGGCCGCTTAGGTTCCGGAGCCTGGGAATTACCTGGGGGGAAAATTCAAGCTGGTGAAGATCCGCGGGTGTCGCTCCAACGCGAACTAGCAGAAGAACTTGGTAGTAATTCGATCATTGGCGAACGGGTTCTCCCAACTGTCGTCCATCAATACCCATGGGGCGAAGTTCACATGCAAGTCTTCTACGCTCGCTTAACGAATCACCAACTTAAAACCAATGCCCACACTAAACTTCGCTGGGGGACCCCAAATGAATTAGCGGAACTCAACTGGCTCCCGGCTGCCAGGCCCGTTTTAGCTAAACTCGCTGAGGTTGATTTAGCCCACATCCAAATTGAAAATCCTGCTCAGTTCTATACCCATCAAGTTGAATACTACGAAACTGACCGGATGGGGATTAGCCACCATTCTAACTATATCCGGTGGATGGAAGAATCCCGAACCCGCTTTTTTGCGGCAATCGGCTGGGACTATGGGCAATTAGAACAGACTGGGATCATCTCTCCGGTTGTCAGCGTTAATTGTCGTTATAAGCAATCCACCACTTTTGGTGACCAAGTCGACATCAAATTAGCCGTTAAGCACCTAGACCGGGTTAAATTAACCTTAGGCTATGAAATGACCTGCGAAGGGAGCCTCGTTTGCTTAGGTGAATCAGAACATTGCTTTACTAAGGATGGACGCTTACTCCGGATTGATCGTGAGCTCCCCGAACTCTACCAAACCCTAGCCAAATTTTTGGCCTAATCATTCGTCTTTTTGCAATTCTCATCATTATTTTTAAGCAAAACATCGCAAAATAATTACTAACCATGGTACAATTTCCCTAGTTTAATACTAATCATTCACCAAAGGGGATTTTAACATGCAGTTTTCACAGCGTATTTTAAACGTCCAGCCATCAGCAACGCTTGCCTTGTCAGCGAAAGCGAAGGCAATGCAAGCCCAAGGAATCGATGTTTTGAACCTTACCGTTGGGGAACCGGATTTCAATACCCCCACTCATATTCATCAAGCGGCAATCCAGGCCATCACCGATAACCAAGCCGACTCTTACACCGCAGCAACGGGAATTTTCCCCCTCCGGGAAGCGGTCGCTAATTTCAATAATCAGCAACACGGGACCAACTTCACTGCTAAAAACGTGGTAATGACGGTGGGAGGAAAGTTTGCCCTGTATGCGCTCAGTCAAGTGCTGCTTAATCCAGGTGATGAGGTTCTCATCCCCCTCCCCGCTTGGGTTAGCTATTCCGAACAGGTTAAATTAGCTGGCGGTGTACCAGTCTTTGCTAAACCACAAGCCGGGCAGTTAAAAGTTACCCCGGCTGAACTAGCAGCTGCTTGGACCCCCAAAACTAAAGTCCTCATCCTTAATTCACCAAACAACCCAACCGGTGAAGTCTACTCCAAGGATGAACTACTCGCCATTGGAGAATGGGCAGTTGCCAAAGACTTAACAATTATTACGGATGATATGTATGGGTCCTTAGTCTACAACGGCACCCAGTTCACCTCCCTCTTAGACTTAACCCCAGCAATCAAAGAGCACACGATTCTGGTGAACGGCTTCTCCAAGGCCTACGCCATGACGGGGTGGCGGGTCGGTTACGTGATCGCTAATGAAGCGTTGATTCAACGCCTCGGTAATTTCATCGGCAACACCACTGGAAACTTAAACGCCGCTAGTCAATATGCGGCCTTAGCAGCAATCACTGGTGATCAAACTTGTGTTGAAGAGATGCGCCAAGTCTATGAAGAACGGTTAAATACAATCTTTCCATTAATTAATGCCTTACCGGGTATTTCATTAGTTAATAAACCAAGCGGGGCTTTCTACCTTTTTCCCGATGTTAGTGCAGCCGTGAAGGCAACCGGATTTACCTCCACCGATGACTTCGTCGCCGCTGTCTTGCAAGAAGCTCATGTCGCCCTGGTTCCCGGAAAAGCCTTTGGCATGGACGGCCACGTACGCTTGAGTTATGGAACGAATTTAACGACGCTTAAGACTGCCATCCAACGGCTACAAAACTTTATTTCTGATCACCAAACGGGCACCAAGCAAAATTAGGTTTAACCCCAACCATTTTCGCTGATTTTCTTATTACAAATGCCCAGCCAGGATGCTATACTATGTTCATTGGGCTGATTGTGCAAATTTTTAAGAGAACTTAATTCCTTACTCCCATTTGGATACTGCTAAGTAAGTCTACTTCTATTACTTAGTTTGTTCATGTTACTCTTTCTATTAGACACCAATTAATACCTTAGCACACGGGAATTTATAAATCCTGGCCAGTCAAAGATAGCCACGAAGAAACGACACGATTCTTCGTGGCTTTTTGAATCGAGATTGAAAGAGTGCTACGATGATAAGCAAGGCTGGCATCGAATAAATAAAGCGCCGTGAAAATTGGCTAAAACCAGTTTTCACGGCGCTATTCTTTTCTCATCTCATTTTACCAGGCACTGATAATCTGCTTATAGGCCTCAATCGTTGCTAAATAGGAACTAATCGTCGTCCACTCATCAACTTGGTGGGAGCTTTCCCAGGCATCTGGCCCTAAAACAGCCACCGGTAAACTGGGCTTAGCTTTAGTGAAAACACTAGCATCAGTTGCCCCATTAATCGTGCGTACTTTAGGAAGCAACCGCTTATCAAGCTTCCCAAAGCAGTGCTGACTTGCCTTTAGGACCGTTTGGATAAACTCGTCTTGCGGGGCCGTTCCTACCGGATAGAAGTCATGAATAATGGTCAATTCCAGGTTATTTCCTGGGAAATCATTCTTTAATTGGGTTACCAACTGCTGTAACCGATCAATTACTTGGCTATTTGGGACTACCTTGGTCGGTCGGACATTCCCCATTAACTCTGCTTGGGCAGGAATCGAATTAACCTGATCGCCACCCTTAATTACGGTTACACTATGTTTAACCGTCCCCAAAATTGGATCTTGCGGTAAGTCTTGAAAGAGCCTAGCTTCTTCCTGATAAAATTTAACCAACGGCGTCAGGGCATTTACCCCTGCTTCGGGTGTTGATGAGTGCGCTGCTTTACCAATGCTTGTCAAACGGTAGTTAATGCTTCCGGCATGGGCATAAACAACATCCCCACCGGTTGCTTCTCCAACCAATAGCGCATCAAGATCGTTGGCAGTTCCTTGCTTCAAGAGCCGATTAGCACCCGGCGTGCCAAATTCTTCACCAGCCGTTGCGAGAAAGCGAAGGTGTCCTGAGATTTTCCCGGCTTCATATAGCTCAATTAAGGCAATTGCTTGCGCGGCCAAACCGCTTTTCATATCAGCAGCCCCGCGCCCGTAGATCCGGTCACCGTCAACCGTTGCTGCAAACGGTGGGTAATGCCAAGCCGTCTCGTCACCAACGGCCACGGTATCCATATGCCCCGTTATCCCCAGGACATGGTCACCGGTGCCAAGCTCTAAAACCAAATTTGCTCGTCCCGGCGCAAATTCATCAACGGTGGCGGTAAGACCATGTGCTTGGAATAAACGTTGAAGGTAATTAGCAACGGCCACTTCATTTTGATTAACCGTTGGTATGTCAATTAGGTCCGTTAAAATCTTTAATTTTGTGTTCTCTTTCATAATGATCCCCCTTAATAATAGTAGAGGGTGGGAATTTTTTCAGTTTTCTCCCGCCTACCTGCCGGCTTTCCGTTGTACCTAGCGAACTTGGTGGTTCAACTTCTTAGCTAACCAGTCCCCGACCAATTGAACGATCAAGACAAAAATTAAAACTAAGAGGGTGGCTACCACCGTCACATCGTTGTTAAACCGGTTGTAGCCGTAAGCAATTGCTGTGTTCCCAAGGCCACCAGCCCCAATGGCCCCAGCCATAGCAGTTAAACCAATTAAACTAATCAAAGTTACCGTTGAAACCCGCACTAATTCCGCCCGGGCTTCACTTAGGTAAACATCAAAGATGATGTCCCAATTGGTAGAACCAAGGGCTTGGGCAGCTTCAATCTTCCCCCGGTCAACACTTTCTAAGGCCACTTCAACTTGCCGGGCAAAGAAGGGGAAGACCCCTAGAGAAAGCGGAACTAAGGCCGCCGTTGTCCCAATTTGGGTCCCCACAATTAATTGGGTGAAGGGCGCGATGAAGGCTAACAAAATAATGAAGGGGATTGCCCGAAAGAAGGAAACAATCTTATCGCAGATATTAAACCAGACCCGGTTAGCTAAGATTCCCCCCTCTTTGGTTAACACCAAGGTAAGACCAAAGACTAATCCTAAAATCCCACCAACAACCGCTGGCCAGAAGGTCATAAAAATCGTTTGAAAAATTGCCGTGCCCCATCCGCTGTCACCAGTCCAGCCCAGGCTGGCAACGTTTGGTAAATATTTTGAAATTAACTCACTCATGCTAAGATTCCTCCATCAACCGGACTAACTTCGACGTTAAAACTCTTCAATAACTCTGTAACTTTAGCTTGTTGTGCTGGAGTCCCAGTAACTAGGATAAACATCGTCCCAACTGGCTCATCCCCTAACACTTCAATGTTTCCATAAAGCATCGAAACATCAACGCCCACTTGTTTGTATAGTTCGAGAATGATTGACTTGGTAACGTTAGCGGCGCTAAAGACCACTTGGTAAAGTTGTTCATTATCGCTTAATTCTCCCAAGTTAAAGGACCGCAAAGTATCGGCCGCTGCTAAGGAGCCCCCTACGAACTGCCGGGTTAACTCGGCTTTTGGCCGGAGGTAGACGTCCCGGAGGTTGCCTTGTTCAACTACCTTACCGTGTTCCATGACGGCAATCTTATTAGCGACCTTCTTAACGGCATCCATTTCGTGAGTGATTAAGATAATCGTTAAGCCGAGTTGCTTATTTAACCGTTTCAAAAGGTCCAAAATTTGGTTGGTGTTTTGCGGATCCAGAGCTGAGGTAGCTTCATCAGAAATTAAAATTTCTGGATCATTAGCCAAGGCCCGCGCGATGGCAACCCGTTGTTGTTCCCCACCAGAAAGTTGGACCGGATAATTTTCGGCCTTGTCCTTAAGGCCCACTAAATCTAAGAGTTCATAGCACTTCTTTTCAATGGCGTCATCGTCCAGGTCACTGTGCTTTAAAGCAAAGGCGACATTTTCGATCACCGTTGTTTCGTTTAAGAGGTTGAAATGTTGGAAAATCATCCCGATATTCCGTCGCTTAGCTTGTAATTCCTTACCCGAAATTTGCGCGACCCCGTCCTTAAAGAAGGTCGTCCCCGCAACTTCAATCGTTCCGCTAGTTGGTAACTGGAGGAGGTTAATTGTCCGCACCAAGGTGGATTTACCTGCTCCAGAATAACCAACGACCCCGTAGACATCGCCCTTATCGACCTTGATGGTCACGTCTGAAACGGCGTGGAGATCACCGAAAGTTACCGAAACGTGATCCAAATCAATGATGTGTGACATAGTCATCCCTCCGTGTAAATTACTTTAACTTCAAATTCCAAGCAGCGATTTCCTTATCGCCGTAGTACTTTTGAATTAAGTGCTTAACTTGCGTTGTTTGGTAAGCCTTTACCACGTCTTGGTAAGCTTCCTTGTTTTGATCCTTCTTGTTCGCCGCAATGAGGTTAATCCATTGCTTAGAATCCTTGTTAACTGGTTCCGTGTAAAGAATCTTGTTATCAGATAACTTGGCTGCTACCGCGTAGTTCGTATTTACCACTGCGGCATCAACATCATCAAGGGACCGGGCTGTTTGTTCGGCCGCCAATTCCTTAATCTTCAAGTTGTGCGGGTTACTCTTGATATCAGCAACCGTCGCTAAGGTCCCCGCTGACTTCTTTAAGGTAATTAAGCCCGCATTCTTTAACACGAAGAGGGCCCGACTTTCGTTCGAAGTATCGTTTGGCACCGCAATGGTTGCGCCATCAGGTAAATCCTTGAGGCTCTTGTACTTATTTGAGTACAGGTGAATTGGGGTGATGAAAGTCTTACCGATGGCAACTAAGCTCCCCTTATTAGCCTTATTCCAAGCATTTAAGAAAGCATAGTGTTGGAAGGCGTTCAAATCAATTGAACCATTGGCTAAGGCCTTATTGGGTTGGGTATAATCCGTAAAGGTCTTGGTCTTAACCGTAACCCCGTACTTATCTTTGGCCGTCTTGGCAACTTGATTCCAAATCTTTTCATCCGCGTTACTTGGACTAACTAGCCCGACGGTTACCGTCTTATTTTGTTTTTGTCCGGCGTGACCAAAACTAAAGATCGCGCCCACCACCACAACAATTGCTACCACTAACCAAATAATCAACCGCTTTTGTTTCTTCTTCCGCATAATTACTACTCCCTTTCTTTTTCATCCTGATAATTTGAGCGAATAAACAAAAAATCGCCCTTAACCGAAGTTTCCATCGATTAAGGACGATTGCTCGTGTTACCACCTTAGATTCATTTCACCCTCACAGGTGAAATCTCACTGAGTTACTCTTTTGAATAACCCTGCATTGGTAACGGGTGCAAACCCGTCACTGACTAATGAATCGCCAGTGCCATTCCAAGCCCATCTTCACCAACTTTGGTTAACCCTTTTTCACCAGCCAAGAGCTCTCTGTGATAACCGCTATTAGTTACTCTGCTTTTCTAAATGTTTTTTCGCTCATTTGATTGTCAAAATCTTATCATTGTTTTCTAATCTCTGTCAACTCTTTTCTTAATTTTTCTTTCAAAAAATTGGTAAAACGGTTTAGAAATAACGACAATTAAGCTCGGTATTTTCTCATTTTCAACTCCAAGTAGCGCTAAAAGGCCTTGACCAATCTGCTCTGGTTGACCAAACGATAACCTGTTTTTTCCATTAAGGAAGATTACTCGCCCCCACCCCCGAACCTATGTTAAACTTAATTAGTTACAAATACGTTTAATTAAGGAGGCCAACCAGTGCAAAACCCATTTGGTAATCAAAATAACAATCAAGATTTCTTAAAGAATCTTCCCGTTCCACCGAATTACGCGAAGGTAATCAACGATGCGGGTGATATTCGGATTGCCAAGGTGGGGATTTCTTGGACCACCTTTTGGTTTGGCCCCCTTCCGGCGATTTTCCGGGGTGACTGGTATAACTTTGCTTTGATGCTAGTTTGGGATGCAATTTACGTCCTCTTTGCCCTGCTGTTTCACCTTGGGGCCCTCTTAACTTTCCCGTGGCCGGCCGTCTTATTTACCTTCATCTACAATATGATGTATTTCCGCCACCTCTTTACGAAGGGGTACCGGCCAATGGACCAGCAATCCCGAGAATTACTGATCCGCAGTAAATATCTTAAAGAAAAATAGGCCCTGTGAAAGAGAGACCGGGAAGAAGCGCTTGTTTCTTCCCGGTCCTTCTTTCATACTCTGTAACTACGGTCAAAAGCCCCTGCCTAAACTCTCGCCTTAATAAGCATCAAAGTCCTCCTTAGGGTAAATTGATGGGCGTCAATGCAATGGGCGTTTTCATAAGGTAAACTTAATCGGGTTTTCTAATCTATGGTATAGTGGATTTAACTTAATTAAGAAGGTTGTGATCGTATTCAAGTTTTAGGAATTTTTGCTGGTACCAATCCAGATGGCATTACGGCGCAAATGTTAGCGACGGTAATGGATAATATTAAAGCCCCAAATACGGCAATTACGATCAACCTAAATGACTATAATCTCCATCCTGCCGGGCCCAAACACCCCAACCGTGATTTAGGTAAATTGGTTCAACTCTTGATCAAGAGCGATGTTTGGGTAATCGCCACCCCAACCTACTGGGGCCACGAAAGCGGGACCTTAAAACAGTTCTTTGATATCTTACGGCACTATCTCGTTCGTATTGATCACCGGGGTGGGATGCATCCGGGGCGCTTTAAAAATAAGCATTACGTTACTTTGACTTCTTGTTATAAGCAGGCGTGGGCCAACTTCTTCAGTCCGGCGACTGATCCGACTTTCCAAACCGTGGACAAGGTTCTCAGTACTGCTGGCCTAATTAAGCTTGGCGAAGCCGTTCAAGCTGGCACTTGGGATCATGAAGGTCAAGGCCTCCCTGAAAAGAAAATTAACCGTTTAAGAAAGCTCAGTGAAAAGATTAATCAAAGTCAAAGAAAGGATGATCAAACCGTGAAGCGGTACTTTGAACTTTTTGCGATTGTCGCGATCATGACCTTAATTACCATGGGCATTCAAGTTGGGTTAAGCCACTTAGTTCCCGTTTCGGGTTTTTGGTGGACCTACCTTTCCTTTGTAGTGATTTTCTTTGTCTTGTTAGCTACGATCTTACACTTACTAACCGTCCGTTTACATGCGCGGAAGTAATTTCCCGGGAAATTATCATTAAATACCCCAAAAGGGACCAAGCATGCACCTGCTTGGTCCCTTTTTTCGGTAAGAATTGATTTTAGTATTTGCAAATTTGATTTAGTACATGGTGTTATAAAGCTTTGAAGTGGGTTAAGCAAGCTACGAAGTCCTCTTTAACCACCGAGTTGTAATAACCAAAATGCATAAGTTCATCGCCACCAAAGATTTCTTTCGTTGCAACGTTTTGGTATTTCCGGTTTGGATCTAAGCCGACTAGCTTAGTCTTAGTAAGGAACGGTTGGGCTTCGGCTAATAACTGACAGTCCATTACGAGGGCTTCACTTTGGTCCTTAGCGACAAACATCCACGCCACTTCATTTCCAACACCCGGATCCTTCAAGCGGAAGAAATCACCATTTACTACGAGGTCGCGAACTTCTTGATATTTACCAATTTGCTCTTTAACCGCCTGTTTTTCTTCCGTCGTTAACTTGGTTAAATCAAGTTCATAGCCAAAGACGGCACTCATGGCCACGGCCCCCCGGGTTGCAAAGGAAGTCGTTCGGCCAGTCTGACCATTTGGCACCGCCGAAACGTGGGCGGTCATTAAGGACGGTGGGTAGACCAGGCTAGTCCCTGCTTGGATCCCTAACCGGGCTACCGCATCGGTGTTATCACTTGTCCAACTTTGTGGCATGTAATAAGCCAGGCCGGCGTCAAAGCGGCCGCCCCCACCAGAGCAACCTTCAAAGAGCACATCTGGAAAGGCACTGGTCAAGCGGTCCATTAACTGGTAAACCCCTAACATGTAACGGTGATAAACTTCTCCTTGCCGTTCTGGTGGTAAGCCCACTGAGTAAATATCTGAAAGGTGCCGGTTCATGTCCCACTTCACGTAGTCAACATCATTGGCAGTTAAGATCGCCTTAACTTGCTCAAAGATATTATCAATAACTTCTTGACGACTCAAGTCTAGAATGTATTGGTCCCGAGCTGGAGACGGTTCCCGGCCTGGTACTTGCATCAGATAATCAGGGTGGTTCCGGTACAAGTCAGAATCATAGGAAATCATTTCAGGTTCAATCCAAAGCCCAAACTTTAGACCTTTCCCATGAACATAATCGGCAAAGTGTTTTAAACCATGCGGGAACTTCTTGGCAAAGACTTGCCAATCACCAAGGGAAGAATCATCGTTACTCCGGTGACCAAACCAACCATCATCCAGGACAAACATTTCAATTCCGAGATTTCGAGCTTCATCAACAATGGTCTGGAGCTTTGCCTCATCGAAATCAAAATAGGTTGCTTCCCAGTTGTTTACTACAATTGGGCGTTGGGCGTGCTTAAATTTAGACCGAACAACCCGTTCTTGGATTAAGTGGTGGAAGCCCTGGCTCATCCCGTTTAGGCCGTGGTTAGAGTATGTCAGCAGCACTTCTGGAGCTTGAAAACTAGCGCCGGGTTGAAGTTCCCAATTAAAGTTAAAGTCATTAATTCCAGCAGTTAAGCGCGTTTGGCCGAATTGGTCTTTTTCAACTTCAAAGGCATGGTTACCAGAGTAAATAAGAGCAAAGCCATAGGCATCCCCACTAAACTCCGTCGTCGCCGGCTCAACTAAGGCCACAAACGGATTCATTTGGTGACTAGAAGAGCCCCGAATACTACTATATTGGTGGATTCCCGGCGTTACCCGGGTCCGGGTAATTTGACGTTCCCGTACGTGGGCTCCCGGTAGGGAAATCACATCCAAATCCTGCCCCACAAAGTCTAGTTGCATTGAAGCCACTTTTTCAAGCTTTACCTTTGTTTCCCCGTGATTAACTACTTGGACCGACCGGGTAATGATTGGATAGTCACGGTAAATCGTGTAGGCAAGCTTAAATTCAACCTGGCTCTTTTCGTCTTGCAAAGTAACTGTTAACGTTTGGGCCTCATCGTCATTTTCAACATACGCGGCTGGTAACCCTGTCAGCTTTGGTTTCCCCGGGGTAATTTCGTAACTAACATACTTAAGCATCAAAGCGTTGGCGCCATCGGCCTGGCGAACGACGCTTGCCAGTGTCCGGAAGTCCATTTCCCCGGCACTGCTGTATTCTTCTGGAACGCTATCCCGGGAAAAGGTCCGGTCCTTTGAGCCGGGAAGGTTACCAGAGAAGCCCCGGTCTAACCGTGGGTACTGTAATTGACCATGGTAGGCTTTGACAGCTTGACCAAAGTAAAGGTGGCTAAGGGTAGCCCCAGCTTCCACACTGAAAAGATAAGAAATTTGGCCGTTGCTTAAGTGAAAGACTTTTTGTTTCTCATCAAAGGTAATTAATGTTTCCATCACATCATCACTCCTATTTAACGGTTAGAACTTCATCACCAGCATCAACGACTTCACCACTAGTTTTAATAAACTTAAATTCCTTAAACTTATCAGAGTTAGTGACCGTTACCATCACCGTATCATCCAACCCCGCTTTTTGAATGGTTGGTTGCCAGAACTCGAGGATTTCATCGCCACGCTTAACAGCTTGTCCCCGGTTGACGTAAGATACAAAGCCGGTTCCTTTTAGTTTGACGGTTCCTAAGCCCACGTGAATCAAAACAGCCATGCCGTTTCCCCCAACTAAACCAACTGCATGTCGGGTATCGTCAAAGGTTAACCGAACTGTCCCGTCAAAGGGGGCGAGGACCTTTCCATTACTTGGTTTAATTGCAAAACCTTGTCCAAGTTCGCCCTTGGCATAATGTTCATCATTTACATTGGCTAGGGCCACGAGCTTCCCAGAAACTGGTGCGGCAATGGTAGCTGCTTCTGTTTGACTATCAGCCGTATCGTCTTCATCCTTGAAGTTTTCACCCCAAGTCCGTTCGAGTTCGTCGACGATTTGGGCATGCTTTTCTTCGGTTAAGGTAATCTTTCGTAAGAAGATAATGATGGCAATGATCATCAAAGCTGCTGGTACTGCCAACATCAAAAGCTTAAAGTTCATCCGTTGGGTAGCCGTAATTGAAGCGGCTGTCGCCCCGGTCGTCATCCCAGCAATGATCGCAATTTGACCAACGACCCCGTTGGAAACAGCACCTCCGAACTTATCAATCAACGGCCGGATGGATAAAGATAAGGATTCATCCCGGTGGCCTAACTTCCATTGCCCATATTCGACCGAGTCAGTGATAATCATTAAGACAATCAAGAAGACCATTTGTTGAGGGAAGGCATAGATAATGCCGGCAATTAAGGAAAGCGCCACGCTTTTGCCGGCAAAGGCAAAGAACCCTAACCCAAGGACCATTACTAACAAACAACCCGCAAACATTTGGTGACGACTAAATTTCTTGGAGAGAATTGGGAAGAGCGCCGTGGCTGCCATCCCTGTAAAGATGTTAATCGTTGAAAGCACGGAGAAAGCCGTTGCTTTCCCAACGATGTAAGTAAAGAAGTAGATAATCAAGGAGTTGGTGATGTTATTACCAACCCCGTATACCAAGTAGGCTAAAGCCACCCAGAGTAATTGGTCATTCTTAGCAACCGCCTTGAACACACCGATCACCCCAACAGTATCTTCATCATTGTGACGAATGTCAGAGTCAACTTCGCGGTTAAAAATCCCTACACCCCAAGCCGAAAGGAGGGATAAGAAACAGATAATGGCCGCGAAGATCATCCAGCCCCGCGTATCACCTGTTGAGGTCTTGGTAGCAGAGAAGAAAATTACGGCTGGCATAACTACCACCCCAACTAAGGAACCCCCGATGGCTGAACCGATCCGGGCAAAGGTCGCCGTTTTTTCCCGTTCTTCGGAGTTCGTCGTCAACGAAGAAAGTAACGACCAAAAACCAACGTCCTTAAAGGAGTAGAAAACATCCATCGTGATGTACATAATCGCAAAGACCACGAGATAGGCCATCGCATTGGATTGGTACAAGTTGCCGAGGGGCGTAAAGAGGGCTGCTAATAGCAGTGTTGAAACCGTCCCACCAACTACAATCCATGGCCGGGAGTGACCCCACCGCGTCTTAGTCCGGTCAATCCAGTTACCAATGAAGGGGTCAATGAATAATTCAGCGATCCGTAAGATCATAATAATTGCTGTGACTAACCCGATCATTTTAGCATCTAAGGCCTTATTTCCCGAATCAAATAAGTGAGAAGTAATAAAGACAATTAGATAACCAGATAACAAAGAGTAAAATGAGTCATTCCCGTAAGCTCCAAAACTATAGGCTAACTGTTCTTTTACGGTCATGACACCTTTCTTTTTTGCCATTGTTAATTCCGCCTTTCCTATCTTTGCAAGCCATGTATCCGCTTACAAAAAATAATATATCGAATTTTTCAGGAAATGAGAATGGCAATAGCCCTTTAGTTTTTGCCAATTTGTTTACTAGACAAATTAACATCCATTTTCTATAATCAGCTTAATAACAGGAATATATTTTTATTGAATTTACATAATGACATCAAAAGGTGGCAATAAGATGAATGGTGAGTACCGCACGCTGGCAACTGATAGTATTGAAGCAGACATTTTATTTTATGGTTTAGAGCGTTGTCGTCCCGGGCACGTTTTCCGTGGTAATAATATCCGCAGCAATTATGTTCTCCACTTTATTTTGCAAGGTCAAGGAGAATTTGCGGTTGCAAACCAGCACCTTACAACCCTCCACGCGGGTGATATTTTCTTATTACCGAAGGGTAAACCGGCCTTCTATCAAGCTGACCAAAGTGAACCGTGGACCTATTTCTGGATTGGCTTTAATGGACTAAATATCGATACAATCCTTGAAAAAACGAAGTTAGCGCAGCGCTATTTTCTAAAAGACGTTCAAGGGTCTCGGTTTGCTAACACCCTCACCCAACTTTACCAAGCCCTCCACCACGAATATGAGTTAGCCAATGATTTACACATTAAGGCCCTTACTTTCGAAATGCTCTTTAACCTCCTTAATGAATTTCCCGGTAGTAAATCCCCTAGCCATAGTCAAACTGAGCTTCAATTCCAAGCGGCCGTTAATTATTTAAAAGCTAACTACCAAGCTAGTTGTACCATTACCGATCTGGCCCACCACCTTGCCCTTTCGCGGAGTTACGTCTACAATCTTTTCAAACGCCATGCCAACTCTTCCCCACAGCAATTTCTAACTCGACAACGGATGGAAGACGCTAAACAACAACTAATTACCACCGCCCTCCCCATTAAAGAAATCGCCAGTGGGGTTGGATATAGCGATACTTATACCTTTTCAAAAGCCTTTAAAAGGTATGCCGGAACCAGTCCAAACGCCTATCGTCAACAGAATCGGATTTAATTTCCTTGGAAATAAAATGGAGGGATAGATTATGGAATTCAATCAAGGATATCGCCTCAATAACGGTGAACAGATCATCCTGCTGAAAGAGTTTCATCACTATCATTCAGATCAAACAGATTTTTTAATCAAAACTGCCAATAATCAAAACTATATTATTTCTCAGGAAGAATTAGCTGAGCTACTTAAAAAGCCTCGTTCAACAGAGGAAAAGCTCGCCCTTTATCTCCGCTACTTCAGCGGTCGTCTTGATGTCTATGCCCAAAAATGGTCAAACGGCAAGGGCTATAGTCCAGCTCTCAAAAATTGGTGGGACTTCTATAATCTTCGAAATAATAAAGCTGCCCAAAACAAATTAACCAAAGAGTATCTTCCTTACACCACCACTACGATTTTCGACCAAATCACTAAGGATGATGGTTATCATCGTTTTGGAATTTATCCTTTATTGCCCGGCGATTTAACCAAGCTCCTAGTTTTTGATCTCGACCAGCATGGTGGTCCTGATCCCCGAGATACAACAAAAGCTATTCTAGTAGCTTTACATAAATACCACATCAATTGTCTTCCTGAAATCTCTTCTTCGGGGAATAGCTACCACATTTGGCTTTTCTTTAGTGAACCTGTACCCGCAAAAAGTGCCCGTTTACTCGGAAAACTAATCTTAGCAGAAGCAATGTTGAATAGTAGTGATGTAACCCTTGATTGCTTTGATCGAATGATTCCAAATCAAGACCGCTTACCCAATAATAGTTTTGGCAATTTAATTGCGCTCCCACTTAAATGGGGTGATGTCCAACAAAAGCGGTCTATTTTTACCGATGATAATCTCTCTCCACTTCCACCAGCTAAACTGTTTGATCAGCTAGAACAGACCAAACAATACACTGCCAAAGAATTATCATATCTAATTGATAAAATCAAAGCTGACCGTGGAATCTTAAACAGCGACAATGAAATACTAAGTACATTAAGCATAACCTACTTACCCAAAAAGATTACTGGCGTTATTAGGGGTGAGATTTTAATTAATCGCCAAGACTTGACCCATCGTGAACAATTAGCCCTACTAAGTTTAGTAACTTTTACAAATCCTGAATTTAACAAAAAGCAGTGGATGCGAGCCCCAGTTTGGAATATTCCATCAATGTTGACTGCTGCCAGCTATGATTCAAGATTCTTGCACCTTCCTCGTGGCGTTCTTCCACTCTTAGTCGAAAGCACCAACTGCCAACTAACAGAAGAATTTACCGATGCCAAACCACTTAATGTCACATTCAAGGGTGAATTACGTGCAGAACAGTCAGAAGCAATCACTAAACTTAATCCACATTCACTAGGAATGATCTGTGCTCACACTGGCTTTGGTAAAACCGTCATCGGATGTGCCTTAATCGCTAAACGAAAAGTACGTACACTAATTGTTGTTCCCACTCAAAGTATTGCTAAGCAGTGGCAAATTAGCGCTCAAACCTTCCTCAAGATCGAGGATTTGCCAGACGAAGAACTTTCTCCTAAAAGGCGGAAGATTAAAAAGTCGACTGTTGAAGTTATTTCAGGAACTCGAAATCACCCGTCCCACTTGGTTGACATTGTTAATATTCGCAAACTCACCCACTTAACCGCTAAGGAAAGAGAAAAATTTTATCAATCATACGGTCAAATCATTATTGATGAATGCCATCATATTGCAGCTATTACTTTCGAAAAGGTTCTCTTGGAGGCAAACACCCGCTTCATCGTTGGCCTTACGGCTACTCCGGAAAGAAACGATGGCCTTGAAAAATTTATGTATTTAAGATGTGGTCAAATCTATTATCAAAGCCAACCTTCTGAAAATAGCTTAATTCATCGTTATCTATACCCTCGTTATAACGGTGTTGGTGAATACCAACAACTTTCTCTTAATGAAAATTATCCTCAAAAGCTAGCAGAACTTGTTGAGGATCCAGAACGCAATTTGCAAATTATCAATGATGTTACCGTTGCACTAAGCGAGAATCGTCATATCTTACTTTTGAGTGAACGAGTAAAGCACTTAAAGATCTTGTATCAAGAATTAAAAACGCAACATCCAGATGCACAAATCCAAATTATCACCGGGAGTACCAAGGAAAAGTTAAATATCAAAGATGAAACCAAGCCTTATGTTATCCTCTCAACTAGTAAGTACGTTGGTGAAGGTTTTGACATGCCCAGTCTTGATACCCTTTTCTTTACCTTACCATTTGCCTGGCGAGGTAATACCCAACAGTACTTAGGCCGACTCGAACGAGGGCTTTCAGATAAAGATGAATTACGCGTTTACGATTACGTTGACATTGCTGACGATACTTTTGCAAAAATGTTTAAGAAGCGAAGCAACGTTTATCGTAAGTTAGGATACGAAACCGTCCTGCCGACCAATCATAACAATTACGCCGCTCAGTATTTTGATTGGCAAACTTACGAAGCTACTTGGATTCACGACATTGACCAAGCAACTGATATCTTTATCCGTGTCAGAACTTTATCAAGGCAATTAATCCAAATTCTAAATGACCAAGCCAGTCAGAATAAACGTATTTCTTTAAACCTCAAAGAAGATAACGACATCCATCAAAATAATGAGACACTCGAGCATTTACTATCACCAAAAGTTAAAATCCAATGGAGCAAACAAATTGGCAATCAACTTTGTATCTTTGATCATAAAATATGTTGGTATGGTGACCTTAACTTCGGTAGTAAATGTTTCCCAACGATGTCTGCAATTCGTTTTGTTAACTCAAACCTAGCAAAGCAAACTACCAAATCCAAATAATTTCCAGGGAAATATAGAGGTCGAGAGAAAACTTTCTCGACGGCCTGGTTGGGATAAGTAGAACGAAGGTTACTTTAGCATCTGCCTTTCGTTCGCACTTATCCGCTAAGGCCGTGATTTGGAGCGAACCAACCAACTGGTTTGGCGTTTGTGAGCCCACGCAAGGCTGAATCGGTTGGTGCGACCGTTAGGGAAGCAACTGCCATTCAGCTACTGCTTTGACCGTAGTTACTGAGTAACATTCCGAGATGCAAGAGAGAGGCTGGGAAAAAACTCCTAGTCCAAAGTAAAAACCGGATGATGAATTTCTTGAACAATTCATCATCCGGTTTTTATGTACACAGGAAATCGTTCCTGATATGATGTAATTACCACAAAAACAAACAAAAAGGAGCGATTTCCATGTATCAAAATTATACCATAGGGTAAACCGAATTCGTACTAAACTATAACTATGATTTACCACAGAATCATGTTGCGCGACTAATTAGTGCATTTGTCGACTTAATTCCACAGGAGGTTCTATTGGAAGAGTCGGTGGCGGCTACTGGCCGCCCTGCATCGCATCCAGCAATTATGCTTAAGATCCTCTTGTTTGCCTACTCGCGTCAAACTTATTCTGGAAGAAAGATTGAAATGATGTTGGATGAGAGTCTACCAATGCGTTGGTTAGCCCATGACTATACTTATAGTTACCACACCATCAATAACTTTCGGAGCAGTCAGCACGCTAGTAATCTGATCAAGCGTGCTTTTGTCTACTTTACCATGGCTTTAACAGATCACGGCCTAATTCAAAATGATGCAGTTTTTATTGATGGAACCAAGGTCGAAGCTGATGCCAATAAATATTCATTTACTTGGCGTCGTGCAGTGGAAAAGTACCACGCTAAGTTAAGGGAAAAGACAAGTAAGATTTATGAGGAATTAGTGGAAAAACGAGTGGTGCAAGAAATGGCGCCAGAGCTGGTCACTTCTGCCGAAGGCATGAAAACAATGGAACAAGAACTCGGAGAGCAAATCACTAAATTAGATGAAGAGATTGAGCAAGAACCCAAAATCATCAAAGGTGGTTCAGTTAGGAAACGGCGTCGTCGTTTCCTAAAAAAACTTCGTCACCAGCTAAGCAACGACTTAATTCCTCGTGCCCAAAAGTATGAACATGCCGAAGATATCTTCCAAGGTCGCAATAGCTACTCCAAGACTGATCATGATGCGACTTTTATGTGTATGAAAGAAGATCCGATGATGAATCGGGAATTGAAACCTGGCTATAACTTACAAATTGCCACTCATAAGCAATTTGTTCTTGATTACGGATTATTTTCAAACCCAACTGATACAAGGACTTTAGTACCATTTCTTAAGCAATTTCATGCCTTAGGCTTCTTTAAACATATCGTCGCTGATGCAGGTTATGGTAGTGAATACAATTACACAACGATTCTTGATCAGTTTGAAAAGCAACCTATTATTCCCTATACAACTTATCAAAAGGAACAGAAGCGCAAGTTTAAAAACGACCCAACTAACTCACAAAATTGGCAGTATAACGCCGAAGATGATTACTATATTGATCATTTAGGGGTTCGTTTTAGCTTTTATCGGTATAGTGAGCAAATCGATAAATATGGTTTCAAACGTGATTTTAAAATCTATCGGGCAGATAAGCACCAGCCGTCAGCGCAATTGGATAAATTAGCGAAAACACCAGGTGGTCGGCAACGTTATATGAAGGTTAACCCGACCTGGAATTATTACAAAGCAAAAGTGAAAGCGACCCTCTCAAGTGACGAAGGTAAGGCGATTTATCGTCGACGGAAGTTCGACGTTGAGCCAGTCTTTGGTCACATGAAGAGGGATTTTGGCATACGCCGAACTCATTTGCGTGGTCAACGGGCTGTGGAAAATGACATTGGCCTAGCCCTGATGACATTAAACATAACGAAATTGGGACAATTAATTAACCGATGGAGGGCCAATTTCATAAACAATCGAAAATCCGGACTACAATTTTTGATCAAGGCAAAAATTATAGTCCGGATTTTAATGTTAGAGGGGCAAAAATTAATAGTTAATTCCCACCCTCTCTCGCTTTTCGTTTCTATCGTTTTTCCTTCACTGCATCCGCAACGGCTTGAATGTCCTTTGGCATCGTTGTACAACAACCACCAATAATATTGGCTCCCGTTGCAATCCAGTCAGCTACCAGCTCTGCAAAACCGGGGCCGTTGTCGGGGTTGGCCCAGGTTTTGGTTTGGGGATCGTATTTTGCTCCTGAATTTGGGTAAACAATTATCGGCTTAGTTGCGGCGGTCTTCACCGTCCTGATCGCTGGAGTAACCCATTCAAGGGGAATACAGTTTACTCCCACCGCTAAAACCTGATCAAAATCGCTTACGGCTTTCACTGCGTCTGCCAGCGCCGTCCCCTCACTAATTGTTTGGGGATCGTGAAGGGAAAAGCTAACGTAAGCAAAGGTCTGGGGAAATTCGGTTTTTAGCATCCTTAAGATCGCTGTGACTTCGGCTAATTTAGGCTGGGTTTCGATCGCTAAGCAGTCGACACCGGCTGTCACTAATTCTTTAATCCGAGGCCGGTGAAAGGCTTGATATTCAGCCGCGGTTAGATCATAGTCACCCCGATATTCACTCCCATCGGCTAAGTATGCCCCATATGGGCCAACTGATCCGGCAACGTAAGTTTCTTTTCCCGTTGCCGCTTGGAAATCATCGCGAGCGGCTTGGGCTAAGCGGACGGCTCGCTGAATTAAGTCCTTGGCTTCACCTTCAGTCATACCCGTTTCCACAAAGGCGGGCACGTTAGCTTGGTAAGTATTGGTAATGTTTAATTGAGCTCCGGCCTTGAGGTAATTCCGGTGGACCATTTGAACCTTGCCTGGTTGGTCCCGGAGGGCTGCCGCTGTCCAAAGGGGGTTATTCGTATCGACCCCCATTGCCTCTAGCGGGGTTGACATCGCTCCATCGAGAACCACTAAGGGTTGTTTAAAAAGCGCTTGAATCGTCATTTACACCATCCCTTTATTATGATAAGATAATTAATCGATCTCATCATATCTTAATTTTTATTAATTTGCAATCTGGGGTAGGATTTATGGCAGAAAAACAAAAACATTTAGCCCGTAAGATGGCCGCTCGGCACGTTCAAATGATTTCGCTGGGGGGAGTTATCGGGACCGGACTCTTCCTTAGTTCAGGATATACAATTCACGAAGCTGGTCCTTTGGGGACGGTCATTGCCTATGCGGTTGGGGCGTTGATCGTTTATGCCGTCATGCTTTGTTTGGGAGAACTTTCTGTGGCGATGCCTTACACTGGTGCCTTCCACCTGTTTGCGACTAAGTATATCAATGCCCCAGCTGGGTTTACGGTCGCTGTTTTATATTGGTTGACCTGGACCATCGCCTTAGGGTCTGAATTTACGGCCGCTGGTCTGATCATGCAACACTGGTTCTCCCAGGTCCCGGTCTGGATTTGGAGCTTAGCCCTCATAATTATCATTACCTTATCTAACCTTTACTCAGTTAAAATCTTTGCCGAAAGCGAATTTTGGTTTGCGGCAGTTAAGGTTATTGCGATTATTGCCTTTATCATCTTAGGAGCGCTCGCGATCGTTGGTATCATCCCGGTACATGGTCTTCACCACGCTCCGGGATTTACCAACTTTTATCAACATGGACTCTTTCCAAACGGCTTTGGTGGCGTTTTTACCACGATGCTAACGGTTAATTTTGCCTTTTCTGGAACTGAACTCATTGCCATCACCGCTGGCGAAGTTAAGGAGCCGGAAAAAACGATTCCCCAAGCCATCCACACCACCCTCTGGCGCTTGATCATCTTCTTTGTTGGCTCAATGATTGTCATGGCTTGCCTAATTCCTTATCAAAAGGCAGGGGTGACCCAAAGCCCCTTCGTTTATGTTTTTAACCGCCTAGGCGTCCCCTATGCTGGTGACTTGATGAACTTTGTTGTCTTAACGGCAATTGTTTCGGCCGCCAATTCTGGCCTTTACGCTTCAACCCGGATGCTATGGTCCTTAGCTAACGAAGGTACTTTACCAGCCAAGCTCGCAAAAACTAACCAACGGGGAATCCCGGTTCTTGCTTTGTTACTCAGTATGCTGGGAGGAATTCTTGCCTTACTTTCGAGTGTGATCGCCGCCGATACCGTCTACTTAGTCCTGGTTTCCGTTTCTGGTTTGGCCGTGGTTTTTGTTTGGATGGCAATCGCCCTCGCCCAATTAAATTTCCGCAAACAATGGCTAGCGGAAGGTCACCAGGTCAGCGAATTAAAGTTTAAGACCCCGTGGTACCCAGTCGTCCCGTGGTTTGCTTTTATTACCAGTACCCTCTCATGTTTGTTAATCTGGTTTGATCCAGCCCAACGGGTCGCTCTCTACTACACTATTCCTTTTGTCTTAATTTGTTACTTCGGTTATCAATGGTATGACCATTATTCCAAAGCTAAAAATTAATTGGCTCAAATTCGCAAAATGACACCGGACAGATCTAGTGGATCTGTGCAGTGTCATTTTTATATTTTGGGGAAATTTGCCCAAATCCTTCAGCGCAGTCATGGCGAACCTGGACATCTGCTTGAAACTAATCCGCCGCTCCTTACTGAAAATTGAGCTTGAGCATATTAAGTCGATTACCCGTCAACATCACATCAAAGGACCGGTGTCGATCCGTGGGGCTCGATTTGATGTGTATCTCTGGGACGATCAAAATCGAATTTTCACTGTCGAAATGCAAGTTCAAGATCACAATAACACGATCCATCGTGCCTGTTTCTATCAGGAGTAAATGGACACGGAAATTTTAAAGATGAACGTTTAAGGTTATCCAAACGTTCATCTTCTTTTAACCTTGCTCAACAATTTACTTTCTCTTATAAAATCCTTCTTATGCCGTTCAAAAAATACCGTTATCATGTGATCACAATTTTAAAATAATTCAATTTATCAAGGAGGTAAATAATATGTACTCATACGTATCAAAGGGTCTTTTAGCAACTCCCCTCGCTGCTATTCTCCCGCAAGTTGGTAACTCAGTGAGCACAATGTTTGCCGCCGGCGTGGGAATTTTACTCTTAATTCTCATTGTCACCTTGATCATGGTTCAAATAAAGAAGCGATCCACCTAAGCTAGTAAAAGGAGGACCTGCCAATGAAACTTAGCGTCATCATCGCTTTAGTAATTTTAGCTCTTAGTATCTTAGCAGTTAGTCGAATCTTAGTCGGTTTAATCGTTGCGAACTGCCATCAGCTAAACAGCCTTGATCGCCAAGCACCATTAAACAATCACCGTTTTTCAGTGGTAATTCCTGCCTTTAATGAGGAAAAGTTAATTGTCCGAACCATTGTCTCCGTCCTCCGGCAAAATTACTCAAATTTTGAGGTGATTGCCGTTGATGATGGTTCAACTGACAAAACGGGGGCGATTCTCGATCGCTTAGCCCAAAAATATCCTAAACTCCAAGTCGTTCACCAAGCGAATCAAGGAAAATCAACCGCCATTAATACCGCCGTCCGTAACTGGGCCACTGGGGATCTTGTAATGGTTCTCGATGCCGATTCCTACCTAAATAAGGATGCCCTAACAAAAATGGCCCGGCGTTTTGATGACCCTAACGTCATAGGGATGAGTGCCAACGTTCGGATTACCCAACCCCACAATTTTCTCGAGTGGGTACAAAAGGTTGAATATCTTCTCGGTTACCGGCTGAAAGGGGCCGAAGAAATTCTTGGGATCGAATATATTATTGGTGGAATTGGTTCCACCTTCCGCCGAAAAGCCATGCTAGAAGTCGGCATTTACGATACCGATTCGATCACTGAAGACATTGACTTCACCATGAAAATGATCACTCACTTTGGTAACCGAAAAAAGCAATTTGGTTATGCCGATGACGTGATCGCTTATACACCACCGGTTAAAAATTTTCGCCAACTCCTCAAGCAACGTTACCGTTGGAAGCATGGTCGTTTTAAAGCCCTCTTTAAGCATCGCCAAGTTATCTTTAATTGGAACCGCAAATACACCAAAAGTCTCACTTTCTGGAAATTACCTAAAGTGTTCTTCGAGGAACTAATCATGTTGATTGATCCTTTGTTAATGCTTTGGATCATGGGGATTGTCCTTCACTACGCTGACTTCGCAACCGTCATCTCAATTTTAGGCCTCTACTATATCTTTGCGATCGCTACCTTCATCACTGAAGACCTTAAGTTGAAAGAGCGCATTAAGTTAATGTTGACCGCGCCATTTGCCTACCTTGTTCTCTACGTAATTAACATCATCGATTGGCTTTCCCTCGTCCGTTGTCTGATCCATATGAAGCGCATTATCACCAACGCCGATAAAACTGCTAAATGGCTACCCGTTGATCGATAAAAAGACCCGCCACTTGTCAACAGCGGCTGGCCTTCCCATGTAAGATATAATTCATCTAAATAGCTTTCATTTCCGGCTATCTATACGGGGATGCGGTTGTCGGATGTAAGATATAATTCATCTAAATAGCTTTCATTTCCTTATAATTAGGTGGTATTATAAATATGTAATAAGAGCCGCTTTAAAGGCGGTGGCTTAACTACGTTAGACTATAAAATAGTCGTCCCGCGACTCGCCAAAGTGTATGGGACGGCTATTTTTAACTCCAAAACGATGAAAAAAGACCCGTCACTTATCAACAGCGGCTGGCCTTCCCATGCATATAATTCACCCAAATAGCTTCCATTTACTCATAATTAAGTGGTATCATATATGTAATGAGAGCCGCTTTAAAGGCGGTGGCTTAGTATTGAAATGACTATAAAATAGTCGTCCCGCAACTCGCCAAAGTGTATGGGACGGCTATTTTATTTAACCTAAAAAGGTAAAAATAAACGTCAGCAAGGCTACTAAAAACGTGCCAAACGCCAACATTAGCATGAGTGCTTGATAAGTACTCACGGACTGAATTCCTTTCATAAATGTAGTTCATCGGAACCACCTCCACTAAAGAATCAGCCACCACCCATAAAACTTCTCTTGAGTAAAAATTATACTGGATCGTACAATTTTGAACAATTACCATTTAAAATACCGTTCATGCGCTCTCATTTTACTAGGTGAAAGACATTAATTCACCCAGATAGCTTTCATTTACTCATAATTAAGTGGTATCATGTATGTAATGAGAGCCGCTTTAAAGGCGGTGGCTTTGTGATAGAACAACTATAAAATAGTCGTCCCGCGACTCGCCAAAGTGTATGGGACGGCTATTTTATTTAACCTAAAAAGGTAAAAATAAACGTTAGCAAGGCTACTAAAAACGTGCCAAATGCTAACATTAGCATGAGTGCTTGATAAGTACTCACGGACTGAATTCCTTTCATAAATGTAGTTCATCGGAACCACCTCCACTAAAGAATCAGCCACCACCCACAAAACTTCTCTCAAAAAGACTATAGCAAATTTTAACACCAAGATCAATCAAACCATTGATAAATAAGCATATTCCTTATCAATTTTGTAATACGAAAGCAACGACAAAAAAACGTTACCCGCCTTAACGACAAGGTTAGAAAGAGGGTGGGAAGAAACCCAAGTTTCTTCCCACCCTTTTGTCATCTCCGAATGTTACTCAGTAACTAAGGTCAAAGCAGTAGCTGAATGGTAGTTGCTTCCCTAACGGTCGCACCAACCGATTCAGCCTTGCATGGGCTCACAAACGCCAAACAAGTTGGCTGGTTCGCTCCAAATCACGGCCTTAGTGGATAAGTGCGAACGAAAGGCCGATTCTAATGAATCAACCTTCGTCCTTCTTATCCCAACCAGGCCGTCAAGGAGCTTTTTCCCCAACCTCTTTCCCGTTTCATCTACACTTTATTTTTACCTATTCTTTCCCAAAACTCCGAATAGAATCCATAATCAGCTTAATAAACCGTTTGCGATCTATTCCTAAGAGGACCTCCGTATTCTTCGGCTTTCCAGTTAAGTTGTAGTAATCACAGACCGTTTCTCCCCGGGTCAGTTCACCTTGGGTTTCAACGTCGACATTCATCTTCTCAGACTTAAACATGGTTGAATCAATCAACCAGGCAATCGTGCACGGGTCGTGAAGCGGTGCCCCGGTAAAGCCCCATTTCGGATCTTCATGGTATTGTTCAAAGAAGTTTAAGAGCCCGTAGAAAGCTTGACCAACCGGGTTCTTAATTTCACCAACCGCCTTGATTTCATCCTTCATAATTTGGGCTTGATGAGTCACATTTAAAGGTGCCATCACCAGTGGCAAACCGAAGTTCAGCACAATCTTAGCTGCTTCTGGGTCAACGAAAATATTAAATTCAACTGATGGTCGCCAATTACCAAGCCCCATCGCACCACCCATAAAGACGATTTGATCAAGCTTTTGCCGCGCCAAGTCCGGATAAACACGCAAGAATAGGGCCGCATTCGTCATTGGCCCTGTTACTACTAAAGTTACCTTTTCATCACTTGCTTCCAAGGTCTTCGCAATCAAATCGATTGCTGGATCAGCTTGGACAGCGAAATCCGGATCGGGTAAATCAGCCCCGTCAAGCCCGGTTGCTCCATGAACTTCCGGTGCTGTTTCGAGGGGCTTAACCAGCGGTGTTTGGTTCCCTTGAGCGACTGGAATATCTTGTCGGTGAAGCATGGTTAGCATCCGCATCGCGTTATTCAAAGTTTTGTCTGGGGTCTGGTTCCCCGCGGACGTCGTTACGGCCAATAATTCGATCTTGGGTGACGCTACCGCCAAGGTCAATGCTAAGGCATCATCATGCCCTGGATCACAGTCAAGAATGATTTTCTTTGTCATTATTTCCAGCTCCTTTGTAAGCGCTTTTGTAGATATTATAACATCCTTTTTAATCACCTTGATTATCATGTTAATCGGGTAAATATCCAGGTAATTTTTTTGTTAGGCGAGACTATTTTAATTGGACTGGCAATCACGGTTATCAAGGCCTTGATTCCAGCGATCATAACTGAATACCTGCCGAAACAAATTGGCGGACTAGTTTATATGGTGCGACGTGCTTCAGTTTCTTAATCACCGCCACTGGCCCCATTCAAACAAATCACTGAAGCTTGGCAAGCTAGTTTAATCTTCGTGAACATCGTCGTCCTAATCGGTGCCGTAGCAGGATGCTTAGCGAAAAGAAGGGCTTATTGGGAAGATTAAGAGATGTAAAATGTATACAATAACTCTTAGAATTCTTAAACTTGTGTAATCAGCGTATTCTCCACAGATTGTAACAAGTAACCCATTCAAAATAGCAACTTATTTAAATATCTAAAACCCGAAGTAATAGTGTTTTGCCATCACTTCGGGCTTTTTTAGCTTTGAAACTTAAGGAATGAAATTGAAATTCATTTCTTCAAGAGTATTCATATTCTTTAAGATCGATGATAGTCCATCAAGCCACGGTAAGACCATCATCGCTCCACTTCCTTCACCAACACACATTTGTAAATCAATTAGTGGCGTTAAACCAAGTGCATTTAAAGCAATTATCGAAGCCTGTTCATGCGATCGATGCGAGGGGATTACATAGTTCATCACATCAGCGTTAATTTGACGAGCCAATAATAGTGCTGCATATGAAAGAAAACCGTCTAAAATAAATGGTTTCCCGGCTTCAGCAGTCCCCAGCATTGTTCCTGCCATTGCTCCTAACTCGTACGCTCCTACTTGCCGTAAAATTTCAATTGGATCGACTGTTGTTTTATTATCCAAATTAGCACGTTGGAGCGCTTGGCTAACCACATCTATTTTATGAACTAACCGCTGGTCTGAAATTTTTGAACCTCGTCCAACTAAATCGGCAGCTGGACGGTGAAGAATTGCGGCCATCATCACTGAAGCCGCTGTCGTATTCCCCATCCCCAATTCACCAGTAATAATTACATTAGCTCCGTCATTAATTGCTTGGTGGGCTGCTGACCGACCAATCTCCAAGCATTTAATAGCTTCTTCTGTTGTCATTGCAGGTTCGTGCAGAAGATTCCGCGTCCCACGACGAATTCGACGATTAATAACTTTAGGTAGCGGTTTTGTCGTATCAATCCCCACGTCGATTACCTTGACTTTACAATCATAAGCAGCGCCTAACGCTGCTACAGTTGTATGTCCATTCATCATGTTAACTGCTTGAATTGCAGTAACCTTTTTAGGGGTGGCCGAAACTCCTTCTTCAACCACGCCATTATCAGCCGCAAAAACCAAACAAGTCCGTTCAGCCGTTTTTAAGTCTGTTGAATGATAGATTCCAGCTAATTGGCACGCAACCTGTTCTAGTTGACCTAAACTCTTAATTGGCTTCGCTAGATGGTCTAGCTTTGCTTGCATTGCTTCTGCATCAGCTTGGGAAATCGCTGGGATGATTACTTGGTATTTACTCATTTCCTTCACCACCATGATTAATTATCTTTTGTATAATGTTATCTAAAACATTTTGTTTTTCACTTGGGTAAACAACCCGTAAGTGATGGCTTTCTAAATACTTTCCAGTACTCTCACCAAGAACGTAAAATATCGCTTGTTGTTCTTCGTTATTACTATCTAGTTTATTTAAAGATTTTAATAGTCGTTGTGCTGCCGAAGTACTTGTTACCAAAAATTGTTGGAATTTATGTTGAAGCATCGTTAATAATAGTTCTCCTTGATCTGCTTCCGTCCACATATTTTGATAAACAACAACTTTATCACCAATTACTGTTTGATAATGGCTTAAAGCGACATCCCCTAACAACCAAACTACCTTCGTAAGGTTCTCAGCCTCAACTTTGTGAATTAGGGCCTGGCGATTTTCTTCGGTACCAACCTCAATTCGATTAGCTACTCCCCTTGCTTTTAACTCATTTGCCATTTTGCTACTAACTACATACAAAGTTGCTTGTCGATTTAAACGAGCTATTTTTTTACTATAATATTCAGCCGCAAATGGACTAGTTAACATTAGGTTTTTAGCTTGTGCGATCTTTTCCCGTTCCTCCCTTGATAATTCTTTTGGAACTAAATGCCGTAATGGAAAGTAACAGACGTCGGTTTTATTGGCTAACTGCAAACGGTAAAAAGGTTCAATCTTCTTTTTGGGATAAGTTATTAGAATAGTCATGCTTTCACCTCCTTAAATGATTTCTTTATTTGTTAAACAACCCTGAGTATCTATATCTAAAACCGTGAGTGTACCAGCTGGAAACTGGATGTCATAAAAGTCTTTTTGTTCGCCTAATTCTTGCGCAATTATTCGTAATGTACCCAAGTGAGCAACCACCCAAATCACATTGTGTTCCGGAAATTCCGCTAAAATCTTGGTAAATCCTGACTTAACTCGTGTTTTAAATGCACTAAAGCTCTCAACCGTTGGTGGCGTGTAGGATAGTGGTGCTTTTAACCACTTCAACCATTCTTCGGGATATGTTGTCTGAATCTCATCTGCATCTAAGCCTTCCCAATTACCAAACCCTTTTTCATTTAATTCAGCTAACTTTAAGACTGCCACATCTGGATACTTTTTAATGTACGGGGCGGTTGTTTGAGCTGTTCGTTTTAGGGTAGTTTCAATAATCAATGTTGGCTTAAATATTGCCACTTTACTTGCCAGAAGTTCTGCTTGTTGTCGCCCCGCTAGCGCCAATGAGACATCAGTACTACCATAAAATTTGCGACCTAAGTTAAATTCTGTTGTTCCATGACGACTAAGGATTAGTTTCATTTTCTCCTCCTAAAATGATATTCCAGCCTGAATTGCAACCGTTATCCCGATCATAAACAATAATTGGGTTAAGCAAGCAAATGCACCTAAAGTATCACCAGAGAAACCACCGAGGACTTTCGTTATTTTTCTGCGATACCATAATGCCCCAATTAAAATTAAGCAATAGCCTATTAAGCCACTAATTGAAAAAATTAAGCCGATAATAATAATTGCAATGATTTGGGCAAGTACAATTCGCCAGACTGCAACATTTAACCAAATTTTTGATAATCCATGGGGACTCCCTGCATAATGCATATGATAAAACAAGATGGTTAAGCCAACTTTTGTCACCATGGTTAAGGTTGCACTTAATAACGCTAACTTTAGGGCTGACAATTTTGGTAAGATCACAATTCCTAAAGCAATATTCAAGGCGTAGAAATACAAAAGGGCTAAACTTCCCATCGTTCCCAACCGACTATCTTTCATAATGGTAAAAATTTTATCAGCTGTCCGTGATGAGAAGAAACCATCAGCAGTATCTGCTAATGCATCTAAGTGAAAACCACCAGTTAAAAGTCCATCGAGCACCCAATAGCAAATCCAACTAAACCATAATGGAAAAATTTGGGCAATTAGCCAAATTCCCAAACCTTCCAAACAACCAAAAACGAAGCCGAAGAGCGTCAAGTATTGAATGTTCTTTCGAAACTTGTCCATTGGGTCATCAATTGGAAACGGCAAATTTAATTTTGTAAAAAACTGGCCAAACAAAATTAACCCTTTAAACACATTCTTCACCTACTTTAATTTTTGTGGTAGGCCACTTATCACAAAGTAGGCCTGTTCAGCTGCTTTAGCCACCAACTGGTTGGCTTGTCCATATAAGTCTCTCAGGATACGAGTCTGCTTTGTCGCCGGAACAACCCCTAGACCAACCTCATCACTAACAATCACCATTTTTTGCTTTGTCGCCAGCTGAGCTGCAAGTAACCTTTTTACCGCATTTAAGATTTCATCGCTTAACTCTCCTAGTTTTTCCCAGCCTATACTCATTAAGTAATCATCAAGTTGTTCCGACTTAGTTTGTGTCAATATTCGTTGATAAAACAAGTTCGTTACCATCATCGTTAAATCATCAATTAGATAACCATCAAGCTGATTATTCATTACCAATTTATCAAGGTTCTTAAATTGTTCAGCCGTCTGCCATTTTGCTGAACGACGGGCTTGATGGCGCTTAATTCGTAATTGCATTTCGGTATCTGGATGTTCACTAACTCCAGTAGCAACATAGCAAATCCGTTCATCTCGTGAAAATAGGTCTTCTGCAAATGCTGACTTTCCACTTTTGGTACCGCCAATTATAAACGTTAATCCTTTTTGAACCATAATTGTTCCTCTTTTTGCCTTATCTTCTAACTAAAAAACGGGCGCAAATCAGCCATCAAACTTTTCATGGCTAATTTGCTCCCGTTCCAAATTTTATTAACTAACGCGTAGCGGCCGCAAAAGCAGCTCCGTATGCATCAATTGTCTTTTCAATGTCTTCGTCAGTATGTTTAGTAGAGATGAAGCATGTTTCAAATTGAGATGGGGCAACATAGACACCATGAGCCAGTAATTGCCAGAAGCACTTTTCAAATAAATCTTGGTCACAGGCCTTAACATCTTCAAAGTTGTTAATTGGGCCAGCGCTATAGAAGGCGCTCCACATGGTACCAACGTGGTGAACTGTCATTGGAATCCCGTACTTCTTAGCTTGGTTAGCAATTCCATCTGTCAAAGCTACAACTCGCTTTTTCATTGCTACATAGTCCGCTTCACTTAGTTGTTCCAAGGTACTAATTCCACCAGTTACGGCTAATGGATTTCCAGATAAAGTACCAGCGTGATAAATTTTCCCATCTGGGGTAATGTTTTCCATAATTTCCCGCTTACCACCAAAGGCCCCAACTGGTAAACCGCCTCCAATTACCTTACCTAAGGTCGTAATATCTGGATGAATATGGCGTAAGCTTTGAGCTCCATGGAAAGCAGCACGGAAACCAGTCATAACTTCATCGAAGATTAACAATGATCCGTGCTTAGTCGTTTCATCCCGTAGAGTTTGCAAGAACTCTTGGGTTCCTGGGATAACCCCCATGTTCCCAGCGACAGGTTCCACAATTACTCCTGCAATTTCGTCTCCTTGGGCATCAAATAGTTGCTTAACCGCGTCTACATCATTGTAAGGAACCGTTAAAGTGTCATAGGCAAAGTCATCGGGAACACCTGGAGAAGTGGTTATCCCAAAGGTAGCCATCCCAGATCCTGCATCAACCAGTAACGAATCACTATGACCATGGTAATTCCCGATAAATTTAACAATCTTGTCTCGTTGCGTATAACCCCGAGCTAAGCGAATTGCACTCATCGTTGCTTCAGTCCCAGAAGATACCATCCGAAGCATTTCAATTGATGGCATAATTTCATGTACCATTTTGGCTAGCTTAGTCTCTAATACCGTTGGGGCCCCATAACTCGTCCCCTTTTCAGTTGCCTGCTTTAAGGCGGCAACCACTCGGTCATCAGCATGACCTAAAATTAATGGCCCCCAGGAAAGAACATAATCAATGTAACTATTACCGTCAACGTCGGTAATCATTTCATTCTTACCGTGATCAATAAAGAGTGGTGAGCCACCAACGTTCTTAAAAGCCCGAACTGGACTGTTAACCCCACCTGGCATAAACTTTTTAGCTTCTGCAAAAGCTTGGTTTGATTTCTCCGTATTGACTAATTTACTCATTTTGCAAAATCCCCTTCAACTAATGTAAACGCTTAGCAACGTCCTTAGCAAAGTAGGTAATGATCAGGTCGGCACCGGCACGCTTCATTCCTACTAATGTTTCCTTAACAATTTCTTCTTCGTTAATCCAACCATTAGCGCTAGCAGCCTTAATCATTGCGTATTCACCAGAAACATTATAAGCAACTACTGGCAGGTTCGTTTGGTTACGAACTTCACGTAAAACATCTAAGAAGGCCATGGCCGGTTTTACCATCACAAAATCGGCACCTTCTTTTTCGTCACTTTGAGCTTCACGTAATGCCTCTAAACGGTTAGCAGGATCCATTTGATAAGTCTTCCGGTCACCAAACTTCGGGGCTCCATCTGCTGCATCCCGGAATGGCCCATAGAAGGATGATGCATATTTAACAGAATATGCCATAATTGGTAAATTCTTAAAATTGTTTTCATCGAGTCCCTTCCGCATAGCAGCTACAAACCCATCCATTGCATTTGATGGAGCAATAATATCAGCCCCCGCCTTAGCTTGACTAACAGCCGTCCGCGTCAAGTATTCAAGGGAAGCATCGTTATCAACATCGCCATTCCGGACAATCCCACAATGACCTGTACTGGTATATTCACACATGCAAGTATCGGCAATTACAATTAATTCTGGGTATTTAGCTTTAATTTGCCGAATGGCTTGTTGCACAATGCCATCATCTTCCCAAGCCCCTGTACCAACTTCATCCTTGTGGTCAGGAATCCCAAAGATGATAATTGACTTAATCCCTAAGGATACAATCTCATCAATTTCATCCATAATGGAGGTTAGACTGTATCGAAAAATTCCCGGCATTGAACTAATTTCTTCTTTATTATTGATTGTTGCATCCACAAAAACGGGCATGATCAAATCATCAATATTTAAGTGGTTTTCCCGTACTAAGTCCCGCATTGAGGCACTACTACGTAAACGACGATGACGATCAAATTCCAACATTTCTCTTACTTCCCTTCAATAATTCCATAAGTATCTGCTGCCAATAGCTGATCAGCAACTCGCTTGCCGACTCCATAACCATTGGCATGATGCACACTTTTTCGTAAAACGTGCTTGCCATCTAGTGAGGCAATTAAACCCGAAAAGATTAACTCTTCTCCAACTTGGCGCGCAAATCCACCAATTGGGAAGGTACAATTACCACCAAGTTCTCGCATAAATTCGCGCTCAATCTGCGCGCAGCGCTGGGTTGCAGTATCATTAATTTCAGCTAGGATAGCCAAAATCGCTTGATTATCTTTTCGACATTCGATAGTCATAATTCCTTGCCCGACAGCTGGCACAATTACATCATCCAAATCAAGTTGGGCATAACTACTTAAGTCTAGACCTAGTCGCTCTAAACCAGCTTTTGCTAATACCACACCGTTCAAGTTTTCTGAAGTTAATTTTTTCAGTCGCGTTTCGACATTGCCCCGAATTGGTACAATTTCAAAATCAGGCCGTTTCGCTAACAGTTGACTAGCTCGTCGTGTACTATTAGTTCCAATCCGTGAATTTAATGGCAATGCCGTTAGTGATTCATACGGTTCATGAGTGATCATGCAATCATATGGATTCGCTCGTTTTGGAAACGCGCCTAGGGTTAAACCCGATGGTAAAACAGGCATAACATCTTTAAGCGAATGAACAGCAATATCAATCGTCTTATCCATTAGCTCTTTTTCAATTTCCTTAACAAAGACGCCCTTACCACCTAGTTTAACTAAACTATCTTGTAGATTTTTATCGCCTTCGGTTACGATCTCCTTAATTTCAATCTCAAGATCGGGAAACTTAGTTTGTAACATTTCCTTAACTAAGTCCGTTTGCTTTAAAGCAAGCTTACTTCGTCGTGTCCCAATAATTATTTTATTCAGCATTTTTCTTCTCCCCTACTTTTAGATCTTTTAGTCCAAAAAGTTGGCAAAAAAGATCAATATCAACTTGGGCATTTTCCTGGATTGATAGTTCTTTAATTTCCTTAATTGGGCTCCGTAACATCTGGTTAACGATGCTCTTCATGTGCTTGCTAATCACTTTCCGTTCATGACGATCTAAATCTGGGAGTTTTCGAAGTAAACTATCATAAGCTGTCCCTTCAATTTCCAAAGCATGTTCACGAAGGCCTCGAATAACTGGAGTAATGTGTAGTTGTTTTTCCCACTTAAAGTAATTAGCTACTTGCGCATCAACATGACTAGCCATTTGTGTCAACATCTCAGTCCGCTCTGTCTCGTTACGACTTACCACTGAATTTAAGTCATCAATGTCATAGTAGTTGATTCCTTCAGTGGAAACATAATTAACGTTCCGTGGAACGCCAAGGTCGATAACTTCTAGTCGCCCAAACGCATTTGTTGCATCAATTTTTAAGAGTGGTTTTTTAACTCGCGTCGCAAAAATCACTGCATCCAACTCTGATAGCATTTGTGAAAGCTGATCTAACGGATAGGCTTCTACTACCGAATCGTATTGATGGGCTAGCCTTTCAGCTTTCTCAAAGGTACGATTAAAAACGTACACCTTTGTAAAGCCCATGGTACTTGCATTCGCGACGGTATGTGAACCCATCATTCCGACACCAACTACACCAAGTTTTTTAGCTTTTACCGTGCCCAGATTAATCTTAATTTGGTGCAACCCAGCTTGACCAGAAGATTGTGATAATTCACTAACCCGGTACTCAGTATGCATTCGTTTTGCAAAAGTGATGGCTTGTTTAAACAGCTCGTTGAATAGTACCCCAGTTGCCCCCGCATCAAATGCTGTTGAGTAAGCATTTTTTACCTGGCCCAAGATTTGTGGCTCCCCCTTCAACTTTGAGTCAAGTCCCGTTGCAACTTCCATTAGATGCTTAACCGCGGCTTCCCGTGTAAAAATGGTAACTAAATCATTAAAGTATTCTGGCGTTGTTTTAAACCATCCTGCTAAGAATCGCTTAATATAGTAGCGACCCGTATGAATCTGATCAACAACCGCATAGACCTCAGTTCGGTTGCATGTTGCTAAAATTACATTTTCTAGAATTGACTTTTCTTGATTTAATTTTTGATCAGCTAGTGCTACCTCTTTGGCATCAAAAGAAAATCGCTCTCGTTGATCAATTGTCAAATGATGATAGTTAAGACTAACACACATTAAGTACATGTCTTACTTACTCCCTCCAATGACGCTTTTTTAACCAATCACTTAATTCATTTTTAACTTGTTTAGCTAAGCTCGGTGATTTTCCCATTGTTGAAATCCCAAGTAAAATATCATCTACCATGATAGTCGCTAAATTATAGAAATCAGAATGACGTTTATCACTTGTATTGTTAACTAACTGAAAATGGCTAGCTTCTTTTTTAATCTGTTCATTAACAATCGGATTATCGGTACAGGCAATAATGATGTCCATTTCGGCTACACGATCCCGTTGGTAAGGTCCTTTGATCCATTCAACTTTGGTGGGATCAATTGCTGGATTTAATTTAGGACTGATTACAACTGGTTTGGATCCTGCTGCTAATAGCTTACTGATTTTCCTAGCAGCAACTTTTCCCCCACCAACAACCGCAATTTTCTTATGGGTTAGATCAATGATTATTGGATATGGTTGTTTTATCATTTATCTTCACCAGCTAAAATTGCATTAAATTTCTTAAGATCAACGTTTTCCTTAAACATTTGTGCTAAACGATCATATTGATGATTCTTATAGTCACTTAACGAAACCTTAGTATTAACTAATGGTGCTAGTCCTTTCGCGACTCGTACTTCATTTAAGAAATGGCGAGTCCAATGTTCATTATCAAAGACACCATGTAAGTAAGTACCCAAAACGGTTCCATCAGTATTCATCGCACCATCGAGACGCTGTTCTTCCTTACCATTTGTCGAAATAATAGTCGCAAACGGTCGCGCATTAGGCCCTAACTTAGTTGTTCCCATATGAATTTCATATCCTTTAAGATCAAAATGACCGTGTTTAGCTATTGATTGGGTAGTTGTCTTAACGGGATTGAATACCGTTTCTGTGTCTAAAAGGCCTAATCCCCGCTGCTCTTTGATTGACGATTCAATTGCATCAGGGTCTGCTAGTCGTTGACCTAAAATTTGATAACCGCCACAAATTCCAACTACTCGGCTACCTTTCCGATGAGCATTTAGAATTTGACTATCAAAACCATTCTTCTTTAGTGCTACTAAATCTTCATTGGTATTCTTACTTCCCGGCAAAATCACAATATCTGGCTGCCCTAATTCACTTGGCTCATGAACATACCGGACAGAGACATCCGGTTCGATTTCCAAACTATGGAAGTCCGTAAAGTTTGAAATCCGATTTAGGTCAACAACTGCAACATCGAGAGCTTTACTCTGATCGACCTGCTTATTTTTTCTTGAAAGAACCACACTATCTTCTTCGTCAATGTCAATATCCGTCATCGGAAGCACCCCAATTACTGGAACTCCTGTTAGCTCTTCGATCATCTTGTTACCTGGTTCCAGTAATTTTTTATCACCCCGAAATTTATTAATGATGATTCCTTTAATGCGCTTTTGATCTTCCGGTGGCATTAACTTGATTGTTCCGTAAATTGAGGCGAAGACGCCCCCTTTATCAATATCAGCCACTAAAATCACAGGAACGTCAGCCATCCGGGCCATCCCCATATTCACAATGTCATGCTCATTGAGATTAATCTCGGCAGGACTACCAGCACCTTCTAAAATCACCACGTCGTTCTGATCAGCAAGTTTTTTGTACGCTGCAAGGACTTTGGGTGCTAGCTTTTGTTTGTAGTTGTAGTAAGAAACAGAATCCATATCCGCTAGAACTTTCCCTAGCACAATCACTTGCGAGTCTTTATCTGTTGAAGGTTTTAAAAGAACGGGATTCATTAAGACGTCTGGTTTTACTCGAGCTGCTTCTGCTTGGTAAACCTGGGCCCGCCCCATTTCATCCCCTTTATCGGTAATAAATGAATTTAAAGCCATGTTTTGCGCTTTAAAGGGGGCAACCTTTAACCCTTGGTCAACTAAATAACGACATACCGCTGCCGCCAGCCAACTCTTTCCTGAGTCTGATGCGGTTCCTTGAAACATTACCGCCTTAGCCATCTCAAATTCCTCCTTTTTGTCTATGTAGTAGGCATAGGCTAGATTGGATGAAGCACTCTACTAGCCCTGCAATTTATTTTCTTTTTTGCGCCGTAAACAGTTGATCTTCATTTTCATATAATGGAATTTTCAACTTTTGGTGAAGCTTTACTAGCCAAGGTTGTTCTAGCCGATTAGCTAGTAATAGTTGCTCATCATTAAAAACCTCAGTCCGGCTTCCTTGAGCTTGAATCTTCCCCTTACCTAATAAGTAAAGGTAGTCGCACATTTCATACATAAAGTCCATGTCATGACTGGAAAGTAAGATCTTTTGCCCTCGCGCAACCAACTTTTTAATCAATAATTTCATCCGGCGCCGACCGTCTGGATCAAGCCCCGCTGTTGGTTCGTCAAGTAAAAGCCACTCTGATTGCAAAACTAGGATTCCAGCAATTGCAACCCGCTTTTTTTGCCCCCCACTTAAATACTGAATTGGTCGATCTCGTAATTCCCAAATATCTAGTTCACGAAGGACCCGTTCGACCCGTTCATCAATTTCGCTTTGCGGGAGTTTTAAGTTATGGAGCGCAAAGGCAACATCTTCTTTTACAATCGAATAAAAAAGTTGTTGATCCGAATTCTGGAAAACAATTCCAATTTTTCGACGTAATTTCCGTAACCCTTGTTTCGAATATTCTACTGGTTGTCCATCAACTATAATTTGACCACTAGTTGGTTTTAATTCGCCAACTAAGTTTAAAAACAAGGTCGATTTCCCAGCTCCATTGGCTCCAAGAATTCCCATTACTTGATGATCTTGACCAAATTTAACGGAAAGATCATTCAAAATTGGCTTGCTCTGATCATATTCGTAACTCACATGTTGCAGCTCAAGCATGGTCTCCATCCCCTAAACATAAAAATCACCATCGTATAATTTGGCATCCAACGCTTTAGTCATCATTTGGTAGTTAATAATTACCTGTTCGAATAGCATTTTGGCTAGAATCCCAGATGATTGAATCATTAGCCCCATTGAATCATAACCAAAGCGCAATTTTTGTGCTCGATATATTTGTTCAAAGGCATCAATAAAAATAAAAATAAATCGATACATTAACATGGTGACTTCAATCATCGCCTTGGGTAAATGTAGTTTCTTAAGAACCTGAATAACCTGGACAAATGGCGTTGACAAGGCAAACCAATACGTACAAGCAATTGCTGTCAATGAACGTAATGCGACTTTAATCCCAAGCGGTAGCATTGATTTGGATAACCCAAGATAAGTGCCAAAAATTGGTAACGGAGCGATTAAATTAGTTTTACTATTACTAATCGTAAAAACAATCCCGACGATACTAAGTAACAAAAATGGCAAAATAACGTAAAACCAATGTAAGTAACGCCGAACAGAAATCCGAGTTAACCAAATCGTTATGCCAGCAACAATAATAAAAGCAACTGGTTTTACTAATTCAAAGGGTTGAAATGCTACTACCATGCCGACTAACCACAATAACGCCTTCGTCATTGGTGACCAATTAGCAATTCGACTACCATACGCATATTTGTCGATATTCAGCATGTTTTCCCCCTCCACTTATTTTTAGGTTACGGTTTTTGTTGCTTGGCTTTTTTCTTCCCATGGGCATATCCGATAATGTAACAGATAATCCCGGTTCCTAAAGAGCCTTGTACAGTAAAGATTAAACTTTCAATTTCTCCCGACGGTGGCGTCCAAACGGGATGTGCCCATGCTTTATAGCCGGGTTTTAGCTTTTGGATCATTGCTGTTCCTTGATCATCACTTCCACTGAATTCACCCTTGACAAATAATAACGGGAACGCAACTAAAATGATTGTGCATACCAATAAGACCAAATTTATTTTAGTTTTTTTTACCATTAGAGTGCCGTCTCCTTCCAAAGATCATTACTAATTACAAGGTTATAAACAATGACGGTTAGGAACCCTTCAGCAATTGCTAATGGAATTTGCGTAACGGCATAAATCCCCAGAAACTTAATTAGTGACGCCACAAAGCCACCGTTTGGATCCGGATAAACAATGGCTAATTGGAAAGCCGTAGTAATGTACGTTGACCAATCAGCTAACATTGCACATAAGAATAATGAAACTGATCGGTTAACATTCAACTTCCGGCAAAGTTTATAGACCGCAAAACCGACAATCGGTCCAACAATCGTCATTGAAGTTTCATTTGCTCCTAGCGTTGTTAACCCTCCATGGGCAAGGAGAATCGCCTGGAAGAGTAGGACGATTACTCCGATAACCGCCATTACGCCTGGTCCAAACATCACCGTTCCCAGACCAACTCCCGTCGGGTGAGAACAAGATCCGGTAACTGACGGTAATTTAAGCGAAGAAAGGACAAAGACAAAGGCTCCACATAGGGCTAGCATAACCTTGGCATTTGGCTCACTTGAATTAACGATTTTGTGTAACCGATACAGACCATACAAGAAGAACGGAGCAGCAACCACAAACCAGAAAATACACCAAGCCGGCGGGATCATCCCTTCCATAATATGCATTGCATGGGCCGTTACTGGATATAACACTGTATAACCAAAGCCTAGTAACATCAAAATCAAGAAATTCCTTAAACGTTTACTTCTTAGCATTTATTCTCTCCTTCCAACCTTAATAAGGCTTTTTCTTGAGTAATGCCGTTGTGAAGTACGGTAGTTTTGCATCTGGTGAATATTCGCTTAGCCTTTTAGTAACTTGACCTTCCATCGTGGCATTAGTAACAACCGTAGTACTAGTTAAAAGACGCCGTTCCTTCAAAATGCGGTAAACCTTTCCCAAACCGGTTGCTATTTTCATAATCACCACATTGTCATGATCATCAATAATCCGAGCTAACCGTTCTTCGCTTGTTGTTGCCGGAACAATTGCTAATGATTCTTCGTCTAACATCAACGGTACTGACATGTTGGCCGCAATTTGAGTGTAGGAAGCAATCCCCGCAATGGTTTCCACCTCCACTTGAACAGCCACCATTTCAGCAATATAACTGTAGGTACTGTAAACGGACGTATCACCAAGGGTTAAAAAGCCTACTTCTTTACCGGCTTTAACATCGGCAATAATTTCGTTGGCAATCGCCTGCCAAGCCTTCGCTTTAACTTCCCAATCCTTAACCATTGGAAAATGCCGTCGCTTAATCTCTAAATTTTCACTTAGGTAAGGAGCAGCAATTTTCTCGGCCACACTTGGACCTCCCTTATGTGCTTGGGGAGCGTACAGAATGTCCAGTTTTTTGATGGCATTAACAGCCTTAACCGTTAGTAGTTCACTATCGCCCGGGCCAACACCAATTCCCCAAAACTTTGCCATTATTCTTCCTCCATTACTACTTTGAGTTTATCCACAAATACCTCTTGAATCGCGGTATACTCACCTAATCCTTTAAAACGGGCTTCAACTTGATAACCTAGCTTTTCCAATTGGGCTCGCCAAGAATCCGGACCTTGGGCCATGTCATTATGAGCATGGTTCCCAGCAACTAACATTAGTGGCTGAAGAATTATCTTCGTTGCCCCCGTAGCTTTAAGATCTGCTACTTCACGATCTAAATTAGGATAACTTTCAACCGCTGCGACAAAACTTCTACTTCCTGCTAACATGTGGTCCAAACAAGCATAACTAGTAAAACAACTATGACTACTACCATGCCCCATCCAGACTCGAGCCTCATCTGGTGCTAACATGGCTTCTTGTTGCTTTAGAAATTTAACTACCTTTTTAAAATCGTTATAGTCGGCCAATAACGGTTGCGTTAACTTGAGAATGTCAAAATCATCCCGATACTTTTTTACTAATTTAACTAGTAACTGATATTCCCATCCTGGAAGTAAGTGTAATGATTGAATGTATACTTCATGGTAACCAGCAGCCAGGAGCTTTTTTAAAGCTTCTTCTGGCGAATCAACTACTAGTTGTTCGTTTACTAACACACGTTGCCGGACAATCCGAGAAGTAAATACTTGTACAACCTTTGCTTTTGGATAAGTCGCTTGGATTTTTTCAACGGTTGCTTCAATCGTCTTCGAACGCGTCTCCGGATACGTTGTCCCAAAACTAACCGCCAAAATCGCCTGCTTACTCATTTGTTAAAACCTCCCGCACCTTAGCAATTGTTTGGATTGTCTTAGTCGGACATTCAATTACTTGTTCAAACCCAGCTAGCTTGGCAGCCTCCGCAACGGTCGCTCCCATTGCAAAAACGATTAATTTTGGCATTTCCTCTTGCTGTTGCTCACTCAATACTGATTGAAAATCACTTACACTCGCCGTACTTGGGAAAATAATCCCATCGAAATCTGCTAAAGTTTGTTGGAACCATGTAGCTCCCATTTTGGCATCAAAAAGCGGAACAAAATCACTATTTGTAAACAGTTGCTTATCAATTCCAAGCTCTAAAAGTTTCCCATCATATTCTGAAGCAACTGATGGAATAATCCCCAAGGCTTTAATATGCGTAGCAATCATTTGGTTTGGCACCAAAATCGTCAAGCCGACTAGCTTCCGTAGATCCTGCCCAGTTTGAGTTAATTGCCACGTAAAGGTCCGAAAGGCACTAATACTATCAAAGGCAATTGCTTGATAGTCAGTTAACTTTGGAATTTCAATTCCAGTCGGGCTAAGCTGAGCACGAGGGTAAAAGTCCGCCGTTGCTCCTTGGTCCTGGAGAGCGTGAAAAAGTCGTTTGGTTTTTGAAATTGGTACTAATAGATGGCGTCCCATTAGTGGTAAGCTTGGCTTTAACTCTCGTTGAAGCTTTACAACATCCCCTACAACAATCAACGCCGGTGCCCCAAGTTGGTTTTCTCGAACTAATTGGCTAATATTACCTAAAGTTCCGACAACTTGCTTTTGGCGCCATTGGGTTGCCCATTGAATAATTGCCACTGGAGTCTGAACATCTTTACCATGACTAACTAACTCCGCACAAATCTCATCGAGAGCTGCCATCCCCATCAAAAAGACTAATGTTCCTTCTTGATGGGCAACGTTTTCCCAATCAATCTGGCGACCGTCTTTTTGGTGATGGCCCGTAATAACGTGAAAACTAGAAGCGAAATCCCGGTGGGTAATTGGAATTCCGGCAGCTGCTAATCCTGCAATCGCACTGGTAATTCCAGGAATAACTTCAAACGGTACTCCAGCTTTTCTTAATATTTGGGCTTCTTCACCACCTCGACCGAAAACATATGGATCACCAGCCTTTAGGCGGACAACTTGTTTCCCCGCTTGTGCATACCCAACTAAGAGTTCATTAATTTTACTTTGTCTAACTTTATGAAATTTAGGTAACTTACCGACATCAACTAACTCAGCCGTTGCGTTTACCAAGGCTAATATCGAGGGATTTACTAATCGATCAAAGAAAACCACATCCGCTTCTTTTAGCCGTCTTTGGCCTAAGACTGTAAGTAATTCGGGATTTCCTGGTCCTGCCCCAAGTAATGACACCTTACCTGTCATGGTTTACCTCCAAGGTTTGTTTTAATTCTGAGACATCCTTAACCACTGCCGGATAGTCCATTGCTGGTCGCCGGATAATCACACACGGAATGTCGAGAGCTTGACAAGCAGTAATTTTTTCTTGAATTCCTCCTTGCCGCCCGCTTTCCTTGGTAACAACGGCTTGAGCTTGCGCATGCTTAAACATTTCAATATTCAATTCTTTACTAAATGGCCCTTGAATCGCGTCAATCTGGGAGGCAATAAAGCCAGCTTTAGTTAACTTTTCCAAAACTCGTGTAGTTGGTAGTACCCGAACGTGTAAACGCTCAACGCCTAATGCAGTTGCGTAATCGGGGGCTGTCTTACTACCTGTCGAAAGATAGATCGTACCTTCAATTGATTTTAAATAAGTGATTGCCTCATTCATGGAAGTAACCGGAACTAAATTCTTGACATTTTCAAACAAAGAAGGGCGTTCAAAACGTAAGTACTTGATCCCCAGTTGAGCAGCACAATTCATTGCTTCTTGGGAAATTACCCGGGCAAATGGGTGCGTGGCATCTAAAATCAAGCTAACTTGATTAGTCTGGCAAAATTCCGCAAGGCTTTCTGGTGTAAATACGGTTTTAATGACTTGGTCCGCATGTTGTTGAGCTAGCTCTGCTCCGTAATCACTAATAACGGAAACCATAAATTTGAGTTTTACTTGACTTAAATAATCTGCCACTTCTAAGCTTTCACTTGTCCCACCTAACAGAAGAATCATAGTTGGTAACCCCGTGGTGTAATCATCCGACCGTTATCAACATAAGTTTCCTTGTTCCCAACAATAACAATTGAGGTCATGTTAACTTCGGTTTCATCCAAGTCCTTAATCGTGGTAATTTCATCAATTTCTTTTGGCCGAGCAACATCTTTACCAATCCCGACAACCGTGTCTTCTGACTTGTATTGAGAGATAATGTCCAAGGCCTTCCGTAAGTGGTGCGGACGACCCTTACTCCGTGGATTGTAAAGACAAATTACAAAGTCGGCTTGTGCTGCTGCGTGAAGTCGCTTTTCAATAACTTCCCATGGCGTCATTAAGTCACTAAGGCTGATATGACAGAAATCATTCATTAAAGGTGCTCCTAAGTGGGCAGCAGCAGCAATACTTGCCGTTACACCAGGAATGACCTTGATATCAATTTGTGCATCTTGCTTAGCTACTAAGTCCATGATCAAACCGGCCATACCATAGACCCCGGCATCCCCGCTTGAGATAATTGCAACGTCTTTTCCAGTTTTGGCGATTTCAATTGCACGCTTACACCGTTCAATTTCACCCCGCATCCCAGTAACAACAATTTCTTTACCTTCGATCATGTCTTCAACTAGTCGCATGTAAGTTGCATATCCAACAATGATGTTAGTCTTTTCAATTACATTGCGAGCTTCTTGCGTCATTAAATCCTTTGAACCTGGTCCTAAACCAACTACGTATAACATATCTGTTCCTCCTATTATTTTGCTAATTCTGCTGGTGATAATTGGCTAACTGCCATTGTTACTTCTTGTTCAACAAACCTTTTACTTGCTGTTTGCCGGCCGCTAGCGACATCAGCTGCTGCACAGGCAACACTGGCAACGCCAACCGTCTTTTTTACAAAAGTCGAACCGGGATAATTCTTGCTAGCCGCTTGTAACGCCGTTGCGGAATAAAACTCAACCGGAATTCCCAAGGTTTGTGCAAGGTACTGGATTGCCCCTTCATGTTGCTTAATATCAATCGAAGCGACCTTCGCAAATGATTGCCATAGTAAGTGTTGTTGCTGACAAAACTTAAAAAAAGCTTCTTGCATCATCTTATTAGGAACGTTTTTCCGACATCCCACACCCAAGACGTTTTGCTGGGGAATTACTGGAATTACTTGCGAAAATTTCGGTAGCGTATCTTGGTCAGAAACTACCACTAACGGAATATCTGTCGGGGCCTGGTTAAGATCGTTAACCAAATTAAACCCACGTAAGTTATCAACTTGCCCTGAGAATTTCGAATCAATGAAAATATTTACTGGTTCATGGGCGGCCAAGCGACCATTAATTAATTTCGTATTTTCCTTAAAATTGGGATACCATGCATGTAACTGCTTAGCTAAAATATCTAACGCTTGGACATTTTCCGTATCTGTAGCCGTAGTAATTACTGGGTCCGCTCCAATCGCTTCGCCAATCAAATGTGCCCATTCATTAGCGCCACCAATATGGCCCGACAGTAAACTAATAACATGATTTGCCTGCTCGTCCATGACAATTACAGCTGGATCAATCCGTTTATCTTTTACCCACGGGGCAATTGAACGAACTACAATTCCCGTTGCCATAATGCAAATTACACAATCATACGTTGTAAATAATTGATGCAAGGTTGGCTGAAACTCTCCTTTACCAAAAGTTATTTCAACCGATTGGGCATATCGCTGAGAAACATAAATTTGCGAATTAATTGCTTTAGCTTGTAAAACCTTTTGTAACTTTCGAGCGGTAGCACTCCCTTGTTTAGTTAGCGCGATAATGGCGAATTTAGTATCCATTACTTACTCTTCTTCCGGTACATCGTACTAAAGGCCGCATCGTAAAGGTGCGAGTAATTGTATTCATCGCCCAAGAAATTACCGACCATGATTAAAGCCGTCCGCGTAATTCCAGCTTCATGTACCTTTTCAGCAATATCAGCTAAGGTTCCCCGAACAACTTTTTCTTCTGGCCACGTAGCCTTGTAAATTACGGCTGCTGGCGTTGAAGTTGGATAACCACCATCTACCAATTGTTTAACCACTTTTTGTATTCCTTGAACTGAAAGGAAAATTACCATCGACGTTTGGTGTTGAGCAAATGATTGGAGGGATTCCTTTTCTGGTACCGGGGTCCGTCCCGCCATCCGCGTAATCACAACACTTTGCGAAACTTCTGGAACCGTGTATTCAACCCCCATTGATGAGGCTGCCCCAAGGAATGAACTAACCCCAGGAATGCATTCATATTCAATTCCCCGTTTAGTCATTTCTTCGATTTGTTCCCGAATGGAACCGTAAATTGAGAAGTCACCAGTTTGAAGCCGCGCTACTGGCTTACCAGCCTTAGTAGCTTCTTCCATCTTGTCAACAATGTTATCCAAGGTCATCTTGGCACTGTCGTAAAGCTCAGCCCCTTCTTTACAGTAATCAAGTAAAGCCTTATTAATTAATGAACCAGCATAAATTACAACATCAGCGGCCGCTAATACTCGATAACCTTTTAAAGTAATTAAATCTTTGTCACCAGGACCGGCTCCAATAAAACTTACAATTGCCATTATTCTTGTTCCTCCTTAATTCCACTTAAAATCATCGTCTTGTTGTTTGGTTTAAAGTAGTGTCCTTTCCCCAAGGCATGCCATTTAGCAACCGCCACTTCCGTCATTTCAACCATCTTAAAGCCGGTTACTTGCATTAAGCGTTCTGCTTCTAGGGCATTTTCTAATAAAATAAAGTTCAGTACTACGGCACCTCCTGGCCGAACGTGGCGCCAAGCATACTCCATAATCGGTTGGAGGTTTGGTCCCGTCCCACCTACAAAAATGGCATCAAACTGCTGATCAGGTAATGCTTCGGGAGCACTCCCTTGAATCAAGTTGACATTTTTTAAACCAAACTTAGCTAAATTCTGATTAATAATGTCAATTCCATCCGGATTTCGCTCAATCGCCGTAACCGCCAAGTTTGACCATTCACGAGCCGCTTGAATTGAAATACTGCCAGTTCCAGCACCAATATCAAGCATTGAACTAGCTCGCCAAAGATTTAGCTTATCAATGCTAATTGCTCGCACAGCTTCTTTAGTCATCGGAACTTTATTCCGTAAAAATTCTTCATCACGCATTTGTTATAATCACCACGTTTAATCCATACTCACGATCTTGAACCTGATCGGCTAAACCATTTGTTAACTTTTCATCTGGATAACTTAAGTTTTCTCCAATGTATAAACGCCGCTTTTGACCACGCTTTAAAATTTCTTGGGCAATTTGATAAGGTCCTAACTCTCTATCTGTTACCATAGCTACTTTTTCATGAGCCAGTAAGAAATCAAAATCTGGTCGCCGTCCATGACTGCTCGTAAAGTAACAGTCATTCATGGACAATCCAAACTGGTGAAAACAATATTGCATGGAGCTAATTCCCGGAACAACTTTAACCTTCCCGGTTGGAAAATTATGAATTGCCCATGTCCCAATTCCATAGAGTAATGGGTCTCCCGATGCAAGAATTACAATGTTTTCATCTAATTTGGTTACTAATTCCGCTTTAAGTGTCGCTAGGCGGGGTAAGGGATAAGCCTTCTCCTTTGGTACCTGCATCGTTGTTAATTGCCGTTTCGAACCGACAACTAACGTCGCCTGTGCTAAATATTGATTGAGCCCTTTTAACTGCAAATCATTACGTCCGGGCCCAATCCCGACAACGGTAATCATTGGCCCCACTCCTTTTGTAGCTCAGCAACCGGTTTTGTTGCTGCCAAGAAACCAGATTCTCGGGAAAAGATTACGGCATCAATTTCAACTCTCGGTTCCCGGTGCGCTAGGAGCTTTTCGGCCCGTAATTTAATCTTATCGACAATTAATTGATAAACAGCTTGATACCCCGCTTCATCAATCTTTTTAATCATTGAAATGGTCGTTAAGGAGCCATAAATTTCCCGCAAGAATTCAGTTGGCACATTCCCTAAGAGAGCTAAGTTTGCCACCATAATTTCGGCCCGGGCATCAGCGTCCTTACTATGGGTCGAGAAGATCCCACCGGAAACCTTGATCATCTTACCGAGGTCGCCAACGATCAAAAGCTTTTTAAAACCAAGGCGTTGGACTTCATGAAGAACATAGCCAACAAAGTTACTCATCTGGACAATCTTTTCTCCAGGAACTTTTAAATTTTCTTTAGCAAAATCTTCGCCATAGTTTCCAGGAACTAGAACCAAGGTGTCATCGCCCCGCTTGCGGTGAATGTTCATTTCAATTGAAATTGAATGCTTCCAACTTTCTTCAGACATTGGAGTAACAACACCACTCGTACCAAGAATCGAAATGCCCCCAACAATTCCGAGCTTCGGATTGTAAGTTAACTTAGCAATCCGCTCCCCTTCTGGAACTGAAATCACAATATCAGCTCCCCGATCATCGCCAAGTTCTTTCCGAGCCGCCTCAGTAATTACTCGCCATGGCGTCGGATTAATTGCCGGCATTCCCGGTTTATTGGCCAAACCTTCTTTAGTAACTCGACCAACTCCTTTTCCACCGTCAAGGGTAATCTTGTTATCCTTACGGAGGGTAACGGTAGCAAAAATTAAAGTTCCGTGGGTGGCGTCTTGGTCGTCGCCACCATCTTTTCGAATCCCACAGGATGCTGACTGCTTATCAAAATCGGTTTGTTCAACATCGAAAATTGCTACTTTCCCGTTGGCTGCCTTAACAGTTACTGTCGATTGCGGTTCCTGATTTAAAACTGTTCGTAAGGCCGCTACCGTTGCTGCGGTAGCAGTTGTTCCAGTGGTAAAGCCTTTCCGAAGTTTACGACCGTTGTAGTAAACAAAGTTTTCATCGGAATTGTTATTTGGTGTAACGGCCATATTCGTCACCTAATTTCTCAATATCCATGTTGTACATCACAGCATTTAGTAGGGCAGCCGCTAAATTACTACCACCCTTCCGACCAAGAGCAACAATCGAAGGGATCTCAGACTGGAATAGGGCTTCCTTACTTTCAGCTGCTTCTACAAAACCAACCGGCACCCCAATCACAGCGGCCGGATCAAGTTGACCTGTCTCATGCATATCGAGAATCTTGTAAAGCGCTGTTGGCGCATTCCCTACCACGAAGACTTTGGGTCGGGAATCTTGGGCTGCAACTTCAATGGCGGCCATCGATCGAGTAATCCCTTTCCCCTTTGCTAAGTCCATAACCCGCGGATCTCGAATTAAGCATTGGTAACTAACTCCTAATTTATCAAGACGCCGCTTATTAATCCCAGAGAGCGCCATCGTAGTATCGGTATAGATACTTCCCTGATTTTCCAGAACATCTTTTAATACCGCTAAAACATTATGCGTAAATTTCAAATTTTGTAGATAATCAAAATCGGCCGTGGTATGGATTGCTCGTTTAATAACTGCCTCTTGGAGGGGACTTTCGAACTCATATCCGGGCGCAATCCGATCAATTTCTTCTTGAATTAATTGAAAACTCTTATCTGTAATTTCGTGGGGAATTGTAATATAATCTCTCATAATTTTTCCTCAAATCTTTTAACCCTTAACGACTAGCCAACGGAGAATACCTAGTATTACGAAACCAATTCCCGTTGCCATATACATCATCTGAATTGTCTGGCTTAAATGTCTTGTAGTTGCAGTTACTTTAAAATCATCCCCGATGTATGGTTTATCAACTAGTTGACCAAAATAATAATGTGGCCCGCCTAGTTGTAAGTGAAGTGCCCCAGCAACAACTGATTCACTAAAAGCACTGTTTGGGCTAAGGTGTTGCTTGCGATCGCGTTCACCAACTTTTAGGGCTTCTCTAACGTCCGTTCGCAATAGCCAACTACTAATTAAAAGCAGTAACCAAGTAATCCGGGCAGGAAGATAGTTCACCACGTCATCAAGCTTGGCAGCCACCATTCCAAAGTCCCGGTATTTTTCGTTACGGTAACCAATCATTGAATCGAGGGTGTTGACCGCCTTATAGGCTAGCCCTAAGACTGGCCCCCCGATCAATAAAAAGATCAAAGGAGCGATTTCGCCATCACTGGTATTTTCAGCAACTGTTTCAACCGTTGCCTTTACAACTGCTTCTGCTGATAATTGATCGGTATCTCGACCAACAATCATTCCAACTTGGTGCCGCGCTATTTCTAGGTTGCCCGAATCAATACTCTTACCAATTTTCTCAGCCTCAATTGCTAGTTGGCGAGCTGATAAGCAAGTGTAAGTTAAATACGTTCCGATGATAAAACCTAGGATTGGACTAATTAAGTTCGCTAACCAAAGTAGTCCGCCACTAACGAGAACCGTTAACCCAACCGTAATTAACCAAGTCAAGCCCCCGGCTAGCTTCCGCTGTCTTGCTGACCATTCCGGTCGATTTAAATGCTTCGTTAGCCAAGTAATTAAATGACCAATTAGTTTGATAGGGTGAGGCCAAGCGTGGGGATCACCCAATATCAAATCTAAAATTAGGGCGATGAAAACCATCATTAATGTTGTCATTGCCGATCAGCCCCTAACTGTGTAAGTAGGAATGGCAAAAGATCTGGTGATTGGTAGAAATGAACATGGAGATAACTAGCAAAGGTCTGTCGTACTTGATAACCACCTGTCCATGTATCGACAACTTGATGATCTCGAACCTTTTGCATCATCATTACTGGCTGTAATTGTTCATCTAACGGCTCAAAAACTGAATGGTGGAACTCATGCCCTCGAAGGATAACTCCCGCTTTACCAAGTAAAGTTGTTGTTTGCGGTTGAGCTAAACAGTAGCCAAACTTTTTTAGACGTTTAGTCATTACGCTTCGGCCATCAAAAACCCCCACCATTTGATAAACTTGATCGTTAAAAACTAACTCTTTGCCAAGATACATTAGGCCCCCGCATTCAGCGTAGATCGGCTTATTAGCTTGAGAAAAAGCTAAAATTGCTGACCGCATCGCCTGGTTAGCAGCAAGCTCCTTGGCAAATTCCTCGGGATACCCCCCACCTAAGTAGAGGGCATCAACGTCCGGTAATTGTTGATCCTTAATCGGACTAAAAGGAATCAATTCAACCCCTAGCCGGTTTAAAAGGTCAATATTATCCGCATAGTAGAAGTTAAAGGCCTTATCCTGGGCAATCCCTAGTCGGAGATGGTACTGTTGGCTAGTAAACAAGGCTAGCTCAGTTTCCATAACTTCAGCCCCAGCCGCAATTAACTGATCTAAGTCAATGTGTTCTTCCACTGCTTGGGCAATCATTTGAATCTTTTCATCAATTGAAGTAATCTCAGCATCCGGAACTAATCCCAGTTGCCGTGATGGCAATGACATTTCCGACTGTTTAGGAATATAGCCAAAGACCTTTAGCGGGGTATACCGTTCAATCGCCCCTTTAACCAATTGATAATGGCTTTCGCCCATGACGTTATTTACAATGACTCCCGCAAACTTAACGTCTGGATCAAAATTTACAAAACCATTCACAATCGCCGCTGCCGAAGTTGAGGTGGCCTTAGCGTTAACTACTAATACAACCGGTAAACCAAGTTGCTTGGCAATACTAGAAGTTGACGCCGCATCCTTATCGGTTCCTAAGCCATCGTAAAGTCCCATTACACCTTCGACAATTCCCAAATCGACATCATTCGTAGACCTGGTAAACAGGTATTTTAAAACAGTTGGGTCCGGAACAAGAAAGTTATCTAAGTTCCGGGTAGGTCGTCCTGTAATTCGGGTATGAAACTTGGTATCAACGTAATCGGGGCCAATCTTATAAGACTGAATCTGATATTTTTTTTGTAACGCAGCAAGTATCCCCAAAGTAGCCGTTGTTTTTCCTGAACCACTCGTTACTCCAGCAATCACAAAACTTTTCATACTAAGTTGGCCTCCTTCAAAACTTGTCCTAAGGCATTAACCAGGATTTGATTATTGGCTTCACTTTTGACGGCAACCCGGTAGTAAGTTTTATCTAACCCTTCGTAATCATCACATTGTCGAATCATAATGCGATGTTTTAATAACCGTTCACGGAGATCTGTCAACGCTACTTGGAAAAGAATAAAATTAGTGTGTGAAGGAAAAACATGCAACGCTGGAAATGCTTTTAGCGCTCGCATTAACTTTGGTTGAGTATCTTCCAACCATTGACGGGTTTGGACTTGAAATTTACTTTGATCAAACATCTGTTGACCAAACACATCTGCTAGGGCGTTAACTGACCAAGGGTTTTGTTGCTGTTGAATTGCGCGGAGTAGGTCTTGATCCTTGGTAACTGCATACCCTAATCGCAAACCCGGGATTGCATAAAACTTGGTAACCGAGTGCACCACCACTATTGGATCAGTTGAATTTAACTGAGTAATGAAGGAGCTAACTTGCGGAATGGTTAAATCAACAAAAGCCTCATCTAAAATTAATTTTCGTTGACTTTGATGGCAATAATCCGCTAAAGCTCGTAAATCAGAATTCGTAATTAATCCCCCACTCGGATTATTAGGGTTGGTTAAACAGAGGACATCGATTTGGGGGTGACGTTCTAAATAATCAATTAACTCCGAGAGCTCAAATTTGAACTCTGTTTGTGGCTTTAAATGGAAATGATATACTGGCACTTTGAGCCGACTAAAATAATGTTCATATTCTCCAAAAGTCGGGGCCAAAACCAGGCCAGCCGTTGGACTAAGCGCCCGAATAACTTCATCTAACATTTGAGCCCCACCATTACTAACTAGGACCTCTTCAGCTGAAAGTTGGTAATGATTCGCAATACTTTGTCTTAAATTGTAGTATTCAGGATCTGGGTATTGTGGAAGAAGATCTAAGGCTGCAACTAAATCAGCTTTTAGCGACATCGGATACCCAAAAGGATTAATGTTAGCGCTAAAATCTAGCAATTGATCAGGTTGAATTGCCAAACGGCGTGCAACGGCATCAACATTTCCACCATGATGAGTTTTCTTCATTACATATTCCCCCAGTGGCTTTGCGTTGTAAGCGGTTTTACTATTTACGATACAAAGTTACCATTTTCACAACACTGGAACAATATCTGACCGATAACCCGTAATTTATGTACACACTTTTACTGTCAAAACAACAAAAAACGCTATCATCCTTAAATCACAATAAATTTATCTTTCATTTTTTCGCTTTATAGTTCAATAAAATGATAATTGTTCAATTGATAACAACAATAAAATGACATTTAAAAACTAACTAATTAAACTATTTTGACCTCAAGCATTTCAAGATTTTGTTTTATATGCTAATGTCCGTGAAGTATTGCTCAAAAATGCTCTTCAATGTCATAATTAGATAAGAAATGGAGGCGCATTCACTTTGAAAATTTATACTAAAACCGGTGACAAAGGTCAGACCAGGATTATAGGTAAACAAATTCTTTCGAAGGCCAACGTTCGTGTGATGGCCTATGGTGACGTTGATGAACTAAACTCATGGGTCGGATATACAAAATCAATTTTGTCTAGTGAAACTCAGAACTTAGGTGAAGAGTTGGAGGAAATCCAACAATTGCTTTTTGATTGTGGAAAAGACTTAGCAACCCCCAAAGATGAACCTCGTCACCCATTTATTTTTGAAGCGGCTAAACCTACTAAATGGCTTGAAGGAAAGATCGACGAGTACACAGCTGCTGTCCCACCAGTAAAAAAATTTATTCTTCCTGGTGGAAGTCAGGTTGCTGCGGCTCTTCATTACGCTAGAACCGTAACTCGCCGAGTAGAAAGAAATATCGTTGCTTTAAAAGATACAACCGAGATTAACGATGAAGTCTTAGTTTTTATTAATCGTTTATCTGACTACTTCTTTGCAGCCGCTCGTTATGCCAATATGAAGGATCAACATGCTGATATTCTTTATCGGAATAGCAAAGATGTTTTTAGGTAGGTACAGAAAAGAGGTAAATAAAATTGTCTTCAGCAGAAATGCGTCAGCATGTTTTGGCAATAGCTAACCAAAGATTCGCAACAAAAAAGTTTGACCCAAGTAAACACATTGATGATGAAGATTGGCAAGCAATCCTTCAGGTAGGCCGTTTAGCACCTAGTTCTTATGGTTATGAACCATGGCGATTCATTCTTTTAAAAAACAAAAAGCTTAAAGATGCAATCCGATCATTTTCATGGGGTGCAATTAATAGTCTAGATGGAGCGGATAAAATTTTGTTAATCTTGGTGCGCAAAGATGTATCCTACGACGCTGACTACGTTAAACATTTAGTAATGAATATTAAACAAAAGCCATACTCCCCAGACAGTCCACAGTCACAACACTTTAAAGTTTTTCAAGAACGAGATCTAGATATTCATACAACTAAGGAACGCTTTGAATGGGCTACCCGGCAAGCTTACATCGCTATGGCTAACATGATGACGGCAGCTACGGAATTAGGCATTGACACTTGTCCTATTGAAGGATTTAATTATTCAAAAATGAATCAATTCTTGGCAAATCATCAAATCATGGACCCTGAACATTGGCAAATCGCCGTAATGGTTAGCTTTGGCTACCGAGATCAACCTATTAAACCAAAAGTTCGACAGCCACTAGCCGATATTTACAAAGAAGTTTAGGTCTATCGGAAAACACGAGAGCAGGAAGAAACTCACGTTCTTCCCGCCCTCGCGTTTTTTAAATAAGCCTATCTAATCGCTAACTCTTCATATTCAAAATGCTGTTTTATGAAATCTCTTGCAAATGGGCACTTTGGTACTACTTTTAACCCTGAGCTTTCCATAATGCTAAGCAGTAGCAACATCACTCTTTGAGCAACACCTTTTCCACGATCTTCTGGTTTAACAACTACGTGATCAATTTGAAAGCTCCCATTCTCCAATAAGGTTAGATCAGCCCAGCCTACCTCTTTATTATTCTCAAGTAGTCCTAAATGTGTTTTAGCATACAAATAATTCTCTGTAACGAGAATCTTTGAATTTTGATCTCGAATATTTTTAAAAATCACTGACTTAAATTGATTAAACTGATCTTCAATCGCCTGGTCAACAAAATCATCTGTAATCCTATTCTCCTTCAATATACTGTTAACATTCCCAACAGTGACATAAGAAGGAAGGACCTTAGCTCCTAAATTCTGTAACACTTGATGTAAATGTGCATTGGCTAACATTCCACCTCGTGATCCAGAAGAATCCGTAATTACTAATACGGGTTTCCCTTGCGCTGGAAGATCAGGCTTAGGAACAGAAATGACATCTAAAGCGTTCTTTAATCCTCCAGGAATCGAGAGATTGTATTCCGGCATCACTATTAATAATCCACTAACCTTACTAACTGCGCGACGAAAAGCAACCCATTCTACCGGTGCATTAGTTAGATCAATATCCGGATCATAAAGTGGTAAACTGGAATAATCTAATTGAAGCATCTCTAAGTTTTTCTCTTTATACGTAATGTATTGTGCAAGTTTTAAACTAAATGCACGTTTACTTAGACTCCCTACAAGAACCCCAATTTTTACCATTGTCTACCTCCAAAAGAACTAACTCTTTTTATTTACCATATTAACTAGCGATTCAGCAAAAGCTGTTAACTGTTCAATGTCTTCTTCATACGGCTCTAGATCAATTTTTACTTTTTCTGCACCACGCGTAGCGCCAGCCTTTTCAAACGCTTCGTCAAAGTGATCAACTGTCTTATTGAAGTATTCGCCATAGAACTTATCTCCAGATCCAGCAACTCCGAAGACCTTTCCAGTCAAGTCGGTTTCCTTTAAATCATCATAGAAATCCATTCCCTCTTCTGGCATGGCTCCTTCATCGTACGTATATGCACAAACAACAAGGATATCCGCTTGCTTAAAATCTTCAACATCCGTTTGCGAAATTTCTGTTTCATTTACTTCGACACCTTTATTGGTTAGTGCCTCACAAACAATATTTGCCACTTCCTCATTATTACCAGTCATTGTTGCAAAAACCACATTTGCTTTTAACATCATTCAATCCACCTTTAAAAATCTAATTTTATCGTAGTTATCATCATTGGTAGCACTTTCATAATACTTCAATATCGTTATATTTTATTGTGCTATTATTAGCTTGAGGTGATAATTATGAAGCGAATCATGTTAATTGGACCAATCGGAAGTGGTAAAACTACCTTGACCCAACGGCTTAAGAATCAAGAAATTAAGTATAACAAAACTCAAGCTATCGAGTTTTTCGACAACTTTATTGACACTCCGGGAGAATACATGGAACATCATCAAATGCTAAATCGACTTCAAATGACATCCGTTGATGCCGACCTAGTAGTGCTATTACAAAGTGTTATTGATCAACGATTAATCTATCCCGCTGGCTTTTGTTCAATGTTTTCTAAACCAACTCTAGGAGTAATTACAAAAATTGATAAAGCAAACAGTTCAAAAGATATTGATTATGCACGCAAAATGTTAACAGTAGCAGGTGTTACCAAAACTATTGCAGTCTCTGCTGTTACAAACCAAAACATCAATAAATTAAGGTTAGAGCTTGAATAGCGATAGTAATTTTGCCCATAGTCCACTAGTCCATATAACATAACAGCCAGCTAATAAATAAACGGTCTTAGTACCGTAATTTACATAGTTTTCAATCAAATTCGTTACCTTCTTTAACCCTAGAATAGTTTTCCCAATCCACACCATAATTACCGAAGCCAAAATAAAGATGATTGATACTTCTAACATTACTGTAATAGACATATGACTTGCCCAAGGGATATATAAAGCTAAGTTGTCTCCTCCCAAGCTTAAGCAAGTTAAGAAAATTTGGTAAAAATTAGCATTTACTTTATTTATGTTCTCTTCATCTTTAAAAGCTAAGTAAATCAAAACTATTCCTAAGATTCCTGTTATCCAATCTGGAAATAATTGAGTTAAGGTTTTTCCTAATAAGGCACCACCACTCCATAATAAAAGGTTCGCTACACTTAGACCAATCATTGCATCCCTTACTCGCGCTTTGGGCAATAACGGTAATAAGAATACGAAAGTATCTATATTCACACTAATGAAAACCATCAAAATTGACAATGGATTCATTCAATTACCTCCACATCGTATTGGCGGTTATAGAAGCAAATATGACTTTTTCCCTGTTCTAAAGTTAACTTGGTTAAACTTAAATTACTTGGATTATTAAAATTCAAAGTATTTTTTGAGTCTACACACGCTTCAACAAATGTTTTAATTACCCAGCCATGCGTAACAACCAAAACATTTTCTTGCGGAACTACTCTTGCAACCTCTTTAAAAAAACTAATAATCCTTTTTCTCGCGTGATTATAAGGCTCGCCATTATTAACCCTATTAGCTGAAGGCTTAAGGTCATTTGTAGCATCATCAATGTAAGAACTATAATTTTTCTTCAAATCACTTAATAATTTTCCATTCCATTCACCATATGAAACTTCTTTTAGACGATCATCACTAACTATAGGCAATGAACTTTTTTGACAAATAATTTCGCTAGTCTGACGAGCTCTAATTAACGGACTAGTAAATACATATGAAATTTTCAATTCTCGAATCAATCTTTGATAGTCCTTTATTTGTTGTTTGCTCTGTAACGTAAGCGATGATAGTTTATTATCCATCGTTCCTTGTATATAACCAAGCTGATTAGCGATTGTTTCACCGTGACGAATTAGAAAAAAAGTTGTCATCCCTCTACACTCCCACTTATCATTATTACCAGAAAAGAGCTGTGGTAAAATTCGTTCTACCACAGCTCCAAATTTCAGTATCACTTACTAAGAAAGATATAGTTCCTTCAATTGAGAAATAACTAATGGTTCTACCCCTATGACGTCTTTTAAATAAGTATTAAATCCACCGTATTGATAATTCACTAATGCAACAATTTGGTCATAGTAAAACTTATTAACTGTAGAAAGATCCCATATTGATTGAAGGTAACATTCGTTCATTCTAACTTTCTTCGCATAGTCTAAACGTTCTTGGACTCTTTTTGTCGAATAACGATTCGTCATTAGATAGTCCTGAAAAATTTGCTTTTCTGGTACATTAAGTGCATTTAACAATAGAATTGCTCCCATACCAGTACGATCTTTTCCAGCTGAACAGTGGAATAATACACCGCCTATAGAACCCCCACAAATTAATGCTCGAAAGAAATCTTGATAAGCTCGATGTGACTGTTCACTAATTACTAATTGACGGTAAACTCTCATCATTCTATCAAATCCCGCCTTAGGACTACTAGCAAAATATTTACGAATTTCATCAACAGAAGCATTACTTTCTGTTATATCATTATCAAAAACTGGAATTCTTATATATCGAAAGAATGAACTTAAATGATCTGGGTAGGTTGCTACTTCTGAACTTGATCGAAAATCAATTACTGTTCTAATACCATAATCATATAGGAAAGCTAATTCTCGGGTATTTAAATCCGACATGTGTGCAGCTCGAATCAACTTATGCCACTTAGTAGTTGCCCCGTCTAAAGTAGGATAACCACCGAGTTCCCTAAAGTTAAAGCCATTTTCTAACTCTATTAGTCGTTGATTCTCCACACTATTACCTCCCTACGTTCTCGTAATCTTTGGAACATCAAAACCCAGTAAGTCATGAAGGCGAGCAACAACTTGTTTTAAAGCTGACTCAACTTCGGATACTTCACCAACGATTACAACTGAACCACTAAAGCGATCAATAAAGCCTAAGGTGACATTACTTGCCTTCGTTGCTACATCACCCGCAATTATAGATGCTTCGCTTGGTGTAATCGTTAGAATCCCTAATGCATTTTTAGGAGTTTGAATTCCTAATTTCTCATAGATATCAGGAGTAGGATTAGCAACAATATGAGCAAGAGTTACCTGTTTTCCAGGTACGTACTCTTGAATTGTTCTTGTAATATCACGGCTCATTAAAACATCTCCACTAGTTCAACTTTGCAACTCGCATTACATCACGTGCAATAATAATTTCTTCATTTGTTGGAATAACAGCTACATTAACTTTACTATCAGGAGTACTAATTACTAGTTCATTGTGATTATTCTTTTCATCGTCAATCTTTACCCCAAGATAGCCAAATGCACTACATACTTCTTTACGAACTAATGCAGCATGTTCACCAATCCCAGCAGTAAATACTAGGGTATCTAAGCCTTCCAGATCGGTTGTGTAGGCACCAATAAATTGTTGAATAGAGTGAACAAAAATGTCCAATGCTAATTTAGCCCGTTCATTGCCCTCTCGAGCTGCTTGTTCAACTTCACGTTCATCATTAGAAATACCTGAGATTCCAGCAAGTCCAGATTTTTTGTTCATTAATTGCCGGACTTCATCCGATGAAAGATTAAACTTTTCTTCCAGGAAAGGAACAATTTCGGGATCGATGTCACCCGTTCGTGTTCCCATCATAGTACCAGCTAATGGGGTGAATCCCATCGAAGTATTTATAGACTTTCCATCTTTAATGGCAGTAATACTGCACCCGTTTCCCAAATGGCAAGTTATCATCCGGCGAGAGTGTTCTTTTCCGAACACCTCTCTTGCCTTCTGAGATACATACTGATGTGAAGGTCCGTGGAAACCATAACGTTTAATCTTATAGTCACGATAATATTCATAAGGCAGCGCATATACAGACGCTTTTTCTGGAATTGTTGAGTGAAATGAAGTATCAAAAGTTACTACTTCTTTAGCATTTGGCAAAAATTTTTCAAATGCCTCTATTCCGGCTAAACCATTTGGATTGTGTAAAGGTGATAAAATCTTTAATTTGTCAATTTTATCCTTAACATCCTCGTCAACCTCAACAGATTGAGTGTAATAACTACCACCATGTGAGATCCGATGACCTACTCCTGCGATATCGTTTTGATCTTTAATTACGCCACTTGTTGTTAGAATATCTATGATATGACTGATTGCTTCATCATGATCTTTTAGAACTAGTTTTCGAGATTCCTTTACATCACCAACTGAATATTTAATCTCACCGTTACGTCCACCAATGTCCTCTGCGGATCCACTAACTAATAGTTTTTCTTCAGGCATCAAGTATAACTTAAACTTAATTGATGAACTTCCAGAATTAATTGCTAGAATCTTCTTTGACATACAACTTCCTCCTCGTCTAACGAATAATAGCTTGGTATACCTTGGCTAGATCTTCGTCAGATGGGGTAACTGGATTCCCAGGGAATGTTCCATCCTTCTTAGCGTTTTCAACAATTGTATCAGTTAACGTTACCGCTTCCTTAGGATCAACCCCGAATGCTTGTAGAGACATTGGGCAATTCATCTGACGATTCATTTCACGAATCTTTGCAATTAAACGCTTTACAGCTAAACGATCACTGATACTTGGCGTAGCAATACCAGCCTTCTTTGCCGCTATAGCATACTTGTGTAAAGCGTCGGCACAGTTCGATGAGTTATATTCAATAACATACGGTAATAACATAGTATTTGCTAAACCATGAGGAACATGGAAATTTGCACCAACTTGGTGAGCAATTGAGTGACAAATACCTAAACCGGCATTACTGAATGCTACTCCGGCAATATTAGACGCTTCGTGAACAATCTTCCGTGCATCCAAATTATCACCATGCCGGTAACATTCAACTAGATTATTCGTAATAACGTCAACTACTTTTTCTGCCAATGCATCTGTAAAGACGTTAGCATCCTTCGCAACTAATGATTCCAGGGCATGGGTTAAGACATCCATCCCTGAGTATGCAGTTACACTCTTTGGAGCTGTCATCACTAACCTTGGATCTAGTAAAGCGCAATCTGGTCTTAGATAATCCTCCATTAAAGGAATCTTTTTGTGATTCTTCGGATCAGAAATAACAGCATGTTGGGTAACTTCCGAACCAGTACCACTTGTAGTTGGAATAGCAATGTACTTTTCAATTTTGTACTTTGCCATTTTTTCGCCAAAGAATCGAATTCCCTTACCAGTATCTAACGCCGAACCTCCACCGATACCAATCATAATAGTTGGCATAAATTCCATGAACTTTTGGACCCCAACCATAATCTTGTCTAACGGTGGATCAGGAACTACATCGGCAAAAGTTTCACACTTATTACTACTGTCGATATGACCTTTAATTTTCTTTAACGTATCACTATTGGGAAGAAAAGCATCACAAACTAACATAATCCTTGAGTTCTTAATATCTTCAAGTTTTGTTAGACTATCTTCTCCTGAATAGATGCGTGTTGGCAAACTATACTCTTCCATGAAGATGCCTCCTAGCTAATTCCAACTCCGAACTGAGAAACCTTCTGGCGAGTTCAACCGTACACGACGAGTGAAGCTCTTAGCAGTCGTAGTCCCTTCACCAGTAGGTGTTGCAATCGTTAATGCAGATGCACCCGAGTGAGCGCCATTATCAGCAACACCAGTACCAACATACGTAGGACCGTTTACAACAAAGATAGAGCATTGCATACGGTGAGCGGCCTTGTTAATGTGCTTAAGGTTTTCAGAGTGAATCGAAGAAGTATGGTGATTACCTTGTTCAACTTCAACAGCCGTTGCTAATACATCGTCAAATGTAGGACAAGATACAATTGGTAGAATAGGCATTAACATTTCAGTCATAACCAACGGATGTTCCTTTGGTAATTCACAAATAATTTCGACTGGATTACCTTCGTAAGAAATACCAGCTTGGTCCATAATGTAAGTAGCATCCTTACCAACAAATTTCCGATCTGGAGCACCGTTATCTTGGATGCACATTTCGGTTAACTTATCAGCTTGTTCCCGAGTGATTAAGTATGCCCCTTCTTTTTGCATCTTTTGAATTAATTCATCCTTAATGCTACTTTCAGCAATAACTTCCTTTTCAGCAGTACATAAAATATCGTTATCGAAGGAAGCTGATGCAATAATGTTATGAGCTGCCAAGTCAATATCAGCAGTTGCGTCAACCATAGCAGGAGGATTACCTGGGCCAGCACCGATTGCTTTTTTACCACTAGTCATAGCTTGATGAACAACAGCAGGTCCACCAGTGACTGCAAGCATTGCAATATCTGGATGCTTCATCATCCGTTGAACTGATTCAATAGTTGGTTCTTCAACCCCAACAACAAGGTTGTGTAATCCAGTAGCACTGGTAACAAGTTCGTTCAATTTTTGAATTGTCCAACGAGTAATGTTCTTTGCACCAGGGTGAGCACCGAAGTAAACGGTGTTACCACCGGCTAACATCATAATTGCATTAGCAATGACAGTTTCAGCAGGATTTGTACTTGGTCCAACGGCACCAATAACACCGTATGGAATGTATTCATACATTACCAAACCACCATCACCAGTTTCCGCTTCCGGTTGAAGGATTTCTGGACCTGGTGTGTTGTACAAAGCATTGTGTAATTTAGCAATCTTGGCTTCAACCGTTCCCATTCCGGTTTCTTCATAGATATCCTTAGCAATTTTTTCGATGTATGGTCTGAAACCTTCTTTGATTGCATCAATTACCTTATTACGTAAGGTAATTGATGAATCACGATAGCATTCTTCTGCTTCTTTAGCGGCAGCAATCGCATCATCAACATTCTTGAAAATACCATTATCGCCCTTTGAACTACTACCATTTACACTATTGTTCCCCAATTCTTCAGCTAAAATCTTCCGAACTGTACTTTCAATATCATTCATTTGCATATTACTAACTCTCCTTCAAGAATTCAGCAACTGCGGCTTCACAAATTGATTGATCTTCCTCAACTAATCCACCACTTACACCAATCGCACCAATAATTTCACCATTTACAGTCAATGGAATTCCCCCTGCAAAACTAGCAAGTTTCCCATTTAACATTGTTTCCATTTGGTATAAACTAGCGCCTGGTTGGATATCTTTACTAATATCCTTAGTTGGTTCCTTCATCGCCAAAGCAGACCAAGCCTTCTTTGGAGCTAAAGTACAGCTTACTAAGTTTGCATTTGGCATGTGGTAGCTCATTTGCAATACCTGATCAGACTTCATAATTGCAATCGTAACACCAACGTTAAGTTCATTGGCTCGCTTAACGGCAGCATCGATTACCCGTTCCATCTTATGACGCTCAAACAGATTCTCACACTTTTTGTTATCCAAAATATTTTGAATAATCTTACTTACTTGTTCCTCATTCATAGTTTAGACACCTTTCTTCATCAAATAACGTTCATATACTTTTTCCGTTACCTGATTCAGCATATCTTCATAATCTTCTTCTCTCGCAATAATATAGAGAAAATCAGACATTCTATTGATATAGCGTTCAAGTTCCGGCCTAAATTCAACCTTCTCTGATAGTCGTACGAATAATCGCTCAGCCCGGCGACACACTGTTCGACATACATGGAGTTGAGCACCCGCCTTACTCGAACCTGGAAGAATAAAGCTATGCACTGGCGGCAACTTTGCAAGGTATGCATCAATTACATGCTCTAAATGATGCGTATCTTCGTCTGTGATGATTTGACTATTTTTTTCGAAATGTTGATGATTTTGAGTGGCAATTTCACCTTGCAAGAAGAACATTTTGTATTCAATTTCTTGCAAAATTTTTTTATTCTCTGGATTAACGCAGAGCTTATCTGCCAAACTAATATTAGCATTCAATTCATCGAAAGTTCCATAAGTATCAACACGTAGCGAATCCTTACGTACTCGTGCGCCATCGTATAAGCTAGTTTCTCCCTTGTCACCACCTTTTGTATAAATTGCCATTTTCAATCCCCCAGTTAAGTCTACTTATCAAAGCGATCAATAATTCCTACAATTGTACAATCATTGACGTCTCTTGTATTCTGGTCACTACCATCAGCTAATCGAGCTCCAGAACCACGAACGATCAAAACATTGTCTCCAATACCTGCATTAACTGTATCAGCTGCTACCTGCTCGTACCGAATCGGCTGTTGGTCTGAGTTAATCTGTTGGACAATCATTAGTTTTCTGCCAACTAGCGACGGGTCCTTTTGTGTTGAAACAACACTGCCTACAACTCTTGCCATATACAATTTTCTTCAGTCCTATTCTTAATAATTATTTGTTTGTAATTACAAATCTCTAAACCTTCATCTGTAATTAACTGTCGATAGTACTTAACAAGTACTGATTTATCTGGAAATGCAGCTAACTCTGTTCTGGTAATTGATTTATTATAACTAGCAATGATTGGCGAATCTCCATTTAATACAAACAGTACAGGCCAGTCTAAGATCATATGGCGAGGAATAAAGTTAACCATTTGATCTGTTACATTAAAACGAAATTTAACATCATAACTTAGACCTTTTAAAATCCAATCTACCCAGTTATCGGCTTTATTCATTGAATAAAGCTCCTTCAGCAAACCAATTGTGAAGTTCGTTAAGTTAACCCTTCCGTGGCTTAAAAATAACTTTTCACTCGGTGGGGTTAAACTTTCGTTATAAGAAACGTCAACGCATTTGTCTTCCCGTTCCTTTAACTTACGCATTACCTCAGCCAGTAGACTATCCATTGGCTTCACCCCTTCCAAGCTTTATCGGGCTAATTCTTTTTCTCGATCAATACTTTTGCGTATGAATCGTTTCCAATCCCAACATTAGCAGCATTCGCTTCATCAGTATCGATATGCATCTCAAGCACAAAGTCTTCACGTGGACGAGCAACAACATCATCAAAAATCGTCTTCCGGCCTCCATCACCGTCTACTTCAACTTTCATGTTGTCACCTAACTTAACCCCAAAGCGCTTTGCATCATCAAGGCTCATGTGAATATGCCGCTTTGCAACGATCACACCTTGAACTTCAATTTCGCCATATTCAGAACGAACTTTAATAGATGGAGTCCCGTCAAGATCACCCGACATCCGAATTGGTGCATTAATCCCTAGTGTAAAGTTTTCTGAACGAGCAATTTCAACTTGAGAATGTGCCCGATATGGGCCCATCAACCGAACGTTCTTAATGGTTCCCTTAGGGCCAATTAGGTCAACGGTTTGCTTAGCAGCAAAGTCAGCATGTTGCCGAAGATGTTTTAATACTTCAAGCTTTTGACCAGGGAATAATGTTTGAAAATCTTTTTCTGATAAGTGAACATGGTGATTTGAAACCCCAATTGGAACCAAATTTGGGTTCAAAGTTTCCTTAACTATTGAACGAATAATCTCTTTTAATTGTGCTTCATCCATAACTAATCCCTCAATAATCTAATTAATCCAATGAAGGTAAGATCTTTTCAACTTCTTCATGCGGCCGTGGAATTACGTATGATGAAATAACTTCACCAACTCCTTCAGCGGCTTGTACACCTGCTTCAACGGCTGCCTTTACGGCACCAACATCACCACGGATCATCGTAGTAACTAAACCGCTACCAATTTTTTCTTGACCAATCATGGTAACGTTAGCTGCCTTTACCATTTGGTCTGATGCTTCAATTGAAGCAACTAAACCCTTGGTTTCAATCATACCTAATGCGTTATTCATTTTTGTCACCTCAGTTTTTATTCAGCAGCCTTATCGTCCAATGAAGGTAAGATCTTTTCAACTTCTTCATGCGGCCGTGGAATTACGTATGATGAAATAACTTCACCAACTCCTTCAGCAGCTTGTACACCTGCTTCAACGGCTGCCTTTACGGCACCAACATCACCACGGATCATCGTGGTAACTAAACCGCTACCAATTTTTTCTTGACCAATCATGGTAACGTTAGCTGCCTTTACCATTTGGTCTGATGCTTCAATTGAAGCAACTAAGCCCTTGGTTTCAATCATACCTAATGCATTATTCATTTTGATTCCTCCTATAATCTACCTAATTGGTTTCTTTATAGTGAATGCACTTTTTATGTGGTTCTCCTAATTTTCTCGGACAATTTGGATCGCCACAAAGGTTGCAAGTTACTTCTTTTTTCTCTGATGATTCATCCTTTTGTTTTTCGTCCGTAGTAGTTTCATCAACAGAATCAGATTGAGTATTTTTCTCTTCCCTATCTGCTCCTTCGCTATCTACTTCCGTCTGAATTTGTTCATAATCAGAAGAATTACTTACATTTTTAACCGAAGTTTCCGGCGTTTCTTCCGGTGTCTCAATTTCCTTTGTTTCTTCCTGTATTGTCTTCTTAAAAATATCCGTTGTCCCTAATTTATCTAAACCTTCAGAAGGACTACCAATCACAACTGAAGTTACATAAACGTTAGGGAGATCGTTTTTAACGGCCTCTACAGCCACTGAGACAGCGGACAGGTTGCCACGAACTTGTAGTGTAATCCAACCATTCCCCTTTGTATTTTGGATGCTACTTAATTCAACCTGTGCTGTTTTAAGCATTTTATCCGCGGCTACAAGGGCTCCTGATAGACCGTTACACTCAACATATCCTAATGAGTCCATAATTTAACCACCTGTCTACTATAGTTTTTTAAATGGAATACCTTTAACAAGCCGAGCTGCATTCGCACCTAACTTTCGAAGTTGTACATCATCACTAGAACTCTTGTCGAAAAGTGGTTCCGACTCTTGTAAATTCTTATAGTGGACAACAATACGATCGTTTTCAAATGCAATGCCTACTGACAATCTTGATGATAACGATGCTTGATAAGCGCGGCTTACAATATTATCAACATCAATCGGCTTAATAACTACCGGAATTTGTTCTTCCTCAATCCCATTAAAAAGTGGTTGGATTGTATTCTTTGGATCTTGCTGTGAGGTTATCCCTACTACGATTGAAGGGCGATCATCACTATTAATTATTTCCATAGCTCCCCCTTCTTTCTTCGCCGTAACGAAGGATTAAACCAGTTGCAACAGCATTCCGTGGACCTTCAACTCCCCGGACATTACCACGACCAGCAACTAAGTTATAGTGCGCTAGTTCATCAGTAACTAATTGTGGAATTTCAAAGTCCAAAGCAGAACCACCAACAATTACTACGAATGGAATATCACGAATATTTCCGGTTGGACTAACGTATGCTAAAGCCCGAAGTGCATTAGTTACAAACACACGCTTCTTAGCGCTTTGACGAACTAGCTTGATCTTTTCAATACTTTGATTTCCGCTTACCGGTTCATACCCCTCGGGCTTAATAACTACAACCCGCGCAAAAAGCTCTGAAGGTAATGGCTTATCGAAGAACTGAACTGAGCCGTCTTCATGGCGAATCTGGAACAAATTTTCAACCTTTGCCAAAGGATAGCGCTTAATATCCTCAGCTAAATGAATGTCATCCAATCCCAATTCAGAATTAATGATCATTGTTACCATATCCCCCGCACCAGCAAGGTGGATAGCAATAGTTTCATCATTTTTATCAATTATCGAAGCATCTGTTGAACCAGCACCCAGATCCAAAATAGCAATTGGTTTATCTGTCCCTGGAGTTGTTAGTGCTCCTCGAATTGCAGATTCAACTTCTGCACCACCAATTTCAACTGGAGTATGGAACTCTTCTTCAATTAGCTTAGCAATCATTTCCATCTGCAAGTGATCCGACTTAACCATCGCGGCAATTCCCACGGCAGATTCATTTGAAAATTCACCAGCCAATCCGCCTCGTACCTTTACCGGTACTTGAGTATCAACAGCCAGCAAATCTTGAATTGCAATTTCACTATTTTGCTTTCCAGTTAGCGTTGCCATTGTTTGCCGGACGTTTTCAAGCATCCCACCAACGTTTGTCCCCGATTCACCTGTGATATCAGCGATTTGTCGGAAGCTTGAAACCTTCTTCATAATCGCATCAGCACCTTCAGAAACACCAACACGTTCAGTTCCTTGATCACCTTGAATGATAATCTTACCCGCAGGGATTACCCGTGCTTTAACGTCACCGGAAGGAGTCTTAATTACGACCGCTGACCGATTACCAATCAAAGCTCTTGAAACTGGAACAATATTTTTCGTTTCTTCTGAATTTAGGCCAAATAATGTAGCAATACCATATGGATTCGAAAGTTGTGAGATCACTTGACCTGGCCCCGCAACTTCAACAGCCGCAAGCATGTTAATTGGGACTTTGTCAATCATTGAAACCTCATCAACAATCGGAATTTTCTTATCAAGACGGTTATTAACCAGTACCCCATCATCATTTTGCATAATTGCAGCACTAATTTTGAAGCCTGAAGTTACGTAGGCATTGATTAATTTTGCAGCATCTTCAAAATCAATATCTTTTGAAATTATTACAATGTAAGTCTCAGTTTTATCCGTCTTATTTAAAAGGTCTAATAGCGGAACCGTAATCCCTGCTCCAGTACCTAATCCACCAGGTGTATCAGGGTTATGCCCAATCATCGTCGACTCTGTCACAACGGTTTCAGTAATCGTTTCCATTGCAACATCACCGATAACCGGCGTTGCTTCATTAATCCGAATCAAATCGATATCATCAATTGTTAAATTTGACTTATTTAAAACTTGATTTAAAGAATCGCGAATTCCAATTAAGTTCTGTTTAGTCCCTTTAATTCCGGTAGTAGGAGCAATTCCAGAGTTAATAAAATTTACTTGTCCATCATCAGTTACATCGGCCAATGCAACTTCCGTTGACGAATTACCAATATCAACCCCAATAACTTTTTTAGTAGCCATAAACACTCCTCCTACTCTAAAATTAATTTTTTATTAGTTATCGCCTTTGAGCTTCTTACGACTTTCATAGTAATTAGCCGCTTCTTCAAACCAAGCAGCACACACCTTAGCTTGGTACTTATCACGAAGTTCTTGCGCAATATCTAATAGTTCTTGCTTAGTTGAACGGAATGGACGAAGAGAGTTATACATTTCAAGCAACCTAGCATCCGGAACTTTAGTTAATTCAGCAGCCCGTTGAAAATTCTTTTGGATTGCCGGCCGGCCAGCACTAGCTGCAATTTCACCTTGTAATCGAAGAGAAGATGGCGTGATCCGGAATTCTTCCGGCTTTACTTGGTCATTAACAATATCTTGAAGTGAAATATTATCAAGATTCTTACCACTTGGCGTCTTCACAAGGTCACGGTGCTTGCCATAAAGAGGGTAGTCTGTAGCAGTCATTTTCTTATCAGTCGTTGATGTAAAAGTACTGTTTGAAGACGTTCCTTCTTGCATTTGTTTCATGATCTTTGAAACAAGTTCATCAATTTCACTCATGAATAGAACCTCCTAAATTAGTCAAGGTTAATTTTAATTTCTTCTTCTGGCTTACCAACAACTACTTGGTGAGTTTCCCGAATGTGCATAATAGCAGAAATAGCTTGGTAGTGGATCCGAGCTAATTGGTCATTTTCTGCTGGCACTGGCGTTGGAGATTCACCCTTGGCATAAAGCGCTGCGTTCTTACCAATAGCACGGAATGTTTCTGCTCGAAGCACTGGTGCTTGTGGGAACAATTCAAGATTTGAAAGTGGCGCTTGATCCTTTTGGTGAATAACTGTTGTCCCCTTGGATTGGACCCCAATAGCAATTCCAGAACCAGATAAGTGGTCACCTTGTACTGCAACGGCAGCAACATCTGAAGACCGGTATACCTTGATAACACGAGCTTTAAGCCCTTCTTCTTCAATTCCAGCAATCAATTGACGAATGACTTCCTTATGAGAAAGTCCCGTTTCCGTCTTGTTTAAAACGCTGGCAAATGCTGGAGCTACTGCAATAACAACTTCGTCCTTGGAGTATCCTTGCTTTGCAGGGCCAGCTGGTTGGAACCAGTCTGGATTATGTTCTTCGACAGCATTACTATTCGCTACTTGCTTTTCGCCCTCTGAAGGTTTGTTATTAAAGTTAATAGGAGTGTCAATGTTGTTAACTTCACCTAAGACTTCTTTAACAATTGAGCGTAATACGTTTTCATCAATCTCAACCATTGTTTTACCCCCATCTTAGAGTTCTAGGTTCTTCGGATCGAGTGCAAATGGCAAGTCCTTAATCCGATCCCATTCTTCCTTATCTTCGTATAGACGGTAACCAGTACCTGGACCTTGATAGTCATTACCACCGTTAACGGCAGAGGTAACGTTCCAGTCTTTATCAAAGATAGCTGAAGTTTGTAGGTAGTCACCAACAACCTTTTGCTTCTGAAGGTTAAGAATTGCTTCGGCAACATCCTTGTAACCGTGGTGGCACAATGCCTTAATAACATCGACGGCCGTAATACCACGATCCATAAGATCTTGGGCAGCCTTCATGTCGGCAACCATGTCACGTTTTGGCATATCATCGTGAGTGTTAGCATAGGTAGCAGCTTCAACTTCTTCATCAGTAATCTTTGGAAGGCCTAATTCGTCAAATACTGCTTGTAAAGCCTTGGCAGCTTTGTTCCGTGCTGCGATAATATCGGATTCTTTAACAGGGTGAATACCGAAGTATTGACCTAAGTCACGTTCCATAACATACATGTCATCATAGTCCATGGCATCGTTGTTTGAACCTGCAAAGGTGTTATCGTAGTTTGGCGTAGATGAATAACCAGAATTAATGTAGTCAGTACCAGCTAAGAACTGACCAACTAACCGTTCCGTCCGACGCATGTCTGAGTGGGAATATGCTTGGTCACAACCAGAGGCACATTCAAGGTCACACATCATGCAAAGAAGGTTTTCACCAAGGACTTCACGAATACCATTTGGCACAGCCCCTGGAATTTCAATACAACTAACAGCCCCATTTTGAAGCCCTTGAACACCAGATGCCTTAGTGAGTAAGATACAACGAGCTTCAAGGTAAAGCATGGACTTCCCTTCTGGGTAACCCATCAAAACTTCTGAACCAGCTCCAGAAGTGAAACGCATCTTCAAACCACGTGAGGCATAACAAGAAGCTAAAAATCCTTTAGACCATGGGGTATCGTCACCATCGGTAAATACCCGATCAGTCCCATAAACAGAGATAGTTTCAGCATAGGCAGTAAACCCACGCATCCCAAGCTTAAGTTCATCAGCTTCTTCAACAGAACATTGCGTTAAGACACCCGGACGACCAGTTTGAGCCCCAACTAACAACGCAAGAGCGTTGAACGGTGCGTAACGAGCAACCGCCGTCGTAGTTTCTTGTTCAGGAAAACCACGCAAGGCCGCATCAGCCGCATCAGCTGCAATTTGAACTGGATTATCAACCGTGTTCGTAACGTGACATTGGTTATCTGGTTTCCGACGTGGCCGCATCTTCTTAATGGCCATAATCATTTCACCAAAGTCAAGCTTACTAATAATTTCTTCTGCCTTGGCTGGCGTCAATGCAGAGGTAATCTTTATAATTTCATCCCGAGAAACATTAGGATCAACTAACATCCGAGCAATCTTTGTTGAATCAGTTGCTAAAACTTTTTCAACATTGTCCAAATCGATCCCGTATTCTGCAATGTAAAGGTCAATTAAGTCGAAGTCTTCCAGCTTCTTACCGTCCATCTCAACGATCTTACCATTTTCAATTTTTACACTTGGCTTAGGGTCATTAGGCCCCATCATTGCAACAAACCCCTCTTCAGGCCATTCTTTAACGAATGTATCTTGGTGGATTGGTTGCTTTTCAAGTTCTTCAAACCGCTTTTGACGTTTCATTAATTTTTCCTCCCTTTGTAAGGATTGCTAATGAATGTAGGATGGGAAATCATTCTGTGGCTTGTCGCCCAATTGAGCTAATAGCTTAAGCCCTACTTCCCGACCTGCAATAACTGCCTGCCGAACTGCTCCAGAATCACCATAAATGTGGAGCGCTCCTTCGTTAGAGTAACTAGTACCATGACTAGGTGATGCAAAAGTAATTACTTCAACACCTGCCGTCTTCAATGCCGTATCAGCCATTACAACACCAATACCAGCCGGGCAACCGCAAATAAGTCCATATGCCTTACCTTCAACAGCGCCAAGGCCAAGATGTGCAGCTCCAGCTGCCCGGGCCGTATATTGTAGTTCAAGGTGTCCAGCCTTGGAATTGTAAACATCACCAAATGTTCGGTGAAGGTTGTCAAGAGCTACACGAATAGCTTGCTTAACATCAGAGGGATCATAGCCACCAATAACGATCATGCATCCATGACCACCTCCGCCTTTAGTATCACGTGGCCATTCAACATCGATACATTCAGTATTAGTTGCCTTAACTCCTTCATCCATTGCCATGATTTGCGGACCAGCACCCGTCCGAGAACTTAGCAAACCAATAACGGAAAATTTCTTTTCAACATGTAATTTTTCCAATAGTAATGGGTCAACACTTGGAATACACATCCCAATTGTGTCACCAATTTCACTTGCTCCAACAAATTCTGGAACCGTACTTGTTGAGTTCAGAAAGTCATTCATTTCCTTGCCTCCTGACAATTTGAACTTGCTTTTTTCTCAAAAAACTTTGCAATTAAATTAGGCCTTATGTGGCAAAATTTTTTCAACATCCGTGTGAGGACGAGGAATTACGTAATTTGAAAGAACTTCCCCAACGTTCTCAGCGGCTTGAACACCAGCATCAACGGAAGCCTTAACTGCACCAACATCACCACGAACCATGACCGTCACTAAACCATGACCAATTTTTTCTTGACCAATTAAATTAACGTTAGCTGCTTTAACCATTGCATCTGCAGCTTCAATTGAAGCTACAAGTCCCTTTGTTTCAATTAAACCTAACGCTTCTTGTTGCATGAGATTACCTCCTCATAAATTACAAAAATAAGTTTGAAAGCGCTTGCCCTATGGCACATGTATAGTTTATAACAAGAGACTTATGCTTTTTTGTTAAGACAATCTACAACGATAATTTATAAAAAAGCTAAGATTAAATAATTATTTTGGATATAAAATTGACACAATTGATAAATAATGCAAGAATGAGTTAAATACTTTAATCACAGCAATGTTAGGGGTTTCAAACATGGCTAATATACATGATGATAAAATAAATATCTTTTTCCAACAAACCATTTCCACTTTTTGTGACATTACAAATATTGATATATTTTTTCTTTCTGACACTCATAAGCTAATTAACAGAGACCGCTTGTTCAATGAATCTCAAGAAGTATGTAAATTTCTTTCAAACATCCATGCTTTTAATGTAATTCTTTATCCAGTAATCATTAATAAGCATTTTTCTGGATCATTCTTCTTAACTAATACCCACACTACAAAAACTGATCATTTAATGCTTAGAGAATATTTAGAAAGTACAGCCTCATTTCTCAGTAACCAAAACCATCTTAATTATGATATTTCTATCCTGTCTCCTATAAAAAAATCCGATTTTCAAAAATATTATAGTGAAATTAATCTTATAGAATCAAAGCAATCAGTCCCTCCTGTTACCCCCCCCCCTTCAATTTCAAGAAAATAATAATGTAAGTAAAGATTCTGGCGATAATGTATCAAAATTATTAACCGGCCAGCACAGTGATATTTATAATAATCTCAGTAGAGCATTGAATTTCATTAACAAGAACATTAGTAAGCAATTAACGCTTGAAGAAGTCTCACAAAATATTTTTCTTTCTCCTTCTTATTTGAGTCGTATTTTTAAGAAGAACTTTAATATTAATTTTATTAACTATATCAATACCAGAAAAATAGCTTTAGCGCAGGAAAAATTAGCCCTATCGACTGTTCCAATTTCTAAGATTTCCAAACAAGTTGGATTCTCCCAAGCTAGTTACTTTACAAAAATTTTTAAACAAAAAACTGATGAATCACCTTCCGACTATCGAAAATTAAATCACGACATTCGCAAAATATATACTATTAGTAGAGACTTATCATGGCTTGATAACCCCGATGTTTTTGAAATATCTAAAGAGTATTTCAAAGAAGAAAGCATCGATTTTAAATGGCGTAATATTAACGGGTTCAGTTATATCTATTCAATTAACGGTCTAGAAGATACTGGTGAACATGGTGGTTGGATTTATTTTGTTGACTGTATTCAACCACTATTACCAGCTAATAAGGTCTTTTTATCAAATAAATGTGTAATTCAATGGATTTATACTAAACATATTAGGTAAAACAAAAAGGCTCCTTAATAGGGAGCCTTTTTGTTATTACTTATCTTTAGGATCAAACATAGCTATTCCCAGTGGTGTTACGAACTGTGGGTATGCAGGTTTATATACTTTATGCCTTAATTCTTTTTCAAAGGTTTTTACAAAATCTTCAAAGTTTGTCGCCCCACCAACTACAATAACCGGATCTTCAACCTCGGGTTCTAGTTTCTTTACAATTGACGCCATCTTTTCAACTACTGGTTTAATAGTTCCGAAAACCTCTTTTTCCTTCGCCTTGTCACGTTTTAGCTTTTCAGCCTCATCATTTGGAATCTTATAACTTCCACCGAGTACTAAAGTCATATGGAAACCGCCAGTCGCTTCGTCAACAACCTTCTTTATTTTCCCATCTTTAAAAATCGTAATTCCAGTTGTTCCCCCACCAATGTCAACAACAGTACCGTTCTTTATTTGTAAAAATTTTGCAGCAGCCGTTGGTTCATCAACAACACCAGTACATTCGAAGCCTGCTTCTTCGATTACATTTGAAACTACTTTAGTACTTTTTTGACCAGTATTCGGCGGAATTGCTCCAGTAGCAGTTGTCAATTCCTGGCCAATTTGCTTTTCAGCTTTTTCTTTTAGCCTTCTTAAAATATTAACGGATTCCATAAAGTTTACTACAATTCCATCTTGAACAGCATTATCATACTCAAATGCTCCATAGATCATATTATCATTCTGATCCAAAACACTTAATACAATTGACGACGTGCCCAAATCAACACCAGCCCTAAGCTTCCGATCTTCGGGTTTTACATTTTCTTCACCCATCACAATTTTATTAAATTCACTTAACTTTTTATTTGCCTTTTCTAACCTGTTCATAGTCTTCATCCTCCAAAATAAAATAATTGAAGTATATAGCCTACTTAAATTTATAACAAACATAATTTAAGTAGATAAAACAAGGCTGGGGAGAAACTGACCACGTTTCTTCTCAGCCTTACCTTTTACCATATAAAATTATGCTATCGTGTATAGTCCACAGGCAATAAGCCCTCCAACGATAGGGCCTAGCATCGGAACCCACGCATATCCCCATTCTGCAACTGATTTATTTGGAACCGGAATAATTGTGTAAGCAAAACGTGGTGCCCAATCCCGCGCTGGGTTTAAAGCAAATCCAGTTGTCGTCCCAAGGCAGGTACCAACTACCATAATAAGCATCCCAACGATAAACGGCTTTAACCCAGTAGTAAAGTTACCTAAGTTGAGTAAGATATATACAAAGGCGAAAGTTGCTACAACTTCAGAAATAAAGTTAAATACAGGATTTGCAATCGCTGGACGAGTTGCAAAGATCCCTACACTATTTCCTTCTTCTTCACTCTTTGATTCTTTGAAGTGAGGATAAAACTGAATAATGACTAATACTGCCCCAAGAAAACCACCTAAAAATTGTCCTAATACGTAAGGAACAACTTGTGACCATGGGAATAAGCCAAAAATTGCAAATGGAATAGTAACTGCTGGATTAAGATGGCCTAAAGACCCCAACATTCCGGCTACATAAACCCCCATCGTTACGGCCATACCCCATGAAAGGCAAATAAACAGCCATCCACTATTTTGACCATAGGTCTTCTTCAAACTATTACTAGCACATGAGCCACAACCTAGAAGAATTAGAATCATAGTTCCAAAGAACTCACCAATAAAGCCATGCATTTAAAACACCAACTTTTCTTTGATTTCGTGTCTATAGGAATCGCTTTCATTATTATAATAACGTATCTTACATTAATTTTGTTGTCATAATTGTGCATTAATAAACAAAAATATGTAATAAAAAGTTATTATTTTGTAGTCAATTTATTACTAGTTAGCATAACCCCCATGACAAATGGCAAGAAATTTGAACAAATGTAACTTCCATCACTACGTAAAAATAAGCTGATAATTTTAAAAGAATTAATTCTAATACATCTTGAATTTACTAAAGTTCTTAATGATTTCAGTTATAACTATAATCACATGTACTAGAATACAGATAAAATTATCCAAAAAAATTTTTTATTAACCTTACTCGTTTGATGTGGTATAAAGCTCATAGTGAGTATGTAAAAGTGATGAAAACGGAAGCTATTTAATAATTGAATCTTAAAATTAAATTTTTGCTAATCTTCAAAACTATGTTTAGCAACAAAAATTCCATTTCTTGTTAAATGACCAGAATTTCAATTGTTATTCTAAATCTATTTTTCTCAAGAATAACTAATTGCTTCACAGTAAGCGCTTTTTTGACTATCACTAAAAAATAATTTTTTTGTCTTGCTTTTTTTACTTTTAATGTTATCTTCTACTTGAGTACTCAAGTAGAAGGGATGATTTATTTTGAAGCTTCAAGCTAATAATTTAACTATCCGAGCTCAGATTGTTTCTGCAATTCAAGAAGATATTTTTTCAAATCGTAAAGTTGGTGATAAGTTACCATCCGAAGCAGACTATGCGGATTATTTTGGTGTAACTCGATCTACTGTTCAAAAAGCTTTAAAAGATTTACAACGGATGAATTTAATTCAGAAAGTTCAAGGTAAAGGTTCTTTTGTACATCAAACTCAGCCTAAGGTACGGTTATTTAACTTTAAGGGGTTTACTGATTATGCAAAACAAATTGGGGCAAATCCTGTAAGTAAAGTAATTAAGCAAAAAAAGGTAACCCATGACGGAAATAAAGTCCTTTCTCTAAAACGTCTACGCTTATTCGAGACTAACGGGAAACTTACTCCTATTACTCTCGATGAATCTGAAATTAATTTGAGAGATTTCCCCAAGATTGATAAAAATGATTTTGAAAAAAAGTCACTTTATCAAGTGATTAGAGACGACTACCATGTGATTCCTTCAACCACGATACTTCATATGAGCGCTGTAAAAGCAGATGATGCTACCGCAAATCTATTTGGATGCAATGTCGGTGACCCTTTATTAAGAGCAACAGGAGTAGTTCATGACGAATCAGGAAAAGTAATCGAACAAGTAAAAGTAACTTACAGTGATTTTACGGAATTTGATCTAACTTTAGGAATTTAGGAGTGATTGATATGCGATCTAAAGACAAAGTTCTTGGTGCTTTATATGGCCAAGCAATCGGTGATGCGATGGGAATGCCTACTGAACTATGGCCAATCCAAAAAATACGGTCCAAATTTGGTAACAATATTACTGAATTCTTAGATGGAACTGCTGATAACGATATCGCAATTAACTTCAAGGCCGGTGAATACACTGATGATACAAATCAAGCTTTCGCTATCCTAGATGCTCTAATTGAAACTAACTGGAATCCCAACACCAAAGTTCTAGTCAGGCATATCATGAAGTGGGCTGATGAAGTGGGAGCCTGGACAAATAACATTCTTGGCCCTAGTAGTAAGGTAGCTCTTAAATTGGTAAAAGAAGGAAAAGACCCTCATGAAGTAACTAAAACTGCTCTCACTAATGGTTGTGGAATGCGGATATCTCCAATTGGAACCCTTTTTGAACCAAATCAGTTAGATATGCTTGTAAAGATGGTCTATGAAGTTACTAAGATTACTCATTCAAGTGACGTAGCTATTTCAGGTGCATCGATGATTGCTGGCGCTGTTACGGCAGCAATGGCAGATCAAAACTGGGATGAAATTATTTCTTATGCTTGCAAGGCAAACGATGAGGGGTTCAAGTTAGGAGCCCCTACTTGGGCAGCACATAATAAAAATCGTTTGATGATTGGAATTAATCTAGCAAAAAAATATAAAAACCAGGACGATCAATTTAGCCAGGCTATTTATGAAACTGTCGGTACTGGAACAATGGTTTCTGAAAGCATTCCTTCAGCTTTAGCAATTGCATACTATGCACGTGATGTTAAGAAATGTGCCATTCTATGTACTAACCTTGGTGGCGATACTGATACTATTGGAGCAATGGCAACCGCTATCTGTGGTGCAAAAAATGGTGCAAACAGTATCCCATCTAACTGGATAACTTTAATTAACAAGCGTAATCCTCAACATAACATTGATAAATTTGCTGATGAAATTCTAAATTTCAAAGCTTAAATTATAATTTTTAGCATAAGAGAGAGTTTTACTAGTGTTGTTCAAACTAAGGAAGTGAATATCATGGATAATGATTTTGTAAAGGTTCCTGAAACTGATAAAACTTTAAGCCCTGGAAAACTTTTCTATAATTGGTTTGCTGCAAATATTGGTATTATGGGGTTTGTTTATGGCGCTATCATCGTTAGTTATCATTTATCTTTCTTTCAGTCAATGACAGCTTCCCTAATTGGGGCATTAACATTTGCTATTCCTGGTTGGATTGCAATGATTGGTCAACGGGAAGGTGTAACGACGTTTAAATTAAGTCGTGTAGCATATGGAACGCATGGTAATAAGATCCCTAATTTCATGGCCTGGTTAAACATGGTTGGCTGGTTAGCTGTTAATGTTATTACCGGTACCCTACTATTTTCAGCAATGCTTAAAACAATACACATACCACAAAACAGTTTTACAAAGTTAATTTGTTTAATCGTTTTCGCTGGTCTTGTTTTCTTCTCAGGTATTTTCAAAGAGGCTACACTAGCCAAAATCCAAACCTGGTTAAGCTGGATTTTTGGTGTTCTTACACTAGTAATGTTAATAACGTTTCTCATTAATGCAAACTGGAAAGTTGCTCTTGAAATGCACAGTGGTAATTGGGTAACTAGTTGGTTACCAGCTGTTGCTTTTGTTGCAGCTGGTTCAAGTATTTCATGGTCAATGGCAGCTGCTGACTGGGGTGCTTATGTTCGTCCAGAAACCGCTCCTTCTGCCACTTTCTGGAATACCACACTCGGTGCTGCAACCCCGTTATTTATTTTAATGGCTGGTGGGGTTCTTCTAAGCACGATTTCACCTACTCTTGCAACAGCTAGTGACCCATATCAAGCTATGTATGGTGCTATCCCTGGTTGGTTTGGTTTCTTATACTTTCTTGTCGCTGCTGGTGGTATTATTCCTCAATGTTTGGTTTCCTTTCGTTCTGCTCGTATTAACTTACAAACTATTGGTATTAATGTCTCGCAGAAAACATCCTTAACTTTGCATGCTATTATCATTACTATTGTTTCAGTTTATGTTTTATTTATCTCAGGTAACTTTTTAAGTAACTTCGAATTATTCTTAAACTTCTTAGGAATCTGTTTAGCTTCGTGGGTTGCTATTTTCTTAGTAGATAATGTTCTTTACCGTCAGAACGGCTACAACGTCAAATTAATGGAAGCCGATTCGAAGAACCATTATAACTGGCCTGGTATTATTTCCTGGATCATTGCAACTATCTTCGGATTCTTATTTACCTCAAATGCTGCTTATCGTGGACCATTTGCATATGGTATCTTCTACAACAATAGTTCTCTCGCTGTTTTTGTATCTGGTATTGCCGCTATTATTTTAATGGTAACCTTTGCTCTATTTATTCATACGGAAGAAGCTGAATAATTATGACAAAAAAAGCACTTATTATTGGCGCAGTTTTTGTTGATATAATTGTTAACGTCCCTAATATTCCTAAATCTGGCGGTGATGTTACTGCAAAGATGAAAAACTTAAGCGTTGGCGGCTGTGCATTCAATGTTTATGGAGCAACAAGATACGCTCTTAATAAAAATAAGGTCGATCTCTTTGTTCCCGTTGGCAATGGCCAATATGCAAAATCAGTTCGTGAGACTATGATCAAAGAAGACATTCCGATTTTAGTTGAAGATAACCGATTAGATAATGGATGGGATCTTTGCCTAGTTGAACCTAGCGGTGAACGCTCCTTTATTACTGTTCCTGGAATAGAGCAAAAATTTAGCACTTCATGGTTTACTAAATTTAATCTCTCAGACTATAAATACATTTACTTGAGTGGTTATGAGCTGGAAAATACTTATTCAGCAATTAAGATTCTTGATTACTTAGAAAAGCGTAATGCTGATGCACAAATCTTCTTCGATGCTTCTCCTAGAATTGCACATCTTGACACACGGATCATAGATCGACTTCTTTCACCTGGTACAATTATTAATGCAAATTCAGATGAAATTGGAATTCTTAGTTCCAAAAATTCAATTGAAGAACAAGCGATTGAAATTTTTAACAAAACACAATCTCCTGTACTGATTACCCTTGGATCTAGCGGTTGCTTTAGTTTTGATAAGACCGGTGGAAAGCTAATCCCGGCATCAAAGGTTGGTAAAGTAGTAAATACAATTGGTGCCGGTGACACCCACTGCGGGGGTGTTATTGCTGGTTTGCTTAAGGGATACTCACTTAACGATGCTTGTCTGTTAGGAAATCGACTTTCTTCACTAGTTATCCAGCAAGAATCAGGTAGTCTTTAAATAATCATTTTTCTAACAGTTGTATACCTTATATAGTGGTCGAACTACTTAACGATATACCCTCAATTGTAAGTGATTAGCTTTTAGAACAATGTCTAGGCAACAAGCTTAGCAAAATTCCAAAAACAACACCCGACAGATCTGGAAAGCTACGCGATAAAAATATTTTTTGCGCAAAATTCTAGATCTGTCGGGTGCCATTTAGCCAAAATCAGCCCTTCGCAATTTTTAAGCGACGGACTGTTTTTTTAATTATTTCTTCTTGTACGGATATTGTTCCCCAAATTCATAAACCATTTCGGGTTCCTTACTAATTCGGTGGTTCCAGTTAATTGTTTCGATCTTAGCGATTTCGGCATCACTTAATTCAAAATCATAGATATCGGCATTTTCTTTAATCCGACTTGGATGGACTGACTTTGGAATAATCGCTACCCCATTTTGAAGGTGCCACCGCAAGACTACTTGAGCTGGGGTTTTACCGTGGGCGGCCGCAATTGCTTGCAAGATTGGGTGATCCAAGATTTGGCCCCGGCCTAGTGGCGACCAGGCTTGGGTGACAATATGATTTTCCTGGTCAAACTTCAACAATGGCTTTTGATTGAGCCATGGATGACATTCAATTTGATTAATCACCGGCATCTCATGAGCTTGCGTAGCGAGGTATTGCAAGTGAATCATCCCGTAATTGCTGACCCCGATGGACCGGGTTAAACCTTCTTTTTTCAGCTCTTCAAAAGCTCGCCAAGTGTTGAAAAACTCGGTATTGATTGGCCAGTGCACCATTAATAGGTCCACATAGTCCATCTTTAACTTCTTAAGGGATTCTTTGACCGAAGCAATCGCTGATTCATAACCTTGGTTTGCTTCATTGACCTTAGTGGCAATAAAAAGATTATCCCGGGAAACATCAAGGTCCGCTAAGGCTTTCCCCAACAAGTCTTCATTTTGATACATTTGGGCCGTATCAAATAACCGGTAACCCGCTTCATAAGCGGCATGCACGGAATTAGTTAATTCAGTTTGGTCGGTAATCTTATAAATTCCGAACCCTTCTTGCGGCATCTGGTTCCCATCTGCCAGGGTAATTAGATTGTTGGTAATATCCATTTTTTCCTCCTCAAAGCGTTTTTCTTAGTATAACAAATTTATCCGGAAAAATACTAAAAACACCGTCTTACTAGCCTATGTCACTAGCCAAGACGGTGTTGGCTTAATTTAAAACGAAGATATTTAGATATGACACGCTTCTAATTTATGGTCGCCTACGTTTGCTTCTCTGCTTCAAAAACTTCTTCTTGTAATCACTAATTTGTTGCTGAGCAGCTAGCTCCATAATTTTATTTTTGTCTGCTAATGTTTCCATCCGGATAAATTTTTCAAGTTGCTTAACATCAGCATTTTTTAACGCTTCAATCACTTGTTCATCTTGACGATTATAGTTTAGATATTGCCCCTTTTGAGCTGCCATAATAACTAAGAGAGTTTTTGTTGACCTACCATTACCTTCCCTAAAGGGATGAAAGTAATTTAAGTAATCTAACAATTGTGCATACTGTGAAACACTAGGTTTACGATCGCGTTGAATATCCTGTATTAGATCATTAATTGCCTTAATAGCTTCAGGAAAACTATGCGACAACATGAAGTTAGTACCATCTTTTGCTAATTCATAATTTCTAAATTCACCAGCCCAATCGTAAAGGTCACCATATAAAAATTTATGAATCTTAGCCAAGTCATTAATACTTTTGATTGGTCGAATTTTTTGATAGTGGCTAAATAAAAAAACTGTTTTTTCCGAAACAGTTTGATACTCAACTTTCATCAATTCACTTTGTCGTTGTATACCTAACTTATTTCGTAACGTCCCATTTGAATATTGAAATTTCGCTTTTAGTTCTTGATCAATATTCTTCACTTTTAATCACCAAAAATGTCGTTGAATTGAGCTTCATACTTAGGATTAGGCTCTTTAAGCGTTCGCTTTAAACTCAGGACATTTTCCCGACTTGGTTCCCAACCTTCCATCACATTACTTTTTACTGCAAACTCAACAACTTGAAAATCAAATCTATTTTCAAATTTAACCCCTTGGATAGTGAGATTTTCCCGGTCAATTACTAATTTAAAGCTTGGCTTTTGCAGCTCTGACAAGACACTACCAGGATCCTTGTGGCTAGCTAAAGCTAAGGCATTAATAATCTTAACCGTCCAAGTAGTCACCGGCCGCTTAAAAGCCGCACTTAAAGTAGTCGGCCGGATACCAGAAGCTCTAGCAACGTCAGCGGCCGTTAATTGGTTAATCTGTAAAAATTCATCGATCGTCATTGCCATACTATCACCTCAAGGTTAATTATATCCTAAAAAACGGCCTTTCTACAATATTTTGCATTTTTGTACAATGGATTGTATATAGACTAAAAACACCGTCTTACTAGCCTATGTGACTAGCCAAGACGGTGTTAGCTTAATTTATAACGAAAATATTTGTATTTTTAAAGAACGTGATTAAACCGTTATCAGATTAGCTAGGAGGTAATTAACTACTTGATGCTAATGAAGTCAACCCCAAAGAGGTCAGCTAATTGCTTCAATTGTTCTTCGCTCAAGGAAAGGGTAAGGACAGTGTGGTGACCCCCACCATTCTTCATCCAAGCCTTAGCACCTTCAGCTAAGCCGATTTCTGGCGTCCACATTTGCTTAGCAACTGGAAGCTTTGGCATTTCAGCTTCTGGCGTCTTGCAGTCAACTGGGTAGCCGATGAACTTGTAGCCATCGTCGAAGTAGGACAAGGTGATGTCGTAGCCCTTGCCTTCGGAACCAGTGAAGACAAGCCGAGCTGGGTCAGCCTTACCACCAATGTCCAATGGGTGAACTTCAATCCGTGGCTTGTCAGAAGCCAAGGTTGGATCAACTTCAAGCATGTGGGAGCCCATGATAGCTTCGTGGCCATGACGAAGGTCAAGCGTGTAGTCTTCCATCAAAGCCGTTTGCTTGTTGTCAGCAGCGATCTTCAATAAGCGGGTTAACCCGGCCATCTTAAAGTCTCCTTCTGGACCGAAGCCGTAGCCATCGATCATCAAGAGTTGAACTGCCAAACCAGGTAATTGTTCTAAGCCCTTCAAGTCTTGGAAGTTATCAGTAAAGGCGTCGTAACCATTATCATCCAAGAACTTCTTGATCCCGAGGTATTCACGAAGTTGGTAACGAACGGAGTGCACGTACTTGTCATGGTCGTTGTCCCCTTCAACCAAGTCAAACTTCTTTTCGAGGTCAGCGTAAGCCTTGTCAATATCGTCTTCAGCGATAGCGTTAACCACATCAACTAATTCGTTCGTTGGATAATAGTCAACCGTCCAGCCAAGCTTAATTTGAGCAGCAACCTTGTCACCTTCAGTAACGGCAACGTCACGCATCGTGTCCCCAAAACGAGCAATCCGAATGTGGAAGCTTTCGTTGTAGGCGATGGCCACGTGTTGCCAGTCAGCGATTTGCTTTTGAACATCTTCATCGCCCCACCAACCGTAAACCGAAGCGGCTGGAATGTGGAGACGAGAGTTGATGTAAGCATATTCCCGGTCACCGTGAGCACTTTGGTTTAAGTTCATGTAATCCATGTCGATTGAATCGAATGGGATGTTGTTCAAGAATTGGGTTGCCAAGTGAAGCAATGGCTTTTGCAATAATTGCGTTCCCCGAATCCAATTCTTAGCTGGTGAGAAGGTGTGCATCCAGGTAATTACCCCGGCAACTTCATCGTTGAAATTAGCTTCCTTCATAAACTTCGTAATGCTATCAGCCGTCGTAGCAACCAACTTAAATTCAACTGGGTAGTCAAGCTTACCGCTTTCGTTTAAACCCTTAACAATTTCCTTGGCATCCTTTTCCACTTGTTCCAAAGCTTCTGGACCATAAAGTGGTTGACTACCAACAACAAACCAGAACTTGTAATCTACATTACGCATGTTTGATAATCCCCTTTATTACGTTTTGCCTATTACTAATAAACGCTGTCAATTAATAGTTAATAATTTGTAAATCGCTTACAATTTGCATTGTAAAATATTTATCCGTATAAATCAAGTTGTTTTTGCAATTTATACGTAATTTATTATTTGTGGGTACCCTGAGCTTCAATTTCTTCCAACGTCTTCCCTTGCGTTTCTGGAACACAGGTCTTTACAAAGATAACCCCAAGGACACAGATGATCCCAAAGATTGCGAAGACGGCTTCTTGTGACATCACACCAGTCATGATTGGGAAAATTAATCCGACAAACCAGGAACCAACCCAGTTCATGGATGAAGCTAATCCGGCTGCCCGACCACGAATGGCAAGTGGGAAAATTTCCCCAACAATAACCCAAGTAAGTGGTGCCCAAGTAAAGGAGTAGAAAGCAACATAGATACTCAAGAAGACAACAATCATCATTGGGTTCGTGTGCGGAACCATGTAGTGAATGATTGATGGTAACAGGAAGGATAAGGCCATTACGGTCCCACCCATCATAATCAACGTCCGCCGCTTAATCTTGTCAGCAATGGCGATGAAGAGCAAGGAACCAAGGACTAAGATAACCCCTTGGATAATTGGCCACATCAAAGCAGAACTTGCGGCATTCCCAGTGGCTTTTTCAACAATTAGTGGAATGTAGTAGAAAATAGCGTTAGCACCTTGGAATTGTTGGAAAGTGGCCACCCCAACCCCAGCAATAACCAAGTAGCGGTACTTCTTAGAGAAGAGCATCTTGTAGCTAACATGTGAAGCAGCTGCTTTTTCTTCTTTAGCAGTGCTCTTAATTTGGTTGATTTCGTCTTCAATCTCTTGTTGGGAAGAACGAATCATCCCCAACACGTGGCGAGCACTTTCTTCGTCTCCGTTTTGAAGCAAGAACCGTGGTGATTCAGGCAAACGAAGAACCCCAAAGTAAAGGATAAAGGCTGGTACTGCAGCTAAGGCTAACATTGCCCGCCATGCCCAAGCACCTGGCAAGTCCTTCAAAACAAAGTCCATAATGTAAGATAACAACATCCCAGAAACAATCATCGTCTGGTTCAATCCGGAAAGCCGCCCCCGCATCTTGGCAGGTGCCATTTCAGACATATAAGCTGGAACTAAGGCTGACGCCGCCCCAACGGCAAGTCCTAAGAAGATCCGGACAATCACTAAGAATAAAGCACCATTGTGTGGTGAAATCCCGGAAAGAATTGAACCAAGGGCAAAAATAATTGCTGAGTAAAGAATAACTTTCCGCCGCCCTAAGTGGTCTGAAAGTTGTCCGGCAAGTGCACCCCCAAAGATTGCCCCAAACATAACTGCCGAAGTAATCCAACCAACAATTGATGCATTGCCTGCTAAGTGCCAATCAACTTGTAAGAATGGGAGTGCCCCGGTCATAACCCCAATGTCATAACCAAACAGGATTCCCCCAAATGAGCCGAAGAAGTAAATAAATTTATTCGAGATAGTCTTGTTCATTTCGACCTACCCTCCATTAAGAAATTCGTCCTAATAGGTGTTAATAAGTCGTAAGCGATTTCATAACAAATGATATCAAATTGCCCGAATAAATTCAATACAAATAACAAACAAATATTAAAAAGGCTTTACAAATCTAACTAATAGATCTGCAAAGCCTCGCTATCTTAATCTTTATTTGCAACTACTGATTCATTGAAGTGTGGTGGCATATCATACTTTATCGATTCTACGGTTTCCCCTTCGATCAATTTTACAATCATCGAGCCTGCATCAAGCCCCATTTTTTCTTTCGGGTGCTCTAAGGTTGTTAAACGTGGTTTGAGATACCGACCAAGCACAAAATCGTCGCAACCAGTAATACTTACATCTTCAGGAATTCGTAGGTTTAATGAACGAATCACGTCCATAATTTGGATTGCTAATTCATCATTGTAACAAATCACTGCCGTTGGATGATCCGGAGCGCTCATAATGTCTGAAACGTGTTTGAAGACCTTACTCATATCTTGGCCAGATTGATACATAATTGTTTTATTTAGATATGAAATTTCTGGATGTTCCATATAGGCATTAATAAAGCCACGCATCCGGTGAGTTCCTTGCATATCATCAACCTGGAAAATCCCTAAAATTTGCTTGTGTCCCTGATCAATTAGGTAACTCGTCATTGCTGCTTCAGCTTCCATATCCTTTGTTTCAAGGTATGGCGCATTTAATTCTGAATAATGGGCATTAATAAAAACCGTTGGAATTTTAGCATCTTCAATTTTTTGGTAAAGCTCAATGTTAGGGTCTGGCATCGCACTTTGTGTTGGTTCGATAATCAATCCGGCAACTTGGTTATCCAACATCCGTTTTAAGCTCTGGGCCTCTTTTTCTCGATTATTATGGGTATTACTAATAATCAATGAGTACCCCCGTGCTGAAACTGCCCGGTCAATCCCGGAAATAATGCTTGGGAAGATGTAATCAGCAAGATGAGTCGTAATAACCCCAATCATCTTGTTATTAATGACCCGCTTAGTTGAACTATCTTGCCAATCATCAACGTACATCCCCCCACCTTGAATCCGATATACGTAATGATCATTTTGTAATTCGCCAACTGCCCGACGGACAGTATAACGACTAACTTGGTATTTCACCATTAGGTCGGACTCGGTTGGTAACTTATCACCAACTTGGTAATCGCCCCGCTCAATCGCCTCCTTAATTCCTTTCTTTACAACTTCATACTTAATTTCCGCCATGGTACTCCCCGTTTTCTTTGATGTAATGTTAGTACATGATAACGCAGATCACGCCCCCATTGTCAACTAAAAACACAACTAGTAAAATAAAAACTCACTCAGCTAACTAGCCAAGTGAGCTTCTCAGTTATCATTCCAAACTATTCCCTAGGCATGTTTTGCATGATCTTTGGAGTGGGCGTTATTTTGACCGTAGTAGGCATTAGCCCCGTGCTTGCGGTAATAGTGCTTATCCAAGAGATATTGTGGTAGGCGCGAATTATCCATCGTCATTTGCATCGTGTGGTAGTCTTCTTCAGCCACAACTTCAAGGACCTTAGCGTTGTAGACCGCCTTAGCTGGGGTTGCTCCCCAAGTAAATGGGCCGTGTTGGGAGACTAAGGTCCCAGGGGTTGCTTCGTAGTCTAAGCCACGTTCCTTAAAGGTCTTGACGATTGTCTTCCCGGTGTTACCTTCGTAATCTTCTTTGATTTCTTCCTTGGTTAAGGCATCAGCCGCTGGAATATCGGTGTAGAAGGTATCGGCATGGGTCGTGTTCATAGCTGGAATATCCAACTTAGCGGCCGCAAAGGCAACTGCCCATGGTGAGTGCGTATGGACAATCCCCCCGATCTTTGGGAAGTGGTTGTACAAATAAGTGTGGGTTGGGGTATCGGAAGAGGGATTGTAGTCCCCTTCAACGACTTCTCCGTCAAGGTTAACTACCACCATGTCACTAGGTTTTAATTCGTCATATGGCACCCCAGATGGCTTGATAACGTAAAGGCCCTTTTCGCGGTCAATCCCGGATACATTCCCCCAAGTAAAGGTTACTAACCCCAGCTTCGGTAGTTGCATATTGGCTTCATAGACTTCTTGTTTTAATTCTTCGAGCATCCTTAAATCCCCCTAATCCAACTTCATTGTTTCACCAGCCTTTTGTTCAGCTGGCATCGCTTGCTTGTAGTTATCAATAAATTGTTCGTAACCCTTAACACTGGCTGGTTCTGGTGCTAAGGTGGCACTTTCGCTGTTAACAAAGACTTCTTGGTCCAGGTAATCAGCTAGGTTCTTTCCCCGGTGATCAGCAGCGTAAAGCGCGAGGACTGCCATCCCCCACGGGCCCCCTTGACCAGCGTTACTCATAACCGTAATTGGAGTGTCTAGGGCATCTGCTAGGACTTGTTGCGCCACGACTGGCGTCTTAAAGAGCCCCCCTTGGGCAACTAAGGAGTCCGTCCGGATATGTTCTTCCCGCAAAAGAATATCCATCCCAATCTTTAAGGGCGCAAAGGCCGAGTATAGTTGGACCTTAAAGAGGTTGGCCAAGGAGAAGTTACTATCAGGCTTGCGGACCAACATCGGCCGTCCTTCTTGCACCCGCGTGATGTTTTCCCCAGAAAGGTAAGCAAAATTGACTAAGCCCCCCGCATCTTGTTCTCCCCGAAGTGAAGCATCAAAGAGCTTTTCGTAGAGTTCATTTGGCTTTAAATCAACCCCAATTAAGCGCGCAAATTGGTTGAAAACGTTAGCCCAGGCATTAATATCCGAAGAGCAGTTGTTAGTGTGCACCATCGCAACTGGGGCCCCATCCGGTGTCGTAACCACGTCAATGTCACGGTGCACTTGGTTCAAGGCTTGGTCAAGAACAACCATTGAAAAGGCAGACGTCCCGATTGAAACGTTCCCCGTCCGTTTCCGGACCGCGTTTGTTGCAACCATCCCAGTGCCGGCATCCCCTTCTGATGGGGCAAAGAGAGCCCCCGGTTCAAGCTGACCACTTGGATCGAGTAACTTGGCCCCGGCCGCCGTTAAATGACCTGCCGTTTCTCCAGCAAGGAGAACCTTTGGTAAGAGCGCCGTAATTTGCCAATCAAATTGGGCCACTTCTGGTAAGGCCGCAAATTGGTCGAGCATGCGGGCATCATAATCATGGGTTGCTTCATCAATTGGGAACATCCCAGAAGCATCCCCAATCCCCGTCGTCTTTTCCCCCGTCAATTGCCAGGTTACATAGCCATCCAGGGTGGTGATGAAGGCAAGATCCTTAACGTGATCTTCTTGGTTTAAGATGGCTTGATACAAGTGAGCGATGCTCCACCGTTCTGGAATATTAAAACCGAAGAGGTCAGTTAACTTAGCAGCGGCCTCACCAGTAATGTTGTTTCGCCATGTCCGGAAAGGTACGAGTAAGTTATCTTCCTTATCAAAGGCCAGGTAACCGTGCATCATGGCACTAATCCCGATTGAGCCAATCTTAGTCAAAGCTAAGCCGTATTGCTCCTTGACTTCAGCGGCTAACTTAGCGTAACTGGTCTGGACCCCTTCCCAAACTTTGGCTAATGGGTACGTCCAAATATGATGATCGAGTTCGTTTTCCCAGACATATGAGCCACTGGCAACCACTTGGAAGTCCTGGGTTACTAAAACTGCTTTGATCGTTGTTGAACCAAATTCAATCCCTAAGGCCGTTTGCCCTTGTTCAATTGCTTGTTTTACTGCTTCGCGTTCCACCGTTTTTCACCTCACGCAATTTATTGAACTTATTTAAATTTATTATTAATTTATCTTGAAACAATTCCATTTTAAAATTTTTGTCCGTACAAATCAATACAAGATCAATAATTTGTTGAAGCGTTTTCAATCAAGGACAAAATAAAAAGCACCGGCTGTAAGGTTCCGGTGCGAAAGTAGGGGGTAACAGTGTTTGTTTTCTAAGAATAATAAATTTTCATCTTCATCAAGCTTGATTAGGTCTAGCGGTCCGCCTTTTTTTGTACATCTAATGAGCGCCGAACAACGATAACTTTTCTAACTATTAATTATCTAATTTTCACCATTGACATCCCCCACTTCCCGCCGTAGGCTAGAGTCAAATGTAAGGGCTTTATTGTTTTGTGAAAGGATGTCGTCTATGTTTCTCATCGATACGAGTCGAAATGGCCAACCTGTTTACAACGCCATGATCAACCAGTCTTTGGACGCTTACTTAATCAATGACCTCCGACTAGAAGGCCACGGTTTAATTTGTTATATCAACGATCCTGCCGTGATCATCGGTCTGCACCAAAATGCCTACGCTGAAATCAACCTCAACTACATGAAGAAACACAACATTCAACTTGTGCGGCGGACCAGTGGCGGCGGGGCCGTTTATCACGACCGTGGTAACATTATTTTCGAAAACATTGTCGTTGGCAATACCGATGGCTTCCGAAACTTCAAACAAATCGGGGAACCCATTGTTGCTGCCCTACACGATCTTGGCATTCATGAGGCTGAAGTGCAGGGCCGCAATGATATGGCCATCGCTGGGAAGAAATTCTCGGGGATGGCGATGGTTAAGACAAAGAATGCCTACGCTGCGGGGGAACCATTATGTTTGACCTCGATAATGACGTTGCTCAGCACGTTTTAACTCCCGATATCGGCAAACTCGAATCAAAGGGAATTAAGTCCGTTGATGCTCGGATTACTAACGTTAAACCTTACCTTCCGGAAAAGTACCAAAACTGGACAAGTGAAGACTTCAAGAACTACTTACTTTGTCACATGTTTGGCGTCGACAAGGTTGAAGATATCCCCACTTACCACCTAACTGACCAGGACTGGGCGATTATTGATGCCCGCCAAGAGGCCAAGTTCGCGACTAAGCATTGGAACTTCGGACAAAACCCTGGTTATGCTAACTATGTTTCCCACCACTTCAAGATCGGGACGGTTTCCTTCAACTTTAACGTCACTGACCGGAAAATCAGTGAAATCAAGATCTTCGGCGACTTCTTTACTGCCGGTGATCCATCCGTGATCGAAAAAGCCCTCGTTGGGGTACCGTATAACTTTGACGCCATCAAGGACGCCTTAAGCAAAGTTGATATTGATAATAATCTGAGTCCCGTCCCAGTTGCTGATTTAGCCGCCTTGATCATGAAAATTTTGTAATTAACCTACAAGTGCGGTCGTCGGAAGTCCTTTTAGGTTACAATATCATTTTTCTAACGAATTATAAGTGGTAGCTCCGCTAACATTTGACTTACTTTTACCAAGCAAAACGGTTCCTTCCCTTTCGCTAATCCCGTATAATTATAATAATTTGAACGGAAAGGGTGACTTAGATGTTAACGGCGGTAAACCATTTCTTTACGACTTTTGGGGCAACGGTGATTGTCCCGGTAATGATCTTGATCGTAGCCCGCTTTTTAGGGGTTAAATTTAAGATCGCACTCAAAAGTGCCCTCGCGGCTGGGGTTGGGCTAACGGGTTTTAGCTGGTTGATTACTGCCTTTACCCCGGTGGTCACGAAATTAATCAAGCAAATGGTTGAAACGACCGGGATCCATTTACCGGTGGTAGACATTGGCTGGCAGGCCGGTTCCCTAGCCGCTTTTGGTTCGACAATTGGCCTAAGTTTCTTCATTGGCGGACTTTTAATTGAGCTCCTCCTCTTTGCGACCGGAATTACCAAGGTTTTTATGCCCTCGAATTTATGGAATAACTTTGGCTTGATGATCTGGGCAACGATGGCCTATGTCGTTACCCATAATTTTGTTTTAGCCTTTGGATTAGCGACTTTCTTACTTTTGGTCACCCTTTTACTCGCCGAAGTTCAAGCCGATGCCTGGTCGGCTTACTACCAAGTCCCAAACGCGACGGTCGCTTCACCCCACAATATTGAGCAAGTCATCCCGATCCTCATCCTCGATCCCCTATGGAACCTCTTAGGTTTTAACAAGGTTCACTTCACCCCAACCCACTTTAAGGAACGCTTTGGTTTACTGGGCGAACCCACTAGTTTAGGGGCGATTCTCGGTTTGTTAATTGGGATTTTAGGTAATTTAAAGCGCCTCGGTAGCATGGCAGCGTGGGGGCAGATTACCCAATTTACCATCCAACTCGCTGCCATTATGACCATCTTTCCCTTGGTAACCCAAGTCTTCGCCACAGCTTTTACTCCTTTAGCCGAAGCAATTGACCAAAAGCACCAGGTAAAAGCCACTTCCAAGGCGGTAATTACCGATCCAAAGCGCTGGTTTTTAGGGATTGATGACGGGGTCGGTTACGGTGAAACAGCGACCTTGATCGCCGGCATGCTCCTCCTCCCCATCATGGTGGCCCTCGCCTTCATCTTACCTGGGAACCGGACTTTACCAGTGGTTGACTTAATCGCCATTCCTTTCATGGTTGAATCCATCGTGGCTTTGACCCGGGGAAACCTCCTCAAGGTTATCGCAACCGGGGTCGTTTGGTTCAGCTTGGGATTGTACGCTGCCAGCTGGCTCGGGGACGTTTACACCACTGCCGTTGCTCACTACGGGGCAACGTTACCAACTGGCGTGGTCTTAATCACTAGTTTTAACTTAATTGCCCGGCCGTTTAACGCTTTGATCTTTGCCGCCTTCATCTCACAAAGCCCGCTTTGGATCGGCCTTTGCATCATCCTCTACCTAGTCGCCCTCGTCTTTTTACGGACCCGGCGCCCCCAAATCTGGGCTTACCTCCGGAAAATGGCGACCAAAAACGACGCCCCGCGTGATGGGGCCAAGTAAAGGCATCATTATTGCTGGCGGCTTAAAATCAACCATTCAAAAATCCCCTCGTTACCATTGCGCACTAGTAACGAGGGGATTTGTAAACGATCATTGATATCTAAGTGAGGTCACAAGCATTTTCAAAAAAATATCGGCAGCTTATTTTAGTTATCTGCTAAGAGCAACATCCATTAAGAGAAAAACTACTATCTTTCTTGGGCCCAACTTTAGTTTACTATTATCGGATGAAAACTTAAAAGAATATGCTCACCGTTGGCGCCACCGTCGATAAGCGCGGCTAAGGTTTACGATGATTAACAAGAGGGTAATGATAATCGCCACTACCCAGCCAATCACCCCGAGGCGATAGATAATTTGGCCCCGACTACCAACAACAAGAATTGACGAAGATAGGATCAAGGCCGCCAACATAATTACGATTAACAATCGATTTAGCATCTGGTTTAATTTGGCGAGGACTTGCTTCTGACCGAGATAATGCAGATTAACCCGGCTTTCGCCATCCTCGATCTGAGTCAAGATCCGTTCAGCCCGTTGGGGAAGGCGGTTTAAGGCCCGGAGCGATTGACCGGTCAGCCATAAGGAATCTTGTAATTCTTGGCGGAGATTAAAATGATTCTTAAAATATTGCTTAGCAAACGGTGTTGCAATCGCCATCAAGGATAGGTCCGGATCGAGCTTAGCAATCAAACCTTCCAAAGTCCCAAAGGCCTTAAAGAGCAGGGTTACTTCCGGTTTTAATTGGAGATGATTTTGGGCACAGAGTTGGGTCATCGCAAACAAAAATTGGGGCATATCGATCTCATCGATTTTAGCCCGTAAATACGGGTGAACAAAGCGACTGAGTTGCCGTTTAAACTGGGCTTCATCGACTTCACCGGTGGCATTGCAGACATTGAGGACGGCTTGGCTCACCGCCGTCGCATCTTTTTGGGCTAACGCTAGCACTACCTGGGCAATGTCATCTGCCAAAGTTGGCGTTAACCGCCCCATCATCCCAAAATCAAGGTAGACCAGATTGTACGGGATCGCTGGTTTAACCCTCGTGGTCGTAACGTCAATTGGTCCTACTTGGTGTTGCTTTTCATCCACTTGTTCGGTTGCCGCTGGGTTTTCATAGTAAAGGATATTTCCGGGGTGGGGATCAGCGTGGAAAAAGTTATCAACAAAGACCTGCTTGATAAAGTTTTGCACAAGCACTTCTGCTAAGGCGGTCTTGGTTTTAGCTAAGGCCTGGGCGGCAGCGGGATCCGTCGGCACTGGTTGGGTCACTAGGTATTTAATGCTCTTTCCCGACATGACTTCGTTAACTAACACCTTAGCCGAGCAGTATTGGCGGTAAACTTTCGGTACCCGAATAATCCCATCATGATTGTTTAGTTCATAAAAGGTTTCCCCATTCGTTGCTTCTTGCATTGCGTCCACTTCGCTCAAAAGGGAGGAACGAAGTTGTTGAAAGACCTGTTCAAAGTTTACGACGCTCGTTTCAGCTGGCAGGTACTTAAATAACCGTACGGCCCGTTCAAAGAGGGCCAAATCGACGGTAATTAATTGTTGCACCTCGGGGTGTTGGATTTTTACTACCACCGGCGTCCCATCATGTAAGGTCGCGTGATGACATTGACCGACTGAAGCGGAGGCAAAAGGCGTTTTTTCAAAGGTCGCAAAACTTTCCGCGATTGTTTTTCCCGTTGATTCTTCATAGACCTTAGCAATCGCTTCATAATCATTGGCCGGAACATCGTTTTGCAGGGTCTGGAGAGCCTTGATATATGCTGGTGAAATTAAATCTGGCCGGGTCGACAATAATTGGCCAAACTTAATAAAGGTTGGTCCTAGCTCTTGAAAAGTCGCTAAAATTTCTTCCGGGTGGGTCTGATGGTAAAAGTTAGATAAAAAAGCATGGCGCCGTAAAATTTGGTAAATTTGCTGAACCCGTTTCCTTGGAGATAAACTTTCTTCTGCCATTTATATCCCTCCCAACTTTCGTTTTAACCACCACTTAGGCTTTAAAACCCGGTGGAGGTCATGTTTAATTTGGTACTGATTTTCCGGTGAAAAATCGTGTTTTAAGTAGTTAGCTAGTTGATGATACCGCGGCCAACCGCAAAGATAGGTCGGTTGAACAAATTGGCTCCGGGTGACATCATGACTCGGCACCTTTTGATGGTGGCGCATCTTAACCTGGCAAATTAAACCGCAGGTAATTGGCGCTTTACCATCATGATATTCACCAATGGGGACGTTAATTACCGCGCCTTGTAAAAAGTTTTGCCAGGTCTGGGGGTGGAGTTTTCGCTCAGCCTTGATCGCTGCTTGCAGGTCTTTGGGAAGCTGATACCAACGAAGCTCCCCATCTGCTAACTGAACTTGAACCCAACAGCGCCAAAATTTTTTCGTTTGCCGTTTTCGTGGCTTTTTTAACTCTGCTAAGGCCCGCTTGGCAAAGGACCAGGTCCGGGGATCATTTTCAAAGGCCATGCTTATTCCTCGTCTTGATCCCAGTGGCGGTGGGCGTTAATTTTCATTTTCTTTGCAATCTCTGCGTAAGGATCCATCCCCAAGGCATCGCACATGTAAAAAAGGTAGATCAAAGTATCCGCAATTTCTTCTTTTAGATGGGCTGTTTCCTTTGGCGTTAAGGCTTGCTTTTCATCCTCCCATTGGAAAATTTCTAGAACTTCGCTGGCCTCCAAGTTCGCTGACAAAGCTAAATCCTTCAAATTATGGTACTTCTCCCAGTGCCGTGACTTCCGAAAATCGGTGATAATTTTGATCGCATCTTGATAGTCCATCTTTATTCCCCCAATAGAATTAAACCCTTTTAATTACCTTTTTGGTATCCCAGATTCATTATTTGTAACTCTGATTCCTAACATTATTTTATTTTTCATTATACCGCAAGATTGTTATTTCACTCATTAGCTAATCTCACTATAATTTGTCTGTTAATCCCGTTAGATTTTTGATATACTTATTCATGGAGACGGTCCTTTCTTTTTTGAGAGACGGGGGACAGCCGTCTTCTTTTTTTATACATAAAATCCCATCAACCAAGAATTGTAGACCCCAAAAACGCAAGGCTACCAGAGATAACCTTGCGTTTTTTTAACTTTTAGTCCGTCAAATTAATTAGTTTCGTTGCTTCTTCAAGCCAACGCCACCAAATAACATGCCGGCAAGGGCTAAGCCAAGCACCGTCATACTGTTAGTTGCGGCGCTCCCGGTTTGTGGCAAGGCTGTAGCTTGAGCTTGTTGGTAAGCCGCTAAGGTCATGGTTGGCCCAAAGTTAACGTTCAAGATACCGATTCTTAATCATTTCCGCCTTTTTAGCATGATCTTCAGGGTAAATAAAGCTATAATCAATCCCTAACGTAGCTAATTCATCAAGGATGGCCCGCTTATATTTAGCCGGAATGATATACTTTTCCTTTTCATCCGGGTGATCAGGGTGGTAAAGACTCAAGACATCAATTGCTTGTTGGGCAAGGCGTTCCACTTCATGGTAATCAATTGGGACTGCGGGATCATATTCATCACTAATAAAGGGCACAAACAGGAAGAGTCCTTGCTGGTTTTCCATCCGCCGACTCATTCGTTTGATGGTCACAATCTTTGGAACAATCAATTCCAAGGGATTAAGTTTGTTTTCAAAGCTGGGAATATCCCGCTTAGCTTCTTCAAAGACCTTTAAAAACGGTACCGTCCGCAAAGCTTCACGGAATTCCTTAAAGTGATGGGCCGTCTGTTCATCAAAATATTTAAAGTAGGTGTCGCTCCAAAGACGTTGGTGCTTGGTAACGTAATGATTATCAACCTGATAAAAGCTTTGTAAGGCATGGAAAAAGGCGCCCTTATCAGCCATTGACTGCCGGGCCAAGGACGATTCTAATTGCATTTCATTGCTAAAGGCATTTTTCTTAAAATAGTCATGGTTTGCCAAGCCACTTTTATCTTCATATTCTGCAATCAAGTTTGGCCAGCCCCGTTCCGCTAACATTGTCGCCAACTTGTCGAGATTTGGCGTATCCTTATAGATATAAACTTCACCGTTTCCTTGACCCCCCTTAACCGCAAAAAACAGCGCAATTAAGGGGTTTGAACTCACATCAAGTAACCTAGTGGGGAGGTGGTAATGTTCCATCAAGGCCATCCGTTCAAAATTAGTCCGACACTTTTCAAAAAGCAGGGGGTCGGCCATCAAAAATTCATTAAAGAGATTATCTTCGTTGTCTAATAACTTTCGGCTTCGAAAAACTGACGGGAGGGTATTGGAAAAAGCATCATCTTGCCCCCGGAAATAGTATCGCTGGCGCTGACCAAGCGTAGTTAATTTTTCAATTTCTTCAATATAATTAGAAACGTTCTTGATCTCGTGAATCATCTGGTTAGCCTCCCCCATAAACAATCTTTTAACCTATTATGACATGGTTTGCTCGCCTTGCCCATTGATAACAAATTAATTGTAAAGGAAGGAATAATATGAAACTAACCCTCGAACAGCTTTACCACAAGATGCACCAAGCGATCGGACCGTCTGGTTGGTGGCCCGCCGATTCAAAAGCTGAAATCATTATGGGCGCCATTCTTATTCAGAATACCAATTGGCGCAACGCTGACCGCGCCCTTGCCCAATTACGCCAGGCTACCCATCTTAATCCCGACGATCTGCTAACCCTTTCGCAAACCGATTTACAAGCACTTATTCGGCCTGCTGGTTTTTATCAAAATAAAGCGAAAGCCTTGATTAGCGTTTTTTCCTGGCTCCGCCAATTCCAATATGACTATGCTGCAATTAATCACCATTTTGGCCACGACCTCAGAAAGAAGCTCCGCGAGCTCCATGGGGTTGGTGATGAAACGGCTGATGTCATGTTAACTTATATTTTCGAACGCCCCACTTTTATCAGTGATAAATACGCTCGGACCCTATTTACTTGCTTGGGAATTACTGGCCTTACCAACTACCAATCCCTAGCCCGAATTTGCCAACTTCCACCGAGTTTTGATGCGGCGATGGCCCAAGACTTTCACGGTTTAATCGATGAATTTGGTAAGCAGTTTTTACATCCGGTAACTAACTTTGAACAAAGTTTTTTAGCTGGGGACTACTTAGAGCTTAATTAACGGGCCAACTTGCCAACTTCTTTCATTAATACTTTAATGCTCATCTAATCTCCCGCTACTTTCAATCCTAGTTCACAAAATTAATCCAGTTCTTCATTTTCGACTAACTGTTCTATTTGCTTAATTTGCTTAACCAGGCATTGGTAATCAGCTTGAAGTTGTGCTAATTTTTCTTCGACAAAGGTTTGGCGAGCTAGAGTAGCGTACTTACCTAACATTACTAACTTAACATATTCTATTTGGAAATCCGACGAAATATTCATTGCGTGTAATAATTTAGCAAATTTCAACCATTGCAGATCACGCTTCGTGAGGTTCCTAATACCGTTATTATCCCGTTTGATCGGTGGAATCATCCCCAGGCGCTCCCAACGTCGAATCGTATCGGGGGAGATTAATAGCTCTGCCGCGACTTGCTGAATATTCATTCCGATCCTCCTTCTATTATCAACGTTTTAACCCATCCCGCTAAGTTATTTTCACCTTCATGAGCAGGTAAGACCTTTAATTTACCGGCCCACTTTCTAAAATTTTCTTCATAACTACCAACTTTTCCCATATCTGTGTAAAATGAGGCCACTTTCCCCTTAAAAGTTTGGATTTGTTTTAAAAAGGTATGTACAGGGGTAGCTGGTGCTCCCCGCCATACGGGACTTCCCACCAAAATCAGATCATATTGATCAATTGCTGGCAATGGGTTTATTAGTTCCGGATATTGCTGGTGTTGAATTTGCGCAGTAGCAATTTTATCCGTTTGATACCGGTCACGATTAAATGTACCTGGTGCCACTGCAATTTGATACATATCAGCTTCCTTGATTATTTGGGCTAATTCTTCAGCAACTCCCTGAGTTTTTCCTGACCGACTATAAGTTGCAATTAATACTTTCACCTTTCCACCTACTTTTTGATTACAGCGTCATTCATTCGTTTTTTAATTGTAAGATTAATTCTTGTATAATGGTGCTCTGCCCAAGTTTTTAGGCGATGAACCATTTGAAAATGGTTAACTAACCAGCCTGACAAAAAAGCGGGCATATAAAACTATGTAGCATTCTAACTCCCATGCTAATTTGCCAGTCGCCTTAATTATTGAAAAGGTAGCGAATCAGTGAATTGTAGCTACCCAGAGCGCCATTAAGACTATCATCAACCACCCTCCAAATTTTCTACCGTTTGATCAAGCTTGGGAAGGTTATGTTTAATTGCCGGATGAATCTTTTTCCGTCGTTCTTGATCGGCAGTTATCATAGCTTAGCCCGCTCTAAGCGAACGATATCCGCCCCTGTATCACGTTGGATCTATTCAGCTATTGCTTTAGTTGTTCCAAACACTGAAAAATAAATAATTAGGATCTGCATGTACCTACTGGGCCCGACTAACGTTAATAGCTATTCCTAGCAATGCCATCGTTATCACTGTCAAGGTTGAAATCAGCCAACGGTTAGTAATTTACATAATTAATTACCTTCTAAACTACCTTTAATTGCTAGTAGTATAGACCTTGAAGTCAACTCCAAGGCAAGGTTCAGTACCACAAATTCACAATATTTTATCCAGATTTACTACTTGCTACAAGGAACCTAAATCGTAACTTTACTTTACGATTATAAAATGGTAGGGTTTATATTAAATTTTAATTAGAGAAAGTGGTGCACTGTTCCCAGGAAGATTTCTTGTCGCTTACATCACTATTCCAATAGCTGTGTCGCCAGTTTAATGCATAAGGGGGATCTTTCATGAGCAAAATTGCATCACTAGTACCAGAAAATTTAAAATCTGCTAAACCCTCATTAATTCGGGTTCTTAATAATAAATATGGGCACGATCCGGAGGTAATTAACCTAACCGTTGGAGAACCAGATTTTAAGACCGCCGATCATGTTAAATTAGCTGCGATCAAAAGTATTCTTAATGACCATACCCATTATCCGCACAACTGGGGAACTTCAACGTTACGAAATGCGATTAGCCAATATTTAGCTAGCCATTTTGACCTTCACTATGATCCTGAAAGTGAGATCTTTGTCACGGAAGGTGCTAGTGGCGCTATTAGTACCATTATTGATGGCCTTTGCCAGCCTGATGACGTCGTCTTGATTCCCAGTCCCGCATATACGTTGTATCGTATTAATACCGAATTGCGTGGTGCCCGGGCGGTTGAACTAGAAACTTCTGCTCCGGACTTTAAAGTAACTCCCCAACTACTAAGGGAAGCTTTAGTAAAATATGGTTCAGCCGTCAAAGTCTTGGTGCTTAACTACCCAGTTAATCCAACCGGCGCAACCTATACCGTTGACGAAGTTCGAGCACTCGCTGCGGTTCTTAAAGAATTTAATGTTGCGATTTTAGATGATGAAATCTACGCGGACCTGCTTTATACAGATAAACAATTGCCAATTGCTAAATTATTACCAGATCAAACCCTCTATGTCAGTGGCGTTTCCAAAAATGCTGCCATGACTGGATGGCGAATTGGCTATATCTGTGGACCTAGTGATATCTTAAAATCACTAGCCAAAGTTCACCAGGCCGCCATCTCTACAACCGCAACGATGAATATGGATGCAGCAGAAGAAGCGCTACGACATGGCGATATCGATACTGCTAGAATGAAAGCCGCGTACGACCAACGGCGTAAGTTTCTAATGAATGCCATGGATAAGATCGGTTTCCGGTATACTAAACCTCAAGGGGCCTTTTACCTTTGGGTCCAGATTCCTGATAATTTTGTTGGCGACTCTCTGGCCTACGCCAACCACTTAGCTGAAAAGGCTAAAGTAGCGATTGTACCAGCAGCTGCCTTCACTAACCGTCCACTACGTTACTTCCGAATTTCTTATGCCGCATCATTATCTGACTTAAAACAAGCAACTGAAAGGTTAGCTAAAATCTTTAAAGCGGATCAAGCGAGTTATAAGTAAGCAATTTTAAAATTTGTTATGATTAAAGAGTAGCTGCAAAGGGTTTCTTGGTGCTCTAGTTAGCATAAGCAGAACGAAGGTTGATTCATTGGAATCGACCTTTCGTTCGCCCTTATCCGCTAACGAACCAGCTGACTGGTTTCCCCTGCAAGGCTGAATCGGTTGGTACGACCGTCAGGGAAGCGACTGCCATTCAGCTCCTACTTTGACCGTAGTTGCTGAGTAACACATTCGGAAATGAAATAAAGGCCGGGAGGAAACGAAAGTTTCTTCCCGACCTTTATTACTTTGATATACTAAAATCGTGGTGTGTTCATTTTGGTGTGCACCAAAAATAAACTAATTATTTTTTAGTCCATACTTAGTTGCCCTTGCTTGACCAATTTTTTCAATTCTATCGGTATCACGTAGTTTTTTAATTGCTCTTCGAATTGTCACTTCACTACTTTGATCATCATCTTAGTATCTTGATCATTTTACCGTAAATGATCAAGATACTTTCAAAAATGCTTTTTAAGAACCCTAGTCTTGCATTCTTGATTAAAGAACCTATGCGTTGGCACAAAGCCCATTAGATCAATATGTACAGCATTTCCCCGATGCAAGCTCATGCTCACGTTTTTTCTGTGTGCACAGCCATGTGCATAATATTCCTTAATAAATAAAAAATAAGCCTTGATATCTTTTAGCAAAATGCTAATATATCAAGGCTTACTTAACACCGTAAAGTTTAGTTATGCTGACTAGAGGATTCGAACCTCCGACCTCATCATTACTAGTGACGTGCTCTGCCAACTGAGCTAAGTCAGCATATGACGGTAAACCGCCATAAAAAAAGAGTACGGATAACATCCGTACTCAGCTCGCGTGGCGACGCCCTATCCTCGCAGGGAGCGATCCCCCAACTACTTTCGGCGCGTTGAAGCTTAACTTCTGTGTTCGGCATGGGAACAGGTGTATCCTTCAAGCCATCATCACCACACTCTATCCTTTTCAGGATTGAAAGCTTGTGCTTTCAAAACTAAACAATATCTTTCCCCTCAAGTAACCTTACCACCTTTTACCTTGGTTAAGTCCTCGACCGATTAGTAATGGTCCGCTCCATGCGTCACCGCACTTCCACTTCCATCCTATCTACCTCATCATCTCTGAGGGGTCTTACTTCCTTAACGGAATGGGAAATCTCATCTTGAGGCGAGTTTCACACTTAGATGCTTTCAGCGTTTATCTCATCCATACATAGCTACCCAGCGGTGCTCCTGGCGGAACAACTGGTACACCAGCGGTATGTCCATCCCGGTCCTCTCGTACTAAGGACAGGTCCTCTCAAATTTCCTACGCCCGCGACGGATAGGGACCGAACTGTCTCACGACGTTCTGAACCCAGCTCGCGTACCGCTTTAATGGGCGAACAGCCCAACCCTTGGGACCGACTACAGCCCCAGGATGCGATGAGCCGACATCGAGGTGCCAAACCTCCCCGTCGATGTGGACTCTTGGGGGAGATAAGCCTGTTATCCCCAGGGTAGCTTTTATCCGTTGAGCGATGGCCCTTCCATACGGAACCACCGGATCACTAAGCCCGACTTTCGTCCCTGCTCGACCTGTCTGTCTCGCAGTCAAGCTCGCTTGTGCCTTTACACTCTGCGAATGATTTCCAACCATTCTGAGCGAACCTTTGGGCGCCTCCGTTACCTTTTGGGAGGCGACCGCCCCAGTCAAACTGCCCACCTGATACTGTCTCCCACCACGATGAGTGGTGCGGGTTAGAGTGGTCATAGTGCAAGGGTAGTATCCCACCAACGCCTCCACCGAAACTAGCGTCCCGGTTTCTATGGCTCCTACCTATCCTGTACAAGCAATACAAACACTCAATATCAAGCTACAGTAAAGCTCCATGGGGTCTTTCCGTCCTGTCGCGGGTAGCCTGCATCTTCACAGGCAATTCAATTTCACCGAGTCTCTCGTTGAGACAGTGCCCAGATCGTTACGCCTTTCGTGCGGGTCGGAACTTACCCGACAAGGAATTTCGCTACCTTAGGACCGTTATAGTTACGGCCGCCGTTTACTGGGGCTTCAATTCAGAGCTTCGCCGAAGCTAACCCTTCCTTTTAACCTTCCAGCACCGGGCAGGCGTCAGCCCCTATACTTCATCTTACGATTTTGCAGAAACCTGTGTTTTTGATAAACAGTCGCCTGGGCCTTTTCACTGCGGCTGGTCTTGCGACCAGCACCCCTTCTCCCGAAGTTACGGGGTCATTTTGCCGAGTTCCTTAACGAGAGTTCACTCGCTCACCTTAGGATTCTCTCCTCGACTACCTGTGTCGGTTTGCGGTACGGGTAGTTAGTTACTCACTAGAAGCTTTTCTCGGCAGCGTGACATCAACGACTTCGCTACTATAATTTCACTCCCCATCACAGCTTGTTAACCCGGATTAAAACATTTAACTCTAACCCTAACTTACTGCTTGGCCGGACACTTCCAATCGTCCGGATCGTTTAGCCTTCTGCGTCCCTCCATCATTCAAACGCAACTAACTAGTACAGGAATCTCAACCTGTTAGCCATCGACTACGCCTTTCGGCCTCGCCTTAGGTCCCGACTTACCCTGGGAGGACGAGCCTTCCCCAGGAAACCTTAGTCATTCGGTGGACAGGATTCTCACCTGTCTTTCGCTACTCATACCGGCATTCTCACTTCTAAGCGCTCCACTAGTCCTCACGGTCTAACTTCATCGCCCTTAGAACGCTCTCCTATCACTCAACCTAACGGTTGAATCCACAGTTTCGGTAATATGCTTAGCCCCGGTACATTTTCGGCGCAGGATCACTCGACTAGTGAGCTATTACGCACTCTTTAAATGATGGCTGCTTCTGAGCCAACATCCTAGTTGTCTATGCAACTCCACATCCTTTTCCACTTAGCATATATTTTGGGACCTTAACTGGTGATCTGGGCTGTTCCCCTTTCGACGGTGGATCTTATCACTCATCGTCTGACTCCCGGACATGAATCGATGGCATTCGGAGTTTATCTGAAGTTGGTAACCCATGACGGGCCCCGTGTTCAAACAGTGCTCTACCTCCAAGATTCTTAATTCCGAGGCTCCCCCTAAAGAGATTTCGGAGAGAACCAGCTATCTCCAAGTTCGTTTGGAATTTCACCGCTACCCACACCTCATCCCAGCCTTTTTCAACAGACACGGGTTCGGACCTCCAGTGCGTTTTACCGCACCTTCATCCTGGACATGGGTAGGTCACCTGGTTTCGGGTACATAACTACGTACTTCGTACGCCCATTTCAGACTCGCTTTCGCTACGGCTCCGGTTTTTCCACCTTAACCTTGCACGTAATCATGACTCGCCGGTTCATTCTGCAAGAGGCACGCCGTCACCCATTAACGGGCTCCGACAGCTTGTAGGCACATGGTTTCAGGAACTCTTTCACTCCCCTCCCGGGGTGCTTTTCACCTTTCCCTCACGGTACTGGTTCACTATCGGTCACTAGGGAGTATTTAGCCTTGCGAGATGGTCCTCGCAGATTCCGACGGGGTTTCACGTGTCCCGCCGTACTCAGGATCCTGAACTGAGGGGGTAAGGTTTCGTCTACTGGACTATCACCATCTCTGGTGCAGCTTCCCAACTGCTTCGACTACCTTGCCCCTTGGTAACTCAAACGTTCAGTCCTACAACCCCAACAAGCAAGCTCGTTGGTTTGGGCTCTTTCCGTTTCGCTCGCCGCTACTCAGGAAATCGATTTTTCTTTCTCTTCCTGCAGCTACTTAGATGTTTCAGTTCACTGCGTCTACCGCTTACTAGCTATGAATTCACTAGTCAAGCAACTAACGACTAAGTTAGTTAGGTTTCCCCATTCGGAAATCTCCGGATCAAAGTGTACTTACCACTCCCCGAAGCATATCGGTGTTAGTCCCGTCCTTCATCGGCTCCTAGTACCAAGGCATTCACCATGCGCCCTTTGTAACTTAACCTGATTGATCGTCGATCAATCGAGTTAATTGAGATAGCGATTATATTCGTTAAAAACTCAAATAACGCGGTGTTCTCGGTTTTCTTGATTATTTAGAAAAGATATTATTTAGTTTTCAAAGTACAAGCTTGAGAGGTAAACCCCTCAAAACTGAACAAAGTTTCAACGCTGTGTAGGTTTCCGATTAATTCCTTAGAAAGGAGGTGATCCAGCCGCAGGTTCTCCTACGGCTACCTTGTTACGACTTCACCCCAGTCATCTGCCCTGCCTTAGGCGGCTGGCTCCAAAAGGTTACCCCACCGACTTTGGGCATTGCAAACTCCCATGGTGTGACGGGCGGTGTGTACAAGGCCCGGGAACGTATTCACCGCGGCATGCTGATCCGCGATTACTAGCGATTCCGACTTCGTGCAGTCGAGTTGCAGACTGCAGTCCGAACTGAGAACGGTTTTAAGAGATTAGCTTGCCCTCGCGAGTTCGCAACTCGTTGTACCGTCCATTGTAGCACGTGTGTAGCCCAGGTCATAAGGGGCATGATGATCTGACGTCGTCCCCACCTTCCTCCGGTTTGTCACCGGCAGTCTCACTAGAGTGCCCAACTAAATGCTGGCAACTAGTAACAAGGGTTGCGCTCGTTGCGGGACTTAACCCAACATCTCACGACACGAGCTGACGACGACCATGCACCACCTGTCATTGCGTCCCCGAAGGGAACGCCCTATCTCTAGGGTTGGCGCAAGATGTCAAGACCTGGTAAGGTTCTTCGCGTAGCTTCGAATTAAACCACATGCTCCACCGCTTGTGCGGGCCCCCGTCAATTCCTTTGAGTTTCAATCTTGCGGTCGTACTCCCCAGGCGGAGTGCTTAATGCGTTAGCTGCGGCACTGAAGGGCGGAAACCCTCCAACACCTAGCACTCATCGTTTACGGCATGGACTACCAGGGTATCTAATCCTGTTCGCTACCCATGCTTTCGAGCCTCAGCGTCAGTTGCAGGCCAGGCAGCCGCCTTCGCCACTGGTGTTCTTCCATATATCTACGCATTCCACCGCTACACATGGAGTTCCACTGCCCTCTTCTGCACTCAAGTCATCCAGTTTCCGATGCACTTCTTCGGTTAAGCCGAAGGCTTTCACATCAGACTTAGAAAACCGCCTGCGCTCGCTTTACGCCCAATAAATCCGGATAACGCTTGCCACCTACGTATTACCGCGGCTGCTGGCACGTAGTTAGCCGTGACTTTCTGGTTGAATACCGTCAATACTAGAACAGTTACTCTCTAGCATGTTCTTCTTCAACAACAGAGCTTTACGAGCCGAAACCCTTCTTCACTCACGCGGTGTTGCTCCATCAGGCTTACGCCCATTGTGGAAGATTCCCTACTGCTGCCTCCCGTAGGAGTATGGACCGTGTCTCAGTTCCATTGTGGCCGATCAGTCTCTCAACTCGGCTACGCATCATTGCCTTGGTAAGCCATTACCTTACCAACAAGCTAATGCGCCGCAGGCCCATCCAGAAGTGATAGCCGAAACCATCTTTTAAACATTAACCAGGCGGTTAATGTTGTTATGCGGTATTAGCACTTGTTTCCAAATGTTGTCCCCCGCTTCTGGGCAGGTTGCCTACGTGTTACTCACCCGTCCGCCACTCGTTGGTAAACCAACGTCAATCAGATGCAAGCATCATCAATCAGTTGGGCCAACGCGTACGACTTGCATGTATTAGGCACACCGCCGGCGTTCATCCTGAGCCAGGATCAAACTCTCATATAAAACAAGAATTTGAGATAGCTCTCAAAAATAAATTAAGCGAATTGACTTCGCAAATGTTTTGCCTCGATCATTAAGATCAAGGACCCTACACATTTGATTCGTCGAAACTTTATTCAGTTTTCAAAGGTCTACCGTTGTTCGCTATAAGTCAGCGACTTAATAATTATATCAAACCGCTCAAGAACTTGTCAAGAACTTTTTTGAGAAGCTCTTGAATCATCACTCAGCGACAACTCTTATATCTTACCAAATTGTCAACTTCTTGTCAACAAGAAGTTTTAACAATCTTGTGTTGATCACCAAACGCGTAACGTTTTATCGCGGTGACAACGATATATAACTATACCGGTCTTCCTTCATTTCGTCAACACCTTTTTCAAAAAATACCTCAAAAAATTAAAAACGTTGAGGTTGGGCAAAAAGCTCCTTGACGGCCTGGTTGGGATAAGAAGGACAAAGGTTGATTCATTAGAATCAGCCTTTCGTTCGCACTTATCCGCTAAGGCCGTGCTTTGGAGCGAACCAGCCAACTGGTTTGGCGTTTGTGAGCCCATGCAAGGCTGAATCGGTTGGTGCGACCGCCAGGGAAGCAACTGCCATTCAGCTACTGCTTTGACCTTAGTTACTGAGTAACATTCAGAGATGCAAGAAAGGCCGGGAAGAAACGCGCGTTTCTTCCCGGCCTCACTAACGTTTTTCGGCCTAGTTTAATGCTTAGCCGACCACGTTTCCGGATCTTCTCGCCAAGCATGCAAAGAAGTTTTTTCTTCGTCAGTTACTAATCCTTGTTTTAAAGCTTCCTCAATTAAGGTACTGTAATTCGTTACGGTATAGAATGGTAAATCAACAGCCGCAAAGTTTTTCGTCAAAGCTGGTAATTCGTATGAGAAGATAGCAACAACCCCAAGAACTTCTCCGCCAGCGGTTTGCACAGCCTTGACTGCATTTAATACACTGCCACCGGTTGATAAAAGATCATCAATTACAATTACCTTCTGTCCGGGCTTAAGGACTCCCTCAATTTGCCGTCCTTGACCATGATCCTTTGGCTTTGAGCGAACATAGATCAATGGCTTTTGGAGACGTTCGGCAACTAAAGTAGCGTGAGGAATCCCAGCTGTTGCGGTCCCAGCGATCACATCCACGTTTTCAATCCCAAAGTTATGCTTAATCCGGTCAATCATCCCAATATAGATATTCCGCCGAACCCAAGGATAAGAAATTGTTAAGCGATTATCGGTGTAGATCGGGGCTTTTAATCCACTTGCCCAGGTAAATGGTTCATTCGGCCGTAAAGTCACTGCATTAATGTCAAGTAAGTTTTTTGCTACAATTTCGCGTTGCCCAATCATGATTATCCCTCCAAAAATTCTTGTGCAATTGCTTCATATGCATCACTAACTGATTCAGCTTGAGTAATCGGTCGCCCACAGACAATGGCATTGGCGCCTAATTGATGGGCCTGAGCCGGGGTAACTACCCGCTTTTGATCACCTTTGGCACTCCCTACCGGTCGAATCCCCGGGGTAACACAATAAAAATCAGCACGCGTTACTTGCCGAATCGCTTCAACTTCTTGGGCTGAACAAACCACCCCAGCTAGACCAACTTTATCAGCTAATTTGGCATACCGTTGGACAGTCGTTACTAACTCACCCGGGATTCCCTGTTCTTCATTCATAATCCTTTGGTTGATCGAAGTTAATTCGGTGATCGCTAAGAGGTTTGGTAATGGCAGGTTAGCGGCTTGGGCGCCAGTTTGTAAGCCGTCAAGGGCGGCTTGAAGCATTTCTTTTCCCCCAGCTGCATGGACAGTTACAAAAGATGCACCAAGCTTTCCCAAGCCTTTCATTGCTCGACCAACCGTATTGGGAATGTCATACAACTTTAAATCGACAAAGACCTTAAAGCCCCGTTGGCGAGCTAGGCTAATAATCTCAGGACCCGCGGTGTAATACAGTTCCATCCCCAACTTTACAATTGGTTTTGGCGTGGTCATTGCTAATTGGTCAAATAAGGCGACTGCCTCCTCCTTCGTTGGCACATCAATTGCGACCATTGGTGCAAAACGTTGCATTTTTCTTCCTCCGTTTCAAAAAAAGCGTTCCTCCAAAGAGGACCGCTTTTGGGTGGCAAAAAGGCCGCCCACCATTGTCACCCTCTCTGGAGCAAATTAAATAGTGGATATTAATCTTGATTATTATCGATTGAGATGTCTTCGTGACCGTCATATTCTTCAACCGCCACGTGCACCGTTTCAGCATTTGAAGTTGGGATGTTCTTACCAACAAAGTCCGGCCGGATTGGTAATTCACGGTGTCCCCGATCAACTAGCACGGCCAAAGAGATCCGCTTAGGCCGCCCCAAATCCATTAAGGCATCCAGGGCTGCTCGTACCGTCCGCCCAGTATAAAGCACATCATCAACTAAAATAACGTGTTTATCAGTAATATCAACGGCGATATCCGCGTTTTCGACCGTTGGTTCTACATGGTGATTTGGTTGATGGCGATCATCCCGATAAAGCGTAATATCGAGGGAGCCAACTGGAATCTTGACCCCTTCCAGTTGTTCCATCCGTTTAGCGAGGCGCTCAGCCAGGTAAATTCCCCGGGTCTTAATCCCAACAAAGACCAGGTCGTCTACCCCTTTGTTCTGCTCAATAATTTCGTAAGTAATCCGCGTTAACGCCCGTTTCATACTGGAACCATCAACGATTTCATGCGCCACGATCGAAACACTCCTTCCCAACACAAAAGACTTTATTTTGATCAAGTGTACCCGTCATTTCAAGGAGTGTCAAATATTTCATTGGCGCTATGGTAAAAGGTTTTTACTGAATTTGAACTTAGGACTATCCAAGGTTGGATTTTTATCTGGTACGACAGGCCGCTCAACACCTAATTACACGGTTCGAGGGTCATACTTTTATTTAGGCGTAAAATAAAACAACCCAAAACTAGTTTGGGATTACCAGAAACTAATCTTAGGTTGTTGAATTCACAGATTGATCCTCAAATTATCTAAATTTTTTGTGGTTAGTCTTCCCAAGGATCATTTACGATAATTGTTTGATCCCGGTCGGGGCCTACTGAAACAGTGGCTAATTTTGCATGGGTAAGTTCTTCTACTCGCTTTAAGAAGGCTTGGGCATTGGCTGGTAAGTCACTAATTTGCTTAGCTTGGGTGATATCTTCATCCCAACCTGGCAATTCTTCGTAAATCGGCTTAGCAGCGGCTAATTGCTTCAAACTAGCCGGATAGAAGTCAATTTGCTTACCATCGAGCTCGTACGCGGTCGCAATCTTAATCGTCTTTTGACCGGTCAAAACATCGAGGAGGTTTAAGGATAAGTAGTTAATCCCATCGACCCGGACAGCATGGCGCATAGCAACACTATCAAACCAACCAATCCGGCGGGGCCGACCAGTTACCGTCCCGTATTCGTGACCAGTTTCCCGTAACTGAGCACCAACCTCATCAAACAATTCGGTTGGGAAAGGTCCTTCCCCGACCCGGGTAGTGTAGGCCTTGCAGATCCCGACAACCGTTTGGAGCTTGTTTGGACCAACACCAGCTCCCGTAGCGGCCCCACCAGCAACTGGAGTTGAGGAAGTAACATAAGGGTAAGTTCCAGCATCGATATCCAGCATCGTCCCTTGCGCCCCTTCAAAGAGGACCCGTTCTCCCTTATTCAGAGCTTTATTAACTAAGATTGCTGTATCGGTAACGTATTGGGCAAGTTCTTGCCCGTAAGCGTAAAATTCTTCAAATAATTGGTCAAAATCAAGGGCTGGTTTGCCATAAACTTTAGTAAACAAAGCATTCTTCTCGGCTAAGTTAAGCTTCAACTTTTCGGCAAAGGTATCCTTTTCTAACAGGTCACACATCCGGATCCCAACCCGGGCAACTTTGTCAACATAAGCCGGGCCAATCCCATTCTTGGTTGTCCCAACCTTGTGGTCACCCTTTGCTGCTTCTTGATATTCATCTAACAAAACATGGTAGGGCATCACTACGTGGGCGCGGTTAGAAATCCGCAAGTTATCCGTTGCAATCCCTTCAGAATTCAGGTAATGAATTTCATCCAACAAGGACTTAGGGTTCACCACCACCCCATTACCAATTACGGCTAAGGTGTCATCCCCAAAAATTCCAGATGGCATTAAGCGTAAGCCATACTTTTTCCCGTGAAAAACAATTGAGTGGCCAGCGTTGTTGCCACCTTGTGACCGAACGACCATCGTGGCGGTCTGGCAAAGGTAGTCAGTAATCTTACCCTTTCCTTCGTCACCCCATTGGCTACCAACAACTACTACAGATGCCATGTTTTTCCACCTCATTAATGACTAAGCGAAATTCTCACTCAGTTTTCTTTCAAATACGATCTAAAATTAAAGAGTGAGAAATCTGAATTTATCCCTACCCTTACACCGCAGCATGTTACTTAGGAACGATGGTCACAATCCGGCCGTTAAGCAAGCGGTGACCGCTCATAAGCACATACTTACTTAATTATCCTACCGAATCGCCTTGGATTTTTCAACTACTTTCTCGAACGTTTTTAAAGATAGCTTTTTCAAACGTTCAATTTTAATTGGGGAAATTGACTTCAAAAGGTTTTGAAAGCCCGCTTGGATCGCGATAAAAACGAACTTTTTTAAATCGTAAGGCCTTCCAATAAAATTTCCCCTAACCCTTCACTAATTTACAATTCCCGTTTCTTCAGTGAACATTCCCCACTGATTATCGCTACCTTCACGGTTGAATTCTCGGTTTAATGGAATTTGTTGAATTTAATTTGAGGAGGAATTAACTTGGTTGCGTCACGCCGAAAATTACTTTATCAGGGATTAATTGCCTTACCAGTCCTCTTAGCGACTGCCATGGTAACCAAAAGTGGTCTTAGTACCACCCACGGCCTTACCTTTGCCCTCCTTTGGCTAATTAAAAATGCTGGGAGCCTCTGGGTAATACTTTTTCCGATCCTGATTGGACATAATCAATCCACAACGCTAAGTTATGGACAAAAAGCAACTCTAACCGGCCTAAGTTTAGGTCTACTTCTGATTAACCAGGTCCTCCCTAGCTCACCAAGTGCCGAACACTTTGTGGTTGCCAATATTTTCCTAGCTTGGCTGTCAAATACCCTCCTAATCTGGTTTAAAACCCCGCTTCAAACTTGGCTTCATCAATTTTCATTTAAGCAACGGCGATGTTCCCTTTGGGGGATTAGTGGACTCTTAATTGGCTTAATGTTAGTTGGTCACACCACCTGGCTAGGATTTAGTCAGGGTACCAGTTGGCTGTGGTTTAGTTTCTTATTTGCCTGGGGAGACTATCTCGCCCAGGCCAAACTCAACTGGTGGCACAACCATCGTTTTATCCTTGGCTGCTTAGTAATCCTGAGCTTTTTGGGAATGAGCTTAGTCACCTGGATGAGTCAAAATCCGGTCGCTTATAGCCCACATCAAGGTCTAGTACTGACCTTTCATTATACCAACGCCCTCCCGATTTTTACCCCCCTTGCTTTAACCACCGCTTTTTTAATCAGCGTTAATCTCCCAACTCGATTTGAGCCATCCCCAACGTTTTTAATTAGTGGGAACCTCTTATTAACCTGGCTGGCCATCCCCAACCTCCTCTTCCTCTTTCATCGCTTACCGTTTATCTTACTAGTCGTTACTTACTATCTACTCTGGGTAAGCTTAAGTTGGTTAATCCTTCATTTTGGCAATCAGCTCAGGCGCCCAAAGTTCACTTTTAACTGGCTCAAGCACCTGCAACCGTGGATCATCCCAGCCCTTATTTTTGGCATTACCATTTGGGGGCTTACCATTATCTCCTTTGGTTTTCTTTGGGACTGGCGGTTACCAATGCTGCAATGGGTCGTCATTCATCAAGCCAAGTTAGTAACGATTAATTGTTTAATCGTCGGGGCCTTTGCTGGTCTCTTAATGGCCTTAACTAACCGATGGTGGTTATCAAGTGGCTTAACCATCCTCGTCTACGCGGGCTGGTTAGTAGCATCCGGACTAAAGATTACTGCCCGGCAAGAACCAATTTTGCCCACCGACTTGAGTACTTTATCCGCCCCCCAAGAAATGTTAAGCATGGTTAACCCCTTAATCCTCATCAGCGCCGGGATCATCATTATCGTGGTCCTAATTGGTCTGATTTGGCTCGAACGATACTGGGGTCCCACGCGACGGTTCAACTGGTTTACCCGTGTTCTTAGTCTCATCCTTGCTGGAGGCTATCTCCTGAGCTTTACCCACATCAATCATCCCAATTCCTTGAGCCATCATTATGTGGACCAAGCCGGCGACATCCCCTACTTTTACGCCCAACTCCGGGGGCTAAAGTTAACGGAACGCTCCTACAATTTATGAACAACGTTGACATTACGGTCATGGACAAACCGGCTGGTTATTCCAAGCACCAGATGGAAGTAATTGAAAATCGCTATTTAATTGCGGCCCAACAACTTAACCTACATCGTTCCCATCGACACCTTGGTAAGCAACGACTCGTCTTTATCCTCAGTGAAAGTTTCGCTAATCCCCGTCGGGTCCCAGGGCTAGAAGTCCATCCCAATCCCACCCCTTATCTTGATAAGTTAAAGGCTACTACCCCAAGTGGCCTTATGCTTAGTACCGGTTACGGTGGCGGGACGGCTAACATGGAATACCAAGCCTTAACCGGCCTTTCGGTGGTTAACTTTTCCCCGACCTTACCAACACCCTACTCACAACTAGTTCCTTTCCAACACCATCCGGTCACTATTAACCAACTCTTTACTTATAGCGCCGGGATTCATCCTTTCACGGCGAACCTTTACAACCGGAAAGAAGATTACCAAAAGTTTGGTTTTAACTCCTTTTACTACTTAGGAAGTCGTTATCACTTACGTTACCACCATCATTTAGGTACTAGCCCGCGGATTGATGATTGGTCAGCCTACCAACAAATTCTTTGGCAACTTCAAAAAAAGCATGGCAACCAGTTTATCCAGGTCGCAACCATGCAAAATCACATGCCATACAATAACTATTACCATCCCAATCATTTCCAAGTGTCTGGCTCGACTGCGCAAGGGGATGATCACACCGCAATTCAAACCTACACCCAAGGAGTTAACTATACGGACCAAGCTTTGCAAAAATTCATCGGGCGACTTCAAAAGAGTTCCCAACCGACAACTGTGGTCTGGTACGGGGACCACCTTCCGGGGATTTACCACCAGGTTTCAATGCAAAACCACGGCCTCGTAATGCACGAAACCGACTATTTCATTTACAGTAATCCAGCCGCGCAACACCTAAACCACTCTCGGGTAACGAAGACTAAGGTTGTTAGTCCAAATGAATTTCCAGCCATGGCCCTCGCTCAGATGGATATGCAAGTTACGCCTTACTACGCGCTTTTAACTAAAGTTCATGAGCAACTCCCCGCAATTACCTTGACCTTAAACCAAGTCAGTCATAGTAATCGGATCCACGAGAATACTGCTGAGTTAATTGACCAACATGGCCATCAAGTTCAGCACCTCTCAAAAGCCCAACGCCAACTTTATCACGACTATCAACTTGTCCAATACGACTTAACTGCCGGCCATCACTACCTTTTACACGACCGCTTTATTAAGACGATTCCACCGCGAGTGGGAAGGTGAAAAAGCTCCTTGACGGCCTGGTTAGGATAAGAAGGACGAAGATTGATTCATTAGAATCGACCTTTCGTTCGCACTTATCCGCTAAGGCCGTGATTTGGAGCGAACTAGCCAACTGGTTTGGCATTTGTGAGCCCATGCAAGGCAGAATCGGTTGGTGCGACCGTCAGGGAAGCAACGGCCATTCAGCTACTGCTTTGACCTTAGTTACTGAGTAACATTCGGGGATGAAAGAGGGGCTGGGAAGAAACGCACGTTTCTTCCCAGCCCCTCTTTGTTTTTTTCACCAAAATAAAAAAGCTCCTAATTAGGCTGCCCCCCTATAGCAGGAAAGGCCTAATTAGCAAGCTTTAAAATGAATCAATCTTAATCTACGGGAGCGTCCGTTCCGGTATCGTTAACTGGCGCACCCGTGGTACCAGTGGTATCCGTTGGTGCTTGAGTTGTACCACCCATACCAGCGCCACCTCCATTGCTATAACCATTGTAATTGTAGCCACCACCGTTACCTCTCGTACGGCTACTACTTCTAGTTGTGGCACTCGTATTATTACCACTTCGTGAACTGGTGCTCCCCTGGTTACTAGAGCTAGTATTCGAAGAACTAGCCGAACTTGAAGCTTGGGAACTGCTTGTATCGCTACTTGCTTCAGAAGATGAAGATGAGGATGAAGATGAAGAAGACGATTCATCCTTCTTACCTTGTAACTTGGCGATCACCCGGTCAATTGCTTCCAAATCATTTTGGTAGCTCTTCGCTAAAGCCTTCTTGGTGTAGCTAACTGTACTTAGCTTTTTACCGTCAGCGTCTTGTAAGGTCACCTTAACTTTGTTACCGCTAACTTCGCAAACAAAGGATTGAACATCATTGGTAATGGTGTACTTGTTTCCCTTGTGCTTTAAGGTTAACTTGTCCGCATCCTTCTTCAAATCCTTAGCCGAAATATCCCCAGTCTTCATGTAAGCCATTACCGCATATTCCGCTTTGGTGTATTGTTCCGTCATTTCACTACTAGTCGCTGAATCGGTACTTGATGAGCTACTAGTTTTCCCACAACCTACTAAGGCAATCCCGGCTAGGACGGTTGCTGATAGTAGTACTACTTTTTTCACAATTATTTCCTCCAGTTTTCAAACGAATTAATTATTTTTCGCTAAAAGAATTCACACTTATAAGGATACTACACTTCGACTAATTCACCAATTCTTACTAGGTAAAGATATTGTTTTAAAATTGGCCGGCCCGTCATTTGATGGAGTGCATCGGCATATAAATGCACCTGTCCTTGATAACGATCCTTGATTCCCTGAATTCCTTTTGACTTTAATTCATCCGTTTTGTAATCAAAAATAATAATTCCATCCGGGGTGGTTAAATAACCATCGATAATCCCGTGAATTAAAAGTTCCCCATCTTCGGGATGTAAATTAGTAAAAAGATTATGCCCATTTAACAACATCGAAAATGGCTTTTCCCGTTCAACGGCTGTTGGGTTTGCTAAGATCTGTTGTCCTAACTCGGTTTGATAAAAATTAACAATGCCATCTACATTAACATTTTCAGCAATTTGGGCACTTTCGATTAACCCACTTGTTACCAAATGTTTGATTAAGGTGGTGACCATGCCTTTAGTCACCTCACCCTTTGTCAGATCTAGTTGTTGGAAAACTAAGTGGGTTGCCGTCCCCACTAAGGTTGGACTCGGAGTGGTTGGTCCGGCACTGATAAAGTCTGGCTGACCAAACTCGCCCCGCAAATAACGACCTTCTTCTTTAGCAACCTGCTGGTTAAAGGTTACATGGCCCATCTTGGCCTCGTCCGGATCTTGGTTAGCAAAGACTTCCTTTACTGCCGAAACCGATTGATAGGCCGTCGTCCGGGTTGCCGTCTCATACGGATATACCATCGTCATCGTCTGATTAATAAAGTTCCGTTCTTCCCGGCTTAACGACGTCTTTTTCGTTGTTAAAGCTTGATCACTTCGCACAGCTTTAAGCGCATTTAATTCGGCTTCAACTTGATTAGCGGTATAGATTTTAAATTGTAATTTAGCTTTGGTTTTCAACCCTGGTAAAGTTGGCCATGCTTCATCACTATTAAATTGAGCTGGTGAAAGTAGTCCTGTCCGACAAAGGGTCATGCCTAACCAATCGAGCATCGAATGCGCTTTTAGCCGCACATTAGTCCCTAAAACAAGCTTTGGATCATTAGCTGCCGCTTTCCAATTTGTAATCAACTTTTCCGGATCCTGCTTAATTCCGGCCGTAATAATCAATCGTTGTTCCGCCCGGGTTAAAGCAACATACAGTAGCCGCATTTCTTCGGCTCGTTCCTGTTTAGTCAAGGATTGGAGAACCACCTCCCGTTGGGGAAGATCAAAGCGGTACCGGATCACCGGATCGCCTTGATAGGGCTCGCTAAATCGTAAACCGATCATCTCATCATGGGGATTAACAATGATGGGGGCGCTTTGGTTTTGGTGGTTAAACTGGTGGCTACTATTAACCAAGAAGACCACCGGGAACTGGAGCCCTTTACTCCCATGAATCGTCATAACGTTAACCGCATCCCCAACCACTTCAACCGGCGCTTGAGCAAGATCATCATTGCGTCGTTGCAAGCGTTCGATAAAATTAATGAATTGGTATAATCCCCGAAAGTTCCCTTGCTCATACTCATTTGCTCGTTGGTAAAAGGCGTGGAGGTTAGCTTGACGCTGACTACCACCAGGCATCGCCGCAACATAGTCTAAGTAGTCGGTCGTTTGGTAAATTTGCCATATTAAGTCAGCCAAAGCTTGTTGTTCCGCAACTTGCTGAAAATGGCCTAATTGCTTTAAAAAAGTAATTACTTTCCCAGCAAAGGTAGTAAAGTCAGTTGGCTTAGGACCAACTTCGGTTGGAGCTTCCATTTCCCAAGCTTTCCATTCCGCCTGTAACTTTGTTTTTTGCTCTGTTTCTACCAACATTCCCTTTACCTTGATCAAAGCTGCATAGAAATCATCATGCCGGTGATGGATCCGGATAAAGGCTAATTCTCGTTCCGTAAATCCATACATTGGCGAGCGTAAAACCGTTACTAATGGAATATCTTGGGCGGGATTATCAATGATCTTTAGTAAAGCCAGGACGGTTTGAACTTCAATAGCCTTGAAATAATTTTTAACATCATGGACAACGACCGGGATTTCCAACCGGGCAAATTGTTCCACAATTTGGTTATTCAAAGTTTTTGTCCGGGCTAAGATCGCAATATCTTGCGGTTGAATTGGCCGCATTTGATCCGTCTTTTGGTCATAAATTAATTCCTGACGGTCAAGCATCTGCCGAATTCGCATGCCAATTAACCAAACTTCCCCAGCATCGGCATCGTTAACTTGACGTTCCACGTAGTGTTCAACCGCCGGATCGGGGACTTCGTCTTTTTCCGTAGCATTGTACAATAACATTTCTGTCGCTGGTCGCGGTTCATCAGCAGCCTCGTAACGTTTAGCAGCGTACTTTAATTGGGCATCGTCATCATAGGCCATTTCGCCTAAGTTTTCGTCCATTAATTGTGTAAAGACCAAATTGACAAAGCTGGTCACACTTTCCATGGAACGGAAGTTTTCAGCCAATACAATTGCCTCGTTATCAGTAGCTGGTCCCGAATACTCCCGATAACGGTCTAAAAATAGGGTTGGGTCCGCCTGCCGGAAACGGTAAATTGATTGCTTAACATCCCCTACCATAAAGAGATGATTGAACTTTGGATCATGAAGTTGCTTAACCAACTCATCTTGAATGCCATTCGTATCTTGGTATTCATCAACCATAATTTCCCGATAGTGATGCCGAAGTTGGCCTTGAGCTTGCCGTCCTTCGGTTGAATCAGTTGTTAAAATCTGGTAAGTATAGTGTTCCAAGTCATTGAAATCAAGGAGGTGCTGCGCTTGCTTAACCCCTTGATACCGTTGCCGGAATTCTTGGGTAACAGCAACTAGTTGCTCTAAGTAAGTGGCGGCGATTTGGATTCTCTTTTCCATCACTGCCTCACTAGCAAGCAAGTACTTTGGCAAGCTAGCCTTAAATTGGTCCTTGAGAGCATCCCGTTGGGCTTTCAAATCATCAGCTAAGGCTTTATCAGCTTCGTCTAAGCCCTTAGTTCCCCAGGTTTTAAATTTTGGATTTTGCACTAGTTCGACCGCCGCATCCCAATTCCCCTGTTCTAATTGGTCAGCAATTGCTTCTACTTGATCACTATCTGCTTGAACCGCAATCAAAGCCCTTTCAAAGCCCGGATCATTTGGAATCGTATCAATTAAATCAGCTAAGGCGTGACGAAGTTGGTCTAGCTCCTGGAAGATCGCCTTTAAAACGTAAGCTTGAAAGAATGGACTTTCCATTAATGCGCCCGGCCGAACTTGATAAGCTACCATTAGTTGTTTGAGCCAGTCATTGGGATGGGCTTGGGCATTTGCAATCTCGTCTAAGCGAATTACAACATCAGCCAGACCTTCTCCCACATTACTCTTGGGATCCTGAAAAGCTTCTTTGAGCCGTTTAAATTCACCGTTCTTGGCCAGATATTCTTCTTGTAAATCATTCCAAACTTGATCCCGGAGAAGGTTTTCTTCAGTATCATCAGTAAGGAGACGATACTTGGGATCCAGACCGATAACATAATAATATTGCTTAATTACTTGCTCACAAAAAGCATGAATCGTACTAATATTTGCTAAAGGAAGACGACTTAACTGCTTTCTTAAAGTCGCATTATTTTCTGCCAATAAGCTACTACGAATCCGATCGCGCATGTTTTTAGCCGCTTCCTTAGTAAAGGTAACCAATAAAAATTGGTCGATATTAAGGTCCGGATGCGTTTTTAGGAGCTGGATGACCCGCCTAACAAGCACTGCAGTTTTCCCAGACCCAGCTGAAGCTGAAACTAAAATGTCTTTTCCTTGGTCGGTAATCACCTGTTTTTGTTTGGGAGTCGGATTAAAACCTGCCATAATCTATCCTTTCTTGTTATTTTTCATCGCTGATTTTTGATCTGCGTGCATTTGATTTAAGACATCCTTTTCCGTTAACGTGATATCTTTAAATTTATCCTGGTCCAGCACGTTATCAAAGGCAAAAATTGGTAAGAAGTCACTATTCTTTAAACCATTTTGCTCACCAAGCCGAAAAGGTGCCAAGGTTGTTATCCCAGCAAAAATATCGGTGGCAGCTTGCGTAATTAACTCTGTGTTCTTAGTTAACAACCAATCCAGTTCGGCCGGCGTTAAAATGGCGGAACCTGCATTAGCCTTGTAACTGGTGGTCTTCTTGATATACCGGGCATGTAAAAGTTTTCCTGCCTTTTCTTGGTCTAACCCCTGGTCAAGTTGCTTTAGTAAGTTAATATCAGCGAGCACTAACCCATTGTACAAGTGGTTATCTAACTGAATTTCAGTTAATGACTTCTTAAAGTCTTCGGGTTTTAAGATTTGGTTAGCTAAATGGAGGTAAAAAGCACCACCAATTTGACCACGTTTAAGATCTTGTTTTACGGCTGCTAAGTAGGTTAATAATTGTAAATCCAAACCAGTCGTTGCCCGTACTAAATCAAATTTCCGGTCACTTGATTTATAATCAATCACCATTTGATAAAGTTGATCTGCCGTTTGAACTTGATCTAGCCGGTCAATCCGCCCCCGAATTTCAACTTGGTGGCGTTGATCAGCCAGGCGCTGAGTGATTGGTCGGAAGGTTGCGTTGGCGCCACTCCCAAAGCTCTGTTCCGTATATTTTGGTCGCGCATGACTGACCTGAGCTTGCAGATAGACAACCCGGATCATCGCTTTAGCTAGCTGCTTTAGATGATCAAACTGGTAGGCAAACCGGAGTTGACCATCCTCCAATTCAGTTAATAAAGTTTGCGCTTGGGCAGCCTGAGTTAACGCCTGGTTAGTATAAGTCGTCAATTCAGTCGGCGTTAGCGTTGCTAGTTTCGTCCCCGTTGCGTGGACAAAAGCATCCATTACATTGTGATAGAAGGTTCCAGAGTCAGCGGGCGTAATTTCAAATTCTTCTCGCCGCTTCAAGTCTAAGCCATATTTCAAGAAATATTCATATGGATTTTGATAGTAAGTCTGTAATTGAGAAACCGATGCCTTTAACGTTGAGTGGCGTTTAAGGTCATCCAGGGGTGGTAATGGTTGCCCGGCCTTTTCCATTTCTGTCCGTTCAACAATCGTTTCCCGATCCAATTTTCCATATAATTGTTCCGCCAACGCCGGGGTTAGTGGCTGGGGATCATTTTGATACTGATACTTATTTAGGGTAACTTGACGACCATTCTTTTGAGCGTTGATAATCCGTGCAACTAATTTCCATGTATCGTTGGCGCTTAAATTTTGACCGTTATCTTGGGCAACTCGCCGCGCCCGGATAAAACTTGAACGGGTTGCTGGAATGGCTGAAATAAATGGCTTAATTTCCGCAAAGCTAGCTAGTGGTTGAGGGGTCCCCGGGAGATTATCGATCGGACGGTTAAAGTAAGCACTTAAACCCGTCAGATACGGAGAAAGTCCAGCTGGCTGGTCTTCACTACTTTGCAGTGGCGCAACCAAATATAACTGTTCCCGCCCCGTCATCATCGCTAAATAATTAACAAAAGGTTCGTTGGTTACTTTTGCCATCCCCGAAACCGGCAGATATTGATAGTCCTTGAGTCCACTAGCGAGCCGTCGCCGATCATCTTCCGTTAACAGTCCCGTTTCAACTTGCATAGCAGGCATGACATCATCAGTTGCCCCAATAATAAAAACAATTTTTCGGTGCTCAGTCTGGGTGATGCCACTTTCAGATACTAAAACTTGATCTAAGGTTGACGGAATTTGCGAATAAGTTGCCGTTTGAAAGCCGACTAACAAAAGATCTCGAAAAGCTGTTAAATTAAAGTTCGTTTGATCCCCCATCGTTAGAACATACTCATCTAAAAGCTGGCAGAATGAATTCCACACCTGTTCTGATTCTTGGGAAAGGGTTAAATTACCAGCGTCAGTCGCCGCCCTTTGCCACTTTGCTAATTGACCGGGTACATCTTGGTTGACTAAAAATTCAAACAGAAGTCTGGCTGCTTCCCGGCCACTCTTTGCTTGCCGTAAGGCTTCAATAAAAGGAACGATTTGCCGTTTTACATAGCGCCGTACTCGGTTTAACTGGGCGCTTTTCTTTTGTTCTTGTTGGTCACGGTAACTATCTTCTCTGGTAGCCTGATATCCTGGCGTGTATTGGAAATCCTTATTACCGAGCCAAGCATATCCCGTTTTGCCGTACTTTAGTGCCCAATTTTCTGTTAGGTATAAATCTTGCCGAAATTGAAAGGCGGTCAGCGGTTGCCCATCAACCTGCTCTTTCGGAATTAACAAGCCGGTTTTGAGGATCTGCATCAAGTCAGCCAACTGAAATTGTTTCCAAAGAAGTTGGAAAAGCCCCATTACTAAGGTCACCAAGGGATGATTCTTCATCGTCCGGTCATTATCATTAAAAAATGGTACTTGATGCGCCGTAAAAGTCGGTTCAAGCATCGTTTCATAAGCATCTAATCGCCGGGTAAGAATCAAGAAATCCCGGTAACGATAACCTTGATGGGTTACTAGCTGACGAATTTTGGCCGCCACAAAATTCAATTCAGCTAACCGCGTTGGCACCGTATTAAAATGGATGTTTTCTCCCTTAGTTTTGGCTTCTTGCGGCGTCACGAACTGGCTGTTAGCTGCTAGCCATTGTTCTACGTCCTTAAAGGCTGGTGCCACCCGCGGCACTTGTGCATAGGTTGTCGGTTGCAATTCAACCCCTGGGGTATTTAAAGCGAAATTAGCTAGCCGATGGTAGATTAATCCTGGCTGGTAAAACAAATCATGTTCATCTGGTAAGGTTGAACCTTGGTAAGGACGATCTAAAACCAGACTAACCGTGGTCGTTGCCCCATTTTTAATCATCGCTTCAACAATTTGTTCTTCCTTAGCTAAAAATTGGGCGTTGTAACGATCAAGGTAAAAATGGCAATCCTTAAAATCACCCTGATCTAGCTTTTCAATCAGTAAATCATAAATTGCTGGCGTTTCTAACTGTCCCCCCAAGGCTGCTGTGAATTTAGCATAAACCTTGAATAAAACGGCTAACTTATCATTGTAAGCTGCATCAACTTGGTGGTGACTTTTTGCCCAGGCGACACTTCTCGTTTTAATCTCTTCGTAGTCTTCTGGAGCAATATTGGCATTCCGGAGTTCGACTAACTGCTTCGTTAAATCTTGGATAAAGCCAGGTTGGTGAGCTTCCTTAGCGAATAATTTTAATTCTGCTGATGGCATTTCACGAATAACAGCGGCCGTTAACATCGTTAAACCCGTTGGTGAAATTCGTGGAGCATTAAATTCCGGCTGATTGCGCAATAAAAACCATGCTAACCGGCTAAAAGACAGGACCTGAACCTGACTTTGAGCATAAATTGGTCCCGTCTGCTTAGCTTTCAATTGACTTAAAACGTCAATTTCCGTTGAAAATTTAATATGATTTGGCACTAGATAGAAAAAACGATCTTGGGGGTGCTCGGCTAATTGAGTTGCTAATTGATCAACCATTGCTGCTTGATGATCAACCGTAGCAGTCCCCAAGATAAAGTTCAAACTCGATTTCACCATTGATCTTACCTTCCCATCCTCAGCAATTAAATAACCTTATTTTATCATATTAAAACTTTGTGAAAACAATTATCATTTTTGATATCTCCAAGGCCGGTTTATATTAATTCCTTGCAAAGATAGGCAATCTATGTTTTAATTAGTTTGTTACTTAGTGAACATACTCTGAGTACTCACGGAAGGAAGGTTTCCTCAAATCTCTCTATGTCTGGTTATTAATACCGTTTACTCACCTTCCTTTCGTTTCTGTCTGGTGAAAAAGAGGGGCTGGGAAGAAACGCACGTTTCTTCCCAGCCCCTCTTTCATCTCCGAATGTTACTCAGTAACTAAGGTCAAAAAGCACGGCCTTAGCGGATAAGTGCGAACGTAAGGTCGATTCTAATGAATCAACCTTCGTCCTTCTTATCCCAACCAGGCCGTCAAGGAGCTTTTTTCCCAACCTCTTTTTTTAGAAGCTACAAGATTGGCGACAACAATCTCGAGAAAGTTTGCTTAAAACGTATCCATGGCGGTTGGGCCGCAAACCGTTCTGGCGTCATTACTCGACTATTACGAATGTCTTCAACAAACAAGCGCTCTAACCGTTGAGCAATATCGGCATCATACATAAAACAGTTAATTTCAAAGTTTAATTTAAAACTCCGAAAATCCATATTGGCAGAACCAACCGAAGCCATTTCTCCATCAACCACCATTGTCTTAGCGTGTAAAAAACCTTTTTGATAGAAGTAAATCGTTACGCCATCTTCAGCTAAATTTCGCGCATAATATTGAGTTGCTCGGTAAACAAAGGCGTGGTCGGGCATCGATGGCACCATAATCCGGACGTCAACTCCAGAATGGGCTGCCACCTTCAAAGCATCAAGTACACTATCATCAGGAATTAGGTAAGGAGTTTGAATCCAAATATGATCTTGCGCCGCATTAATTAAGCGTAAGTAGCCAAGTTTAATTTCTTCCAAAGGTGAATCTGGACCACTGGAAACAATTTGGAGGGCGGTTGAGCCAAAAGTATTCTTAATCTTGGGAAAATATGACCGGTAGTGATCAATCCGGTGGGCTCGCTCTTTAGTTGAAGCGTTCCAGTCCCGAATAAAACGTTGTTGAAGGCTATATACACCCCCACCTTGGATTCGAAGGTGAGTATCGCGCCACGGTCCAAATTTTGGTGAACGCCCAAGATATTGGTCACCAACGTTAAAGCCCCCTACGTAACCAATTTCACCATCAATCACGACAATTTTTCGGTGATCCCGGTAGTTAAGTCGGAAATCAAAGAGGTTACTCCGGGTTAACAAGAACGGACCTGCATAGCCACCATTTTTCCGAAGACCATCATAAAAACTTGGCTTAACTCCCATTGAACCCCAGGAATCATACAGAACTCGAACTTCAACGCCTACGGCTGCCTTTTGTTCAAGGATCGTCCGTAATTGATTTCCAATTTGATCGTTGTAAATAGTATAGAACTCAATATGGATACTCTTTTTGGCCGCTTCAATATCAGCGAGTAGTTTTTCAAAAAGTTGATCTCCATTGTTAAACAATTCAACCATATTATGCTGACTCAAAAAGGCATTATCAATGCTTTGGAAAAGCATAATTGTCCGTAAATAAGTTCGTAAGGTTGGTTCTTCCGGTTGCGGGGTTAGCAAAAATTGCTCGCGTTGACGGTTAAAGGCTTCCGAAAGTTCTAATTGAGTTTCCGTTTGAATTCGCTCTAAACGCCGTTGAGGTAGTTTCCGTCCCAGAAACGAGTAAATAATAAAGCCAATCACCGGCAATAAGGTTAATACAAGCAGCCACGCCCATGTTGCCGCAATATCCCGTCTTTCTCGAAAAACCGTAATTAGGGCGGCAATCGCGTTGAAAAATACAATTAGCCATAAAATTAATTTCACAATATGCCACGTAATTAGCATGGTATCCCCCTCAACATCAAAACTATTCTTAGTGTAATCCAAATTACTCGCTTAACCAACTAAATTCAGTATAATTATTAACAAAACAAGAGGAAGAAGGTATCCATTGAATGTTTGCATCATTTTCCGGAGTTGGCCAAATTTGGCTTCTTCATCGCCTTTTTAACGCTAATCCCTTACTCGCAGTTTGTATTTTAGGATTAATTGTTGCCCTGGCTTGGCACTTTAATTCTCATCGTTAGGTTTCATGTGAAACAAACGATCCTGAATAATATTTATTGATATTAATTACCCCCAACTCATTGACAACGTTTTCAAAAACAACTAATCTTTAGTTAGTTGAATAATTAGTTCTTCGGGGCAGGGTGAAATTCCCGACCGGCGGTTTCAGTCCGCGACCCGCAATAATGCGGTTGAATCCCTTTGGGGTACCGATAGTGATAGTCTAGATGGAAGAAGAAACACGAGGTTAGCTAAGATTTTCCTTGCGGATTTTTTGGCTACCAAATTAACTCAAATTCTACAACCGTCCCGAAAAGGACGGTTTTTTATTTTCTGGAGGTGAAAAAATGAACCACGATCAAGCAATGATGCAACTAGCAATTAATGCTGCCAAAGAAGGCCGCTTTTTAACTTGGCAAAACCCGATGGTTGGGGCCGCTGTTGTTAAGGACGGCCACGTTTTAGCACTAGGCCACCATGTTAAGTACGGCGCCGTCCATGCTGAACGAAATGCGATCGAAAAACTCACCCCAGAACAATTATTCAATGCTACCCTTTACGTCACCCTCGAACCATGTAACCACCAAGGAAAACAGCCCCCTTGCTCCGAATTAATCATCCATAGCAAGATTAAACGGGTAGTAATTGGTCAAACTGATCCTCACGCCTTGGTTACTGGCAAAGGAATTGCCAGGCTAAAAACGGCTGGGATTGAGGTTATTACAGGCGTTTTAGCGGATCAAGCAACCGCTTTAAACCCCTTTTATACCTACTTTTTCCAGCATCACCAGCCTTGGATTACCTTAAAACAAGCAATTAGTCTTGATCATAAGTTGAGCTTACCCGGTCAGCGGATTACCTTAAGTTCATCAGCGGCCTTAAAGCAGGTCCACTTTGAAAGAGCTAATTACCAAGGCATTTTGATCGGTTCAGAAACGGCAATTATTGACGATCCATCGTTACTAACTACCGTTAAAAGTCCATTCCCCCCAATCCGCATGATAATTGATCGGCGGGGACGACTGCTCAACCATCCAAACTTAAAGTTGCTTACCGATGGGGCTGCTCCCACTTGGATTTTTACTCAGAATAATCAGCTCGGCAACCATCAATGGCCAGCGCATGTTAAAGTAATTTCCTTAGCTGACGGCCAATTAAGTAGTGTAATTGATTACTTAACTGACCAGGGCATTCAATCCCTGTACGTTGAAGGGGGGCGCCGACTTCACCAAGCTTTTTGCGACGCCGGATTAGGAAATGAGCTAATCACTTATTTAGCGCCCGTCACCCTCGGTAAAAATGGGGTCCCTGCTTACCAACCGAAGGCCGGCCAACTAATAAAGCCTAGTTATCAATTCTTTGGCAATACCATTCGTATTCAAGGAGGAATTCAAAATGTTTAGCGGACTTGTTTCTGGTGGTGCTCATATTAGCGAGCTTAAAATCAACCAACACACCATTAAAATGACAGTTACCACCTCAGCTAGCTTCTTAAAAGACGTTCAAACTGGGGACTCGATTGCCATTAATGGTTGTTGTTTAACGGTTGAAGCTTTTACCCCAACTACTTTTACGGTCACCATGATGCCACAAACCTTCAAGAAAACGAATTTTAAAAATGCCCAAGTTGGTGATGCCGTCAACGTTGAACGGGCAATGCTAGCAAGCGGTCGCTTTGAAGGACATATCGTAACTGGGCATATTGATGACACCATTTCTTTAGTTAGCCGCCAAGCAAACGAAAATGCCTTAGAACTCATCTTTGCGATTCCTAAACACTTAATTAATCAAATTGTGAGTCAAGGAAGTGTTGCTTTAAACGGGGTTAGTTTAACCGTAATGTGGGCTAAGGATAACCAATTTGCCGTTGGTTTAATTCCGCATACGCAAGCTGAAACTAACTTAGCTGGTCTTCAAGTTGGTGATGAAGTTAACCTTGAGACCGATATTCTCGCTAAATATGTTGCCTCAAATTTAAAGGGAGGGCCAAAATAATGGATGTTAAAAAAATTCAAGCTACTTTAGCTTGGCTAAAACAAGGTGGTCTTGCGATCATTGCCGACAATGAAGATCGGGAAGCCGAAGGTGACCTGGTCGGTTTTGGAGCTAGTGTTACCCCAGGAGCGATTAATTTTATGACAAAGCATGCACGGGGACTGCTTTGCACTTGTATTACTCCCACTATCGCCAAGCGTTTAGCCCTTCCTCAAATGACAGCTGATAATACCGATCCCTTTGGGACTGCCTTTGCCCTTAGCGTTGACCATAAAAGTACAACAACCGGAATTTCCGCTTATGATCGTTGCCGGACAATCAAAGCCTTAGCCAATCCAACCAGCCAACCAGATGATTTCTACAAACCCGGTCACTGTTTTCCATTGGTTGCTAAGGATGGCGGGGTTTTAGAACGCAACGGTCACACCGAAGCCGCAGTTACCTTAGCTAAGCTAGCCGGTGTAGAACCAGTCGCATATATTTGTGAAATTCTCCAGCAAGACGGTCATATGGCCCGGCGACCAGAACTCAAGTCCATTGCCGCTGAATACCATCTTCCTTTCTTAACGATTAAAGAAATTCAAGAATACGTGCAAAATCCGGTTAGCCAGCCAAGTCAATTTGTAAATTTCCCAACCGAATATGGTCACTTCCAGCTTTGCGACTTTGGTGATGGAAATTTAATTATCAAAAAGGGTGATCTTAGTGGTGATGAACCAGTTCTTCTCCGTTTACACTCAAAGTGTCAAACTGGTGATGCACTTGGCTCCCTTCGTTGTGACTGTGGGCCACAATTACACACCGCAATGCAAAAAATTGATGCCGCCGGACGCGGGGTTATCCTCTATCTTAATCAAGAAGGCCGCGGCATTGGTTTAACTAATAAAATTAAAGCCTACGCTCTTCAGGATCAAGGCCATGACACTTATGAAGCAAACACACTCCTAGGTTTCGAACCGGACGAGCGCCATTACGACGTTGCGGCTGAAATGCTAAAGAGTCTCGGAATTCATAAGGTTAAACTGTTAACCAATAATCCAGACAAATTAGAGCAACTGACCGAAGCCGGGATTGAGATTACCGATCGGGTTCCATTAGAAATTCCTGCCACTAAGTATAATCAAAAGTACCTACACACCAAGCGAGAAAAATTCCATCACTTACTTAAAAATGCTTAAAGGAGCGATTACAATGTCTACTTACCAAGGAAAATTTGAACACCTTACTGACAAAAAGATTGCTATCGTTGTTGGTAAATTCAACGAGATCGTTACCCAACACCTTGTTGACGGGGCCCTTAACACCCTACAACAATTTGGACTAAGGAAAGATAATATTGATGTTTTCTGGGTGCCAGGCGCCTTTGAAATTGGGTTTACTGGTCAACGCCTACTTAATAGCGATCGCTACGATGGCATTATGACCCTTGGAGCAGTAATTAAAGGCGAAACTGATCACTATGCTATGATCATTAACCAAGTAACAAGTGCGGTAATGCAACTTAATTTAGCTGCCAAGATCCCAGTTACCTTTGGCATCTTGACGACAGATAATATTGAACAAGCCTTACAGCGGGCTGGACTCAAAGCCGGTAATGAAGGTTCCATGACCGCGCAAAGCCTATTGGAAATGATTAACTTAAATAGCCATATTTAAAGTTGTTTCACATGAAACGAAAAAAGATCGGGTGGGAAGAAGTTCAAGTTTCTTCCCACCCGATCTTTTATCTTCGAATGTTACTCAGTAACTACGGTCGAGCAGTAACCAAGCGAACATTTTCTTTCAAGCGGCCCGATTCTATTTGGTCTTGCGGGGGTTCACGGACGACGCCAAACCAGTTGGCCAGTTCGCTCCCAACTTTTTTACTTAACTACCCTGATAGATTAAGCTGGAAGAATTACCAATTCACCATCTTTCATTTCCGCTTTCAAATGCTTAACATCGAGGTGGTCAAGGTAGAAGTCGGTAACCTTATCCCGAATTTGTTGTTCAACGACCCGCCGAAGTGGCCGCGCACCCATTGCCTTGTCATAACCTTGGTCAATCAAGTAATCCTTAGCTTCATCACTAACCGTGACGTCCATTTGCTTCTTAGCCAAGGTTTCGTTAACCCCAGCAATCATTAGGTCAACAATTTGCTTCAAATCATCCTTCGTTAAGGCCTTAAATTCAACAATTGCGTTGAACCGGTTTAAGAATTCTGGCCGGAAGTATGGGGTTAACTTCTTAACAAGCGTTTCATTCTTATCACTCTTAATGGCATCGTTAGAATAACCAGCGTTTGAAGTAGCGATGATAATAGTATTCTTAAAGTTAACCACATTTCCCTGACCATCTGTTAGGCGACCATCATCAAGGACTTGAAGTAACAAGGTAATTACTTGTGGATCAGCCTTTTCAATTTCATCAAGCAAAATAATGGAGTATGGATTCCGCCGCACCTTTTCCGTCAAAGTATTACCGTTGTCATCATAGCCAACGTAACCGGCAGTGGTACCAATCAACTTCGAAACGGCCGTCCGATCAGAGTATTCAGACATATCAAGCCGGATAATATCCTCCTTGGAGCCAAACATATCCAAGGCTAGTTGCTTAGCTAATTCTGTCTTACCAACCCCAGTTGGCCCAACGAAGAGGAAACTTCCAATTGGCCGGTTACCTTCGTCAAAGCCAGCCCGATTCCGCCGGATAGCCCGAGCCACGGCTTCAACGGCTTGGTCTTGGCCAATTACCTTTCCTTCGAGACGCTTACTTAAGCCCTTCAAGCGTTCAATATCGGAGGCGCCCATCTTAGCAACTGGAATCCCGGTTAGCCGTTCTACAGCTTGAGCAACATCATTTGGCGTTGCTGTTACTTGATCCGCTGAAGAATGGTCGGCTAATTGTTGCTTCAATTTAGCAACCTTTTCCTTATCTGCTTGAGCCGTCTTGAAGTCTTCCTTCTTAACGGCTTCAGCTTGGTCAGCCTCGGTAGCCTTAATTTCGGCTTCAATTGACTTAGCATCAGTTGCTGGATGTTGGGCAGCTAAGTGCGCGGCCGTTACATCGATTAGGTCAATCGCCTTGTCCGGCAAAGACCGTTGCGGAATGTATTGAACGGAGTAATCAACCGCAGCTTTCAAAACGTCATCTGGTAAGACGACATTGTGATGCTTTTCGTATAAATTCCGCAGACCTTGTAAGATCTTAAAAGTATCATCCTTGCTTGGAGCGTTAACCACCACTTCATTAAACCGCCGAGAAAGTGCGGCGTCCTTCATAATGGTGTTCCGGAATTCATCTTGGGTCGTTGCCCCAATTACCGTAATTTCACCCCGCGAAAGGGCTGGCTTTAAAATATCAGCCATGCCCTTAGAACCAGAAGCATCGCCAGCGTTCCCAGCTCCAATGATTTGGTGGATTTCATCAAAGAAGAGAACCACGTTTCCAGCCTTTTTTACTTCATCAACTAGTTTTTGAATATTCTCTTCAAAACTCCCCCGGTATTGGGTACCGGCTTCAAGGCTAGAAATATCAATGGAGATAATTTGCTTGTTCTTAATTGCATTTGGAACGTTACCATGCACAATTGCTTGGGCTAGACCTTCCACAACCGCCGTCTTCCCAACCCCAGCATCACCAACCAGGACTGGGTTATTCTTAGTCCGCCGACTTAAAATTTCAGCAGTTTCTTGAATTTCTTTATTCCGCCCAATTACCGGATCAAGCTTGCCAGCCTTGGCTTCCGCGGTTAGGTTCCGGCCTAACTTAGCTAACATGCCTTGCGGTTGCTTACCATTTGGTTGCCGGTTTTTAAGTTCATCATTAACTTCTGGTAAATGTCCTGTTTGCCGGTATTGAGCGTATTCTTCAGGGGTTACTTCCCGGCCATTGATTAAGTAGCGGCGATTTTCGGCGCTTAGGCCGTTCATGTTTCCCATTAATTGGTTAAAAAGATCATCCATGCTGTTAAATGGATCTACTGGAATTTGTGCCATCGTCAAAACCCCTTTCATTATTTACCTTCATAATTAATTTTGGGCGTACTCCACCCACTAAAGTTTTCCGTTAGACGAAGAAGAGGCCTATAGACAACGTCCTTTTGACCTCAACAACTACACGGATTCTACTCATCATCGTCCCTTAAATAATTTTCCTCCAGCTCCCGTAAGACTTCCCACATCGCTTCATGCTTGGCTTGCGACAAAGCATCCAAGTCACGTAAGTTTAGCGAGGTAGCCATACTCTGCTGCTTATTGAACGACTTGTGTAAAGTGGTGTAGCCGTAGCCGGAACGTTTTGCTACTTGGTAAATCGTCAAATGATTGGCGTCCAAGTAAGCTTTGATGTCGATCCGCATCTCGCTCACTTCCTTTACAATTCTTAGTATACCACTTTTGTGACATAAGACAAGTGTGAACTATATATTTTTTGACTTTTTTTGACCAAGCTGACAAATCAACGATTTAACCGGGATTATCAATTATGTTTTACGATTCTTTCTTGACTTTTCTTAAAATAAGATTAGAATTATTAGCAATTAATTAGCATGAGGTGTGCAAAATGATTTCTCAATGTTCTTTAAAAGTTAATCGCGCTTTTTATGCCTACTGGTTTAGCTTTATTAAGGCCTAGAAACCAGTGGTACTTTTGCAATGGCTTCTAGGATATAACAAACTTTTCCGGGAAGCCTTACCAAGATGGCTAATTTCAACCTAAGAAAAAATCCCGGTTTTACAAAAAAGTAAACCGGGATTTTTTCTTTACTAAATGGGTTATTACTTTTATTTCTCAGTTAATTGCTAAATAATGATCTTAGGCGAGACCGCTTTCAAATTTGAGGAGGAAATTACTATGCCAGAAATGAAACCAAATTTAACCGCTAATATGAACACTAACCTTGCCAAGGTCAAACCGGCTAATATCTTGGTTTTTGATAAAGAAATTAGCTCGGTTCCTGATATCGTCAAGTTAACAGTCGGGGAACCTGACTTTAACGTTCCTGATGTTGCCAAACAAGCAGCGATTAATGCCATTAACAACAACGACTCCCACTATGCTCCCGGTGCCGGTTCGGTTGCTTTGCGGCAAGCCATTAGTCACTTCATGCAGGACCGTTACGACTTAACTTACGACCCTGAAACCGAAATCGCCGTTACGATTGGGGCCACCGAAGCCATCTTTGCTTCCTTGTTCACCCTACTTAATCCCGGTGATGAAGTTTTAATCCCAACACCAACCTTCCCGCTTTACGCCACGATGGTTGAAATGCTTGGTGGCAAGGCAATTACGGTCCCAACAGCTGCCCCTAACTTTGCCCTTTCCCCAGCCCAATTAAAGGCTGCTATTAATGCCCACCCAGCAGCGAAGGCAATTGTCTTAAATTATCCATCAAACCCAACCGGGGTTACCTACTCAAGTGATGAATTAGCGGATCTGGCAGACATCTTAGCCCAAACCAACTTAGTTGTAATTTCAGATGAAATTTACTCCGAATTAGTCTATACCGGGCGCCATGTTTCAATTGCTAAGTTCTTACCTGGCCAAACTATCATCTTAAACGGGGCTTCTAAGGCTGGCGCAATGACTGGCTACCGGATTGGCTTCATTGCTGGACCAGCCGGCCTAATGCAACGGATTGGCGTTGCTCACTCAATCATGATTACCTCCCCATCTGACCCCGCAATGGCCGCTGCTGTGCCAATCTTTGGTAGTGAAGCTGGTCGGCAAGCAACTCTTGAAATGAAGGCCGCTTACCAAGAACGGCGCGACTACTTAACTAGTAAATTAACAAAGTTAGGCTTCTCGGTTGCCACCCCAACTGGTGCCTTCTACCTCTTTGTTAAACTTCCAGCTGATCAAGGCACCGACGACGTTGCTTTTGCAACCCGTTTGGCTAAGGAAGGCCAAGTTGCCACGATCCCGGGGAGCTTCTTCGGAGCTGGTGGTGAAGGCTACCTACGGCTCTCTTACGCAACGAGTATGGAAAACTTACAATTAGCAATTCAACGGATTACAAACTTCTTAAATCACTAGGAGGTCAATGATGACGAAAATTTTAATGACCAGTGTTCGAGACGACGAAAAACCAGCAATTAAGGCTTACGCCAGAGAACACCAAATTGAAATCGTAACCTCACCAAAGTTAATTCAAGATGCTCTCGATCAACTTGATGGCGTTGATGGCGTCGTGATCCAACAACGAGGAAAGGTTACTGATAATGTTTACCCTACCTTAAAGGAACACGGGATTAAACAACTCACTACCCGAACAGCAGGCTACGATACCATTAACCTTGAATTAGCCCATCAAAACGGTCTTGTAGTTACTAACGTCCCAGCTTACTCCCCACGGAGCGTGGCTGAATTTGCCTTAATGCAAATCTTCCGTTTACTCCGCCACACGCCTGTCGTTGACCACCGGGTGGCCAACGCTGATTTCCGCTGGAGCGGTTTGCAAGCAAAGGAAATCCATTCTGCCACCATCGGCATTATTGGAGTGGGGCGAATTGGGGGCACCTTAGCCAAGCTCCTTCACGCCTTGAACGCCACGGTGCTAGGTTACGATGTGAAGCCCCGGGAAGATTTGAAAGACATCGTTGAATACACCACCAAAGAAGACCTTCTACAACGGGCCGATGTTGTTTCCCTTCATGTTGATTTGAACCCAACTTCCGAAGGTTTATTGACCAAAAAAGACTTTGCTTTAATGCAACCGACGGCTGGTTTGGTAAACGCTAGCCGGGGGCCCGTTGTTAACACGGCCGATTTAATTGCGGCCTTGAAGAATGGCGAAATTGCCGCAGCCGCACTGGATACCGTTGAAGGGGAAGCTACCGTTTTTGCCCAAGACCATCAAGCCGACCAGCTTAAAGATGCTCCCCAAATCAAAGAACTGGTTGATTTACCAAATGTAATTTTAACCCCTCACATTGCCTTCTTTACCAACATCGCTGTCCAAAATATGGTCGACATTGCCTTAGATGACGTAATGGCCATCTTAAACGGTCAACCCGCAAAGCATGAAATTAAGTAACCATCTCAAGATGACCCAAGTAGAAAAATTCTGCTTAGGTCATGATTGACGAAGAGCAAAAAAAACAGACCGCGCTAACCGCTCTTGGTTAACTTGGCCTGTTTTTTGTTGTGGATAATTTAACTTTTAGTAGATACCATCATATGCCTTTTGGTAAAGAGCGATCACTTCTTCTTTCGTTCCCTTCCGTGGGTTAGAGAAAGCATTTCCGTCCTTCAAGGCATTTTCAGCCATCAATGCAAAGTCTTCTGGCTTTGCACCAATTTCCTTAATAGAAGCTGGAATTCCAACAGCCTTGCACATTTCCCGCATCCCTTCGATTGCCTTGTGAGCTGCTTCGAAGGTTGTCATGCCAGTCGTGTCATAACCCATGACTTCAGCTAATTCAGCAAACCGATCGGGACAAGCAATTAAGTTGTATTCTTCGACCGTTGTCAACAATAAAGCACAGCAAACCCCGTGAGGAGCGTCGTATTGACCACCCAATTGGTGTGCCATGGCGTGAACGTAACCCAAGTTAGCATTGTTAAAGGCCATTCCAGCAAGCATTTCAGCTTCAACCATCTTGGTCCGAGCTTCAACGTTTTGACCATTAGCAACCACCTTTGGTAAAGCATCTTGGATTAATTGGATGGCTTCCTTACATTGACTATCCGTAATTGGGTTGTGGTCAACAGAAACGTATGGTTCAATCGCTTGAACAAAGGCATCCATCCCCGTTGCAGCCGTGATGGATTGTGGAATTCCTAACATCAGCATTGGATCATTAAAGGATACCAACGGAATGTTCCGCCAAGAAACCACCACAAACTTCAAATGAGTTTCTTCATTACTAATTACGGCATGCCGAGTTAATTCAGAACCCGTCCCAGCCGTCGTATTAACGGCCATCAAAGGTGGTAATGGCTTATCAAGGGTTTCAATCCCAGCTAACTTCGTAATGTCATCACCGTTAGTTAGGATAATTCCAATTCCCTTCCCACAGTCATGTGAGGAACCCCCACCAACCGTAATAATGGAGTCACAATTTTCATCTAAATATTGCTTCTTCCCAGCCTTGATATTACGAATCTTGGGATTAGGTTCTACCCCATCAAAAATCGTGTAACCAACGCCTGCCTTTTCCAAAGAAGTTAATGTTTGTTCAACAGGACCATTTGGAATTTTCCGTAGACCCTTTTCAGTTACCACTAAAACCTTTTTCATGTTGAGCATCTTTGCCCGGTCACCAATTTTAGCAATGACCCCAGGACCAAAGAAGTTAACACTTGGCATTAAGAAATCAAATTGACGATCCATTTTTTAATCCTCCAAACTTTTAATCGCAAACGCTTACACATCTATTTTGTGACATTGTTCACTAAAATTCAAGAGACTTTTATTAATTTTACCCTACCAGATCATCAATTAGTTAATATTCTGTCATCTTAAACTATTTTAGCCTAATTGTTGAACGAGGCGCTTTTCCTATCCTCCTGTTGCTTGGCTTATTTGTGATATGGCAGGCCATTAATAATCGTAAAAGCCCGATAAATTTGCTCACTTAAGACCACGCGCATTAATTGGTGGGGTAAAGTAAACCGGCCAAAAGAGATTTGTTGGTCTGCCCGCTTTAGCACGGCTGGCGTTAAACCGAGTGAACCTCCGATTACAAAGGTAATGTCACTTTTGCCGTAAGTTGCCAGCTTATCAATTTCAGCCGCAAAATCTTCGGAAGTACGCTCCTTACCCTTAATCGCTAAAGCATAAACATATTCGCGATCCTTAATCTTAGCGAGGATCCGTTCCCCTTCTTTTGCCATCACTTCTGCCATTTGGGCTTCACTTAAGTTTTCAGGAGCTTTTTCATCTGGCACTTCAACAACTTCAAACTTGCAGTAACGTGAAAGGCGTTTCCCATATTCTGCAATTGCTGCCCGGTAGAACTTCTCCTTAATTTTTCCCACGCCAATAATCTTAATGTTCATAACTTTCTCCTTTTCAACAGGTTATCCACAAGTTTTCCACAGCTTTAGTGGAAAACTTACTTTTTCACCCTGCTTTTCTCCTTTAAATTCGTGAATCCGCTTCCGATTTATTTATAGTTATCCACACCAACAATTGTTCGCTCGTTCGAATTGTAAAACACTTTACATCAACGTTTTTGAATGATTCAATAATTTTATTTCCACTTTTCAACAGTTTCTCCACAGTCTTGTGGAAAACTTTGTACACAAGTAAATTCTTGAATTTACAGCTTTTTTTAGCCTGTGGATAAGTCTGGGGATAATTTTTCCACATTCACAAAAATACCATTTTTACCCTCCAAAATCAAAAAACGCATGGAAGATCGCCTCAATTCGCTTCCATGCGTAATATGTTCACCTTATTCAACTTTTGTTGTTACTGTTTTTAGCTGCCCATTTCGATAATAGGCAATCTTGATGGTGTCACCACTCTTTAACTTATATAGCTGGGTTTTTAATTCACCAATGTTATTCACTTTTTGGTCGTTAATCGCCGTAATAACATCATATTGTTTTAAGCCAACTTTAGCAGCTATGCCACCGCTCTCCGTTTCCATTACCACAACTCCTTTTGTAACGTTAGTTGGTAACTTTAAAACCGATTGTAATTGGCTTGGTTCAACCCGACTTAAACTAACGGCACTAATCCCTAACGATGGTCGCGAGATTTTGCCATTTTTAACCAGTTGATTAATCACATTTACGACTTCATTGCTTGGAATTGAGAAACCGATCCCTTCAACACTCGTTCCGGAACCATCTGACGAAAGTTTCATTGAATTGATCCCAATTACTTGCCCAGCCATATTAACTAATGGACCACCAGAGTTCCCTGAATTAATAGCGGCATCAGTTTGAATAACGGTGGTTGCTACCGCATCACTAGAGGCCTTAACGGTCCGTTTAGGAGCTGAAATAATCCCTTTAGTAACCGAATTAGCGTACTTTGTCCCCATTGGTGAACCAACTGCTAAGACATCTTGCCCGGCCTTAACTTGACTTGAATCCCCAAAGCTAGCCACTGTTGAAACATTGGCCGCATTGATCTTCAAGACGGCCAAATCCGTCGTCGCGTCTTTACCAACTAAGTTAGCACCAACTGACTTACCATTACTTAATAGCACCTTAATCTTCTTAGCACCAGAAACAACGTGATTGTTCGTTACAACGTAGGCAACATTCCCGCTCTTTTTGTAAATTACCCCAGAGCCTTCACTTGCCTTAGTGAGACTGTTGGTAGTGGTTGACTGACTACCTTGATTAAAAAGGTCAAAAGAATTACTATTATCCGTTGATTCATAAGTAATGATGGAAACAACCGCGTTTTGAACTTTGGCATACGCTTCAGTAGCTTGCGTACTTGCTGTCGCTGCATTCTTCTTTACCGTGGCACCACCACTCTTGTTGGAACCACTTGGAACTTTGGTACTCATACTTGTTTGCCAATTTTCCCAAGTATGGGCAACTCCAAGGGAGACACCACCCCCGATTAAACCGGCTACCAAACCGACTCCGGCAACCCTTAGCCAAAATTTATCAAATTTCAAATCCGAATCCTCCTCGTTTTTCTCCATTTTACCAACTTTATTAAGCTAGTGATTACGATGAAAAAATCTTATTAAAGGCTTAAAAGAGCGGTGGCTTCATCTTGTTCAGTATCTTTAAGGGCAAAATCATGATCCACTCCAAAATCTTGAGCAGTCAAGATTGATGCTACCGTCAAATGAGCTAATGACTTGGTATTATTTTCATGACTACGATGACCAAGATAAACCGTCTTTGTCCGGTTTCCAATCACACTCATTAAAGCATTGGCGCCATCTTCGTTGGAAAGGTGTCCTTCCGTCCCTAAAATCCGTTGTTTGAGTGGCCAAGAGTAACGTTGTCCAGCAAGCAGCATTTCAGGATCGTGGTTACACTCCATTACATAGCCATCCGCATTTTTAATTACGCCAGCAATTCGATCAGAGACATAACCAGTATCAGTCAAAATGCAAAAAGCCTGATTATCATGGTGCAGTTGATAAAATTGGGGTTCGGCCGCATCATGCGAAACAGCAAAACTTTCAACTTGCAAGTCACCAAAATCCTTTACTTTTCCCGGTTCCAACAAATGCTTTTGGGCTGGGTCAATTTTACCAATCTTATTTTGCATTGCTGCCCAAGTCCCTTGATTGGCATAAACTGCCATCCCGTAACGCCGTGCTAATACCCCAACGCCGCTTATATGATCACTATGTTCATGAGTTACAAAAATTGCCTCAACATCTTTAAGACTTCGATTAATTTTGGCCATCCGTAGTTCAAGTTGTTTACCACTTAATCCGGCATCAATTAAAATCCGGTGAGCAGGTGTCTCAATGTATGTTGAATTTCCCCGACTACCGCTTGCCAAAATACTGTACCGCAATCGATCGCTTTGTGCTGTCACCATTGTGCTTCCTTTCTATTCCTTGATTACTGCTTGCCGAAAAGCGTTTACTTTTACTAAGTGCTTCGTTCCAGTATTTTCATTTTTCAGTTCAGCCACCCAAGCTGGAACATATACATCTTGCTCCCCCTGACTAGCAAAACGGGTATAACCAAGCTTTACCCATTTAACCCTGGTATTATCCGGAATTAGATTATTTTTATAGAGCCAGATTATCGTAGCTTCCTGGCTAAATGTTGGTTGTCGGGACCGTAAGACCTTTGCCCTTACCAAATGTCCTTGGGTATATCCAGTAACCTTACCCGAATGATTTAAACGGATCCGTAACTCACCAGCTCCATTTAAAACCGGGCGTCCCTGAATTGTTTGGGTGTAGACAATCGTCCGCTTTGTCGACAATTCCGGTTGGTATAAATATTGGTTGCCATATAAAAGGAGCTTGTTTCGGGTCAAATATGGTGCAATCTGGGACGGCTTCAAGGCATGGTGACCAGTCGTTTTAACGGGTTGATCGTAAGTCATTGTTACTAAATCATTAGTATCTCGGACCGTCCCTCCCTTAAGATTCTGACTGGCGGTTAGTAAATTTTGGTCAACTTTTACCTGCATATAATAACCACTTTGTTGTTGATCACTAAGGGGTGGCAAACTAATTTGATTACCATGCATCTCCTTAATAACTGCTGCTTGATTATCTTGATTACTCCCAGTTGCAATAAATTGCGTTCCCCATAAATAGGAAACCAATAACAACAAATCCAAGATAAAGAAGGCTACAATGAAAATTAACTGAATTCGTTTAAAATTCATTGTTTTCCTCCTTCATGAACAAACGCTTGGTAATTTTCCCACTGGTTACCAATCTTAACATAGTAAGTTGGAACCAAGATGACTGAATTGGCGCGCCGATTTGTTTTCCATTGGTAACCGATCCGGATATTCTGAACATCCTTTAGCTCTCCATTTGCCCGTAAAGCATTGAAAACGACGGCCGTTGCCGGTAAAGTAACATCCCCAGTGGTTCTAGGCAATGGTGTCCCTAAACTAGCATCTGAAAACACCATTTCTTCAAGACCTTGTTGACTTTGTTGCATCTCAATTACCCCGTAATTATGCTCATTATAAACTGGGAAGCCTTCAACATAGGTCCGGTAAGTTATTTGCTTTTGATTCAACCGATAGCTGTCAAAGCGTAGTCCTTCTAAAACCAATCCTGTTCGCTGGAGACGGCGATAGAAGTGGCCATCAGCTTCTTGGTAAGTAAACTGTTTGGGTTTGTCCAAATAGTTTTCAAATTTTACTTCTCCATTTGCCCGATTATAAACAAGGCGTTTATTAGTTCCATTGTGATAAATCACCTGTTGACCATCTTTACGGCTCGCTAAATTACCACTCCGACTATTATTTAATAAGGCCTGAGTAAAGGTTTCAACGTTTTGATAATTAACCTTTGCCGCATAGATTGGCAAAGAAATTGCGTGCGGATAGGTAATTATCATTCGATTATTAATTTTTCGATATTCGACCGGACGTTGCTCCCCACCAGTTAAGGCTGCTCGTAATTTACTCAATTTTTCAGCCTTAACATTATAACGGTAAACCGTCCAATTTTGATCACTCATTAAATAAAGTTTTCCCGTCGCATTTAGCGGAATTAGAATGTGATTGACCGATTTTAGACCGGCTGTTGGTAATTTTTGATTAAACGTAGTGTTAAAAGCCTTTAGACTTACTGCACTTGGGTACGAAAGTAAAAGCGAATTACTTTGCCGAAGGTAATCACGATAAACATCAATTTTTCCCTTAGCAACCTGATGAGCTTGACTTAATTCCCATTTTTGCAGACTCTCTTGCGCAGTTAACACCACGTTTTGTGGTTGACCAAATAATAACTGCTGTTCACGATTGTTACCAGTCTTAATGACCGTTGTTGGAACGTATACCATCGCTTGTTGATTTGCAGTTGGGGTACTATGCGTTAAGTAAATTTCATTGATTCGATCATCGCGAAAGGGCATTACCCAAACTAATCCCGATAATCCAATACTAATGATAATTAGGATCGTTAGAGTTAAGATCCGCCACCTAGTCCGTAGCAGTTTGATCATCGCTCCAGTCATCTCCCTCATCGTAAGGTACGTATGGTAATGAGATATAGAAAGTTGAACCGCGGCCTTCAATACTATCGACCCAAATCTGTCCCCCTAATAGGTTAATGACTTCCTTTGAAATTGCCAATCCGAGGCCCGTCCCACCTTGCTTTCTAGAACGGGCTTTATCAACCCGGAAAAAGCGATCAAAGATATGACTAAGATCTTTGCGAGGAATTCCCAAACCTTGGTCAGAAATGCTTAAAATCACATGATTATGGGTTTCAAGTAATCGGGCGGTAATTACCCCACCATCCGGAGAGTACTTGATTGCATTATTTACAATATTATCGATCACTTGCGTAAATTTATCCGTATCAATTTCAACCCATAAATCTCGCTTGGTAAAGTGCCGCTCAATCGTATATTTTTTCTTGGTTGGATCATTGGCTTCTTTTTTAATGATCATGTCAAACCGATCGAGCAAGTAATTAAAGAGCTCGTTAATATTCACGTATTCGAGATTAAGCTTAACCGTTCCCGAATCCATTCGTGACAAACTAAGCAAATCATTAATCATTCGAATCATCCGCTCGGTTTCATCTTCAACTACTTTTAAAAATTCAGGAGCAACCTTTTCGTCTTTCCATGCCCCGTCAGCTAAAGCTTCGACATATGATTTGACACTTGTCAATGGTGTCCGGAGTTCATGGGAAACGTTTGAAACGAATTCTTTTTGTTCCCGCTCTTCTTTTTGCTGGCTAGTAACATCATGCAAGACACAAACTAGCCCGGAAACAAAGCCTGATTCACGCTGAATTGGTGAAAAGTAAACACTCAAAATTGGTGCATTCTGGTCATCTTGATTATCCAAAATCAAATGGTCGAGTTCACTATCAACCAATTGACGGACGGTATATTCCCGACGTAGTCCTAGTACATCAAGAATTGAAGCATTTAAGATATCTTCTTCCTTCTCAATCCCGAGTAGTTGAAGCGCCGTGTTATTTACAGTTACTAAATTTCCACGACGATCCGTTGCTAAAACTCCATCTGACATATGGGATAGAACACTATTTAATCGCCGTCGTTCAGCTTCCGAAGACTCCTGGCTCTCTTCAATTCGAACGGATAAATTATTAACCGCGCCAGCTAATTGACCTAGTTCATCATTGCCAACCACTTTTAAGCGGCCGGAATAATCTCCCCGAGCAATTTGTAAGGTTTTTTTCCGCATTTCTTCAATTGGTCGCGTAATTTCCCGGGAAATCAAAATTGCTAAGCCTAATCCAAAAATAATCGTCAATAACGCCGAAGCAAAGTAAATTAGCGAGATATTATTAATACTTGAGTAAACCCCTTCTAGGTTAGCCCGTAAGTAAACTACCCCGATTACTTCATTGCTATTATTTGCGCTAACTAACGGCACTACGTTAATAAAATAACGGTTATGATTGTCACTATCATAGATATTTTCAGTATGTGATCGATTAGATACTAAAGTATTCTTTACGATCTTATCGGTCATCCGTTGACCAACATCGCCTTGGGTATTTGCTAGACTTGTTCCCCGAACGACTCCTTTACTGTCAATCACTCGAATTTCAGTAATTGTACTGTTATTGATTGAGCCTAAAATCGACTTAATTTGTTTGTTAGCTTGCTTAGTGTTTGACTTTGTTAGTTGATTAGCTAAGGAATTATTGACATAAGTCGGTAAAACTACCTGCTGCTTAAAGGTCGTCATATTTTGGCGCTCTAACTGACGCACAAAAACCGCCCCAACAACTTCAAGCGTTAACATTAACATCAGCGCAAATACTAGGGCGATTTTAAATTGAATTGATTGATAAAACTTAATCTTGGAATTCACAAATGGGGGCCTCTATTCTTGGTTAGGGTTGGCCAAGTAGTAACCAACACCCCGCCGGGTTACTAACCATTCAGGGTGACTAGGGTTATCTTCAATTTTTTCCCGAAGACGGCGAACGGTAACATCAACCGTCCGCACATCACCAAAATAATCATATCCCCAAACAGTTTGGAGCAAATGTTCCCGGTTGATTACTTGACCAAGATGACGAGCAAGATAATGTAATAATTCGAATTCCCGACGGGTTAAATTAATATTTTCTCCTCGCTTGGTAACTGTGTAAGCATCTGGATGGATAATTAAATCACCAACTTTAATATCAGCGGTCCGGTTATCCGTTGCGGTCGTAACTGCTTCTTGACGCCGTAAGTTAGCCTTTACCCGCGCCACCAATTCTCGATTTGAAAACGGTTTAGTTACATAGTCATCGGCTCCTAATTCAAGCCCTAAGACCTTATCCAATTCTGAATCTTTTGCTGTAACCATGATAATTGGGGTACTATGCTTTGCCCGAACTCGCTTGGCAACTTCTAGACCATCAATCTTTGGTAACATCAAGTCCAAAATAATCAAGTCTGGTGAGTCATCTTCAACTTTTTCAAGTGCTTCTTCGCCGTCATAGGCGACAACTACTTCATATCCTTCTTTTTCAAGGTTGAATTTAATGATATCAGAGATCGGCTTTTCATCGTCGACCACTAAGACTTTTTTTGCCATCTAAGTTCACCTTCATATTTTAAAACTGTTATTCTTAATAGTTAGTTTGCAGCAACAATTTCTATTGGGACTACCAATTAACGATTTTGCTTTTGGTACTTTGCAAATTTATCTGCCGTCAATTATACCACATTCCAAAAACTGAAAATTAGGGAACTAATCCTTACTAGATCGAAAGGGCTTATCATTTTTGCTAACTCTTTTTCTTGAATTTTTCCAAAAAAACCTTGCTTTTAGTAAATTGTTTTGATAACATAATAAACGTCGTTAAGACATGGGCAGTTAGCTCAGCTGGCAGAGCAACGGACTCTTAATCCGTGGGTCCAGGGTTCGATCCCCTGACTGCCCATCAGAGGTTTACGAGGCTGGGAAGAAACGCGAGTTTCTTCCCAGCCTTTCTTTTATCTCCGAATGGCAGTTGCTTCTTGCTGGTGCTCTCCATCCATTACCAGGATAAGGTTTTCTCCCTATCTTTTTTGTTTTTTGGAGGATTTAAAATGAAAATTACCTGGATCTTACTTTTGACTATCGTCGTGATTAGCATCATTACTAGTAAACGAAAACATGAGCGATTTGCTTTTCTCAATGCCTTACTCTTACTCTTCTTGTTAGTAATTGTTAGCACCCTCTTTTTCATTATAATTGTAGCCATTGCCTACTTCTTCAGTAATTCGATCCCCCATTTAGCAATTGGTTCAATTTTCTTCCTGTATGGCTTAATTATTGTGATTGCCGGAATTTTGCTTTTCTTTAATTTGCAAATTCTCAATCATTTCCATCGGATCTCGGGGACAACCCTCACCTTGATCGAATACTATATTCAGTGGTCATTAATCTATGTCACCATTTATCAAATTCTCTTTGATAATCTCCTTAAAACCCTCAAAATTATCCGTGACGTATCCAGTTTTACCACTATTTCCTCCAATTTAATCTTAATCGCTGTCCTTTCATCCTTTATTGCCTCTTGGATCGGTGTTATTTTTTTCAAATTTACTTCTGAAGAAATTTGATTTTTTCAAAAAAGGCTTGCATTTATCGTTTAGACTTGTTATTATAATAGTCGTTGTTAAGACATGGGCAGTTAGCTCAGCTGGCAGAGCAACGGACTCTTAATCCGTGGGTCCAGGGTTCGATCCCCTGACTGCCCATACTAACCATCGCTATGGCGGTGGTTTTTTTATTACTATCGATGAAAGCGCTTAAATGTAGTACCATTAAGATAGTGATCTGATGATGAAAGTAGGGTGCAAAATGGTTAAACCAGCCAAACTTGATGATGTTGCTAAACTAGCCGGAGTTTCAAAAAATACGGCTTCCCGGGTGCTCAACCATCGGGGATACCTAAGCCAAAAAACCATTGATAAGGTCCACGCCGCCATGGCCGAACTCAATTATCGACCAAACGTCATTGCCCGCCAACTTTATCGACAACAAACCGGCCTGGTTGGGCTCGTTTTCCCAACTGTCAATAATCCTTTTTTTGCGGAACTCGAAGCAGCGTTAGAAAAGGCGCTCTATAATCACGGTTTCCGCGCCGTAATGGGCAATAGTGAAAATAATGCCAAAAAAGAGGAACAGTATCTGCAACTGTTACTTGATCATCAAATTGATGGATTAATTGTTGGTTCCCACAATACCAATATTCAGGGTTACCATTCGACGAATTTGCCTATTATTTCCATCGAACGGATTGTTAGTAATCAAATTCCCGTCGTGGCTTCAGATAATTATCAAGGGGGCCTCCTCGCAACTCAGCGTCTCTTAGATGCCGGATGTCAGCATATCATCCATACTAACTATCCCCAAACTTTCACTTCGCCAAATTACGATCGACAAGCCGCTTATGAAGACCAAATGCGCAAACATGGCCTTACCCCCATCACTTACTCAATCCCCTTTGATGAACCGGAATCTACAAAATTACAAAAAATTCGCCAAATTTTTATTGATCATCCTGAAATTGATGGTCTCTTTGCGGATAACGATACAAATGCCCGACTTACCATTACTGCAGCAGCAACCTTTGGTAAACATTGTCCGGCAGATTTGAAAGTGATCGGCTATGATGGGGCTACCATTACCCGCCTGCTCTTTCCTGAATTAACAACTATTCAGCAACCAATTTCGGAAATGGCCACTACCGCAGTCAATTTACTTATTCAAAGACTCAACGGTCATTCCGTTTCTTCGGCAACCCTTCCAGTTAAATTAATTTCTGGAACTACGGCTTAAAATAATTTCATTTGAGATCAAAGTTAACAGAAAATCGTAATTTCTGTTAACTTTTTTTATTTGCTCTTTTTTACTTTTATCATCGTCATGATCATATTACTTATTTTTTGCTAATCGAATGACAAAAGTGAATTTTTATTTCAACCGGTTGAAATATCAAATTAACCGCACTATGATAAAGCCGTAAAGTTTAGTAAGCGGTTACAAAAGCTACCAAACTTTACCTAGTTTTGTTTCTTGATCGATCAAATTTTAAAACGGAATTCTTAACTATCTGAGGCGATTTTTATGGCATTTAATAAGAGTCTAGCTGGTTATTATGACGATCTTGCCCATGTTGGTATTCCAACCGACGATCTTCCTAAAACTGAAAAGTTTTGGGCCGGGCTTGGTTTTAAAGAAATCGGCCGTTTCGATACCGATGACCAAGGACACGAAGTTATTTTCATGCAAGCTGGTCATTTAACCCTTGAAATTTGGAACAGTGATGGTGCTGTTCACAAAACTGGGGCCATTAATCACATCTCTTTAAACGTAACCGATGCCGATGGAGCTTATCAAGCTGCTAAAAAGGCTGGTTACCAATTAAAGGAAGATGAAGTCCAACACCTTGATTATTGGCAACACGGGATTAAGTACTTTAACATCGTTGGACCAAACGATGAAACAATTGAATTTTGTGAAATTGTAAAAGCTTAAAAACGAAACGATTAAAAGGAGAAACAAATCATGAAAGCATTAGTTATGACTGCTGTTAAGCATCTTGAAGTTCAAAATGATTACAAAAAGCCAACCCCAAAGCCAAATGAACTTTTAATTCACACGGCTTGGGCCGGAATTTGTGGGACTGACAAGGCCCTTTATAATGGGCTTCCCGGTTCCGCTGACGCTGTTCCTCCAATTGTTTTGGGTCACGAAAATTCAGGGGTCGTTGCTGCAGTTGGTGAGGACGTTGAAGGCTTTAAAGTTGGGGATCGAGTTTCGGTTGACCCGAACATCTACTGCCACAAGTGCTACTACTGCCGGACTTCGCGGCCAGAACTTTGTGAACATCTCGATGCCGTTGGGGTAACGCGGGACGGAGGGTTCGCTGAATTCTTCACAGCCCCAGCCGAAGTCGTTTACCACGTTCCAGACAACGTTTCCTTGGAAGCCGCTGCCGTAATTGAACCAATTTCTTGTGCAATGCACGGGGTTGACCTCCTTGAAACTCACCCTTACCAAAATGCCTTAATTATCGGTGATGGTTTTGAAGGTCAATTAATTGCTCAAATCTTAAAGGCCCGGGGTGTTCGGGAAGTTACCCTTGCTGGGACGGTTGACGAAAAGCTTGCAAACAACCAAAAGCACTTTGGCTTTAAGGTTGTTAATAACTTGAAGCACCCTGAAGAAATTGCTAAGGATGGTTATGACATTGTTGTTGAAGCTGTTGGTTTACCAGCAACCCAAGAACAAGCAGTTGAAGCTGCCCGGCGGGGTGGCCAAGTCTTGATGTTTGGTGTTGGCAACCCTGACTCAACCTTTAAGGTTAACACCTACAAGGTTTACCAAAAGCAACTTCACATTCAAGGTTCCTTCATTAATCCTTACACCTTCGAAGACTCAATTGCCCTTCTTCAATCTGGCGACGTTGATCCCCTCCCATTAATCTCAAATATCCTTGACTTTGCCCACGTTGAAGACTTTGTCTCTGGAAAGTTAGGTAACATTTCAAAGGCAATTGTTAAGGTTGCTGGAGAAGATGCCTAATGACGGCGCCGGTAAATTCAAAGCGGACCATTTCCTTAGCTCAATCCCTTGGCTACTTTACCATTTCCTTGGTTATTAACTCACTAGGAAATGTCTTAACTTTAATTTCAAGTGACCACGTCCATCCTTCTTTTTTAGGCTCAGCCTACTGGACGGCTGCTGATGCTGACTTAGGACATGCCTTTCTTGGCAATAATGCTTGGGTTTTATTCTGGGCGTTCTTCGGTTTAGGCGTTTTTATTTCCTTTCTAAACGCCCTTTTGTTAAAAAAACTAGATTGGAAACGAATTGGTGGGAATATTGCCTTTATGTTGCCATTTTTACTCTTCATCCAGTGGTTTGCAAACCTATTTGAAAGCCTTCCCCAAGCAACTAGTTGGGTGGGAAACATTCTCTATGTACTTTTAAACTTCTTTGGGGTCTTCTTGATTGGGACGGCAATCTCAATCTACCAACGTGTTAATTTAGTTCTACACTCGCAAGATGACCTTTTTCAAATTATTCGGTTTAAATACGTCCATGGGAACGCTACAGTTGCGATGTGGCTCTCCTATCTCCCGCCAACAGTTTTTGGTTTAATTGCCTTTTTAGTAACCGGGCGAATTGATAATATCGGAATTGGGACGATTTTCGCCTTTCTTTTCCAAGGTTCCTTTACTGGTTGGGCTGACAAGCATGTCTTCCCTAAACTTAAGCACCAAGCCTTGGACATGGGAAATTAGTTTTAGTTACCTCGCAAAAGTAAAAAGTCCATCGTGATCAAAATTGCTTGATCACGATGGACTTTTTTAAGCTAACCTCATTTATGGAATCACACGCTAGATAAGAATATGACCATGAAAAATAGCTAAAGCCAGCTTTCACGAGCATTTCGTTTTTATCATCGTCCTATCTCTGGGTGATTTTTATGGTTCATAATCTGGGTCGATAATTAACACTGGCTTAATCGTCTTGCCGGAAACTGAATCGGCATTGGCTTGGTTAATTTCGTCAAATTGATAGAACTTTTCCGTCTTATCAAAGTCAAACATTCCTTGCCGATAGAATTCAATCAACCGCGGAATATCAATTTGCGGAACTGAGTCGCCCATATTAACCCCAACGATGGTCTTATCGGCAGGGCAAAGGTCATCCCAAGTATTAATGTCAATGTGATTAGCCGTAACGGCAATCGGTGCCAAAACCCCACCTTGGGCCAAAGCCTTAATGGCTGCTTCTTCAATGGCGGTTACCCCAGTGGTATCAACAATATAATCGGCCCCTTTACCGTCAGTTAAGGCTTGGACGGCTTCGACCAGGTCTTGTTCATTGGTATTAATTGTGTCCGTTGCGCCTAATTCTTTAGCTAAAGCAAGCCGTTCTGGAACCCGATCAATCGCGATCACCTTTAAGCATCCGCTAATCTTCCCGGCCATCATGGCAGCTAACCCAACGGCCCCAGTCCCAGTTACAGCAATCGTTGAACCGGGTTCCGGCTTCAAAGTATTAAAGACCGTTCCAGAGCCAGTGACGTATCCACAACCAAGTGGTCCTAACTTCCGTAAATCAAGATCCTTGGGTACTTTAACCGCATTCCGTTCCCGTACAACGGTGGTTGTCGTAAAGGAAGATTGGTCAAACATATCAGCGACCTTTTCACCATTTGCGGTAAAGTGGGCACTTCCATCTGGCCGCACCCCTGAAAGATTATTAGCAGCGTAGTTCAAGCATTTCGTTGGTTCACCCTTTAAACAGTTAATACAGTTCCCACAACCATAGAAGGAGAGTACAACGTGGTCGCCTGGTTTAAAGTTCTTAACTTCTGGACCAACTTTCTCAACAATTCCGGCCCCTTCATGGCCTAAAATAATTGGATAGTCAATCACGGCATCCCCTTTGCGGAGGGCTTCGTCTGAGTGACAAATCCCGGAAGCAACCATATGCACTTGGATATCGTCCGCTTGCATTTCAGCTAATTCAATATCATCTTTGATTTCAAAATTAGCCCCTTTTTCAGCGACAACTGCTGCTTTAATCTTCATTGTGATTCAGCTCCTTTTATAATTTAAGCGCTTACATAGTGCCTGTAAGGATATTTTATCACAATTAATTTTAATTTCACAATTTTTGTTATTAAGTTGTTTTCATACCTCTAAGATTTTTAAGTTGATAATTAAAATGTATATCTTTAAATTAGTTCAAAAAATACAAATTTTCTTAATTAAGAATTAAAAAGGGATAATCAGCTTTCAGATGAAAGTTGATTATCCCTTTTTTGTCTGGACTAAATCTGTTTTTTTCGGGATTACCTTAGCAAACTTTAGCTTACTATTCTTATTCTCACGCCCATCATTAGCAATAAATTCGTCAACCGCCCCACAATTTAAACAGGCAACTACAATTTGGTAACGTTGGGAATGATCATTATTCGTCGCCATCCAATTGCGTTCGGCAATGATCAATTTCTTTGCCTGACACTTAGCGCATGAAATTGCCAAGATTTGATCTTCCCGAAAAGGGTCACCAACTTGGCCGACTAACCCCCATTTATCTTCACCATGAACATGATCATAGTTGTTGTAAAACATTTTGTATCCCTTCTAATAATGAATTACCTGTGATTGCCGATGATGAGTTACCACCGTAACCACTATCGTTACTAATAGCCCAACGCCCATACAAATTTCAAACAAGGGGAGGTAGCTTAACTGTTCAATTACCATTCCGCCAGCTAAAGGACCAATCGCTTTGCCAACCGCAATTAGGGCATTTAAAATTCCTTGGTATCGCCCCTTCTCATTTAAGGGCGTCAATTGGTTTACAATTGCTGGAATCATTGGAAAGGCCGTTGTTTCACCAAGTGTTAGAATAATCATTCCCAAAACAAACCACCAGTAATTATCCGCAATTAGAAGGATCCCAAACGAAAGGGCAATCGTCGTCAGCCCAAAGTAAACATAGTGATAGTCATTTTTGATCCAACGATTCAGCCAATTAATCACCAACTGAAAGGAGATCACCAATAAACCATTCAGCGTCCACAAGAGACTGTATAAGGACATTGAAATCCCTTTTCCAGTAATATAAACCGACATATTACTAGACCATTGAACATAAACCAGCCAAGTAATCATTAAAGCTAAGCACAAGGTCCAGATGACTTCTACATTAGCCTTTGGTAGTCGACTTGGAGCTTGATGATGGCTAATTTTTTCAGTATTAACTTTTGGTAGTTGATAGTATCGTAAAACCACACCCAAGAATAAGGCATATAAGACCGCCGTAATTACAAATAATGGGCCCACGTGATGATGAGCAAATTCATAAATTGGTCCTACAATCGTTGTCCCAAATACCATCCCCAAATTATTGAAGAAGTACAACATATTGAAAATAAACCGCCCATCGTGCCCTCGCAACCGGGTCCCAAATGAGTTTAACAAAGTCAATAACCAACCATTAAAAAAACCCACTAAGGTTAATAGAAAGGGGTAAGCTGGCCAACCATTCTGAAAGGTCATTGCGATCATTGTAATGATTGCCGCTACCAAACCACCTGCCATCAATCTTCGCGGCCGAAACCGATCAAAAAAGCTCCCGGCTAACACACTTCCTAAGACATTTGCGCCCGAGAAAAACATTAATACTAATCCAGAAACCGTCAAGGATTGATGGAGTTGATCATGAATGTAAACCGTTGTTAAAGGCCAAACGAAACTATTGCCAAAGCTAGTTAAAAAAGCCCCTAATAATAACCATTGTAGCTTCAATTCTCTTCTCTTCACTATCGATGCCTCCTCCCTAAATATTTTTTGCAAAAGGAAGGGAGCGGGATCTTTAAATTTCCCACTCCCTATAATATTGATTAACTGAAACACAGGAAAGGAGCTTTTTTCCCAACCTCTTTCAATCAATCCTTATTCTAAGCCTCATGTTCATAATCAATTGAGGCAAATTTATTATACGTTTTATTGAAAAGTAACCGGACCGTTCCCCGTGGACCTGACCGATTTTTTTCAATAATCACTTCAACTTCACTCAGACTTGGAACATCGTCTTCTTGACCACCTTCTGGTGCATTAGTTGGTGGTTGTGGCGCTGGTCCCGCTTGTTGTTCCTGTCCTTCTTCCCGGGTATAGTAATCATCCCGATACAAGAAACTAACAATATCAGCATCCTGTTCGATTGATCCGGATTCCCGAATATCTGAAAGGACTGGTCGCTTATCTTGTCGTTGTTCAACTCCCCGAGATAATTGTGACAGGGCAATTACCGGACAAGATAATTCCTTAGCTAACTTCTTTAGTTGTCGAGAAATTTCGGAAACTTCTTGTTGCCGACTTTCGGCATTGCCACCTTCAATTAATTGTAAGTAATCAATTACGATTAAACCTAAATGACCCGTTTTCTTTGCTAAACGCCGACACTTAGCCCGAATTTCTGGGACCCGAATTCCCGGCGTATCATCGATATAAATATCCGCATCAGAAAGCGTCTTTGAAGCCATCCAAAAGCTATCCCATTCATCAGTACTTAATTTTCCAGTCCGTAGGTGGTTAGCATTAATACTACCTTCAGCACAAATCATCCGGTTAACTAATGATTCTGCTCCCATTTCCAGACTAAAAATTGCTACCGTTGTGTTCGTTTTAACCGCCACATTTTGAGCAATATTTAAAGCGAAGGCTGTTTTCCCCATGGCTGGCCGGGCAGCAAGAATCACCAACTCATCCGCATGCAGTCCCGTTGTCATCCGGTCTAGCTGGGGATACCCCATGGCTAACCCAGTTACATCGGTCTTTTGTTTTGACAACTCATAAATATGATTAGCCGAAACCCCTAAAAGGTCCCGCATCCGTTGCATTTCGGAATTGTTATTGCTTTCCGCCACATTTAAGATTGACCGTTCAGCATCATCCAAGAGGTTTGTTAAGTCTTCACTGTCTTCGTACCCCTTGGCAGCAATGCGGTCAGCAGTTTCAATTAAACGCCGGGCAACCGCCTTATCCTTGACTAACTTAGCGTATGAACCAACGTCCGCTGCGGTCGGGGGCGCTGCTGCCAATTTAGCGAGATACTCAATTCCCCCGATATTAGCCGTTTGTTTTTCTTTATCCAGTTCATTTTTCATTGAAACGACATCGATCGGAACATCTTGGTCGTTCAATTTAACCATCGCTGCAAAGATAATCTGGTGAGCACGAGTGTAAAAATCTTCTGGTTGGACATATTCCATCGCAGTAACAATGGCATCCTTTGCTAAAAAGATCGCCCCCAAAACCGCCCGTTCGGCTTCAAGGTCACGCGGTGGTGTCCGTGTAATTGATGCATTATCCATCAATCCGACCCCCGCTTAAAACCTTACTTTTCAACAACGTGAACCCGCATCTTAGCTTCAACATCATGGTGAAGCTTAACCGTTACCGTAACGTAGCCCAACGCCTTAATTGGTGCAGCTAGTTCAAGCTTGCGCTTATTAACCTTAACGTTGTATTGACTTTCCAGTGCTGTTGCGATTTGCTTCGTTGAAATTGATCCAAACATCCGACCATCACTTCCGGCCTTACCTTTCAATTCAACTACCGTATCATCAGCTTCTAAGATAGTCTTAATGCGTTTTGCTTCTGCTAATTCTTCAGCAGCATGCTTTTCTTTTGAACGTTCTTGACCAGCTAATTCACTCATAGCCTTCTTCGTTGCTTGCTTAGCTAAGCCCCGCGGAATTAAGTAGTTTTGAGCGTACCCATCCGGAACATTCTTCACTTCGCCCCGCTTACCACGTCCACGTACATCTTCAACAAAAATTACCTTCATCCTTGTTCACTCCTTTTGTGCGTCAACCGTCTTTTGTGGTTGCACAATTGCTTTTAATTGATCAGCGACCGCCTCGGTGGTTTGACCCTTAATCTGGACTGCTGCATTGTCCAAGTGGCCACCACCACCCATTTTTTCCATTATTAATTGAACATTAAAGCTTCCAGTTGAGCGAGCTGAAATCCCAACCACTTCACTATTCCGCCGGGAAATAACAAAGGAAGCTTCAATCCCTTCAACACTTAACAGCATATCTGCTGCCTGGGCTGCTGTGACTGGGTCATAAAAGCGATCGTCTTCACCGATACACATCGCTATTTTATCATCAATGAAGCTAGCATTTGAAATTAAGTGATTACGCTCCATGAAATTCGTTAAGTTCTCTTTCATGAAGGCCTGAATCAAAGTCCCATCGGCCCCTGCCGATCGGAGATAAGAAGCAGCATCATAGGTCCGCGTCCCTGCATTGTGGGTAAAGGACTTAGTATCAATTTGAATCCCCGTGAGCATAACTGTCGCTTCAAGTTTATTCAGAGCCTTACTTTCTCGTGGTTGATACTCAAACATTTCAGTAATCAATTCACAAGTTGAGGAAGCGTACGGTTCAATATAAACCAAAAGCGGATTTTCTGGAAATTCTTCGCCCCGCCGGTGGTGATCAATAATCACTGTCCGATTCTTCAAACGGTCATATAACTTGGGGGCCATCGACATTGACACTTTTGAATGATCAACCATCACCAACAAGCTTTGATCGGTTGCCATTTCTTGGGCCCGTTCCGGAGTAATTATGTGTTCGGCAATACTCTGGTAATTATGAACTTGTGCCATTAACCGTTCAATATCAGTATGCAAATTCTCTTGATCAAGCACTACGTAGCATTGCTTATCATTCATTTCGCTAATACGGCGAATTCCTAAACAAGCTCCCATTGAATCCATATCTGGCTTAAGGTGACCAACCACAAATACCTGATCGGCCCCTAACATTAATTCTTGAAGGGCTTGAGAAATCATCCGCGCCCGAACTCGGGTCCGCTTTTCCATCGGATTAGTCTTACCACCGTAAAAACGAGCTGGTTGATCTTGGGCTCTTACTACGACTTGATCGCCACCCCGTCCCAGCGCAAGGTCGAGGTTGCTCTGCGCCGTATCTGCTAATTTAATTAGATTTGCATTACCATCCGCAATCCCCACACTTAAGGTAACTGGCGAATTCATCTTAGACGTATTTTCCCGAATCGTATCAAGCACCTTGAACTTCTCTTTTTCAAGTTCAACTAATGATCGTTGATGCCCTAGCAAAAGATAATTATCATCATCGATTACTTTTAGTAACAATTCGTGCTTGGCCGCCCATTTACTGAGCTCTGAAGTTACATAATTATGCAAATTTGAAACCGCCGGATCACTCATTCCCTGGGTTAATTCAATATAATTATCCAAGTAGATATTTCCAATGAATAATTGTTCATCATGATACCGTTGGTTTATTTGTTCATAACGAGTTACATTAAGCAAGTAGAGCGTATGATAGCGCGTTTGATACAGAAATTCAAACTTTTGATCTTGCCAAGTAACAACAACTGGTACTTTGGCATCTTTATTTTTTTCAACTAGTTCAGCCAATGCCGCATCTACTTCTGCTAACGGTTGGCCAACCACTAACCGAAGCAAGAAATACTTTGCCATGTATGGATTAATCCATTTAACGATACCTTGCTCATCTAGCATGACCAACCCTATCGGCATTTCCAAGAGGGCTTCTTGCTGGCCCCGCTGAATTTGATAGGATAAATCATTAACGTAGCTTTCTGTATCCGCAATGAGGTCCCGTAATTGAACTAGACTAATCAAAAAGGCGCTACCTGCCAAAATAAGGGCAACAATCCCCCACCGCCAATTAACTGTAAAAGCACTCGCAACCCCAAGAAAAACAAGCACAATTAAGGCACCAAAAGTCCAGCCGACCCGGCGATGGCGAATTATTTTTGTTAGTTGCATTGCTTTTATCCAGCGCAAACGATCACCTCCCTTAACCGAAAACTATTACTACTATCTTACCATCAATAAAAGCGACGTGAAATGCAAAAAGAGGTTGAGGTTGGGAAAAAAGCTCCTTGACGGCCTGGTTGGGATAAGAAGGACGAAGGTTGATTCATCAGAATCGGCCTTTCGTTCGCACTTATCCGCTAAGGCCGTGCTTTTTGACCTTAGTTACTGAGTAACATTCGGAGATAAAAAAGGGGCTAGGAAGAAACATGAGTTTCTTCCCAGCCCCAACCTCTGTCGTGTTTCTGAATATTCTTCAGAAACTTAGGTTAAAACTCCGGCCTGTTTATGATGACCAAGCCTTTGAAAAGTTTTTCCCCAATTTAATTAACGCAGATTAGTCTTCTGCTACGAATGGTAACAAGCCCATAATCCGAGCCCGCTTGATTGCAATCGTAAGCCGACGTTGGTTCTTAGCGCTCGTCCCAGTTACCCGACGTGGTAAAATCTTACCCCGTTCAGAGATAAAGCGACGCAATAAATCAGTATCTTTGTAGTCGATGTATTCAATGTGGTTTGCGGCGATGAAGTCAACCTTACGGCGACGACGGCCACCACGACGTTGTTGAGCCATGAAATTTACCTCCCTTATTAATATTAATTAGAATGGAACATCATCGATTGAAGGATGATCACCTTGATCATCTTGATCGGATGACGGCTTTTTTTGGTCCGTGCTCATTGCACTCTGATCGTCGATATTCACTTGACCACTATCAGCATCAGAATCATCGTTGCCAAATGGTAAGGAACCGAGATCAACCGAATTATTTTGATCAAAAACCCCGCCGTTGTTTCCGCCAAAGGCGTTATTATTTGCGGGTTGTTGAGGAGCTCCAAAACCATTGTTGCCACCAAAAGCATTTTGGTTGTTAAAACCTTGGTTACCAAAACCGCCATTATTATTTTGGTTAAAGTTACCTTGATTTCCTTGGCTAGCATTTCGTGGTTCTAAGAGCGCGAAGTTGTCAACGGTAACTTCGGTCACATATACCCGTTGACCTTGATTATTTTCGTAATTTCGCGTTGAAAGCCGGCCGTCAATCCCGACCATTGCTCCCTTGTGCGTGAAATTAGCGAAATTTTCCGCTGACTTCCGCCAGATGACACAGTTAATAAAGTCCGCTTCTCGGTTACCTTGTTGATTCCGAAATTGCCGGTCAACTGCAACCGTAAATGAACAAACTGCCGTGCCGCTTCCAGTGTACCGCAACTCTGGATCCCGAGTAAGTCGTCCAGTTAATACTACACGATTTAACATGGGTTATCGCACTCCTCTCATTTTTAACGATTGGTTAAGCCTAGCGCTTAACAATCATGTGACGCAGAATGTCGTCGCTAAACTTAGCCAAACGGCTGAATTCATTCAAAGCTTCATCTGAGTCAGCTTCAACGTTTACCACGTGGTAAGTACCTTCAGTGTACTTAGCGATTGGGTAAGCAAAACGCCGCGTATCCCAGTCCTTTGAATCAACGACCGTAGCACCATTGTCCGCCAAAATCTTGTCGAAGCGAGCAACTAATTCTGCCTTAGCTGATTCTTCGATATCAGGACGAATGATGTAAGTAATTTCATATTTGCGTGTTTCCATGAATGTTACACCTCCTTATGGACTCTGGTTCCTCCCCTACAAATTTAGAAGGAACAAGGAGAGTAGACGAATTACGTATACTCACAAGCAAATATGTTAGCATAAATCTCAAAAAATCACAAGTTTCAAAAACAATTGACTTTCGTGATCTAGGGTTGCGGTCCCTATTATATATATACGTAATTTTTTGCAATTTACATTTTTTATCTTATTTTTTTTGCCAAATTAATTGATCACCGTATTCATTAGCTAAAAAATCATGGATTAAAGTTACCATTTTTTGCGTTGCCGGTGCTTTTTCTTGGGTTCGATTGGCAACTAGTGCTAAGTGCCGTTGAAATTCTTTTTCGAAGCGATAGATCTTAACCGGCCCTGTTAATTTTTGTAAAGCTAACTTAGGTAACACCCCAAAACCTAATTTTGCTTCAACCATGGCTAAAATTGATTGGTCATCGATCGAAAAAGTTAAAGAATTTTGGGTCACTCGGTAATAATCTAGGACAAGTTTGGTATCCCGATCATAGTCAATTTGTTGCAAAATAAACTTTTGCCCAGCTACATCTTTTTCTGTAATTGTGGCTCCATTAGCCGGCGTAAAATCAGCGGGAGTTACACAATAGATTGGATCATTAATTAATGGGTAAACCGTTACTTTTTCCGAAACCGGCATGGCGGTAAACCCCAGATCGAGTTCGCCTAATTGGGTCTGATGAGCGATCTCATTAAAGTCACCTTGAATGATCTTAACTTCAATGGCTGGATATTGCTCCTTAAATTGCTGAATAATTTTAGGTAACCAACTAACGCAAATACTACTGAAGGCACCAATTCGAATTTGACCAGCGTTAACTCCCCGAATCTGTTCGACTCGTTGGGATAGATTCATTTCCAAGCTTAAAATTTCTTCAATGTAGGGTAATAATTGGGCCCCATCTGCCGTTAGGGTTACTCCAGCCCGCGCTCGATAAAAGATCGGAAAGCCAAATTCCCGCTCTAACTGACTTACTGCATGACTAACTGCACTTGGCGTAACATTTAACTTTGCGGCCGCCTTAGCAAAGCTCCCCGTTTCAACTACGGTCGCAAAAATCTGATATGGAAATTGGGCCATTTCCTTCTCCTTTCCGTAAGTTATATTCATCTTAAACCAAAAACGATGAATTTTATAATTGTCAATATTTTATCATATCAAAAAAGACGTCCGGTAAGAATTCTCCTACCTAACGTCTCATTTTAATTATTAATCTTTCGGCTTTTCGGTTACTGCTTCCGTTACTGACTCTGATGATTCATCTTCATCAGTTTCATCATCCTCTTTATCAACAGTCGCCATTGTGGCCACCTTCGAGTCATCAGTCATCTTAATTAACCGGACACCCATTGTAGAACGGCCAGTTTCCGAAACTGTTTCGACTCCAAAGCGAATGATAACTCCTTTATCAGTTACTAACATGATATCTTTATCTTCGTTAACGGTGGTTAAACCAACCAAAGGACCATTCTTTGCGGTAACATTGACGGTCTTAATCCCCATGGTACCACGACCCTTAATTGGATATTCGCTTGCCGGTGTTTGTTTACCATATCCATTTTCACAGATAACTAAAACATGACTATTAGCATTTAATGGGGCCGCTCCAATCAAGTAGTCGCCTTCTCGAAGCCGGGCTCCACGAACCCCGGCAGCTGACCGCCCCATCGACCGCACCGCTGAGGCTGGAAAACTAACTGCATAACCAAGATGGGTTCCTAAAATCATATTTTGATCGTGATCAATAATATCGACCGCAATCAATTCGTCGGCTTCATGTAAGTTCAAGGCCTTCAAACCGTTACTCCGGATATTTGCAAACTCATTAACCGCTGTCCGTTTTACAACCCCTTGCTTCGTTGCAAAGAACAGATCTTGTTCGCCATGGTCCTCATTCCGTTCCACATTGATCACAGCAGTAATTTTTTCATCCCCGTCAATTCCCAATAAGTTAATTACTGGAATTCCTTGGGCTGAGCGACCATATTCTGGTACCTCATATCCCTTCATTGCAAAGACTTTCCCAGTATTCGTGAAGAAGAGTAGCTTATCATGAGTTGAACTAGTGATGAGTTGTTCAATGAAATCATCATTATGAACCCCCATTCCCTTAACACCACGACCACCACGGTGTTGGGACTTAAATTCATCAACCGGCAACCGCTTAATATAGCCATTATGGGTTAAGGTAACCACAATCCCTTCTTCTTCGATCAAGTCTTCATCTTCTAAGTTAGTAATATCGCCAACTTGAAGTTCTGTCCGCCGAGGATCCCCAAACCGCTTTTGAATTTCTAATAATTCATCGTAAATAATGGCATGAATCCGTTCAGCATGGGCCAAAATGTCCTTGTAATCAGCGATAGCGTCCACTAGCTTCTTGTACTCAGCTTCGATTTTTTCTCGTTCCAAACCGGTTAACCGAACTAACCGCATATCAAGAATGGCTTGAGCTTGCCGATCTGAAAGACCATAGTTATTCATCAATTGCTCTTTGGCTAACTCACTAGTTTCTGATTGCCGAATAATCTTGATGATTTCATCAATGTGATCAAGGGCAATTCGCAGCCCTTCGACAATGTGCAACCGACTCTGGGCTTTCTTTAAGTCGAACTCGGTCCGCCGCCGAACCACTTCTTCTTGGTGAGCTAAGTAGTATTGCAAGATTTCCTTTAAGCTCAGGATCTTTGGTGCCCCATTAACGATTGCTAACATGTTAAAGTTGAAGGTCGTTTGCATCAAGGTCATCTTGTAAAGGTTATTTAAAATGACCTCCGCACTAGCATCACGCCGCACATCAATAACAATTCGCATCCCTTCCCGGTCAGTTTCATCATTGACGTCGGTGATCCCATCGATTTCTTTTTCCCGAGCTAAACTAGCAATCCGCTCGATTAACTTGGCCTTATTAACCATGTACGGAATTTCATGAACCACGATCCGTTGACGGCCATTCTTGGCTTCTTCAATTTCAACCTTGGCTCGTACGACGATTGATCCTTGCCCGGTTTCGTAAGCTTTCCGAATTCCGGCCTTGCCCATTACAACCCCACCAGTTGGAAAGTCTGGACCTGGCAAGACTTTCATCAAGTCTTCAGTCGTAGCATTAGGATTATCCATTAAAACGTGTAAAGCACTAATGACTTCCCCTAAATTATGGGTTGGAATATTGGTCGCCATCCCAACCGCAATTCCAGAAGCCCCATTTACTAAAAGGTTTGGAAAGCGAGAAGGTAAGACTTGTGGTTCTTTTTCCGTTCCATCATAGTTATCTTGAAAATCAACCGTATCCTTATTGATATCCCGCAACATTTCAACGGCGATTTTACTCATCTTAGCTTCGGTATACCGCATGGCAGCTGCTCCGTCACCATCAACAGAACCAAAGTTACCATGCCCGTCAACTAGCATGTAACGGTAGGAAAAATCTTGGGCCATCCGGACAAGTCCTTCATAAATCGAAGAATCACCGTGAGGGTGGAATTTCCCCATGACATCCCCAACAATCCGGGCTGACTTCTTATATGGCTTATCAGGAGTTACCCCAAGTTCATTCATTCCGTATAGGATCCGCCGTTGTACAGGCTTTAACCCATCCCGAACATCTGGTAAAGCCCGGGAAACAATCACGCTCATTGCGTAATCCAAAAAGGAATTCCGCATCTGGCTCGTTAGATTGACGTCAGTAATCCGGTTTGGCAAATCTTCTTGTGCCACTATTCATCCTCCTCTTCTCGTTGCTTACAGGTCTAAGTTCTTAACAAAGGTGGCGTTTTTTTCGATGAATTCCCGCCGCGGACCAACTTTGGTTCCCATCAGCATTTGGAAAATTTCATCGGCTGCTTTGGCATCATCAAGCTTAACTCGTAATAATCGCCGTTTTTCTGGGTCCATCGTCGTTTCCCAAAGTTGTTCAGCGTCCATTTCACCAAGCCCCTTGTAGCGTTGGATAACAGGTTTTGGACTTGGCTGAAGCGAATTTACAACCTGCTCTAATTCTTCATCCGAATCAATGTACTTCACAAACTTACCTTGCCGAACTTGGTATAGCGGTGGTTGAGCTATATAAACGTATCCATTTTCAATCATTGGCCGCATAAACCGATAGAAGAGGGTTAGTAAAAGGGTCCGAATGTGTGCCCCATCGACATCGGCATCCGTCATAATAATCAACTTGTGGTAGTTAGCCTTTGAAACATCAAAGTCTTCCCCGAAGCCCGTTCCAAGGGCCGTAAAGAGGGACCGAATTTCATCATTAGCAAGCACCCGGTTTAAGCTAGCCTTTTCGACGTTTAAAATCTTCCCCCGAATTGGCAAAATTGCTTGAGTTAACCGGGAACGCCCCTGCTTAGCACTCCCACCAGCAGAGTCCCCTTCGACAATAAATAATTCCGAGATATTGGGATCTTTACTAGTGTTGTCCGCAAGTTTCCCCGGTAAGTTAGAGATTTCCAACCCACTCTTTTTCCGGGTAACTTCTCGAGCCCGCTTAGCTGCTACCCGGGCTTTAGAAGCTAGCAACCCTTTATCAACAATCTTGTGAGCAACTTCCGGATTTTCCATCATAAACCGGGTCATAGTTTCACTAAAAATTCGATCGGTTGCCGTCCTTGCATCCGAGTTACTTAACTTGGTCTTGGTTTGTCCTTCAAATTGCGGGTTTGGATGCTTAATTGAAACAACCGCCGTCAAACCTTCTCGAACATCATCCCCAGAAAGAGTGGCGTTATTTCCCTTCAGCTGACCAGACTTTTTCCCATAGTCGTTAATCACCCGCGTTAAAGCGGTCTTAAAACCAGTTTCGTGGCTCCCACCTTCATAGGTATGGATATTGTTAGTAAAGGTCAGGAGATTATTTCGGTAATCATCGGTGTATTGCAAGGAAACTTCAACCGTGATCCCATTGCTAGTTCCTTCAACGTAAATTGGAGGATCAAAAAGGACATCATGGCCTTCATCCAAATATTCAACATAATGTCGAATTCCACCTTCATAGTGAAATTCATCCTTCGTTGATTCAGCTGGCCGCTTATCCTCAATCGTGATCTTCAGGCCCTTATTCAAAAAGGCAAGTTCCCGAATCCGATCTGTTAAGGTTTTAATATTATAAACAGTTGTTTCCTTGAAAACGTCCGGATCTGGCTTAAAGTGAACTACCGTCCCATGCTCGGTTTCCGGAAGGCCTTCTGCCACTATCTTCATTGGATGGTTAACATGGCCCCGCTTAAAGTCCATTTGGTACCGTTTACCCTGCCGGGTAACCGTAACGTCAAGTTCCGTTGAAAGGGCATTAACAACTGAAGCCCCAACCCCGTGGAGACCCCCAGAAACCTTATAACCACCGTTACCAAACTTACCGCCAGCATGAAGAACCGTAAAGACGGTTTCAAGAGCGGGTTTCCCCGTTTCCTTTTGAATATCAACCGGAATTCCTCGACCATTATCAGCTACGGTAATGCTATTATCAGGTTCAACGATGACATTAATTTCATCACAAAAGCCAGCCAAGGCTTCATCGATTCCATTATCGACAATTTCCCAAACAAGATGATGCAAACCCTGAACTGTCGTTGATCCAATATACATCCCCGGCCGTTTTCGAACAGCTTCTAGTCCCTTCAGAACTTGAATTTGACTAGCATCATATTCACTTGCTAATTCGGCCTTTTTTTCTGCTAATTCTTCTTGACTCACGCTGTTTCCTCCCTATCCATGCACTAATTTGCAACTGTAGACAATTGACCATGATGAATTTGATAAATCGTTGGCGCTTTAATTAATTGTCGCGCAACCCCACTCAAACTCGTTGTCGTTAAAAATGTCTGAACCTTATCTTGAATTGCCGTTAATAAATGAGTCTGCCGATCATTATCTAATTCCGAAAGAACGTCATCCAGAAGCAAAAGGGGATATTCGCCGGTCTGTTCCTGCATTAAGTCAATTTCGGCTAATTTAACCGCTAGTGCCGTTGTTCTTTGTTGTCCTTGGGAACCAAAATGTTGAACGTTATTGTCGTTAACTAAAAAATGCAGATCATCACGTTGAGGACCAACTAAGGTAGTTCCAGCGGCAATCTCCTTTTCAATGTTTATTCGCAATAATGTTTGGAGTTGCTCTTGTAAGTCTGCAACCTCACTTTGATCGTCAATCATTAATGAACTAACATATTTCAGCTGTAATTTTTCTTTTTGTTGCGAGATTTCTTCGTGAAGCGGTTGGGCCCACTGTTCTAATCGCTTCACCAATCGATAACGAATTGCAGTTACTTCACTACCAAAAGTCGCCAACTGGTCGGACAAAACTTCTAAAAGAATCCGGTCGGTAGCTTGCCGACTTCTCAATTGCTTTAAATACTGATTTCGTTGATAAAGAGCATCGTTAAAGTGGCTTAAGTTATATAAATAACGACTACTTATCTGGCCAAACTCGACATTCATAAATTGTCGTCGCAAGGCTGGCGCCCCTTTTACTAAAGCCAAATCTTCAGGAGCAAATAAGACGACGTTTAAATTTCCGATATAAGTTGAAAGCCGGCTTTGGGGAAGATGATTTACTTTAACCTGTTTTCCCCCTTTACCAAGCTGAATTTCAAGGGGAATCGTCCCCGTTTGCCGCTCAACTTTGCCCTTAAGAATTGCATTTTGAGCGTGCCACTCTACCAATTCTTTATCCTTATTTGTCCGATGGCTTCGGACTAACGCTAAATAGTGAATTGCTTCTAAAAGGTTGGTCTTACCCTGAGCGTTTTCACCAATTAAGACATTTACTCCAGGGGTAAAGGTCACTTCCAAATGATCATAATTTCGGAAGTGCCGAAGTTCCATTTCCTTTAGTAGCATTGCTAACCCAAAATTATAATTTTTCTAATCCCAGTTACTATAACTTCGTCCTCAGGATATAACTTTTTCCCCCGCCGGTCTTCCGGTTGACCATTCACAGTAACTGTCTGCTCTTTTAAAAACCATTTTGCTGCACCGCCCGTTGGGATAATCCCCTCTTCCTTAAGCAGTTGACCAAGGGTAATAAATGGACGATCAATCTTAAATGTTACTTCTTTTTCCAATCTTTTCACCTACACTTTAAACACCTTTACATTATAGCCGTTTTAAGGGGCAAATACAAATATATGACCGTTTTAAGCGCTTCTCAGCTATTTTTTGGTGGTTGAATGATTTTTGCCTTTAGTGATGTAAAACGGCCGTAGCTACATTTAAAATCGTTTGATGAAAAAGGGGGAGGCTGGGAAAAAACTCCTAGTCCAAAGTAAAAACCGGATGATGAATTTCTTAAACAATTCATCATCCGGTTTTTATGTACACAGGAAGTTGCTCCTGATATGATGTAATTATCACGAAAACAAACAAAAAGGAGCGATTTCCATGTATCAAAATTATACCATAGGGCAAACCGAATTCGTACTAAACTATAACTATGATTTACCAAAGAACCATATTGCGCGACTAATTAGTGCATTTGTCGACTCAATTCCACAGGAGGTTCTATTGGAAGAGTCGGTGGCGGCTACTGGCCGCCCTGCATCGCATCCAGCAATTATGCTTAAGATCCTCTTGTTTGCCTACTCGCGTCAAACCTATTCTGGAAGAAAGATTGAAATGATGTTGGATGAGAGTCTACCAATGCGTTGGTTAGCCCATGACTATACTTATAGTTACCACACCATCAATAACTTTCGGAGCAGTCAGCACGCTAGTAATCTGATCAAGCGTGCTTTTGTCTACTTTACCATGGCTTTAACAGATCACGGCCTAATTCAAAATGATGCAGTTTTTATTGATGGAACCAAGGTCGAAGCTGATGCCAATAAATATTCATTTACTTGGCGTCGTGCAGTGGAAAAGTACCACGCTAAGTTAAGGGAAAAGACAAGTAAGATTTATGAGGAATTAGTGGAAAAACGAGTGGTGCAAGAAATGGCGCCAGAGCTGGTCACTTCTGCCGAAGGCATGAAAACAATGGAACAAGAACTCGGAGAGCAAATCACTAAATTAGATGAAGAGATTGAGCAAGAACCCAAAATCATCAAAGGTGGTTCAGTTAGGAAACGGCGTCGTCGTTTCCTAAAAAAACTTCGCCACCAGCTAAGCAACGACTTAATTCCTCGTGCCCAAAAGTATGAACATGCCGAAGATATCTTCCAAGGTCGCAATAGCTACTCCAAGACTGATCATGATGCGACTTTTATGTGTATGAAAGAAGATCCGATGATGAATCGGGAATTGAAACCTGGCTATAACTTACAAATTGCCACTCATAAGCAATTTGTTCTTGATTACGGATTATTTTCAAACCCAACTGATACAAGGACTTTAGTGCCATTTCTTAAGCAATTTCATGCCTTAGGCTTCTTTAAACATATCGTCGCTGATGCAGGTTATGGTAGTGAATACAATTACACAACGATTCTTGATCAGTTTGAAAAGCAACCTATTATTCCCTATACAACTTATCAAAAGGAACAGAAGCGCAAGTTTAAAAACGACCCAACTAACTCACAAAATTGGCAGTATAACGCCGAAGATGATTACTATATTGATCATTTAGGGGTTCGTTTTAGCTTTTATCGGTATAGTGAGCAAATCGATAAATATGGTTTCAAACGTGATTTTAAAATCTATCGGGCAGATAAGCACCAGCCGTCAGCGCAATTGGATAAATTAACGAAAACACCAGGTGGTCGGCAACGTTATATGAAGGTTAACCCGACCTGGAATTATTACAAAGCAAAAGTGAAAGCGACCCTCTCAAGTGACGAAGGTAAGGCGATTTATCGTCGACGGAAGTTCGACGTTGAGCCAGTCTTTGGTCACATGAAGAGGGATTTTGGCATACGCCGAACTCACTTGCGTGGTCAACGGGCTGTGGAAAATGACATTGGCCTGGCCCTGATGACATTAAACATAACGAAATTGGGACAATTAATTAACCGATGGAGGGCCAATTTCATAAATAATCGAAAATCCGGACTACAATTTTTGATCAAGGCAAAAATTATAGTCCGGATTTTAATGTTAGAGGGGCAAAAATTAATAGTTAATTCCCAGCCTCCCTCTTTCATCTCCGAAGGTTATTCAGCAACTACGACCTACCCTAATTTAGAATGTCCGAACTGGGGTAATTAATTGCACGAAGTTAACTTCATCATCTGCTGGAACCAAAGTAAATGGCCGAAGTGGTGAATTAAAAGCTAACTTAACTTTGATTCCACCAAATGACTTCAATGCATCTCCCATGTAATCTGGGTTAAATGAAATTGCCAGTTCATCACCATCGAGGCTTTCAAATGTTAATTCCTCTTCAACATTCCCAACATCAGCCGAGTCACCACTAATTTTAACTAATTTTTGTTCTGGATTTAGAGTGAGTTTTATCACATTATTCCGACCTTCATGAGAAAGTAAAGATGCCCGTGAAATAGCATTTAATAGCGTGGTGGCATCAATTTCAAGATCAGTGGTTGAAGTGTCTGGAATTAGCCGACTCGTTTCGGGATAATTCCCTTCTAATAGCCGTGAATAGAACAAAGTATGGCCAAATTTAAAAAGTACCATGTTTTCAGCGATTTGTAATTCAATGGCCTCATTTTGATCAACGATCATCCGTGCTAGTTCAGTCATACTAGTCCCTGGAACAACCACATCGGCTGGTACTTCAACCGTTTCTGGTAAGGTTACTTTGCGTTGAGCTAAACGGTGGCTATCTGTCGCAATTGCCGTTAATTGATTACTCGTAAGTAGAACATGGATTCCCGTTAAAATTGGTCTACTTTCTTGTTTAGAAACGGCAATCCGAGTTTGATCAATTACTTCGCGAAGTAAATCTGGTGCGATTTGGACGTTTTCATTGCTTTCCATTTCTGGTAAGTGTGGGTAGTTGTTAGCATCTTGGCCATTAACTGTAAATTCTGCGGATCCAGAAATAATATTAGCTTGAAAACCAGTTTTTACTTCTAACGTAACCTTACTATCAGGCAATTTTTTGATGATTTCGTTGAAGAAACGTGCAGGTAAAACAATGGCACCTGGTTCTTCGATTATTAATTCCAAAGCTCCATCGCTAGTTGAAAGAGTTGATTGGATTGTAATATCTGAGTTACTACCGGTTAGGATTAATTCATTATCCGTAGCAACTAACTTTAACCCGGTTAGAATTTGGATTGTTGTTTTTGATGAAATTGCACGTAAAACATTTGCTAGTTCATTAATAAATGCTGATCGCTTAATGGAAAATTTCATAGTTTCCTCCAAAGTATAAATAAATATTAATGTATATATATATATAGTTTAGTAGTAGTAGTAGGTCCTGTGGAGACTGTGGAAAAGTAAAAGAAACAGTTGAGAATATAGGATATTTAGCATGTGGATAATTTGTGGAAAAGCTGGGGATGAATTCAGAGTTTTCCACAACCAAGATATTTTAAGGGGTTAAAGCGGCCTTTAAGTTCTTAATATCATTTTGTAACTGGGAGTCAGCTTGCAATTGTTTTTCAATTTTATCAATTGCATGTAAAACCGTTGTGTGGTCTTTACCACCGAATTCTTTCCCAATTTTAGGGAGGGAATTATCAGTTAACTCACGAGAAAGGTACATCGCAATTTGGCGCGGAATAACAATGGTTTTAACCCGTTTTTTACCAGTAATATCGGCTTGCGTAATACCGTAGAAATTAGCTACTTTTTTCTGGATTAAATCGATTGTTAAGGCGGTTGTTGGGGCATCACCAATTCCTTGTAAGGCTTCGGCAGCAATTGCCGTAGTAATTGGGGTGTTGTGTAATTGGGCATATACTCGTACCCGCATTAAAGCTCCTTCGAGCTCTCGCACATTGGTATTGATCTTAGTTGCAATGTAGTTGAGGACTTCACTAGGTACGCCTTGGATATTTTCTTCTTCTGCTTTGCGGTTAAGAATGGCAATCCGGGTTTCTAGTCCCGGGGAAGTAATTTCAACAGTTAGTCCCCAAACAAAGCGGGATACCAACCGTTCTGTTAAATTTGGAATTTCTTTCGGGTTTTGATCGGCAGTTAAAACAATTTGTTTACTATTATCGTGCAAAACATTGAAAGTATTGAAAAATTCTAATTCAGTTTCGTTTTTTGAAGCTAAAAATTGCACATCATCAACTAAAAGGGCATCTAAGTCACGATATTCGCGCCGGAATTCTTCTTGGGTCCGGTTTTTAATTGAATTAATATAGTCATTCATAAAGTTTTCGCTAGTAACATATTTGATCTTCGCGTTTGGATTATGAATCAACATATTGTTAGCAATTGCTTGCATTAAGTGGGTTTTTCCTAGACCAACTCCTCCATAGATTAAAAGGGGATTGTAAAGGCCACCCGGTTGTTCGGAAGCAGCGTAAGCCGATGCATAGGCAAATTGATTACTCCGCCCTTCAACAAAAGTTTCGAAAGTATACTCAGGATTGAGTGGGGTTTGTTCTTGAAACGTTGGGGTAGCGGCGGTCGTTGATGTAGTCGTTGACTTGTTAATTAAGTTTTTAGTTAAGACGTACCGCGGTTCGATATCTTGGCCAGTTTGTTCCCGCAAAATGTGCTTAAGCTGCGTATTTAAGCTCCGTTGCCACCAATCAAGGTGATATTCCGTTGGTACAACAACGGTTAATTGGTGGTTAGAGAGAGAATCAGCTTTTGCCGGAGCAACAACGTTTTCATAAGTTGGACCAGTAATGGTCTGCTTAAACGTGTTCTGGACCGCTTCCCAAAGAGATTCAAGAGAAGAGAGCTCAGTCAA